>RJAE01000002.1 GCA_004000035.1 Arthrobacter sulfonylureivorans | reverse complement strand
CTCGGTGGGCACCACGAAGCCGCGCACACCGTCATCGGTTTGGGCCCAGATGATGGCTACCTTGGCCACCGAGGCGAGGCCGATCCAGCGCTTGGAGCCGTTGAGTACCCAGTCGGCGTTGGGGCCGGAGCCGTCGCGGCGTGCAAAGGTTTTCATGCTTCCCGGGTCCGAGCCCGCGGTGGGTTCGGTCAGGCCGAAACAACCGATCGCTTCGCCGGCAGCCATCTGCGGGAGCCACTGAAGCTTCTGCTCCTCGGAGCCGTGTTTGTGGATGGCGCTCATGGCCAGCGAGCCCTGCACGGAGACGAAGGTGCGCAGGCCGGAGTCGCCGGCTTCGAGCTCCGCGCCGGCGAGCCCGTATTCCACGGCCGAGCGCCCCGCGCAGCCGTAGCCCTCCAAATGCATGCCGAGCAGGCCGAGCTTGGCCATCTCGGGCACGATCTCCAGCGGGAAGACCGCCTTCTCGTACCAGTCAGCGATGTTCGGCTTGATCGCCGAGTCCACAAAGGAGCGGACGTTCTTCTGCAGCAGCCGCTCCTCGTCGGTCAGGAGCGAGTCGAGGGCAATGAGGTCATGGTCTAGGGACATGGTTCTTTCCTTCTGTGGAGCGGGGACGTGGTGTAGATGCGATGCCGGGGCCCGATGGCCTGTGCTCAGACTCGCGGGGCAGCGTCTGCGGCGCCGTGCTCGGCCGTGACGTCGAGGATGGTCTGGCGCAGCACCTGCAGGCCGTCGGCGAGCAGGTCCTGGCCGATCACCAGCGGGGGCAGCAGCCGGATGACGTTGCCGTATGTACCGCAGGTCAGGGTTAGCACTCCCTGCGCATGGCAGCGGGCGGAGACCTCCTTGGCAAGGTCCGCGCGGGGTGCCAGGGTGCCGCGGTCGGCGAATTCCAGAGCCAGCATGGCCCCGCGTCCGCGGAACTCGGCCACAGCTTCGGTCTCGGTGACCAGGGGCTCGAGCACTTCGCGTGCGGCGGCTTCGATGGCACGGGCGTTGGCCAGGAGGGTTCCGTCCTCGAACGCCTCGAAGACGGCTAGGGCCGCCTCACAGGCCAGTGGGTTGCCCGCGTAGGTGCCGCCGAGTCCACCGGCGTGGACAGCGTTCATCAGTTCGGCGCGGCCGGTCACGGCGCTGAGCGGAAGACCGCCGGCCAGGGCCTTGGCGGTGAGCGTGATGTCCCCGGCGACGCCTTCGTGTTCGCTGGCGAACAGCGTTCCGGTGCGGCCCATTCCGGCCTGGATCTCGTCGATCACCAGGATGATGCCGTACCGGTCCGCGATCTCACGCAGTCCGGCGAGGAAACCCGGTGCCGGCACCACGAAGCCGCCTTCGCCCTGAATTGGTTCAATGACCATGGCGGCGAAGTTGTCGGCGCCATGGTCGGCAAGGGTGGCCTCCGTCGAGGCGAGGGCTGCGGCGGTGACATCCGCCGCGGAAGCGTGAGCCCCGACGTCGTGATGACCGGCACCGGGGCGCAGCGGGTTGGCCGAGGCCGCCCGGACAACCTCAGCCGGGAACGGTCCAAAGCCGAGCCGGTAAGGGTTTTCCTTGGCTGTCATCGCCATGGTTAGCAGCGAGCGGCCGTGGTAGGCCTCGTCGAAGACCAGCACTTTGCTGCGGCCGGTGGCCGCACGGGCGATCTTGACCGCGTTCTCCACCGCTTCGGCTCCGGTGGAGAAGAGGGCGGTACGCTTCTCAAAATCTCCGGGCGTGTGCTCGTTCAGCCACCGGGCAACCTGGGTGAAGGACTCGTACTCGGTCACCATGAAGCATGTGTGGGTGAACTTCTCCAGTTGGGCGGCCACCCGCTCGCGGACGCGGGGATGGCTGGCACCGATGCTGGTCACCGCGATCCCGGAGGCGAAGTCGATCAGCCGGTTGCCATCCACATCCTGCAGGATGCCGCCGTCAGCGCGGTCGACGAAGACCGGCAGGACGACGCCGAAGCCGCCGGTCACGTGGGCCTGGCGTTCTTGGTGCAGGGCTTGGGAACGGGGGCCGGGGATGGCGGTGGCGAGGTGGCGGGACTGGGGGAGGGTGGATGCGGGCGCGCCCGCCGCGGTGAGGACATCGGTCATACGGCAACGCTAAGCGCGGGACCGCCGCGGGTCATCGGATGTTCTGCCCAAAGCATCCGGTTTATTGGATAATCAATCCATGGTTTCCCTTGCCCAGCTCAGCAATGAACTCGGAGATGCGCTCCGGCCGGCGGCTCCCGGGCCGGTACCGGGGATCCAGCTCTCCGGTGTGCATGTCTCCGAGCTGGCGGACCCCGGCGCCTATCTGGAGGGCGGGGAGTTACTGCTGACCACCGGCATACCGCTGGGCGGAACCGCCGATGCGGTGGACGACTACGTGCGGCGGCTGGCTGCCAAGGGCGTGGCCGCTTTGGGGCTCGGGTTGGGTGAAGGCCTGGACACCGTGCCGCCGGAGCTGGTCCGGGCTTGTTCTGCCGAAGGTGTGGAGTTGCTGGTGGTCCCCGACGGGGTCCCGTTCTTGGACGTCTCGCGGATGTTCTGGGAGCTGGCATCGCGAAGTGATCAGGCCGGGCTGATAGCGAACCTGGGAACGCAGACCGCCTTGGCCCGGGCGACCATGCGCGCGGATGCTTTGCCGTCCGTCGTACAGGGGCTGGCCCAGGCCCTGGGCGGGTGGGTAGCCTACCTGCCCGCCGGCAATGGGACAGAGGCCACGGTCTGGCCGGCGAGTGCGCTCTCGCTGCTGCCGCATCTCAAGCTGGAAACCACGCGGCTCAACGTTGCCGGTACGCATTCCGCGGCCACGTTCTGGTTGCACGGCACACCCGTTGTGGAGTATCCGATCCTCGTCGGAGGGCGGATCGACGGCTTCCTCGCGATCGGCTCAGGCCGTACCCTGACCAAAGCTGACCGCCAGATCATCACGACGGTTTGCGTGCTGCTGGCTTTGAAGGCCCAGCAGCGCGATGAACTCTTGGGCACCACGGCGGTGCTGGGTTCCGTTGTTGCCAAGCTGATTGCCCGGGGCCAAGTGGAGGCCGCCCGCTTGGTGGCCGGCGACGGAAACCTCGGCCCGCTGCCGGAACGTGTCCGCGTGCTGGCAGCGCGTATCCCCACGGCGGACTCTCTCCCCACACTCGCCGGTGCAGTGTCCCGGCTCCAGTTGGCCGACGGCGGCAGCCCGCCGGCGGCGGCGGTGGCCAGATGCATACTTCGCTATGACGAAGACGCGGTGGCCTACTTCGTGCTGGACGCCGGGCTGGCGCAACCCGAGCCGGCTGGCCTGCAGGGAGATGAGCCTGACGATGGGGGACTACTGGCTTGGGCGGGGCCGGCAGTGCCCGCCGGCCCTGCTGGGGCGTTGGGCTCCGGGACAGCCGACGTGGAAACGGCTGCTGCCTGGACCGAACCGCTCACCCTGGAGGACGTCGCCGGCGCGATGGCGGCGCTGCGCCGAGCTGCGGTCGCCGCTCCGGCGGGCGCGCTGGTGGGCATGGCAGCTGATGATGAGGCGCGGGCCGATGCCTGGATCGCGACGCTTGCGGCGTATCCTCGGGCTGAGCTCCTGGAGACAGTGGCGGCCTACTTGCGCCATCAGGGCCGCTGGGAAGATGCCTCCCGCCAGCTGAATGTCCACCGGAACTCGCTGCGCCACCGGATGGCGGTGGCCGAACGGCTGCTTGGAGTTGCCCTCGACGATCCGGATGTTGCCGCGCACCTGTGGCTGGCCTTGCGCCGTCGGGGCCTCTGACGTTAGTCCAGGGCGCGCAGCCACTCCAGCACGGATTCGGTATGTTCGCCGAGCATGGGTGGGGCGGCCGTGCGCGGTTCAAACGCGGGGCTCCAGGACACCGGGTGGCGGACCTGCCGGCCGACGGGCCGCCCGGTGGCGTCATGGACCTCGATGGTGGGCGCCAGCCCGAGTGACTCGGCGTAGGTGATGCCCTCGTCGATGCTGGCCACCGGGCCGGCAGGAACGCCCACGCCGGTCAGTTTGTCCTGCCACACGGCGGCGGCGGCCAACGACAGGGCCCGCTCCAGCAGCGGAATGAGTTCCCTGCGATGTTGGACCCGCGCGCTGTTGGTGGCGAAGCGCTCGTCGTCGGCGAGCCGTGGGACGCCCAAGACGGCCGCCAGTTGGCGGAACTGCCCGTCGTTGCCGCAGGCCACTGCCAAGGGCCCGTCGGCGCATTCCAACAATTGGTAAGGAACGATGGATGGGTGCTCATTGCCCATCCGCTGCGGAACCTTGCCTGCACCCAAATAGGCCTGGGCCTGGTTGGCCAGGGCACCCTGCAGGCTGGACAACAGGTTGACCTCGAGCCGGCGGCCGAGCCCCGACGTGGCGCGGGCGTTGAGCGCCGCGAGGATCCCGATCGTCGCGTCCTTCGCGGTAAGCACATCGACCAGGGCGACACCTGCTTTATAGGGTGAGCCGTCCGCATCGCCGGTGATGCTCATCAAACCGCCGACCGCCTGGACAATGAAGTCATAGCCGGGCAGCGACGCGCCCTCAGCTGAACCGAAACCGGAGATTGAGGCATAGACCAGTCCCGGGTTCTCGGCCGCGAGCTGCTCATAGCCCAGCCCCAGCTTGTCCATCCCGCCCGGCTTGAAATTTTCGACGACGACGTCGGCTGCCCCCGCCAGTTTCCGGGCCAGCTGCCGGTCTTCGGGCTGAAACAGATCCAGGCAGACGGATTCCTTGTTGCGGTTCACGCTCTCGAAGTACGTAGCCCCGGTGGGGGAGTACGGCGGCCCCCAGCTGCGGGTGTCATCGCCGGCGCCTGGGCGCTCCACTTTGATGACCCGCGCGCCGAGATCGGCCAAGGTCATGGTGGCCAGCGGGCCGGCAAGCACTCGGGAGAAGTCTGCAACCAGCAGTCCCTCCAGGGGCCTGTCTGCTGGAGCTGGCGCCGAGACGCTGGATGAGTCAGGCACGATCGGTCCTTCCGGCAAGCATGATGTGCCGTTGAGTTTACGGCAGGGCAATCGGCCTGAAGGTGGACATCCGGGCCAGAGCCTTGGCTATTTCATCCAATGGACCTCTTCGGAGGCTTCGCCACGTCGTTGTCCGCAGGAAAGTCTTCGGTGGATTGACTACTAAAAGCTCTGTCGATGCAGCTTTTCAGTGGCGGCGACAGGCCTAACTGAGCGACCGATCGGGGCGGCCGGTTCGTCCTTCCGGCAGAAGTCAATAGTTTCACCTCCAAACCGCCCCTGTGTCGGAGGGGAAACCGTCTGCGAAAGAAACCCTTGCCAAATAAAACATTCATTTGTAGGGTTTTTCCGTGATCGCCGTTACTGTGATCCCGATCACAAGCGGGGGCAACCAACTCCTGTGCACCGTCCACCGCACTGACTATTCGTTTTGAAGGAGCGCAATGTCAGCCGAAATGACGAGACCCGCTGGAGGTCAGGGCGTCGATGAAGACGCCGAGCACCTTGCCAGCCTTGGCTACTCGTATGAGAAGCAATTCAAGCGCGAAATGACGTTCTGGGGGAACGTGTCCCTGGGCTTCACCTACCTGTCCCCGGTCGTGGGGATCTACTCGCTCTTCGCTGCCTCGCTGGGCATCGCGGGGCCACCCATGTTCTGGTCTCTGGTCATCGTCGGCCTGGGCCAACTGCTGGTCGCCACCGTGTTCGGCGAGATCGTTTCCAATTACCCGGTGGCCGGGGGCGTCTACCCATGGTCGCGCCGCCTCTGGGGTCGCAAGTGGGGCTGGATGAACGGGTGGATCTACCTCTGTGCCCTGCTGGCTACCATCGCGAGTGTTTCCTACGGTGCCGGGCCGTTCCTCAGCCTGCTCCTGGGCCTGGAAAGCACGGTCGACTCGGTGATCATCTCTGCCCTCGTGGTCATCGCGCTCGCCACCATCTTGAACCTCGGCGGCACCAAGGTGCTGAGCAAGGTTGCCATGCTGGGTCTGCTGGCGGAACTGGGCGGCGCCATCGCCGTCGGCGTTTGGCTGCTGACCACTGCCCGCGAACATGACCTGAGCGTGCTGTTCCAGACCTTTGGGGCAGGCGAAGGCAGCAACTACTTCATCGCCTTCGCTGCTGCAGGCCTGATCGGCATTTACCAGTATTACGGTTTTGAAGCCTGCGGCGACGTAGCCGAGGAGGTGCCGAATCCCGGAGTGCGGATCCCCAAGGCCATGCGGATGACCATCTACATCGGTGGCTTCGCCGCGATGTTCGTGTGCCTGTCCCTGATCCTGGCCGTGCCGGATTTCGGCGCCGTGATCTCCGGTGCGGACACCGACCCGATTGGCAACGTGTTGCTATCGGCGTTCGGACCGGTTGGCTTCAAGGTGGTCCTCGGGATCGTGCTGATCTCCTTCGTCTCCTGCGCGTTGAGCCTGCAGGCAGCGTCCTCGCGGCTGGCCTACTCGATGGCCCGCGACGGCATCCTGCCGGGCAGCAAGCTGCTGAGCAAGTTCAGCGAAACCCGCCACGTCCCGCCGTACGCCCTGCTGCTGGCCGGCCTGGTCCCGGCCATCATCGTGGTTGGCTCCAAGGTTTCCGAAGACGCCCTGGTCACCATCATTTCGTTCGCGGCAATGGGCATGTACATGGGCTTCCAGATGGTGGTCCTGGCCTCGCTGCGGGCCAAGCTCAAGGGCTGGAAGGCCAACGGCGCCTTCCGACTCGGCGCTTGGGGAATCCCGGTCAACATTGCGGCACTGACCTGGGGCGTGATCGGCATGGTCAACATGGCTTGGCCGCGGACGCCCGAGGCAGGCTGGTTCGTCAATTACCTGGTGCTGATCTCCGCCGTCGGGGTAGTGCTTGTCGGCCTGATCTACATGGTCTGGAAGAAGCCCTACCTGAAGGGCGACGCACCCGCAGGAGATGCGGTACCTGCCGGGTCGCTTTCCGCCTAGCACCACGGTCCGGGCCTTCCAGCCCAGCAATTCACCTATAGCAAGATGAGGAAAAGGTTCCAACCATGAGTACGCCCACTGTTGACATTCCGTACCTGAACATTTCGGATCCGTCGTTCGCCATGCAGTCCGAAGAACTGCGCAACGCACGCGCGGCCAGCTGGTACGCGAGGACCAATTACGGCTTCGCCGTACTGCGGTACGACGAGGTGAGCAAGCTGCTCAAGAGCCCCAAGCTCAAGCAGGGCAGTGCCCAATGGCCCGCCCACAACGGGGTGCACGGCGGCTTGTTCTACGACTGGTGGACCAAGAATTTGCTGGTGCTGGAAGGCGAGGACCACCACCGTATCCGTCGGCTGCTCAACCCGGCGTTTTCGCCGCGCCTGATCAAGGACCTGGTCCCGCGGTTCCAGGCCCTGGCCAACGAGCTGATTGACGCGTTTATCGACAAGGGCGAGTGTGAGTTCATTCGCGACTTCGCCGAGCCCTACGCCACCCGGGTGCTCACCATCCTGTTGGGCATTCCGGAGAGCGAGTGGCCGAAGATCGCTCGGCTGGCCTCCACCGTGGGACTCGCGCTCGGCGTGACGTTCAAGCGGGATCTGGACAAGGTCGAGGCCGCCGTCGCGGAGCTGTACGAGTACGCCGACGAGCTGATCAAAGACCGCCAGGCCAATCCCGGCGAGGACTTCGTCAGCCGCCTGGTGCTGGCCAGCCGCGACGGCGACCGGCTCAGTGACGAAGAGCTGCGCAACGCGCTGGTACTGCTGATCTTCGGCGGCATGGATACCACCCGCAACCAGCTAGGCCTGGCGATGCAGTCCTTTATCCGCAACCCGGAGCAGTGGGGCCTGCTAGCGGAGCGTCCGGAGTTGGGCGCCAAGGCCGTCGAAGAAGTCATGCGGACCAACCCGACGGTCACCTGGGTCACCCGGGAAGCCGTGGAGGACTTCACCTACCAAGACCTCTTCATCGAAAAGGGCACCACGGTCCACCTCTTCACCCAGTCCTCGGGCACCGACCCGCTGGCCTTCCCCAACCCCGAGATGGATTTGCTCGGCGAACACGCGCCGCACTACGGCTTCGGCGGCGGCGTGCACCACTGCCTGGGCCACTTCGTCGCGCGGGCGGACATGAGCGAGGCCCTGCCGCTGCTGGCCAGCCGCATTGCCGACCCGCACCTGACCGGGGGAGACGAGTGGCTGCCGGATTCCGGCAATACCGGCCCCACCCGCCTGCCGATCGGCTTCACCCGACGCAGCTGACCGGCGGACAGCACTCCACTGCACTACAGCACCAACAGAAAGCAGGATTCCCATGAAGACCGTTGATGTCGACCGCAGCCTATGTGACAACCACGGACAGTGCGCCATCGCCGCCCCTGAAGTTTTCCGGATGAACCCGGATGGCGTTCTCGAATACGAGCCGACGTTCGACGACTCGCTCCTGGGTGAGGTCGAAGAAGCCATCGACGTCTGCCCTGTCCAAGCGATCTTCCTCAAGGACTGATCATGGCCCGCAGAATCGCCATCGCCGGAGCCTCGATGGGAGGTTTGCGCGCCGCCGAACAACTGCGATCGGCCGGCTGGGAGGAGGAGATCCTCGTCATCGGCGGGGAAATCCATCCTCCCTACAAACGGCCGCCGCTCTCAAAGGAAGTGCTGAAGTCGCCCGGCTCGATCGAGGAAGCTCTGGCGGCGGTGACGCTGCGGCAGCGGCGCACCGCGACCGGCATCGACTGGAAGCTCGGCGCACCGGTGACCGGCGCGGACCTCAAGGGACGGACCCTTACCCTCGCTACCGGCGAGCAACTGGGCTACGACGGACTGGTGGTCGCCACCGGGCTCCGGCCCGCCCGCGTCCGGGTTCCCGGGCCGCTGCACGGACGGCACGTCATCCGCACCCTGGAGGACTCGCTGGGACTGCACCGGGAATTGCAGCCGGCTGCCCGGATTGTGGTGGTCGGTGCAGGATTCATCGGCTGCGAGGCAGCTGCCACCGCCACGCTGCTGGGATGCCGGGTGACATTGATCGAGGGCAGCACCGGACCGATGCAGCGCACGCTCGGCCGCGAACTCAGCGAGGGCATGCGCAGCTTCCTGACCCAACGCGGCGTCGAGTGCATCTCAGGTGAACGTGTTGCAGCGTTCACCTGGAACGACGACGGCGCCGGCGGGACGCAACGCTGCACAGGCGTCCGCCTGGCCGGCGGACGCGAGGTGCAGGCCGATGCCGTGATTGAGGCAGTCGGTTCGACGCCAAACGTCGAGTGGCTGGCCGGCAACGGCCTGGACCTATCCGACGGCGTGCTCTGCGACGGGCACCTGCGGGTGCTCGAGGCCGAGCATGTGGTGGCAGTCGGCGACGTGGCCCGCTACCCGGACCGCCGCACCGGCACCGGCCCGCGCCGGGTTGAGCACTGGGCCACCCCTGCCGACACCGCCAAGATCGCCGCACCGGCCCTGGTCGCCGGCCTGAACGGAACCGAAACACCGGAACCGGTCGCGCCGCTGCCCGCGTTCTGGACGGACATTTTCGGCATCCGCGTCCAGGGTGTGGGCAGCCCGGCCGTCGCCGACCGGATCGAGGTCCTGGAAGGGGACCCGTCCCGGCCCGCCGACGGCGCCGCCCTGGCGTACTACCTCGGCGGCCGGCTCATCGGTGCCGTGACTTCCGCACTGCCCGCCGACCGCCAGTTGCATTACCGCAAGCTCGTGACCGAAGCCGGCCTGCCTGCCAGCTCCCAGTTGGCCGCCGTCTAACCGGACGGCCTGGCCACCGACCCGAAGGAAGACTGAGATGACACTAACCCCAGTACGGCCAGACACGGCCGCTACCGAGATGCAGGCGGCATTGAGCGACCGCGACGCCTTCGCCCGTCACCAAGAGCGCAACCTGCGCCCCGAAACCGTGCGCGAACTCGGCCGCAAGATCGAAGAAGCCGGCGTTGAATACGTCTACTACGCCCTGCCGACCATCGGCTCGCGCATGGTGGCGAAGATGGTTCCCGCCAACCACTTCCGCCGCAACCTGGAAAAGGGAATCTGCTTCCACCGCACCGCGCTGTCCGACCTGCAGAACGACCGCCACGGCAACCTGATCGGCGGCGGTATCGAGGCCCGCGAGTTCTGGGCATTGCCGGAGCCGGAAACCTTTGTGGTGCTGCCGTGGGACACCAAGGTCGCCCGGATTTTCTGCACCGCCTACGAGCCCCCGCATCTGCCGGAGGTCGGCGGACGCCTGATGTCAATTGACACCCGGTCCCTGCTGATCCGCTCGCACGAGGCGTTCACCGCCCGCACCGGCTTCGAAGTCCGCTCCGGCACCGAGCCGGAGATGACGTGGGAGGGCCCCGGTCTGGAGGTCGTCAAAAAGCCCGGCACCAGCCCCGCCTACCAGGTGGAGAACCTGGAGCGGATGCGCCCCATTTACAAGCAGCTGATTACCTATGCCAAGGCCATGGGCCTGGACATGATTGAGGGCGACTACGAGGACGATGGCCAGCTCGAGCTGAACTGGATGTACGACCGGGTGGAAAACACCGCCGACCGGCTGGTGACCTACCGGCAGATCTGCAAGCAAGTGGCCCGCGAATTCGGTGTCACCGCAAGCTTCATGCCGAAGCCGTATAACGGTCAGATGGGCAACGGCTGCCACCACAACCTGAGCCTGTGGGACGGCGATACCAACGTCACCGAGGACGCCGGACGGGTGGAACTGCACGTCTCGGAGACGGCGAAGCACGCCATTGGCGGCATACTCGCCCATGCGCCGGGTTCGATGGCCGTGATGGCCTCCACAGTCAACTCCTACAAGCGGTTCTGGGATGCCGGCCAGTTCGCGCCGAGCCTGGCCAACTGGGGGCTGGACAGCCGCGGCTGCCTGATCCGCATCTCGTCGAACGGCCGGATGGAGTACCGTGTGCCGGATGCCGCGGTGAACCCCTACTTGTCCCACACGCTGCTGATCGCCGCCATGCAGGACGGACTGGACCGGCAGCTGGATCCCGGAAGGCCCGACGGCGGTGGTGACGGCCCGGTCGGCGGCCAACTGCCGCTCACCCTCGGTGACGCCATCGACGCCTTCGTGTCCGACACCTACCTGACGTCGGCGCTGCCCGAGGACCTTGTGGCCATCTACACCCAACTCAAGCAAGAGGAATGGGCCCGCTACTGCGGCGCCATTACCGAATGGGACCGCGAGATGTACTGGGAGACCATCCCGTGAGCGCCGTGACTACTTTGACCCCGGGAATTCTGCGGCTGGCCTGCATCGACTCCGAAGCACCGCCGCTGTTCAGCCTTGCCGACGCAGGCGGCACGCGCCGCGGATACGAACCGGCCGCCGCGGAACTGGTCGCCTCCGAGATGGGCCTGCGCGTCGAGTGGGCCTGCATGCCCTGGGACGACATGCTCCCGTCTGTGCGGGACCACCGGGTCGACGCCGTCTGGTGCGGGCAGGGCATCATCCCCGAGCGCCAGGCGGTGGTGGACTTCACCGAGCCGTACGCGGTGTTCGACGAGACCGTCCTGGTCCGGAAGGGAGACCCGGCGCGCTCGCCGAACGACCTGTCCGGCTACCGGGTCGCGGCCATCGAAGGCAGTGCCAATATGCGATTGGCCTCTACCTTCCCCGGGATCGTTCCGGTGGCCTTCGGCGCCAGCGACGACGTCTTCGCTGACATGCTCGCGGCGCTGCGCAACGGTGAGGTTGATGCGATGGTGGACGACGACGTCGTGTGCGTCCCGTTGGGTGAGGATCCGGCCTACGATGTGGCTTTCACAGCCCGGACGGGCAACCGCTGGGGCATCGGCGTGGCGAAGGACAACCCGCAGTTGCTGGCCGAGCTCAACCTCGCACTGGGCTCCGTCATCGCGGACGGCCGGCTGGAGTCCGTCTGGGCCGAGTGGATGCCGCAGCTGCCGTTCCCGTTGACCACGGAAATCCCGGCATGACACGGCCTCTGATCGGAGTGCCTGGCATGTGGTCCAGCTCGGTCCAGGGGCTGCGCTACGACGGCGTCGCCGTGGCCGCCGCCGTGCTGCGCTCCATTGTCCGGGCAGGTGGCGAGCCGGTGATCATGTTTCCGGGCACCGGCGAGAGCGCAGCGGAACAGCTCGCCCGGCTGGACGGCGTCGTGCTGCCGGGCGGGGCCGACGTGGCGCCGTCGTTGTACGGAGCCGAGCCCGACGAGCACTATTGGCCCACCGATTATGACGGCCAGGACGCCTACGAGACTGCGATCATAGAAGGCTGCATAGCCGCGGACGTACCGCTGCTGGCCATCTGTCGCGGGCTCCAGCTATTGAACGTCGGCCGCGGCGGTACCCTGATCCAGCACCTCGGACCCGGGGACGTGCAGCACAAGGGGACAATCCATCCGGTCGCGGTCACCGCGGGCTCGCTGCTGGCCGAGGTCATCGGCGGCGAGACGGCGGACGTCTCCTCCTACCACCATCAGGCGATCGGCGCCCTGGGCGAGGGCCTGACCGTCACCGCTACGGCCGCGGACGGCGTAATGGAAGCGGTGGAAGTGCCGGGGGCGCCGCTGCTGGCTGTCCAGTGGCATCCGGAGGACACCGCGGAGACCAATCCCAGCGACCACGCCTTGTTCCGGTGGGTGGTCGAGGCGGCTGTAAGGCGCCGCGCCGTCACCGGTAGCGGTATGGCCGGGGCGGTTGCGCGGTGAGCGGCCGGTCGGGACGCTCCCGCAGTGTCGGCTCCGCCGCCACGGCGGGGCCCTCGCGTCCCGCCCTTATGCGGGTAGAGCCCGCGCGGGTGCTGCCGGCCGGTTTTGCCGAACTGCCGACGGAGGCCGCGCGCATCGCCGTCGTTGTTTCCCTGACGTTTCCGGGGATGACTGACCAGACGCTTGAACTCATGGAGCGGTTTACCCGCACGGCACTTGAGACGCTGTTGGCGTGCGGAGCCCGCGCCGCCCTGGTAGACAGCGCGGCCACTGAACTGCTGCCGGCAGCGGAACTGGCCGGCTACGACGGCGTGCTCTTCCTGGGCGGCGGCGACGTGGACGGCGCGCTGTACGGCCATCACGATCCTGTGCCGAACTCCTACGGCGTGGACCGCCGGGCAGACGAGTACTGCCTGGGGCTGATCCAAGGGGTGCTGGACCGGGACCAACCGCTGTTGGCCATTTGCCGCGGCTCGCAGTTGCTGAATGTGGCCTGCGGCGGCAGCCTGATTCCGGATCTGGACCCCTGGGACCTGCATCGCGGGGGACCGGGAAAGCCGATGTTCCTCGATGAGTCCATTCGGCTGCTGCCCGGCTCGAAGGTGGCTGCGATCATGGGCTGCGAACGGATTGCCGTGCGGTCCGGCCATCATCAGGCAGTGGGGACGGTGGGCGCCCATTTAACGGTGACGGCGGTGGCCGATGATGGTGTTGTCGAGGGGACCGAACATCCGGGCAAGACCTGGGTGGTCGGCGTCCAGTGGCATCCGGAGGATTCGGACGGGAACGAGGCTGACAGGATGGCATTGTTTGCCGAGTTCGTCCGCTTCAGCCGAAAGCAACAGAGCCGGACAGGAGGCGCCTTCGACACGGTCCAACTGGCAGATTCCGTGCACGCCTGAGGGTCTGCCCGCGTCTACTCGGTCGGGCAGATCAACCGCAGGTTCAGGTTCGGCACGTCCAGCGGCAGGAAGGAGAACCCTTCGGGCTCGGACTTGATCCGTTCACCCACGATGAAGCGGCCCGAATTCCCCAGGATCACGCGGTTCTGGTCGTTCAGGATGGCGGCATCGCCCGGGATCCGTCGGACGATCGGGATCAACTTGTTCTCTAGGTCCTTTATCCGGATATCGCAGCCCGTGACGCCGATGAACGTGCCATGGACATAGGTGGGAACGGCACAGGTGACGATGTATTCGTCGAAGCCCAGGTAATCCACATACGGGCCGGCGATCGATTGCTGTCCCGTTTTCGCTGCTATGGAGAACCAGGGAAGCTTCTCATAATCGTAGAACCGGTCACCTTCCGGGGCTAAATCAAAACCGAACTTTTCGATATCGCCGAAATCATTCCGGATCCACCATTCCAGGACTCCTTCGGCATCCTTTATGGCGGAGAGCGAGAATATTTCGCCGGCACCAACGGCAGTGTCGTGGGAGTTCAAGAATAATTCGGCCATTTCGCCAATTCCCACAATGTCTGTAGGGGATATTTTGCTGCCTTCGGAAATTCTTTCTTCCAGCTGTTTTCCCACCTCCTTCGATGACGCGTGGAGGTCCTGGTACAGCCCGTTGAGCCATGCCTCGATGGCGGCGGCGCTGTCGGCGGCCGGTGAAGTTGCTGGCGCGGTCATGAAATCTCCTGTTCTTCGCCGGCATGCGTGAGGGTTAGCTTGGTATCGATCAAGTGATAAGTGTTGCGACGGATATGTTCCAGGACCAAGCGCTGCGCCCGGTCGGGGTCGTCCTCCCGTACAGCGGCCACGATGCCCAGGTGCTCACGCGCCGCGACCTGCTCGTCGAATACACCTGCCATCGGAGTCCACAGGAGTTGCCCGACTTCGGCTTGCAGCCTGATTTCCTGGCTGGTCAGCCGGGGCGATTGGGCGACCACCGCCAGTTCAATGTGGAAGCGGCTGTCGGCACGCGCTTGGGTCTCCGGCGTCGTGGCTTGTTCAAGCCCGCGGGCCAGTCGTTCCAGCCGGTCCAGGTCCTTGGGGTCAGCGCGGTCGCAGGCCAGACGGGCGGCGGCAGCGGCCACGGCTGTCTGTTCGTCGCCCAGATCGCGAAGGTCGGCAATCGACGTCTCGCGTAAGTACTGGCGCAGGTTCTCTTCCTGCGTCGGCGGGAACTTGACCACGAACGTGCCGCCGTTGCGCCCCCGGCGGGTCTCGACCACACCTTGGTCCCGCAGGGAGGCCAGGGCATCCCGAAGGGTCGCGCCGGCGACCCCAAACATCTCGGACAGCTCGGCCTCCACGGGGAGCCGTTCTCCGACCCTGAGCATCCCCAAAGAGATCGCCGTAGAAATCCGGCGGACGATGGCTTCCGAGCGTTCCATCTCAGGCAGCGATCGATAAATTTGGGACTGCAGCGCCAGCGGTGAAGCCACGAGTTGCTCTCCTAAGGATCCGCTCAAGATGCCAGGTCTTCGGTCCGATCTCGACCACGGATATTCTACTCGCACGACTCTGGAAAACCATCAGTCCAAGCCAGCATTTGTGAACATTTGATAGCGCCGCCAGGATCGCTGGAAAACTGAACGGCTTGCTAGGTATCCTCAAACCTATGAGCTACTACAAGACCATTAATCCCGCTACGGACGAGACGTTATTCGAAATGCCGGCTGCCAGTGATGAGGATATTGCCGAGGCAGTAAAAAGGGCCCACACGGCCTTTGAATCATGGCGTCATACGGCCGTGCAGGAACGGGTCGGCGTCCTGAACCGCGTTGCGGAACTGTACCGGGAGCGCAAGGACGAGCTCGCACGGATTATCAGCCAGGAGATGGGTAAGCCGGTCAGCCAAGCACTCGGCGAAGTCGGCCTCGTTGCAGACATCTACGAGTACTACGCCACCGAAGGTCCCGGCTTCATGGCCGACGAACTGCTATCGGTCAAGGGCGGTGGCGAGGCTATCGTTCGCTCCGCACCGATCGGCGCGCTGCTTGGCATCATGCCGTGGAACTACCCGTACTACCAAGTGGCCCGCTTTGCCGCCCCGAACCTGATGCTCGGCAACACCATCCTGCTCAAGCATGCCCGGCAATGCCCCCAGTCTGCACTGGCGATGGAACAGATCTTCCAGGACGCGGGACTGCTGGACGGCGGCTACGTGAACATCTTTGCCACCAATGAGCAGATCGCCGAGATCATCGCAGATCCCCGCGTGCAGGGCGTCTCCCTCACCGGCAGCGAACGCGCCGGTGCCGCCGTAGCCGAAGTCTCCGGCCGAAACCTGAAGAAATACGTCCTTGAGCTGGGCGGAAGCGACCCCTTCATCGTCCTCGACGGCGATGATCTGGACGTGACGGTCAAAGCGGCCGTCGCCGGCCGGATGAGCAATGCCGGGCAGGCCTGCACAGCATCCAAGCGGTTCTTCATAGTAGAGGACCTTTACGACGAATTTGTGGAGAAATTTACCGCCCGCATGGCTCGGATCAAGCCCGGGGACCCACTGCAGCCCGAGACCCGTTTCGGACCCATGTCCTCCCAAGCTGCTGCCGACGAACTCATTGAGCAAGTCAAGGACGCGGTCTCCAAGGGAGCTACATTGCACCTCGGGGGCAAGCGTGTGGATGGGCCGGGTGCGTTCGTGGAGCCCACAGTCCTGACCGACGTGCAGCCCGGCATGCGTGCCTATTTGGAGGAGCTCTTCGGCCCCGTGGCCGTCATCTACAAGGTCGCCGACGCCGAAGAAGCCATCGAACTGGCCAACAGCTCGCCCTACGGGCTCGGAGGCGCCGTCTTCAGCACGGACGTGGAGAAGGCAAAAGCAGTCGCCGACCGGCTGGACACCGGCATGGTGTTCATCAACTCGACACCCGATTCACAGGCCGACTTGCCTTTCGGCGGGGTAAAGCGCTCCGGCGTCGGCCGAGAGCTCGCCCGCTTCGGCATGGACGAATTCGTGAATAAGAAACTCATTCGGACACCACTTCAGTAGACGCGGGCCCCAGCGGTCCGGCCATTGGCTGCTGGCCGTAGGCGCACTGCGCGTACCCAGGCTAGTTGGGCTCCAGTTGGAAATTGGGATTCTCAACGCTGACCACAAAGTGCCCGGCAACTTCGGTGCTTGATTGCGGAAGGCGGGTAGCACCGCCGTCGTCCGTTGCCGCGCGAGGAGCCGCCTCCAGGCCGCCCCTTGGCTGAGCGGCCCTCAGAGCAGTTCGGCTGCCTTTTCCACCAAGATGCCCAGCCCGATCAGCACCATGATGACGCCGGAGGCCCGGGCGACGACGGCGCTGGCGCGGGGCTGGGAACGCAGGATGCGCCGGGCCAGCAGCGCGACGGCGAAGTAGATATAGAGGCAGTTGACCACGTGCAGTCCGCCCAGGAAGAGCATCTGCGCCGCAGACGGCCAGCCGGCGGGCGAGGTGAACTGCGGCAGCAGCGCAAGCAGCAGAAGTAGTCCCTTGGGGTTGATCCCGCTGACGCCGGCGCCGCGGAAAAACTGGGCGGCCGGGGCATGCCCGAGGGGAGCGTCGCTGGCGGTAACCTGGCCGGCCTTGCTGACGAGAGTGTTCACGCCCAAATAGATCAAGTAGGCCGAGCCGGCGATGGTCAGCACAGTGAGCGACATCGGGTACTGCGTGACCAAGGCGCCCGCTCCAACGGCGATGATGCAGACCACCACCGCATAACCGAACGCCATTCCCAGAACCGACGGGGCCACCGAGGGTGCCCGCAGGCCAGCGCCGATGGCGTACGCCCAGTCCGCCCCCGGTGTGAGCGCTAGCAGCAGCGCCACCACCCAAAATTGGAGGACCAGCGTCATATCCATGGAGCTACTTCTTTCCTTGCGACCTTTCCCGACAGCCGTAAATGCTACGCCGAAATAGGTGAAATGTTCTGCGCTTCTCCTGCCGAAATGCCGGATGCTGTGGAACAATTACCGGCGTGGATGCATTAAGCCGGGAGATTCTTTCACTACTCCAAGAGGACGGGCGGATGAGTGCCACCGACCTCGCCAGCCGGGTGGGGCTTAGCCTCTCCTCGTGCCATCGAAGGCTGAAGGATCTCGAACAGTCGGGAGCGATCGAACGCTACCGCGCCGTCGTTTCTCCGGAAGCCGTTGGGCTCCACTTTGAGGCGATTCTCTTCGTGACTTTGGGGCGGACCGATCTGGAGACCATCGCCGCCTTCGAGGCGGCCGTCACCGCGGTGCCGAACATCGTCGATGCCCAACGGCTGTTCGGAGAGATCGACTACATGTTGAGGGTCCTGACCCGCGATCTGGCCGCCTACCAAGTGCTGTATGACACCGCGCTCGGCGGCCTGCCCGGCGTCCAGCGGCTCACTTCGACCATGGTGATGAAGCGCTTCGGCCCGATCGGCACAGTGCCCATCCCGTAACCGGTAGTTGCGGGCGGTGGCTTTCAGCCGCGGGCTTTCAGTCGTGGGCGGGGTGCTCGTGCTCCAGATGCCCGGCAGGCTCCAGTTGGAACGTGGAGTGTTCCACGCTGACCACAAAGTGCTCGGCGACGCACTGCTGGAGCTGGTCCAGCACCTGGGGGGCGTGGCCGTCCACGAAACAGGAATCCTCGATCACCACATGCGCGCTGAGCACCGGAATGTTCGATGAGATCCGTGACGCGTGCAGGTCATGCACGGCCAGCACATGCGGCACTTCCAGGATGTGCTGGCGGACGTCCTCCAGATCGAGTCCCTTCGGCGCGGTTTCCAGCAGGATGCTGCCGGCTTCCCGCAGGATCTTGATGGTCCGGGGCACAATCAGCAGCGCAATCAGCATGGCGGCCAAGGCATCCGCCTGGGTCCACCCGGTGGCGGCGATGACGACGGCGCTGGCGATCACGGCCACCGAGCCGAGGGCATCATTGACCACTTCGAGGAACGCCGCCCGCAGGTTGAGGTTGGCATTCCGGCCGGCGCTCAGTACCAGCATGGACGCAATGTTTCCCAGCAAGCCGATTATGCCGAAAATCAGCAGGCCTTCCGCGTTGACTTCGGGCGGAGCGAACAGCCGCTGGACTCCCTCGACCAGCGCGTAGATTCCCACCGCCAGCAGGATCGCGGCCTGCGCACCAGCTGCCAGCACTTCCATCCGCAGGTAGCCCCAGGTCCGGCGCGGCGTGTGCGGCCGCATCATCAGCGACGCCGCCATCAAGGCAATCAGGAGGCCGCCGGCGTCGGTCAGCATGTGTCCGGCGTCCACCAGCAGCGCAAGGCTTCCGGTGACGAAGGCACCGATCACTTCGGCAATCAGGATGGCAGCGGTGATGGCAAAGGCTATGGCCAGCCGGCCCCGGTGGGTCGGTCCGGCATGGTGATGATGACCGCTCATGCGGGTGCCTCCGTGGTGGCCCGGCTTCCGCTGACCGTGGGACACAGTTCGACGGCGTAGCCCGTCGCTTCAAGCAAACGCTCCGCGGCAGATAGTGCTGCCAACAGTTCGGGCTCGGTGGTCAGCGAGTAAAGCGAAGCCCGACCCACCGGGCGCGAGGCGACCAGGCCGCAGTCGTTCAGGCACGCAAGATGCGCGCTGACCGTGGACTGGGCCAGGCCCAGATGCTCGGTCAGGTCGCGGACCCTGTGCTCCCCAGTGGTCAGGTGCTGCAGGATGGTCAGCCGGGTGGGGTCCGAAAGGCTGTGGAACAGAGCAGCCGCCGGCGCCAAGTCACCAGTCCGGCCGACAGTGCGTTCCCGTTGCATCGTCATGTGACGATGATATCGGTCAACGACTGCTTTGTCTTGCGGGCGCTACGCGCAGCCAGGCACTGAGCGGCTGTTGTCATTGCTCTTTCGAGTATGTTGAATCTGCTCCGTAAGATGGCTGGTATGACGATGACTGACCGCTGTGCGCGCTCAAGGCAGCGGCCCGGATCCGGCGGGCCCGCATGATGGCTAATCAGACCGAACAGGTGGTACTGCTGGACGAGCACCTGAAGCCGTCCGGCGTGGCCGACAAGGCCGAGGTCCATACGGGGGAGACGCCACTGCACCTGGCGTTCTCCTGCCACATTTCCGACGCCGAAGGCCGAGTGCTGGTCACCCGGCGCGCCTTGAACAAACTGACCTGGCCGGGCGTGTGGACCAACTCCGCCTGCGGCCACCCGGCTCCGGGGGAGGAGATAGCCGACGCCGTGCGCCGCCGCGTGCGCTACGAGCTGGGGCTGGAACTCGAAGACCTGAAGCTGGTGCTGCCGGACTTCCGCTACCGGGCCGTAGACGCTTCCGGAATCGTGGAGAACGAGTTCTGCCCGGTCTACACCGCGCTGGCGGTGGGAGAACCCGATCCGCGGGAAGACGAAGTGGCCGAGTACCGCTGGGTTCGCCCGTCCGACCTGCAAACCGCCGCAACTGCCGCGCCCTGGGCATTCAGCCCGTGGATCGTGCTGCAACTCCAGGCCTTGGAGCAGCTGAGTTGAGCCGGTTCGCAACATGGCGTCCGCGCCCTAACAATTGGAAGAGGAAGCAACACGATGAGCCCTAATCCGACAGCCAGCGAAAAGAAGAACGACAGCGCGTCCTCTGCAGAGGGCTTCTCGCCAGAGGAACGCGCCGCCATGAAGGAGCGCGCCGCAGAGCTGAAAGCAGCCTCACGCCGCGGCAATGGATCGAAAAAAGCCGCAGCTGATGAGGCGGCCGTGCTGGCGAAGATCGCGGAGATGCCGCTGCCGGACCGCGCTATCGCGGAGCGCCTCCACAACATCGTGACCGCTGCAGCTCCAGAGCTGCTGCCCAAGCTGTGGTACGGCCAGCCCGCCTACGCCAGGTCCGGGAAAGTGGTGTGCTTCTTCCGGAGCGGGCAGGCGGACAAAGTCCGCTATTCGACCTTCGGTTTCAATGAGGAGGCCAATCTTGACGAGAACGATGGCCTGTGGCCGACGTCCTTCGCGTTGACGCAAATGAGTGAGGCCGGGGCAGCGAGGGTTGCCGAGTTGGTCAAGCAAGCTGTGAGCTAAGCGCACGGAGGGCGTGGGCCGCAGAAGTGCCAGCCCGACGCGGGAGGTGAGCTCCGCCGTCGTTATTCCGCCATGGCGGGGCTGGCATCCAATACCGACGCCGGACGCGCTGCCTTGCCAGAGGTTTCCAGCCGGGCGATGAGCTCGTCCGGCCACATGGGCCGGCCGAAGTAGAAGCCCTGTACGTTCAGGTCCGGGCAGCCGGCCAGCCATTCCACGGCCTCTTCGGTCTCGATGCCCTCGATCACCACGTCCGCCTTCAGCGCGGTGAACATGGCGATCAGGTGGCTGACCACGATGTTCCGGGCACTGCCGTCCTGGCCGCTGACCAGCGAGCGGTCCACCTTGACGATGTCGAAGGCGAACTCGGTCAGCGAGTTCATGGACGAGTAGCCGGAGCCGAAGTCGTCCACGGCGATCTTAAAGCCCTCGCTGCGAAGCTGGGCCAGCATGAACCGGCACTCCTCGGTCAAGGTGTCCAGTGAGTTCTCGGTTAGCTCGATGATGATGTTCAGCTCCGGCCCTTCGGCGCGCATCCGGCGCAGACGATCCACCACGGTGGAACCGGGGGTGAGCTGGCCCAGCTCCACGTTGACGGAGATGGAGCGCAGGTCGCTGATCTGGCACACCCGCTCCATCGCGGCGGCCGCACCGTCGATGACCTGAATGGTCAGCTCGTTGAGCAAGCCCAGCCGGTTCGCTTCCTCCACCAATTGGTCCGGCGGAATGTTGCCCAGTTCCTCGTCTTCGTAGCGGGCCAGAGTCTCGAAGCCCACGATCGCGTCCAGGTCCAGGGCGATGATGGGTTGCAGCGCCACCCGCAGCCGGTGCCGCCGGATGCCGCGCTCCACGGCCACAGCCAGGCTGGTTCCGGAACCGGAGCGCCCGCTCTCACGCAGCCGCTGCTGCAGCCGCTTGGCCCCGTACATGCCGGCGTCAGCGTTCCGCAGCAGCTCCTCGATGTCCTTCGCCGGACGGCCGGAGTAGGCCACGCCGACGCTGGCTTGGACCTGCAGTGTGCTGCCGCGGGCGGTGAGCGGCCGGGCGATCGTGGCAGCAATGCGCTCGGCGGCCACGCGGGCGTCCGCCTCGGTGCCAACGTCGCGGAGCACGACGACGAATTCGTCGCCGCCGATGCGCGCGGCCACGTCTTCCTCTCGGATCTCCGAGCGGATGCGCTGCGCGGTGGCGGTCAGCAGCAGGTCACCCACGTCGTGGCCGTGCTGGTCGTTGACGGCCTTGAACTCGTCCAGGTCAAGATAGACCACGGCGATGGCCTCGCCGGGCCCGCGGCCGGTATTGATCTCGGCCAGCCGGTGCCAGAGCGTGCGCCGGTTGCCCAGGCCGGTCAATGCATCCGTGTCCGCCTGAAGCCGCAGCTCGTGCACCAGTTCATCGTGCCGGACCATAATGCTGCCCACGTGCGCCAGCGCGTCGAGCACCTGCTCGTCTTCTTCGGTGAACTGGGCGCCGCCGTTCCGGGAGGCCACCAGATAGTTGTCGCCGTCGTCCCAGCGGCGCATCCGAACGCCAATCTCCTTGTCCGACGGAGCCTCGGGCTGCAGCGCCACCTTGTCCGCCCGCACAGAGGCGCTGGCGGCGGCAAGTAGGGTCTTGTCGAGCCCATCCGGATTCCAGGGCAGCTCCAGCGAGGCGTCCACCAGGCCGGTGAGCCGGCGGCGCAGGTCCCGGTTGCGCAGCCAGCCGGTCACGGCCAGCGCCAAGACGGAAGCAAGGACCAGGAAGAACGCTTGGACGCCTTCGCGGTGGAACTGCATCGCGGCGTGCTGCCCGGCCAAGCAGAGGAGAAGGTTGATCGCCAGCGTGCCGAGCGCCGGCGGCCAGCCGATGCCGTTGCGGAACGTGCTGCGCCGTTTCGACGACGTGGTGAAGGCGCCCTCGACCGCAATCGCGGTGAGGAAGAAGGCAAGCCAGCCGGCCAGCAGCGCGACCGGCCAGAAAATGCCCGCAGCCTGGGCATCCTGAAACACCGCCACCAGGATGGCGGCGGCAAGCAGGCGGCTGATGAACCAATACAGGTCGGCCCACCGGAACCGCCGGAACACCACGCGGGTGGCCAGCAGTCCTACTCCCACCACCGCCACCGTCTGGTGCAGTGGCGCGGTGAGGTCGTTGCAGACGATGACGACGGCGGTCATCGCCGCAGTGGTCTGGCGCCGCATCAGGGGCGTATCCACGCGGAGGTGCCAGGCCAAGACCAGGACCCCCACGGAAACAGCGGCCACCAGGCTGAGGCGGGGCGGCGCGACGAACGAGGCGGCAACGACCTGCACCAGTACCAGCAGCCCGGCGGCTGAAACGCCGGCGATGGCGGCCCACGACAAAGCGACCGCCGCTTTGGTGGCGGCCGTCATGATACTGCCGGCATGCCGTTCCCCCACTTCTGCCGTCTGATACTTTCGTTTCACCAATGGTAGCTGTGATATGCAAGCTATCCGCGCTGACTCTCCGCGCTACGCTGATGATCGCGGGCCGTCCGGCGTGGCCGGCTCGCGAGCCAAACGTGTTGACCATCCACTGGCTGAAAATGGCTGTCACCCGGCCCCGGAAGCAGCCACTTTTCTCCACTCGATGCCCGGTGAAGATTATCTGCCGCCGCGTTGGGTTTCAGCAATGAAGGGCCGGCCGGGCCAGCAGGCGTGCCTAACTCAGCCGGATGTCGTGGCGGGTGAATCCCGCGCGGAGGTGCACGCCGTCGTTGTCAACGACGGGCATGTTTTCCGACAGCACCAGGAACGATTCGCAGTGCCGCCGCTGCACCAGCGTGGCACAAATGGCGCCGAACCCCGAGTCCGGAGCCTAGGACGCCGGACCGGGAGCCAGTTCTGCTGCCTCGGGAGCCAGCCAGTTGGTGGTTCAGCAGGCCCTCGATGAAGTTGGTGGGCCGCTGCATCTCGCCGTGCTTGGCGCCCAGGACGATGACGGCGCCGGCGAAGGCGGGGATGGTCCACTGCAGGGCCTTGAGCTGGACCTGCGCGGATTTCAGCTCCGGCGACGCCGAGGGGGAGGGCTCGGTGGCGCCCTGGGCTCCCTCCTCGGACAGCCGTTCCACCTTCTTGCCCAGTACGCCTGCGTATAGGGTGACGGCCGCACCCGCCAAGGTAACGGCGCTCTTGATGACGGTGTACCGCATGACCCCTTCCTGCTTGAGCATCCTGCCCTTATTGCCCATCAGCAAGGGCACGCCGGAAGCAAGGTGTGCCGCGAAAGCAGCGGTCTGGACCGGCGCCCATTTCATCCATCCGGCGCTGGACAGTCGGGTGCGTTCGCGCGGGTCCTTGGCGGCAGCGGCCGCTCCGTTCAAGCCCACAGCGCCCATCAGTGAACCGCCGAACCAGGCGGCGGCAGTAAGATCGTGCACAGAACGGGCCAAGAGATTCCCGGACATTGATGACTCCTCTAGTGTGTGTGCGTGGTGCGTGGTGCCGTGCGGCCGGAGCCGCACTAAAGGTCGACGACGTCGTTCTTGCCGATATCGCGGGCGTGCTTCCCGGTGACCATCCCCTTCGCGAGCTTGAACAGTGTGACCACCTTGGGGGAATCCGGCTTCCAGTATTCAGCGGTGTGCGCCTCGACCCGGATCAGGGCCACGGTCGGGTCGTCCTTGCCGTTTTCGAACCAGGGTTCCAGCATGGGGCCCCACAGATCGTCAATTTTCGCCTTGTCGCGGACGATCTGGGCCGTGCCCGAGAGGGACAGATAACCGTCCGAGCCGCTGACCGAAACATTGACGTGCGGGTTGCCGCGGATTTCGTCGGCTTTGGGCGAGGGATCCTGCGTCACGAACCACAGGTCGCCGTCGAACTCGGCTCCCTGCAGCGCCAGCGGGCGGCTGAACAGCTGGCCGCTGGCATTGACCGTGGTGAGGACGCAGATATCCGCGTCCTTCAGGATCTTGGCGACTTCCTTGCGTCCTTCATCATCGTTGGCCATGGAACCACCTTCCGTCTCGGTTTCAGGGAATCCTCAGCATACTTTCTAATCTCGAGGACGCCAACGGCGGGGGCGGAAGACTGTCCGGCCGAAGGGCACGGTGTAGGGGGCGGCGAAGGGCGCGACAAGGGGGCCGGAGCCCGTGGCTCCGGCCCCTTCGCCGAATTGATTTTGTCGTGCTTTTACGCGGTTCGGACGCCGGCGAGCAGTTCGTCCAGCCGCTCGTAGCCCTCGCTCATGCCGCCTTCCATCCCGGATTGGGCCATGCCGTCGCGTGCCTCGAGCGTGGGGTAGACGGAGTGGCCGATCAGCTTGCAGCGCCCGTTGCCGAGGTCCTCGAACGTCATGAATTCGATGCTGACAACGTCCGGATATCCGCCAAACTCGAACGTCTGGATGGCGAACTCGTTTTCGCGGACTGTATGGAAGACGCCGGTGAAGGCGTATTGCACGCCGTCGGGGCCGGTGTGCAGGTAGCGATAGCTGCCGCCGGAGCGGAAATCGTAGTGGTCGATGTCCATCTTCATGCCGCGCGGGCCCAGCCATTGCTTGATTAGCTCGGGGTCCTTGTGCGCGCGGAAGACCTCGACGACCGGATGGTCGAACTCTCGTTCGGTCTCGATGAACGGGACGCCGTCCGGGACGGTGACTTTGAGTGCGTTGCTCATGTTTTGTCCTTGGATAGGTGGTTGAGCACGGCATCCAGCCCGCGGTACTGCGCCTCGCGGACCAACCTGTACTGGTCGATCCACGCCGTGAGCGCTTCGAGCCGTGCGGCGTTCAGGTGGACGGGCCGGCGCTGGGCATCCCGGGTGCGGGTGACCAGTTCCGCCTGCTCGAGGACCTGGATGTGCTTCGAGACCGCCTGCTTGGTGATTTCGAAGGGCTCGGCCAGCTCGTTGACCGTTGCCGGTCCGCGGCTGAGCCGGGCGATGATGCGGCGGCGGGCCGGGTCGGCCAGGGCCATGAAGGCCCGGTCCAGGAGTGCCTCGTCGCTGCGATCTGTCACTGTATTCAACTCTTCCCTTGATCAACCTTTCGGTTGAATACAACTTACTCTTGGGTTGCAGGCGCGGTCAAGGGCGCCGGGCGCTACCGGTCCGGCAAGAGAGGGTCCTAGCCGCGCAGCCGAGGACCGGGCACGACCTAGTTGCGAACGGCTGGAGCAAAATCAGCGGCGATCCTGCCCACGGCATCGCGAGGGCCTCATCGCGGTCCCCGGGAGTGACGTTTGGGAGCCCGGTGGGGCCTCGGTCCAGTGGGCCGCCGGGCTGCCCGCAGTCTCACCGGAGTTCCGGTTCCTGCACCGACACCCGGAGAAGGCGGAAGGAGTGAACCCCCCGCTATTTCCGGGGCCACCTTCTTTCTGGCCCGTCGGTAAGCTGCTAAGCCGGAAGTGTGGCGGCGGCGCGGTGCAACGGCTCTGTCGAGCCGCCGCTTGGGGCCGAACACCAGCACCACAAAGGGGACGAAGGCGAGTACGACGTCGGTAACAAAAAGGGTGACTTCCATGGCCAGCTCCTACCCTTGGCATCAGGGTAGGCGCCGATTTGTCGGCACGCAATGGGGAATTTCCAGGTGCGGGAAGCCATCGGCAGGACTACTGTCAGCCGGACTGGTCAAGGGAGACGACAGCGGAAATTTCAGTAGGTGCAGAGGCCGCCGGGGTGGCATTTTCTCCGCAGTCCGAGAAAGGTGGGAGTTGTCGGGGACAACCGGAAGGAGCAGCGACGATGCTGTCAGATACGTCCACACCCATCATCAAGGCAACCCTCCCCGTGGTAGGGGAGAACATCCAGGAGATTGCCCAGCGGTTCTACCGGCACATGTTTGAGGAACGGCCGGAACTGCTGGACGGCCTTTTCAACCGGGGCAACCAAGCCGACGGGAAGCAGCAGCAAGCGCTGGCCGGTTCCATCGCCGCATTCGCCACCACGCTGATTGAAAAGCCGGACGACCTGCCGGACCACCTGCTGTCGCGCATCGCGCATAAACACGTCTCGCTGGGCCTGCGGCCGGACCAGTACCAAATTGTCCACGACAATCTGATGTGGGCCATCGGCGACGTTCTGGGGGAGGCGGTGACTCCGCCGGTCGCGGCAGCCTGGGATGAAGTCTACTGGCTGATGGCGAACTTGCTGATCAACAAGGAACGCGGACTCTACGACGCCGTGCATCTGGGACCAGACGAAGTCTGGCGCACCTGGCGGGTGGCGGAACGGATCCAGGAAACGCCGGACGTGGTGACCTTTGTGGTGGAGCGGACCGACGCGCGGGACGTCAAGCCGTCGTTGCCGGGCCAGTACGTCACGCTGAAAGCAAGAATGTCCGACGGCGTTCACCAGCCCCGGCAGTACTCTCTGACGCGGGCCGATGATGGCCAGCATCGGCAGTTCTCGGTCAAACGCGTGCACGACGACAGCGGCAAGCCGGACGGGGAGGTCTCGACCTGGCTGCACCGCGACGCGCAGGTAGGAGACGAAGTAGTCCTTTCTGCTCCCTTCGGCGACGTGGTGTTGGAGTACTCGGACCGTCCGATCGTGTTCGCCAGTGCCGGCATCGGCATCACTCCCATGGCAGGAATGCTATCGCACCTGGTCCAGTCCGAATCGCAGCGCACGGTGGTCCTGCTGCATGCGGACCACTCCGAAGAGACGTTTGCGCTGCGCGAACAGGTCAAGGCGGATTTGGCGAAACTGCCCTATGCCTCGATGGGTACCTGGTACGAGCAGCCTGGCGAACGGACCCAGCAGGTGGAAGGTGTACAGGTGGGTTTTATGGACCTGACCAACACCGAGCTGCCCACCGACGCCGAATCTTATCTCTGCGGGCCGCTGGTCTTCATGAAGGCCGTGCGGAGCGCCCTTATTGCCCGAGGGATTCCCGCCAAGGACATCCAGTACGAAGTGTTCGGCCCGGACCTCTGGCTGGCCGACTTCGAATAGCCGACAGCCCAAAACTGGGAAGGCTCAGCGCTGCAAGGCCCCCGCCGGTCAGCTGATCGAAACCTGGCCGGCGTCGACGTCCCAGCGGGTATCCAGCCGGACGTTTTCCAGCAGGCGGCGGTCGTGGGAGACCAGCAGGAGGGTGCCGTCGTAGCCGTCCAGCGCCTGCTCCAGCTGTTCGATGGCGGGCAGGTCCAGGTGGTTGGTGGGTTCGTCGAGGACCAGCAGGTTCACACCCCGGGCCTGCAGCAGGGCGAGCGCCGCACGGGTACGCTCGCCGGGGGAGAGGGCGCCGACGGTGCTGGATACCTGGTCCGCTTTGAGACCGAACTTCGCCAGCAGGGTGCGGACCTCGGCCTGGCTGTAGTCCGGCACCAGCGCCTCGAAGGCGGTCCCCAGCGGCTGGTCCTCCGCGAGCTGGCCGCGCGCCTGGTCGATCTCGCCGATGGCGACGCTGGCACCCAAGGCGGCAGCGCCGTCGTCGGGCTCCTGATGTTCCAGCAGCAGGCGCAGCAGGGTGGACTTGCCCGCGCCGTTGGGGCCGGTGATGCCGATGCGCTCGCCGGCGTTGACCTGCAGCGAGACCGGGCCGAGCGTGAAACCGTCGCGGCGGACGGTGGCCCGGTTCAGCGTGGCGACCACGGAACTGGAGCGCGGGGCGGCGCCGATGCTGAACTGCAGCTGCCACTCCTTGCGCGGCTCCTCCACCTCGTCCAACCGGGCAATCCGGGACTCCATCTGGCGGACCTTCTGCGCCTGCTTCTCGGACGATTCCGTGCTGGCCCTGCGGCGGATCTTGTCATTGTCCGGGTTCTTCTTCATGGCATTGCGGACGCCCTGCGAACTCCATTCGCGCTGGGTGCGCGCCCGCGCCACGAGGTCAGCCTTCTTCTCCGAGAACTCGTCGTAGGCCTCGCGGGCATGCCGGCGGGCCACGGCACGCTCCTCCAGAAAGGCGTCGTAGCCGCCGTCGTACACCGCCACCTTGTTCTGCGCCAGGTCCAGCTCCACCACGGTGGTGACACAGCGGGCCAAAAATTCACGGTCGTGCGACACCAGCACCACGCCGCCGCGCAGGCCCTGCACAAAGGACTCCAGCCGGGCCAGCCCGGCCAGGTCCAGGTCATTGGTGGGCTCGTCCAGCAGCACCACATCGAACCGGCTCAGCAGCAAGGCCGCCAGCGCGGCCCGCGCGGCCTGGCCGCCGGAGAGGCTGGTCATGGCCGCGTCCGGGCCTACATCCAGGCCAAGTTCGGCGAGCACGGGCGGAATCCGGTCCTCCAGATCCGCGGCGCCGCTGGCCATCCAATGGTCCAAGGCGGCGGCGTAGGCGTCGTCGGCGTGCTTGGAGCCCGAGCCCAGCGCTTCGGCGGCGGACTCCATGGCTTCGGTGGCCTCGGCCGCACCGGTGCGTCGGCCGATGTACGCGGCGATGGTCTCGCCGGGAATCCGCTCGTGTTCCTGCGGCAGCCAGCCGATAAACGCATCCGACGGCGCGGTGCTCACCGATCCGGCCAGCGGCGCATCCACGCCGGCCAGGATGCGCAGCAGCGTCGTTTTGCCGGCGCCATTGGCGCCGACCACACCCACCACGTCGCCGGGGGCGACGGTCAGGTTCAGGTTGGCGAACAGGGCGCGGTGGCCGTGGCCGCCCGAGAGGTCTTTGGCCACCAGCGTTGAAGTCATGCCTACCAGTCTAAGGAGCGACGGCGGTGGGTCGGGTTCGGCTGTGGGCTGCGTCGCTACGGGCTTCGGCGGCGGGTCAGTCGCTGCGGGGCCGGGTCAACGCGTGGTGGTGCTGCGCGGGACGGTGCTTCGCGGGGCGATGGTCAGCGCAGCGACCTCTTTCAGCCGCGGGTGCAGATGGTCGCCGTCGTCCACCACGCCGGTTTCCCAACGGATCCTCAGGCCGTCGCCGGAATCCTCAAGGCTGGCCAGGTTGTTGTCGAACCAGGGCCGCTTAAGGCCCTTCCAGTCGAACGGCGGTTTCGGCACTTTGGCGCCTCGGGCCACCAGGGCGCCGACCGGCGCGGCGACGCCGTAGGACATGAAGGCGGTGAAGTAGCGCAGGAACCGTGGCAGCGGGTTGCGGACGGGGGAGCAGACCGCCTGGACGATCCGGCTGCCCGAGGACCGCTGGACCTCGGACACGTAGGAGAAGTGGACGTCGCCCGAGAGGAAGGTGACGGTCTGCGGCGCAGGCCCGCGTCCGCCGTCGGCCACCTCCTCAACGATTCCCGCCACCTTGCGGAAGCTCTGCTGGAAGGCCGCCCAATGCTCCAGGTCCACGGCCTGCCGCAGCCGTTCGCCGATGGCCGCCGGGAACTTGCCCCAGGCTCCCTCGCTCAGCGCCTCGTTCCAGGACTCAATATGGTGCAGGCCCTGGGGGAGCAGGAACGGCAGCGAAGTACCGATCAGCAGGTGCTTGAAACCGCCCTGGAGCTGGCCGTCCAGCCAGGCCATCTCGTCCTGGTCCAGCAACGAGCGCCGCTCCGGCTCCAGTTCCCGGGCCGCGCGCGAGTCCACGACCACCAGCCGGGTGCCGCCGATATCGCGCGTGAAGCTCCACCGGTAGGTTTCCGGGTCCTGGTCAGCGCGCTCGGCGAACGCCTCCAGCGCGTCGGTCAGGTCCAGCTCGCCGTCGCCGGAGTGGCTGGCCACCTGCTGCCACAGTTCGTCCTGGGCGCGCTGCTCCGGGGACAGGTTGCCCAGGTGCTGGTAGACCCAATAGGACGTCAGGCCGGAAACGATCCGGCCGTGCCACCACGACGTTTCCTCCATCTGCCGCCGCCAGGCCAGCGAGGCGTTCCAGTCGTCGCGGATGTCATGGTCGTCGAAGATCATGGCGCTGGGCACGGTGGACAGCAGCCAGCGGTTGGCGCCGTCCGACCACGCGAGCATGTACAGGTGGGCGTACTCCTGATAGTCCTTGAGCTCCTCGCCCGGCGGTTCCTTGATATCGCGCCGGGACCGGATGAAATCCTGCATCGCCTCGGTGGTGGAGTCCGCATAGACCTGGTCGCCGAGGAAGAGGACCAGGTCCGGCCAGCCGGAGTTGTCCCCCGGGCCATTCGCGGCGCCGGAGGCCGCACGGTGCAGTGCATACGCCCGCAGCGCGTCCACGCCATGCTTCCGGTTGCCCGCCGCGTCATGCTCGGTGCTGGTGCGGCAGGATCCGAAGGCCAGGCTGAGCGGGCGCCCCGGTGCGAGGGTGCGGATCATCGGAGCCGGGTACGGCGAATCCGGCTCCGGCCAGGCCTGCACGCCGTCGATCTCAAGCCGGTACGGCACGGCGCTCCCGGGCTCCAGCCCGTCGACCTCGACCAGCGCATAGTGGTGGCCGTGGACGGCAAAGGTTCGTGCCTGCCAGGAACGGCCTGCAACAACGACGGCGATGCGGGCGGCTTCGGCGGTTTCCACCCAGATGCTGGCCGTGGTCTGATCCACATAACGCAGCATCGGGCCGAGTACCAGCGGCTTTGAAGCCATGAGTCCTCCTGCCTGCTCCGACAGAAACGGTGTCCCCTTGGGCGACACTCTGCCATTATCCGCGGTGTGCCGGAAGAGCAGACCGCGGACGGCCGGCCGGTTAGCGTTGCGGTTCCGGCGCCACCGGCAGTTCGGGGATCCGGCCCGGATCGGGCGAGGGCAGGCTGCCGTCTTCCAGCGGCAAGCCCTTGCCGGGTTTGTCCTTTGGCGGGTCCGGCTTGGTCGGATCGGGCAGCGTGCCGTCAAGCGGCGGCGTTCCCGGCAGCAGACCGCGGAACGGCGTGACCGGATCGCGCTCCGCCCCGTTCGGATCACTCTTGACGGACCGGTTGCCGCCCGGCGTTTCCGGTGACTGCCCGGGAGTCAGGGAATGTCCCGGGGGAGCCGGATGGGCTGCGTCCGTGGCGGGATCTGCTGCTGGGTCAGCTGGACGGTTTGAATCAGAGCCGGTGCCGGTTTCGGGGCCGGAATCGTCGTTCGGCTGAGTCCGGTCCGGCGCGGCGGGGATGCCGGCGGGAACGCCGTGCTCGGCGTGGTCGGCGCGCTCGGCTTTACCGGCCGCGGACGGCGCGAAGAAGCCGACGACGTTGTGAACGGCCTGGTCTGCGGCCGTCCGGAAATCGGGGTTGGCCGCGGCCACTCCGGAGACTCCAAGGCCGGTCCCGGCCAGTGCGGCCGCGACCATCAAGGCACCGCGAACATTGCGGTGCCGCCGCAGCGGGACTACCGGCGCAGGTGCCGGCGTCGTCGTCATGAAGACCATCAGCTCTCCGGACGGTTCGGGTGCCGAACTGGCTTTGCCGGCGGACCGGAGTGCCAGCAGGGAAGATTCGAGCTGTTCAGAAGGGGCCACTTCCGCTTCATCCAGCAACAGGCGGACCGCATCGTCGTCGGAAATCTCAAGGTGTTTCACAGTAGGGCCTCCTTCCTTTCCACAACGGATTTCAGTTTCAACAGGGCACGCCGCTGCAATTGCTTGATTGAGCCGGTGCTCCGGCCCATGATTTCCGCGACCTGTTCCAGCGTCAGATCCGCCACCACGCGAAGCAGCAGCACTTCCTGTTGGTCGGGTTTCAGCTCTTTGAGGTGGCGGCCGATGTCGCTCTCGCCCAGCGTCTCCAGCAGCGCGGTCTCGGCCGATGCCACCGCCCGCCGATCGGCGTCGGGATCATAGGGCGAGAGTTGCGGTTGCCTGGCACGGCGCCGGACATCGTCCACATAGCGGGCGTGGGCGATGGAAAAGGCCAGCGTGCGCAGTCCTGTGAAGCCTCCCCGCACAGATCCGATCCGTGAGAAGAGGGCGAGGAAGACTTCCTGCACCGCGCCTTCGTGGTCCTCCAGGCCGCGCACTTTCAGGTACCCGTTGATCCCGGGCGCCAGCGCGGCGTAGATCTCGCTGAAGGCCTCGGCCTTTCCTGACTGCGCTGCAGAAACAACGTCGTCGGAGAGCATGCGAAGCAAACTAAGGTCCTTCAAACTGCGGGCGTCGGGTGCGGCGGCTTCAGTGTAGCCACCGCACCCGACACCGTGCGAAATTACTGTCCGGCGTCGATCTTAACCGTAGCTGCACCGCGGAGCTCGGCGCGGGCTTCTGCCGCCTCGGTTCGGGCATCGTTCTTGGCCTGGGCCTCGGCGTTGGCGGTTTCCGGCAGCTCCGGAACGGCGGGAACGGCGGGAACGGCCGGGATGGCGGGCTCACCGTCGACTCCCGGAAGGGCCGGGGTTGCCGGCACAGCCGGGGTCACCACGGCACCGGAGCGGAGCTCGGCAGCGGCGCCTGTCTCTTCGGTTCCGGCCTCGGCCTCCGCGCTGGCCTCCGCATCAGCCTCGGCGCCATCTGCGCTCACGCCCGCGTCGGCGCCCGCCTCAGCGTTGGCACCGGACTCGGCGCCCGACACAGCGGGGGTGGCCGGGATAGCCGGCACGGCCTGCTCTCCGTCGGCGGCGGGAACGGCGGGAGTGGCCGGAACAGCGGGAGTGGTGATGGCGCTCGCGGTATCCCCGGCAGTCAGCGCGGGTGCGGCAACGGCAGCGCCGGCTCCGCCAACGGCGATGATGGCGGCCAAAGCGGCTCCCTTGGCGGGCAGGCTCAGGGTACGGAAACGATTCGTCATGGATCTCCTCGATTGGTGCTTGGCGCACGGCTGGCGAAAGCCCGCCGCGCGCCCGTACACCTGTCTAATCGAACCAGAGAGGTGAAAGGTTACGGTTCCGTGATTATTTTTTGACGGGGTTCGCCTCGGTCTCGGCCTGATAACGACGGCGGTGCCCACCTTTAGCGCTGAGTCCGGCTCTGTTGGGGCGTCTCGCGGCGCAGGATCACGCGTCGGGCTCCGTGCGCCTGCCGCAGGCGCAGGACCGCGCGCCTGCCACAGGTGCAGGACCGCGCGCCTGCCACAGGTGTCGAACTCAGCCCACGCCAACGCTATCCAGTCCTCCACAACCTGGGTAGAAGGGTGGTTTGGCCACATGCGAGAGCTCGCTTCGGTAACTAGCCGAAGCAATCCATAGGCTGTTGTTAATAGGAGTTCCGCTGGCTCCGAGACTGTCAGTGCCGGCGGATAGCCTGTTCTTAGTAGTAGTTCAGCACCATACGTTGGCCACCGGTTTTCGTGTTTCCTGGTGGCGTCTGTGGACTCGTGTTCCACGACCGCTCGTGTTCAATGTCGTGCCCTGTGGGCATGCTGACGAATGAGACGCTGAGATGTTGGATCCCGCAGCAACCGGAGTGCTTGAAGGGCCGCCCGCTGTTGGTGCGGCTGCGATCAATGCGTTTGCCGGTTTGCTGGCCGGCCCGGATGCTGATGCTGACGTATCGGATGCGGAACGGATTGACCGGATCACGGCCTTGGAGAACCTCAAGGACGCAGCTGCCGCCGCGCAAGCAAAGGCCTCGGCCGCGCTGGATGCCTCTATTCGTGCAGGGCGGTCCGCAGCCGGTGTGCCGAAGGACCGGTGCGGCCGCGGGATTGCGAAGCAGATCGGGTTGGCCAGGCGGCAATCTCCGCACCGCGGCGGGCTCCTGTTGGGCGTAGCCAAGGCCCTAGTCAACGAGATGCCGCACACGCTCAAAGCCTTGGAAACGGGACGTTTGAATGAGCGGCGCGCCTCGATCCTTGTCAGCGAAACCTTGTGCCTGAGGCGTGAGGACCGGGCACGAGTGGATGAAGAATTGGCAGGGAACCAGACACGCCTGAACGGACTGGGCGATAAAGCCCTGACGGCGGAGGCGAAGCGGATGGCGTACCGCCTGGACCCGCACTCGGTAGTTAATCGTGCCGCGAAGGCCGAAGCCGACCGACACGTTTCCGCTCGTCCCGAACCCGACACCATGGTCTCGGTTCGCACCTTGTTGCCCGTGGTCCAAGGGGTTGCCGTCATGGCGGCATTAAACCGGGAAGCGGACCGACTGCGAAACGCCGGGGATCCTAGGTCCCGAGGCCAGGCGATGGCGGACACGGTGTTTGAACGCCTCACCGGAGCCTCCACTGCAGATCCGGCGCGCACAGAAATACAGCTGGTGATGACAGACCGGGCGCTGCTGCAGGGCGACAGCGAACCAGCCTGGCTGACCGGGTACGGCATCGTCCCGGCCCAGTATGCCCGCGACCTCATCCGACTCCCGTACACCCCGCCGGCGAAAACCGGGCCGCCGGGCGCCGAACAGAAGGCACCGCCAGCGGGAACTGAGCCGGGCTGGAAGACTGCGCGCGACGAAGCCCGTCAGGCGAGAATGAAAACACTCAGGGTCGGCGGAGCGGAGGATGTGTGGATTCGGCGCCTCTTCACGGCCCCGGGGACGGGACAGTTGCTGGGGATGGATTCGAAGGCGCGGAAGTTCCCGGATGGGCTGCGCCGGATGATCATGGCCCGGGATGCTTCCTGCACCGGCCCGTGGTGCGATGCGCCGATCCGGCATATTGACCACATCGTTGCGTGGTCGGAAGGCGGGGAGACCACGCTGAGCAATGGGCGCGGTCTCTGTGAAGAATGCAACTACGCCCATGAAGCCGAAGGCTGGTCCGCCAGAACCGTCGGGGGGCCCGCGCACAGCGTAGCGACCACCACCCCTACCGGCCACGTCTACACCTCCACCGCACCTGCCCGGCGCATCCACTCCCGAGCCGGAATGGCATGAACGGACGCCATCGGATCAGCCCGAGCGCCAGACGCGGGAGGCTTGGGAAACGGGGGAGGCGGGAGTCGGGCACGTCGCCGGCCGCCTCACGGGCAAGATGGAACGGAGAAGAGCCCAACGCCGCCGCCGGGCCCGACTGATGCGCCGGCCGCACACTTTGCAAGCCAGTGGATAACCTGAGCGAAACTGACCGGGGACAAAAAAGTGCCGGTGGCCGGGACAAAATCTCCCAGCCACCGGCTTGCGGTTATCCGCTCAGACTCAGTAGGCCTTGACCCGCTGCTCCACCACAAGGTGGATCAGTGCGAAGGTTTTGTCCTCATCAATGGCTTTCAGTGCAGCTTCGAGGGCGGCGGGCACGTCGGCATCGCGTTCCACCTTCACTCCGAAGCCACCGAAGGCCTGTGCCATCAGGGCGAAGTCGGGGTTCTTCAGCTGGGTGCCGGAGATGCGCTCGGGGTACCAGCGTTCCTGGTGGGTGCGGATGGTGCCGTATTCCTGGTTGTCCATGACGATGACCAATGGGGTGGCGCCGTACTGGGCGGCGGTCGCCAGTTCCTGGCCGTTCATGAGGAACTCGCCGTCGCCGGCGATGGTCACTACGCGGCGTCCGGGATAGGCCAGCGATGCAGCGATGGCGGAGGGAACCGAGTAGCCCATCGACCCGTTCCGTGCGGAGAGCATGGAGGCGTAGTCATGGGTGGGGAAGTAGCGGTGCGCCCAGTTGGTGTGCTCGCCGGCGCCCAAGGTGATCATGGCGTCGCGCGGCAGGCCGCTGACCAGGTTGGCCATCATGGTGTCCATCCGGGCCGGCCCGTCGGTGGGCTCGGACGGCGGGAGGGCAGCGAACTTTTCCTGCTCGCCGCGCATGCGCTGGGTGAAGTCTTTCCACTCTTCCTTTAGCGGCAGGTCCATCATGACTAGGTCGCGGACAAAGACGTCGGGCTTGGCCACGATCTGGTAGGAGACAGGGCCCGAGCGTCCGCGCAGCGACGGGTCGATGGTGACCAGGAAGTTCTTCTTGGACCAGTCCTGGCGGACCAGGAAACCATCGGTGATGACGTCGCCCGGCACGGTGCCGACGAAGACCAGCAGGTCCGTTTCCTCGAGCAGGTCATAGGTGGGCTTCGGCCGGCCGTAACCGATCGGGCCTACGTAGGAGGGGGAATCGAAGGGGATGGTGCCCTCGCAGCGCCACTCAACGGCAGCCGCAATGTTGTGCTCTTCGAGCCAGGTGGTCAGCGCGCTGGAGCCTTCTTGGGTCCAGTCATTGCCGCCGACGACGAACAGGGGCTTTTCGGCTTCCTTCAGGGCAGCCTGCAGTGCCTTCCAGTCGGTGACCGTCATGCCGCCCTGGGCAACGGGAATCACCGGGTGCAGCGTGGCGTCGGTTTCTTCGCGGATGACATCTTCCGGAAGGCCGACGACGACGGGGCCCGGGCGCCCGCTGGTTGCCGCGAACATCGCCTCGGCAACGATTTCGGAGGCGCGTTCGGGGTGGTCCAGGACCATCACGCGCTTGGCGCCGGTGTCGAACCAGGACTTGATGTCGAATTCCTGGAAGGCTTCGCGGTCGCGGTGCTCGAAGGGGATCAGCCCTACGAACAGCACCATGGGGGTGGAGTCCTGCCACGCGGTGTGCAGGCCGACGTGGGCGTTGGCGGCACCGGGCCCGCGGGTGACCATGGCGATGCCGGGCCGCTGGTTCATCTTTCCGTCCGCCTCGGCCATGTAGGCCGCGCCGCCTTCGTGGCGGCAGACGATGGTGTCGATGGTGGAATGGTGGAGGCCGTCCAACACTTCCAGGTAGCTCTCGCCGGGAACGACGTAGGTTCGTTCGACGCCGTGCGCAATCAGCGAATCGACAATGACATGTCCTGCCGACTTGCGGCCGGGCTGCTGCTCAGCTGCGACTGCGACCGCTTCCTTTTGAACCTGTGTCACAGGGAGACCTCTTTCACCTTTGAATCGAACTCAACCGCTGCATTCTTCTCGTGCGGGTGCACGGTCCACGACGAATGCGCTTGAGCAAAAGTACATGATGAAGTGTGTTATGCCACCGTCCCTGTGACACGGCGAGGTAACGAACGTGACGTGGTTCGCATTGGCGAATTCAGGTTTTCCTGCTGGGAAGTTGGGTCCGCGCGTTGTGCCGGGGGATGGAGGGCGGGGGATGCGGCGCGGAAAGGCACGGGTCCAGCCCGGTTTAACAGCGGTGAGTCACCATCAGATTGCGCGGTCACGGCCGGTCAGCCAGATCCGGCCAGTGGCCGGCGCCCACCATGTGCAAGCTAATCGGAACACCGAAGGCGTCCTGGGTGCGCTCATTGAAGTAGCGAAGGCAGGCGGGCCACGCTTGTCGGAATAGCGAAGGCAGGCGGGCCACGCTTGTCGGAATAGCGAAGGCAGGCGGGCCACGCTTGTCGGAACACCGAAGGCGTGCAGGGAACGCAGAGGCATGAGGTTCAGCCGTCGTACGGCGGACAGATTCTGACCCGGCGCGGACCTGGATGTAGATTCCGACCGTGTTAAAGGCGGCGGTGGCGGGACAGGAAGCCGACGCCGCCGCGGATGGCGCCCGCCGCGAGGGCGATGAGTCCCAGCATGGCCAGCACCAGTGAATTTCCCGCGATGCCGATAAACAACAGGAGGGCGCCGGCAACGGCCCACAGGGTTCCGGCGCTAATGACGTGGCCGAAAACCATGACACCGCGAGCAGACAGGGAGCGGGCGAGGCGGGGATCGTCGTTCTCAAGTTGATGCCCCAGCTTGTCCAGGCGCTGCTGTTCTTCATCCGATAAGGACATTCCGACCTCCTCGGGCTCGGCGGCGCCGCAGATGGTGCCGCCGGAAACCACGTATAGACCAATCTAGTCCGGGTAGGGCTTCGGCGATATGGGGTCGCAGCAAGCGAGGGCTGATTTGTTATTGTCCGCCTGGTCCGAAGGGCAAGGCACGGCGCACTCCCGCCGTCGTCAGTGCTTTCTTGTTTTGCCGGACTCTGTCAGCCAGTGATACCTTGTGTCGGATAAATCTGATTTATTGGCGAGAGATTAGTCACCAAATCAGATGTAATGGTGCGTCTGAGGAGTTCTGTCCCATGTCTCTGCAATATCCCCCGCTGGTGGTCATGGGTGTCCAAGGATGCGGAAAATCCACGGTGGGCGCCGCCGTCGCACAGCATCTTGGTCTGGAATTCATCGACGGCGATGATCTGCACAGCGCCGCCAACAAGGAAAAGATGGCCTCCGGGCACCCCCTTACCGACGCCGACCGGCACCCGTGGCTGTCAGCAATCGGCCAGGTCATGGCCGACAAGCTGGCCGAAGGAACCACTGCAGTTGTTGCGTGCTCCTCCTTGAAGCGCAGCTACCGCGACCTCATCCGCTCCTTCGCACCCGGGACCAGGTTCATCCACCTCACCGGCAGCCGCGAGCTGATCGCCGCTCGGATCAGCGGGCGTGACCACGAATACATGCCGCCGACCTTGCTGGATTCGCAGTTCCAGACCCTGGAACCGCTCGGCGACGACGAGGCAGGGCTGGCTGTGCCTGTCACCGACTCGCCCGACGAGATCGCCGTGCGGGTGGAGAACTACCTGCAGGAAACAGCCGGCTCCACCGGCGCCTAAAGCTCAACCCACATCTAAACGGATAACCATCCGATACAACGAAGGACAATGATGACCGAACTCGAGCTCAACTGGACGTTGAGCACGCCCGGCCTCTTGCTTGTCGCCGTGGCAGCCATCGCGCTGCTGCTGGTGCTGATCATGCGGTTCCGGGTGCATGCTTTCCTGTCGCTGATTATTGTCAGCCTGCTCACTGCCGTGGCCACCGGCATTCCGGCCGGCGATATTATGCCGACGCTCTTGGGCGGTTTCGGCGGAACGCTGGCCAGCGTGGCCCTGCTGGTCGGCCTGGGCGCCATGCTCGGCCGCATGCTGGAGGTCTCGGGCGGCGCGGATGTGATGACCAAGGCGTTGATCAACAAGTTCGGCGAGAAGCGTGCGCCGCTGGCGCTGTCCGTGGCGTCGCTGCTGTTCGGCTTCCCGATCTTCTTCGACGCCGGCCTGGTAGTCATGCTGCCGATCATCTTCACCGTGGCACGCCGCCTTGGTGGATCGCTGCTGACCTATGCGTTCCCCGCAGCAACCGCCTTCTCGGTCATGCACATCTTTGTGCCGCCGCACCCGGGTCCCGTGGCCGCCACCGGCCTGCTGGGCGCCGACGTCGGACTGGTCCTTATCCTGGGCCTCGTCATCGCGATTCCCACCTGGTACGTGGTGGGCTACCTGTTCGGCCACTACCTGGGCCGCAAGTTCAACATTGCCGTGCCGGACATCCTCGACGCGCCGAAGGGCTCGGTCGAATCCGAATTCCGTTCCGCACCGAAGCTGGGCACTATCTTCTTCCTTCTGCTGCTGCCGTTGGTGCTGATCTTCATGAACACCGGCCTGAACATGCTGGCCACGGCTGAAGTTGTTTCGCTGGAGGACACCTGGGTGCAGATCCTGCGCATGCTGGGCGAGACCCCGGTGGCGCTGCTGATCACCGTTCTCATGGCGATGTGGCTGCTGGGCGAACGCCAGGGCAAGGAACGCAGCCTGGTTGAAACTGTTGTGGACAGCGCGCTGGGCCCGGTCTGCTCGATCATCCTGATCACCGGCGCCGGCGGCATGTTCGGCGGCGTGCTGCGTGCCAGTGGCATCGGCAATGCGATCGCCGAATCGCTGGACGCGATCGGCCTGCCGATCATTGTGGCCGGCTTCGTCATCGCAGCCGTGGTCCGCGTTGCACAGGGCTCCGCCACGGTGGCGCTGACCACTGCTGCCGCGCTGGTCCAGCCGGTAGTGATGGGCAACCCGGAATACAACCCGGTGGAATTGGCCGCCATTGTGCTGGCGCTGGCCGCGGGTTCGGTCTTCGCCGGCCATGTGAACGACTCGGGCTTCTGGCTGGTCAGCCGGTTCTTCCAGATGGACACTAAGACCACGCTGAAGACCTGGACCGTGGGCCAGGCACTGGTGGGCGTTGTCGGCTTCGTGCTGGCACTGGCCATCTTCCTGATCGCCTCGTCGTTCTAGCACTAACCTGATCACCATGGACGGGGCGGCTGCGGCCGTCCCGTCCGCATTTGGAGAGATAAATGACTGTGAACCTGTTCGACATTTCCTCCCGCGTAGCCCTGGTGACGGGCTCCAGCCGCGGCATCGGCAAGGCCATTGCCCGGGGACTGGCAGCGGCCGGCGCCGTCGTGGTGCTCAACGGGCTGGATGAGGAACGGCTGGAAGGCACCCGGGCGGAACTGGCGGCGGAGTTCGGGGCGGAGAAGATCTTCGCCCGCGCCTTTGACGTCACCGACGCGCAGGCAGCGGCCGACGGCGTGGCCTGGGTCGAGCGCGAAGTGGGACCTCTGTGGGTGCTGGTCAACAATGCCGGCGTCCAGCACCGGGTGCCGATGCTGGACCTGGCGGTGGAGGACTGGGAACGCGTGCTGCGCACCAACCTGACCAGCGCGTTCCTGGTGGGCCGCGAGGCAGCCCGGCACATGATCAAACGCGGCGCGGGCAAGATCATCAACATCGCTTCCGTGCAGACCGACTTGGCCCGTCCGACGATCGCTCCGTACACCGCTTCCAAGGGCGGCATCCGCAACCTGACCCGGGCGATGACCGCCGAGTGGGCGGCCGAGGGGCTGCAGATCAACGCGATCGCCCCGGGTTACATTCACACCGAGATGACGCAGAATCTGGTGGACGACGAGGCGTTCAACAGCTGGATCCTGGGCCGGACCCCCGCACACCGCTGGGGCACGGTGGAGGACATCGTGGGACCGGCCATCTGGCTGGCGTCCGACGCGTCCAACTTCGTGAACGGCCAGGTGGTCTTTATCGACGGCGGTATGACCACCGTCGTCTGAGCCGGAACGGTCCGGGCCGGTCCGGCCTGGGCCGGTCGAACCGGCCCGCGCCTGGAACGCGGCACCGAGGCCCGCCGGGCCCGGGCACCCAAGGCGGCGCACCGCCGTCGTACTTTTTCAGATTGAAAGGCAGTTCCCATGACAACCCTTCCCACGCAGTCCCTTGGCGTTGTGGCCCACGCGGCCGGAGACCTGCGGGTTGAACCGGTGGCGCTGGCGCCCGCCCGGCCGGACGAGGCAGTGGTGGAAATTGCGTACGGCGGGATCTGCGGCTCCGACCTGCACTACTGGCAGCACGGCGCAGCCGGCGAATCCATCCTGAAAGCGCCGATGCTTTTGGGCCATGAGGTGGTGGGCACCGTGGCGGCAGCCGCGGCCGACGGCAGCGGCCCGGCAGCGGGCACCGCGGTGGCCGTGCATCCGGCAACGCCCGGTCCGGGGGACGGCTCCAAGTACCCGTCCGACCACCCCAACCTGTCCCCGGGCTGCACCTACCTGGGCAGCGCCGCGCGTTTCCCGCACACCGAGGGAGCGTTCGCGCGTTACATCAATTTGCCCACCCGGATGCTGCGCGAGCTGCCGGAAAGCCTGACGCTGCGCCGGGCCGCCTTGGTGGAGCCTGCCAGCGTGGCCTGGCATGCGGTCTCGCGGGCCGGAGACGTGGCCGGCAAGCGGGTGCTGGTGATCGGCTCCGGCCCGATCGGCGCGCTGATCATCGCCGTGCTGAAGCGGGCCGGTGCGGCCGAGATTGTTGCCGTCGACATGCACGAGAAGCCGCTGGAGATCGCCCGCGACGTCGGCGCGAGCCGGACGCTGCTGGCCACCGACGCCGAGGCGATCGCCGCGGTCGAGGCGGACGTCTGCCTGGAGTCTTCCGGCAACCACTACGGACTGGCGTCGGCAGTGCGCGGCGCTGCCCGCGGCGGCCGTGTGGTGATGGTGGGGCTGCTGCCATCGGGGGAGCAGCCGGCGCTGATTTCGCTGGCCATCACCCGCGAGCTGGAGCTGGTGGGCTCCTTCCGCTTCAACGACGAGATCGACGAGGTCATCGCGGCACTGGCCGACGGGTCGCTCTATGCGGATCCGGTGATGACCCATGAATACGCGGCGGCCGACGCGCTGGAGGCGTTCGGGATGGCGCGCGATTCGTCGCAGAGCGGCAAGGTGCTGCTCCGCTTTAACGACGCGGAGTAACCGCCGGACCGGCCGGGAAACTGTGGCCGGATCCTGCCCGGGATCACTATTCAACAGGCGCCCTTTTCGCACGCGAGAATGGCGCCTGTTGAATATTCGATGCAGGGAATGGAAGCCTAGGCGTCTGCCTCTTGGAACAGCCGGGGCTCGTCCTCCCAGACACTGCGCACTTCCTCGATGGTCCGGCGCATGATCTGGTCCATCGCACGCCGGGCAGCTTCGGGCCGGCCGGACTGGATGGCGTCCGCGACGTCCACGTGCAGCTGCAGCGCTTCTTCGTGCGGGTGCGTGGGCATCAGCCCGTAATCGGTCCGGCCGCGCAGTACTTCGGCGATCATCGAGTGCATCTGCGCGAACATCTCGTTGCCGGAGGCCGCCAAGACCAGCGCGTGGTACTGGATGTCCAGCTCCAGGAAGTGCTGCAGATCGCCGGCCCGGCCCACCGCGCGCATCTTTGCGGCGATGGCCATGAGCTCTGCGGACATCTCCTCCGGGGAATGCTGTGCTGCGAGTTCGGCGGCAGCGGGTTCGACGGCGGAGCGCAGTTCCGTGAGCGAGCGCAACTGGACGCCCTTACCGTCGGCGGCCAGCCGCCAGCGGATGACCGACGGGTCGAACTTGTTCCACCGTTCGGGCGGCAGCACGCGGATTCCGATCCGCTTGACCGACTCCACCAAGCCCAGCGATTGCAGTACGCGCACGGCCTCGCGCATCACAGAGCGCGAGACCCCGAGCTCGGACTCGAAGTGCTCGGAATGCGTGGTGGCACCGGCCGTCAGTTCCCCCGAGACAATACGCTTGCCGAGCGTCTCGATGACGAGGCTGTGCAGGCGCGAACTCATGCGGCCCGAAAGGTAGCGGTCACCCGCTCATTCTATGGCGGTCCGCCGTTTGCGTCCCCGCTGTGTTGCCAGATGTCGCCGCGGGCAAGCAGCGCGGAGCCGGGGTTCTTCGGCGCGGCTGACCAAAGCCTAGGGCCCGCGCGGCGGAACCATCGGGCCGGGATCCGGGAAAGGGCCCGGCCCGGGGTCCGGCGGCGCAAAGGGGTCCGGATTCGGCTCCGGCGGCGCCATCGGATCCGGGTTCGGTTCTGGAGGGAACGGCGGGTTGGGCCGGGGTTCGTTCGGGTCGGGCGTGGGATCCGGCGGCGGGGGAATCGTCACGGCAGCCTCCTTGGAAGCGGCGGGCCTGTCGGCCTGCTGTCCTGTCACGCTACAACCGCCGGCGCGACGTCTCAAGGGTCAGTCCCTCACGCGCGAGGGTGCGCGATGGTCAGCAGTCGGCGCTCCTCATCCGATGTCAGTCCGGCGTTGCGCGGGCGGTCGGGTCCGGTCGCCAGTTCCCAGGCCAGCGTGTCGGCCAGCGTCTCTGCCAGCGGACGCCAGGCCAAGCCGGCCGCTTTGGCGGCGGCGTTGCTGCGGGACATGAAGCCGGCGAAGTCGGGCAGCGGCAGCCAGAGCGGCAGGGACCGCTCGCCGGCCCAGGGGTTGACGTCGGCAGCGGCCAATTCTTGCTGGTCCAGCACGAAGACCGGACCGGTATGCCCCGCAACGCCGCGGGCGATCTCCAGATGCTCGGCCAACGCCAGTACGTCGCCCACGGCATTGAACTCGCCGGTCAGCCGCTGTTCCGCTGAGGTGATCAGCCAGGCGGCGAGGTCGCGGGCGTCGATGACCTGGGCGGCCAAGCCCGGTGCATCGGGGACGAGGACGGCACCGTCGTCGGCCGCGGGCCGGGCGAAACGCAGCGGCCAGTAGCCGGTGCGGTCGGTGCTGTCGCCGGGGCCGGCGATCAGGCCCGGCCGGACAATCAGGCAGCGGTCGGGTCCGAACGTGTTCCGGACCGCGTTCTCGCACGCGACCTTGGCCGCGCCGTACACGTCCGGGGAGGTCATCACGTCGGACTCCAGGGGCGGCAGCAGCCCGGCGGTTTCGTCCGCGCCCGGGCTTCCATGGTCGGCGTAGACGCTGCAGGAGGACACGAAGGTGAAATGCTCCGCCGTGCCGGCCAGTGCAGCCACGGCCCGGCGGACCTGGCCTGGCTGACGGGAGACATCGAGCACGGCGTCCCAGTGCTGTTCCGCGACGGCACCCAGGCCGTCCGGGGCATCGCGGTCGGCACGGACCAGCCGCGCGCCGGCCGGAACCGACCCGGAGGTCCCGCGGGCCAGGCAGGTGACCTGGTGGCCGCGGCGCAGTGCTTCGGCGGCGATTTCATGTCCTAACCAGGCGGTACCGCCCAGGATGAGAATCTGCATGGTGCCCATCGAACACGGGTTTGGCGGTGAGCGCACCTGTTCTTCACCCAGCGCAGAGAAGAAGGGCGTGAATGCCGGCCGTCCGCCTCCGCCAATGTCCCGGCCAGCCTCCGGGTCAGCGGCTTCTCCGATATGCTCCGAAGATGGCTAGCCCCGCCGATTTCACACCGCGTATCGATGCCCCGGACCTTGGGCAGATGACCGACGGCGATGCGTCGGGCTTGGTGCCGGAGGGGCGAGTGGCAGGCCTGCGGTTTGTCGGCGATGAGCTGGACGGCCGGCGCCTGGCCGGTGTCTCGTTCAGGGAGTGCACCTTCCACGATGTCTCGGTCGACGGCGCCGACCTGCGGTCCGCCGGCTTCGTGGACGTCGCGATCGAGCGGTTGAATGCCCCGGTGTTCAGTGCGCCCCGCTCGCAGTTCCGCCGGGTGGTGGTTGACGGGTCACGGTTCGGTTCAGCCGAGGTGTACGAGTCGGAGTGGGAATCGGTAGAGTTCCGCAACTGCAAACTGGGCTATGTGAACCTGCGCGGTGCCGAACTGCAGGACGTGCTTTTTACCGGCTGCATCCTGGACGAACTGGATCTCGGCGGCGCTGCTGCCCACCGGTTGGCCTTCGTGGACAGCCGGGTGCGGCGGCTGGACCTGACCGCGGCGAAGCTGAAGCATGTTGATCTGCGGGGCTTGGAGATGCGGGAACTGGCCGGGTTGGAAGGCCTGCGCGGGGCGGCCATGACGCCGTTCCAGATCGGCGAACTCGCTCCCTTGTTCGCGGCCCATTTTGGCGTCGTGGAAAAAACTTAGCTCGAATATACGTAATTGCCGCGCCAAATTCACCCACAGTTCAGCGTTTTTCTGTTTGTATGGTTTGTAGTGGACCGGACAGCACACGTCCGGCGAGCAGCAGAAGGTAGATGATGGACCTCCGTCAGGCCGAGCATCCACGGCCCAACCACTTCCTACTCCACATCAGCGACACCCATTTGGTGGGCGGCGACGGCCGGCTCTACGGGGCGGTGGACAGCGAAGCAAGACTGGGGAAGATCTTCGAGGATCTGCAAGACTCCGGTTCCCGGCCGGAAGCCTTGGTATTTACCGGCGATCTGGCGGATAAGGGCGAGCCTGAGGCCTACGCCAGACTGCGGAGAATCGTCGAACCGGCGGCGGTGAGCCTCGGCGCTCAGGTGATCTGGGCGATGGGCAACCACGACGACCGCTCCGGGCTGAAGACCATGCTGCTGGACGAGCCCGCCAGCGCCGAACCGCTGGACCGGGTGTACGACGTCAACGGCCTGCGCGTGATGACACTGGACTCGACCGTTCCGGGTGCCCATTACGGCCGGCTGGAGGACGAACAGCTACAGTGGCTGGCCGACGAACTGGCCGAACCCGCACCGCACGGAACCATCCTGGCCATGCACCACCCGCCGGTGCCCAGCGTGCAGGACCTATCGGTGCTGGTGGAGCTGCGCGGCCAGGCCGAACTGGCCGAGGTGCTCCGCGGCAGCGACGTTAACGGGATCATCGCCGGCCACCTGCACTATTCCACCACCGCCACGTTCGCCGGCATCCCGGTGTCCGTCGCCTCGGCGACGTGTTACACCCAGGACCTGGCCGCCGACGCCGGCAGCACCCGCGGCCGCGATTCCGCGCAGGCCTACAACATGGTCCACGTCTACGAGGACACGGTGGTCCATTCCGTGGTTCCGGCCCGCGGAGGGCTGCCGGTGGGACGGCAGGTCACCGCAGCCGAGACCCGGCAGCGGTTGGAGGACGCCGGCGTCGTCATTCCCGACGCCGTACGGCCGGGTAGGACCCCCGCCCACCTCTAGGCCGCCGGCGTTTTCTCCCACGGTGCGCGGAACGGGAAGTAGCGGGCCAGGAAGTCGGTGACCACGCGCTGGCGCTCCTCGGCGGGGACCTCCGGGAAGCTGCCGTCGTTGAGGCAGAAGAAGTCCCGGTTGCGCTTCTGCAGCAGCTTCTCCAGTTTCTTCAAGCCGGAGTACATGGTGGTGTCTACGTACAAGACCTCGGCTCCGGGATTCGTCACCGCCCGGCCGGTCAGCAGCGCGTAGTAGTGGTACAGCGAGTTGGTCACGGAGATGTTGTCTTTGGCGCGGAACCGGCTTGCCGCGGTGGACTTGAACTCGTCCGCGAATTCTTCTTCCATTTCCAGCAGCACGGATTTGCGCAGCGGCGCCGCGCAATGCTCCAAGTGCCGGGTGGTGATCCGGCCGAAGCGGTCGTGCAGCAGCTTGCGGTTCACCCGGGCCGCGTTCTCGAAACCGGAGCGGTCCAGGTGGTTGTCGCCGAGTCCAATTCGGGTGTCGGCCTCCACGAACTTGGTGATCCCGCCGGGGGAGAAGAACATGTCCGGGCCCACCGGCCGGCCAAAGAACATATCGTCGTTGGAGTAGAGGAAGTGCTCGCCCAGCCCCTCGATGTGCTGCAGCTGCGCCTCGATCGCCTGCGAGTTGAAGACCGGCAGCACGGCGGAGTCGCGGAAGTGCTCCTCGCTGCGCACCACCCGAATGTCCGGGTGCTCGGCGTCCAGCCAGTCCGGCAGCGGCGAGTCGGTGCAAATGAAGATGCGCCGGATCCACGGCGCGAACATGTAGACCGAGCGCAGCGCGTACCGCAGCTCGTCGATCTGGCGGAAGCGCGCATCGGCGTCGTCGCCCTCGCCCACCACCGCGTTCTCCATGAAGCTGTTCCGGTACTGCTGGTACTCGCGGTTGTTCCCGTCCACCCAGGAAAAGACAATGTCGATCTCGAAATCGATGTCCGTGGCATGGTCGGCGAACATGTTCTCGATGGTCGGCCAGCGGTGCCCGTAGCGCTCCACCTCGCCGCGGACGGCCTCCGCGGCCGGCAGCGTGCGCCGGGTCAGCGAGTTTTCGATCGGCAGGTGGATCAGCCCCTTGTCCCAGCGCCACAGCTCCACCTGGACACCGGTGCCCTGGCCGTACCGCAGCCCGCCGGTGGGCTCGATCCGCGGGCGGTACAGCCGGATGGCGCGCGTCTGGTCGCCGTCGGCGAGTTCACCGTCGGCCACCAGCCGGGCGGTCTTCTTCTTTGCGTCCATGGTCAGCGAATAGAACGGTTCGTCCGCGCAGGCTGCCACGAGGGCCGCCCGCAACTCGTCGCGCTGTTCCCAGTTCACCGCCATCACCGGCCGGGCGTCGTTGCCGCGCACCAGCAGGTAGGGAATCTGTGCTTGGTCAAGGACCCTGCGGACAAACAGCAGGTCCTCCACCATCGCCTGATGCGGCGTGAGCGAGGTGTTGACCAGTGCGTAAACGCCCTTGACCCTGGCCACATCGGGGCGCTCGGTGAGGCGCACGACGGCGGCGGGAGAGTTGATCTCGACGGCCGCCTCGGGTGCGCGGTCGGGCTCGGGCTCGGCGTAGAACGCGTCCTGTGGTGCAGGCATGCTGGTCATTTAACCTCCGGAAGGGGGCGGCGCCAGCCGGCTGTGGGGCTGGTGCCACCCGTGGTGGGACGTGGGTGGGCGGGCGTACAGGCGGTGCCGCTGCGACGGCGGCGCCGCACTAGGTGTCAGTAGGGGACCATACTGCGACGGTACATCGAGTTGCGCCTGCCCGCGGCATGGGATTCGCCCGATGCCGGCTGGCCGGACCGGGCCTCGCCGGGCAGCGGCAAAGTTCCGGTGAGGTCACGGCTCACGGGGGCGGAAACGGTTGGCATGGAATCACTTTCTCACCGGCATCGGCTGGCCACAAGGACCCATCCCGCCGTGATGGGGGTCTGCGGGCGGCCGGTGCGGAGCGGTAGATTTGTAGCACCCCGGAACCGCGTTCACAGACCCGGCTCATCCTCAGCACACCTCGACGGAAGCGGGACAGTGGACCAACTGGCACTCATCATCGGACTGCTCTTTGCCACAGTGGTGGCCGTCGGCCTCGGCGAAAGGCTGAGGCTGCCCTACCCGGTGCTGATGCTGCTGTTGGCCGTGGCCCTGACCTTCATCCCGGGGTTCCCGGAAATCCACATTCCCCCGGAGCTGATCCTCCCGCTCTTCCTGCCGCCGCTGCTCTATGCCACCGCACAGCGCAGCTCCTGGGCGGTGTTCCGGATCCGCTGGCGCACCATCGTGCTGCTGGCGGTGGCCCTGGTGGCGGTGACCACGGCGGTGGTGGCCGGGGCGGCGTGGCTGATGATCGGCAGCATCGGCCTGCCCGCGGCCATCGCGCTGGGCGCCGTCATGGCACCGCCCGACCCGGTGGCGGTGGAATCCGTTGCCGGGCGAGTCCGTATGCCGCGACGGCTGATCACGGTGCTGCAGAGCGAGGGCCTGTTCAACGATGCCGCGGCCATCGTGATCTTCCAGGCAGCTGTCGGGGCGGCACTGTCCGGCAGTGAGATCGGCGTGGGACTGTTGCTCCAGTTCCTGCTGGGGGCTGCCATCGCCGTCGCGCTCGGCATCCTGATGGGCTGGATCACCATGATGATGACCCACTTCGTCACCTCGCTGGTGGCCCGCAGCGCCATCACCCTGGTGGTGCCGTTTGCCGCCTACATCCTGGCCGAAGAACTCCACGCGTCCGGGGTGGTGGCGGTGGCGGTGACGGCGCTGGAGATCCAACGGCGTTCCCGGCCACAGGATGCCGCCGAGCGGGTCACGCGGCGGGCGTTCTGGGACGTGGTGGAACTGCTGGCCACCGGCCTGGCCTTTGGGTTGATGGGGCTGGAGATCCGGCAGGTCGTGGTGGAGGAAGGCGCCGCCGTCTTCGGCATGCTTGGCCTTGCCGTCACCGTGTGCGTCCTGGTCATCGGGGTGCGGTTCCTCTGGATGGCCGGGCTGGCCTGGCTGTCCCGCGGCAAGGACGGTGCGCTGCCGCCGACGTCGACCAAGGACGTGCTGATCCTGACCTGGTGCGGCATGCGCGGGCTCGCCACCCTGGCGCTGGCGCTTGCCATTCCGGTGACGTTGCCGGACGGCACGGCCTTCGCGGGCCGGCACGAGATCCTGGTGGTCGCCTGCGCCGTGCTGCTGGCCACGCTGGTGCTGCCCGGCCTGACGTTGCCGTGGCTGATGCGCCTGCTGAAGGCCCAGGACGGCGGCACCGAAGAACTTGAATCGGCCCGCGTCCTGGCCGGCCGGGCGCAGGAAGCGGCCATCGCCGCGCTCCGCGACTCCGAATTGATGAAGGATCTGCCGGAGGAAAAGGTGGAAGCGGTCAAGCAGCGGATGCATCGGCTCGGCACGGACCTGCTGAGCGCTGCCGGAAGCAAGCACCCGAAGTCACGCAAGGCCGGCCGCGAGGTGCTGGTCACCGCCCAGACGATTGCCCTGAATGCCGCCCGTCAGGAAGTAGTGGCTGCCCGCAGCGAACCGGATATGGATCCCGAAGTCGTTGACCGGGTGCTGCGGCAACTGGACCTGCGGACCATCTCCATCCGCTGAAACCACGACGGCGGAGGGCCGGCTCAGGCGGCAGATCCGGCTTCCCGCCGGGACGCCAAGCGGTCCCGCCACCAGCTCACGGTCTCCGCTGCGGCCTTGTCCAGCGGAGTCGGCCGGAGCCCCAGCAGTTCTTCGCTCTGCGCCGAGGACATCACGAACGGTCGCTCGAACTGGTAGGTCATCTCCGCCAGTTCGCGCATCCCCGCGGCGAAAGAGCCCAGGCCGCGCAGCAGCCAGCCCGGGATGGAGCCAACCTTGGGAACCGGGGTCCCGGCGGCCCGGGCATAGGCCTCGACGATGCCGCGCTGCGTGAGGGCCGGAAGGGTGGGGGCATGCAGCACCGTATTCCATACCTTCCGGTTGCCGGCGGCGGCGATCATCGCCGCGGCCAGGTCCGGGACGTAGGTGAAGGAGTGCGGCAGGTCCGGCTTGCCCAGCACCCGGATGGTCTTGCCGGACAGCACCATCGGCACCATGCGCTCGCCGGCGTGCGCGTTGAGCACATGCGGGCCGAAGAAATCCGAGGCCACCACGCTCACGGTAGGCGTGGCCGACGCGGCCCGGCCGGCCAGGAGCGCCGTGCGCACGCCCCGCTTCCCGCCGTCGGCCCGGCGCGGGCTGTCTTCGGTCATCACCTGGTCCGGCCGGTCATAGGAGTAGAGGCTCTCCGGGAAGACCACAACCGCTCCGGCCCGTCCGGCCGCGGCCAGGACATTCTGCTCGGCTGTCGGCAGTTCGGCCTCCCACGCGGCGGCACTGTAGGCGCTGCCGTGGATGCAGTGGAAGATCGCTGCGGCGCCGACGAAGAGCCTGTCCAGCTCCTCCGGCTGGGAAACATCCACGGACCGGCGCTCCACCAGCGGGTGGTCCGGCCCGCTGCCGGAACGGGTCAGGATCCGCACTCGGTGGCCCTGCCCGGCCAGTTGCTCGGCGATGGTGGTGCCAACCGGGCCGGCTCCGGTGACGATGTAGAGGTTGCTCATGGTGATCTTCCTGTTCAAATCCAAAGGTCGGGTTCGCCGCGGCGTCGAGGGGCAACTCCGCCGCTTCGAGAGCAGTGCTCTCGGAACTACTGTGGACCTCAGGGCATCCATTTGTCAAGAGCGGTGCTCTCGAAAGTTGACACTGCTCTCGCCGGTGCGGCAGGATCGGGGCATGGCAGGCACCCCGCGCGAACGCGCCCGTGAGCAAACCATCAACGACATTGTCCGGATTGGCCGGGAACAGTTGAGCCAGGTCGGTGCGGCGGCGTTATCGCTGCGCGCCGTGGCCCGCGAACTTGGCGTGGTGTCCTCTGCGGTCTATCGCTACGTGGGCAGCCGGGACGAGTTGCTGACCCTGCTGGTGGTGGAGGCTTACAACGAACTGGGCGAGGCCGTGGAGCAAGCGGTCGCGGCTGCGGGAGACCGCAACCCCGGGGCCAGGTTCCGGGCCCTGTGCAGGGCGGTGCGGGAGTGGGGCCTGCGCGAACCGGCCCGCTACGCCCTGTTGTTCGGGTCGCCGGTACCCGGTTACCAGGCGCCGGCCGAGCGCACCACCGGTCCCGGCATCCGGGTGGTCTTCGCGCTGGTGAGGATTATCGACGACGCCTACCGGGCCGGTGCGCTCACGGCGGATCCGGAGGGTACCGGACAACAGCTGGTGCGGCAGGAGCCGCGGCCGCAAGGCTCCGCGCATCATGGAGCGGCCCTGCCCGGACCGCTTCACCATGACCTCGCCGCCATTCGCACCGAGTTTGGTCTGGCGGCTCCGGACGCGCTGGTGGCCCGCGGCACGTTGGTCTGGACAGCGCTCTTCGGCGCGGTGAACTTCGAGGTGTTCGGCCAATACGGGCGGGAAACCTTCACCGATCCCGGGTCGCTGTTTGAGCACCATCTGGACGTGTTCGCCGGCATCCTCGGTTTGCCCTAGCTCACGCGGTGGTCGACCAAGCAAACGCCAGCGTGTCCGGTGGTCGACCAAGCGAGCGCCAGCCAGCACGGTGGTCGACCAAGCGAGCGCCAGCGAGCGCGTGGAGACCGGAATGGAGACCGGGCGGCAGCACCGCCGTCGTTACTGCGGGGCTGAAGGCCGTGCAATGTTCAGCAAAATTTTCCCCGGAGAATCCGCAGGGTGGCATACGATCTGTCCATGCCAGATCTTGCCACGTCCATCGGATTGGTGACCGAAGTGCTGACGTGGGCTGCCCTGGTTCCGGGCGTGCTGCTGCTGTTGGTGGCCGCGGTGCTGCGGTTGGCGGGGATCCGGTGGCACAGTGCCGACGGCGTGGCGTTCGACGACGGACGCCGCCGGGGCGTGCGCTGGTTCGACACCCGGCACGGGTTCCTGGAAGGTGTTTTTCCGGCCGGAACAAGCGCCGATGTGGCGGCCGGCTCGGACGTGCTGGTCTACTACGACGCTCGCCGGCCCGACCGGTGGCAGGTATCCGAACCGGAACCGCCGGGCCGGATTGTGCTGCTGCTGGGCAAGATCCTTACCGCGGTTGGCGTGTTGTCGGCCGTGGTCGGGCTGCTCGCCATGGTGATGGCCGGCTAGCGTGCCGGCTGGAGGTGTTGCTGACGGGTAGGGTGGTAAATCGGTGCGCCGGGAAGTCTGGTCGGCAAGTTCTGTTGTCGACCCGTTGTGAGGAGCCGTTATGGCGGCCAAGAATCCTGAATCGTCCGCCTGGCCCAAGGTGTTGGGACGCGGAAGCTACGCTGAAGCGCTGCGAATCGGCGAAATCCTGCGAAAGGAAACGGTTGGTGGCGCCCTGTTGGTGGCCGCCGCCGTCGTGGCACTGATCTGGGCCAACTCGCCCGCGGCGGACAGTTACTTCGCCCTGCGCGACTTCACCATCGGATACGAGCCCTGGCACTTGGAATTAAGCCTGGGAGCCTGGGCCGCCGACGGGTTGCTGGCGGTGTTCTTCTTCCTGGTGGGGCTGGAGCTCAAACGCGAATTCGTTACAGGGGACCTCCGCAGCCCTCGCAAGGCCATGGTGCCGGTTGCAGCCGCCGTCGGCGGAGTGGTTCTTCCCGCTGTCATCTACGCCGCCATCAACTGGGGCAGCCCCGAAACCCTGCGCGGCTGGGCCATTCCCACGGCAACGGACATCGCCTTTGCTGTGGCGGTCCTGGCGGTCATCGGCGCGCATCTGCCCAGCGCGCTACGGATCTTCCTGCTGACGCTGGCCGTCGTGGATGATCTCATCGCCATAGCCATCATCGCCTTTGTCTACACCAGCGAAATCCACGTACCGCAACTGCTGCTGGCCATCATCCCTATAGCCCTCTACGCCTTCCTGGTCCAGCGGTTCCGCCGGTTCTTCGGCCAGCATCATGTAGCCCTGTGGGTGGTTCTGTTGCCGATCGGGATCGTGGCTTGGGCGCTGGTCCATGCCTCCGGCATCCACGCCACCATCGCCGGTGTGGTGCTCGGCTTCACCGTTCCGGTGGTGCGCAGCCAGGCCAGCGGCGGACGGGAAGCGGGCCCGGGGCTCGCCGAGATTTTCGAACACCGAATCCGGCCGGTATCCGCCGGTTTCGCGGTTCCGGTCTTCGCCTTCTTCTCCGCCGGCGTCGCTATCGGCGGGGTTGACGGTTTTGTGTCGGCCCTCGGAGATCCGGCGGCGGTCGGCATCATTGCGGGCTTGGTGCTCGGAAAACCTATCGGCATCGTCGGGACCACCTGGCTGATGAGCAAGCTGACGCGCGCGGAACTCGACACATCGATGAAGTGGGTGGACCTGTTGGGTATCTCCATCCTGGCCGGCATCGGCTTCACAGTCTCCCTGCTGGTGGCGGAGCTGAGCTTCGGACTGGGCACGCCGGAGAACAACCATGCCAAGGTCGCGATTCTCGCGGCGTCGCTGCTGGCAGCGTTGCTGGCCACCGTGGTGCTGCGCGCGCGCAACCGGCACTACCGGCGCATCGAGGCCGAAGAGAAGGTCGACGCCGACGGCGACGGCATTCCCGACGTCTACCAAGGGGAAGACACAGCTTAGGCACACGGGCTTCCTGCCGCCTACGTTGAGAACCGCCTCTCACCGTAGGCGCGGGTTTGCTGCACCTACTCATGGCTGTCGGCTTCCCCTAAGGTGGGGGGCATGGAAGAGGTCGTCCTGGTGGGGTTCGACGGCTCGGAAACCAGTGGCCGGGCGCTTGACTGGGCGCTGTCCGAGGCACGTTCCCGGGGATGGTCGGTGCGGCTGGTCACCGTGATCTCGTCCGCCGGTGTTGACGATCCGCAGGTGGATCACCAGTACCTGGCGTCCGCTCGGCGCGGCGGGGAAGGCGTGCTGCAGACCGCGCTGGACCGCGCGGGAGCGTTGGGGCTGCGGGCGGAAGGGCACGTGGTCTCCGGCGATCCGAGCGAGGTGCTGGTGGACGAAACCGCATCGGCAGGGCTGGCCGTGGTGGGCAAACGCGGCCGCGGCGGTTTCGCAGGCCGGCTGTTGGGCAGTGTCTCCTCGGGGCTGGCGGCGCATGGGGAGTGTCCCACGGTGGTGGTGCCGGAGCGGTGGACGCCCGGGACGACGGCGGCTGAAGTCTCCAACGACGCCGCTGCGGCGCTGCCCGGCGGCCCGGTGCCGTGGCTGGTCCCGTCGCCGCAGGGCGGAACGGACCAGGGGTTGCATCCGCCGGACCCCAGCGAAAAGTTCAGCTACGCCGGACAGGTGGTGGTGGGCGTTGATGCTGCGGGCAGCTCCAATCCGGCCTTGTGGGCGGCCGCCGAAATAGCCGGCCGGCACGCCATCCCGCTGCGGATGCTGTCCGCCAGGGCACCGTTCTACCGCGACTCGCTCTGGCTGGACAATGTGGCAGGGGCGCAGCGGTTCCGCGAGGAAGTCACCGCCGAACTGGACGCTGCGCTGGGCGAGGTCCGGGGCCGGTTTCCGGAGCTGGATGCCAGCTGGAATTTCTATCTGGATAAACCTGCCTTGGTCCTGATCCACGCCACCCGCACCGCCGAATTGATGGTGCTGGGCACGCGCGGCCACGGCGGCTTTCCGGGCCTGTTGCTCGGCTCGGTGAGCCAGGCCGTGCTGCACCACGGAGTGTGCCCGATGATGGTGGTTCCCAAAGGCGTGGAGGTCTAGCCGGTGCCTCCGGTGCCGGGAGCCCGGTACCGGACTTCTCCGGCCATGCGTAAGGCATCGATGGTGTCGTCGACGGTCAGCAGCAGTGTGGTTTCGAAGGAGCTCATGGCGCCGCCTCCGCTGATGGCCAGCGCCACTGCGGCCATGGACACGTTGTTTGGGGCCTCCCAGACGGTGTAGCCGTCGTGCGCGCCGAAGGCGTACCAGAAGCCGTGAAGCTTCCCGCCGACGGATTCGATGTAGGCCTTGGCGGCCTTCCGCCGGTCCTCGGGGTTGTTGACCATCCTGGCCCAGGCCTCCGGGGTGTAGCTGAACTTCGATAGATAGAGCGCCATCTTCATTCCTTTCGACTGTTCGGCCCGCGGCGGGACTACGGATCAGACTTTGGCAGACCGGCGCCCGCGCCGCAGCGCCTGGGCGAACGTCGACACGGCGTAGCTGGGCGCCGCCTGGGCCGCAACAAATCCGTCCGGCCGCACCAAGTACAGTTGCTCCGGATCCAGCGTGGTGTTCCCGTCGCGAGGCAGCACGTGCATGGCCAGCCCCAGCGCTGACTGCACATGATTGACGACGGCGGGGCCCGGCTCACCGTATGAGTGCACCTGCCACTGCAGGCTGCGCAGCGTATCGAAGTTGCTGCCCGCGTACGGCAGCCGCCGCCCGACGACCTTGCCGCGCCGGCCTCCGGCCGCTTCCTTCGCGTCCGCGTCCATCCAGTAGTGGATCCGGGTCTGCGACACGTAGCCGAACATGCGGGAGGCACCCGAGGTCCGCGGCACCACGCGTGTGGCCACCGGGATGAGGAACTGCAGCACCCACTTCCGGGCGGCGATGGCCCAGGGCGCGGTTGACGTGACGAACCCGAACACCCGGTCCGTGGTCTGCAGCAGCCGCACCGCGACCGGCCGCCGCTCGGCCTGGTAGCGGTCCAGATAGGAGTCCGCGGCCCGGCCGCTCAGGACATCGGCGAACTTGAACGCCAGGTTGTGGGCGTCCTGCAGCCCGGTGTTCATGCCCTGCGCGCCCACGGGGGAGTGGACGTGCGCGGCGTCCCCGGCGAGGAACACCGGGCCGTCGCGGAACTGCCCGGCGATCCGGTGATGCACACGGTAGGTGGAGAACCAGTTCGAGCCGCCGTAGCCGACGTCGAATTTCTGAGCCAGACGCTCCCTTATGGCCTCCTCCGAAACGTCCGCGCCGCCGTCGTTGTTATGTCCCTGGCTGGCAGCTGAGGCGTCGCTGACCACGCCGATGAGCCGCTCGTGGCCCGAACCCGTCATCGGGAAACCCAGGAGGAATTCGTCGATCCCGGCGCGGACGTTGACCTCTTCATGGGACAGGCCGTGGACGTCGGTGGCGTCGCAGACGAAGAACGTGTGCGGACTGGTGGAGCCTTCGAAGGCGATGCCGCGGCTGGCGCGCACGGTCGACGAGGCTCCGTCCGCCCCGACGCAGTAGCGGGCGCGGACCGAGGCCTCGCCGGCCGGCCCTGTCAGTTTGGCCCGGACGGGATGGTCCGGGTGCGCGCCGCCGTCCACCAGGTCCAGCTCGGCCAGCCGGCATTCCCAGAGCACTTCGCCGCCCAGTGCGTTCAGATTCCGCAGCAGCAGCTCTTCGTTCTTGCTCTGTTCGTAGAACATGATGCCCGGGAACGGCGTGATGCCACGGCCCATTCGGCCCAGCGGGATCCGGCCCCGGGGCCTCGGCCCGAATCCGATGATGATGGCCTCCGCCAGGTTTCCTTCGGCCACAACGGTCCCGGCGAGGTCCAGTTGGTCGTAGATTTCCATGCTGCGCGCTTGCACGCCCAAGGCCCGCGATTCCCGGGTGGGTCCCGACTTGCCGTCGGCGATGATGTGCTTGATGTCCAGCTTGGCCAGCCAATTGGCGAGCATGAGGCCCGTGGGGCCGGCCCCGATGATCAGCACGTCAGTCTGGAGTTCGGCTGCCATGGCGGTACCTCCTGCACCGAGCGTACCGCTGGCGATGCGGCAGCGGCAGGGGGATGGCTGCCCGGATGGGCAGGGGTCGCCGGTAGGATTGATCGGTCCCCCGCAAGAAGATCGGAGCCCACTGGTGCCCACCACGACCGCGCAGCCGGACCTGACTCCCGAGCAGCGCCAGTCCGTGCTGCGGACCCTCAGATCGCCGCGGCTGCTGAAGACCGAAGTGCTCGGCGGACTGGTGGTGGCGCTGGCCCTGATCCCGGAGGCCATCGCATTCTCCATCATCGCCGGCGTGGACCCGCGCATCGGGCTGTTTGCTTCCTTCACCATGGCGGTGTCGATTGCTTTCCTGGGTGGCCGGCCGGCGATGATCTCCGCGGCCACCGGTGCGGTGGCGTTGGTGATCGCCCCGCTGGTGGACAGCCACGGCCTGGACTATCTGGTGGCCGCCGTGATCCTGGCCGGCGTGATCCAGGTGCTGCTGGCGCTGCTCGGGGTGGCCAAGCTCATGCGGTTCATTCCGCGGCAGGTGATGGTGGGCTTTGTCAACGCGCTGGCTATCTTGGTTTTCATGGCGCAGGTGCCCGAGCTCTTGGGCGTTCCGTGGCTGGTGTACCCGTTGACCGCGCTGGCGCTGGTGATCGTTTTTGGCCTGCCGAAATTGACCAGCGTGGTGCCCGCGCCGCTGGTGGCGATCGTGGTGCTCACGCTGATCACGGTGTTCGCGTCCGTCACCGTCCCGACGGTGGGGGACAAGGGCGAACTGCCGGACAGCCTGCCCGCACTGTTCTTTCCCCAGTTGCCGCTGACTTGGGACACCTTCGGGGTCATCTTCCCGTATGCCTTGGCGATGGCCTTCGTGGGGCTGCTCGAATCGCTGATGACGGCGAAGCTGGTGGACGACATCACCGACACCCGTTCATCCAAGACCCGCGAGTCCTGGGGGCAGGGGGCGGCCAATATCATCACCGGCTTCTTCGGCGGCATGGGCGGCTGCGCGATGATCGGCCAGACCATGATCAATGTCCGGGCATCGGGGAGCCGGACCAGAATCTCCACCTTCCTGGCCGGCGTGTTCCTGCTGATCCTGGTAGTGGCCCTGGGCGACGTGGTGGCGCTGATCCCGATGGCCGCGCTGGTGGCCGTGATGATCTTCGTGTGCTGGGCAACCTTCGACTGGCACAGCATCAAGCCCTCGACCTTGAAGATGATGCCGAAGAGCGAGACCGCCGTCATGCTGGTCACCGTCGTCGCCACGGTAGCGACCAACAACCTGGCCATCGGCGTGGGCCTCGGCGTGCTGACCGCAACGGTGCTCTTCGCCAACCGGGTGTCGCATTTGGTGACGGTGGAGCGGATGGTCATGGATCTCAATGGCGAAGAAACGGCCACTTATGTGGTCGATGGCGAATTGTTCTTTGCGTCCTCGAATGACCTCTACACTCAGTTCGACTATGCGCTGGACCCGGACAGGGTGATCATCGACATGCACGCCTCGCACCTCTGGGACGCCTCCACCGTGGCCGCGCTCGACGCGATCACGGAGAAGTACCAAAACCACGGCAAGCACGTGCAGATCATCGGGCTGAACTCGGCCAGCGTCGCCATGCGCGAGCGGATGGCTGGCAAACTTAATGGCTGAGCCCTTGCAGCGGGCCGATCTCCGCATCGATCATCCACACGACTGCGGGAACGGCGTATTCTAGGGGCATTCCGGTCCGGATACCGCCGGACTGCGCGACGACGGGAGGCCCGCATGAGCGGCCAGCTAACCCAGGACGATGTGGCGCACTTCGCTGCCCTGCTGGATGCGCGGGAGGCATCCGACCGCGCGCAAGCGGAACGCCTTACCGTGGACATCGCCGAAGTCACCGCCGCGGCCCGTGACATCCCGGCCGACGACGAGCACGACCCCGAAGGTTCGACGGCCACGCTGGAACGGGCCCGTGAAGTAGCGCTGCTGGTCAGCACGGAAAAGGCGCTCGCCAACATTGCCGCTGCACGCGAACGGCTGGAGGCCGGAACCTATGGCCGGTGTACTTCGTGCGGCAACCCGATTCCGCGCGAACGGCTGGAGATCAGGCCGGAAGCGCCGTACTGCGTCAGTTGCGCCGCGAAACACAGCAGCTGAACGGGGTGGCATCATTTAGCGGCTGAGGCGCTGCGCCAACTCGTTGGCAGTCGCCACAACGCGCTCGCCCCACTGCTGGCCCGGCGAGGTCTGGACACGAGGCAACGGCACTCCGAGGCAGACCGCCGCGACGACCTTGTCGCCTATCCGCACGGGCGCGCTCACCGACGACAGCCCGACGGTACGCTGCGACACGCTCTCGATCCAGCCGTGGTCCGTGCCATCCTCGCGACGCGTCGGTTCATTCAAGAGGACAAATGCGGCGGACCCACCCTCTGAGAGCGGCAGCATCCATCCTGCCGGCAGGGTCACCCGCAACTCCTGCACGGCATCGACCGATTCAAGGCAGAGTCGCGAATCTCCGCGCCGCACCCACAACTGGGCGGTCTCGGACGTCTCGTCACGCAACTGCGTCAGCAGGGGGCGGGAAGCCCAGGCGATGTTGCTCATGTCGAACCTGACGCCCGGGCCGTAGCGGCCGTCGTCGCCGCGGCTGACCAACCCGTGCTGTGTCAAGGCAGTCGCCAGCCGGTGGGTCGTCGAGAGGTTCATCTTGAGGAGTTGGGCAAGATCGGTCGCGGTCATCGGGTGGAACTCGACCGCGTCAACTATCGACATGGCCTTGTCGAGCACCCCGACCCCTGTTACCGTGTCCGTTGTCACAGATTGAAATGTACTCCCAAAATATGAGAGTTGCAACCTCAGTCGCACAGAACATTGAGAGGAACCCGATGAAGCGTGTCCTTCTGGCAGGCACGGCAATGCTCGTCGCCGCTGTCGCCCTGACTGGTTGTTCAGCCGCAAGCGGCGACGCCAGCGAAGATTATCCGAACCGTCCCATCAACTTCAGCGTCGGCTCCGAGCCCGGCTCGGGATGGGATGGCACCGCTCGCGCACTGGTCGAAGTGATGGAGCGCGAGGATGCTATGCCCGTCCAGGTCAACGTGCAGAACCGACCCGGGTCGGTGGGCTGCGTGCTGCTGAACGACATGATCAACAAGCATGCCGATGCCTCCAACGAGATCGCGATGACTTCGGTGCCGCTGCAGTCGATGGAACTGCGCGGCATGTGCGACGTGAACTACAAGGACGTGACCGTGATCGCCCGGTTGCTGATCGAGAACTTCCTGGTGGCTGTGCCCGCCGATTCCAAGTTCTCCGACCTCGACGCCCTGCTGGACGCGATCGTCAAGGACCCGAAGTCGGTACCGGTCGCGGCGGACGGCGACGACCAGTTGCCGCTCGCACTGCTGGTCGAGGCTGCCGGCGGCGATCCTTCCGCGATCAATTTCATCGCGTTTGAAAGCGGTGGCGAGTACCTCACGGCTTTGATGAACGGTGACGTGCTCGCCAGCGTCTCTGGCGTCACGGAGTACGGACCGCAGATCGAGGCCGGCGAACTCCGCGGCCTGGCCGTCCTGTCCGAGGACCGGCTCGAGGAGCCCCTGGCCGACATCCCGACTGCAGTCGAGCTCGGGTACGACGTCACGCTGAACAACTGGCGCGGGGTTTATGGCCCGCCGAACATGCCCGAGGACGCGGTCAAGTACTGGGAGGCGAAGCTGCAGGAACTCCTGAAATCGGACTCTTGGAAGGAAATCGCCGAGCGCAACCAGTGGGGAACTGCCTACCTTGCCGGCGAGGAGTTGGATGCATTCCTCGAAGACTCGTACACCCAGCTCACCTCCGCGCTGCAGAGCGTCGGCGCGCTGAAGTAACCATGGCCACTGAGAATCTCGGACGCAATCCGGCTGACATTATCGCTGGAGCGGTGGTCGGCGGCGTCGGCGTCGCCTACACGATCGTCGCGCTGCAGACCCAGCAGGCCACTTCGTCCGCATCGGTCATCGGTCCGGCGGTCTTTCCGACGCTTCTCGGTGTCCTTCTCGCCCTGGGCGGAGCCGCGGTCGCCATCGGCGGCTGGCGGCTCCGCCCGGCCGAGGCGAAGACGGAACCGGCCCAGAGCGGCGGCTTGCGATTGTGGGTCACCATCGCAATCTTCGGGGCGTACGTTCTCGCCTTTATCCCTGTCGGCTACCTGCTGTCGACGATCGCGTTCCTCATGGGCCTCGCGACGTACTTCTCGCCGACCAAGTGGAAGAGCAACCTCATTTTCGCCATCTCGTTTCCCCTGATCGTGTTTGTGTTGTTTGAATACCTGCTGAGAGTGCCGCTGCCGCAGGGCCTGCTGGCGGGGGTGCTGTAGGAATGGACATCCTCGCCAACCTCGCTGACGGCTTCGCCAGCGCACTCTCCCCGATTAACCTGTTGTTCGCTTTCCTCGGCGTGCTCATCGGCACGATGGTGGGCGTCATCCCCGGCATCGGCCCGACCACGGCCATCGCACTGTTGATTCCGGTCTCGTTCAGCCTCGATCCCGTCACCGGACTCATCCTGCTGTGCGGCATCTACTACGGAGCCATGTACGGCGGATCGATCACCTCGATCCTCATCCGCACGCCAGGTGAGATCGGCACAGTGATGTCGACCATCGACGGTTACGAGATGACGAAACGCGGGCGAGGCGGACCCGCGCTGGCAACCGCGGCCATCGGCTCCTTCGTCGCCGGCACCCTTTCGACCATCATGTTGATGCTGATGGCCCCGATGCTGGCGGCCGTCTCGGTGGCGTTCGGCTCGAACGTCTACTTCCTGTTGCTGCTTCTGGCCCTGATCATGCTCTCCAACCTCACCGGCGGATCCCGGCTCAAAGCAGGCATCTCCACGCTGTTCGGCATGGCCGTCGCCATGATCGGCATGGATCCGCAGGCAGGTATGCCGCGCATGACCCTCGGCGTCCTCGAGCTGAACAGCGGCATCGACTTCGCGATCTTCGCCATGGCCCTGTTCGCCGTGCCCGAGGCGCTCGCGAACCTGACCCGCCGCCACACCGAGGCGACGCCCGGGATCGGCAAGGTAAAGATTTTCATGTCCAAGGAAGACTGGCGCCGCTCGACGGTGCCGTGGTTCCGCGGCACGTTCCTGGGGTTCTTCGTCGGTTTGCTGCCGGGCATGGGAACTCTCGGCTCCTTCTTCTCCTATCCAATGGAGAAGCGCTTGTCCCGCAAGCACAAGGCCGAGTTTGGCAAGGGCGCGATCGAAGGCGTTGCCGGTCCCGAGGCGGCGAACAACGCCGGCGTCGGCGGCGGCCTGGTGCCGCTGTTCACGCTGGGGATTCCCGGCTCGCCCACGTTGGCGCTGCTGTTCTTCGTCTTCACCATGTACGGACTTCAGCCGGGACCTCAGCTGATGTCGGAACAGTCAGGGCTCATCTGGGCGATCATCGCGAGCATGTATATCGGCAACGTCCTGCTGCTGGTACTGAACCTCCCGCTGGTTGGAGTGTTCGTCCAGTTGCTGAAGATTCCGGATGCCAAGCTGTATGCCGGCGTGTTGGCCTTCGTTGCACTTGGTGCCTACGCCCTCGGCTTCGACCTGTTCAGCATGGGGACCATGTTCGTATTCGGCTTGGTCGGCTACGGCATGCAGAAGTACGGGTTCCCGCTGGCTCCGGCCGTCGTTGGTCTGGTGCTTGCGCCGATGCTTGAGTCGAGCCTGCGCCGAGCGCTCCAGATCTCTGCCGGCGATCCGGCGACCTTCATCGACGGACCGCTGGCGATCACCCTCACGGCGCTGATCGTCCTGGTCATCGCTGCTCCGCTGCTCTTGCCGCTGCTTCGCAGAAGCGGCGTCCTCGCGAGGGGCCTCTCGTCGCGCCGCCAGGTGGCGACGAGCCAGTTGGCGGATCCCAGCGCGGATCTCCACACACCCACCGGTTTCGGGTACACCAAGGAGCCCCAGGCCTCCGGGGCGGCAGAACAGCCGACTGGACAAGCTGCCGCGGTCGACGACCAGAGCGAGCTGCAGCCGGCATCGACCGGCCAAGGGGCCGACGACGATGCGACCGATCGGAAAGCCGATGACTAGCGACACCAGCCATGACTTCTCCCACGACAGCTCTCAAAGGAGCGATTCCATGACGACTACAAAACCCCTCGCCGGCATCCGCGTGCTCGAACTCGGCAGCTTCATCGCCGCCCCGTTCGCCGCGCGCCTGTTCGGGGACTTCGGCGCAGACGTGATCAAGGTCGAGCGGCCGCAAGGCGGCGACGAGCTGCGCGACTGGCGCAAGACCCGCGGCTCCACCTCGATGATGTTCCGCACGATCGCCCGCAACAAGCGCTCGGTGACACTGGACCTGCGCACCCCGGAGGGCCAGGAGGCGGTCCGCCGGATCGCCGCCACCTGCGATGTGGTGATTGAGAACTTCCGGCCGGGCACGCTCGAGCGGTGGGGCATCGGGCCCGAGGAGCTCAAGGCCGCCAACCCCGACCTCATCGTGGTGCGCATCTCCGGCTACGGCCAGACCGGTCCTTACAAGGATCGGGCAGGCTTCGGCAGCTCCGCCGAGGCCTTCGCCGGGCTGCGGTTCCTAACTGGAGAGCCGGACCGCCCGGCCGGACGCGCTGCGGCCAGCATGGGCGACACCGTGGCCGGCCTGTACGGCGCCATCGGTGCACTGATGCTCCTCTTTGAACGGGCCAGCGGCCGTGACATCGCCACCCGCTCGGTGGTCGACGTTGGGCTCTATGAGGGAGTGTTCAGCCTGCTCGAGTCGCTCGTGCCCGACTACGACGCCTACGGCATGGTCCGGACGCGCACCGGCGGGCGGCTCCCCGGCGTGGTGCCGACCGGCTCCTATGAATGCGGCGACGGTCTGGAGGTGGTGATCGGCGGCAACTCCGCATCGGTCTTCGCCAGGCTCATGCACGCCGTCGGCCGGCCCGATCTGGCCGAGGACGAGTCGCTGCGCCAGACCGAGGCTCGCAGTGCCAGGGAGGAAGAGCTCAACGGCATCATCTCCGCGTGGACGGGCGCCCGCACCCTGGAACAGGCGCTCGACGCGCTCGAGGACGCCGGAGTCCCGGCTGCCCCGGTCTACGACGCACCGAGCATCGCCGAGGACCGTCACTACCTGGCCCGCGGCATGGTGCAGACGCACGACGTGGTCATAGACGGCGACCCGGAGCCGGTGCGCTTCCCGGGCGTCGTGCCGATTATCGAGGGGTCCGAGGGCAGCGTCCGCTGGCTGGGACCCGAGCTCGGCCAACACAGCCACGAGGTGCTCACCGAGGTTGCCGGCTACGACGAGGCGGAGGTTGCCCGGATCTCCGGCGTTGCGGCGGTGCAAGAGCCGCACCAACCGGCCGGCGCGCGGGCGGGGCTGGGCGCATGACCGCCATCAGGATCACCGACGTCTACCTGCGGGACGGGCTGCAGGACGAGGACGGCGTTGTCCCCACGGAGGAGAAGTTGCGCATCGCGGACCTCCTGATCAAGGCCGGCGTACCCGCCATCGAAGTGGCCTCGTTTGTTAATCCGAAGAAGGTCCCGCAGATGGCCGATGCGGAGGCGGTGCTTGCCGGCCTCGCCGCGACGGGCCTGGCCGAGCGGGTCACGGTCAGTGCCCTGACGCTCAACGACCGCGGCATCGACCGTTCAGTTGCCGCCGGCACAGCGGTGGTCCAGATTGTCACCAGTGCAAGCGAGGCGCACAGCCGCGCGAACGCGGGCCAGACGATCGACGATGCGCTCGACGGGCTGGAGGCAGCGGTGCGCCGGCACCCCGGCGTGCATTTCCTCGCCGGTGTGTCGACCGCCTTCACCTGCCCGTTCGAAGGAGAGATCCCGGCGTCGCGCCTGGCGCACGTCGTGGACCGCTTCGCCGCGATGGGCGTGAGGGAGATCGGGCTCGCGGACACGCTGGGCACCACGCCGACGGACCGGGTGATCGAATCGCTCGGCATCGTGCGCGCGGCGCATCCGGACGCAGAGTTGTCGCTGCATCTGCATGATGCGCACAGGCAGGCGCTCGCGACGGCGCTCGCCGCGGTTGAACTCGGCGTGACCCGCTTCGACGCAGCACTGGCCGGCTTCGGCGGTTGCCCGTTCGCGCCGGGCGGTCATGGCAACCTCGCCACCGAGGCGCTGGTCCGGACGATGCATGAGGCCGGACACCAGACGGGCATTGACGAGGACGCCCTGGCGGTGGCGGCGGCCGCGGCGCGCGATGCGGTGGCCCGGGCGCCCAGGATCCAGCGGACCGCCTAACCCGCCCGACCTGGCGCCATCACTCAGGACAGCGCGACGCCGGTGCCCCGCCTTCCGCAGGCGGGCACCGGCGTCGTTGTGCTTTCCTGTGCTACTTTGAGGGAGAAAGTGCGGATTTGATCGATCTGTTGGAGGCCCGTCCATGTTGGCACCGGAACGGCGGCGCTATCTGCTGCAGGAACTCAGCGTCCGCGAAACAGTGCGCGTCTCCGAAGTGGCGCACACACTGAGGGTTTCCGAGATGACGGTGCGCCGGGACATCGACGCACTCGACGGCGAAGGAGCGCTGCGCAAGGTCCACGGCGGAGCCACCAGGTTGCGCGGCACGCAGGAGGCGGAGCCGGGGTTCAGCGTGAATCTGGGCAGGCAGCGGCAGGCGAAGCTGGCCATCGGCCGGGCCGCCCGGGAACTGCTGCGGCCCGGGGCCACGATTGCCATTTCGGCCGGCACCACCACGTATTGCCTGGCCGGCCTGCTCACCGGGCTGGAGGGGCTGACGGTGGTCACGAACTCCCTGACCGGGGCGGACGTGGCCCGGCGCTCCACCGGCGGCGAGGCCACGGTGATCCTGACCGGTGGCGAGCGGACACCGTCCGAGGCGCTTGTGGGTCCCGTGGCCACCGCGGCGATCCGGTCGCTGCACGTGGATATCTGCTTCCTGGGCGTGCACGGCATCCACCCCGACGGCGGACTGAGCACGCCCAACCTGGCCGAGGCGGATACGAACGCCGCGCTCGCGGAGTCGGCCGACCGTTTGGTGGTGCTGGCCGACCACACCAAGTTCGGCCTCCGCGCCTTAGCCCCGATCGTCCCGCTGGCCGCCGTGGACACGCTGATCACCGACGCGGGCATCCCGGATGAGGTCCGCTCACGCTATGCCGAACTCGGCGTCAACCTGCTGGTGGCCTCCGGAACGGGTGAGCCGGCGTGACGGAACCGAGCGCGCCCACGGCGGGCACCGCCGTCGTTGTTCCCGAAGGTGAACCGGTCACCGCGGTGACCAGTACCCGGCTGGCGGACGGCCGGGAACTGCTGTATTTCGACGACGGCGCGCAGCCGGTTCCGCGGGCTGCGCAGGACTCCCGGGACTTACGCGAGCGGCCCCCGGCCGGGGAATTGCGGTACGACGTGCTGACCGGGGAGTGGGTGGCGCTGGCCGCGCACCGGCAGGCCCGCACCTATCTGCCGCCGGCCGACGCCTGCCCGCTGTGCCCGAGCACGCCCGAGTACGCCTCCGAGATCCCGGCTGCGGATTACCACGTGGCCGTGTTCGAGAACCGGTTTCCGTCATTGGGGCCGGACCTGCTGGCGGTGCCGGAACACCCGGAGTGGGGCCGGGCCTACGCCGCCGGCGGGCGCTGCGAGGTGGTCTCTTTCACCTCGGCGCACACCGGCTCGTTCGCCGGGCTGGAGTTCCGCCGCGTGCGGACGGTGATCGACGCGTGGGCCCATCGGACCGCGGCGCTGAGCATGCTGGACGGGACGGCGCAGGTGTTCTGCTTCGAGAACCGCGGCGCCCAAATCGGCGTGACGCTGCACCATCCACACGGACAGATTTATGCCTATTCCTACCTGCCGCCGCGCGGGGCGGTGATGGCGGCGGCCGCGCAGCAGCACTTTACGGCTTCCGGCGGACGGGAGACATTGACCGGATCAGTGCTGGCCCAGGAGCGTTCCGACGGCTCGCGGATGGTGCTGGAGGGCGAGCACTTCAGCGCCTACGTGCCGTTCGCCGCGCGCTGGCCGCTGGAGGTTCACCTGGTGCCGCACCGGCAGGTGGCGGATCTGGCCGGGCTCACCGGGGCCGAGCGGGACGAGCTGGCGGAGCTGTACCCGCGGCTGCTGGGACGCTTCGACGCGCTTTACGACAGCCCCACTCCCTACATCGCCGCGTGGCACCAGGCACCCGTGGAACCGGCGCTGCGCGAATCCGGCTACCTGCACCTGCAGCTGACCTCACCGCGCCGGGCGGCCGACAAGCTCAAGTACCTGGCCGGCTCCGAGGCCGCGATGGGTGCCTTCATCAACGACACGCTGCCCGAACAGGTCGCCGCGGCACTGCGCGAGGCGGGCAGCGGGACTGGTGCCCCCGCCTGGAGCGGGCAATGAGCGCCGACGCCCTGGCCGCCCGCACCGCCGACGCCTTCGCCGCCCGCTTCGGCCGCACGCCCGCTGGCGTGTGGGCGGGACCCGGACGGGTGAACCTGATCGGCGAGCACACCGACTACAACGGCGGCTTTGTGTTGCCGTTCGCCATCGATAAAACAACGACGGCGGCGCTCGCTGTCCGTGGCGACCGCACGGTTCGGGTTGCCTCCGCCCTGGCCGGGACCGAGGCCGTGGAAGTGGACGTGGACGGCTTGCGCCCGGGCAGCGTGACCGGCTGGGCGGCCTATCCGCTGGGCGTGGCCTGGGCGCTGGAGCAGGCCGGAGTGCGGCTGCCCGGATTCGACCTGCTGGTGGACTCCGAGGTGCCGGTGGGCGCCGGGTTGTCGTCGTCCGCCGCGCTGGAGTGCGCCGTGGCGGTGGGCCTGGCCGAACTGGCAGCGCTGGATGGCAGGGCCGGGCTGGACAGGCGCGCGCTGGCCGCCGTCGGACGCCGGGCCGAGAATGACATGGTCGGCGCCCCCACCGGCATCATGGACCAGTACGCCTCGCTGTTCGGTTCCGCCGGATCGGCCGTCTTCCTGGATTGCCGCAGCGAAGAGGTGCAACTGGTACCGCTGGACCTGGACGCCGCCGGCCTGGTCTGCCTGGTCATGGACACAAAGGTGTCGCACGCCCACGCCACCGGCGACTATGCCAGCCGCCGCGACTCCTGCACCCGGGCCGCGGAAGCCTTGGGTGTGCCGCTGCTGCGCGACGTGCCGCTCGACCGGCTGCCGGAAGCACAGCAGTTGCTCGACGATGAGACCTTCCGCCGTGCCCGGCATATCGTCACCGAGAACCAGCGGGTGGTGGATGCCGTCAGGACGCTCCGCATCGAGGGGTCCGCGGCCATCGGCCGGTTGCTCGACGCCAGCCACGTTTCCATGCGCGATGACTTCGAGATCTCCTGTCCCGAGCTGGACCTGGCCGTGGATGCCGCCCGGGAGGGCGGCGCCCTGGGCGCCCGGATGACCGGCGGGGGATTCGGCGGCTCAGTCATCGCCCTGGTCCCGGCGGCCGGCGTGGATGCGGTGCGGGACGCGGTCTGGCGGGCATTCGCTTCCCGCGGCTTCCGGCAGCCGGAGTTGTTCACCGTGCGTCCGGCCGACGGCGCCCGCCGGCTGTTGTAAGCCGCCGCGCCGCCCACCAAGATCTACTACGCGGATAACGCCCCTTTTCGGGCCTGAAAAGGGCGTTATCCGCGTAGTAGATAAGACGAGGCAGGCGAAACGGGAGGTTTCCTGCGCCGGGGCGCGGGGGCAGGCCAGCCGCGCCGGGGCGCGGGGGCAGGCCAGCCGCGCAGGGGTCAGGCGGACTGGACGGCCTTGAGCCGAGCCTGCAGGCCGGCGATCAGAGCCTCGAGCCCCAGCTGGAAAGCGGCGTCGGCGGCCGATCCCGTGTCGGTCAGATCCTGCGACCTCACGGCGGAAGTGAAGACCGGGTTCGCCGCGGCCAGCTCGCCGGATTCGAAGATGTCGGCGGGCGCGGTCACATCGAAGGCCGAGCCGAAAATAAATGACTCCAGGGCCACGATCGCCGGCACCACCTGCGGCTCCGGCCAGCCCGCCCGCAGGAAGCCCGCCGCGACAGCCTCGTACATGGCCAGCGTGTGCGGAGCACCGGTCACGGGCAGCACCGCAATGACCGGAATCAGCGGGGCGTGATGGGTGAAGACGTCCCGGTATGACCAGGCCCAGCGGTGCACCGCGTCCGGCCACGGAAGTTCGGAGAAAGCAGCCACGTCGACGCGGGCCATCAGGTGGTCCTGGAGCAGCAGCAGGACGTCGTGCTTGGAGGCCACATGGTTGTACAGCGCCGACGGGGCAACGCCCAGGCTCCGGGCCAGGCCGGACATGGTGAGTCCCTCATAGCCGCGCGCTTCGATCAAGCCGAGCGCCGCCGTCGTCATGAGTTCCTTGGACAGCAGCTTCTCGGTGGGACGGCCGGCCGGCCTGTGTCCGTTCGGGGGAGGGGCAGGGGCGTCGTCGCGCGCCGAGCGTGTTGTCACGACAAACTCCTTCTTCCTTTTCCGCCCGGGGCTGCGGCGGTACAACCCGTGTAACCATCCTACGCAGCCCTTTCAGATTCCTGTGGCGCCAGTTACAGTTGTGAGTAAATGAATGTAGTTCATTTACTCGGAGGCCGGAACCAAGCCGGCAGTTCCATAGCAGTCCGAACGGGAGTTGAACGACAGTGAGCAAGTTGAAGCGGGACGTAGTGGTGATCGGCGCCGGACCTTCCGGACTGACCGCGGCACGGGATCTGAAGCGGGCAGGCTTGTCCGTAGCGGTGCTGGAGGCACGGGACCGCGTGGGCGGCCGCACCTGGACCGATGTGGTGGACGGCGCCATGCTCGAAATCGGCGGCCAATGGGTGTCGCCGGACCAGTCGGCCCTGCTGGAACTGCTCGGGGAGCTGGGCCTGGAGACCTACAGCCGCTACCGCGAGGGCCAGAGCATCTACCTGGATCCCGCCGGCGAGACAAAGCGCTACACCGGCGCCATGTTCCCGGTCAGCTCCGCCACCGAAACGGAAATGAACCGGCTGATCGGCCTGCTGGACGCACTGGCGGCCGAGGTCGGGGCGGAGGAGCCATGGGCGCATCCCCGGGCGCGCGAGCTGGACACCATCTCCTTCCACCACTGGCTGCGCCAGCAGTCTGCCGATGAGGAAGCCTGCAACAACATTGGCCTGTTCGTGGCCGGCGGCATGCTGACCAAGCCCGCCCATTCGTTCTCCGTGCTGCAAGCGGTGCTGATGGCGGCGTCGGCGGGCTCGTTCAGCAACCTGGTGGACGACGACTTCATTCTGGACAAGTGCGTGGTGGGCGGCATGCAGGAAGTCTCCGTCCGGATGGCCGCCGAGCTGGGCGAGGATGTGTGGCTGGGCGCCCCGGTGCGCACGCTGCGCTGGAATGGCGACGGCGTGACCGCCCTTGCGGAGGACGTCACCGTGGAGGCGCGGTACGCCGTGATGGCGGTGCCGCCGAACCTATACTCCCGGGTATCCTTCGAGCCGCCGTTGCCGCGCCGGCAGCACCAGATGCACCAGCACCAGTCGCTGGGCCTGGTGATCAAGGTCCACGCTGTCTATGAGACCCCGTTCTGGCGCGCCGACGGCCTCTCCGGCACCTGCTTCGGTGCGGGCTCGGTAGTGCAGGAGGTCTACGACAACACCAACCACGGGGATTCCCGCGGCACCCTGGTCGGCTTCGTCAGCGATGAAAAAGCGGACGCCATGTTTGAGCTCAGCCCCCAGGAGCGCAAGGCCGCGATCCTCTCCGCCATCGCCGACTACCTCGGCCCGGCGGCACTGGATCCGGTGGTGTACTACGAGTCCGACTGGGGATCTGAAGAGTGGACCCGCGGCGCCTATGCCGCCAGCTACGATCTGGGCGGGCTCTCGCGTTACGGCAAGGACCAGTTGACGCCGGTGGGGACGATCTATTGGTCCAGCTCCGACCTGGCCGGTGCCGGCTACCAGCATGTGGACGGCGCCGTTCGGATGGGGCACGCGACGGCGGCCCGCATCCTTAGCGCTGCGTCGGGCCAGGGTGAGCTGGCCGGCGTCGCCGCTGGGAAGGGATAGGGCTAACCGGCCCTGGCCATGGCTCCGGCGTGGGCTCTTGGCTACAGTGGCACCAAGGCTCAAGGAAGGTGCCCATGATCACTGCGGACGAATTCACGCCGGACTACGTGGCCGATCTTGCTTCCCAGAACGGGATGACGATCCAGCCGAAGTCCGTGCGGTTCAATGAAGCCGGGCTGGACTACCTGGTCGCCTTCGCCACGGCCAAGGACGGCAAGAAGTGGGTGCTGCGGATTCCGCGGCGGCCCGACGTATCGGCCAAGATCTCGGATGAAGCCAAGATCCTGGACCTGGTCAAGAACAAGATCTCGGCCGCAGTACCCGACTGGCGGATCCGGAACCGCTCGTTGATTGCCTATCCCGAACTGCCCGGCGAGCTGGGCCTCACCGTGGAAGACGGCGAACCGCTCTGGCATTTCGACCGCGAGTCTCCCGCGTACTGCGCCTCGCTGGGGCGGCTGATCGCCCAGTTGCAGCGGATCAGTGCGGCTGAAGCGCGAGCCAAGGGAGTGCCCGTATTGACCCCCGCCGAAGTGCGCGAAGAATGGCACACGAACGTGGCCACGGTCAGCGAAGAGTTCCGGATTGCCGACGAGCTCATGGACCGCTGGAAGGCCTGGCTCGCCGACAACAGCTACTGGCCCGCCTTCACGGCGTTTACCCACGGAGAGCTCTACCCCGCCCATTTGCTGCTGGACGACGAGAATGAAATCCGGTCGGTGCTGGATTGGACGACGGCGAGGGTGGGCGATCCGTCTGCGGACTTCAGCCTCCACCACATGATGTCCACGGCCGAGGCGTTCGACCAAACGATCAGGGCGTTTCGGGACGCGGGCGGACGCATCCCGCCCCGGCTCGAAGAGCACTGCGTGGAATTGGTAGCCGCCGGCCCGGTGGTCTACGCAATGTATGCCCTGCAAACGGGCCATCCCGATCACCAGGCCACGGCGGCCGCCCTGCTGGATCCGTCCGGCGCCTGACCCCGCGCGAAGAAGGCCCGGCACCCCGGCGGAGGGCTCAGCCGGCGGGGCCGGGCAAGAAAATGACCGGCGCCCGTTCGCTGGCGCCGGTCATTGGTCTAGTGGGGGCTGTTACTTCTTGCGGCCCTTGGCCTTCTGGAGGGGATTGGCCTTGGTGAGCGGCCGGGCCGGAGCATCCTCTACGCTGACTTCCGCTACGGAAGCCTCGGCTAGGAAAGGTTCCTCCACGATCGCCGTACTGGCCGGGGCTCCCGGTTCCGCAACGGTAGCGGGAGAAGACGTAGCCAGCGGGGCTGGTGCGGCGACGGCGAAAGCGGGCCGCGCGCCGTCGTCGTTCGGTGCCGCCTCCAGCTGGAGCCGGGTCGGAGCTGCGGGCAAGGCCGCAAAAATGAAGTCGGCTACCGGCGCCGGGGCAGCGGCAGCCTGGACCAGGCTACCGGCGGTGGACGGAACGGGGCCAATGTCATCGGAATGCTCGAAAAGGGCACCGGTGAACCTGTCCGCGTAGCCCAGCCGCTTGGCAATCAGCCAGAGGGACGCGCCAACAATGACCATGGTGGCTATCACCGCGATGCCGGTGCCGTAGATCCGCAGCAGCGCGTTGACCGGGGAGAGGGCATGGACCGGCGTGGTGTCCAGCAGCCAGACGATGGACCAGAACGCCGCGGTGGCGGCCAGAGTCAGCAGGGGGAACAGCAGACCGGCGGTACGTACTTTCCTGGCCAGTATCTGCCGGGTGGCGGACAGCCGTGAAGAAAGCGAAAGCAGATCGTGTTTGCCACCTTGCTCAAGAGCCTTTGATGACATCGCCTGTCGTGTTCCTTTCCGAGTCGGTTCGTTGTGAGGGCTCGCCGCGCATGAGCTGCTCGGCGAAACGGGTAAAGAGTTGGGCAAAAGCTTCGCGGTCGTCGTCGGTCCAATCCGCGAGGATCTCATCGACAACGGCGGCACCGGCCTTGCCGATGTTCCGGTGCATCCGGCGGCCGGCAGTGGAGGCAGTCAGCAGGGTGGCCCGGCCGTCGTCCGGATCCGCCTGCTTGTCCACCAGCCCTTTGTCCTCAAGGCGGCGGACCTGCGGGGTCATGGTGGACTTGTCCACCCCTTGCTGCGTGGCCAGCTCCGAAACGCGGACCGGGCCCTTGTCATCGATGTACTCCAGCAGGGCGACATCGGTAGGCGTTAGCCCGGCTTCGCGCGGATCGAACAGCTGTTTCCGCGTGTCGGCATGGGAGGTCCAGCGCACCACCTGAGCCACGGCGTCACGGATCATGACGCCCGGATCGGGCTGCTTGCGGGGGCTGGGGGGCATGTCTCAATCATAGTCGATTCCGTTTGGTTGTGCCAATCAAACCAATTGGCCTTTTCGGGGGTGCGTTCCGGAGGGCCGATTCCGGCATTGCCGGGCCGGAAATGTGAGATGGGTCATGGCTGAGGTGTCTCCGTTAAGGGGCCGACGACGGGTGGTGGGCTGGGGTGTTTGGTGAAGGGTTTGGTAACGGCCCACCAGCCGGTCTCGCAGAGCCACAGCAGCAGTGACCCGGCGGCCGCTGCCGCGAGCACTGGGGAGAACAGGGCGAAGGCCGGAACCAGGGCGGCGACCACTGGCCAGTCCCGGGTCCAGGCCAGGCACAGCACGGCGGTCAGCAGCACTGCTCCCGCCAGGGGCAACTGGCCGGCGCCGGTTGCAGCCAGCCAGATGGCGGCAATGAGCGCGAGCGCCGCCACCCCGACGGACGCCGCCAACAGCAGGCCGCGACCCCTCGAATGTTCAAGGTAGGCCTGGACCGACACGCCGGCCCACATCAGCCGGGCACGCAACGCGGCGACTCCGGTATCCAGCAGAGCGCGGCGGAACTCCTCGTCATAGATGCGGCGCCGCCGCAGCGCCTCCTCGGGCGGCAGCTCGGCGCACGTTGCCATGCGCAGGTCATGCAGCAGGGCCGGGGCCGTCTGCCGTCCGTAGCTGGCAATGAGCCCCCACATCCAGGTGGGCACCGAAGCCAGGTCGGTGGAGTTGTTCTTGAGCCCGGCGGAGAGATCGTGTGCTGCAATCCGGACGACGGCGGAAGCCGGATCCGCCTGGTAGTAGATCGGCTGCGCCAACTGGAAGCATCTCTTGGTGCGCTGGACCAGATGGATGGCCGCCAGGGGTTCGGTGGCGGCGGCGTCCTGGTAAAACGGCATGCGGCCAGTGTGACATCCGGGGCAGACGTTTCCTATGGGCAACATGGGGTAACACCGCGCCACGGGCCGCAATGACTGGGCCGGTGCTGGCGATCCGGCCTTCCGGCGCGGTAGCGTCCGGAACATGACCGTGACAGTTGTGGCAGGAAACCCCAAACCCGGCTCCCGGACGCTGGCCGCCGCCGGACAGTTAGCCGAACAGATTATCGGTGCGCCCGCGGACCATCTGGTGGATGTGGTGACGTTGGGCCCGGGCCTGCTGGGGTGGGGTGATGAGGGCGTGGCCGCTGCCGTCAAGACCGTGCAGGGCAGCGAACTGGTGATCGTGGCGTCGCCCACCTTCAAGGCCACCTACTCCGGCGTGCTGAAGCTGTTCCTCGACCAGTTCGCCACCGGTGACGGGCTGGCCGGTGTGGTGGCGGTGCCGCTGATGCTCGGCGCCGGACCGGCCCACGCGCTGGCGCCGGAGCTGCTGCTCAAACCTGTGCTGGTGGAACTGGGCGCCACTGTCCCGGTCCAGGGCCTGTACCTGAACCAGGAGTCCTGGCAGGACCCGGAAAGCAGCGCCGCCTGGCTGGAGAAATGGCGGCTGGTGATCCAGTCCCTGCTCTGACCGCCGGGCCCACCCCGACGGTTACCTTCGCGGCGAGGCCATGGCAGACTCGTTGCATGAGTCCTGTGAGTCGCAAGCGCAAGCCGAAAAGGATGAAGAACCGGCAGCCCGGCTCCGGCAGGCAGGCCGGGCCGGTCAGCGACCCGCTGCTGGAGCTGTACGTCGAGCTGGAACGTCCGTTTGCCGACACCTTGGAGACGGCCAGCCCGATCGAAGCCCATTCGCTGGGCGGCTACCTGCTGGATCTGTGGGATACACAGGACGACACCGGCCGGCAGCGCCGCAACGAACTGTTCTATGCGTTCTTGGACCTGGCCGAGGACCGCAACGGCCCAGGCGCGGTGCCGATGCTGCGCGCGCTGGCGTTCCTGATCGGCCGTCCGGACATGCGGCGCGACGCCGAAACGCTCGCGGACCGGATGGTGGCCGACGGCTTCACCGAGCCGGAGTGGGCCAAGCACCCGGTCACGGTGACGGCCCTGCACCGCTATGCGGACGCTTTCGGCGACGAAGCCAACATGCTCTTCGAGTTTACGGCCGGCAATGACAAAGTAGGCCTGCTGGTGCTGCTGGACGGCAACATTTTCGGCGGGACGGTGATGGAAACCGGGCTGGTGGACGACCCGGCCGCGGCGCTCAGGGACCTGAATCAAGACGCCCAGGAAGAAGGGCTGGTGCTCGACGCCGACGCCGACCTGACCGGCGCCGCGCTGGACGCGTGGGAAGGGCTGGACGCCTCGCTGGATTTGCCCGAACACATGGTGGATGAAGATTTCGGCGCCCGCCGCTGGGTGGCCCAGGCCTGGCTGCGCACCATCATCGAGTTGGCGGACGAGACGGAGGAGGAGAGTGAAGACTGGCTCTCCGACGAGGACTACGCAGAGCTTGATGACGCCGAGGCCGGTGCCACGCCCGGCGGGGCGCGGCGGGGCGGTGACACGGAAACGGCGGCCGGCAGCCTGGATGAGGAAATCGAGGCGCTCCGGCAGGAGGAAATCGACGAGCTGGCCGCCCGCTATCTGCGGGAGACCGGACGCGAATCGGCCTCGGAACGCGGCATGGTGAACCTGATCCTTGGCTACAGCTGGGATTACGACGGCGGACGGCTCACCCGGGTGAGCCCGGTCAAGTTGGATTTGATCAGCGAGACGCTGATGGCAGAAGGCGGCATGGAGCCGGTTGACCCCGCCGAACTCACCGCGTTCCTGCACCGCTGGGTGGACTGGTGCGCCCCGCGCGAAGAACTGTCCGAGCACGCCGTGGCAACCCTGCATCAGCGTTTGGAGGGCGAGTAGCGCGAGGTCGGCCGGACCGTCCGGGAACCGCACGCCCCGCCGTCGTTAGGAGCGGGTGGCAGCCAACTGGTCCGGATCCGGGCGGTAGCCGAGCACCACGTTAGGGTCCAGTTCCACTGCTTCACCATTGAGGATGTAGTCCCGCGGCGTTCCGTGCAGCGTATTCAGCGTGAGCCGCAGGATCGTCCCGTGTGCCACCGCGATGATGTTTTGTTCCGGGTAGGTGCGGAGCAATGCCTGCAGCCCGGCGATACCGCGGACGGCCACGTCCACCTCCGGTTCCGCCTGCCGCATCAGTTCGTCAATGTGCGGCCGGTCCATGCCGCGCAGCACGGTGCCTTCGATCCCGGCGTAATCGCGCTCAAGGAGCTCCGGAAGCGTTTCCGCCAGCTCCAGGCCCACCTGGCTGCCGATGATCTGCGCGGTTTCCACGGCGCGCACCAAAGGTGAGGACACCAAAACGTCCCAGCCGCCCGCGGATAGCGAGGCGCCGGCGTCGTACGCCTGCTGCCTGCCCAAGCTGTTGAGCGGCACATCGGTGTGTCCCTGCAGCCGGCCCGCTGCATTCCAATCGGTCTGTCCGTGGCGTACCAGTGCCAGCACCCTGCCCCCTTCGTCCGGTGGACGGGATGGCCCGCGGAGACGGACGATCCCGTCTACCACCTTAGCCCGGCGGCGGTCGGCGCTGGCCGTTCGCCCGGGCGGACGTGACCGGAACCATGGTCAAGGATGCCGCGGACTCGGCCGGGTCGGGGATACCATTAGTCCGTGGTCAAAGTTGTGGGAATCATCCAACCGGTCGAAACCAAGGAATTGTCGGCTGAAGGGGAGTCCTATGCCGACGCCCGGGCCGCCATCGAAGCGCAGGTCCCGGACGGCTGGCGCCTGCTGCAGGTCACCGTGCAGTAACACGCCGCCAGCCACCGGGCCCGCGCACCCGGCCGCATGTCGGGCGTAGGCCGTTCCCCAGGCGCAGGCTAGTCGCCGAACAGGCCGCGGATGTCGGTAGCGGTGAGCTTGGACGAGAACATGGCATCGTCTTCGAGCACCGACGAGATCAGCTTGGCCTTCCGCTCCTTCAAGGCCATCACCTTCTCTTCGATCGTTCCGCGGGCCACCATCCGGTAAACCATGACGTTCTTGGTCTGGCCGATCCGGTGCGTGCGGTCCACGGCCTGGGCCTCGGTCGCCGGATTCCACCAGGGATCCAGCAGGAAGCAGTAATCGGCCTCGGTCAGGTTGAGGCCGAAGCCGCCGGCCTTGAGGCTGATCAGGAACACCGGCGCATTGCCGCTCTTGAACTTCTCGATCACCTCGGCGCGGCGGCGGGTGGAACCGTCCAGGTAGCAGTACTCGATGCCGGCCGCGTCCAACTGCTGGGCGGCCTTCTTCAGGTAGCTGGTGAACTGGCTGAAAATCAGCGCCCGGTGCCCCTCGCCGATGACGTCTTCGAGTTGCTCGAACAGGACGCCGAGCTTGCTGGACGGCACGGAGGCGTACTTTGGATCCACCAGCGAGGGATCCAAGCTCAGCATCCGCAGCAGGGTCAGCGACTGGAAGATGGTGAACCGGTTCTTGTCCATGTCCTCGACCAGTCGCAGGACCTTTTGCCGCTCGCGCTGCAGGTGCGTGTCGTAGATCCGCCGGTGCTTGGGCGTCAGTTCCACCTCCAGGACCTGCTCCTGTTTCTCCGGCAAGTCCCGGGCCACCGCTTCCTTGCTGCGGCGCATCATCAGCGGCTTGATCCGACGGCGCAGTTTCTGCAGCAGTTCGGAGTCCTGGTTGCGTTCGATCGGCCGCTGGTACTGGTCAACAAACCGCACGGCGGACGGGAACAGCCCGGGCGCCACGATGGAGAAGATGGACCACAGCTCCATCAGGTTGTTTTCCATCGGCGTGCCGGTGATCGCCATCTTGAAGGGCGCACGCAGATCGCGGGCACACTGATGGACCTTGGTGGCGCGGTTCTTCACGAACTGCGCCTCGTCCAAAATCAGCCCGGCCCAGTCAGTCTCCTGATACGTCTCGAAATCCAGCCGGAACAGCGTGTAGGAAGTGACCACGACGTCGGCTTCCGCAGTGATCTCCGACAGCGGGCGGCGGCCGCGCACCTGCGTGTCGGAGATGCCCTCGATCTTCAGGTCGGGGGCGAAGCGCTGGCTTTCATGGACCCAGTTCGACACCACGGAGGTGGGCGCCACCACCAGGAACGGGCGGGCGCGCGCCGGATCTCCATGCTGCTTGGCATGCAGCAGCAGGGCCAAAGCCTGCAGCGTCTTGCCCAGCCCCATGTCGTCCGCCAGCACGCCGCCCAGCCGGTGCCGCCAGAGGAAGGCGAGCCAGTTGAAACCTTCGGCCTGGTATGGGCGGAGCTCGGCATCCAAACCGGCCGGCAGGGGAGTCTGGTCCACCGCCTCCAGCGCCAGCAGGCCCTGGACCGATTCGCGCCAGCTGCGGGCCTGCACGGTTTCGGTGGCGACTTCCTCCAGGTCTTCCCAGAGCGAGGCCTGGTAGCGGCTGATCTGCAGTTCGCCGGATTCCCGGTCCTGCATCTGCCGGGCTTCGTCCACCAGCTGGCGGAGACGGTCAAACACCGGCTGCTCCAGCGACAGGTAGGACTTGTCCACCAGCAGCAGCCGGGTCTGGCCGCGGGCCAGCGCCTTGAAGATGTTTCCGAACGGCACGGTGCGGCCGGCCACGCGGACCATGACGCCGAGGTCGAACCAGTCGCTCTCGTCCGTCTCCACCGTGCTGATGGTCAGTTCGGGTGCTTCGGTCAGCTCCTGATAGTCGGGCTTTTCGCCCACAATGTCCACGCGCACGCCGTCCAGCTGCTCCAGCGCTGGCATCGCGTAGCGGGTGAAATCCACGGTGGCCATGTCCCGCAAGGTGCGCGCCGCCGTCGTGCCCACGCCCGGCACGGCCGCGGCAGCCTCCAACAGGTCTTGCTCGGCGGGCAGGTCTCGGTAGTGGCTGGTGTCCGCATCGTCGTCGACGGGAAGCCGCAGCGGCTTGTCTCCGTGGCGGTACTCGATGTGCCAGCCGAGCTGCAGCACGTTGCCCTTGCGGTAGGAAGCGGTCAGGACCAGCGCCGGCGGAACGATCTCCGGGAAGCTGACTGATTCGTCGCTGCTGGCCACCGCGATGCGCTGGCTGAGCGCCGGGTAGTAGCGCTCCATGAACTGCTCGACGTCGGTGGCCGGAACCGTCAGCGGTGTGCCGGAGAGCAGCAGGTTCGCTTCCTGATCGGTGACGGTATGTGCGGTGGGGGCCAGGGTGATGACGGTCTGGCCTGCGACGCTGTAGTGGTAGACGCCGTGCGTGCCGACGATACCCGCAGTCTCCGTGGGGAGTTCCTGGCCGTCGATCCGCAGCGACGGTGTCAGGACCAGGTCGGCAGTGTCCGGGTGGCCTTCGGCGGCACCGTCGCGCGTTTCGGCGGCCGCCGGCGCTACGCCGTCGAGATGGGCGTCCAGGCCGATCACGGCTTGGTCCCGGATGTCGACGACGGTGTCCGCCTTGGTTCCGATCAGCGCAATGCCCAGCCGCTTGGCTTCGGCGAAGAGTTCCCAGAGCAGCGGGCTGCTGAATTCGTCCAGGAAGAGCCAGTCGTTGTCTTCGCCGAAGTAGGTCAGACCGGTGGCCCGGTGCAGCGGCGCAAACTGGCTGAACCAGCGGTGCTGTTCGGTGTCCAGCGGCAGGCCGTAGGTCTTGTAGCTGATGGTGTTCCAGCGCAGTTTGCTGCGGATCCACCGGCCGGTCTCGTTTTGCAGCACCGGGCGGACGCCGACCCGCATCCGGTTTCCGGCCTTGCGGGTCCAGTTCGGGCCCGCTGCGGAGTTCTCCGGCAGGGAGAGGCCCGAAGGCCGGTATTGGCGGTCGTTCCGGCGGCCCGGTTCCGTCAGCTCGAACTGCAGTCCCAGCCCGGAGGTGCTTTTAACCTTGGTCTTCGCCGGTTTGGCTGCGCCGCCCTTGGCGCCGTCCGGTGTGCCACCGATCAGTCCTGCCAACGAATCCTGCCAGCCGGCCTGCACCGGTTCCGGCTCGCGCGCGAAGGCCTGGTTGGTGATCAGGTGCTTGCCGTTGCTGTTCAGGAGCACGGCGGCTACGTGCTTACAGTCGGAGCCCACCGGGCAGCTGCAGGACGCCGAAGCCGGACGCCACTGACCGATGGTACCGGTCTCCAGGTAGATCCGGCAGCGGTACGGCAGTGCGGCGGTGCCGATGACTTTAGCGGTCAGGAGGCGGACGGACGGGTCCCAGTCGAGCTCGGCCACTGAACCGTCGGAGGCATAGATCTTGCCGCGGGCAAAGGCGGCGCCGCCCACCAGCCTGATGATTTCGCTGACGTCAACCAGCGGAAAAGTGTGTGCGGCCATGACCTCCATCATCTCACGGTGGAAGCGGCCGCCGGCACGGGCGGCTGAGGCTGTGGACGGGGGAGGACGACCGTCTGGGGAGGCCCCGGCGCCGCCGTCGTGCTCCGCTGGTTAGCGTCAGGTGGTGGGGAGCGCCGTCGGTTTCTTATTCTTGGGATCCAGGATCAGGGCCAGGGCGATGCCGAGCATCCAGGCGTCCTTGGCGTAGGGGGTGCCCTCGGGGCTGGGGCGGACGTTGTCCTCGGCGGTCATGTGCGGCGTCTTGAAGTACATGGCCAGCAGCGAACCGGAGAACGCGGCGAGACCGAGGCCGGCCAGCCTGCTGGGCACGAACGGCAGCAGCAGCGCAGCGCCCAAGGCGGTTTCGCCGTAGGCCAGCAGTTTGCCGAATTTCTCCGGATCCATCTGCCTCAATGAAGGAAACGCGCGGCTGCCCATCTCCTGCATGGCGGCGGCGGTGTCCTTATCCAGCTTCTGTTTGCCCAGCCCGGAATTGAGGATGAACGCGCCGGTGGAGAGGCGCAACGGAATATGGCTCAGTTTCATCGGGAGTCCTCGAATCTGTGTTGTCCGCTGTTACTTTCGAGCCTACGGTTCCGCCGTAACCTCCGCTAGTGCCCGCCGGTGATCGGCCAAGTGCCCGTCGGCGGTCGACCAAGTAAGCGCCAGCATCCGTCGGTGGTCGACCAAGTAAGCGCCAGCATCCGTCGGTGGTCGACCAAGTAAGCGCCAGCATCCGTCGGTGGTCGACCAAGTGAGCGCCAGCGAACGCGTGGAGACCCCGGGTGCGCGCGCCGCCTATTTCTTGGCGGCGCGGACAACCCGGGCCACGGCCCGACCAGCGGTCCAGACCAGGGGAATCAGCACGGCCAGCAGCGCAACGGTGTTGGGCCGGAACGTTGCGGGCCCATCGCCGCGCCCGGTGTAGGCGCCGAGCGGCAGGGCCAAACCGCCGCCACCACCGCCGGCGGCACCCTCGGCATCGCCGCCGCCGCCGAAACCGTACTGGACCAAGGCCACCGGAACCACGGTATCTCCGCCCACCTGCAGCGGTTCTCCAAAGGTCCGGGCAACGCCCAGCGACTTGAGCTGTTCGGCCAGCCGTTCCGGTACGGATGGGCCGGCCGACGGCCCCGGCCGGGATGAGGGAGCAGATTCGGGCGAGACGGATCCGGTTTCTGTGGGCATGGCCACATCCTAGTGGAACGAGACAAGGCGCTGAATAGCCGGAGTTCCGGCTGAAGCATTCACCCGGCCAGGAAACCCAGCACACCCCTGGCTTCTAGGTTCAGCTCCCGGCGCTTGACCCTGACGGCAAGCCGGTAATAGTCCACCAGTTGTTCGCAGAGTACCGGCCACGTCCGGCCTTGTACCGAGCGATGAGCCGCCTCGCCCAGCGCCCGGCGCTTGGTGTCGTCGCCGGTTAGGTCCCGGACGTAGTCGCGCAGTTCAGCCAGGTTCCCGGGCCGGTAGATCCAGCCGGTCCTCGAAGGGTCAACCAGGTCCAGCGGGCCGCCGCGGCCCACGGCCACGACGGGCACGCCGCTGGCCATGGCCTCCTGAATGGTCTGGCAGAACGTTTCCGATTCGCCCGGGTGCACAAAGAGGTCGAACGAGGCGACACACCGTGCCAGTTCTTCGCCGGTCTGGAAGCCGGCAAAGTGCGCTCCGGGCAATTTGGCCTGCAGCTCCTCCTTCAGCGGACCGGAGCCCACTACCACCAGCCGGGTGCCGGGGAGATCTGCCAGCACGGCCAGATCCGCCACTTGCTTTTCCGCCGCCAGGCGGCCCACGTAGCCGATGATCCGTTCCCCGTTGGGTGCTACGGATGCCCGCCAACCGGCGTCGTACTTGTCCGGATGGAAGCGGCTGGTGTCCACTCCGCGGCGCCACAGGTGGACGCGGATGCCGCGGCTGCGCAGCTGTTCCATGGCGAACGACGACGGCGCCAGGGTCAGTGTGGACGCTTTGTGGATGCTCTCCACCCGCTGCCAGAGCAGTTCCTGCAGCCAGGGCGCACCGTAGCGGGCAGCATAGGCGGGCACTTCGGTCTGGTAAACGGAGACGGTGGGCAGGCCGAGCTGCTGGGCGGCCTGCACCGCGCGCCAGCCCAGGATGAAGGGGGAGGCCACATGGACCACGTCCGGCCGGAAGCTGGCCAGCACCCGCCGGATCCGTGCCACGGTTCCGGCCGCCACGCGCACATTCGGGTAGCCGCGCAGCGGGATGGACGGCAGCCGGTAGACCGGGTAGCCCTCCACCGTTGCCGGTGCGGTGTCCTCCAGCCACGACGACGTCGGTGCCACCACCAGCACGTCGTCTCCGCGGCGCCGCAGGTGGGCGATGACTTGCAGCAGTGAATGGGTGACCCCGTTCATGTGCGGCAGGAACGATTCGGCGACGATAGCTATCCTCACGCCACCCAGCCTGCCTGCGGCCGGCAACGAGCAGGCGAGCAGACGTGATCGTGTCGGTGAACGGCGGCCTAACTCCGCTCTGGCAGGGTGGTCGGGTGACCATGGGACTCCTGGCGCTGATCACCGGCGCGATCTTTTTCGGTTCGGTGGCCCAGCGCATCGCGGGCATCGGGTTCGCCCTGCTGGTGGCGCCGATCCTGGCCATCTTGCTGGGGCCGCATGAGGGCATCATGATGATCAACATCTGCGCAGTGGTCTCCTGCGGGCTGATTGTGCCCCGCGTGTGGCGGGAGATCGACTGGACCCTGCTGCTGTGGCTGTCCGTTCCCGCCGTCGTCGGTACGGTTGTCGGCTCCTGGCTTGCGGTCCAGGTCCCGCCCGCCGTGCTGTCCACCGTGGTGGGCGCGGTGGTGATGGCCGGACTGGCCGTCGCGGTGGTGCTGGGCCGTGCGCAGGTCACCGTGTCCGGGCAGCTGCCCAAGGCACTCGCCGGGCTCGGGTCGGGACTGACCAACGCGCTCGCCGGGGTGGGCGGTCCGACGGTGAGCGCCTACGCCATCCTGTCCCGCTGGCCGCCGCGACCGTTCGCAGCGACGCTGCAGCCGTTCTTCCTGCAACTGTGCCTCATCACCGTGGGTGTGAAGCTGGCGGTGGACCCGGGCAGCGTGCCGCACCTGGAGTGGTGGATGTGGGCGGTCATTGCGCTGGCGATCATCGGGGGCATCTTCGCCGGCGAACGGCTCGGCCGGCGGCTGCGAGACGAACACGCCAGGGCCGCCGTGGTGGTGCTGGCCTTTCTGGGGGCGGCCGGTGCGTTGGCCAAAGGACTGGTGGATCTACTGGCCTGAGTGCCGCGCCTTTCCGTTTATTTAGGTCCACTAACGAGGGCTGGCTTTATTTTCTAAAGCAGGTATGGTCTGTAGCAAGACATCCCGCTTGAGAATGAGGAGCAAGAATGTCCGGAAAAACTCCTGCGCGCGAAAGCGCAAAGAAGCAAGGCCGAAGCATTAAAGAAAAGCGTGCCGAAAAGCGCGAAAAGGCGACCTTGGAGAGCGAAACCATTCCCAAGCGCCGGAAGCGTTAGCGCGCCGGAACCATTGCTGACCGTGGAAACGGCGGCCCAGTTGCGGGGCTGACGCGTCGAGGGGGCACGGAGGTATGGTGCCGGCGGAATCGTGGTCACGCGGTTCTTGCTGACTGGCGGAGCCACGGAAAGAGTCCGCGGAATTAGTTTTCCTGCGTTGACTTTCCGTTGAGCGAATATCCGCCTGCGGGGCGGCCGGATGATTTCAACATCATCCGGCCGCCCATTCCATGTATTGATTGGTGGTGTTCCTGCGGCTTGCAGGAACGCTTTGCAGCTTTCGGAACGTGAATATCGGCTGTTCCGTCTCTGGGGTCCAAACGTCTGGCGTGTCGCCCGTGAGCGGCGTACCGTTTTGCTTGCTGGGGGTCCGACACACGGGGAGGACCAACGCCATGGAATGGATCCGGCCGGACGACACCGGTTACGACGAGGCTCGGAAACTCTTTAACGCGATGATTGACCGGCGGCCGGCCGTCATTGCCCAGTGCGGCAACCCGGACGATGTGGGAGAGGCACTGCGCTATGCCCGTGAGCACCATCTAGACGTGGCAGTGCGGTCCGGAGGCCATTCAGTAGCGGGCATGTCCATGAACGATGGCGGACTGGTCATCGACGTCCGTCCGATGAAGACCGTGACGGTGGATGCCGAGGCCCAGACCGCGACAGTGGGCGGCGGCGTGACCTGGGGCGAGTTCGACCGAGCGGCCCAGCCCTACGGGCTTGCGGTCACCGGCGGCCGAGTCAGCACCACAGGCGTCGCCGGCTTCACGCTCGGCGGCGGCTCCGGGTGGATGGAACGGAGCTGGGGTCTGGCTTGCGACAACCTGGTCTCGGTGGATCTGGTCACGGCGGCCGGCGAACTGGTCACCGCGAGCGAACAAGAAAACCCGGACTTGTTCTGGGCACTGCACGGCGCCGGCGGAAATTTTGGTGTTGCCGTCTCCCTGACCTTTCGGATGTATCAGGTCGGTGAGCAGAGCTTGGCCGGCCTGATGTTGTGGCCTGCCGACGCTGCGCCCGATGTGGCCCGTGCGTACCGCGACTTTGCACCGGATGCACCCGCGGGCGTGGGAACCGCCTTGGCATCCGTGATCGCCCCTCCGGAGGAGTTCGTCCCGGCTGACTTGCAGAACAAACCCGCGCTCGGCGTGGTTTTTGTCCACGCCGGAGAGCCCGGAACCGGCGAGGCGGCGCTCGAGACCGTGCGCAGCTGGGGGCCCGCTGCTGACGTGGTGGCGCCGCGGCCGTATGCGGAGTTCCAATCAATGCTCGACGATCAACCGGACCAGTTTAATTATTGGTCCGCCGAATACCATGACGAGTTTCCGGACCCGGCGCTTGACGTTTTCCTCCGTTCCGGCGCCAAGTTGCCGCATCCGTCCTCACAGTTGCTGCTGATCCCGTGGGGTGGTGCTGTGGCCGAGGTCGACGGCACCAGCACGCCGATGGTCCGGCGCGACGCCACCTGGGTGAGCCACCCCTTCGCGCTGTGGCAGGATCCTGCCCAGACAGAGGCGGCCATCGCTTGGGCCAAGGGGTTCCGCCGGGATATTTCCGACTTCGCCACCGGCGGGGTGTATTTGAACTTCATCGGCCACGAGGGGCAGGACCGGATTAAGGCAGCGTTCGGGGAAGAGAACTACAACAGGCTGGCCCGGATCAAGCACCAGTACGATCCGTTAAATGTCTTCCGAGGCAACCAGAACATCGAACCCGCTGCCTGAGACCCGATTACCGGACCCGGGAGCGTGAGCCGAGCCCCGCCGTCGTGCGCTGGGAAAGTACGACGACGGTGCGCGCCCGCCATGTGCCGATGGCCACGGCGCCGCGTCGCTAAGCGGGCGGGGGCAACCTGACTGGCACCATAGAAGCAATGAAACTCACGTCGCGACCGGGCGGTCAGGCCGGACTGCCGATGCCCCTCTGGCTGCAGGGTGCCTTCGAGTTCTTCCAGTGCGCCCTGCTCTCGGCCATCGTGGTGCTGCTGCCGCTGGTGGGCGTGTGGTTTGCCGACGGTTTTGACGACCGCAGCTTCGATTCGCTGGCCCGTCTCGGCGGCCAGGCCTGGCTGCTCATCCACGGCGTCCCGCTGGAACTGGCCATCCAAACCGGTGCCAGTTCGGCCGAAACGATGCGCGGAACGTTGTCGCTGGTGCCGCTGGGACTCACGCTCATCCCGTTCTTCCTGTCCTGGCGCGCCGGACGGCGGCTGGCCCGGGCCTCCTATACGGACCAGTTGTGGCAGGCACTGGCCGGCGCGCTCGGAACCTACGCTGCCGTGGGTGCAGCGACCGCATATCTGGTGCAGACCGATGAAGTGGAGATTTCCACGCTGGCCGGGGCCCTCATTCCGCTGCTGCCGGCCGGGGCTGGACTGATTGTGGGCGCGTACCGGGAGGCCGGGTCCTGGGCCCGGTTGATCGGCGTCGACGCGGCCGCATGGGTGGCCCGCACCAGCCAGCATTCCCGCTGGGCCGGATCCTACGTGTGGGCCGGCATTCGTGCCGGGCTGCTGGCGGTGACCGCCGCCGTGGCACTCTCGGCCCTGCTGCTGGCAGTGGACCTGGGCCTGCACTGGGCCGAAGTCGTGGAAATCTATGAACAGCTCAGCCCCGGCATCATCGGCGGCGTCGTACTGACGGTGGCGCAGTTGGGGCTGGTACCCAACTTCGTCGTGTGGGCGCTGTCGTGGAGTTCGGGGGCCGGATTCGCCCTCGGCTCCGGCAGTTCCATTGGGCCGCTGGCCACCACGGTGGGACCAATGCCCGCCTTGCCGGTGTTGGGCGCCCTGCCGTCCGGCGAGCTGACCTACGGGCTGGCCGCCTTGGCCGTGCCGGTGGTCGCCGGCGTGCTGGCCGGCTGGTGGTTCCTGCGCGAGGGTGAGAACCATTTCGACGAGTGGCTCTCCATCAAGATCCGGGCCCGCTGGTTCACGGCCTCGGCGTCCACGCTGCTCCTGGGGCTGTTCATTGGTACCGTCGCCGGGGCAGCGGCCGCCGCGCTGGTGTGGCTGTCCAACGGTTCGCTGGGTATCGGCCGGCTGACGGAGATCGGGCCGGATCCGTTGTGGACCGCGCTGTGGGTCGCCGGCGAAGTAGCGCTCGGCACCATGATCGGCCACGCCGTCGCACCCTGGCTGGAGCGCGAACCGGCCCGGGCCCGCAGCCGGAAGTGAACTACGGGTTCAACAGGTCGGTGAAGTTCAGCAGCTTGTCCTCGTAGTTGCCCAGGCATGCTTCGCGGGCCGACTGCGTGACTGCCAACTGATTGCAGTCCTCGAAGGCAGCGGTCAGGGGCCAGAACAGCACCTGCGCCAGCGTGGTCAGCAGGAAGAACGCGCCGGCACCGACGCCCAGTACATAGGTGATCCGCAGCGAGCCCGGCAGCCCCGCGCGCACCGCTTTCACCAGGCCGATGACGGCCACCACGATGCTCGCCACGGCCAGCGCCGGAGCCACCGCCTTCCAAGGGAGCGGGAGAGCCGTGGCTAAGAAGGTGGAAGCCAACAACAGCAGCAGCACACGGACAAATAGCCCCGCCGACTTGGTCTGTTCCTCGGTCGGCTCCGGGCGCGTGGTCTGCTGCATGGATTAAGCCTAGGCGAGAGGGACGCATAAAGTTGATTCCATGCGCATAGTGGTTCTCGTATCCGGCTCCGGCACCAACCTGCAGGCCGTCATCGACGCCGTCCGTGACGGCGGGCTTGATGCCGAGATCGCCGCGGTGGGCAGCGACGTTCCCGGCTGCCGCGGGCTGGAACGCGCCGTCGAGGCGGGTATCCGGACCTTTACGGTGGCCCCCGGCGACTTCGCCTCACGGCCCGAATGGAACCGTGCCCTGGAAGAAGCCGTTGCGGCCGACAACCCGGATGTGGTGCTGCTGGCAGGCTTCATGCGGATCCTTGACGCCGAATTCGTCGCCCGCTTCGAGGGGCGCCTGGTCAACACCCACCCGGCCCTGCTGCCGTCCTTCCCGGGCGCCCACGGCGTGCGCGATGCCATGGACCACGGCGTCAAGATCACCGGCGTGACCGTGCACCTGGTGGATTCCGGCGTCGACACCGGCCCGATCCTTGCCCAGGCGGCAGTTCCCGTGCTGGACGACGACACCGAAGAGTCGCTGCACGAACGGATCAAGGTCGAGGAACGCCGCCTCCTCGTGGAGACACTCGCCAAGCTCGCCTAGGTCCACTCGAACAACGACGCCGGTGCTCGCCAATCGGTGTAAGCGCGGTTCTCCCGCGCCAAGACACGCGATATTTACGTGCTGCTGTCAAGGGCGGCGCTTGCTTTCAACCCGCTGCAGACCAAACCTGTGGAAAACCTCCGCACCTGTCGATTCGTCTGGTTAGACTGGCTCGCACCAAGCGTCCAGCCCGTCCAGCACCCGGGGGTCTGAGTGAGCCAGCAGCCAACACTCATAGCTACAACGCGCGCCCGCATCACCCTTTTCCTCATCTCCGCGGCAGCCCTTGCCCTCTCCGCCTGCACAGGACCAGCCGGCGCCGAGCCATCCGCATCGCCCGCCCCCGTTGCATCGGAGTCAGCGACTCAAAGTCCAGACCCCACATATAAACCGGCGTCCGAAGACGGCCCCGCCGAAAACGTTCCAGTGCCAGAAATGCCAAGTGAAGCGTCGCTGAAATCCCAGCAAGGATTGGAAGCGTTCATCCCGTACTGGTTTGAGACTGTCTCGTACGCATATGAGACCGGAGACTTGGGAATGATCACATCGATAACCGGCTCCGACTGCGCGCTTTGCGATGCGGTGTTTGACGACATCAAATCTTGGACGGTTGATGGGCGATGGATAGCCGGCGGTGGCCTCCAGGTGACCAAGATCGAAAAGCGCTATGAAGAGACCACGAGTGGGGGATACGCTCCCTATATTTTCTTTAGTCAAGAACCGCTTTTTTACTATTCCAACGGTGCTCTCAAGGGCGAATCGGATGGTATCGCAGAGCCAACCTTGTGGATTCCCGAAATTCAGTATCAAAACGGCGGGTGGCAGATGATCGATCTTGCTCGTCCTGAGGGCGCTAGAGAATGAGACCGCTCAGGCGCCTTCGCCTTGTATCTGCTGCTGCCGGCACGTTGATCGCCATGTTTCTTGTAGCAGGCGGTGCACAAGTTTCTTGGTCCTCGGATGCTAACCTTCCTCCTATTGGAGGCGACTTCGAGGAGACAGACATTGTCTTGGAGGCGGACAAAACACTTCCGGGAACACTACCCGGAGTCAATGATCCGATAACCCAGCCCATCGGTTCGGGCTCGGTCGCAGCACCGCCACAGCGAAAGTTCGAACCGGTGTGCATCCCAAATCTCGCCGACATCTCGGTCGAATGCATTCTTGTTAATGCGAGCTGTTCTGTGGGTGCGGACGGTATGCTCATGCGCATTCTTGAAGCGCCGGCGGGCCAGAGTCCGCCACAGTGGGCGGATACGACGAGAACGATCTGTCAGTACTCAGATATGCCTCTAGACGCCCCAGCAGATGGTACCGAAGAAGTACCGGTGGTGACGATTGAGTTCTTCCGGAGGTTGCCGATTGCTCCATCGGGGCTTTCCGTGGAGCCCGTTCCGCATACTTTGATCGGAGCTGAAACCAACGTCTATGCAAGTCCGAATGAGCAGACGTTCAATGAGGACATCGATGGCTTTGATGTAACTGTTCGCGCGATTCCCACTGCGTATACATGGAGCTACGGTGATGGCTCTTCGTTGGGGCCTACAAGCCAACCTGGAGGACCGCTCCCGGCTGACCGATTGGGCGAGAAGACATCTACAAGTCACCGTTATACGGAGACTGGGGACGTTCAGGTTTCGTTGACGACTACCTACAGAGGCGAGTATTCGATTGACGGTTCGGACTGGATAGCGATTTCGGGTGAAGCACAGATAGATAGCGCTGCGGTGCCTCTCAGCGTCTGGCGGTCTGTGGTGAATAACTACGCGGACAACTGCCTGGAGAATCCGGAGGGCGCGGGTTGCTGAATCTGAACTGAAGATGGGGCGTGATCTGCAACACCTGAAGCACTCTTTTCAGAGTTTGGGGTGTATCCCGGCGATAGGGTATGTGACGGTGCTGACGCCGCCCAGATGCGAAGACGTCGGCTCCCTCTCATTCCGTTATCCCAGGGGAGACCATGAAGAAGTTGATGATGTCCGGCGCCGTGGTGACTGTGGCAGCTGTTGCGCTTGTGGGCTGTGGCAGTGAGGCCGGGCAGGACAAGGCTGCAGTAAGCAACAAGCCGGTGGCGGCTAGCACTGAAGCGCCGGCGCAGAACGTCCGGACGCCGGAGAAGAACGATCGGATGGCCGAAGACACCGCCCAGGGCTTGGCGTCCTTCACGTACTACTACTTTGAAGCCAAGAACTATGCGATCCAGACCGGCGATGCAGACCTGATGCGCGAAGTCGCCGCTGACTGCACCGGTTGCATGACCGAGGCGGACGCCATTGAGGCTGTATACGCCGACGGCGGCTGGATTGCCGGCGGACAGCCCAAGGCCCTGAACGTGGTGGCGTTGGATGAAGCCAAGGACGACGAGGGTAACCTCAGCGCCGTGGTTCCGTACATGGAAGACGCCCGCACCACCCTGGACAAGGACGGCAAGACCGTCGAGGCCAAGGAGTGGGATTCGGACGGAACCACGCTGACGGTAACTGCCAACTACGCCGACGGCGCGTGGGCGATGGTGTCGGTCGACGAGACGCCGAATGCCGGGTTGCCGGAGTAAACACAGATCCGCTAAACGTGCGCCCTTCCCCCTGTTGGTGGAAGGGCGCATTTGGGTTCGGGAGCCGTGCAGGTGACTGCCCGAATTAGAGAAGTTCGGCGCCCTTGGTCTCGGGAGAGAAGCGCGCCATCCACAGCACCGCGATCAGCACCAGGACGCCGGCAATGGCGAACGACCATGCAAGGCCCAGATACGGCCACATGACTGACGCGAAGATGAGCGGGCCGAAGCCGGCTCCAACGCGGGAGAACGTCGAGGCCCAGCCGAAGCCGGACCCGCGCAGCTCGGTGGGGTAGAGCTCGGAGACATAGGTATACAGCACGGGAATAGCGATCTGCACCACCATCCCGTAGACCAGCAGCAGGGCCACCACAGCCCCGGGAACGTCGATGAGGAGTGCGACGACGACGAGCGCCAGCGCCGACAATGGACCGGTAATGGCGAGAATCCACTTCCGTCCGGTCTTCTCGACGAGGTACGCGGCGATGATGACGCCCACCAGACCGACGGCGGCCATGCCTGCCGTGGTGAGGAAGGCACGAGCTGCGGCGAATCCGGCGTCGATGAGGATGATCGGCATCCAGGTCAGGGCCAGGTAGTAGACCAGCAGGATGCTGAAGAACAGGGCCCAGGCCGCCGTCGTAATCTTCCAGTTGAATTTCCAGACGGCTTTGAACTGCACCAGGACGTTTACGGCGGACAGGCGCGGTGCTTCGCTGGGTTCGGGCAGCCGCCATTCGCGGACGGTTCCGCCGGTCCGCTCAATCATGCCGTTGATGACTCGTTCGGCCTCCGCCGTGCGGCCGCGGCTGACCAGGTAGAGCGGGGATTCGGGCACCGACCTGCGGACCCAGAAGACCAGCAGGGCGGGCAGGACCATGATCAGCATGGTGAAGCGCCAGTCGGCCACGGTGGCCATGATGATGGCCGAGACAAAACCGCAGAGCGCGGCGCCGACGGGCCACCAGCCGTCCATCGCGGTCAGGACGCGGCCGCGCAGCCGGCGCGGGGTGAATTCGCCGACCAGCGCGTAGTCAACGGGGACGCAGCCGCCCAGGCCGAAACCGGCGATGAACCGGAAGACGCAGAACCAGACAATGTCCGGTGCGAAGGCCCCGCAGACAGTGAAGACCGAGAAGACCAGCAGCGTGGCGGTGAACGCCGTCTTGCGGCCGATGAGGTCGGCGATTGAGCCCCAGATGAAGGCACCGAGTGCCATGCCGATCAAATTCGCCGTCCCGATCCAAGCAGCTTGCGCCGGAACAAGGTCCCAATGATCGGACAGCAGCGGGATCAGGACGCCGTTGAGCGTGACGTCCCAGGCATCGAACATGAAGCCGAGTCCGCCGAGCAGAAAAATCTTGCCTTGGACCCGCCAGCGCCAGGGAAGTTCCTGCACGATCTGGTCGCCGGTGGGCAGGGAAGCGGTCTGCGTCATTAATGGCCTTCCAAAGGAGCATCTAGTCTCACTTTAGCCGCGTGGGGCAGATGAGAGGCTTCTCATTGAGTTCTCCTCAACGTCTCACGTTCGGTGTGCATTCTTGAGTCATCAGCACCTCGCAAAGCACCGTGAAAGGCAGAACATGAACAAGCGCACTCTGTGGATCGCAACCGGAACTCTCGGCGTGATGGCAATCGGCGCCGGATCCGCTGTCGCGGATTCGGCCTTCGAAAACGAGGATCTGGGACAGAGCATCGTCCAGGCAACGGAAGCACCGGCCCTCAGCCCGGTCATGGAAACCAGTGTGTCCCCGGCGGCGGTGAATCTGGACCAGCACGACGTGAAGACAGCTGTGTCGGCCCTGACTGCCCAGTCGGCGGCCAGCCCGGCCTCCGCCCAGAGCGCCCCGTCGCCGGTCTCTGCCCAGTCGGCGGCCAGCCCGGCCTCCGCCCAGAGCGCCCCGTCGCCGGTATCTGCCCAGTCCGCTGCTTCCGCCCCGAGTGCACAGAGCGCTGACTGACCGGCAGTCCAGAAAGCCCGCCAGGTCCCGGATGTCCCCCCATCGCATCGGGACCTGGCGTATTTAAGCCTCGAGGGCCGCACTGGGCGGGTGGGGAGGCACGCGTTAGTAGTCCACGATCCGCCCGAACGACGGCGGTGACTGCGGCGTGCGTCGGCAGACGATGCGGCCGCGCAGTCGCTGGAAGATGTGCGGCGCCAGATCCAGGGCCGCGGCGAAATCCTGTTCCGAGGTGAAGCCGCCGCGCTTCTCCCTGGTTTCGACCGCTTTCTTGGCGAGTGCCCGGGAGAATCCCGGCAGGGCTTCGAGCTCGCTGGCGGAGGCTGCATTAACGTCCACGGCTTCATTAACGTCCACGGCTTCGGCCGCTGTGGCGGCCGAAGAGGGAACACTCGGATCGGTATGCAGCGCGGATGGGCTGCCGGCCGCGGCCCCGGCGCTGGCGGGGGTGGCCGGGAGGCGCTGCATCGCATGGGATGTTCCGGACGCTCCCGGTCTTGGTGCCTTGGCACCATTGCGGGAGCCGGCACGGCTACGCCGCGCGGGCTTGCCGTTCGCTCCGCGGGCCCGGTCACGCGGCTGGCGCCGGCTGTTTAGTTGGCTGCCGGAGCGCGCCCGGACGGTGCGCCCCGTGGTGCGGGACGGCTGGGCAGCGGCGCGGTCGCGGTCCCACTTGAAGCGCAGGTACTCAGGGTTGATGGCGACGGCGAAACTGCTGCCCGCCAGCCAGCAGGTCATGAGCAGCCAGGTGGCGATCTCCTCCTGAAAGCCGTCACCCTCGAGCAGGGCCATGGCAACACCGCTGAGCATGAGGTGGACCAGGCCGAGGATCCACCACAAGGGGCGCTTCGCCCGTGTACCAACCACCAGCAAGGCAGTAAAGCCAAGGAATCCAAAGGTCCCCACCGGCACCAGCAGCCAGAGGCTCTGGCGGACCTTCCATCCCAGCGTGGGCTGCGGGGCTGCCATCAGTAATCCACCGACCTTCCGAAGGACACCGGCTGGGCCGGCGGGAGCTTGCAGGCCAGGTGCGGACGCAACACCACCAGGTCGGGTTGGGAGATCCCCAGTGCGGTGCCGAAGTCTTCTACCGAGCGGAACGGTCCGCGTTCGTTGCGCAGCCGGACGGCCTTGCGTGCCTTGTGCCTGCTGATTCCGTTCAGTTTCTGCAACGCTGCCGCAGACGCGCTGTTGACGTCCACCGGATCGGCCGCAGGCCGCGAAGACCCGGCGGCTGGGGAAACGGTGGCGCGGGCGTAGTAGTTGCTGGCATCGAGCCCGGGATCGTTGAGGAACTCGGCCGTCCTGCCTGTCGGGCGCGGGGCCGGGGCTGTGCCGGAAGGGAACGCGGCAGCAGTGCGGGAACCGCGGCCGAAGATCGCCCGGGCGGTGGGACGCGCCGTCGTTGTTTCTGTCCCAACGTCCGCTGGTGTGCGGCGGATGAGGGCGGACCATGCAGTACCGGAGGAACGGGAGGCCAGCTCCCAGCGGTTGCGCAGCCAAGCCGGATTGATGCCCAGCGCATGCAGGGAGCTGATGGTCCACAGCAGGATGCGGGCGGTGCCGCCGGCTTCCGGGTTCATGGTCAGCGAGACCAGCAGCACCACCAGATACAGACCGGCGGCGGAGAGCCAGGCGGCACGGCGGGCCAACAGGCCGATGACCAGGAAGCCAGCCCAGCCCAAGAACCCGGCGCCGAGCAGCGCCAGCAGCAACCACAGGCTGCCGGCCACCAGCCAGAGGACCGGCGGCCTGCCTGTCCGGCCGGTGGTGGCGGGGTAGTGGTCAGCGGCGGACATTCAGGACCATGGTGACGCTTTGGTCTTCTTCAACGGTTTCCGATGCGAGTTCCAGACCAGCGGTGTGCGCCCGTTCGCGCAGCCTCCGGACCACCGCTTGCTGGACCCTCCGGGCGTAGGCGTCGTCGATGGCCTGGACGATTTCCGCCGCGCGCTGCCGGTCAACATCCTCACCGCTGAAGTGGACCTGCCAGATGCCTTCGGCGTCGCGATCGAACACGGCCGTCGCATCCGTCCAGGCGGCCTCGATGGAGTTTTCCGCGGCCTGGGTGACCTCCGCCTGCGTGTCCGCCAGGGCAGCCTGCAGCAGATCCAGGTCCTTCATGCGCGTCCGCACCTGGACCTGCGGCACCGATTCAACTTCATCGGCCTTATTCGTTTGGTGGTTCTTGGCCTTGTTGTCGATGGCGGCATTGACGGCGGCAACTGCGGCGATGGCGGCCGGGATGAGCAGCACGGAAACACTCATGGGGTTTCTCCTGATCGGGTGCCGGCCGGGACCGGGCGGGGTATGAATGTGGGGTCAAGAGCGTGGCGGGTGGCGGAGGCAACCGCGCCGGGGGCTTTAGGCCTGGCGCCGGGCCGGTCGGCACGGGTCCCCAAGTCGGCCAACAGGGCGTCCAATTGGTCATCGGAAGCCCAGCCGTTCAGCCCGACGGTGCCGTCGGTTGCAATCCGGATTTCGATCCGGTCCGGCTGCGCGCCGATGTCCTCCAACAGCTTCCGGTACCGGCCGGTCAGCGCGGTCAGGCCCTGATTGGTGGAGCCGATCCACGGCCGTTGCAGGTCGGGCCGGTCCTGAAGGTAGGGCCCGTCCGCCAGCAGGTCGGTGGCAGCGAGCAGGCCGGCGATGTCCTCCCGGTCCGCCGCCCAGCGCTGCAGGTCCTGATGCCGGTAGCCGGTGAAGGTCATCACCGACAGCCCGGCGTCCCGGAAGGAACGCGCGACGACGGCGCTGGCCGCCGCCTGCTCGAAGGGTTCGCCGCCCAGCAGGGTCAGTCCCTCGGACCCGGCAGTCACGGCCTGCTCAACCATGTCGGCAGCGAGTTCCGCGGTCGAAACGAGGTCTGCGCCGCGGTCCGCCCAGAGGTGGGGGTTGAAGCAGCCGGAGCACCGGATGGAGCAGCCTTGCAGCCAGAGCGCAGCCCGCCGGCCGGGTCCCTCCGCGTCGGTGGCCGGAAGGAACCGCGCATACCTGATGGATCCGGCGTCGGTCCGCGCCGGAACGGAGCCGTTGTTGATCCGGGATTCCGGTACCCGTCCGGCTAGCTGATCGGGCGCTCCGAGGCTAGTCTGCCGACTCATTGTGTACGTAGTCGCTGGCGGTGACCGCGGTGCGGGCGTAGTCCTCGGTGTAGGAGCTGGAGACGGTTTCCGCTTCCAGTAGGTCTTCCAGCACGGTGATGTAGTCCAGGCAGTCGGCGCCGAAGATGTTGCGGGTTTCGGCCGCCACGGCGCCGTCGGGTCCGACCGTGACAATGAGTTGTTGCTGGTCCATCGCTTCTCCTTCGGAGTCGGCTGCTGTCTAGAAGTCCACGGTGCGGCCGCCGCGGACCGGCTGGCCCGCCGCTACGGCCGGCCGGGTGCCGGCGGCGGGTTGCTGCGGATCAGCCGCGCGCGGGGTACCGGTGTCAAGGTCCTCGCTGCCGGTGGCACCGACAGCCCGCAACGCCGCCCATTGCCGGATGGCGCTGACTTCCTCCGCCTGGGTGATGGCCAGCGGGATCATGTTGGACACGGCGCGCTGCAGGTCGGCCAGCAGCACGTGGCGGTGTTCCGCGTACGCGTCGAAGAGCGCGGCGATCACGGCCTGCTCGATCTCCGCACCGGAGTAGTTCTCGGAAGCGCCGGCGAGGAGTTCGACGGCGGCTGGATCGTCGGCGATGGCGCCCAGTTGGTTGGCCGGCGTGCTCTGGCCAGCCATCTGGATCTGCCAGATCACCCGGCGTTCGGCGTCGCTGGGCAGGTCGACGAAGAAGATTTCGTCGAACCGGCCCTTGCGCATGAACTCCGGCGGCAGCCGGTCGATGTTGTTGGCGGTGGCGACGACGAACACCGGATGGCGTTTCTCCTGCATCCAGGTCAGGAAGGATGCGAAGACCCGGGCGGAGGTGCCCGAATCTCCTTCGCCGTTGGTGCCGGCGAAGCCCTTCTCAATCTCGTCGATCCATAGGATGGCGGGGGAAATGGCTTCGGCAGTGGCGATGGCGTTCCGCATGTTCTGCTCGCTGGAGCCCACCAGCCCGGAGAACACCCGGCCGATGTCCATGCGCAGCAGCGGCAGCCCCCAGCCCGAAGCCATTGCCTTGGCGGTCAGGGACTTCCCGCAGCCGGGGACGCCGGTGATCAGCACGCCCTTGGGGGAGGGGAGGCCGAAGTCCGCGGCGGCATCCAGCCAGGATCCCTGGCGCTTGGCCAGCCACCGCTTGAGGTTATTCAGGCCGCCGACCTCGTCCAGGCTGATCTTGACGTCCACATAATCCAGCAGCCCGGACTTACGGATGGTCTGGCGCTTTTCGTCCAGCACCACCTGGACGTCGTCGGCGGTCAACTCGCCGTCGTCGACCATGGCGCGGGCAAAGGCGTTCTCTGCTTCCGCCATGGTCAGGCCGAGCGCCGCCTGGACCATGTTCTCTTGGTCGGCTTCGCTGAGCGCGACCTTGATCCGTCCGCCGTCGGAATTTTGGCTGATCATGTGGGTGAGCATCGCCTGGATCTCGGCATGGCTGGGCAGTGGAAAGTCCACCAGCGTGACGGCTTTGTCCAGCTCGGGCGGAATCCGTAGCAGCGGGGCCACGATGATCAGCACCCGCCCGGCGTTGCCCTGCCGGAAGGCGGCGGAGACTTCGCGGACTTTTCGGACCACTTCGGGATCCGCCGGACGCTGGTCGGTGCCGAAGTAGGCGTGCAGGTCGAAGAAGATGAAAACGCTTGGGTCATGCGTGCCGAGCACCCGGTCCAGGGCCCGCGCCGGGGCGGTGGTGTTGGACTGCTGGCCGTCGCTGGGGGAGATCAGCCCGCTGCTGGCATTCCAGGTCCACACCGGCCGCGGCGTGCGCAGGGCGGCGGCGCACTTGAGCACTTCGGCGTGCACCCGTGACTCTTCGTGGCTCTCCACGTACAGCACGGGGATGCGGGCCTTGAACGCCTGGTCAAGCGTTTCGGCAAACGACATGGGTATCTCCCCTTGAAGGAACTGACTCGGGATCTGGCTCTACTTTAGGCACAGTTCGGGCGTGGTCCTCAGCGGCCCACCTGGAAGCTCCATTGGCCGTCGGTGGTGTCCACCAGGAAATACGTCACCGGGTACGGCTGCCAAGAGAACCTGGTGGAGCTGCTCCCGATCTTGTTGACCACCAGGTTCCGGCGAGATTCCTGCCAGGTCCAGACGGCGATGTTGGATTCCCCGGTGTAGGTGAATTCGGCCAGCACTTCCTCGCCCTCATAGCGCACCAAGGCTGGGCCGTCACCGGAGACGGTGCCGTCTTCCAGCTCGGCATAGGGGACCGGGCGGACCTCCAGCTGCCAGTCGCCTTCGGCTTCGACGGTGAGGGTGAACTCGTCCCGTGCCGGGGCCAGAAGCCCGGCTGCCGGTTCGGCCCGTTCGGCGGAGTTGTAGAGGAAGTGGACCGGCCACTCCGGATTTCCCGGGTCATCCACGGCCACGCTGACATCGACGCCGCTGTTGACGACGACCTCGAACGGGCCGTTGTAGCCGGCCGGCCGCTGGTAGTCGATGGCGGCGTTGCCGGAGCCCGAATAACTGCCGGCCCGGTCGGATTGCACCGGGGTTTCGCCCTCCGCCGCTGCCCCGGCGCTGCCGGCAGCCCCGGCAGCCCCGCCGCCCCCGGCCGCCCCGCCGTCCCCGCTGGCCCCTTCGCCACTGGAGACGGGCGCGGAACCTGGGCCGGCCTCTGCCGCTGGTTCTGCCGCGGAATGTGCGGCAGAATCTTGGTTCCAGTCGGCGCTGAACAGATGCGGCAGCAGCCGTGGCGCGGCAAAGGCCAATGCTCCGCCGAGGATCAGCAGCCCGACCAGCCACACCGCCAGTGAAAAGCGGCCGATCCGCAGTGCCGCGTCCTCCGCCGCCGGTGCTGACATGTTCTTCTGTTCTCCTTCTGCTGCCTTCATGAGGTTACCCACACCGCGGACCGGCTTCACACTCGGGGCCGGGGAGGGGCCCGGCGCTAGACTTGAAGAATCCCCGAAGCCATCCATCCTTGGAGATTTGCGTGAGCTTGAAGCAGCTTGACCGTGTTCCCATCCGCCGTGCGTTGATCTCGGTGTACGACAAGACTGGGCTGGAGGAGCTGGCGCAGGGCCTGCACGCCGCCGGGGTCAGCATAGTGTCCACCGGCTCGACGGCGAAGAAGATTGCCGCCGCGGGCGTTCCAGTCACCGAGGTCTCCGAGGTCACCGGCTTCCCGGAATGCCTGGACGGCCGGGTCAAGACCCTGCACCCACGCGTTCACGCGGGCATCTTGGCCGACCGCCGGCTGGACGACCACGTCCGGCAGCTCAAGGAGCTCGACGTCGAGCCGTTCGACCTGGTGGTGGTCAACCTCTACCCGTTCGTGCAGACCGTGAAATCCGGTGCCAGCCAGGACGACGTCGTCGAACAGATCGACATTGGCGGACCCTCGATGGTGCGCGCCGCGGCGAAGAACCATCCGAGTGTGGCGGTGGTCGTTGATCCGGCCGGCTACGGTGACGTGGTGGCGGCTGCCGCGTCCGGTGGTTTCGACCTGAAGACCCGCCGCCGGCTGGCGTCCCTGGCGTTTGCGCACACCGCCGCGTATGACACCGCCGTGGCCAAGTGGACCGCCGAGCAGTTCGGCGACGACGCCGAGGCTGCCGAATCCGGCTCGGCCGAAGCGCCGAAGTTCCCGCCGTACGCGGGCCTGGCGCTGGAGCGTTCCGAGTCGCTGCGCTACGGCGAAAACCCGCACCAGGCCGCCGCACTGTATGTTGAGGCCGGCGCGGAGCCCGGCATCGCCCAGGCTGTGCAGCTGCACGGCAAGGCGATGAGCTTCAACAACTACGTCGACGCCGATGCCGCCGTGCGGGCAGCCTTCGATTTCGCCCAGCCGGCCGTGGCCGTGGTCAAGCACGCCAACCCGTGCGGCATCGCCGTTGCCTCCCCGGGCGCCGCAGATCCGATCGCCGATGCGCATGCCAAAGCGCACGCAACCGACCCGGTGTCCGCGTTCGGCGGCGTCATCGCAGCAAACCGGACGGTGACCGCCGGCATGGCCAACACCGTCAAGGACATCTTCACCGAGGTGGTTGTGGCCCCGGGCTTCGAACCGGAAGCCGTGGAGATCCTGTCGAAGAAGAAAAACATCCGGCTGCTGGTCCTGCCCGAGGGCTTCGCCCGGGACACGGTCGAGTACAAGCAGGTCTCCGGCGGCATGCTGCTGCAGGCCTCGGACCGGATCGATGCCGACGGCGACGATCCCGCCACCTGGACGCTGGCCGCCGGCGCGGCCGCCGACGAGGCAACGCTGGCGGACCTGGCCTTCGCCTGGCACGCGGTGCGCGCGGCCAAGTCCAACGCCATTCTGGTCGCAGCCAATGGAGCGGCCGTGGGCATCGGGATGGGCCAGGTCAACCGGCTGGATTCCTGCCGGCTGGCCGTGGAACGGGCCAACACCCTTGGCGTGGCGGTCGGCGGCGGGGCCGACGCCGCCGGCGGAGCGGCCAATGTCCAGGACGCCGGAGCACCCGAGCGGGCCCGCGGCGCCGTAGCTGCTTCCGACGCCTTCTTCCCGTTCGCCGACGGACTGCAGATCCTCATCGACGCCGGCGTCCGCGCCGTGGTGCAGCCGGGCGGTTCCGTCCGCGACGAGGAAGTAGTGGCGGCGGCCCAAGCGGCCGGCATCACCATGTACTTCACCGGAGCACGCCACTTTTTCCACTAGCAGGCGCCGTCTCCGGCGGCTTTTGCTCAGGGAAAGTATCCGGGACCAGTAGGCGAAATGCTTACTGGTCCCAGTGCCGGGCACAGAGGTTCACGAGGAACCGGTGTGCCCGGCACCGGCTGTTAAGGGAGGCACGCCGTGCTGGCGACGCAAACCACGGCGGTGGCGGGAACGGGCGACATCTGGCTGGGCGTGGTGATCGTGGCGGTCGCACCGGCCTCTGAGGTAGGCCGCCTCCGGGAAGGCGGGGCGCCGCCGTCGTGCTAGGCGCCGCCGTCGCGCTTGGGGCGCGGCGGGGGAGCGGCCCTCAGCCGGGTGACGTTGACCGCATTGCGCCTGCCCGCGGCCGTTCTGCATGAAGGGTGCGCGTCTTCGACCGGGACCGATGCGGCCTCCTCGGGTAAATTGGAGGAGTTGAGTAAACACTGAAGACCCACTTTTTGCAGGGAGACGCCTCACCCATGGCCAAGATTATCTATACCCACACCGACGAAGCGCCGATGCTGGCCACGTATTCGTTCTTGCCGATCGTTGAGGCCTACGCCTCCACGGCGGGTGTAGAGGTGGAGACCCGCGACATCTCGCTCGCCGGCCGGATCATTGCCGTTTTCGGCGACTACCTCACCGCGGAGCAGCGGATCGGCGACGCCTTGGCCGAACTGGGCGAACTGGCCAAGCAGCCGGAAGCCAACATCATCAAGCTGCCGAACATCAGTGCCTCCGTGCCGCAGCTGAAGGCGGCCATCAAGGAACTGCAGGGCCACGGCTACGCGTTGCCGGACTACCCGGACGATCCGTCCTCCGACGAGGAGAAGGATATCCGCGCCCGCTACGACAAGATCAAGGGCTCCGCGGTCAACCCGGTGCTGCGCGAGGGCAACTCGGACCGCCGAGCGCCGCTGTCGGTGAAGAACTACGCCCGCCAGAACCCGCACAGCATGGGTGTCTGGAGCGCGGATTCCAAGACCAACGTGGCCACCATGGACGCCGACGACTTCCGCGCCAACGAGAAGTCCGTGGTGATTCCGGCGGACGGCAAGATCAAGATCCAGCTGGTGGCCGAGGACGGCACCGTCACGGTGCTGAAGGACTCCTTCCCGGTGCTGGCCGGCGAGGTCATCGACGGCACCGTGATGCGCGCCGCCGCCCTGGACGAGTTCCTGGCCGCCCAGGTTGCCCGCGCCAAGGAAGAAGGCGTGCTCTTCTCCGCGCACCTGAAGGCCACCATGATGAAGGTCTCCGACCCGATCATCTTCGGCCACGTGGTCAAGGCCTACTTCTCCGAGCTGTTCGAGACCTACGGCGGCAAGCTGGCGGCGGCCGGCCTGAGCCCGAACAACGGCCTGGCCTCCATCCTGAACGGGCTGGATGCGCTGGATCCCGAGGATCGCAAGGGTGTCCAGGAGCTGATCAACAAGGGTCTGGACCAGGGCCCGGCCATCGCCATGGTGGACTCGGACAAGGGCATCACCAACCTGCATGTCCCCTCCGACGTGATTGTGGACGCGTCGATGCCGGCCATGATCCGCACCTCCGGCCACATGTGGGGACCGGACGGCCAGGAAGCCGACACGCTGGCCGTGCTGCCGGACAGCTCCTACGCCGGAATCTACCAAGTGGTGATCGACGACTGCCGCGCCAACGGCGCCTACGATCCCACCACCATGGGCACCGTTCCCAACGTGGGCCTGATGGCGCAGGCCGCCGAAGAATACGGCAGCCATGACAAGACGTTCGAGATCCAGGCCGCCGGCACCGTGCAGATTGTGGACGGGACCGGAACCGTGCTGATCGAGCACCAGGTGTCCGCGGGCGATATCTGGCGCGCTTGCCAGACCAAGGACCTGCCCATCCGCGACTGGGTGAAGCTGGCCGTGACCCGAGCCCGCGCCAGCCAGACTCCTGCCGTGTTCTGGCTGGACGAGACCCGCGCGCACGACGCCAACCTGATCGCCAAGGTGACCGAGTACCTCAACGAGTACGACACAGAGGGCCTGCAAATCGAGATCATGTCCCCGGTGGATGCCACCGCCTTCACCGTGGAGCGCATCCGCAAGGGCGAGGACACCATCTCGGTCTCCGGCAACGTGCTCCGCGACTACCTGACCGACCTGTTCCCGATCCTGGAACTGGGCACCAGCGCCAAGATGCTCTCCATCGTGCCGCTGATCAACGGCGGCGGCCTGTTCGAGACCGGGGCCGGCGGCTCCGCTCCGAAGCACGTCCAGCAGCTGCTCTCCGAGAACCACCTGCGCTGGGATTCGCTGGGCGAGTTCCTGGCCCTAGCGGTGTCCTTCGAGCACCTGGCCACCAGCACGGACAACGCTCGTGCCCAGATCCTGGCCGACACGCTGGACGCAGCCACCGGGACGTTCCTGCTGGAGAACAAGTCGCCCAAGCGCAAGGCCGGCGAGCTGGACAACCGCGGCAGCCACTTCTACCTGGCCCTGTACTGGGCACAGGAGCTGGCCAAGCAGACGGCCGACACTGAGCTGGCCGAGGCCTTCTCCGGCATTGCAGCCGAAATGGCCCAGAACGAAGAGGCCATCGTCGGCGAACTCAATGCCGTGCAGGGTAACCCCGTGGACCTGGCCGGCTACTACCGGCCGGACGCGGCCAAGGTCGCCGAGGTCATGCGCCCGTCCGCCACGCTGAACCGCATTGTGGCCACGCTGACCGAAGCGTAGTCACCGGCGCCGGGCGGCTCCGCCCGGTTTCAGGCCCTGAATTACGACGGCGGCCGGCGCACCTTCACGCGGAAGGCGCGCCGGCCGCCGTCGTGCTTCCGCAGCTCAGTCCGTGACCGGGACGGCACGGTCGTTGGCGTAGCTCACGCCCAGTTGGGCGCGCACGCCGTCGAAGAGCCGCATGGTGTCCACGGTGTCGGCCCACGGCATGGTCGGGCTCTGCTGCAGGCCGGCCTGGATGCACCGGGTCACTTCCCGCAGTTCAAAAACGTAGCCGTGGCCGACCGTCGGGAAGGTTTCCACCCGCGCCTCGCCCAAATGCGGCTCAATGGTCAGCTCGGTGGGGTGATGCAGCGGCGCGTTGCTCCTCAGCCAGCCGCCGGTGCAGGCCACCGTTGCCGTGCGAGGCGAGGCCGCCTGCAGCGAACAGGCCAGCTGCGCCTGTGCGCCCGAGCCATAGCTGAGCGTCATGGCGTTCTGGGCGTCCACGCCGTCATCGTTGACCAGGCCGGTGGCGGAAACCGTCTGCGGGAAGCCCAGCGTTCCCAGGGCCCAGGTCAGCGGATAGACGCCCAGGTCCAGCAGCGCACCGCCGCCGGCGGCGGGGTTCCAGAGCCGGGCTGCCGGATCGTAGACGGCAGGAAAACCGAGGTCGGCCTGCACCCAGCGGACCTCGCCGAGCTCGCCGGAGGCCAGGATCTCCCACGCGCGGTTGATGATGGGCAGGAACCGCGTCCAGACCGCTTCCATCAGGAACAGCCCGCGGTCGGCCGCCAGTTCGGTCAGCTCCAGCGCTTCCCGCGCATTGATGGTCAGCGACTTTTCACATAACACGTGCTTGCCGGCTTCCAAGGCACGCCGCGCGATCCCGTAATGCTGGCCGTGCGGTGTGGCCACGTAGACCACGTCCACCTCCGGGTCGGCGAAGAGCTGGTCGTAGCCGGCGCCGGCATCGCCGTCGAAATAGGCAGTGGCGAAGCCGAACCGCCGCTGGAAGGCCACGGCGTTGGCATGGTTGCGCGAGCTGACCGCCTGCAGCACGGCATCCGCCAACCGGGCGAGGTCTTCGCTGACCAGGGTGGCGATGGCCCCGGTGGACACCACGCCCCAGCGCAGCGGCCGGCCGGTGGCCTGGAGCGGGCCGGGCGAACCGGGCGCGAGACAGGGCGGCGGCGCGATGCGGGGCAATGGTGTCATGGCTCCATCTTGGCCGCCTACCGGTTGGGACGTCCATGGGGACGGTCAACCTTTGTCCCATCGCTCCCGCGCGGAAGCTGTGCCCTACCGGTGCAGACCTATGGATGGTACAAAGTAAGCAGGCTCAGTATTTCCGACACTATGAGTCCGACACTACGAGGAGGAGCAGCACATGGATACCGGAATGATTGTCGGCATCATCGTCGCGATAGTTGTACTCCTGATCATCATCGGAGTCATCGTCTTCTTTGCTCGGAAGCGGAGCACGCAGCGCAAGCTCGAAGAGCAGGAAGAGCACCGCCGGCAGGCGGCGGAGATGCGGCAGGGCGCACAGGCGTCGTCGGTGGAGGCGCGGGAGCGTGAGGCAGACGCGATGCAGGCGCAGGCCGAGGCCCAGCGCGCGGACGCCGAGGCGGAGCGGGCCAAAATTGAAGCCGAGCGACTGCGCCAGGACGCCGAGCGGCGGCAGCAGGACGCGCAGGGAATCCGGCGCGAGAGTGAGGAGACGCTGCGCAAGGCCGATGACCTGGACCCGGACGTTAACACCAAGGACCGTGATAGCAGGTCAGAACGCCATCACGACGGCGGCGCCCAGCGCGGCGACGCCGGTACCGACCGTCGGGAAGATACCGGCCGCCCGGCCGACACGGATACGACCCGTGGCACGGGCCCGGGAGCGGACACCGCCCGCGAGGGCGATGCTGCTGCAGCACAAGGCGACGAGGCCGGCCGCCACATCGACGACACGCGGCAGGCCGACGACCCTCGGTATACCGATGACCCGCGCCACGGCGAAGGCGGCAGTCACAGCATTTAGGCGGAAGCCGGCCCGTCCGCCGTCCGCCGGCCGGCCTTGCTGAGCATCGGCAGGATACGCAGCAGGCAGCCGGCAGCCGGCAGCAGGCAGCCGGCCGCGGCCGTCAGGATCAACAGCCGGCAGTCCACGAATCCGATCAGCGCGGCCGCGGCCAGTGCCGCCATCACCTGCGGCAGGTTCAACAACAGATTGGCTGCCGCGCCGGTCCGGCCCCTGCAAGATGCCTTTAGCAATACCCGGGTTGCGGTTGGAGCGTCGACGCGTTCACGACCCGGGAACACAGGGCTGCGGCTGGTCGGCGAACCGGAACCACTCCGGAAGGTCCGTCGTGAAAGCCTGGGCAATGGGGGACGTGCCGGTGGCGCGCCAGTCCACCACCGCGTCGACCTCTACCTCGTTCTTGTTCCATTCGAACCAATTGACCATCTTCAGCTGCGGGTAATCCTCCGGGATGCGCGGATCGAACAGCTGCTGCCACCAGGCCTGCTTGATCGCCAGCTCCTCGGCCCCGGCCCGGCCGGGGATGCTCAATGCCGCCGTTTCCGGAACGGCCACCGGCTTGCCGCGTTCGTTGCCGAACTCGGCATAAAAGTCCGGGACGGCTAGATCATTGCCGCCGTCGCCGTTGTACGTGCCGGTCAACTGCTGCAGGAATTTCCCCTCTTCCGGCACAACGTTGGCACCCCAGGGGTAGGTGTTGCCCCAGTGATAGAGCGACATGCCCACCCAGTCGACGGCCTCGTCGCCCGGGTAGTACGGCGCGTAGGGATCGTCATCGCCGGTGATCCTCCCGTCCTTGTTCGTGTCCAGGTCCAGGAAATCCTGGGTTTGCGGCCTGGCCTGGTGCTGGCCGCCCGCAAACGGGTAGCCGCCACCATAGTTGGGCGCCCACATGGTGGCGCTGCCCGGGGCAATACGGTGGATCGACTCCGCCACCCGACGGAACGCCTTCTTGTACGCTGCCGGCTGCTGGCCCCATTCGTACCAAGAGCCGTTCATCTCGTGGGCGAAGCGTACGATGACGGGCACGCCGGCGCGGTTGTAACGGTCAAGAGTGGTTGCGAGATCATCCGAGACTCGGGAGGTCACCGCTGCCAGTCCGGCCCGCGGTTCGAGGGTCAGGAGCAGGATTCCGCCCTCCGTCCTGACCTGTTCAAACGCTGCTTCCAGGTTCGCCGCAGCATCGCTGCTCAACGGGAAGGAAGCGAAGCTGACAACCACAGCCGGCCTGCGGCCCAGGGCCTTGCCGTATTCCTGCAGGGTCTCCTGCTCCCAGTCCAGATTCACGCCGGAGAGAACTCCGGACGCCGGGGCCAGCGAGGACCCGTCCCGGGGAACGCACACGGCACCGGACGGTGCTGCGGAAGATGGTGCCGGATCCGCGGCGCAGGCGGAAAGCCCCAGAACCAGCACCACCGAAGAAACAACCGTCCGCCACACCCGATTCGCAGTCACGTCCCCCATTCTTCAGCAAGCACCGCCGCGGACGGTTTAGCCGCGGGCACGCGAGTCTGGGCCACTAAGGTCAGCCCTTCACCGAGCCGCTCATCAGTCCGCCGACGAAGTACTTGCCCAGGATGATGTAGACCAGCAGCGTGGGAAGCGAGGCGATCAGCGCGCCGGCCATCGATGCGGCGTAGTCGGTCAGCTGCCCGCCGGCCAGGAAGCTCAGCGCGATGGTGACCGGGCCGTTGGAACCGGAGGAGAAGAACGCCGCGAACAGGTAGTCGTTCCACGCCGAGGTGAACTGCCAGATCAGCACCACCACGAAGCCCGGGGTGGAGATCGGCAGGATCACCGAGGCGTAGGTGCGCAGCAGGCCCGCGCCGTCCATCCGCGCGGCCTCGATCAGCTCGCCCGGAACGGACTCGTAGTAGTTGCGGAAGATCAGCGTGCAGATGGGCAGGCCGTAGACGATGTGCAGCACCAGCAGCGAGGGGATGCCGTTGGGCACCCCGAGGACCTGCATCAACTGGGTCAGCGGGATCATCACGGCCTGGTAAGGAATGAACATGCCGAACAGGATCAGCGTGAAGACTACGTTCGCGTACGGGAAGCGCCAGCGCGAGAGCACGAAGCCGTTCATCGAGCCAAGGAAAGCGGAGATGATCGACGCCGGAATGACCATCGCGAAGGTGCGGCCCAGCGCCGGGGCCAGGGTCTCCCAGGCCTTGGCCCAGCCCGCGGTTTCCCACGTGGTGGGCAAGAGCCAGGCGGTGGAGGGATCGGCGTCGGACGGGCCCTTGAAGCTGGTGATGAACAGGACGTACGCCGGAATCAGCACCACGAACACAAACAGCAGCAGGAGGGCGTATTTGAGCGTCCGGTTCATTTTCTGCCGGCCGGTGCGCGGTGCCGGCGGACGGGGCCTGGCGACCTCGACGGGCGGCGGGACGGTTGCGGTGGTCATCAGCGTTTCTCCTGCCGCGAGGTGTAGACGAGGTACGGCACAACCACCAGCGCCACGAGCACCAGCATGATGGTGCCGATGGCCGCCGAGTCGGCGTAGTCGCTGCCGATGTACTTGACCCACATCATGGTGGCCGGGACCTGGATGTCGTACGTGTTGGCATCCGGAACGATGGCGCGGATCAGGTCGAACAACTTCAACGACATGTGGCCGATGATGATCACGGCTGAGAGCATCACGGGGCTCAGCTGCGGGAAGATCACGTACCGGTAGAGCTTCCATTCGCTGCAGCCGTCGATCCGCGCCGCTTCGCGCAGTTCTTCCGGGATGCCGCGGAAGCCGGCCAGGAACAGGGCCATCACGTAGCCGGAGAGCTGCCAGATGGCCGGCACGGCGATGGCGGCAATGCCCCAGTTGGGGTCCGACCACCAGCTGTTCTGCAGGAAACCGAGCCCCACGCTGTCCAGTAGACGGTTCAGGCCGGTGGTGCGCTCACCGCCGGACTGGTCGGTCTGCAGGCTGGAGAGCAGCCAGCGCCACACCACGCCGGAGGCGATGAAGGAGACGGCCATCGGAAAGAGGTAGACCGAGCGGAAGAACCCCTCGCCAAAAGCGGGCCGCTCCAGGATCCAAGCCCAGAGGAAACCGAAGATCAGCGTGCCGGCCAGGAACACCACGGTGAGCAGGAGCAGGTTGCGCAGCGCGTGCTGGAAATCTGCGTCCCCGAACAGCCGGAAGTAGTTCTCCATGCCGACGAAGTCCGACGACGGCCGGGCGGTGTGCTGGTTGGTCATCGAGATGCGGACGTTCTCCGCAATCAGTGCATAGACGAAGACGGCCAGCAGGACGAGGGTGGGGGAGATCAGGGCCAGCGCCGGGCCCCAGGTCTTGACTTTCTTGAACATGGAATTCTCCTTGTGCCGCCGCCGGCACACCGGGTGGGACGTGGAAGGGCGGGCGCGGTGGTTCTGCCGCGCCCGCCCGTCCGGGGGTGTCCTGTTACTGCTGGAACTTCTCGGCGATGGACGCCGCGGAGTCCTGCAGCGCCGCCACGTCCTGCGGGCCGCCGAACTTGCTCACCGCGGTGCTCAGTTCGTTCAGCCAGGCCACGGGGACTGCGGCACCGTGGGCCAGCGAGGACACGATGGTGTCGGATGAGAAGTCCTCGATGGCGCTCTTCTGGTACTCGCCGAACTTGTCGGCAGGCACGTCCGTGCGGGCCGGGACGGAGCCCTTCGCCGCGTTGAAGGCCTGCTGGCCGTCAACACTGGAGATGGTGGTCAGCCAAGCCTTCGAACCGTCGGGGTTCGGAGCGCCCTTGGGCAGCGTGAACGAATCTGCCAGGAAGTCGAAGACGCCGTCGGTCCCGGGGGTCGGGAAGTAGACATAGTCCTCGCCGGGCTTCTTGCCGTCCTGGGAAAACTTGGCTTCGGCCCAGTCGCCCATCACGTTGTAGGCGGCTGCGCCGTCCTCCACCAGCTGCGTGGCCGGACCCCAGTCGCTGAGGGTGTCACGGTCGGAGTTGGTGTAGCTGAGCGCCTTCTTGTAGTTCTCGATGGCCTTGGTGACGTCCGCGCCGGCCCAATCGGTGGTGCCGTCCCAGAGTCCGTTGTAGCCTTCGGCGCCAAGGGTAGCCAGCAGGATGTTCTCGAACAGCTGTACCTGGGTCCACGTGCCGGCCACAGCCAGCGGGGTGGTCCCGGACTCCTTGATCTTGTCCATGTCCGCGAACCAGGCGTCCAGGTCGGCCGCCGGCTTGGCCGGGTCCAGGCCGGCTTTCTTGAGCACGTCCACGTTGGCCCACACCACGTTGGCCCGGTGGATGTTCGACGGAACGGAGTAGATCTTGCCGTCAACGGTCAGGCGGTCCAACAAGTCCTTCGGGAAGGCCTCGTTCAGCTTGGCATCCTCGTAGAACGAGGTGAGGTCCTCGAGCTGGTCGGCGGCGATGTAGTCCTGCAGCTCGGCGCCTGCGTGGGCCTGGAACGAGTCCGGTGGATTGCCCGACTTCAGGTTGGCGGCCAGGACGCTCTTGGCTTGGCTGCCGGCGCCGCCGGCGACGGCAAGGTTGTCGAACTTCACGTCCGGGTACTGCTCGGAGAAGATGTCCACCAGTGCATCCAGCCCGACCTTCTCGGAACCGTCCGCCCACCAGGTGAAGACTCCCACCGAACCCGACGCCTCTGAGGGATTGGCATCCTCAACCGCGCTTCCACCGCCGCAAGCGGACAGGAGCAAACCTGCAGCCGCAACGCTGGCGAGCATAGCTATGCGTCGCATAACGCCTCCATCAATCAACAGTCTGTGGCCACGGGGTCTGCATGACCCGCACACGGATGTGTGGCTTGAAGGAAGTTAACTCCGTCACACACCTTGTCGTCAAGAGTTGAACGCAAAGCGTTACCCAACTGTCAGCCGGCGGCGTGCCTAGACGAACGGCAGTTCCGCCTGCTGGAGCACCAGCGTGGCGGCCCCCAACGCCTCTGCACGGCTGCCCAAGGTGGACATCGCCAGGTCGGTCGATTCGCCGACGACCGGAACCACATGGCGCAGCAGTCCGCGCCGCACCGGGTCCAACAGGATGCCGCCGAGGCCGGTGAGCGGGCCGCCGACCACGATGAATTCGGGATTGAGCAGGTTGCAGACGTTGGCCAGAGCGCGCCCCACCGCCAGGCCCGCATCGTCGATCACCCGGAGGGCGGCGGGGTCGCCGTCCAGGGCGATGCGGACAATATCCTCCGTGCCGATCGGGGCGTTGCGGCCGTGGCTGAGCAAATCGATCATGGTGGACGTGGACGCTACGGTTTCCAGGCAGCCGCGGTTGCCGCAGCGGCAGATGACTCCGTGTTCGGCCACGGTGGCGTGGCCGATCTCGCCCGTGACCCCGATATGGCCGTAATACAGTTCGCCGTTGAGAACCAGGCCTGCACCGATGCCCGATCCAATTTTCAGAAACACCAGGTTCTGGGCGTGCTGGTATGGGCCCCAGCTGACCTGCGCGAGCGCGCCCAGGTTCGCGTCATTGTCCACGAACACGTCGGCACCGAACCGTTCCTGCAGCCGGGCCAGCAGATTGATGCCCACCCATTCGGGCAGGATGGCGCCGTGGATCACGGTGCCGGTCCGGCGATCAATCGGGCCGGGGATTCCGGCACCGACGCCGAGTACCGCAGCGGGGGAGACCGACTGTTCATCCAGGAGCCGCTGGACCAGCCGAGCGGCGGCGTCGATGCCTTGCTCGGCGTCGTGGCCGAGGGGCAATTCCACGGCGTCCGCTGCGAGCACTCGATGGTCCAGGCTCACCAGCACCACCTGCACGTGCCGCCGGCCGAAATCCACTCCGACGGCGACGGCGCCGCGGCCGTCGATCCGGACCGACAGTGCCCGGCGGCCGGAACTGGTGGTCGGCGCGGTACTGATCAACCCGTCTTCGGCCATGGCCTTGACGATGTTGGACACGGTAGCCGTGGATAGCCCGGTCTGCCGGGACAACTCGGCCTGCGTCAGCGGACCGCGGGCCATCAGCGCCTGCAGGATCCGTTGGCTGTTCCGCCGGCGCAAGGCGCCCTGGGAGCCGGGCCGATGCTGGGTGCCCCGCGGAACGGACCGCGACGAGGCATCGAGCGTGGACGGCGGATCGGCTGACATACTCAAAAGAGTGCGTCAGTCGCGACTTGTAGTCAAGAAGTTAACGCAATCTCATCCCGAATGCGACGCCGGGGGCGGCCGGCCAAGGCCGGGCGCTGCCTTGGAGCCGGTGGGTCAGCGGGCCTGCTTGCAGCAGGCCACCGCCGCCGGCGCGCACTTCCGGGTAACGACCGGCGTGAGGCTGCTACTGCTCGGTGGCGTCGTCGATCGCGTCGCGGTGCAGGGCAGCCAGCTCCACGTAGTGGGAGGCGTTGTCGAGGACGGATTGGTATTCTTCCTCGGTCAGCTCGCGGCGGACCTTGGCAGGGACGCCCGCAACGAGGGAGCGCGGCGGAATCTGCATGCCCTCCAGCACGACGGCGCCGGCTGCCACCAGCGAACCTTCGCCGACCACAGCACCGTTCATGATGGTGGCGCTCATGCCGATCAGGCAGTTGTCCTCGACGGTGCACCCGTGGATCACGGCGGCGTGGCCGACGCTGACGCCGGCGCCGACCGTGCAGGGGAAACCGGGGTCCGCGTGCAGGACCACGTTGTCCTGCAGGTTGCTGCGTTCGCCGACCCGGATGGGAGCGGTGTCACCGCGGACGCTCACACCGTAGAATGCGCTGGAGTCAGCGGCCAGGGCCACGTCTCCGCTGAGCGTGGCCGTGGGGGCAACAAAAACAGACAGGTCGACGGCCGGCAGCATGCCGGCGATGGTGATGATGTGGGCCATTGCATCAGCCTAGCCAGTCGGCGGCGCTTCGGCGGGTTCGTGACGAACGTGCCGTCCTGGTATCTGTCCGGTTAGGGCTTGGTCACGATGAAGAACTGGTAGTGCCGACCAGTCCCCGGCCGGTCCCAGGTGGTGAAGCCGGAGACCAGTCCGTGCTCACCGAAGAGCCGGCGCACGGTTTCGTCGCGGCGGCGGCTGAAGAAGCGGTTCTGCTGGATCTCGTCGTCAACAACGATGACCTCCTCGTCGTCGCCGGACCAGAGCCCGACCGCCAGCGGAGCGCCCTCGGCCAGGACGCGCATCGTCTCGGCCAGGACATCCGGGAGGTCCCGATCGGGAATATGGAGCAGCGTGCTCATCGTCCAGCCGGCCGAAAACGTGCCGCTGGCGAACGGCAACTCGCGCACCGAGCCGACCACCGCGTCCAAATTCTTGGCACGGGTGATCCGGACGTTTTCCTCGGACAGGTCGATGCCGGTGTAGTGGATGCCCGCGGCCTTGAACGCTAGCCCGTCCGCGCCGGTGCCGCAGCCGATGTCCAACACGCTGTGCCGATGCGCCGCGACGAGGGAGGCGATGAACGCCTGCCTGGCCCCGTCCCTCTTCGGGTCCCGCGGGCGACGGTCGCGGGCGGGGGCTTGTCGGTCATAAAACGCCTTCAGCTCGGGCTCATGGTTGCCCATCCGTCGAGAGTACGCCTCGGGCGGGCCGCGGCACAGAGCCGGGCACCGCCGTCGTGATCAGGGGTTGTCGCCTCAGTGACCCTCCGCCCCGGCTACAAGCGACCGGCCGCCCCGGGGCAAAGGCTAATCGAAGACGACTGTGCGGTTTCCGTCCAGCAGCACACGGTGTTCGGCATGCCACTGCACCGCGCGGGCCAGCGCACGGGCTTCGACGTCGCGGCCCAGCGCCACGAACTGCCCGGCGGTGTGGGAGTGGCGGACCGGGATGACTTCCTGGTCGATGATCGGGCCCTCGTCCAGGTCCGCGGTGACATAGTGCGCGGTGGCCCCAATCAGCTTCACGCCGCGGGCATGCGCCTGATGGTACGGCTTGGCGCCCTTGAAACTGGGCAGGAAGGAATGGTGGATGTTGATCGCCTTGCCGGCCAGCTCGGTGCACAGTTCGTTGCTGAGCACCTGCATGTAGCGGGCCAGGACCACAAGTTCCACATCGTGCTCGGCGGCCAGGTCCAGCAGCGCCTGCTCGGCCTGCGGCTTGGTGTCCGGCGTGACGGGAATGTGGTGGAACGGGATCCCGTAGAACGAAGCGAGATCGGCCAGATCCGTGTGGTTGGAGACGATGGCGGGGATCTCGATCGGCAGGGTGCCGGAGCGCTGCAGGAACAACAGGTGGTTCAGGCAGTGTCCCGACTTCGACGCCATCAGCAGCGTGCGCATCTTGACGCCCTCGCGGCGCAGCTTCCAAGTCATGCCGAATTCCTGCGCCACCGGTTGCAACCGTTCGTGGAGCTCCGTGTAGGACTGGCCGGTGGCCACCGCTACCCGCATGAAGAAGCGTCCCGACTGGGGGCTCTCATACTGCTGCGATTCGGTGATGTTCCCTCCGGCCTGCACCAGGGCACCCGCAACGGCATGCACTATGCCGGGGCGGTCGGGGCAGGAGAGCGTGAGGGTGTAGGCGGTGGGAGCGGCAGCGTCAGTCACGAGTCCTAGGCTACCGGCTGGCGTTCGGCTTCGGCGGCAAGACACTTGGTGGCCGAGATGGCGGCGGCGCGGCCGGCGCGGGTGGCACCGACCGTGGATGCAGACGCCCCGTATCCGACCAGGAAAAGGCGCGGTTCCTTCACCACGGAGACGCCGTCCTCGGCCATCATGATGCCGCCACCGGACTCGCGCAGCCGCAGCGGCACCAGATGGTCCAGCGACGGCCTGAAACCGGTGGCCCAGAGGATCACATCGACGTCTTCGGTGGACCCGTCGGCGAATTCGACGCCACGCTCCGTGACGCGGGCCAGCTTGCCCCGCGAGACAAGGACGCCGGCGTCAATGCCCTGTTGGTAGGTCTCGGTCAGCGGCAGGCCGGTGGCGGCCACCACACTGAGGGTGGGCAGCCCGGCACGGGTGCGCTCGTTGACTCTGCGTTCCACGTCGACGCCCCACTCCTTGTCGAACGGGGTGGCGGTGAAGTCGGGGGCACGGCGGGTGGACCAGAGGGTGTCAGCCCCGGCGGCGTCCAGTTGCAGCAGGAACTGTAGCGCCGAGGTGCCGCCGCCGACCACCAGTACGCGCTGCCCGCGGAACTCGTCGGCCGACCAGAAATCCCGGGTGTGCAACTGGCGGCCGCGGAAGGTTTCCTGCCCGGGGTAGTGCGGCCAGTACGGCTTGTCCCAGGTTCCGGTGCCACTGATCACCGTGCGTGCCAGCCACTCGCCGCCGGTGTCGCTGCGCACCCGCAGGAGGTCACCGTCGTCGTCGATTGAGGTGACGCGGACGGGGCGGTGCACGGGCAGCTGGAACAGCTGCTCATAGGCACCGTAGTAACGGCGGACGACGGCGGAGGACGGCTCATGCGGATCCGGAACCCCTAGCGGCAGACCGGGGAGGTCGTGCAGTCCGTGCGCGGCGTCGAAGGTCAGCGAGGGCCAGCGGTGGCGCCAGGCGCCGCCCGGGCCGTCGTTGGCATCGAGGACCACGAAGTCGCGTTCCGGAACCAGCCCGCGGCGGCCCAGCTGGTAGGCCGCACTCAGCCCGGCCTGGCCTGCGCCGATCACCACGGTCTGCAGCTGATGGCCGCTGCCTGTTGTCTGGTTCGCCACGATGCTCCGTTCGATTTGTTGACACTTCAACTTCTATGGGCTGTAACGGCGCCGGGCGTCGGGGTATTCCGGGGCGGGTCCCGGGCCGTGCCGCCGTGCGAGCGGACCGAGGCGGCTTAGCGTGCCGTGGCAGAGCGGGGCGGGAGTCGGGCTGTCTCCGGCGCCGCCCTCATATCGAGGAACCGTTTTCTCCCGGCCCCGATGGCGCTAGGGTGGCAGCAGCAATGACGGAAGGCCGTGCCATGACGCATCTGGAACGTCAAATGGAACGTCAAAACCCGCTGCGCAGCAGCCCCATGCGGGTCCTGCTAACCGCCGTAGCCGCCGCAGTAGTCATTGCCTTGGCTGGCTGCACCGGCGGCGGCAGCCCGAAGCCGACTACAAGCGGCGGGACCACCCAAACGCCGGGCGGCGCGGGCGGGCAAACCGGGGGAGCGCAGCCTGCCGGGGGCATTCCGGACATCGTGGAGCGCGTGCAGCCGTCCGTGGTCACAATTTTCACCAAGGGCGGCTTGGGCAGCGGCGTGGTCTATTCCAAAGACGGGCTGATCCTGACCAACGAACACGTGGTCGGCGACAGCACCACGGTGGAAGTGGCCTTTGCGGATGGACAGCGCAGCACCGGGCAGGTGCTGGCGACGGACGCGGTGTCGGATCTGGCGCTGGTGCGGACCGAGCGCGACGGGCTCCCGGCCGTCACGTTTGCTCCGGCACTGCCCAGGATCGGCGAACTGGCGGTGGTGATCGGTTCGCCGCTGGGCTTCGAGAATACGGCGACGGCGGGGATCATCTCCGGACTGCACCGTTCCATTCCCGGCTCGTCCTCGTCCAGTCTGGCGCTGGTGGACTTGATCCAGACCGACGCCGCGATCAGCCCCGGCAACTCGGGCGGCGCCGTCGTCAATGCGCGGGGCCAGTTAGTGGGCATCAGCGAGGCGTATATTCCGCCGGAGGCAGGCGCTGTGTCGCTGGGCTTCGCCATTCCCTCCGCAACCGCCAAGGAAGTTGCCGGTGAACTGCTCAAAAACGGCGTCGCCAAGCACGCTTTCATGGGGCTGGCACCTGCCACCATTACCCCCGAGATCGCACAGCAGTTGGGGATGCCGCAGGCCGGCGGCGTCGTGGCGCTCAATGTGACTAACGGCGGCCCGGCCGACAAGGCGGGGATCCAGCCCGGAGATGTGCTGGTGAGCGTGGACGGAGAGGACCTGGAAACGGCCGAGGACCTGCTGGCCGTCCTGAGGAAACACGATCCGGGCGATGTGGTCACCGTGGAAATCCGCCGCGGCAGCGACACCAGCCAGGTGAAGGTCACGCTTTCGGACCGGCCGACGGGGTGAGTGGCTGTTAGGATTGGCTCGCCGCGACTGGCGTTAGGTGGGACACCACCAGGAAGCGGCAGCAGGGACGGAGATCCTCGATTGCCGCTCCTATAGATGCAGACCACGGATCGCACGCCTGGGACGTAAGGTCACGTTTGGGCCGGAGTGTGTCCGGGGCTGGTCATGCGTCATGCGTGCGGTACCTGCACCCGGTAATCTGGCCTATAGCAGTGAGATAAGCCCACCACCCAGGAGATTCTCCCCGTGACTTCCACGCCCTCTGTGACCGATCTGCCGTTGTCCCAGGTTGATCCCGAAATCGCCGCTGTGATCGACGCCGAACTCAGCCGCCAGCGCGACACCCTTGAAATGATCGCCTCTGAGAACTTCGCGCCGCGTTCGGTGCTCGAAGTCCAGGGCTCGGTCCTGACCAACAAGTACGCCGAGGGTTACCCGGGACGCCGCTATTACGGAGGCTGCGAGCACGTAGACGTCGCGGAAAACCTGGCGATCGAGCGGGCCAAATCGCTCTTCGGCGCGGAATTCGCCAACGTCCAGCCGCACGCCGGCGCCCAGGCCAACGCTGCCGCCCTCTCCGCCCTCATCCAGCCGGGCGACAAGATGATGGGGTTGTCGCTGGCGCACGGCGGACACCTGACGCACGGCATGAAGCTGAACTTCTCCGGCAAGCTCTACCAGGTGGCCGCCTACGAAGTGGACCCGCAGACGTTCCGGGTGGACATGGACAAGGTCCGCGAGCAGGCATTGGCCGAGCGCCCGAACGTGATCGTGGCCGGCTGGTCCGCCTACCCGCGGCAGCTGGACTTCGAAGCCTTCCGGTCCATCGCCGATGAGGTCGGAGCCTACTTCTGGACCGACATGGCGCACTTCGCCGGGCTGGTCGCGGCCGGGCTGCATCCGAACCCGGTGCCGCACTCGGACCTCGTCACCTCCACCGTCCACAAGACTTTGGCCGGTCCGCGCTCCGGCGTGATCCTGGGCAAGGAAGCCTTCGCCAAGAAGGTCAACTCCGCGGTGTTCCCGGGCCAGCAGGGCGGACCGCTGATGCATGTGGTAGCGGCCAAGGCCGTGGCTTTCAAGATTGCCGCCGGCGAGGAATTCAAGGTGCGCCAGGAACGCGTGCTGGAAGGCGCCCGGATCCTGGCCGAACGCCTGACCGCCGCCGATGTGGCCGAGGCCGGCGTCTCGGTGCTGACCGGCGGCACCGACGTGCACCTGGTCCTGGTGGACCTGCGCAACTCCGACTTGGACGGCAAGCAGGCCGAAGACCTGCTGCACGAGGCCGGCATCACGGTCAACCGCAACGCCGTGCCGTTCGATCCGCGCCCGCCGATGGTCACCTCCGGCCTGCGGATCGGTACCCCGGCGCTGGCCACCCGCGGCTTCGGCTCTACCGAATTCACCGAGGTCGCCGACATCATCGCCACCGCACTCAAGGGCGGGGCAGACGTTGCCGCGCTGCGCGCCCGGGTGAAGAAACTGGCCGACGACTTCCCGCTCTACCCGGGCCACGAGGAGTGGTGATATGAACCTGTACTCAACCCCGCCGACGTCGCGCGTGCTGGACGGCAAGGCCACCGCTGCGCAGATCAAGAGCGAACTCACCGAGCGCGTCTCGGTCCTCAAGACCAAGGGCATCGTGCCCGGCCTGGGCACCGTGCTGGTCGGTGACGACCCGGGCAGCAAGTGGTATGTGGGCGGCAAGCACAAGGACTGCGCCGAGGTGGGCATCGAGTCCATCCGCCGCGACCTGCCGGACACCATCTCGCAGGAGGAACTGGAGGCGGTCCTCGACGAGCTGAACGCGGATCCGGCCTGCACCGGCTACATCGTGCAGCTGCCGCTGCCCAAGCACATCGACACCAACCGCATCCTGGAGAAGATCGACCCGGCCAAGGACGCCGACGGCCTGCACCCGATGAACCTGGGCCGGTTGGTGCTCAACGTGGGCGGGCCGCTGGACTCGCCGCTGCCGTGCACCCCGCACGGCTGCGTGGAGTTGCTGCTCCGCCACGACATCGAACTGGCCGGCAAGCGTGTGCTGGTGGTGGGCCGCGGCGTCACCGTGGGCCGTCCGCTGGGGCTGCTGCTGACCCGCAAGACGATCAACGCCACGGTGGTCCTGGCCCATACGGGAACGCTGGATCTGGCCGCGGAGCTGCGGGAGGCCGATGTCGTCATTGCCGCCGCAGGAATGCCGCACATGATCAAGGCAGCCGACCTCAAGCCCGGCGCCGTGGTGCTGGACGTGGGAGTGAGCCGGGTCGAGGACGAAGACGGCAAGGCCAGGGTGACCGGCGATGTGGAGCCCGAGGCCCGCAACGTGGCCAGCTGGCTCTCGCCCAACCCCGGCGGCGTCGGCCCGATGACCCGCGCCATGCTGCTGGCCAACGTGGTGGAAGCCGCCGAGCGCCAGGCGGGCTAAACAGCGCGCAAAACTACAGGAAGGCGGCGTCCCCGTCCGGGACGCCGCCCTCTTTGTCGATTCCGGGCGCCATGCCTGGCAATCGCGGGCCGCGCCGCAGCCCGGCCGCCACCACAGCCCGTCCGCGGCCACAGCCAGCCCACTGCATCCCCCACAGCCCGGACAGTTCATGTGCCGTTTTGATGACAATCGACTGGCGGAAAGTGGCAGCGACACGCCGGCGCTCGCTGCAACTATTATCCACTCGATGGGCCCTGTGAATAACTTCCGCGGAGCATCGCTCCTCCTGCACATAATGTCCGCATGAGCCCAGGGCGACGATCAGGAGCCGAAGCACGCCTTCCACGGGTGAGGCCGCTGCCGCCACACCTGCAGGACGCCGCCTTCACGGTTCAGGACGGCCTGACCTCGGGACTTAGCAAGGGCCAGTTACGCCACCCACGCCTTATCCGAATAAGCCGGGGCATCTGCGCCATCCAGCCAGCCGGACTCGATCTCGCAGCCCGCGTCCGGCCCTTCACTCGCGTCACCGATTCCAGCGCGGCTTCGCATGACACTGCTGCACGCCTGTGGGGCTTTCCCGAACCCGCAAGAACCAGTTTCGATCGGCGCATCCACATTTCGCGTCCAAGCGGCGGCGCGCGGATGCAGCGCCCCGGCGTGGTGGGTCACCGATCCCGGCTCTTGCCAGATGAAGTCGCTTATGTGGATGGGCTGTGCGTCACCACCCGCACGCGGACATGGTTGGACTTGGCGGAGGCGCTGGAGATAGATGATCTGGTGGTAATAGCGGACTATCTCCTCCGAATTCCACGGCCGGAGTTCGAAGGGCGGGCGGAGCCGTACGCCACCCGGGAAGAGCTTCTGGCAATGCTGCGACGCCACCCCGGTAAGCGGGGGCTTCTGAAGGCCAGAGAAGCCTTAGCCTTGGCCCGCCTCGGAGCCGACTCCCCGCCGGAGACCAGACTTCGGCTGGCCATGCTCAGCGCGGGGTTGCCCGAACCTGAGGTGAACAAGCCCATCAGGAACGACGACGGCGATACCCTGCACGCCCCGGACCTGTCGCTGCCTGAATACCGCATCGCAATTGAGTACGAGGGCGAAAGCCACGGCAACGCCGACCAAATCGTCCGTGACATTGAGCGGGAAGAACGTGCTCGGGCAGCTGACTGGGATGAAGTGCGGATCTCCAAGCGGCATATGGCCAACGGCGCCAGACGGGCGGTCGAGAAATTCGCGGTGGCGCTTCGTGCACGCGGATGGCGCCAGGAGGACGCCGCCTGACCTCGCACCAGATAACGGGGCGCTGATAACGGGCGCGCTGAGGGCAGCGCACAGACAAATGCAGACGCGGACAACAGGACGGACAGAAAATCGGGTGCCCTGCCGGAATTGCTTCCGGCAGGGCACCCGCCTCATTCGTTGACTAGCAGCGCTGGGTCAGCGCAGCTCGTCTGCTCAGACGCCCACCTTGACGGCGTCGTCGGTGGAGATGCCGCGGCGCTTGTCGAAGACGGTGGCGCCGACTTCCTGCTCCGCCTGGTTGTTGATCGACAGATCGATCCCCGGGCGGTCGCGCAGGATCAGTACGGCAATGATGGAGACGATGGTCATGCCGAACAGGTACATCGAGACCGAACTGCTGGCGCCGGTGGAATTGATCAGTGCCTGCGCGATGGTCGGAGCGAACGCGCCGCCGAGAATCGCACCCAGGGCGTAGGCGATCGAGACGCCGGAGTAGCGTACCGAGGCCGGGAAGATCTCGCTGTACCAGGCAGCCTGCGGGCCGTAGCCCAGGCCGAGGCCAACGCTGAACATGCCCAGCGCCAGGTAGAGCATGCCGAGCGAGCCGGTGTCGATCAGCATGAACAGCGGGAAGACGGTTAGCAACTGCGCACTGAATCCGATGAGGTAGGTGCGTTTGCGGCCGATTTTGTCCGACAGGATTCCGGCGATGGCGGTGAAGATGAACCACATGGCCGAGGCGAACGTGATGGCCAGCAGCACGTCGGTGCGCTCCATGCCCACGGCGTCGCTGGTGGCGTAGCTGGGGATGAACCCGCCGGTGGCCATGTAGCCAGCGGCGTTGTTGCCAGCGAAAACGAGGGCAGCCAGAATGACCAGCAGCCAGTGCTTGCGGAACAGTTCGACGACGGGAACCTTGGTCTGCTGCTTCTTCTCGGCGATCTCCTTGAACACCGGGGACTCGTCCACAGAGCGGCGGACCAGGTAGCCGACCAGGATCAGCACGACGCTCAGCAGGAACGGAATGCGCCAGCCCCATTCGAGGAAGGCATCGCCGGGAGCGATGACACCGGTCATCAGAGTGGTGACGCCGGAGGCCAGCAGCATGCCCAGCGGGACACCCAGCTGCGGGAAGGAACCGGCGCGGCCGCGGCGGTCGCGGGGGGAGTGCTCCACGGCCATCAGGACGGCGCCGCCCCATTCACCGCCGGCGGAGATGCCCTGCAGGATACGCAGCGACAGCAGCAAGACCGGTGCGAGGACGCCAACGGTCTCATAGGTGGGCAGCACGCCGATCAAGGTCGTGGAAATGCCCATCAGGATCAGGGTGATCACCAGCATGGCGCGGCGGCCGAGCTTGTCGCCGTAGTGGCCGGCCAGGAAGGCGCCGAGCGGCCGGAACAGGAAGCTGATGCCGACGGACGCGAACGCGAGCAGAAGGCCGATGGATTCACCGGCCGGCTCGAAGAACAGGTGCGCGAAGACCAGTCCGGCGGCGGTGGCGTAGATGAAGAAGTCGTACCACTCGATGGTGGTGCCGATGATCGTGGCAAACGCGACGCGACGCTGATTCGCGGCAGTCGAGTGCCCTGATACTGCAGTGCTCATGGTTTCCTTCAGGAACGGTCACGCCGAGGAGTTCGGCATGGTGATGATGGTGCGAAGGCGGACAGGAACGACGACGCCGGTGGCTCGCCGCCGATCGTTTCCGTGCCCGGAACCGATCGTGAACGGTTTGGGTTGCGCCGGCGTAGACGGGATCCTCCATCTGTGACGAGCGCAACTATTGAACTTATCACTTATTGTGACACGCCTTACTTCTATCGGTAAACTTCAGAGAACAGGTAAACATCTTTGATTGGACTGAAGAACAGTGGTGGACTTCACGCTGCGCCAACTGGAGCTCTTTGCGGCCCTGCCCGATCATTCGACGTTGAGCTCCGCGGCAGCGAGCTTGCACATCTCCGAATCCGCACTGTCCCAGGCCATCACGGCGCTGGAGCGGGCTGCCGGCGAACAGCTATGTGTGCGGCGGAAAGCGCGTGGCCTGCAGCTGACCCCCTCGGGGCAGTTCTTTGCCCAGCGTGCCCGCCAGCTGCTGCGCGATGCTGACGCGCTCATCAACGACCTGAGCGGTGCCGCCGGCGAGCTCAAGGGGCCCGTACGGCTGGGCTGCTTCGCGAGCTTTGCCAGCACGGTCCTGCCCTCGGTGCTCGACCATCTGCCCGAGAAATATCCGGGGATCAGCGTGGACGTCACTGTCGGTTCCCATGACGAGCTGCTCCCGGCGCTGGACGCCGGCCAGTTGGATTTGGCCATGGTCTACGACATGGAGCTTCCGGCCGGTTACCACCAGCGCACGATTTATCAGACCGAGCTGCAGGCGGTGCTGCCGCCGGAGCACCCGCTGGCCGCCCAGCCCACCGTGGATCTGGCGGATCTGGCCGACGAACCACTGATCATGTACGAATCGAGTCCGAGCACGGCCAACACCTACCGGGTCTTCGCCGATCGAGGGCTTCGCCCGCGCATCGCGTCGTCGATGCCGCAAGTGGTGCTGGTACAGGCGCTGGTCGGCCGGGGGCTGGGCTATGCGCTGCTGATGTCACGGCCGGAAGCTCCGGCCGTGACCGTCGAAGGCAGGAGCGTGGCGGTCCGCCCGCTGTCGCCTCCGGTATCCCGAACCACGATGTGCGCCATTTGGCCAGACACCATGGTCCTCAGTCCGCGGGCGGAGGCGGTGCTGGGCCATACGGTGAGGGCGCTCAGTGGAAGTGCCGCCGGTTAGAGCACTCCCGCGTTACGCTCCCACGGCCGCGCTAGACCGTGGCGGGTTGTTGTTTGGAGTAGGTCTTGAGGTCGAAGTCGGGGTCGGCGGCCTGTTCCGGGGTGAGGGTGCGGCCGGCGGAGAGCAGGCGGCGGGCGGCCATGTGGTCGGCGGGCTGGTTGACTGATTCGACGGCGGTGAGGGTGCCGTTGCGGAAGCAGAATACGGAGAACTTCTCCTCCGCCGGGTTCCCGCGGAGCACGGTCTGGTCGCCGGGGGCTGACAGGCCGGCGATCTGCAGGCGCAGGTGGCCTTGGTTGGACCAGAACCAGGGCAGGTCGGCGTAGCCGCCGGGCTCGCCGCCGGGGCCGGAGCCGGGGCCGGCGCCGAGGATGGCGCGGGCGGCGTGGCGGGCCTGGTCGGTGGCGTTCTGCACTGATTCGAGCCGGGTGCGGGCACCGGCGTGGACGTTGGGGAAGGACGCGCAGTCGCCCAGGGCGTAAATATCCGGGTCAGACGTGCGCAGGCTGCCGTCCACCACGATGCCGTTCTCCACCTCCAGCCCCGCGGCTGCCGCGAGCTCGGTGCGCGGGGTGACGCCGACCCCGACGAGCACCAGGTCCGCCGGGTAGCGTTCCCCGGTGGTGCTGACCGCGGCGGTGACGTGCCCGGCGTCGTTGCCGTCGAAGGAGGCGATGCCTTCACCCAGGCGCAGCGTGACGCCGAGGCGTTGGTGGGCGTCGGCGAAGAAGCCGCTCGTCACCGGGGTCAGGGCGCGTCCCATCGGCCGGTCGGCGTATTCGAGCACGGTGACGTCGAGGCCGCGGGCGCGGGCGGCGGCGGCGAACTCCAGGCCGATGAAGCCGGCGCCGATGACGACGACGGAGCGCACCGCATCGAGGCGGGCGTGCAGGGTTTGGGCGTCGGTGAGGGTGCGCAGGCCGTGGATGCCGGACAGTGCGGTGCCGGGCACGGTGAGTTCGCGGTTGGCGGCGCCGGTGGCCAGCACCAGCTTCGAGTAGGCCAGGGTGGTGCCGTCGTCGAGGGCGACGGTCCTGGCCGTCCGGTCGATGGAGGTGGCGCGCGCGCCGAGGCGGGCATCGACGTCGTTGGTGGTGAAGAACTTTTCCGGGCGCAGCGGCAGCGGGACCGGGTCCTTGCCGGCTGCGAGGTAGTCCTTGGACAGCGGCGGGCGCTGGTACGGGTGGTGCGGCTCTTCGCCGAGCAGCGTGATCGCGCCGGTGTAGCCTTCCTTGCGCAGCGAATCCACCAGCTGGATGCCGGCCTGGCCGTTGCCAACAACAACCACATTTTCAGGATCAGTCATCGCGTTCATGGAGGGCCTTTCGGTAATGGACGGGCCGGCCGGCCGAGGGCGGCCGGGTCAGTCCTGTTCGTCGGGAAGGTCCACTTCGATGTCATCGAAGTGGTCTCCGGCCGTGAGCTGGCAGCCAAGACGGCTGCGGGCCGGATCGCGGGGAGAGGCGGTAGTTTCGAGCATTTCTTCTTCGGCGGCGCTGATGGCGGGCAGACCGTCGAGGTATTCGTCTCGGACGTAGACATGGCAGGTGGCGCAGATGGCCTGGCCGCCGCATTCGCCGATAATGCCGTCAACACCGTTGAGCACTGCGGTCATCATGAGCGTCATCCCGGCCTCGGCATCCAGGCTGTCGACGTTCCCGTCGGCGTGGTGGTAGGTGATTTTCGCCAAGATTCTTCTCCTTGTTCGGGCCTGAACCTTGATCGTAGGCCCGCAGCACGGCACCCTGGCCGGGAGGAGCGGCGGCAGCTTCGGTCAGCTTAGAGTGCGGTTCGCTCACGCTGGCCGCAGCCCATGCCCGCACCCCGTTGCCCGGGTCGCCGCCTCTCCGGGAAGGCTCAGATCTGGTCGTCCGGAACGTCGACTTCTATCTGTTCCAGGTCGGCGCCGACCGTGATCTGGCAGCCGAGCCGGCTGCGGGTCTCGTCGCGCGGGCCGGCGGTGCACTCGAGCATTTCTTCTTCATCCTCGCCGATTTCCGGCAGCCCGTCGAGGTATTCGGGCCGCACGTAGACGTGGCAGGTGGCGCACATGGCCTGGCCGCCGCATTCGCCGACGATGCCGTCGACGCCGTTGGTGACGGCGGCCCGCATGAGCGAGGTGCCGGGGTCCACGTCCAGGACGTCAACGTTGCCGTCGGAGTGGTGGAAGCTGATCTTTGCCATGGGGGAGCTGTCCTTGCTGTAGGTGTGGAGGAGGGGAAAGAGGGTCCAGGGCTTAGCCCCAGAGCACCGGCATCTTGGTCATGCCGCGGAAGACCCAACCGGCGTCTACCGGCGAGTTGTCCGGGTCCAGACGGAGGTTCGCCAGTTCGCGGAAGACCTGCGGCATGGCGATCTGCGCCACCGATGCCCGGGCTACCCAGGCGCCGGCACAGAAGTGGTTGCCGCCGCCGAAGGCCAGATGCGGCTTCTTCTCCCGGTTGATGTTGAACGACTCCGGATCCTCGAAGACCGCCGGGTCGCGGTTGGCGGCGCCCACCACAATGCCCAGCCGGGCACCGGCCGGCAGTTGCACGCCTTCCAGTACGGTGTCGCTCCTAACCTCCCGCGGGTACATGCCGATGGGGGCCACCCAGCGCACGGATTCTTCGAACGCCCGGGCGTACAGCGCCTCGTCGGCCAGCACCTGGGCCAGCTGATCCGGGTTGGCCAGCAACGCCCACACCGTGGTGCCCAGGACATCGCGCGGTTCGTTCAGTCCTCCGCCGATGGTCATCTTCATGTTCGCCCGGATGGCTTCGAGCGGGATCGGCATCGAGGTCATGCCGGAGAGCAGGCTGGAATCTGGGTTCTTGCGCAGGTAGGGCAGGATCTCGTCGATCGCATCGTCGACTTCGTTGTAGGACTGTTCGGACTTGGCCCAGACCTCGGGATCGTCGGCATAGTTGCCGGTGCCGTCGATCATGGTCTGCGACCAACGCTGCATGTCTTCCTGAGTGGCGTTGTGAAAGCCCATGATCAGGCGCAGGTTTTCCGCGGCGTAGGGAGCGGCGTAGTCCCAGACGAAGTCGGCGCCCGATCCGGCTGCCTTCAACTGCGCCAGGTACTTGTCGCTGTTGGCCTGGAAGATGGCGTTCCAATGTTCCTTGATCGCTTTGGGCCGCAGCACGTTGCCGTAGGACTTCCGGTCCACGTCGTGTTCCGGGTCGTCCTTGCGGAGCATCGAGTGCCCCATGGCCCGCTTCATCAGCGAGTTGGTCTCGTCGGCGGAAAAGCGCTCCTGGTCCTGTTCGATCACGTGGCAGGCCTGGTAGCTGGTGACCATGTACCGGTTGACGGCGGGCACCCAGTGCACCGGGGACTCGGCGCGCAGCTTCTGGTAGATCGGATACGGGTTCCGGTAGAGGTCCGGGATGGTGACCCAATCCGCGGTGGGAACCGGGTGGGCTTCGGTAGCTGCGGTGGTCATGACTCGGTCTCCTGGGGGCGTAGCGGCCGGGACCTGCCATCCCGGTTTCGGCTTACCTCTCACCGTGCCGGCGTGAGGTGTGTCTCGAATGAGTGTGACAGCAGACATATCCGCCGGTAAAGTTCATATTTTGTGGAAATATCCACCGAAAAACTTTGGTTAGCTTTTTTCATCAGGAGGTTTGCGTGGTCCGGTACACCCTGCGGCAGCTGGCGTACTTCGTCGCGGTGGCCGACGCCGGTACCATTGCCGCCGCTGCGGACGAACTGCATGTCTCGCAGACCGCCGTGGCTGCGGCGGTGAAAGAGCTGGAGCGGATCTTCGGCACGCAGTTGACCGTCCGGCGCAAGGCGCACGGAGTCAGCCTGACCCCGGCGGGGCGGCAGCTGCATGCGCGGGCGGCCGCTTTCCTGCGTGAAGCGGAGGAACTGGAGCTCAGCACCAGCAGCGGCGGGGGAGAGTTGGCGGGTCCGCTGGTGGTGGGCTGCTACCTGACCTTGGCGCCGACCATTCTGCCCGGGCTGCTTGAATTCTTCGCCGCCGAGCACCCGAAAGTGCAGCTGGATTTCGTCGAAGGCACACAGGACGCCGTCCAGGACAAGCTGGTGGCCGGCGAACTGGACCTGGCCATCGTGTATGACATGGACCTGCGGCCCGGACTGGAGTCGGTGCAGCTGGACACCATGCAGGCCTACGCGCTGTTGCCCGCAGGCCACCGGTTGGCCGGCAAGGATGCCGTGGCGCTGGCGGAGCTGGCCGAGGAGCCGATGATCCTGCTGGACGCCCCGCCCAGCAGCCATCACACCATGTCCGTGTTCCGCGACGCTTCGGTAGTGCCCAAAATCCGGTACCGGACCACGGACTTCGAACTGACCCGTTCGCTGGTGGGGCGCGGCATCGGTTACTCGGTGCTGGTACAGCGCCCGGCCGGTGACGCCACGTATGAGGGCAGGCCCTTCACGGCCCTGCCGATCGAGCCCGCGGTCCGCCCGGTGAACGTGAAGATCGTCTGGCCGGAAGGGATCAGGCTGACCGACCGGGCTGCAGAGATGGTCCGGTTTGCGGTTGAGGCTCATGCGCCTCGTCATGGTGGATCCGGTCGCTGAGTTCGCCCAGCGGTTGGCCGCCGCCGCCCCATTGCCGGGCGATGATTTCGGCCGCGATGGACACCGCGGTTTCCTCCGGGGTGCGTGCGCCCAGGTCCAGCCCCACCGGGCTGTGCAGGCGGGACAGTTCCTCGTTGGTGAGGCCCGCTTCGCGCAGCCGCTGCAGGCGGTCGTCGTGCGTGCGCCGTGAGCCCATCGCGCCCACATAGGCGGCCTTGCCTCCGCGCAGGGCAACCTCAAGCAGCGGGACGTCGAACTTTGGGTCGTGGGTCAGCACGCAAATGACCGTCCGCTCATCCAGCAGGTCCTGCTGCAGCTGCTCGGTCAGATACTGGTGCGGCCACTGCACCACCACCTCGTCCGCCTCCGGGAAGCGCGCACGGGTGGCGAAGACCGGCCGGGCATCACAGACAGTGACCTGGTACCCCAGGAAGGATCCCATCCGGGCCAGGGCCGCAGCGAAGTCTATGGCACCGAAGACCAGCATCCGGGGCCGCGGCGCGAAGCTGCCGAAAAAGATCCGCATCCCCTCGCCGCGCCGGTGCCCGTCCGGTCCATAGGTCAGCGTGGAGTTCCGGCCCGCGGCCAGCAGCCCCAGGGTGTCGTCCGCGACGGCGTGGTTGACGCGCTCGGTTCCCAGATCGCCGTCGAAACCGTCCGGGCGGACCACCAAATGCCGCCCCAGCCACGCCGGATCCGGGTGCTCAATCACCGTGGCGATGCCCACCGGACGGGAAGCGGCGATGTCGGCGGCGACCTCGTCGAGTCCTGGAAAGGTGCCACGGGAGAGCGGCTCCACGAAGACGTCGAGGATCCCGCCGCAGGTCAGTCCCACCGAGAACGCCTCGTCGTCGCTGATGCCGTAGCGCACCAGCGCGGGCTGGCCGCTCGCGGTCACCTCGGTGGCCAGCTCGTACACCGCGCCTTCCACACAGCCGCCTGACACGGAGCCGATGGCCTCCCCGCCGGCGGTGACCGCCATGGACGCGCCCGGCGGACGCGGCGCGGACTTGAAGGTGCGGACCACCGTGGCCAGGCCCGCCGTTTCTCCTGCCTGCCAGCCGGGCAGCAACTTTGCCAAAACGTCCCGCACGGTTACACGCCTCCTGGCCGCAGCAATGCCACCGCTTGCCGGCGTCCCGACCGGCGGCCGGCCAGGTGTGCCAAGGCGGCCGCAACCAACACCAGGCACAGCACCTTGCCCGGACTGCGCAGCTGGTCGGCGAGCACTTGCCTGGCCACGGCGAGACCGTCAAGGCTGCTTTCGCCCTGCGGTCCAGCCGGCGCCGAAGGGGCAGGGGAGGAGGACGACGGCGGTGCGGCCGGCTGCGTCTCGGCCGCGGACCCGGGCTGTGCCCCGGCAGCGGACGACGGCGGCGCCGGCGCCGAGGGCGCAGAGGCCGTAGGCGAAGCCGTGGTGGATGCCGGTGCGGCGGACGCCTGGACGGCTGAAGCGGGCGCTGCATCGGCACCGTTGTGGGGCCCCTTGGCGTCCGGCGCCTTGATCATTTCCTGCAGGTTCTTGGTGAACACGGCAAGCATTTGGTCGGTGACGCTGCCGATCACGCTCTTGCCCATGGCCGCCGCCTTGCCGGACAACGTCAGGTCGGCGTTGACGCTGGCCTCGGTGGCAGCTCCGGATTCGGACAGCTGAATGGTCACCGTCGCCTCTGCGGCGCCCTGTCCCCGTGTTTCGCGCGCCTTCCCCCGCAGCGTTGCCCGCCGGGCGCCGGCGTCGCGCTCCTCCACATGCAACGTGCCCTTGTACTGCATGGTCACCGGCCCCAGCTTCACCTTCATGGCGACCTGGTACTCGTCCTCGGAGGTCTTTTCCAGGATCTGCGCTCCCGGGATGCATCCGGCCACCCGTTCGAAATCCATCAGGGTTTCCCAAACTGTCCCGATCGGTGCGGTGACGGAGAACGTGCGTTCAAGCTGCATTACCGTGTCCTTTGCCTGGTGAACTGGTTGGTGGTCCGCGGGCCGGAGCCCTGGCTGCGGTCGGAGCGGATGGCCGCGGCCACCTCCGACAAGGCGGCGTAGCTGTGGCCGCTGACAAACGCGTCGCAGTAAGGCAGGGCGGCCGCCATGCCGCCCGCCAGCGGTTGGTAATCTACCGCCACCTTACGGGGATTGATCCAGATGATTCGATACGCCAGCCGCCGCAGCCGCTGCATTTGCGCGGCGACCTCGGCTGGATCGTCTTGCGCCCAGCCGTCGGACATGACCACCACCACGGCGCCGCGGGCCATGCCCTGGCGGCCGTAGTCGTCGATGAACCGGTGCAGGCTTTCGGCTAGACGCGTGCCGCCGGCCCAGTCCCGCACCTCGGCGGCGGCACGGGCCAGCGCGGTGTCCGGGTCGCGGACGGCCAGCTGCCGGGTGAGCCGGGTGAGGCGGGTGGAAAAGACGAAGGCTTCCGCCCGGGCTCCCGCGGCCGCACCCTGCAGCAGCGAGAGGAACACCCGCGTGTAGGACTCCATGGAACCGGAGACATCGCACAGCAGCACCAGCCGGCGGGGCTTGGGCCGCCGTTGGGCAAAGACCAGGCGGATGGCATCGGGGCCGTTGCGGCGCGCGGTCCGGGCGGTGCGGCGGATATCCAGCCGGGAGCTGCTGCGGGCCGATCGGCGGGTCCGCCGGCTGTCCCGGACAGGAGTGGAGAGCACGATCCGGCGGACCAGTTGCCGAACGACGGCGGTCTCATCCTCGGTCAGTTCCGCAAACGATGTTTGGTGCAGCCGCTCCTGGCCCGAAGCCATCAACAGCACCGATTCGCGTGGCGGCCCTTCGCCCGAGCCGGCTCCGTCCCTGCCCGGGAACATGCCGGGCGGCAGGGCCGCCTCGGGCGCCGGGCGGTGGCCCGAGGGGCTGCTGGCGCCGGTGGGCCGCTCCGTGGCGCCTTGACCCGACCACGGCGGGTGATTCGGATCGCCGCGGTGTTCGGCCGGATCCGGTACCAGGCCGGCGGCGCCACCGAAGACCGCCGTGAACACGGCGTCGAAAACCGGCAACTGCTCGCGGTCGGAGACCAGCACCACGCGGCAGGCCCAGTACAAGGTGGTCCGGCCGGCCGGCGGCAGCAGACGCAGCGCTTCGGCCAGCCGGCCGGCGCGGTCCGGCGAGGCGGGCACCCCGGCGCGGCGCAGCGCCGTCGTTAGGCCAGCACAAAAGGCCGCTGTGTCCTCGGATCGCGCCATGCCGCTGATGCCACGCTCAGTCATGGCTGCCCACCAACCACGCGCCGCCGCGGGCGGCGATGAGCTCAAGGTCATCCCGGTTCTTGAGCACCGAGCCCCAGGTCCGTTCGGCGCTCGCCGCGTCCAGCCGATCCGCCCCGAGAAGGCTGAGCGCGGACACCCAGTCGATGGCCTCGGCGATGCCCGGGGGCTTGACCATGTCCAAGGTGCGCAGCCGGGCGATGGCGGCCGCCGCCTGCAGCGCGATGGATCCGGTGCTGGACGGGACCCGGCGGCGCACAATCTCGGCGATCCTCTCCGGGGCCGGGTAATCGATCCAGTGATACAGGCAGCGGCGGGTGAGCGCGTCATGCAGGTCGCGGGTCCGGTTGGAGGTCAGGACGATGATCGGCGGATGCACTGCGCGGATGGTCCCCAGTTCGGGGACGCTGACGGCCGCTTCGGCGAGCAGTTCGAACGTGAACGCTTCGAACTCTGCATCCGCGCGGTCGATCTCGTCCAACAGCAGCACGGCCGGCCGCGGTCCCGGGTGCTCGATGGCCTGCAGCAGCGGGCGGCGCAGCAGGTATTTCTCGGCAAAGAGGTCTGTTTCAGCCAGTTCGCTGTGCTGTACCTCTGCCAACCGGATGCCCAGCAGTTGGCGCTGGTGGTTCCACTCGTACAACGCCTCGCCGGCGTCGATGCCCTCGTAGCACTGCAGCCGGTACAGGGGAGTGTCCAGCACCTCGGCCAGCGCCTTTGCGGCTTCGGTCTTGCCCACCCCGGCTTCGCCTTCGAGCAGGATCGGCTGCGGGAGCCGCAGGGCCAGGAACAATGCGGTGGCCAGGCCCTTATCGGCGACGTAGTCCACCGCGTCCAGCGACGCGATCAGCGATTCCACGTCAGGAATGCGGCTCTGGACGTCCGCCTGGCTGCCGTCCTGGGCGTCCTTCCGCGCCGGCGAGGTCATGGCGTGCTCCGCAGTGCTGCCAGGACCTGCCGGTAATCGTCCTCGGTGTCCACGTCCAACGGGACCGGACCCGGGATGGCGACTTCGACGACGTCTGCGGCGCGTTGCTCCAGCAGCTTCCACACCGCCTTGTCGCCGTGCAGTTGGGCCAGCAGCGGGAAGAGCGAGCGGTGGAACGCGAACGGATGGCCCACGCCGTCGTCGTACTGGCACACCGCCAGCGACCCGTCGCCCCGTCCGGCGAGCAGTGTGTGCACCGTGGCCGGTGTTACTCCGGGCTGGTCGCCGAGCAACAGCACCAGGGCTTCGGTCTGCGGGTGCAGCGCCGTCATCGCCGCCGCAATCGAGGACGAGCAGCCGTCAGCGTAAGCCGGGTTGTCCACCACGTCACAACCGCTGGTATCCACGGACCGACGCACCGCATCGCCGGCTCCGCCCAGGGCCAGGACGATCTGGTCAAACCCGGCCTCGCGGGCGGTACCGAGCACGGCATCAAGCAGCACGCCGTTGCCGTAGGGCAGCAGCTGCTTGGGCCTGCCGAGCCTGCGGGATCCTCCGGCGGCGAGCACCAGGGCGGCGATCCGGTGTTCAGGAGACGACGGCATAGTGCTCCGGATCCTTGAGGAACGCGGCCCGGCAGCCGGCGGAGCAGAAGTAGACGGTCCTGCCGGCGTGTTCCACATGCAGGGTGGCGGGAATGGCCGGAACCGTCATGCCGCAGACCGGGTCCAGGGCGGTGGCGGGCTCCGCCGTCCCTGATCCTGCCGTGGATTCGACGCCGTCCGCCGCGCCCGCCGGACGGGCCGTTCCTGCCGACGCCGTCGGAGGGGCGGCCGTTGCGGAGCGTTCCGAGACCAGCTCCGCCAGGATGGCCAGGGCTGTTTCTTCCGGTGTGCGGGCCCCCAGCGCCAGTCCGGCCGGGCAGTGCACCCGGGACCGAAGTTCCTCGTCCACGTCCAGCGAGGCGAGCACCTCGTTGCCGCGGCGTTCGCTGGCGACCAGCGCCACGTAGGGAACGGAGGCCTGCAGCGCCGCGGTGAGGGCAGCTTCCTCCTCCCGCCCGTGCGAGGCGACGATGAGTGCGGCATCATCCGGCCGGGGTTGTGCCGCGCTGCCGGCCACCAGTTCCGGCTCGAATCCCAGCACCGATCCCAGTGCGGCCAGTGCCTGCGCTATCGGGCTGGCGCCGACCACCACTATCCGTGGTGCCGGCAGCTGCGGCTGGAGGAAGATTTCCACCGAGCCGCCGCTGAGGCACGGATTCGCCACTGTGACAGCACCCTCCTCCTGGTTCCGGACCGGCTCGCCCGGCATCACCCGAAGCAGCAGCGGCTCGCCGGAGGCCAAGGTCCGCAGGCCGTAGTCGCGCACGGAAGCTTCCACGCAGTTCCCGCCCACGAACCCTTCGATGGTGCCGCCGGCCAGTACCAGCGCGGTGTCGCCCGCGCGGGCGCTGGTCGGATGCTGGGCTCGGACCACGGTGGCACGGACAAAAGGTTCCCGTCGCCGGCTCAGTTCATCCGCCCTGGCGGCCAGGGCCATCTCGCGCTGCGGCATGTCACACCGGTGGCCTCGGCCGGCCCTGCATGGCCTCCCAGACCCGGGCGGGGGTGCACGGCATGTCCATATGCGTGATGCCAAACGGCGCCAGTGCGTCGACGACGGCGTTGACAATGGCGGGCGGAGACCCAACCGTGGCGGATTCGCCGATGCCCTTCGCGCCGATCGGATGATGCGGCGACGGCGTGACCGTGAAACCGGTCTCCCAATCCGGAACCTCCATCGCCGTCGGGATCAGGTAGTCCATGAAGGAGCCGCCAAGGCAGTTGCCGTCCTCGTCGAATTCGATGATCTCCATCAGCGCCATCCCCACGCCGTCGGTCAGGCCGCCGTGGACCTGGCCCTCGATGATCATCGGATTGATCCTGGTGCCGCAGTCGTCCACCGCGATGAAGCGGCGGACTTTCACGCGGCCGGTGCCGGGATCGACGTCGACCACACAGATGTAGGCGCCGAACGGGAACGTCAGATTGGGCGGGTCGTAGGTGACCTCGGCGTCGAGGTTGCCATCGATTCCGTCGGGCAACGCGACGGTGCCGTGGGCGCCGAGGGCGATCTCCGCCATCGTCTTGCCCGCGCCGGGGTCGCCCTTCACGAACCAGCGGCCTTTCTCCCATTCCAGGTCCTCGGGACGGGTTTCGAGCATCGCGGCCGCGATGAACTTCGCCTTGTCCCGAACCTTGCGGGCCACCAGCGCCACCGCGCCGCCGCTCACAGGCGTGGAGCGGCTGCCGTAGGTGCCCAGGCCAAACGGCGTCTGGTCGGTGTCGCCGTGCACCACATCGATGTCTTCCGGCGGGATGCCCAGTTCCTCGGCCACGATCTGCGCGAAGGTGGTCTCGTGGCCCTGCCCCTGCGATTGCACCGACAGCCGGACCACCGCCTTGCCGGTCGGGTGGACCCGCAGTTCGGCGCCGTCGGCCATGCCCAGGCCCACGATGTCGAAGTGTTTGCGCGGGCCGGCGCCGACGGTCTCGGTGAAGAAGGAGACCCCGATGCCCATCAGCTCGCCGCGCTCGCGCTTCTCGGCCTGCTCGCGGCGCAGTTCCTCGTAGCCGGCCATCTTCATGGACAGCCGCATGGCCGGTTCGTAATTTCCCGAGTCGTACTCCCAGCCGGTCTTGTTGGCGTAAGGGAACTGCTCGGGCCGGATGAAGTTCTTCAGCCGCAATTCGGCGGGATCCATCTCCAGTTTGCGCGCCAGCACGTCCACCATGCGTTCCACCAAATACACGGCCTCGGTGACCCGGAAGGAACACGCGTAGGCGACGCCGCCTGGCGCCTTGTTGGTGTACACACCGGTGACCTTGCAGTACGCCGCCTGCAGGTCATAGCTGCCGGTGAAGATGCTGAAGAAGCCGGCCGGGTTCTTGGTGGGCTGGGCGGTGGCGTTGAACGCGCCGTGGTCGGCCAGCACATTGGTCCGCACCGCCAGGATCTTGCCGTCCTTGGTGGCGGCGATTTCCCCGCGCATCAGGTAATCCCGCGCGAAGGAGGTGGACATCAGGTTCTCCGAGCGGTCCTCCACCCACTTGACCGGTTTGCCGGTGACGATGGACCCGACGACGGCCAGGACGTAGCCCGGGTAGATGCCCACCTTGTTCCCGAAGCCGCCGCCGATGTCCGGAGACACCACACGGATCTTGTGCTCGGGAATGCCGGCCACCATTGCATACAGGGTGCGGTGGGCATGGGGCGCCTGCGTCGTCTCGTACAGGGTCAGGCCACCGTCGATCGGATCGAAATCCGCCACCGCCCCGCAGGTTTCCATCGGGGCCGGATGAACCCTCGGGTAGACCATGTCCTGGGCGACGACGACGTCGGCCGCCGCGAACACTGCCTCGGTCTCGTCCGCGTCGCCAATCTCCCAATCGAAAATGCGGTTGTCGGTGCGACCCGCCAGATCGTCGCGGATAACGGGAGCATCGGCATCGAGCGCCTTCCGCGCGTCGATGACCGGCGGCAGGATGTCATATTCGACGTCGATCAGTTCCAGCGCGTCGCGGGCGGCGTAGCGGTCCTCCGCGACGACGAACGCGACTTCCTGGCCTTGGAACCGGACCTTGTCCGTCACCAGCACGGCCTGCACGTCCGCGGACAGCGTGGGCGCCCAGGCAAGGTTCAAGCCTTCCAAGTCCTTGCCGGTGATGACTGCCTTGACCTTCGGGTGTGCCAGCGCCTCGGACGTGTCGATCGAGACCAGCCTGGCGTGCGCCACGGGGGCACGCAGGATGGCGCCGTGCAGCATGCCCGGCAGCACAATGTCGTCAACGTAGCGACCCTTGCCGCGGATGAACCGCGGGTCTTCCTTGCGCTGGATCCGGCCGTAACCGATCGGCCGGTCCTTGTCTCCCGCGGCCGGATTGCCCGGACGGGCGCCTTCTCCCGGTCCCGACGCCGGACGCTCCTGGGTGGTGGTCATGCCGTCACCTCTTCAGCTTCACTTGGATCGGCGGCGTCCCCCGTTGCCGCGCTGCCGACGGGGTGGTTCGCCGCCCATTGGACCGAGCGGACAATGGTGGCGTAGCCGGTGCAGCGGCAAATCTGGCCGGAGATCGCCTGCCGGATTTCACCGTCGTCCGGATGCGGGTTCTTATCCAGCAGGGCCCGGGCGGTGAGCATCATTCCGGGGGTGCAGAAACCGCACTGCAGCCCGTGCTCCTCCATGAAGCCTTGCTGGACAGGATCCAGCGCGCCGTTGCTGGCCAGTCCTTCGACGGTACGGATCTCGTGCCCGTCCGCCATCGCCGCCAGCACGGTGCAGGACTTCACCGGCTGCCCGTCCATCAGCACCACGCAGGTGCCGCAGTTGCTGGTGTCGCAGCCCCAATGGGTTCCGGTCAGGCCCAGTTCTTCGCGGATGAAATGGACCAGCAGCACGCGCGGTTCGATGTCGCGGGTCACTTCATTGCCGTTGACGCTCATGCTGATCTGCATGGTTCAGCCTTCCTGTTCTTCCGAGGCGCGTGCGCAGGCGCGGCGCAGCACCCGGCGGGTCAGTTCGTCGGCCAGATGCCGTTTGTAGTCGATGCCGCCGCGCTGGTCGGCGACCGGCTCGCACGCGGCGGCGGCAATCCGGCCCGCCTCGGCGAAGAGGTCTTCGTCCGGCCGCCGGCCGCCCAACAGGTCGCCGATCCCGGCAACCGTGCCGTCCAGCCCCACCGCGGTGAGCCCCACCGATGACTCTTCGATGGTGCCGTCGGCTGCCAGCGAGACAGCCGCCCCGGCGGCCGCGACAGCCCAGTCGCCCACCCGGCGCTCCACCTTTTCGTAGGCGCTGCTTGATCTGGGGCGGATGGGGAAACGGAGCTCGGACATCAGTTCGTTCTGCCCGACGGCGGTCTCGTACGGGCCGCGGTGGAACTCATCCATGGCGACGACGCGCTCGCCGGCCGGACCTCGGATCACGGCCTCGGCGCGGAGCACATCGCAGACGGTGGAGAGATCTTCGGCCGGGTCCGCCTGACAGAGCGAGCCGCCGATCGTGCCGCGGTTCCGCACCACCGGATCGGCAATCACTTGCTCGGCATCGGTCACGATCGGGAACAACCGTGCGACCTCGGGCGACTCAAGGAGCGTGGTGTGGCGGGTCAGCGCACCGATCCTGAACACGTTCCCTTCGCGCACCATGAAGTCGAGTTCGGCCAGGCCATTGATGTCGATCAGCCACTCCGGCCGCGCCAGCCGGAGTTTCATCATCGGCAGCAGGCTGTGCCCGCCGGCCACCAGCCGGGACTCCGGCCCGTGGCGTTCGAGCAGGGCCAGCGCGTTGTCCACGTCGCTGGCGCGCACATAGTCGAATGGAGCAGGAATCTGCATGGTCTACCCCTCAAAGACACGTCACCCTCACCGTTGAGGGCCCCCCATGAGGCACATGTTGCTCCTTGCCCCAAGGGGTGTCAAGATCCTCATAAGCGAAAGGTTATGACCTGCGATGTCCATGACTTTGAACCAGCTCAAGGCCTTTGCCTTGGTGGCACGTCTGGGTTCGCTGCGGGCCGCTGCGGCGGAGTTGGCGGTCAGCGAGCCGGCGGTCTCAGCCGCGTTGGCCGCGCTGCGCCAGGATCTGGGCGATCCGCTGTTCGTCCGGGCCGGCGGAGGCATTGCCCTGACTCCGGGCGGCCGCGCGCTGGCGGCCCATGCCCAGGAAATCGTGGGGCTGGCCGATCACGTGCGCCGCGAGGTGGCTCAGGCCGAGGCCGCGTCCGGCAGCCTGCGGGTGCTGGCCACCGCGGATTTTGCCGAACACGCCGCCGGCCGGCTGGTGGATTACTACACCAGGCGGGTGCCCGGGGCCACCGTGGACGTGGTGGTGGAACCGGCCGCGGACATGGCGGCCCTGCTGGCCAACCACGCCTACGACATAGCCCTGGGATCCCGGCCGCAGCCGCCGCAGCACCCGGCGCTGGAGGTGGTCCCGTTCCTGCGCTACCAGCGCGTGCTGGTGGCCTCGCCCGGGCACCCGTTGGCCCGGCTGGAGGGAGCGGCCCTGGCCGGGCAGCTGCCGGACCATCGCTGGTTCACCGGCCCGGCCGGACTGGATGGACTGGATCTGCAACGCTGGCTGGGACCCCTGCCCGGCCCGCCGGAGACCATCGAGATGTCCAGCGAGACCAGCGCCCTGGCCGCCGTCCGGTCCGGCGAGGGCATCATGCTGGCGCTCGAACACATCGTCCGGCCGGAGTTGGCCGACGGCTTGCTGGCACGGCTGCCCGCGGCCGGCACCCCGTTGCCCGGACTGTGGTGGGCCAGCACCTTGGACCATGGCCGGGCCACGGCCGCTGCCCGGACGCTGCAGCGTATTGCCGGCACAGCCCAGGCCACCGCGGCCATGGTGGCGCCTGGAGGGCCACGGGGCCTGGCCCGGCGCGGCTCCAAAGTGCGCGTGGCCCTGTGGAGCTGAGCAGCCATGACCCGATTGACTTTCCTCAATCAGTGATGTGATCTAGGCTATAGCAGTGCCTCAAACATCTCTTTCACATCGGCTGCCGCAGCAGGCGCCCGCCGCCGTCATTACCGCCCGGAATGTGGTGAAGACCTACGGCGATTTCAACGCCGTCGACGGAATCTCATTCGACGTCCAGCAGGGGGAGTCCTTCGGGCTGCTCGGTCCGAATGGTGCAGGCAAGTCCACCACTATGCGGATGATCGGCGGCGTCTCGCAGCGGACCTCCGGCGAGCTGAGCATCATGGGCCTCGACCCGGACCAGCACGGACCGGAAGTGCGCGCGCACCTGGGCGTGGTGCCGCAGCAGGACAACCTGGATGAGGAACTGAAGGTCCGCGACAACCTGATCGTCTACGGCCGTTACTTCGGGCTGCCGTACTCCTACCTGCGGCCCAAGGCCGACGAACTGCTGGAATTCGCGCAGCTGACGGACAAGGCCAAGGCGAAGGTGGACGCCCTCTCCGGCGGCATGAAGCGGCGCCTGACCATTGCCCGTTCGCTGATGAACGACCCGAAGGTGCTGCTGCTCGACGAGCCCACCACCGGCCTCGATCCGCAGGCCCGCCACATCCTCTGGGACCGGCTCTTCCGGCTCAAGGAAGCCGGTGTCACCCTGATCCTGACCACCCACTATATGGATGAGGCGGAACAGCTGTGCGACCGCCTGATCGTGGTCGACAAAGGCAAGATCATGGCGGAAGGTTCACCGTCGGCGCTGATCCGCGAGCATTCCACCCGCGAGGTGCTGGAACTTCGGTTCGGTTCCGAGCGGAATACCACCGTGGCGCCGGAGCTGGGAGGCATCGGGGAGCGGCTTGAAACGCTGCCCGACCGGATCCTCATCTATGCCGACGACGGCGAGGCGGCACTTGAGCAGGTGTCGAACCGCGGGCTTCGTCCCATCACCTCGCTGGTGCGGCGCTCCAGCCTGGAGGATGTTTTCCTCCGGCTGACCGGCAGGAGCCTCATTGACTGAGCAACAGCCTTCGCAGGTGCCCGGCGGGCAGGAAGCGGAAGCCGCCTCGCGAGCCTCGGCTGAGTCTGCTGCTGCCGGCAAAACTCCGGCGCCCGAACCTGATGCAGCTGCCGCCGCCGGTTCGGTGGAAGCCCGTGTCCCGGCGCAGCTGACCCTGCGCGAGGTCGACGCGCTCACCCGGCCCGTGACCGGTCTGCGCTCACCGCTTTCACCGCTGCAGTCGGCCGAACGAGCCCGCAACTTCGGCTCCTTCTACTACATGGAGCATTGGCTGCGGCAGTTGCGCGGCTACGGCTGGACGGTGCTGATGACGGCCGTCGGCACGCCGTTGGTGTACCTCTTCGCGATGGGCGTGGGGCTGGCTACGCTCGTGGACGCCAACACCAACGTGTCGCTGGACGCCGGCAATGGCCAGGCCGTGCCGTACCTGGTGTTCGTGGCCCCGGCGCTGCTCGCCACCGCCGCGATCATGGTGGCCAGCGAAGAGAACACCTACTCGGTCATCTCCGGTTTCAAATGGCGCAAGACCTACTACGGTCCGAACGCCTCTCCGCTGCAGAGCCAGCAACTGGTCAACGGGCACTCCATGGGTGTGCTGGCCCGGTTGCTGCTGACCACCGGGCTCTACTTTCTGTGCCTGGTCCTGTTTGGTGCGGTGGTTGAACCGACCGGCTGGGTGATGATCTTTACCGCGGCGCTGGCCGGGATGTCCTTCGGGCTGCCGCTGATGGCTTACTCGGCCAGCATCGAAGAGGATCGCGGCCAGTTCGCCCTGGTGCAGCGGTTCATTGTGATGCCGCTGTTCCTGTTCTCCGGCACCTTCTTCCCGCTGGATGCTATGCCGCTGCTGGTCCGCTGGATCGGCTGGATTTCCCCGTTGTGGCATTCCACCGAGCTGGGCCGGGTGCTCAGCTACGGCTACGCGGAACCCGTCTGGCCGACGGTTCTGCACGTGGCCTACCTGGCGGTCCTCTGCGTGGTGGGCTGGATCTTCGCGCGCCGCGTCTACATCAGGAGGCTGGGCAAATGAGCCAGCACATTGTTTCCCAGCAGTTGCGGCTGGAACCGTCCCGCCGCCCGCTCGGTTCGCTCTACGCCGGCAATGTCCGCGCGGTCTTCTCCCGTGGTGTGAAGGCTACCTGGGGCACCAACTGGGCGATCATGGTCAGCGGATTCGTGGAGCCGGTCCTCTATCTGGTGGCCATGGGTATTGGCCTGGGCTCGCTGATCGGCACCGTCACCGGCCCCGGCGGGGCGGAAATTGGCTACGCGAACTACATCGCCCCGGCGCTGCTGGCCGTCTCTGCGATGAACGGTGCCGTGTACGACTCCACCTGGAACGTCTTCTTCAAGCTGCATTTCGCCAAGCTCTACGAGGGGATGTTGTACACGTCGCTGGGGCCGCTGGACGTGGCGCTGGGCGAGATCCTGCTGGCACTGTTGCGCGGTGCGCTCTACGCCACGGGGTTCACCGCGGTGATGGGTGCGATGGGCCTGATCACCTCCCCGTGGGCGCTGTTGATGATTCCCGCCGCCGTGGTGGTGGCTTTCGGCTTCGCGTCCTTCGGCATGGCGATCACCAGCTATATGAAGACCTTCCAGCAAATGGACTGGATCAACTTCATCATGCTGCCGATGTTCCTGTTCTCCGCGACGTTCTATCCGCTCAGCGTCTACCCCGAACCGATCCAGTGGCTGATCCAGGCCCTGCCCCTCTGGCACGGAGTGGAAATGCTGCGCCAGCTCAGTGCCGGCATCTTCACCGGCGCCATCCTGGTCCATCTGCTGTACTTCCTGGTCATGATCGTGCTGGGGCTGATCCTGAGTACCGGCCGGCTGCGCAAGCTCTTCCTGAACTGAGATGGAGGCGGGAGCGGGCACCCGATCGGCCCGTGGCGTCCGGCGCGTCACGCTGTGGGCGGAGTCGGCGCACGCGGGCGCGCGGATTTGAGAGAATAGGCCCATGCGATCTCTTGGCCCCGAGTCTTCTTCCGTTTCGTCCGCAGCCCGGCAGATGCCGCTCAAAGCCGGCAACATCAGCCTGGCCGTGCTGGTGCTGGTCTTCCTGGTGGCAGTCATCTTCGCCGCCAACGAAAACGACGTCATCGGCTGGATCGTCGTCGCGGTCTCGCTGGCCTGGCTGGTCCTGGCCGCGTTTGTGGTCTTCAGCGTCCGCGGGGCCACCCGCAAGGCCAAAGAGAAGCTGGCCAGCGTGCAGGCCGACTACGCCGGGCGCACTAACCCTGCTCCCGGCGGCGGCACCGCCGTCATCGATGAACAAGTCTCGCGCGCCAACGCCGTGCGGGACGAAAAGCTGGACCACAGCTTCAAGATCATCCAGGTCCAGGCCAAGGTGATCCGCGACTACCGCGGCAAGGATGAAGGCATGGTGGATCGGGCGCTGGAAACGGTGGAGATCACCGCCCACAACGGCAGAGGCATGATCCACAAGGAAGAGGACGGCGGAACGGTCAGCGGCACGGTTGTCAGCTGAACGGAAGGGTTGGGTAAGGTAGTCGGGTGACTTTGGCAACCGTTTCCACCGCATCGACCACCTCTCGCGACGCAGCAGCCGGACTGATTCAAGCAGGCAAGACGCTGCGGATCGCCAGCGTCAACGTCAACGGCATCCGCGCCGCCTACAAGCGCGGCATGGCCGATTGGCTGGCCGCCCGGGACGTGGACATCCTGTGCCTGCAGGAAGTGCGGGCGCCCGACGCCGTCGTGCATGAGTTGCTGGGCAGCGACTGGCACATCCTGCACGCCGAAGCGGAGGCCAAGGGCCGGGCCGGGGTCGCCATCGCCTCCCGTGTTGCGCCGACGGCTACCCGCAGCCATATTGGCGACGAATACTTCCTGTCCTCCGGCCGCTGGGTGGAGGCCGACTTCGCCGTCGAGGGCATCGACGGCGACAAGACCCTGACCGTGGTCAGCGCCTACGTCCATTCGGGCGAGGTGGACACCTCCAAGCAGGTGGACAAGTACCGCTTCCTGGACACCATGACCCACCGGCTGCCGCAGCTGAAGGCCGAGCGGGACTACGCCCTGGTGGTCGGCGACCTGAACGTGGGCCACACCGAACTGGACATCAAGAACTGGAAGGGCAACGTCAAGCGGGCCGGATTCCTGCCCGAGGAACGGGCCTACTTCGACCGGTTCTTCGGTGACGAGATCGGCTGGCGCGACGTGCACCGCTCGCTGGCCGGCGACGTCAGCGGTCCCTACACCTGGTGGTCCTGGCGCGGCCAGGCCTTCGACAACGATTCAGGCTGGCGGATCGACTACCAGGTAGCCACCCCCTCGCTGGCCAACCTGGCAACCGCGGCCGTGGTCGACCGTGCCGCCACCTACGACGCCCGCTTCAGCGACCATGCCCCGCTGGTCGTTGACTACCAGTTCTAGAAAGCATCCCCATGAGCACAGGAACCACAGAACCGACCCATACCGCCATGGCGGACAACGGGCAGGCGGTGCCGCCGCAGGCTGCGCGCCCCCGGTTGCTCTCCGGCATGCAGCCGTCGGCCGACTCGCTGCATCTGGGCAACTACCTGGGTGCGCTGGTCAACTGGGTGAGGCTGCAGGACGAGTACGAAACCTTCTTCTTCATCCCGGACCTTCACGCCATCACCGTGGACTACGACCCGAAGGACCTGGCCCAGCGCACCCGGGTCACCTGCGCGCAGTACATTGCCGGCGGCATCGACATTGAGCGCACCGCGCTGTTCGTCCAGTCGCATGTGCCCGAGCATGCCGAGCTGGCCTGGGTGCTCAACTGTGTGACCGGTTTCGGCGAAGCGTCCCGGATGACCCAATTCAAGGACAAGACCCAGAAGAGCGGCACCGACGCCGCCACCGTGGGCCTGTTCGCCTACCCGGTGCTGATGGCAGCGGACATCCTGCTTTACCGCCCGTACGGGGTTCCGGTGGGGGAGGACCAGCGCCAGCACCTGGAACTGGCGCGGAACCTGGCCCAGCGGTTCAACCACCGTTTCGGTGAGACGTTCGTGGTGCCGGAAGCCGTCATCCCCAAGGAGGGGGCGAAGATCTACGATCTGCAGCACCCCACCGCGAAGATGTCCAAGTCGGCGGAATCGCCCGCCGGCTTGATCAACATCCTGGACAACCCCAAGCAGGCTGCCAAGAAGATCAAGTCGGCAGTTACCGACGACGGCACCGAGATCCGCTTCGACCGCGAGGCCAAGCCGGGCATCTCCAACCTGCTCACCATCTACTCCACGCTCTCCGGCAAGAGCATCGCCCAGCTGGAGCAGGAGTACCAGGGCAAGATGTACGGGCACCTGAAAGTGGATCTGGCCGAAGTCGTCGTCGAGACGCTGGCTCCGGTGCAGGCCCGGGCCCAGGAACTGCTGGACGACCCGGCCGAACTTGACCGGCTGCTGGCCCGCGGGGCCCAGAAAGCCCGTTCAATCGCATCGGCTACACTCGCTGATGTGTACAGCAAAGTAGGTTTCCTGCCCGCCGGAGGCGGACGCTAGCCATGAGCCAGCAGGACCAGGACAGCATCGCCCGTGTGGAGCACGACGGCGGTTCTGACCCGGGTGCCCAGCCTGCGGTCGGAAGCGTCGGAGTGGTCATCGGAATCCCCGAGCCCATGGCCAGCGAGCTGCGCGACTGGCGCGCGTCCTTCGGTGACCCCTTGGCCGCGGTGATACCGCCGCACATCACGCTGGTCACCACCACCCCGGTGCACGACTGGGACGAGGCCACCGACCACGTCCGCTCGGTTGCCCGCAAGCAGGCCCCGTTCACGCTGGCCATGTGCGGAACGGGCAGCTTCCGTCCGGTCTCGCCCGTGGTCTACCTGGGCGTCCGGGACGGATTCGACGATTGCGTTGAGCTGCACCGGAAGCTGCAGTCGGGGCCGCTGGAACACGATCTCGAGTTCGACTTCCACCCGCATGTGACGGTGGCCCACGATGTCAGCGAAGCCAGCATGGATTCGGCCGAGAGCAAGCTCGCCGGCTATGACGCCGCCTTCCTCGTCAGTAGCATGGGCCTCTACGAGCACGATGCGACGGGTGTGTGGAAACTACGGGAAGAGTTGACCTTTGGCGCCGAAACCGGAGGAGAAGGCTGAGGGCAGGCCGGATCCGCTGCAACGGCAGCAAATGGTCCTTGCCGCGTTAAGGCTGCGGCGGGACGCTGGCAGGGCCAAGCGCGAAGGCGGCAGGTGGAAGGGCCTGCTGGCCAGCGCCCAGTACCGGCTGGCGCAGCTCAACTCCTGGCGCCTGATGCGGGTCTTCAATCTCTACGGACTGAGGCATGGGCCGCTGTTGGCCGCCGGCTGCGCCTACAACTTGTTCTTCTCCGTGGCAGCGATGCTGCTTGCCGGGTTTTCCATTTTCGGCCTAGTGGTCTCCGGCAACCGTGAATTGCAACTGGCCATCATTCGGGTAGTGGACGAGACCACGCCGGGACTGATCAACACCACCGGTGAACCCGGTGGGGGCCTGGTCACACCGCAGCAGCTGTTCTCGCAGGGCAGGGCATTCGGCGTCAGCTTGGTCATTTCCACGGTGGTGATGATCTGGACCTCGCTGGGTTGGATCGCCGGGCTGCGCACGGGAATGCGCGGCATCTTTGACCTGCCGCCGCTGAAGCGGAACATCGTCCTGGTCAAGCTCAAGGACTTGGGGACGCTGCTGATCCTGGCCGTGGCCTTAATCGTGACGACGGCCCTCGCCGTCGTTGCCAATACGGCCCTGGACCTGATCGTCGATTGGCTTCAATTCGACGGCGGTGCGGCAGTGCCGCTGACACGCATTGGCGGAATCGTGATCATGCTGCTGCTGGACATGGCGGTGGCAGTGGTCCTGTTCCGCGTCGCGTCAGGCATCCGGATGCCGCGAACCGTCATGTTTCAGTGCGCCCTGATCGCCGGCGCCGGAAGTACCGTGCTCAGGTACTTCTCCTCGGTCCTCTTGGGCAATGTAGGCAATAACCGGCTGCTGGCGCCTTTCGCCGTCGTCCTTGGCCTGTTCGTATGGTTCTACCTGCTCAGCCAGCTCTACATGGTCGCCACCGCGTGGGGGGCCATCGGTAAGGCGGACGCGGTGGCCAGGCATGCGCTGGCGGGTGGCCGGGGCAACCGGTCGTTGCGGCGGCGGGCGTGGCTCCTTCGCCGACCTAAGCCCGGGAAGGGGAACCGGCGGAACGACGGCGCCGCCATTCTTTGACTTTGGCCCCCGCCACCAGGCGGCGTTGACGGCATCGGGACGCGCTAGGCGGAGCCTTAAACGCCGGTGGCGCCGACTCCTTGGCGGAATCGGCGCCACCGGCGGCAGTCCCGGGGAATCCCGGGACTGCTGTACGACGCTAGATGGAGCGGCTCAGAACGGCCTGCTTGACCTCGGCGATGGCCTTGGTCACCTGGATGCCGCGGGGGCATGCCTCGGTGCAGTTGAAGGTGGTGCGGCAGCGCCACACGCCTTCCTTGTCGTTGAGGATCTCCAGGCGCATGTCGCCGGCATCATCGCGCGAGTCGAAGATGAAACGGTGCGCGTTCACGATGGCGGCCGGACCGAAGTACTGGCCGTCGGTCCAGAACACCGGGCACGAGGAGGTGCAGGCTGCGCAGAGGATGCACTTGGTGGTGTCATCGAACCGCTCGCGGTCCTCCTGCGACTGCAGCCGCTCGCGGGTCGGCGCATGGCCGCTGTTGATCAGGAACGGCATGATCTCGCGGTAGGACTGGAAGAACGGCTCCATGTCCACGATCAGGTCCTTCTCCACCGGCAGGCCCTTGATCGGCTCCACCAGGATGGGCTTGGAGGTATCCAGATCCTTCAGCAGGGTCTTGCAGGCCAGCCGGTTGCGGCCGTTGATGCGCATCGCATCGGAACCGCAGACGCCGTGCGCGCAGGAGCGGCGGAAGGAAACGGAACCGTCATGCTCCCACTTGACCTTGTGCAGGGCGTCGAGGACACGGTCGGTGCCGTACATGGTGAGTTTGAATTCGTCCCAGCGGGCTTCCTCGGAAACCTCGGGATCGTAGCGGCGAACCTTCAGGGTGATGTCGAAACTGGGGATTTCGCCGCCGCCGCCGACACCGGGAGCCAGCTCGACCTTTGACGGTCCTTCAGGAATTTCGGTCGGGGTGGTCATTAGTACTTCCTCACCATCGGTTCGTAGCGCGTGAATACCACGGGCTTGGTATCCATGCGGATGCCGGCCGTCTGATCGGTGACAGCTTCGGGATCCAGGTAGGACATGGAGTGCAGCATGAAGTTCTCATCGTCGCGCTCCGGGAAGTCCTCACGGAAGTGGCCGCCGCGGGACTCCTTACGGTGCAGCGCTGCCACGGTCATGACCTGGGCCATGTCCAGCAGGAAGCCGAGCTCTACGGCCTCCAGCAGGTCCAGGTTGAAGCGCTTGCCCTTGTCCTGGACGCTGATGTTCTTGTAGCGCTCGCGCAGCGAGGCAATCACGTTCAGCGCCTCGGTCAGCGACCTCTCGTCGCGGAACACCTGCACGTTGGCGTCCATGGTGTCCTGCAGTTCCTTGCGGATCTGGGCCACCCGCTCCGTGCCGTTGGCGGTGCGCACCGTCTCGATCATGTCGATCGTGTACGCTTCCGCGTTTTCCGGCAGCTCGACGAAGTCGGTGGTCTTGGCGTACTCGGCGGCGTAGATGCCGGAGCGCTTGCCAAAGACGTTGATGTCCAGCAGGGAGTTGGTGCCCAAGCGGTTGGAGCCGTGCACGGAGACGCAGGCAACCTCGCCGGCGGCGTACAGGCCGGGAACAACGGTGTCGTTGTCCTGCAGGACTTCGCCCTTGATATTGGTCGGAATGCCGCCCATGGCGTAGTGCGCCGTGGGGAATACCGGCACCGGTTCGGTGTAGGGCTCGACGCCGAGGTACGTGCGGGCAAACTCGGTGATGTCCGGCAGTTTGGCGTCGATGTGTGCCGGCTCCAGGTGGGTCAGGTCCAGCAGCACGTAGTCCTTGTTCGGACCGCAGCCGCGGCCTTCGCGGACCTCAAGGGCCATGGAACGGGCCACGATGTCACGAGGTGCCAGGTCCTTGATGGTGGGGGCGTAGCGCTCCATGAAGCGTTCGCCATCCGCGTTGCGGAGAATCCCGCCTTCGCCGCGTGCGGCCTCGGAGAGCAGGATGCCCAGGCCGGCCAGGCCGGTCGGATGGAACTGGACGAACTCCATGTCCTCCAGCGGCAGGCCGCGGCGGAAGGCGATGCCCATGCCGTCACCGGTGAGGGTGTGGGCGTTGGACGTGGTCTTGAAGACCTTGCCCACGCCGCCGGAGGCGAAGACGATCGACTTAGCCTGGAAGACGTGGATCTCGCCGGAGGCCAGATCGTAGCTGACGACGCCGGCGGCGCGCTTCTGCTTGTACGGCGTGCCGTCCTCACGGACGGCGTCTTCCTCCACCATCAGCAGGTCCAGCACGTAGTACTCGTTGTAGAACTCCACGTTGTGCTTGACGCAGTTTTGGTACAGGGTCTGCAGGATCATGTGGCCGGTACGGTCCGCGGCGTAGCAGGCGCGGCGCACAGGCGCCTTGCCGTGGTCGCGGGTATGCCCGCCGAAGCGGCGCTGATCAATCTTGCCTTCGGGGGTGCGGTTGAACGGCAGGCCCATCTTTTCCAGGTCCAGCACGGCGTCGATGGCTTCCTTGGCCATGACTTCGGCGGCGTCCTGGTCCACCAGATAGTCGCCGCCCTTGACGGTGTCAAAGGTGTGCCACTCCCAGTTGTCCTCTTCGACGTTGGCCAATGCGGCACACATACCGCCCTGGGCCGCGCCGGTGTGGGAACGCGTGGGGTACAGCTTGGTCAGTACTGCCGTGTGCGCGCGCTGTCCGGATTCGATGGCCGCGCGCATTCCGGCGCCACCTGCACCGACAATGACGACGTCGTACTTATGGACCTGCATACTGGATGCTCTTTCTGTTGAACTGAAGTTTGTCGCCGCTTCAAACCCGCGGCGAGGCAGCGGGACCGCGTTCTACGCGGGCCCGGTTACGGTGCCGGGCAGAAGGACGGCAGCAGCTCGGCGCTGGCGTTGGCCGGGCACGGATCAAAGGTGAAGATCACCAGGGTGCCGAGCACGATGATGACGGCAGAGGCCACGTACAGGACCATCTTGAACCAGAAGCGGGTGCTGTCCTTCTCCGCGTAGTCCTCAATGATGGTGCGGACGCCATTGGTGCCGTGCAGCATGGCCAGCCACAGCATGGCCAGGTCCCAGACCTGCCAGAACGGGTCGGCCCATTTGCCGGCCACGAAGCCGAAGTTAATGGCGTGGACGCCGTCGCCCAGCATCAGGTTGACGAACAAGTGGCCGAAGACGAGCACAACCAAGATGAGGCCGGAGAGCCGCATGAACAGCCAGGCGTACATCTCGAAGTTGCCCTTGCGCCCCTTGTTGCGGGTGTACTCGGGAGCAATGCGGGCGCTGCGGGGGGTCTGGATTTCAGAGTTGACCGACATGAGTTACTGACCCCCGTTGAAGGCGAACGTGAAAGCGAGCGTGAGGTGGCGGATGAGGAACGGAATCATGACGATGACCGCGAGACCGACGACGCCCCACAGAAGCTTGGCCTGGTTCTTCGGGCCCTTCTTCCAGAAGTCAATAAGGATGATCCGCAGCCCGTTGAAGGCATGGAAGACGATGGCTGCCACGAGCCCGGCTTCCAAGACGGCCATGATCGGGTTCTTGTACGTGGCCATGACAGCGTCATAGGCGCCGGGCGACACCCGGACCAACGCGGTGTCAAGTACGTGTACCAAGAGAAAGAAAAAGATGGAGACGCCCGTGATGCGGTGTCCTACCCAAGACCACATGCCTTCACGGCCGCGGTATAAGGTCCCTGCTGGTGTCTTCGACACTGAATTACCCTCCCTGCATCGCAGAGGCGCAGCGTGGCTTCCACGCAAGAGTTGACGCCGGTGCGAGAGCGCTCTGTAGCTCAACACTAATCTAGGCTTCGCTGAGGGCTTATTCAATTTAGGAACCAGCCGGTGTGACCTTTTTAACAGCAAAAGGGGAAACGGCGGCCTCGCCGCGGCAATCCGCGGAATTTCGACGGTATACGCAACTAAACCATGCCCTAATTGGGGATTTCCGATCTTCCCGGTGTCGATCCACCGCCCACCGCGCCCGAAATCAGCCCCGGGATGGAGGCGTCCACCATTTCGGGGGATTACCGTGGAGAGAGTGAAGACTCAAATATCAGGCCAGGCCGCGGCCGACGATGCCGTGCTGGATCGTTTCTATGCGGTGATCCCGGCCGGCGGTACCGGGACGCGGCTGTGGCCACTGTCGCGGGCGGCCGCACCGAAATTCCTGCATGATCTGACCGGTTCCGGGTCAACACTGATCCGTGCCACGTACGCACGGCTGGAACCGTTGTGTCACGGACGGACGCTGGTAGTCACCGGCAAGCTGCACCGTCAGGCGGTCTGCGCGCAGTTGCCGGAGCTCGAGGATGCCAATCTCGTGCTGGAGCCGGAACCGAAGGACTCGGCGGCGGCCATCGGCCTGGCCGCCGCGATCCTGCACCGCCGCGATCCGCGGATCATCATGGGCTCGTTCGCCGCCGACCAGGTGATTACCCCTGCGGAAGATTTCCAGCAGGCGGTGCGCGAGGCAGTGCATACCGCGGCCGAAGGCTACATCGTCACGATCGGGATCACGCCGACCCACCCGGCCACCGGGTTCGGTTATATCCGCTCCGCCGGGGCGCTGCAGGTGCCCGGTGCTCCTAACGCGCATGCGGTGGCCGAGTTCGTGGAGAAGCCCGACGAGCAGGTGGCACGCGGCTACCTGGCGACCGGGGAGTACTCGTGGAACGCGGGCATGTTCGTGGCGCCGGTGGACCTGCTGCTCAAGCATCTGGAAACCAATGAACCCGAACTCTTTGCCGGCTTGACGGAGATCGCCGAGGCCTGGGACACGCCGGAGCGCGGCGCGGTGATGCGCCGGGTCTGGCCCGGCCTGCCCAAGACAGCCATCGACTACGCGGTGGCCGAACCCGCGGCGGCCGCAGGCGACGTGGCGATGATCCCCGGTTCCTTCTCCTGGGACGACGTGGGCGACTTCGCCGCCATCGGGCGCCTGAACACCGCCAGCGAAACGTCCGGGCTGACGGTGCTCGGCGATGGGGCGAGGGTCTTCGCGGAGTCCGCCACCGGCGTCGTGGTTTCCGATACCAAGCGGGTGATTGCGCTGATCGGCATCGACGACGTGGTGGTGGTGGATACCCCGGATGCGCTGCTGGTGACCACCAAGGAACACGCGCAGAAGGTGAAGTCGGCCGTGGAGCACCTCAGAGCCAGCGGCGACACCGACGTGCTGTAGCGGAGCGGGGTGCGGGGCGGCCGGCGAAAGTTACGAAGAAACGCCAGTGTCCGGTGCACGCCCTCAGTGGGCGGGCGCGCAAGTCGCTAGAGTGCAAGTGTGCAGAAGATTTCAGAAACTCCGACGGCCAATCTCAACATCGGCGTCTGGGCATCGCCACTGCTGGATGAACTGAGGCACTTCCGGCGGGACCTGCACCAGCATCCCGAGCTGTCGCACAAGGAATTCCTTACCACGGAGAAGCTCGCGGCGCGATTGACTGCCGCAGGACTGGAACCGCAACGGTTGGACGGCACCGGGCTCTTTGTGGACGTCGGCGAAGGTCCGCTGGCCATCGGCCTGCGCGCGGACATTGATGCGCTGCCGATCCTTGAGGAAACCGGTTTGGAGTACGCCTCGGTCAATACCGGCATCAGCCATGCCTGCGGACACGATATCCACACCACGGTGATGCTCGGTGTGGCCCTGGTCCTGCGCAAACTTGACGTGGAAGGCGAGCTGCCTGCCCGCGTCCGGGTGATTTTCCAGCCGGCCGAGGAAACCATGCCCGGCGGCGCGCTGGCCGTCATTGAGCAGGGCGTCCTGAACGGACTGCCGCGCATCCTGGCGCTGCACTGCGACCCGCGGATCGACGTCGGACTGGTCGGCACCCGGATTGGCGCCATCACCTCCGCCTCCGACACCATTCGGATTCAGCTCAACGGCCGAGGCGGGCATACCTCGCGACCCCACCTCACCGAGGACCTGGTGTTCGCGCTGGCCGAGATTGCCGTCAGCGTTCCGGCCGTCATCAACCGGCGGATCGACGTTCGCAGCGCGGTCTCGCTGGTCTGGGGCCAGATCCAGGCCGGCGCGGCCCCCAACGCCATTCCGGCCGTCGGCTACATGGCCGGAACCATGCGCTGCCTGGACGGCGAAGCATGGCAAGCCGCCGGGGAACTGGTGGACGAGGTGGTGAACCAGGTGGCGGCCCCGTTCGGCGTGGACGTGAAGCTGGAACACATCCGCGGCGTCCCTCCGGTCATCAACACCGAGCGGGAGACAACGCTGATCGAAGCCGCGGCCAGGAGCGAGTTGGGTGAGGACGCGGTGACCCTGACCCCGCAGTCGATGGGCGGCGAGGACTTCGCCTGGATGACGCAGGAAGTGTCCGGCGCCATGATGCGGCTGGGGACCCGGACCCCCGGAGGCGAAACCTTTGATCTGCATCGCGGCGACTACATTCCGGACGAGCATGCCATTGGCGTGGGCGTCCGGGTCATGGCGAAGGCGGCAACCCTGGCTGCGAGGCGCCACCGGGACGTCGCCGCGGGAGCTACCCAAAAGTAACAACTTTTGAACAATCCCGGCGAGCCCATCCCTATTTCGTCGCCCGTGGCCCGTCGGCGCACTACTGTAGGTTCATCAACTGTGCACCTGCAGGCCAGGTGCTGTGCCACGCGGAGTACAAGGCATGCGCCGCACTTCTTGTGAAGCGACCATTGAACTGTGGCGTGGGCAGACTTTCTTTTATGGAGGATAATTGAAGACTTCACTGCGCAACATTAAGCGCGGCACCGGCCTCTCCGCCGCAGTGCTCGGCGCGTCCGCCCTGGTCCTGACCGCCTGCGGTGCCCCGCCGGCCGAGGAGGGCGGCAGCGGCAGCCCGGCAGCGGAAGCCACCGACTACCGGGGCTGCATCGTCTCCGACTCCGGTGGATTCGACGACCGTTCGTTCAACCAGTCCAGCTACGAAGGCCTGAAGATGGCCGAGCAGGACCTGGGCATCAAGATCAGCGAGGCGGAATCCCAGGCTGAGACCGACTTCGGCCCGAACGTGGACGCCATGGTGCAGGCCGACTGCAACATGATCCTCACGGTGGGCTTCCTGCTGGGCGACGTGACCAAGGAAGCAGCGGCAGACAACCCCGAGACCAATTTCGCGATCGTCGACTACAGCGATCCGGAGTTCACCGACAACGTTAAGCCGATCATCTACGACACGGCGCAGGCGGCCTTCCTGGCGGGCTACGCTGCGGCGGCAACCAGCGAAACCGGCAAGGTGGCCACCTACGGCGGAATGAACATCCCCACCGTCACCATCTTCATGGACGGGTTCGCCGACGGCGTGGACTACTACAACAAGCAGAAGGACGCCAACGTAGAACTGCTGGGCTGGGACAAGAAGTCCCAGAACGGTACCTTCGTGGGCAACTTCGAGGATCAGGGCAAGGGCAAGACCAACACCCTGAACTTCATCAACGAAGGCGCCGACATCATCATGCCGGTGGCCGGTCCGGTAGGCCTGGGCACCCTGGACGCCGTAATCGAGGCCAACGCGGATGGCAAGGATGCCAAGGTGGTCTGGGTCGACTCGGACGGCTACGAGACCGCCGGCAAGGCAGAGGAATTCATCCTCACGTCCGTGATGAAGCTGATGGGCAACGCCGTCGAGGACGTCATCAAGACCGACACCGAGGGTAAGTTCGACAGCACCCCCTATGTCGGAACCCTGGAAAACGGCGGCGTGGCACTGGCCCCGTTCCACGATCTTGACGCTGCCGTTTCCGACGACACCAAGTCGGAACTGGAAACCATCAAGAAGGCGATCATCTCCGGCGATATCAAGGTCGAATCGAAGGCCAGCCCGCAGCAGTAAGCATGTGACGGACCGCCGTTCTCCGCGCCGGACATCGGTGCCGAGAGCGGCGGTTCGTGCTGTCAGCGGCCGAATCGGTTTAGGCTAGGCACAGCTTAAGGGCGGCCAGCGCTCGAAACCGTGCCGGATGAGGACCGTCGTACCTACGGACAAAGAACAGGTGGGTTGGGGTTTGAAGCTCGAGCTCAAAGGAATCACCAAACGGTTCGGTTCCCTAGTCGCCAACGATCACATTGACCTTTTGGTCCAGCCGGGACAGGTGCACAGCCTGCTCGGTGAAAACGGGGCCGGGAAATCGACGCTGATGAACGTCCTCTATGGACTCTACGAGCCGTCCGAGGGCCAGATCCTGGTGGATGACAAGCCGGTGACCTTCGACGGCCCCGGCGATGCCATGGCGGCCGGTATCGGCATGGTGCACCAGCACTTCATGCTGGTCCCTGTGTTCACCGTCGCGGAAAACGTGGCGCTGGGCAACGAAGCCACGAAGGCCGGCGGCATGCTGAACCTTGACGATACCCGGGCCCGGATCCGGGAGATTTCGGACCAGTACGGTTTCGAGGTGGACCCGGATGCCGTGATCGAGGACCTGCCCGTCGGCGTGCAGCAGCGCGTGGAAATCATCAAGGCTTTGCTCCGCGACGCCGAGGTGCTGATCCTGGATGAGCCGACCGCTGTCCTCACGCCCAAGGAAACCGACGAACTGCTGGGCATCATGGGCCAACTCAAGGCCGACGGCAAAGCGATCGTCTTCATTTCGCACAAGCTGCGCGAGGTCAAAGCCGTTTCCGACATCATCACGGTGATCCGCCGCGGCAAGGTGGTCGGCGACGCCCCGGCGTCGGCCTCCACCACGGAATTGGCGGAGATGATGGTGGGCCGGGCGGTCAGCCTGACGCTGAACAAGGAAGCGGCGCAGCCGGGAGAAGAAACGTTCACGGTCTCCGACCTCACGGTGCTTTCGCCCACCGGCCAGCGCGTGGTGGACGGCATCAGCTTTGGGATTGCCCGCGGCGAAATCATGGCGGTGGCCGGCGTGCAGGGCAACGGGCAGACCGAACTGACCGAGGCCATCCTGGGCCTGCAAGACCATGTGTCCGGCTCCATCCGGCTTGAGGGCCGCGAGCTCGTGGGGAAACGGGTCAAGGACATCATCGGAGCCGGGGTCGGCTTTGTGCCGGAAGACCGCAGCGTCGAAGGCCTGGTCGGCACCTTCTCGGTGGCGGAAAACCTCATCCTCAACCGTTATGACCGGCCGCCCTTTGCCCGCGGCCTGGCGATGAAGCCGGGCTTGATCGCCAAGAACGCCGAACAATACATCGCCGAGTTCGACGTCCGCACGCAGTCGGCGGAAGCCGCAGCGGGCACGCTGTCCGGTGGAAACCAGCAGAAGGTGGTGATGGCACGGGAGCTGTCCAGGCCCTTGAAACTCTTCATCGCCTCGCAGCCGACCCGTGGCGTCGATGTGGGCTCGATCGAGTTCCTGCACAAGCGGATCGTGGCCGAGCGCGACGTCGGCACGCCGGTGCTGATCGTGTCCACCGAGTTGGACGAAGTGCTGGAGTTGGCCGACAGAATCGCCGTGCTTTACCAGGGACGGCTGATGGGGATCGTTCCGGCGGGCACTTCGCGCGGCGAGCTGGGCCTGATGATGGCCGGGATGAACGCAGAAGAAGCGCAAGCACAGCAGGCACAGGCCGAAGCACAGCAGACAGACGTCGAAGGAGGCGAGGAATGAGCGCGGATGAGCCCGGCAGGCAGACCAGAAAGCGGCACGAACGCGGTAGCAAGTCAGCGGTCGACGGCGACGAGCAGCGGCTCGTAGCGGCCGCCGAGCTCGGCGACGGCACTCAGCCGCCGCCTGCGGTTCCGGCCACGGGGGAGAGCCTGCATCCGGAGTTGCGCGAGCAGCAGAGCGTGATGCAGCGGATCGTCACGGGCAATGCCCTGGTGTCGGTCCTCGCCGTCGTGCTGGCCTTGATCGCCGGCGGCATCCTGATCGCGCTAACCAACGAAGAAGTGGCCAGGACTTCCAGCTACTTCTTTGCCAGGCCGCAGGACATGTTGGGCGCTGCCTGGACGGCTGCGTCGGAGGCCTACATCGCCCTCTTCCAAGGGTCGGTTTTCAATTCCGACGGCTCCACCTTTGCCCGGATGATCTACCCGCTGACCCAGACGCTGACCGTGGCCACGCCGCTGATCTGCGCAGCCCTGGGCGTAGCGCTGGCCTTCCGCGCGGGACTGTTCAACATTGGCGCGCAGGGCCAGATCATCATCGGCGCCACCCTGGCCGCTTGGGTCGGCTTCAGCTGGCACCTGCCCGTGGGCTTGCACTTGCTGTTGGTCATTCTGGCCGGCATCGTGGGCGGCGCACTCTGGGGCGGCCTCGTTGGCTTGTTGAAGGCCAAGACGGGAGCCCATGAGGTGATCGTCTCTATCATGCTCAACTATGTGGCCATCAACCTGGTGCTGTACCTGCTGACCATTCCGGCATTCCAGCGCCCGGGCTCCACCAATCCGATCAGCCCCCAACTCGACGAGACCGCCATGTACCCGCCGCTCTTCGGCGACACCTTCCGGCTGCACTGGGGCTTCATCGTCGCCATCCTCGCCACATTCTTTGCCTGGTGGCTGCTCAACCGCTCGACCATCGGCTTCGAGTTGCGCGCCGTGGGCTCCAACCCGCATGCTGCCCGCACGGCCGGGATCAGCGTAACCAAGGGCTACGTCATTGTTATGGTGCTCGCCGGCGCCCTTGCTGGACTGGCTGGCACCGCCCAGGTCGCGGGCACCGAACAGGTGTTGACTGCCGGTGTGGCGGCCAGCTTCGGCTTCGATGCGATCACCGTGGCACTGCTGGGGCGTTCGACGCCGTGGGGAACGTTTGCGGCCGGTGTGCTGTTCGGCGCCTTCCGCGCCGGCGGGGTCACCATGCAGACCAACACCGGCACCGCGATCGACATTGTGCTGGTGGTCCAGTCCCTGATCGTCCTGTTCATCGCGGCTCCGCCGCTGGTCCGAACCATCTTCCGACTGCCTGAGCCGGGCCAGTTGACGGCGAAACCCCGCAAGACCGCAAGCACCGGAGGTGCAGCATGAGCACGGCTACTGCCACCGAACCGCAACAAAGCTCGGCCCCCACGGATATCGTGCGGAACTGGAAGACCCCGGTCATCCTGGCCGTGCTCTCCGTCCTGGCGCTCCTGGTCTTCGCCATCGGCGCGCCGGACAACTCCGTCACCTTCCGGCTGTCGGCTCCCAACGACGCCTTGGTATTGCCCGATATTGTCCTCTCGGCGGTTGTCACCGGCTGGGTCACCGCCGTCCTGATGCTGGCCGCCGCCATTTGGTCGTTCCGGTTGGTCCGGTCCGGCCGCAAGGTTCCCGGCTGGCTGGTGGCCGTTTTTGCCATACTCTTCATCGTCGGCTTCCTGACCTGGGTGGTGGGCAGCGCCCGCACACCGAACGTGGCGCTCTACGGGCTGCTGGCCGGTTCCTTCACGTTGGCCGTGCCGCTGATCTTCGGGTCCCTCTCCGGCGTGCTGTGCGAACGATCCGGCGTGGTCAACATCGCCATCGAGGGGCAGTTGCTCTTCGGTGCCTTCTCCGCCGCCGTTGCCGGATCGCTCTCCGGCAACGCCTTCGTCGGCCTGGCCGCAGCCGCTATCGGCGGCGTCATGGTGTCGGCGGTGCTGGCGGTGTTCAGCATCAAGTACATCGTCAACCAGGTGATTGTCGGCGTGGTGCTCAACGTGCTGGTCTCCGGCCTGACCGGATTCCTGTTCTCCACCGTCCTTTCCTCGGATCCGGCCAGATGGAACTCGCCGCCGCGGCTGCCGATCATCAGCATCCCGGTGCTGTCCGACATCCCGGTCATCGGCCCCATTCTGTTTGAGCAGTCGGTGGTCGGCTACCTGATGTACATCGCGTTGGCCATCATCTATGTGGGCCTGTTCCACACCAAGTGGGGCCTGCGGACCCGTGCGGTCGGCGAGCACCCCAAGGCCGCCGACACACTGGGCGTGAAGGTCAATCGGATGCGGTTCATGAACGTTTTGCTGGCCGGCGTCGTCGCCGGTTTTGGCGGCGCCTTCTTTACCCTGGTCCTTGTTTCCAGTTTCGGCCGGGATATGACGGCAGGGCAGGGCTACATCGCACTGGCGGCGCTGATTTTCGGCCGCTGGAATCCGCTCGGGGCGTTCTTCGCCGCCCTGCTGTTCGGGTTTGCCACCAATCTGCAGTACGTGCTCAGTGCCCTCGGCTCCACGGTGCCGAACCAGTTCCTGGCCATGCTGCCGTACGTGGTGACGATCTTCGCGGTCGCCGGGTTGGTGGGCCGTGCCCGGCCGCCGGCCGCCAGCGGCGTGCCGTACATCAAGGGGTGAGGGATGGAACCGACGACGAATCAACCCGTTGACTGGGACGCACTCCAGCGGGCCGCGGCGAACGCCATGCAGCGGGCCTACGTGCCGTATTCGGGGTTTCCCGTTGGTGCGGCCGCGCTGACCGACGACGGGCGGATGGTCTCCGGCTGCAACGTGGAAAACGCCTCCTATGGGCTGACCTTGTGCGCCGAATGTTCGCTGGTCAGCCAGCTGAACATGACGGGCGGCGGAAAACTGGCGGCCTTCAGCTGCGTGGACCGGGACGGCAATCCGCTGATGCCGTGCGGCCGGTGCCGGCAGCTGTTGTATGAATTTCGGGCGCCCGGCATGCTGCTGATGACGCCGGCCGGAGTCAAGACCATGGACGACGTGCTGCCGGACGCCTTCGGCCCGCAGCATCTGGCCTGATAAGCCGGAACGGATCAAGTGAGGAACAGGGTATGACCGAAACTTTCGACGCGGTGGACATCATCCGGACCAAGCGAGACAAGGGAACGCTCAGCCCGGAGCAGATCGCCTGGACCATCGATGCCTACACCCGCGGGGCCATCGCCGACGAGCAAATGTCCGCCCTGAACATGGCCATCCTGCTCAACGGCATGGACCGGGAGGAGATCTCGCATTGGACGACGGCGATGATCGCCTCCGGCGAGCGGATGGACTTCGCATCCCTCGGCAAGGCGACAGCGGATAAGCACTCGACCGGTGGAGTGGGGGACAAGATCACCCTTCCGCTGGCCCCCTTGGTGGCCGTTTTCGGTGTCGCCGTGCCGCAACTGTCCGGGCGCGGCCTCGGCCACACCGGCGGGACCCTGGACAAGCTTGAGTCGATCCCGGGCTGGCGTGCGCTGCTGACCAATGACGAAATGCTGAAACAGTTGGCGGACGTCGGTGCGGTGATCTGCGCGGCCGGTTCCGGGCTTGCCCCCGCGGACAAGAAGCTCTATGCGCTGCGGGATGTCACCGGCACGGTGGAAGCGATCCCGCTGATTGCCTCCTCGATCATGAGCAAGAAGATCGCCGAAGGCACCGGCGCATTGGTGCTGGATGTGAAGGTCGGCAGCGGCGCCTTCATGAAGGATGACCGCAACGCCCGCGAACTGGCAGAAACCATGGTGGCCCTGGGCAAGGACGCCGGCGTGAACACCGTGGCCCTGCTCACGGACATGAGCACCCCGCTGGGGCTCACCGCGGGCAACGCCATTGAAGTCGAAGAGTCGGTTGAAGTACTCGCCGGTGGCGGCCCCGAGGACGTGGTGGAGCTGACGGTAAAGCTGGCCGAGGAGATGCTGCAGGCAGCCGGCGTGGCCGATGCCGACCCGGCCGCAGCGCTGCGGGACGGCCGTGCCATGGACGTTTGGAAGTCCATGATCAGCGCCCAGGGCGGGGACCCCGATGCCCCCTTGCCGGTGGCCCGGGAATCCGAGGTTGTCTACGCGCCGGCAGACGGCGTGCTGGTCCAGTTGGACGCCCTGTCGGTCGGAGTGGCGGCCTGGCGGCTTGGTGCTGGACGCGCCCGCAAGGAGGACGCCGTGCAGGCCGGTGCCGGCGTGCGGATGCATGCCAAGCCCGGAGCCACGGTCCGCGCAGGCGAACCGCTGATGACGCTGCTGACCGACACCCCCGAGAGGTTCGACCGGGCCAAGGAGGCGCTGCGCGACGCCGTCGTTATTGCTCCCGAAGGAAGCCGGCCTGGCCGCCTGCTGATCATTGACCGGATTGCCTAACCGCGCCGCTTGTTGGCTGCCCCCAGCTGAAAACAACTGGGGATAGGCGTTTATAGATTCGCTGGATAAACCTCTTCCCGGCCCTACGGCGCCCGGCTACGATGATGGGTGCGGCCGGAGCTCGGGGGAAGCTCCGGCGCACTGCAGGGTCTGCGGCGTTGACCGATGGGGGCCCGGTCAGGGATTTACCCGATAGCGGCACAAAATGCAGCATGGCATCGTTGGACTAGACATCCGGCGGACAGGAACACCTCGTGCAGAATTTCATGGACGCGCTCAGCGTCTTCATCATCGACGCGGCAGCACAATGGTGGATCTACCCACTGCTTTTGGCGCTCTGCCTGATCGACGGAATCTTTCCGCCGGTTCCCAGCGAATCGGTCGTCGTCGCGCTGGCCGCGATCGCCGTATCCGCCGGGGCGCCCAACATCTGGCTGGTTGTTGCCGTCGCAGCGGCGGGCGCCATCGCCGGCGACAACATCGCTTATCTGATCGGCCGCAGCATCGGCGCGGACCGCTTCCGCTGGATGCAGCGCCCACGCGTTGCCGCGGCCTTCGCCTGGGCCCGCCGGGAACTGGACCGGCGCGGGGCCCTGCTGATCCTGGGCGCCCGCTACATCCCGGTGGGTCGCGTCGCGGTCAACATGACCGCCGGGGCTACCGGATACAACCACCGCAAGTTCGTCCTGTTCTCCGTGGTGGCCGGCATCTCGTGGGCCCTGTACTCGGTGGGCATCGGGGCCCTGGCCGGTCAGTGGTTCCATGACCACACGTTGCTGGCCGCGGGACTGGCCGTCGTGCTGGCACTGTTGCTGGGCCTGGCGCTGGACCATGGCATGAAGCTGGCCGGCCGCCGCCACGCCGCGCGGCTGCGGGCGGCAGCCCAGGCCACGCACAGCAGCACGTACGGCAGCGCGGAGCCGGCGGGAGCCGGGCAGCGGGCCACCCATGACGCCGGCCCAGCCGGGAGTGCAGGTGCCTCAGTGCAGGGGCGGCGCCATCCCGGCGACCAGCCGCCGGAAACCGGTTCGCGCACCGTGCGCTTCGAGCCGCATCAGCCCGTCGCCGTGCCCTCGCGCAACCGCTCCACGGCCGCACTGGACGATTGATGCACTGGACGATTGAGCCGGCCGGCAGAAGCCGGGCCGGTTCAGGCTGGCGGCGTGCTCGCGTAAGGTGGTGCCTGTGACTGAGCCTGATTACTCCGAAGACACCGCAGCCGACATGGACATCGACATCCGCAGCCTGCCGAAGGTATCGCTACACGACCATCTGGACGGCGGCCTGCGCCCGGCCACGATCATCGAGCTGGCCGCCGCCGTGGGCCACGAACTGCCCTCCACCGACCCGGTGGCACTGGGCGAGTGGTTCCGGGAATCGGCAGACTCCGGCTCGCTGGTGCGCTATCTGGAAACCTTCGATCACACCGTCGCCGTGATGCAGACGAAGGAAGGCCTGTTTCGCGTGGCACAGGAATTCGTCGAAGACCTGGCCGACGACGGCGTGGTCTACGGAGAGGTCCGCTGGGCGCCGGAGCAGCACCTGGCCAAGGGCCTGACCTTGGACGAAGCCGTCGAAGCCGTCCAGGCCGGACTGGAGGCGGGCGTGGACGCCGTCGAGGCCAGCGGACGGCCCATCCAGGTGGGCCAGCTGATCACCGCGATGCGGCACGCCGACCGCTCACAGGAGATCGCCGAACTTGCCGTCCGCCACCGGGACCGGGGCGCCGTCGGATTCGACATTGCCGGCGCCGAGGACGGTTTCCCGGCCTCGCGCTTCAAGGACGCGTTCACCTACCTGGCCGAACACCAGTTCCCGGTCACCGTCCACGCCGGCGAGGCGGCCGGTGTGGACAGCATCGCCGATGCGCTGGTCAGCGGCCGTGCACTGCGGTTGGGCCACGGCGTACGGATCGCCGAGGACATCCAGGTGGACTTCGGCCCGGACGACGAAGACGGCGAAGAGGTCGGGATGGTCACCCTGGGCCGGGTCGCCGCATGGGTCCGCGACCGCGGCATCCCGCTGGAGTGCAGCCCGTCGTCCAACCTGCAGACGGGCGCCATCGCCGTGTTCGGGGAAGGCATTGAAGCCCATCCGTTCGATCTGCTCTACCAGACCGGGTTCAAGGTCACGATCAACACGGACAACCGGCTGATGAGCGGGGTCACGCTTTCGGACGAGTACGAGTTGCTGGTGGAAACCTTCGATTACGACCTGGACGACTTGCTGGAGATCACGCTCAACGCCGCGGAAGCCGCCTTCCTGCCCCTGGAAGAGCGTGAGGCGCTCGTCGATTACATCGGCGAGGGCTTCCGCAGCCAGCTGGACTGACGGGACCATGCCGCACGCCGGTCAGCCGCCAGCGCCGGGCCGGCGCCGGGAAAGCACGACGGCGGAGCCCGGCCCCGGTTGGGCGGTTCCCCGGCTGCTCGAGGTCGTGGCGCAGCTGCGCGAACACTGCCTGTGGACGGCCGCGCTGACCCACGAATCCCTCGTTGAGTACCTGGTCGAGGAGGCCCACGAACTGGCCGAGGCGATCGAAACAGGCCACACCGGCCAGGCCGACGTGGCCGAGCTCAGGGGCGAGCTGGCCGACATGCTGTTCCAGGTGCTGCTGCATGCGCGGTTGCAGGAAGAACGCGGGCACTTCGATTTCGACGCCGTGGCCGCCGGCCTGACTGCCAAACTCGTTCGGCGGAACCGGCACGTGTTCCGGCCGGACGGGTCCCTGCGGGAGACGTTTCCGGACACCATCGCCGAGATAGTGGCCAGCTATGACGCGGTGAAAGCGGCGGAGAAGCCGGAGCGGACCACGCCGTTCGACGGTGTTCCGACGTCCCTGCCGGCCCTGACCCTGGCGGCGAAATCCCTGGATCGAGCGCGCCGGGCCGGTTCCGCGGAACGGGCTGAGCCCGGCGGAGACGGCCGCGGCGCCGCGCCGCAGCACGGCAGATGGCCGTCGCAAGGCGGCCAGGGCATGACGGAAGCCGAGGTCGGCGAGGCGCTGTTCGCCGTCGTCCGCCGCGCCGCAGAAGCCAGCGTGGACCCAGAGCAGGCACTCCGGGCCGCCGTCCGGCGATTCCAGCAGCGCGTAACGGAAGAAAACTACACGGGCTGATCTCGATTAGTCTTAAGCCGGACCTTGCGGCCGGCTGGTGCCGGGCCTGCAGACATTCCATCTTTCGTTCCAACGAACAGGAGCTACTCCATGGCGCTGATCGATGCCATCCACGCGCGCGAAATCCTAGATTCCCGCGGCAACCCCACCGTTGAAGTTGAGGTGCTGCTGTCCGACGGCTCGATGGGCCGCGCCGCAGTTCCGTCCGGCGCCTCCACCGGTGCGTTCGAGGCCGTCGAACGCCGCGATGGCGAGAAGGGCCGCTATCTGGGCAAGGGCGTCAGCCAGGCCGTGGCCGCGGTGCTGGACACCATCCAGCCGGCGCTGGTGGGCTTCGACGCCACCGACCAGCGGCTGATCGACCAGACCATGTTGGACCTGGACGGCACGTCCAACAAGTCCGACCTGGGCGCCAACTCCATCCTGGGCGTCTCGCTGGCCGTGGCATCGGCAGCCGCCGAATCCGCCAACCTTCCGCTGTACAAGTACCTCGGCGGACCGAACGCCCACGTGCTGCCGGTGCCGCTGATGAACATCCTCAATGGCGGTTCGCACGCCGACTCCGACGTGGACATCCAGGAGTTCATGGTGGTGCCGCTGGGCGCCGCAACGTTCTCCGAGGGCCTGCGCTGGGGCGTGGAGGTCTACCACAGCCTCAAGGCCGTGCTGAAGGAGAAGGGCCTCTCCACCGGGCTGGGCGACGAGGGCGGATTCGCCCCGAACCTGCCCAGCAACCGGGCCGCCCTGGACCTGATCACCGAGGCCATCACCCGGGCCGGCTACACGCCGGGCAAGGACATTGCGCTGGCCCTGGACGTGGCGTCCTCCGAGTTCTACCGGGACGGCGCGTACCAGTTCGAGGGCAAGTCCCTGACGGCAGCGGAAATGAGTGCCTACTACGGCCAGCTGGTGGCGGACTTCCCGCTGGTGTCCATCGAGGATCCGCTGGACGAATCCGATTGGGACGGCTGGGCAACCTTGACGGCCGAGCTCGGCGACAAGGTGCAATTGGTGGGCGACGACCTGTTCGTCACCAACCCGGAGCGCCTGCAGCAAGGCATCGACGCCAAGACCGCCAACTCGCTGCTGGTCAAGGTCAACCAGATCGGGTCGCTGACCGAGACCCTGGAGGCCGTGGCCCTGGCCCAGCGCAATGGCTACACCACCATCACCTCGCACCGCTCCGGCGAAACCGAGGACACCACCATCGCCGACATCGCCGTGGCCACCAACGCCGGCCAGATCAAGACCGGTGCCCCGGCCCGTTCGGAGCGTGTGGCGAAGTACAACCAGCTGCTGCGGATCGAGGAAGAGCTCGACGACGCGGCGCGCTACGCCGGTCGCAGCGCTTTCCCGCGTTTCACGGCGTAGTTCGGCCCAACCCTCGGTAATGTCTTAAGCGGGGCCCGGCCGTCAGCCGACGCCGGCCCCGCACGACAACCACGGTGAGGAGCCTCAATGTCCACCCGACGCCCCAACATGCCACGGGCCGGCCGTCCGGCCGGCGGTGGGCCTGCGCAGGGCAGCGGACAGGGGGACGGCAAGGACACCGACCGCCCGGAACCGGAAACCGGGAAAGTGATTCGGGCCGACTTCGGCCGAACGGCGCCGGCAGCCGTGGCCCGGCCTGGGGCCGGCTCCCCGAGCACACCGGAGGCGGGCCACCGCCGGAAGCCGAAACCACCGGCAAAGCCCAAGCCGGCGCCGTCGGAAGCCCGCGCCGCCGAACGCCGGCAGCTGTCCGAGGGAATCAGGCAGCCGGACTCGCCTGCGCACCGGCAACGCAGGGAACAGGCCCGGGAAGTGCCTGCCGATGCGGTCCCGGTCCCAGCCAAAGCATTCTCCGGCCGGCTGCTGGCGCTGGCGGTGGTCTTGGTGTCCATCACGGTGCTGCTGGCGCCGTCGGTGCGGATTTTCATTGAGCAGCGGGCAGAATTGGCCGCCCTGCAGGCGGACATCGCCGCCAAGAAAGACTCCCATCAGCAGCTGACCAAGGAGCTGGCCCGCTGGGATGACCCCGCCTACATCAAGCAGCAGGCACGGGATCGCATATTCTATGTAATGCCGGGGGAGAAGCGGTACATGGTCACCGGCGCGGAAGGACTGGGCGAGTCGGACGAACACGCATCCGCGACCGCGCCGGAGGACTTGCCGTGGGTCGACGCACTGTGGAATTCGATGACCCGGGCCGCCACGGACACGCCCGCCGCTGACTAACATCCCGGCAGCCGCGGCTACCGGATCATACGGCACGCTGCCAGACCAACCGCAGCGGCAGGAAGGACTGAGCCATGAACACCGCTCAGCGCACACCCACCCCCGAAGACCTCGACACGCTGAGCCGCCAGCTCGGCAGACCGGTCCGCGACGTCGTGGAAATCGGCGCGAGATGCGTCTGCGGAAACCCGCTCGTCGCCACGACCGCGCCGCGGCTGGGCAACGGCATCCCGTTCCCCACCACGTACTACCTGACCCACCCGGTGATTACCGCCGCCGTGTCCCGGCTGGAAGCGGCCGGGGTGATGACGGAAATGACCGCGCGGCTGGAGAGCGATCCTGAACTGGCCGCAGCGTACCGGCGCGCCCATGAGGAGTATCTGGCCGCACGCAACGAGGTGGGCCGCCGCTCCGGCATCGGGGAGGTGCCCGAGATCGCGGGCGTCTCGGCCGGCGGTATGCCCACCCGAGTCAAGTGTCTGCACGTCCTGGTCGGCCATTCGCTGGCTGCGGGTCCGGGCGTGAATCCGCTGGGCGACGAAGCGCTTGAGGGCATCGCCGAGTGGTGGACCGCGGACCGCTGCTATTGCGCCGGCGCCTGGGACGTTGCAGGGGCCGCGCCCGCCCGTGACCTGAGCCGCCATACTCGCACCCAAGGCCTGCCGGCCGACGAGCTGGCCGCGAAGAAGGCCAGGCGGTCCGGCGGCAAAGAATCCTCCGACGGCGCCGACGCCGTCGATCCTCGAACGCCCGGCGCAGCCGGGGGAGTGGAGTCCTAGTGGCACGTGTCGGAGCCATCGATTGCGGAACCAACTCGATCCGCCTGTTGATTGCCGACGTGCAGGACGGCGGGCTGAGCGACGTGGTCCGGGAGATGAAAATCGTGCGGCTGGGGCAGGGCGTCGACGCTACCGGGGCGCTGGCGCCCGAAGCGCTGGAGCGGACGTTCGCGGCGGCGGAAGACTATGCCGTGCAACTGCGCAGCCAGCGGGTCGAAAGCCTGCGTTTTGTTGCCACCTCCGCCACCCGCGACGCGGCCAACCGGCAGGTTTTTGTTGACGGCATCCGCGACCGGCTCGGAGTGGAACCGGAGGTGATCAGCGGCCGCGAAGAGGCCGAGCTGTCCTTCACCGGTGCCGCCAGCGTCCTGGCCCAGACGCCGGGAGAGAAGGTGCTGGTGGTGGACCTCGGCGGTGGCAGCACGGAGTTCGTGCTGGGCACTGCCGACGGGGTGCTGGCCGCGCTCAGCACAGATATGGGCTGTGTCCGTTTCTCCGAGCGGTACCTGCGCTCGGACCCGCCCACCGCGGCGGAGATCGCCGAAGCCGTGGCCGACGCCGAGCAGCATCTGGCTCGCGTGCTGGACGAGGTGCCGCTGGCCGACGTCGACCGGTTGGTAGGAGTGGCCGGGTCCGTCACCACCATCACCGCACACGCCTTGCAGCTGGACCAGTACCGTCCCGAAGCGATCCACGGGGCACGCCTAGAGGGGGACCGGCTGGATGCCGCCTGCACTTCCTTGCTGGAGATGACCCGGCAACAGCGTGCGGCGCTGCCCTACATGCATCCCGGACGCGTGGACGTCATTGGCGCCGGCGCGCTCATCTGGCGCACCGTGTCACGGCGGCTGGCCGCACTGACCGCTGGACGCGTGGACGGCGCGACGGCCAGCGAACACGATATTCTGGATGGAATCGCCCTGAGCGCCGCCACCCGGCTGCCCACCCACCGAGCCCCAGGGACCTAGACTGCTTACCGAAGGGACACCGATGCGCCACCGCGAAAGTGAACGGCCCAGCAGGCGCTCGTCCGCCGCGAAGGCCATTTCGCTCGGCTCGGCCATTGCGGTGCTTGGCTCGCTGATGCTGGCAGGACCCGCCCATGCCGACTCCACCCGGGACAAGGAATACTGGCTGGATTCCTACGGGATCCGCGCCGCCTGGGACGAATCGCAGGGCGAAGGCGTGAAAGTCGCAGTGATCGACAGCGGCGTTGACGGCACCCATCCGGATCTCAAGGGCGCCGTGGTGGGCGGAACGGACGCCTCCGGATCGGGCGATCCCGACGGCCAGCGCGGGATCGGACAAACGCCCGAGCACGGCACCTTGGTGGCGACCTTGCTGGCCGGTCGTGGGCATGCCCCGGACAAAGACAAGAAGGACGACAAGAAGAAGGACGACGAGTCCAAGCCCAAGGACGAGGGAATCGGTGCCGGCACCGATGGCGTGATCGGGGTGGCTCCCAAGGCGCAGATCCTGACGGCCTCCACGTGGCTCGGGACGCCGAACCCTTCCGGTGTCGGAGTTGACGAGCAGATCCCTGCGGCCGTTCGCTGGGCGGTGGACAACGGCGCACAGGTCATCAATATGTCGCTGACCAGTTCCAGCACCTCCTGGCCGGAGAGCTGGGACGCCGCGTTCCTGTACGCCGAGCAGCACGACGTCGTGGTGGTTGCCGCCGCCGGAAACCGCGCCGGAGGGACCGAACAGTCCGGTGCTCCCGCCACCATTCCCGGGGTCCTGACCGTGGCGGGACTGAACCGCGACGGCGAAGCCAGCCAGGAGGCATCGGCCCAGAGCATCGTCATTGGCGTTGCGGCTCCGGCCGAAGACCTGGTGGGTGGACTGCCCGGCGGCCTCTATGCCGACTGGTCGGGTACATCCGGTGCCACCCCGCTGGTCTCCGGCGTGGCCGCACTGATCCGCTCCAAGTACCCGGACATGAGTGCGGCCCAGGTCATCAACCGCATCATCAGCACGGCCAAGGACTCCGGCGTTCCCGGACATGATCCCATCTACGGCTACGGAGTACTGAACGCCGAAGCGGCACTGAACGCCGAAGTTCCCGAGGTGTCAGCCAACCCGCTCGGCTCGATTGCCCAGTGGATCACCGTGCACCGCCGCGGCGAGGTCGCTGCGCCGGAATCGCAGTCTCCGGTGCAGTCGAAGGCCGTGGCCCCGGACATTCCGGAACCGACCACCCCGGTGGCGGTTCCACCGCGTACCGAAAACTCGGTACTGCCGGCCATCCTGGTCTTCTCGTTCGGCGCGCTGATCGCCGGTGTCCTGACGTTGGGCGCTATCCAGACAGTCCGGGCGCGCCGGGCCGCGGCGGGGAAACAGGCCGTCGAAGACGCGGACACGGGTTTCATCCCGCCGATTCGGGGCGGGAGCGACAAGCCGGTCAAGCGCTGATTATGCACTCCCGGCCACTTCGTGAAAACTTTCACAAAAGGCGCTACACTTAACGCATGGCACTCACTCCTGCTCTGTCCGATCGCCCGCGCGTCCTTGTGGTCGGCGGCGGCTACGTTGGTCTCTACGTTGCGCTGAAGCTCCAGAAAAAGGTCAAGCGGCACGGCGGCATCGTCACCTTGGTGGATCCGCTGCCCTACATGACCTACCAGCCGTTCCTGCCCGAAGTGGCCTCCGGCAGCATCGAAGCCCGGCATGCCGTGGTCAACCACCGCCAGCATCTGCAGGACACCGAACTCATCACCGGCAGGGTCACCTCCATCGACCATGCTGCCAAGAAGGCCGTGATCACCCCCGCAGCGGGCGAGGCTTTCGAACTGGACTACCGCGACGTCGTCGTTGCCGCCGGTGCCATTACCCGCACCTTCCCGATCCCGGGGCTGGCCGAAGCCGGCATTGGCCTGAAGACCATCGAAGAAGCCGTGGAGCTGCGGAACAAGGTGCTCGAGCGGATCGAGACCGCCTCCCAGCTGCCGGCGGGGGCGGAGCGGACCCGCGCGCTGACGTTTGTTGGCGTCGGCGGCGGCTTCGCGGGCATTGAGGCCATGACCGAAATCGAGGACCTGGGCCGCGCTGCCGTCAGGAAGAACGGACAGCTGCGCCAGGAAGACCTGCGTTTCGTGCTGGTCGAGGCAATGGGCCGGATCATGCCCGAGGTCACCGAAGAGCAGGCCAAGTGGGTCGTCGAGCACATGCGCTCACGCGGCATCGAGGTCATGCTCAACACCTCCCTGGCCAAGGCAGAGGGCGGCGTGCTGGAGCTGATCAACATGCCGGACAAGACTCCGGCCGAAACCTTCGAGGCCGACACCCTGCTGTGGACCGCGGGCGTGCAGGCGAATCCGGTTGCACGCAGCTTCGGCTTCCCGCAGGACGAGCGCGGCCGGATCAAGGCCGATGCCACGCTGCAGATCATCGGCGAGAACGGCCCGATTGACGGCGCCTGGACCGCTGGCGACGTCGCAGCAGTGCCGGACCTGACCGGCGGCGGGGTGGGCGGCTTCTGCGTTCCGAATGCCCAGCACGCCATCCGCCAAGCCAAGCGGCTTGCCAAAAACATCTACGCGGCCCGCTGGGGCGTGGGCAGCGTCAAGCAGTACAAGCACAAGAACCTCGGCGCCGTCGCCGGCTTCGGCCTCAACAAGGGCGTCGCCAAGATCATGGGCATCAAGCTCAAGGGTTGGCCGGCCTGGATGGCCCACCGAGGCTACCACGGACTGGCCATGCCGACCGTCGAGCGCAAGATCCGCGTGATCTCGAACTGGTTCTGGACCATCTTCCTGGGCCGCGACACCACGCGCCTCGCCGATCTGCAGACTCCGTACCGCCAGTTCCGTGAGGCTGCTTCACCCCAGCCGCGCCCGCAGGCCGCCGCCGCTCCCAAGCCGGCAACGGACGCCCCGGCCGCCGCCGGGTCGGAGAAGGAACTCGCGTCCACCGGCCGCTAACCCCACCAACGCAGCAGGCCCGGCTACCGCATCGCGGTACCCGGGCCTGCTGCGTTCTGTCCAGACGCTGCGGCATAGAATGTCCTGATGCTGATCAGGACTGAACAACCGGGGGACCGGCCCGCCGTCCTCAGACTGGTGGCCCGGGCCTTTGCCACGGATGGCGGTACCGGGCGCGTTGAACGCCGGCTGCTGGCCGAACTCTACGACTGCGACGGCTTCCTGCCGGAGTTCTCCCTCGTCGCCGAGGACCACGGAACCGTCGTCGGGCACGTGATCAGTACCCGCGGGTGGATTGACGGTGCACCGGCGCTGGGGCTGGGGCCGATCGCGGTGGAGCCGGACCGTCAGCGCGCGGGCATCGGAGCCGCCCTGCTGGCCGAAACACGCCAGCGGGCCGAGAGCGCGGGGGAGAGCGTCATCCTGCTGCTCGGAAGCACCGATTACTATCCGCGTTTCGGATATCGGCCGGCGAGCGAATCCGGCATCCAAGCGCCGGATCCGGCGTGGGGCGCTCACTTCATGGCGCTGCCGCTGAACGAGCTCCCGCCAACGGGTACCTTCGCCTACGCTGGGCCTTTCGGGCGTCTGTAGGGCGACAACAGGCTATCCAGTACCCTAGATAAGTGCAGGAACACCCGGCCCCCGTAGTCCAATGGCAGAGACAACCGACTTAAAATCGGTCCAGTGTGGGTTCGAGTCCCACCGGGGGTACCGAATCAGTGTGACGAGCGTTACAAGGATGTAACCCAAAACGCTTATTTTCAACAACAATTTGGACTAGTTTTCTCAGTAATCAGGAATACCTGGTAATCGCATCAAAGGTTCACAAACCTTTCGATCGAGGGGAAAACATACATGTCTGCAACACGTAACGCAGTGCTTTTCGGCACCGGCGGCAACTCCGCGCGGGCGGGGAAGCTGGCCGCGCTCGGATTGGGGATCGCTTTGTTTGCCTCGGCCTGCGGCGGGGGGTCGTCCACGCCGTCGGAGTCTGGAGGGGGAGCGTCATCGGCACCGGCAGCCGCATCAGGCCTGACCTGTCCCGGACCAGGCGAGGATGGGGGACCCACCGGGGGTGCGACCGGAAACCCGGCGGACGTCCCCGAGTCCAAAGGTTCCACCGAGCAACCGCTGAAGGTCGGCACGCTGCTGCCGACCACCGGAACGTTGGCCTTCCTGGGCCCGCCGGAAATTGCAGGTGTCGAGCTGGCCGTGGACAAGATCAACGAAGCCGGCGGCGTGCTCGGCAAAGACGTGGAAACTGTCCAACGCGACTCCGGTGACACCACCACCGACATTGCAACGCAGTCGGTAACGGACCTGCTCAGCGAAAAGGTCAGCGCGATCGTGGGAGCGGCGTCCTCGGGCGTTTCCTTTACCGTGATCAACCAGATCACCGGCGCGGGCGTTCTGCAGATCTCCCCGGCGAATACGTCGCCGGACTTCACCACGTGGGATGACAAGGGCCTGTACTGGCGAACAGCTCCTTCCGATGTGCTGCAGGGCCGCACTCTTGGCAGCTACATGGTTACCTGCGGCGCCCAGACGCTCGGCATGATCGTGCTGAACGACGCCTATGGAACCGGTCTGGCGGACAACGTCAAGCAGGCCTTCGAAGGCGCCGGTGGCCAGATCGTTGCCACGGAGATGTTCAACGAGGGTGATTCGCAGTTCAGCTCGCAGGTTGATGCCGTGGTCAACGCCAAGCCTGACGCCTACGCGCTGATTACTTTCGACCAGATCAAGTCGATTGCACCGTTGCTGCTGTCCAAGGGCGTCAAACCCGACCAGATGTTCTTGGTGGACGGCAACACCTCGGACCTGAGCAAGGAGCTTGACCCGGGCGCCATGGCAGGGGCACAGGGAACCATTCCCGGCACCTTCGCCAAGGATGAATTCCAGGCGGAACTGGCGAAGGTTGATGACAAGCTCAACTCCTACTCTTACGCAGGCGAGTCCTACGACGCGGTGAACCTCGTGGCGCTGGCCTCCGAGGCGGCCGGCAGCACCAAGGGCGAGGACATCGCGAAGGAAATGCAGGCTGTGTCCATGGACGGTGAAAAGTGCTACGACTTCGCCGGTTGCGTGACGCTGCTGCGCAACGGCAAGGACATCGATTACGACGGCATCTCCGGCCCGATCTCCTTCGACAAGAACGGCGACCCGACCGAGGCGTACATCGGAATCTACCAGTACGACGACACCAACGTACCGCAGCCGAAGCTTGAGGAGTTCGGCAAGCTGTAGGCGGCTCCACGCCACCCGCACCGATGCAGAGGGTCCCAGCCACCGGCTGGGGCCCTCTGCCGTGCTGGAGGTATGGGCGCCCTGCCCGGAGCTTCCGGAGCCCCCAGGGGCTAACCAGGCAGCGCCCTGGCACAGGGGAGGAGGGAGCAACGACGGCGGCGCCCGCCCCGGCACAGGGGAGGCGCCAACGACGGCGGCGCCCTGGCACAGGGGAGGAGGGAGCAACGACGGCGGCGCCCGCCCCGCGAAGGGCAGGCGCCGCCGTCGTCGTATCCGGTTGGAGGTGCTTAGGCAGTGTCCGCCAGAGTGCCCAAGTAGAGTTGGATGACCTTGGGATCCTTGAGCAGTTCGCGGCCGGTGCCGGTGTACGCGTCCTTGCCTTGGTCCAGGACGTAGCCACGGTCGCAGATCTGCAGGCAGCGGCGTGCGTTCTGTTCCACCATGATGACCGAGACACCGGCCCGGTTGATCTCGTGCACCCGCAGGAACGTCTCGTCCTGCTTCACTGGGGAGAGGCCGGCTGAGGGCTCGTCCAGGAGCAGCACCGCCGGGTTCATCATCAGTGCCCGGCCCATGGCCACCATCTGGCGTTCGCCACCGGAGAGCGACCCGGCCCGCTGCGCGCGCCGCTTGGCCAGGTCGGGGAAGATGCCGGCGACGAAGTCGAAGCGCTCCTTGAAGTCCTTGGGCCGCTGGAACATGCCCATTTCCATGTTCTCTTCGATGGTTAACGTGGAAAAGACGTTGTTGGTCTGCGGAACGAACCCGATGCCGCGGCTGACCAGCTTATTGGCTTTCAGCCCGGTCAGGTCCTGACCGCGGACCACCACGGTGCCGGAATGCACTTTGACCAACCCGAACATTGCTTTGAGCAGTGTTGACTTTCCGGCGCCGTTCGGCCCGATAATGCCGATCAATTCGCCTTGGCGGGCTTCGATGCTGCAGCCGTTGAGGATGTTGACGCCGGGCAGATAGCCGGCCACCAGGTCCTGCACGACGACCACGGCTTCCCCCGCCGCCATGTTGGTCGGGCTTGTATCTGCCCGGTGCGCATTCATGCCTGGTCCTTCCTGTTGGGGTCCTGATCGTCTTCGCGCGACTCATCCCGGCTGGAATCGTGTTCGCTGATGTGGCTGCGGAGGACTCCCTCGTCATCGGTGCCCACCACCGACTCGGCGTCCTGGGCGAGTTCCTCCGCCAGCGCCTCGACCCCTTCCGCGTCGCCGAGGTCGACGTCGTGGTGGGCACCGAGATAGGCATCAATCACGGCGGGGTCCTTCATGACGACGCCGGGCGGGCCCTCTGCCACGATCCTGCCTTCGGCCATGACCACTACCCAATCCGCAATGTGGCGGACCATATGCATGTCGTGTTCGACGAACAACACGGTCATGCCCTCGGCCTTGAGATTCTTGACGTGCTCGAGGAGAGACTGGGTCAGGGCCGGGTTCACGCCGGCCATCGGCTCGTCGAGCATGACCAGCTTGGGCCGGACCATCAGGGCCCGGGCCATTTCCAGCAGTTTGCGCTGGCCGCCGGAAAGCGAGGCTGCGTAGTCGTCGCGTTTGGCGTCCAACTTGAATTTGACCAGCAGATCCTCTGCCTGCTCGGTGATTTCTTGTTCCCGTGGCCCCCAGATTTTCTTGAAGAGGGCTTTGAACAGGTTCTCGCCGGACTGCTCCGTGGCCCCCAGCCGCATGTTTTCAATGACGGTCAGCTTGCCCATGACTTTGGTCAGCTGGAAGGTGCGGACCATGCCCATCCGGGCCACCTTGTAGGATGCCACTCCGGCCAGCGAGTGGCCTTCGAAGGACCACTCACCGGTCTGCGGGATGTCGAATCCGGTGAGCAGATTGAACAGAGTGGTCTTGCCGGCTCCGTTCGGCCCGATCAGCGCCGTAATCTGGTGCCGGGGGATCTCCAAATACTCCACGTCCACGGCGTTGACACCGCCGAATAGGCGCGTGACGTTCTTGGCCACCAGGATGGGATCGCGCTTGCGGCAGCCGGGACCCGGTTCGTCGGCAGCGATGGGGCGCGTGTCGGTCATGTACTCGTTCGGCACGGGGGCCTGATCCGGGGCGGCGGCGCCGCCTCCAGCCGGGATGCGGTCTTGTTCGCTCATGCGAATACCAGCTCTTTCTTGTTGCCCAGCACGCCTTGGGGCCGGAAAATCATCAACAGCATCAGAGCGACGCCAACCAGGATGTACCGCAACTGCCCGGCCTGGGTGGTGGTCAGGAAGGTGATGTAGCCTGCCTCGATGGCCCCGTAGAGCAGTCCCTGGGTCAGCGAGAGCACCACCCAAAAGATCATGGCGCCGACGACCGGGCCGAGAACAGTGGCCATGCCGCCCAGCAGCAGGCACGTCCAGAGGAAGAAGGTCAGTTCCGTCTGATAGTTGGCCGGTTGGACCGCTCCGCGGGGGAGCGTGAAGATCATGCCTGCAAAGGTGCCCAACAGGCCGCCGAAAATCAGGGACTGCATCTTGTAAGAGTAGACATTCTTACCCAAAGAACGCACTGCGTTCTCGTCTTCGCGGATGCCCTTCAGGATCCGGCCCCAGGGGCTTCGCATCAGCAGGAACACCAGCAGGCAACAGAGGGCAACCAAGGACCAGGCAACCACACGGATCCAGAGGTCCCGCTCGTTCATGCTCGTCAGGCCGAAATTGTAGGTGCCCCGCGGGATCGGGTTCATCGCGTAGAACCCGCCTTCGAACGCGGCCAGGCCGTTGGCAGACCCGGTGATCTCGGTCAGTTCATTGGTGGTGACCACATAACGGATGATCTCCGCGGCGGCAATCGTGACAATGGCCAGATAATCGGCACGCAACCTCAAGGTTGGGATGCCCAAGAGCAGCGCAAAGATCACCGATCCGACGACCGCTATCAAGACGCCGACAACGAACGGGACGTCCCACAACAGGGTGGGGATGGCGAACCCATAGGCGCCAATGGCCATAAAGCCGGCTTGTCCGAAGTTCAGCAGCCCGGTAAAGCCGAAGTGGACTGCCAGACCGAGGGAAGCCAGGGCATAGGCGGCCGTCGTCGGGCTGACGATCTCGCCGAGTGCGTTGGCGAATATATTGAGGAAATCCATGGTGTTGCCTCCTAACCCACGCGCTCTCGACGGCCAAGGATGCCCTGTGGCCGGAACAGCAGGACGACGATCATGATCAGCAGTGCGCCGACGTACTTAAGGTCTGCCACCAGCCAGAGCGTGGACAGTTCAACGAACAGGCCGACGAGGACGGAGCCAACCAAGGCTCCGAACACAGTGCCCAATCCGCCCAGAATGACGCCGGCAAAGACGAGCAGCAGGATTTGCTGGCCCATATTGAAGGTGACACCTGGGCGGTAATAGGCCCAAAGGATGCCGCCCAGTGCAGCCAGCACGCCGCCCACCGTCCAGACAATCCGGATGACGCGGTCAACATCGATGCCGGAGGCTGCCGCGAGCGCGGGATTGTCGGCTACAGCACGGGTCGCCTTGCCCAGACGGGTCTTGAGCAACAGCAGGGCGATCATGACGATCACCACCAGGCTGACAACCAGCGAGATCAGCGTGTTGCGACTGATGGAGATGGTGCCAAGTTCCAGGATGGGGCTACTGGCGCCGGGAAGCTGTTGAGTGGCCCCACCGAAATTGAACAAGATCGTATAGCGCACAGCCAGAGCCAATCCGATGCTGATGATCATCATCGGAATCAGCGCGGTACCCCGGCGCCGCAGCGGCTTCCAGAGCCAACCATCCTGAATCCAGCCGAAGGCACCGCCCAAGGCCACACCCAGCAGCATCGCCAACCAGATCGGAAAGCCCGCAACAGAGAAACCGAACATCAGGACGGCCCCGAGCGTGACCATCTCGCCATGGGCGAAGTTGGTCAGGCCGGTCGTACCGTAGATCAGGGACAAGCCCACCGAAGCCAGGGCTAGCAGCAGACCGAAGCTCAAGCCCGCAATCAGCCGTTCGACGAAAATCTCGCCAAAACTGGCGCTCTGGACCACAATGCCTTCGCCGAGCGGAAAGACGGCGGCGGCATTGGACGTGTTGGTGAAAGTGACTTCCCGCGGATTTGGCGTACCCTTGGCCAGATTCACTCCCTCCGGGAGGGTGGAGACGTCAACTTCGACTTGGTACGTTCCCTGGGCCGGAACTCCGATAGACCAGGTTCCGTTTTCACCCGTGGTCGCCTCGCCGCTGAATCCTTCCCCTGTCGCCGTGATCCGGACTCCCGCGACCGGACCGTCGGTATTTCGCAAGACACCGCTGATCTTGTAGCGGGAGGGTTCCGCAGGCGCCGATGTCGCACCGGAGGTTGGTTCGGGTGAGGTGGTCGAAGCCAGTGAGGGGGGAGCGGACAAGATGATCCCCGTGATGATCGCCAGTAAGGCGAGTAGCGTCCCCAATGGCCGAACAAGCTTCGGCATCGCTAGCAAGATATGAACCTCCACAGTGTGGGGTGGTCCGCCGGATCACCGGCAGGCACTGACCGCGTCTGTGACAAGAATCACTGACGTGTCGTTTATGTTACCTGCGCCACAGGTGGTGAGGAGGGTGGTTCTATCGCGATCAGGTAACAACTGTGAAGCAGTTGTTAAGCGAAGGTAAAACGTTGGGGCATCACACGGCAGGCTGGCTACAGAGAGGGGAGGCAGGCCAGCAGGGAGCCACCTGTCCCGCCCGGACTGGGGCTAGAGGTAGAGGCCGGTACTGCTGTCCGCTTCCTCCGGCTGGGAAACGGCGTGGATGTCACGCTCGCGGAGCAGGGTGTAGTCGGCAGCGTTGACCTCCACTTCCGCACGGTCTTCCGGATCGAAGAGCACCCGGTCGCCGACCGCGACCTGGCGGACCTGCGGGCCGGCGGCAACTACCTCGGCCCACGCCAGTCGCTTGCCCATCACTGCGGTGGCCGGAATGACGATCCCGGAGGATGAACGGCGCTCGCTGCTGTCCTGGTCCGGGGCGACCAGAATGCGGTCATGGAGCATCCGCAGGGGCAGTCTGTCCTGCGCGGAAGAGCGGGGCTTGTTGGAAGGACTGGGGGAAGTCACCGCAGCAGTCTACCTGCGGCGGGCCGGCAGGAGGCAGCGGCAGGGCCGCAGCGCTGCGTGCGGAGGAGTTCATCGGCACGTTATGGAATTTTCTGCCGTGGGGTTCGTTGGGATTGGTAGTGTAATCACTAGCTCGCCCCCTGACGATGGAGGACAACAAGATGGCAATCGGAGGAAATCCGGTTTTCAACAACCCGAAGGCGTTCCGCGGTTCACCCGCGGGATCTGCCGCAGTCGGTTCGACCGTGCTGGCCGGCCAGACGCAGCTGTCCAGCCAGCAGTTGCAGGACCTGTACAACCAGCCGTCCGCTGGCCCTGCCCAGACCGGCCGGATGACGTACGACGACGTCATCATGAAGACGCTGGCTTGCCTGGCCCTGGTGGTCGTCGGCGGTGCCATCGGCTGGATGTACCCGATCCTGATGATCCCCGGCATGATCGTTGGCCTGGTGCTCGGCCTGGTCAATGCCTTTAAGAAGGAACCGTCCAAGGGGCTCATCCTGGCCTACGCAGGCGCCGAGGGTCTGTTTGTCGGCGGACTGTCCATGGTCATCGACAGGATGTACCCGGGCGTTGCCCCGCAGGCCGTGCTCGGCACCGTGTGCGTCTTCGCCGTTACCCTGCTCCTGTTCAAGAGCGGCAAGGTCCGTGCCACCCCGAAGGCAATGCGCTTCTTCATGATCGCGCTGATCGGCTACGCGCTCTTCTCGCTGGTGAACCTGGGCCTGATGTGGTTCGGCGTGCTGGACAACCAGTGGGGCGTGCGCGGGGTTGAGTTCATGGGCATCCCGCTGGGTGTCATCATCGGCCTGTTCGCCATCGGGCTGGCCGCCTTCTCGCTGATCGTTGACTTCACGTCGATCGAGCAAGGCGTCAAGCAGGGCGTGGACCGCAAGTACTCCTGGACGGCGGCCTTCGGTCTGACCGTCACCTTGATTTGGCTGTACGTGGAGATCCTCCGCCTGCTCGCCATCCTGCGCGGCGACGAATAGACCCGCCGTTCTATCCACACCGACCCCGGCCCAGTGCCGGGGTCGGTTGTTTAACGGACACCCGGTACGGTGGACCCTATGACGCGCGAGCGCAGCCAAGCAGCGACCGGTGAACAATTTGAACTACGGCGCGCCGGATCGCGAGCCGTGATCACCGAGCTCGCAGCCGGCCTGCGGCTCTTCGAGAAGCACGGTGTGCCGCTGACCGAGACGTTCGATGAAGATCGGATCCCGCCCTCGGCCTGCGGCATCCTGCTGGCGCCGTGGCCCAATCGGGTGGCCGATGGCCAATGGACGCTTGACGGCGCCGTCCAGCAATTGGACATCACGGAGCCTGGCCGCGGCCATGCCATCCACGGGCTGCTCCGAAATACCGGCTACCGGGTCGTTGAACGAAGCGAGTCCAGGCTGATCCTGCGGGCCGAGATCTTCCCGCAGCACGGGTATCCCTTCGGGCTCACCCATAGTGCCGAGTACTCCCTGGATCAGGCAGGCGATCTCACCGTGCGGCAGGAGCTGCTGAACCGGTCCGGTGCGGCGGCGCCGGTCGCTCTGGGCGCCCATCCGTTCCTTCGCTTGGGAGATGAACCTGCCGACCGGTTGACGCTGACCGTACCCGCCGCTCGGTTCTTTCCGGCGGATCCGCAGACCATGATTCCGACGGCGGATGTTCCGGTGAGTGGGCAAACCGATCTCCGTCGGGGAGCCCGGCTGGCGGACCTGGCGATGGACTGCGCCTATACCGGGCTGTCCTTCGGCCCCGGCGGACGGGTGGTGAGCACCCTCGCTTCGGATAACGGGTCGACGGTCGGGCTGTGGCAGGCGGATCCATTCCATTACGTGCATATTTTTGTCACGCTCAAGTATCCGGGCAGGGAGCGCGCGGTGGCGGTAGAGCCCATGACGGCTCCGGCGAACAGCCTCAATTCCGGCACCGGGCTGGCCTGGCTGCAACCCGGCGGTTCTTTCGGCGGCAGCTGGGGGATTACGGCGCGGCTTCACTGAACACATGTCTGGGTGACAATATGAAACTATTGGGTTTATGAACCGGTCCTTCCCCGAAAACCGTCCCCTGCCGGCGGGACGATCGGCCGGCACCGACAGCCGGCACCACGTTCGCGAGGACGTGCCCTATGCGCTGCGGATCAGTGCGGCGTGGGCATGGCGGGTTGGCCTGATCCTGGTGGTCGGCGGACTGTTGGTCTGGCTGCTCAGCTTCGTCTCGCTGCTGGTCATCCCGCTGATGGTCGCGGCCCTGATCACCGCCCTGATTTCGCCTGTGGTCCGGTTCCTGCGCAAGGCCAAGGTGCCCAAGAGCCTGGCCGTGGCCATTACCATCCTCGGCTTCCTCGGGCTGATCGGCGGCGCTCTCTCCCTGGTCGGCCGGCAGCTCTACATCGGCTTCAGCGAGCTGTGGGACCAGGTCCTGAAAGGAATTGGCCAGGTCCAAGGCTGGCTGACCGATGGGCCCCTGCGGCTGACCAACGAACAACTCAACTCCTACTTGAACGAAGCCTTGCAGCAGCTGCAGAGCAACAGCAGCGCGATCTTTTCCAGCGCCGTCAGTGTGGGGTCCACCGCCGGACACCTGTTCACCGGCCTGCTGCTGACCATCTTCGCGCTGATCTTCTTCCTTTACGACGGCGACCGGATCTGGCGTTTCGTGGTTGGCCTGTTGCCCAAGAAGGCCCGGGCGGCGAGCAACGGTGCGGGCCGCAAGGGCTGGACCTCCATGGTCCAGTACATCCGGGTCCAGATGTTCGTTGCCTTCGTCGACGCGGTCGGTATTGGCGCCGGCGCGGCCATCATCGGTGTACCGCTGGCGCTGCCGCTCGGTGTTCTGGTATTCCTCGGCTCGTTCATCCCGATCATCGGTGCGCTGGTGACCGGGTTCGTCGCCGTTCTGCTGGCACTGGTGGCCAACGGCTGGGTCAATGCACTCATCATGCTCGCCATTGTGCTTGGCGTGCAGCAGCTTGAGGGGCATGTGCTGCAGCCACTGGTCATGGGCAAAGCCGTGTCGCTGCATCCGTTGGCAGTCGTGCTGGCCGTGGCAGGCGGCTCAATGGTCGCCGGCATAGCCGGGGCACTGTTTGCCGTGCCTCTGCTCGCGATCCTCAATTCCGTTGTCAAGTACATTGCCGCCCGGGGATGGGAAACAGACCCGGCACTGGGGGCGCCTCCACCGATGGAAGAGCCCTATCTGGCACCTGAACCGGCGTTGGCTTCGTCCGGTTCAGGCAACCCGCCAGAGACCTCAGAACAGGAACCCGTCCGCCGACGCCGCGTCCAGCTGCGCAGAAAAGAGTCCGACAAGTGACAGCCACCACCCAACTACCCGTCACACTTGACGACGTCCAGGCAGCCCGGAAAATCCTTGATGGGGTCATCGCGAAGACTCCGATTGAGCAATCCCGCGCCCTGGGCCGGATGGTCGGTTCCGATGTCTTCTTCAAATGTGAGAACCTGCAGCGCGCCGGTTCCTTCAAAGTCCGCGGGGCCTATGTGCGCATGGCCGGGCTGACGGACGAGGAGAAGGCTCGCGGCGTCGTTGCCGCTTCCGCGGGAAACCACGCCCAGGGCGTGGCGGTGGCTGCGGCCCGGCTGGGCATCAAGGCGCGCATCTTTATGCCGCTGGGTGTTGCCCTGCCCAAGCTGGCGGCCACCCGAGGCCATGGCGCCGAAGTGGTCCTGCATGGCCACAACGTGGACGAAGCACTCGCCGAAGCCGAACGCTACGCGGAGGAGACCGGCGCGGTGTTCGTCCACCCGTTCGATAGCCCGGACATTATCGCTGGCCAGGGCACGCTCGGCCTGGAGATTCTGGAACAGGTCCCCAACGTTGACACCATCGTCATGGGTGTTGGCGGCGGCGGCCTGCTGGCCGGGGTTGCCACCGCCGTCAAGGCAAGGGCCAAGGAGTTGGGCCGCGAGATCAAAGTTATCGGGGTGCAGGCGGAAAATGCGGCCGCCTATCCGCCTTCGCTGGCCGCGGACGCGCTGGTGCCGCTGCAGAAGGTATCCACCATGGCCGACGGTATCGCAGTGGGCCGTCCAGGGCAGCTGCCGTTTTCGATCATCAGGGAACTGGTCGACGACGTGGTCACCGTCAGCGAAGACGCTCTGGCGCGCGCACTGATCTTCTTGATCGAGCGGTCCAAGCTGGTGGTCGAACCCGCGGGCGCCGTCGGCGTGGCCGCGCTGATGGAAGGCGTCATCCCGAACCCGGGAACCACGGCGGTCATCCTGTCCGGCGGAAATATCGATCCCATGCTGATGCTGAAGGTCATCCAGCGAGGCCTGTATGCCTCCGGCCGTTTCATGTCCGTCCGCATCATGCTCGATGACCGTCCCGGCTCGCTGGCCCAGATTTCGCGGATCATCGCTGAATCGGACGCCAACGTCACCCGCGTGGACCATACACGGATCGGCGGCTCCATCAGCATGGGTGACGTTGCCATCACCATCGACATCGAGACCAAGGGCCACGAGCACTGCGAGCTGGTGCTCGGCAGCCTCCGCGCCGAGGGCTTCCAGCCCGTCGTCGTCCACTGACCCATGGCCCGCAGCCGTGCACTGCGCCCCGCCCAGGCCTTGGCAGGAGCCGGGGCGTTTGCGGTGCTGCTCTGGGTGGCCTTCCTGGTCAACCTGATCGCCGGCGGCTACTTCAGCCTGTTGTTGGGGATTGCGCCCCGGCGGCTGGATGGGCTCGACGGGGTGCTCTTCGGCCCGCTGCTGCATGCCGATACCAGCCACCTGTTGAGCAACACGCTCCCGCTACTGATGCTCGGTTTCCTGACGCTGCTGGAAGGGATCCGGCGGTTCTTGGTGGTGCTCGCGTGCAGCTGGCTGGCCTCCGGACTGGGTGTCTGGCTGACGGGTGCAGGCGTGACGATCGGGGCATCGGGGCTGGTCTTCGGGCTGTTGGCCTACTTGTTGGTGCGCGGCTTCTATAACCGCAGCTGGCGGCAGATGCTGCTGGCCGTGGTCATCTTCATTTTCTACGGTTCGGTGCTCTGGGGCGTCCTGCCGACGGCGATGCCCGGCGTTTCCTGGCAGGCGCACCTTTTCGGGGCAGCCGGTGGAGTGGTCGCCGCCGTGCTGCTGCGCCGCCGCAGGCCCCATCTCGGCTGACGCTTCCGGTTGCCACGCCGACGCAGGCAGCCGGCCTCGAACACAGACGAAAAAGGCGGGTTCCCACAGGAACCCGCCTTCGACGTCTGTCAGTGCGCTCGGTTAGCCGGCGTAAGGAGTGGCCGAGATGATGTCCACCGAGATCTCTTTGCCGTTCGGGGCGGTGTAGGTGACGGACTCGCCGGCCCGCTTGCCGTGGATGGCCGCGCCAAGCGGGGACTTTTCGCTGTACACGTCCAAACCGGTTTCACCGGCAACCTCGCGGCTGCCGAGCAGGAAGCGCTCGGAGTCGCCGGCGACTTTTGCCTCGATGATCATGCCGGGCTCCACGATTCCGTCATCTGCCGGCGCTTCGCCCACGTGGGCGTTCCGCAGCAGGTCGGTGAGCTGGCGGATCCGGGCTTCGGCCTTGCCCTGCTCTTCCTTGGCAGCGTGGTAGCCGCCGTTCTCCTTGAGATCCCCCTCGGAGCGGGCCTGTTCGATGCGGTCGACGATCTCTGCCCGGCCGGGGCCCGAAAGGTGATCCAGTTCAGCCTTCAGGCGGTCGTAGGCTTCCTGAGTGAGCCAGGCGACAGGTGCGCTGGAAGTGGACACGTAGTTCTCCTTAGTTGCTGCCGGAGCCGCTGGACGCGGACCGGGCACGGTGGCACTTTGCACAAAAGGCCGCCATGCCGGCGGCCACTTGATGCAAAGACCCCGCCATGTTGGTGAATCATTTCGTTCTGGGATGTTCCCAGTTCACCAGGTAGGCGGGGCGGAATGTATTTGCTCAATTGTAGTCAGCCGCAGCCGGTTTTCCCAATAACAAGGTGGTAAAGGGTGTTTCCCTCGGTTCCTTGGGAAGCCGCAGCCCCGGGCAGATGACTGGATGGGCTCGGTTACGCGGTGACCGGTTCGTCAGCTGTTGGCGTCGGCGGCCCAGCAGCTGTCCACGCCGCCGGAGACGGCCAAGGATTCAGTTCTGAGCTGGACACGGTGCGCTGTGGTCCCGGCGGTCGTTTCACCGGCGGGGCCGATCGTGGCCACCTTCCAGCCGACGACGGCGTAGTTGTCGCTCAGGGCCTTGATGGCGCACTGGACGGTGGCCTCCGGATCCTTGGTGACCTGGAAATCCACGGTCATGTGTCCGGCGTCGGCCACGGCAAAGCCAACGTCCTTGGTGTCAATCTGCGGCCCGTTCTGGCCCAGGGCGAAAAAGCCCGCGCCGACAACGGCAACTCCGAGGGCGCCTCCGGCCAGCGCGAGTTTGGCGCGGCGGGACAGCGACCGCCGCGGTGTGCCGTAACGGTTGGAAACAGTTAAGCTGGAAGAAGTCTGAGGAGTACGGGGGCCTGCGGTGCTCACGCCCTCAAGTTTATCCTCCCGCCCACGCCAGATTTCCCAGGAGTAGCCACGTGAGCTTCGATCCAGCCCAGCCAGCGCAGGGTGACGGCCTGCGCCTGCTGGCGGTCCATGCCCATCCGGATGACGAATCCAGCAAGGGCGCGGCGTCCATGGCGCGTTATGCCGCCGAGGGTGTCCAGGTGATGGTAGCTACCTGCACCGGCGGTGAACGCGGTGACATTCTCAACGCCGAGGCTGCCACGGATCCGCAGGCGCACCGGGACCTTGCCGGGATCCGGCGGCGGGAGATGGCACAGGCCGCGGCCGAGCTGGGCATCCAGCAGCGCTGGTTGGGGTTCGCAGATTCCGGCCTGCCGGAGGGGGAGCCGCTGCCGCCGCTGCCGTTCGGCAGCTTCGCGACGCTGCCGCTGGAGCGGGCCGCAGCCCCGCTGGTCAAACTGGTGCGTGAGTTCCGGCCCCATGTAGTGATCAGTTACGACGAGAACGGCGGCTACCCGCACCCGGACCACATCATGGCCCACAAGGTGGCGGTGGAGGCCTATCACGCCGCCGGTGACCCCGAGCGCTACCCGGAGGCGGGCACGGCATGGGAGCCGCTGAAGCTCTACTATGACCGCGCCTTCAATCCGGAGCGGTTCCGCGCACTCCACTATGCCTTGGAGGAAGCAGGGCTGCAGTCGCCCTACGCCGCGCGGCTCGCAGCCTGGCTGGAGGCCGACGCCGAAGGCCACCAACCGCCGATGCCCAACCACCGCACCACCACACAGATCGACTGCGGCGACTTTTTCCGCCACCGCGACCGCGCGCTGCTCTCGCACCGGACCCAGGTGGAGCCCGCCGGATTCTTCTTCGCCGTCTCCGAGGAGATGCAGCGGACGGTCTGGCCGTGGGAGGACTTCTCCCTGATCCACGCACGGGTGGAAACCAGCGTGCCCGAAACGGATTTCTTTGCGGGCATAAGATAGAGCCTGCAGCCAACCAGCGCCGGAACCTCGTGTCCCGGATGCACCCAGAAAGAGACTGAATTTGCCCCTGATCCAGATCCTTGCCGCCGTCGCCGCCGGTGCCGGCGAGCCCACTCTCCGGCCCGGACTCGACGCGGACCAGGTTTCGCCCGGGCCGTGGGGCTTCTTCTTCACCTTTGCTCTGGCGGCCGTGGTGGTGGTCCTGGTTTGGGACATGACCCGGCGCATCCGGCGGGTCCGCTACCGTTCGCAACTGGAAGAGAACGTTGGGGCCGGCGCACAGCAAACCGGTCCCGGATCATCCGGTCAAGCAGGCCCCGCAGGCGGCGGAGCGGATCACCATGCAGCGGGCGAGGCGCCGGCGACCGGCGGAATGGACGAACCAGGCTCGGGCCGCCCGGACCGCGGCGACTGACCGTGGCCGGCCGACTGCGCTCCGAGGCGTCGGCCTACCTGCGCCAGCACGCCGGAAACCCCGTGGACTGGTGGCCGTTCGGCGACCAGGCGTTCGAACAGGCACGTCTGCGCGACGTGCCTGTTTTTGTTTCGGTGGGATATGCGGCGTGCCATTGGTGCCACGTGATGGCGGGGGAATCCTTCGAGGACCAGGCCACCGCGGAGTACCTGAACGAGCACTTCATCCCGGTCAAGGTGGACCGAGAAGAACGTCCGGACGTGGACAGCATCTACATGTCCGCCACCCAGCTGATGACCGGACAGGGCGGCTGGCCGATGAGCGTGTTCGCGCTGCCGGATGGCAGGGCCTTTTACGCCGGCACGTACTTCCCGCCGCGGCCGCAGCCGGGCCAGCCGTCGTTCCGCCAGGTGCTTCAAGCTGTGCACGAAGCTTGGGAGCAGCGCCGCGAGGCCGTCGAGACCACCGCCGCGTCGGTGGCACAGGCGTTGGCACAAGCCGGGGAAGCGAACCGCGGGCTTCTCGGCGACCTCTCCGTGGAGCCGGACGGGGGTCAACCACTACCCCCCGGCGGTCCCGCGGCGGAGTGGGGGCCGGTACAGGTACCGTCCGGCGAAGCGGGGGGAACGGACCACCAAGCTGTCCTCGAAGAAGCCGTCGAGGTGCTGTCGGGCCAGGAAGACACGGTCTTCGGCGGTTTTGGCGGCGCGCCCAAGTTCCCGCCGTCGGCTGTGCTGCACTTCCTGCTCCGGCATGCCGGGGCGTCCCGCTCCGATTCAGCGCAGCGTGCCGCCGGACTGTCCGCCCGGACGTTGCTGGCCATGGCCGGGTCGGCGTTGTACGACCAGCTCGAGGGCGGCTTTGCCCGTTACACGGTGGACCGCCGGTGGTCGGTGCCGCACTTCGAGAAAATGCTCTACGACAACGTCCAGTTGCTGCGCGTTTACGCCCAATGGGCCGTGCAGTCGCCGGCGGGGGCGGAGCGGGATCTGGGATGCTCGGTCGCGGCAGGGACCGCAGGGTGGTTGGTGGAACGGCTGCAGCTGTCCCACGGCGGAATCGCTTCCTCACTGGACGCGGACACCGTCGTCGACGGCGTCCACCACGAAGGTGCAACCTACTTGTGGTCGCCCGCGGAGCTGCGCGAGGTGCTCGGAGCCGACGACGGCGACTGGGTGGTGTCCGTGATGAGTGTGGGGGAGCGGGGCAACGTCACTGCCAACCGGTCGACGCTGCATCCTGGGCGGCCGTTGGACCCGGACGAACGGCTACGCTGGGAGGCGCTGCGTCCCGCGCTGCTCGCGGTCCGGCAGCAGCGGGCGCAGCCGGCACGGGACGAAAAGGTTGTGGCCGGCTGGAACGGGCTGGCAGTGGCAGGGCTGGCCGAAGCGGGAGAGCTGTTGGGCCGGCCCGACCTCACCGCTGCCGCCGCGGCCGCTGCCGACTACCTGCTGTCCGTGCATCTCGATGGCAGCGGCCGGCTGGCCCGCGTCTCGCACGATGGTGCAGCGCAGCACTTCGAAGGGCTGCTGGAGGACTACGCCGGCTGTGCAGAGGGATTGTTCTCACTGTATGCAGCCACCGGGGAAGGCCGCTGGTACCGTGCCGCGGAAGGGCTGGTGCTGCGGGCGGAGGCAGTGTTCCTGCGGGAGGGAACGCTCAGGGACCAGGCGGTCCCTGCCGCACAGGTGTCTGCTGCCGCCGGTGCCGTTCCGCCGGCCGACCCGCTGGAGAGCGCCACGCCCAGCGGCACCAGTCTGTTTGCCGGGGTGCTGGCAACATATGCGGCCTACAGCGGTTCCGTACGGCACCGCGAGTTGGCTGGCCGGTTGCTCGGTTATCTGAACCGGATCGCCGCCAGGGCGCCACGGGCCGCCGGGTGGGGGCTGGCCGCTGCGCAGGCACTCGCGGCGGGTCCGGTCGAACTGGCGGTCACCGGACAATCTGCGGCAGCCACGGCGCTGATCGCCGCGGCGCGCGCCAGCGGCAGCCCGGGCATCGTCGTCGCTCGTCACACAGCGGACCCGAGACGGGAAGAGACAGCCCCGCTGCTGGCGGACAAGCCGGTCCCGGCGGACGGAGCGCTGGCCTATGTCTGCCGCGGGATGGTGTGCCGCCGCCCGGTGGCAACGGCCGCTGCCCTGCTGGAAGAGCTCGGCGCGGCAGGAAACTAAAGCGGGGGATACCCTCGAACGCCCGCGGCGGCGCGTCAGCCGGCGGAGCCAAGCACCGCGATCACGATGGCGATGTAGTGGCACACGAACGCCACCACGGTGAAGGCGTGGAAGAGCTCGTGGAAACCGAACCAGGTGGCCGAGAAGTTCGGCCGTTTGATCCCGTAAATCACGGCGCCGGCAATGTAGAAAGCGCCGCCCGCGCAGATCAGTACAGCGGCAGGGACGCTGGCAGCGAAGAAGTCTGGCAAGTAGAACAACGCCGCGAGTCCCAGCGCGCAGTAGATCGGGACATAGAGCCACCGCGGGGCGTGCGGCCAGAGCGCCCGGAAGCCGACGCCGGCGATGGCGCCGGCCCAGATCAGCCAGAGCAGCAGCGTGGCCTTCGACGGTTCCAGGAGTGCCCAGGCCAGCGGCGTGTAGGTGCCGGCGATGACCAGCATGATGTTGGTATGGTCCAGGCGCTTGAGCAGCAGCTTGACCGGCGGGCTCCAGTTGCCGCGGTGGTAGACGGCGCTGACGCCGAAGAGCAACAGCCCGGTCACCGCGTAGACCGTGCACGCCCATTTTCCGGCGGCGGTTGGGGCGAGCGCTACGAGGACGATCCCGGCAGCCAGAGCCAGGGGAGTGGCGCCGGCATGTAGCCAGCCGCGGAACTTTGGTTTGATATTGAGTGCGTCGGCAACCTGCTCCACGGCCCGTTCGATCGGTCCGTCCGTCGCCTCTATCCGCGCGGTTGAGCCGATGATATCGCGCCGGTATCCCGACGGCCCGGGCACAACACGGTGTTCACTCATGCGCATATTCTAGCGGCAGTGCAGCTTTTGTTACTCGTCGGTAACAAGGGGTGTGTAAGTGACCGGCCGAGCGGGAGGATAGAATTCGAAGTCGTGAATGGGCGATCAGGAAGGCAGGGTGCGGTGTCTCTTCCCGGCGTCCTCTACCGCCTCTATGAGCGTCGCCTGCAGCGTTCACTGGTTCCCGGCCGCATCCCGGGCCACATCGGCGTGGTGGTGGATGGCAACCGGCGTTGGGCCAAACTGGCCGGAGCGCCGACGAGGGAAGGGCATCAGGCCGGGGCAGATAAGATCCTGGAGTTTCTCGGCTGGTGCGGCGATCTGGGCATCAAAGTGGTCACGCTCTACATGTTGTCCACCGACAATATGGGCCGCTCGGACGACGAATTGCGCGAGTTGCTCGGTGTGATCGGCAATACGTTGGACCGGTTGGGCGAGGGTAAGAATGTGCGCGTGCACCCCGTCGGTGCGCTGGAGACGCTCCCGGCCGACCTCGCCGCCAAACTTCGCGGCTTGGAGGAACAGACCGCTGCGGTGGAGGGGGTCCATGTCAATGTGGCGGTGGGCTATGGCGGCCGCCGGGAAATTGTTGACGCGGTCAAGGGCCTGTTGCGCCACGCCGAGGCCGATGGCAAGAGCCTGGCGGAGGTCGCCGGGACACTGACCGTTGACGATATTTCCCAATACCTTTACACCAGCGGCCAACCGGACCCGGACCTGGTCATCAGGACCTCCGGCGAACAGCGCCTCTCCGGCTTCCTGATGTGGCAGAGCGCCTATAGCGAGTATTACTTTTGCGAAGCGCTGTGGCCGGACTTCCGGCGCCTCGATTTCCTGCGCGCGTTGCGCGATTATGCCAGCCGGCAGCGCCGCTTCGGCGCCTAAACCGGGCCGGACGGAGCAGGCGGCGCATCGGCGTCGTTCGGTTCATCCAAAATTCGCTCAAAAGCCTTTGCCCCGGCTATTGTGCTGGCGAATTACATCAGCGTAATTTGGAACCATCAGTCAGCAATCCGCAGGTTGATCGGGAGGCCACCAGTTTGATGCGCACAGCGAAAGCTGCATCGGGGGAGGCCGGTACCGGCCTGGTGGCCACCGTCCGCGCCCCGCAACAGAAAAGTCGGAGCCGCCGTGCTCCGGACGGGAGCCAGCATGACAGCCACTCAGAACCAGCGACTCGCCGCCACGACCGGACCCGGGGAGCAGCCCGCCGCTGCCACCGCGTCCGGTCGCGCTGTTTCAGCCGGGGAACCGGAAACAGCACGTGTCTCGTACGTCCTGGACACATCCGTGCTGCTGTCCGATCCTCGGGCACTGCTGCGGTTCGCCGAACACGAAGTGATCCTGCCGGTGGTGGTGATCACCGAGCTGGAAGGCAAACGGCACGATCCGGAGTTGGGCTACTTTGCCCGCAAGGCACTGCGGCTGCTGGACGACCTGCGGGTCGAGCACGGTGGGCTGAACCACGCCATCCCGCTGGGCGCGGAGGGCGGCACGATGCGAGTGGAACTTAACCACATCTCGCCCGAGGTGCTGCCGGCCGGGTTCCGTGGCGGGGACAACGACAGCCGGATCCTGGCGGTGGCCAAGAACCTGGCCGACGAGGGCCGCAACGTCACGGTTGTCTCCAAGGACCTGCCGATGCGGGTGAAGGCGTCCGCCATGGGGCTCGAAGCCGATGAGTACCGCAATGAGCTGGTCAAGGATTCGGGCTGGACCGGCGTGGCCGAATTGGACGTGGCCGACGACGACGTCAACACGCTGTACGGGCATGAGCCGGTTTTCATTCCGGCGGCGGCGGAGATGCCCGCCAACACCGGTCTGGTGCTGCTGTCCAGCCGCGGGTCGGCGCTCGGCCGCGTCGGCGCGGACAAACAGGTACGGCTGGTCAAGGGCGACCGTGACGTGTTCGGCCTGCACGGGCGTTCCGCAGAGCAACGGCTGGCGATCGACCTCCTGATGGACCCGGAGGTCGGGATCGTCTCACTGGGCGGCCGGGCCGGAACCGGAAAATCCGCCCTGGCGCTCTGCGCCGGACTGGAAGCGGTGCTGGAGCGTCGCGAGCACCGAAAGGTCGTGGTGTTCCGGCCGCTGTATGCCGTCGGCGGCCAGGAACTGGGGTACCTGCCGGGTTCCGAATCGGACAAGATGAATCCCTGGGCGCAGGCGGTGTTCGACACCCTCGGCGCGCTGGTCTCCACGGAGGTGGTCGAGGAGGTCATGGACCGCGGCATGCTGGAGGTGCTGCCGCTGACGCACATCCGGGGCCGCTCGCTGCACGACTCCTTCGTCATCGTGGACGAGGCACAGTCCCTGGAGAAAAACGTCCTGCTCACGGTGATGAGCCGGATCGGCCAGAACTCCAAAATTGTCCTGACCCACGATGTGGCGCAGCGGGACAACCTCCGGGTGGGCCGGCACGACGGCATCGCCGCTGTGGTGGAAACGCTCAAGGGACATCCGCTCTTTGGCCACGTGACGCTGACACGTTCCGAGCGCTCGCCCATCGCAGCACTCGTGACCGAGTTGTTGGAGGGTGCGGAGATCTAAGCAGCCGCTGTGTCCATCCCGAGGAAGCGGGCTGCCGAACGGTGGCCCGCTTCTTTGACTGCCCCGGTCCGCAGCGGGGCGCGCCCCGATGGGGCTATGCAGCGCCGACGGACGGGAGAGTCACCGCGACTCGGGTTCCGGCACCCGGGGCGGATTCGATCAGCAAGGTGCCGCCGGCATCGTGCACCGTATCGCGCAGGATGCGGAGGCCCAGGTGGCCGTCGCGCTGCGCATCGGCCGGACTGAAACCGTCGCCGTCGTCGACAATTTCCAGTAACACTGCATCGCCCCAGTCCGTCAGCGATACCCGGACCAGCGGCGCGCGGGCATGCTTGACGGCGTTGGTGACTGCCTCCCGTGCAACGCGGTAGAGCAGCGCAGGTTGGACGATGGCCGCCGGGGCGGAGGCATCGATCTCCAGTTGCCAGTCCGACCCGCGTTTCCGGACCAGGTCGCCCAATCCGTCCAGGGCCACCGGCAGTCCCACGGCCGAGAGGTCGGGCGGATAGAGTGCCACGGTGATCCGGCGCAAACTGCGGATGCTGCCCTGAACGATGTTCTTCGCCAGTCTCTGGAAGTCGTGGTCTGGCTTTGCCTGCTGCTGTTCGCGAGCTTCCAAGCTGTAGGCCAGTGCGGCCAGGTCCTGGATGACATCGTCATGCAGGGCGCGGGCCAACCTCTGGCGCTCATGATCCGAGGCGGCGATCGATTGCTGGAGCAACCGCCGGCGGACTTCACCGTCCTTTTGCATGCGGCGCGCCATCCGGATAGCCGGGGCCAGCGCAAGCAGTTGCAGCAGCGCCAGCGCTACCAGAACGACGGGCAGGAGGCCGAGCATCTCGTCCTGCACGCGATTAAGCTCATCCGGCGGGTAGTACAACTCGAAGATGTACTCGCTGCCGCTGGCCCCCGTCGCCTGGACGTAGACTTCGACGAACTCATCATGGTCCAACTCAAAGATGTTCTCGGCCCCGGCCGAGTTTCCCAACACTGCGACGGGAGCGCCGCCCTGCAGTTGGGCCACGAGGCCATCCGGAAAGGCGAACTGCGCTCCGACCAGCTCATCAAGATCCGAGTAGAGAATAGACCCGTCGGGGTCCCAGACCTTGACCCGGAAAATGTGGCCGTCGCGGATCAGCGGGTCGACTTCGTCGTCCAGCTCGCTCACAGCAGCTGCATCACCGGCCAGCATCGCATCCGTCACCTTAGGCGCGAATTCATGCTCCACGATCTGCTTGGTACGCTCGGCAACGTGTGCCAGTGCTTGGTCGACCGCCAAGGAACGGGCAACCACGACCACGGGAACCGCGACGATGACCAGCGCCGCCACCCCGGAGAGCGCGAAGCGCCGCAGGGCCGCCTGCATTTCCGAGCCTTTCCGCCTGCCGGCTTCCGTCCGAGCGTCGGGGAGGATCCTGCGCCGGATCCGGGCGGTCAGGTCAACGCTCATGGCCTGCACCCAGCAGTTCCAGCCGTTGCGCCGTGGCTACGGCTTCAAGCTGGGAATGGGCGCCGAGCTTGGCCAAGATCGACTTCACATAGCCTCGGCAGGTGTGCTGGGAGATACCCAGAGTCCGCGAATTGGTGCGCACGTCGTAGCCGGCCGCCATCAGGGCCAGCACCTGGCGCTCACGTTGGGTTAACGCCGGGGAACCCGGTGGTTTGGCAGCCTGCGCACGGCGGTTCTGGCTGAGAATGGCGGGGTAGACTACCATGCTGCCGCTCTTGGCATGCCGGATGGTCTCCAGCAGGGTGGATAACGACCCGTCTTTGGGCAAAAATCCGCACAGGCCCGATCCCGCGGCGCGGGCGAGCACATCGGGCGACGGATTGCCGGTCAGCAGAATGATCCGCGTATCCGGGGCAGTCGTCAGGATCTGTTCGGCGGCGTCCAGCCCATCGCCGTCGGGCAGGTGGTAGTCCATGATCACCACATCGGGCCTGGCACGCCGGCACAAGGCAACCGCTTCGTCTACGCCGGCGGCATGGCCGACGTTGATCAGGTCCGGTTCCCTGCCCAGCGCATCAGACAACAGCTCCGCGAACGTGGTGTGGTCATCCACCACGGCAACGCGGAGTTCATGCTCAATCCCCAAAGAGCTCATTTTTCCCCAACTCAAGACACTAAGGACTTGACCCCACTATGAGTATGCATCGCCCGTGAAAGGTTGTACATACTTCACGGGCCATGCCTCGTGAGCCTCAGCCCGCCATGAGCGCCTTGGTCAGGAAAGTTTTGACGATGTCACCAGCCGCCACATAATGCGATTCGATGGGAACGGAAGCCATTCGATGCGCCATCTGCCTACGGGTGGCCGCTGGTGCCAGCCGTTCGTTGAGCACCAGCAGCGCTGCCAGTACCTCGGAGAGGCCGGACTCGGCCGTGGCATGCAGCAGCCGGCCGTACACTTCCTGCAGGGCAGGACCCGGGGAACACCCGAGTTCGTCATTGAACAGGCGTCGGCACCGGTCATAGGCCTGCAGCCCATCGGCGTGGCGGTCGCATTGTTCCAGCCCGACAATGAGGGCTGCCCAGGCGGCTTCATTGAGCGGAGCGGCAGCAACGCAGCGCTGCGCCCAGAGCACCGCCTCCTCGGGCCGCCGCAAAGCCAGCGCAGCCTCCGCCGCCAACAGCTGCGCGTGCAAGACCATCTCGGCGTGATCAACCCGTGCCTCCTCTGCCCAATCCGGAGTCAGCTCATCGCCGAGCAACGGCCCGGAAGCAAGCGAGAGCGCGTCGGTCAATAATGGATAAGCATTGGCCGGAGCGGCGAATTCGGCGGCCCGAAGCAGGCGTTGAAACCGGTACAAATCGACGTCGACCAACTCCCGGGCGATCATGTAACCGCCATTGGCGGTGCGCAGCGGCCCGGACTTGGCACAACCAGGCTGCAAATTGCGGCGCAGAATGCTGACGTAGCTTTCCAAGGTGGCCAAAGCTTCGCCTGGTGCCCGGCCGCCCCACAACATGTCCACCAGCCGGTCTTTGGACATCGGCGATCCGACATTCAACAGCAGGATTTCCAGTACTTGGCGCGGCTTTGGTCCGCCGAGCTTCTCTGCCGTCAGGACTGTATTTCCGCGCGAGATGCGCAAATTTCCGATCATTTGGACTGAAATGGGCATGGCCCGTCCACTCAATTGCTCCACGATTCCCCCTCGTTGGATGCACCCCCCCAATGAGTGCACAACCATATTGTGCTGGCATCGTGTCGGCGGGACAGCCCCCGGTGGGGGAGTGCACACCCCCAATTTGCGGGGGTGGCTAACAGCACCGGGTTTTCCCAAGGACTCGCGGCGATTCTGTAACCGTGACCCTGAGGCCTGCGGCGCGGCGCACGCAGGCCCTGCGCGGCAGCCGCAGACCGGCCGGGGCTCACGCCGCCGGGCCCTGGCCCTCATCCCCCCAAAGCCAGGGCCCGGTCCGGCACTGTGGCAGAGCAGTCAGGCAGGATGAGGTCGGACCGGCCAGGGAATGTGCTCGCGCACATCGGTCAGGTTCATGCTGACCTCCAGGAACAGGTCATCAAGCATGTACTCATCCACGCCCAGGATGGAGAGCGAATGCCCGCGTCCTTGCTGCGGCCCGTCCAAGCCGACAGCGGAAACACAAATGCCCGTGCGCCAGTCGATCCGCACTTGGTTGTGGCCTTCCAAAAGCAGCGGGTGGCCGGTGTCGTACGGGCGATACGTGAGGTTGGGCGAGACGGTGGCCTCCAACGTATGGCGGCCGCCGTGTTCGGTTTCGGTCAGTTCATGGATCTCAACCGGGTTGGCGAAGGGAGCTTCATAAGCCACCGGAGCGCTGCCGGCCAGCTCCACCGGATCCAGCATTGCCGACCAGCGTCCGTTGCCGAAGACTGGTTCTCCGTAAGCGGCCTCGGGCCGGCGGCGGACCAGATCGATGCCATTGAATACGGGCGTGACCAGATGTGGCGGCAGCAGCCAGGACTTGCGTGTCGCACTGACGTAGAAGCCGTCGCGTGAGTCGTTGATACCCGTAGTGCTGTAGAGCAGCTGGCCGTCGGCCGATTCGACCCGAAGGGCGCCCGGGCGGCGGGTCCAGGCCCGCAGCATGCCGGCAGCAGGGTCCCCCTCGGGTGCGCCGGGGTTGACGGCGCGGAGTTCGAAGCGCAGCGAGTCCCACCTCCACGGAGAGGACCGGCAAAGGCACCTGAAGATTTCCGCATTGCCGGCGGCGTCGCCGGTTGTCAGCACGCTCCCGCCGTTCATATCCACAGTGTAGCCGCCGGGTCGCGCTGGCCGGCCCGGCGTGCAGTAGGTTGGGTCCATGGTCGAGGAATTGGTGCTGCTGTGGCCCGACCATACGCTGGCATTCTGGATGCTGCTGGCCGCCGCCGGGTATCTGTTGGTCGTCGGGACCGGGTTGAGCTGGATCGATCTGCGCACGCACCGGTTGCCGAACCGCATCGTGTTTCCGACCTACGCCGTCTCCTCGGTGCTGCTGCTCGCAGCAGCGCTGGCTGGGCATGACGGCGGTGTCTTCTGGCGCGTGCTGGCCGGTGGTGCATTGCTCTGGGCCTTCTACTTCACGGTCCGGTTCGCCTATCCGGCGGGCATGGGCTTCGGCGACGTCAAACTGGCCGGTGTGCTGGGAATGTACCTCGGATATCTCGGCTTTGAATACCTGCTGTGGGGAACCTTCGCCGCGTTCCTGCTGGGCGGTGTGTACGGACTGCTGCTGGTGCTGCTGCGGCGCGGCACCTTGAGCAGCCACATTCCGTTCGGGCCGTTCATGGTTGCCGGAACGTGGGTGGCGCTGCTGATGCCGACGTAGCAACGTAGGCTGGGATGATGCCAACTCCCGATTTCATCCTTCGGCTGCGCGAGAAGATTGGCCACGACTTGCTCTGGCTGCCGGGGGTCACAGCAGTGGTGCTGGATGACCGAAACCGGGTGCTGCTGGGCCGCCGTGCGGATAACGGGCGCTGGACGCTGGTTACCGGAATTCTTGACCCGGGGGAGCAACCCGCTGTGGGCGTCGTGCGCGAGGTCCTGGAGGAGACCGGCGTCGAGGCCGAAGTCGAACAGTTGGCCGAGGTCTACGCGGGCGGTCCGATGGAGTTCGTCAACGGAGACCGGGCCCAGTTCCTCACACTGAACTTCCGGTGCCGGCACGTCAGCGGCCACGCCCGGGTCAACGACGACGAGTCCGACGAGGTCGGCTGGTTCGGACTGGACGAACTGCCGGAGCTGACCGACTACCATCGGGACAGGCTGGAGGCAGCGCTGCGGGCCACGGGCGTCCCGGAGTTTGTCCGCTGACGCTATTGGATGTCCGAGTCGGGCGGAGGTAGGACTACTTGCCGGTCTTCGTCGACGGATTCAACGCCCTCGATCCCGGCAAGGGCAGCGCGCTGTCCTTCCGGGAGCGAACCGGTGATCATGCCCAACGTGGAGAGCACGTTCTCCACGTGCATGCCTCCGGCCGTCAACTGTTCGGCGATCCGAACGGTATCGGAGAGGTAGTCATGGCGCACCGTAACGGTGATCTGCATACCACCCATGATATGTCTACGGCGACCCGCGAGGGGAAGAGATTATTGAGGGGCAAGCACCATCCCTGCGCCGACATCGACCGAAAGCAGGGGCAAACGCTCGGCTTCCTGGACCAGGGTGGCCCATAGTTCCAGGCCTCGCCGGCCTGTAGCCTGCGCCCACAACGCCGCCACGCCGGCAGCATGGGGCGTTGCCATACTGGTTCCGCTGATGGTGTTGTATCGCTTCGGCATGGGCCATGATGAGTACACATGGACGCCGGGACCGGCACAGTCCACCTGCCCGCCGCGCAGGGGAAGGCTGCGGGCCGAAAAGAATGCGATGTCGAGGGCTTGGTCCAGCGCTGCCACGGCCATGATGAACGGACTATTGGCCGGGGAACCCACGAATCCGAATTCGCCTTTCCGCCGGTCCGCATTATTGCCCGCCGCGGCGACGATCAAGGATCCTTGTTCCAGCGCCCGGCTTCCGGCGGCTGTGTAGGGCGGGTGAATCTGTGCCACATCGGCACCCAGTGACAAAGAAATCACGGCGCAGCCGTTGCCCACCGCCCAGTCGATCCCCGCCAGGATGCCTGCATCGGTGCCGGAACCGGCATTGCTCAGCACCTTTCCGGCAAAGATCTCCGCTTCGTGGGCAACACCGTAGCGGGGACCAGTACCGGGAACTTTCGGGCCGCAGGCGATCCCGATGCAGTGCGTGCCGTGTCCGTGCCCGTCCTGCGGCGGCTCGCCGGTGACGAAGGAAGCTTTGGTGATGCCGCGACCGGCAAAATCCGGATGCGAGCCATCGACGCCAGTGTCCAGCACAGCGACCCGCACGCCCTGTCCCGAATAGGGAGACGAGACGGCCCTGGTCGCCTGTAGCCCCCAGGTGAAGTTGTTATTGTCGGCGAAATCCGCCGGTGTGGACGCTGCGTCCCGCCCGGTGTGAGGGCCGGCCGCGAGGCGTCCAGCCAGGTCAGCCACGCCGTCGCGGTAGCCGGCAACGTAGTCGTCGGCCGAACCCAGCACATCGTGGATGAGTTCGGGCGAGACCGAAAGGACCCGGTGCTTGTCCGCGGAGCTCACTTGAAGCGCACCGATTTGGTCCGGAGCCGCGTCGACGACGGCGATGCCCAGATTCGCGAACAGGGTTGCCTCCGCGCCGGAGGCCGTGTCCGGGTCCACTCCGCGGGTGCCGAAGTCCCGGCTGTCCGTCACACGGGTGAGGCCTGCTGCCTCGGCTAAGATCCCGGCGCAATCATCTGAGCGGTCGGCGAAGACGACGATAAATCGTCCAGTGGTTTTCGGTTGGTCCGGTAGTGGGTAGTCGGCCGTCCTCAGGGACGGGGTCTGCGAATCGCCAATCATGGAGACCTCCTGGACATTCCTCGGCATGCTCCCAGAAGGACCAGGCGGCGGCCGCAGATCCGGCCTCCACCGGCCGCCCAAGGGGCACGTGTGCGCCTCATCCTAATACCAGCCACCCACAGCACAAGCTGTTTTCAATCGTTTCAGCCCGGCAGGGGCCAAAATAGCAGGAGGGCCTCGTCCTGACGGACGAAGCCCTCCGAAAACCGCACCGCGGAATTGATGCCGGAAGCTTAGTTTCGGGCCTCCGGTCGCGGTTCAGCTGCCGCACCGGCGGTAGCCGGCACCTGCTCCGCCGGCACAGGTTCGCCGCCGGATCCTGACTCCGATTGGACACTCTGCCGCCGGTCGTGGTGTTCAGCTTCCAGCCGTTCTGCCTCTTCGCCGCCGATCGCTTCGCCGCGGGCAACCATGCCGGCCACGTCGGAGAGCGGTACTTGCTTGAGGAACAGAGCCAGCAGGAATGCGGCAGCGATGAACGGCACGAGGTACCAGAACACGGGAGCCAGCGAGTCGGCGTACGCGGTCACGATGCCGTCGCGGACTGGCTCCGGCAGAGCTTCCATGGCCTGGGGGTCCAAGGTGGCGGTTGCGTTGCCCGCGTCGGCGGGGGAGGCGCCGGCATCGGTAAACACTGCAGTCAGTTTCCCGGAGAGGTTGTTGGTGAAGATCGTTCCGAAAATCGCCACACCCAGTGCGGCACCGACCTCGCGGAAGTAGTTGTTGGTGCTGGTTGCGGTCCCCACCAGGTCAGGCGCCACCGCATTCTGGACCACGAGCACAACCACCTGCATGATCAGGCCCAGGCCGGCGCCGAAGACGAAGAGATAGGCGCAGATCAGCCAGATCGGCGTGTCGGCGGCCAGAGTGGTCAGCGCCAGCAGGGCGACCGCGGTGGTGACAGAACCCGCGATCGGGAACGCCTTGTACTTGCCGCTCTTGGTGATGGCCAGTCCCGACCAGATCGATGTGCCCATCATGCCCACCATCATGGGCAGCATCAGCAGACCGGATGCCGCGGCCGAGGTGCCGGAGGACATCTGCAGGAACGTGGGTACGAAAGCGATCGCCGCGAACATGCCGATGCCCAGCGTGAAGCCGATGGCTGTGGCATTGACGAAGACCGGATTACGGAAGAGTGACAGCGGAATGATGGGGTCGTCGGCACGTGCCTCAACCCGGATGAAGGCGGCGGCGGACAGCAGCAGGCCGGCGCCGAATGCCCAGGTTTCCGGAGCGGTCCAGCCGTGTTCGGTGTCGCCGCCGAAATCGGTGAAGAAGATCAGGCAGGTGGTGGCGATGGACAGCAGCACGACACCGGCAAGATCGATCTTCCGGGTGGCCTTCTTGGACGGCAAGGTCAGGGCGAACCAAGCGATGGCGAAGGCGGCCAGGCCAATCGGGATGTTGATGTAAAAGGCCCATTGCCAGGTCATGTGGTCCACGAAGAAGCCGCCGAGCAGCGGTCCCGCGACGGCGGAGAGTCCGAAGATCGCACCCAGCGGCCCCATGTACTTGCCGCGTTCGTTGGCGGGCACGATGTCGGCGATAATCGCCTGCGAAAGGATCATCAAGCCGCCGCCGCCCAAGCCCTGGAAGGCACGGAAGAGGACAAAGCCCCAAAAATCAGTGGCCAGCGCACATCCGATCGAGGCCAAGGTAAACAGCGCGATCGCAATAAGGAAGAGGTTGCGGCGGCCCAGCACGTCGCCGAATTTGCCGTAGATGGGCATGACAATCGTGGTGGCCAGCAAGTAGGCGGTGGTGATCCAGGCCTGGTGCTCCACTCCGCCAAGCTGGCCCACAATGGTCGGCATCGCGGTGGAGACGATGGTCTGGTCGAGGCTGGCAAGCATCATGCCGGCAATCAGCGCCGAGAAAATGATCCAGATGCGCCTCTGGGTCAGCAGCAGCGGCTCGGAAGCCCGCGCGGCAGTAGTGGTCATGGCAGTGTCCTTCGGGACGGTAACGGACGGCGGATTGAGGGATCGGGCCACTCGGAGCGGCTGGTGGTGGCGGCCGGTGGTGGCGCCTGACGGTCAGGCGGACGGGGGACCGGTCGCCTGGCCACCTGCCGCGGTGGACCCAGGCAACGGCGCGACGGCCGCCAGCGCCTCGATGGCGGAGGTGAGGATGTCGCGGTAGCTGCGCGTGTTGTCCGGCGCAAAGAACAGCGTCCCGGCGTATTTGGCCACGCTGGCCATGGCGCCGATGGCCATCTGCAGCCTCGGGTCATCCGCCGGCAAGGATTCCCGCTCCGCCAGCATTGCCACGTAGTGCTGCTCGGCGGCGCTGGAGCCATGCATGGCTTTTTCCATCAGCCGGGGCTCGGCCGTGATGGCCTCCTTCAGGGCAACGACTTCCGAGCGGGTCATGGCCATTGACTCCATCATGCCGACGGCTAGTTCAATGAAGTCCGGCCAGAGGGCTGCGGAGACGGCGCCGGCCGCTGTGCCCCTGCCGCCGGCGACAAACGCCTCCGCCAGCGCCTCGGGAATGTCATCGCCGGGATGGCCGAGGATGGCATCTTCCTTGGCCGGGAAGTAATTGAAGAAGGTGCGCCGGGAGATGCCAGCACGTTCGCAGACCTCCTCGACGGTGAACCCGTTGATGCCGCTGCGTGCGGTCAGCAACCGGGCCGAGGCGGTGATGGCCGAGCGGGTGGCGGCGCGTTTGCGCTCGCGCAAGCCACCGCCGTCGTTGTTTGCATCATCTCGCACGTAGTGTACTTTTGCACTTTTTAGCAGATAGTGCAAAAGCAGTGGACCGCACCACAGCTCTCCGGCGACGGTACGCTGCGCGGCGTGGGGTGACCCGCACAGCGAAGGGCGTCCCGGCCGAAGCCGGAACGCCCTCTGAGGCCCGCGGGGGGAGCCGTTTACTACTTCGCCTGCGGCGGCACAGTCATGGACAGCACATCCAGGGCAGAATCCAGCTGCTCTTCGGTCAGTTCGCCGCGCTCCAGGAAGCCCAGGGCAACAACGGACTCGCGCACGGTCAGGCCTTCCTTGACCGAGTGCTTGGCGATCTTGGCGGCGTTTTCGTAGCCGATGTACTTGTTCAGCGGGGTCACGATCGAGGGGGAGGCTTCGGCCAGGAAGCGCGCACGCTCCACGTTCGCGGTCAGCCCGTCGATCATCTTGTCAGCCATGACCCGTGAGGTGTTGGCCAGCAGGCGGATGGACTCCAGCAGGTTGGCGGCCATCACCGGGATGCCCACGTTCAGTTCGAAGGCGCCGTTGGTGGAGGACAAGGCGATGGTGGTGTCATTGCCCACCACCTGGGCGGCCACCATGATGGCTGCCTCGCAGATGACCGGATTGACCTTGCCCGGCATGATCGAGGAGCCCGGCTGCAGATCCGGGATAGCGATCTCGCCCAGGCCGGTGTTGGGGCCGGAGCCCATCCAGCGCAGGTCGTTGTTGATCTTCATGAACGCGTAGGCGATGTTGCGCAGCTGGCCGGATGCCTCGATCAAGCCGTCGCGGTTGGCCTGCGCCTCGAAGTGGTTGCGGGCTTCGGTCAGCGGCAGGCCGGTGTCGGCGGCCAGCAGTTCGATCACGCGCTGCGGGAAGCCCGCCGGAGTGTTGATGCCGGTGCCGACGGCGGTGCCGCCCAGCGGGACCTCGGCCACGCGCGGCAGCGAGGCTTCAATGCGTTCGATGCCGTAGCGGACCTGGGCGGCGTACCCGCCGAACTCCTGGCCCAAGGTGACCGGGGTGGCATCCATCAGGTGGGTGCGGCCGGACTTCACCACGTCCTTGAACTCCTCGGCCTTGCGCTCCAGCGAAGCGGCCAGGTAGTCCAGCGCCGGGATCAGCTCGTTGATCAGCGCGGAAGTGGCTGCCACATGCACCGAGGTCGGGAAGACGTCGTTGGAGGACTGCGAGGCGTTGACGTGGTCGTTCGGGTGCACCGTCTTGTCGCTGCCGGCGGCCTTCAGCGCGCGGGTGGCGAGCTCGGCCAGAACCTCGTTGGTGTTCATGTTCGAGGAGGTGCCGGAGCCGGTCTGGAAGACGTCGATCGGGAAGTCGCCGTCGTACTGGCCGGTGGCTACCTGATCGGCGGCCGCGGCGATGGCCTTGGCCAGCTCGCCGTCCAGCACGCCCAGTTCGGCGTTGGCGGTGGCGGCTGCCTTCTTGATCCGGGCCAGGGCCTCGATGTGGGCGCGCTCCAGCGTCTTGCCGGAGATCGGGAAGTTCTCGACGGCGCGCTGGGTCTGCGCACGGTAGAGGGCGTTGGCCGGAACCCGGACCTCACCCATGGTGTCGTGTTCGATGCGGTATTCAGCAGAATCGGCAGAAGTCATGGCTCCAAGCTTAGGCCCGCTGTGGCGCCGGTTCCGAATCGTGTTGCGCCGCTGTCGGCGGTGCGACGTCGGCGCGTGCCACCCGGCAAGCGGCCGGCGTCGGGCTAGAGTGCGCCGTGTCCGGCGACCAAATCGGCGCGGCCGTCCGCCAGCCGGTAGGCAACTCCGACGACGGCCGTGCGGCCGGCGTCGACGGCCTCCGAAATGGCGCGCGAACTGTCGAGCAGGCGTTCGGAGGATTGGCGCACGTTTTCGATCACCATGTCGTTGATGTCGTCGAGTCCGGCACGCCGGGCAGCCAGCACCGACGGAGTAATCCGCTCCACCAGGTCGCGCAGGCCGCCGCGAGGCATCACGCCGGTATCTATGGTGTTCTTGGCGGCGGTCACCGCGCCGCAGCTGTCATGGCCCAAGATGACGATGAGCGGGACGTTGAGCACGTCCACGCCGTATTCCAGCGAGCCGATCACCGCGTCGCCGAGGACGTGCCCCGCTGTGCGGACCACGAAGGCATCGCCCAGCCCCAGGTCGAAAATGATTTCTGCCGCCAGCCGGGAGTCGGAACAGCCGAAGATGATGGCGAAAGGATTCTGTTCGTTGACCAACGAACTGCGCCGTGCGGCGTCTTGATTGGGGTGGACCGACGTCCCCGCCACAAAGCGGGCGTTGCCGTCGAGAAGTTTTTGCCAGGCCTGGGCGGGAGTCATTGAGGTGGGCACGAAGCAACCTTACGGCTTGGTGGTGCCCTGGCCGCGCATTCGCGACGCGCGGGGGACGTTTGGTTACTTGCCGTCCAGCGATTTGACGACGGCGGTGGCGAGCACATCGAATTCGTCCAGTTCAGCCGTGCCGCTGAGGATGACCGTGACGCCGTCGCGCTCCAGCACCAGGCTGCGCTCGCCTTGGCCGGCGTCGCGCAGTTCCCAGCTGGCGCCGGCCTTGCGGTCGCCGGTCACCGGTGCGTTATCGGTGACTTGGCCAATCCAGGTGGGATTCGCCTTGTCGGTCTGGACTAGCCCGATGTACTGCTGGCTGGGCGTGAGATAGCCGACTTCCCATGCCGGTACCTGGGCCGTGCCCCCGGTGTTCCACCGGGCGTAATTGGATGTCCAGCCCTGAGGAAGATTCACGGCGAGCGGCAGGTAGCCCGCGGTGGATTCGGCCTGGAGCGCGACGCCGGGGACGTCAATATTACGTTTGTAGACATCGGGCTTGCTGCCCGGGTTCAGGAACATCACCGGCAGCAGCACGGCAAGCGTGAGACCCACGGCCAGCAACATGCCGACTACCGGCGCTTTCGCCCGGTTGGCCTGCTTGGCCGTCAGGACAGGCTTGGCAGGCAATTCAGCCGATCCAGCCGATTCGATCGATTCCTCGGGACGCACTTCACTCACCGTTCCATGATCTCAGATACCCGCGTCCCGCGCGCACACGGGCAGCAGTCCCACGGTCGGGCGCCGATCCCGGCGCGCTGGATCCCCGGGTGCTGGCGACTATGATCGAAAGCAATGGAAGATGTCCGCAGCGCAGATTCATCCATCACGGCACCACAGCCGGTGTTGTCTGAAGAGCTACTCGAAGATGAGGTCGAAGTGTCCCACGAAGCCCAGGCTGATCCCTTTTCCAACTTCCCGCCGTCGATGCGTGTCGGTGACAATGAGCCGGACCGCAACCTGGCCCTGGAACTGGTGCGCGTCACCGAAGCCGCGGCGATCGCCGGCGGCCACTGGGTGGGCTATGGGGACAAGAACGCGGCAGACGGCGCGGCCGTGGACGCCATGCGGGCGTTCCTGTCCACCGTCAGCTTCAACGGGGTGGTGGTCATCGGCGAGGGCGAAAAGGACGAAGCCCCGATGCTGTTCAACGGTGAAAAGGTCGGCGATGGCACCGGCGCCGAGTGCGACGTCGCCGTGGACCCGATCGACGGCACCCGGCTGACGGCGCTGGGCATCAACAACGCGCTGTCCGTACTGGCTGTCTCCGAGCGCGGCACCATGTTCGATCCCTCGGCCGTGTTCTACATGGAGAAGCTGGTCACCGGCCCTGAAGCGGCCGATTTGGTGGACCTGCGCCTGCCCATCAAGCAGAACCTGCACCTGATCGCCAAGGCCAAGAACAAGAAGATCAACCAGATCAACGTGATGATCCTGGACCGCGACCGGCACAAGCCCTACGTGGAGGAGATCCGCGCCGCGGGTGCGCGCACCAAGTTCATCATGGACGGCGACGTTGCCGGCGGCATCGCAGCCGCCCGTGAAGGCACCGACGTGGACGTCCTGATGGGCATCGGCGGTACCCCGGAGGGCATCGTCACGGCCTGCGCCATCAAGTCTTTGGGCGGCGTGATCCAAGGCCGGCTCTGGCCCACCAGCGACGAGGAAAAGCAGAAGGCCATCGACGCCGGCCACGATCTGGACCGTGTGCTGACCACCGATGACTTGGTCACCAGCGACAATTGCTTCTTCGTGGCCACCGGCATCACCGACGGCGACCTGCTGCGCGGCGTCCGCTACAAGAACCACAAGGTCCTGACGCAGTCGATCGTGATGCGGTCCAAGTCCGGAACCATCCGGTTTGTCGAGGGCGAGCACCAGGAATACAAGTGGGACCGCTTCGAGCGGAAGCTCTAACGGACCCCCTCAGCGCAACGCGGAGGGTCTGAGTACAACGAAAACCCCGCACCGGCCCAGGCTGGTGCGGGGTTTTTGCGCGCTTTCCCTGCCGGCGTGCCTGGCCGGGAAAGCCCATGCCGACTCAGCGCGGGAGCTTGGCTCGAAGCTTCCGAAGGGACGGCACGACGGCGTTGCGCGCCTTGTGTGCCGCCGGCAGCACTGTGGTGCGCGCCTTGTGCACGGCGGGGCCAGCCGCCTCGCGGGCCCGCCGGGTGAGCAGATAGGCCCGGTACATCAGTTGGTTGACCGGCAGGTCCCAACTGCCCGGGTAGCTGACCTCGTAGCCGCCGAAGGAACGTTTGAAGCGTGAGAACCCGGCCCATTGGTGCTCGGGTTCGTCTTCCGGGCTGACGCCCCACATATCGAAGCGGTCGATGCCGGCGGCGCGGGCATCCATCATCATGGTGACCACCAGCGGTATCCCGGCATTGAGCTTGCGGTGGGCGTCGTCGGCCGCGGCGTGCGCGTAGACCCGGGTCGATTCCGTGTCGTAGGAGAGCGCTGCCGCGATCGGCTTTCCGTCCAAGCATGCGGTGAAGATTTTGGCCGCACCGGCCGGCACAAGGTTCCGGGCAGCCTGCCGCAAGTAGTCATCGGACTGGGCCTTGAACTCTGCACGCTCGGAGACGTCGTGCAGGAATCCCAAGAGGATGCCGATGTCTTCGGGGTCGGAGGAGACGTCGAAGGTGACGCCCTTCTTGTGGATGTTGCGGTAGAGGTTCCGGCTGGTGCTGCGCATGCCGGCCAGCAACTCCTCTTCCGGCTGCTTGAGGTCCAGCATCCAGGTCAGCTTCGGCTGGACATCCACCGGGGCCTTGACCAGGCCCAGTGACTGCAACGCCGCTTGCGGCCGTTGCCCGAGGTCGGTGCCCACCGGTTCGATCCGCACGTAGTGGGCGTGCTGCTCGGCCGCCAGGGAACGCAGGGCTGCCAGGGCGCGGACCAGGGTCGCGTGGTCTGCTGCCGCGGGGCCGTACGGGACGTACAGGAAGCGCCCCAACGGCGTCTTTTCCATGATGGCCAGGAAGGCCCAGCCATCTCCGCTGCGTTCGAATACCTCTTTGCCCAGGCTCCGCTGGAAGCGGGCCCACGGCTCGGACTGCAGGATCGAAGCGGTCAAAGTGTTACTCCCGTTCGTTGTTCGTCGAATTCATGTGTGCTGCCCGAAGTGGTGACCGCAAATAGCACGGCACCGGCTTCCGTTCCGCCTGCCGGATGGACGTTCACCGGCTGCTCGGCAGCGGGAATGAAGGCGGCCTCCCCGCGGCTGATCGTCAGGTCGGACCTCGGCGAGTCCAGCAGCACGCTCCCGGAGACCGCCAGCACGATGGTGGGACCGTGCTGGGCGAGCGGAACGGGGCTGCCGCCGTCGGACAATTCAATGCGCTGGAGCTGGAACTCGGCAAACGGAGGGCAATACAGTTCCTGGCCCGCATCGGTGGTGGTCCGTGCCACGAACGGTGGCGTGATCGGGCGGAAGTCGGTGATTTTCACCAGCTCCGGCACATTGATGTACTTCGGCGTGAGGCCGCCGCGCAGCACGTTGTCCGATGTCGCCATGACCTCCACGCCGAGGCCCTGCAGATAGGCGTGGATGTTGCCGGCCGGCAGGCACAGCGCCTGGCCGGGGGAGAGGTCGACCAGGTTGAGCAGCAACGAGATCAAGGAACCGGGATCGCCCGGATAGAGTTCTCCCAGACGGGCGGCCGCTGCGTATTCGCTGCCCAGGCTTCCGGCCGGTGCGGCCGCCAGCACGCGGGCCGTGTCCGTGGCCAGCCCGGTGGAACGGTCCCCGCCGTCGAGCAGGGCCACGAAGGCGCCGCGCAGGGCCGCTTCCTCGTCGGCGGTGTCCAGCAGTTGGAGCACATCGTCCAGGAGGTCCAAGCTGGCGCCGACCTCGGCCAGCTTCGGCCTCAGGCCGGCCAGCAGCCGGGCCGCGTCGCGCGGGGGACGGAAACCGCACAGCGCCTGGAAGTCGCTGAGCGCAAAGATCATCTCCGGCTTGTGGTTATCGTCCCGGTAGCTGCGCTGTGCGTCGTTAAAGGAGATGCCGGCGGCGTTCTCCGCGGCGAATCCGGACTTTGCCTGCTCCAGTGTGGGGTGGACCTGGAGTGAGAGGGCCGAATCGGCGGCCAGGACCTTTGTCAGGAACGGCAGGGTGGCGCCAAACAGGCCCAGCACCGGTTCACCGAGTGTGGCGCCCGGATTCTCCTTGATGAATTCGTCCAGCGGTTGGTCGCCGTCGGCCAGCTGCACCATGGATGGAGAGTCGGGATGTGCTCCGATCCAGAGTTCGGCTTCCGGGCCGCCGGACGGTTCCCGGCCGAACAGCTCGGCGATCGCCGTCGTCGAACCCCACGCGTAGGGCCGCAGTACATTGGTCAACCGGTACATCTTGAAGCCTCTTCCTCGTCCTTGTCTGAATAATGATCCTGCCAGAACACCGGGCCCGGCCCCGTCCGCCAGAACCCTCACCCGTCCCGGCAGGACCCGGCCTCACCGGAACGCAAGATCAGGGGAGCGAGCACTTGCCGTTGTCGGCCAGGAGGGATCCGATCGTAGCGGTATCGCCAATCTCGGCCAGCTGCTGGAGATACTCCTCGGTGATCTGAGGATCCGCCGCCTCCGGCGTGTCCGCCGGTTTCGGCGTGGACTTCTTCGGCTGCTTGGCACCGCCGCCGGAGGAATCCCCGCCGCCGGAGCCGCCGCCGTCGTTCTTGGAGGCCTTCTTTTCAGTCTCCGTTTCCTGGCTGAACAACTGCTGAACCCGCGGGTGGATCTGGGTGAAGTCCGGGTACGTGACGAAGTTGTCCGCCGCCGTGCCGAAGTCCGGCGGACCAATGGTCAGCCGCTCCGTCTTCTGGTCCTTGGCCTTGAGCGCCAGTGAGACGAAACTGCCCAGCTGGGAACTGGGAATGTCCGTTTCCACGACCTGCTCGCCGGCCTCGGCCAGCTGCTGGAAGCGGGTCAGCACCGTGGCCGGGTCCAACTGGTTGACCATAGCCGACATCACGCACTGCTGGCGCTGGACGCGGTCGTAGTCAGTGGCGAACTCGCGGGAGCGGGCGTACCAGAGCGCGTGAAAGCCGTCGAGCTTCTGGACGCCCGGGGCGATCCAGCCCTTGGGCGGGTAATGCTGGTTGGTACCCGGAATGGTCTTGTTGGAGATGGGCACCCAGCCACCGGCATCCACGGTGATGCCGCCCATCGCGTCCACCAGGGCCTCGAAGCCGCCCATGTCCACCAGCGCGTAGGCCTGGATTTCGATCCCCAAAATGCCGCTGACGGCGTCCTTCATGGCTTCCGCACCGGGATTCTTGGCGTCCAGGTAGCGGTCGGCATGGTTTTGCTCCACGTCCACGTACAGGGCGTTGATGATGCACTCGTCGCCGCAGTTGAAGCCTTCGGGGTAGACCTCGTGCATCGGCGAGTCGGCCGGGAACGGAGCGTTTTGGAAGTTGCGCGGAATGCCGAACATGACGGTGTGGCCGGTCTCCGCGTTCACGCTGACCACCTGGATGCTGTCCGGGCGCAGCCCGACCCGTCCCGCGCCGGCGTCGCCGCCCATCAGCAGGAAGTTGTAGCGGCCGTCGACCGGGTCGAACGCCGGCCGGGTTTCGAAAATGGTGCCGAAGGCATTGCGGCTCACATTGAGCAGATAGGCGGCGTAGCCCAGGCTGCCGCTGGTCACCAGCATCAGTGCGGCCAGTGCCACAGCCACAACGGGCTTGGCGCCCGGGGCCAGCAGGTTGGGCCTGATGATGCGCAGCGTGTTCAGGAACAGGAAGGCCCAGAACAGCGCCAGCGCTGCCAGCACCACCACCAGTACCAGCGAGCTGAAGCGTCCGGTGGCCAGGTTCACCAGCAGCGGCCAGTTCACCAAGGCCACGACGCCTGCTGCCAGGATGGCCGCCCAGACCAGGAGCGTTACGGCCAGCGCGCGCCGGCCCAGCGCGCGGTCCCCGGCCACCAGTTGCGCACTGCCGGGGATGAGCAGGGTCAGCAGCAGCAGGACGAAGGCACGTTTGGTCCGCACGGGGGCAGAGGCGTGCTGCGGGTAACGGACTGGATCCGTCATTCCGCGGGCCGACGCGCCGGAGGGCCGGGTGGTCGGCTGGGGACTCACCGGCTAGGCCTCGCCGGAGCCGGCGACGCGTTGGCGCAGGGCAGCTCCCTTGTCGTAGGCGGCCTGCCGCAGGCTGGAGGCGAACTCCAGTAGGGCGGGCTGCAGCTGTTCGGCCAGCGCATCGCCGCCGGCGGCCAGCATGCGCACGGCCAACAGCCCCGCGTTGCGGGCTCCGCCGACGGACACGGTTGCCACCGGAACGCCGGCGGGCATCTGCACGATGGAGAGCAGGGAGTCCATGCCGTCCAAGTACTTCAACGGCACCGGCACCCCGATCACCGGAAGCGGAGTCACCGAGGCGAGCATGCCGGGCAGATGCGCGGCTCCGCCGGCGCCGGCGATGATGATGCGCAGGCCGCGGGTATGTGCTTCCCTGCCGTAGTTGATCATGTCTTCCGGCATGCGGTGGGCGGAGACGACGTCCGCCTCGTAGGGAATGCCGAATTCTTCCAGCGCCTGGGCGGCGGCTTCCATCACGGGCCAGTCGGAATCCGAACCCATCACGACGCCGACTATCGGCTTTTGGCTCATGGCTTGCCTTCCTGGGGATCCACGCCGTCTCGGATGATCGAGGCAACTCGGTCCGCGCGCCGGCGCAAATCCTCCACCTGGGACGCGTCCCGGCCCACCACGTTAACATGGCCGATCTTTCGGCCCGGGCGGACCGACTTGCCGTAGCCATGGACCTTGACGGCCGGCTCGGCCGCCAGCGCGCGGGGGTATGCCGAGAACAAATCCGTATTTGCGCCACCCAGATAGTTCTTCATCACGACGACGCTGCCGAGCACCGCGGTATCGCCCAGCGGCAGGTCCAAGACCGCCCGCAGATGCTGCTCGAACTGGCTGGTGACGGAGCCGTCCTGGGTCCAATGGCCGGTGTTGTGCGGGCGCATGGCCAGTTCGTTGATCACGAAGCCGGAACCGCGGCCGGGCGTGGCGAACAATTCGGCGGCCATGACGCCGGTTACGCCGAGCTCGTCGGCCAGTTGCAGCGCGGCCTGCTGGGCAGCTTCGGCGACTTCTTCGGGCAGATCCAGCGCGGGGGCGATCACTTCGTCGCAGACCCCGTCCACTTGAATCGTGTGGACCACCGGCCAGGCCCGGGCTTCGCCGGACGGCGTCCTGGCCACCAATGCCGAGAGTTCACGGCTGAAGTCGACCTTCTCTTCGACCAGCAGCGTGCCGCCGGTAAACCAGTCGGCTGCGTCGGCGGCCGCGGCGGCATCCTGGATGATCCGCACGCCCTTGCCGTCGTAACCTCCCCGCGGCGTCTTGAGTACCACCGGCCAGCCGGTCTTCGCCCCGAAGGCCACCAGCTCCTCGACTGTGGAGACGGAATCCCAGGCCGGGTTCGGCAGCCCTAGCTTGTCCACCACCTCGCGCATGACCAGCTTGTCCTGCGCGTGGATCAGGGCGTCCGGATGCGGCTGCACGTTCACGCCCTCGGCAATCAGGGCCTGAAGGTGTTCAGTCGGAACATGCTCGTGGTCGAACGTCAGCACGTCCAGACCCTGGGCGAAGTCGCGCAGCGCCTCCAGGTCCCGGTAGTCGCCGACGGGTGCCTTGGCGACGGCGGAGACCGCCGAGACATCCTCGGCTTCGGCCAGAACTCGCAGTTCAAAGCCGAGTTCTACCGCACAGGGGGCCATCATTCGGGCGAGTTGGCCGCCGCCCACTACACCGATTACTGGAAAACTCACCTTGTCAGGTTACCGAACCGACTCTGGCAGAACTGCATTGCGCACGCCCGCGCCGGGATGTCCTAGGTAACGTCCAGTCTGGGGCAATACAATGATGCGTTGGCCGGCACGATTCCGGCGCCAGAACGAAAGGGCTCTTCCTTCGATCATGAATCGAACTATTTCCGAGCGCATCAGCGGCCTAGTTTCCCTTTTTTGGCGGGAAGTAGCGAAGTTCGGCACGGTCGGCGGGATCGCCTTCATCGTGGACAACGGCGTGTACTGGTGGCTGATCAACGGCCCGATGGACGACAGCGTGGTGAAGGCGCGGTTTGTTTCAGCTTCCGTGGCGACGCTGTTCTCCTGGGTTGCCAATCGCTACTGGACGTTCCGCCACCGCCGGCAAGCGAACGCGTTGCGCGAACTCGTCCTGTTCGTCGTGATCAACGTCATCGGCATGGTCATTTCCGCAGGCTGCGTGTGGATCGCCCGGTACCCGCTGGAGATCACCGAACCCACCATGCTGCTGTTCGCCGGCATCTTCGGTACGGTCCTGGCTACTGTCATGCGGTTTTTCGCCTACCGCTTCCTGGTGTTCAACGCTGAGCTGGACGCCGAGCCGGAGTTCGCCAATGACCGGGAAATCTTCGAAAGCCACCACGGCCAGCACGTGGCGACCAATCTGCCGGCGGACTCTCCCGAAGTTGACGGACCGCAGGCATCTGGCACCACCAGGAGCTAGGCGGCACGGGACCAGCGGCACGGGGCCAGGCGCGCGCCCGGATCCCGGGCGGCAGCCGCCGAGCGGTTCGTTCAGAGCCGGGCGCTGACCCGCTCACTGTCCAACAACCGCTGGGACACTTCCACGTCCGCGTGCACCAGGACCACGGTGCCGCCGCCCTGCCACGTCGCCAGGGCCTCGCGCAGCACCTCGGGCCAGGCGGTCTGTGCGGGCACCAGCAGGATCCGGGCCGGCGCCGGCTGGCCGAGCAGCTGGCCGAAGGTGAGGTCTCCGCCGTCGTACTCCAAGGCCATGCCGTCGGCCGCCAAGGTGTCCAACCCCAGGTAGACGTCCGCATAGGACCGGACTTCCGCCGCGTAGTCCAGGACGCCGTCCGGCACTTCCCCGGGCCAGCGCAACTGGAGTGCGCCCGGGGCCACCAGTACCTGGTGCGTGCTGTCTCCGGCCAACTGCTCGGGATCGGCGGAGACCAGCACGTCTGGGGCGGGTCCTGCCGTGTCCAGCCGGACGGTAGCGCCGGCCTGCCACGCTGCCAGCACCCAGACCAGCGACCGCCAGTGTGGCTCCATGCGAAGGCCCACGGTTGTTCCTTCGCCGGTGTCGAGTTCCTCGGCCAGCAGGTTGGCGGTCTTGGCCACCCAGTTGTCCATGACGCGGCCGGACAACTCGATGCGTTCTCCCTCCGGTCCGTACCAGACCAGGCAGGGGGAGGAGTCGGGGCGCAGCCGGGCGAGCAGGTCGGTAATGCTGGCTGAAGGGTTCACGGAGTTCCTTTGGTGCGGGTGGCGGACACCTGTCGCGCTGTGGCGGTGGCCGGGGTTTCGTTAGCTGTTGGGAGTGTGGTGTGTGTCACGACGGCAAGATCTTCGCGTGGCGTGCCCGGTTTTGGGCCCGCCTGTCTCTAAGATTCCCGCCGGCACTTGACTGGACCGGATTACACCCGTGTAATTAGTATTAAACGTGTAACAGCATTCTCGTTTTCGGCGCTGAGATCCAGCACTGGAGTCGAACTTAGCACCATGCTGGGACAGCAACACCGGGAGGGCTGATGGGGCAGGCAGAACGTATTGCGCACCGGCGAGAGCTAGAGGCACAGGCTTCGGCATCGCAGGGATCGCGCGGCGTACCGGCAGATTGGTATGTGGATCCGGCTGATCCGGCGGCGGCAGAGCGCTTCCGCGAATCCAGCCAACAGACACTTGAGGACGCGGCTACCGCGTTCCTGGCGGCACACGAAGCGTTGGCGGAGGAGCCCGAAGCCGATGTGCTGGAGCTGTCCGCTCCGCGTTTGCTGCGGGAACCGGAGGCCGAACCCGCGCAAAAGCCGCTGTGGATCGGATTGCCGGGCTTCGGCACCGGCTACGAGGATGAAGGCGAACTCGGCTGGCAGGCCGATGCCCTCTGTGCACAGACAGATCCGGAGGCATTCTTCCCTGAGAAGGGCGGCTCTACCCGCGACGCGAAGAAGGTTTGCGGCGCGTGCACGGTGCGTTCGCAGTGCCTGGAATACGCGCTGGCCAATGACGAGCGTTTCGGCATCTGGGGAGGGCTGTCGGAGCGCGAGCGCCGCCGGCTACGGAAAAGAGCGCTCTAATTCAGCAGCAAGTTCGCGTCACCGCCGTTGTTGTTGCCCATAACGGCGCTTCCTACCTACCGCAGACCCTGGCCGCGCTGACTCAGCAGACGCGGCCAGCCGATGTCTATCTTGGCGTCGACACCGGATCGTCCGACGCGTCCGCGGAGTTGCTGCGCACGCAGCTGCCCGCCGGGACACCGGTAACCTCTGCTTCCGGCCGCGCTGGCTTCGGTGCTGCCGTGCGGGTGGGGTTGGCCGAGCTGCCCAAGCACGCCGAAGAAGGCGCTGCGGTGCAGGAGTGGCTGTGGCTGCTGCACGACGATTCCGCGCCGGCACCGGACGCCCTGGAAGAACTGCTGCTCGCCGTGGAAACGGCGCCGTCCGTGACCATCGCCGGCTGCAAGCAGGTGGACTGGGACAACCCGCGCCGGCTGGTCGACGTCGGCCTGACCGTGAGCCGCTGGGCTGAACGGCTGACCATGATCGACCTGGATGAGCTGGACCAGGGCCAGTACAACGGGCGCAGCGACTTCTTCGCCGTCAACTCCGCCGGAATGCTGGTGCGCCGCGACGTCTTTGACCAGCTGGGCGGGTTTGACGCCGCCCTGCCCGGGACCGGCGACGACCTGGACTTGTGCTGGCGGAACCGGCTGGCCGGGCACCGGGTCGTGGTAGTGCCCACCGCGACGGTCCGCCATGCCACCCGGGCCAGTGACCACACCACCGCCAAGGCAGCCCGCAAGGCACAAATCCATCTGCGGTTGAAGCACGCAGCGTGGTGGAAGGTGCCGTTCTTGTGGCTGGGTGCCTTGCTGGGCGGGCTGTACAGCTTCCTAGCGTCCGTGGTGGCCAAGGACCCGATGCACGGCCTGCGGCAGCTCGGCGCCACGCTGGTGGCCCTCTTCCGTCCGGTCGGCTACTTTGCCTCCCGGCGGCAGGCGGCCAAGACCCGCAGGACCTCGCGGGCGATAGTGCGCCCGCTGATGGTGCCGCAGCGCGAGGTCTGGGCCTACCGCCGTTCGCTGGCTGAGTCCCTCCGCCCCGAACTCGCCGCCGGCGTGGTGGGGGACGGCTCCGGCACGGATGCCGGCAGCAGCGACCAGCCCACCGGCGGGTCCGATGACTTCGCCGCGCTGGCGGCTCCCGCGCGGACCTGGGTCGGTACGGGACTGGTGGTTGCCGCCCTCTCGCTGGCCATTGTGTCCGCGGTGGGCATGTTCGACTTCTTCGGTGCACCGGCGCTCATCGGCGGCGGACTGTTGCCGTTATCCGCGACCGTCGCCGAGATCTGGCACAACGCTTCCAGCTGGTGGGTCTCGCTCGGTTCGGGCATGTCCGGGCACGGTGACCCTTTCGGCTACGTCCTGGCAGTCCTGGCCTTGCTCGGGCTGGGGAACGGATCTGCCGCCGTCGTCACCTTGGTCATGCTGGCCATGCCGCTGGCCGCTGCCGGGGCCTGGTTTGCTGCCGGCGCCCTCACGCAGCGGCGCGGCCTGCGCTTCTGGGCCGCAATTTTCTGGGCGAGCGTGCCCGCGTTCCAAGTTGCTTTGGGCACCGGACGCCTCGGCGCGCTGATTGCCCATTTGCTGATCCCGTGGGCCGTGCTCGGCCTGTTGCGGGCCACCGGCTCGGCCGTCCAGCGCGTCGATGCCAACCGCCCGCTGCTGGCGCACGAGAGAGTGCACAAGCCGGGCATCAACGGGAATCCCTCCTGGACCGCGGCGGCAGCGGCCGGGCTCTGCCTGGCCGGCATCACGGCGTCGGCGCCGGCGTTGCTGCCGGTGGCCGTTGTCTTCGTTGTCATCCTGGTGCTCTCGTTGGGCCGCCGGGCCAAGACCGTCTGGTGGTCGCTGGTCCCGCCGTTGGCGCTTGCCCTGCCCATGGGTATTGCCGCAATGAACGAGCCGCGCGCGCTGTTGAGTGACCCCGGCCTGCCGCTGGCCTTCAACGCGGCCCCGCTCTGGCAGCAACTGATGGGTTTCCCGCTGGCCTTCGGACCCGCCGACGGACTCGCCGGAGCCGCGCTGCTGGAAGACCTTGCCCACGGGCCGTGGGCGCTGGTTTACGCACTGGTCGCGGCCGTGCCGATGCTCGTACTGGCCGTAGCCGGCGCGATTGGGGGCGACGGAGCCGCCCGCGCACGACTGCTCTGGCTCGGCGCCTTCCTGACGCTGGCGGCTTCGTATGCCTCGTCCATGCTGGCCACCGCGGTGGCGCCCGGAGCCGTGGTCACACCGTTTACCGGTCCCTTTGTCTCCGTGGCAATGTTCCTGCTGTTGGGCGCGGCATTGATCGCCGGAAACCGAATGCAGCTGGGCATGGCCTCGTGGGGCCGGTCGCGCAGCGGTCTGCGACGCACGGTGGCGGTGGCCGCCGTCGTGCTCCTGGGCCTGGGCCCGGTGGTGGGTCTGGCGCACTGGCTGGTGCCCCAGTTCACCGTCTACACGGCCTCCACCGAGGCTCGTACGCTGACCGATTTCGGCACGCAGATGTCCGTAGCGCCCGGCGCCGATCGCACGCTCCCGGCCACGGCCGCTGATCGAGGAACCGGGCCGGAACAGGCGCGCGCGCTCGTGTTGACCGCCGGGACCGGCGGCACCGTGACCGCGGCAGTGATGCACGGCAGCGGGACCACCCTCGACCAGCTCTCGACCATCTATGCGGCACGCTCGCTGAACGGTCCGCTGACCGAGGCCGAAGTGGGTGCCGATGACGATGCCGACGCCGAACTGCGCAACACGGTGGCCGTCATCGTGGCGGGCACCGGTGTGGACCCGCGGGCCTCGCTGGTCCGCCTTGGCGTTGACTTCGTGGTGCTGCAGGAATCCGACACAGCGGCCGAACTGTTGGCCGGCCGCATCGACGCCGTTCCCGGGCTGACCTCCGTGGGACGAACCGATGCCGGGTGGCTCTGGCGAGTTGTCGGTAAAACGGCCGACGACGGCACGGAGGCCGGGGCACAGACGGCGCGGGTGCGTTTGGTGGATGCCAACGGCACGCTGCTTCAGTCCGTTCCGTCAGAGTGGACCGCGGCGGGAGGCGAGATTCCCGCCGGTGAGTCCGGACGACGGCTGATCCTGGCCGAACGGAAGGATCCGGGCTGGACGGCGACGCTGAACGGCCAGCGGCTGGAGGCATCGGCGGACGGCTGGGCGCAGGCTTTCGAGGTCCCCGCCGCCGCAGGCACGGTGAAGATCGATTATGTCAGCCCGTGGTCGCCGTGGATCGGTATCCTGCAGGTGCTCGCTATCGGACTGACCGTGCTGCTGGCCATCCCGATTCCGGCCCGCCGGCGGTTCACCCCGCGCCGGATCGACCACATCAAAACCACCGGGGCCGATGCCAGCACCGCCGAACTGCAACGTGCAGCTTTCGAAGACCCGGACGACGGCGCCACGGCAGCCTTGGCCGGAAAAGGACAGCAACGATGACCGAGACAGGCGGCCGCGGTGACCAGCCGGAGCCGACAGAAGCAGGGACCGGGGCGGCAGCCTCGGCCGGGGCAGCCGACGACGGCATGACACCGCACCAGGAAACGGCTGCCGCGCCTGCTCAGCCGGCCGACGCCGCGCCTGCTCAGCCGGCCGACGTCGCGCCTGCTGAAACGGCCGCTGCCGAGCCAGCCAAGCCGGCCGCTGCCGAGCCAGCCAAGCCGGCCGCTGCCGAGCCAGCCAAAACGGCTGACGCCGAGCCAGCCAAGCCGGCCGCTGCCGAGCCAGCCAAGCCGGCCGAGGCCATGCTCCCGGTCGAAGCGGAGCAGCCGGTCGATCGCAAGGCCGCCCGGCGGGCCGCGCGGCGGGACCGCACCCGTGATGCCGCTGCCGGCCAACCGCAGGTGCGGTCGAACGGTGCCGCCGGACCCGGTGCACGGCAGGGCGGCGGGCGGCGGACCTTGGGCGCCATCGCCGGAGCCGGCATAGTGCTGCTGACCGGCGCGGCAGTTGCCGCAGGCAGTTTGGCGGACACGCCGAGTGCCGCCACCGAGCTTCCACCTGTTTCCGCCGCCGTCCCGGCCGGCGACTACACCGCAGTCTGCCCGGAGCCGCTCCGGCTACTGGACTCGGCCGCCGAGGCCACAGACCCGCAATTCAGCCCGGTCTCCACCACGGCGCAGACCAGGGCACGGGCCTTGGTGCTCAGCGACCTGAGCGGCAACGTCCCGGGCAGCGAGCTGGCTGAACTCGGCGAGGACACTCCGCTCAAGCGCATCGCCGAACCGACGGCAGAGTCCTCCGGCGAGACCAAGGTGGTCGCATCAGTGGTGTCCGGGCAGGAGCTGTCCGCTCCCACGGTGCTGCGGGCCGACCCGGTGGGGGAGACCACCGCGCTGGCCGGTGCCGCGATGACCTATCGGGCTTCCGACGGCGACCTGCGCGGCCTGGCCGCGGCCAACTGCATGGCACCGTCAAACGATTTCTGGTTGCTCGGCGCCTCCACCACCGTGGGCGCCACATCTGTACTGAAGCTGCACAACAGTTCGCAGACTCCGTCCTCGGTCAACCTGGAACTGATCTCCGGCGAGGGACAGATCCAGGCTGCCGGCACCCGCGGACTGCTGGTAGCACCGGGAGAATCCCGCTCCATCGTGCTGGCAGGCCTGGCCGCCAACCAGGAATCACTGGCCGTGCGGGTCCAGTCCTCCGGCGGCCCCGTCACCGGCTTCATCCAACAGAGCATCCTGCGCCAGCTGACGCCCGGCGGGGTCGAACTGCTGCAGGCATCGGCTCCCGCCGGAACGCGCCAACTGGTCACCGGGATCACCGTGCAGGATGACAAGCTCGCGCGGAAGATCCGCCAACAGGACGGCTACCAGAACGCCGCGCCGGCGTTGGAGGTGGCGGTACCGGGTGTGAGCGACGCCGTCCTTGAAGTGCGGGTCATCGGCTCGGACGGACCGGTCAGCATCCCGGGCGGCGGCGTCATCACGGCGGCCGCCGGCAGCATCACCAGAGTTCCGCTTGATTCACTGCCGGGCGGCACCTATTCCGTCGAAGTCAGCTCCGATGTCTCCATCGTGGCCGCCGCACGCGTCAGCAGGGCAACCGAGGAAGGAGCGCCGGTGGACTTCGGCTGGGCACCCGCCACCGGCCGGCTCGGCAGCAACCACCTGGCAGTCGTTCCCGGTGGCGTCAGCTCCCGGATGGCCTTCAGCGCGCCGTCCGGCGACGCCCAGCTGGAAATTACCCCGGTGGACGTGGACGGCGGACTGGGGAAGAAGCAGACGGTCAACGTTCCCGCCGGAATCACCGTGACGCTGAACCCCAAGGCCGACGACGCCGATCCTGCGGCGTGGTTGATCAGCGCGTCGGGCGAGGCCGTCTACGGTGCGCAGACGCTGACCAACGGCGGCTCAGCCGACATTGCGGTCCTGCCGGTGCCCGCCGGGACGCAGGCGCAGAACGCCGTACCGGTCAATATCGGGTACTGACCCCGGGCCTCTAGTTCAGGGGCGGGTCCGGCCGTAGCCGGGGTCGACGGCTTCGGGCGCCATGTTCAGCAGCTGCGCCGTCTGCTCCACCACCACATCGTGAATGATCTCCGGCAGTTCCGCCCGCAGCCGGGCTGCCATCTGCACCGGATGCCGGAAAACGGTCACCACCGCCGGACGGCCCGGAGCGGCCGGCGTGAAGCTGCCCAGCGGCGCCGCTTGCCCGCGGGCCAAGAGTTCCTCGAGATGCGGCGGGATGTCCTCGACCACGAATTGGGCCGCTTCAATCCGCTCGCCCCAGAAGTACTCCAGCCGCTCGGCAGACTCGGAAACCCACTGCTCGAATTGCTCCGGCCGGGTCAGATGGCCCGGCAGGTGGGCGGGCAGCAGATCGCCGCGCAGCCCGCGGCCGCGGCGGTTCCGGCGTCGGGCGCTAAACGGACGGCGCCAGCCACCGCCGTCGCCACCCAGCGACACAGTCAGTGATGGTCCGTTCTCCATATACCGACTTTAAGCCCGGCAGCGCGAATTCGGCACTGGCCAGCAGCGGTGCGCCGGGAGCGCCGGGAGCAGCGGCGCCGCGTGAGGCCTGATTGTGACCTAATCTTTCCGCACCTGCCCGCGCCGGTGGCCCGGAAGAAGAGCGGCCCGGAGTAGGATTCTTTCTCGTGGGATCCATTCGTCAATGTTCACGCTCGGCCTGTCAGCGGTCGGCCATCGCTACTTTGACGTACGTGTATGCAGATTCCACCGCCGTGCTTGGCCCGTTGGCAACCTACGCGGAGCCGCACTGCTACGACCTGTGCGCCGACCACGCTGAGCGGCTGACCGTCCCCCGCGGCTGGGAAGTCATGCGGCTGGCGCTGCCCACGCAAGCACCGGCCCCCAATACTGACGATCTGCTGGCCTTGGCCGACGCAGTCCGCGAAGCCGCCCGCACTCCGGAGATCCCCGATGAGTTGCCCCAGCCGCGCGGGCAGCGTGAGCCGCTGGAGCCGCCGGCCGGTGCCGCCGGCACCCGACGCGGGCATCTTCGCATTCTGCGCGGACAACCGTAGACCGATACGCTGGGAAGCGGGCAACCCGCCTTTCAGGCAACCCGCTGTCCGCCGCGAGGCCCCGCCCCGCCGTCCACCGGACGCCGGCGCAGCCGAAGCCGCATACAGACCGAAGGACAACATTCGCATGGCACATCTGACATCCGAGCTGCTGGCGGTCTTGCGCTGCCCGGCGACCGGTTCATCCCTGGTCCAGGAGGGTGACGAGCTGGTATCCACCGGCCGCACCGCGGCGGGTGGACGGCTGCGCTACCCGATCGAAGACGGCATCCCGGTGCTGTTGCCGCAGGCCGCCCCCGGCACCGATGCCTCCGACTCCACTCCCGACGGCCCCGCTGACAACGCTTAGGAGCATGACTGTGACGATCGATTTCAAGGTCAAGGACCTCTCACTGGCTGCCGCCGGCCGGCACCAGATCCGCCTGGCGGAGCACGAAATGCCGGGCCTGATGGCGCTGCGCGAAGAGTTTGGCGAAAGCCAGCCGCTGGCCGGCGCCAGGATCGCCGGTTCGCTGCACATGACCGTGCAGACTGCAGTCTTGATCGAAACCCTGACCGCGCTGGGCGCCGAGGTCCGCTGGGCATCCTGCAACATCTTCTCCACCCAGGACGAGGCCGCCGCCGCCATCGTCGTGGGCAAGGGCACGCCGGAAGACCCGCAGGGTGTGCCGGTCTTCGCATGGAAAGGCGAAACGCTCGAAGAATACTGGTGGACGGCCGAGCAGATCCTGACCTGGCCCGGTGCTGCTGAAAACCCCGCGCTGGGGCCCAACATGATCTTGGACGACGGCGGCGATGCCACCCTGCTGCTGCACAAGGGCGTGGAATTCGAGGCCGCAGGCGCGGTGCCGTCGGCGTCCGCCGAGGACCCGCACGAGTTCAGCATCATCCTGGATGTGCTGCGCGCTTCGCTGGCCAAGGATCCGCAGAAGTTCACCCGGGTGGCCGCCGGCATCCGCGGCGTCACCGAAGAAACCACCACCGGTGTGCACCGCCTCTACCAGCTGGCCGAGCAAGGCCAGCTGCTGTTCCCGGCGATCAACGTCAACGACGCGGTCACCAAGTCCAAGTTTGACAACAAGTACGGCATCCGCCACTCGCTGCCGGACGGGATCAACCGCGCCACGGACGTGCTGATGGGCGGCAAGACGGCCGTTGTGTGCGGCTACGGCGACGTCGGCAAGGGTGCAGCCGAGGCGCTGCGCGGCCAGGGCGCCCGCGTTGTGGTCACCGAGATTGACCCGATCTGTGCCCTGCAGGCAGCGATGGACGGCTACCAGGTCACCACCTTGGACAAGGTGGTGGGCGAGGGCCACATCTTCATCACCACCACCGGCAACAAGGACGTCATCATGGCGTCCGACATGGTGAGGATGCGGGACAAGGCCATCGTCGGCAACATCGGCCACTTCGACAACGAAATCGATATGGCCGGACTGGCCAAGGTCGCGGGCGTGCAGAAGGTGGAGATCAAGCCGCAGGTCCACGAATGGGTCTTCGAAGCCGGCTCCGACGCCGAACGCTCCATCATCGTGCTGTCCGAGGGCCGGCTGCTGAACCTGGGCAATGCCACCGGCCACCCGTCGTTTGTGATGAGCAACTCCTTCGCGAACCAGACCATTGCGCAGATTGAACTGTTCACGAAGCACGGCAAGCCGGCCGAGGGGTCGGCCACCGGCGAGCCCGAGTACGCCAAGCAGGTCTACGTGCTGCCGAAGGTGCTGGACGAGAAGGTCGCCCGGCTGCACCTGGACGCGCTCGGCGTCGAACTCTCCGAACTGACCAAGGAACAGGCCGAGTATCTGGGCGTGGACGTGGCCGGACCGTACAAGCCGGACCACTACCGCTACTGATCCCGAAATAATCAACACGGCGATGGGCACCTGGCGGTGCCCATCGCCGTCGGCGTCCCCGGGATGGTTACCGGATTGTTGGACGGCCGCGCCGCGCCATGGCCCGGCGCAAGCCGCCGGGCGACCTACCATGGAAGCAGGGCCATGCTGTGCCCGGGCGGCGCGCAACATGCCGTGAGGTCTCGAGTTTGGGTTGGGATGACTGAGGAAAAAAAGAAGCGCAAGGGCCTGAAGATTGCGCTGCTGTGCATCATCGGCGTGCTGGTGGCTGCCGCGGCAGCCGTCACCGCAGCCACCGTGGCGTCGCCTACCTTTGCCGCGCAACTCGGACGCATGCTGGCCGTCGCACCCGCCGAGCGCCCGGGCTTCTCGGAGCCGATCGCCAAGGCGATGTCGGTCGGTGTCAACCCGAAGGATAAGGCCGTGGAGGTCAACCCGGCCACCGTCCCCACCATCACCGCCAAGAACGCCTCCATCAAAGATGTGGTGCTGGCCCCGGCGGAGGGCGGCGAACCTGTTGCCGGCGAACTGTCCGCGGACGGCAGCGTCTGGAAAGCCACTCAACGGCTGGACTTCTTGACCAAGTACGACTTCAGCTACACGCTGGTGGACAGCGCCGGAGCCGAAACCGCCAAGCAGCAGAGCTTCACCACGGTGCTGGCGCCCAACCAGGCCGACGGTTGGATGTACCCGCTGGACGGCCAGCACGTGGGCATCGCGCAGCCGCTGGAGTTCAACTTCAGCGAGCCCGTGCTGAACAAAAAGAAGGTGGAGGAGGCCATCAAGATCACCACCTCCGCCGGACAAAAGGGCGAGTTCTACTGGTACTCGGACACCAAGGCCCGCTTCCGGGCGGCCAAGTACTGGGCGCCTAACAGCACGGTCACCGTGGACATGAAACTCTTCGGCGTGGAGTTCGGCAACAAGATGATCGGAATGAACGACGAGAAGATCACCGTCAACATTCTTGATGACCGCCGGGCCATCGTCGACAACAAGACCAAGACCATGAAGATCTACGTGGGCGGCCAGCTGGCGCAGACCTTCCCGGTCACTCTGGGCGACGCCAACTGGCCGTCCAGCAAGGGAATCCACCCGATCATGGACATGCACAAGTCGCTGCCGTTCAACCCGCGCAGCATCGGGCTCAAGCCCGGCGATCCCGACTGGTACGAGCCGTTCAACGCCAAGTACGCCAGCAGGCTCAGCAACAGCGGCGAATTCGTCCACACCGCGCTGGACCCCTCAGCGCTGGGCGTGCGCAACATTTCGCACGGCTGCGTGGGCATGTCCGAGGCCGGCGCACGGTACTTCTACGAGACGATGCGCACCGGCGACATTGTGGATATCCGCAACACCGATGGCGGTTTCCTGGACCCGACGGACGGTTACGGCGACTGGAACGTGGACTGGAAGACCTGGACCTCGCAAGACAAGGGCTAGGCGGAACTTCCGGAGGGACTCTCTGCGCGCAGGATTCGGCGGGTGGAACAAAACACTCCGCGCGGGACTCTGCGAGCAGGATCGATGCGGATCTCGCGTGCGTTATACGCCACAGTGCCTCAGGAAACCGCGCCGTAAGTCCGCGGCTACGGCAGAAGTGGCACCTAATAGGCTCAGTTGCGGTGGCAGGGTCCCTTGGCCGGCTCCAATGTGGCGCCGAGCGTTCGCGCACAGCTCATCCATGACTGGTGCCGGGCGCTACCCGGGCGGCCAAGCCGCCGTACTTCAGCTACCGGTCCGGCGTTCCTGGTCTTGGAGCGCTAGTCCTGGAACGGCAGGGAATGCAGCCGGGCGCCGCGCTGGACGGCGCGGTCGTGCTGCCGGGACAGCCGGGAAAAGTCGCGTTCGCGCCGCTCGGCCATCACCGCCAGCAAGTACATTTCCGGCGGAGTTCCCGCGGGCGGCGGGGGAGAGACATAGCCGGAGGCCTCATTGGCCAGGGCCGTGGCCAGCTTGGCCCGGGAGGCCGGGATCATCTTGGGCGCTTGGGACAGGAACTGCACAGTCCTGCGCGCCAGCGGTTCCGGCAGCCGGCCCATATCCGCCAGTTTCACCCACGGCGCCAGCTGCGGGGGAATGTCCGGCAGGACCTTCGGCATGACCCCGACGCGCTCCCGCATGCTATAGGTGCCGGCCAGGAGATCGCCCAGCCGCTTGGACCGGTCATTGAACAGGGCCGCCATGAAGGCCACCGAACCCAGCAGCAAGTACAGTTCGAAGACCGCCAGCAGCCCACGGATGAACGCATGCCGGAACCGGATGGCACCGCCGTCGTCACGAACAATGCGCAGCCCCATGATCCAGCGGCCGAGCGACTTGCCGCGGGTCAGTGTTTCGACGGCAACGGGCACAATCACCAGGAAAAACAACACCACCGTGATGGCCAGCGCCCTGGCGGCGGCGGCGTCGAAGCCGACATCCAGGGTTTCTGCCAGCAGCACGAAGGTGGCAATCAGCAGGGCCACGTTGGTCAGCACATCGATCATCGAGCTGAGCGCGCGGACCCCGAATGACGCCGGCCGCAGCTCCAGGACTACAGCCTCGCCGGTGATGACGTTGCTCATCGGACCCCTTTCCCGGGCGGCCCGTGCCGCCTGGTTCCACTCTATCGATCCGGGCGCCGGTCAGCCGCCGTCCGGACCCTTGCCCAGGTCCCGCTCCGGATAGGCTATGGGTGTGGATATCGATGCCTTCACCGCTGTGCACCAGCACGATTGGAAGCGGCTGGACGAACTGAGCGCCAAGCGCAGGCTCACCGGCGCCGAGGCGGATGAACTGCTGGTGCTCTACCGGCGCACCTCGACCCACCTGTCGATGATCCGCTCGGTGGCGGCCGAAGGCCAGCTGTCGGCGGCCCTCTCCACCCGGCTGTCCCGCGCCCGCACCCGCTTCACCGGCGCCCGCTCCAATTTCGCCCGCGACGTTGCCGAATTCTTTGTGCTGTCTTTGCCCGCCGCGTTCTACCGGCTGCGGTGGCTTACCGTAATCATCGGTGCCGTGTTCATCCTGGTCGCGTGGCTGTTCGGCGCCTGGGTTGCGGGGAACCCCGACGTCATCAAGGCGATAGGTTCGGACGAGGAAATCCGGAAGTACGTGGAGGAAGACTTCGTCAACTACTACTCGGAAAACCCCAATGCCTCGTTCGCCGGCATGGTCTGGACGAACAACGCCTGGATCGCCGCGCAGGCAGTGGCCTTCGGCGTCACCGGGCTGTGGGTGCCGTACATCCTGTTCATGAACGCCCAAGGCGTCGGCATGGCCGGCGGAATGATGGCGGCCTACGACCAGCTGGACGTTTTCTTCCTCTACATCCTGCCGCACGGGTTGATGGAAATAACCGCGATCTTCATCGCCAGCGCGGCCGGCCTGCGGATCTTCTGGTCCTGGGTCTCGCCCGGACGGCTGACCCGCACGGCATCGCTGGCCCGGGAAGGCCGGTCGCTGATCACCGTGGCCCTGGGGCTGGTCCTGGTGCTCTTCATCTCCGGCCTGGTGGAGGGCTTCGTGACGCCCAGCCCATTGCCGGACTGGCTGCGGCTGGGCATCGGTGCCCTGGTGCTGGCGGCGTACTGGGCCTACACACTGGTGCTGGGCCGGCGGGCCTACCTGGCGGGGGAGCGCGGCGACTTGGGCCGGTTCGACGCCGGGGAGACCGCCGTTACCGTCTAGAAGCCGGGCGGCCGCGCCCGGGGTGGCAACCGCGAAGCGTCGCCGGCCAGCGGTAGTCTCATAACCAGAGAGGCCAGCGGTACAGAAAGAGGCGACGGACGTGGCAGTCGAACAGACAATCCCCGGCGGAGACGGACGCAGAGCCCGGACAGTGCCCGGAGAGGCCACCGGCGTTGAGCCAGAGCGGGCTCCCGCACCCCCGGTACCTGCCGCCAACGGCCGCTTTCGGGACGGAGCCAACCCCCTTCCCATGCGGCGTCCCAGCCGGCTGCCTGATCTGAGCGCCGTGCGGCAGGGCGGCGGGACGGCGGCCGACGGCGGTGCCCCGGATGGTGCCGGAACCGAACCAACACCTTTGGCTGCTGCGCCCAGCCCCGACCGGCCCCAGCCGGCCGCTGCCCATACCGGTGCGGCGTCTGGCGAAGGGATCGCGAGGGACGGCACCGGTGCGCGCACAGCCCCGGCCGGCTTAGGCACCGCCAGCCTCGGCCCTGCTGGCAGCAGCTCCGCCGGCACGGACCGCGCGGAGCAGCCCGTCCGGAAACCGGTGCCAGCCGCACCACCGGCGCCGCCCGCCGGGTCGGCCACGCCCGCCGACGGCGGCGACGCGAACCCGGCGACCAGCGCGCTCTCGGTCCGTCCGCCCCGCTCGGAGGTGGTGCGCCGCACCACAGCGCGCGAGGAGGCAGTAAATGCCAAGCCGTTGGCCGGTCGCATCCTGCAAGTGGTGCTGGCCGCGCTGTTCCCGCTGCTGCTGATCATCGGGGCTATCCGGCTGGTGGCCACGCCGCTGTTTCTGTGGGTCGAATACCACCGCCCCGGTTTCCCGGCGGACAGCTTCGGCTTCAGCACAGATGACCGGATGACATACGGTTCCTATGCGGTGGACTACCTGCTCAATTTCGCTGGCCCGCGATATCTGGGCGACCTCACCGGCCCGAATGGCGGCAGCCTTTTCCTGGACTCTGAAGTCAGCCACATGGCCGACGTGAAGGGCGTATTCCTCGCGACCATGATTGCCGGAGCGGCCATGCTGATCCTGGCCGTGGTTTGTGTGGTCTACCTGGCCCGCCGCTACCACGGCGGTGTCCGGCGCGGCTTGTTCGCCGGTTCGGCGGCGACGCTGATCCTGGTCCTCGTGCTGGGCGTCCTGGGCGCGCTCAACTGGCAACAATTCTTCACTGACTTCCACCGGATCTTTTTTGCCGACGGCACCTGGACCTTCTACGTGGACGATACGTTGATCCGGCTATTCCCGGCGCAGTTCTGGATGGACTCCGGAATTGTCATTGCCCTGCTGGTACTGATGGTTTCCTCGCTGGTGCTGGCACTGACCTGGCCGACGCGCGGACGGCGGAACCGCAGCGCGGCCGCCGCGGAAGAACAGCGCCGCAGGCACGAACTGCTGCTCGCCCGGGAGAAGGACCAGACAGCGTAACGCTGCGGCCGCCCGGCACCCGTCGGCTAGCTGTAGAGTCCGTCGATCTGCCCGGCGAAGTCCTCCAGCACGGTCATGCGCTTGAGCTTCAGCGACGGCGTCAGGTGTCCGGAAGCTTCCGTCAGGTCCTGCCGCAGCACGTGGAACTTCCGAATCTGCTCTGCCCGCGAGACCAGCCGATTTGCATGGTCCACGGCTTGCTGCAGCTCGGCCCGCACCGCCGGATCTTCTGCTGCGGCGGCAAGGTCCATCGGGCTGCGGCCGGCCGCGGCGAGCCAGCCGGCGAGTCCCTCTTCATCCAGCGAGACCAGCGCGCCGATGAAGGGGCGGCCTTCGCCGACCACCACCGCCTGGGAGACCAGCCGGTGCTCGCGCAGCGCGTCCTCCAGCGGGCCGGGTGCCACATTCTTGCCGCCTGCCGTCACCAGCAGATCCTTCTTCCGCCCGGTGATGGTGAGGTAGCCGTCGTCGTCCAATGTGCCGACGTCGCCGGTGCAGAAGTAACCGTCCCGGAAGAATTCGGTATTGGCAGCCTCGTTGTTGTGGTATCCGGGGGTGATGCCGACCCCCTTGATCAGGACTTCACCGTCGTCCGCGATCCTGATGCTGGTGCCAGGCAGCGGCAGGCCAACGGTGCCGATCCGGTTGGCCCGCGGCAGGTTGACCGCTGCCGGGGCGGTGGACTCGGTCAGCCCGTAGCCTTCCAGCACGGGCACGCCGATGCCGGTGAAGAAATGCGCCAGCATTGGATTCAGCGCCGATGCACCGGAGACGGTGTACTCCACTTGCCCGCCGAAGGCCGCCCGGAGCTTGCCGTACACCAGCTTGTTGAACAGGGCACGCCTGGCCTTCAACGCCAGGCCGGGCCCGGAGCCGGTGCCGCGGGCCTGCGCATCGCGTGCCTGCGAGTAGGCGACCGCCGCCTGCGCTGCCGCATCGAAGATCCTGCCTTTGCCGCCGTCGTGAGCCTTTTGGCGGGCGGTGGCGTAGACCTTCTCGAAGACGCGCGGAACCACCAGCAAGAAGGTGGGCTGGTAGCTGGCCAGGTCCTCGATCAGCTCGGCCATGCTGGAGGTGTGGCCCATCTTCACTCCGCCGGCCAGACAGATCACCTGCACCGCCCGGGCCAGAACGTGGGCCAGCGGCAGGAACATCAGCGACTTGGCATCCGGACGCTTCAAAATGTCCGGCAGGAACTCCACCACGTTGACCGCCAGTTCCGCGAAGTTGCCGTGGCTGATGATGCAGCCCCGCGGCCGTCCGGTGGTGCCCGAGGTGTAGACCAAGGAGGCCGCGTCCTGCATGCCGCGGGAAGTGCGGCGCAGTTCGAGTTCTTCGTCGGTGACTGCGGATCCGGCCGCCTTCAGCCGGGCCAGTCCGTCGGCGTTCCCATCCAGCTGGTAGACAGGAAGCTCGGCCGGCAGCCCGGACATGGCCTGGCGCACCACGACCGCCTTGGCCGCATCCTCCGCGAACACCATGGTGGCCGCGGAGTCCTGCAGTATCCACTGCACCTGAAGCGGGGAGGACGTCTCATAGATGGGGACTACGACGGCGCCGGCGAACCAGCCCGCCAGATCCACCACCGTCCACTCGAAACGGGTCTTGGACATCACCGCGATGGTGTCTCCGGCGTCGATGCCGGAAGCCATGAGGCCCTTGGCCAGTGCCGTGACCTCGCCCAGCAGTTCGGCTGCCGAGACATCGGACCACGCGCCGTTGCGCTTGACGGCGTACAGCGCCTGTTGCGGATCGCGCTGGTGCTGGGCCACCAGGATGTCCGTGATGTTCGACCCGGCCGGCATGGCTGCCAGGAGTTCTGTTACCGCTTCGCGCACTTCGTGCCCACTTTCTGCTTCCCCGATAATTCGTGTTGTCTTGCCTGCGTCAAATCCAGCTCGGCATCCACATCCGCCAGCGCCACTGGTTGTAGTCGATCAGCTCTGCGGTCCAGACCGGCAGGAAGAACGCCGAGACCAAGAGTGCTGCCGCCACAAACAGCCCGACCACCAGCACGCCCTGGCGCCGGCGCCAGGGCGGGTCAGTCGGCCGGCCCAGCGCCAGCCCGAGTGTGTAGGTCAGTGCCAGCACCAGGAACGGCTGGAAGGAGATGGCGTAGAAGAAGAACGTGGTCCGCTCCGGGTAGAGGAACCAGGGCAGGTAGCCGGCTGCGACTCCCGCCAGTAGGGCGCCCGCTCGCCAGTCCCGCCGGCCGGCCCAGCAGAAGAGCAGCACCAGCAACGACGCCGCCGCGGCCCACCAGATCAGCGGATTACCGACGGCCGTGACCGCTTCCGAACAGCTGGTGACCGCATGGCAAGCGCCCTGGCCGGCTTCTTCGGAATGGTAGTAGAACGACGTGGGGCGGCCCATGAACAGCCAGGTCCAGGCGTTGGATTCGTACGGGTGCTCCGAATGCAACCCATTGTGGAAGGCGTAGGCGCTGCGGTGGTACTCGGCCAGGGAACGCAGCCAATCCGGCAACCAGCCCCAGCTGTCGGAGGGGTTCGACGCCGCCCAGTTCCGGTCGTAGGCATTGTCGGAGCGCAGCCAGCCGGTCCACGATGCCAAATACGTCAAGGCGGCAACAGGAATCATGGTGAAGAACGCGGGGACACCGTCGCGGAGCACGCCGGCCGAGACCCACTCCGTGATGCCCGCGGCCCGGCGCGCGCTGAGATCCCAGAGCACGCACATGAGACCGAACGCCGCGACGAATGCCAGCGCGGACCACTTGGTTCCCACCGCGAGGCCCAGGCAGACGCCGGCGGCCAGCCGCCACGGCCGCCAGAGTACCCACGGGCCGTACAGCAGCCGCGATGGGTGGGGCACCCCGGACGAGCCGGTGAGCCGAGCGATTTTCGCGGCCAGCCGGCGTCGTCCGTCGCTGCGGTCCAGCAGCAGGCAGCCGAACGCAGCGACAACCCAGAACATCAGGAAGATGTCCAAGAGCGATGTCCGGGAGTGGACCAGATGATGGCCGTCGATGGCGGTCAATAAACCGGCGATGCCGCCCAGCGCCGTCGACTTGAACAGTGCTTGTGCGATCAGGGCGATGATCAGGATCGACAGGGTGCCGGTCAGTGCGGCGCCGAACCTCCAGCCGAAGGCGTTGTCGGACCCAAAGAGCCACATCCCGGCAGCGATCATCCACTTGCCGACGGGCGGGTGCACCACATACTCGGGGGTATCCAGCAGCACGTCCGGATGGCCGGCGTTGAAGGAGTCGTTGGCGGTGTCTGGCCAATCACGTTCATAGCCGGACTGCAGGTAGGAGTAGGCGTCCTTGACGTAATAGGTTTCGTCGAACACCAGTGAACCCGGTTCGCCCAAGCGGTAGAAGCGGAGCGCTCCGCCAAGGACGGCGATGAGCAGGGGGAGCAGCCAGGCCCAGATGCCGAACTGCACCGGGACACCCAGCAGGCGGCGCCGCAGCGCTGCCTCGCTGAAGGCCTGACCCGGCGATTCCAGCCAACGTCCGCGGAGGGCTTCCGCGGCAGGAGCGGGCGTGGTGTGGGTCACGGCCCTCATGTTACCGGCCAGTAGGTCGATGGGTGTGCCGCGCCGCCTTGTGGCTTGCAGGCCGCCCCGGAGCGGCCCTCGCTGCGGTGGGGCACATACCGACTCTATATAAGGTGCCGGCGAAACAGGTTATGAAGCAGCTGATGAGCTGCCGGCGCAAGAGGCCGAACGGAGCGGGCGGCACGGTTGAACCGACCGATCCACTGTGCGTGCTGTTCTGGATTACCGGCCGCTGGGCTGCGGGTAGGGTTGAGCATGTGAATGAGCGGGAGGCTGGCGGTCCGGCATCGGGGCAGCCAGGGCAGATTGTGTTGGCGGGGACGCCGATCGGCAATGTTCGTGACGCCTCGCCGCGGCTGGTCGAATTGCTCCAGACTGCCGACGTGGTCGCAGCCGAAGACACCCGCAGGCTGCACAAGCTGCTGCAGCTACTGGGCATCACCACCAGCGGCAAAATCATCAGCTACCACGAACACAATGAGGCAAGCCGGACCGCCGACCTGCTGGACCTGGTCCTGGCCGGCAGCACTCTGGTGATGGTGACCGACGCCGGCATGCCGGCGGTCTCCGATCCTGGCTTCCGCTTGGTCGAGGCTGCCGTGGCAGCGGGAGTGCTGGTGACCGCCGTGCCCGGTCCCTCGGCCGTGCTCACGGCGCTGGCGTTGTCCGGGCTTCCCACCGACCGCTTCACCTTCGAAGGATTCCTGCCCCGCAAACAGGGGGAGCGCGCGGCGCGGCTGGCGGAGCTGGCAGCCGAGCGGCGGACCATGGTGTTCTTCGAGGCACCGCACCGGCTGGCGGCAATGCTGCGCGCCCTCGATGCCGGGTTCGGTCCGGACCGACGGGCGGCCGTGTGTCGGGAACTGACCAAGCTGCATGAAGAAGTGCTGCGGGGCCCGGTCCGCGAACTGCTGGAGTGGGCCGAAGCAGGGGATGTGCGCGGCGAGATCGCGGTGGTGGTGGCCGGTGCTCCGGAGGCGACTCCTGAACGGCCCGAAGACCACGTGCAAGACGTCAACGCCTTGGTTGCCCAAGGCGCCCGGCTCAAAGAAGCGGTGGCCGCGGTGGCAGCCGATGCGCGGATCAGCAAGCGGGAACTGTACTCGGCGGTGCTGGCTGCCCGCTCCGATACCGTCAGCTGAGCGCCCGCGGCAGCGATACCGCCGTCGTCACATAACGCCTTTGCACCCGTTCGATGCAGGTGGTGCGGGGCAGCCGTTGATATTGTCGATCTGCACAGTAGGGACCGTGGAACGTAGTGCACCTTCGCATTTACACCCGTGAAGCGGAAACCTACTGTGAAGGAAACCGGGCACTGCGCCCACGGACTCAATCCTGAACACTTGGAGGCACCGCCATGGCTGAAACCGCAGCCCGCGAAGCAGAACTGCTCGCCAAAGTACCCACCGGCCTGCTGATCAACGGCGAATGGCGCGACGCCTCCGACGGCGGCACCTTCGAAGTGGCGGATCCTGCCACCGGCAAGGTGCTGGCCACCTTGGCGTCCGCCACCAGCGAGGACGCGCTCGCCGCGCTCGACGCCGCCGACAAGGTGCAGGCATCCTGGGCCCGCACCGCTCCGCGTGAACGCGCCGAAATCCTGCGCCGGGGCTTCGAACTGGTGACCGAGCGGGCCGAGGACTTCGCCCTGCTGATGACCATGGAAATGGGCAAGCCGCTGGCCGAATCCCGCGGCGAAGTGGTTTACGGCGCCGAATTCCTCCGCTGGTTCTCCGAAGAAGCCGTCCGCGACTACGGCCGCTACCTGACCACTCCCGAGGGCAAGAACAAGATCCTGGTCCAGCGCAAGCCGGTCGGCCCGTGCCTGCTGATCACGCCGTGGAACTTCCCGCTGGCCATGGCCACGCGCAAGGTCGGACCCGCCATCGCCGCTGGCTGCACGATGGTCCTCAAGCCGGCCAAGCTCACCCCGCTGACCAGCCAGCTCTTCGCCCAGACCATGATGGAAGCAGGCCTTCCGGCCGGTGTGCTGAACGTGGTCTCGTCCAAGAGCGCGTCCGGGATCTCCGGGCCGCTGATGCAGGACTCCCGCCTCCGCAAGGTTTCCTTCACTGGTTCCACCCCGGTCGGCAAGCAGCTGCTCAAGGACGCGGCGAACAACGTGCTGCGCACCTCGATGGAGCTTGGCGGAAATGCCCCGTTCATCGTGTTCGAGGATGCAGACCTGGATAAGGCCGTCGAGGGAGCCATGGCTGCCAAGATGCGCAATATGGGCGAGGCCTGCACTGCGGCCAACCGCTTCCTGGTCCAGGCTTCAGTGGCGGAGGAATTCACCACCAAGTTTGCCGACGCCATGAAGGCGCTCAAGACCGGACGCGGCACCGAGGCAGACACCACGGTGGGCCCGCTGATCGACGGCGGCGCGCGTGACGATGTGCACGCCCTGGTCACCGCAGCAGTGGAGGCCGGCGCGTCCGTCAGCACCGGCGGCGCACCCGTGGATGGAGACGGTTACTTCTACCAGCCGACCGTGCTGGCCAATGTTCCGAACGACGCCGACATCCTGCGCAGCGAGATTTTCGGCCCGGTCGCACCGGTGACCACGTTCGAAACCGAGGAGCAGGCCATCGCCCTGGCCAACGCCAGCGAGTACGGCCTGGCCTCCTACATCTACTCGCGCGATGTGAACCGCATGTTCCGCGTCTCCGAGCAGATCGAATTCGGCCTGGTGGGCTATAACGCCGGCGTGATCTCCAATGCCGCCGCTCCGTTCGGCGGAGTGAAGCAGTCCGGCATGGGCCGCGAAGGTGGCGCAGAAGGACTGGACGAGTACACCACCGTCCAGTACATCGGCATCGCGGATCCCTACGCCAAGTAGCTCGGATCGTCCCGCCGGCCGTCCGCTCCGGACGGCCGGCGGCTGAACAGCGAGGCCGGCCAGAACAGCCCCGCCAGGCGCCGCCGCCAGCCGGCCCGCTCCTGGAGCCTGTCCTTGACGGTTTCCACGTCCGTCCACCGGGCGGCGTTGTCGCCGTCCGGTGCCGGCGTCTCCGGAGCCGCATACGCCGCCCGCTCGTAGCCGGCCCGCAGCCGGGACAAAGCGGCGGCAGAGCGGCCGGAGACCACCCCGGCGTCGTCAAGGCGCTGCTGGAAAGCCCGCGGGGTCTCCGTTGCTGCGGCCGCCCAGCCGAGGTCCTCTGCGGTATCCACTGCTTCAACCCACGCGGCGACGGCGGCCCTGCGCCCGGTTCCGCCGGCCGCCAGCGCCGTCCGGCGCCGATTCGTCCGACGGCCGCGCAGCACCAGCGGCGTCAGCAAAAGGCCCAGCACGACGGCCGCGGCCGCCGTCGACCACAGCTGGCGTGAAAGCACGGCGTCCTCCGCCGGAGCCGGCGAGCCCGATTCCGCTGACTCTGCCGCCGCGCCGGTGGCCGGCCGGGGCTGGCCGGTGGGCCTCAGGACGTCCTCCGGCTGCGTGGGGGATCCGGGGGTGGTTTGGGCCTGCGCGTAGGCCGGCAGCACGCCGCGTGACGGGGTCGGCTCGAAGGCGACCCAGCCCACGCCGCTGAAGAAGAGTTCGGGCCAGGCATGGGCGTCCCGGGAGTCGACCTCGAACTCCTTCAGGTCCCCGCCCGGGCCATCATCGAAAACGCTCCCGGTGGGACGCCCCGGCGCGTAGCCCACCGCCATCCGGCTGGGAATGCCAGCGATCCGGGCCATGATGGCCATGGTTGCGGCGTAGTGGATGCAGTAGCCGGACTTCTCCTCCAAGAAGGCCGCCACTACTTCGAAGCCGCTCTGGTCGTAGCCGCCCTCAACGGGCGCCTGTTCGGAGTACACGAAGCCGGGCGCCCGCAGATACGTCTGGATGGCCATCGCCTGCTCGTACGGGCTGTCCAGTCCGTTAATCACTGTTGCGGCCGTATCGGTGACGATGGCGGGCATGTTGTCCGGAAGCTCGGAGAAGACCGGATCAACCACCGCATTGTTGGTCGGCTCGGCGGCCCGCAGCACGTCCCGGGTCAGCTGCGGTTTGACGCTGCGCACCTCATAGTCCTGGTTGGCGGTGGTAGTGCCGGATTCTCCGCGGATGTTAAGCGTGCTCGGATCCCAGCTCCACTGGCCGCGGGCGCCGGAGACCTGCGCCGGGGCGTACGGTGCCAGCAGCCATGGGCTGGTGAAGGATGCCGTGCTGATCCGCGTGGTGGTCACCTCGCCGGCTGCCAGCAAGTTCTGCACGCCGGGCACGTCCAGTTCGTCGATTCCCGTGCGTTTGTTGCCCCCGAACGCGCTGGGGCTCCAGCGCGCACCGGTCAGGTTCTCCAGGGTGACTGAGCGCAGGTAAAGCGGCTCCTCCGCATCGGTGGCATAGGTCATCCGCCCAAAGGCACCGGGCCGCCGGAGGTTATCGCCCAAGCTGACCACCGGATTCAGTCCGGTCGGCGAACCCCAATTGAGCCGCGAACCCTCCGGGAACAATCCGGACGAGAAGCCCGGGATGGCCAGTGGGAGCACCAGCGCGGCCGCCAGTCCGGCTGCCGCGATGCCCGACGCGCGGCGGAGCTGCTCGGCCGACGCCAAGCGGCCCCTGCCTCCGCCGTCGGAGGCCAACCAGTGGGCGCATCCCAGCAACAGCAGATAACCGGCGGCGGCCGCCAGGAAGCCTGCCGCGCCGATGCTGTTCGGTTTGATCATGGCCGGAACAGAGGCCAAACCGAACAGGCCCAGGCCGCTGATCGCAGGCATCTGCAGCGGAACGGCGAGGGTGTCCACCAGGAGGGCGATCAGCCCGACTCCCACGCAGGCCGCCAGCGCAATGCCGTTGTTGACCAGTACCGGAGCCACCTGCGAGATCACGGTGTCCCGGGCGTCCTCCAACATGGGATCCAGGGCCGCGAAGGTGCCGGGTCCGGGGATGATGCCCAGGAAACTGGTCGGCGCCAGGAACATTGCGTTCACCGACATCACCAAGGCGGCGAGGCCCAGCAGCGCCCCGGTCAGCGGGGGCCAGTCCAACCGGCGGGCCAAGCCGGTGGCAGCCTCGATGGAGCACACGGTCACGGCGACCTGGAACAGCCAGCTCCAGCCCTCGAGGACACCGTGCAGGTTGGCGGCGGTGAGCAGGACTGCAACGGCGACGGCGGTGCTCATCAGCCACGGCGCGAAGCCGGGGGAGGGGGGCCGGCTGCCGCCGCGACCGGATGCTCCGGGCGTGCGGCGGCCGGTGGGCCGTTCCAGCATGACGGTCACGGCGCCGCCCCTGTTCCCACCGGTTCGATCCGGTCGCGCAGGTCGAAGTGCGCCCAGGCGGCCGCCACCGAGGCTTTGGGGCTGACCGCAACGGTCCGCCAGCCACCGGCGCGCAGCAGGTCCATCGACGCCCGCGCGAGCTGTGGCCGGTCGGTAACGATCAGGGCGAAGGCATGCGAGCCGAATTCGGCGGCAGGGGCCAGCAGGCGCGCTTCGTCGCTGCTGATCTGGCCCAGCACCGCGACGAGCGGCCCCTTGTATTTGTGCGCGGCAAGCTTGTCCATCAGCCGGTCCCCGAAGGCGGGCGCCGCGGGATGCCGGTCGGACTTGCGGTGGTCGTCGGCCAGGCCCAGCGCGGCCAGCCCTTCGGCCAGATCCTGATAGCCGGCGGGCCCGTCGAATTGCTCCTGGCCGGGCGACGGCGCCGACGGGGACTCCAGGACGGCTGCCGCGGCGTGGATGTCGAGGAGCCGGACCGTGTAGTTGCGCTGGAGGAAGTCGTTGGCGGCCGAGGCCACGGCCGTGATTGCCCACTCAAAGGCGGGCGAGGTGTGCAGCAGGTCGCCGTGATGGCTGCCGCCGTCGCCGAAGGTCGGCAGGAGACCGGTGCCGAAGGCAGAAGCGCGCCGGTCCAGCACGATCGTCGCCTGCGGGGTGGTCACCGATTCTTCCTGACGGACCATGAGCTCGCCGTGCCGGGCCGTCGCCGCCCAGTGGACCCGGCGCATCGGATCGCCGTAGCGGTATTCTCGGGTCATCACGTCGTCGTCGCTGGGATTGGCTTGCCGCCGGGTGCTTGCCGTGCCGTCGGAGCCGCGTGCTCCGGTCAGCGAGGTGGCGGGCAGTTGCACCGGGGACGGCGTCACCACCAAGGGACTGGTTTCGCCCAGATGGTGCCGGTGATTGGCCAGCCCAAACGGGTCGGTGAAATCGGCTGTGACCGGGCCGATGGCAAACAACCCGCGCTGGTTGGACCGGAGCTTGTATCCGTAGATGCTCGCTCCGGAGCGGGACGGGTGCCGCGCCGGGAACCGGAACGACGGAGCCTTGCCGAAACGCGGCGGCAGTTGCTCCTCCATGTACACGAGTCCCGACAGGCCCCCGCTGCGCCGCACCGTCAACTCGACCTGGGCCACCACGCCGGTTTCGACGGCGGCGGGCCGGAACTTCCGCTCCACGATGAACTGCGGTTTGAGCAGCACCATCGACGCCGCGGCCAGCAGCGGCAGCCCGACCAGGAACACACCCAGCGTCAGCAGGTCGCGGCGGCCCAGTACCTGCGCCAGCAGCAGCGCCAGCGTGCCGGCCGCCAGAATTCCCCAGCCGCGCAGCGTGATGTACCGGGTGGGCAGCCAGCCGAACGCGTCCATGGCCGTCAGGGGGAAACGCGGCGGGACTCGCCGCCGACCGGGACCTTGGCCACCACCGACGCCACCACGCTGGACGCGTCTTCGCCGGCCGTCACGGCTTTTCGGTCGAGGATCAACCGGTGGGCGAGCACGGCCTCGGCAACGCTGGCCACGTCGTCGGGAAGGACGAAGTCGCGGCCGTTCAGGGCCGCCGTCGCCTTGGCCGCCCGCAGCAACTGGAGCATGGCGCGCGGGCTTGCTCCCAGCCGCAGATGCGGATGGTCTCGGGTGGCCCGGCCGATGTTAACCGTGTATTCCTTCACCGCGGGCGAGACATAGACATCGCGGACCGTGGCGACCATCCTGCGTACCTCGTCCACGGTGACGACGGGACGGACTGCCACCAGCGGCGAGACGGACTGATGGGTCTCCAACATCTCCATTTCCGCACGCAGGTCCGGGTAGCCCATGGAGATCCGGGCCATGAAACGGTCGCGCTGGGCTTCCGGCAGCGGGTAGGTGCCTTCCATTTCAATCGGGTTCTGCGTGGCGATCACCATGAAAGGAGTGTCCAGCGAGTAGGAGGTGCCGTCCACCGTGACTTGGTGTTCCTCCATGCATTCGAGCAGTGCCGACTGTGTCTTGGCCGAGGCGCGGTTGATCTCGTCGCCAATGACGATGTTGGCGAACACCGGGCCCGGCCGGAACTCGAACCGGTGCTTGTCCTGGTTATAGATGGAAACGCCGGTGACGTCGGAAGGCAGCAGGTCCGGCGTGAACTGGATCCGGTGCACGCTGCAGTCGATGGTCTTCGCCAGCGTCTTCGCCAGCATGGTTTTGCCGACGCCGGGCACGTCCTCCAAGAGCAGATGCCCCTGGGCCAGCAGCACTGTCAACGCCAGTCGGGCCGCCTCCGACTTGCCGTCGATGACGGTCTCGATCGCAGCCCTGATCCGTCCGCAGGCGTCGTGGAATTCGGCCAGAGCGAGCCCTTCGCCCTGGCCCAGCTCAGCGCCCTGTCCCAGCTCAGCGCTGTTGGAGCGGATAGTCCCGGCCTCTGCCATGTCCTGCTGCGTATCCATGAAAGTACCTTCCGGTATGCCTTCCCCGAGGGCCGGTTGTCTCAACCCTACTTGTTGCCTGTGTGATGCGGTAGACACATGAAACGTTTGTTTGATACGTCCGATGGGGGCCGCGGGACCGCGGGCAGTGCTTCAGTAGGCTGGAACCATGGCCACTTTTCCAGCCGCCGTTGCCGGCGAAACGCCCCCCGCTTACGCAGCTGACAGCACGGCGGCCCAGACATCTGCGGTGCGCAGACCCACCGAGGGCGACGGCCGGCGTCGTAATCTGAGCTATCCGCCGGCGCCCGAGCCGCTGCCGGTGCCGGTGATGGACAACCACACCCATCTGGACTTTCGCGACGGGCTGGTGTCGGTCACGGTCAGCCAGGCGATGGACGCTGCCGAGGCGGTCGGCGTCGCGGGCGCGGTCCAGGTCGGCTGCGACCTGGAGTCCTCGCGCTTCACGCTCCAGGCTGTGCAGGCCGAGCCCCGGCTGCTGGGCGCGGTGGCCATCCATCCCAATGACGCGCCCCCGCTGGCCGAAGCCGGCGCGTTGGAGCAGGCCCTGGCGGAGATCGAGGCCATTGCCAGGCATCCGCGCATTCGGGCTATCGGGGAGACCGGCCTGGACTACTACCGGACGGAAGCCGGAGGCCGCGGCGCCCAGCAGGATTCGTTCCGCCGCCACATCGACATGGCCAAGCGGCTGGGCTTGGCGCTGCAGATCCATGACCGCGACGCCCACGAGGACGTGGTTCGGGTGCTGCGCGAGGAGGTCGCGCCGGAGAAGGTGGTGTTCCACTGCTTTTCCGGCGATGCCGCGCTGGCTAGGATCTGCAACGACAATGGCTGGCATATGTCCTTCGCCGGCACCGTCAGCTTCAAGAATGCCGCCGACCTTCGCGAGGCGCTGGCCATCGCCGAACCGGCACTGGTGCTGGCCGAAACCGATGCGCCGTTCCTGACCCCGCACCCGTACCGGGGGCGTCCCAACGCCAGCTACCTGGTGCCCTACACCATGCGTTCGATGGCGCAGGTGCTGGACAAGGACCTGGCCACGTTATGCACAGAGGTGGCGCAAAACACGCAGCGTGTTTACGGCTCGTGGCAGGACGAATAACACAACGGTATTTTTCCTAGCCAGCCCCGGGAATCAGGAAAGAGTGGGCCCCGTAGACAGGGGCCGCGCGGCCAGGCCAGGGCTACCCGCGGGTAGCTCGGCTTGTCGCCATGTCACGTTTCGATTACGGTAGGTAGCTAATGGCCGGGGTCGGGGAAGGCATCCGGACATTGCCACACCGGTAGCGGTTGCAGTTGGACGTTCCGTTCGTACGCCCAAACAGCCGCTGCAGGTGCTGCCTGCACTCGCATCGTGCCGTGGAAATCGGCGCGCTCTTGGCGTGTGCCTTCATGTCCCCGTGCCCGGAAGCTGCAACAGATTCGGGAACCGTGACAAACGCGCTGAAGAACCGCTGGGTGAAGATCGCCGGCCAGGTCGTCGTCATGACCGCACTTGTCCTTGGACTGGTTGCCTTCGTGGGCAACAACAAGTCCGTGACGCTGACCGTTGACGGGCAGGCGAGCACTGTTTCCACGTTCGGCTCCACGGTGGCGGATGTCCTCGCCGAATCCGAGGTCGAGGTGGGCGAACGCGACGACGTGACCCCGGCGGTCGGCGAGGAAATCTCCAACGGCGCCAAGATCGAGGTGGTCACTGCCAAGCCGGTGAACGTGAACGTGGACGGCGACAGTTCCACGGTCCACACCACTGCCGCAACCGTCCAGGAACTGCTGGACGAGCTGGAAGTCACCGACAAGTCCGCCCTGTCGGCGCCGCTGACCGCCGAACTGGCCTCGGTGGGCGGGGTGACCATCTCGACGCCGAAGAATGTCACGATCGCCGCCGACGGCAAGACCCGCAAGGAAGTCTCGACCGCGACGACCATCGGCGACCTGCTGAAGGAACACGACATCAAGGTCCGCAAGGACGACAAGCTCTCCGTTGCCGCCAAGGAGCCGGTCGAGGAGGGCACCAAGGTCAAGGTGACCCGGATCGACCGCGAGCAGGTTGAAGAGACCGAGTCCATCGCGTTTGGTACGGACGAGACGACCAACTCCTCCATGTTCAACGACGAAGAAAAGGTCACCCGTGCCGGCGAAGCCGGCGAACGGGTCAAGGTCTACGAGATCGTGCTGACCGACGGCAAGGAAACCAGCCGGAAACTGGTCAGGGAAAAGGTCACCCGCGAACCGGTCAGCCAGAAGATCACCATCGGCACGAAGAAGCGCCCGGCCAAGGTCAACAACGCCAACGTAGGCGGTGCCTGGCAGGCGCTCGCAGAATGCGAGTCCGGCGGCAATTGGTCCATCAACACGGGCAACGGCTACTCCGGAGGCCTGCAGTTCAGCGCCAGCTCTTGGCTGGGCGCCGGCGGCGGCAAGTACGCCCCCTACGCCTACATGGCCACCCCGTCGGAGCAGATCGCGACCGCCGAAGTGCTGCGCGGCAACGGCGGATGGGGCCACTGGCCCGCCTGCGCCTCCAAGCTGGGATTGCTCTAAGCATCCGGCGTCAGTTACTCCGCCCACCTCGGGCCCGGGCATCACGGCCCGGGCCCGAGGTGCGTTAAGCGGGTGGGGCGGGGGCGCCGCGGCAGCGGGCGCCGGCCCGATACGATGGCACAGTGACAGAACCACATTCCACTCCCGGTACCGGATCCCGGCAGAACAACGGGGAAGCCGCGGCCGCACCCGTCAAGCCGTTGCTCGGAGCAGCCGACATCCGCAGGCTCGCGGCCGAACTGGACGTGCGCCCGACCAAGACCCTCGGCCAAAACTTCGTGATCGACGGCAACACCATCCGTAGGATCGTGGCCACCGCCGACGTTGTTCCCGGCGAGACGGTACTGGAGGTTGGTCCCGGCCTCGGCTCGCTCACGCTTGGGCTGCTGGATGCCGCCGGGCATGTCGTCGCCGTCGAAATCGACCCCAAGCTTGCCGCCCGCCTGGAGCAGACTGCATCCGAATGGCGTCCGGATGCCGCCGGCCGGCTGGACGTGGTGCTGGCGGACGCGCTGCAGGTCACCGAGCTGCCGAAGGCGCCGGACGCGCTGGTCGCGAACCTGCCCTACAACGTTGCCGTGCCCGTGGTCCTGCACCTGTTGGAGCACTTCCCGTCGCTGCGCCACGGCTTGGTCATGGTCCAGGACGAGGTGGCCGACCGGCTTGCGGCCAAGCCCGGTTCCAAGATCTACGGCGTGCCCAGCGTCAAGGCCGCGTGGTACGGAAGCATGCGCAAGGCGGGGGTGATCGGCATGAATGTGTTTTGGCCGGCACCGAAGATCGCCTCCGGCCTGGTGGAGTTCACCCGCGGCGAGCCGCCGGTGACCCGCGCCCCGCGCCGCGAGGTGTTCGCCGTCATCGACGCGGCCTTCGCGCAGCGCCGCAAGACGCTGCGGGCTGCCCTGGCCGGTTGGGCCGGCAGCGCGGCACGGGCGGAGGAAGCGCTGCGTCAGGCCAATGTGGATCCCAGCGCCCGAGGGGAAGTGCTGGACATTGCTGCCTTTGCCCGGATCGCGGAATTCAACCATCCGCTGGTCGGCTAGGAAGGTGGCGCGCTGATGAGCAGAGCACGGCCGGTCCGCGTGATGGCGCCGGGAAAAATCAACGTCTCCTTCCGCGTGGGCGGGCCCCGGCCGGATGGCTATCACTCGGTGGCAAGCGTTTACCTGGCCCTCTCGCTGTACGAGGAGGTCACCGCCACGGCCCGCGACGACGAGGCCATCACGGTGAGTGTGCGCAATGGGGCCGGACTGGACTTCGACCTCGACGGCATTCCGCTGGATGCCTCCAACCTGGCGGTGCAGGCAGCGGAACTGATCCGCGAAACGTCCGGCCACCCGCAGGGTGTGCACTTGGACATCACCAAGCGGGTCCCCATTGCGGGCGGGATGGGTGGCGGTTCGGCCGACGCCGCTGCCGCCCTGGTGGCCTGCAGTGCGCTCTGGAACACCGGCTACTCGCGCGACGAACTGATTGGGCTGGCCGGCGGACTCGGCGCGGACGTGCCGTTCGCGCTGCACGGCGGAGTCGCCGTCGGGCTCGGGGTCGGGGACCGGTTGACGCCGGCGCTGGCGCGCAGCGAAATGCACTGGGTGCTGGTCCCGGCCTCGTTCGGCCTGTCGACGCCGAAGGTCTATGCCGTGGCCGACGATCTGCGGGCCCGCCGTGGCCACGTGCCGGACGAGCCCGAGCAGGTGGAGCCGGCGATCCTGCAGGCCATGCAGTCCGGCGACGTCCACCAGTTGGCGGGCTGTTTGCACAATGATCTGCAGGAGGCTGCCATCGAACTGGCACCCGAGCTTGCCGATATCCTTGAACTGGGCCGGGCCGAAGGCGCACTGGCTGGCCTGGTGTCCGGGTCCGGCCCAACCGTGGCGTTCCTGACCGCAGGGCGGCAGGAAGCCGCAGAACTGGGGCAGCGGCTCTCGGACGTCGCCGGCGTGGTTGCCCTGCCGGTCCGCGGACCGGTCCACGGCGCCCGCATCATGGCCTGACGGCCGGTTCCCCCACGAGGGCCAGCCAATGGTCCGCCCCGCACTACCTCAAAGCAACAGAAAGCAGCACCCTTGGTCCACTTGCTCGGCGCAGAAAACGTCAGCGTCTCCTTTGCCACCCGCACCATCCTGGATTCGGTGTCCCTCGGCCTGAACGAGGGCGACCGGATCGGCATGGTGGGGCGCAACGGCGACGGCAAGTCCACCTTGATGCGGCTGCTGTCGCAGCGCAGCACGCCCGACGACGGCCGGGTCACCAAGCGCGGCGACGTCAACGTGGGCTATCTGGACCAGCAGGACGTGCTCAACGGAGACCTGCCGGTCGGCGTCGCGATCGTGGGCGAGGCAGCCGAGCACGAGTGGGCCTCCAACCCGCGGATCCGCGAGATCATGGAGGGCCTGGTGGGCGACGTCGACTGGCATGCCACGGTGTCGTCGTTGTCCGGCGGGCAGCGCCGCAGGGTTGCCCTCGCCAAGCTGCTGATCGAGCCGCATGACGTGATCATGCTCGACGAGCCGACCAACCACCTCGACGTCGAGGGCGTGGCCTGGCTGGCCCGGCACCTCAAGACCCGGTGGCGCCCGAATGAGGGAGCCTTCCTGGTGATCACCCACGACCGCTGGTTCCTGGACGAAGTGTGTACCCGGACCTGGGAAGTCCACGACGGTGTCGTGGACCCCTTCGACGGTGGCTATGCCGCCTACGTCCTGGCCCGCGCCGAACGCAACCGCACGGCCGCCGTCGTCGAAGGAAAAAGGCAGCAGCTGGTCAAGAAGGAGCTGGCCTGGCTGCGCCGCGGGGCCCCGGCCCGGACCGCGAAGCCGAAGTTCAGGATCGAAGCTGCCAATGAACTGATCGCCGATGTGCCCGAGCCCCGGGATGCGGTGGCGTTGAACAAGATGGCCACCGCTCGGCTCGGAAAGGACGTGCTGGACCTCGAGCATGTCTCCTACACCCCGCCGCCGCGGCCAACGGACGGCGCCGGCGGACCCGGCCCGCTCTTCGACAACATCACCTTGCGGCTCGCGCCGGGTGAACGGCTCGGCCTGGTAGGCGTCAATGGTGCGGGCAAGACCACGTTGCTGCGGCTGCTGAATGGCGAGATCCAGCCCACGGTCGGCAAGGTCAAGCGGGGCAAGACGGTGCAGACCGCCATGCTGACCCAGGAGGTGCGCGAACTCGATGACGTCTTGGATCTGCGGGTAGTGGAAGTGATCCAGCGCGAACGCCAGGTCTTCAACATCGGCGGACGCGAGGTTTCAGCCAGCCAGCTGGTGGAACAGCTCGGCTTTTCCAAAGAGAAACAGTGGACGCCGGTGCGTGACCTCTCCGGCGGTGAGCGGCGGCGGCTGCAGTTGCTGCGGCTGTTGGTCGGCGAGCCAAACGTGCTGATGCTGGACGAGCCCACTAACGACCTGGATACGGACACGCTGGCCGCGGTGGAGGACGTGCTGGACGGATGGCCGGGCACGCTGGTGGTGGTCTCGCACGACCGCTACCTGCTGGAGCGGGTGACCGACCACCAGATGGCGCTGCTGGGCGACGGCAAGCTCCGCGGCCTGCCCGGGGGAGTGGACCAGTACCTCGAGCTGCGCGAAGCATCGCTCGCCGGCAAGTCCTCGCAGGCTTCGGCAAGTGGCGGCGCCGCCGAGACGGCTCCCGGCACCGTCCATAGCGAGGCCGACAAGCGCCAGGCCAAGAAGGATCTCAACCGGATTGAACGCCAGCTGGGCAAGCTGGGCCAGCAGGAGGACAAGCTCAAGGAGCAGATGCACACGGCCGGCGCCAAGGCCGACGTCGATTTTTCCGGGCTGGCGGAGCTGAACCGGAAGCTCCAGGAGATCGCCGAGGAGAAGGAAGGCCTGGAGCTGGAGTGGCTGGAGGTCTCCGAAATCCTCGAATGAGCCCTAGGCAGACCTGCCGGTGTTCCCCCAGAGGCCGGCATTGCGGATGGATTGCTGCATCTTGGTCGTGGCAGACAGCAGCGCCTCGCGTTCGGCCTCAGACAGCGGGTCGAAGACGTTCTCCCGCACAAAGGTCACGTGGCCGGGCGCAGCCTGCCTGATGGCATCCCAGCCAGCGGAGGTCATCGAGATGTTGAAACCGCGTGCGTCGGTGGCGCACGTGACCCGCTCCACCAGTCCGCGGGCCTCCATCCGCTTGAGCAGATGGGAGAGCCGGCTGCGTTCCCAGTCCAGTTGCTGCGCAATGTCCCGGGCACGCATGACGCCATCGTCAGCCTCCGAAAGGGAGGCCAGAACCGAATACTCCACGCCGGAAAGGTCGGAGTCCCGCAAGAGTTGGCGGTCCATCGCCGACTCGAATCCCCACAGCAGTTCGCGGAAGGCGCGCCAGACCTCCTGCTCATGATCGTTCAGCCAACGGGTGTCGGAGTTCACGGAGAGCCTTCCTCTTCTTTGGTTGACATATCAAGTTTCCCTGTTGCATGATTGACGTGTCAACAAAACGATGACGTGTCAACAGTAAGGGCGCGTCGGGACCAGACCTCGAAGGGGTTCATTACATGACCAAGATCGCTATCGTCACCGGCAGCACCCGTCCGGGTCGAGTCAACAAGCAGGTTGCCGACTGGGTTCTCGCCCAGGCCGCCGCCCGCACCGACGCCGAGTTCGAGGTTGTCGACATTGCCGACTTCAACCTGCCCCTGCTGGACGAAGCTTACCCGGCCGCCTACCAGAACTACCAGAACGACCACACCAAGACCTGGTCGGCCAAGATCGGTGAGTTCGACGGCTTCATCTTCGTCACCGGCGAGTACAACCACACCGTTACCCCGGCCCTGACCAACGCCCTGTCCTACCTGAACGTCGAGTTCAACAACAAGGCTGCCGGCATCGTTTCCTACGGTTCCATGGGTGGCGCCCGCGCCGCCGAGCACCTGCGCAACATCCTGTCCGAACTGCAGATCGCCCACGTGCGCAACCAGGTCATGTTCTCGCTGTTCACCGATTTCGAGAACTTCGCCGATTTCAAGCCGACCGAGCAGAACGCCGGCACCCTGGCCCCGATGATCGACCAGCTCGTCCCGTGGACCAAGGCCATGGAGTCTGTCCGCGCCGCCGCTGTCGCTGCCAACTAAACTGCGGATTCCGCGGCCTCTGGCCGCCTAACGTTTCGCACAGCAGGGCGCTCTGTGCTTCCCGGGAGGGAAGCCGGGGGCGCCCTGCCGCTGTTAAGCTGGTTCCTGGCCTCAGCGGACTGACGGCCAGGGGCAAGGCGTCGTCGGGTTCGGGAGAAGGAGGGCGTGCGTGGACGCAGGAAACGTTGCGGCCGGCCGACCGGGCAAAGCTCGCGCGCGCCAGCGCCTGCTCGACCAGTTCGACCAGGCAGCCTCCGCCGCCGGCTTCCGGCTGGACAGCAACCAGCAGGACGCAGCGCGGCTGCTGGCCGACGCCGGCGCCAGACTGATGGCGAGTGCAGTGCCGCTTCCGGGCAAGCGCCGCGGTCTCTATCTGTGGGGTCCGGTGGGACGGGGCAAGAGCTGGCTGGCCCAACGATTCTTCGACGCCCTGGACCTGCCGGATAAGAAGCGCTGGCATTTCCACGACCTGTTCCGCCAGCTGCACGCCCATCGGCGCGATGCGCAGGACCCGGCCACCCGGCCGCCGGGTACCAGCGCCGTCGATATGGCCATTGACGCGCTGCTGCGGGACTGCACCCTGCTGGTCGTGGACGAATTCCATGTACACGATCCCGGCGACGGCCAATTGCTGGCGCGGCTGCTGCGCGAGATCCACCGCCGCGGCATCATGCTGGTGGCAACGTCCAACTATCCGCCCGAGCAGTTGATGCCCAGCGAAGACTTCCACGCCCTGTTCGAGCCGACCATTGCGTTGATCCGCCGCACCATGCGTGTTGCCTCCATCTCCGGCCCCGTGGATTACCGCACGCTGTCCATCGGTCGGCCCCGCGGGCAGGACGACGACGGCGGTGCCCGCCTTGGGCGGTTCAGCGACGGTGCCATGGTGCTCGCCCCGGGTGGACCCAACGACCCGCGGGTCGCCGAGGCGGGTCTTGAGTGGCCGTCCGCGGCCGAGGCCCAGGAACTGCGCCCGGGGAGCCAGCCGATCCCAGTCCTCCGGAGCACCGCGGATGAAGTGTGGTTTGACTTCCAGGACCTGTGCGAGGGTCCCACCGCCGCCTCCGACTATTTGGCCCTGCTGCCGCACTCCGCACACTGGGTCATTTCAGGAGTGCCGCGCCGCGGGGACATCAGCATGAACGGCTGGCAACGCTTGAGCAATATCGTGGACATCCTCTATGACGCCGATGTGCCGCTGACCCTCATCAGTGCTGAGCCGCTGGACCTGGGACCGTCAGCCAGCCGGTCCGCGGTGGACGTCTCCCGCATTGCCAGCCGGCTGCGCACCCTCGGCAGCGTGGGCGTCGGCGGCTGACTGCTTCGCCTGCCGGCTGCGCCGGCGGGAGAGTGCCACGCCCAGCAGGCAGACCGTGCCGCCGGCAACGGCCAGTAGCGTAGGCGTTTCGCCCAGGAACAGCCACCCCAGCAGGATGGCGACCGGCGGAACCAGGTAGGACGAAACACTCAATTGCCCGGCCGGCATCCGGGCCAAGGCGAACGCCCAGGTGCTGAAGGCCAGCGCCGTGGGGACAATGCCCAGATACACGACTCCCATGATCGCCGCGGCCGGAGCGCTGCGCAGATCGGCTATGAGCTCGCCGACGAAGGGCAGCGATGAAAGGGCCCCAATGGTGCAGGCCAGCCAAGTGACTTGGCCCGCGGGCACGCTGCCCAGGGCAGGCTTCTGCAGCAAAACACCGGCCGAGTATGTCAACGCCGCCGCCAGCGCCCACAGCAGGCCGGTCCCGCTGGCGGCGCCGCCGCCGGTGCCGAGGCCGATCAGCACAACGCCCAAAAAGGCAACGCCGGCACCGATCGCCAGCCAGGTGGGGATGCCTTCCCGCAGGAACAGTCCGGCACCCAAAGCAGTCAGGATGGGCGCGAAATTGACGATCATGGCGGTGGTGCCGCCGTCGAGCGTCTGTTCGGCGGTATTGAGGGCGAAGTTGTAGACGCCGAACCACATGAGTCCGCAACCGATGATCAGCAGCCATGCGCGGCGGTCCGGCTTCACCCATGGCCGCCCAATCAGCAGCAAGGCCAGCGCGGCGGAGCCGATGGCCAGCCGCAGCAGGCTGAGCGGGCCAGGTCCGAAATGCGGCAGAACGCCGCGGATCACGATGAAGGCGCTGGCCCAGGCCAGGACCGTCACCGCAATGGCCGCGAGGACCAAGGGCGGGACGGCAACGATCTGCCGCACGGAGGTTGGGTTGCTCATGGTCGCCACGCTAGACCACGTAGACCGGCCTCAGGCGGCGTTGCGCCAGACTGGCTTTTTGTTGCCGTAAGTTGACGGGATCTTCTCCACGACGGTTGCTCTGCGGCCTTTCCAAGCCGGTCGGGCGTCACAGCGTCTGTTTCTTGGTGGTGCGGATCCCGACGGCCAGCCCGACCGCGGCGGTCAGCACCGCAGCAAGCAGACCCCATAACGTATCCGCGCCGACGGTGCCGGCGAAGAGCTCCCGTTCGGCATTGACCAGATAGGTGAGCGGGTTGTACCTGCTGAGCGCCTGCATCCAGCCGGGCCCGGCCTCGATCGGCAGCATGATTCCGGACAGAATCATCAGCGGGAAGAGCAGGGTTTGCTGCACGCCCCAGAACACCCACTCGGTTCCTTGGGTGATGAGGGCCAAGGTGTAGGAGAGCGCGCCGATCCCGATCCCGAAGATGCCGAGGATCAGCAGGCCCAGGAGTACATGCAGCGGGTAGAAAACGAATCCGAACGGGATGCAGACCAAGGCTATGAGCAGCCCCTGCGCCACCAGCGGCGCCCATTCCTTCAGAGCCCGCCCGATCATGAGCGAGGACCGGGACAGCGGTGTGGCTAGAATCCGCTCGTAGGAGCCGGTCATCAATTCGTACTGCAGATTTGAGCCGGTCATGGTGGTGCCGAACAGGGAGATCATGACGACGACGCCGGGCAGGAACCACTGCAGCGAGCTCTCCCCGCCGAACGCTTCCGTGCCCACAGCAGCTCCGAGCAGGGGACCGAACAGTGCCAGGAAAATCAGCGGCTGCAGCAGCGAAAACACTAGCGAGAACGGATCCCGCAGAACCAGCAGCAGCTCCCGCCAGAACACAAACTTGGTGTCCCGGACGATTTTTCCCAGGCCCGGCTTGGTGACCGCCGCGCCGTCGGGGTGGGTTAGATTCGTCGATAGTGGTTGCATCAAACATCGACTCCTTCCCGTAGGCTGCGGCCTGTCAGTTCCAGGAACACGTCGTCAAGGGTGGGCGGGTTCAGCTCCAGCGACATCACGGGAGCTCCGGCAGCATCGAGCGCCTTAAGTAGTCCCGGCGCCAGTCGCGCGCCGTCGGGAAGCCGTACGCGGAAACGGGCGGTGCCGTTCTGCATGCTTTCATCCAATTCCCCGTCGGCGGCGGCTCGGCCGAGGACCGCACGCGCGGCTTGGGCGGAATCTAAGGGGACCTCCACCGCCAGTAGGTCACCGGCCAGGTTGGATTTCAGCCGGGCGGCCGTGTCGTCGGCGATGATCTCGCCGTGGTCGATCACGATCACCCGCTCGGACATGGAATCCGCCTCGTCCAGATAGTGCGTGGTCATCACGATGGTGGTTCCATGCTCAACGCGCATCCGCATGATGTGGTCCCACAGATTCGCACGGTTCTGCGGGTCCATGCCGGTCGACGGCTCGTCAAGGAACAGCAGTTGGGGCGAGTGCATCAGTCCCAGTGCCACGTCCATGCGGCGGCGTTGGCCCCCGGACAGCTTAACGACCGTCCGCTTTTCCAATTCCTGCAGGTCCATCGTGATCAGAAGTTCGCGGGCGCGGTCATGAGCCTCGGCGCCGTTCATGCCGTAGAAACGGCCCTGCATCACGAGCTCGTCCATGACCCGGTAGCTGTGGCCGCCACCATTTCCCTGGCCGATATAACCAATGCGGGAGCGCACCCCGGCAGGATCTGCCACCACATCCACGCCAGCGACCCTCGCACTGCCCGAAGTAGGCGAAAGCAGTGTGGTCAGCATCCGAAGCGTTGTGGACTTGCCGGCGCCATTGGGGCCGAGGAAGGCCACCAGTTCGCCGGGCGAGATATCGATGTCGACGCCTCTGACCGCCTCTACCGTTTCCTTCTTGTTCTTGAAGTGCTTCGTGAGCTTATTCGTATGGATCACTGGAGTTCCCCGGTCGGTGCCATGCCAAAACGCTACGCCCGGGGCAGTGGGGAGTCTATGGATGGCGGATGTTTTCAGGACAGGAACTGTCCTCGAATTCTCGGGGAATGCCCGTGCTCCAGCGGGTGTCCACCGGTCCACGTCCGGTGTCTTCGCGGCGGCTCGGGAACTCCTGCCGTAATCTGCCATTTCCCTTCCGAGGGCACTGCTAGTCTTCATTCATAATGTCAGGGGGCCGGGACAACGCCGGGCCGCATTTAACGCAGGAGGAATTGACGTGCCGACCGTTGCAGGTGAGCTCGGGACTGAAGTTCGCCCAACGGTACTGGTCGGCGCATCCGACGCCATAAGCCGGGACTTCCTTTGCACAGCCCTCCAAGGTGCCGGAATGACCGTAACCGCCTTCGGCACCGCTGCAGAGGTGTTGGACGAGCTGCAGCGAAATCCGCCGGATATCCTCCTGGTGGACGCCGGCGATATGTCGCTGGCAGGGATGGAAGCCGTGCGTCGGCTTTCCGACCGCCAGAGCGGGGCCCAATGGCGGGTGATGCTGATGGCTACCGAAGACGAACTGCCGCTGGTTGAGCGCGGTTATGAAATGGGTGTCTCGGACTATCTGATCAAGCCGCTATCGGCATCCAACGTGGTCAACCGCGTGCGCGTGACCCTCGCCAGGTCGGAACACCGGCGCCGTGAGCGCAAGGGCGTGGCTGTCCTCCGAGACCAGATCCGCCGCGTCTCCGAGGGCATCCGCAGCACCAACGACCCGAACGAGATGATCACCCTCGCGCTGCGCGGGATCGGGGCGGCCTTCGAAGCCGACCAGGTCTGGATCCGCACGTTGGACGACGAAAGAGTCCCGCACACCGACGCCCAGTGGGCCAGCGAATCCGCCCAAACAACCATGGCCATGCCGCACCGTACCGAGGAGGATGTGCTGCAACTGGCCTCCGCTCTCTGGACCAAGGGCAGCGTCCTTACGTCGGCCGACAATGGCAGGATCAACCTCACAGAGCACCCCGGTGTAATCGAGTGGTTTGCCACCGCGCGGGGGAAGGCATCAATGCTGGCCCCTCTGGGTCAGGGGTCGAAAGCGTTCGGACTGATTTGCCTCATCCGCCATGGGCAGCCACGGTCGTGGTCCCCGGCCGAAATTTCGCTGCTCCAACATGTGGCCGGGAACCTGGCCCACGGGCTCATCCAGGGGCACTTGATCACGGCGCAGCAAGAAGTCGTCGAAAAGCTCCGCGAACTGGACCAAGCGAAGTCGAATTTCGTGGCAACCGTCAACCACGAGCTCCGGACCCCGCTGACGTCAATCACCGGCTACTTGGAGCTGGTGCTGGACGGGGACGCCGGCGAAATCCCGGAGTCCGTGGCCCGGATGCTCAAAGTGGTGGGGCGGAATGCCACTCGCCTGCGTGAGCTGATCGAAGACATGCTGACGCTGTCCAGGATGGATTTCCAGAGCAGCGGATTAAAGACCGAACCGGTGGACCTGCCGCAGCTGCTGCGCATGGTGGCCACCGCACTGGAGCCGGCGGCCCAGGCCAAGAACGTCCAGCTGGTGAGCGAGGGGCTGGACACCCGGCTTGCCGCGGACGGCGATGCCAAGATGCTTGAGCAGGTCTTTGCCAACATCATGTCCAACGCCGTCAAGTTCACCCCGCAAGATGGGGCAGTCCGTGTCACCGTTGGATCCGGCACTAATAGCGAAGACGGTGTTCCCTGCGCCATCGTGACGGTCGCCGACAGCGGGATCGGCATCCCGGATGATGACTTGCCGCAACTGTTTTCCCGTTTCTACCGCGCGTCCAACGCGCACGCCATTCAAGGCACCGGCCTGGGCCTGGCAATCGTCAAGGGAATGGTGGACCAGCACCGCGGCAGTGTGTCCGTCGAATCCACCGTCGGAGTCGGCACCACATTCACCATCACCCTTCCGCTGTCAGCCGACGGTCAGCACCACGTGGCCGAATCCACCGGCGCTGTCACCGTTTCTTAAAAGCAGAAAGGCCGTGACACGCATCCGAAGATGCATGCCACGGCCTCAGCCAAAGAGGAAACTAATCCACCCCGCGTTAGAACTTAGTGCGGCCAGTTGCCCGTCTGGATCGAAAAACCACCATCGATGGGTGCGGACTTAACTACGTTGACCGGCAGGATGTCGGTTGCTGCTGCGGACGCGGCTGTCGCGCCAGAAACCGCAAGAACTGCTGCAATGAATACTGATGCCGTGAACTTCTTCATCGGGCTCCCTCTTTGTTTATGCATGGACTCGCAAATCCATGCAGCGGTGATGACACTGATAAGTGTACAGAGAGCGTTCGAAAGGAGCTAGGGGTTAAACGACACATTGCGTGGGATCCCCGTGAGGACACTCGAGACCTAATATGATCAACCCGGAAGGACCTATGACCTGTCTGGTCATCAACGAAGCGGAGGAGAGGCATTATGGCGCCAGCTGATCTGTCCGGAGATGGTGTCCTTATAGAACTGCGTGCCCGGGAGGCTTTTGGCCGCCGGGACTATCAGCACGGACTGGAACTTGCCACACAAGCGGCAGTGCGCGCGAATGAGGCTGGCGACGAAACTGCCTGGTGGCAGATGACTTTATTCCAAGCCGAATGTCAGCGCGGAATGGGGAACATACGATCCTGCATCGATACAGCAGAAGTTCTCCGGGAACATCCGATCACCTTGAAATCGCGCGGACTCGAATGTCGGGTGTTGAGCCTGCTGTCGGACGTCTGCCAAGCCGCTGGCGAGCTTGAGAGGGCGGTACAGTTCGGGACCAGGGCAGTAGACCTCTCTTCGGACGACGATGTCGATGAGGCCCTGCGGATAGGTTCCTTGCTAGCCTTGATAGCTGCTCTCGCAGAGCGCGGTGAACTGGAGCAAGCCTGGCACGTTTGCATGAAGCTCGTTCAATTCTTGGGGCCGGGGATTGATTCCCAGACTGCAGGTAAGGGCTACTGGGTGGTCGGCAACGTGGCATTCCTAAGGCAGCAGGCAGATGACGGCATCAAATATCACAAGCTCGCAGCCGATTACCTGTCTCCTCTGAACGATTTGGCCTTGTGGGCTTGGTTCAATCGCGCTTCTGCATCGATGAGATTATCGGCAGGAGTGGCAGACGCGGAAACAGAAGACTGCATGGAGCGAGCCGAATTGGCGGCCTCCATCATTGGTGAGGATGGAAGCGACCGCTTCAAGAACCGCTTGAATCGCGCAAATTGGCATGTTCTGAACCGGGAACTGGATCAAGCTGTGGCGATATTGTCGCAAGTCTGCACTGAATCGGAGGCGATGGGCCATCAGACGGCGGGGGAAGCGAATCTGCTTTTAGGAAAGGCGCTGCGCGAACAGGGTGACTGCTTGAATGCGCTGCATCGCCTTAAGGACAGCCAAGCGTATTTCAGCCAAGCTGGTGCCAATGATCGGGCTGCCCAGGTTGCGGCCGAAATCGCAGGTTTTCCTCAAGCCTCATGAATGTATTATTCGTCGTGTCCTTGGGCGTGTCGTGAACATCGTTCGTTTACGCTATGAACAAAAGACGGAAGCCGTTGCGGTGTTGAAGCAGTAGTTCTGAATTTGTTGGATGGGAGCGTATGCTCCCTTCGAATCGTTGGGGAGCGGATGCACGTGTTAGGTCATGACTGGCCCGAAAGGGTTGTGGGAGCGGTATCTAACGACGACGCGGCTGCATGGGCCGCGTAGTCGATGCGGTCCACGCCGCTGCTGCCGACATCAGTCGTTCTGGAGACGGCATCATCAGCGTCGACCTTCCGAGGGGTGCTGCTTTCACCGACGAGGTTGCCGTCAGTACCTCCACACGGCTTCAGGTGCTTTCCGGCGGCAAGCCCTGCCGCGTACTCATGCGGTTAAAGGGCGTGGCTTCGATCTCGCGGATGGCACGGTCCATGCTCGGCCGGCAGACGAATGCGTCCGCGATTGCCTTGGTCGGCGAGTCGCCCGTGGACCGGGTGATAGCTAATTTCGTGCTGGGAGCCGAACCCTCAGAATGCCCCGTCCGCTATTTCGACTCCGAACCGCAGGCCCTTGAGTGGCTGGAACGGGATAATGCCGCATAATCCCGACCCGCGGCTCCAGCGACTGGTCGACGGCATGGTTAGCTTGGCCGGCGGCGACCTGACCACACGGGTTGAGCCCTCGGCAGCACGGGACGAGATTGACGCAGTGATCACCGGTGTTAATCTCCTGGCTGAGGAACTGGAGCTTAGCTACTCAGAGCTGGAGCGGCGCGTTGAAACCCGCACTGCGGAGCTGCGCCAGGCTCATCGGGACATGAGCCGAATGGCACTGACCGATGCCCTGACTGGGCTGGCCAACCGTACCGCCCTGGCCAATGAGATGGCCGCCGCCCTCGAGGACGCACGGTCCGGCCAGAGGACTCCGGCGCTGCTGCTGCTGGATCTGGATTCCTTCAAACAGGTCAACGACAGTTTTGGCCACGACGCCGGAGACCGCGTGCTGACGGTGGTGGGGAACAGGCTCCGGTCAATTGTGCGCGACATAGACACAGTGGCGCGGTTGGGCGGAGACGAATTCGCCATCCTGTTGCCGCGGGCCACAACGGATCTCGCGCTTCAGGTTGCCCACCGGATTCTGGGGGTCCTGAACGACGACATTCGGCTCGACGAACTGACAGTGTGGCCGCAAGCCAGCATTGGCGTACGGGTGGCCGATACAGGGCAGAGCGCGCAAAGTTTGTTGCTCGACGCGGATACAGCCATGTATGAGGCGAAGAAGGATCCGCAGAACCGCATCAAGATCTTCCAGTCCCACATGCTGCAAGCGCGGCAGTTGCACAACCAAATTGCGTCAGAACTCCGCGGGGCCATAGCCACCGGGGGCTTTGAGCTGGAGTACCAGCCGGTGGTGGATCTGAGCACTGGGCGCCCCCTCGGAGTGGAAGCACTGGTCAGGTGGAACCACCCGGTACGGGGCCGCGTCATGCCCAGCGACTTTATTCCGATGGCCGAGCAGACCGGCCTGATTATTGATCTGGGCCGTTGGACTCTTTCTGCCGCTGCGCATCAGTTTGCCGAGTGGTCGGCCGAATTGGAATTGGACCCCGGCTTCCAAATCCGAGTCAACCTCTCCGTCGCCGAGCTGCAGCGCATCGACCTAGTGGACCATGTCCGCGGCGTCTTGAGGGATTCCGGGATAGCCGCCGAGTCATTGGTCCTGGAAATCACCGAAACCGGCTTGGTCACCGGTGGCGAAGTTGAGACTTACTCGTTGCTGGCCCTGCGCAAGCTCGGCATCGGTATTGAAATCGATGACTTCGGCACCGGCTACTCTTCGATCAGCTACCTGCGCGAGCTGCCGGTCGACCTGGTCAAAGTCGACCGTTCCATCATTGCTACGCATTCGGCCGACGGGTCGCAGCAGGAATTCATCGCCGCGGTCCTCCAGCTCATTCGTGCAGCAGGCCTCGATGCGATTTTCGAGGGAATCGAGACGCAGGAGCAGGCCGAACAATTGCGCGATCTGGGCTGCACCGGCGGCCAGGGGTTCTACTTCAGCAAACCCGTGTCACCGAAGCGGATCGCCCAACTCCTGCACAGCGGATCACGACTCCCCGCTGCGGCAGATGAAGTGGACGTCGACCTCACCAGCATGGCGTCTTCGGGGCATCCCGACTAAGTCACCTCTGAGTAGTGGCCTGACGCCGAATGGCCGTTGGAAGGCCAGTGGCACGTGGACCCGCCTAACGGGTGGCAACCGCTCGCGGCCCGCCGACAGCCGCAGGCGGTCTCACCCAAACGACACCGGTCCGACGCCAAGTCGCATCGAGGTCGGAAATCGTGGCAAAATGGACACTTGTGCCGAGGAGGCAATCCTGCGCGGCACATTCCGCCCTGGTGTAATGGCAGCACCCCAGCCTTTGGAGCTGTGGAGTATAGGTTCGAATCCTATGGGCGGAACGATCACCGGCCGGTGAACGTGCGGTGTTGTGGCAGATAAGATGCCGTTACCCCAAATGGTCCGGCTACACCGGAATCAGCGCAGCGAGGAGTGCCACTTAGTGAGCCCCCAGGACGTCCACGAAAAAAACGTCAAAACAGCTTTATCGCCGGCAGCGGTCATTGTCCTGGCCGCGGGGGCGGGCACCCGAATGAAGTCCAAGAAGCCGAAGATCCTGCACGAGATCGGCGGTATTTCCATGGTGGGCCATTCGCTCGCCGCAGCCCGCGGCCTGGCACCCACGGTGCTGACCGCCGTCGTACGCCACGAGCGTGACCGTGTAGCAGAACACATTGCCGCACTGGACCCGGACGTACTGATTGTTGATCAGGACGAAATCCCCGGAACAGGCCGGGCGGTTGAGGCGGCGCTGGAGGCCCTCCCGGCCGGGCTGGACGGAACCGTAGTGGTCACGTACGGGGACGTTCCGCTCCTGACCAGCGACTTGCTCCGGAATCTGGTCGCCGAGCATGTCTCCAGCGGCAACGCCGTCACCGTGCTGACCGCGGTCCTCGACGATGCGGGCGGGTATGGCCGGATTGTCCGGGCCGCGGACGGCAGCGTCCAGGGGATCGTGGAACACAAGGACGCGTCCGAGGATCAGCGGGCCATCCGCGAAGTCAATTCAGGCATCTATGCCTTCGACGCGACGGTGCTTCGCGGTGCCCTGTCCAAAATCACCACCGACAACGCCCAGGGCGAGAAGTACCTCACCGACGTGCTGTCGCTGGCGCGGGCCGACGGCGGGCGGGTGGCCGCCGTCGTCACCGCCGACCGGTGGCAGGTGGAGGGCGCCAACGACCGGGTTCAGCTGGCGGCTCTGGGCGCAGAGCACAACCGGCGCATCCTGGAGGCTGCCATGCGCTCCGGCGTCAGCATCGTGGATCCGGCGTCCACATGGATCGATTCGACCGTGACGTTCGGGACCGATGTGACGCTGCTGCCCGGAACCCAACTGCACGGGACCACGCATGTTGCCTCCGATGCGGTGGTGGGGCCGGACACGACGCTGAAGAACGTGACCGTGGGCGAGGGAGCCTCCGTGGTCAGGACGCACGGCTCCGACTCCGAGATCGGGCCCGGCGCCACGGTTGGCCCGTTTACCTACCTGCGTCCCGGCACCGTGCTGGGTGAGAAGGGTAAGATCGGCGCGTTCTACGAAACCAAGAATGTGACCATCGGTAAGGGTGCCAAACTGTCCCATCTTGGCTACGCCGGGGATGCAGAAATCGGTGAGAACGCGAACATCGGCTGTGGCAACATCACTGCCAATTACGACGGCGAAAAGAAGCACCGCACCGTCATCGGCTCCAACGTCCGCACCGGCTCCAACACGGTTTTTGTAGCCCCCGTGCAGGTTGGTGACGGTGCGTATTCGGGCGCAGGTGCCGTCATCCGCAAGGATGTCCCGGCCGGTGCGCTCGCCGTCAACGTTGCGCCACAGCGGAACCTGGAAGGGTGGGTTCAGAAGAACCGCCCCGGCAGTCCCTCCGCGGAAGCCGCCTCACAAACCTCCTCCACGCAATCTCCAACTGTAGAAAGTGATCCTTCATGAGCGGAATCAAGGCACAGGGCGAAAAGAGGCTGGTACTGGCTTCTGGACGTGCACATCCTGAACTGGCGCAGCAGATCGCCAAAGAACTGGACATCGAACTGCTGCCCACGTCCGCCTACGACTTCGCAAACGGCGAGATCTACGTGCGGTTCGAGGAAAGCGTTCGCGGTACCGACGCCTTCGTCCTGCAGGCGCACCCGGCCCCGATCAACGAGTGGCTGATGGAGCACCTGATCATGGTGGACACCCTTAAGCGGGCCTCGGCGAAGCGGATCACCGTGGTGGCTCCGTTTTACCCGTATGCCCGGCAGGATAAGAAGCACCGCGGCCGCGAGCCGATCTCGGCACGCCTGGTGGCGGACATGTACAAAACAGCCGGCGCTGACCGGCTGATCTCCGTGGACCTGCACACCGCACAGATCCAGGGATTCTTCAACGGCCCCGTCGACCACCTGATGGCCATTCCGCTGCTGGCCGACTATGTCCGCACCCGGGTGGATCTGGACAACGTGACGGTGGTTTCCCCCGATACCGGCCGAGTGCGCGTCGCCGAGCAATGGGCCGAACGCCTTGGCGGGGCACCCCTGGCCTTCGTGCACAAGTCCCGCGACGTCACCGTGCCCAACCAGGCGGTGTCCAAGCAGGTCGTTGGCCTGGTTGAGAACCGCACCTGCGTTCTGATCGACGACATGATTGACACCGGCGGAACCATTTCCGGTGCCGTCCAGGTCCTGAAGAACGCCGGTGCCAAGGATGTCATCATCGCGGCCACTCACGCAGTGTTCTCCGATCCTGCGGCCCGCAGGCTGTCCGAAAGCGGAGCCAGGGAAGTGGTGGTCACCAATACGTTGCCGATCCCGCCGGAGAAGAACTTCAAGGAGCTGACGGTCCTGTCTATCGCCCCGTTGATCGCCCGCGCTATCCGGGAGGTCTTCGAAGACGGCTCGGTCACCAGCCTGTTCGACGGCAAGGCCTGACAACGGACGCTGTGGCCGGCTGAGCTCCATCCGGCCGGCAAGGCTCTTTGCGAGGGGCCGACGATGGGAAGCCTGAAGAGATTCGGGCCAGCCCGTGCCATCGTCGGCCCCTTTGCTATGTCTCGGCTTCGCCCAGAGCCGGCAGGTGGCCGGATCCTACCCCGGATGCACTCAGGTCGCCGCTGTGATTTTTTGATGCGAGAACCCGACTGGTAAAGTTGAAGCATTGCCTAGGCGAGGGAGAGCCGGAACCGACTCTCCGTTATCGACGGTGGCTAGCAGCTTCGCTTCTCTGCACTGGCTTCGGTGCGGCGGGTCGGTCTCTAGGCACCCGCCCTGAACCATCCAGCACAAGGAGAACACTATGTCCGAGCAGAAGCTCGCAGCTGAAGTCCGCAACGAATTCGGTAAGGGTGCAGCACGACGCGCCCGCCGCAACGCACAGATCCCCGCCGTTATCTACGGCCACGGCGCAGAGCCGCTGCACGTCCTGCTGCCGCAGAAGGCCACCACGCTGGCGCTGCGGACCTCCAACGCCCTGCTCACCCTGGATGTTGACGGAGCAGAGCACCTGGCCCTGGCCAAGGACATCCAGCGCGATCCGATCGCCCAGATCATCGAGCACGTCGACCTGCTGACCGTCCGCAAGGGCGAAAAGGTGCACGTGGACGTCAACATCCATGTTGCCGGCGAAGTTGCAGCCGGTGCTGTCTTCGATCTGGAAGAGTTCACCGTTCTGGTCGAAGCCGATGCGACCGCCCTGCCGGAGACGCTGACCATCAACGTGGAGGGCCGTGAAATCGGCGAGCACGTGCACGCCACCGACATCGAACTGCCTTCTGGCGTCAGCCTGCTGATTCCTGAAGACACCGTGATTGCTACGGTTTCCGCGCCGGCAGTAGCCGAGCCGGAAGCCGAGACCGCCGAAGCCGCAGCACCGTCCGCCGAAACTCCGGCCGAGTAACAACGCTTCGTCGAAGCCCCCGGTGACTGCTTTCCGCATTCGCCGGGGGCTTTGGTCTATCCCAAGGAAAATCGTTAATCTCCTCCACCGACCAAGGAGCACCTTCCCCGTGAGCAGCGACACCTGGCTGATAATCGGTCTGGGAAACCCCGGCCCTGGATACAGCGGCAATCGGCACAACGTCGGCCAGATGGCCCTCGATGAGTTGGCCGCTCGGATCGGCGGTTCGTTCAAGTCGCACAAGACCCACGCCCAGATTTTGGAAGGACGCATGGGTATCGGAGGGCCCCGGGTGGTGCTGGCGAAGCCGCTGACGTTCATGAACCTTTCAGGAGGACCGACGGCGGCGCTGTGCAAATTCTTCTCCATCGCACCAGACCATGTGGTTGCCTTGCACGACGAGATCGACATTCCCTTCAACACGATCAAACTCAAGATCGGCGGGGGAGAAGGCGGGCACAACGGCCTTCGCGACATGTCCAAGGCACTGGGCACCAAGGACTACTACAGGGTCCGCATTGGTGTGGGGCGCCCGCCTGGGCGGATGGATACGGCCGACCATGTGCTGCGCGACTTTTCGACTGCGGAAAAGAAAGATCTGCCGTTCCTCGTGGACGACGCCGCAGACGCTGCCGAACTTCTGCTCCGTGAGGGGCTGCTGGGGGCGCAGCAAAAATACCATGGCACCGCCAAGCAGGAGTGAGCCCACCGACGTCACAAAACCGTCGATTGGCTCGTCCTAGCGCGGTTGCCTAGAATCGAGGTAGCCATAATGGCTCCTTGAACGGGGGTCGACGATGGGCGGCCTCTGAGACTGGGCCACCCCCCATCCCATCGTCGGCCCCTTTCCAATGCCTGCGACCTGCCGGCAACACCGCTTCGCAAGTGACGCCGCGGTTACGGGATCTGCCACGACCACCATGCCTGCCGTGGTGGGGTATCCGCTGAGACATGATGCAGCCTGCAGGCCAGTTTCGTGGCGTCAATGTACCTCCGTAGCCCCGAAATATTGGCCCTGTTGGGATTGGCGTTTTGCAGGTACGCTAAGCAACAGCCAGCAGGGATGCTCATCGAGCGGGGGGCCTGCGGCTGTGTCTAAACATTGTTGATCCGAACTTGGGGGTTCGGGTTGAGCATTAACGGTTTCTTGGGGGGACCGGAATGACCCAGCTTACTTTGTCGTGGCCTTTCTCCGGCCGCACAGTTCAGGTCGAGGCTCTTGAGTCGCTGTTGTCGGGTCCTGGCCGCCGAGGCGTCGTTGTAGTCGGCGAAGCTGGAGTGGGGAAGACTGCACTGATCCAGCATGTCCTGCGGCGCTCTGGAGGCCAGGCGCATGTGGTGCATCTGCGCGGTTCTGCTTCACTCGAAGGCACGTCCTACAGTGCCTTTAACGTTATCCTCAGCCGGCATCATGCGGAGTTGGCACATCCGTTGCGGATCCTCGCCGGCATCTCCGATGCGATCCGGACCGAGGCGGCAGGCCTGCCCGTCATCATGTTCGTAGACAATGCTGAATCTCTGGACAGCCGTTCCGCCCTGACCGTCGCCCAGTTGGCCGCAGCGGGCATCGTGACTCCGGTGGCCGCGGTACGCGATCTGACCCAAGCCCCGGAGTTGATGCGCATGTGGACTGACGGCGCACTGGAGCGGCTTGATCTGGAAGGGCTCTCGCTCGAAGAATCCCGGGACATGCTCGGCGAAGCCCTCGGGGGTCCCATGTCTGAGACCGCTATCCTGCAACTATGGGGAACGTCACAGGGAAATCCGATGCTCCTTCAAGCGATGGCAGGGGAGCAGCGAGACGCTGGCCATCTGTTGCAACGCGATGGCGTGTGGGTTTGCCGCGATGATCTGATCGAACATGGGGGGCGTGTTGCCGAAGCCGTTGATCTTGGTCTGGGATATCTCACGGCTGCCCAGCGTTCCCTGCTGGAAGTATGCGCGCTGGTAGAGGAACTGCCGCTGTGGGTGGCTACTGGATTAGCGGGACGGGATGAAGTGGACCAACTGGAGTCCCACCGGCTGGTCAAAATCAGCTTGACCGACGGGCCTGTTCTGACTTTGAGTAGCCGGTTCCTCAGCGAGGTCATCCGCGACAATGTACCTCCCGGCCGGGCTAACAGGCTGCGTGAACGGCTCGAGGCACTCGCCGAGGCCAGGGACTTAACGCCGAACGGCAGGATCGCTCACACCCTGTGGCGGATTGAATGCCGGATGGAGACGGACCACGGGCTTGCCTTGGAGAGCGCCCGATTGGCGAACCAAGCCGGTAGTTACGATACATGCCTGCGGATCCTCGACTCCTTGGGGAACAGACGTCGTGATCCGGTAGTAGCCCTGGTTCAGCTAGTTGCGCTGGTAGGTTCGGGACAGCAGAGCTTGGCCCGTCAGTTGCTTGAGTCGCTTGACGCCGTGGACTTCGACCTCAGTTCACAGGTGGAACTAGACCTTGCCGCGGCGCAACTGGCCGGTAACAGCGGCGATTATGAATCAGCACAGCGGGCGATTGCTGCTGCACGAGCCAGGATAACGAGCGACCAGGCCGGCGCCGTCAACGCGGAGCTACGCCTTCGGATCGAACTGGCAGCAGCTGAGCTGTTGGCCCGTGATGGCCAACATGCGTCATCGATTCCGGGCTTGGAGCAGGTTCGACAGGATCTGCCAAGCAACGGAGGGGAACAGTCACTACGTGCGAGCTGCCTCCTTGCCGAAGCCATGGCAGTCGCCGGCAGAAACGAGGACGGGTTACAGCTCGCCCAGACGCTGGTGGAGCGACTCAAGCGGGAGGGACATCCCGCCGACCTGCTGGAATCCGCCGCCAGGGGGCTGTCCGTCGTCCGCCTTACTGCCCGGGAGTGGCATCGCCGCGACACCGTTTCCGCTGTCGGTCAATCTCCTGAGGCAGCGCAGAGGCAAACCCCTAGTGCAACTCCAAGCGTGGCGGAAGGCGTCATGGACGTCCATTGCGGCCGCGCGGCTCAGGCTTTGAAGACGCTCCGCCCCCTCGTCAGTCAGCTGCGGCAGTATGATCCTGACGGTCTCGTCGGTATCGCTTCGGCGGCGGCCGCTTACGCGAGTTGCTTGTGCGGCGACATAGAAGAGGGCCGTCAGTATCTTCGCCAGGCTCAGGAATGCCGGACCATCCACAGCAGTGCCGCCTGGATCTTCGACTGCGATAGGGACTACTTCCTGGCCATGGCAGCTGCCTCCTTCTCATCCAGAGATTTGGCCGCGGCGAAGCTGCTCGAACAGGCCGACCAGCACCGCGTACGAGGAGCGTTGACCGCTGAACTGTTTGCCATCAGCGGTGCGGTCCGCCTCGGAGACTCCGCTGCCGCGGAAGAACTGGCCATTAAGGCCTCTGTTGTCCAAGGCACATTCGCCCGGCTCTGCGAGCACTACGGCAAAGGGCTCGCAGGCGGAGACCCTGAACAACTCCTGTTGGCTGCCGAGCATGCGCACCTGATCGGCAATGACCTTTTTGCCCTCGACGCTGCCTTGGCTGCGGTCTCGCTGGCGGAGGATGCCAACGATGTGGCGAGAACCTCAGCGGCAAGAGCGCGCACCCAGCAGTATCGTGCCCTGTTGGGCCCGGTCGGCGTGCAGGGTAAATCACACACCCCGCTCACCGCGAAGGAAACGGATATTGCCTTGCGCGCGGTCGGCGGGCTGACGAACCGACAGATCGCCGATGAACTGGTCGTGTCAGTCCGGACCATTGAGAGCCATCTGTACCAGATTTACGCCAAGCTTCAGGTCAGTGGCAGGTCGGAGCTGTCAGATGTGCTTGAGGTGTCCTCGAAATGACCCCCTTCGGTGCGGGTGACGATCCATTTATCGGCCGCGCTGTTTCACGGGAGGATGTCAGGGGGAGTCTGGACTCAGACGTGGTGGATGGCGCAGTGGTCGTGGCCGATGCCGGGATGGGGAAGTCCGCGCTTGTCCGCCACGTTCTCAAAAACCCAGTGGACGGATCTCTGCCCCTCTGGATCCAAGGGTCCCCGGTTCTGAAGGCTGTCCCGTTCGGTGCGATGGCGCCGCATTTATTCCTCGAGGCCTCTGCGGACACCCTGTCCGCGCTCACGGTCCTGCGCGGCTTCCGGGAGTTTCTGGAGGCCGTCCAAGCGGATTATGGGGTCCGGCCGGTAGTGGTTATTGATGACGCGCAGTATCTCGACGAGGACTCCGCATTGCTCCTTGCCCAGCTGACCGCAGCCAAAGAAGTGCGGCTGGTGGTGCTCACGCGGTCGATTACAGGGCTACCGCATGACCTGCTTGCGTTGAGCAAAGACGGACTGCTGCGTCGGGTCGATCTTCCGCCGTTGACGGCCGCAGAGGCACACAGGTTGTGCGCCGCTCATCTGGGAGGCGATGTGCTGCCGTCCGCAAGCCGATATTTCCACGTCGCGGCGCGGGGCAATCCCATGCTCGTGAAACTGCTTGTTGACCGTAGTCGAGGCGTTGGCCACTTGCTGCAACGCAACGGGGTCTGGGTGCTGTCGGGAGCACCGCCCAAGCCAGGTCGTCTGATTGGTGACTTGGTGCAGGCGCAGCTGTCCAGCCGGACCGTATCGGAACGGATGCTGCTGGAAACCGTTGGATTGGGTGAACCTGTGCCGCTGTCGGCTCTGCTAGCCATCGGGGACCCGTCGGCAGTGGACGCCCTGGAAAATGACGGTCTGATTACGCATGAAGACTGCTCGACTGGCCTCACCCGGTTAACGCAGCCGATGGTCGGCGCGGTTATCCGCGAAACCGTACCCATTGGACGCCGCTTGGCTCTGCGGAACGCACTGATGCAAGTTCATGACCCGGAGGACGAACCGGCCGGGAGCACCCTCCGCTGGGTAGAGTGGTCGCTTGACTGCGGTAGCCCCGTGTCCTCCAGCGGCCTGCTGCGCGCGGCAGCGGAGGCGAACCAGCGGTGCGATCCGGACTTTGCCATTCGGGCTGCCACAAAGATTACGGACCCGGAGCTGACGGTGGAGGCGGGAGTTGAACTTGCCTGCGCAAAGATGCTCCGAAATGAACTTGACGCTTCGGAGGAACTCCTTGGCGGCCTCATATCTGCTGCGACGAGCCTGAAAGCGGCCGAAGCCGCGGCATGGACGTCTGCGCAATTTCTCTATGCGGCCAAAAAACCGGGATCGTGGGTAGGCAATTACGCCGTGGAATGGCGCGCAGTCATTGAACGCATAGCCGGGGAGTCGGATTCAGATGCCAGCGCCGAGCAATTGAATGATGCTCGGCTCAGTAACAAGTTGCTGGAGTGCTACGCCCTGAACTGCCAAGGCCTCTACTCGAACTCGCTGGCGGAATTGGCTGCCGTGGTCGAGCAGAATGACATAGCACCGGTCAATCGAATGTTGGCGCTGGCCTTGGTGGGCGAGGCTCTGGGTCTCTCCGGGAACATAGAATCAGGGATTCAAGCCAGTATCGAAGCCATGCAAGTGCTAGCCGCAGGCGGACACGCCACGGAGGTTCATGCGGGACTGGTACTTTGCCGGCACCTCGAACTGCTGATCTTGGGGGGCAGATGGGAACAGATCGAAGACGTCTTCGCCTCATATCCGTTCACCGAACCGTGGGCATGGAATCACTTTGGCGGCATCATCGGTCTGACTCAGGCAAGGGTATTGTGCCGGCAAGGCCGGTTTGACCTGGCTTTACCTCAGATCAGCATGAGTATCGAAGCGCTGCACCAAAATGACATGGAACAGCTGCTGCCGCTGGCCCTGGGCATGGGCGCCTATGCCGCGGCGGTCTGCGGCGAGAGGGAACTGGCAGAACAGTACAGTGCCGAACTCGAGGGGACTCGTGCCGCCGGTCATGCCCATACCTTGATGCTCGGCCGCTGTTACGGAGTGGCCGCGCGGGCAGCCATGGACGAAAAATCCGCGGAACTCATGGAATTGGCGGACCGGGTGGCGGGCCAGGGCATGGTCGCCGTAGAAATGCACGCACTGGAGCTGGGGCTGCATCTAGGATTTCCCGACATACTGCGCCGCCTTGTCGGCACTCCGCTTGATGATGAGGGGATGGACCGCCGGATTCTGGCCCAGATAGCGAAAGCCCAAGTCGAAGGAGACCTTGAAGCACTGGCATCCGCTGCAGCCAATGCCAAGGACGCCGGTTTCACGCTGATTGCAGCCGCTTGTCTGGACAATGCGCTCGTGTGTGCCCAGGACCTGCCCCGCCATCCGAAGCTCGCCAAGCTGCGCCGGGAAATCATTGCTGCCCGAGAGCAACTGTCGGAGGTCACGAAGCCGGTGCCGGCCAAGGCGGCAGGAGCGCTGCCGGAACTGACCCGCCGAGAGTCGGCCATCGCAGCAATGGTGCGAAGCGGCGCTTCGAACAAGGAAATCGCCAGCGAGCTCGCCGTCTCCACTCGCACGGTGGAAGGCCATCTCTATCGCATGTTTTCGAAGCTGGGAATCAGCCGACGCGAAGAACTCCCGAAACTGATCGGCAAGTAATAGCAGTGCTGCGGCGGCTGCTCAGCGCCCGGCTGCCCTGACGGCCTGCTGGGTATTTGGTGAATCGTACTTTCGAGTACCCGTCCGCGGGTACTGAGTGGGCGCCCCCAGCTGGTTAAAAGACTTCGGGAAAAACCCAGTGGTCAGTACTCGTGAGTGCCCATGACCGGATCCGTAGGCTTCAGGACACGAAGAACTCGCAAACGGTTTTGCCGTTTGTTGGGGTTTAGCTGGGGGTTCAGTTGGGGTTCGAAATGATAGATCGTCTTTCCGTGGGAAAAGTGCGGCCTGCCCGCTCTCCCTTCGGTAATCGCGCGTGTTCTGCCGGCCGGCGGGGAAATCCCGCCGCAGGGAGCACGCGGATCGCCCTGCCCGCTGCTGCACAGACGCAGTCGCGCCGAGCCAGGGCCCCCTATACGGAGCCGGCGGCGCATGGGCTTGAGTTTGGAGCCCTGCCCCCAGCCGCCGCCGGCTCCTTCCACGTCCAGACCGGGGGATGCCGTCCCGGTTCCAGATCTCGATGCTCAGGCTGAGGGAGAATCGTCGTGCATAGTCCTACGACCCTGACCCGCGAATTTGGCTTTCGCATAGCCGTCCCCCGACCGCAGAAAAACGCTGCGGTTCACTCAGGAGTCCCGTGGCGCCGGCGCTACCTGCTGATGCTCCGGCTCACTGACGGTTTACTGATCGCCGCGACGATGGTCGCTTCGACTATCTGGCTGGACGCGGCCTCGCAGGAGCCAACGACCAGAACCCTCCTTGGCCATCCTGCGGCTGCGGTGTTCATCGCCGTGGTTTGGTTCGGCATGACCAGCTTGATGCGAACCAGGGACCCCAGATTGATAGGTTTCGGCGCAGGGGAGTACAAGCGTGTCGTCGACGCCAGCGCCGTGACCTTTGGACTGGTGGCCGTTTGTTATGTGTTTCTGGACTCTCCCGGCCCGCGGGGATTCTTCTTCCTGACCTGGCCCGCGGGGCTGATCTTGCTGCTGGCGGGGCGGTGGGCCTGGCGCAACTGGCTCAATTACCAGAGCCGTTTCGGGCACTACCTGTCCAAGGTCATCGTGATGGGCAACCGCCAGGACGTACGGTACGTCGTGGCGCAGATCGCCCGGAAGTCGGGTGCTGCCTACGACGTCGTCGGTGTGGCTTTGGAAGGAAAGTTGAAGTTCCCGGCCCTGCAGGTCGGAAAGAACGCCGTGCCCGTCGTAGGGAATTTGGATTCGATACAGGACGCCGTGGCTGCCAGTGGCGCTGACGCGGTCATAGTCGCCGGACAGCTGCACCGAGGGAATGGGTACATCCAGCGGCTCAGCTGGGAATTGGAGAAGACTTCCACGGAACTTGTGGTCGCCTCCGCCCTGACCAACGTTGCCGGTCCGCGCATCCGCGTTCGGCCCGTTGAGGGCCTGCCTTTGATGCATGTTGAACTTCCTTCATTCACAGGAGGCCGGCACGTTATCAAGCGCTGTCTCGACGTGCTCGGCTCCCTCAGCGCCCTGATCATCCTTGCCCCGGTCATAGCCATTCTCGTGGCCGCCGTGAAGTTGGACAGCCGCGGCCCGGGCTTTTTCGTCCAAGACCGCGTGGGTAAGGGTGGGCAGACATTCCGGATGTACAAGCTGCGCTCGATGGTGGACAGCGCAGAAGACGAACTCGCACAGCTTCAGCATTTGAACGAAGGCAACTCAGTCCTCTTCAAGCTTCGGGATGACCCCCGGGTTACCCGGGTTGGCCGCTGGATTCGGAAGTATTCGCTGGACGAGTTGCCGCAGCTTTACAACGTCTTGCGTGGAGACATGTCCCTAGTGGGCCCGCGCCCGCCTTTGCACGATGAAGTCAGCAAATACGAGACCCATACCCATCGGCGCCTCTTCATCAAACCTGGATGCACAGGACTCTGGCAGATCAACGGACGATCTGATCTGGACTGGGAGGAGAGTGTCCGGCTCGACCTCTATTACGTGGAGAACTGGTCGGTCTTGGGGGACCTCATCATCATGTGGCGGACAGTGAAAGTCATGCTGAATCCAGTGGGGGCCTACTGATGAAAAGAAGCGGGGGAATCATGGCCGCCGCGGCACTGATCGCCGCGTTGACCTCATGCTCCAATGCCGCGGCCGTGGCGAACCTCCAACCGGCACCTCAAGGGGCGGGCGCTTCGGCGGCGCCATTCGATGACCCTAAGCCACGTCCGGAAGCAGGGGAGTCTGAGGGCCCCATCGGCGGCCCGGCGTACGAGCCAAAGAAGCCCGGATTCGTCATGGTGAACCGCGGGGACGGCGGCAAGCAGAAGCGAATCGCGGTTTCGGCCGCCCGTTTCAACGGCGAAGCGAAGTACGACGACGGGGTTACCGTCTCGACCGGCGGCTTCAGCGAGGGGGCGGTCACCGAAGAGGGCGCCGGCGCGATGACAGGAGCAACGTACGTCCTCTTCACCGTGAAGGTCCGCAACGGTTCGGAACGCACGCTGGACCTATCGGCTGTAGTACCCACCATGGTTTACGGACCCGATCAGGTACCGGCCGCGCCGCTCTACACCGGCGTCCAGGTGGCGGATCTGGTGGGCAAGGTGGCTGCCGGCGCTTCGGCGGAAGGGAGGTACGCCTTCATGGTCCCGGCGGATGCAACGAAGACGGCGCTGAACCTGGACCTCAACGGCACACATGCCCCGACCACCTTCACGGGTGACCTGCCGTGATCTCGAGGCGGATTTCCGGTTCTCTGGCCGGCGCCCTGTGGGCGTTGGCAGCCCAGGGCAGCCAAGCCGTCGGCAGCTTCCTCCTCATGGCCCTCGCGGCCAGGACGCTAGAGATCGAAGACCTGGGCAAACTGGGCGTTTTGTACGGTGTGCTGGTGCTCTGCGCGGCGACGACCAGCGGCTTTGTCGGAGACTCCCTCACGGTGCTGGACCGGACGGACAAACGACTCCGGGCCGGCATGCAACTGTGGTTGCTCACTCTGAGCTGTGCCTGCGGGGTCCTTGTGCCGGCCGTTAGCTTTACCATCGGCTTCGTGTCCGGGATGGAAGCGCTCCTGCTCGGTCTGGCCGTTGCGGCCTACCTTGTCGAGGATGTGTTGCGCCGACTGCTGATGGCGCATCTAGGCTTCGCACGGATCGTCGTGATGGATCTGTCGGCCACGTGCGTCGCACTGTCAATAGTCTGGCTGCAGAATGTGAACGGGCACCCGTCGCTGACCGGATACCTGGCCGCGATCGCCTGCGGCCAGTCAGCGGGAATAGTTGTCGGAGTGGCACTGGTACCTAGGCCCGACCGCTACCTGGTGCGGTTCAGGGGGGCGGATTGGAAAGCCGTTGCCGCGTACGGATCCTGGCGAGCGGCCCAGCAGATGCTTCGACCGGGCCTGATGACGGCCATGCGGCTGGCGCTGATGATCCTGGTGACGCTCGCTGCGACCGGCCAGCTGGAGATTGCGCGCATTTATGCGGCCCCCGCCATGCTTTTTGTCGGCGGGATTTCTTCCTACCTTTTCGCTGCCTACGCTAAAAACAGGGCATCCACGGTTGCTGCGCTCCTGGCTCAAGCAGACCGTGCCTTACTCATCGTGCTGGGCATTACTGCCACAGGCGCGGCAGTTGCGTTGTGGGCGCTGCCCGTTGCCGGGCCGCTGGCAACCGGCCAGACCCCCGACTTCCTCGCAGTCGCCGGCTGGCTGGCCTATGCCGCCTCGGTGGCCATCGTCTCTCCTTACGGAGCATTGGCTGCGATTAAAGGGAGCGCCAAGCGTGTTTTTGCTCTGCGGTTGGCTGACACACTCGTGTCGCTGGCCTGCGTTGTCCTTATTTTGCACCTAACCGGGGACTTCGCACTGGCACCGTGGGCGGCAGCGCTGGGTTCAGCCCTCGGCGGTGCTGCCATTCGACTTCTTTTGCTGGTTCCCCTGAAGCGGGATGAGATGCAGAAGGCCCACATCAGTCCGCCGTACGAAAGGCAGTCGGGTACGCATGTTTGAATCCACACGGAATTTGCACGCACACCAAGGCGCATCCGCGGTGCGGGGACGTATCCGGCGGAGCCAGGGGCTCCTGATCGCCGCAGCCATGCTGGCCAGCTTGTTTGCTGCGGCACCAGCCCACGCGGCGGAGCCACCAACGGAGGGCATCACGCTGCCACAGACGGTGAGCGCGGACGTTTTGCCTACCCCCCAAATCAACGGAGTGGTCTGGAGCACGGCGGTCAACGGGAACACAGCCTACGCAGTAGGGAGCTTTACCCGGGCCCGGCCCTCCGGAGTTGCAGCCGGAGGCGCGGGCGAAGTAGTCCGGAACAACGCCATGGCGTTTGAGATCACGACGGGGAAGATCCTGCCCTGGAACCCGAACCTCAATGCCCAGGGGAAGGACGTGGAAATTAGCCCGGACAAGACACAGATTTTTGTCGGTGGCGACTTCAGCGCCGTAGGCGGCCAGCCGCGCAGCAAGCTTGCAGCATTCGATCTTGGCACCGGGGCCGTGCAAAGCTTCAGCACAAGCGTCGGCGGTCAGGTGGAGACCATCTCCATCACCGCGAGCACCGTCTACATCGGCGGCTCCTTCCGCAGCGCGGGAGGCCAATCCCGGCTAAATGTGGCTGCCCTCAACCGTTCGAACGGTGCGCTCCTTCCGTGGGCGCCTGTCGTTGACAGCATCGTCCACGGTGTCATCGCCGCGGCTGACAACAGCAGAGTCGTCATCGGAGGTAGGTTTCAACAGCTCAATGGTGAGCGCAAAATCGGAATCGGGGCTGTGCACGGGATCACTGGTGCGTCACTGCCCTGGACCAGCACTCCGATCCCGCAAACCCGAGGGGTTGATACTTCTTGGGTGACCCAGATGATCGAAAAAGACGGTGTCGTCTATGCCGGGGCCAATGGAATGGGCGGGCACTGGTTCGACGGCCGGTTCGCGGCCGACTTCAAGACCGGCGACCTGATCTGGATGGACAATTGCTACGGCTCCACCTCTGATATCGCGGTGATGGACCAGGTCATGTACAGCGTCTCGCACGCACATGACTGTTCCTCCCTGGGTGAGTTTCCGGAGGAGGATCCGCAGGTTTGGAAGCGGGCACTCGCGGAAACCACCTTTGCTACCGGAACGGACCAGGCACCGCCGGGCAGCAACAGCACGTACTCCGGCCAGCCTGTTCCCACGTTGCTGCACTGGTACCCCGCACTTAACACCGGCTTCTTCACCGGCCAATACCAGGGCGGGTGGGCACTAGCCAATAACGACACCTATCTCGTTGCCGGCGGGGAATTCACGTCGGTGAACGGAGTTGCACAACAGGGGCTGGCCGTATTTGCTTCCCGCACTGTCGCACCGAACAAGATGCGGCCGGAGTACACCGCCGAACTCAAACCGTCGACCGTTTCGCTCTCGGCCGGATCCGTGCGCGTCGCCTGGCCCACCACCTGGGACTATGACGACGCAACACTCACTTATGAAGTCCTCCGGGACAACAGCCTGACGGCCATCGCCGTCCTCAACGAACCCTCAATCTGGTGGAAGAAGAAGTCGGTCGGCTTCGTCGACACCGGACGCACGCCGGGTGCCACGCACACGTATCGGATCAGGGTCAAGGACCCCTCCGGCAACGAGTACATCGGTCCGCGGTCCGCACCGGTGACGGTGACCGCCACGGCTCCGAACGCTTACGGCGACGCCATCAAAGCGGATGGCGCCTCGACCTACTATCCACTGAACGAGGCCTCGGGCACCGTTGCCTTCGACCACGCCGGGTTTAACGACGGCGATGCCGGCGCCGGGGTGGACCGCTCCGTCGATGGGGCGGTCCCAGGCAACACCGCCTCGAGCTTCAGCGGCGCGGCCACGGCATCGATTGCCACCCGGAACTTTGCCGAGGCACCGGACACGTTCTCGGTGGAAACGTGGTTCCAGACCACTTCAACCAGCGGCGGCAAGATCGTCGGCTACGGCAATGCGCGAACCGGTGACTCGGGCAGCTATGACCGTCACGTCTGGATGGATAATTCCGGCCGACTCTGGTTCGGAACATGGCTGGGTTATGCCGCCACGGTCAACTCTTCGAAGAGCTACAACGACGGCCAGTGGCATCAGCTGACTGCCACCTTGGGTTCCAAAGGCATGGTTCTCTATGTCGATGGTGTGCGCGTCGCCGAGCGCTCCGACGTGACATCGGGACAAAAATACGGTGGCTACTGGCGGGTCGGCGGCGACAATCTTAATGGTTGGCCGAACCAGCCGAGCTCTACTCGATTCACCGGCAATCTCGACGAAGTTGCGATCTACCCGACCGCGCTTGACCGCCTAACCGTTGCCGACCATTATCGGGCCAGTGGACGTACACCGGATATCGCACCGGTGCCAACAGACGGCTACGGGGCGGCGGTCTTCCGGGACGATCCTGCACTGTATTGGCGGCTGGAAGACGCCGGCGGGCCGACCGCTGCAGACACGAGCCTGTCCGCGAACGCCGCCAACGTTCTGGGCGGAGTGACGGCGGGAGCGCCGGGTGCCATGACCGGTCCGGGCGGCAAAGCCTTCACCTTCGACGGCTCCAGCGGGATGGCCGCCGCCAGCAACTCTGTCAGCAACCCCCGGGTCTACTCCACTGAGGCGTGGTTCAAGACGAGCACCGTCAGCGGCGGCAAGATCATTGGCTTCGGCAACTCGAACAGCGGGCTCTCTAATAGCTACGACCGTCACGTCTATATGCGCGATGACGGAAAACTGACCTTCGGCACCTATACCGGGGTGCTCAACACCACCACAACCTCCCTGCCGTACAACGACAACAAGTGGCACCACGTGGTGGCGACCCAGTCCGAGGCGGGAATGAAGCTATATGTGGACGGCATGCTTGCCGGCACGCATCCGCAGACCGCAGCCGAACCTTACACGGGATACTGGCGCATCGGCGGGGACCGCGTCTGGGACGGGGCCTCCAGCGGCTATTTCGCGGGCACCATTGATGAAGCCGCCGTATATACGACTGCCCTGACGCTGGAGCAGGTCCAGGCGCACTACGCGTTCGGCGGGACCCTGAACAAGGCCCCGGTCGCGGACTTCAGCAGCGTCGTCGACGGCAAGAATGTCGTTTTCGACGGGCGGGACTCGGCCGATGCAGACGGCCGGATCGTCACCTACCGATGGGACTTCGGCGACGGTACGACGGGCGAAGGGGCAGGGATCCAACACCTCTACACCGAGGTGGGAACCTACACCGTCACCCTGACCGTCACGGACGACGGCGGCGCCACTGCGAGCAAGCAGTCGGCTGTGACCACGGCCCGGCCGAACGAGGCTCCGACGGCGTCCCTGACCAGCACTGCCACCGGGCTGCGGGTCGCCTTCGACGCCGCCGGATCGGCGGATACCGACGGCACGATAGCCAGCTATGCGTGGGATTTCGGTGACGGCGGTACGGGCACGGGCGTCAATCCCTCGCACCGATACACCGCCGGCGGCGAATACCAGGTCACCCTGACCGTCACAGACAACGACGGCGGTTCGGCTGCTGCCACCGTTCAGCTGGCCGTGGTTAATGCAGCGCCGTCCGCTGCGTTCAGTTTCAGCACCGATGGGCTGGACGCTGCTTTCGACGCGGGCGCATCGGAGGATCCCGACGGCGAGGTCTCCGGGTATGCCTGGGACTTCGGCGACGGCAACGCCGGCAGCGGCAATACCGTCTCGCACCGCTATGCGAAGGCCGGCACTTATGACGCCGTGCTGACCGTGACCGACGACCTGGGAGCCAGGAGCACACTGACCCAGAGCCTGACGGTCAACGCGCCCGAGGGGCCGGGAGCCATCTTCAGCAAGGAGGTCACCGGCAGGAACATCCGGCTGGATGCATCCGGCTCCAGCTCGCCCAACGGCACGGTGACCAGCTACGTGTGGGACTTCGGCGACGGCAAGAGCGCAGAGGGAGCCACGATCAGCCACGCCTTCGCCGCCGACGGCACCTACACGGTCACCCTCGTGGTGACCGACAGCACCGGCGGCACCGGGAGCTATACCGAGGACATCACCGTGGCCAATGCTGCTCCGGTAGCCGTCTTCACGTCCACGGTGGACGGGCTGGAAGTCAGCTTTGACGCCGCCGATTCCAACGATCCGGATGGCATGGTGGAATCCTACGCCTGGGACTTCGGTGACGGCAGCCAAGGAACGGGGGCCTCGGTCAAACACCAGTATGCCGCCGCAGGCGACTACGAGGTGTCGCTGACGGTCAGCGACAACGCCGGAGCCAAAGCACCGGTATCCCGGACGATTTCAGTGGAAGCCAGCCAGGAACCACTCGCTTACGCGCAGGACACGTTCGGCCGCAGTGTCACCGGCGGCTGGGGCCAGGCAGACGCAGGGGGATCCTGGCAGCGCGTCGGGTCGGCGGCCAACTTGAGCGTGGTGGACGGCCAAGGTCGGCTCCGAATGGGCAGTCCCGGTGCGGGCCCGAGGGTCACGCTGCCGGGAGTCGAGGCCAGCAACACGGAAATCGCCGTCCAACTCGGCAACGATAAGGCGGCCACGGGCGGCGGCGTTTACAATCACATCGTCGTCCGCGAGGTGCCGGATGTGGGCAGGTACGAGGCAGCAGTCCGGTTCCGTGCCAGCGGCCAGGTGGCGGTGAGCCTGTACCGCGTGCTCAACGGCGTCGAGACGGTCATCGCCAACGAGACGGTCATTTCGGGGCTGGCGGTCCAGCCAGGGGAGTTGCTTAACGCCAGGGTGCAGGCCACCGGGACCTCGCCCACCCAGATAAAGTTCAAGATTTGGGGCCAGGCCTCCTCGGAACCCGCGCAGTGGCAGTTGACGGCTTCCGACTCGTCCCCGGGCCTGCAGGTGCCGGGACGGATCGGAGTGGGAGCCTACCTGTCAGGCTCGGCTACCAACGCACCGGTCCACTCCCTCTGGGACAATCTCTGGGTGGGCCAGGCTCGGGCTGAATGATACCACCGCACGCACCCCTCCGGCCGGACGTGGATGGCACGACCGGCCGGCGGTACAACGGGAGCGCAACGGTGCGGGAACGCAGGCCGCCGCCGGGGTGAAGCGGGTGCTATGTTGTGTACACCTCCGGTTGGGGCACTGGAAAGGTGGGAGCAATGGAATTGCGCGACTACGGCCGGGCATTTGTCAGCCGCTGGGTCATCATCCTTGTTCTAACGCTGGCAGGGATCGGCGGCGCCTTGGCAGCCAGCAGTGCGATGCCCAGGGTCTATGAAGCCCATGCCACCCTTTTCGTGAAGGTCGAAACAGGCTCCGGGTCAGCCTATGAAAGATCCCAGTTCAGCCTGCAGCGGGTCAAGTCCTATCCGAGCTTGGTCAAGAGCCCGGAAGTCCTGGAACCGGTGATCCGCGAACTTGACCTTGAGCTCAGCCTGAGCGAGCTCAGGACAAGCATCGAGGCAGACAACCCGCTGGAGACGGTGTTCCTCAATGTCACCGCCCAGTCAGCCGAACCGCAGATGGCGGCCAATATTGCCAATGCGGTGGCCGAACACCTTGGCCGGCACATTCGGCGGCTGGAAACCACCTCCGGAGACAGCAGGGTTACGGTGGCCCCGGAGCTCACAGTCCCTGCGTCGCCGCCGGCCGGTCCTACCTCGCCGCGGACCACCCTCAATGTGGCGGTCGGAGCCTTGATCGGGTTGTCGGCCGGGTTGCTCTTCGCCATAGCGGCCTTCCGGTTGGACTCCCGACTGCGCACAAGCCGTGACGTCCAGTCGGCAGTCGGGATGGCGGTAGTGGGACATCTGCCCCGCTACCGGAACCGGGCCGGCCAACCGGGTGGGTGGGCCAGTAACAGCAAGCATTGGATGGCGCACCGCGAACTTCTCACCAACCTGCTGTTGGCAGGACACACGGAACTGCCACCGCTGCTGCTGCTGGTCCCTGCTTCGCCCGGGGCCGGCGCCAGTTTCCAGCGCGGGAATTTCGCGCTGATGGTGGCGGGCATGGGTAAGAACATCTGCGTCTTGGAAACCGACTCGGCACTGTCTCCGGCCTTCGGGCAGGAGCCGGACGGCGCTGGTCTGGCCGAAGTCCTCAGCGGGAGGGCGGACCTTGCCGCCGCCATACGGACCGACGAGGCCGGACCGGTCTCCTATATCTTGGCGGGCAAACCTGAGGAAGGGATAGGCCGCAGCCTCGACAGGGCGCGTCAAGCTGTGCCCGTCCTGGACGAACTCAAGGCGCGTTTCGATATGACGCTGGCCGAAAGCGCTGTAACCTCCAGTCCGTTGAACGCGCAGCAGTTGGTTCCCTCCGCGGATCACACGTTGGTCATCTGCCGCTACGGTAAGACCAAAAGGGACGATCTGCGACGGACCTTTGCGGAACTGGCCGCGGCAGGGAATCCGCCCCAAGGGGTGGTCATGACGGGGGTACCATTGCGCAGGCGGCCATCTGCGGTGCCGCTCATCCATCGGGCGGAGGCAGCGGCCGGCCGGCATTCGCGGGTCCGCGACGCTGATGTGAATGCCTAGATCCGGCGCCAAGCCAGTCATCCCGTTCGTGATCTGGCTCCTGGTCGTCGTCAGCCTGGTCCGCTGGCGGCAGGGCAGCATCTATAGCGGCGGCGCCGATCCGGTGGTCGTGATCAAGGCACTGATCCAGTGCGTTGCGCTGCTGGTGGCCGTGGTTGTGCTCATCCGCACCCGGGAGCGACAACCGCTGGGTGGGCGCTCGCTGGGCCTGCTGCTGTTGATCGTGGCGGTTTCAGCCATCGGTGCTTACGCGCAGGGGAACACGGAGGCCTCTGCCGTACTGGCCATCCGTGTTGTGCTGTTGGCGGCCACGGTCATCGTTGTGCTGTTGTCGTTCCCGGCCCGGCTGGCCGTGACATCACTGCTTGCAGCCATGGCGGTGGTGGGAGCGTTCAGCGCCATCACCGGCCTCGGTCTTATGCTCTCCGGTGGAAGGCTGGGCGGGGGCATCCCGCCGTTGTCGCCCAACGACATCGCCTCGCTGTGCGGCCTTCCCGCCCTGGGCGTGCTGCACGAGATTGTCCATGGCCGTGCCTCGGGCAGGCTGCTGGTGATTTTCGCGGGACTTTCGGGACTGGTCCTGGCCACCGGATCCAGGACGGCAATCTTCGCACTGGTCGCCGCGATGCTGGTGGTCCTGCTGCAGGTGCGCAGGCCACCCATCGCCGTCGCCGCCATGGTGCTGGTGGCGGTGCCCGCCATTTTCGCGATCATCGCGTACACACCCACCCTGGCAAATATCGTGAATCGAGGGGACAGCGCCTCGCTGGTCACGCTGAATTCGCGCACCATCAGCTGGGAAGCGGTGTTGGAGATTCCCTTCGACACCTGGGAAAGATGGGTGGGCAGCGGGCTCTCGGTGAAGCAGATTGCCGTGCTCGGCCAGTATTGGGACGAGCAGGTTTTCGATTCCAGTTGGATTTCGGCGCTGGCCCAGGCAGGACTGGTCGGAGCTGCGCTGCTGGCACTGTGGGTGGCACGCACCAGCTGGGACAGCCTGCGCACGCCGCAGCTGGGGACCTTCACGAATGGGGCGCTGCTGTTCATCCTGTTCCGTAGCGTGACCGAGAACGGCCTGGTGGATGCCAGCGTCGACTTCGTGGTCTTCTTCACCTTGTCCGTGCTGCTGGAAAAGGCCAGCGCCCGGCCCTTTCACCCAGCAGACGACGGGCCCGTTGGACCGAAGGATCACCTCGCGAAAGCACCATGAGAGCGTGAACCTCGGCAGCCGAGGCTCCGCACGGGTGCAGGGCATCGCCCATCCGGCGGCAGATAGCCCGCACGCTGTGGGCAGCCGCCCTACTGCGAGTACAGGCGGGACGGGCGTAAGTATTGCGCGACGTGCAGTGAGTAATCTGTCCGGCTGACTTACGTACCACCCACTCATGTGTGCACAGCTGATTCTTCCTAGGCTGTGCCTTGAGGTAACGGAGCGGTAAACGATCCGTGAATCCGGTTGTGGCCAAGCAGACGCTGCGCAAGGCGTTGATGGCAACAACGTTGGGGATACGTTCTGGGGGATTGGGCATGACTGTAGTTGGCTACGCCGCGGGAGCGTTCGACTTGTTCCACGTCGGGCATCTAAATATTCTTCGCCAGGCGCGCTCGCAGTGCGACTATCTCATTGCCGGCGCCGTCTCCGACGAAATCTGTTTCGCGACCAAGGGGCGCTACCCGCTAGTGCCGCTGCAGGAGCGCCTGGAAATCGTCCGCCACATCACTTACGTGGACCGGGCAGTGGCCGAAGTCTCGCCGGACCGCCTGCAGACGTGGGCTGATGTCGGCTTTGACGTTTTCTTCAAGGGCGACGACTGGAAGGACACCGAGAAGGGCCGCCGGCTAGAGCGGGATTTCGCCACCGTTGGCGTCTCGGTGATCTATTTTCCGTACACAGTGCACACCTCGAGTACTGCGCTGCGACAGGCGCTGGCGACACTCAACGGCACCACGTCTGCCAGAGGCAGACCAGCCAGCGCGGCGGTGAATGATTAGCCCGCTGGCCGGCTGAGCCGCCGCGAAGCAACAGCACAGCTAACTAAGACACAACCATGCTGGGGATGGGGATATGTCAACATCGAGGGAAGCACGACGGCCGCTGCGCATTGCCCTATTGGGAACGCGGGGAGTACCTGCGCGTTACGGTGGTTTCGAGACCTGCGTGGACGAGGTGGGCCGGCGGCTAGCCGCCCGAGGCCACGAGGTGGTGGTCTACTGTCGGACCACCACAGGTGCCGACGCCACACAACGTGAGTACGCCGGCATGCGGCTCGTACACCTGCCGGCGCTGCGCCGCCGCAGCCTGGAGACGCTGAGTCATTCCGGGCTGTCGGCCGTTCACCTCGCGGCGCACCGCGTGGACGCGGCAGTCGTGTTCAACGCGGCGAACGCCCCGTGGCTGCCGCTACTGCGCGCCGCGCGGATCCCGGTAGCCACGCACGTGGACGGGCTGGAGTGGAAGCGGGGCAAGTGGGGGCCGGTCGGAAGGAAGTACTATCGGCTGGCTGAATCCATGGCAGTGCGCTGGTCCGACGCCCTGATCGCGGACGCCGCCGGCATCCAGGACTACTACACGGAGCAATTCGGTGCGGCCTCCCGGCTGATCACCTACGGCGCACCCATTATCGGCTCGGGACAGCAGGAGCGGCTGGCCGAACTCGGGCTGGAAGCGGGCCGGTACCACCTCGTGGTGGCCCGCTTCGAGCCGGAGAACCATGTCCACCTGATCGTGGAAGGCTACACGGCCAGCGAAGCGCAGTTGCCGCTGGTCGTAGTCGGCGGCAGTCCCTACGGCGATGAGTACACCCGCCGCGTCAGGGACCGGGCGGACGAGCGGGTCAGGTTCCTCGGCGGTGTGTGGGACCAGGAACTGCTGGACCAGCTCTATGCCAACGCGCTGATCTACTGGCATGGGCACTCGGTCGGCGGCACCAATCCCTCGCTGCTACGGGCCATCGGCGCGGCGGCACCCACCAACGCCTTCGATGTGAACTTCAACCGCGAGGTCCTGGCCGAGGCTGGCAGCTACTTTTCCACTGCCGCGGCGGCAGCCGCGCTGGCTGTGGCCGCAGAAGCGCAGCCGGAGGCCACCAAGACCCGGGGCCTGCTGGGACAGCAGCGCGCCGTCAACTACGACTGGGATGTGGTCACCGACGGCTATGAACAGCTCTGCCATGATCTGCACACAGGCAGGGCGCGGCAGTCCGGCGGCCGCCGACGTCCAACCGCAGCGGACCGGACTCCGGCAGGTGTGGCATGACAGGCCAGCTGCTCGGGCGGGATCGGCCGGGCTATCTTCAGACAGTCAGGATCCTGGCCAAGGCGCAGAAGACGGTGGCTCCCGGGGCCCCGGCGTATTCCGTTCTAGTCAACCGGCGTGCCGGCAGGTTGCTCGCTGCTGCAGCCTACCGGGCCGGTCTGACGCCAAACATGGTCAGCGCGATCAGCGCGCTGTTCACCTTGTCCGCCATCGTCTTTCTGGCATTCACGCCGGCGGAAGGCCCGGCGGGGCCCGAGGTTTGGGTCGGACTCGTGGTGTGGGGTGGCCTGGCCGTTGGCTATGCCTTTGACTCCGCGGACGGCCAAGTGGCGCGGTTGCGCGGAGGAGGTTCGCTCAGCGGCGAGTGGCTGGACCATGTGCTGGACAGCCTGAAGAACTCAAGCCTGCATCTTGCGGTCCTGGTGTGTGCCTACCGCACGTTCGGATTAGAGGACCCGGTCTGGCTGCTCATCCCGATCGGCTACTGCCTGGTGGACGGGGTGGGCTTCTTCACGATGATCCTCACCGAACAGCTCCGGAAGACTCATTTCCTGAAAGCCGGCACCGCTGCCACGCCGCGGAGCGGGTCCAGACTGAAATCGCTTGCCCTGTTGCCGACGGACTACGGGATCTTCTGCTTCGTGTTCCTCTTCGTGGGCGCACCTGCGCTATTCATGGGACTGTACACCCTGTTCTTCGCGGCGAACCTGGCCTACCTGATGCTTGCCTGCGCGAAGTGGTTCCGGGAACTGGGCCGGCTCGATCCGGCGGTCCGTCCTGCCGACGGCGGTGGACGGAATGCTTAATGGCAGCGATGAAACCGAGGCGGGCCCGTCCGAAACCGCCAGCACGGCACGTGGACGGAGCAGAGGGCGCTGGATCGTTGCGCCCCTGGTAGCTGCCGCGGTAGTGGTTGCCGTTGCCGCGGTTTGGTCCGGCTGGGCCGGCCAAAGTACGACGGCGGCGCCGCGTTCGGTTGGCGCGGTGGCTTCCGCGGCGGCAGACCGAGGCGCGGCCCCCGACAATTCTGGCCAGGCCGGCGCGACAAGGGGTGCTTCCGACGACAACGCGGACAGGTCCGCGTCCGGGAAGAAGCCGGACGAGACGAAGTCCGACAAGGCCGGGACAAAGCCGAGTAAGACGGCAAAGGAATCCGGGCCTGATACAGCGGCCAAGGAACCCGCCGGTTCGCTGGCCGTGGCCAAGGACGCCGAACGGGCGGCCACGCCCAAGCCCGTCGCCAGGGCGGTCCAGCTACAGGAGACCGCCGACGTCGCAGGCGGCGTCGCCACGATTTCCAAGCTAGAGGCCATCGAAGCCAAGGCGGAAGGCATTGGGCAGATCGCCGGGCCGGCCATCCGCTTTGTGGTGGAAGTACGGAACACATCGGCTAAAGAACTGAAACTGGATACCGCCGAGATCACCGTGGAGGCAGGCGCGCAAAAGCTCCCCGCCATCCGGCTTGACGGTTCCGGCACCAAGCTCTTCCCGCTGGAAGTCGCGGCGGGCAAGAGCGCCTCCGGCACCTTTGTTTTCCTAGTACCCGAGGACCAGCGGGGTCAGGTACGCATTTACCTGAACTACGCTGCGTCCGAGTCTGTGGTTGCGTTCGAAGGCGCAGCTCCAAGAAAGGCAGGATAGCTATGCATACACGCTGGCGCAGGAGCGCCGTCTTCCTATCCTCAGCCGCATTGGCAGCCTCCATAGCCATCGTGGGTGTCCCGTCCGCGACCGCGGACTCACTGCCGGAGAACCCAGCGGATCCGCTGACTCCGGCCACCGTCACTGCCGACCGGCTGCCGACGGCACAGATCAACGGAGTCGTCTGGTCGCAGGTGATTATCGGCAACACCGTGTATGTCGGCGGAAAGTTCACTTCCGCCCGGCCGGCCGGCTCTGCGGCCGGAACCAACGAGGTGGCCAGGTCGAACATCATGGCTTACAACCTCACCACCGGCGCGCTGATCGGTTCCTTCGCCCCGCGCTTCAATGCCCAGGTGCTCACGCTGGCGGCCTCACCGGATGGTTCGCGACTGTACGTGGGCGGGGATTTCACGCAGTTCAACGGAACCACAGCGGTCTCGCGCATCGTGGCGCTGAACCCGTCGACGGGTGCGTTGATCCAAGGCTTCCAGCCGCAGGCGTCCTCGTCAGTTCACGGTATTGTCGCCACGAGCAACACAGTCTATTTCGGTGGCGATTTCAACTTCGTGGGTAGCGTGGCGCGCGGGAAGCTGGCGGCCGTGCGGGCTTCGGACGCCGCACTGCTGAACTGGGCGCCGCAGGCGGCGGGCGGCCAGGTCAACGGACTGGCGCTGTCGCCGGACGCCACCAAGATCGCCGTCGGCGGCGCCTTCACCAGCTTGAACGGCTCGGACCGGCCAGGCTACGGGCTCGGCGTACTGGATACGGCGACCGGAACGCAGTTCCCGCTGCCAGCCAGCGCATACATCCGCAACGGCAGCGACAACGGCTCGATCACCAGCCTGACCTCGGACGGAACCCACTTCTATGCCAGCGGCTACACCTTCGGCCGGATCAGCACACTGGAGGGCGTGGTCTCGATCAGATGGTCGGATCTGGGAACAGAATGGGTCAACGACTGCCACGGTGACACCTACTCGGTCTTTGCGGGCCAGCGCGACCTGATCTACCTGGCCGGGCATCCGCACAACTGTGCCAATGTCGGCGGATTTCCGCAGGAAATCGATTGGGAATGGCGCCGCGGTATGTCGTTCAGCAAGGCTGTGGGCGGCACCATCAAGCGGGAACTGTACGACTACACCAACTTCGAGGGCCTGCCGCGGCCCGAGTTGCAGAATTGGTTCCCGGATATGAACTCCGGTACGTTCACCGGCCAGTTTCAGGGACCATGGTCGGTCACCGGCACCGACAAGTATGTGGTGATGGGCGGCGAGTTCACCAGGGTGAACGGTGTGGCACAGCAGGGACTGGTGCGCTATACGGTGCGCCAGGATGCGCCCAACCAGCGGGGACCGGAAGTCAGCGGGGCCAATTTCACCCCTACGCTTAGCTCGCCGAAGAAGGGGACTGTCCGGGTGCGCTGGCAGGCCAACTGGGACATGGACAACAAGAAACTGACCTACAAGGTGATCCGTGACGGCAACATTGCCAATCCGGTCTATACGACCAGCGCCGCAACGACGTTCTGGGACCGGCCGGGCCTGGCCTTCCTCGACACCGGGCTGGTCCCGGGACGGCAGTACTCCTACCGTATCTTCGCCACGGATCCCACCGGAGTAGAGGTTCGCGGCAACACGGTCACGGTCACCACAGCGGCGGAAGACCCGGCCGCCAGCGCCTACGCCGCTACGATTAAGGCAGACCAGCCGGCCAACTACTGGCGGCTCGGTGAAACAGCAGGCGCTGTCGGTATCGACCAGGTCGGCAAAGACGATCTCCGGCTGAACGCCGGCATAGCCCTGGGCGCCTCTGGAGCCGTGGCCGGCGATGGGGATACTGCGGGCACCTTCACGGGTGCATCAACTGGATTTGCCTCAACGACCTCCCGCGTGCAGCCAGCGGACACCTTCAGCACCGAAGTGTGGTTCCGCACCACCACCACCCGCGGCGGGAAGCTGATTGGCTACGCCAACTCGACCACCGTCAACTCGGACCTGATGGACCGCCACTTGTACATGGCCAACACCGGACAGCTGTACTTCGGCGTCATGCAAAACGGTGCGCGGCAGACGGTCAATAGCACGGGCAGATACAACGACGGCCAATGGCACCATGCGGTGACAACGCTCGGTGCGAACGGCATGCAGTTGTTCGTCGACGGACAGGTGGTGGCCCAGCGGGCGGACGTGACCAAGGGCCAGGATGTCATGGGCTATTGGCGGATCGGCGGGGACAGCCTGAGCCGGTGGACCCCGCGGCCCACCAGCGCGTATTTTGCCGGCGACCTCGACGAGGTGGCCATCTACCCGGCTGTGCTCAGCGCCGGCCAGGTCCAGAACCATTACACAGCCGGCAGCACTGGTACGCCGGACAACGCGGCCCCGACGGCATCCTTTACCGCCACGACTAACGGCCTTGGCGTGGCAGTGGACGGGTCCGGATCCTCGGATCCCGACGGCACCATCGCCACTTACGCGTGGGAGTTCGGCGACGGTGCAACGGGCAGTGGAGCGACGGCGTCGCACACGTACGCGACGGCCGGCGCCTACTCGGTGAAACTCACCGTGACTGACGACGACGGCGAGTCGCGGAGCACCAGCCAAGAAGTTACGGTCGATGCCGGCCCGCCGCCGGCGGCAAACATCGCGGCCGACGCCTTCGGACGGACCTTGGCGTCCGGCTGGGGGAATGCTGACACCGGCGGGGCCTGGAGCCTGCGGGGAACGTCCACGCACTTCACCGTCGCGGACGGGGTCGGGCGGATCCGGATGAATACCCCGGGGCACGGTCCGGGCACGTCCCTGAACGCGGTCTCCGCGGCCAGCACGGACACCAGCGTGAGGTTCTCGCTGGATAAGCCCGCCACCGGCGGCGGCATCTATGTAGATGTCGTCGGGCGGCAGGTCGGCACCATCGGGCAGTACATGGCCACAGTCAGGGTGGCCTCCAACGGAGCGGTGACACTGCAGGCCCTGCGGGCGGTCGGCTCCACGGAGACCATACTGCGGCAGGCCACCGTTGCCGGAGTGACCTACCAAGCCGGACAGCAATTGCAGCTGCGTCTGCAGGTCACGGGAACCTCACCGACCACCGTCCGGGCCAAGCTGTGGCCTGCCGGGACGGAGGAGCCTGCGGACTGGCAGGTGTCCGCCACGGACTCGACGGCGGAACTGCAGGTTCCAGGCGCTGTCGGGCTGGGCGTCTACGCCTCCGGCTCCGCCACCAACACGCCGGTTCTCGCTTCGTTCGATGACCTAACGGTGACAGCGGGCAACTGACACCACCGGCGGCAGTGCAAAGCGGGGCGGGACCGAAAGGTCTCGCCCCGCTTGCTGCACACCCCAGGATGCGCCGGTCAACAGTCCGATCCAGAGGCCGCGCCGGACCGACTACCGGGGGAGCGGAGCTATCTGGCAAAGGCGCCGAGCGAGCGCGTACCGGCCGGTTGACCGGCCAGCTGCGCGATCTCCCCGGGCAAGGGCTGGGCCAACGTGGAGTTCCTGCTCGAGATGATGTCGCCCGGCCGGTAGCCGGAGAGCAACGGATCAGAGCCTTCGAGGTACAGGTGCTGCCGTTCCTGGCCGGTGGCTGAACTGAAGTCGTCCGGGCCGGCGAATAAAGCGGGTTTGCCCGAATCCATCGCCCAGATCACGGCTGGGTCGGGAGAAGCCGGCAAGGCGCGATGGTAGACGTCGCCCAGGGCCGTGACCTCGAGCTCCTTGGCACTGTAGGTCCCGGAATAGTCCTCGACGCAGAGCAGGCAGTCGGCAGTGGAGCCCGGGTTGGAGATGATGTTGTTGCGGATAACGACCGGGCCGTTGATCCAGGTCATGGCCGGGTCCGGGAAAGGCTGCCGCGGATCATGTCCGGGCGTATCCGGGTCGCTGGCACGCCTGCCGTCCTGGACAATATTAATGGCGCGGCCCTCGGCCCTGATGGTGTTGTTCCAGATTCGTACATCGCTGGTGTTGTTGACCTTCAGCCCGTGCCCGGAATTGCCGGCGATCACGTTGTTGACGACGTCGGTCTTGGCCGAAAGTTCAAGGGACAGTCCATGACCGGAGTTGTCCAGCAGGTCGTTCCCGTGGATAGCCGCATCAAAGACCGATTCGTCCAGCCACAGGCCCGGCCCCTCATTGTTCCGGAAGACCGAGTCGCTGATATCAATACCGCGGGAGCGGCCCACCTTGACCCCACCCGACACCGGGGAGGTGTTGAAATGCTCGGTGTTGTTTCGCGCTGCCAACAGCCCGGACACCTGCAGCCCATCGGCATAGGTGGCGGCTGCCCCCAGCATCCCGTTGTCCACCAAGGTGACGTTCCGCAGGGAGGCGCCGCCAGCCCCGACAAACAGGCCGGTGGTTGCATTGGCGGTAATGACCACGTCCTCCAGCACTGCATCCGGAGCCTCCACGGTCACCGCCCCCATCTGCGGAACCGAGGTCGCGTACCGGCGGATCCCGACGCCGCGCAGCTCGGATCCGGCTCCCTGGATGCTCAGCGCCCTACCTAGCGTACTGGCTCGGACGGTGCGGTCTTGGGGACTGGAACCGAGGTAAAGGCGGTCGCCGGCATAGTCCACGTAGAAGGTGCCCGCCACGACCTCGGACCGGCTCCCTACCTGCCGCTGGGGGACACCGTTGATCCAGATCTGGTCCGGATGCGCTGCCATGGGGTGTTTGTCGCTGACGAACTGCCAACCCTGCGATGTCCCGTCGGGGGCGCCGCGCTTGTAGGTGGGGCTGGCGTCGAACTCGGTTGTCCACCCGTCGACCACATAGACGCTGCCGTGCCGGGCGAAGCCAGTCACCGGCACGCTGCCGTCCAGCCATACCTCTTCCCCCGGGTAAGACTGAAGGATGAGTCTCTTGCCTGGCGGGATGGTCACGAATTCGTTGTAGTTTCCCGCGCGCAGCACGATGGTTTGGCCGGAGGCGGCCCTGGCCACGGCGGCCCCAACGGTGCCCAGCGGCGCCGCGAGTGTTCCCGCCGCATCGTCCGAACCCTCCGGTGACACCACCAAAGGTTTGGCCGCTGCCGCGGTGGCAGCGGACGCAGCGGAAACTGATGCCGGGTCTTCCCGGCCGGCCGGGGACGGGGCGGACAACGTCGGGGGCAGGCACAGCAGGCCGAAAGCCGTCACCGCTCCGGCGGCCAGATATTTCACTGGCGGTCGGCGGCGCCGGGAGGTGGATCCATCCGTCATCGCAGATCTCCCCGCTCTGGTGGAGGCGGAAGTTGCACAACTTTATGGCCGTTGGCCGCAAGCCGCAACCCTGTCGGCTAGACTGGCGCGCACCGGCTGACCCTCAACGGGTCGGCCCGCTCGAGCGCATCGACGGCGGTACGCAGGTCCCCTGGGGCGGGCGCGTCCGCCCGAACCGAAAGGGCTGACTATGTCCGGCTTCACCGTGCAGCGCGAGGACGACTTCGACTTCCTCAGCAGCGAGTATGACGACCTTTATGCGCTATCCGATGCCACGCCGTTCCAGCACGGTATCTGGCTGGACCGCCTGTACAACGTGCTGGCGCCCGCCCGGGAGGCGGAGAAGGTCATCGTGACTGCCCGGCGCGACGGCGGTGAACTGGTCCTCGTCCTGCCGTTTGTCCGCCGTCGCTTGGGTCCGATCCGTCTCGTGGAGTACGCCGACTTGGGCGTGGCCGACTACGCGGCGCCAGTAAGCGACGGAACCGCTGGCCTCGAAGCTGATCCCTCGATGGCCCGCCGAATCCGCGAGGCCCTGGGTCGGTTCGACCTGCTTCGGATCGAGCGCGTCGCCGACTCGCCCGATCCGCTCACGGCACTGCTGGCCGGGGCCACGAGTGCCAGGCATCTCTACGATACGCACCTGATGACGCTCGCATCCTCAGTAGAAGAGTGGCGCGGCGCCTTGGACGCCGGTTTCGTCCGCCACCTCGACCGCAAGCACAAACGCCTGCGGCCCAAGGGCGAGAAGCGCCTGCTCGAGATCACCGACGTCACCGCCGTCGAGGACCTCATGCGACGCATGCAGGAGTTCCGTGCCGCCCGCTTTGCGGAACGCCGGGGGATCGACCTAGTGCAGGACCCGGACTGCTTTGAGTTCTACTGCGCCGTGGTGAGGGACAGCGTCAAGACCGGCGCGCCGGGGACGCTGTCCGTGCTCGAGGTGGGCGGCGAGCCGGTTGCGATAGCCTTCGACCTGATCGCCCCGGACCGCGACCTGTTCCTTTTAGTGGGCTACGACATGCAACGGCTGCGCAACTACTCGCTTGGCCTGCTGATTGTAGAGGAGCTCGCCAAGGACGCGATCGGCCGCGGGCAACAGTTCTTCGACCTCACCGTCGGGGACGAATCCTACAAGGCCGACTTTGGCGCCCGGCGTCGTCCGGTCTACGAAGTGCGAGTGATCGCCACGCTTCGCGGCCGCACCTATGTGCTGGGCCGAACCGCCTATCTCCGGACGAGACGCTTGGCCAAGAAAACTCTGGAAGCATGGGCGCGGCGCCGTGCGGCCCTGGCCGCGAAGAAGAATTCCTCACCCGCGACGTGATTAAGGCCGGCATGGGCCCGGCGGAGCGAACCGCCGGGCCCATGCCGGCCGAGGAGACCGGGTTACTCCACGACGTTGAAGGTCAGCGTCTCGGTGAACTCCCGTCCGTGGACGTCGGTGGCGGAGACCTCGGCGGTGTGCTCGCCGACGGCGAGGTCAGCAGGCAGTTCAAGCCGCCAGAGGTGCATCGAGCGGTCGGCCAAGCCGCCGCCGTGGACGAACTGCTCCTGGATGGCCGCCGGGTCTGACCACTCGGCGCCGATGAGCGGGGTCTCGCCCTGCATTTGCTGGGTGCGGACGGCCTCGGTGGCGGCGCCGCCGTCCAGAGTGACCTTGACGGTGGACCCGGTGCTGCCCATCCAGAAGTTGGTGGTCAGCCAGGTCTGGCCGGCCAGATCGGTGCGCGAGACCTGCATCGGATTCTCAAGAGCTGGAGCCGTACCGCGGGGCTTGGTGACGTTCTCGGCGTACCAGGTGCGGTAGGCCGGGGTGTTAAGGCCCAAGGCCATCTGCTCGGTTTCGTCGCCGCCGCGGATGCTGAAGCGTTCCTTAACCTCGGTGTTCTTGATATCCAGGGTCAGGACGCCGGGCGGGGTGCCGTCCCGCTGTACCGAGGTGGGGTAGCCCTCCTCCAGGACGCGTCCGCCGTACCAGTGGCCCGATACGGCCGGGACCGTCAGGTGCGTGAACGGCAGGCCCGCGTCGCCGACCTCGTCGCGCCAGCCGGCCATGAGGTCTCCTTCGCGCAGGTTCTCCGACATGTGGGTGTGCCCGCCGAGGGAGACGACTTCGCGGCCCTCGAGGATCCGGTAGACCTCCTGCAGCTGCTTCATGGTGTGGGAGTCGCTGTAAAAGAACTCAAGCAGCGGGCTGTGGCCGGCCAGGACTATCACCTGGTCCTTGGGCACCTTAGCGATGTCCGCGCGAAGCCACGCGAGCTGGCGCTCGCCGAGGGAGTAGGTGTAGCTGCTCTTCTTCGCGGGGATCGTCGTCGGGTATTCGATGTTGCTCAGGGCGACGACGTGGGCCTTCCCGGCGTCGTACGAGTAGTACTCCGGGCCGAACTGGCTGCGGTAGGTGTCGAACTCGTGCTCGCCGTCGAGAGCGTCGAAATCAAGGTCATGGTTGCCTGGGAGGAAACGGGCCGGACCGTTGAGCATGGCCGTCAGTTCCCGGGTCTGCCCGAAGAGGGACAGATCGTCGCCCACAATGTCACCGATGAATAGGGCGCCGCAGCCGGCATAATCGGTGCGTGCGGCCAGGTCGGTGAAGACGCCGTTGCGCGCGAACTCCACCTCCTTCTGGTTGTAGGTCTGGACGTCGGCGCCGAAGGCGCAGTGCTGCTCCGGCGACTGGGTGAGCTGACTCTTGACCAGCGGGAAGTTCACCTGGTCAGGCAGCGCTCCGGTCGGGGCGATCCCGCCGTACTTCAGCTCCGGCGAGCCTTCGGGCAAGTGGTTGTAGAAGAACTGGGCGACGTTGTCATCGTCCACCGGCACCTGATAGCCGCGCGGCTGGGTGACGAAGACTGTCATGTTATCGAAGGCCGGCAACTGGTAGCGGCCGTGGCTGTCCGTGGTCACGACGTCGCTGCCGTTGGAGACGGTGACGCCGCGCACGCCGGGTTCGTTGACGTCCTGCTTGGAGTTCTTGTTCTTGTCATTGAAGACGGTGCCATCGAGGGTCTGCTGGTCTGCATCCGGACCATCAACGACGTCGACTCCTCCTCGGTAGGCGGCGGCGGCCCAGTCGTTTTCGGCGGGGCCGGGCGCAGCGGTGGCGGCGGGACCAACCATGGTGCCGGCGGCCAGCAGGGCCAAGGTGCCGACGGTCAGGCGCAGCGGCCGGGACAGCCGAGTTGCTTGTGGAGTGGGGGACGGGTGCATGAATCGAACCTCCGGTCGAGTGAGTGCCGACCCGTTCAGAAGTGGCCGGCATCGCCTACTGTTGCCCATGCCAATGAACGGGCAACGACGGGGGAGCGATGTCCGCGCCGCCTGCCGGTAACTCGGCTTCGCCGGGAGTTAACAGTGCGGGTGCCATGGGCCTTGCCGTCGATAACTCGCGGGGCGGCTGTGGCACGTGAAGGTTGGACCGCGTGCTCTGTCTCCCTGCGTCAGCGTCTGCGGCGCGCGCCGGCCGTCCCGGCTATGACTTCCGCGATGCTGTGCCGATACCGGTGCGGAGCGTGGCGTTCGAGGGCGGCGTCGGCGTCGGCAACGGCTGCGGCCCGGAAATGCTCCCAGTCCACGGCCACCCGTTCCAGCGCATCTGCCAGTGCGGCGGCGTCATCCGGCGCCGTAAATTGGGCGCTGGCATAGTGACCGGCGGCCTCGCGAAGCCCGGGGACCGAGCTGGCTACCAGCGGCCGGCAGGCAAGCACCGCTTCCACTGCCGTGTTGCCGAACGACTCGTCCAGCCGGGAGGGAACAACCGCGGCGTCGGCGTCAGCCAAGATGTCCCACGGGTTGGGTTGGAAGCCGTGGAAAAGGACTTCGCCACCCAGGCCCAGCTCGCGGACCCGGCTCCGCAGCGCGTGCTCGTAGTCCTCATAGCCGGGGACCGCGGCGCCGACAATAGCCAGAGTGGCGGCCACGCCGCGCTCTCGAAGCCGCGCCACCGCCTCCACGGCCAGGTCCGGCCCCTTGCGGTGCGAGAGGCGGCCCACGTAGGCCACGCGCAGGCCGCCGTCGAGCGCTGTGCGAGCCTGCCGCGGCCCAGCCGGTCCGGGCACGCCGTTGTACACCACACGGGCTTGGCCGCGCAGCGCCGGCAGCACATGCGCCAAGGTGTCGGCGGTGAAGCGGCTGTTGGCCACGATCCGGTCTGCAAGCAGCAGCGGCAGCGCCGTGGCAAGCTGCAGCCTGCGCGGCGTATGGCGCTCGGCTTCGTGGACGTGGGTCACTGTGGGGACGCGGCTTAGCCGGCCCAGCAGCGGCCATAACGGGACGGCCACGGTGTTCACGTACAGCACGTCGGGACGGTAGCGGCGTATCACCCGCATGCCCGCCCAGAACCCGTAGACGCCCTCGCCTGCCAGACGCAGCAACCCGGACAGCGAGAGCAGGGACCGGCGCAGCACCAAGGTAGGACAGAACTCCACCAGGGCTCCCCGTCTGATCAGTTCATCCACCAGCGGACCTGGCCGGGGAAGGGCCACCGCCACCCGGTGTCCGCGCTCCAGCAGGGCCTGGACCGTCTCAAGCAGCACCCGGTCCGAGCCGTACAGGTCCGCGGACGGATGAGCCACGAGTACATGCAACGGATGATCGATTGACGTCATAGCATTCCCCTCAGTGCCGGCGCAGGGCGCCTCACGTCGACTGCGCTGGTCATAGCGGCGCGAAATACGATTCCCGCGCCGCCGGGATCCGGCCGTCGGGGAACAATGCATCGGCTTGTGTGCCGTATTGGCGGATCCAGTGTTCCTTGGCCTCGATTCCCTCGTCCCAATGCCAGGGTTCCAACAGGTGTTCGGAGAGGAAGGCGGCCTCCGGTTCGGCGGACTGGTTGTAGGGAAAGTCGGAGTAGTAGACCACACGCTCGGGAAAGGCCGTGCCCAGAGTCCTGGCCACTACGTGGTCCACATGCCTGCCGACACCGAGGGGGCAGAAAATGAGTTCGGCCCGCGTTTGCTCCATCAGCCGCTCCACCGTGCTGCGCAACTGGGCCATGAGTCGGCGGTCGCCGCGTGAAATCCGTCCCCGCACAATATTGAAGCGGTAGGTGGGGTAGGTGTGCACCAGTTCCGGCAGGAAGCGGGCCAACTGGCCCAGCGGGCCAGCCGCGGGCGTCCGTCGGCGGTAGATGGCATCGGTGGCGCCGAGGTGAAGATGCTTGACGCCCAGGTTCCGCAGCACTGCAAGGTCTTCGGCACGGCGGGCCTCGAAGAGCGCCGCGGCGTCCTCGATGTGGGCCAAACGCATAAAGGTGCGCGCCGACCGGGTGTGTGGCGGCGGGGCCGATTCGGTGAAAATGGTCGCTACCGTCACCTCGCGGCGCCCCGCCTCGGCTTCAATGAGGGCGCCACAGGACAAGATGGCGTCATCCAGATGGGGCGAAAGGAAGAGCCAGGGCTTGCCGGCGGACCTCGACTCGTGGATGCGCTGCGGGACTGGGGTCACTGGGCCGGCCCTCCGGAAACGGTGAGCGGATGCATGCCTGCCGCCAGCGGGCCGCACACGGGATCCGTAGCCAGATAGTCCCGCAATGCCGCGAAAGCCTTCGGAGGGCTGAAACCGGCGGCTTCGATTTTCGCCAGATCCAGCGCGCTCCGGGCCGGCCGCGGCGCGGCCGGACGGGAGGCGAGATAGTCAGCGGTACTGACGGGGGTCACCTGCTGCGGATCCTTGCCCAGCAAGCGGTAGATTTCCGCAGCGACGTCCGCCCAGCTGGTGACAGGTCCGGAGTTGGTCACGTTGTAGGTGCCGTACGGGGCGCCGCTCTCCAGCAGGTGCAGGATTCCGGCGGCAAGGTCGCGGGTGAAGGTGAGGTGCCCGCGCTGGTCGTCGACAACTGAAGGGGCGACATTGCGTGCCGCCAGCCCCGCCATGGTGCGGACGAAGTTGGTGCCATCCCCGACCACCCAGCTGGTGCGAACGATGTAATGCTTCGGGGCGGTCGCGGCGGCGGCGTCGCCGGCGGCCTTGGACTGCCCGTAGACGCCCAGGGGTGACGGCGTTTCCGCTTCCGTGTGCGGCTCCTGGGAACCATCGAACACATAGTCCGAGGAGAGATGGATGAGCGTGAGCCGGTGTGTGGCCGCGGTGGACGCCAGCCGCGATACGGCGGTGGCATTCAACTGCCAGGCCAGGCGCCGCCCTTCGCTGGACTCCGCGCCGTCCACGTCGGTGTAGGCGGCGGCGTTGATGATGGCGCGGTAGCCGCTCCAGTCCCGCGAGCGATAGGACTCCTCAGCTGTCAGGTCGAAATCCACCCGGGCCGCGAATTCCGCGTCCGGCAGAGCCTGGCGTAGGGCCCGGCCTAATTGGCCGTCCGCACCCAGAACCAGGATGCGCTGCGGCTTCATCGGCACTACGGACGGCAGGCGCGGATGGTGCAGGTCCTTCTCGGACAGTTCGGCCTCGGCCAGCGGAATCGGCCACGGGATGGCGGCGGACTCGTCGCCTGCATTCAGGTACACATACTGCTCCTGGGCCCGGGCGTTCCAGTGCTCGTTGACCAGATAGTTGTACACCGTGTCCGGCTCCAGCGTTTGAAAGCCGTTGCCGACGCCGCGCGGCACGAAGACCGCCTTGTCCGGTCCCAGTTCCAGGCAGAACGTTTGGCCGAAAGTAGGGCCGTCGCGCAGGTCCACCCAGGCTCCGAAGATCCTGCCGGCCGCGACGGAGACATATTTGTCCCACGGTTCGGCGTGGATGCCGCGGGTGGTTCCGGCCTTGGCGTTGAAGGAGATGTTGTTCTGCACAGGGCCGAAGTCCGGCAGCCCCAGGGACATGAGCTTCTCGCGCTGCCAGTTCTCCTTGAACCAGCCCCGGTTGTCGCCATGGACGGGCAGGGAAACTACCAGCAGCCCAGGGATCGGCGTCTGCTCGATGCCGTGCTCCGCGGCGCTCACTGGCCGCGGCCCGCGTAGAACAGCTCAGTGGATTCTTTCGCAGCGGACCAGAAGCCGGGATTGTCCCGATACCATTCCACGGTATCCGCCAAGCCGGCCTCCAGGCTGAGGAACTTCGGCTCCCAACCGAGTTCCCCGCGAAGCTTGCTGGAGTCGATGGCGTAGCGCAGGTCATGGCCGGCCCGGTCCACCACCAGGTCGAAGTCGTCGGGGCCGTGGCCCAGGAGGTCCAGCAGGATACCGAGCACCTCACGGTTGCTGCGCTCGCTGTCGGCGCCGATGAGATAGGTTTCGCCCGGCCGTCCGTCGTCGAGAATCCGCAGTACGGCGGAGGAATGATCCTCCACGTGGATCCAGTCGCGCACATTGCGGCCGTCCCCGTACAGCTTGGGCCGGCGTCCGGTCAGGATATTGGTGATCTGCCGGGGGATGAACTTCTCCACATGCTGGTAAGGACCGTAGTTGTTGGAGCAGTTGCTCAGCGTCGCGTTGACGCCGAAGGAACGTACCCAGGCCCGAACCAGCAGGTCGGACCCGGCCTTGGTGGACGAATACGGGCTGGACGGATTGTACGGCGTGTGTTCGGTGAACCGCTCCGTCCCGTCCAGCGGAAGGTCGCCGTAGACCTCGTCCGTGGAGATGTGGTGGAACCGCGTACCGTGCCGGCGCGCCGCCTCCAGCAGGGTGTACGTCCCGATGATGTTGCTGTGCAGGAACGGCTCCGGATCCGCCAGCGAGTTGTCGTTGTGGGTCTCCGCCGCGAAGTGCACCACCGCGTCATGGTCGGCCAGCAGTCGGTCCACCAGCGCCGGATCGGCCACGTCGCCGCGCACCAGGCGGCAGCGGCCCACCGGCAGGCCATCGAGGGAAGCGGCGTTGGCCGCATAGTTCATCTTGTCCACTACGGTTACCTGGTCATCGGTGTGGGCCAGAACGTGGCGCACAAAATTCGATCCGATGAAACCGGCACCCCCAGTTACCAGTAGCTTGCGCATAGGCCCTAATGTATCCACCGTTGCACCGCGCGACTAGGGCTGCAGCAAGATTGACGGAGACACCGACGCTCGCCCGCGTCCGGCGGCACCATCCGCATCAGGTCGGCTGTCGTCCGGCCGGGCCGATCATCGCCCGTAGCGGGTGCTCTCGAGCAGGTCCAGGAGATAGGTTCCGTAGCCGCTTTTGGCCAGCGACTGGCCATGCCCGTGAAGCTGTTCGTCGTCGATGTACTTCATCCGCCACGCAACTTCTTCGGGAGAGCCGATGGGCATGCCCTGGCGGTTGGCAATGGTCCGGATGAAGTTGGAGGCATCGTTGAGCGAATCGAAGGTCCCGGTGTCCAGCCACGCAGTCCCGCGCGGGAGGATCTTCACGGTCAGGCGGCCCTGGTCCATGTACAGCCGGTTCAGGTCGGTGATCTCCAATTCACCGCGGGCAGAGGGCCGCAAGGTCCGGGACATCTCGACGACGTCGTTGTCGTAGAAATACAGCCCCGGAACCGCGTAATTGCTTTTGGGCCTCTGCGGTTTCTCTTCGATCGAAACCGCCGTGCCGTTGGCATCGAATTCGACCACGCCGTAGGCGCTCGGGTCCGCCACCCAATAACCAAAGATGGTGCCACCGTCGACTCTGGCAATGTCCTCGAGCTGCGTGCCCAGCCCGGGGCCGTAAAACAGGTTGTCTCCGAGCACCAAGGCACACGCGTCGGTTCCAATGTGTTCCGCCCCGATGAGGAAGGCTTCGGCCAGCCCATTGGGCGCTTCCTGCTGCCGGTAGGTCAGCGAGATACCGAACTGGGACCCGTCACCAAGCAGGGCTTGGAACTGGGCCGCGTCCACCGGTGTGGTGATGATCAGAATGTCCCGGATTCCAGCCAGCATGAGCGTCGACAGCGGATAGTAGATCATCGGCTTGTCGTAGACAGGTACTAGCTGTTTGCTGATGCCAAGGGTGATCGGATGCAACCGCGATCCTGTTCCCCCAGCCAGAATTATCCCCCGCATAGCGTTATGTCTAGCGTGGCGGCACCACTTTGTATAGAGGATGGCCGGTTTCTCTGCCGACGGCTTCCACCCGCACCATCGTTCGCGGCGCAGGCGGTTCGGGGCGGGTGGCGCTACCGATCCGTGATGGATTCCAGCAACCCGGCGTCCTCCCGGACAGCTGACAGCGCGATGTCCTTGTAGCCGACCGACTCGAAAAGGACCGTGATCCGGTCGGGCTGGGTCCCCATCACGATGCCCGGTCCCCATTCTCGGTGTTTCACCGGCCGCTGGATCTCGTAGCCCTCCGGCATCTCGGCTTCCCGGGCTTCCGCCACTGCCTCCGACCCGGCCTCGCAGTTGTCGCAATTGCCGCAGTAGCCGTCGGTCTCTTCGCCGAAGTAGTTCAGCAGCCAGTCGCGGCGGCAATGGTCGGTCTCGGCGTAGCCGCGGGCCATTTCGATCCGTGATTCGTCGATCCGGTGCCGCGAAGCGGCTTCCGCCAGTGCCTTGTCCGCGGCCGACGAGGGGTTTACCCCGCCGACCGCCCGGTAGCCGTTGCGGTTCACGGCGATGCTGCCGCTGTGTTCCAAGAGGTTGAGCAGGCGGGACTGTTTCCGCTGCGAGAGGCCGGTCTGTTCGCGCAGCGCGGCCGGGCGGAGCGGACCGTGCTCCCGGATGGCGCCGAAGACCGCGGCGAGCTCGTCCGGATCGGGGGCACCGCCGGCGAAGAAGCGCTGCAGGCCCAGGTCCTCGGACCGGTAGTGCAAGACCGCCTGCGCCGGTGCACCGTCCCGGCCGGCGCGGCCGATCTCCTGATAGTAGCTGTCCAGCGAGTCGGGGATGTCCGCGTGCACCACAAACCGGACGTCCGGCTTGTCGATGCCCATGCCGAACGCGGAGGTCGCCACCACCACGTCCGCCTCGCCATCGAGGAACCGTTCGTGGATCGCCACCCTGTCGGCGGCCCGCCGCCCCGCGTGATAGGCGTCCGTCCGCAGGCCGCGCTCGGCCAGCTCGGCGGCGTAGCGCTCGGTGTCCTTGCGGGTGGCCGTGTACAGCAGCCCCGGCCCGCCCAATCCGGCCACCTGCTCCACCACGGCTTGCCGCTTGCCGCGGTCCTCGTGGTGCCGCAGCACCCGGAGGTGGAGGTTCGGCCGGTCGAAGCTCTGCACGGTGATGAAGGGCTCCCGCATGCCCAAGCGGTCGATGATCTCCGTTCGGGTATGCGGCGACGCGGTTGCCGTCAGGGCCACCACGGGCGGGTGCTTCAGCCGCTTCACCACCGGGGTGAGCGTCAAGTAGTCGGGCCGGAAATCGTGGCCCCAGGAGGAGATGCAGTGCGCCTCGTCCACCACGAACAGCGAGATGTCCAGCTCCGCCAGCCGCTGCAGGGTTTCTTCACGGGCCAGCTGTTCCGGGGCCAGGAACAGGAACTTCGCCTCGCCGCTGGCCGCGGCGTCCCACGCGGCACGGTCGGCCGAGGCCCGCTGCTGCGAATTCACGGCGAAGGCCCGGCCGGCGCCCAGATCGTCGTTGATGGCATCCACCTGGTCGTACTGCAGCGCAATCAGCGGAGAGATAACGACGGCGGTGCCCGGCAAGGCGACGGCCGGCACCTGGTAGACGGCGGACTTTCCATGTCCCGAGGGCATCACGGCCAGCACGTCCTCGCCGCGGGCGGCTGCGGCCATCGCGTCCAGTTGCCCCTCGCGGAGGACGTTCCAGCCGAACGATTCTTCGGCGATCCGGCGCAGTACGTCGTGGTCGGGTGGCATGGGGTGAGTCGGCATGAGGCTCCTGCAGATCGGTTCCTGACGATGGTGCTTAGTTTCGTTCTAACCAGCCGGCGGGGCTTTGTATAGGGCAGGTCAACGCCACGGAGAGCGGTTCCGGCCGCCTTTCCCTCGGAAAACCGGGCGCCCAGAGCAGATCGGTGCTCCCGGGTAAGGCAGGACTCACGTGACCGGCGGCCGGCGAAGTGGGATGATTAGCGCAGACTTGTCTTGCGTATTGTCGGCTGATGGCACGCGCCGCGTGCGGGACAAACCGGTTCCAACCATCGATCCAAGGAGCACCCCAAGGTGTCTGTGGTATCCACACCCGCAACGCTCAAACATGCCGCCGGCATGATCGACGACGCCGAGGCCCGGCGCATCCGCAACGACTTCCCGATCCTGAACCAGCAGGTGAACGGCTCGCCGCTGGTCTATCTGGATTCCGGCGCCACCTCGCAGAACCCGCTGTGCGTGCTGGAGGCCGAGCAGGAGTTCTACGAACAGCGCAACGCCGCGGTGCACCGCGGCGCCCACATGCTGGCGGTCTCGGCCACGGATGCCTTCGAAAACGCGCGCGAAACCGTCGCCGGCTTCATCAATGCCGGCATGGACGAAGTGGTCTGGACATCCAACGCCACCGAGGCCATCAACCTGGTCGCCTATGCCTTCTCCAACGCCAGCGCCGGACGCGGCGGGGACGCGGCATCGCGGTTCGTCTTGGGGCCGGGCGACGAGCTGGTGGTCACCGAGATGGAGCACCACGCCAACCTGATTCCGTGGCAGGAGCTCGCCTTCCGCACCGGTGCCACTTTGCGCTATATCCCGGTGGACGACGCCGGTGCGCTGCGCCTGGACGAGGCCGAACAGATCATTGGACCGCGCACCAAGGTAGTGGCTTTCACCCACGCCTCCAACGTGCTCGGAACCATCAACCCGGTGGGCACCCTGGTGCGGCTGGCGCGGGAGGCGGGCGCCGCCGTCGTGCTTGATGCCTGCCAATCCGTTCCGCACATGGCCGTCGACGTGAAGGCGCTGGACGTGGACTTCGCCGCCTTCTCCGGGCACAAGATGCTCGGTCCCACCGGCATCGGCGTGCTGTACGGGAAGGCGGAGCTGCTCAACGCGATGCCGCCGTTCCTGACCGGTGGCTCCATGATCACCACCGTGACCATGGAAAAGGCCGACTATCTGCCGTCTCCGCAGCGGTTCGAAGCCGGCACGCAGCGGATTTCGCAGGCGGTGGCGCTGGCCGCGGCCGTGGACTATCTGCGGGAGACGGGGATGGACCGGATCCACGCGTGGGAAGCGGAGCTGGGGCAGCGGTTGGTAGCCGGCCTGGAGGCCATCGACGGTGTCCGGGTGCTCGGCCCCGCCGCCGGCGCCGAGCGAATCGGGTTGGCAGCGTTCGATGTTGACGGCGTCCATGCCCACGATGTGGGGCAGTTCCTGGATGACAAGGGCATTGCCGTGCGCGTAGGCCATCATTGCGCCCAGCCGCTGCACCGGCGGCTCGGACTGGTGGCGACCACCCGGGCCAGCACCTACCTGTACAACACCACGGACGATGTCGACGCGTTCCTGGACGCCGTCGCCGGGGTCCGCCCGTTCTTTGGAGCCAACTGACGTGAGTGCGGAACTGCAGCAGCTATACCAGCAGATCATCCTGGAGCATGCCAAAAAACGGAACGGGTCGCCGCTGGCCGATCCGCCGCAGGGCGACAAGTCCGGCGAGTCGCACATGCTTAATCCCACCTGCGGGGACGAAATCACGCTTCGGGCAGCCGTGCACGACGACGGCGCCGGCATCACCCTCTCCGCCATCAGCTGGGACGGCCAGGGCTGCTCCATTTCGATGGCCTCCGCGTCGGTGCTCAGCGACCTGGTGCAGGGCATGGACCGGGAGGAACTGCTGAAAGTAGTGGACACCTTCCGCGAGCTGATGCGCTCCCGGGGCAGCATCGAGGCCGATGAAGAAATCCTCGGCGACGCCGCCGCGCTCTCCGGCGTCTCCCGCTACCCGGCCCGGGTCAAATGCGCCATGCTGGCGTGGGTGGCTCTGGAAGAAGCCCTGCTGGCGGCGAACTGACCGCAACTTAAGCAAAGGGCCGGGCAGCGCACGTGCTTCCCGGCCCTCCTATGTCCTCGTTGCTTACCCGGCGAGTCCGCGAACGCCGATCACCAAGGTGGCAATGCCCAGGATCATGGAGGTGCTGGCCTTCATGAACTCCATGGTGAAGTAGCGGGTCATTGCACCCTTCTCGTCTTTGGAACGGGGATCCTTCGACACCCGGACAAGGTGCGGAGCCCAGACAAGCAGGGCCCACACGCCGGCCAGAATCAGTACCCAGGCCAGGGCGGCTGGAATGTTCATTTCTGCGGCTCCCGGATCAGGAGCGGCCGGACAGCCAGGCCTCGGCCTGCTGCGCCTGGATGTTCAGGGCCTTGCCCAGCATGGGTTCGGCGGCGGCGGCGATCTTCCCGCCCAGGAACGGGATGGAGGATTTCACGTCGCCGGTCAGATCCACGCGGGTGGAGCCCCCGTCGACAACCAGTTGCTGGACGGCGTTGACGTCCACCGGCGCGCCGGCCACCTTCATGGTCACGTCGGCAGTTCGCGAACCGTCCGCTGCGGGTGCCTGCCACCGTTCCGTCTGGGTGACGGTGAGCGAGTCGCCCAGCATCTTCTTGGCGATCTCCGGCAGCCGCGCGCTGGGAACCTTGCGGACCACGGTCAGGGTGAAGGCGCCGGACACATCGCCGTCGCGCTGGACCGACTCCAAAGAGCCGCCGACCAACTCGCTGATGTGGCGCAGGAACGCCTCGTCGGTGAAGGTTTCGGTGATCTTGGCTGCGGGGTAGGGCAGGGTGGTGGAAGCGCTGAGCGCCATGAAGACTCCCGGAATTTCTCGGAACTGGTTGGGCCAACAACCATCCTACTGTGCGCGGTAAAGTTGGACTTCTGACCCTCAGTTCCGCCGAACTGGAGGGTATTCGTGTTGCGCCCCGACCGGAAGAAGATGGAAAAATGAGCCTGAACGGACTGCGCACAGCCCTCGCCCAGGACGATTCGTTCGCCAAGGTGCGGCTGCAGTCGGCCCGGCCGGTGGCAGAGCGCAGCGAGGACCTGCAGATCGGTGCGCCGCCGGGGTTGCGGGCGGCGTTGCTGGCCGAGATGGTGCAGGGGCTGGAAACGGATCTCCACGCGGCCGCGGACGGCCTTGGTCGATCACCGGGGGCGGACACGCCGCCGTCGACCACCGGCGGAGTGGTGCTGGCCGTGACGGCAACCGGGCGGGAGACGGAAGACCTGGCCGCGGCGCTGCGGAGCTACCTGCCGGATGAGTCCATCGAGGAGTTCCCCAGTTGGGAGACGTTGCCGCACGAGCGGCTGTCGCCGCGATCGGACACCGTGGGGCGCCGGCTCTCGGTGCTGCGCCGGCTCAAGCACGACGACGGCGCGGCGCCGCTGCGCGTGGTCATCGCACCGGTGCGTGCGGTGCTTCAGCCGCTGGTCCAGGGGCTGGGCGAGCTGCAGCCGGTTGGGCTGGCGGTCGGCGACGAGGTGGCCTTCACCGATGTGGTCCGCCGCTTGTCCGAAGCCGCCTACGCCCGGGTGGACATGGTCAGCCGGCGCGGCGAGTTTGCCGTGCGCGGCGGAATTTTGGATGTCTTTTCGCCCACCGATGACCACCCGGTGCGGATTGAATTCTTCGGCGACGAAGTCGAATCAATGCGCTGGTTCGCCGTGGCAGACCAGCGGTCCTTGGCCGGTGAGCACGTCAAGCACCCCACCCGGCTGTACGCCCCGCCGTGCCGGGAGCTGCTGATCACCCCGTCGGTGATGAGTCGTGCGGCGAAGCTCAAGGACCAGATGCCTGCCGCGGCGGACATGCTGGAAAAGATCGCCGGGGGTATCGCGGTCGAGGGCATGGAATCACTGTCGCCGGTGCTGGTGGATGCCATGGTGCCCTTCATCGGCGAGCTGCCGCCCGGATCCATCGCCGTGGTGATTGAACCGGAAAAGGTGCGGAGCCGGGCCCACGACCTGGAGACCACGAACGACGAGTTCCTCGCCGCCGCCTGGGCCACGGCGTCCGAGGGCGGGGACGCGCCGCTGGACCTGGCACTGCAGGGGGATCTGGAGCAGGCCGGCTTCCGCTCCCTGGGCGACACACGCACGGCGGCCGGAGAGCATCAGGTGTCCTGGTGGTCCATCACGTCGTTCAATCCCGACGACGAAACCGTGCTGGACATCGACACCTTGACCATCGCGGCCCGCGAGCCCAGGGGCTACCAGGGCGATGTGGCCGAGATGATGGAGTTCATTGGTTCCCGCGTGCGCGACCAATGGCGCGTGGTGGTGGCCACCGAAGGTCCTGGCCCCGCCTCGCGCATGGCCGAACTCTTCCACGACGCGCAGATCCCGGCCACGCGGGTGGAATCGCTGGAGAACGAGCCGCAGCCGGGGATCATCGAAATCACCACGGCCAGCACCGGCAAGGGGTTCGTCTTCGACGGCCTGAAACTCGGCCTGCTGACCGAAGCCGACCTGCTGGGCCGTGCCTCCGCACGCTCCACCCGGGACATGCGGAAGATGCCGTCGCGGCGGCGCAACGCCGTGGATCCGCTGCAGCTGACCGAGGGCGACTACGTGGTGCACGAGCAGCACGGCGTGGGCAGGTTCGTTGAACTGGTTCAGCGCTCCACCGGCGCCGGACCCACCAAGGCCATGCGCGAGTATCTGGTGCTGGAATATGCCGCGTCGAAGCGGGGCGCCCCCGGGGACCGGCTGTTTGTACCGACGGACCAGTTGGACCAGGTCACCCGGTACGTGGGTGGCGAGACGCCCGTCCTGTCCAAGATGGGCGGCTCCGATTGGGCGAAGACCAAGAGCCAGGCCCGCAAGGCGGTTAAGGAGATCGCGGGCGAGCTGATCCGGCTGTATTCGGCCCGGATGGCGTCCCGCGGGCACGCCTTTGGACCGGACACCCCGTGGCAGCGGGAGCTGGAAGAAGCGTTCCCGTACATTGAGACCCCCGACCAGCTGACCACCATCAACGAGGTCAAGGCGGACATGGAGCGTGAAGTTCCGATGGACCGCCTGGTCTCCGGCGATGTGGGCTACGGCAAGACCGAGATCGCGGTGCGCGCCGCCTTCAAGGCGGTCCAGGACGGCAAGCAGGCGGCGGTCCTGGTGCCGACCACGCTGCTGTCCCGGCAGCACTTCGAGACCTTCAGCGAACGCTTCTCCGGGTTCCCGGTCAGGGTCAAGGCGTTGTCCCGCTTCCAAACGTCCAAGGAAGCCAAGGACACCATGGAAGGCATCAAGAACGGCAGCATCGACGTCGTTATTGGAACCCACCGGCTGCTCTCCAAGGAGGTCCAGTTCAAGGACCTGGGGCTGGTGATTGTGGACGAGGAACAGCGGTTCGGCGTCGAACACAAGGAGTCGCTGAAGAAGATGCGCACCAACGTGGACGTGCTGGCCATGTCCGCGACGCCGATCCCGCGGACCCTGGAGATGTCGCTGACCGGCATCCGCGAGACGTCCACGCTGGCGACGCCGCCGGAGGAACGCCACCCGGTGCTGACGTACGTTGGCCCGTACACGGACCAGCAGACGACGGCGGCGATCCGGCGCGAGCTGATGCGCGAAGGACAGGTCTTTTTCGTTCACAACCGCGTCTCGTCCATCGAGCGGCAGGCGGCGCGGATACGGGAACTGGTTCCCGAGGCGCGGGTGGAAGTGGCGCACGGGCAAATGAGCGAGTCGCGGCTGGAACAGATCATCGTCGATTTCTGGGAAAAGCGATTCGACGTCCTGGTCTGCACCACCATCATCGAAACCGGGCTGGACATCTCCAACGCAAACACGCTGATCGTTGACCGGGCGGACCGGTACGGGCTATCCCAGCTGCACCAGCTGCGCGGCCGGGTGGGCCGCGGCCGGGAGCGGGCGTACGCGTACTTCCTGTTCGACGCCGAGAAACCCCTCGGCGAAGTGGCGCTGGAGCGGCTCAAGGCGGTGGCGGCGCACAACGAACTGGGTGCCGGCATGCAGCTGGCGCTGAAGGACTTGGAAATCCGCGGCGCAGGAAACCTGCTCGGCGGGGAACAGTCCGGGCACATTGCCGGCGTCGGCTTTGATCTGTACATCCGGCTGGTCGGCGAGGCCGTGGCGGACTTCCGCGGCGAAACCGAGCAGAAGGTGGCCGACATGAAAATCGAGCTGCCGGTTAACGCCCACCTGCCACACGACTACGTGCCGGGGGAGCGCCTGCGGCTGGAGGCCTACCGGAAGCTGGCGCAGGCGGCCACCGATGAAGCCATCGACGAAGTGGTTGCCGAGCTCACCGACCGTTACGGCGAGCTGCCGGAGCCGGTGCAGAATCTCGTCGCCGTGGCACGTTTCCGCGTCCGCGCCCGTGCGGCCGGTCTGACGGATGTGGCGGTGCAGGGCAACTTCATCAAGTTCGCGCCGGCGGCACTGCCGGAGTCCAAGGTGATGCGGCTGACCCGGATGTACCCGGGGTCGCAGGTGAAACCCGCGCTGGACTTTATCCTGGTCCCCAAGCCCAAGACCGCGAGGATCGGCGGCCGGGACTTGGCCGACCGGCAGATCCTGGAGTGGGCGCAGGAGGTCATCGACGCGGTGTTCACCGAGTAGCGCCGCCGCCTGCTGCTAGGCAGCCAAGGCCGCGTAGCGCCCGTCAGCGTCCAGCAGCGTTTCGTGGGTGCCGCGTTCGACGATGCGCCCCGCTTCCAGGACGGCGATCTGGTCCGCATTCCGGACGGTGGAGAGCCGGTGGGCGATGGTGATGGTGGTCCGCCCGGCAGCCAGTCGGTCGAACGCCTGCTGCACGGCATGCTCGGTCTGCGTGTCCAATGCACTGGTCGCTTCGTCCAGCACCAGCACCGGCGGGTTGCGCAACAGGGTGCGGGCAATGGCAATGCGTTGCTTCTCACCGCCGGAGAACCGGTGCCCGCGCGAGCCGACGATGGTGTCATACCCGTCCGGCAGCGCCACGATGTGGTCGTGGATCTGGGCGTCCCGCGCGGCCTGCTCGATGTCGGCATCGCTGGCATCGGGCTTGGCGTAGCGCAGGTTCCCGCGCACCGTGGTGTGCAGCAGGTAGGTTTCCTGGCTGACCACTCCCACGATGCGTGCCAGATCGGCCAGGCGCATGGAGCGGAGGTCCACGCCGTCGATGGTGATGCGCCCCGCCGTCGGATCATGCAGCCGGGCCACCAGGGCGGCCAGGCTGCTCTTTCCCGAACCGGTCGGGCCAACCAGGGCCAGGGTGGAACCTGCAGGGACGGCCAGGTTCACGTGCCGGAGGGCCGATGTTTCGCTGTCCGGGTAGCTGAAGCTGACGTCCTCAAAGCGAACATGCCCCGCTATCTGGGCGGCGTCCACCGGAGTCGGCGAGGCCGGCTCCGTGATCTCTACCGGCAGGTCCAGATACTCGAAAATCCGCGCGAAGAGCGCCAGCGAACTGGTGACGGTGATGGTGACGTTCAACAGTCCCAGCAACGGGCGGAAAAGTCCGCCTTGCAGCGCGCTGAAGGCCACCACGGTACCGATGCTGATGTTCCCCGCGGCACCGGGCAGGCCGGCGGCGAAGTAGATGACGGCCGGTACTGCGGCGAAAATGATGCTCATGGTGGCCATGCGCCAGCGTCCGGCCAACTCCGAACGCAGTTCCAGATCGGTCAGCCGCTCGGAGGAGGCAGAGAACCGGGCCGCGAGATCGTTTCCGGTGCCCAGCGTCTTGCTCAGCTGGATTCCACTGACCGAGAGCGACTCTTCGATGGTCACATTCATGTCCGCCAGTTCCCGCTGGCGGCGCGCGGTCAGTTCCCGCCGCACCTTGGCTACCCTGCGGGTCAGCACCACTGCCGGCGGCATCACCAACAGCGAGATCAGCGACAACTGCCAGGACAGGGCCGCCATGGCGACGGCGGTGGCGACGACGGTGGTCAGGTTGGTGGCAATGCCGGTGGCGGTGGACGTGACCACGGACTGCATGCCGCCTATATCTTGTGTGATGCGGGATTGGATTTCGCCGCTGCGGGTCCGGGTGAAGAAGCCAACGGACTGGCGCTGCAAGTGGGAGAAGACGTCGGTCCGGAGGCTGTGCATCACGTGTTGGCCCACCTTGGTGGCGATCCAGGTCTGCAGGACACCAAACAGGGCGGTGACGGCAGCCACGGCCAGCATGCCTGCGGTCAGCAGGGCCAGCAGCGGCAGCTGCTGCTGGGGCAGGGCCGTGTCGATGACGGCACGCAGCAGGAACGGGGAGGCCATGGCGGCGGCCGAGGAAGCAACGATGATGGCCGTGACCAAAGCCAGCTGTCCCCGGTAGGGACGGAAAAGGGCCACAATCCGCTTGAGCGGAACGTGCCGTGCTTGTTCTTTTTCTGCGGCCGTCGGTTCCTTCACGGGACCGCGGCCGGGGTTCATTCCGAATGTTTCCGTCGGAACCACCTCGTTTCATGATGGTGGGCTGCGAACTCGGCCCGTATTGCTGAGGTTACCTCACTATGAGGCTACAACAGGGAAACTTGATAGCCTATTCCCGTGGCTGATGAGAACTTACTAGACCTATTCTGGGCCGTTTCGCGCCAGCTCAGGAAGGGTGCCTCGCGGGGAATGTCCCCGTTGGGCGTGGCGCCGTCGCAGGCCCGTGCGCTGCGCATGCTCCGCCATCATGGCTCGTTGCGCTTGGGCGAACTCTCCGAGCGGCTGCGGATAGCACCGCGATCGGCCACCGATATTGTCGATGGTTTGCAGGAACGCGGCTGGTGCGTGCGTGAGCCCGATCCGACCGACCGCCGGGCCACGGTGGTTGTCCTCACCGAGGCCGGGCGGGAGATTGGACAGGCCATCCGGAAGGTCCAGGTGCAGCATGCCGAAGAATACTTTGCCGCCCTGTCCGCAGCGGAGCGCTCCGAGCTCTCCTCGCTCCTGGGCAAGCTGATAGCGGCGGAAGGCTGACGCCTAGCGGACGAACATCAACCAAAATGCGGCGGCAGCAGCGGCAAGCACGACGACGGTGCACACCGCCCACGCGGCCCCGCGGCCCTTGCGCCGCTTGGCACTCGGTGCGGGCTGAGCTTCCGTGCGGACATAGCGGGTTGTGCCACCGGCTTGGCCGGCGGCCGGCGGGACCACCTGGATGAGGCCGGTGCGCAGTTCGCGGCGGGCAGGCAAGGGGGTTCCGGACGGCGCGGAGACCAGCGGGACCACCGGGATCATCCCGGTGGGCGCGGCTGGTTCAGCGGCGCCGGAGCGGACGTCGCGGCGGCGCGGGAACGGCGTGCCGTCGGCAGTGGGACTCATCAACTCGACTTTCAACCGGGCAACCGGAGGTCAGGAAAGGTTGGACAGCACAACGGCCCGGTAATCTACACGGGAGGGTGCCTACAGCCATCCTATGTCCGCAGCGGACGGAATCCGGGGAAGCCATAGGTGCGGAACATCTCAATGCCGCATCATTTGCCGCCGACGGCCCTTGCATGGCATGGCCTTGACCCGTGTCCACGTCGAGAGTCCTGCGGGGAGACCGGGATCTTCGCCCGGGGCGGATGGCGCCGACGGAATCCTATTGTGATGGATTTGCCCTGTTTGTTCCCGGGGCCGACGCGTATCCTGACGCTAAGGGAACGGACTATAGAGCCATCGTTCCGTCGTGATCGAAGGGGTGCTTCATCATGGTAGATATGGGCTTGGCGTGGCTGTTCGGCCTCCTGCTCTTGGCCATCGTGGCAATGTTGGCCATCCTCGTAGTCAGGGCGTTTATGGGGCTGCGCCCGGGGAGCGTGGAAGATGCGGTTGCGGTGGCTTCTGCCGCCGGCAGGATGGACAGGCCGCACGGGCGCAGCACGGCACGGCAGATTCTGGACCAGCGATTTGCCCGCGGCGAGCTGACCGCTGACGCCTACCGCGAGGGCCTGCGGGTCCTGGGCGAGGACCGGTAACCGCCTACAATCGGCGCCTGCACCTACGTCTTCGGATGTACCCGGCGCTTGCAGTGGGAAGAGTGAACACTTTGATGCCGTCTGCCCGCAAATAGCGCAGGTCCAGAGCTAGACCTGGGATACCCGCCGCTGCCAGTTCGTCAGAGAGCTCCTGGCTTGCCCGGCGTCGATACAAAGGCCTTGAAGATGCCGGACAAGTCCTTCCCCGAGACCTTCTCCGCGCGCTTCCGAAAATCTTTGGGGGAGCCCGAACCGTCCTTGACCCACTGCCTGACAAGCTTGTGGAAGTCCTTGTCGCCGATCTCGGTCCGCACCGCGTGCAGGGCCATGGCCGAGCGGGTCTGCAGGCTGCTGGAGAACAGGTTTTCCGGCCCCGGGTCGGCCAACTTGAACTTCCAAAAGGGGTCTGCGGCGTCGATGCCCGCGTAAAAATCGAAACTGTCCTGGGCGCTGCCGGGTTCCTTCTCTTCCGCCCAGAGCCATTGGGAGTACGTTGCCAGACCCTGGTTGAGCCAGCTGTCCTGCCACCGATGGACGGGCAACTGGCTGCCGAGCCACTGGAGCGCGAGTTGCCGGACAATAAATGAGTCGCCGCTGGCCTCGCTGTAGAAGTAATCCATCGGGTAGACCGGCCTGGCCTGGGTCTCCAGAGCGAAACCGAGGTCCTCGACGTTGTCGACGATGCCGCCGGCACTGGCCAGCGGATAGGTGCCGAACACGGAGGAGAGGAACTTGATCATCTTCGGCTGCTTGTCCAGCGACTGCTGGATCTTATGACCCTGGGACGGGGGAGTGCTGCTGCCGGCGGTCCACTCGTTGTCATTAGGCCGGCTGCCCTTAGGCGCGCCCTGCGGACTCCAACCGTCCCACCGGTCACCGTCGCTGTCGAAAGACGTGGAGCCGTCACTCCCGGTGACTTTGATGTCCTCGACGAAGACGCCGTCGTTCTGTCCGGTGATGTCGCTGGCATAGGTGATGGAGAGCTCCACGTCTTCGCCGGCGTAGTCCGCCAGATCGAACTCCCAGTGCTCCCAGCCGTCGCTCGTTCCGGTGGCCGCCCACCACTGCCCGCTGGACCCCTTTGCGGAACAGGAGCCGCCGCCGTCGTCGTTTTGGTAATGCTTCAGGAAGGGATGCACCTGATGCCACGCAGGGCAGGAGTTTCCGGTGCCGTTCTGCGCGAACCCGGTGCCGTCCTTCAAGGTGGTCCAGTTGTCCCCGCCGGGCGTGCGGGCCTCGACGAACGCGTAGTCCCAGCCGGGCTCCGTGTCGCGCAGCATCCAAAAAGAGAAATCCGCGCCGGCATCTGGCACACTGACCGTTCGGGTGAGGCGCTTGTAGCTGGCGTCATCGCTTTGCGACCAGGCCAGGCCATCCCCGTTGCGCGGAATGACCGTCTTCTTCAACGCCGGATCCATGGCGTCCACGTAACTAACGCCGCCCTTGGTGTATTCGGCCAGGTTGAAATGCCCGACGGCGATGGTCGCCAAATGCGGCGAGAGCGGCTCTTCGGCCTCCCACTTGTACACAGTGCGGCCGGGCGTACGGCTGGTTCCGTCCGGCAAGCCGTTGGCTACAGCTTGCCATCCGTCCGGAACCGAGATGTTGAATCCGAAGCTGGCAGGGTCACCGGGGTAGTTGTTGACCGGAAACCAGGTCGGGGCGCTCCTCGGATGGCCCGTGACTATTGCTCCGTCGTCGGTGTGGATAAATCCTGCAGGACCGGGCAGTGACAGGGCGCGGGGAACACCGGAGTACTCCACCACCGCCGTGAAGATCCGTCCGTCCGGTACGCCACGGACAGGAGTGATGACTAGCTTGGTTCCTTCATGCTCGAAGCGTGCGCCCAGCCCGTCGACGCTGACGGAATGGACCGTCAGCCCGCCCAGGTCCAGGCTGAAGCTGGCGAGGTCCTGGGTGGCGCGCGCCGTCATCGTGGCGTTGGCACTGAGCTGTTCGGTGGGCGGGTCATAGAGCAGATCCAGCTGATAATGCTTCGCGTCGTAACCCGTGTTTCCGGCGTCCGGAAAGTAGGGGTCGCCGATGCTGGCGGCGCCGGGTTCGAAGTAGGGCTGGCCGGGATCCGGCGCAGCCGCGGCCGGAGCAGCGGGCAGCAGCAGGCAGGTGACACCGAGGGCTACACCCGCGGCCAGAAGCCTACTGCGCCGAGACATCTTGATTTCCCCCCATCGGCCGGCGCATCTGGACCGGACCCGCACTTGGCTAGGGTCGGCGGTGTCGGCGCTGGCCATCCACCTAACATGCTCCTGTTTGGGCCCACTGTCAACGGATGCGGCAATGGACCCGTACAGCCTGGCTGCACGGGTCCATTGTGGACGGCGGAACTTGGAAAAACGCTACGGGCGTCCGATGCCCTTGAAGGTCCAACCGGCCTCGCGCCAGGCAACGGGGTCCAGCACATTACGTCCGTCAAGGATCCTTTTCTCCGTCACTTGGTTTGCGACGGTGGCCGGGTCCAGTTCGCGGTATTCCTTCCACTCGGTCAGGAGCACCAAGACGTGGGCGCGGCCAATCGCGGTCTTCGTATCCGGTTCGTAGCTGAGTTCCGGGAAGCGCTGCTTGGCATTCGCCAGTGCCTCTGGATCAGTGACCGTGACGGTGGCGCCCTGCAACTGCAGCTGTGCGGCCACGGACAAGGCAGGGGAGTCCCTGACGTCGTCGGACTCCGGCTTGAACGCCGCACCCAGCACGGTAATGCGTTTGCCGATCACTGAGCCTCCGGCCAGCTCGCGGGTCAGTTCGACGACGCGGGTGCGGCGCCGCATGTTGATGGCATCCACCTCGCGCAGGAATGTCAGGGCTTGATCGGCCCCGAGCTCACCGGCCCGAGCCATGAACGCCCGGATGTCTTTGGGCAGGCAGCCGCCGCCAAAGCCGACCCCGGCGTTGAGGAACTTGCGGCCGATGCGCTCGTCCATGCCGATTGCGTCGGCGAGGGCCGTGACGTCGGCACCGGCGGCATCGCACACCTCGGCCATGGCATTGATGAAGGAGATCTTGGTGGCCAGGAAGGAGTTCGCGGCCGCCTTGACCAGTTCCGCCGTTGCATAGTCCATCACCAGCCGGGGGGTCCCTTGCGCGAGCGGCACCGCATAAACCTCGTCCAGGGCGGCAGTGGCTGCTTCGCCGGAGGGTCCCGAAGGCACGCCGTACACGAACCGGTCAGGTGTCAGCGTATCCTTCACGGCATGGCCCTCACGGAGAAACTCCGGGTTCCATGCAAGCACTGCCTCCGGAGTGATCTCCCGGACTTCATCAGCCAACCGCGCGGCCGTGCCCACCGGAACGGTGGATTTGCCGACCACGACGTCGCCGGGATTCAGGTGTTCAGCCAGCGAGCTGAAGGCGGCGTCGACGTAGCGCAGGTCGGCGGCGTTCTCGCCCTTGCGCTGGGGCGTGCCCACACAGACGAAGTGCACGACGGCGCTCGCGGCCTCCGCCAGGTCCGTACTGAAGGCTAGACGTCCGGTTTGCTGCGCTTCGGTCAGCAACTCCGGCAGCCCGGGCTCAAAAAACGGTGCCCGTCCCGCCTGCAGCTCGCTGATTCTGCGCGCATCCACATCGATTCCGATGACGTCGTGCCCGAGTTTGGCCATGGCCGCCGCGTGTACTGCGCCGAGGTAGCCGCACCCGATGACGGAAATACGCATACTGGTCCTTTGTCCGTGCGGTGAGAGAGACTAGTTCGACTTTATCGCGTTACCGGGCGCCGGTTGCGCCGGTGCTCCAGCCAGGCGTACGCCAGCACCGTGCCGATCGCGGCACCGAGCGTGTTCACCCAAACGTCCTGCAGGGACGCATGGCGACCGGGCAGGAACGCCTGCTGGCACCATTCGATGGCCGCGGAGAACACCAACGCTCCTGCCGGCGTGAGCCAGCGCCATCCGGCCGGCAGCAACAGGGCAGTGAGGAAACCGAGCGGGACGAACATCACAACGTTGGCCCCGGACTCGATCAGGTTGTAATCGAACCAGACCGGGGCGCCTGCGCGATGCAGCGCCGACAGGACGTGCTGTACCAAGCCGTTCGCCACCGCGTCCATCGGCGTGGGCCACAACACGACCAGGGCGAGCGCCAAGATGTAGACGGCCAGCAAAGTGGCAGCGGTGAGGCGGCCGCGTTCCGGCGGTGTGCCACGCCGCATGGGGGTCCTTTCGTGCAGGTTCACCGTGCTGAAACAGGACTGGCAGCAGGCCACCATGCTATCGGTGAAGCCCTTTTGTTCATTTTTTGTTCGTTTCAGCACCGAATCAGTTGCCGACTCTGTTGCAACCGCGTCGGATCGGGTAGCTTCCGGGCAGGATCCTGCTACGGGGATAGCGGGTCCATCATCGCACCCTACGGAGGAACCAGTATGAAAACCCACCGTTTCAGGCGCGGAGCGGCCATCACCGCCGCTACCGCTTTGGCATTCGGTATTGGGCTGCCAGCCCAGGCCGACAACGGGACGAATACCAGCGCCCTGCGAGACGCTGTCACCGCCGAGAACATCTTTAGCCATCTGCAGGCCCTGCAGGACGTGGCCGATGCCAATGGCGGCAACCGCGCCGCGGGTACCCCCGGGTACGAGGCATCGGCCCAGTACATCGAAGCCCAGTTGGTGGCAGCCGGATACACCCCGGTTCGCCAGACGTTCTCCTATGAACGCTTCGTGCTCAACAGCGCGGACTTCGAGCAGGTGGCCCCGACGCCCACCGTATATGCGGCGGCAGAGGACTTCCTGGGCATGGATTACTCAGGATCCGGCGACGTCACCGCGCCGGTGACAGCCGTGGACATCAATCTGGCGGGGGACAGGGCGTCCACCAGCGGTTGTGAGGCCGCCGACTTTGCCGGCTTCCCCACCGGAAACATCGCGTTGATCCAGCGCGGCACCTGCGACTTTGCCCTGAAGGTGTCGAATGCCGCGGCGGCGGGAGCCGTGGGCGTGGTGCTTTTCAACCAAGGAAACGGGGGCACCCCGGACCGGCTCGATCTTTTCGGCGGCACGCTGGGCACGCCTCAGGCCATTCCTGCGGTCACCACCAGCTTCGATCTGGGGGCCGAACTGGCAGGCACGGTCGGTCTGGAAGTGCGGATCGCGGTGGACGCCGAAATCGTCCAGACGGAGACATTCAACATTCTGGCCGACACGGCTGGACGTGCGGACCGCACCGTTGTGGTCGGCGCCCACCTGGATTCGGTATCCGAAGGCCCGGGCATCAATGACAATGGCTCGGGAAGCGCGGCGATTCTGGAAACTGCGCTGCAGATCGCAGCCAGCGGCGACGAGCCACGAAACCGGGTGCGGTTCGCCTTCTGGGGCGGGGAAGAAGACGGTTTGCTCGGTTCCGAGTACTACGTTTCCCAGCTGACAAAGAAGGACATCAAACAGCATGCGCTGAACCTGAACTTCGACATGGTCGGCTCGCCCAACGCCGTCCGCTTCGTCTACGACGGCGACGGCGATGCGTTCGGGCTGACCGGGCCCAACGGGTCGGCGAACGTTGAGCACGTCTTCGAGGACTACTTCGCCTCGCAGGGACTGGCCACGGAGCCGACGGCCTTCGACGGCCGCTCGGACTACTTCGCGTTCATCAACAACGGCATTCCCGCCGGAGGTTTGTTCACCGGTGCAGAGGAGATCAAGACCGAAGAACAAGCAGCCATCTACGGAGGCACGGCGGGCGAGGCCTATGATCCCTGCTACCACCAGGCCTGCGACACGGTGGACAATGTTGACCCCGTTGTTCTCGAACAGATGGCCGATGCGATTGCGCACACCACGCTGACGTTCGCGGAGACCACCTCGGCGATCAACGGCACCGCCAAGGGCAACGGCAAGGGAACCGATAACAGCAAGATGCTGTTCAAGGGCCACCAGGCCATTCGTTAAGGGTTAGGCATCATCCGGCCAGATGCCGGTACCAGCGGTTTACGCCGGCATCTGGCTCAGGGAGGCCGTCTGAGGACGGCCTCCCTTTTCGCCTGGCTGCGGGATGGAAACCCGGAACGTGGTGCCGGCTCCGAGCACGCTGGTAAAGGTCAGCGTGCCACCGTGCGCCTCGGCAATCGACTTGCTGATCGCCAATCCCAGACCCAGCCCGGGGATGGCAGCTTGCCGGACCGAACTGGTCCGGAAGAACTTGGTGAAGACTTCTGCCTGGTCGGCTTCGGACATGCCCATCCCGGTGTCGCTGACCTCCAGCACGGCTGCGTCGTCGGATTCCAGCGTCCGCACGGTGACCCGGCCGCCCCCGGGCGAGTACTTGATGGCATTGGAGAGAAGGTTGTCGAGCACTTGGCCCATCCTGGTGGGATCGATCTCGGCGACCAGCCCCTCGGCGGCGTCGATCACCAGTTCCACGCCTGCGTGTTCGGCCCTGGGCATGGCCGAAGCCACGCTGCCTGCCACGACGTCTGCCAGAGCGGTGCTGCGCGGTTCTATGCTCAGCGTCCCCGCCGCCGTGAAAAGGAGGTCTTCCACAAGTTGGAGCAGTCGCTCGGAGTTGCGCATGGCAATGGTGAGCGAATGGCTGACGTGCTGCGGCAGCTGGTCGGCGTCCTCGAGGGCGAGATCCAAATAGCCCATGATCGAGGTCAGGGGCGTGCGAAGCTCGTGCGTGACGCTGGAGACGAACTCTTCCTTGACCGTCAGCGCGTTGACCAGGTCGGTGACGTCGCTGAACGCCATGACGGTCCCGTCGAACCGGCCGGCATCGTCCTGCATGGGCCGCGCCGTACACAGCATGGCCCGCTGGTTCTCACCGGCACCAATCCACACTAAAACGTCCGAAAATGCTTCCCCGCGCACGGCACGGTGGATGGGCCGGTCTTTCAGGGCGAAGGGTGTGACCCGGTCGGCTTCGAAGACCAGCAGGTCGGCCTCGTCCGGATTCTCGATCCCCTGAGGCATGGCCACCGAGCGGTCCCGCTGCTGTTGCACGTTGCTCAAGATGTCCTGTCCCTCGGCGTTGGTGACGAGGACGCCCACGGCAACGGCGTTCAAGACGGTATCCAGCCGGCGAACGTGGACTTTACTGTCTTCCAGCAAGGCCCGTAGCTCGCGGTCTTTGTGAGCCAGCGTTTGTTGTTGGGCCGTCGAGCTCAAGGCGAAAACGGACGCGGTGATGGACACCGTCAGGGTCACAATCGGGATCAGAGCGGGACCGACCAAAGCTTCAGCCGTCACCGGATCCGGCCCGGCGAAAACCGGGATCCAGATGATCAGCAGCGGCGCAACGAAACTAATGGCACGGGCAGCGGCGGGAGCGATCTCCGACCAGGCCATCCAGAAAACCGGGAAGACGGCCAGCAGGCTGATACCGGAGAGCTCCGTCCCGCTGCCCTGGCGGAGGAACCCGATGGCGACGAAGTCCAGCAACGGGATAACCCAGTAGGAGGGATAGGGCAGCCGATCCCACGGGACGGCGGCACTCAGGACCCACAAGAGGCCGATGCCGACCAGTCCGCCGATGAAGTGCGGGTTGGACAGCAGGTCCGGGAAGAACACCGCGGCAAGCAACGCGGTCAGCGCCACGGACAGGCACAGCGGCAGATGGCTCAGCAGCACGCGTGCGCGCAGGGATAGCTCGTGGAACTGCTGGCGTCCGATCAGCAATGACAACAGCGGGCTTGGTGCGGCAGACATGCTCGAAGATCCCCTACTCCGGCAGCCCACCTGCCGGCTACTCTGCGGGGCCCGGGCTGGCCATAACTGGTTCAGTATGGCACGGGCACGGCAGCGTACAGCGGAACCGTACGGTGTGTGACGCGGGTCGCAGAGGCGGCGCCGAAATGAGCCGAAACCAACCCCGGATCAGCTGGTCGCGCGCGGCTCCTGCTGATACACATCCGGCACGCCGTCCTGGTCGGCATCGGCGGTTTCCAGCTCCTCGACCTGGCGGTAATGCCGGTTGCGCGCACGCAACAGAACGGCAGCCAGCAGGGCCGAGACCAGGGAGCCGGCCAGGACGGCCACCTTGGCGTGGTCGTGGTGTTCGGAGCCGAGCGTGAAACTCAGGTCGTTGACCAGCAGGGACACCGTGAAGCCCACGCCGGCCAGCACGGCAACGCCAAGCACATCGATCCACTTCAGCGAGGGATCCAAGGTGGCCTTGGTGGACTTTGTCAGCACCCAGGTGGTGAGCATGATGCCCAGCGGTTTGCCGATCACCAGTGCTGCGGCAATGCCGATCGCCACCGAGTCGGTGAAGGTGCGGCTGATGCCTTCCCAGCCGCCGAGCGCCACTCCGGCGGCGAAGAACGCGAAAACCGGCACCGCGAACCCGGTGGAGAGCGGCCGGAAGCGGTGTTCCAGTTGCTCGGCCAGCCCGGGGCCGGCGTCCGGCCCGCCGTTCTTCTTGCTGCGCAGCACTGGGACCATGAAGCCGAGCAGCACGCCGGCGACTGTCGCGTGCACGCCGGACGAGTGCATCAGCGCCCAGGTGACGATGCCGAGCGGGAGCAGGATGACCCACGCGGCCAGATGGTGTTGGGCGAAGAACTTGGGGAATTTATGTGACAGGAACGCGAAGGCGCCCAGCGGGAGCAACATCCACAGCAGGTAGGGCACCTGCACGTCGGACGAGTAGAAGAACGCAATGATGGCGATGGCGATCAGATCGTCCATCACCGCCAAGGTCAGGATGAAGATCCGCAGTGCGCTGGGCAGGTGCGAGCTGATCACGGCAAGGACAGCGACGGCGAAGGCGATGTCTGTTGCCGTCGGGATGGCCCAGCCGCGCAGGGCTTCAGGGCCGGCGCTCAGGTTCACGATCACGAAGATCAGGGCGGGCACCGCGACGCCGCCGAAAGCCGCGGCGATGGGGACGATGGCGCGGGCGGGGGAACGCAGGTCGCCCGCGACGAACTCGCGCTTGAGTTCCAGGCCGGTCAGGAAGAAGAAGATCGCCAGCAAGCCGTCTGAAGCCCAGTGGCCGATGCTGAGGTTCAGGTGCAGGGCCTCGATGCCGATCTGGAAGTCGCGGATGGCGAAATAGCTGTCGGCTGCGGGCGAGTTGGCCCAGACCAGTGCCGCGACGGTGGCGACCAGCAGCAGGATCCCGCCGACCGTTTCCTTGCGCAGCAGCTCGTTGATCCGGAGGAACTCGGGATAGCTGCCGCGGCCGAGGATGGTCTTCTGGCCGGGAGATGGGGGAGTGGCCATGCATGGCTCCTGACGGTCGGTCGCTCTGAGGGCTCGTTCGATGACTCGACGACCAGACTTCCCGTCACACCGTGTGCCAGTTTACACGCCGGCGGGCCGGTCAAGGGGTGGCAACCCGCGGGATCGCGAGGAGGCACCGCCGACGTGATTAAAAACGCCGGGCGCGCAGCCAAGGGGCAGATTCTGCCCCTCGGCTGCGCGCCCGGAAAGCCTGAGTGTTAGCTCAGGCGTTGTGGTGGGTGTCGGAGCGCCCGAGGATTTGCTTGGGAATGAAGAACGCCAGAGTGAACAGGCCTATTCCGATGGCGAACGCCGGGATGGCGCCGATGACCGGTTCCAGGCTGAAGGCGTACAGGCAACCGAAAAAGATCAGCATGATGACCACGAACGTGATGAGATTGCTGACCAAGTGTCCCTCGCCCGAATGGGTGCGCTGCTTGGGATGGGCCATGGGGTGTTTCTCCTCGATAGTGCGATGCGACATCAGTAGCCGCCGGCGGCTTGCTCACCATTAACAATAGCCACTGATGAGCTGGCGCCAATTCGTGTTGCGCCGGCCCGGAGCATGGCGCGCGCGTCATCGATGGAGCGCACGCCGCCGGAGGCCTTGACACCGAGCTGCGGCCCGACGGCATCGCGCATCAGCGCGATGTCTTCAGCGGTGGCGCCGCCGCCGCTGAAACCGGTGGAGGTCTTGACGAAGTCAGCGCCGGCCTCTGCCGCGGCTTCGCACACCATGCGCTTTTGCTCGTCGGAGAGCAGATGGGTTTCCAGAATGACCTTGAGGATGGCGCCGCCGGCGTGGACGGCTTCGGCCACGGCCGCTATGTCCGCGAAGACGGTGTCGCGGTCATTCGCGCGGGCGGCGGCGATGTCGATCACCATGTCGATCTCGTCGGCACCGTCCAAGTTGGCGCCGCGGGCCTCGTACACCTTCACATCGGTAGGCGTGGCACCGAACGGGAAGCCGATGACCGAACAGGTCTTGACGCCGGAACCTTTGAGCGTGCTGTGCACCAAGGCGGTCCACAAGGGGTTCACGCAGACGGCGGCAAAGCGGTATTTCACCGCCTCCTCGCAGACTTTGAGGATGTCCTCGCGGGAAGCCTCGGGCTTCAGCAGGGTGTGGTCGATGACCGAAGCGATCGACGTCGGGTCGTGATAGGTCTCGCTCGGCGCGGATCCGGGTGTGCTGTCTTCAGACATGGCCATCCCTTTCATCTGCTGGGTCCAGGAACATCCATCCTTGCATATCGTGGACATCGGCTGGGGGAGCCCAGCGCACAGCCCCGCCCGGGCAGGCGACGCAGGGCCGATACCCGTCAGTGCCTGCCGCCCGTCGGATGGCCGTGTTGTTCGGCCTCACGCCGGTGTTCCTCGAGTTTGTCCTCGGCGTCCTTCCGGCGGCGAGCGATGGCACGCTCGTCGTCCGCCGGGACGTGTTCTTCCGACGCCCTGTGTTCCGGCTTGTCGTCGGGGCTCTGGTGCCTGTCCCGCGAGGATGGCGAGTAGTCCTCTTCGATGGCCATGGCAGCATCGTCCCACAGTCGTGCGTGGCGCAAAAGGCGTTATTCCACCAGTCCAAGGGCTGCGCGGATGTCCGCCTTGATCGCTTGCAGTGCCTGTGCGGCCTCGGCGCGCACGGCGGGCAGCTGCTCCACCGATCCGACCGGCCGGATGACCTCCAGATAGCACTTGAGCTTGGGCTCGGTACCGCTGGGCCGGATGATCACCCGTGTCTCGTTTTGGCTGAGGAACAGCATCCCGTCAGTGGGCGGCAGTGCTCCGCTGCCCAGGGACAAGTCCGTGCAGTCCGTCACCGGAGACCCAGCGAATGACGACGGCGGCTGCTCACGGAGCCGGTCCATCATGGCTGGAATCAGGGCAAGGTTCTCCACCCGGACGCTGAGCTGGTCGGTGGCGTGCAGCCCATGCCGCAGGGCCAACTCGTCGAGCGTGTCAAAGAGGGTGCGGCCGGAGGCCTGAACATCGGCGGCCAGCTCCGCGAGCAGCAGGGCAGCGGACATGCCGTCCTTGTCGCGGACCAGATGCGGTGCCACGCAGTAGCCCAGGGCCTCTTCATAGCCATAGACCAAACCGGGGACGCGGGAAATCCACTTGAAGCCGGTGAGGGTCTCCACGTGCTGGGTGCCTGCGTCGGCCGCGATCTTGCCCAGCAGCCGGGAAGAGACGATGGAGTTGGCGAAGACCCGGCTTTGGCCGGGCGCGTCGTTTTCCGGGGCCAGCTGGTCCTGGCCGGCCAAACGCGCGGCCATGTGCGCGCCGAGCAGGGCGCCGACCTCGTCGCCTCGAAGCATCCGCCAGGCGCCGGTCGAGGGATCTTTGGCCGCCAGGGCCGCGCGGTCGGCATCGGGGTCATTGGCAATGACCAGATCGGCATCGACTTCCGCCGCGGTCTCCAAGGCCAGGTCGATGGCTCCGGCTTCCTCCGGATTGGGGAACGCCACGGTCGGGAAATCAGGATCCGGATCCGCCTGCGCGGCCACCATCGTGACGTCAGTGAAACCAGCCTGCTCAAAGACGGCCCGCATGGTGGCCCCGCCTACCCCGTGCATGGGAGTGAGCACGATCTTCAGGTCCCGCTCGGGGAACAACCGGGGATCCGCCAGCGCGGTAACGGCCGCCACGTAGTCGCCGGCGATCGCGTCGGGCAGGACCGTCCAGCCTTCCTCGGCCAGGCGGATCGAGTCCAAGGCCGGGACGTAGTCGATCCGGGCGGCAATTTCGGCGTCGTAAGGTGCCACAATCTGCGCGCCGCGTCCGCCTTCGTCCACGGCGCGTCCGCCCAGATAGACCTTGTAGCCGTTGTCGTTGGCGGGGTTGTGGCTGGCGGTGACCATCACGCCTGTTTCACAGCCCAGCGCCCGGACCGCGTACGCCAGCACCGGGGTGGGCAGGGCCGACGGCATGAGGAAGGTTTCGATGCCGGCGGCAGTGAAGATGGCAGCCGATTCGGCGGCAAAAACATCAGAGTTCCGGCGCGCGTCGAAGCCGACCACGGCGCGCGGAGCGTACTCGCCGGCGGCGGAATCCAGCAGGAACCGGGCCAGGCCGGCCGCGGTCCGGCGCACCACCACCCGGTTCATCCGGAACGGACCCGCACCCAAGGCGGCCCGCAACCCGGCCGTACCGAAGGCCAGCGTGCCGGAAAACCTGTCTGCCAGTTCGGCCCGGGCCGTTGCGGCCTCCGGACCATCGCCGTCCGCAACTGCAATCAGGTCCTGCAATTCCTGGCGGGTCTGCGGGTCCGGGTCAGTCCCCAGCCAGGCCGCGGCAGCGGCCATGAGCTCGTCGGTTGTTGCGGTCATCTCGCTCCCGTTCACAGCTTGGCGACGATGCCGGCCAGCAGCCGAGAGATCCGCGGTCCTGCGGCGTGTCCCGCCTCGATGACTTCGGCGTGGCTGAGCGGGGTGTCGCTGATACCGGCGGCCAGGTTGGTCACCAGTGAAATACCGAATACTTCCATGCCCGCGTGGCGGGCGGCGATGGACTCCAGCGCCGTGGACATGCCGACCAGATCCGCACCGATTCGCTTGGCATACTGCACTTCCGCCGGCGTCTCGTAGTGGGGGCCGGTGAACTGTGCGTACACCCCTTCGTCCAGACTGGGGTCGACCTCCCGGGCCACAGCGCGGAGCCGCTCCGAGTAGAGGTCCGTCAGGTCAACGAAGGTAGCCCCTTCCAGCGGTGACGCGGCGGTGAGATTGATGTGATCGCTGATCAGCACCGGCGTACCGGGCGCCCAGGCCGGGTTGAGTCCGCCGCAGCCGTTGGTCAGGACCAAGGTTTTGCAGCCGGCCGCCGCGGCGGTGCGGACGCCGTGGACGACGGCGCGCACGCCCTTGCCTTCGTAATAGTGGGTGCGGGCTCCGAGCACCAGAACACGTTTGCCGTCCGGGGTCAGGACGGACCGGATGGTGCCCACGTGGCCCTCCACTGCGGGGGCGGAGAACCCGGGGATGTCCGCGGCCGGAATCGTGTGTGTGGTCTCGCCGATGAGGTCGGCGGCTTCGCCCCAGCCTGAGCCGAGCACCAAGGCCACATCATGGGCGGGAACACCGGTCTGCTGGGCGAGGAATGCGGCTGCCTCGGCGGCCAGTTCAAAGGGATCTGTAGTCACAGCACCTAACCTACCCGCTGCCCAACTGCTGCTGAAAGCTAAAAGGGCCGGCACCGCCGTCGTCGGTCTGGTCATTCTGGAAGTCCGCTGCCGGCCCCGATGCGGCTGCCGCCCGGCTGCCGACCGCGGCGCAGGTTGAGGCCGTGGTGGGCATGCGACACAATGAAGTCCGTGACTAGCCAAATAGATTTCAGTGCCCCGCGTCTAGTGATCCTGGGCGGGGGCCCCGGCGGGTATGAGGCGGCCATGGTGGCCAATTCACTCGGCGCCAAGGTGACCATCATCGAGCGGCAAGGACTCGGCGGCTCGGCGGTCTTGACCGACGTGGTGCCGTCCAAGACCCTGATCGCCACGGCGGATGCCATGCGGCGGGTGGCCAGCGCCCATGACCTGGGTGTCCGTTTTGATGAGCATTCGAAGGCTGCCTACGCCGACCTCCGTACCGTGAACGACCGGCTGCTCAAGCTGGCCGAGAGCCAGTCGGCGGACATCCACCACGGTCTGGAGCGTGCCGGCGTGCGGGTCATCCTGGGCGAAGGCAAGCTGTCCGGGCCGAACGCGATTGTTGTCACAACCGATGCCGGGACCGAGACGGTGGAAGCGGATGCCATCCTGCTGGCCACCGGTGCCACGCCGCGGGAACTGCCCACCGCCAAGCCCGACGGCGAGCGGATCTTCAACTGGGCCCAGGTCTATAACCTGACCGAGATTCCCGAACACCTGATCGTGGTCGGATCGGGCGTGACCGGAGCAGAGTTCGCCTCGGCCTACCGGATGCTGGGCACCAGGGTCACCCTGGTTTCCTCGCGTGACCGGGTGTTGCCGGGCGAGGACGCGGACGCTGCCGCTGTGCTCGAGGACGTCTTCGCGCGCAGCGGGATGACGGTGCTGTCCAAGTCCCGCGCCGCGGGTGTGGAACGAACGGACGACGGCGTTTTGGTCACCCTGGCCGACGGGCGCGTGGTTGAGGGATCGCATTGCCTGCTGGCCGTCGGCGGTGTGCCGAATACCGCCGGGATCGGGCTGGAAGAGGCTGGCGTGGCTCTGGCGGAGAGCGGCCACATCAAGGTGGACGGCGTCTCCCGCACCACGGCACCGAACATCTACGCGGCCGGCGACTGCACCGGCGTCTTGGCCTTGGCCTCCGTGGCCGCCATGCAGGGCCGGATCGCGGTGGCGCACCTGCTGGGCGACTACGTCAAGCCGCTGAAGCTCACCCAGGTGGCGTCCAACATCTTCACCAGTCCGGAGATCGCCACCGTCGGTGTCACGGAGGAAGATGTCGCCTCCGGCCGGTACCAGGGCGACATCATCAAGCTCTCGCTGAACACCAACCCGCGGGCCAAGATGATGAATGTTTCCGACGGCTTCGTCAAGATCATCGCCCGCCGCGGTTCCGGCACCGTGATCGGGGGAGTGGTGGTGGCCCCGCGGGCCTCCGAATTGATCTTCCCGATCGCCCTGGCCGTCACACAGAAGCTGCATGTGGACGACGTTGCGAACACCTTCACGGTGTACCCGTCGCTGACCGGCTCGATTTCCGAGGCCGCACGGCGTCTGCACGTACATCTCTAGGCGGCAGACTCCGCCGTCATTCCGGCATAAAGTGCGCCAAATTGTCCGACTTTGCGACTACAATCACCAATAAGTAGTGATTGAAACGATGAACCAAAGTAGATCAGTTGGGGGACAAGGAATGAGCGAGCAGCGAACTGCCGTCATTGTGGAGGACGACCTGGACATCAGGGAGCTGATCTCGACGGTGCTGTCCAGCTCCGGATTCACGGTTCATACTGCGTCCTCCGGAATGGAAGGCGTTGCCGCGATCAAACGCCACAATCCGGATGTTGTCACGCTTGATCTCGGCCTGCCGGACATCGATGGCTTCGAGGTGGCCCGCCAGGTGCGGCGCTTCAGCGACACGTACATCATCATGTTGACGGCGCGCGCCGAAGAGTTGGACACGTTGTTGGGCCTGGAAACCGGTGCCGATGACTACCTGACCAAGCCGTTCCGCCCCCGCGAACTGCGCGCCCGGATCACCGCCATGCTGCGGCGTCCGCGCGCCACCAAGGACAACGACGGCGGTGCCGCCGTGGGCGCCTCAACGCCGTCGGGTGGCGTGGCCGTAACGACCGATGCCCCCGTGCCGGAACCCGTTCTGCAGGGTGCAGGAGTGGGCGGCGGCGGACAGGCCGGCCTGCAGCTGTCGCCGTCCGGCGGCGCCGCGGTTCCGGCCGTCGCCGGAGGCGGCACGGCGCTTGCGGTGGCTGCAGAGGCCGGCGTCGAGCCAAGCCTTGCGGCGCCGGTCCCGGCCGCTGACGGCGTGCTGGAGCACAACGGGATCGTAGTGGACAACCGTGCCCGTACGGTCATCCGTTCGGGACGCGAACTTGACCTGACCCGCAGCGAATTCGACCTGCTGTACGCCTTGATGGAAAGCGGACGCGTGGTGCGGACCAAGGCTGATTTGGTTCGCCGCCTGCGCAACGAGCCGTACAACACCGGCGGCTATATCTCAGACTCCGACGAGCGCACCATTGAGGTGCACATGGCGAACTTGCGGCGCAAGCTTGGCGACGACACTAAGGCCCCGCGCTGGATCAAGACGGTCCGCGGTGTGGGCTATAGCCTGGCACCGAAGCGGTAACCAGCTACGCCAGGTGGTAGCTGCGCAGCTTTGCCGTCGTCGACATCCCGCAGGCGCGCAGTTCATCCAGCAGAGTGGCAGCCGCATCGAACAGTTGACCGTGGACCAGCCCTTCGAGATGCTCTGCCATCCGGCCAAGCCGTCCGGCCCCGACCATGCTGCTGGAGATCTTCAAGCTGAGGATGGCATCCATGGCGTCGTCGGCATCCCGTGCCAGCACCGCACCGGAGACCCTGCCGTAGCGGTGATCCCACAGCTCCACATAATTGTTAATGAAGCGCCGGCGCATACTGCCGTCGTGGTCGCCGAGATCCGTCGCTAGTTTCTCCAGCACCGAGTCCAGCACCAGCGGAACCTCGGCTGCAACGGCGGTCATGCCGTCACCTCGGAGCCGGAAGCGGAGGCGCGCCCAGAAGTGAGCATGGGGCGGTACTCCTTTCCAGTTGGTTGCGGTGTCGAACTACCTCTTATCGTAAGCGACAGTCGTGTCCAGCCTGCGCGAGCGCGCCCAACCTTGGTAACTCTTGAGCACCAATTGTGGCTGCCGTTGGCGTGCGGCGCATCGCGCGACGCCCGGCAAAAACTGAGCGAGTCTTTCGGAAACCCCATGCGGACCTTAAGCGACGTCCGCCATTCTCTTGTCAGAGGTCACAGGTGAGCCAGGCTTGGACCCAGTCTCCGCAAGTCCACCATCCGCTGGGAACGGCAGCCCAGCACCTTGTGCATCGTCCGGAGGGAGTGCTCCGGCGGCGGGAGGTGCTGGGCTGTTGGTTCTCTATTTTCCGAGGCCTGCCCGCCGCAGGGCCTCGGCCATTGCCGTGTTCGCGGAAGCTCCGTTGCCGGCCTGACGGTCATCATTTCTGCCGGGCTTTTTGCCGTCGCGGCGGCCGGGCTTGCCCCCACCCGAGCCGGGACGTGAGCCTTCCTTGCGGGCATCTCCGGGACGGCCCGTCTGGCCAACACCCTGCCGGCGCGCCTCCCCGGTGGGAACTTCGTCATCAAGCCGGAGAGTCAGCGAGATGCGCTTCCGCTCCGGGTCGGCCTCCAAGACCTTGACCTTCACCACCTGCCCGGACTTGACCACGTCGTGCGGATTCGAGACGAACTTGTCCGACATCGCGGAAATATGGACCAGCCCGTCCTGATGGACGCCTACATCCACGAACGCGCCGAAAGCGGCCACGTTGGTCACGGTGCCTTCCAGTACCATGCCCGGGGTAAGGTCTGAAATCTTCTCCACGCCGTCGGTGAAGGTCGCGGTGGTGAAGTGCGGGCGTGGATCGCGTCCCGGCTTTTCCAACTCGGAGATGATGTCCACCACCGTCGGAAGGCCGAAGCTTTCGTCGACGAACTGCTGGGGGTCCAGCACGGCCAGGGACTGGCCGCCTCGTGCCGCCTCCGTGGCGGTGGTGCCGGCCGCGGCAAGGACCTTCCGGGCGATGCCGTACGCTTCCGGGTGCACGCTGGAAGCGTCCAATGGCTCGGTCCCGCCGGTGATGCGGAGGAAGCCGGCGCACTGCTCGAAGGCCTTCTCACCCAGCCGCGGGACCTTTTTGAGTTCGGCGCGCTTGGCAAACGGCCCATTGGCATTGCGGTAGGCGACGATGTTCTCGCTCAATTGCGAGCCGAGACCCGCCACCCGGGACAACAGGGACGGCGACGCGGTGTTCAGGTCCACGCCCACCGCATTCACACAGTCTTCGACGACTGCATTAAGGGACCGCTCCAGCTTGGTGGCGGTGACATCGTGCTGGTACTGCCCGACGCCGATGGACTTGGGGTCGATCTTGACCAGCTCGGCCAGCGGGTCCTGCAGACGGCGCGCGATCGAGACGGCACCGCGCAGTGACACATCCAGTTCCGGCAGTTCCGCCGAGGCCAAAGCCGATGCCGAATATACCGATGCACCGGCTTCCGAAACCACAAGCTTCTGCAGCTTGCGGGTGGGCCCCATCAGCTTGATCAGTTCGGTGGCCAGCTTGTCCGTCTCCCGTGAGGCGGTGCCGTTGCCGATGGCGACGAGCTCGACGGCATGCTTGTCGGCCAGCCGTGCCAGCGAGGCCAAAGACTCATCCCACTTCTTGGCCGGAGCATGCGGGTAGATGGTGTCGGTGGCCACCACTTTGCCGGTTCCGTCGACGACGGCGACCTTCACACCGGTGCGCAGTCCGGGATCCAATCCCAGGGTGGACCGGTTCCCGGCCGGTGCCGCCAGCAGCACGTCCCGGAGGTTGGCGGCGAAGACCCGGACGGCCTCGTCCTCGGCCGCGGTAAACAGCCGCACGCGAAGGTCGATCGCCAGCTTGACCAGGATCCGGCGCCACCCCAGCTGGGCGGTCTGCATCAGCCAGCGGTCTGCCGGCCGACCATGGTCGGCCACGCCCATGCGCGATGCCACCGCGTTCTCAAACCGTCCGCGCGCCTGCGCGTAGTCCTCGGCATCTGCGGGGTTGCCCTCGCTGATGTCCAGGTTCAGCACACCTTCCTTCTCGCCGCGAAGCAGGGCCAGCACGCGGTGCGACGGGAGGCCTGCGGGGTCCTGGGCGAAGTCGAAGTAGTCGGCAAACTTTTGCCCGGTTTCCGCCTGGCCCTCGCGGACCTCGGCCCGCACCAGGCCCTGCTTCCACAGCCGTTCCCGCAGTTCCGATACCAGATCGGCGTCTTGGCTGACCTGCTCCACCAGGATGGCACGGGCGCCGGCCAGGGCGTCCACCGACTCATTGATGGCGTGTTCGGGATTGAGGAAGGGTGCCGCGGCTGCCAGCGGATCCTGTGACGGATCCGCCAGCAGGCCAACGGCAAGCGGCTCCAGCCCTGCCTCGCGGGCGATCTGGGCCTTCGTCCGCCGCTTGGACTTGTAGGGCAGGTAAATATCCTCGAGCCGGGCTTTGGTATCCGCTGCGTTGACGGCCGCTTCCAGCTCTTCGGTGAGTTTGCCTTGGGCGGCAATGGCCTCCAGCACAGCGCGACGGCGGTCTTCCAGCTCCCGCAGGTAGCGCAGGCGTTCTTCGAGATCGCGCAGCTGGGCGTCGTCCAACGTCCCGGTGGCTTCCTTGCGGTAGCGGGCGATGAACGGGACGGTGGCACCGCCGTCGAGCATTTCCACTGCTGCCTTGACCTGCCAAGTATTGACTCCCAGCTCCCGGGCGAGCTGGGCATAGATCCGGGCGCTGAGCGCGGCCGGATCTTCGGAAGGCAGAGTCGTGAGGAGGGCGGGCTGGGCAAGCGCGGATGTTTCGGTCACCGATCCATTGTGCCGTATGGGCCGCCTCCCTTACCTGTCGGGATAGTAGAAGGCGTAGTCATCGTAGGGGTCGCGCCAACTGGATTCGTCCCGGTGGATGCGCCGGACCGTGCCGGCCGGAACCCAGGCCGTCCGTGAAGAACCCTGCGCATCGATCCACTTCACCTGCACGCTGGTTTGGTCCCAGGAAATCGCCTTGGCATCGAGCGGGCCGCGGTCCAGTTGCACCCGGACATAGGGCTCGCGGCAGTAGGGCTCGCGAGCAGTGCGGGTATGCCGTGCCCCGGCGGGCGTGCGCGGTTCGCCGCGGTTCTTCGCGTAACTGCTGGCAGTCACAACATCCACTTTAGTCACGTCCGAAGGATGCCAGCCGCTACCGACAAAGACTCGTTCCACGGCCCGTTCGGAAGTGGCCCGCATAACAGCAGAGTGCGCTCGTCGCGTTGGAACGTTATTTCAGCCCCCTGGCACGCTTCAGATATGAGCTGCATCTCCTTTACCACAGGTGTCCACATAATGAAATGAATGTCCGGAGTTCGGACTCTTCGGCTTAGAATCTATCCGATATTCATCCGAGCGAAAGCCGTTATTCAATGTCCACACCAGCACCAGTCACCAAGGGGGCGCCGGCCGCGCCGGTGAACTCCCGCGGCCGCGTGATAGTCGCCAGCCTCGTCGGCACCTCCATCGAGTTCTATGACTTCTATGTCTATGCCACCGCAGCCGTGCTCGTCTTCCCCGCGCTGTTCTTCCCGAATGCCAGCGGCGCCGTCGCACTGTTGAGCTCGTTTGCGGTCTTCGGTGTGGCCTTCATTGCCCGCCCGCTGGGATCGATTGTCTTCGGACACTTCGGCGACAAGTACGGCCGCAAGGGCACCTTGGTAGCCTCGCTGCTCACCATGGGCATCGCCACCTTCCTGATTGGCTGCCTGCCCACCGCCCAGGTGGACGGCTGGTCCTTCTGGGCCCCGGCCCTGCTGGTGGTCATGCGCTTCGCCCAGGGCCTGGCCCTCGGCGGCGAATGGAGCGGCGCCGCGCTGCTGGCCACCGAGAACGCGCCGGCCAACAAGCGGGCCATCTACGGCACGTTCCCGCAGCTGGGAGCGCCGATCGGCTTCATCATCGCTAACTCGCTGTTCCTGTTGTTGAGCATCAACCTGACCAACGACCAGTTCATGGACTGGGGCTGGCGCATTCCGTTCCTGGCCAGCGCCGTGATGGTGATCATCGGCCTGTGGGTCCGGCTGAAGCTGGTGGAGACTCCGGCCTTCCAGAAGGTAGTGGACAAGGGCGAGGTCACCAAGCTGCCGTTGGGCCGGGTATTCAAGACCAGTTGGCGCCAGCTGATCCTGGGCACGTTCATCATGCTGGCGACGTACGTGCTGTTCTATCTGATGACCACCTTCACGCTCTCCTACGGCACTGCTGCAACCAACGCCGAGGACGCCGCAGCCGCGGCCGAGGCGGCCGGAAAGCCGTTCGATCCGGACACCTTTGCCGCCGGTCTGGGCTATGCCCGCAATGACTTCCTGCTGATGCTGATCATCGGCGTGGTGTTCTTCGGAATCTTCACGCTGGTGGCTGGTCCGCTCGCCGAGAAGTACGGCCGGAGGAAGACCTTGATCTGGGTGTCACTGGGCATTGTGGCCTTCGGTTTCCTGTGGGTTCCCCTGTTCGGCGGCGGCTTCGCCGGCACCATGGCGCACCTGATCATCGGCTTCACCCTGATGGGCCTGACCTTCGGGCCGATGGGAGCGATTCTGCCGGAGCTGTTCCCGACCAACGTGCGCTACACCGGCTCCGCCATCGCCTACAACTTCTCGTCGATCCTCGGCGCTTCCGTGGCTCCGTTCATCGCCGTGGCGCTGTGGCAGGCCGCGGACGGGAGCACCTTCCTGGTGGGCCTGTACCTGAGTGCAGCTGCGGTGCTGACCCTGATCGCCCTGCTGCTGAGCAAGGAGACCAAGGACATGGACTACGAGAACCAGTCCAGCTGACTGGTCCGCTGGACGCACGGGAGGGCCCGCGGCTGTGTGCCGCGGGCCCTCCTTTCGTAGTGGATGATGACCTCCTATAGGGCCCGCCTCAGGGGTCCGGCTCTTGGGCGCCGGACCCGCAAGGCTATGGCCGCTGCCGCCGGAATCGTGCTAGGCCGGCGGGGCCACTGGTGTGGAGATTGTCATGGCCACCCTTAAGAAAACCTACGAGCACCGGGGCGGTGGAGGGCCGGCAGCTTCGCTTGCGCGGGCAGGCACAGCAAAGGCCCGCCGCCCCCATTCCGGGGACGGCGGGCCAGATGCCGCTGAAGGAGCAGTTTAAGCGGCCACAATCAGACCGTGCTGCTCCTCCTGTTCGTGATGAAGCCCCAGATCACCAGTACGACCAGAGAACCAATGATGGCCCAGATCCACGATGCGAGGCTGAAGAATTCGTTCATGTTGACACTCGCGACCATGCCGCCGATCCAGCCGCCCAGGAGTGCGCCGATGACGCCCAAGATCAGGGTGGCGATCCAGCCGCCGCCCTGCCGCCCGGGGAGGATCAGCTTGGCGATGGCACCGGCAATCAGTCCGAGCAAGAGGAATGCTAGAAAACCCATGACGTGCATCTCCTTTACTTAGGTGATACTTCATTTTCTCCCGGCCAAGCCGGGTCCTGCTCCTTGTAAGCCACACGCTACATCATGGACAGCGTGCTTAGTAAGTTCCCGCGCCCACTTGGCACCTAAAACGTGACCGAACTACAACCGCTGATACAGTCAGGCTGAAAAGCTGCCCTAGTCTGCGATGGTAGCCAGCACCGCGCCGGCGGAAACGGTGTCTCCGGGCTTGGCGGAAAGCCCCGAGATCGTCCCGGCCTTGTGAGCGGTGAGCGGCTGCTCCATCTTCATTGCCTCAAGTACGACGACGAGATCGCCTTCCGCTACCGTGTCGCCTTCGGCTACGGCAACTTTCACAATCGTGCCCTGCATGGGCGAGGCCAAGCCGTCACCGCTTGCCGCGGCACCGGCGGCCGCGCCGGAACGCCCGCGGGCGCGCTTGGGCTTGCCATTGGACTTGGCAGCGGATCCCGTGCCCGAGCCGAGGCCGGCCGGGAGCACAACTTCCAGCCGCTTGCCCCCGACCTCGACGGTCACGCGCTGGCGCTCACCGTCCTCGTCGGCTGAGGCGGCCGGAACGGACTGGAAAGCAGGAATGTCGTTGTGGAACTCGGTTTCGATCCAGCGGGTGTGGATGCTGAAGGCCCCTTCCTCGGGGGCAAACGCCGGGTCGGCCACCACGGCGCGGTGGAACGGCAGCACGGTAGGCATGCCGCCGATTTCCATCTCATCCAGTGCCCGCCGGGCCCGCTCCAAGGCCTGGGTGCGGGTGCTGCCGGTGATGATCAGCTTGGCCAGCATGGAGTCAAAGTTTCCGCCGACCACTTCGCCTGCTTCAATGCCTGAGTCCACACGGACGCCGGGACCGGTGGGAAGCCGCAGCGTCTCGACCGCGCCCGGGGCGGGCATGAAGTTGCGGCCGGCATCTTCGCCGTTGATGCGGAATTCGAACGAGTGGCCGCGCACTTCGGGGTCCTCGTAGCCCAGCTCTTCGCCGCGGGCCAGGCGGAACTGTTCGCGGACCAGGTCAATGCCGGTGACTTCTTCCGAGACCGGGTGCTCAACCTGCAGCCGGGTGTTGACCTCCAGGAAGGAGATGGTGCCGTCCTGGCCGACCAGGAACTCACAGGTGCCGGCGCCCTGGTACTTGGCTTCGCGCAAGATCGCCTTGGAGGCTGCGTAGAGCCGTTCGTTTTGCTCGGGGGACAGGAAGGGCGCAGGCGCTTCCTCCACGAGTTTCTGGTTGCGCCGCTGCAGCGAGCAGTCGCGGGTGGACACCACCACCACATTGCCGTGCGCATCGGCAAGGCACTGGGTTTCCACGTGGCGCGGAGCGTCCAGGAAACGTTCCACGAAGCACTCGCCGCGGCCAAACGCCGCCGTGGCTTCGCGGACCGCCGATTCGTACGACTCGGCGATGGCCTGGCGGTCGCGGACCACCTTGATGCCGCGGCCGCCGCCGCCGTAAGCGGCCTTGATGGCCAGCGGCAAGCCATGCGTATCTGCGAAATCGAGCACTTCCTGCACACTCGACACAGGATCGGGTGTGCCGGGCACCAGGGGAGCGCCGACCCGTTCGGCGATGTGCCGTGCCTGGACCTTGTCGCCCAGCTGGGAGATGGCGTCGGGGGAGGGGCCGATCCAGATCAGGCCGGCGTCGAGGACCCGCTGGGCAAACTCGGCGTTTTCGGACAGGAAGCCGTAGCCGGGGTGGATCGCGTCGGCGCCGGCGGCCTGAGCCACCTGCAGGAGCTTGTCCATCACCAGATAGGATTCGGCGGCGGTGTTGCCGCCGAGTGCGAAGGCTTCGTCCGCCAGCCGGACATGCAGGGCATCCCGGTCCGGTTCGGCGTAGACAGCGACCGAGGCAATGCCTTCGTCGCGTGCCGCGCGGATGATACGGACGGCAATTTCACCACGGTTGGCGATCAGTACCTTGGTGATGCGCTGGGTCATTCAAAGCTCCTTCTATCCTTGAGGAGCCTAGCCTGCTTTTGCGGTAATCGCTCATGAATAATGCCGTTTGTGCGTGTGCAAGGGCTGTTCTTTGTAGGAGTCCTACAAAACTGCGGGTGGGTCAGCTCCAGAGGTCGGTGATCTGCACGTTGGCGTTGGCCAGCAGCCGGCGCAAGGTGGAGACGGACAGCCCGACGACGGCATGCGGGTCGCCGTCCACTCGCTCGATGAAGGCCCCGCCCAGCGAGTCGATGGTGAAGGAACCGGCAACGTGGAGGGGTTCGCCGGTGGCCACGTAGGCCTCGATCTCGGCGTCGGAGAGCTGGGAGAAATGCACCGCGGCGGAGGCGACCGCGCCCACGGTGGCACCCGATCCGGCGTCGTTGTTTTCTGGGTCTTCGGTGTCAAAGGCAGTGGCCCGGCAATCCACCAGCCAGTGGCCGGTGTGCAGCACGCCGTGCCGGCCGCTCATCCTGCGCAGGCGTTCGCGGGCGATCTGCGGCTCATGGGGTTTGCCGTACGGCTCGCCGTCGAGTTCAAACACCGAGTCGCAGCCGAGCACCAGCGTGCCGTCGGCCTCGGGAAGGGCGGCCACCGCTTCGGCCTTGGCCCGGGCCAGCAGCAGTGCGGTGTCGTGCGGGTCCGTAACCCCATAGCTGGCCGTGACGGCGTCCTCGTCCACCTCCGAAACCAAGACCTGGTGCGCGATACCGGCTTCGGCAAGGAGCTTGGTGCGGGCGGGGGATGCGGAGGCGAGAATCAGGCGAAGGTCGGTCACCCGACCAAGCCTATCCGCTGCCGGAAAGCCAACCTTGCTTAGCGTGTTTCCGCCTCGTGACCTGAGCGTAAAGAACTGCAGCGGTTGGCCGCTGAACCGGTTGCCTGACCGTACGATTTCTGGCGGGAGCTTTCTCCCGCCGGAGAGTACGCCCCGCCCGGGGCTGAAGGGAGCCGGCACAGGTAAGGGCCGGTGCACCGTTGGGGGATGCATCGGCCCTCCTGTTTGTCCCGGCCTGCCCGGGCAGGGGCAAAATCAGGCGGCCTGAACCGGATCCTCGCCCAGCAGCGCGCGCCGCAGGGTATCCAGCCCGACGGAGCCGATGTTCAGCGCCTGGCTGTGGAAAGCCTTGATGTCGAACGCGGCGCCCTCACGGCGCCGCCGCTCGTCGCGGATTTCCTCCCAGAGCTTCTGGCCCAGCTTGTAGGACGGGGCCTGGCCCGGCCAGCCAAGGTAGCGGGTGAACTCAAAGTCCAATTGCCCCTTGCTGATCGCAATGTTCCGGCGCAGGAACTCGTAGCCCTTCTCTGGAGTCCAGGATCCGGATCCCCAGCGTTCGGGGACTTCAAGCTCCAGGTGGACTCCGATGTCGAACACCACGCGGGCCGCCCGCATCCGCTGCGCGTCGAGCATTCCCATCCGGTCGCCCGGGTCGGCCAAGTAGCCCAGCTCGTCCATGAGACGTTCGGCATACAGAGCCCAGCCTTCGCCGTGGCCGGAGACCCAGCAGATATTCCGCCGCCAGTTGTTCAACAGCTCGCGGCGGTAGGTCGCCGTCGCAACCTGGAGGTGGTGGCCGGGAACGCCCTCATGGTAGACCGTGGTGGTTTCTTTCCAGGTGGTGAAGCTGTCCTCGCCTTCCGGCACGGACCACCACATGCGGCCCGGTCGGGCAAAGTCGTCGCTGGGGCCGGTGTAGTAGATGCCGCCTTCATGGGTCGGCGCGATCATGCACTCCAGCCGGCGCATCGGCTCGTAGATGTCGAAGTGTCCGGACAGCTCGTCCACGGCCTTGTCGGACAGGTCCTGCATCCAGGCCTGCAGTTCATCCGTGCCGTGCAGCTGCCGCTTCGGGTCTGCATCCAGCAGTTCCATCGCTTCTTCGATGCTGGCACCCGGCTGGATCTGCTCGGCGACGGCTTCCTGCTCGGCGATGATCCGGTCCAGCTCCGCCACGCCCCAGGTGTAGGTGGCCTCTAGGTCCACCGCGGAACCCAGGAACCGGCGCGACATCAGCGCGTAGCGTTCGCGGCCGACGGCGTCCTTCTCCGGCGCGGCCGGCAATACCTCGGTTTCCAGCACGGCTGCAAGCTGGCCGTAGGCAGCTGCCGCGGCTTCGGCGGCCGCCGCCAGCCTGTCGCGCAGCTCCTGGGACAGCTCGCCCTCTTCGACTGCAGCGTGCCCGGCCAGCGACCGAAAGAAACCGTCCTCGGCCGCATACGCTCCGGTCTGCTCCATCACAATGCGCACCTGCCGCTTGGCAGCGACCAGCCCGCGGTCTTTGGCCTCGCGGAGGGAGGACACATAGCCGGCGATTGCATCGGGGACGTTGGCCATCCGGCCGGCAATGTTGTTCCAGTCTTCGACGCTGCTGGTGGGCATCAGGTCGAAGATGGCGCGGATGTCCTGGGGCGGCGAGGCGATGTTGTTCAGGTCAGCCAGATCCCAGCCGGTCTCGTGGATCTCCAGCTCGAGGCCCAGCCGCTCATGCATCGCGTCCAGCGTGACCCGGTCCACGTCGTCGGTGGGTTCCAGATCTTCCAGCCTCCGCAGGGCTTCCCGGGTGGCCTCGGCGAAGGCCTCCGCGCCGGCCGGCGAGAAGTCGGGATACTCGGTCTCGTGCCCGGGGATTCCTAGCGAGGTTGCCAGCGATGGATCCAGCTCCAGCAGGGCTGCCGTGTAGGCGTCCGCTACGGCGTCGATGGCGGAGGGGATACGCCCGGGCTCCGGGGTCTTGGTCAGTTCAGATGTCTGCTCAGTCACACCGAGAGCCTACCGGCAACCAGTTGCCTTGGGCCACGTAACGCTCCGGCTGTGGCCATTTGGCGCCTCGAATCACGGTCGCCTGCAGTTGTCATCGGATCGTAGCCGGCCGCATCTGTTCCCCAACCTCGCCAACGCCTAGGTTGGGGTCAACGGTGAGGAGAACATGGTGCGAAGAAGGACGACGGCGGCGCTGGCCGCATTGGGGCTGGCGCCGGTAGTCATGCTAGGCGGCTGCGCGGCGCCGCCCGAACTGCTGAGAGCGGACGGTGTTGCCAGGGCTGACACGGTAGCGGGCGGGTTCCCGGCAGAAATCGACGCCTTGCGGCGATCAGCCTTGACGCTGGGGGCAGCCATGCTCGCGGCGGCACCGGAGAAGAACCAGGTCACCGGCCCGGTGAGTCTGCTCTACGCCGTAGCGATGCTCCGTGCCGGCGCCGGAAGCACCACCGCGGACGAGATTGACAGGGTGCTGGGCCTGCCGGAGCAGAACCTGGACGCTGCCTTGAACTCCTTGCTGGCCCAGTGGGAGGAATTCGACGGCGACCCGGGCTCGGTCGATGAGGATGAGCCGCCCGCCAGGCCGCTGATGCATCTGGCGAACGGCGTCTTCGTGGACGCAGAGACGCCGACCGGCGAGGGCTACCTGCGCATTCTGGCGGAGCATTATGGCTCCGGCGTCTACCCGTTGGACTACTCGGATCCGTCGACCAAAGGGGCCATGGATGCCTGGGTGGACCACCACACCGGCGGCCGGATCACCGAGGCGCCACGCGGCTATCACCCCGACAACACGCTGACGCTGCTGAACGCGGTGTACTTCGCGGCTGCCTGGGAGCAGCCGTTTGACCCATCGGCTACGGAGGATGCGGATTTCACCACCGCATCGGGGGAGCGGGTTTCCGTACCCATGATGGGAAACCTGGTCCAGGCGCCGTACGCACGCGGGAAGGGCTGGCAAGGCGTGGACCTGCCGTACGGGGACGGGTTCGCGATGCGGCTCATCCTGCCCGACGGCGGCACCCCCGTCATGGACCAGACCGGACTGTTGGACGTGGCAACCGTCATGGACAGCGCCGACGACGCCATGGTCGTTCTTGAGCTGCCCCGCTGGAACCACACGCACCAGCAGGACCTGCTGCCGATCCTGCTCCGACTCGGACTCGAAGAGACCTTCGGCCCGGCGCCGGACCTGGCGGCCATTCAGCAGGACGCCTCGGTGACCGGTGCGGCCCAGCAGGCCAACATTACGGTCGGGGAAAAGGGAACGATCGCCGCGGCCGTGACCCAAATGGATGTGATGGCCGGTTCGCTGCCGCCACAGCCCGACGTCCAGCTTTCGTTCGACCGGCCCTTCCTCTACCAGATCATCCACCTGCCCACGGGCTTTCCGCTCTTCCTCGGCACGGTGATGGATCCGCGCTGAACAGTTGCACTAGCAGTCAAACACAGGGGACACCATGGCCGTGACGGAAGTGAAGCCGTATCTGTACTACGAGGGTGCCGACGCTGCCCTGGACTGGATGGAGCAGGTGCTCGGTTTCGGTCCGGCCACGCGCTGGCGCAACGCCGACGGGGTCACCGAGGAAGCCGAGATTGTGGCAGGAGGCAGCCGGATCGCCGTCTGCGGGCGCGCCGCAGACCCGGGCAACGGCGGCGGACTGCTGCTCATCGTGCACGTGGACGACGTCGATGCCCAGTACCAGCGCGTGCGGGCCGCGGTGGACATTGACGTGGAACCGCCGGCAGACCAGCCCTACGGGCCGCGGACCTTCACTGTCACCGATCCTTGGGGCTATCAATGGAATTTCTGGCAGGGCGAAGCCACGCCGCCGCCGGAGTGACCTAGCGGAAGGTGTGCCGCCAGGCTCCGGGGCCATGCGAGACGAACGGCCTCAGCAGCGGCCGGCGGGGGCGCCGGGACCGGCGCGACGGAGTACCGGCCTGCCCGGAGGACTGGAGGGCGGCAACGACGGCGGTCAGGGCTGCGAGTTCCTCAGGTGTCGGGTTGCCTTTGGCCACCGTCAGCAGGGGCTGCTGCCGTACGGCAGCGTCGCCGTGCTGGAATCCATCGGGTGTTTCCGCCGTGTTCACGGCTTCTGACCAGTTGCTCATAGCGGAATGTTTCCGTGCTTCTTATGCGGCATGGTCGCCCGTTTGTCGCGCAGCGCGCGCAAGCCGCGGACCACTTGGAGTCGGGTTTCCGACGGCGCAATCACGGCGTCGAGATAACCGAGTTCGGCGGCCTGGTAGGGGTTGAGCAGCTCTTCCTCGTACTGCGAAATGATCTCCTGCCGGCGGGCCTCGACGTCGCCGCCATCCGCGGCCACGGCCGCAAGGTCACGGCGGTAGAGGATGTTGACGGCGCCTTGGGCACCCATCACCCCGATCTGCGCCGTGGGCCAGGCCAGGTTCAGGTCGGCACCGAGCTTCTTGGAACCCATCACGATGTAGGCCCCGCCGTAGGCCTTGCGGGTGATGACGGTCAGCTTCGGCACGGTGGCCTCGGCGTAGGCGTAGAGCAGTTTGGCCCCACGCCGGATGATGCCGTTGAACTCCTGGTCCTTGCCGGGCAGGAAGCCGGGCACATCCACCAGGGTGAGGATGGGGACATTGAAGGCGTCGCAGTGACGGACGAATCGGGCGGCCTTTTCCGAGGCGTTGATGTCCAACGTGCCGGCAAACTGCATGGGCTGGTTGGCCACGATGCCGACGGTGTGCCCTTCGACGCGGCCGTAGCCGATGATCACGTTGGGCGCGTATAGGGACTGCATCTCCAGGAAGTTGCCGTCGTCGACGACGTGTTCAATTACGGTCCGCATATCGTAGGGCTGGTTGGCCGAATCCGGAATCAGCTCATCCAGGCTCAGGTCGTCATCGGTGATCTCGAGTTCTTCATCGAACTCAAGCGGAGGAGCCTCGGCCAGATTGTTCGAGGGAAGGAACTCAAGCAGTTCGCGGACGAATTCGATGGCATCCGACTCGTCAGCGGCCAGATAGGCGGAGGTGCCGGTGGTGGCATTGTGCTGGCGCGCCCCGCCCAGCGTCTCCATGTCCACCTCTTCGCCGGTGACGGTCTTGATCACGTCAGGTCCGGTGATGAACATGTGGCTGGTCTTGTCCACCATCACCACAAAGTCCGTCAGGGCCGGGGAGTAGGCGGCGCCACCCGCGCACGGACCCATGATCAGCGAAATCTGGGGCACGACGCCGGACGCGGCCACATTGTTGCGGAAGATGTCCGCAAACATCGCCAGGGATGCCACGCCTTCCTGGATGCGGGCGCCGCCGCCGTCGTTGATGCCGATCACGGGGCATCCGTTGCGCAGGGCGAATTCCTGCACCTTGACGATTTTCTCGCCGTTGACCTGGGAGAGCGAACCACCATAAACGGAGAAGTCCTGGCTGTACAACCCCACCATTCGTCCATCCACAGTGCCGTAACCGGAGACGACGCCGTCGCCGAGCGGCTTCTTTTTCTCCATCCCGAAGGCCGTAGACCTGTGCGTTGCCAAGGCATCGAACTCGACGAAGGATCCTTCGTCCACCAACATCTCGATCCGTTCCCGGGCGGTGTTCTTGCCACGGGCATGTTGCTTCTCGATCGCCTCGGCGCCGGAGGGCTGCAGGGACTCTGCCTGGCGGCGGCGGAAGTCCGCAATCTTGCCTGCAGTGGTGTGCAGGTCAAGGTCTTGATCGAGGCTCATGAAATCTCCGGATTCTGCCGAGGGTGTCGGACGCTGGCGGCCTGCAGGTTGTTAAGTAGGTTTCGAACAAAACAGCGGAGCACAGGCGCGTCGCTGAACCAAGTCTAGTGAGCAGCGGCGGGGCGCCTACTGTAGGAACCCTACAATTTCGCCGCCGCTGCTTTTGGCCACCACCCGCGTTCAACGGCGGCCGACGGCCGCGCTCAAAGGTCGCCAGTCGGAGGCCGAAGGGATCGCGGCCCGCCCCACGGCCCCTCAGCTGCCTGCGATCAGTAGGATGGAACACATGAGCCAGAGTTTTTCCGACGTCGACCGCCCCGCCCTGGACTTGGACGGTCTCAGCGACGCTCTCTGTGCCCCCTTGGGTCCTTACCGGAAGCTTGAAGTGGTGGAATCCACCGGCTCCACCAATACCGATCTGGCCGCTTGGGCGGTGGCGGACAAGGTGGGCTGGTCGGACCTGAGCATCCTGGCCGCCGAGGAGCAAACGGCAGGCCGCGGCCGGCTGGACCGCCAATGGACCGCCCCGGCCCGCTCGTCGGTGATCGTGAGCATCCTGCTGCGACCCTTCAACCGCGCCGGCAACCCCGTGCCTACCCAGAGCTATGCCTGGTTCTCGCTGCTGGCGGCCGCGGCACTGGCGGAGGCGCTGGGCGAGTATGCCCAGCTCAAGGCAGAGGTCAAATGGCCCAACGACGTGCTGGTCTCCGGGCGAAAGATCGCCGGAATCCTGGCTCAAGTCGTCAACTACCCGGACGGGTCGCCCCCCGCCGTCGTTCTTGGCACTGGGCTGAACGTGACGCTCTCCCGGGATGAGCTTCCCGTGCCCACCGCCACCAGCGTGGCGATCGAAAAGGGCCGGACAACGGACCGAAACATTCTGCTGATGTCCTACGTGCGGGTCTTCGCCAAGCGATACCGGCAATTCTGTAATGTCAACGGTGATCCGGCAGCTGAATGGAACGACGGATCCAGCTTGCTCTCGCGGATGCGCGACGTGATGGTCACGTTGGGCCAGCAGGTGCGGGCGGAACTGCCGGACGGAAAGCAGATCATCGGCGAGGCGTTTGGCCTGGACGCCTACGGCGCCGTCAAGATCCGTGATGCTGAAGGCACCGAACACGTCGTGGCGGCCGGCGACGTGGTACACCTCCGGCCGCACGAAGGCCCGTAAGTTGACCTGGACCCCCTGCCGGATCCGGGAGCCGCGTTGCGGTTGAAACTGGATCCGGGGGAACGCGTGATTGTCATGACGCGGCCGCAGGCCCGGAAGCTGACCTGGCCGGTGGTGGCCGCGCTGCTGGTGCTTGGTGCAGGCTCCTACGTGTTGGGAAACCTGAGCCGATCCAACCCGCCGGACTGGATCGTCGAGTGGCACCCGCTGCTGCTCGCAGGACTGGCCGTGGTGGTAGCGGCGCTGCTGTCACGTCTGTTCCTCTTGCCGCTGCTGCGCTGGATCAGTACCCGGTATCTGCTCACCAGCAAGAGGCTCATCGTCCGTCGGGGCATGGGCCGGCGGCATGAGCGCCAGCTGCTGCTGGTGAACATTGCCGAGCTGCACACCGAGCAATCGATCATCCAGCGGACGCTGCGCAGCGGCAACCTCACGGTTGACCTGGGGCACGGGCGGACCAGCCGGATCGTAGACGTACCCGAGGTCTTCCGGTTCAGGACTTTGGTGGTGGAGGCCATTGAGCAGCTGCCGCGCACCGCCATGTTCGATGGTGTAGACATGGAAACAGAAACCGAATGGAACAGCTGGGACAGCTGACAGAGGAGGATGCACAGGATGGACATCAGCAGCGCGCAGGATGAACCGCGCCGGCCACCGGTGCCGCGTGATCCCGAGCTGCCCCAACTGCTGCGCCGCGAAGTGCCGCTGCCGGCCGCCGACGAGCCGGCCGAAGAGCTGGAAGAGTCCCGGCCGGAGGATCCGGAACCCATCCTGGAAGCCGATCCGGTCCCGGAAGACGTGCGGACCACCGGGGGACACCCGGCTGGCGAACCCGAGCCGCTGACGTTGTCCATGCCCCGCGTGCCGTTGCCCGCCCAGACCGCTCCCGCCGGCGCGTCCAACGGCAAGGTGGACCGGCAGGCGATTAAGGACCTTGAAGTCCGGCTGCTCGGATCCGAACGGACCATGAAGCGCCGCGAAGTGGCCGCCGGCGCCGGGGTGTCGCTGTTGTCGGCCCGAAAGATTTGGCGCGCCCTCGGGTTTGCCAACCTCGGGGACGAGGATCTGGCGTTCACCCAGGCAGACCTGGACGCGCTGACCACCATCATCGACTTGGTCCGCGAGGAGCGCCTGACCGAGGAAGCGGCCATTTCGATCACCCGGTCCGTCGGACAGATGACCGACCGCATGGTTGTTTGGCAGGTTGAGGCGCTGGTGGAAGAGATGGTGCACCAGCGGGGCCTTACCGATGCCCAGGCGCGCCAGCGGCTGGTTCATGAGCTGCCTAACCTGATCGACTCCTTGGAGAAGGTGCTGGTCTACTCCTACCGCCGCCAGCTCAATGCCGGGGTGGCCCGCCTGACGGTCCGGGCCGAGGCCGGTCTGGGAGCCGGAACCGGCGCGGACGATGAGGACTCGCTGCCCCTATTGCGGGCCGTCGGCTTCGCGGACCTGGTGTCCTACACCAGCCTCTCGCGCCAGATGAACGAGAAGACCCTCGCCCAGCTGGTCCAGCGCTTTGAAAACCGTTGCGCCGAAATCATTTCGGTAGGCGGCGGCCGACTGGTGAAGACCATCGGCGACGAAGTCCTCTACATCGCGTCGTCACCGCAGGCCGGGGCCGAAATCTCGTTGGCGTTGGCGAAGGCGATTGGCGACGACGATCTGCTGCCCTCCGCGCGAGTGGCCATGGTGTGGGGCAGGGTCCTTTCCCGGCTTGGCGATATCTATGGCCCCACGGTCAATCTGGCCGCGCGGTTGACCACCCTTGCCGAACCCGGAACCGTGCTGGTCGACGCCACCACCGCGTCGACACTCGCCGGCGACGAGCGGTTTGTGCTGATCCCGCAGAAGGTCCGCACCGTCCGCGGATTCGGCGAGGTCAACCCGGTCACCGTTGCACACGGCACCGGCAAGGGCCTGGTCGTCGACTAGTCTCGGCTCGCCGATCGCTTACGCCGACTGACGCGCTCGCGGACCAGCTGTGCCCTGCGCCGGCGGACCAATACCTTTTTGACCTTAGGGGCCGCTGGCTCGGTTTGGCGTGCGGACTCGAGGAATGGCGTGCCGGGTAGGGGTGGTGCGGTGGAAGTGTAGGTGTGGCCGGTCGGGGTGGTGGTTTCCACGGTGTGCCGGGGTGCGTCGATGGGTTTGGTGGACCAGCCGTCGGCTTCCTTGGCGTGGTTGCAGCGTTCGCACAGCCCCTGCGCGTTGGCCAGGGTGGTGGGACCGCCCTCGGACCAGGCGACGATGTGGTCGATGTGCCGGATCGGCGCGTCGCACCAGGGACCGCCGCAGAAAGCGTCCCGGGCCATGACCATCCGCCGGATCCCGTCCGGGAACTTCCGCGCCTTCGAGTCCATGCCCAGCAACTGCCCCGTCCCCGGCGCGGTATACAGCCGCCGGATCCAGACATCCTCCACCCCGCCGACCTTCAGGTTCCGCAGCCTGACCAGCCGGGCCTGCTCGCGGGCGGTCTTCCAGCCCGGCTCCGTCCCGGCCGGCGGCGCCTTCTGCCCGGTTCCCGCACCAGGCGGAGCCTTCTGCCCGAAGCCGCTGCCCGGTGGACCGGACGGGTTCCGAGGCGGTGGGCTTTGGCCGGCTTGATTCCCACCGGTAGCGGCAGTGGCCAGCTCCTGCGGGTCTTGGGGCAGGCGGATCAGGTCGCGGGCGTACTGCGCCGGGACGATGCCGTACCCGGTGAGCCAGGCCGGTTCCCTCTCGCCCTGCAGCAGCGCCCGGTCGGTCATCACCAACTGGAGTTCAAGGGCGGCGGGGTTGGCGGTGGAACGGCCGGTGATGCGTTCAAACACGGTATCGGCCATCACCTGGCCGCGGGTCCGCGGGTCCCCGGCGTTGGCCAGCCGGTCCGCTTCCTGCTGCAGCGCGGCCATCACCGCGACCCCCCGCACCACCGGCAACAGGGTCCGGACCGAGACCATCACATCCGGTTCGGGCCGGGAGGAGACATACCGGTCCGCTTCGGCCTTCGCGGCCCGCTTCACCACCGCGTGCGGGTCCAACCGGTAGGCGGCGCGTTTGGCTTCGGCTTCCAACTGCCGGTTCCCGAGCCCGTGCAGGCGGTCCGGGTTCCCGGCCAGTTCCTCATCCACCACCGCCCGGTGCTCCGGGGTAAGGCAGTCGGTTTCCCTGACCAGGATCGCCCGCCCGATGCTCGTTCAGTCTCCCCGCCCCGAGTGCCTGGAGCGTGTGCGGCATCTGGTTGACCAGCACCTTGGCCCGGCCCAGCAGCAAAGCGCCGTAGTTCGGTGACTCCCGGCGCGCCAACCCGACCTGCTTGGCGATCCCTTCGCCCTGCCGGGCGGCGGGCACGCCCTTGGCGGCCCGCTCGGCCCGGATCCGCTGATCCAGGGCGACCATGAGCCTGGCCTGCTCCGCGGCGATCGCGTCCTTGGCGTTCTCCCTGGCGGTGATCTGGTCCACCAACCCGGCCGCAGGCGCCTCCAGATCGACCGGCGGCAACGCGATCGCCGAGCCGTTGACTACGGGCACCTCACCGCTGGCGAACGGCACCGCGGCAGCCGGCGCCGTGGCCGGTGGTTCAGGTGCTGCCGGATCAACCATCAGTGCGTCTCAATCTTCAGCATGCCCACAGGGCAATGCATCGACTACGAACGGTCGCGGAGCAAAGCCCGCCAACGCCACCAGGAAAACCCCAACCCGATAGCCAACGATTGGTACTGAACTGCTTTGAAACCAGCTTATGGGCTGCTTCGGACAGTTTCGGAGGGTCTTTTACGGTTGTGGCTAACTATCGCTCTGCGCAGGCTGTGGAGGACGGGAGGACGGGGACGTTGGCGCGTACGGGAGACGGGAGGACGGGGACGTTGGCGCGTACGGGAGACGGGAGGACGGGGACGTTGGCGCGTACGGGAGACGGGAGGACGGGGCTGGCGTGTACTGGAGGACGGGACGACGGGAGGACGGGGCTGGCGTGTACTGGAGGACGGGACGACGGGAGGACGGGAGGACGGGGACGCTGGCGTGTACGGGAGGACGTTGCCGGACGGGATGAGTGCCCGGAGGGCATCGGCGGAGCGACGTCTGTCCACCTGCCAAAGTTGCTGCGGTTGAGCAGGAAAATATCAAGGAAACAATAAGGGAAGATCAGGCGGCGCTCAAACGGCAAGCACCGCCGTCGTGCATGGATATAGGTTCTGGAGGGGGAGTTCTCCCCATGCGGCAGGTTTACGCCCGCTGGTTATACGTGTAATAGTCGGTAAGGGTCCTTGGCACGCCAAGGGCCGTCTTTCGGTGCCTGCCGGGCGGGGTCGTTGCCTGCGGCGGGGCACAACGAAGGGCGTGGGCGGATAAGGGCAGAATGACATTGCGGGGGAAAATGTTGGGGCGGACGCGGCGGCGAAAGACGCTGGCATCGACGACAACTTTCTCCGTGGCTGCGGCCCTTGTGGTCGGCGGCGCCATCTATTACCAAGGTTTCCCCACGGCTGACGTGGATTTGAACGACGGCGGTGTGTGGGTCACCAACAATGGACAGGGCATGGTGGGCCACCTGAACTACCAGTCCCAGGTGCTGGACGGCGGTTTCCGTGCCAACAGCGACGGCTTCGATGTCATGCAGAGCGCCGGCACGGTGTTCATGGAAAACCAGGACCAGGCCATGTTGAGCCCGGTGGACGTGGCGCAGATGGAACGCGGATCGGAGCAGCAACTGCCGGGCACCGCTCAGGTGGCCTTCGGCGATCAGCTGCTGTCCATCACGGACACCGTCAAGGGTCAGGTCTGGATCAGCCCGGCCAACGAGCTCGGCTCCTTCAATGAGGAGACGGCGGAGCCGCTGCTGGCCGATGCCAAGGGCAGCGTGGCCACGGTATCGAAGCAGGACACCGTCTTCATCGCCAATCCGGACGCCGGCGAGGTAGTCCGCTTCGAAGTCAATGAAGACGGCATCGCCGAACGCACGGGCGCCGATCGGGTGGACGCGTTGGCCGATGCCGGGGATCTGCAAATAGCCGCTGTGGGCGAGAAATCTGTGGTGTTCGACGCCGAGGCCGGCCTGCTGGTCCTGCCGGGCGGCCGCGAGGTCACGTTGCCGGACACCCGCGGCGGAGCGTTGCAGCAAAGCGGCGACGAGAGCCCGTTTGTGGCGGTGGCCACCGATTCCGCGTTGATCAAGCAGCCGTTGAACGGTTCGGACGCCGAAATCGTGCCGATGGAAGGCACCGGAACGCCGGCGGCCCCGGTACAGCTGGCGGGTTGCCTGCATGCGGCGTGGGCAGGGATCAACCACTATCTGCGCGACTGCGGCAACGACGCCGATGATCTCGCCCAGCCGATCCAGGGGATCGGCGCTAACGCGTCGCTGGTGTTCCGGGTGAACCGGGATGTGGTGGTGCTCAATGACGTGAACGCCGGCAGCGTCTGGCTGGCGCTCGAAAACATGCAGTTGGTGGACAACTGGAGCGATTTGATCCCGCCGGAGCAGGAGAACGAAGAGGACGAAGAGGACTCGGCGGACGAAAACCCGGTCAACACGCTGCCCGACCGGACCGAAGAGAATCAGCCGCCGGTGGCGCAGGACGACACGTTCGGCGTCCGGGCGGGCCGCACCACCACGCTGACCATTCTGGACAATGATTCAGATCCCGACGGCGATGTGCTCACCGCACGCCTGAGCGGCGACGGTCCCGGCATCGGCGAGGTGCAGGGAATCTACGACAGCACCGGCCTGCAGATCCTGGTCAACGGGGACGCGTCTCCCGGCCGGCACACCTTTGGCTATGAAGTCGACGACGGCCGCGGCGGCAGCGATACCGCCCGGGTGGCCATCGACGTTCGCGCCGAGGGCAGCAACCTGCCGCCGGAACCGAAGCGGAAGACCACCATCCTGGTGGAACAGGGCCGCGAAATCAGCCAGAACATCCTCAGCGACTGGATCGATCCGGATGGCGACGACTTGTTCCTGATGGGAGCGGACAACAGTGATGACGGCGACCTGGTCCGCACCCGGCCCGACGGGCTGCTGACGTTCCAGGACGTGGGCAAGACCTTCGGCAAGAAGGAGGTGACGGTCAGGGTGTCGGATGGTTCCGAAACCACCGAAGATGTGGTGGTCTTCGACGTCCGGCCGCCCGGTGCGCTGCCGCCACTGGCCAACGCCGACCATTTTTCCGCGACCGTGGGCCAGGAAATCCAGATCGCCCCGCTGAAGAACGACCAAGACCCGAACGGCGGCGAACTGAGGCTGGCAAAGACCGGCTCCGTCGCCAACGCCGCAATTGTGCCGGACTATGACGCAGGCACGGTCAAGTTCAGGGCGGAGAAGGCGGACACCTACTACTTCACCTATCTGGTCACCAACGGTCCGTCCAGCACCACCGGCCTGATCCGGATCGATGCGACCGAGGACAACGGCGACGGAGCGCCGGTGGCTGTGCGGGACGTGGCCCTGCTGCCGCAGAACGGCCAGGTGCTGGTGGATGTGCTGGCCAACGACGCCGACCCGGCCGGCGGCGTCTTGGTGGTCACCTCGGTGGAAGCGAACGGCGCGTCGGTCGCCGTCGAGGTGCTGGACCACAACATTCTGCGGATCTCGGATGTGAAGGGCCTGCATCAGCAGACCACCATCGGCTACACCGTCTCCAACGGCACCGCCTCGGCCACGGGCGAGGTCAGCGTGATCTCCGTGGAAAGTTCAAAAAAGCCGCTGCCCCCGCAGGCCGAAGCCGATACCGCCACCGTGCGTGCCGGCGATGTGGTGACCGTGGACGTGCTGGCGAACGACACCCATCCCAACGGCGACACGCTGACGCTGGCGGACGAACTGCCGGAGACCCCGGATCCTGCCGACGGCCGGATCTTTACGGCCGAGAACACCGTGCGCTTCATCGCCGGGCAACAGGCGAAAACCGTGTACGCGGTCTACGAGGTGACCGACGCTGCCGGTCAGAAGGACTCCGCCCAGTTGCGGATCAACATCATCCCGCGCGACGATGAATCCAACTCCCAGCCTGCTCCCAAGAACCAGGAAGCCCGGACCATCGCCGGTTCCACCGTCAGGATCCCCATCCCGCTCAACGGCATCGATCCCGACGGCGACTCCGTCTACCTGACGGGTATCGACAAGGCACCCGAACAGGGCGCGGCGGTGGCCGGACCCAACTACATCGAGTACACGGCGTCGGCACAGGGCGCCGGGACCGATACGTTCACCTACCGGGTCAAGGACCGGCTGGGCGCGGTCAATACCGCCACCGTCCGGGTGGGCATTGCCCCGGCCCAGGACAGCAACCAGAACCCGGTGGCGCTCGATGACGGGATCAAGATCCGGCCGGGCAAGACCGTCGCCGTGGACGTGCTGAAGAACGACTCCGACCCGGACGGTGACCCGCTCCGGCTGGACGCCAACAAGATCGTCGGCGAGCCGGAGTCGATTGCCGCCAAGGCCGAAGACGGCCGGGTCTACCTGACCACTCCGGCCGAAGCCGGCACGGTCAACGCGCGGTACACCGTGGGCGACGGCCGCGGCGGCTCCGCCGTGGGGACGGTGACAGTCCAGGTGGATCCGGACGCGCCGCTGCAGGCGCCGCTGGCCCGCGACGACCGGGTGGAATCGGCCGACATCAAGGGGCGCACCGCCGTCGACGTCCCCGTCTTGGAGAACGACGAGGATCCCGACGGCGTGGCCAAGGACCTTGAAGTGATAGTGGACGGCGACTATCCGACGGCGCGGACGGTTGCCGACGGCCAGGTCAATGTAGAACTGACCGAGGACGTGCAGCTGATCCCGTACACCGTTCGGGACGTGGACGGGCTGCAGGCCACCGCCGTCATCTGGGTGCCGCCGCTGGGCGAGCAGTATCCGGTGCTGCGGGACAACACACCGCGCGACGTGACCGCCGGCGACGAGCTGCAGCTTGACCTGACCGAACTGGTGGAGGTCCGGCCGGGCCGCACACCGCGTATCACCGAGGCGGACAACATTCGCGCGATCGGCACCAGCGACGACGAGTGGATGGCCGACGAGAGCACGCTCAGTTATCAGGCGGACATCGACTATGCCGGCCTCGGCTCGATCACGTTCGAGGTGACAGACGGCACGGGCCCCGACGACCCGGACGGGCTCAAGTCCACGTTGACCATCATGACCAAAGTGATTCCGGCCGCGGACCGGAATTTCCCGCCGGAGCTGACCACCGGCACGCTGGAAGTCGCCAAGGGCGAAGACGCCGTGAGCTATGACCTGCGGCCGCTGGCCAGCGACCCGAACCCGGAGGACACGGAGAAGCTGGAGTTTGCCGTCGAAGGCGGGACGCCGGAAGGATTCGACGTTCGCCTTGAGGGCAGCGTGCTGCGCGTGGCGGCGGATGCCGAGATCGAAACGGGAGCCACCGGCGTCGTCAATTTCTCCGTCACTGACGGCCGCTCGGACAAGGTGAGCAGCCGCGTGACGGTGGCAGCGACCGCATCCACGCGTCCGCTGCCGGTGGCCAACGACGACGAGGTGCCGGACGCGGTGCAGGGCGAAGCGCTGCCGGTGGACGTGCTGGCCAACGACGTCAATCCGTTCCCGGAAACGCCGCTTGAAATTGTCCGCGCGGTGCCCAACAACGGCGGAACCGCCGACATCGACGGCGAGCGGATCATCGTGACGCCCGCGGCGGACTTCTCCGGCACCATGAACGTTGAATACACGGTGGAGGACAAGACCCGCGAGGGCAGCCGGCAGGCGACGGCGAACATCTCGCTGGTGGTCAAGGGCCGGCCGGAAACGCCCAGCACGCCCCTGGTGGACTCGGTCCGCAACCAAAGCGTGGTGCTGTCCTGGACGGCGCCGAGCGACAACGGCGACCCGATCACCGGATACACCGTGAACGCCGTCGGTGGGGGATTCAGCCAGCAGTGCGCGACCACCACCTGCACGCTGACCGGCTTGAAGAACGACGTCGAATACACCTTCACGGTGACGGTGGAGAACAGTGTGGGCACGTCCGATCCGTCCGCGGAGTCCGCGGTGGCGCGTCCGGACGTGCGGCCCGCAACGCCGGCGGCACCGCAGCTTAAGTTCGGCGACAAGTCCCTGAACGTTTCCTGGACCGCGCCGGAAAACGAGGGCTCGGCGATCGAGAGCTACACGTTGGAGATCTCGCCGGCGCCGCCAAACGGCCAGCTGCAGAAGACCGGCCTGACCGGGACCAGCTACAAGTGGGAGGGGCTGGAGAACGGCCAGGCCTACGAGGTCCGCGTGCAGGCGCACAACCGGGCTCCGGAACCGAGCGAGTTCAGTGCCTACTCCGCGTCGGAGGTGCCCGCCGGGCCACCGGCCGCGCCCACCGCGCCGGCTACCGAGCGGGTCAAGTCCGTGGGCGACCAGAGCCAGCTGAAGGTGAGCTGGGCGGCACCGGCCAACAACGGCGGCGAGATCCTTGACTACACCGTGCGCGAATACCAAGGCGGGAAGCTGAATCGGACCTTCCCGGCGGTGAACGCGACCTCGCAGACGGTGACGGCACCCAATTCGGAGACCGCCTACACCTATTCCGTCACGGCGCGGAACAAGGCCGGCTCAGGCGAGGCCAGCGCACAGTCCAACGCCCGCCGTGCGGTCGGCGCGCCGGACGCGCCGACAGGTGTTGCCCTGAAGGAAGCACAGACCGGCGGGGCGGGCCGATCGGTGACGGTGTCCTTCAACGAGCTCACCGCCGCGCAGCGCAACGGCGCCCAGACCGGCGAAGTCAGCTACCGGGCGACCTTCAGCGACGGCCGGACCATGGCCATCACGAACGCCCAGCAGGTGGGCGGCTTCGCCAACGGCAAGGCCGTCAACGTCCGTATCATTACCGTGGCCAACAGCGACGGCGCGAGCTACTCGAGTGCGCCGAGCGCGGCATCCGGCAATGCGACGCCGTACGGGGCTCCCGGCACGCCGAGCGTCTCCGGTCAGAACGGCGCCCGGGAGCAGCAAAGCGTAACGTTTAGCTGGAGCCCGCCAGCGGTGGGCAGCCACGACGTGGCCCAGATTCAGATCCGGGTAGACGGAGGTTCCTGGGATAACGTAGCGAATTCGGGCAGTAGGGCGGTCAACACGGGTGCTTACAACAAGCAGGTCAAGTTCGAAGCACGATCGCTGAACTCGCAGGGCACGGCCGGTGCTGTTGCCTCCACCAGTGCCAAGTCCGGCGATGCTCCGCCGCCGCCTCCGCCGCCGAAGACGGAGTGGACGGTCACCGTCGGCGGTGGCGGCACAGACCTCGACAATGGCCACCGGACCTGTATGGAGAATGCCAACGGCAGCAGCGACAACTACGACAACGGCAAATGCGCCGGCGACCACTGGGCCATCTGGGGCAGCGACATCGTAGTCAAGTGCTACGTCGAGTGGAGCAGCGGAAAGTGGTACAAGCAGATCGGCGGCGGCCAACCGCAGAACCACAACATGGTGGTCAAGGGTCTGCATGTTCGTGAGGCGGGAAGCAACGGGCATCTGGCCAATACAGCTCCGGCGGGGATGGGCAGATGCTAACCCGTTCCGACAGCCGTGGCTGGAGTACGTGCGCCCGCTCCGTAAAGTAGCTAGTGCCTTTTGACACCGATGCAAGACGAAGAGAGACCGAGAACAGCATGACGATGACTTCCGAGCAGGCCGAGTGGTTCGCCGAGACGTTCGAGAAGCTGGCCGCCAATGTGGGCCAGGCGGTGCTGGGCAAGAACCAAGTGGTGCGGTTGGTGCTGACCGCCATGCTGGCCGAGGGGCACGTGCTGCTGGAGGATGCTCCGGGCACGGGCAAGACCATGCTGGCCCGGTCGCTGTCCGCCACGGTGCAGGGTTCGAACTCGCGCATTCAGTTCACGCCGGATCTGCTTCCGTCAGACGTCACGGGCATCACGATTTACGACCAGAAGACGCAGAAGTTCGAGTTCCACAAGGGTCCGATCTTCGCCACGGTGGTGCTGGCGGACGAGATCAACCGTGCCTCGCCGAAGACCCAGTCGGCGCTGCTGGAAGTGATGGAAGAGGGCCGGGTGACAGTGGACGGCGTGACCTACGACGCCGGACGGCCCTTCATGGTCATAGCGACGCAGAACCCGATCGAGCAGGCCGGTACCTACCGGCTGCCGGAAGCCCAGCTGGACCGTTTCCTGATCAAAACGTCAATCGGTTACCCTGACCGGGCATCGACGGTGGAACTGCTGGGCGGAGCGAGTACCCGTGACCGGTCCGCGGCGCTGACACCGATCATCACGCCGCAGGCCGTGCGGGATATGGCGGATCTGGCCGCCACCAACCATGTGGACACCTCGGTGCTGGAGTACGTCTCGCATCTGTGCGAGGAAACCCGCAATGCTTCCGAGTCGCGCCTGGGCGTCAGCGTCCGCGGTGCCCTGGCCATGGTCCGTGCGGCCAAGGTCTGGGCCGCTTCCCAGGGACGCAACTTTGTGCTGCCGGACGACATCAAGGAACTGGCGCCGGTGGTCTGGAACCACAGGTTCGTGATGGACCCCGAGGCGGAGTTTGCCGGCGCCACGCCGGAGGCCGTGATGTCCCGTGTGCTGGCCGACGTGCCTGCCCCGCAGCAGCGGGTGACGGTCTAAGGCCGTGCCTGAGAATCGATTCCCGCCGGAGCCGTCTGCATGACGGAGACGGCGACTAAGCGGGACACGGAGCAGACCAGCAGGCTCGGCGGCATCGGCGAAACGATCCGCCGGGTAGCCCCGGACAAGTCCAGCTTGCTGCATCCGGCCTCGCTGGCTGCCGAAGCGGCTTCGCTCACCGAGCAATACCTGCAGCCGGCCTGGCGGCGGGCGAAGAACGTCGCCGGGCGCTACCTGAGGCCGGTACTGGAAACGGTCAGTCCGCTGGGCTGGGTGCTGGCCGGCAGCGCGCTGCTGCTGCTGGTGCTCGGAGCGGCCTTCAGCTGGCAGGAAGCCAAGATCGCGGCGCTGATGGGATTGTTCCTGCTGCTGCTGGCCATCGGTTTTGTCCTCGGCCGTTCTTCGTACGGGGTCGCATTGGATCTGGCACGTACCAGGGTTGCGGTCGGCGACCGGGCCGTGGGCAGCGTGGCCGTGACGAACACCGCGGACAAGCCGTTGCTGCCGGCCGCTTTGGAGCTGCCGGTGGGAGCGGCCACGGCCGTGTTCCAGTTGCCGCGGATGAAAGCCGGGCAGGTGCATGAAGACCTGTTCACCATCCCCACCCAGCGCCGCGCCGTCATTGTGGTCGGCCCGGTCCGCTCCGTGCGCCAGGATCCGCTGGGCCTGCTGCGCCGCCAAATGATGTGGACGGAACCGACCGATCTGTTCGTGCATCCGCGAACGACGGCGCTGGGCAGTTCGGCCTCCGGCTTCATCCGCGACCTGGAGGGCCTGCCCACCAAGGAACTGGCCAGCGCCGATGTCTCCTTCCACGCGCTGCGCGATTACGTCCCCGGCGACGACCGCCGCTACATCCACTGGAAGACGACGGCGCGCACCAACTCGCTGATGGTGCGCCAGTTCGAGGAAACCCGCCGCGCGCACCTGGCCGTCGCAGTGTCCACAAATACGGAGGAATACGGTTCGGAGGAAGACTTCGAACTCGCTGTCTCCGTGGCAGCCTCCATCGGGCTGCAGGCCATCCGCGAACAGCGCAACCTGAGCGTGCTGACCCAGCGTGGCCCGCTGCGCAGCGAAACCGGCCGTATTCTGCTGGATGAAATGACCCGGATCGAAGGCAGGCCGCAGCGTTCCACCGCGGTGGAACTGGCCCGCGGTACCGCCGAGGCCGTGCCCAACGCGTCCGTGATGTTCCTGGTCGTCGGAGACCAGGTCTCGGCCACCCAGCTGCGCCAAGCGTCGTCCGCGGTGCCGGCCGGCATCCGGGCCTTCGCCATCCGCTGCGGTGGGGGACTCGAGGCCGCACGGGCGACCATCGGCGATCTGTCCGTGTTGTCGCTGCCCAGCCTGGACGACCTGGCCATCGTGCTCAGGAGGGCCGCCGCATGAACGGCAGCTCAAACGCCCCGCAACCGGGCCGGCAGACTACCCGTGTACGCCGTCGTGCCGCGGATGGGAAGAACGACGCCGGTCTGCCCGCCGCGCGCCGGCGGCTCCCGCCGACCGCCGGGGCACTGGCGGCCTGGTTGCCGCGGCCGGCACGTCAGTTAGCCATCGACGCAGCCGTCCTGGTGCTGCTGCTCGGACTGGGGCTGGCCGGCTTCCACCACGTTTTTGGCGGCAACGGCCGATACCTGACCGCGGGTTTCGGCGGCATCGTCGTCGGACTGCTGCTGTCGCTGGCCTGCGCGCGCTACCGGTTGGGGCTGTTGTCCACGGCCACCGCCGGACTGGGCGCCTACCTGCTGTTCGGCAGCGCCTTCGCCGCGCCCACCGAGGCCATCGGCGGAGTGCTGCCATCGCTGGAGTCCCTGCGCACCGTGCTGACCGGCTTCGTCTTCGCGTGGAAGGACATCCTCACCGTTGCCCCGCCGGTGGGAGTCTCCGGCGGCATGCTGGTGGCGCCGTTCCTCGGCGCGTTGGCCTCGGCCCTGCTGGCGGGCACCCTGGCGTGGCGCTTCCACAGACCGTACTGGCCGCTGCTGCCGGTACTGGCGTTTTTCCTGCTCGGCATCGCCTTCGGCACGGACGTCCCGGCGCTGCCGGTGCTGCGTGGCCTGCTGCTGGTCGCGGTATCGGCGGCGTGGCTCGCATGGCACCGCCATCTGGCCCGCGGCGATGCGTCCGCCGGCGTGGCGGCCAGCCCGGCGTTGCCCGATCCGGCCGCGCACCGGGCGGGGCTGCGGCGCAGGCTGGGCATGGCCGCCGGCATGCTGGCAGGAGCGGTGGTGTTGACGGCGCTGGCCGGCCCCGCACTCACGGCGCGGGGCGAGCGAGAGGTGCTGCGCGACGTCGTCGTACCCCCGGTCAATCTCTATGACTACCCCAGTCCGCTGATGGATTTCCGCGGCTACGTGAAGGACCGGCCCGACGAAACGCTCTTCACCGTGGCGGGGCTGCCGGAGGGCCAGCGGGTGCGGTTGGCCGCGCTGGATACCTTCGACGGCACCGTGTACAACGTCAACCCGGAAAGCGGCGGCAACTTCACACCAGTGGGCGACGCCGGTTCGCTGGGGCACGTGTCCGGCGACGACGCGCGGCTGGACATCCGGATCGAGGATTACAGCGGCGTCTGGCTGCCGGCCGGCGGGCGGATCAACGGCATGGCGTTCGACGGTGAACGGGCCGGCGAGCTGGGCGGGTCGTTGTTCTACAACGACGAGTCGAAAACCGCGCTGACCACCAGGTACCTGCAAGCCGGCGACGGCTACTCGGTGGAGACCACTTTCCCGGGCCGGTGGGAAGATGCCCAGCTGGCCCAGTACGACTTCGCGTCCGTCCGCCTGCCGGAACCGGCCCGGGTTCCGGACATCATTGCGGCCAAGGCCAACGAGTTCGTGGGCGAAGCGACGGTACCGATCGAACAGGTCCGCCAACTGGAGCGGAACCTGCACGAGAACGGTTTCTTCAGCAACGGCAAGGAAGACGAGGCCCGCAGCCTGTCCGGGCATCACGCCGGGCGGATGATCCAGCTGCTGGATGCCGAGCAGATGATTGGCGACGACGAGCAGTACGCCGTCGCCATGGCGCTGATGTCCCGGCACCTGGGCATCCCGGCGCGGGTGGTGATGGGTTTCTACCCGGATCCGCAGGACGGCCGCTCCGGCTCCGGGCCGGTGGAGATCAAGGGCGAGGACGTCCACGCCTGGGTGGAGGTGGCCTTCGAACATGCCGGTTGGGTCGCGTTCGATCCCACGCCGGACGAGGACAACGAGCCGACTCCGCCACAGCAGGAGCCCAAATCGACGCCGAAGCCGCAGGTCCTGCAGCCGCCGCCCCCACCGCAGGAACCGGCCGAACTGCCGCCGGACACCGCTCCGGAACCGCAGGACGCCGAGCAACAGGACAAGTCGTTCTGGGACCAGTGGGGCTGGCTCTTCGCCGCGGTGGGGCTGGCCGCCCTTCCGCTGGCGGTGTTGCTGGCGCCGGTGTTGCTGATCGCCTGGCTGAAGCTGCGCCGGCGCAAGCGGCGGGCCAGCGAAGGCCTGCCCAGCGAGCGGGTGGGCGGAGGCTGGCGCGAAGTGATCTCGCTGGCCACCGACATGGGAGCGCGGGCCGCCACCAATGCCACCCGGCGCGAGCACGCGTCCGCCTTGGCGGAGCAATTCCCGACGACGGCGGCAGGCACCACGCTGCTGGCGCGGCGGGCCGACGCCGCGATCTTCGGGGCCGCCGAGCCCACGGAGGTCCAGGTGCAGCAGTATTGGGATCAGGTGGACCAGTCGTTGGCGGACATGAAGGGATCGTTGGGCTTCTGGCAGCGGCAGCGGGCCAAATACACGCCGCGCTCGCTGGTGGCCGACGCCAAGCGGCGGCTCGCGCAGCGTGGGCGCGCCCCGGCCGCGGCTAGAATCCGTACAGTAGACTCACAGGCCGGACGGTCGGAACAAGGCGGGAGCAGCACGTGGCAGCAAGACTGAATCTGGTCAGCGCCTCGGCCGGAAAACGGCTCGGGGCGTGGCTGATCGACAAGATTCCGCCGGCCGTCCTGATGCTGGCCGCCTACGCCGCCAGCATTCCCGCCGTGCTGCAGGCCGCGGCCTCCGGCAGCGCCTCCGCGGCCGGCTCGGCGGTGGGCGGACTGTTCCTCTGGATCGGACTGGCATCGCTGCTGTCGCTGGCGTACACCGTGTGGCTGTGGGGCTGGGAAGCCACCACCGGCAAGACCCCCGGCAACCTTGTGCTGGGCCTGCGCACCGCCAACGAGGACGGCCATGCTGCCGGCTGGGGCGCCGTCTTCCTGCGCGGCCTGATCATCGCCGTCGGCGGACTGGTGCTGGCCGTTGGCGCCATCGTGGTGGTGGTCTCCAATGTGTGGGACCGGAACCACAAGCGGCAGGGCTGGCATGACAAGGTGGCCAAGACCCTGGTGCTGGATGTGTCACAGGGCCGCGACCCGCTGACCACCGGCGGCCTGTACGGGCCGGCGGCCTTCGCACCGGAGGGCACCGACGCGCACGCCGGCTTTGCCGGAGCGGCTTCGCTAGGACAGCATCCGCACGGGGCCTCCCCGGTGGAGGCAGCCCCGCAGCCTTCCGGCGTCATTTCCGCGATCCCGGGATTCGGTGCGGATGCGGTACCGGCACCGGTTGCTGCGCCCGTTGCCCCCGCAGCTGGCGCCATCGCCGTGCCGCCGCCTGCGCCGGTGCCTGGTGACCAGAGCACCCGGGAGGCCGCGCCGTCGTACGCTCTGGCCATGGCTGGACCGGCAGCGGCAGGCACGCCTGCGGCAGGAACCGCTGCGGGAGTCGCCAGCGCGGGCGAGCATCCAGATGAAGAGTTCGCCGCTACCCTGGTCCGCGCGTCCGGCACGCAGGCGGGCCCACTCACTCTTACCTTCGACGACGGGCGCGACGTGGTACTTGAAACGACGGCGCTGATCGGGCGCAACCCGGCCGCAGCCGCCGGCGAAGACATCGATCAGCTGATCGACTTCGCGGACATGGGACGCTCGGTGTCCAAGACCCACGTGCTGTTGCGCGTGGACGGCCCTACGGTCTGGGTCACCGACCGGAACTCCACCAATGGCACCGCGGTGACCGGTGCTGACGGCATCCGCCGGCAGCTGGCCCCGGGAGAACCCGTGGCAGCGGCTCCCGGTGCCACCGTGGAGTTCGGCGACCGCAGCTTCACCATCGGAGCGGCATGAGCGCGGCATCGGGCGCCGAGGCCATCCGGCTCAACGTCGGGGCCGGCTCGGACCGCGGACTACGGCGAATGCTTAACGAGGACGCGTATCTGGCCGACGGCACCATGTTCGTGGTGGCCGACGGGATGGGCGGACATGAGGCCGGGGAAGTGGCCAGCCGCATTTGCGTGGAAACGATGCGCGACTACGTGGCCAGCCACGAGCTGGGCGCCCACGAGCTCGAACAGCTGATTGCCCGGGCAGACGCGAGGATCAGGGCCGCGGCAGCATCCCGTGCGGGGACCACCGTGTCCGGCGCGGCGCTGGTCTCCGAACGCGGTGTGCCCTACTGGCTGGTGTTCAATGTGGGCGATTCCCGCACCTACCGGTTGCACAAGGGCCGGCTCGAACAGATCAGTGTGGACCACTCCGAGGTGCAGGAACTGCTGGAGGCGGGACGGATCACGGCCCAGGAAGCGCTGGTGCATCCGCGCCGGCATGTTGTCACCCGGGCACTGGGCACCGGCGAAGACAACCAGCCGGATTTTTGGATGGTGCCGGTGGAACCGGGGGACAGGATCATGATCTGTTCCGACGGGCTGACCTCGGAGGTCAGCAATGACCACATCTACACCATCCTCACCTCGCTGTCCCGGCCGCAGGACGCGGTCGATTCGCTGATCCAGGCGGCTTTGCGTTCGGGCGGACGGGACAATATCACCGTGGTGGTTATTGACGCCGACGGCCTCCAGGACGACCCCGAAGACGCCTCGACCGCGCCACGGCAGGAGGATACGACGACGCTGCCCCGGCTGGCGGCTCCCGGAGAGCCGGCCTCGGAGGAGGATGACCGGTGACGGGCCAGACCTACAGCCCGGGGAGTTGGATCGGCCTGGTCAGCGCCGGCACCGCAGTGCTCCTGGAACCGGGTTCCGACGATGACTTGGTGCAGCAGCTCTGGCAGGCGTTGGAGTCCGGTGCCACCCTCGAGTCTTTGCTGGGCACCGTCGTGTCCGGCTGCGGCGCCAATCTGTCCGCCATGCCTCAGTTCGGCATCGTCTCCACCGCCGACGGCATCCATGCGGTGCTCCGCGGAGACGTGGTGGTGTCCGCGGATTCGGACGGGCAGGAGCTGAGCGGGCACGGAGTCTCCAGCTGGACCGAAGGACGGCTGGCCTCCGACAGCGTCACCATTGCGCTCGGATCCGGCGGAACCGATTCGGCAGTCCAGCCGGGGCCGTGGCTGCCGCTGCGCGCCGGCGCCGTCCAGCTGGGAACCATTCGGCTGGGCGCGGTAGCCGCCGGGGCGCCGACTGCCGCGGCACCCACCGCCGCGGTACAGGCTGCCTCCGCTGCCCGGCCCGCCGGCGTCCGCGCTGCCGCAGTACCGGCGCGGCAGACCTCCGCCGTCGAACCGGCGCCCCCTTTTGCCGGGCCTGGCTTGTCCGAAAATTTGGACATGACCGGCATCTACGTGCCGGAGGATGAGTCCGACGGCGCTGCCGCCGCGGCCGACCCAGCCTCCGCGGACGGGCAGCCGGTGGGCGGCCAAACGGAACCGGACGCCGAGGCGGCCGTTGACGAGCTGGACCAGACGGTTGTCCATACCGCCGCGCAACGGGCCAATCTGCCCCCAGCACCACAGCAGCAGTCCGCTGACGCAGTCCGGGGGAGCACCGCCGTCGCACCGGATGTCCGGGCTGGCCGCAACGCCGGGAAGCCGGCCCAACCGGCGGACCTGATCGACGCCGTTCCCTGGCTGACGCGTTCCGCTGCCGCGGGTACTGCGGCGTCGGCGGCCCCGGAGCCGCAGCCGGTGGCCTCGGCCAACCGCGGCCCGGGGCCGGCCGCCCAGCCGGCCGGGCTCGACGAGGGCGACCACGACGGGCAGACGCTGATGCGCAGCGACCTGCCCGATGTTCCGTCTGCGCCCGCTGCCGCTGCCCCGGCGTCGGCACCGAGCACCGCACCGATGGTGCTGGCCCGGACGTGCCGGGACGGCCACGCCAACCCGCCGACCAGTTCCGCCTGCGCCCTCTGCGGTGCTCCGCTGGACGAGGACGCGCAGGAGGTGCAACGGCCGGTACTCGGGCGGATGCGGGTCTCCACCGGTGACGTGGTGGAGCTGGACCGGCCGGTGATTGTGGGACGGCAGCCTTCGGCCAACAGGGTCCAGGGCAGCGTGATGCCGCGGCTGGTTCCGGTGCACAGCGCCAGCGGGGATATTTCGCGTTCGCATGTGGAAGTCAGGCTGGAAGGCTGGCACGTGATCCTGGCGGACCTGAAATCCACCAACGGCACGGTGCTGCTGCGCGGCCGGCAGGCTCCGCGGCGGCTGGGCCACGGGGAAGCGGTCATGCTGCTGGACGGCGACATCGCGGACCTGGGCGACGGCATCTCGCTGCGCTTCGAGGACCTTCCGTGAGCGTGAAGCGTCCGCCCGCGCCGCCGCCGAACATTGACGGTTACCGCTATGTCCGGCTGCTTGGCTCGGGCGGTTTCTCCGACGTGTACCTTTACGAACAGGACCGGCCCAAGCGCCGGGTGGCCGTCAAGGTGCTGCTGGCCGGGCTGAGGACAGAGGACGCGCGCCGCCGCTTCGAATCCGAGGCGAACCTGATGGCGCAGCTGTCCACGCACCCGTTCATCGTCACGATTTACGAGGCCAACCTCACCGCCGACGGACATTCCTACCTGGCCATGGAGTACTGCTCGCGGCCCAGCCTGGAGGCGCGCTACCGCCAAGGGCCGCTGGGTGTGGACGAGGTCCTGACCCTCGGCATCCAGGTGGCCTCCGCCGTGGAAACAGCGCACCGGGCGGGAATCGCGCACCGCGACATCAAACCGGCCAACATCCTGGTCACCGATTACAACCGTCCGGCGCTGACCGACTTCGGCATCTCCTCCAGCACCGACGCCGCGGACAGCGACGCCGGCATGTCCATTCCGTGGTCGCCGCCGGAAGCCTTCAAGGGCGACGCCGGCAACGGCACCCGCAGCGATATCTGGGCCTTGGGCGCCACGGTCTACACGCTGCTGGCCGGACGGTCCCCGTTCATGCAGCCCGGCGGAAGCAACTCGCAGCGCGACCTGATGGACCGCATTGCCCATGCACCGCTGCCGCCGCTGCGCCGGGCAGATGTGCCGGCATCGCTGGAACTGGCCCTGGCCACCGCGATGGCCAAGTCGCCGGGCTCACGGTTCAAATCGGCCCACGCCTTCGCGCTGTCCCTGCAGCGGGTCCAAGCCGAACTGAACCTGTCCGTCACACCGTTCGAAGTGCTGGAGGACGCGCCCTCCGCAGGCGAGGCGGATGCCGACGACGGCGAAGCGACGCGGGTGCGCGGGATCGTCTCGATCGACCCACGCGTGGCACCGCCGGCGGCCGCGTCCGTCTTCCCGGAGCGCACCGAGCGGTTGCCCACGGGACCGGACGGGCGGCGGCTGGAACGGGAGCCGGATGACTCCACCGTCCTGAGGGACTCGGAGCAAGACCAGTGGACGGATTCCGGCGGTGCCCGCCGCCGTCCCTGGGCATGGGCAGCCGGGGCGGTTGCAGCGGCGGCCGTGGCTGCGGGCGTCATCTTTGTGCTCAACGGGGCGGCGCCCGAGGCTGCCGTGCCCGATGCGCCGGTCAGCCGGGCACCGGCCAACGCGTTGGAAGGCCTGTCCGGCAACGTGGTGCCGCCCGAGGACCTGGACGGCCGGGTCCAAGGAAGCGAAGCCGTCTTCAGCTGGACCAATCCGGATCCGCGCGACGACGACCTGTTCATCTGGACGCCCGTCACCGCGCTGGGCCAGGGCGAGCCCGAACGCACCGGCGAACCAAAGGCGGCGCTGCCGCTGGCGGAAAACGACCGGACCTGCATCGAGGTAGTGGTGGTGCGGGCGAACGGCCGGGCCTCGGATCCGGTCCGCGGCTGCGCCGACGAATAGCCGGGTGCCGCCGGAATAGAGTTAGAAGTCGGTTCATGAAACGATCAACTCGCCTCGACACGTTCGGGCAACACAACATACAGGGGGCTACCGGTGGCGGATGTGAGCATTGAGTTCTGCGGGGAGTGGTATGAACCCACGGACGATGACGTGTTCACCATTGGACGCGAAGGCGATCTGGAGATCGACGACAATCCGTACCTGCACCGCAAGTTCCTGCAGATAGCCCACTACGACGACATCTGGTGGCTGGCCAACGTCGGCTCCCTGATCTCGGCCACCGTCGCCGATTCCACCGGCGGCATGCAGGCCTGGCTGGCGCCGGGCGCACGGATCCCGCTGGTCTTCAGCCTGACGAACATCGTCTTCACCGCCGGCCCGACCACCTACGAGTTGTCCGTCCACGTCAAGACGCCGTCCTTCCGGCAGGAACACCGGGACACGGATGCGGTCGGGGAGACCACCATCGGTCCGGTGATCTTCACCGACTCGCAAAAGGCGTTGATCCTGGCCCTGGCCGAACCCATGCTCAAGCGCGACGGCACCGGGCTGAGCTCGATTCCGTCGTCGTCGCAGGCGGCCGCCCGGCTGGGCTGGCCGCTGACCAAGTTCAACCGCAAGTTGGATAACGTCTGCGACAAGCTGGACCGCGTAGGCGTCGCCGGGCTGCGCGGCGGCGGAGGCAAGCTCGCCACCAACCGGCGGGCGCGGCTGGTCGAGCACGCGGTGACCTCCCATCTGGTCACCGCAGCGGACCTGCCGCTGCTCGACGAACAGTTGGATGCCGAAGACTGAACGCAACGTGCCCATCCACCGGGGCACCGCCGTCGTCGCCTGAACCGGGCTCCTGGGGCAAGATAGTCAGGTGAGCACAGTCGAAACATCCGCCAGCGAAATCCCGAGCGACGAGATCCGGGACGAATACGAGCAACTGACCGAGAACGTCCGCAAGTACCGCTACGCGTACTACAACGAGGACGCCCCGCTGATCTCGGACGCCGAATTCGACGCGCTGTACCGGCGGCTGGAAGAAATCGAGGCGCTGCATCCGGAACTGGTGGCCAACGACTCGCCCACCCAGGAAGTCGGCGGCGAGGTCTCGGCCGCCTTTGCCCCGGTGGAGCACCTACAGCGGATGTACTCGTTGGAGGACGTCTTCTCGCTGGACGAGCTGAAGGCCTGGCTGGACCGTGCCACCGCCTCCGTGGCGAATCTGGGCAACGGCAGGAAACTGCGCTGGCTCAGCGAGGTGAAGATCGACGGACTGGCCGTGAACCTGCTCTACCGCAACGGCGAACTGGTCCGTGCCGCCACCCGCGGCGACGGGACCACCGGCGAAGACATCACCCATAATGTGCTGACCATCGGGGACATTCCGCGCAAGCTCACCGGCAGCAACTTTCCGGCCGAGGTGGAGATCCGCGGCGAAATCTTCATCCCCACCAAAGACTTCCTGGCCCTGAACGAACGGATGGTGGAGGCCGGCAAGGCGCCGTTCGCCAACCCGCGCAACTCCGCGGCCGGCTCGCTGCGCCAGAAGGACCCGAAGGTGACGGCGGAGCGGCCGCTGCACATGTTTGTCCACGGGATCGGCGCCCGCGAAGGACTGGACGCGGAAAGCCAATCGGACACCTACCGCCTGCTGAGCGGCTGGGGGCTGCCCACCAGTCCCTACTTCAAGGTGGTGGACAGCTACCAGGACGTACTCGCCTTCATCGAGCATTACGGCGAGCACCGCCACGACCTGCTGCATGAGATCGACGGCATTGTGGTCAAGGTGGACGATTTCGGCCTGCAGCGCGCGCTCGGCCACACGTCCCGCGTGCCGCGCTGGTCCGTGGCCTACAAGTACCCGCCGGAAGAAGTCCACACCAAGCTGCTGGACATCCGCGTGAACGTGGGCCGCACCGGCCGGGTCACGCCCTACGGCGTGATGGAACCGGTGAAGGTGGCCGGCTCCACCGTGGAGATGGCCACCCTGCACAACCAGGACGTGGTCAAGGCCAAAGGCGTAAAGATCGGCGACATCGTGGTGCTGCGCAAGGCCGGCGATGTGATCCCGGAGATCGTCGGCCCGGTGATGGCGCTGCGCGAGGCGCAGGATCCGCCGGTCCGCGACTTCGTCATGCCCACCGACTGCCCCTCCTGCGGCACGCCGCTGGCGCCCGGCAAGGAGGGCGACGTCGATCTGCGCTGCCCGAACGCCGAGTCCTGCCCCGCGCAGCTGACGGAACGGGTGGCCCATCTGGCCGGCCGCGGCGCCTTCGACATCGAGGCACTGGGCTACGAGGCCGCGCTGGCGCTGACCCGCCCGGCGGAACCCGAGCAGGCTCCGCTCACCAACGAGGCGGGGATCTTCAGCCTCAAGCCCGAGGACCTGGCGGACGTGCGGATCCGCCGCGAGAAGAAGACCAAGGGCGTGCCGACCGGTGAGACGGAGTTAGTGCCCTACTTCTACACCAAGGGCACGGCCAAAAAGCCCTCGGTCCCCACTGCCAACACCAAGAAACTCTTCGAGGAACTCCAGAAGGCCAAGGCTCAGCCGCTGTGGCGCGTGCTGGTCGCGTTGTCCATCCGGCATGTCGGGCCCACCGCTTCCCGTGCACTGGCCACCGCCTTCGGATCGATGGAGGCCATCCGGGCCGCTAGCGAGGAACAGTTGGCGCATGTGGACGGCGTCGGACCCACTATCGCGGCCGCCTTGAAGGAGTGGTTCGCGGTGGACTGGCACGTGGGGATCGTGGAGGCTTGGGAGAAAGCCGGAGTGCGGATGGCCGACGAGGTGGACGAGAGCACGCCGCGCACGCTGGAGGGGATGACCGTGGTGGTGACCGGCACGTTGCCGAACTTCAGCCGCGACGAGGCCAAGGAAGCGATCATTATCCGCGGCGGCAAGGCGTCCGGATCCGTCTCGAAGAACACCAGCTATGTGGTGGCCGGCGAGAACGCCGGCACCAAACTGGACAAGGCCGAATCCCTGGGCCTGACGGTCCTGGACGAGGACGGATTCCGCCGACTACTGGAAACCGGCACGGCATGACGGGGCAGCGGCCTGCCGACACCAGTTGGCAGCAAATCCTCTCCACGCTGGCCAGCCATCGGCTGCGTGGACTCTATGCGGCCCTGGTGCTGGGCCAGCGGCCCGAGATGACCGCCAAGGAACGGCAGAAACTGCTCGCCTCCGGCTTGGTGATGGACGACGGCGGTGCCCTCACCGTTGCTCCGGACGTCTTCAAGGCGGCGCTGGCGGCGGCACGGACACCGGAGCCGACCGGACCGGAACGCTTCCTGGCCGGCGGTCTGGTGGTGCTGCCGCACCGTGCGGCCGACCGGCTGGAACTCTTGGGCTACCTCCGCGACCGCGTCATCGCGGCCGGAGAAACGATGGCCGAAAAGGACTTGAATGCCAAGCTGGCCGTGTTCACCGCCGACGTGCCGATGCTCCGGCGCGCCATGGTGGACTACGGCTTCCTGGTCCGCGAGCCGGACGGCAGCGTCTACCGCCGGGCGCCGGCTCCATAGCCCGGCGACTCGCTGCTGGGGTCCAGCCGGAAAGGCAGACGTGACTCGCGTCACCGGCCATGGGAGCATGGACGTGTGGAGCGGCCATGAACGAGTTCTTCGCCGATGGTTTTCCCTGGTGGTTCATCTGGGTTGGCTTCGCCGTGGTCTCCGGCATGGGTCAGCACGCCAAGCGCACCAGGCGCCAGCAGGCCAGGAACCGGGCGGGTGGCCAGCGCCGCGAAAGCGCTTGGTCGGAGGCGGCCCGGCGCGAGGCGGACCGGCGGCATGCCGCCGCTGCCGCCCACCAGCAGAGGCTTCGCGATACCGAGAAACTGATGGCTGACCATCACGCGGTCAACGTCCGCTGGCTCGACTACGAGCTGGACGTAGCGAAACTGATTGACTATCCGATGATGTCCGACGTGCGTGAACCGCTCACCGTGGCGTTCCTGCGCGCCAAACGGACTGCCGACGGGCTGCTCCCGGTCACTGCGGCGGAAATCGCCACCGACGAGCGGCTGCGCGAATATCGCGAGGCGGTCCGCGCCTTTGAGGTTGCCTTCGACATCGCCGAACGCGAGGCTCGCCGGATCCGGGACCAACACTTCAGCGGACCGGAACGGCTGCGGCTGAACACCGCCCGCCGGCTGCTGACTATCGCGGTGGACCGGGCGGCCACGCCGGCCGAGCGGCAGCTGGCCTACAGCCGGGCGCGCAAGGAGCTGGATGGGCTCTTGGCCCTGCCTGCCGAGGCGCTGGCAGCCCTGCAACGGCAGGTCAATCCCGAATTGCTGCCGCTGCCTGACCCGCCGGCCGGGCCGAGGCGCGGCGACCGGCCCGAGCAGCGGCCCGGCCACATCTCCGACCCGCAGCCCGGCTGAACCGGGACGGATGACCGCATTGGCGTGCACCGCCCGCGGTGCGCGAAACTGTTAAGGCACGCACCGCCGTCGTGCTTTCCCCTTTCCGCGAGGACCCGCCCCAGCACATGCACATCACCATCCGCCCTGCCACCGCAGCTGATTACGACGACGTAGCGCGCCTGACGCGCGAGGCCTATCTGGCCGCGGGCCATTTTCCGGCCGCCGACCACCCGTATCTGGTTCACGTCTCCGACGTGGCACACCGGGCCGCGCGGGCCGAGGTGTGGGTGGCCGAGCGCGGCGGACGAGTTGCCGGCGCGGTGACGCTGGCCCGGGCCGGTGGGGAATATGCGGACATCGCCCAAGAGGGCGAGCTGGAGTTCCGGATGCTGGCGGTCGATCCGGGGTTGCAGCGCTCAGGCGTGGGGCGGGCACTGGTGGAGGCGATCGTGGCCCATGCCCGCACCCTGGAGGGGATTGATTCGGTGAGCCTGACCACCGGCAGCGACTGGACCGCGGCGCACCGGCTGTATGAATCGCTGGGATTCGACCGCGTGCCGGAGCGGGATTGGCCGGTGCCAGGCACGGATATCCGGCTGCTGGTCTTCGTCAAGGGGCTGTAGTCAAGGGGCTGTTGCCTGCGGCAACGCGCGCCCGCAGCCGGAACGGTGCCGGCTCAGGGCCGATGCAGCGTGAAGGAGTCGACGAAATCCCCGCCGTCGGCACGGATGAACTCGGCCCGGAGAGAATCGTCGGTTACCCGGATCTTCAGGAACCCGTGCGTGGGCTCCACGTTCTTCCCGGAGTAGGCAGCGAAGTACGGCGCCTCGGAATCCGAGGCGTTGACGTCGCGCAGCGGCCGCCCGCCGGTGCCGACGGTCGCGAAGACCGTGCCGGCACCGGAGAAGAAGTCGGAGTCGGTGTCGGAAATGCAGGCTCCGTCACTGCGGGCGGGCAGCAGTGACGGACAGCCAGGGCCAAGCGCCAGTTGGTGCGTGCGCTGGTAGAGGTGTTCGTGGCCGTGAAGCACCAGGTCCACCTTTCTGTCCAGCAGCAGATTCGTCACAGCGGGGCCCGGCTCGCATTCGTAACGGCCCACCGTATGGCAGGGCAGGTGCGAGGCAACCACGACCCACGGAATGGCCGCGTCACGGGCGGAGTCTATGGCGGCGGCGGTCCAGTCGTAATGCTCGTTTCCGGGCACATAATCCCAGCGGCCTGAATCGGCAAAATGCAAACCCGGCGAAATCATGATCAGCCGCAGCACGGGATCCCGCTGCGGGAGATCGACGAACCATTGGCGGCCATAGACACCGTTGACGCCGGGCAAACGCGGAGGCAAGCAGCCCGCGAAGGCATCGATGGAACCGTTCCGGCCGTCGCTCTCGTGGTTTCCGGAGAGCAGCTGCAAGGGAATATCCCGCCCCAGATGGTCGGTGACGAAGCTGCACCACGCCGATTCTTTCCCGGGGCTGCCATAAGACAGGTCTCCGAGCGCAAGGCCGAACTGGGGTTTGCTGCCCGCCATCGCGTCCAGGACATCCGCGGCCGACTCCCCGTCGCCGAAGTCCCCGGCCGCCGCGAATTCCACCGACCTGGCGGAGGGATCTGCCGGAGTGGCCGGAGCAGAGGCGGTGGCCGGCTGGCCCGCCGTTCCGCTGACGGTGGCAGGAGGTGTGGGAGCAGGGAAGCTTGGCGGAAGGCTGCTGCAGGACGAGAGCAGGAGGGCGGCCAGGGCTGCTGCCGCCAGTCGAGCCGGATGCATCGGGCCTCCTCGCCGTGGATGGGGCGAAAGTCTAAGCACTGCACAGACGGCAGTCAACGCCATCACACGTCCCCGCCGCCGGATAGCCACCGTCCCCTTGGCGACTGAAGGACCGTCCCGCGCCGGTAGACTGAACAGGAAAAGCAATCCATCCGCGTAGGAGACTCATGTCTGAGATCAATCGTGCGGCGGTGGCGCATCTGGCGCGCCTGGCCCACATTGAGATGACCGCCGAAGAACTGGACAAGATGGCCGGGGAACTCGACGTCATTGTCGATTCGATCAAGTCCGTCCAGGAAGTTGCCCGGCCCGAGGTGCCGGCGACCTCACACCCGATCCCGCTGACCAACGTGTTCCGCGAGGACGTCGTGGGCGAGACCCTGAGCCAGGAACTGGCACTGGCGAACGCACCGGACGCGGCCGACGGCCGGTTCAAGGTTCCGGCGATCCTGGACGAGGAGTAGGACTCACCCATGAGTGAACTGATTACCCACAGCGCCGCGAAGCTGGCGGAACTGCTGGCCGCATCCGAGGTGTCTTCGACCGAGGTCACCCAGGCACACCTGGACCGCATTGCCGCGGTCGACGGCGACGTCAACGCCTTCCTGCACGTGAACACCGACGAGGCGCTCGCCGTCGCAGCGGACGTGGACAAGGCCCGCGCCGCCGGCGAAGAGCTGCACGCCCTGGCCGGTGTCCCGATCGCGATCAAGGACCTGATCGTCACCGTGGGCCAGCCCACCACCGCCGGCTCGAAGATGCTCGAGGGCTGGATGAGTCCGTACGACGCCACCGTGATCAAGAAGATCCGGGCGGCGCGGATGCCGATGCTGGGCAAGACCAACCTGGATGAATTCGCCATGGGCTCCTCCACCGAGCACTCGGCCTTCGGCCCCACCCGCAACCCCTGGGACCTGGAGCGCATCCCGGGCGGCTCCGGCGGCGGTTCCGCGGCTGCGGTATCGGCATTCGAAGCCCCGCTGGCGCTGGGCACGGACACCGGCGGTTCGATCCGGCAGCCGGCCGCGGTGACCGGTTCGGTGGGCGTGAAGCCGACCTACGGCGGAGTCTCCCGCTACGGCGCCATCGCGATGGCGTCCTCCCTGGACCAGATCGGGCCGGTCACACGGACCGTGCTGGATGCTGCGCTGCTCCATGAGGTCATCGGCGGGCACGACCCGGCCGACTCCACCTCGCTGACCGATCCGGTGGGTGCCCTGGTCGAGGCCGCCCGGAGCGGCGACGTGCGCGGAATGCGCATCGGCGTGATCAAGGAACTGCAGGGCGAAGGCTACTCCGCCGGCGTGCAGGCGCGCTTCGACGAGGCACTCGAGTTGCTGCGCGGCGCCGGCGCCGACGTGGTGGAAGTGTCCTGCCCGAACTTCAAGTACGCGCTGGGCGCCTACTACCTGGTCATGCCCTCGGAGGCCTCCTCCAACCTGGCCAAGTACGACGGCGTCCGCTACGGACACCGGGTGCTGCCGGAAGACGGCTCGCTGACCATCGAACGCGTGATGGGTGCCACCCGCGCGGCCGGCTTCGGCGACGAGGTCAAGCGCCGCATTATCCTGGGCACCTACGCCCTGTCCGCGGGCTACTACGACGCCTACTACGGTTCAGCCCAGAAGGTCCGCACCCTGGTGCAGCGCGACTTTGCCGCGGCTTTCGAAACCGCGGATGTGCTGATCTCGCCGACCGCTCCGACCACCGCCTTCAAACTGGGCGAAAAGCTGGACGATCCGATGGCCATGTACCTCAACGACGTGGCCACCATTCCGGCGAACCTGGCCGGTGTCCCGGGCATTTCGGTGCCCGGCGGCCTGGCCGACGGACTGCCGGTGGGCATCCAGTTCCTGGCCCCGGCCCGTGAAGATGCCCGCCTGTACCGCGCCGGCGCCGGCCTCGAAAACCTGTTGGAAGCCACATGGGGCGGCCCGCTGCTGGCCCAGGCTCCCGCTCTCGGAGGTGTGAAGTAAATGGCTGCAACACAAGACCTGGTCGCCTTTGACGAGGCGATGGAGAAGTACGATCCGGTCCTCGGCTTTGAGGTCCACGTTGAGCTGAACACGAAGACGAAAATGTTTTCGGCCGCTCCGAACGCGTTCGGCGATGTGCCGAACACGAATGTGTCGCCGGTGGACCTTGGCCTGCCCGGCGTGCTGCCGGTGGTCAACAAATCGGCGGTGGAATACTCGATCATGATCGGGCTGGCCCTGAACTGCAAGATCGCCGAGTCGTGCTTCTTCGCCCGGAAAAACTACTTCTACCCGGATACCCCGAAGAACTTCCAGACCTCCCAGTACGAGGACCCGATCTGCTACGACGGGTACCTGGACATCGAGCTGGAAGACGGCGAAGTGTTCCGCGTGGAGATCGAACGCGCCCACATGGAAGAGGACGCCGGCAAGCTCACCCACATGGGCGGCGCCACCGGACGCATCCAGGGCGCCGAGTACTCGCTGGTGGACTACAACCGCGCCGGCGTGCCGCTGGTGGAGATCGTCACCAAGCCGATCGTCGGAGCCGGCTCCCGTGCTCCCGAACTGGCCCGCGCCTACGTGGCCGCCGTCCGCGAGATCGTCAAGAACCTGGGCGTCTCCGATGCCCGGATGGAACGGGGCAACGTCCGCTGCGACGCCAACGTGTCCCTGATGCCGAAGGGCGCCACGCAGTTCGGCACCCGGTCCGAGACGAAGAACGTGAACTCGCTGCGTGCGGTCGAACGTGCGGTCTATTTCGAGATCCAGCGCCACGCCGCGATGCTGGAATCCGGGCAGAAGGTTGTCCAGGAGACCCGTCACTGGCACGAGGACACCCGGTCCACCACCTCGGGCCGGCCGAAGTCGGACGCCGACGATTACCGTTACTTCCCGGAGCCGGATCTGGTGCCCGTCGTTACCACAAAAGCGTGGATCGAGGAACTGCGTGCCCGGCTGCCGGAGCCCCCGGCCGAACGGCGCAAGCGGCTGAAGGCCGACTGGGGCTACGCGGATGCCGAATTCCGCGACGTCGTCAATGCCGGCGTGATGGATTCGATCGAGGAGACCATCGCCGCCGGTGCCTCCGCGGCGGTAGCGCGCAAGTGGTGGATGGGCGAGATTTCCCGCCGTGCCAAGGAAGCCGAAGTTGAACCGTCCGAGTTGGGTGTGAGCCCGCAGACGGTGGTCGAGCTGGACCGCCTGGTGCAGGCCGGAAAGATCAACGACAAACTGGCCCGCCAGGTGCTTGACGGCGTGCTCGCCGGTGAAGGCAGCCCGGAAGAGGTTGTGGAGAAGCGCGGCCTGGCCGTGGTTTCCGACGATTCGGCGCTGCTGGAAGCGATCGACGCGGCGCTGGCGGCCCAGCCGGAGGTGGCGGAGAAGATCCGTGGCGGCAAGGTCCAGGCTGCCGGAGCCATTGTCGGCGGAGTCATGAAGGCGACGCGCGGGCAAGCCGACGCCGGCCGCGTCCGTGAACTCATTTTCGAACGCCTCGGCGTTCAGGGTTAGTCGGGGGAGAACAAGTGCACAGTATTGCTCCAGGCTCGGCCCGCGCCGATATCGGCCCGGTTCCCCGGCTGGTCGTCCTGAAACGTCGGGGCGCGGTCACCGGTACGGATATTGGACCGACGCCACTGGCCTAGCGGCTCTACCGGCCTCGGCCTGATGTTGGCGACGCCCCTGCCCTGACTGGCGGGGGCGTCGTCCGTGTTGTGACCGAGCAAGCAGGCCGGTGGGCAGGCGTGTCCGGTTGGTCCCGAGCGCTCCCGGATGATCTGATGGAAGTCCCCGCATCAGATCAGCACGCAGGCAAGGTCCGCGCCGCTGGCGGGGCCTTGCCTCACGAATGAAGGAAGTACGGAACCAGATGGCCTTGATGCCCGCTGCCGAGATCGACGTCACCAACGACCTGGTGCAGCGGTTGCTATCGGACCAGTTTCCGGACCTGGCCCGGCTGCCCTTGGTGCGGGTGGCCAACGGCTGGGACAACGTCACGTTCAAACTCGGCGGCGAGTTGGCCATCCGGCTGCCGCGCCGCGAGGCAGCCGCGGACCTGCTGTTGAACGAGCAGCAGTGGCTGCCGTCGCTGGCGCCGGAACTGCCGGTCGCCGTGCCCGCCCCGGTGCGCTGCGGCAAGCCGTCGTCGTACTATCCCTGGTCTTGGTCGGTGGTGCCGTGGCTCGAAGGCCGGGCAGCCTGGCGCCTCCGCGCGGAGGAACGGCGTTCGCTGGCCCCCGGGTTGGCCGCGTTCGTAGCCTCGCTGCACCTACCCGCGCCGTCCGGAGCGCCCGTGAATCCGGTCCGCGGCGTGCCGCTGGCCTCGCGCAATGCGGCCGTCCTGCAGCGGCTGGATTCGGGTGCGGTGCCGCAGCCGGAGCGCGTCGCCGCGCTGTGGCGCCAGCTCTCGGCGCTGCCGGCATGGGACGGACCGGCGCTGTGGCTGCACGGCGACCTCCACCCCGGCAACCTGGTGGTGGACGGCACCCGGCTGGCAGCCGTGATCGACTTCGGCGACATCACCGCGGGCGATCCGGCCACGGATCTGGCCGCCGCCTGGCTGGTGTTCGATGCCGTGGGACGCCGGGAGTTCATCGCCGCGGTCGAATCGCGCACCGATGTAGCGCCGGAGACCTGGCAGCGCGGCCGCGGCTGGGCGTTGGCCATGGCCACGGCGCTGCTGACCTCCTCCGACGACAACCGGCTGTTGCGCGGTGTCGGGGAGCGTGCGCTGGCCGAGGTACTCTCCGGCAGCTAGCCGCCGGGGCGAAGCCGCAGTAGCATGACCGGACTGCGCAACAGCTTGGCGGAACAGAGGAGGCGCGATGCCCGGAACTGGAGGGCTGCGGCTGCACGCCACCGTTTTGGGTGCCCCTGACCCGCTGGCCCTGGCGGACTTCTACGGCCGGCTTTTGGGCTGGGACATTCGCACCAAGGAGCCGGACTGGGTCACGCTGGCCAATCCGAGTGGTGGTCCCGGCCTGTCCTTCCAGCTGGAAGACGACTACCGCCGGCCGGTCTGGCCCGAAGAACCCGGCGAGCAACAGATGCTGATGCACTTGGACATTCTGGTCGATGACCTGGCCGTTGCCTGCGGTCATGCGGAGGCAGCCGGCGCCGAGCTGGCGGCATTTCAACCGCAGGATGAGGTCCGCGTTTACTTCGACCCGGCCGGCCACCCCTTCTGCCTCTTCGAAAACTAGCAACGCCCGGCCGCCCACGCTGACGGTAGGCGACCGAGCGCCGGGACGCCCGACTGACTCAGCCGTCGAACAGCCGGGAGCGGATCAGGAAGCGCTTGCCTTCGGGAGCCTCCACGGAGAACCCGCTGCCGCGCCCCTCCACCACGTCCACGGTCAGATGCGTGTGCTTCCAGTACGCGAACTGTTCCCGCGACATCCAGAAGTCCAGGCTTCCGCGGTCCGGGAGGTCGAACGTTCCCAGCAGCACGTCCGCGTCTGCCGTGAGGAATTCGCCCGCGGGATAGCACATCGGCGACGACCCGTCGCAGCAGCCGCCGGATTGGTGGAACATTAGCGGCCCGTGGGTCTCCCAAAGTTTCTGCAGCAACCCGACGGCCGGACCGGTGAGCGCTACCCGGGAAAAATCTTCCCCGGGCAGCGCCACCGTGGCCTCGAGCGCCGCCTCGTGTTGCGCAGCGGGCGGGGTGGTTGCACCCTCCGGCTGCGGTGAAGCAGACGCCATGAGCGGACCTGTCTCTAGAAGAAGCCGAGCTTGTTCTCGTTGTAGCTGACCAGCAGGTTCTTGGTCTGCTGGTAGTGGTCCAGCATCATCGAGTGGTTTTCCCGTCCGATGCCGGAGGACTTGTAGCCGCCGAACGCCGCCCCCGCCGGGTAGGCGTGGTAGTTGTTCACCCACACGCGGCCGGCCTGGATTTCGCGGCCCGCACGGTAGGCCACGTTGCCGTTGCGGCTCCACACTCCGGCGCCCAGCCCGTAGAGGGTGTCGTTCGCGATCTCCAGGGCCTCCTCGTAGCCGCCGAACCGGGTGACCGAGACGACCGGTCCGAAGATCTCCTCCTGGAAGATGCGCATGCTGTTGTCGCCCTCGAAGATGGTCGGCTTCACGTAGTAGCCCTCGGCCAGGTCCCCGTCCAGAATGTTGCGGCCGCCGCCGGTCAGGACCTTCGCCCCCTCCTGCTTGCCGATGTCCATGTAGGAGAGGATCTTCTCCAGTTGGTCGTTGGAGGCCTGCGCGCCGATCTGGGTGTCCGTGTCCAGCGGATTGCCCTGGATGATCGCCTCGGTCCGCGCCAGTGCGTCGGCCATGAACGAGTCGTAGATGGAATCCTGCACCAGCGCCCTGGACGGGCAGGTGCAGACTTCGCCCTGGTTGAACGCGAACAGCGTGAAGCCCTCCAGCGCCTTGTCGTAGAACGCATCGTTCTCGGAAGCCACGTCGGAGAAGAAGATGTTCGGGCTCTTCCCGCCCAGCTCCAGGGTGACCGGGATCAGGTTCTGGGACGCGTACTGGCTGATCAGCCGGCCGGTGGTGGTCTCGCCGGTGAAGGCGATCTTGCGGATCCGGGGGCTGGAGGCGAGCGGCTTTCCGGCCTCCACGCCGAAACCGTTGACCACGTTGACCACGCCGGCCGGCAGGATGTCCGCGATCAGTTCCATCAGCACCAGGATGGACGCGGGTGTCTGCTCCGCAGGCTTAAGCACGACGGCGTTGCCCGCCGCGAGCGCGGGCGCCAGCTTCCAGGTGGCCATCAGGATGGGGAAATTCCAGGGAATGATCTGGCCGACCACACCCAGCGGCTCGTGGTAGTGGTAGGCGGTGGTGTCGTCGTCGAGCTGGGAGAGCCGGCCCTCCTGGGCGCGGATGGCGGAGGCGAAATAGCGGAAGTGGTCGGCGGCCAGCGGGATATCTGCCGCCAGCGTCTCGCGGACGGCCTTGCCGTTGTCCCAGGTTTCCGCCACGGCCAGCAGTTCGAGGTTCTCCTCGATCCGGTCGGCGATCCGGTTCAGCACGGCCGCCCGGTCCGCCACCGAGGTCTTGCCCCAGGACGGTGCGGCCTTGTGCGCGGCATCCAGGGCCAGATCGATGTCTTCGGCGGTGCCGCGTGCCACCTCGCAGAAAGGCTTGCCGGTCACCGGGGAGATGTTCTCGAAGTACTGGTTCTTCACCGGGGCGACCCATTCGCCGCCGATCCAGTTCTCGTAGCGTTGCTTGAAGCTGACCGGTGATCCCTCGGTTCCGGGCTGGGCGTAAACAGTCATGTCGACTCCTTCGGCTTCGGTTCCGGACCGCGCTGGTCCGGCAGACTGCACTGTCTGTAGTGTTGAGCCTAGGGAAGGCAAGGTTGCATCGAGGTTGCACCGGGCGTTTGGGCCGGTCAGCTGCCCCCGGCCTCCAACTGCTCCAAGCGGGCGACGACGCCGGCCCGCCGCGGTGAGCGCGGCGGCAGGAGGCGGAGCGCCGCGTGCCAGGCATCGCCGTCGTTCTTCGCTTCGGGAAGCTGAAGGTAGCGCATCACCGTTTCCGGCGAGGCGCTGCTGAGCACCGACTCGCGCAGCGTGGCGCTGACGTGGTGGCGGAAATCGACGATGCCCGGTGCCTCGGACCCCGGAATGATCTGGCCCTGGTAAAGATCGAGGGCCTGGCGGTACGAGCCGCGGGCCAGGATCTGCAGGGCCCGCTGCGCGTCGACCGCCAGTGCCTGCCGCAGCCGGTACGGCCGCGAATCGGGGACCGCGGCCGGGCTGATGCCGGCCAACAGTCTGCGCAGCCGGACCATCTCGGCCCGCAGCGTTGCGCCGCGGGCGTGCGGGTTGAGCTGGTCGGCCAGCTGCTCGGCCGTCAGGCCGGCCGGGTGCAGGGCCATCAGGGTGAGGATCTCGGTGTGCCGCTGGGACAGTTCGATCCGCCGGCCGGCCAGCTCCAGCAGGCCATGGTCCCGGCCCGTGATGGTGAGGGTGGCGGGCTGCTGCCTGGCCCGGCCGCTGGGCGCCGCCTGCAGGCGGATGATCCGCAGCTCGGCCTCGGCCGCGGCCACCGCCGCCCGGATCAAGGACAGCGTATGCGGTGCGGCGGCTTCCTCCCCGCCGGTCAGATCCACCACGCCGAGCACGGCGCCGGAGTCAGGATCGTGGATGGGGACGGCGGTACAGCTCCACGAATGGACCGCCCTGCTGAAGTGCTCGGCGCCGGCAATCTGTACTCCGTGGCCCAGGGCGAGGGCGGTGCCGGGGGCGCTGGTGCCCACGGATGCCTCGGACCAGTCGGTGCCCGGCATGAACATCATGCCCTCCGCACGTTCCCTCAGCCGGGTATCGCCATCCACCCAGAGCAGGCGCCCGTGCTGGTCCCCGACGGCCACCAGCATTCCGGCTTCTTGGCTGGGTTCCACCAGCAACCGGCTGAAGACAGGCATGATGGCGGCCAGCGGATGCTCCCGGCGGAATGCGTCCAGTTCGTCCTCGGCCAGGACCAGCCGGGCCAGCGCGCGGTCCGGATCCGTGGCGTGCCGCAAGGATCGTTGCCACGAGTCGCGGACCACCGGGCGCAGGCCCCCGAGGCGCAGGCTCCCCGAACGGCCGGTCAGCCCGGCCGGTTCAAGCCCTTCGTGGGCCTCGTAGGCCAAGTCCTGCACGGGCCGGGACGCTGGCTGGGCAGAGTGCGGCACTGGAGATCCCCCTTGTACCGGATCACTGCCACGGATCTGTGGCAGAAGTCACAGTCTAGCCTGCCGCGGTCGGGGCGATCCAGCTGAGGGCTTAGGCCGGCAGCAGGCGCAGCGGCAGCGAGGTGTAGCCCTTCAGCGTGTTGTGCAGGTACGGGACAGGTTCGCCGGTGAGCTCGATCCGCTCCACGTGATGGGCCAGCCAGGTCAGGACAACGTGCATCTCCAGCCGGGTGATGGGCTGGCCGACGCAGCGGTGGATGCCGTTGCCGAAGGCGATCATGCTGGCGGCGTCGCGTTCAATCCGGAAGGTGTCCGCGTCCGGCCCGAACTGGACCTCGTCCCGGTTGGCCGAGCCCAGGAACAGGGCCAGCTTGCTGCCGGCCGCCAGGCTGACCCCGGCGATCTCGGTGTCGGCGGCCGTGGTCCGGTAGAAGGACTGGAACGGGGACTCGAAGCGCAGTACCTCGTTGATGGCCAGCGAGACCATCCGCGGGTTCTGCCGCAGGATGCGCCACTGGTCCGGATGCTCGGCAAAGAGCTTGAGGGCGTTGCCGATGCCGATCACGGTGGTGTCCAGACCCGCGGACAGCAGGGCCCTGACCACCAGCGGGGCCATGTCCGCCGGCAGTTCGCCGCGGTCGACGTACTGCCAGAGTTGTTCTCCCATTCCGCCGGGGCTGAGGTTTTCCCGCCGCGTCCGGTCCATCACCCATTCCGGTGTCCCGGCACCTTGTTCGAAGTAGTAGCGGTGGCGTTCGTTTTCCGGGCCGAAGTGGCTGAAGTTCATCGCCCCGTGGGTCAGCAGGTTCTCCTCGCGGCCCTCCCGCGGAATGCCCACGGCGTCGCCGAACGCCCGCAGCGGGAACACCTCGGCCAGGTCCTTGACGCCGTCGATCGATCCACGCGCCAGCAGTTCCGGCAGCAGTTGGCCGGCGTAGGCTTCGAAGCCGGCCCGCAGTGCACGCGTCCCCTTGGGCGAGATCACCCCGGCCATCGCATCGCGCATCACTGTGTGCCGCGGCGGGTCGGACTCGAGGATGCCCTGCGGCCGCCAGTTCGGTTCCTTCAGCAGGTCCTTGGGTCCCACGCCGGCGGCGGAGATGAAGGTCCGGTGGTCGGCGAGAATATCGTGGCACTCGGCGTAGCGCGCGAAGGCATGCACCCGGTACTTGTCCAGCCAGACCGCCGGGCCGGCCGCCCGCATCCGGCCGAAGAGGTTGTACGGGTCGGCCAGCACGTCATCCGCATACGGGTCGTCGGTGATCGCCGGAATCATCTGGTGGGTCCTGGTTGCCACGGGCAGGTCTCGCTCACGTCGAAAGGGAAGGAAGAAGTGCTTGCCAGCCAAACTACAGCGCCGCGCGCCGGACGCGTACTGTGACGCGCTCCACTTCGACGGGGCATTTACGTAGAGTTGGCCTAGTGACCGGGACCACCGTCCGGGCGGCCGCGTGATCCCGGCCGGACCAAGAGATAAGGACAACGAGTGAAGGCGCTCTTCAAGTCCGGCCCACAGGCCGGCTTTGAGCTGGTGGACCGGCCGGAACCGGAACCCGGCTTCGGCGAGGTCAAGATCAAAGTGTTGACCACCGGCATCTGCGGCACGGACCTACACATCCAGGCGTGGGACGACTGGGCCGCGGGCGCGGTGACTAGTCCGCTGATCCCCGGTCACGAGTTCTATGGCGAGGTCGTGGCCACCGGCACCGGAGTGCGGGATGTTCAGATCGGGGACCGTGTCTCCGGCGAGGGACACATCGTCTGCGGCACGTGCCGCAACTGCAGAGCCGGCCGGCGGCAGATGTGCATCCGCACGGTGAGCGTGGGAGTGCAGCGCGACGGCGCCTTCGCCGAGTACGTGGTGATACCGGAAACCAACGTCTGGGTGCACACCGATCCGGCAGTCACGCCGGAACTGGGCGCCATCTTCGATCCGTTCGGCAACGCCGTGCACACCGCCCTGAGCTTTCCGCTGGTCGGCGAAGACGTTTTGATTACCGGCGCCGGGCCCATCGGGCTGATGGCGATTGCCGTGGTACGCCACGCCGGCGCGCGCAAGATCGCCGTCACCGATGTCTCTGCGTCCCGGCTGGAGTTGGCCAAACAGATGGGCGCGGACATGTGCGTGGATGTCAGCCAGACCGGGGTGGCGGAGGCACAGCGGCAGCTGGATTTGGCCGAAGGCTTCGACATCGGACTGGAGATGTCCGGCCGTGCCTCGGCGCTGCGGGCGATGATCGAGAACATGACCCACGGCGGGCGGATTGCGCTGCTGGGGCTGCCGGCCGAAGAGATCAGCATCGACTGGGCCAAGGTGGTCACGCACATGCTCACGCTCAAGGGCATCTATGGCCGCGAGATGTTCGAAACCTGGTACGCGATGAGCGCCATGCTCTCGTCCAGCCCCGCACTGCACGCGGCGATATCCTCGGTGATCACGGACGTGCTCCCGGCCGCCGAGTGGGAGCGCGGGTTCGAGACCGCCCGGCACGGCGAAGGCGGCAAAGTGGTCCTCGACTGGACCCGAATCTAGGGGAGGCAAGCATGTACGGAACGCTCAAGGACCAATTGGCCGCCGAGCTGGCGGAGATCCGCGACGCCGGACTGTTCAAGGCAGAGCGCCGCATCACCACGCCGCAGTCCAGCCATATTGCAGCCAGCGCGCCGGACGGGTCCGCCCGCGAGGTGTTGAACTTCTGCGCGAACAACTACCTGGGGCTGGCGGACCATCCGGAGATCATCGCCGCGGCGAAGGCCGCGATGGACGAACGCGGGTTCGGCATGGCCAGCGTGCGGTTCATCTGCGGCACGCAGGACCTGCACCTGCAGCTGGAACAGCAGGTGTCCCGCTTCCTCGGAACCGAGGACACCATTCTTTTTTCGTCCTGTTTCGACGCCAACGGCGGGGTCTTCGAGTCCCTGTTTGGCCCTGAGGATGCCATTATCTCGGATGCGCTGAACCACGCCTCGATCATCGACGGCATCCGGCTGTCCAAGGCCGTCCGCTTCCGCTACGCGAACCGGGACATGGCCGAACTCGAAGCCAGGCTGCGCGAAGCCGCGGAACTGAACGACGGCGCGGGCGCCAGGCGGACCGTCGTCGTCACCGACGGCGTCTTCTCCATGGACGGCTACCTGGCCCCGCTGGAACAAATCTGCGAACTGGCCGGGACATACGGGGCACTGGTGATGGTGGACGACTCGCACGCCGTCGGCTTCATGGGAGCCAGCGGCGCGGGCACGCCGGAACATGCAGGCGTGTCGGACAAGGTGGACATCTACACCGGCACCTTCGGCAAAGCCCTGGGCGGCGCCTCCGGCGGCTACGTCTCCGGACGCCGCGAAATCGTGGCCATGCTCCGGCAGAAGGCCCGGCCGTACCTGTTCTCCAACTCGGTGGCCCCGGCCATCGTCGCAGCCACCCTGAAGGCACTGGAGCTGGTGGGCGGTTCGGCCGAGCTGCGGTCCCGGCTGCAGGGCAACACCGCGCTGTTCCGGCGCCGGATGACGGAGGAAGGCTTCGACCTGCTGGAAGGCGTTCACCCGATTGTCCCGGTGATGTTCCACGACGCCGTCCTGGCCGGACGGATGGCCGAGGCCATGCTGGAGAACGGCGTGTACGTCACCGCCTTCAGCTACCCGGTGGTGCCCAAGGATGCGGCGCGGATCCGCGTGCAGCTGTCGGCGGCCCACACGGATCAGGACATCGAAGCTTGCGTCGCCGCGTTTGTCGCCTCCCGGCGGGCGGTCCAGCCGGCATGAGCCCGATCAGCTGCGACGTCCTGATCATCGGCGGCGGCATCGCCGGGTTGTCGCTGGCCGCCGAGCTCGCCGGGCGGGTGCGCGTGGTGCTGGCGGAGGCCGAACCCACGCTGGGTTACCACACCTCCAGCCGGTCGGCCCGGCAGCTGGTGCCCAGCTACGGCCCGCCGGCCATCCAACAGCTCACGGTCCGGACCCTGGACCTGCTGCACCGCCTCGAAAGCGCGGCCGGCCTGCAGATCCTCAGCCACCGGTCGTTCCTGCTGATCGGATCGGAAGCTGCCGTGAAGGAGCACGCGAGTGGCCAGATGGAGTTCATCGACCCGGGCAGTGCGCATGGGCTGAGCCCGGAACTGCGGCCCGGCGCGTTTGAAGCCGCCGGGCTGGACCGGACGTCGTTCGGCTGCCGCACCGACGTTTTGCTGGAGCACCACCACGGCACGGCGCGGGCCGCAGGGGCACGGTTCCTGACGGAATCGCGTGTCCACTCGGCCCGCCGGCACGGCAGTGGCTGGCAACTGGCCGCGGGCCGGGAGACCATCGAGGCCGGAATAGTGGTGGACGCAGCCGGCGCGTGGGCGGACCAGGTCGCGGCCCTGTTCGGGGCGAAGCCGCAGGGCCTGGTGCCGTACCGGCGGACCGCGGCGGTGGTGGACGTGGCCCGGCCGCCGGCGCCGGGCCAGCCCATGGTGGCCGCGGCGGATGACAGCTTCTACTACCGGCCGGAGAACGGCCAGGTGCTGATTTCTCCGTCCGAAACCGAGCGGAGCGAACCCGAGGACGCCCGTCCGCGGGAGGTTGATGTGCAGCGGGCCATCGCCCACATCGGCCGGAGCACCACGCTGACCATCACGGGTGTGGCCAGGGCCTGGACCGGGCTGCGGACGGAACCTGCCGACGGGCATCCGGTGGTGGGGTTCGATCCCGAGGCCGAAGGCTTCTTCTGGCTGGCCGGGCAGGGCGGTTACGGATTCCAGACCTCGGCCGGGATCGCCGAGCTTGCGGCGGGACTGATTCTGGGAGAGCACGACGGCGCCGGCGACGTTCCCGCGGCCCTCAGCCCCCGCCGTCGTACGTTTCCGCTGTAGCCGGACGAGCCGGGACGCTGCTAGACGGGCTGTCCGGTGGCCTCGGCTTCGAAGGCGCTGTAGAAGCGCAGCCCCAGTTCCCGGGCGCCGGCGGCGTTGTAGTGGATGTGCCCTTCGTCCTGGCCGGCGCCGGAGGGGCCTTCGACGAACGCCGTCCGCGGCCGGAGCGAGGGGATGGCACGGTGGGCGGCAGCGATGCCGCGGCGTCCCGGATCGCCGGGGAGCCACTCCGGCACCATGCCGCCGATCAGGAACGGCGCCGGCCCCAGGGCATCGCGGACCAGGTCGATGATCTGCAGCAGTTTGGCCTGGTACCACGCCTGGGCGGAGCCCAACACGGCGTCCGCCTCGCCCTGGTGCCAGAGGACCGCGGCCAGGCGGTTGTGCGGATTCAGTGCCAGCGCACGGCGGCCGGCATCCAGCGCGCGATGGAACAGATTGGTCCGCGCACCCGTGTTGTCCGGGTCCCAGGAGTAGTCGGCGTTGCCGGTGATCGATGTACCGCCCATGGCCGCGGGCACCAGCAGCACCTTGCGGCCGGCCGGTTGGGCCAGCCACAGCTGGCGGGCGAATTCGAACCCGGGGCCGACGGCGGGCCGGCCCTCCACCCGCACACTGGCCACGTGGCAGAGCGGTTCGCTGGCGGTGATGACCTGGCCGCTGAGGGGGCCGGACGCGGCCAGTTGGTCGATCCCGTCCAGCTCCACATCGATGGCGGGATCAAAGGGCAGGCCGCAACCCTGCATGTTGGACTGGCCCAGCAGCAGGACCACGTCGTAGCCGGCCTGCCGGGGGTCCACCCGCCCGTTCGGGGCGGTTCGCGCCGCGGCGGTGGCGGTAGGGGTCAGGAGCTGGACCAGCGCTCGGTGCGTGGCCGACGTCGGATCGGCGACCAGCCGCGCGATCTGCTCGTCGCCGGGCACGGCATCCGGCCGCACCGCCGCTGCGGCACCCGCCGTGCCGACGATCCCGGCGCCGATTCCGGCCGCGAGGACAGGGACGGTCCGTTGCAGCAGCTTTCGGCGGCTCGGCCGGGCCTCGGGTATGTCGGCGCCCATGCGGCAGGTCCTTCTCCGGCGCCGGCCCCCACTGTTTCCCGGCGTTGGTTCCGGCCCGGCGATCCGGAACCAACGGTGTTTCCGGGTACCAGTGTAGTGCCGTTCGGGTCAGTTCAGTCCGCTGCCCGCCGCCTGCTCGACGGCGTCCAGCAGTACGCCGCTGTCCACCAGCACGCGGACGGCCTCGATCTCCGGGGAGAGATAGCGGTCCGTGCCCGGGCCTTCCACCACCGTGCGGATTTCCCGGCGCACGGCGGTAACGGCAGGGGCGCTGCGGGAGCTGTCCACGCCGCCGTCGCGCATGTCCAGGGCGCGCGCGCTGGTGAGCAGTTCGATGGCCAGCACCCGGGTCAGGCCGTCCAAGGCCCGGCGCAGCTTCAGCCCGGCGGACCAGCCCATCGAGACGTGGTCTTCCTGCATGGCCGAGGACGGGATCGAGTCCACGGACGCGGGATTGGCCAGCCGCTTGAGCTCGCTGACAATCCCGGCCTGGGTGTACTGGGCGATCATGTGACCGGAGTCCACGCCCGGATCGGCGGCCAGGAAGGCATTGAGCCCGTGGCTGCGGGCGCTGTCAAGGAACCGGTCCGTGCGCCGTTCACTCATCGACGCCAGGTCGGCCACGGCAATGGCCAGGAAATCCAGCGCATAGCCAACGGGAGCGCCATGGAAGTTGCCGTTGGACTCCACCCTGCCGTCCACGGTGACCACCGGATTATCGACGGCGGAGGACAGCTCGTAACCGGCCACCGATTCCACGTGGGCCAGGGTGGCGCGAGCCGCTCCGTGCACCTGCGGGGCGCAGCGCAGCGAATACGCATCCTGGACCCGGGTGAACCGGTGCTGGCCGTGCTTTTGCTCCTCGATCAGGGCGGAGCCAGCCAAGACGGTGCGCATGTTGGCGGCGGCGGCAATCTGGCCGGGGTGCGGCCGCAGCGCGTGCAGGTCCTCGGCCAGCACCGCGTCAGTACCCAGCAGGCCTTCGATGCTCATCGCCGCGGCGAGGTCGGCCGTCTTGAGCAGCCGGTGCAGGTCCGCCGAGGCCATGATCAGCATGCCCAGCATGCCGTCGGTGCCGTTGATCAGCGCCAGGCCTTCCTTCTCCCGCAGTTCCACCGGTTCCAGCCCCGCGGCAGCCAGCGCGTCGGCAGCGGGCACCAGTTCGCCCTGGTTGTTGCGGACCTGGCCTTCGCCCATCAGGGCGAGCGCGCAATGGGCCAGCGGAGCCAGGTCGCCGGAGCAGCCCAGGGAGCCGTATTCGCCGACGACGGGAGTGATGCCGGCATTCAGGATCCCGGCATACGCCTGGGCCACCAGGGGCCGGACGCCGGTGCGGCCGGTGGCCATGGTGGAAAGCCGGTTGAGCATCAGCCCGCGGATCACCTCCCGGTCCACTTCGGCGCCGGAGGACGCGGCGTGGCTGCGGATCAGGCTCCGCTGCAGCTGCGTGCGCAGCTCCACCGGGATCTGCTTGGTGGCCAGGGCGCCGAAGCCGGTGCTGACTCCGTAGTGCGGCACGTCGTCGTCCACCAGCGCCTCGATCACCTTTCGCGACGTGGCCATCGCGGCGAGCGACTCCTCGCTGAGTTCCACGGTGGCGCCGTGACGGGCGACGGCGACGACGTCGGCGGGGGAGAGCGGTCCGACGGAAACGGAGACGGAAACGGTCTGGAGCTGGGACTGGGACATGGTGCCTTTCAAGCTGTAACGGTCTGTACGGGTGCGGGCGCGGGGGCTAGTCGGCGATCAGTGCATCATAGTCGGGGTCGTTCTTCAGGACGCCGTACTTGACGGCGGCCGACCCCAGCTTCTGCAGGCCCTCCCGGTTGATCTCCGGGTACCAGCGGGACATCACTACCGTTTCTGCGAGTTCGGGCGTGATCTTGGCGTAGTCCTGGATGACCGAGCGCACCTCGTCGTCGTTCTCCGCAGCGAACTGGAATGACTTCTCCAGCGCCCGGCGGAACCGCTCCACGAGTTCGGGGTTCTCCTGCATCGTCTGCTCGGAGGTGAAGTAGAAGGCCGAATCGAAGTTTTCGGTGAGGTCGGTCATCGGGCTGGCCACAATCTCGCCGCCGGCTTCAAGGATCTGGGTGCGGAACGGCTCGGTGGTCCAAGCGGCATCGACGTCACCGCGCTCCAGCGCCGCCGGCATGTTGGGGTAGGGCATCTCCACGAAATCGACGTCATCCGGGTTGCCGCCCGCCTGCTCAACGGCATTCCGGATGGTGACATCAGCAAAGTTGTTCAGCGCGTTGACGGCCACCGTCTTGCCCACCAGATCGGCCGCGTTCTCGATTCCGGCTTCCGGCAGGGCGGCGACCTCGGTCACGTCTTTGGCCGGGACGTTGGTGGAGCTGGAGCCATTGGAGACCACGGTGATCGGCAGCCCTTTGTCCCGGGCGATCAGCAGCGAGACGACGTTGGAGTAGCCGAACTGGTATTCGCCGGTCATGACCGCCGGGACGATCGCGGCACCGCCCTGGGCCAGCTGGACTGAGAGCTGGATGCCTTCGTCCTCGAAGTAGCCCTCCTGAATGCCCAGATACACCGGGGCCACGTCCGTGATCGGGATCAGCCCAAGATTCACCTGGTCCAACGAACCGTCCGCCGACGGGGCCGCGGGTTGCGTCCCGCCGCCGGTCGAGGAGGGGCTGCCGGAGCCGCAGCCGGTCAGCAGCAGAGCACCGGCCAGCACCGCTGCCGACGCGGTGGCCAGAAGGGGGCGGCGGGCGGTGGGTACCGCGGACAACAGTTGGCGCATGAAGGTCTCCTTTTATCTGCCGATGAATGGCATGTTCGTTTCGAAGAGTAAAACGAATCGGCTGTTACCCGAAACTACCTAGCCGATGTGTCGCGGGTCAATACTTTATTGAAAATTCTTGCCGCTGGATGAAATTGATGTTTTACTGGCTGCAATAACGCCGATCTCAATGGAGGAGCAGCATGGTGCCAAAAACGGGTGCGGATCCCACCACCAGGGCGGCCGACCGTGCGCTGGCACTGTTGCGCATCGTCTGCGAGAACGACGGCGTCAAGCTCGCCGACGCGGCCAAGGCCGTCGGCTTGTCGGCCTCCACGGCGCTGCGCCTGCTCCGCACGCTGGAAGCCAACGGATTCGCCGCCAAACGCGGTAACGCCTTGTACCGTCCGGGTTTTCGGATGGTGCAGCTGGGCGTGCAGGCGCTCAGCCATGAGTCGCTGGTGGACGCCGGCCGGGATGTCCTGCGTACGCTGGTGGACCGGACCGGCGAATCCGCTTACCTGAGCGTGACCGCGGGCAACGAGCACGGGCTGTACGTGGCCATCGAAGAAGGCACCCACTCGGTGCGGCACGTGAACTGGGTGGGCCGGACCTTCCCGATCGCGGGCAGCGCGGCCGGAGCTGCGCTGAGCGGACAGATGGGCCGCGGCACCTTCACCGTGATGGCGGACAGCGTGGAGGCCGACGTGACCGCCGTCGCGGCTCCAGTCTTCGCCGGAGACAAAGTCGTTGCGGCGCTGAGCGTCGTCGCTCCCAGCTACCGCACCACAACTGAGGCAGCAGAAAAATTCGGACTGCTGTTGGCCGAACAGGCCGGCACACTCTTCACCGAGCCGGAAACAACGTCCTAGCCAGAAACCCCCCAGCCAGAAACCTCGAGCCAGATTCGTCCCAGCCAGAAAGGGCACAACAATGACGTTCACCCAGCACGATCCCTCCCGCAGCATCAGGGCTCCCCGCGGCACCACGCTGACCGCCAAGAGTTGGCAGACCGAGGCGCCGCTTCGGATGCTCATGAACAACCTGGATCCCGAAGTGGCCGAGCGGCCCGAGGACCTGGTGGTCTACGGCGGAACCGGCCGCGCCGCGCGGTCCTGGGAGGCCTATGACGCGATCGTTAAGACGCTGGCGGACTTGGAAGACGATGAGACGCTGCTGGTGCAGTCGGGTAAACCGGTCGGCGTGCTCCGGACCAACCCGTGGGCGCCGCGGGTGTTGCTGGCCAACTCGAACCTGGTGGGGGACTGGGCCAACTGGCCGGAGTTCCGCCGTCTGGAAGCCGAGGGCCTGATGATGTACGGCCAGATGACCGCCGGTTCCTGGATCTACATCGGCACCCAGGGCATCCTGCAGGGCACCTTCGAGACGTTCGCGGCCGTCGGGGCCAAGCTGCACGAGGCTGGCAAGACCGGATCGCCCACGCTGGCCGGAACGCTGACCCTGACCGGCGGCTGCGGCGGCATGGGCGGGGCGCAGCCGCTGGCGGTCACGCTCAACGACGGTGCCTGCCTGATCATTGACGTGGATGAGGCCAGGCTGCGCCGCCGCGTGGGCAAGCGCTACTTGGACGAGGTGGAGACGGATCTGGACACCGCCATCGCCAAGGTCATGAAGGCCAAGGAAGAAGGCCGCGGCTGGTCCGTGGGCTACGTGGGCAATGCCGCCGAGGTGTTCCCGGAGATCCTGCGCAGGCACCAGGCGGGCGAGCTCACGGTGGACGTGGTCACCGACCAGACCTCCGCCCACGATCCGCTGTCCTACCTGCCCGAAGGGATCTCGGTGGCGGACTGGCAGAACGAAGCCCAAGCAGATCCCGAGGGGTTCACCAAGAAGGCCCAGGCCTCCATGGCCCGGCATGTGCAGGCGATGGTGGAGTTCCAGGATGCCGGCGCCGAAGTCTTCGACTACGGCAACTCGATCCGCGACGAGGCCCGCAAGGGTGGCTATGACCGGGCCTTCGAGTTCCCCGGTTTCGTCCCGGCTTACATCCGTCCGCTGTTCTGCGAGGGACTCGGGCCGTTCCGCTGGGTGGCGCTGTCCGGCGATCCGAAGGACATTGAGGTCACCGACGCCGCGCTGAAGGAACTCTTCCCGGAGAACGAACACCTGCACCGCTGGCTGGACGCCGCCGCCGAACGGGTGGAGTTCGAAGGGCTTCCGGCGCGCATCTGCTGGCTGGGCTACGGTGAGCGGCACCAGGCCGGCCTGCTGTTCAACCGACTGGTGGCAGAAGGCAAGGTCTCGGCGCCGATCGTGATCGGCCGCGACCACCTTGACTCCGGTTCCGTGGCCTCGCCCTACCGCGAGACCGAGGCCATGGCGGACGGCTCCGACGCGATCGCCGACTGGCCGCTGCTGAACGCGCTGACGGCGGCGAGCTCCGGGGCCACCTGGGTCTCCATCCACCACGGCGGCGGCGTCGGCATCGGACGTTCCATCCACGCCGGCCAGGTCTCGGTGGCGGACGGCACGGAACTGGCGGCGCAGAAGTTGGAGCGGCTGCTGACCAACGACCCGGGCATGGGTGTGATCCGGCATGTGGATGCGGGCTATGAGCGGGCCGTCGAGGTAGCGGCCGAGCGCGGTGTCCGGATCCCGATGAACGGCTAGTTCTTCTGCCTGCGCCGGAACCGCACGCCGCTTCGACACCTCGCTCGTTCCTCGCTCGGCGAGGCGCGGCTTAGCGGTTCCGGCCTCCGGCATTTCCCGACGACCGTTCGGGCTGCCGGGATGCGCGCTCTATACGAAGGCCGGGCTCTGGCCATTACAGCTAACGAAGGAAAGTTTGATCATGGAATCGGTCACCTCGCTCCTGGAGTCCATTGCCGATGTCGGGCGGGACGGGCAGCGCGGGGGGTATTCGCGCCCGGTGTTCTCCACTGCTGAGCTGGACCTGCGCGGTTGGTTCATCGAACAGGCCGAGCGACGCGGTCTGGACGTGGAGACGGACCGCAACGGCATCATCTGGGCCTGGTGGGGCGAGCCGCAGCGCGGTGCCCTGGTCACTGGCAGCCATCTGGATTCGGTGCCCGGCGGCGGTGCCTTTGACGGTCCGCTGGGCGTGGCCTCCGCGCTCGCCGCCGTCGACGTGCTCAAGGAGCGTGGCGTGCAGCCGAACAGGCCGCTGGCCGTGACGGTCTTTCCGGAAGAGGAGGGTTCGCGGTTCGGTGTGGCGTGCCTCGGCTCCCGGCTGCTGGCCGGGGCCATCGACCCGGACAAAGCGCGGAACCTGCGCGATGAACACGGCACCAGCTTCGCCGATGCCGCCCGAGCCAATGGGCTGGATCCGGCGCACTTCGGGCGCGACGACGAGGCGCTGGCACGGATCGGCGACTTCATTGAGCTGCATGTGGAGCAGGGCCGCGGCCTGGGCGAGGACGGCCCGGCCATCGCCGTCGGCAGTTCCATCCTGGGCCACGGCCGGTGGCGGATCAGCGTGGCCGGCCAGGGCAACCATGCCGGCACCACGCTGATGGCCGACCGTGCGGACCCGATGGTCGCCGCCGCGCAGATCATCCTGGCCGTGCAGCAGATAGCCGCCAAACAGCCCGACGCCCGGGCCACGGTCGGACGGATCCAGCCGGTTCCCGGCGGCACCAACGTGATCGCCTCGCGGGTGGATTTGTGGCTTGACGCCCGGCACCCGGACGACGCCGTGACCGCGCAGCTGGTCGAAACCATCCACGGCAAGGCCCAGAAGATCGCCGCTTTCGAGGGCTGCTCGGTGTCCCTGACGGAAGAGTCCTACAGCGGCACGGTGCACTTCGACCCGGCCCTGCAGCGCCAGCTGGAGAATGCCCTGCCGGGTGCTCCGGTGCTGGCCACCGGAGCCGGGCACGACGCCGGCGTGCTGGCCGCGCGGGTGCCCTCGGGCATGCTGTTCGTGAAGAACCCCTCCGGCATTTCGCACTCGCCGGAGGAATACGTTGAACCGTGGGACGCCGACGCCGGTGCCGCCGCCCTCGCCGATGTGCTGGAGGCCCTGCTGTGAGCAGCATCTGGTGCGAACGCGCCTGGCTGGGGACGGAGGGCGTGGCGGACAACATCCTCGTGGAAACCGACGACGGCGGTGCCATCACCCATGTGGGCACGGCACCGCGGCCGGATCCAGCGTCGGGCGTGCTGACGCTGGACGGCGTGGTTTTTCCGGCCGCGGCCAACGCGCATTCGCATGCCTTCCATCGTGCACTGCGCGGCCGCACGCATGCCGGCAGGGGCGACTTTTGGACCTGGCGCGAGCAGATGTACCGGGCGGCCGGCGCGCTGACCCCCGGGAAGTACGAGCGGCTGGCCACGGCCGTGTTCGCCGAGATGGTGACCGCCGGTTTCAGCAGCGTGGCCGAATTCCACTACGTCCACCACCGCCCGGATGGCGCCGTGTACGGCGGTGGCCTCGGCGCTGACGGAGCCGTCCAGGGCGACGGCGATGACCACGACGGCGAGCACGCGATGGAACTGGCGTTGTGCCGGGCTGCCGCCGCCGCCGGGATCCGCCTGACTCTGCTGGACACCTGCTATCTGGCCGGCGGCATCGGCAAGCCGCTGGCCCCCGAACAACAGCGCTTCGGTGACGGCGACGTGCACGCCTGGCTGGACAGGCTGGACTCGCTCCGTAAGACCGTTGCGGCCCGGTTCGACCCGGCCCGGATCACCGTGGGGGCGGCGCTGCACTCGGTGCGCGGTGTGCCCGAATCCGCGCTGCCGGTTATTGCCGACCGGCTGTCGCCGGAGCTGCCGCTGCACATCCACTTGTCCGAGCAGCCGGCCGAGAACGAGGCCTGCCTAGCGGAGTACGGCGTCACACCGGCCGGACTGCTGGCGCGGCACGGCTTGCTGTCGCCACGCCTGAGCGCCGTCCACGCCACCCACCTGACTGCCGAGGACGTCGGCCTGCTGGGCGGCGCGGGCGCCACCGTGGTGATGTGCCCGACGACCGAAGCCGACCTTGCCGATGGGATTGGCCCGGCCCGGGCCTTGGCCGATGCCGGCGCCCTCATCGCACTCGGCACCGACCAGCACGCCGTCGTCGACCCGTGGCTGGAGATGCGGGCGTTGGAGCACGGCGAACGCCTGGCCAGCGGGCAGCGCGGGCGGTTCGCCCCGGACGAACTCCTGCATGCGGCGTCGGCTGGAGCCGCGGCCGCGATGGCGACCCCCACGGCGGGCATCGCCGTCGGCATGGCAGCCGATCTGGCCGTGGTCAACCCAGCCTCGATGCGCACGGTAGGCTCAGATCCCGGCCAGTTGCCGCTGACGGCCACGTCGGCGGATGTCACGGCCGTGGTCGTCGGCGGGGAACTGCTGGCGGTCAACGGCATACACTCGCGGCTGGGCCAGCCGGCCGACCTGCTGGCCGCGGCACTGAAGGAGATCGCGTGAGCACCGTCATCACCCATATCGGCGAACTGCACACGCAGGACCCGGCCCGCGGCGCTGATGCAGTGCTCCACGATGCCGCGGTGATCATCGAGGGGGAGCGCATTGCCTGGCTCGGCTCCTCGACGCAGGCACCTGACGCCGACGAACAGTTCGATGCCGGCGGACGGGCCGTGTTGCCGGGATGGGTGGATTCGCACTCCCACATGGTCTTCGCCGGCGACCGCACCGCCGAGTTTGAAGCCCGGATGGCCGGACAGTCCTATCAGGCCGGCGGGATTGCGGTCACCACCGGCGCCACCCGCGAGGCCAGCGACTATGAACTGACCCGGCTGCTGCTGGCCCGCGTCGCGGAGGCGGCGGCCGGCGGCACCACGTACCTTGAAACGAAGACGGGCTACGGTCTGGACGTGGAGCAGGAGGCCCGTAGCGCCCGCATCGCCTCCACCGTGGTCGACGAAGTGACGTACCTCGGCGCGCATCTGGTCCCGGACGGCATCGACGCGGACGCGTACACCGACCTGGTCTGCGGCGACATGCTGGCCGCGGTCAGGCCGTACGTGCAGTGGGCGGACGTGTTTTGCGAACGCGGCGCCTTCAACGAGGAGCAGTCGCGCCGGGTCCTGGCTGCCTGCCGCGCCGCCGGCCTGGGGCTGCGCGTGCACGGCAACCAGCTGGGCGAGGGCCCCGGCGTGCGACTGGCGGTGGAATTCGGGGCGGCCAGCGTTGACCACGTGAACTACCTCTCCGACGACGACGTCGCAGCGCTGGCCGGAACCTGGGCGGGCTGGCACCGGGCCAGCGGCACGGGGGAGCGCGGCACCGTGGCCACCTGCCTGCCGGCCTGCGATCTGTCCACCCGACAGCCGCTGGCGCCGGGACGGCAGCTGCTGGATGCCGGTGCGGAAATTGCCCTGGCATCCAACTGCAACCCCGGCACCTCCTTCACCAGTTCGATGAACTTTTGCGTAACGACGGCGGTGCTGCAGATGGGATTGAGCGTCCAGGAAGCGGTCCGCGCGGCGACCTACGGCGGTGCCCTGGCGCTGGGCCGCCATGTGGGCCGGGACGCGGACGGGCAGCGGGCGGTGGGTTCGATCGCCGTCGGGCACCGCGCCGACCTGCACTTGCTGAACGCACCCTCGGCCACCCATCTGGCCTATCGCCCCGGCATGCCGCTGACGGCCGCCGTGTGGCGGGCAGGCGTGAGCCTGGCTGGGAGGGGCTGAGTCCTCGCTGCTGGAGCTGGTGCGGTTTTTCAGCCGATGTGTTCGTAGCGGTTGGGGTCTTTGACATCGTGGCAATGCGCTAGGACCTCGACGGCGCGGTCAGGATCCTGGTCCTTTAGCGCCTGCAAAATGCTGCGGTGATCGTGGATGACCTTGGCCTGGTGATCCGGTCCCTGCCGGTAGGTCAAGGTAATCCTGTGCTGGATGGGATGGTTCCAGATGGAGGTAATGACGCCGCGCAGGTAGTCGTTGGCCGCGGGCTCCACCAAGGCCAGATGGAACGCGCGGCCCAGCCGGAAGAGTTCGTCGCCGTCCTCCGGGTCAACGATCTCCGTCTCGTCGATGAGGCCACCCAGCCGCACCAGCTGTTGGGGTGTGTAGGAGCCGATGGCGTTGCGGACCGCGAGGGATTCCAGGGCGTAGCGGACCTCGAAGACGTTCTCAATCTCGCGCTCGTCAAGCTGATTGACTATGTAGCCCTTGCCTGGCACAAGGGTGGTCAGTCCTTCCAGCGTCAGCTGGGTGAGCGCATCGCGGACCGGTGTGCGGGACACGCCGTACTGCGAAGCGACCCCCTCCTGGGCCAAAGCTGAGCCTGGCTTGATCACCCCGCTAATGATGTCGGCGCTCAGCTGCTCATGGACGCGGACAGACAGCGGTCTCACGTCATTCGGTATCGCAGCCATGGGTGGGTCTCCTTTTGTTGTGTGCACTCTAGCGGTCAGCCGGCAGCAGGGCCCGCATCGAGGTGGAAATTGGGTGAAACGGTAACCTACCGAACCTTTTGAGGAAAGTGCTTGACGTCACAATGAAGCTCTGAATACAGTGTATACACACGTGATGGAGGAGAACCGAAAAATGTATGTGCTGAACACTTGGTATGTGGCGGCGTGGTCAACGGAGGTCACCCGCAAGCCGGTGCGCCGCGTCATCTGCGAGCAGCCGATCGTCCTGTTCCGGACCCAGGACAACGAAGCTATTGCCCTGGCGGACCGCTGTGCGCACCGCGCCTTCCCGCTCTCCGAGGGCCGGACCGTCGGCGACTCGGTGGAGTGCGGCTACCACGGCTTCACTTACGGTCCGGACGGCATGTGCACCAAGGTGCCGGCCCAGACGTCGATCCCGGAACGCGCAAAGGTGCGCAAGTACCCGGTGGTGGAGCAGGACGGCTGGATCTGGGTCTGGACCGGCGATCCGGAGCTGGCCGATCCGGCCGACGTCCCGGACACCCACTGGATGGTGGACCCGGAGTGGGCCACCGTCACCCATTCGTACCACTTCAAGTGCCGGGCCGACCTGATCCACGACAACCTGCTGGACCTGACCCATGAGTCCTTCCTGCACCAGACCACCGTGGGCGATGACTACATCTACGAACACGGGATCACCGTCGAGGTCGACGGCAACGTGGTCAGCGTGGACCGCCTCATGCCCTCGGTGGAAGCACCGCCGCTCTACGCCGAAACGATGGACGCCCGCGGACTGTTCGACCGCTTCCACTGCACGGAGTTCTTCGTGCCGAACCTGCATGTGCTCCACTCGGGCATCACCGGCGAGGGCAAGCCGCGCGAAGAAGGCTTCCTGATCAAGGTGCTCAACGGCATCACGCCGATCGACGCGCACAACTCCTGGTACTACTACGCCTTCAGCCGCAACTTCGCCGTCGACAACGAGCAGGCGACCGAAGACCTGCGCATCGGCCTGGCCACCGTGCTGGACGAAGACGCCACCGCGCTGGAAGCCCAGGAGATCGGCATGCAGACCCGCCCCGAGGGCGAGTTCGACGTGCTGATCGCCCAGGACGGCGGCGTGGCCAGGGCCCGGCGCATCCTGAGTGCGCTGCTGAAGCAGGAACAGCAGGCAAAGGCTGCGGCCCAGCCGGCCGCCCGCCGGGAGCCGGTCGCTCCCAGGACGGCCTAGGTCGCGCCATGTGGATGCTGATCAGAGCCAACCCGTTGGGCGGCGAAACCGCCGCCGAAACGGGCGCCAAGATCCTGGCGGCATGTCCGGACTCGGCCGAGCGCGGCGACCCGTGGCGGTGGACGGTGCAGCTGGATGAAACCGGCCCCGAGCCCACCGTGGAACTGGAGGCCGATGCAGACTACATCGCCTCCGAAAGCCACCGCTACACCGGCGGCTACACGGGCACGCTGCAGCGCGGGCCCGGCGAGCAGTTGATCGTGACCGGACTAGGCGGCGAAGCGCTGGTCGCGGCGGCGGACGGCCCGTGGGAACGCTGGTTGCGGGCCGGCGACGTCTTCATCGTCGAGGGCGAAGACGCAGAGGCCATCCGGCTCTCGCTCGCCGCCGGAGAATCCGCCGTCCAGGTCATCACCCTCGCCCCGCGGCAAGCCAAGGTGCTGCGGTGGGTCCCCTGACGGCGGCGCACGCCTTCGGCACTCGCCGCCGGACGCAGCTGACTGCTGCACCCCGAACCTGAAATTTCTTGCTCCGAGGCACTGGTCGTCTCCTGATCAGTGCGGATATCCACAACCGGACAATGCCGTCCGGATTATGAAAGGAAAGTCCATGCGTCATTCCCGTCAACGTGCCACCCGTTCCTATCTCCTGGCCGGATCCGTCCTGCTGGCCGTTTCCCTGACCGCCTGCACCAACGCCTCCGGCGCGGCATCGGGCCCTGCAGACACTGCTGCTCCGGTCGCGTCGGGCGCCGGGGTGGAAACCGTGCAGCTCAACCAAGCCGCCCGGGACCTGCTGCCGGAGGACGTCCTGGCCGCCGGCACGCTGAAAGTCGCTTCCGACCCGACCTACGCCCCGTTCGAGTACTACGACACCGACAACAAGACCATGATCGGCTTCGACGTGGACTTCTCCGACGCCGTCGGCGCGGCCCTGGGGCTGAAAGTGGAGCACGTACCGGCAACGTTCGACACGATCCTGGCGGGCTTGGCCTCCGGCAAGTACGACATGGCGATGTCGGCCTTCTCGGTCACGCCGGAACGCGAGAAGATCGTCGACTTCGTCGAGTACCTCAACACCGGCACGGGCATCGCCGTCGTTCCGGGCAATCCGCTGGGCATCTCCATGGACCCGCTGAGCATGTGCGGAAAGAAGATTGCCGGCCAGAAGGGATCGATCCAGTCGATGGAGTACCTGCCGGAGTTCTCCAAGGAATGCACCGCGGCAGGCAAAGAAGAAATCAAGATCCAGAACTTTCCCGGTCAGACCGACGCCAACCTGGCGCTGGCTTCCGGCCGTGTCGACGGGGTGATCGCCGACAGCGTTCCGCTGGCCTACCAAGGCAAGGAAGCCAACGGCCAGTTCGAACTGGCCGAGGGCGAGGACTACGATGCCGTACCGTTCGGGATTGCCCTGGCCAAGGACACCGGGATGAAGGAAGCCGTCGCGGCAGCAGCGAAGGGCGTCATCGCCGGTGGCCACTATGAGGAGCTCGGCGACAAGTGGGACTTCCCGAAGTCCGTGCTGATCACAGCTGAAGCCCTCGAGGCGAAGTAGCGGAGAGGAAGCAGCCGCATGACTGCCGTGACTACCCGAAGCGAGCAAGCAGCCCCGGCCGGCGATGGCTACACCGTCGTCAAGGCCAAGCATCCCGGCCGGTGGCTGGCCGCAGCCGTGATCGTTGTGATCGCCGGACTGCTGGCGCGGTCCGTGATGACAAACCCCAACTTCGGCTGGGACGTCGTCGGACTGTACTTGCGCGATGTGTCCATTGGCCGAGGCATCCTTGTCACGCTTGGCCTGACCGCGATCAGCATGGCCATCGGCATCGTGCTCGGCGTCGTGTTCGCAGTCATGCGGCTCTCCGTCAATCCAGTGGTCCGAAGTGCCGCCTTCGCCTACGTGAACTTCTTCCGCGGCACGCCGGTGTTGGTGCAGTTGCTGTTCTGGTTCAACCTGGCGGCACTGTATCCGGTCATCACGCTCGGTATCCCCGGCGTCGAACTGGACGCAAACCAGCTGATCACCCCGATGACAGCAGCGATCCTCGGCCTTGGCCTGAACCAGGGCGCTTACATGTCCGAGATCGTCCGGGCCGGAATACTGTCCGTTGACCACGGGCAAACCGAGGCAGCCGAGGCCCTGGGCATTACCCGGATGCAGACTATGCGCCGGGTGGTGCTGCCGCAGGCGATGCGCGTGATCATCCCACCCACCGGCAACGAAACCATCGGCATGCTCAAGACCACCGCGTTGGTCAGCGTGATCTCGGTTCCGGAGTTGCTGTACTCGGCGCAGATCATCTACGCGCGGACGTTCGAGACCGTGCCCCTGCTGATCGTCGCCAGCCTCTGGTACCTGCTGATCACTTCGATCCTGACCATCGGCCAGTACTACCTGGAGCGGCGCTTCGCCCGCGGCAACCAGCGGAACCTTCCGCCGACACCGCTGCAGCAGCTGAAGCGGTTTTTCGCCAGGCATGACGCGCTCTCCCTGAAAGGCAGCAAGAAATGACGGTTATGCACGGCGTTGAACCGATGGTTAAAGCCGACGCCATCTGCAAAAATTTCGGCTCCAACCAGGTGCTGAAGGGCATTGACCTGCAGGTGCAGCCGGGGGAAGTCGTCTGCCTGATCGGCCCTTCGGGATCCGGCAAGAGCACCTTCCTGCGCTGCATCAACCACTTGGAAACGGTCGACGGCGGCCGCATGTGGGTGAACGGCAAGATCGTGGGCTACGACCTCAAAGGCAGCAAGCTCTATGAACAGAGCCACAACGACATCTGCCGCGGCCGCACCGAAGTCGGCATGGTCTTCCAACAGTTCAACCTGTTCCCGCACATGACGGTGATGGAAAACCTGATCGAAGCACCGCGGCTTGTCCGCAAGGAGAAGAAGGCCACTGCCATGGCCCGGGCCATGGCCCTGCTGGAGAAAGTAGGACTGGCGGAAAAAGCCGAGGCCTATCCGCGCCAGCTCTCCGGCGGCCAGCAACAGCGGGTGGCCATCGCCCGCGCCCTGTGCATGGAGCCGCAGCTGATGCTCTTTGACGAGCCGACCTCCGCCCTGGACCCGGAGTTGGTGGGTGAGGTCCTGAAGGTCATGAAGGACCTGGCCAACTCCGGCATGACCATGGTGGTGGTGACCCACGAGATGCACTTTGCCCGCGACGTCGCGGACCGGGTGGTCTTTATGGCGGACGGCTATGTGGTGGAGCAGGGACCGGCCCGTGAGGTCATCACCAACCCGCAGAACGAACGCACCAAGGCCTTCCTTGCCTCCGTGCTCTCCGAACCGGCCGCGGCCTGACTTGGCAAAGGGTGAATCATGACTGAAGAATTTTTCGACGTCGAGGTCCGCTCGATCCAGCGCGAATCCAGCAACGTTGTCTCGTTGGAGCTCGAGCACCCGCTGGGGGAGGAGCTGCCGGAGTGGGACGCCGGCTCGCATATCGACGTGCTCCTGCCCAATGGGCTCCTGCGCCAGTACTCGCTCTGTTCGGAGCGCGCGGACCGCTCGGCCTGGCGGCTGGGCATCCTGCGCGAGCCGGAGGGACGTGGCGGCTCGGCCTACGTGCACGACCTGCTGAGGCCGGGGACCAAGATCCAGGTGCGCGGCCCACGCAATAACTTCGTTCTGGCACCGGCGGCCAGCTATGTCTTCATCGCCGGCGGCATCGGCATCACCCCGGTGCTGCCGATGATCCGCGAGGCCGCAGCGCTTGGAGTGCCCTGGCGCTTGGTTTACTTGGGGCGGAGCCGCACTTCGATGGCGTTCCTCGAAGAGATCCAGGCGCTTGATGGAGATGTTCACATCCACGCAGACGACGAAAGCGGCTTCTATCCGCTGGCCGAACTGCTGGCGGACCCGCCCGCCGGAGCCCATGTCTACGCCTGCGGCCCCGGGCCGCTGCTCAATGTCATTCAGGCCTTGGCGGATGGCTGGGAGGACCCGGCACGTTTCCACTGTGAGCGCTTCACCGCCTCCGGCGACGTTCAGGAAAGAACCCAGGGTGAAGATTCGGCCTTCACTGTCGAGCTGACAGACGGGACAGAGATCCCAGTTGGTCCGGATGAAACCATCCTGCAGGCGCTCGAAGCGGTCGGGATCAACCCGTTGAACTCCTGCCGGGAGGGAATCTGCGGTACCTGTGAAACGCCGGTATTGGGCGGCGAGATAGACCACCGGGACTCGCTGCTGTCCGACGACGAACGTGCGGCCGGAGACACCATGATGATCTGCATCTCCCGGTGCAAGGGCAAGCGTCTGCTGCTGGACTTGTAGGGAGGGAAAGCCGCCAGCCGCAACGGAAGCCGATGCGAAGCCGGGGGAGGGCGGAACACGGATCCCTTCCCGATATCGCTGACCCCGGTTCCCTTGACAAGATGGAGGCTATGGACAAGCAGAAGGTCGTGACCGCGAGCACACCGCGGACGCTGGGGTACTACCGGGCCGAGGTGCTCATTGTGCTCGGGCTCTCGCTGGGACAATCAGCGGTCTACGCGGTGGTGAACCTGCTGGAGAAGATGACGCGTGCTCCGCTGGCCTCGCAAACGACCACGCTGAACCCGGTGCTGAACCAGCGGGAAGTCTTCGATTTTGTGTACCAGATGCTCGGCATCCTCTTTGCGCTGGTGCCGGTGGCCCTGGTGCTGTTCCTGCTGACCTCGGCGGGCCAGTCGGCCTTCCGCTCGATCGGGTTCACCTTCTCCCGGCCCCGGGTGGACTTCGGTTTGGGCTTCCTGCTGGCGCTGGCGATGGGTGCGGGCACGCTGGCCGTCTATGCCGCCGGCCGTGCGCTGGGGATCACCACCGCGATCGTCCCCGCGGCCTTGGACGAATACTGGTGGACCGTGCCGGTGCTGGTGCTATCAGCGCTGCGCCACGCCATCCTCGAAGAAGTGGTCATGGTGGGGTACCTGTTCAACCGGTTCGCCAAGTTCGGCTGGGGGATCTGGACCACGATCTTCGTCAGCGCAGCCCTGCGCGGAACCTACCACCTGTACCAGGGGATTGGGCCGGGTATCGGGAACTTCCTCATGGGCCTGGTATTCGGCTACGTCTATACGAAGGTCAAGCGGGTGATGCCGCTGGTGGTTGCGCACGCACTGTTGGATATTGCCGGCTTCGTTGGCTACGCGCTGGTGGGCCCGGCCATCGGCATCGGTACCTAAGCCAGCACTTCGAGCGGGCTGCCAAAGGGCTGCCCCGGACATGCAAAAGGCTCCCGTTCCGCCTCTTGCGCCACCGTGGGTGGGAGCAAGAAGCCGGAACGGGAGCCCCTGCGGAAAACGCGAGCCTTGGTACCGTGCCAGACGAGACCGGGACCTTAGAGTTCGACGATGCCGTTCGCGGTTTCAAAGCGGACCGACATGACGCCCGGTGTGCCGTTCGGTGCGGTCCAAGCGACCTTGACGTCATCGAGAAGGTCATCCACCGGGGTGCCCAGCCAGTCAGCCACGCGTTCCGAGGAACCGGCAATGGTCAGGCCGATCAGCTTGACGGTTGCCGGGCGGGCGTTGGACGGGTGAAGCGCCTCGGTGCCGTCATCCCAGCGCAGCATGTAGGGAACCTGCGGGTCGGCGATCAGGCCCTTGATGCCGATCTGCTGCCAGCTCAATTCCTGCCCGTCCGGGAACTTGCGGTTTCCGGGAACTGCATGACGGCCCAGTCGCTCCTCGAACGGGGTCAGATCGTCCACCTCGACGCACCAGCCCATCCAGCCGCCGCCGGCTTCGGAGCGGGCACGCACAGCCTGGCCGAAGGGGGCTTTGTTGGACGCGGGGTGGTCCAGGACCTCCACCACTTCCAGGTAATGGTGGTCGGTCAGAGGGAAGATCATATTGCGGGTGCCGAAGCGGGGGTGCACCCCGCCCTTGACTGCCTCGATACCCAAAGCTTTGGAGATCCGCTCTGAGGTGGCAGCCAGACCGTCGGGCTCAACAGCATAAGAAACGTGGTCGAAGCGCATAGGCATATCTTGGCACTTTGTGAACCCTCTCTCGACTTAGGGTGACCTAAGTCACTGAGCTTTCGCAGTGGTTGTTTACGGTGACCCTTGACAGCCAAGGACGTATCGGCGTCCCTGCCGAGGCAGGAGTGTGGCCCCGCGGGCGGTCATAAGGTGTCATATTGTTGCGGCCGCGCGGGCTCTCCGTCGAGACTGGACCCAGGTCATGAGTGCCAGCGTGAAACCCCGGTTTGCTGGCCGGCAACCCTCCAACCGCGGTGGGGTGCCCCGGGTGAAGACCAGGCAGCCGCCACTAGGCGGTGCGCAAGCGCGGGTCACACCCGGGATAGACATGCCGGCACGGCCGGATCCCGGATGACCCCTTCCCTTGAAGGAGTTGCACCATGTCCAATGCAGACTGGTCCTTTGAAACCCGTCAGATCCATGCAGGCCAGGAGCCGGATGCCGCCACCGGCGCCCGTGCACTGCCGATCTACCAGACCACCTCGTTTGTGTTCCCCAGCGCCCAGAGCGCCGCGGACCGCTTCGCCCTGTCCGAACTGGCTCCCATTTACACGCGGATCGGCAACCCGACCAGCGAGGCCGTCGAAGCCCGGGTCGCCAGTCTGGAAGGCGGCGTCGGCGCGCTGCTGCTGGCCTCCGGCCAGGCCGCGTCCACGTTCTCCATCCTGAACCTGGCCGAGGCCGGCGACCATATTGTGGCCAGCCCCAGTCTGTATGGCGGCACGTACAACCTGCTGCGCACCACGCTGCCCAAGTTCGGCATCGAAGTGACGTTCGTCGAGGATCCCGACAACCTGCAGCAGTGGCGCGACGCGGTGCAGCCGAACACCAAGGCGTTCTTCGGTGAGGTGGTCTCCAATCCGCGCCAGGACGTGCTGGACCTGGAAGCCGTCAGCAGCATCGCCCATCAGAACGGCGTGCCGCTGATCGTGGACAACACGCTGGCCACCCCGTACCTGATCCGCCCGATCGAGTGGGGCGCAGACATCGTGCTCCATTCGGCCACCAAGTACCTGGGCGGCCACGGAACGGCCATCGGCGGCGTGATCGTGGATGCCGGCACCTTCGACTTCGCTGCCGATCCGGAGAAGTTCCCGGGCTTCAACACGCCGGACGAGACCTACAACGGGCTGGTCTTCGCCCGCGACCTGGGCGTCGGAAGTGCGCTCGGCGCCAATCTGGCCTACATCCTCAAGGCCCGCGTGCAGCTGCTGCGCGACCTGGGGTCGGCCATCTCCCCGTTCAACGCCTTCCTGATCGCCCAGGGGCTGGAGACGCTGAGCCTGCGGGTGGAGCGCCACGTGGCCAACGCGCAGAAGGTGGCGGAGTTCCTCGAAGCGCACGACGACGTTGCTTCCGTTGCGTACCTCGGCCTGCCGTCGAGCCCGTGGTACGACCGCGGCCGCAAGTACGGTCCGAAGGGCACTGGTGCCATCGTGTCGTTCGAGATCAAGGGCGGCATCGAGGCCGGCAAGCGTTTTGTGGACGGCCTCGAACTGCATTCGCATGTGGCCAACCTCGGCGACGTGCGCTCGCTGGTGATCCACCCGGCGTCGACCACCCACGCCCAGCTTTCGGCCGAGGAGCGGCTGACCGCCGGCGTGACCGACGGATTGGTCCGGCTCTCCGTGGGCATCGAGAACGTCAATGACATCATCGCCGATTTGGAGGCCGGTTTCAGGGCCGCCAAGGGCTCGGACGACTAGGCAAGCAGGTAGAACGCAGCGTGACGATCGTGCAACCGCAGGAACTGGTGGATCAGGCGACGGATGGCGTCCTGCGCAGGATGCCTGTTGGTGCGCTGCAGCTGGAAGCCGGCGGCTATTTGCCCGAGGTTGTCCTGGGCTACGAAACCTGGGGCACCCTGAACGCGGATGCATCGAACGCCGTCCTGATCGAGCACGCCCTAACCGGCAGCACGCATGTGGCCCGCGGCGCCTCCGACGAAGACGGCTGGTGGGACGACCTGGTCGGTCCCGGTGCCACCATCGACACGGAGCGCTATTTCGTAGTGGCCGCCAACATGGTTGGCGGCTGCTACGGCTCCACCGGTCCGGCGTCGTCGGCACCGGACGGCTCGCCGTGGGGGTCGCGGTTTCCGTTCGTCACCATCCGGGATTCAGTCCGGGCCGAGGCACGGCTCGCCGATGCGCTGGGCATCCGCCGCTGGCATGCCGTGCTCGGCGGGTCGATGGGCGGGGCTCGCGCGCTCGAGTGGGCAGCAACGTTCCCCGAGCGCACGGCACGGTGCGCTGTGATGGCGTGCGGGGCAGCCAGCACCGCCGAACAGATCGCGTTTGCCCAGGCGCAGGTCGCGGCCATCCGGCTGGATCCCCACTTTGCCGGCGGCGACTACTACGGCGGTCCCGCCCCCGAAGCCGGACTGGGCATCGCCCGGCGGATCGCGCACATCAACTACCGTTCGGAGCCGGAACTGGAGTACCGGTTCGGCCGCTCGGCGCAGGCGGAGGAGCAGCCGTTCGGGGGCATCACGCCGTCGGCCCGAGGCCGCTATGCGGTGGAAAGCTACCTGGACTACCAGGCGGAGAAGCTGGTTTCCCGCTTCGACGCCAACAGCTACATCCTGCTCACCGAGGCCCTGGTCAGCCACGATATTTCCCGCGGCCGCGGCTCGCTGGAGCAGTCCCTGGGCGGCCTCGAGGAGACGGAATTCTTCATTGCGGCGGTGGATTCCGACCGTCTGTACTTCCCGGAACAGTCGCGCCAGTTGGCCGAAGCGCTGCCCGGATCGGTCAAGGTGCACACTATCGAAACGCCGCTGGGCCACGACGGTTTCCTGACCGACGTCCACCAGCTGCACGACGACCTCACCCAGGCGTTTTTCCCGCACGCCTGACCGCAGGCCTGACCGCTGCTACTGCCAGTGCGGGTGTCCGGATCTTGACGAGGGCTGTGGCGACTGAGGCGCGGACGACTGAGCATTGCAGTTTGATCACGGTTGGAACGAATAAATCCATTCGATGGAGCCCCTCGGTAGCATGCCGGTAGGCCCCTGACCACGCCGCCGGCGTTTGGCCCGGAAGCCTCCAGACGAGGGGGAACCATGCTGCGTGATCACCGAATCAAAGTGTCTTTGCTGGCCGTCGGAGCGCTGGCGCTGGCCGGCTGTGGCGGCGGGGGCGGGGGCGGGGAGGATGAAACCTCCCAAAGTTCCGCACTGCGGATCGTGTATCAGACCACCGAGGCCAACGCCACGATGGATGACGTGATGAAGAAGGCGAAGGCCGACTTTGAGGCTGCGCACGACGGCGTGACAGTCAATTTGGAGCCCATCACCGGCAGCGATGAAGATTACGCGACCAAGCTCGCCTTATCCCAGCGATCGCCGGACACCGCCCCGGACGTGTTCTACGAGGACACCTTCAAGATCCGTTCGGATGTGGATGCCGGCTATCTCTTGAATCTGGATCAGTATTTGGCCGAGTGGGACGACTGGGCGAATTTCAACGACGGAGCCAAAGAAGCCGGCCGCGCGGACGACGGCAGTATCTATGCAGTCCCGCTGGGCACGGATACACGGGCCATTTGGTACAACAAGAACGTCTTGCAGGACGCGGGCGTCGACGTTCCCTGGGCACCGAAGGACTGGAACGCCATTCTGGAGGCGGCCCGGGCCATCAAATCCTCGCAACCGGATGTGGTCCCGTTCAATCTCTACGCCGGCACGGGCACCGGCGAAGGCACCGTCATGCAGAGTTTCTACCAGCTGCTGTATGGCACCGGCGACACGCTCTATGACGATTCTGAAGGCAAGTGGGTTGTCGGCTCGCAAGGCTTCATCGATTCGTTAGCCTTCCTGCAGACGCTCTATCAAGAGGACCTGGCCGTCACGCCGGCCGAGGCCTTGGACCCGAACGTGTGGCAGATGGTCTTCGGTCAGCTGTTTCCCGAGGACAAACTGGGCGGAACGGTAGAAGGTTCCTACTCGCCGTCGTTCTGGCAAGAGGGCGGGTTGGTGGACTGGCCCGAGTATGGCGACGTGATGGGCGTGGCACCGTTCCCCACGCAGAACGGACAGGAGCCCGGTGCGGTCAGCATGTCCGGCGGTTGGACACTGGCGGTAGGGGCCAATTCGGCGAATCCCGATCTCGCGTTCGAGTTCCTCACTGAGGTAATGAGCCAGGAGAACTCGCTGGAGTACACCGTGGCCAATTCGCAGATCGCGGTCCGTACCGATGTTGCCAAGGACCCCGCCTACTTGGACGCCAATCCATTCGTGGCCGAGGTCTCGGAACTGGTCTCGGTGACGAATTACCGGCCCGCAACAGCCGACTACCCGCAGATATCAACCGCCGTCCAGGAAGCCACCGAAGCGGTGATGATGGGGAAGAAAACACCCGAGGAGGCCGCGGCCGAGTTCGACGCCGCCGTCACCGACCTTGTCGGCGCAGAAAACACAGTACAGAAGTAGCAACAGTGACAGCCGCCGAGGTGGTGGCCCGCGACGCCGTAACGCGTGGCGGCACTGAGCGGCGCGGCCGGCGCCGACCGCCGGGGAGGACCGTCCTGCGGCTCCTGCCGCTCAGCCCTGCCGTGGTGCTGCTGGGCGTGTTCCTGGCCGGCCCGATCCTCTGGGCTTTCTACGGGTCCTTGACCAATGCTGCCCTGACCGGCGTCGCCGCCAAGGACCCGCAGTGGGTCGGGTTGGAAAACTACACCGAGCTGCTCAGCGACCCGGACTTCCTGCAGTCGCTCTGGCTGACCGTCATCTTCGTCCTTGTCTCCGCCGTGCTCGGCCAGAACCTGCTGGGCCTGGGGATCGCGCTGCTGATGACGAAAGCAAGCAAGGCGGTTTCCGCGGTCGTGGGGGTCTGCGTGGTAGCGGCCTGGGTGCTGCCGGAAATCGTGGCCGGCTTCGTGGCCTATGCCTTCTTCAATCGGGAGGGAACCCTGAACCAGCTCACCGCGCTCTTCGGCATCGAGGGGACCGACTGGCTGTTTACGGTCCCGATGCTCGCGGTGATCCTGGCCAATATCTGGCGGGGAACGGCGTTCTCCATGATGGTGTACCAAGCGGCGCTGAACGATGTGCCGGAGGAGATCACGGAAGCGGCGATGATCGACGGCGCCGGCGGGTCGAAGCGGTTGTGGTACATCACCCTGCCGATGATCCGGCGCAGCATTGCCACCAACTTGATGCTCATCACCCTGCAGACGCTGTCGGTCTTCACCCTGATCTACGTGATGACGGCCGGCGGCCCGGCAGGAGCCAGCACCACGCTGCCGCTCATGGCCTACGAGGAGGCCTTCCGATACAGCGACGTGGGCTACGGCACCGCCATCGCCGTCGTCATGCTGTTGATCGGGGCGGTCTTCTCCGTCATCTACATCCGTGCGCTGCGCGAAAGGAAGGGCTGAGCCGATGAACCGTCCCGCTCCGCTGTCCGTGGCTTCCGGCCGGCGCAATACAGTCGCGGTGCTGGCGAACGTCTCCTTGCTGGTCATTGCAGCATGCTTCTTGCTGCCGTTGAGCTGGTTGATCCTGGCCTCGCTGGATCCGCAGGCCAGCTATCAGACACAGTTCCCGTCCGAGGTGTCAGCGGCCAACTACACGGCGGTGCTCACTCCGGAATTGACGTTCGTGCCACTTCTCAACAGCTTCCTGCTGTCCGGAGGGACCGCGGTGGTCACCGTGCTGGCGGCGGTGTTGGCGGCATATCCGCTCTCGCGGTACCAGATGCGTTTCAACAAGCCGTTCCTGTACGTTGTGCTATTCGGAACGTGCCTGCCGATAACGGCGATCATGGTCCCGGTCTACAGCCTTTTCGTGCAGCTGAACTTCCTCGACTCGCTGGCGGCCACCACGCTCTTCATGGCGGCCTCTTCGCTGCCGATGGCGATCTGGATGACGAAGAATTTCATGGATTCCGTCCCGGTCAGCTTGGAAGAGGCGGCCTGGGTGGACGGTGCCTCGGCGATGAACGCCTTGGCCAGGATCGTGGTGCCGCTGATGCGTCCGGGACTCGCCGTGGTCTTCATCTTTGTCTTCATCCAGGCGTGGGGGAACTTCTTTGTTCCCTTCATCCTGCTGCTCTCTTCGGCCAAGCAGCCCGCGGCGGTAAGCATTTTCAGCTTCTTCGGCCAGCATGGTGCCATAGCCTACGGGCAGTTGGCGGCATACTCGGTCCTGTACTCGGTCCCGGTGGTGCTTCTCTACATTCTGGTCTCACGCGGGATTGGCGGTTCCTTCGCCATGGCCGGCGCGGTCAAGGGCTGATCCAGCCGCTCTGGCAGAAAGGACGGTGCCATGCACGACGACGGGGCCCACGTCGAGGCGCGGATCCGCCGGTTCATTCTCGAACGGCTGCACCCGGCGGTCTACCCGGCGGCGGTTCCGGTTCGGCTCCAGGCCTGGCATGTTCCCGGCGAACCTGTCCCGTTCCGGGAGGCGGTGGCGGCCGACTTCAGCGAGTTCGCGGCGGGCAGTACCTGGGGGCCGGCCTGGTCCACCAGTTGGTTTCGGCTCACCGGGCAGATCCCGGCGGAATGGACAGTGGACGGAGGGCACCGGCCGGAGCTGCTGCTGGACCCGGGGTTCACTCCCGGCATCCCGGGCTTCCAGGCAGAAGGGCTGGTCTACACCCCGCAGGGCGGGATCATCAAGGCCATCGAGCCGCGCAACGCCTACGTGCCGCTGGACGCACGGCCGGGCGCCGCCGTCGAGCTGTATCTGGAGGCGGCGGCCAACCCGGATCTGCTCGAGAACTTCACTTTTCAGCCCACCCCGTTCGGAGACCCCGCCACCACCGGGCGGAACCCGTGCTACACCTTCCGGCGAGCCGACATCGCGCTGCAAGACGTCGCGGCCTGGGAACTGCTGCAGGATTTCACGGTGCTGGAGCAACTCATGCTCCAGCTCGACCCGGGGCAGCCGCGCCGCGCCCAGATCCTGCGCGCGCTGGAGCACGCACTCAACACGCTGGATCCCGTGGACATCGCCGGCACGGCAGCGGCCGGCCGGGCCGCCCTGGAGCCCGCGCTCGCCGCCCCGGCAGCCGGCAGCGCGCACCGGATCCACGCGGTCGGCCACGCGCACATCGACAGCGCCTGGCTCTGGCCCGTCCGGGAGACCAAGCGCAAGATTGCCCGGACCTTCGCGAACGTCCTGGCGCTGCTGGAGTCGGATCCGGAGTTCGTCTTCACCGCCTCCTCCGCGCAGCAGTATGCCTGGCTGAAGGAGGCGTACCCGGACCTGTTCGCGCGGGTGGCGGACCAGGTCAGGGCCGGCCGTTTTGTCCCGGCCGGCGGGATGTGGGTCGAAGCGGACACGAACCTGCCCGGCGGAGAGGCGCTGGCCCGCCAGTTCATTGCCGGGAAGAAGTTCTTCCGGACCGAGTTCGGCGTCGATCCGCAGGAGGTCTGGCTCCCGGACTCCTTCGGCTACTCCGCCGCGATGCCGCAGATTGCCCGCGCCGCCGGAGCACGCTGGTTCCTGACCCAGAAACTCTCCTGGAACGAGACCAATACCTTTCCCCACCACACCTTTTGCTGGGAGGGAATCGATGGCACCCGGATTTTCACCCACTTCCCGCCGGCGGATACCTACAACGCCGAGCTGACCGCGGCCGAACTGGCCCGGGCCGAACGGCGCTTCGCGGAGAAGGGAGCCGCCAACACCTCGCTGCTGCCCTTTGGCTACGGCGACGGCGGCGGCGGACCGACGCGCGAGATGCTCGCCGCCGCGCATCGCACAGCCGATCTGGAAGGCTCGCCGCGGGTGCAGCTCTCCAGTCCACAGCGGTTCTTCCGCGCCGCCGAGGAAGAATATGACCGGCCGCCGGTGTGGTCGGGGGAGCTGTATCTGGAATACCACCGGGGCACCTACACGTCGCAGGCGCGCACCAAACGGGGCAACCGGCGCAGCGAGCATCTGCTGCGCGAGGCCGAGCTCTGGGCCGCGACGGCGGCGGTGCGCGGTGCCGCGGCCTACCCCTATGATGCGCTGGAGCGGGCGTGGCAGACCGTGCTGCTGCAGCAGTTCCACGACATCCTGCCCGGATCGTCGATCGCCTGGGTACACCGCGAGGCGGAGGCCAACTACGCCAGGCTGGCGGCGGAACTGGCGGGCACGATCGACGGGTCGCTGCGTGCGCTGCTCGGCCGGGGTGCCGGCAGCGCCGTGGCCAATGCCGGCCCGTATCCGGTGGACGAGGTGCCCGCGTTGAGCGTCGTGAGTGCCGCGCAACAATCCGCCCCGGGCGCAGCGTTAAGCGTCGGCATTGAACCCAGCGGCGACGGCTGGCTGCTGGCCAACGACCTGCTCCGGGTGGTGATCGATTCCGAGGGCCTGATCTCCTCACTGGTGGACCTGGACACCGGACGGGAGGTCATTCCCGCCGGCATGCAAGCTAATCTGCTGCAGCTTTTCCGCGACACGCCGACCAGGTGGGATGCCTGGGATCTGGAGGAGCACTACAAGTTTGATTGCCAGGAGCTGCGGGCGGTCGATGCCATCGAGGCGTTTTCCAGCGCCGTGCGCTCGGCCGACGCCCTTCCGAATGAGGAGGGCTCCGATCAGGCTCCTTTCGGCACGACGCCGGCTCCGGTTCCATGCGCCGGGCTCCGCGTCAGCCGCCGGTTCGGCGCCTCGCAGGTTGCGCAGACGGTTTGGCTGGCCGCCGGCTCCCGATCGCTGGAGGTCGAGACGACGGTCGACTGGCACGAGCGGCAGAAACTGCTGAAGCTGGCCTTCCCACTGGACCTCCACACAGACCGGGCGGCATCGGAGATCCAGTTCGGCCATGTCTTCCGGCCCACGCACAGCAATACGTCCTGGGACGCCGCGCGGTTCGAAACCTGCGCCCACCGCTGGGTGCATGTGGGCGAGCCCGGCTTCGGCGTCGCCGTCGCCAATGACTGCACCTACGGGCACGACATCCGACGGACCGATCCGACCGCCATGCCCGCCACCGTGGTGCGGCAGTCGCTGCTGCGGGCGCCGCTGTACCCTGATCCGCAGGCCGACCAAGGCGAGCACACGTTCCGGACGTCGTTGGTGATTGGCGCCGGCATTCCGGAGGCGGTGCGGGCCGGCTACCGGCTCAATCTGCCTCCGGGCCTCGTCCACGGTGTGGGGTCCGGCCCGGTGGAACCGCTGTTCAGCGTGGACAATCCGGCAGTGGTCGTCGAGGCCGTCAAGCTGGCGGAGGACCGAAGCGGCGACGTGATCCTGCGCTGCTACGAGGCCTTCGGCGGCCGGGCGAAGGCCGCGATCAGCGTCGGCTTCGGCTTCGCAGGCGTGTCGGCCACGGACCTGTTGGAGCGCGACGTGGACGGTGTCCGGCTGGAGCTGCCGGCGGAGCGCTCGGTCAGGTTCGAACTTCGGCCGTTCCAGTTGCTGACCCTCCGCTTCCGCAGCGCCACCGGCACGTGACGACGGCGGTTCAGGCCAGTTCCAGCGTGAGGGGCCGGCGCAGGAACACCGCGTATCGTTCCACGGCACCGTCTACGGCGTGCCGCTCGGCGGCGCTGAACGCGCGCAGCGGCTTGAGCCGCAGCTCGGCGGAGCCGGGCTTGAGCACGTGTTTCCAGTTGCCGGCCATCTTCCCGTCCAGCAGCAGCACATGTTGCGGCACCGTGCTGCTCAGCGCCGCAGGGGCCGACCCGCCCAAATAGCCGCGGGTTTTGGTGTATCCCATGACGTATTCGTCATTTAGTAAATGCCCTAGTGGCAGACTTGAATCATTGAAAAGACGCGAAATCGGGACGCAAGAAGATACTGTTTATGACCGTTGTTCACAATGATTTGTGCTCAAGAACGTGCTCAGTGGCACCGAGGGAAATTACTGCATGGTTGTGGCCATTTCGACGTTGCGAGTCCCCGGCTGCCAACTCCCTAGGCGGCGTTTGCAATTCTGTAGCTAGCTCGGTGCGCAGCCTGAAACCGTCAACGTGCGGTTGGAGTCGGGCAGGCTTACAGTCACCATGATGCCCGTGTGTAAAACAGTGTTTGTTATGTTATTTTCCCGAATCCTCAACCCTTCTCAGTCTGTTCCTACAAAGGGGTTGTGTTATTTATGTTATTTCTGAGGTTGAAGAAAAATAACACTCATTACATAACAAACATGGTTGGTCGTACGCTCCCGCGAGTAAGTTCCTGAACCCGTCGGCCTACCCTTGAGATTCCATCTACTCCGTGGGGTCTGGGTATCGGATGTCGTATATGCCTGGTAAGTCATCCCGCATGAGCGGCAGCAGGGCAGAGTCCAAAGCATTACCCCGCCGCGCAAGCTCCCGTAGTTCAAGGGCTACGGCGTGGTAAGCATCCGTGGTCTGAAGCATTCTTTCTCCGGTCCGGTGGGACATGTAGACGGGAACATACTCGCCGTCGCTGTTCAAGGTTTGAAAAGTGTCGGCATGCAGCAAGGCGTTCCGCTTCTCCATCGCGAGGGGAATCTCATCCAGCCACGCGCTGAGTAAGCCTTCGTCTACCCGTGACCATTCAGGCAACTGACCCCTGTTGACCCGTTTCTTGGCTTCCTTGGCAACCTTGGAAAACGCGAGCTTCTCCGGATGGGGGATTGCAAGAGATTTTGCAACCTGAATCAAGACGGCTTCCAGTTTGCCGCCGAGGACGGTGAGTCGTCCGAGTTCTACCAGCAGCGCAGTCTCAACGTGGGCTATGGGGTCAAGGTCATCCATACTCTTGAGTCTTACATGTCGCAGTGAGTTACTAGCCGCGCATGTGGCACCTGATGGACGTACCCCGACACTCGGCAGGCAGAGAAAAGTCGCCTGATGGAGGCCCCCTGGAACGGTCTGAGCAGTTTCCCCAGAGTCTCCCGCACTCCGACCACCCGAACGCGCTGGGCGGAGTCAGACACCCAGGGGGAGGGGTGTTGCAGGGGTCAGTCGCAGAAGTGATACAAGCAGCACTACAAAGGCATAGGCGAGCGGTACAGACGTTCACACGGCATGGCATGAATGATCGGGCGGCATCGTCGTCACGGTCATGCACAGATCAAGGCAAGAGCGGTAGAGACGACGCGTGGGCGTGCGACGGCGAAGGAACAACGGGTGCATAACGTTCGACGGTTCACGGGAGATGTTCAGGGGAAACGTCGGACACGAATAGTAGACTCGGGTCGAGCTCGAAGGGGCAACGAATAACGGAATAAAGCGAGGATTTGGGGATGCTGCGCAGGGCTGACAACGTGACACTCGATCACCGACCCAACTTTTTTACGGGCAGGGGTCCGATTGAGGTGACAGTCGGCAGAAAGTTTTACCGGCTGGGTAAGTTTTCGCGGGCGGAGTTCGAGGACCGCGAGTGGGCGCAAATGACGAGGCCTGCGGCAATCATGACCGTTGATGGTCGGCGTTATTGGCAGTTCGACAATAAGTTTTATTGGGAGAACGACGGACTCACGTCAGGCGAGGTCTACGCGTTGTTAGTGACCAGAGAGCAGCGGAACAGGCAGCGGATTGATCGCGCCCAGGCAACGGTGGCTATGGGCAGCCAGTCCCGTCGCTCAGCGTCCCGTCAGGCTATTCCGGATGATCAGAAGCAGTACATCTGGGCTCGCGACGAGGGACGTTGCCGTAATTGTGGCTCGACGAGCGAACTGCAATTCGACCACATCATTCCGCTGGCAATGGGCGGCAGCAATGACGACGCGAACCTTCAGATCCTTTGCGGTCCATGCAACCGTTCCAAGTCGGCAGGACTGACCACCCGCCGGTAACGGCGCAGCACCACACCCATGCAGTAATTCACCGTGGAAGCGACAGCAGCGTCTGTGGGCGAGCGGCATAGCGCTTCGCGTCAGTTACACACAGCGATTCATACTGGACGCCCAGGGAGCGCTTTTAGAACGCGTCGGATGCAGGTGGGAGTGCATGTCGCACCGTGGAGTTTCCCGTGACGTCGGTTACGGTGCATTGGTGGCTAGATTCTCCGAACGCATGGGCTTCGTCAAGGTTCGTTCCGTTATCCAAGTGAATGATCTGGACGATGGCACACGAGTGGAGCTTTGGAACGCCTGTTATCCCTACGTGCAAGCGAACACTGAGCCGAATGCTATAAAAACATGGACAGAGCGGGATCTGTCCCGCTATACGTGGACAGAACTCCTCGGATTGCCAATTGATGAACTATACAGATGTAGCTATCCCAACTTCATCCTCGTCCTGAAAGAAATCGTCCTCGCCGGCGACTTTTATAAATGTTTGGATCTCGTCGAGTTTTTGGTCCTGTTCGAGTCCTTGATGCGTAAGGATGAGCTAAAGCCCCGGTTCAACGGGATCTTCTCGCGCAATCTCGTGGGTTATCGTTTCGTGGGTAACAAGATTGTTCCCGTCACCGATGAGGTTGAGCTGGCGGAAGTCGAAACGGCACAAGAAAACACCGCTTCTAATGTTGGTGCTGCGGCACACCTGAGGAACGCGATCACACTTCTGGCGGACAGGACGAGCCCAGATTATGCCAACTCAATAAAAGAAGCGATGAGTGCCGTCGAATCAACCATGCGAGAGCGGACTGGAAAAACAACGCTTAGTGCTGCCCTAAAAGAAATCGAGAAACGAGGTGGCCGAATCCATCCGGCACTGTCCGAGGGCTGGCAGAAGCTTTACGCATACACAGGCGACGGGGACGGGATACGACACGGCTCGATGAAGGAGAGCGAAGCCACGGAAGCATTGGCGTCCTATTTCTTGGTGACGGGTTCGAGCTTCATCAACTACATTACGAAGGTACTTTCAGACTAGCTATTCCGCTCTCGTGCCCGGCCGCTTGGCCGGGCAGAGGAGTTTCTTACTCGAACGTCAGGGTTAGGCGCGTGACCTCGGGACGCTGGGAGTGGAAGGCGAAGAACGCTTCGACAGCAATTTCATCGCCAATCGTGATGAAGCCTGATCCGTCGTCCTCGATTTCAAGTTCCGCATGCTGGCCGAACAGGTGCAGCACAAGGTCTTCGGCGGCGATCATGTCCTCCTTGGTCATTTGGCATCCTTGGCCTCAGCAGCGGCACGTTCGCGGCGGCATGCGGCACGAGCGGCCTTTCCTTCGCGTCCGGTCTTGGCATGGGTGCAGTCGGCGTGGGATGTGCGGACGACGGCCTTGGTGTCGGCCTTGACCTTCGCGGACACTTTCTTCGCGGGTGCCTTCGGTGCCTTGCCGTTGGCCTCGGCTTCGAGTTCGGCGATTGCCTCGGTCACTTCGTCGGCGGGGGTGTCGGGCAGTACGTCCTGGGTGGTTGCCTTGGGCGCGGTGGTCGTTTTGCGTGCGGTCATCGGGATCATTCCTTTGTTGTCGTTTTGCGTCGTCAGTGCGGCGACAAGACGATTCAAAGAGAGTTCAGATCCGCGTCCCAAGGCGAAATCATCAATCGGCAAGAAGATGCCAAGACGGGTCCTTGGGCTGGTGTCTGTCCAATACCGGACAACCACTGGTTCCAACGGAACCTCGGGAGTAGCATCGGGGAACCCGCTGTCGGTGCCGTTCAGACACACGCGGTCTATCGGGTGCCGGGTTTGGGCTGAGAAATGGCACGGCCCCGCTGATTGGGGGTATCGCGGGGCCGTGCCTTCGGACCGCTTATGTGGGCTGTTTGGGGGTCAGCCGCTAGCAGGGTCATGGGAATTCTGCCACAGGTGCTGCAGATTCTGCGAACCATTGCAGGGACAAGGGTGCGTCCCCCGCTGCTGGGGGACAGCGAGGGACGCTGCAGCGGAGCGAGAGTGGCAGAGCCGAGTGGACCTCAAGGCTCATGCGCCATAGGGGGAACGCCCCGCTTGGTTCGACTTTGACAAACACCATGGCATCACGTCTAGAGCAGACGCCCCGCAAATCGAATGTTTAACCAAATCGGCGTGCTACCAAACAACCCTGCCGTAGCTTGCGAGTCCCAGCCTGACATCGTGAGTCGTCATTCCTAGGATGATTCAGTCATGCTCACCGAATCGACACGTGCCGGCCGATCTGACATTAGGGGGGTGACCATCCGAACCAGGAACGTGATGGTTGCCCCTTCGCCCAGAGTTCTCTCGCTATGGAACGGCGTCGATTCTCTCCCTGAGGAACCGCTGTCTCTCTCCCCAACGTCTCTCTATCTCTCCCCGAAGACGTGGATTACGGGTCACCCAGTCCAGCTGATCAACGCGAATTCCGGCAGTCGGTTCCTCGGGTTCCTCGCTGTTCTTGTGTTCGCGCATCGTCCCGCCACGGCGCTTCGCCGCCCGCAGTCGGCGGGCATGTTTCTTGCAGGCGGGACCTCCGCATGTCACGCGGCCAGTCGCGGGAAGCGCGGCACCACAGCCAATACAGCAGGATATTGAGTTCGTCATGGCATCGACGCTAGGCACGAACGACAGCGGATCTAACGCTGAGAGTCCCCCCCGTTCTTCTGTCCTCGTCTACGGGCAGTCTTGGCTTTCCTGCGGCATTCCTCTGAGCACCGCCGAACGGGTGACGGCTTGCCGCACACTTCGCATTTGGTCGGACGAACGTACGGCGTCATGACGTGGCCGGTCTGCCGGAGCACACGCGCACGGTGGTTCCGGTTTCTGGCTTCTCTCCTGCACCCGGGATCGGAGCAAGACACCCGCTGTCTTGCGGTCAGAACGCCGTGGCATGTCGTGCAGGTTCGCACGACAGACAGCACTGGAACGCCCGACGCACGACCGCTCACATTCGAACCGTTCACGTCTGTACCGCTCACTGAAAGTCTCCCAGGATGATGCCCGGGTGATGTTGTGCGGGTTTGCACACGATGCGACGTTGGGGAGAAGTTTTAGGCTCCGTACGCTCGGCTACCTCGGAGGCGTCTGCTTGTCCCCGGGGTTCGTCAATACCCCTCCTCAATTCGACGTTCTTCCACCGGCTCTTGGCTTTCGCCTGCTTGATCATGTCGCTATACATTCCATCGCTCATGCCAGCACGCTATGCGCCCGGAACGCTCGGGCCGTTGGGGGAGACTTCGCAGGGCTCCGCGCACGGTCTCACAAACCACTGGCTGGGGACGCAGAGCATCGCCCTTGGCCCGAAAGCTAGCTTCAGCTCTCCGACAGGCCAAGGGGGAATAACAAAAACGCCCACGGCATCGGGTGATCGATGATGCCCGGGCGTCTGTATGGTCCGCTACTTCAGGTTGACCGTCACCGGCTTGGACAGCCAGTTGTCATCCACGACAACCCGCGACGGCTCAATGTCACTGGGGACGTCGAAGTAGATGTTCCCCTCCGCAATGATGCCGGGGTTGAGTTCGTCGTAGAACCCTGACGAATTGTTGTCGCGGTTGCCCCGTATGTTGATCCATGAGTCAGTGCTGTACTTGGCATCGCCCTCGGCCAGCTTGAAATCATCGAAGGACAGCCGGTTGGCTTCGTCGTCGATATTCTCTGCTGTAATTCCCAACTCGCAGAACTGGCCTTTGGCTTCTTCCTTGGAGTACTCGCCGCCGACACTGGCAATACCGCATTGGTAACTGTTGACCTTGTACGAGAATTCGTCGGTATTGAAGGTGTCGCCGATCCCCAGAGCCTTAGGTTCGTCCTGCGGCTTCGCCTTGTCTGTCTCGACCGCGGCCGATTCGGCCCCTTTGCTGGCGACCGGAAGTGGTTGTGCCCCAGCGGGGCTTGAGTCCTCGCCATTGCCGACAGCAACCCCTATCATCCAGAACAACAGAACTCCGCCCGCTGGAAACCACACGCGCTTCATCTGGTACCACTTCTTCGGCGCTCTGGGCGGCGGGTAGTACCCGGGCGGAGGCGGAAGGTGTCCCTGCGGTTGGTAACTATAGGGAGGCCGTTGCGGCGGTATCTGCTGGCCGGGCCGCTGATAGTACCCCGGGGGTGGCACGTTGCCCGGTGGCTGCTGTCCGTAAGGGGGCCCCTGATTGGGCGGCGGGAAGGACGGCGGTTGATTGTTCATGGATTCCCCTATATCTGCGCAGACTTCATTTGATGCTATCGACTCAATTGTCTCGATTGTTAGGCGATGCGCGAAAAACTTTCAGAAAAGCGAATTAGTTATGAGATGTCAGATCGCACCGCTAACCTGTCAGAAGTTACATTTCGATTCACCATGGGGGATAAATGAAGAAAGCAGTTCTTCCTCTGGCCTTGTCGCTGCTCTTGCTCACGGCCTGTGGCGGACAGAGCGCCACACCTGACGCACCAGAGAGAGTTGAATCGGCCCAAAGCGACTCAGATCCTTCCTCGGAATCGAAACCCACGAACTCAGCTCCTTCACCTCTGTCGCTACCCGACACCAGTGGGATGACCCTTAGCGGAGCCTTGATTGCTCTGTCTGGATTGGGGCTAGATATTCAGGGGTCAAGGGATGGTTCCGCTATTGACCTGGGCACGGTTGCATTGAAGGACTGGACGGTAAAGGGGCAGGAACCGGAGGCGGGCGAATTCCCTGATGGTTTGCAAGCCGTAACTCTGATCTTGACGCCAGCAATCGCCGCTTCGGATGAGCCTGTTCAAAGTGCAGGTGAGGACAAACCACAGTGGCTCTTCGAATGCTCAGATGAAAAATACGGCCTCGGCGACCTGGAGGAGACTTTCCACAGCCTTGATGAAGTTTGGGCCAGCGCAAATTATGAAGAATTTCTAGAATGCTCCGTTGAAGCCACTAACCCCGATAGCTACAAACCCACGAAGGCGGAGAAGAAGGTCATTGCGATCGTCAACGAACACTTCGACGGCAGGGAAGAGGATCACTACGCATATGCGAACGCGCTGGAAGAATGCGCCGTGCCTCGCGGCCCAAAAAACAGTGCGGAATGGGCTGGTGGCGTTCAGAAGTTTCTCGAAGCAGCAGTGCTCGTCTGCCCTGACGCTAAGCATGCCAAGGAGATGACAGCTTGGGCGCGCGGTGAGAAGTTTGATGATGGCACCTACGTTGTAGGTAAGACGATCCCGGCCGGAGCCTACCAAGTTCAATTGGGCAAGGGGTCCAACGGACTCCACGATTGTTACTGGTCTCGCACCAACGCAACGGGGGACATCATTGCCAACAACTTCATCGATTTCGCACCGCAAAGCCCCGTCGTTCAGGTCTACGCGGGTGAAGGCTTCGTAAGCGAAGGCTGCGGAATCTGGGCAAAGGTCGGCTAGCCCAAGTCTGAGGGGCACTGTCGCGTCCATAAGCGCGCAAATGCGTTTCGATGCACGCTCACTCGCGATGACGCGCGTTGGACGCTTACAGGTACGCCACAGGCTCTGTCGGCCATGCCTGCGCTCGATGAATTACTGCAATTTGTGGGTGGCGGAGTGTACCGTTAGCGGGTTGCGATTAACCGATTTAGTTGGGGAGACATGAAGAAATCTGTACTGACGGCTGCTGCTGGGTCCCTGTTGATTCTCACCGGGTGCGGCGGCGGCAGTTTTTCGGCGAACGGAACAGTTACGCTGCAAGACGGGGTGACTGAGCATGCGTCGGGTGAATCAGAGTGCACGGGGTATAGCGGCTACGACGACATCACAGAGGGTGCGCAGGTCGTCATAAGGTCAGGAGGGGAAACGGTTGCAAAGGGGCAACTGGGACCCGGGAAGAAAGCACTGGATGGTGTCTGGTGTGAATTCCCGTTCAGCGTTGAGGATGTTCCAGGCGGCTCGGATTTCTATGCTGTAGAGGTTTCGCACCGGGGTGAACTGGACTACAGCCAAGAGGAATTGGAAGCAGGTCTTTCTCTTAGCCTTGGTGGCTAACACCTACCACTCAGCCCCGCATCCGGCGAACCCATCGGATGCGGGGCAAAGTGTTAGGGCTGGCTACAACACGATCGATTTCATGTAGGAAGTACCCAGATCGTCCTTCTTGATCTTGCGCGGCTTCACGTTGCCCGAGCTAGAGGTGTACTCGGTCCGGGGCGTCGTGCCAGTCAGTTCGTAGAAGCGATCTCGTCCCCGTTCCTGGGCGGTCAGGCCTGAGGCGTCAACTGGGCTTAGGGCGCTGTTGGCCGCGTCGTACACCTCCATGACTTGAGCCGCGTTCGGCAGCCACGGATTGGCCTTGGTAGCCACCCAGATCAGGTACTGGCGCTTATCCACCCCAGCGGGGAATGCTGCTTCTGCGGAGGGGTAGGCAGCAGTACGGCCGGCCGAACTCAGCCATTCGATATAGTCCCTGACCTCCACGTGATGGTGCTGCTGAAGCCTGGAGTGATTTGCCGCGTCGAACCGGCGCTTCTGCCACATTTCCATGGAGTCGATGGAGTCAGCGAAGAACCCGACGGCGTAGACGTGCTTCCAATGGGGCATGTCAACCACGTCCTTGTAGAGACGCACCTGAGTTTGCCGGATAGCGTCGTAGTCGGCAACCAGCGAGCCCAGAGACTTCCATGCTGCGGTGGTGGCCGGGGTGTCGACCTCAACGACATCCTCAATCGTGCGGACGTTGCCGAGAGCGTCTGCGGCCTCCCGTACCTTGGCCAAGTTTTCCTGCAACTGCTCCCGCAGGTAATCGAACCCGAGATCGGCGTTATCGCGCACGGCTTCCTTGCGCTGTGATTCGAGCGTCTTCACAGCTGCCCGGCACATTTCCTTGGCCTTGGCCACAGATTCTGCCTCGCGCTCTATGGCCGCGTTGTGATCGCTGAGGTCTGGGAACGGCGTACCGTCGAGTGCTGCCTGCACGAAATCGTTGGCGTTGATCTTCGCTGGAGCGCGCCAGCCTTCGTACCGCTTCTTCTCGGCGGTGAGCCGGGCAATGGCTTCTGTCAGCTGGTCGTAGTTGTGGATGCGGCTGTAAGCCTCGGTCATGATGTTCACGGTCAGTTTCCTTCCTTCTTCGGGTGCATCTTGGCGTAGAGGTCACGTCCGCGCTGGACGCCTCCGGTAGTCTTCTTCTCGGTTTCCTCTGGGGCTGCTGTCGCCCGCGGGGGCTTGCCCAGTTGTTCGGCTTTGAACCGATGCTTTGCGTCTTGCACTTTTCCCATTTCATTTCCTCCTAGTTATCGGATGGTTGGTACAACTTTGGGCAGGCGGCGGATGTAGTCCCAGGCAGGGCCTTTCCGCCGGTCGAGGTCTCGCTGTGTGAAGGGGGCTGCGTAGATATCGCCGTTTTCCTTGATGCAGACGAGGTCGAGGAAGTCTTGATCGAGCACCATTTGCCCGAACGCGAAGAACTCACCCGAGGCGATGCGTTCTGCATCCCGGATTTCCGGCAGGTCGTAGTACATCTCCCGGGTCATCCGGTGGCCCTTGATCTTCATGATGATCAGTTGGGGTCTGACACGGTCGAGGGCGACAGGTGCCTTGTCCCAGTCATGGTCAAACCGGTTCGGTTGGCTATTGCGGATCAGCCAGCGGTTTCGTTTCATCTCAGTTTCCTTCCGTGAGGATTAGCAGGGGCAGCTCGGCGTGGGTGGTTTCGTCGTAACCGGACCGCACCACCCGTCCGTTGTGCAGGCCTACGGTCAGCTTCTTGCCGTCGCCGTCGTTGATGTTCAGTCGGGCCATCGGTTTGTCGAGCGCGGCGACAGGATCAAGCTGGTGGTAGACGTCCACGGTGACAGGCAGGGGGCCAATCTTTGCGGTAGTAAGTCCCAGCGCGATGGGCGTGAGCCTGAGCGGCCCCGATGCGGGCACGGTAGACGGCTTGTGCTTCCGTTTTAGGATCGGTTCTGATTCTGTGGACATGATCTGCCTTTCGGTCTCTAGCGGGTCGGTGGGTTGATGGTGCGCGTCATTGCGGCGATACGGGCGGCGAGGTCTGTACTCGTACGCAGCAGGTCTGCCAGTTGGCGTATGCCTTGAGTGGGTCGTCGATAGCGGGAGGCGGTCGGCAGAACTTGAACATCGGGAGTGCCTTTCTCGGATTTACTGAATGGTTGTGGGCTGTTTCCGATCCCGTTTTGGTCGGAACGGGCGGTCTTCAACGTTGGAGAAATCGACTTCGATCACCGAGTCGCTGGGGACGAATGTGGGCGAGGAGGGCAGGATGGGGCCGTATAAGCCGCGTTTGATCTTGCGGATTCGGTCGGCATCGTGGGCACGCTTGAGGTAGACACGGGCGTTTTGAACGGTCATGTCGAGAAGGTCGGCGAGGCCGTCTGCCTTGATGCCGTCGGGATAGTTGGTCACCTCGCGAACCACATCCAGCATCTGGTCACCGAGTTTCTGGGTGTCCCGGGCGGCGCGAGCGGCCTCCGAAGCCTCATGGATGCTTCCCCCCTCGAAAGTCCATCGCCCGTTCGTTCCGAAATTGAGCCGATACTCGCCTTCGATGGCATCGCGGCTGGTCACGTGTAGGGTCGCGGTATTTTCGTGACGGACACGGCGCAGAACCAGGATCGTGTCTGCCGATCCGGTCAACCCGTTGGTGCCAGACGACGACTCGGTGAAATCCTCGGTGACAGCCTTGCGGGTGTGGTGGACAACGATGATCGCTGAGCCGGGAAAGTCATCCGTTATCGACTTGAGGGCAGCGCCGATGCGGTAGTCGCGGTCATAGAGAGTTTCCCCCTTCTCCTGCGGCGGCATCACCCTCCCCAACGTGTCGAGGATGACTAGCGGGTTTTGGCCAGCGTTGGATTCGATGAACTCCCGGATCGTGTCCAATATGTCTTCTTTATGGGCGTTGATTTTCAGGACCAGCCGCTGAGGGAAGGTGCGAACGCCAATACTTCCCATGCGGTCCTGCAATCGGCGTTTGCCGTCTTCCAATGCCATGTACAACACCGGTCCTCCGCAGGTAGGGATGCCACCGAAGGTTGGCCGGCCGCTAGCGACGTCTAGGGCGATGGCCAGCACCATCCACGATTTGCCGATCTTTGGGGCAGCGATCAGAAGAGTTAGGCCTTCTGGGACGACGCCTTCGACGACGTATTGGAGTTCGGGGATGAACTCTTCCATCAGGTCAGCGGCGGTGAAAGCGTCGGCCAGCAGAGATGATGCGGCTTCCGGCTTCGATTTCTTAGCCACGGCGAGTACCTCCGAAGATGGACGCGATGGACGCTTCCAATTCGGCAGCTGGCTTGTTCAGGTCCCAGTCCCAGGCTTGGCGGACCATACGCAGTCCGTGACGCTGGCGGGAGGGCTTCATCTCGGCGATCCGGTGCAGCACGTAGACCATGACATTGTGCCGTTCTCCGGCAGGCGCGTTGACGAGCGTCTGGATCAGCCCATCGAGGTTATGCCGCACGTAACCATCTGCATCGCCAACCGGAGTTACTGCATGGTTGTGGGATCGAGCGCGGCTCATTCGCAAGGCAGCGTCTTGGAGGAACCGGGCGTTGTTCAGCGGAATCATGGTGTAGGGGCGGGGATCAATAATGATCCGTCTCGGAGTTGGCGGCACAACGACCACGTGATTACCGTCGGCCTTTACATCGATCCCGGGAAACAAGCCAATGAACGTCGGCACGATGCACGCGGGATTCTGTCTGTAGCCCAAGTGAATGCCGGGGTTCTCCGTACTTCCAGTGATTCGCGTTTTCGGCCAGCGGAGCCCGTTCTCATGGCTCACCTTGCGGAATGTGGCCTTGCCATCAACGCCATTCCGGACGTCTAGATCGATTACCGCAAGCCTGCTGAATCCTGTGTGGGCGACGGTGATATCCGATGGGCCGAACATTGGCAGGATCGATGGATCGTTCGAAGCGAGGCGGCTCCAACCTTTGCCGCCGTGCTTCGTGCCAGCCTGTCCGAAGTAGATGTAGATGTCCTGGTCCTGTAGCTCCATTCGAGCCTCAGTGTCGCGGTGGTGCTTGGCCATCTGTCGCCGCTTCTCTTCCAGAGCGGTTCTCGCGGGGGACTTATGGACGGTGCGCACGACGCCGTTACGATGTGCTGACATTGGTACTGCCTTTCCGGTGTAGTGGGACAAAAAGGGGCGTCGTTTTTTGGGAGAAAGCGGCGCCCTTTGCCTAGCGCCGCCTGCATCATTCGGTGATGGTGCGCTCGCGGTCGGTAAGCCACATATCCACGTCGGACTTGCGGTAGAGGACCTTGCGGGATGAGAACTTGATGAACTTCGGACCTTGTCCCCGGTGGCGTAGTTGGCCAAGGTGGCTGATCGTGGTGTTGGTATAACTTGCGGTTTCGCTGGTGGTCATGAGCGGATCGACTTCGATCGGGCTGCTGAAATCGAAGCGGCTGGTTTGGGCAGGCATGGTCATCCTTCTCTGTCAGGGTTTTGTCGATTCGCGGCGGTGTGGCGATGAAAACAACAATCGCATGCGGTGGATGGCCTGTCAATAACTAGTCGATAGTGTGCCCTACTGTCAGTGTGTTGTCGTAACACTGTCCAATGCGTACAGTTGATGTCATGAAAACGACAAGCGAGTACGTCTCGGTGAAGCCTGATTTGCAGCTACCGCGTAAGGTCTCCGGAGCCAGCACCTACGGAGACGGTTCATACAACGTGGACTTCGAAGCCGCGTGGAACGACGAAATCCTCCAATACGAAATCAACAGCATCCGTGTGTACCGGAAATCCTCAGCGGTGCCTCCGGTTGATGGGACTACGCTGCGCGCCGTCAGGGTGCAGCAGGCGTTCGAGGCACTGATGCATGAGGCGCAAAAATCTGATACTCCCATCCTCCTCAGCGATGGAACGCCGTATGAGTTCCCGTACGAGTGGGATCTGCAAGTCGTCGAGAAAAAGAACCGCGAAGGCATCGAGATCGTTATTACTCCCAAGGAGGGGCCAATGCCTATGAAGAAGGCCGATGCTGACTTGGAACGTCTCAAGCACGCTGCCCGCCTCTACACGATCGGCATGGCTTACGGCGTGAGAGGACTGACTCTCGTCGGCGAAGTCCTCGGGCTCACGCAGAGATCTGCCGCCCGAACGATCGAGAAGGCACGCGCCCAGGGGTGGCTCGATGCAAAGGCCTCCCGCGATGAAGCCTGAGTATGGCCCATTACGGCATGGTGTGGAGTTGGTGAGCGCGGCCGGGTTGTCATCACCGCTCGTGGTCGTCTCCGGCAGGGTCGCAGGGATGCCATACAGATGCGCGAATTTGGCTGCGCGTGTGAACGTGCACCGTCGCTCGTTCCTACTGGTACAGACGATTAGGGGGATCGATCATGGCTAGTTTTGTGAAGGACGAGAAGCGCGGCACTTGGACAGTCCGTTACCGCACTCCTGAACGGCGGCAAACGACCCAGCGAGGGTTCAAGACCAAGCGGGACGCCCAGCAATGGTGGTCGAAGCAAGAAACGGCCATGAGTGAAGGCGCGTTCATCCGTCCGTCTGAAGGGAAGGTCACCGTCGAGCAACTGGTGACCGATTGGCTGGAACGCAAGCGACCGACGATTCGACCCACAACGTACCGGAATCTGGAAGCGTCGGCGCGGCTCTACGTGCTGCCGAAGTGGGGCAGGCGGCAGGCGGCTACCGTGCGCAAGACGGAGATAAAGTCCTGGGCCACGACGATGAACCGATCCACGGCAAGCCATGCCCTGCAGGTTCTCCGAGGCGCTCTCGATGATGCCGTGGACGACAGAAAAATCGGCATGAACCCGGCACGCGAGATCGAGCTGAAGCCCCGGGCGACCAAAGAACGCATATACCTCTCCCACGATCAGGTGTCTGACCTTCTCGATGCCGTCGCGCCGGAACACCGCACACTGGTTGAGGTTCTGGCGTACACCGGACTGCGCTGGGGCGAAGCCACGGCACTCAGGGTCTCAGACGTGGACATGCTGCGCCGTCGCATCTCGATCACCAAGCAAGCCGTACAAATAGGTGGCAAGTTCCACGAGAACGAACCTAAGACCAAGCTGGGCAAGCGTACGGTGTCGTTCCCGCGCTCGCTGTCGGGATCCCTGTCGAAGCAAATGGATGGCAGAGGCCGCGACGATCTGCTGTTCCCCAATCCGCACCCGGCCAAGGCGGCACGTCCTCCGCTTTACCGGCGCAGGCCAGACCCGTACACGGGCTGGTTGCAGGTTGCTCTCGAAAAGGCTGACTTGCCCCGATTTACCGTTCACGACCTGCGGCACACGGCAGCGTCCCTCGCTGTCTCTGCCGGAGCAAACGTCAAAGTCCTCCAGCGTATGCTGGGGCATTCATCCGCAGCCATGACTCTGGATACTTACGCGGATCTGTTCGACCACGATCTTGATTCCGTCGCGGACGCACTCGACGCCGCCCGAGCATCTTCCACGCGCTCAGCGTGACCCCCTCTGAACACATGCTCGGAGCCGTTTGTGCTCAGAAAGTGCTCACGCGCCCATTCGCAGGCGACTTTCAAGCGTGTAGTTTCGCGTGTTTGCAGCGATCGGGACGCCTTCGCCTGAACCACCCAATGTTGTATTCGTCGTAGCACTGGATCAGGTCGGCGCGGGGCGGCTCGTTCTCTGCCGGGGGCGTTCCGCCGTTGGTCCCGGCCGCGGTTGAGAACCAGAGTTGCACGTCATCGGCTTCGGTCAGCTCCAGGCCTTCCTGCCCGCCGGCTTCCAGTCCGCGCCTGATGTCGGCCTGCGGCAGCTTGGACCAGTCGGAGCAGTCCTTCACCGAGGCCGGCCCGCGGCTGGCGAAGTACCGCGCGGTGAGCCGCCCCAGTGCCGCGTCCCGGTCATAGTCTGCCGTCAGCAGTGGTACGCGTTCGTCGAAGGACGCATACGTTTGCTGCACGGCGCCGGATTCCGCGGACCGAGGCATTCCGCTGACCAGGATCCGGTCCATCTCGGCGTGGAACACCAGATGCCCCAGCCGCTGGCCGCGCAGCGGCGCACCGTTCAGCTTCCCCCCGTCGTCCTCAAGCAGCCCCGCTTCGGTGAGCCGGGAAGCGAGTTCGTCCCGGGTGCGGTGCCGGCCGTCGGTGACCGCCGCGGCCAGCACGTCATTGCTGCGCGCCACCGTCGCCGTATCCAGCCCCAGTTGCCGGTCCCGGCCCTTGTTACCGGCCTTGAGTCGGGGTTCGCAGAGCAGCATCAGCCAGCGCAGATCGTCGCGGTGCACAAAGTGCCAGGTGGGTCGCAGGATGTGCGTGCGCAGGATGGTTCCGGCGGCGATCGCCGCGTCGACGTCCGCCGCGTTGTCCCGGGCCGGGCCGCCGGTCCGTTGCGCCAGCGACCAGCGGGCGTAAGCATATTCCTGCGACTGGAAGGCGAGGAGCCAGCGCAAGGCTGCATCGGCGTCGTCCGCGGGATGGTCCCAGAGCCGCTGTGCCCGCAAACGGTGGCGGCGGATGTCCTGGGGACCCGGCTGCTGCATGGCCGGCTCCGTTACCCGGCCGTGCCGGGAGGCATTCCCGGGCCGAAGAACGGGCCGGCAGCCGGTCGCTTGGGCAGGATCCCGTCGCCGGAGGACTGGTGCCGGAGCCGGCGCAGCACCCAGGGGGCCAGATGCTGGCGCGCCCACACCAGGTCCTCGGTGCGCGCGGTGCGCCAGCGCTTGGGCGGCAGCGGTTTGGGTGCCTCGGGCTGCAGCGAATGCTCGACGTTGAGCGAGTCCAGCACCATGGCGGCAATGGTGTGGTGTCCGAGCGGGGAGAAATGCAGCCGGTCCGGCGCCCACATCTGTGGCGCTTTCAGCTGCCGCAGCGCCCACATGTCGGCAACAACTGCGTCGTGGCGGGCGGCCACTGTGCGCAAGTTCTCGTTGTAGATGGCGGCCTTACCTCGCACACTGCCGATCAGCGGCGTTCCGCCGAAGTCGGGCGCGGTGAACAGCACGATGGTCGCGCCGGAGGCAGCTAAACGGGTGACGGCCCGATCGATCTTCTCCGCCAGCGCATCCGGGTCGGCGCGGGGGCGGATCACGTCATTGCCGCCGGCGCAGATGGAGATCAGGTCGGGCTGCAGGGCCAGGGCCGGTTCGATCTGTTCGTCGATGATTTGCTGCAGCAGTCTGCCGCGGATGGCCAGGTTGGCGTAAGCAAAGTCCTCGTGGCCGCGGGCCAGTTCCTCGGCCACACGATCGGCCCAGCCGCGGTGGCCGCCGGGACTCTCCGGGTCTGGGTCCCCGATTCCTTCGGTGAAGGAATCACCAATGGCCACAAAGCGGCTCCAGGGGTGGCCGGCGGCGGCAGCGTGGGACTGTGCTTCGGGACGGGTCAAGTTACTCACAGGTACATCTTCCCAACAAGCCGCGGCGGATGCACAGATCTGCCCCCAGACAAGACCTGAATCATCTTTCAGGAAAGCATGGTCTGCGGCGGGATCTTTGGCTAGTGTGTGAGCTGGAGCGGCCATCCCGGCTGACTTGATCTCGAGGAGCTGAGATGGAATTGCTGGCGGGAATCACTGCGCGGCGGGTGCCGACCACGCGGCTGACCATGAATGTTTTGGAGCGAGCCGGCGACCGGCCGGACGGCATTCCGGTGGTCCTGGTGCACGGGAATGTCTCCTCCTCGCTGTTCTGGCAGGAGACCATGCAGGCGCTGCCGCAGGAGTACCGCGTGCTGGCGCCGGACCTGCGGGGATTCGGCCAGACGGACACCGCCCCGGTGGACGCCAGCCGCGGGCTGCGTGACTTTGCCGATGACCTCCACGGGTTGCTCGAAGCTCTGCAGTTGGCCCCCGCGCACGTGGTCGGCTGGAGCATGGGCGGGGGTGTGGCGATGCAGTACGCGCTGGAACACCCGGTCCTGAGCCTGGCACTGCAGGCGCCGGTCTCGCCGTACGGCTTCGGCGGGACGGCAGGTCCGGAAGGGCGGCGGCTGACCGAGGATGACGCCGGAACCGGCGGCGGGGGCGCCAACCCGGATTTCGTGGCGCGGCTGGAGGCGGCCGACACGAGCGACGACACACCCGCCTCACCGCTGTCGGTCTACCGCTCCACCTACGTGCATGCCGGTTTCGAGTCCCCGCATGAGCACATCTGGGTTGAATCGATGCTCAGCACCAAGACCGGCCCCGACAACTATCCCGGGGATTCCGTGCCGTCGCAGAACTGGCCGGGCTTTGCTCCAGGGCGCCGGGGCGTGCTCAACACGATGGCGCCGGGAGTCTTCAATACCAGCGCCCTGGTGGATCTGCCGGAGAAGCCGGACATTCTGTGGATCCACGGCGATAGCGACGCCATCGTCTCCGATGCTTCGTTCTTTGACCTGAATTGCCTGGGCAAGGCCGGCGTGCTGCCGGGCTGGCCGGGGGAGGAGGCGGCCCCGCTGCAGCCGATGGTCTCGCAGACCCGGGCGGTGCTGGAAAAGTATGCGGCAAACGGCGGCCGCTTCACCGAGGTCCTGCTGGAAAACTGCGGGCATTCGCCGCACTTGGAATATCCCGACCGGTTCATTGCCGAATTGACGGCCCACATCGGGCGGAGCCGTGCCGCGGCGTAGCCGCCGGATGTCTGCGGGAACGACGACGGCAGCGGCCCGGAGAAACTCAAACGTTCAAGTAATGGCTGTTCTGTGCGATCATGGACGGCATGACTGAAACTACTTATCAGCCCGTGGTTGCCTGGTCCAAGCCCGAGCAGGAACGGGCGGGCACACCGCTGCTGGTGCTCTTCCATGGCTACGGATCCCACGAGCAGGACCTTATGGGGCTGGTGCCCGGGCTGCCGGAGGAATTCACCGTGGCGGCTGTCCGCGCGCCGGTGGCGATGGGGCCGGGCTTCACCTGGTTCCCACTGATGCACGAGCCGGACTTTTCCGTGGACAAGGTGACCAAGGCGGTCAGCGATGTAGTGACCTGGCTGGACAGCGTCAAGGGCCAGCACAGCAGCGTTTCGGTGCTGGGCTTCTCGATGGGCATGGCAGTGGCCACGTCGGTGCTGCGCCACCGGCCGGAGGAGATTGCCGCCGTCGTCGGGCTCTCCGGATTCGCCGTGCCCGCCGATGGCAACGGGTTCTTCCGCGATGATGCAGTCAAGGCCATCAAGCCGCCGGTCTTCTGGGGCCGCGACCAGGAGGATCCGGTCATCACCGCCGACAAGATCGAATTCACCCATGAGTGGGCGAACGAGCACGTAGACCTGACCAAGGTTCTCTATTCCGGCATCGGCCACGGCATCAATGCCCAGGAGTTGTCGCACGTGAAGGAATTCCTGACCTACAAGGTGCTGAACGCCCGGTAGGGCCCACGGCGTCGGGGCGGCTCAGCCGCGGCTGACGCGCACCGTTTCGCCGTTGCAGCTGACCGTGTCCCCGGCGTGCAGCTGGCGTCCCCGGCGGGTCTCGATCTCACCGTTCACCTTCACCAGCCCGTTCTCGACGAATTCCTTGGCCTGGATCCCGTCCTCGGCCAGGTTGGCCAGCTTGAGCAGCTGGCCCAGCCGGATCATTTCGTCGCGGATCGGCACGTCATGCATTTCGTCGGAAGCCATGCCTCCATCATGCCTGACCCCGCCCGGCATAAGGTGTCCAGTGTGTCCAGTACCTCGCCGCTTCCGCTGATCGTGAGCCTGCCGCTGGCTGTCGGCACCGGCCTGGCCATCCCCGTGCAGGGTCGGATCACCGGCGCGCTCGGAGCGGAGCTCGACGACGGAATGGCGGCCGCCGTCGTCAGTTTCAGTGTGGGACTGGCGGTGATGGTGGTGGTAACCCTGGTGCTGCCCGGCGGCCGCGCCGGAATTCGCCGTATTGCCCCTGCCCTGCGCGAACGGCGGTTTCCGCGCTGGTACCTGCTGGCAGGGTGCCTCGGCGCCTTCATGGTGTTGTCCCAAGGCCTGACCGTCTCGCAGATCGGCATCGCGCTGTTCATCGTGGCCACCGTCGCCGGCACCTCGCTCAGCGGCCTGCTGGTGGACCGGATGGGGCTGGGGCCGGCGGGACGGAAGGCGATCACCGCACGGCGAATCGCCAGCGCGGCGCTCACGTTGGTGGCGGTCGCTTGGGCGGCGTCGCCGAAGTTCTCGGTCGATGCCGGCGGTCTCTGGCTGTTGCTGGTGCTGCTGCCCTTGGCCGCCGGCTTCCTGCGCAGCTTCCAGCAGGCGATGAACGGAACGGCCACCGTGCATTACGGCACCCCGCTGACGGCGACGCTGATCAATTTCGCCGCGGGAAGCCTCGCGCTCTGGATGGCATGGCTGGTGAAGGCGGCGGTGGCGGGCACAGGTAATCCGCTGCCGTCGGAATGGTGGTACTACCTGGCCGGTCCGATGGGCTGCATGTTCGTCATCTTTGCCAACATCCTGGTGCGCTCGCTCGGCGTGCTGCTGGCCGGAATCGGGATGATCGCCGGACAATTGCTCGGATCGCTCGCCCTGGATGCGTGGTTCCCCGTGCCCGGAACCCAGCTGGCTGCCGCCACCGTGCTGGGCACGTTGCTAGCCATGGCCGCGTTGCTGCTGGCCACCGTGCCGGCGCCGCACCGGAGGGCGGGGCTGCGGAGCCCTGCGGCGGAGCCCTCCGGCACAGGGGCCGCGCCCCGGCCCTAAGGTAGATGGTGTGCCCACCCACCATCGTCTGCCGCTGGCCGTTGGCCTGCCGTTGGCCGTCGCAGCAGGCGTCTGCATGCCGATCCAAGGCAGGATCAACGGTGCCCTCGGTGCGCGGCTCGACGACGGGCTGGCGGCCGCCGTCGTCAGTTTCAGCACCGGCCTGGTGCTGCTGGCGGTGCTATGCCTGCTGCTGCCGACGGCCCGCCGCGGACTGCGCCGCGTGGTTCCGGCGCTGCGGGATCGGAAGTTCCCGCGCTGGTACGTGCTGGCCGGCTGCAGCGGCGCCTTCCTGGTCCTGAGCCAGGCCGAAACCGTTGCCCTGATCGGCATCGCACTGTTCACGGTCGCGGCCGTGACCGGGCAAACCGTGTCGGGTCTGCTGGTGGACCGGCTGGGCTGGGGCCCGGGCGGACGGAGCCCGGTCACCGGCATCCGCGTCATCAGCGCCGTGCTCACCGTGCTGGCGGTGGCCTGGGCCGTGTCGCCCAAGCTCATCCTCGGCGGCCCGGCCGGCGCCTGGCTGCTGCCGGTATTGCTGCCCCTGGCCGCGGGTTTCCTGCAAAGTTTCCAACAGGCCCTGAACGGGGTGCAGACCATGCACTACGGATCGCCGTGGCCCGCCACGCTGATCAACTTCGTGGTGGGCGGTGCGCTGCTCTGGGCGGCCTGGGGCATCAAAGTGGCCGTTGCCGGCGTGGGCAATCCGCTGCCGGCCGAGTGGTGGTATTACCTGGGCGGACCCATCGGCTGTGCTTTCATCGCGGTGGCCGCGGTGCTGGTCCGTGCGCTGGGCGTGCTCCAGACCGGCCTGGGCATGATTTCCGGGCAGATCCTGGGCTCGCTGCTGCTGGATCTGACGGTTCCGGCGCCGGGCACCGTGATTACGACGGCGACGGTGCTGGGTACGCTGCTGACCCTCCTGGCCGCTGTGCTCGGCACCCTGCCGTGGCAACGGCATCCGTTCAGGAACCGCTAAGGGCACCGCCGCGGTCGCGGTTTCCTCATTCGGGTTCGGGGCAGCGTTTTCGGTAGGCTAACGTTGTAGCTTCGCTATGCGCCGATCCGTACCCGGAACCGCCGGACGGATCTGTGCCATGACAAGCCTCAGACCGCACCCAGCGGCCCTGGAGAGATACGGAGAACCACCTCATGGCAGCAGCCAAATCAGTCCTCGATTCGATCATCTCGCTGGCCAAGCGCCGCGGCTTCGTTTTCCAGGCTGGTGAGATTTACGGTGGATCCCGCTCCGCATGGGACTACGGGCCGCTCGGCGTCGAGCTGAAGGAAAACATCAAGCGCCAGTGGTGGCAGACCATGGTGCGCGGCCGCGACGATGTGGTCGGGCTGGATTCCTCGGTAATCCTGCCGCGCCAGGTTTGGGAAGCATCGGGCCACGTGGACGTCTTTTCCGACCCGCTGGTGGAATGCCTCAACTGCCACAAGCGCTACCGTGCCGACCACCTCGAGGAAGAATACGAGGAGAAGAAGGGCCGGGCGCCGGAAAACGGCCTCAAGGACATCGCCTGCGTCAACTGTGGCACCAAGGGCGAATGGACCGAACCGCAGGAATTTTCCGGCCTGCTCAAGACCTTCCTGGGCCCGGTGGCCCACGAGGAAGGCATGCACTACCTGCGGCCCGAGACCGCGCAGGGCATCTTCGTGAACTTCAACAACGTCCTGACCACCTCGCGGAAGAAGCCGCCGTTCGGCATCGGCCAGATCGGCAAGAGCTTCCGCAACGAGATCACCCCGGGCAACTTCATCTTCCGCACCCGTGAATTCGAGCAGATGGAGATGGAGTTCTTCGTGGAGCCGGGCACGGACGAAGAATGGCACCAGTACTGGATCGACGCCCGGCTGCAGTGGTATGTGGACCTGGGCATCAACCGGGACAACCTGCGCCTTTTCGAGCACCCGCTGGAAAAGCTGAGCCACTATTCCAAGGGCACCACCGACGTCGAATACCGCTTCGGTTTCCAGGGCTCGGAATGGGGCGAACTGGAAGGCATCGCCAACCGGACGGACTTCGACCTGTCCACCCATACCAAGCACTCCGGCACCGACCTGAGCTACTTCAACCAGGCCACCAACGAGCGTTACACCCCGTACGTGATCGAGCCGGCCGCGGGCCTGACAAGGTCCTTCATGGCGTTCCTGGTGGACGCCTACACCGAGGACGAGGCGCCGAACGCCAAGGGGGGTGTGGACAAGCGCACGGTGCTGCGGCTGGATCCGCGGTTGGCCCCGGTTAAGGCCGCGGTGCTGCCGCTGTCGCGCAACGAGGACCTCTCGCCCAAGGCCAAGGAACTGGGCGCGGCGCTGCGCAAGAACTGGAACATCGACTTCGACGACGCCGGCGCCATCGGCCGCCGCTACCGCCGCCAGGACGAGATCGGCACCCCGTTCTGCATCACCGTGGACTTCGACACCCTCGAGGACCAGGCGGTGACCATCCGGGAACGCGACTCGATGGCCCAGGAGCGCGTCTCGCTGGACAAGGTCGAAGGCTATCTGGCGGCCCGTCTGATCGGCGCCTAAGCCCAAGGCCCGCTCAAACATCCGCTACCGCCCCAGGAACCGCCCGTTTCAGGGCAGCGCACCCGTTGAAGGAGAACCATGGCCCAGCTGACCTACCGCGACTGGCGCGAGGACGATGACCTGGCCCTGCTGGAAATCTGGGGCGATCCGGAAACCGGCCAGGCCGGCCATTTCCGTGCCATGCTCCGGCCGTCCGCCGACCAGCCCTGGTCGCGGTGCATCGTAGCGGAGGACCAGGGGATAGCGGTTGCCGCGGGCGCGGTCTACGAGACCAGCCTGCATCCGGACCGGTTGTGGGTCTACGTCGAAGTTGCCCGTGGGCACCGCGGCGCCGGCGTGGCCAGCGACCTGCTGGCGAGGCTCCGCGCCGAAGCCGAGCAGGCGCCGTCGGGCGTGCGGAAGCTCCGGGCCAAGGTGGAGCCGGACACGTCCGGTGCCGCGTTTGCCCGGGCCGCCGGCCTGACCCAGATCCAGAGCTCACGCGTGGTGCAGGTTTCGCCCGGGGCGCTCCCGCTGCCGGCCCTGGGCGAGACCGGCCCGCAGTTGGAGGAGGCGGCCACCGGGTCGGTGGAGCTGACCCGCGCGGTGGCGGACTTCTACAACTCGGTCCACGTGTGGGACCGGGCGGACATGACCGTGGGCCGGGCGCAGCAGATGCTGCTCAGCGAGTCCGCGGGAGCCGGCGGCGCGGTGGTGCTCCGCAGCGCGCCGAAGGCCGAGGGCGGCACCATCCAGGCCTTCGCCGTCAGCTACACGCACGAGCGCACCGACGCGCCGGCGGACGTGCTGCTGGGCTACGACACCGCGCTGCCGGCCGAAGAAGCCGAGGCGGCCGTGCGTGCGCTGCTGGCGATGCTGGTGGCCCAGTATCCGGTGCAGCTGGAGGTGGACGATTCGATGACCGCCGTGCTGGCCGTGCTGCAGCCGCTGCTGGACTCCGGCCACGCCCGACAGCTGGGCCCGGCAACCTCCATCGTCAGCGACTGACAGCCGGGCCAAGGGAGCGGTCATGAAGGGTGTGCTGTTCGACGTCGACGGGACGCTGGTGGACTCGAACTACGTGCACGTGCTGGCGTGGTGGCAGGCCTTCCGGCAGGCAGGTCTCGACGTTCCGATGGCTGCCATCCACCGCTGTGTCGGGATGGGCGGAGACCGGCTCATCGAGGAATTGCTCGACGACGGCCGCGACCGGTCCGGGGACGAGCAGATCAAGGCCGCCCACCGGGCCGTCTTCTCCACCTACTGGCCGGCGCTGCGCCGCTTTGACGGAGCCCGGGAAGTGGTGGACCGCGCGGCCGCGGAGGGCCTCGCCGTCGTGCTGGCATCCTCTGCCGAGGAAGCCGAACTGGCGGTGCTGCGCCGGGTGATCGACGCCGACGGATCGATCACCGCCGCCACCAGCTCGGCGGACGCTGATAACAGCAAACCTGCGCCGGACATCCTGCAAGCCGCGCTGGACGCGGCCGGGCTGCGGGCCGAAGACACCGTTTTTGTTGGCGACGCCGTCTGGGATATCCAAGCGGCGGGAGACCTCGGGATTCCGTGCATCGGCCTCGAGTGCGGCGGAACCTCGGCGGACGTCCTGACACAGGCAGGCGCCGCCGAGGTGTACCGGAACCCGCAGGACCTGCTGGAGCACTTTTCCGAAAGCGCCCTCGGCGGGCTGCTGCGCGCGTAGACCCTGGGAACGCCGGCTCTCCGCCGGCGCCCGGGCCCTTATCGCCCCTGTGGTGGTCCACAGGCGTAGGGCCGGTAACGCGGATTTGCCCGGTTTTGAGAGAATGGACGGGTGACACTTACCGCTGCATCCGAATCGGCCGCCAAGCTAGAGCTCCCGCCGCTCAAACTCGGGCCGATCACCGTCGACACCCCCGTAGTCCTGGCTCCGATGGCCGGCATTACCAACAAGGCGTTCCGCCGGCTTTGCCGCGAGTACGGCGGCGGCCTCTACGTGGCGGAAATGGTCACCTCCCGAGCGCTCGTCGAACGCAACCGCGAGTCGATGCGGATCATCTCGCATGACGAGGATGAGGACGTGCGCTCCGTCCAGCTGTACGGTGTGGATCCCAAGACGGTGGGTGCCGCCGTCCGGCTGCTGGTGCAGGAAGACCGCGCCGACCACATCGATTTGAACTTTGGCTGCCCGGTGCCCAAAGTCACCCGGCGCGGCGGCGGTTCCGCGCTCCCGTGGAAAACCGAGCTGTTCACCGCGATCATCCAGGCCGCTACGCGCGAGGCCGCCAAGGGCAACGTGCCGTTGACCATCAAGATGCGCAAGGGGATCGACGACGACCACCTCACCTTTATCGAGGCCGGGAAGATCGCCCGCGACGCCGGCGTGGCCGCCGTCGCTCTGCACGGCCGCACGGCCAGCCAGTTCTATTCAGGCCAAGCGGACTGGAACGCCATTGCCGAACTGCGCGAGGCGCTGCCGGACGTCCCGGTGCTGGGCAACGGAGACATCTGGAGCGCCGAGGACGCGGTGCGGATGGTAAAGCAAACCGGGGTGGACGGCGTCGTCGTGGGCCGTGGCTGCCAGGGCCGTCCCTGGCTGTTCGGCGACCTGCAGGCGGCCTTCGAGGGCACGGACAATCGTTTCCGGCCGGGGCTGAAGGATGTTGCGGACAGTTTTTACCGGCACGCCGAGCTGCTGGTGGATTATTTCGAGGACGAAGGAAAGGCGCTGCGGGATATCCGCAAGCATGTGGCCTGGTACTTCAAGGGGTACTCGGTGGGCGGCGAACTGCGGGCCGCGCTGGCCCAGGTGCCCACGCTCGAGGTGCTCCGCGAGCTGCTGGCCGAGCTGGACGCCGATGCGCCCTACCCGGGGGCAGATGCCGAGGGGCCCCGGGGTCGCGCCGGTTCGCCCAAGCGCCCGGCGCTGCCGGACGGCTGGCTCTCCAGCCGGGAACTGAACGCGGACCACAAGGCGATGATCGCCGCGGCCGAGCTGGATGTCTCCGGTGGCTGAGGCACGTACCGGCCACCCGGCGCCACCTACGCCGGGATACACGGACTTCGACCAGGAACGCTGGTACGCGGAGGAACCGAAGAGTACCTACCGCACGCAGTTCGAACGGGACCGTGCCCGGGTACTTCACTCGTCGGCGCTGCGCCGCCTGGGCGCCAAGACGCAGGTGGTGTCCCCGGACACGGACGATTTTGTCCGGACCCGGCTGACCCACAGCCTGGAGGTGGCGCAGGTGGGCCGTGAACTGGGCCGCACGCTGGGCTGCGACCCGGACGTGGTGGACGCGGCCTGCCTCTCCCACGACCTTGGTCATCCTCCGTTTGGCCACAACGGGGAGACCGCGCTCAACGCGGCCGCGCATGCCATCGGCGGATTCGAGGGCAACGCACAAACGCTTCGGCTGCTCACCCGGCTGGAGCCGAAGATCCTGCGCCCGGACGGCTCTCCGGCCGGCCTCAACCTGACCCGGGCCAGTCTGGACGCGGCCTGCAAGTACCCGTGGTCCGCGGACGACGCGCCGGTCATCCACGGCAAACGGACCAGCAAATTCGGCGCCTACGAGGACGACCTTCCCGTCTTCAACTGGCTGCGCCAAGGAGCCGCCGAGCGCCGCTCCTGCCTGGAGGCCCAGGTGATGGATCTGGCCGACGACATCTCTTACTCGGTGCACGACGTCGAAGACGCCATCGTGGCCGGGCGCCTCCAGCTCAAGTGGCTGGACAGCGCCGACACCCGCAGCCGGGTGATCGGCTATACCCAGCAGTGGTATCTCCCCACCAGCGACGCGCAGGAAGTGGACGACGCCCTCACCCGGCTGGAGCAATCCGGTGTCTGGGTGCGCGAGGCGGACGGCAGCCGCAAGGCGATGGCCGCGCTGAAGGACATGACCAGCCAGTTGATCGGCCGTTTCTGCTCCCGCGCGATGGAGGCCACCCGCTCCATCTACGGCCCGCAGCAGCTGACGCGCTACGAGGCTGAGCTGGTGGTGCCGCAGGGGACCGCCACCGAGATCGCGGTGATGAAGGGGCTGGCCACCACGTTCGTGATGACCACGGAGCTGCGCCAGCCGGTCTACGAGCATCAGCAGGAAATCCTGCACGACCTGGTCAGCGAGCTCCACGCCACCGGGGAGAAGCATTTGGAAGAGCCCTTTGCCTCCGATTGGCGGGATGCCGACGACGACGGCGCCCGCCTGCGCGTGGTGATCGACCAGATCGCCTCGCTCACGGATGTATCCGCGCTGGCGCTGCACGAACGCCTGATGGGGGCCCACCGGACGCTGCTCTGATGCTGCGCACTCCCGAGCCGTCCTCCACAGGCGCCCGCCGGAGCTCCGCCGTCACCAACCTGCGGGGGAGGGGGCCGTCGATTTGGCGCTGCTGCATAACATAGGACTATGGCCGGACTGATTAAACGTGAAGACATCGATGAAGTCCGCCAGCGTACCGACATCAAGGAAGTCGTCGACGGCTACGTCACGCTGAAGTCGGCGGGCATCGGCTCCTTCAAGGGCCTGTGCCCCTTCCACGACGAGCGTTCGCCGTCGTTCCATGTCCGTCCGCAGGTGGGGACCTACCATTGCTTCGGCTGCGGCGAAGGCGGGGACGTCATTTCGTTCCTGCAGAAGATGGACCACACCACGTTCTCCGAGACCGTGGAGAAGCTCGCTCACCGGATCAACTTCACGCTGCGGTACGAAGACGGTGGCACCGGCCCGCGCCGGGAAGACGTCGGCAAGCGGCAGCGGCTGCTGGATGCGCATAAAGTTGCCGCTGAGTTCTTCCGGGAGCAATTGCAGACCCCGGGCGCTGCCGCGGCGCGGGAGTTCCTGTCCGGGCGCGGCTTCGACCAGGCAGCTGCGGAGCATTTTGCCGTGGGCTACGCCCCGCAGGGCTGGGACGGTCTGCTCAAGCACCTGACCGGCCGCGGCTTCACCCAGGACGAACTGCGCCTGACCGGCATGTTCTCCGGCGGGGATGGATCCGATGGCAGGAACAGCCGGATCTACGACCGTTTCCGCGGCCGGCTGATCTGGCCCATCCGCGATCTGACCGGTGCGACCATTGGCTTTGGTGCCCGCAAGCTGTACGAGGACGATCAGGGACCCAAGTACTTGAACACCCCGGAGACGGCGCTCTACAAGAAGTCGCAGGTCCTCTACGGGATTGACCTGGCCAAGCGGGACATCGCCCGCAGCCGCCAGCTGGTGGTCGTGGAGGGATACACGGATGTGATGGCTTGCCACCTCTCCGGAATCCAGACGGCCGTGGCGACGTGCGGTACCTCCTTCGGAACTGACCACATCAAGATCGCCAGGCGCCTGCTGTCCGATGATGGAACCGGCGGCGAAGTAATCTTCACCTTCGACGGTGACGAGGCCGGCCAGAAGGCCGCGCTGCGGGCTTTCGAAGAAGACCAGCGCTTTGTCGCCCAGACCTATGTTGCGGTGGAGCCCAACGGCGCGGACCCCTGCGACCTGCGCCTCAGCCACGGCGAAGGCGCGGTGCGCGAACTGATCAGTTCCCGCCGCCCGTTGTTCGAGTTCGCCATCAAGGCCACGCTGAAGAAGTTCAACCTGGAGACCGTCGAGGGACGGGTCTCGGCGCTGCGGGCCGCCGCGCCGGTGGTTGCCGACATCAAGGACCCGGCGATGCGGCCGGGCTACTCGCGTGAGCTTGCCGGCTGGCTGGGCATGGACGTTGATGATGTCGCCCGGGCGGTGGCCGGTGCCGTCAAACGTGGACACTCCGGGGCCGCCGGGAAGACAGGCCGCGAGCGGGACCCACAGGGCCGCGGGCAGGAATCGAACCGCAGCGTGCAGCAATCTCCGGGACGGGACTGGCAGGGCAACAACCGACCGTCAGACCGGGAGGAGGGATGGGGCACGTCCGCTCCTTCCCGGCAGCAACCGAACGGCCGTGCCGGGGCGCCCTATGGCCAGGCAGCGCAACACTCCTACAGCGACGGCGGCCATCACGGCGGTGATCTTTCCTACGGGCCGGAATCCGGCCAGGTTCCCGCACCTGCACCGGCCTACCCGAGACCTGACCTGCGGGACCCCGTCGTCCGGCTGGAACATCAAGCGCTGGAGGTGGTCATCCAGCAACCCGGCCTCCTCGATGCGAACCAATGGGAACAGTTCATGCAGGCCCGCTTCCTGGCACCCATGCACGTGGCCGTTCACGGCGCCGTGCGGGCGGCCGGCGTGTCCGGTGCCACCCCGTCGCAGTGGGTGGAGACCATCCGCCAAGAGGTGCCGGAGGAACTGCGCAGCTTCGTCTCCGAGCTGGCTGTCACGCCGCTGCCAGCACAGAACGACGACGGCCTGCGGCTGTATTGCCGGGGGATCCTCAACCGGCTGCAGGACCTGCAGATCACCCACCTGAAGGCCGACAAGCTGGGCCAATTGCAGCGGATGGATCCATCCGCAGATCCCGAGGACTTCCAGCGGATCAACCGAGAACTCATGGAACTGGAGATGCAGCGCCGGGCGCTCCGCTCGGAATAGGAACGGGGAGGCAGGCCGGCGGCTAGGTCCAGCGGTGTTAGGCGTGCCACAAGTCGCCTTCTCGGCTGCCCACGATTGGCAAGTTCCGGGCTGCATTGAGTATGCTGTTTGAGGTCAAACCGCCGATCGCGGATGACTGCTTTCCCCCGTAGCTCAATTGGCAGAGCATTCGACTGTTAATCGAAGGGTTACTGGTTCGAGTCCAGTCGGGGGAGCGGATACGCCGAATCCCCGCCTTCAGTCGAAGGCGGGGATTCGTTGCCTTCTGGCCCAACCCTGTGATCGTCTTGCCGGCCTCCTCGGCGGGGCCTGTGGGGCCGGCCCGCGTGCCGTGCCCGGGATCAGGTTTCGATTTCTCTCTGTGTCGGCGTACTGCTAGAGTTTTATTCGCTTCATTCCCCCGTAGCTCAATTGGCAGAGCATTCGACTGTTAATCGAAGGGTTACTGGTTCGAGTCCAGTCGGGGGAGCTCAAGGAAAAAGATCCCGCACCGTTGACCGGTTGCGGGATCTTTTTTATGGCGCGGTGTGTATCTGGTTGCTGGCCGCGACCTGCGCATACCAGCGCCCGCTGTCCTTGACCGTCCGCTCCAAGGTGTTGTAGTCCACCCGGGTTAGCCCGAAGCGTTTGTCGTAGCCCCAGGCCCACTCGAAGTTATCCATCAGGGACCAGCCGAAGTAGCCCCGAAGATCCACGCCGGCTTGGATCGCGCGATGGCATTGAATGATGTGGGCGCGCAGGAACTCGAGTCGCTGCGGGTCGTGGACTGCGCCGTCGCCGGCGACCTCGTCATCGAAGGCCGCGCCGTTCTCCGTGATGTAGAGCGCGGCCCCGGCCGGTCCGCTGTATTCGTCCTGCAGTCGCAGGAGCAGCCGGTACAGACCCTCGGGTTGGACTTCCCAACCCATCGCCGTCGTCGGAAGGCCGCGGGAAACAGAACTGACATGGTCGGCTGCGGGAAAGGCCGACGCTACCGGGCGCTCCACCGGGGCGGCATGGGCGTTTTCGGCATCCTCACGCGGATGGCCGGTCACCGCTTCACCGTGGTAGTAGTTGACCCCCAGTGTGTGGATCCGGCTCCGGATCAGGTCCAGGTCTCCGTCCCGGATCCTGGCCTCCAGCCCGTACTTCTCCACATCCGCCAGAAAATCGGGCGGATACGACCCGTGGAAGATCGGGTCGAGGAAAGCGCGGTTGAACTGCCCGTCGATGCGGCGGGCGGCATCGACGTCGAACTCGTCGTCCGGGTCCAGGGGATCCGCCACCGTGAAGTTCAGTGTCAGGCCGAGCTTTGCGTCCGGATCGCGGCGGCGCAGTTCGTCGACCACCAGGCCGTGACCGAGGAGCAGGTGGTGCATGGCGGCCAGAGCCTGGGGCTGGGACTGTATGCCAGGTGCATGGACTCCTGAACCGTAGCCCAGGAAAGCCGAGCACCACGGCTCATTGAGCGTGGTCCAGACCCGCACCCGGTCCCCGAGTGCCTCATGGACGATTAGCGCATACTCCGCGAAGCGGTAGGCCGTGTCCCGGTTGGCCCACCCGCCCTGTTCCTGAAGTGCCTGCGGCAGGTCCCAGTGGTAGAGGGTGAGCCAGGGCTTGATGCCCGCGGCGCACAGTTCATTCACGAGCCTCGAATAAAAATCCAGACCGGCCGGATTCACCGCTGCGTCGTCCGGCTTGATCCGCGGCCATGAGGTGGAGAACCGGTAGGCGCCCAGATTCAGCGAGGACATCAGGGCAACGTCCTCGCGGTACCGGTGGTAGTGGTCGCATGCTGTCCCGCCGGTCTGGCCACCGACTACGGCTCCGGGCATTCTGCAGAAGGCATCCCAGATTGAATCGGTACGGCCGTCGTGGTCCGACGCGCCTTCAACCTGATACGCCGCCGTTGCCGCGCCCCAAAGGAATCTCTTCGGAAACTGCAGGACCTTGCTCATAGGTTGATCTCCCGGTGGGGTGCGGACACGGACTGCCTGCCAGCCTAGAGGGCGCGGCAAACGAACGTAAGCGTTTACTCATATTTTTTGTCCCACGGCACTTCTATGAATGTCCTCCCTACGACTGAGGAGCTGAGCTGGGGCAGAATGATAATTTGATGGTGTGGACACTCGCGCACTACCGACAATGATGGAGGCAGAGCCCATGACCGGTCCGGAAGGCCCTAGGAGCACCGCAACCGGTGCGAAGATGTCGACGGTGGAACTGGCACGGCTTGCAGGCCAACTGACACCCCGCCAGCTCCAGGACGAATTCTCGCTGGCCCTGCTCGAACTCAAAGGCAAGGGCGTCAAGGTCGGCGTTGCCGCCGGGATCCTCCTGGTGGCCGTGGTGTTCATGGTCTCCATGGCCATCTCCATCTTGGTGGCGGCGATCATGGGGCTGGCGCTCGTCATGCCTGCGTGGCTGGCGGCGCTGATCGTGGCGGCGGTGTTCCTGGTCGCGGGAAGCATTCTGGCACTGATCGGATACTCGGCGATGAAGAGGACCATGCCCCTCCTGCCGGCCGAAGCCATCCGTGGCGTCAGGTACGACGTCGGTGTGCTGCGTGAGGGCAGCAGCTTCGATCCGGCGACGTTGGAGGAGAAGCCGGAGAAGGAGGCCAAGCCGGAGAAGGCGGAGCGGGAGGAACCCAAGCCGCCGGCTCCGACGCTGGAGGAACTCCGTGCCCGCACGTCCGAACGCCGCGACCATCTGGCGACCCTCAGGGACGATCTCGGCCGCCGGGTCGACCCCCGTCCCCGGGCGGAGCAGGCCAAGGCCCGCGCGAAGCATGCAGCAGATGCCGCCACCGAGCGGCTGGTGGCCGGTGCGGACTCGGTCGGCGAGGCCGCCCCGGAGTTGAAGGAGCGCTGGAAGCCGCTGGCCGCGCTGGCAGTCTCGCTGACGGCGCTGGGCGTCATGCTCCGGCGGTTGCTGCACAAATAACGAATGCAGTGATGCCGCACAGCGGCATGGCAGCCGGCTGCAGCGTAGCCGGCTGCCAAGCGTGGAACGAGGGCTGAGGGGAGGGACAGCGTTGAGGATTATCGGTGCCGGGACGCGGCGCGACTTCGAGTACCGTGAACTGCACACGTTCTGGACCATCCCGAACCTCATCACGGTACTGCGCTTCCTGGCGGTGCCCCTGTTCGTCTGGTACATCGCCCGCGAGGCATACGGTGCTGCCACCATCACACTGGTGGTGCTGGGCTCCACGGACTGGGTTGACGGCTATATCGCGCGGCGCTTCAACCAGGTGTCCTCCGTCGGAAAATGGCTGGACCCGGTCGCCGACCGACTGGCGCTGGTCATCGTGGCCATCACCTTCGTTGCTGCAGGCATTGCACCGTGGTGGCTGTTGCTGTCCATCATCATTCCGGATGCCATCCTGCTGGTGTTCTCGCTGATCCTTTTCCATGGCAGCCCGGATCTTCCCGTCACGAACATCGGCAAGATCCGCACCGCGTTGCTCCTGGTGGGGACTCCACTGCTGCTGCTCCACAGGGTTGAAGGCTTTGGCCACGACTGGCTTTTGGCAGTGGCTTACATCATCCTGGCTGCGGGGTGCGCCGGCCATGTCCTCGCCTGGTTCGGTTATATGCGGGCGGCGTGGCGGAAATACAAGGCCCTGCGGGCCGCCGCCGGGGACGGGCCAAGCCGTGGTTGAGCCGCGATCGGTCCAGCACCAGGCCTCTGCTGATGGGGCCTCATGGTCTGGTTAGCGATCCTCTGCGCCCTGCTCGGTGCCTTCTTCCTCGCGCTCGGAACGCAGCGCCAAGCCAGTGCTGTGCAAGCCAACACGGGCGGCCTGGCCATGAGTGTCTCCGGCTTGCTGCGGATGCTCCGCAACCCGCGCTGGGTTCTGGGCCTGTTGATGTTGGCCGTCGGCATGGGGCTGAACGTCTTCGCCTTGGTCAGCGCACCGCTGACCGTGGTGCAGCCGATCGGCGCCATTGCCTTGGTGATCACCACCATCATCAATTCCAAGGACCAGGGGATCCGGCTCAACCGGATCACCGTGGTGGCGATCTCGGCCTGCGTGGCAGGCAGCGCCGTCTTCGTCCTGCTGGCCGTCAACGTCACCGGCGAAAGCCATCAGGTGCGGCCAGATGAGGAACTCTCGGCCGTGCTGCTGCTGGCTGTTGTCGTTGCCGTCTTCCTCACGCTGGAACTGATGTTCCGGCACCGGCTTAATGCCTTCGCCTACATACTGGGTGCCGGCATGCTCTTCGGATTCGTCGCCGTACTGGTCCGGATCATCGGCCTGCGCTTGCTGGAGCCGGGGGGCGGCTTCATCGCCAACGTGCCCATCTATACCGTTATAGCTGTCGCGGCCGCAGGCGGCTTGGGATCCTGGTTTGTGCAGAGCGCCTACGCCAGCGGGCCGCCGGATCTGGTGATCGCCGGGCTGACAGTGATTGATCCGGTGGTGGGCATCTCGATCGGCATTTTCATCCTCGGGGAACTCCGGCCCGACGTCGAACCGGTGTTCGCGATCGGCATGGTGGGAGCGGGATTGGTTGCTATTGTTGGGGTCATCGCCCTCTCAAGGCACCATCCCGACGTCCTGCAGAAACAAGAAGAAGCCCGGCGCCGGGCCCAAGCCTCGGGCAAGAAACCGTAGGCCCCAAAGCGCCGATGAAGAAAACTGTCACAACGAACCAAGGAGTCCTGCCGCAGGTGAGCGACGACATCGGACCTAAACCCCTGAAGATCCTGATTGCTGCCGATACCTATCCGCCGGACGTCAACGGAGCGGCGGTCTTCGGATTCCGGCTGGCCACAGCGATGACCAAGCGCGGACACAGCGTGGACATCATCGCCGGGAGAAGCGACAAGGGCCCGACCTTCGTGGAACAGCGTCCGGAGGCGCAGGTGCACCGGCTGCGCTCGCACTCGGTGCCGACGCATGAGACGTGGCGCATCTGCCTGCCGTGGGAAATCAAGCGCGACATCAAACGTATCTTCGATGAGGTGCAGCCGGATGTGGTGCACATCCAGTGCCATTACATGATTGGACAGGCCACCATCGCCGAAGCGGTGCGCCGCGGCATCCGCACCATTGCCACCAATCACTTCATGCCGGAGAACCTGGAGCCGTTCCTGCCATTCCCGCAGTGGTTCCTGAACATCGTGGCCAAGAATTCGTGGCGCGACATGGGCAAGATCATGGGCAAGGCCGCCGTTGTCACGACGCCGACTCCGCTGGCCGCCAAGGCGATGCGGGACCATGCCTTCTTGCACAAGGTGCTGCCCCTGTCCAACGGTATCGATGCCGCTGCCTATGAATTGGCGCCGGGGGAGAGCATCGACAAACCGGACCACCCGACGGTGCTGTTCGCGGGTCGGCTTGCCGTGGAGAAAAACGTGGATACTTTAATCGAGGCGCTGGCCATGACGGACCCCGCGCTGAATGTCCAGCTCGAAATAGTCGGCGACGGCGACGAGCGGAAAAACCTCGAAGACAGGGTTGCCGCCATGGGGCTGGGCCGACGGGTTTCCTTTCTGGGCCATGTCGACGACGACGAGCTGCGACGGGCGTACCTGCGCGCTACTGTTTTTTGCCAACCGGGGACCGCGGAACTGCAGTCCCTGGTGTCGCTGGAGGCCATGTCCGCCAGCAAACCGGTGGTGCTGGCCAATGCCATGGCCTTGCCGCACCTCGTGGAGGACGGAGTCAACGGGTACTTGTTTGCTCCCCGCGACCCTGCTGACCTGGCGGCCAAGCTCAATGCGGTCCTCGGGCAGAGCCCGGCGCAGATCGAGGCGATGGGGGAGGCAAGCCATGCGAAGGCGGTGCGGCACGGCATCGACGAGACCATGGACACCTTTGAGCGGCTCTACCGCGGCGGTTCTGCGGACGATTACCTCACATAGGCCGCCGTGACGGGCAGCGCCAGTTTCAACATCGTGGCCTGCATTCAGTAACATCGTAGGGCACGGGGCGGTAGCTCAGTCGGTTAGAGCAAACGACTCATAATCGTTCGGTCGTGGGTTCAAGCCCCACCCGCCCTACAGCGTGCAACGCGGACCGGGTCCGGGAGCCAGTGCTCCCGAACCCGGTCCGCCCTCTTGTGGGGAAGGGACACGAGTGGAGCGCCCCACAGGCGACGGTGTCCACTCAAAGAAATGTGCGGAGCAACAGGTGAGTGATCCCGCCGTTCCGCACATCTGGTCCGGAGCCTCACCCCGGGTGGCTAGTGCCAGATTTAGTAACGGTCGTGGTGCCGGTTATCGCAGTCCCTGTACCAGCCGTAATCCCAGTGATCGTGATGGCGGTACCAGCCGTAGTTCCATTCGCACCGGTCGTGGTGCCGACGGTTCCCGTGGTCGCGATGGTCGCGATGGTCGCGACGGTCGCCGCGATGGTCGCGGTTGTCGCCCCGATCATGATGGTAGTTGGTCGACACGCTTTGAACCGTGCTGGCCGACGCAGGAGCGGCGGTCATTGCCAAGCCAGTGAAGCCGAATGCAGCAACAAGCAGCGAGGACCCGACAATGCGCAGCTTTGTGTTGTACATGGTGTATCTCTTTTCCAGTTTTACTTCCACAGCGGATGATGTATTCGCTGTAGTTCCGGACAAGAAAAACGCTACTCGCCCTATGATGCGCGTCACCCGAGCAGGCAATTGTTACGTGGTGAACCGTCGCGACACGCCCACCATGAAACGCCCGGTTAAACGTGAAGCTGCCACGGCGAGAGGCTCTGATAAGCGCGTTTGCATGGTTGCTGAAACGTACCAAGTTCATCCGAATATTAACGTTCTATCAGGCAACCTCCAGCACTCGTCAGCCTGTGCTCCAGGGCCCCCGAGGATGCTCCGCATGGGTGCCGATGCCCTCCACGGGGAAGGAGCAGGCGGCGTCGTCCGGTGGCGTACTGCCTCAGCGCAGAAGAGGCCGAAACCGTTGCCTGGGGACTCGTTCTTGCGCTATGTTACTGAGCAGTAACTTCGCGGCGTCCGCTTGTGCAATCTGCCCCGGCGCCTGCCTGACTGAAAAGGAAGCCACTATGGGCCAGCGCGTCATCGATCCGAACGACCTCCCCTACGCAGACGGAGACTTCTATGCCTTCGAGTCGCTGCTCTCCGAGGCGGAACGTGCCCGGCTACTCGACGTGCGCGACTGGCTGGCCAAGGAAGTCCGCCCGATCGCGGTCGACTGTTGGAACCGGGCCGAGTTTCCGATGGAAATCATTCCGAAGCTGGCGGATCTGGACATGGTCAGCCCCGTCCATCGGCAGGGCTACTCGAATCTCTTCGCCGGCCTGATGCACGCGGAATTCACCCGGGCGGACACCTCCATAGCCACGTTCATGGGAGTCCATGACGGGCTGTTCACCGGGTCAATTGAAGCGCTGGCGTCGAAAGAGCAGCAGGACGCTTGGCTACCGGACATCTACGCCATGAAGAAGATCGGCGCCTTCGGCCTGACGGAACCGCTGGGCGGCTCCGACGTCGCAGGCGGCACCCGCACCACGGCCCAGCGCGATGGTGACAACTGGATCCTGAACGGCGCCAAGCGCTGGATCGGCAACGCGACCTTCTCGGATTGGGTGGTCATCTACGCCCGCGACGTGGCCGATGATCAGGTAAAGGGCTTCCTGGTGGACACATCCACGCCCGGATACAGCGCTACGAAAATCGAGAACAAGATCAGCCTGCGGACGGTGCAGAACGCGGACATCACCCTGGCGAATCTGGTGGTCTCCGATGACTTCCATCTCAAGGGCGCCAACAGCTTCCGGGACACCAACAAGGTTCTGAAGGTAACCCGGCTCGGGGTGGCCTGGCAGGCGGTAGGGCAGCAGCTGGCCGCCTTCGATGTAGCGCGGCGCTATGCAGTGGAGCGGCATCAGTTTGGAAAGCCGCTGGCGTCCTTCCAATTGGTGCAGGATCAACTGGTCCAGATCCTCGGCAACGCCGTGGCCTCGATGGGCATGATGGTCCGGTTGGCGCAGATGGAGGACGACGGCCAGGCCAAGGACGAGCACTCGGCGCTGGCCAAGGCGTTCACTACGGCACGGATGCGCGAAAGCGTGGCCTTGGGCCGCGGCATCCTGGGCGGAAACGGCATCGTTGCCGACTATGAGATGGCCAAGATCTTTGCCGACGCCGAAGCCATCTACTCCTACGAGGGCACCCACGAAATCAATTCCCTGGTCACCGGACGGGCTATTACCGGACTGGCAGCGTTCGTCTAACCGTCCGGCACCGGCAGCAACACCGACGGACGCAGGTCCATGACGAACTGCAGGGGATTGATATAGGTCTCGCCGCGTCGCACGCCCCAGTGCAAACAAGAGGACGGGCAGTGTCCGCTTTCGGCGACCTGTCCGACCGGATCGCCGGCGGAGACGGCGTCGCCGGCCTGCAGTTCGGATTTCACCGCCAGCAAGCTGCTGCGCAGCCCGTTGCCATGGTCCACCGTGATCACCCGGCGGTCCACGACCCAGCCGGAGAAACTGATTCGGCCGTCGGCGGGGGAGAGGACAGTGGTCCCTGCCGGAACGGCCAAATCGACCCCGCGATGGCCGCTCAACCACGGCTCAGGCGGAGGGTCGAAGCTGCGCAGCACGGCGGGTGCCGGCGCGACGGGCCAGTTCCACGGCGGATTGGCTGTGTCGGCGGCCGGGGCGGCCGGACCGGCCACCAGCAGCAACATGGCTAAGGCCGCGGCGGCTGTGCAGCGAGTGAAGGGTGGGTTCATGCCACCCATCGTCACCGCAGGCGCAGGCTCGGTGGCGGCGCCCGCCCGCAGTGTGCGCAAATCCGCTGGGGCTGGCGGCTGTGGAGGACTGGAACGGGCGGGAGCGGGTCGCCTCCTGTAGTACACTGGGCGAAGCAGTTTTCCGTCCATGACGCATGTCCGGACAGAGGCTGACTACGCGTGTCTGAAATCCACCGTCGCAAATTTGCTGCGATGGAATGTGCCCAGGCGGTCCGGAAACCCGGTCCGGGCGCATGCACCGCCGTCCAGGCGGGGCCGACAGATGCCAGGAGCTTCGCCCGCCGGGCGAGAAGCTAATAACCGTCTATGAGGCAGCAGACCAGGCACAGCCGGATGCTGCCGGAAGGAGTGACGACATGCCAGTCGTTACCATGCGCCAGCTGCTCGACAGCGGCGTGCATTTCGGTCACCAGACCCGCCGTTGGAACCCGAAGATGAAGCGCTTCATCTTCACCGAGCGCAACGGCATCTACATCATCGACCTGCAGCAGTCGCTGTCCTACATCGACCGCGCCTACGAGTTCGTCAAGGCCACTGTTGCCCACGGCGGCACCGTGCTCTTCGTTGGTACCAAGAAGCAGGCTCAGGAAGCCATCGCCGAGCAGGCCACCCGTGTTGGCCAGCCGTACGTCAACCAGCGTTGGCTCGGCGGCATGATGACCAACTTCCAGACCGTCTCCAAGCGCATCCAGCGCCTGAAGGAACTCGAAGAGATCAACTTCGACGACGTCGCCGCCTCCAGCCACACCAAGAAGGAACTGCTCCTGCTGCAGCGCGAGAAGAACAAGCTCGAAACCACGCTGGGCGGCATCCGCAACCTCACCAAGACCCCCTCGGTCATCTGGATTGTGGACACCAAGAAGGAACACCTGGCCGTCGACGAGGCCCAGAAGCTCGGCATTCCCGTTGTGGCCATCCTGGACACCAACTGCGATCCGGACGAGGTCGACTTCCCGATCCCGGGCAACGACGACGCCATCCGCTCCGTCAACCTGTTGACCCGCGTGGTCGCCGACGCCGTTGCCGAGGGCCTTATCGCCCGTAACAACCGCGCCGCAGGCAACGCCGAAGCTCCGGCCGAGCCGATGGCCGAATGGGAGCGCGAACTGCTCGAGGGCGCCGCCGAAGCACCGGCTGCCGCCGCCGAAGCACCGGCTGCCGACGCTGCCGCCGCCGAAGCACCGGCTGCCGCCGCCGAAGCACCGGCTGCCGCCGCCGAAGCACCGGCTGCTGACGCCCCGGCTGCCGACGCACCCGCCGCGGACACCGAGAAGTAAATCCGACTCAACCGGCGGCGCCTTGTGCGCCGCCGGACTTCCGCTGGCGGCCGGGCCCATTGATGGCCCGCCGCCAGCGGCACCGCACACTACGTATTACGGGAGGACTGGAGTCCAAATGGCGAACTACACCGCTGCTGATATCAAGGCCCTGCGCGAGCGCACCGGCGCCGGCATGATGGATGTCAAGAAGGCCCTGGACGAGGCCAATGGAGATGCCGAGAAGGCCATTGAGCTGATCCGCATCAAGGGTCTGAAGGGCGCCACCAAGCGCGAAGGCCGCTCCACCGCCGAAGGCCTGGTTGCTGCCAAGGTCATCGACGGAACCGTCGGTGTCATGATCGAGGTCAACTGCGAGACCGACTTCGTCGCCAAGTCCGCCAAGTTCATTGAACTCGCTGACAAGGTACTGGCCGTGGCCGTTGAATCAGGTGCGGCCGACATCGAGGCGCTGCTGGCGGCAAACGCCGACGGCAAGCCGCTGGGCGACGTCGTCGTCGAAGAAGGCGCTGTGCTGGGCGAAAAGGTCGTCGTCCGTCGCGTGGCCCGCGTCGAAGGCAAGACCGTCGATGCTTACCTGCACAAGACGTCCAAGGACCTGCCCGCTCAGGTTGGCGTCCTCTTCGCTGTCGACGGCGAAGGCGACTCGGCCTTCGAGGCCGCCCACGACGTTGCCGTGCACAGCGCTGCCTTCGCGCCGACCTACCTGACCCGCGAGGAGGTCCCGGCCGAGACGGTGGAGAACGAACGCCGCATCGCCGACGAGACCGCACGCGCCGAGGGCAAGCCCGAGGCCGCGCTCACCAAGATCGTCGAAGGCCGGCTGAACGGTTTCTTCAAGGAGATCGTGCTGCTGGACCAGCCGTTTGCCAAGGACCCGAAGAAGTCCGTCGGCAAGGTGCTGGAAGAGGCCGGCGTCAACGCAACCGCCGTTGCCCGCTTCCGCGTTGGAGCGTAACCTCGGTCCAACCGCCACGGCGAACTGACTGATTTCAATGACGAGGGGGTGGTCACCAACCGGTGACCGCCCCTTTTTCATGTCCGGATCAGCAGCTGTCCGCACCGCGCGTCAGCCGCTAAGCCTTCACGTTATCTTTCCCCCAGAACCACGCACGCCGGGAGGCACCATGGAATCCCAGACCACCCAGACCACCACCGATACCGTCAAGCGCCGCCGTGTGCTGCTGAAGCTGTCCGGCGAAGTATTCGGCGGAGGCAAGCTCGGCGTCGACCCTGACACCGTCCGCGGCATCGCCAAGCAAATCGCCGCCACCGTGGAGCAGGTGGAGGTTGCGATCGTCGTTGGCGGCGGCAACTTCTTCCGCGGGGCCGAGCTCTCGACGTCGGGCATGGACCGCTCCCGGGCCGACTACATGGGCATGCTCGGCACCGTGATGAACTGCCTGGCCCTGCAGGACTTCCTCGAGCAGGCCGGCGTTGACACCCGCGTGCAGAGCGCCATCACCATGGGTCAGGTCGCAGAGGCCTACATTCCGCGCCGGGCCATCCGGCACATGGAAAAGGGCCGCGTGGTCATTTTCGGCGCGGGCGCGGGATTGCCCTATTTCTCCACGGACACCGTGGCCGCCCAGCGTGCACTCGAGGTGCACGCCGACGTCGTCCTGATGGCCAAGAACGGCGTGGACGGCGTCTACACGGCGGATCCCAAGAAGGACCCGGCTGCCGAAAAGCTGGACACCTTGACCTACGACGAAGCCATGCGCCGGAACATCCGGGTCATGGACCAGACCGCCTTCAGCCTGTGCCGCGACAACAAGCTCTCCATGGTGGTCTTCGGGATGGAGGGCGAAGGCAACGTGACGCGCGCTATTTTGGGCGAGCAGATCGGCACCTACGTCACCGCCTGACGGTCGCCGGCCCAGCGGCCGGATAGCCTAGGATGGAAAGCAGAGCCAGGACCGCGGACCCCGCGGAGTGAACGAAGGACGTGAAGGAGAGACCGTGATAGACGAGACGCTGCGCGAAGCTGCCGAAAAGATGGACAAAGCAGTCGAAGTGGCCAAGGAAGATTTCGCCACCATTCGCACCGGCCGCGCCAATCCGTCCCTGTTTTCCAAGGTCACGGTGGACTATTACGGTTCGCCGACCCCGCTGCAGCAGCTGGCGTCCTTCCAAAACCCTGAGCCCCGCACGCTGCTGATCACCCCTTACGACAAGGCGGCGCTGAACGATATCGAGAAGGCCCTGCGCGAATCCGACGTGGGCGCCAATCCGGCCAACGACGGCGTGGTGATCCGCGTGGTCCTGCCCGAGCTGACCCAGGAACGCCGCAAGGAGTACGTCAAGGTCGTCCGGGGCAAGGCCGAGGATGCCAAGGTTTCCATCCGCAACATCCGCCGCAAGGCGATGGACACCATCGGCAAGATGGTCAAGGACGGCGACGTCGGCGAAGACGAGGGCAACCGGGCCGAAAAGGACCTGGACGCCAAGACCAAGTCGCACACGGACAACGTGGACGAGCTTCTCAAGCGCAAGGAAGCCGAGCTGCTCGAGGTCTGATGAGTACGGACCAGCCTCAACCCGTGGCTGGCGGTTCGCCGACTCCGGCGGCTGGTCCGGGATCGCCGCCGGGCGGGTCCGGCCGGCGTGCGCTGCGTGCCGCCGCCAAGCCTTCCCGCGCCGGACGCAACCTGCCGGCAGCCATCGCCGTCGGACTCGCGCTGATGGCTGTTGTCCTCGTGGGGCTTTTCCTCCTGCCCAGTACGCTCGTCGTGCTGGTAGCGGGGTTCTCCGCCGTCGGGGTGTGGGAGGTTTCCCGGGCCCTGACGGTGAAGAACATCAAGGTGCCGCTGCCCCCGCTCTTCGCGGGCGCCCTGGCCATGCCAGTGGCCGCCTATTACGGCGGACCGGAAGGGCTGGCCTTCGCGCTGGTGGTGACGTGCGCTGCCCTGATGGTGTGGAAGTGCCTGGACAGTACCGACGGCGCGGTCCGCAGCGTGCTCAGCGGTACCTTCATCCTTTGCTGGGTGCCGTTCTTCATCAGCTTTGCCCTGCTGTTGCTGCTGGAGGAATCTGGGGCCCTGAAGGTTGCCACCATGCTGCTGTTGGTGGTCTCCAACGACACCTTCGGCTACATCGTGGGCGTGCTGTTCGGCAAGCATCCGATGGCGCCCAAGATCAGCCCCAAGAAGTCCTGGGAAGGTTTTGCCGGTTCGGTCAGCGGTGCCATCCTCGTCGGCATTCTGTGCTCGGTCCTCCTGCTGGACTTGCAGTGGTGGTTCGGGCTGGTGCTGGCGGTCGCCACTGTCGCCGCTTCCACCGTGGGCGACCTGGCCGAATCCATGGTCAAGCGCGAACTGGGCATCAAGGACATGAGCAACATCCTGCCGGGCCACGGCGGGGTGATGGACCGGCTGGATTCCATCGTGTTTGCCGCTCCGGTCGCCTACTTGCTGGCTTCGCTGCTGGCGCCTGGAGCTGTGTAGGCGCGGGGGATGCCCCGGAATCCGCATCATTCCGGCATAGACTGGGCAGCGTAGACAAGCGAAACGTTTTGAAGGAACAGGAACTCACAGGACACCATGGCGCGACGAACCATTGAAGCCGACAAGGGCAGTGCCCCGTTCGACCATGTGGACCGACGGGACTTCGGCTACAACGCCCGCCAAGTGGACGACTTCCTCGGGCGTGCCCGGGAGTACTACAACAACCCCGAGCCCGACGACGTCCCAATCACCAGCCGCGATGTGCGGGCCATGACGTTCGATCCGGCCAAGGGCGGTTACGACCCGCGTGCCGTGGATGCCGCGCTCGACCGGTTGGAGGACGTTTTCGCCCAGCGGGAACGCGACGCGCTGATCAGGCGTGAGGGCGAGCAAGCGTGGCTGACGCAGATTGGCCGCACGTCTGCGATGCTGCGCGCCAGGCTGCACCGCGCCCCCGGAGAACGCTTCCGCCGCCCCGAGAAGCGGAATGCCGTGAGCTATGACATCGAGGATGTGGACGCACTCTGCGTGGAACTGCTGGGCTACTTTGAGCACGACCAGCCGATGAGCGTGGACGTGGTCCGCCGGGCGGTGTTCCGTGAAGCCAAGGGCAAAGACGGCTACGAGGAAAACCAGGTGGATGCCTTCCTGGACGGCGTGGTCGAACTGATGGCCTCAATCGACTAACCAACCCGGCGGGCCGGGTCTAATCGCGGGCCGGGTCAATTCGCGGGGCCGGACTTCCCGGACCGGAACACCGGATCCCGGACTTCCGTACGTTCGGGGGTGTGCAGCCGCGCCATCACACGGGCAACCGTAGCCGGCCTGCGCCTAGGGGTGGCCCGGGAAACCACCACGGTGACCAAGAAGGCAGCCGGGACGGTCCACGCTGCCGGCTGTCCCAGCGGCTCGGCCCAGCCGCCCAGGGCCGGCCCGGCCACGGTGGCCGCCAGCAGCGAACCGCCACAGAGCACGGCTCCGGACACCATGCCTGCAATGGCCCCGATGTCAGTGAGCCCGCGCCACCAGATGCCCAGCAGCAGCAACGGGCAGATGGTCGACGCGGTGAAGGCAAACACCGCGCCGACGCTGCCGGCCAAGCCCAGCGATTCGGTGCCCATCGCAATGCCCAGCGGGACGATGGCCGACAACACCGCGGCCAGCCGGAACCCCTTGACACTGCCACGGAACAGGTCCTGGCTGACCACCCCGGCCAGCGACACCACCAGCCCGGACGTGGTGGAGAGGAACGCGGCGAAGGCTCCCGCCACCACGCAGGCGCTCAAGAGGTCGCCGGCCAGCCCGTCCACAATCCGCCCCGGCAACAGCAGCACCGTCGCGTCGGACTGGCCTCCGCCCGCAAGCCGGGGCGTATGCAGGCGGCCGAGCACGCCGTAGATGGTGGGGAAGAGGTAGAACAGCGCCAGCAGGCCCAGCACCAGCTGCGTGGTGCGGCGGGCCGCGGCGCCGTCGGGGTTGGTATAGAAGCGAACCAACACATGCGGCAGGCCCAGGGTGCCGAAGAGCAGCGCGACGATCAGCGAGATATTCCGGTACAGCGATGCATCACCGGAGACGTCCAGCGCCGGGTCGAAGGCCGCGCCGCCACCGGTGGGCGATTGGCCCGAACCGGTGAGGACCAGCAGGATGAAGACCACCGGGACGGCCAACGCGGTGAGTTTGAGCCAGTACTGGAAGGCCTGCACAAAGGTGATGGAGCGCATGCCGCCGGTCACCACCGACAGCACCACCACGACGACGACGATGAGGGCGCCGGCCCAGCCCGGCAGGCCGGTTGCGATGCGCATGGTGAGTGCGGCGCCGTGCAGCTGCGGAACTATATAGAGCCAGCCGACCGCTACCACTAAGAGGCTGGTCACGCGCCGGGCAGCGGTGGAATCGAGCCGGGCCGCGGCGAAGTCCGGAATGGTGTAGGCGCCGGAGCGGCGAAGCGGCGCGGACACGAACAGCAGCAGCATCAGATAGCCGGCGGTATAGCCGACGGGGAACCACAGGGCATCGATGCCCGAGATCAGGATCAGCCCGGCCACGCCCAGGAAGCTGGCGGCTGAGATGTATTCACCGCCGATGGCTGAGGCGTTCCACCAAGGCTTGACCGTCCGCGAGGCGACATAAAAGTCACCGGTAGTCCGGGAAATCCGGAGCCCGTAGATGCCAATGAGCACGGTGGCGGCGCACACCGCTGCCACCGCTGCCAGACCGACGGCCGTGTTCACTGCTTGGCCCCCGGCTCGGTCCAGTCTGCCGTCAGGTCGCGGAATTTGCGCTCGTTGCGCGCAGCGCCACGGTTGTACTGTGCGGCGCAGGCCAGAATGACCGGGTAGATCCCGATGCCCAGCAGCAGCCAGGGGAGCGGGATGGTGGCGATTGTCAGGGTGGCCGTGACAGGCACCAGCGCGATCAGGACTGCGACGCCCAGCAGGATCAGACCGAAGCCGGCCGCCACGACGACGGCCAGGCGCAGTTGCGAACGGACCAAGGACCGGACGAAGAGCTCGCCGATTTCGGACTGCTCGGCCAGCTCATGGGAGAAGGTGTAGGCACCCGGCGGCTGGGGTGCGGCCGACCGGGGCGCCACCACCCGGACCCGCTGTCGGAAGCCGCCCGAGGCGAGCCCGGCATCGCCGTCGGGCAGTGGCGCGCCGCCGTCGGGCAGCGGGGCAGCTTCGCCACTGTCCGGGCCACCGCTCATCCTCGGGGCCTGACCCGGGTGGCTTCCAGCTTGTCCCGGACGGCGGGCAGGTGCCGCCGGCTGACCGGCAGTTCGGCTCCGCCAACCAGGACACTGGCCCTGCCGGCGCTCATCCGCATCTGCTGGATCTGGTCCATCGCCACCAGGTAGGACCGATGGATCCGGATGTAGCCGGCGTCGGCCCACTGGCGTTCCAGGTCATTTAGCGGGACGCGGATCAGGTAGCTCGCCTCGGCCGTGTGCAGCCGGGCGTAGTCGCCCTGGGCCTGCACGTACTTGATCTCGTCGCGCCGGATCATCTTGGTGATGCCGCCCTGGTCCACGGTGATGACTTCCGGCTTGGCCGCGGCCCCGTCTTCCATCAGTTCGCAGATCCGGCGCACCGACTCCGCCAGCCGGTCTGCGCGCACCGGCTTGAGCAGATAGTCCACGGCGGCCAGTTCGAACGCCTGCAGCGCCTTGTCCTCGTCGGCGGTCACGAACACGACGGCGGGCGGGCGGCTGAAGCGTGAAATCACCTTGGCGATGTCCAGCCCGGTCAGTGCCGGCATGTGGATGTCGAGGAAGAGCGCATCGACGTCGTGGCGCTCCAAGGCGCGGAGCGCTTCGGCCCCGCTGGTGGCTTTGTGGATTTCCCCGATCCGGGAATCCTGCGCCAGCAAGTATGCCAGGGCCTCGACGGCGGGGGCTTCGTCATCGGCGACAACCACATTGACCATGGGCCACAGTCTATTAGCCTGAGGCGGCCCATGCGGCTCCGCCCCGGGCAGGCTTATGCCACCCGGTTGCCGGGTTGGAACTTCGGCACGCGCAGGGTGACCAGCGTACCGGCGCCGGGGGCCGTGTCGATGACCAGGCCGTGTTCTTCGCCGTAGACCTGCCGCAGCCTCACATCAACGTTGCGCAGGCCCACGTGGTCGCCCTCGGCGTGGCCGGCCAGCACGGCGCGCAGCCGCTCCGGGTCCATGCCCACGCCGTCGTCTTCTATGGTCACCTCGGCGTAGGCGCCCGCGTCTTGGGCGGTGATGGTGATCCGGCCGGGGCCTTCCTTGGCTTCCAGCCCGTGCCGCACCGCGTTCTCCACCAGCGGCTGCAGGGACAGGAACGGGATCACGGTGCTGAGGACCTCCGGACCGATCTGCAGGCTGACCTTGAGCCGGTCGCCGAACCGGGCACGTTCCAGCAGCAGGTAGCGGTCGATTGACTTCAGCTCCTCGGCCAGCGTGGTGAAGTCCCCGTGTCGGCGGAAGGAGTAACGGGTGAAGTCGGCGAACTCGATCACCAGGTCCCGCGCGCGCGCAGGATCGGTGAGGATGTAGGACGCGATGGCATTCAGCGCGTTGTAGATGAAGTGCGGGCTGATCTGGGCCCGGAGTGCCTTGACTTCGGCCTCCATCAACAGGGTTCGCGAGGTGTCCAGCTCGGCGAGCTCGATCTGTGTGGCCACCCAGGCCGCGACTTCGGTGGTGGCCCGCACCAGCGAAGCCGCCACGTGGCCGGTATAGGCGCCGACGGTGCCCACCACGCGGTCCTGGACCCGGATCGGGGCGAAGACTGCCTCTTGCAGCCCGTGCCGGGTGCCGGCATCCGGCGGGACCCGGCCCTCCGGCAGCAACTGGCTGCCGCGGAAGACCTGCGTGCGTCCCGACTTCATTGTTTTGCCGGCCAGCCGCAGGGCCGATTCCGGGGGCTGGCCGGCCCCGTCCCAGCCCAGCACATCGTCCGGGCCGGTCAGTACCAGGACGTCGGATCCCAGCAAGCCGCGCAGATGCCTGCTGGCCTTGGCCGCGCCGGCCGGCGTCAGCCCGGAGCGCAGGTACTGTCCGGCGAGTCCGGCGGTGTGGAGCGTGGCGTAGGTTGCGCGGTCGGCCTCGGAACCAAGGTCCCGGTACGAACGGGTCAGCTTGAACCCCACCAGCGCAATCACCGCCACGGCCACGACGGCGATGGCGGCGATGATCGCGATGTCCACGGCCGGGCTGAGCATGCTGACAAGCCTAGCTGCAGGCCACATCTGCGGCCTGCAGCTCGGCGCAGATGAGCGCCATTCACCGCAGCCGTTGAACCGTTGAGCGATGCGCCCCGCACGTCGGCTGGCCTGCGGAACCGCCAGCTAGCAGAGTGATCGCAGTCACACCCCGCGTGTGCCCGATGAGGAGGAAAAGATGGGTAACGACCCCAACCCGGACGCCGGCACCGCCGCGGCCGTGGACTTCCAGGTGGTCCAGGACAGTCCGGAGTTCACCGAACTCCGCAAGCGCCACCGTTCGTTTGTGTTCCCCATGGCAGTGGCCTTCCTGCTGTGGTATTTCGCCTATGTGCTGTTGGCCGACTATGCGCACGACTTCATGTCCACCAAGCTCTGGGGCAACATCAACGTCGGCCTGCTGCTGGGCCTGCTGCAGTTCGTGAGCACCTTCGCCATCACCACCTGGTACGTCCGCTACGCGAACAAGAAGCTGGACCCGATCGCCACTGACATCCGCCACAGCCTCGAAGACGAGGGTGTCGGCCTACCGGAGGACACCAAATGAGGCACGCCGTGAACATTCCGCTGGCCGTCACGGCGGAGGACATCAAGGATTCCACCTGGATCAACATCCTGATCTTCGCCCTGTTTGTGGGCGTGACCCTGGTGGTGGTGCTCCGGGCCAGCCGGAACAACAAGACCGCGGCCGACTACTACGCGGCGGGCCGGTCCTTCAGCGGCGGCCAGAACGGTACCGCCATTGCCGGCGACTACCTCTCGGCGGCGTCGTTCCTGGGCATTTGCGGCGCGATCGCGATCAACGGGTACGACGGCTTCCTGTATTCGATCGGCTTCCTGGTGGCCTGGCTGGTGGCGCTGCTGCTGGTGGCCGAGCTGCTGCGCAACACCGGCAAGTTCACCATGGCCGACGTGCTCTCCTTCCGGCTGCGGCAGCGCCCGGTGCGGATTGCCGCGGCCATCACCACGCTGGCCGTGTGCTTCTTCTACCTGCTGGCGCAGATGGCCGGAGCCGGCGCCCTGGTCTCGCTGCTGATCGGCATTGACTCCAGGCTGGGACAGTCCCTGGTGATCACCGTCGTCGGCGCACTGATGATCCTCTACGTACTGGTCGGCGGCATGAAGGGCACCACCTGGGTCCAGATCATCAAGGCCTGCCTGCTGATCGCCGGTGCGTTCATCATGACCGTTTGGGTGCTGGCACTGCACGGCTTCAACCTGTCCGAATTGCTGGGTGCCGCCGTGGAAACCGCCGGCAACCCCCAGCTGCTCAACCCGGGCCTGCAGTACGGCGTCTCGGAGGCATCCAAGCTGGACTTCATCTCGCTGGCGCTGGCCCTGGTGCTGGGCACCGCGGCCCTGCCGCACGTGCTGATGCGCTTCTACACCGTGCCCACGGCCAAGGAAGCCCGCAGGTCCGTGGTCTGGGCCATCTGGCTGATCGGCGCGTTCTACCTGTTCACCCTGGTGCTGGGCTACGGCGCCGCGGCGCTGATCGGTCCGGAAGCCATCAAAAGCGCCCCGGGCGGGGTCAACTCCGCCGCACCGCTGCTGGCCTTTGCACTGGGCGGTCCGGTGCTGCTGGGCCTGATCTCGGCAGTCGCCTTCGCCACCATCCTGGCGGTGGTGGCCGGGCTGACCATCACTGCAGCCGCCTCCTTCGCGCACGATATCTACGCAAACGTGGTGCGCAAGGGCCAGGTCGACTCGGCAGGCGAGGTCAAGGTGGCCCGCCGCACCGTGGTGGTCATCGGCGTCGTCTCCATCCTCGGCGGCATCGGCGCACAGGGCCAGAATGTGGCGTTCCTGGTGGCGCTGGCCTTCGCGGTGGCAGCCTCGGCCAACCTGCCCACCATTGTCTACTCGCTGTTCTGGAAGCGCTTCACCACCCAGGGTGCGGTGTGGAGCATGTACGGCGGCCTCGGCGCGGCCATCGTCCTGATCGTGTTCTCCCCGGTGGTCTCCGGGAAGGAGACGTCGATGATCCCCAGCGCGGACTTCGCCATCTTCGGACTGAACAACCCGGGCATCGTCTCCATCCCGCTCGCGTTCTTCCTGGGCTGGCTGGGAACCGTGCTGGACAAGAACCGCGAGGATGCATCCAAGCAGGCCGAGATGGAGGTCCGTTCGCTCACCGGCGTCGGTGCCGAGAAGGCGGTGGACCACTAGAACAACGACGGCGGTGCGCACCGGCCCCGGTGACCCGCCATCCAGCCACGCGGGCCCGGCAGTTGACTGCCGGGCCCGCGCGGCTTTGCCTCGGGTTCAGCGGCCGTGCGCCAATCGCACCGGTTCGGAAACGATCTTTCCGTCCCGGGTACTGAGCCCGGGCAGCAGCTCCGGCCGCCGCGTGGCCGCGGCATCGAACCCTTCGTCGGCGATCAGTTTTGCGTAGGGGAGCGTGGCGTTGGTCAAGGCATAGGTGGATGTGCGCGGGACGGCCCCGGGCATATTGGCCACGCAGTAAAAGACCGTGTCATGGACTTTGAACGTGGGGTCAGCGTGCGTGGTCGGCCGCGAGTCCTCGAAGCAGCCGCCCTGGTCGATCGCAATGTCCACCAGCACCGCCCCCGGCCGCATCTGGCTGACCATCTCGTTGGTCACCAGCTTCGGTGCTTTGGCACCGGGAATCAGCACCGCTCCGATCACCAGGTCCGCGGCCAGGACGGCTTCCCGCAGCTCCAACGCGTTGCTGGCAAGCGTCACTACCCGGCCCTGATACTGGTCGTCGAGCTGCTGCAGCCGGCGGATGTTGGTGTCCAACACGGTGACATTGGCCCGCATGCCCACCGCCACGGACACCGCATTGGCTCCGGCCACGCCGGCGCCGATTACCACGACGTCGGCATGCTGGGTGCCGGGGACACCGCCCATCAGCACGCCGCGTCCACCCAGAGGCTGCATCAGCGAGTAGGCGCCTACCTGAGTGGCGAGCCTGCCGGCGACTTCGGACATCGGGGCCAGCAGCGGCAGCGATCGGTCGGGCAGCTGGACGGTTTCATAAGCTATCGCGGTGGTGCCGCGGGAGCACAGCTCATCGGTGAGCGCCGCATCGGCAGCAAGATGCAGATAGGTGAACAGCGTCAGGTCGCTGCGGAGCCGGTGGTATTCCTCCGCCACCGGCTCTTTCACCTTCAGCACCAGCTCCGCCTCCTCCCAGACGGCGTCGGCCGAATCGATGATGCTGGCACCGGCCGAGGCGTAGTCGTCATCGGTAATGGAGGATCCCCGGCCCGCCCCTGCCTCCACCAACACTTGGTGGCCGGCGGTGCTCAGCTCATTGACCCCGGGCGGCGTGATAGCCACCCGGAATTCATTGTTCTTGACCTCGCTTGGCACTCCAATGCGCATGGACGCCGTCCCTTCTGGTCGGGCCGCCGGCGGGTGCGGTGGGCTAAACGACACCGGATCGGCGGTACAGGGCTTGCTCGATGGACCGAGCTTACAGCCAGCCGCGCTGACAGTTAGCCGGCCGGACGGGCTCCGCGGGAGAGCAGCGGCTCGATCCGGAACGGGATCAGCTCGTGCATGGCCAGCGATGTGTCGGTCCGCTCTACGCCGTCGATGGCCAGGATGGTGCCGTTGATCCGGAACAGGTCCTCGGCGCCCTCCGAGACCACGCGGGCCAGGATGTCCGCCTGCCCGGTGACGCCGAAGGCTTCCAGCACCTCCGGAATGCGGGCCAGTTCGTCGGTGATCTGCTGCAGTTGCGGCTGGTGCACGTGAATGTGGATGAAGGCAGCCAGCGGATAGCCCAACGCGGCCGGATTGATCCGCCGCTGGAAGGAAAGGAACACCTGCTCCTGCTCCAGGCGGGACATGCGTGCCTGCACCGTGTTGCGAGAGAGACCGAGCTTCTGCGCCAGGGCCACAACGGTCCGCCGGGGATCCTGCGCCAGGGCTCCGAGCAGCCGCAGATCGGTGCCGTCCAGATTCCGCATAATGCGCAGGGTAGCACGCCCGTTTCGGGCTGAATAGGGCACAATGCTCAGTCCTGCTGCTGATCATTGCGCTACTTGCGGGACGTGAGTAGTGTCACAAACACCCGCGGGCAAAGGTGCCGGCGGGGCTGTCCGGTGCCGGGGATCCACAAGATCCTCCCGGCCCTGAAGACGCAAAGGGAGTGTCGCAAGTGTCCTTACCAGGCACGGACCCGACCGGTCCGCTCAATGATGAAAGCTATATCCAACTGCTCGCCCCGGACGGCACACGGACAGCCAGCGAGGAGTTCGACCCGTGGTTGGAGGATATCGACGGAGATCGGCTCGCTGCCCTCTACCAGGACATGGTGGTGGTCCGTCGGCTGGACCAGGAAGCCACCGCCCTGCAACGCCAGGGAGAGCTGGCCTTGTGGCCGCCCCTGCTGGGCCAGGAAGCGGCCCAGATCGGTTCCGGCCGAGCCCTGCGCAAGGACGACTTCGTCTTCTCCAGCTACCGCGAGAACGGCGTTGCCTACTGCCGCGGCGTGGACCTGACGGACATGATCCGGGTATGGCGCGGCAACCGGCCTTCCGGCTGGGATCCGTATGAGATCAACATGGCCACCCCGCAGGTGATCATCGGGGCGCAGACCCTCCACGCCACCGGATACGCCATGGCAGCCAAATTCGACGGCGACGACGTTGTGGCCGTTGCGTATTTCGGCGACGGCGCCACCAGCCAAGGGGACGTGAACGAGGCCATGGTCTTCGCGGCGAGCTTCCAGGCCCCGGTCATCTTCTTCTGCCAGAACAACCAGTGGGCGATCTCCGAACCGGTAGGTCTGCAGGCCCAGGGCAAACTGTCCGACCGCGCCCCGGGATTCGGCATTCCCAGTTACCGGGTGGACGGCAATGACGTCCTCGCCTGTCTGGCCGTGACCCGCAAGGCGCTCGACCATGCACGCACCGGCGGCGGTCCATCCTTCATCGAGGCGGTCACCTACCGGATGGGACCGCATACGACGGCGGATGACCCCACCCGCTACCGCGACGCCAACGAGCTCGAGGACTGGAAGCGCCGCGATCCGATCGACCGGCTGGCCGCCCTGCTGAGCGCCGAAGGGTTGCTCGACGAAGCGCTGCGGCAACGGGTCCAGAAGGCCGCGGACGAAGCCGCCGCCGAGATGCGCGCCGGCTGTATCAACATGGCCGAACCTGCCGACCTTGAACTCTTCGACAACGTTTACACCGCGCCGCATCCGGTGCTGGCGCGCCAGCGCCAGCACTATGAGCGCTATCTTGAATCATTTGAAGCTGCCGAAGGGGGCCACTGATGACCATCATGACGTTCGGGCGGGCCATCAACACCGGTCTGCGCAAGGCCATGGAGAACGACCCAAAGGTGGTGATCATCGGCGAGGATATTGGCGCCCTGGGCGGGGTCTTCCGGATCACCGATGAACTGCAGAAGGACTTCGGGGCGCACCGAGTGATCGACGCTCCGCTGGCCGAATCAGCAATCCTGGGCACCGCCGTCGGAATGGCCTACCGCGGCTACCGGCCGGTCTGCGAAATCCAGTTCGACGGGTTCATCTACCCGGCGTTCGACCAGATCGTCAGCCAGGTGGCCAAACTGCACTACCGCACCCGCGGCCGGGTCAGGATGCCGCTCACCATCCGGGTGCCCTTCGGCGGCGGGATCGGCGCGGCCGAGCACCACTCCGAATCGCCGGAAGCGTATTTCACCCATACCTCCGGGCTGCGGGTGGTGGCGGTGTCGAATCCGCAGGACGCCTGCACCATGATCCAGCAGGCCATTGCCTGCGATGATCCGGTGCTCTACTTCGAGCCGAAACGGCGGTACCACACCAAGGGCGAGGTGGACGAGGATGCGCTGGAGGACGCACTGCCGATGGACAGCGCACGGGTGGAAGTCCCCGGAACCGACGTGACGCTGGTGGCCTACGGCGCGCTGGTCCAGACCGCCCGCGAGGCGGCACAGGCAGCCGAAGACGACGGCATATCGGTGGAAGTCATCGACCTGCGCTCGCTGTCTCCGCTGGACTTTCCCACGGTGGAGGCCTCCGTGCGCAAAACGGGCCGTCTGGTGGTGACGCACGAGGCGGCACGGACCGGTGGGCTCGGCGCGGAGATCGCGGCCAGCCTGACCGAACGCTGCTTCTACTATCTGGAACACGCCCCCGTGCGGGTCACCGGCATGGACATTCCCTATCCGCCAGCCAAGATGGAGCGGCACCATCAGCCTGACCTGGACCGCATTCTTGACGGGGTGGACCGGGTGCTCGGCCGGCCCAACTCACTGACCGGACTGGAGGACTGAACCCGTGGGGATCAAGGTATTCAAACTGCCGGATCTGGGCGAAGGGCTCACCGAATCGGAGATCGTCAGCTGGCATGTGGCCGAAGGCGATGCGGTACAGCTGAACCAGATCCTGGGCGAGGTCGAAACAGCCAAGGCCGTGGTGGAGCTGCCCTCGCCGTTCACCGGCGTGGTCCGTACGCTGCATGAAGGTCCCGGAACCACCGTCAGCGTGGGCGAACCGATCGTTTCCATCGAAGTGGAAGAGCCAGGGCAGGAGGACGGCGGCAAGGCCTCGGGGGAGCCGGCGTCGCAGCGCCAACCGAACTTAGTGGGCTATGGCGCTGCCGCCGAGAGGAACGGTCGACCGGCCCGACGGCCGCGCCGCACGGCTGCGGCAGCGGGCGCCACAGCGGTCCCGACTGCTGTCGCAGAGACCGTGCCGCAGCGTGCCAGGGCCGCTGAGCACAACGGAATTGCGGGGGCGCCAGCGCCCGGCCAAACCCAGGACGTACCCCAGCTGATGCCGGCGGCTCCGGTAGCTACGGAGCGGCCTCGCTCCACGCCACCGGTGCGGAAGCTGGCCAAGGATCTCGGCGTCGACCTGGCGCAGGTCGTTGGAACGGGCGACCGGGGGCTGATTACCCGCGGGGATGTGCAGAATTTCCACGACGCCGGTTCGGCTGCCCCGGTGGAGGCCCCGGCCTCTGGGACAGGCGGCGGCTGGCTGGCCGGCGCGGCCGAGGCGGAGACACGCATTCCGGTCAAGGGGGTGCGCAAGCTGACGGCCGCGGCCATGGTGGCCAGCGCGTTCACCGCACCCCATGCGTCGTCGTTCCTGACTGTCGATGCCACGGCCAGCATGGAACTGATCCAGCGGCTCAAAGAGCACAAGGCGTTCGCCGGGCTGAAGCTCACACCGCTGACCATCACGGCCAAGGCGGTGTGCCTGGCGTTGGGGCGCCACCCGGAACTGAATGCCCGCTGGGACGAGTCAGCCGGCGAGATCGTGCAGCAGAACTACGTAAACCTGGGCATTGCAGCGGCCACGCCGCGCGGGCTGACAGTCCCGAACATCAAGGGCGCGCACCGGCTGGATCTGCGCCGGCTGGCCGAGGCCTTGGGGGAATTGGCCGAAACCGCCCGGGCCGGCAAGACCGCCCCGTCCGACCTGCGCGGCGGGACCATCTCGATCACCAACATCGGTGTTTTTGGCATCGATGCCGGTACTCCCATTCTTAATCCGGGGGAGTCCGCCATCCTCGCCGTCGGCGCAGTGCGCCGGCAACCCTGGGAGTACCGCGGCGAAGTGGCGCTGCGCGACGTGGTGACGCTGAGCCTGTCCTTCGACCACCGGGTGGTGGACGGTGCACAAGCTGGCCGTTTCCTGGCCGACGTCGGCACCATCCTCTCGGAACCGGCCATGGTGTTGGCGATGGTGTGATCCGGGTGGGGTGCTGGTCCTGCGGCCGTCTGCCGTCCGTACCGCCATGTTCCTGCATTCGCGTCGTATTCTTGTCCGGTAGCTCGATCATTCGTTACTCGCCGTCCGAACGGATCTGGCATGGCCCACGTCAATGTCGGGGAGCGGAGCCTCCTGCAGCTGACCATCGCTGACGCCGCGGGCCTCGGCACCGAGCAGATCCTCAAGCAACTGGCCTCCAGCGCGGCAGGACTGTCGGACACAGCCTCCGCCGCGCGACTGGCCGAGCTTGGGCCAAATGCCGTCCTGACCCACCGGGCGAACGGCTGGCTGGTGTTGGGTCGGCAGTTTGCCAGCCCCATTCTGATTCTCCTTCTCATCACCGCGGCTGTGTCGCTATTCCTTGGCGATGCCGCGAATTCGATCGTGATCGGCGTGATCTTACTGGTCAGCGTGGGTCTGGGGTTCACCAACGAGTACCGGGCCGAACGCGCCTCGGAGGCCTTGCACAGTCGCGTCGCACACCGGACGGTGGTTCTCCGCGACGGGGCTGCCCAGGAAGTGGCCGTCACCGCCCTGGTACCCGGAGACGTCGTGCATCTGAACCTTGGCGCCATCGTCCCGGCCGACATCCGGCTGCTCAGCACCAACGATCTCCTCTGCGACGAAAGCATCTTGACCGGGGAGCCCCTGCCGGCCGCCAAGGACCCGCAGCCGGTGGTGGCGGGTGCTGCCCTGGGGGACCTTACCTCGTGTGCATTCATGGGCACGGTCGTGCACTCCGGCGGCGGCACCGGTGTGGTGGTGGCCACCGGAATCAGCACAGAATTTGGCCGGATTACTCAGGGACTCGGCCAGCGCCAGCCTCAAACCGAATTCCAGCTCGGGCTCAAGCGGTTTTCGTTCCTGCTGCTGCAGGTGGCGGTCGTGCTCACCACTTTGATTTTCATCGCCAATCTGGTGTTGCAGCGCCCGCTCATCGAATCTCTTTTGTTCTCCTTGGCGATCGCGGTAGGCATCACGCCGCAACTGCTCCCGGCCATCGTCGGCACCAGCCTGGCCACGGGCACCCGGCAGTTGGCACGGCGGAAGGTGCTGGTCAAACGGCTGGTCTGCATCGAGGACCTTGGGGACATGGACATCTTGGTCACCGACAAGACCGGCACCCTGACGGAGGGGCGGATCAGCTTCACCGGCGCCCTTCCCACAGCCTCAAACATGTCCGGCGACGGCTTGCTCACCCTAGGGCTGCTGGCCACCGAAGCCGATTACGCTGAGGCGAAACGCTCCTCCGCCGGACAAAACCCGTTGGACGCGGCCCTCTGGGACAGTCCCGGAGCCTCCAGCTTTGATCCGGGCCGCTTCGAGCGCCTGGATCTGGTCGGCTTTGACCACCAGCGCCGGCGCACCACCGTCCTGGTCCGCGAGTTCGGCGGACCAACGCTGCTGATAACCAAGGGTGCGCCGGAGGACGTCCTAGCTTTCTGCGGTCTGATCCCGCCAGCAGTCCAAGCCACTCTCGATGCACAGTTTGAGGCCGGTTCGCGCGTCGTCGCAGTTGCCACACGTCGAGCCGAGGGGCTGGCAATCGTCAGCCCGGAGGTGGGGCGTGGCCTCACTTTGGCCGGCTTCCTCATCTTCCTTGACCGGCCCAAGGACAACGTCGGGGCATCCCTGGACCAGCTGGCAGCGCTGGGGATATCGGTAAAGATCGCCACGGGGGATAACCCCAAAGTCGCGGAGCGAGTGTGCGCGGACCTTGGCATGGCGTCCGGTGGGACGCTCACGGGCGTGACCATGGAAGAGCTTTCCGACGCCGAACTTGTCTCCGCTGCGCGGCAGACCACCATCTTTGCCCGCGTCTCACCGGAGCAGAAGGCACGCCTCATCACGCTGCTACGCCAAAGCGGCGGGTCCGTGGGCTTCTTGGGAGACGGAGTCAATGATGCGCTGGCTCTGCACAAAGCGGACATCGGTATCTCGGTAGACAGCGCCACGGACGTCGCCAAGGACGCGGCCGACGTCATCTTGCTGGATAAGGACCTCGGCGTCTTGGCTGACGGCGTCAAAGAGGGCCGGCGGATCTTCGCGAACACCATTAAGTACGTGTTGATGGGAACGTCCAGCAACTTTGGCAACATGTTCAGCGCTGCCACCGCGTCGGTAGTGTTGAGCTTCCTGCCCATGTTGCCGGGCCAGATTCTGCTCAACAACCTGCTCTACGACGCCGGCCAGCTGGCCATCCCGGGGGACCGCGTGGACAAGGAGCAACTCCGCGCCCCCGCCCATTGGGACATTGGGTTCATCCGCCGGTTCATGTTCCTCTTCGGGCCGATCAGCTCACTCTTCGACTTCGCCACCTTCGCCCTCATGCTGATCGCATTCGATGCCGCACCGGGGGAGTTCCGGGCAGGCTGGTTTATCGAATCGATCGCCACCCAGACGCTGATCATTTTCGCCATCCGGACCCGGCGTGTCCCTTTCCTGCGCAGCCGCCCCTCGGCAGGCCTGATTGGCGCGTCCTTGGGCGTGGTGGCCCTAGGCATCTTCCTGCCGTTCTCCCCGATGGCCGGAGTGCTGGGCTTTGATCCGATTCCCGCGCCGTTCTTTCTGGTCCTGCTGGGCATGGTGGTGGTGTACCTGGTCCTGGTGGAGTTCGCCAAGCAGTGGTTCTTCTCCCGCGCCGCGCAGCAATTGCCGGAGGGGCTACCCATTCGCCGCCGTCACGCAACCCACCACATCGTCAGGCGGGCCTCACGCTTCAGCGCTCCGGTTGCAGTCCAGCGGGCCCCCCACGGATGAGGCAGGGCGGCCAAGACCGGCGTAGAGCCCTCTCAGGCCAGTTCGAGGATCTCCTCGGTGACCACGGCGCCACGGGCGTTGGCGAAGCCTTGGGCCTCGCCGACGGTCCGGAAGCCCAGCTTGTGCAGGACCTTGACCGAACCCAGGTTGTCCTTGACCACCCGGGCGCGGATGGGGCGGGCGGTGAATTCCTTCAGGAACGCCTCGACGGCCGCGGTGGTGACGCCTTTGCCCCACTGCGACTTGGCCGTCCAGTAACTGAGTTCCGGGTATCCCTCGTTCGGATAGGCCAGCACGCTTCCCACCACTTCGCCGTCGACGGTGACGGTGCGAACGGTGATGGTCTCGTCATCGAGCAGGCTTTGCCAGTGCAGGTTGAAGACGCCGCGGTCGGAGGGATTCTTGGCGGCGAATGCGGCCATATGGTTGGCGTCGGGATCCTGCTGGTACTCGAAGAACTCGTCGAGGTCGGCAGGTTCTACAGGACGAAGCTCAATCACAGTAGACCTTTCGGCTAGTTGGTATCTGATACACCCTACTCGGCTTTCAACGCCGCCCATGCCATTTGTTCCAGCAGATTGCGGCGCCAGGCTTCCCGCAGCGGCCGGCTCCGGTGGGTCGAATGCGGGGTCGAGTTGATCAGGCCGAAAGCGGCGTGGGCGCGCACCCGCAACTGTGCCGCGTCGGCCTCGGGCAGCAGCCGCGCCAGCACGGAAACCCACGCTTCCACGTAGGTGCGCTGCAGGGTCCGGACGATGGCCGAATCGTCGGCGGGCAGGCTGTCCAGGTCCCGGTCGTGGACGCGGATGACGTCGGGATTTTTCAAGGCAAAGTCCACGTGGAAGGCGACCAGCCCGCGGAGCGCTTCCTCGGCGTTGTTCCGGCTGGCCGCCACTTCCTGGCCGCCGTCCAGCAGGTCCTGGCTGACGCCCGTGAGCAGGGCGGCCAGAACGGCATGTTTGCTGTTGAAGTGCCGGTACACGGCAGGGCCGCTGACCCCTACAGCCGAGCCCAGGTCCTCGATCGAGACGCCGTTGAAGCCGCGCTCGGCGAAAAGGCGGGCGGCCGCATCCAGCAGCGCGGCCCGGCGGGTGGCCTTGGCCCGGCTGCGTCCGGTCTGCCGAATCTCTGCATCGGCATGCGGTGCGCTCGGCATGGATCGGCTCCCTCGGGCAAATGCTGCTGGACAAGACGGTGGGCGGCTACTAGCCTGATTTCAGTTAGTACAGACTAACCAAAATGCGTCTTGCAGGCCAGTTGTTTCTGCCGCGATCGGCGGCAGGCTGCGGGATGCGCAACGGCTTCGGCCAGGAAGGTGTCGATGGAGACACTGGCTTCCCGGGTGGACACTACCAGTGAAAGCTTCCGGACCAACGATGTTGCGCAGCGCAAGCTGGCGGCAGAACTTCATGACCGCTTGGCGGCGGCGGCGCTGGGCGGGCCGGAGAGCGCGCGCGCCCGCCACCTTGGCCGCGGCAAGCTGTTGCCGCGGGAGCGGGTGGACACCCTGCTGGATGACGGCAGCCCGTTCCTGGAGATCGCCCCGCTGGCCGCGGAAGGGATGTACGACGGCGATTCGCCCGGCGCCGGGATGATCGCCGGCATCGGCCTGGTCCACGGCCGTCACGTGCTGGTGGTCTGCAACGATGCGACCGTCAAGGGCGGCACATACTATCCCATGACGGTCAAAAAACATCTGCGTGCCCAGGAAGTGGCGCTGGAGAACAACCTGCCCTGCATCTACCTGGTGGACTCCGGCGGCGCCTTCCTTCCCAAGCAGGACGACGTCTTCCCTGACCGGGAGCACTTCGGCCGGATTTTCTACAACCAGGCGCGGATGTCGGCGGCAAAGATCCCGCAGATTGCCGCGGTGCTTGGTTCCTGCACCGCCGGCGGCGCGTACGTCCCGGCGATGAGCGACGAGACAGTGATTGTCCGCAACCAGGGAACCATCTTCCTGGGCGGCCCGCCGCTGGTGAAAGCGGCGATCGGCGAAGTGGTCACCGCCGAAGAGCTGGGCGGCGGCGAACTGCATGCCCGGACCTCCGGCGTGACGGACCACCTGGCGGAGAACGACCAGCATGCGTTGGAGATCGTGCGCGACATTGTCTCCACGCTCCCGTGCACGGCGCCGGCGTGGGAAACGGCGCCTGTCGAAGCGCCGGCAGCCGACGCGCAGGAGATCTACGGCGCTGTGCCGGTGGACGTTAATGCCAGCTACGACGTCCGGGAAGTCATCGCCCGGCTGGTGGACGGCAGCCGCTTCCATGAGTTCAAGCGGGAGTACGGCAGCACCCTGGTCACCGGTTTCGCCCGGCTTCACGGACATCAGGTGGGGATCGTGGCAAACAACGGCGTGCTCTTCTCCGAATCCGCGCTCAAGGGCGCGCATTTCATTGAACTATGCGACCAGCGCGGCATCCCGCTGGTATTCCTGCAGAACCTCTCCGGCTTCATGGTGGGCCGCGACTACGAGGCCGGTGGCATCGCCAAGCACGGCGCCAAGATGGTCACCGCCGTCGCCACGGCGCGCGTGCCGAAGCTGACCGTGGTGATCGGCGGGTCGTTCGGCGCCGGGAACTATTCCATGTGCGGACGCGCCTACTCGCCGCGATTCCTCTGGATGTGGCCGGCCGCGCGGATCTCGGTGATGGGCGGCAACCAGGCCTCCTCGGTCCTGGCCACCGTCAAGCGCGACCAGATGGAGGCCCGCGGCGAGCAATGGAGCGCCGAGGCCGAGGAAGAGTTCAAGGCCCCCATCCGGGAACAGTACGAGGCCCAGGGGAACCCGTACTATTCCACCGCCCGGCTCTGGGACGACGGCATCATCGACCCGGCGCAGACCCGCACGGTGCTCGGCCTCGCCCTCGATGTCTGCACCAACAGCCCGCTGCCGGAATCCGCTTTCGGTTTGTTCAGGATGTGAGAAAAGTGTTCGAGACCGTCCTGGTGGCCAATCGCGGCGAAATTGCCTGCCGAGTGATCCGCACGCTGCGCAGCATGGGCATCCGCTCCGCTGCCGTCTATTCGGATGCCGACGCCGGAGCCCGCCACGTGCACGAGGCCGACCTCGCGGTGCGGATCGGGCCGGCGCCCGCTGCTGAAAGCTATCTGCGCATCGACGCAGTGATCGAAGCGTGCAAGGCCACCGGTGCCGAGGCGGTTCACCCCGGCTATGGCTTCCTCAGCGAAAATGTGAACTTTGCCCAGGCGCTGGAGGCGGCGGGCATTGTCTTCATCGGGCCCAACGTGGGGGCCATCGGGATCATGGGGGACAAGATCCGCTCCAAGAACCATGTGGCCTCGCACGGGGTTCCGGTGGTCCCCGGGATCGATGAACCCGGGCTCGACGACGACCGCCTGATCCTGGCCGCTGAAAAAGTCGGTTATCCGCTGCTGATCAAGCCGTCGGCCGGCGGCGGCGGCAAGGGGATGGTGGCAGTGCAGCGGCCCGAGGAACTGTCCGCCGCCCTTGCCGCCGCCCGGCGCGTGGCCGCCTCCGCCTTCGGCGACGACACGTTGTTCCTCGAGCGGCTGATCGCCCGGCCCCGGCACATCGAAGTCCAGGTGCTCTGTGACCAGTACGGCAACGCCATCCACCTGGGCGAGCGCGAGTGCTCGTTGCAGCGCCGGCACCAAAAAGTCATCGAGGAGGCGCCGTCGTCGTTGTTGGACGAAGCCACCCGCGCGAGGATCGGTGAGGCGGCCTGCGAGGCCGCCCGTTCGGTGGACTACACCGGGGCTGGAACCGTGGAGTTTCTGGTCTCCGACGACACACCCGACGAGTTCTTCTTCATGGAGATGAACACCCGGCTTCAGGTGGAACACCCGGTCACCGAACTGGTGACCGGACTGGACCTGGTCGAATGGCAGGTGCGGATCGCGGCCGGCGAGGCGCTCCCGATGGCGCAGTCCGACGTCGTGCTCACAGGACACGCGGTGGAAGCCCGCGTCTATGCCGAAGACCCCGCGCAGCAGTTCCTGCCGTCGGCCGGTACGGTGCTGGAACTGGCCGAAGCGGCCGGCGAGGGCATCCGGGTGGACAGTTCGCTGCTGCCCGGCCTGACGATCCCCTCCGACTACGACCCGTTGCTGTCCAAGGTGATCGCGTGGGGCGTGGACCGGCAACAGGCCCTCGCGCGGCTGGACGGCGCGCTGGCCGAGACCAGCGTGCTGGGCATCCACACGAATATCGAGCACCTTCGCAGCCTGCTGGCCGACGACGATGTGCACGCCGGCCGGCTGGACACCACGCTGATCGACCGGAAGATTATGCACCAACAGTTCCGGCGCCCCCACGACGTGGAACTGGCCGTGGCCGCCGTGGACTGGTTGCTCCGGGAACGGGAGACGCAGAGCCAGACCGGGGCGGCCGGACGGGCCGGGTCCGCTTGGCGGAGTGATGGATGGCGGTTGAGCGGACCGCGCCCGCGTACCGTCAGCTTCGATCTGGGCGGCGGCGAGCACCGCGAGGTCTCCGTGGCCTGGGCCGGAGACTCGGCAGCGGGACGGCCCGGCGGTGCCGTTGTCAGCACAGGCGGCGGCAGCTACGCCGTCGTGCCGGACCGCGACGGGCAGGCCGTGGAAGTGGACGGGGTCCGCCGGCCGCTGCGTCACGCCTTCGGCGAGGACGGCACCGTCTGGCTGGGCGATGCAGGCTGGTCGGCCCGGTTGGTGGCCCGCAGCCGGGAGAGCCGGCTCGCGGACACGCTGGCGGGGATCCAGCAGGCCGAGGGGCAGGTTTCGCCCGACGTGCGCTCGCCGATGCCCGGCACGGTGACCTCCGTGGCTGTGGCCAACGGCGAGCAGGTGTCGGCCGGGCAGCCGCTGCTCACGGTGGAAGCGATGAAGATGGAACACCAGCTGAGCGCCGGGATCGCCGGCGAAGTCAGCATCAACCTTAAACCCGGCGATCTGGTCAAAGCCGACCAGGTTGTCGCCGTCGTGCGGGCAGCAGATCCTGCCCCGGGACCCGAGCAGAAAGGGGCATGACCATGCCTGATTTTTCCCTGAGCGAGGACCACCAGGACCTGGTGGAGACGGTCCGCGACTTTGCCCGCGAGGTGGTGGCCCCGGTCTCCGCCAAGCACGACGAGGAGCACAGCTTCCCGTACAAAGTGGTGGAACAGATGGGCGAGATGGGCCTGTTTGGACTCCCGTTCCCGGAGGAGTACGGCGGAATGGGCGGCGACTATTTCGCGCTCGCCCTGGCGCTGGAACAACTCGGCGCGGTGGACCAATCGGTGGCGATCACCCTGGAGGCAGGGGTCTCGCTGGGCGCGATGCCGATCTACCGGTTCGGCACCGAGGAACAGAAACAGCAATGGCTGCCGATGCTGGCCAGCGGCGAAGCGCTCGCCGGCTTCGGGCTGACCGAACCCGAAGCCGGCTCGGACGCCGGCGGCACGAAGACGCGGGCCGAGCTGACCGACGGGCAATGGGTGGTCAACGGGCACAAGGAGTTCATCACCAACTCCGGTACCGAGATCTCCAAGCTGGTCACCGTCACCGCCGTCACGGGCACGTCCGAGCGCGCAGACGGCTCTGTCAAGAAGGAAATCTCCACCATCCTGGTCCCCACCGACACCCCGGGTTTCACCGCCGAGAAGGCCTACAACAAGGTGGGCTGGAACGCCTCCGACACGCACCCGCTCACGCTGGACAACGTCCGCGTCCCGGAGGAGAACCTGCTGGGAGCGCGCGGCCGCGGCTATGCCAACTTCCTCCAGATCCTCGACGAGGGCCGGATCGCCATCGCGGCGCTGGCCACCGGGGCGGCGCAAGGCTGCGTGGATGAGGCGGTGCGCTACGCCAAGGAGCGCCAGGCGTTCGGCACCAACATCGGCGCCTTCCAAGCCATCCAGTTCAAGATCGCCCGGATGCAGGCCCGTGCGCACACCGCCCGCTTGGCCTACTACGACGCGGCCGCCCGGATGCTGGCCGGCCAGCACTTCAAAACGCAGTCCGCGATTGCCAAGATGGTGGCAGGCGAGGCCGCCATGGACAATGCCCGCGATGCCACCCAGATTTTCGGCGGCTTCGGTTTCATCAACGAGTTCCGGGTGGCGCGCCACTACCGCGATTCGAAGATCCTGGAGGTCGGGGAAGGGACCACCGAAGTGCAGCTCATGCTGATCGCCCGCGAGCTGGGCCTGTAACCGCCAGGCCCGCGTGGAGATCAGGGGGCAGTCAACCCCCGGTGATCGACCAAGGGCCGCCAGGCCCGCGTGGAGATCAGGGGCAGTTTGCACAAGACCGAGGAGGACTCAGTGATCAACAAGGTAGTAGCAACCGCCGCGGAGGCGGTGGCGGACATCCCCGACGGCGCCTCGCTGGCGGTGGGCGGCTTCGGCCTGTGCGGCATTCCGGTGGCGCTCATCCAGGCGCTGCATGACGCGGGCACCACGGACCTGGAGACCATCAGCAACAACTGCGGCGTGGACGACTGGGGCCTCGGCGTGCTGCTGGCGGATGGCCGGATCCGGCGCACCATCAGCTCCTACGTGGGCGAGAACAAGGAATTCGCCCGGCAGTTCCTGGCCGGCGAGCTGGAAGTGGAGCTGACGCCGCAAGGCACGCTGGCGGAGAAGCTGCGTGCCGGCGGTGCCGGCATCCCCGCCTTCTACACCGCGGCCGGCGTCGGCACGCAGATCAGCGAGGGCGGCCTGCCGCGCAAGTACGACGCCGATGGCTCGGTGGCCATGGCATCGGAACCGAAGGAGGTGCGCAGCTTCGGCGGCGCCGACTACGTGCTGGAGGAATCGCTGCGGCCGGATTTCGGGCTGGTGCACGCGGCCAAGGGCGACCGGCTGGGGAACCTGGTCTTCCACGTCACGGCGATGAACTTCAATCCGCTGTGCGCGATGGCCGGCAAGATCACCATTGCCGAGGTGGAGGAGCTGGTGGAACCGGGCGAACTGGATCCGCAGCAGATCCACACTCCGGGCATCTTCGTCCAGCGCGTGGTGCTGGCGCCGGACGTGGAGAAGCGAATCGAAAAACGCACGGTCCAGCTGGCCGGCCGGGGCGCCGGCGCAACCGGGAAGTAGGAGGAGCACCATGGCACTAACGCGCAACGAGCTGGCCGCACGCGTGGCCCAGGAGCTGGAAAACGGGCAGTACGTCAACCTGGGCATCGGGATGCCCACGCTGATTCCGAACTACATTCCCGACGGTGTGGAAGTCATCCTGCATTCGGAAAACGGCATTCTGGGCGTCGGCCCCTATCCGACCGAAGACAAAATCGATCCGGACCTGATCAATGCGGGCAAAGAAACCGTGACGCTCAACCGCGGGGCGGCGATCTTCGACTCGGCCGCATCCTTCGGCATGGTCCGCGGCGGGCACGTGGATGTGGCCGTCCTCGGCGCCATGCAGGTGGCGCAGAACGGGGACCTGGCCAACTGGATGATCCCGGGCAAGATGGTCAAGGGCATGGGCGGAGCCATGGACCTGGTCTTCGGTGCCAAACAGCTGATCGTCATGATGGAGCACGTGGATAAGAGCGGGAACCCCAAAATCCTCACCGAATGCACGCTGCCGCTCACCGGCAAAGCCTGCGTGGACAAGATCATCACCGACCTTGCCGTCATCGACGTCACCGAGCAGGGCCTGGTGCTCCGCGAGACGGCCCCGGGCGTGGAAGTCCAGGATGTCGTCGCCGCCACCGGCGCCGAACTCCGGATCGACCAGTTCCAGGCGGGTACCCGGTGAATACCGACGCCGGGGCAGCGGCTACCCCCTCCGAAGCAGCCGGTGCGCAGAAGGTGATCATTCAGCGCGGGCTGTACTTCGAGGAGATCGAGGCGGATGTCATCTACGCCCACCGCCCGGGACGGACCGTCACGGAGGCGGACAACGTATTTTTCACCACCGCCACCATGAACAACCAGGCCCTGCACCTGGACGCGGCCTGGGCAGCCGAACAGCCGTTCGGGCAGCGGCTGATGAACTCCATGTTCACCCTCGCCACGGTGGTGGGCCAGTCGGTCGGCCAGTTGACCCAGGCCACCATCGTGGCGCAGTTGGGCCTCACGGACGTGACCTTTCCGCACCCGCTCTACCATGGGGACACGCTGTATACGGAGACGGTGGTCACCGACAAGCGGCTCTCCAAGTCCCGGCCCGGGACCGGCGTGGTGACCATGCACCACACCGGCCGGAACCAGCACGGCGATGTGGTGGCGACGGTGACGCGCAGCTGCCTGATGTGGACCGAGGACGGTCACGCCGCCGCCATTGCGGGCTCGGAAACCAGCGACGCCGAACTGTGGGACGGCCGGCCCGAAGGCGGGCATCGGTGATGGATTTTGAGATGGGACCGGCCATCCTGTTCTGTCCGGCGGACCGGCCGGACCGCTACCGAAAGGCTGCCGAGCGCGCCGACGCGGTGATCCTTGACCTGGAGGATGCGGTGGCCCCGGCGGATCGTGCCGCGGCCCGGGACGCCATCCTCGGCCACCCGCTGGATCCGGCACGCACGATGGTCCGGGTCAACGCGGTCGGCACCGACGACCACGCCCTGGACCTGGCGGCCGTCGGCCGGTCCGGCTACCGGACCATCATGCTGGCGAAGGCGGAGGACCCGTCGGCGGTGCAGGGACTGGGGGAGTATGCGGTGGTGGCGCTCTGCGAGACTGCCCTCGGTGTGCTGCATGCCGCCGAACTGGCCGGCTGCGCGAATGTCACGGCGCTGATGTGGGGCGCCGAGGACCTGGTCGCCTCGCTGGGCGGCAGCTCCAGCCGGCTCGCGTCCGGGACCTACCGGGACGTCGCCCGGCAGGCGCGCTCGCAGGTTCTCCTGGCGGCCGGCGCCCACCGCAAGGCGGCGATCGACTCGGTCTACATCGACATACCGGACCTGGACGGGCTGGCGGCGGAAGCGGAGGACGCGGCCGCGTCCGGCTTTGCGGCCAAGGCCATCATCCACCCGAGCCAGTCCGACGTCGTCAGGGGCGCCTACCGGCCGGGCCAGGCCGAGGCGGACTACGCGGCCGCCCTGCTGGCAGCCGCAGCCAACGAACCCGGCGCCTTCCGGTTCCGCGGCAAGATGATCGACGGGCCGCTGCTCAAGCACGCGGAGCTGACCCTGCGGCGGGCCAGGCAGATGAGTTCCTAGCCGCCGGTCAGGAGGTAGAACTTCTCCGGCCGGCCGGCGGCGCCGTACCGCGGCGTGATCCGGGCCTCGCCGCGCGACACCAGGTACTCCAGATAGCGCCGCGCGCTCACGCGTGCCAGCCCCAGCCGTCCGGCGACTTCGGAGGCCGACGACGCGGCGCCGGTAGCGTTCAGGTCGGCGATGACAGCCTCCAAGGTGGGCTGGGACAGGCCCTTGGGCAGCGCGACCGACACCCGGGAAGCCGGGATCGTGGCCAGCGGGGCCCCGGCGGGTGCCAGCAGCCGGTCGATGCCGTCCTGGTCCAGCACGGCCGCTTGGCCGCTGCCGCTGATGTGCCGCCGGTGCTCCACATAGGCGTCCAGCCGGTCCATCAACACCCGGGCCGTGAACGGCTTGACCAGATAGTGGAGCACGCCGCCGGCCATGGCCGCCGCACGGTGTCCAGTTCCCGTGCGGCGGTGATCGCGATGACGTCGACCGGTTCGCCCGGCAGGTTCCGGACGGCCCTCAGGACCTCGATGCCGCTCAGGTCCGGCAAATGGATGTCCAGCAGCACCAGCTCGGGGCGAAGGTCCGCAATCATGGCCAGCGCGTCAGCCCCGGTGTAGGCCGTGCCCGCCGAGTCGAAGGCGCCGTGGGCCAGCAGGAAGCCGGTGTGCACGCCGGCGACTTCCTTGTCATCGTCGACGACGACGGTGCGGATCTGGCTCATGGGACCGGGATTCCTTGCGGGCGGGCGTTCGACGGGGTCGGCGAGAAGCTTACCGTGAACTCGGCGCCGCCGGAGGCCGACGGCGCAACCCGGGCCGTGCCGCCGCGCCGGGCTGCCACCCGGCTGACCAGCGCGAGGCCGAATCCGCGGCTGCCCGGCAGCGCAGCTTCCTTGCTTGAGACGCCCGGTTGGAAGATGCGCCCACGGTCCTCGGCCGGGACGCCGGGACCGTCGTCGGCGACCGTGATGGTGCAACCGTCGGCGCCCTCCGTGATGGACACGGTGATGGTGCCCAGCGGCCCCACGGCCTCCATGGCGTTGTCCACCAGGTTGCCCAGCACCGTGACCGGATCCGTGGTGCCGTCCGGCGCCAGCACGGAGGCCGGATCAATGAGCAACTGGATGCCTTTTTCGTCGCAAATGGTTGTCTTGGCCATCAGCAGGCTGGCTGCATCCGGATCGGTGATCCCCGGAGCCAGTTCGCCTGCCACCACCGAACCGCCGTGCCCGGAACGGGAGATGAAATCCACCGCCTGCTGCGTGCGGCCAAGTTCCAGCAGTCCGGAGACCACGTGCATTTTGTTGGAGAATTCGTGCGCCTGCGCGCGCAGCGCCTGGGTCACGTCCCGCGCGCCGTCGAGATCCTGCAGCAGTTGGTGCAGCTCGGTGCGGTCGCGCAGGATGATCACGCTGCCCACCCGGCGTGAGTCCACGGTGGCAGCGTTGGCGCGGGCCAGCAGCACGCGTTCGCCGGCGAGCACCGTTTCGTCGGCCCCGCCGTTGGCGGCCAGCATCGCCGCCAGCCCCGGTTCCAGGATCGTGGTGGCCGGGCGGCCCAGCGCGGCGTCGGAGACATCCAGCAGGCGTTTCGCCTCGTCATTGAGCAGCGCGATGCGCCCGCGGTCGTCGACGGCCACCACGCCTTCGCCGATGCCGTGCAGCATGGCGTCGCGGGTTTCGAGCAGCGCGGCGATCTCTTCCGGCTCAAGCTGGTAGATCCGCCGCCAGACCAAGCGGGAGATGTAGATGGCGCCGGCCGAGCCAACCAGGGCGGCCGCGATGAGCCACGCCAGCAGGACCGGCAGGTCGTCGTTCAGGTCCTCGCGCAGCGTCGACTCCAACGTTCCCACCGAGGCGGTGCCAATCACCTCGGCACCCGACCGGTCATAGATCGGTACCTTCACCCGCCACGATTCGCCCAGGGTGCCGGTCTGCCTGCCAATGAACGTCTCGCCGGACAGCGGGATCGACGGATCGGTGGAAACCATCTGCCCGATCAACGCCTGGTTCGGATGCGAGTAGCGGATGCCGCGGTGGTCGGTGACCACTACATACGTCACCCCGGTCGATTGCGCGATCAACTCGGCGATCGGCTGGATTCTCTGGCTGGGGTTGGCGTCGTCGAAGGCCTCCACGATGGACGGCAATTGCGCCACCGAGCGGGCCACGCCGACCATGCGCCCCTCGTAGGCATCGCGGATCTGTTGTTCCTGCATGGAAATGGCGACCGAACCTGCCACCAGCACGACGACGAGCAAGATGAACAACTGGAGCACGAACAGCTGGGAGCGCAGGGACAGGGATCGGAACACCCCGCCATCTTCGCATGCTGTTAGCTGCGCCACAGGGGTGTGTGCCGGTGACCACAATGACCAATACGGCCACAATGACCGCATTCTTCCGCCGGGCCTGGCCGCTCCCTACGCTGGGGCGACGGCGTGGTGATGCCCATCACGCCGGTTGGAGGAGGAAGAACCTACATGAAGCTCGACCGTACGATGAGACGGCGTTCGGCCCTGGTGGCCGCCGCGGCAGCATCCGCCCTGGTGTTGGCAGCCTGCGGCTCCACCGGCTCCACCGGCGCCGGCAACGGCTCGGCAGAAGCCGGCATCGACAAGCTCAACATCATTGTCCCGGCGGATCCGGGCGGCGGCTGGGACCAGACCGGCCGTTCCATGCAGAAGGACCTGCAGGAGAACGACCTGGTCTCCAGCGCCTCGGTAGTCAACATCGGAGGGGCCGGCGGCACCAATGGTCTGGCGAAGCTTGCCACGGAACAGGACCCGAACACCCTGATGGTGATGGGGTACGTCATGGTGGGCGCCGTGGAGACCAACAAGTCCGCCAACCGGATCGAAGACACCACACCGATCGCCCGGCTCACCGAAGAGCCGCTCGTCGTCGTGGTGCCTGCCGATTCGCCCTACCAGACCATCGATGACCTGATCGCCGACGTCAAGGCCAAGGGCAAGGGCGTCTCCATCACCGGCGGCTCCGCCGGCGGAGCCGACCACATCCTGGCCGGCATGATGCTCAAGGAAGCCGGCATCGGTGCCGACAGCCTGAACTACATCCCCTACTCCGGCGGCGGCGAATCCCTGGCAGCGCTGCTGGGCAACAAGGTCTCCGCCGGCATTTCCGGTGTGGGCGAATACGCCGAGCAGGTCAAGGCCGGCAAGCTGCGCGCCCTGGCCGTCTCCGGTCCGGACGCCGCCCCGCAGCTGCCCGAGGTCAAGCCGTTGAAGGAGCAGGGCGTCGATCTGGTGCTGACCAACTGGCGTGGCGTCGTGGCACCCGGGTCCATCGACGAGGCACAGGCAGAGAAGCTCACCGCGCTGGTGACCGAGCTGCACGGCACCGACGCCTGGCAGAAGACCCTGACCACGAACAACTGGGCAGACGCCTTCCTGGCCGGCGAGGAGTTCAACAGCTTCCTGACCGAGGACATCGAGACGGTCACCGCAACGCTGACGGATATCGGTCTGCTGAAGTAACCATGGTTCCTTCCACTACTGGAGCGGTCCGGGGCGGCAGCGATGCCGCCCCGGTCAAGCCGCTCGGAGAAATCATCTTCGCGGCGGTGATCCTGAGCATCGGGATCGTCGGCTTCGTCGCCGGCGCCGGGATCCAGACGCCCGACTCGGCCAGCGACATTGGCCCGCGGGCGCTTCCCTACCTTGTCTCCGGCCTGCTGGTGATCGTCGGCGCCGGGCTGATCGTGCAGCTGCTGCGCGGCAAGACCGGCGAGGCGGATGAGGGCGAAGACATTGACCCCGACGTCCGGACCGATTGGCTGACCGTCGCCAAGATGGCGGGCACCGTCGTCGTCCATATTTTCCTGATTATTCCGCTGGGTTGGCCGGTGGCCGCGGCGGTGCTGTTCTTCGGTGCCGCGTGGGCGCTGGGGGCCAAGCCGTTGTGGCGGGCCGCCGTGGTGGGCGTGGTCATGGCGCTGGTGCTGCAGTTCGCCTTCGGTGGGCTGCTTGGCGTTTCGCTGCCGGCCGGTGTGCTCGAAGGGGTGCCGTTCCTGAATGGATAATTTCTACGCCCTCCTCGAGGGCTTCTCCGTGGCGATGCAGCCCATCTACCTGCTCTACGCCTTGGGCGGGGTGCTGGTCGGCACGGCGGTGGGCGTGCTGCCGGGCATCGGTCCTGCCATGACCGTTGCCCTGCTGATGCCGATCACGTACAGCCTGGAGCCAACGGCGGCGATCATCGTCTTCGCGGGCATTTATTACGGGGGCATGTACGGCGGGTCGACCACCTCGATCCTGCTCAATACGCCGGGCGAATCCGCCTCCATTGTCACCGCGCTGGAAGGCAACCGGATGGCGAAAGCCGGCCGGGGTGCCGCGGCGCTGGCGACGGCGGCGATCGGCTCGTTCATCGCCGGCACCGTTGCCACGGTGCTGCTGAGTTTTGTGGCCCCCTACGTGGCAGCGTTCGCCGTGCAGATCGGCCCTGTGGAGTACGTGGCCCTGATGGTGGTGGCGTTCCTGACCGTGGGTGCGCTGCTGGGCGCCTCGGTGTTGCGCGGACTCGCGTCGCTTGGCCTGGGTTTGTTCCTGGCGTTCATGGGCGTGGACCTGATGACCGGGCAGCAGCGTTATACGTTCGGCAGCCCGTTCCTGGCGGACGGCATCGACGTGGTGCTGGTCGCCGTCGGACTCTTCGCGCTGGGCGAGGCTCTGTATGTGGCCTCCCGGCTGCGGCACGGGCCGGTCAAGGTCATCCCGGTGACCGGTGGCTGGACGTCGTGGATGAAGAAGGAGGACTGGAGACGGTCCTGGAAGCCGTGGCTGCGCGGAACCTTCATCGGCTTCCCGATCGGCACCATGCCGGCCGGGGGTGCCGACGTGGCCACCTTCCTGTCCTACGCGGCGGAGAAGAAACTGGCCAAGGGCGCACGCAAGCGGCAGTTCGGCCGAGGCGCCATCGAAGGCGTGGCCGGGCCGGAATCGGCCAACAACGCGGCCGCGGCCGGTGTGCTGGTGCCGCTGCTGACGCTGGGCATTCCGACGACGGCCACGGCGGCGATGATGCTGGTGGCGTTCCAGCGCTATAACATCCAGCCCGGTCCGCTGCTGTTCGAGGTGGAGGGCGCCCTGGTCTGGGCGCTGATTGCCAGCCTGTACGTGGGCAACCTGATGCTGCTGGTGCTGAACCTGCCGCTGGTGGGCATGTGGGTGAAGATCCTGCAGATCCCGCGGCCGTATCTCTACGCCGGCATCCTGGTCTTCGCCGCCTTGGGTGCGTTCTCGGTGAACTTCACGCCGGTGGATGTGTTCGTGCTGCTGGTGATCGGTGTGCTGGGCTTCTTCATGCGCCGCTACGGCTATCCGATCGCCCCGCTGGTAGTGGGCATGATCCTGGGGCCGATTTTCGAGAGCCAGCTGCGGCGTTCGCTGGCCATCTCGCAAGGCGACCCGCTGGCCCTGATATCCACGCCGATCGCGGCCGGGATCTACATCTCTTTGGTCCTCATCTTCGTGCTGTCCTTCTGGATGAAGAAGCGCCAACGCGTGATGGAATCGGCAGCGCTCGACGACGAGAGTCCGCAGGGCAAGGAGGTCAGCGCATGACCACGATCGTGGTGGGGTATGTCCCCAACGCCCTGGGCGACGCGGCCCTGGCGGCCGCCATCGACGAGGCAGGACGCCGTGCGGCCAAGCTGCTGGTGGTCAACGCCACCCGGGCAGACCGCTTGGTGGATCCCGGGTACGCGGACGCCGCCGACGTCGCACGGTTGGAAGCTGTGTTAAGCGGGGCAGGAGTCGGCTTCAGCATCCGGCACGGAATCGCGGATGGGCTGCCCGCCGAGGAGGTGCTGGACGCCGCCGAAGAGTCCGATGCGGAGCTGATCGTCATCGGGGTGCGCAACCGGACACCGGTGGGAAAGTTGCTGCTCGGTTCGACCGCGCAGACGATCCTGCTGTCCGCGCCGTGCAACGTGCTGGCGGTCCGGCAGCCGTAACCGATCGTTCCGCACGGCCGCCGGGGCAGGGAATCGCCGCCGGGGCAGGGTCCACCGATCCTGCCCCGGCGGATTTTCCCCGTCCCGGTGCCGGGTGGGCGTGGAGCAGTCCCTCAGGTCAGGGGGTGCCGTCGAGATGACCTGTTGCAGAGGGTCATCTCGCCACGACGGCAGGGGATAGCTTCGACCGCACCCCCTGTACCCGGTGATCTCGAAGCCAGCGGGCGGTCTCGGCACGGGTGGTCTCGGTGCGACCCGGTGATCTCGAAGCCAGCGGGTGGTCTCGGCACGGGTGGTCTCGGTGCGACCGGCTGGTCTCGGCGCTCCGGTGGTCTCGGCGCGGCGCGGCGCGGTCTCGGTGCGACCGGCTGGTCTCGGCGCGGCCGGGTGATCCAGAAGCCGAGAGGTCTTCGGAACTACCCGCGTCACCGGTGCCAACGGCCGAGCTCGTCCGGAGTAGCACCGGTGCTGGATAATTGACCGCATGGAGTTCCGCGATCCGCCCCACGCCGCCCCGCATCCCGCCCGTCGCAAGGTGGTGTTGCTGGGCTCCACTGGGTCGATCGGCACGCAGGGCATCGATGTGGTGGACGCGGCCCCGGAACGCTTCGAGGTCACGGCGCTCGCCGCCGGCGGCAATCTGGAACTGGCGGCCCGGCAGGCCGTCCACACCCGGGCGCAGGCCGTCGGTGCCGCCGCCGGAACGGTGGATGACCTGGCGACGGCCATCAAGACGGCAGCGGCGGACGCCGGAGTATCCGGCTACTCGCCGGAGCTCTTTGCCGGCCCCGACGCCGCGGCGAGGATCGCCGCCTGGCCGGACGCCGACGTCGTGCTTAATGGCATTACCGGGTCCATCGGGCTGGCGCCGACGCTGGCGGCGCTCGGAGCCGGGCACGTGCTGGCCTTGGCGAACAAAGAGTCCCTGATTGCGGGCGGTCCCCTGGTCAAGGAGGCGGCGCGGCCGGGGCAGATCGTGCCGGTGGATTCGGAGCATTCGGCGCTTGCCCAGGCCCTGCGCTCGGGCACTGCGGGCGAGGTGGACCGGCTGATCGTGACCGCTTCCGGTGGCCCGTTCCGCGGCTTCAGCAAGGAGCAACTGCGCGCCGTCACCCCGGCGCAGGCACTGGCCCACCCCACCTGGGACATGGGCCGGATGGTCACCACCAACTCGGCGACCATGGTCAACAAGGCGCTGGAAGTCATCGAGGCGCACCTGCTCTTCGACGTCCCGCTGGACAGGATCGATGTGGTGGTGCACCCGCAGTCGGTGGTGCACTCGATGGTGCAGTTCATCGACGGATCCACCATCGCGCAGGCCTCGCCGCCGGACATGCGCCTGCCGATCGCGCTCGGCATGGGCTGGCCGGAGCGGGTGCCGGGTGCGGCGCAGCCCTGCGACTGGAGCCAGGCCACCAGTTGGACCTTCGAGCCGCTGGATGAAGAAGTGTTCGGCGCGGTACGGCTGGCCAAGGAAGCGGCAGCCCGCGGCGGCACCTTCATGGCCGTTTACAACGCGGCCAATGAAGAGGCCGTGGATGCCTTCCACGAGGGCCGGATCCGCTTCGACAAGATCGTGGAGACGGTTGCGGCCGTGGTGGAAGAGCATGCGCCGTCCGGCGAACCGACCGTGGCCACGGTACTGGCCGCAGAAGATTGGGCACGCTCGCGGGCCCACGAACGTTTGGCTATGTTGTGACCATTCTGCTTTTCCTTCTCGGCGTCCTCTTCGTGGCCGTCGGCATCGCCGTGTCCATCGCCCTGCACGAGGTGGGCCACCTGCTGCCCGCCAAGCTGTTCAAGGTGCGGGTGACCCAGTACATGGTGGGCTTCGGCAAAACGCTTTTCTCCCGACGGCGGGGCGAGACCGAGTACGGCGTCAAGGCTGTCCCGCTGGGCGGCTACGTCTCGATGATCGGCATGTACCCGCCGGCCAAGGACGGCCACGACGGCGCCGGCATCAGGCGGTCCAGCACCGGGATGTTCCAGCAACTGGCCAACGACGCCCGGCAGGCGGAAGCGGAGCGACTGCAGCCCGGCGACGAGACTCGGATGTTCTACAGACTGCCGGTCCACAAACGCGTCATCATCATGCTGGGCGGCCCGTTCGTCAATCTGATCATCGGCACGCTGCTGATCGGCATTGTGCTGGTGGGCTTCGGCACCGCGCAGGCCACCACCACTATCTCCACAGTCAACAAATGCGTGGTCCCCGCGGCGCAGGCCGCCGAGACCGGGCAGACCGACTGCCTGCCCAGCGACCCCGAAGCCCCGGCCACGGCGGCCGGCATCCGGCCCGGCGATATCGTCACGGCCTTTGACGGGAAACCGGTCACCGACTGGTCCCAGCTGACCGCCTGGATCCGGGAGGCCGCGGGGGAGAAGACGCCGATCACGCTGCTGCGCGACGGCAAGGAAATCCGCACCAGCATCACGCCGATCCTCACCGAACGCCCGGTCTACGACGACGCCGGACAACCGGTGCTGGACGGCCAGGGCGAGCCGATGACGGAACAGGCCGGCTTCGTCGGCATGGGTGCCGCAACGGCCTTGGTGCCGCGGCCGGCCACCGAGGTGCTGCCGGCGGTGGGGGAGAACCTGCAGGCGATCACCGGTGTTGTGCTGCATCTTCCGCAGCGGCTGGCCGACGTGGCCCAAGCCGCCTTCAGCGATGCTCCACGCGACCCGAACGGGCCGATGAGCGTGGTGGGTGTGGGCCGGATTGCTGGCGAGATCAGCTCGATGCATGAAATTCCTTTCGAGGCGCGGGCCGCCACGCTGATTGGGCTGGTCGGCTCGGTCAACCTGGCCCTGTTCGTGTTCAACCTGATCCCGCTGCTGCCGCTGGACGGTGGGCACGTTGCCGGCGCGCTCTGGGAAGCGGTGCGCCGTGGCATGGCCAAGCTGTTCCGCCGCCCGGATCCGGGGCCGGTGGACATCGCCAAGCTGCTGCCGCTGACCTATGTGGTGGCGGTGGTGCTGATGGGCATGGGCGCGCTGCTGATCTACGCGGACATCGTCAAACCGGTCAACATTTTCGGTTGACGCCGGCACGGCAACCGCAGGCTTGAACGGGCCCGCCGGATGTTGCCCTGCCGGATGTTGCCCCGCCTGACGCTGCCCCGCCTGACGCTGCCCCGCCTGACGCTGCCCTTCCGAACGACGACGGCGATTGCCTCCCCGGCTGCGTGACGCGCCGTCATGGGGCTGGGGTGGCCGAGCGGCCGTGGTTAGACTGGCCCGAACCGGCGAAGGGAGCCACACGCCGTGAGCGCAGCACCACGGACAGTCCGTACCGAACCGAGCCTCCATACCGCCATCCGGCCGGCCAAGGCACGCGGCAGAACGTGGGCCGGAGCTGGCATCGCCGGAGCGCTGACGGTGGTCCTTGCCCTGGCCGGCTGCACCGTCCCGGGCGAAGCGCCTGGGTCAGGCTCGCCGGCCGCGTCGAGCGCTGCTGCCCCGGGCCGGGTACAGCTGAACACCGGAGCGGCCGAACCCGAGGTTATTGCCGGCTCCGATGCGGAAGCCTCACTGGCCGCCAGCCGAGCGCTGTTCGCTTCCAGCCCGGTGGCGTTCGTGGCTGCGGCGGACGATGCCAAGGCACTGGCGGCAGCGGAAGCGGAGTCGCTGCCGCTAGGGGTGCCGCTGCTGCTGGCCGGTGACGGTCTGGAAAGCGAGTTGGTGCGGCTCGGCGTGCGCCAGGTCAAGGTCTTTGGGCAGCCGCCGGCGGAGCCAGCCGCGAGCCCCAGCAGTGCGCCGGAAGAAGCTTCCAGCGGCACGCCGGACGTTGGTTCCTCCGCCACGGCTTCCGCCTCTGCCTCCGCTGCCGCCGCCTCCGCCGCCGTGGCCGGTACCGGTTCGGACGGCGGCATCACGGGCTGGGCCGCCCTGCTGCCGCGTGTTGAGGTCCTGCCGCCGGACGGAGAACTTGATCTGCCCGACGGCGCGGCGGAGTTGGCGGACGCCTCGGTCTTGTTCGATCAGGACGGAGAGCAGGACTATCCCGCAACGCTGGCAGTAGCAGAGGCGGCCGGCGCACGCGTCTTCCAGGACCCGAAAGCGGATCCACGGCAGAGCAGCGCGACCATCGATTTCCTCCGCGCAGAGCCGGAGCGCCGGGTGCTCGGCATCGGCAAAGCATTCGGCACCGATGACACGTTTGGCCGTCGGGTGCAGGCGGCGTTGGACGTGCCGGAACTACCCGGCGGGGGCCAACTGGCCTTCCCCTCGCGGCGGATGGTGGCGCTGTACGGACATCCCGCGGGACCCGCGCTCGGCGCCCTCGGCGAACAAGGCATCAAGGAGTCCGTCCGGCGCGCCAAGAAACTGGCCAAAAGCTACCAGCCGCACAGCAAGGAACCGGTGGTTCCGGCGTTCGAAATCATCGCCACGATCGCCTCTGCCTCGGCCGGGAAGGACGGCGACTATTCGGCCGAAACGGACGTGGACGAGCTGCGCCCATGGGTCGATGCCGCCGGCAAAGCAGGGGTGTACGTGGTGCTGGACCTGCAGCCCGGGCGATCGGACTTCCTCGAACAGGCCAAGTTGTATGCGGACCTGCTGAAGGAACCGCATGTGGGACTGGCGCTGGACCCGGAATGGCGGCTGGGCAAGGGGGAGCGGCACATGGAGCAGATCGGGTCGGTCAGCGCCGCCGAGATCAACAAGGTCAGCGACTGGCTGGCGGACCTGACCCGGAAAAACTCGCTGCCGCAGAAGGTGCTGATCCTGCACCAGTTCCAGTACCGGATGATCTCGGACCGGCAGAAGCTGGAGACCGGACACCCAGAGCTGGCTATGGTGCTGCACGCCGACGGCCATGGCAATCCCGGCCAGAAGTTGGAGACCTGGCGTGCCCTGCGCCAGGACCTGCCGAAGGGGATCCGGATGGGCTGGAAGAACTTCTACGACGAAGACACTCCCACGTTCAGCCCCGAGCGCACCTACACGGAGGTGGATCCGGCGCCTTGGTTCGTTTCCTACCAGTAACGTCCGCCATCCGGCGCCGGGTAAGGTGAATGCCATGAGTGTTTTTGCCGTTGAGTACGTCTATGCCCCCGATTCGGAGGCCGGCCGGGACGAACACCGTCCGGCCCACCGCGCCTGGCTGGGAAGCTTCGTGGACCAGGGCCGCCTGCTGGCATCCGGGCCCTACGCGGATGGCACCGGCGCGCTGCTGATCTTCACCGCCGAGAGCGAAAACAGCCTGCTGGATGAACTGAAGCAGGATCCGTTCAACCTCAACAACTTTGTCTCCGGGCTGAAAACCACCGAATGGGCGCCCGTCACCGGGGCTTTCGCCGACTACGCATGATCCACACCTCTCCCGCTGCATGTGCCATGGCCGTGCCGGGAGGGGGATAATGAAATCTGTTCAGCAACTGCCGACCGGCACATGGAGGACGTTTTGACCTCGGTCAATCTTGGAATGCCAGCTTCACCACCGCCTGTCCTGGCGCCGCGCCGGAAGACCCGGCAGATCAAGGTCGGTTCGGTCGGGGTTGGCTCGGAATCGCCGATCAGCGTGCAGTCAATGACCACCACGCCGACCACTGACATCAATGCCACCCTGCAGCAGATCGCCGAACTGACGGCGTCGGGCTGCGACATCGTCCGGGTCGCGTGCCCCAGCGCCGATGACGCCGAGGCCCTGCCGATCATCGCGAAGAAGTCCCAGATCCCGGTGATCGCGGACATCCACTTCCAGCCCAAGTACGTGTTCGCCGCCATTGACGCCGGCTGCGCAGCGGTCCGGGTGAATCCGGGCAACATCCGCAAGTTCGATGATCAGGTCAAGGAAATCGCCGCCGCCGCCAAGGCCGCCGGCACTTCGATCCGCATCGGCGTCAACGCCGGCTCCCTGGATCCGCGGCTGATGGAAAAGTACGGCAAGGCCACCCCGGAGGCCCTGGTGGAATCCGCCGTCTGGGAAGCCTCGCTGTTCGAAGAACACGACTTCCACGATTTCAAGATCTCGGTCAAGCACAATGACCCGGTGGTCATGGTCCGCGCCTATGAACTGTTGGCCGAACGCGGCGACTGGCCGCTTCACCTGGGCGTCACCGAGGCCGGCCCCGCGTTCCAGGGAACCATCAAGTCCGCCACCGCCTTCGGCGCGCTGCTCTCGCAGGGCATCGGCGACACCATCCGCGTGTCGCTGTCCGCCCCGCCGGTTGAAGAGATCAAGGTGGGCCTGCAGATCCTGCAGTCACTGAACCTGCGCGAGCGCAAACTCGAAATTGTTTCCTGCCCGTCCTGCGGCCGCGCCCAGGTGGACGTGTACAAGCTGGCCGACGAAGTCACCGCCGGTCTCGAGGGCATGGAAGTGCCGTTGCGGGTCGCCGTGATGGGCTGTGTGGTCAACGGACCGGGTGAGGCCCGCGAAGCTGACTTGGGCGTAGCTTCCGGAAACGGCAAAGGCCAGATTTTTGTGAAGGGCCAGGTCATCAAGACTGTTCCGGAGGACCAGATTGTTGAGACCCTCATTGAAGAAGCAATGAGGATTGCCGAGGAAATGGGTGACTCCGATGGCGAAAATGCTGTCAAGGGTAGCCCCGTGGTTAACGTCAGCTAGCCGAGAGGCAGCGGGTACGGCCGGTGCCGTGCCCGCCGATCCGTATGCCGGAATCCGGCCGCTGGAACATCCGGACACCGAGCTGCTCTGGGAGCTGGTGCGCGCAGATCCGGTAGCCAACGTTTTTCTGGCTGCCCACCTGGAGTCCGCCGGAACTGCCGGCCCTACCCCGTCCGGGGCCCAGATTTTGGGGATGTACGACGGCGGTGCCCTCACCGGAGCCTGCTGGGCCGGGGTCAACGCGGTCCCGGTCGGGCTGGACGCCGAACAAGGCGCGCGGCTGGGCGCCCATCTGGCCGCCGGCAACCGCCGCATGTCCTCGATTTTCGGCCCAGCCGAAGGCGTGCTGGGCATCTGGTCGTCGTTCCGGCACGCGCATCCGCGGGCCTTCGATGTTCGGCCCAATCAGCCGTTGCTGGAGCTGCGGGGCACCCCGGCCGTGGCCGCCGACCCGCAGGTGCGGTATTCCACCGAGGACGATTTTGACGTGCTGGTGCCCGCCTGCGTGGCGATGTTCGAGGAAGAAGTCGGATACTCGCCGCTGACCGGCGGCGGCCAGCACTACCGGCAGCGCGTGGCCACCCTGATCCGGAAGGGCCACTCGCTCATCCGGCGGGACGGCCACGGGCAGGTCGTCTTCAAGGCAGAACTGGGCAACGTCAGCGCCGACGCCGTGCAGATTCAAGGCGTGTGGGTGAACCCCGCCTACCGCGGCCAGGGCCTGGCCGCCGGGTGCATGGCCGCCGTCGTCGAACTGTCGCGGCAATACGCCCCGGTCGCCAGCCTGTACGTCAACGACTACAACCACCGGGCGGTGGCTGCCTACGCATCGGTCGGGTTCCGGCAGGTCGGCACGTTTGCCACCGTGTTGTTCTAGGCCCTTTTCTGCCGCCATACCGGATCAAGGATCCGCCGGCAGATGCTGCGCCGCCGTCGGCTGTCGCAAGCATGCGCGTGGAACCAGTAGATTAGAAGGCAGTTGTTTTCACGGGCCGGTGCTGGCCCAAGCCTTGAGAAACGGATTCCTGCAGTGGTTCTTCGCCTGTCCAGCTTGTTCCTGCGCACCCTGCGCGATGACCCGGTCGACGCCGAGGTGGCCAGCCACAAGCTGCTGGTGCGCGCCGGTTACATCCGCCGTGCTGCCCCCGGTATCTATTCCTGGCTGCCGCTGGGGTTGAAGGTGCTGGCCAAGGTGGAGGCGGTCGTCCGCGAGGAAATGAACGCCATTGGCGCCCAGGAGGTTCACTTCCCGGCGCTGCTGCCGCGCGAACCGTACGAGGCTACCAACCGCTGGACCGAATACGGTGAGGGACTGTTCCGCCTGCAGGACCGCAAGGGCGCCGACTACCTGCTGGCCCCCACGCACGAGGAAATGTTCACCCTGTTGGTCAAGGACCTGTACTCCTCGTACAAGGACTTGCCCGTCACCCTGTACCAAATCCAGAACAAGTACCGCGACGAGGCCCGTCCGCGCGCCGGCCTGCTGCGTGGCCGCGAGTTCATCATGAAGGACTCCTATTCCTTCGATATCGACGACGAGGGCCTGGACATCAGCTATGACGCGCACCGCCGCGCCTACCTGAGAATCTTCGAGCGGCTGGGCCTGGAAGTCGTCACCGTCAAGGCAACGTCCGGCGCCATGGGAGGGTCCAAGAGCGAGGAGTTCCTGCATCCCACCGTGGTTGGCGAGGACACCTTCGTCCGTTCCCCGGGCGGCTATGCAGCGAACGTGGAGGCCGTCGCCACCGTGGCGCCGGAGCCTATTGATTACGCCGACGCACCGGCTGCCGAGGTCAAGGACACCCCGGACACCCCGACCATCGAGACCCTGGTGGCCGCGGCCAACCAGCTGGCCCCGCGCGGGGAGGGGGAGTGGACTGCCGCGGACACGTTGAAAAACGTGGTTTTGGCGGTCAAACTGCCCACGGGCGAGCGGACCATCGTGATCATCGGGGTTCCCGGCGACCGCGCCGTCGATCTCAAGCGCGTCGAGGCGAACATTGGCGCCTTCCTGCCGATGGGCGGCGAAGTCGAGGTCGAGGCTGCCTCCGAGGATGACCTGAAGCAGCACCCCGGCTTGGTCAAGGGCTACATCGGTCCGGGCAACAGCCTGGACGCCGCGGTGCTGGGAACCGAGTCCGCCACCGGGCTGCTGTACCTGGTGGACCCCCGGGTGGTCTCGGGCTCACGCTGGATCACTGGCGCGAACGAAGACGGCAAGCACGTATTCGGGCTGGTCGCTGGCCGCGACTTCGAGTGGGACGGCATCATCGAGTCCGTCGAGGTCCGTGAGGGAGATCCGGCCCCCGACGGTTCCGGTCCGCTGGAAGCGGCCCGCGGTATCGAAATGGGCCACATCTTCCAGCTCGGCCGCAAATACGCGGAGGCGCTGGGGCTGCAGGTGCTGGACCGCAACGGCAAGCTGGCCACGGTCACGATGGGTTCCTACGGCGTCGGCGTCACCCGCGCGGTGGCGGCCCTGGCCGAGGCGAACCACGACGACAAGGGCCTGGTCTGGCCCCGCAACGTGGCCCCGGCACACGTGCACATTGTTGCCACCGGAAAGGGCGAGGACATCTTCGAGGCGGCCAACAAACTGGCCGAGGAGCTGTCCGATGCCGGCGTCGAGGTCATCTACGACGACCGGCCCAAGGTGTCCCCGGGCGTGAAGTTCTCCGATGCCGAACTGATCGGCGTGCCCACCATCGTGGTGGTCGGCCGGGGCTTGGCCGACGGCGTCGTCGAAGTGAAGGACCGGGCCACCGGCCAGGCCGAAAACATTCCGGTGGGCATGGCGGCGGCGCACTTGGCGGCCCTCGCCGGGAAGTGACTTCCGGACTCGAAGAACTGCAGATGGCCACCCTCGCCCTCGTGGTGGTGGGTGGCTTTGCTGCGGGCTGGGTGGACGCCGTGGTGGGAGGCGGCGGCCTGATCCAGCTGCCGGTCCTGCTGCTGGTCCCCGGAATCAGCCCCGTCCAGGCGCTGGCCACCAACAAAATGGGGTCCATCTTCGGCACCACCACCAGCGCGGTGACCTATTACCGCAGGGCGCATCCCGACCTGAAAACGGCCCTTCCGATGGCCGGCGTAGCGTTGGTGGGCAGTTTCGGCGGCGCCATCGTGGCCACCGTCCTGCCGGCAGAGGTCTTCAAGCCGATCATCGTGCTGGCGCTGATTGCGGTGGCCGTGTTCACCGCGCTGCGGCCGACGGCCGGGACCTTGACGCAGCTGCGGTACAAGGGCGTCCGGCACCTGGGTGCAGCGGCGGGAATCGGCCTGGTCATCGGTTTCTATGACGGCCTGATCGGGCCCGGCACCGGCTCGTTCCTGATCATCGCGATGGTGGCGGTGCTCGGCTACAACTTCCTGGCCTCCAGTGCAAAAGCCAAGATCGTCAACATGGCGACCAACCTTGGCGCCTTGGCCTTTTTCCTGCCCAGCGGCGCGCTGCTGTGGGGGCTCGGACTGGTGCTGGGCCTGGTGAACATGGCCGGGGGCTACGTCGGTGCCCGGATGGCCGTCACGCAGGGCAGCAAGTTCATCCGGGTGGTCTTTTTGTTCGTCGTCGCCGCGTTGATCCTCAAGCTCGGCTACGACGTGCTGCAGGAGAACGTGCTCGGCCGATAAGCAGCGGCGGCCTGCCGCTCAGGCCGGTGCCGGCAACGCGTGCGCCGCCGGGAGATCCGGCAGGGTGCTGCCGGCCAGCGTGGACGCGACCCAGAGCGACCGCACGGCGTCACCGGTCGCCCGGTGCTGCAGGTAGTCCAGGGCATTATCCACTTCACGCGCCACGGCCCAGTCCCGTGCGGTGTCCGGGTCCAGTCCGGCCGCCTCGGCTAAGTCCACGCACCGGCGTCTGAGATGGCGTCCGGCGTCGGCGGCAGACAAATCTGCGATCCGGTTCCAGAGCATCGGCGCGACGGCGAATTCGGGGTCGCCGATCAGCGGCTTGGGGTCAATGGCGACAAAACTCTCCGGGGAGTCGAGGCGGGCCAGGATGTTCCCATCATGCAGGTCGCTGTGCAGGAGCACGTCGCGGTCCTCGCGCCGGCCAACGCTGCCACGGAGCTGGCAGACTTCCAAGGCACACTCCATCAGCCAGGTCGGGAACGGTTTGCCCAGCTCCAGCCAGCGGGCAGGGAGTGTGTCCGTCCATTCTTCCGCCAAGGCCGACACCTTCTCGAAGCTGCCTGCCGGGCCGGGCACTTGCGGCCGCCGCAACTGCCGAACCAGTCCGCCCCAGACGTCGATGGTGTCATCCAATGCCACCGCGGAGAGCGGCCGGCCGGCATCGAGGTGTTCCAACAACAGCACGAAGGGGCCGCGTTCGGCCAGCAGCCGGACGGCCCCGCGTCCGTCCCAGAGCCTGAGCGCGCGGGATTCGCCGTCGGCCTCTGGATGCGGAAAAGTCAGCTTCAGGACAGCGGAAGAGCCGTCGGGCGCCAGCACGGGGAACACTGCCGCCGTCTGGCCGAACCACGGACCGCCGGGCGCGGCCCGCAGCTTCCAGTCCAGCATGGCCTCGGCATGGAGGTTGTTGAAGCCCCGCAGCCACTCCCGGCCGGCAGCGGAACCGGCTGCGCCGCGGCGCAGTCCCGGGGGCAGGTCCACGTCGGCGTTCACGGGGCGGTGGAAGGGGCAGCCAGCAACTCGTCGTCCAGTCCCGGTGCCGGCGGCACCTCGCCGGTTGAGGCCGCCAGTTCGGCGGTGGCCTCGGCGAGTCCTGCGACCGCGTGTTCCCGGACTGTCCCGTCGCTGAGCGAGACCAGATCGGCCAGTGGGGCGAGGGCCGCGCCCTCCGCATCCTGAAGTGTCGGAAGCGGCTCGCTGGCGAACTCGCTGCCCAGGGCGTACACCGGTTCGGGCAGCGGCAGGTCAAGGCACTCGGCCGCCGCCAGCGATCGCCAGTGCTCCGCCGACTCGGTATGGGCGGCCAGCCGGGCGGCGGCAGCCGCACGCTCGGCGCCGGCGAGGCGCGGCAACACCGTCTCGTAGGCGTACTCCAAGCGCTCTTGGCTGAGTACGACGGCGGCAACGGCCTCCGCCGACGTCGGCGCGGCGGGCGTCGCCGGCCCGCTTGCGCCGTCCTCCGGGGCCGCCGCGGGACAACCGGCCGGCTCCAGTGGTATCTCCGGATCCTCCCACGGCTGGGCCACGTCGGTTCCGCCGGGCAGCGTCTGCGCCTGGGCGTAGAGGGCGGAACCGATCGAGGCGAGCAGCCGGGCGAGTCCCGGGTCAGTCTCCCGGGCGTCGGCCAGCAGGCCGCCGGCCAGCTCGGCCAGGTCTTCGGCTCCGGGCGTTTGCGTCGCCGATGGTGCGCCGGAGGCTGCGGGAGAAGGATCCCCGGTGGTTCCAGCGGCTGCCGGGGAACCCGAGGGCCAGGACGTGGCCAGCGTCAGCAGGTCGGCTTGGCTGTGGAGCAGGGCCGCGGTGGGGGAGTCGCCGCCGTCGTGCTCCTCAAAGGCGGACGCCAGGCCCGCAAGCCCTGCCAGCGCGTCGCGGCGTGCCTGCTCGGTGGTGCTCGGCGGTGGCGCGGACGCGGTGATGCTCGCCACCACGGTGCCGGTGCTGACCACGATCGCCGCGGTGAGCACCAGCAGCGGCACCCGCCGCCATCCCCGGGAAGGCGCGGTTGGTCCGCCGTCCCGGCGCCTTGAAGTAGATCCCACAACTGACGATGATGTCACGGGTTTGGCCTCCGCTGCACCGCCGGGAGGCAGCTGCTGGCGGCGGGAGGCCACCAGTCACGGTAAAGTCGCTAGTCTAGAAGTCAGACTCACCAGAACAGGGAGACAGCATGGCCCAGCGGCGCAATCACGGCGGCGTGCCCACTACCGGAGGGAAATCCGGTACCGACACGTTCGCAGAGGCCGCACGCCTGAAAGAGCTGCTGGAACAGACCGTGGCATCCCACGGATTGTTCCTCGAGGACGTGGAGATCCGGGTTGCCGGAGCCCTCCGGACCATCCACGTCATCGTTGACCTGCCTGAGGACCAGACCGGCGGCGTCGGGCTGGACGCTATCGCCGAAGTTTCGCAGACTCTCTCCAAGACCCTGGACGAGGACCCGGAGGACGACGGCCGGCCCTACAGCCTGGAGGTCTCGTCGCCCGGCCTCAGCCGGCCGCTGACGCAGCCACGCCATTGGCGCCGGAACGTGGGCCGGCTGGTCAAGGTCAAGCTGGTGGCAGGTGGGGACATCACCGGCCGCGTGCTGGAAGTTGGCGGCGACGGCGTGAGGGTGCGGCCGGAAGAAGCACCGAAAAAGGGCATGAAACCCCGCCCCGGCGAACCGGTCCAGCTGGAATTTGCGAACATTCGCTCCGGCAAGGTGGAAGTGGAGTTTGCACGGTTGGACGAAGAAGTGGCGGCCGAAGCCAACGGCGAGCCGGCGAACGAGGAGGAGGCCTGAGATGGATATCGATATGAGCGCCCTGCGGCTGCTTGAGCGCGAACGCGAAATTCCGCTGGACCTGCTGATCCCCACGATCGAACAGGCCCTGCTGGTGGCTTATCACAAGTCCCCGGGGTCGATCGAGCGGGCCCGCGCAGAGCTGGACCGGAAGAGCGGACACGTCACCATCTGGGCCGCAGAGATGGACGACGACGGCACCGTGGTGGGCGAGTTCGACGACACACCCAGTGGGTTCGGCCGGATCGCCGCGAGCACAGCTCGCCAGATCATCCTGCAACGCCTGCGCGACGCCGAGGACGACAACGTGTTGGGCGCTTTCCGCGGCAAGGAGGGCGAACTGGTCTCGGGTTTGATCCAGCAGGGACACAACCCCCATATGGTCCAGGTGGACCTGGGCACAGTGGAGGCCTTGCTGCCGCCGCCCGAACAGGTGCCGGGGGAGAGCTACGTGCACGGCACCCGCCTGCGTGCCTACGTGGTGGATGTCCACCGCGGCATGAAGGGCCCGTCCATCACGCTGTCCCGTTCGCACCCCGGGTTGGTGCGCAAGCTCTTCGAACTTGAAGTGCCCGAGATCGCGGACAAGAGCGTGGAGATCGTTGCCCTCGCCCGCGAGGCCGGACACCGGACCAAGATCGCCGTCAAGGCCAACGTGCCCGGGCTGAATGCCAAGGGCGCCTGCATCGGCGAAATGGGTTCCCGCGTGCGGGCCGTGATGACCGAGCTGCACGACGAGAAGATCGACATTGTCGACTTCAGCGAGGATCCCGCGACGTTCATCGCCAGCGCGCTGTCGCCGTCGCGCGTCAGCTCCGTGACCATTACGGATGCCGAGAGCCGTTCCGCGCGCGTTGTGGTGCCCGATTACCAACTCTCGCTGGCGATCGGCAAGGAAGGGCAGAACGCCCGGCTGGCCGCTAAACTGACGGGTTGGCGGATCGATATCGTGTCGGACGCTGCCACCGCCGAACAGCGGCGGTAGAAGCCAAGACCAACCAGGCCACGCGCCTGAAACACGCCCGGTTCGTTGGCCGGGCACTGGAAGCGGTAGAATATCCATGGCCGGGTTTCCCGACAGTCACAAACCCATGCAGGCGCGTGCCCACGAGGCCGCGCCGCCGAAGCGGACCTGCATAGGCTGCCGGCGCCGGGAAGACCAGGCCGTTCTGCTGCGGCTGGCAGTCGAGGAAATCGGTGGTGTTGCCACCGTCGTCGTCGATCCTGTCCGCCGCAGGCCCGGACGCGGTGCCTGGATGCACCGCGAACCGGAATGTGTGGAGCTGGCAGTCAAGCGGCGTGCCTTCGGCAGGGCCTTCCGGGCCAACGTCGACAGCAGTGCCGTTATTGACCAGCTCCGTGCTCACGACGAGGCCGCCACCACGGCGGGCCCTCGTCACCCCAACCGTCCAACCTGAAAGCGGGTCAGAAAACTGATGGAAACCCGATGAGTGCCAAGTGATGAGTACTTCATTGTGCTCCGCCCGCGGTATTTCAGCCGATTCTGCTGAAAGCCGCAGCAAGAAATAGACGGTTCGTGCCCGGCAGCCCTGCCTCGTGCGGACCGAGACAGGAGAAATGTGGCCAAGGTCCGCGTACACGAGCTGGCAAAAGAGCTCGGTATTACCTCGAAAGACGCAGTGTCCAAACTGCAGGAACTGGGCGAATTCGTCCGTTCCGCCTCATCCACCATTGAGGCACCCGTCGTGAAGAAGCTTCGCGACGCCTTCCCCGCTGCCGCTCCGAAGAGCGAGCCGGCAGCCGCACCCAAGGCAGCACCCAAGCCTGGCGCGAAGCCCGCTGCGAAGACAGCACCGGAAGCCCCGGCGGCAGCGCCCGCTCCGGCTCCCGCTCCTGCAGCTCCCGCTCCGGCAGCACCTGCTCCGGCTCCGGCAGCTGAAGCAGCCACGCCGGCACCGGTAGCTGAAGCTGCCGCAGCGGCTGAAGCTTCGGCGCCTGCTGAAGCTCCGGCAGCCAAGCCCGCGTCTGCAGCTCCGCGTCCCGGCGGCCCCGCAGCTGCCCGTCCCGGTGCCCCGCGCCCCGGTGGCCCGCGTCCGGGCAATAATCCGTTTGCCACTTCGCAGGGCATGCCCCGCGGCCGTGGCGGCGACCGCGATGCCGAGCGCGCACCGCGTCCGGGCAACAACCCGTTTGCAACCTCGCAGGGCATGCCTCGTCCGGGTGGGCCGCGTCCTGCTGCAGGCCAGGGCGGTCCGCGTCCGGCTGCACCGCGTCCCGGCGGCGCCGCCCCTCGTCCGGGTGCACCGCGTCCGGGCGCGCCCCGCCCGGGTGCCCCGCGTCCCGGTGGTGGCCCCGGTGGTGGCCCCGGTGGTGCCCGTCCGACTCCCGGCATGATGCCTAACCGCACCGAGCGTCCGGCCCCGGCCGGCCGCGGTGGTGCTCCCGGCCGTCCGGGTGCCCCGGGCAGCGCCCCGGGCCGTCCGGGTGCCGGTGGAGCGCCGGCCGGCGGTGGCTTCGGCAAGGGAGGCCGCGGTCGCGGCGGTACCCAGGGTGCCTTCGGCAAGGGAGGCGCCGGTCGCGGCAAGCAGCGCAAGTCGAAGCGCGCCAAGCGCCAGGAACTGGAGCAGATGAGCGCACCGTCGCTGGGCGGTGTCTCGGTACCCCGCGGCGACGGCAACACCGTTGTCCGGTTGCGCCGCGGGTCCTCCATCACCGATTTCGCCGACAAGATCGAGGCGAACCCGGCAGCGCTGGTCACCGTGCTCTTCCACCTGGGCGAGATGGCCACGGCCACCCAGTCCCTGGACGAAGACACCTTCGAACTGCTGGGCGTCGAACTGGGCTACAAGATCCAGGTTGTCTCCCCGGAGGACGAAGAGCGCGAACTGCTTGACTCGTTCGACATCGACCTCGACGCAGAGCTCGAGGCCGAGGGCGAAGACGACCTGGAGAAGCGCCCGGCCGTTGTTACGGTCATGGGCCACGTCGACCACGGTAAGACCCGCCTGCTGGACGCCATCCGCAACACCCAGGTGGGTGAAGGCGAGCACGGTGGCATCACCCAGCACATCGGTGCCTACCAGATTGACTTCCAGCACGATGACCGTGAGCGCAAGATCACCTTCATCGACACCCCGGGCCACGAGGCGTTCACCGCCATGCGTGCCCGTGGCGCGAAGGTCACCGACATCGCCATCCTGGTGGTGGCCGCGGACGACGGAGTCATGCCGCAGACCGTGGAAGCCCTGAACCACGCGCAGGCGGCCGGCGTGCCGATCGTCGTCGCGGTGAACAAGATCGACAAGGACGGCGCCAACCCGGAGAAGATCCGTGGCCAGCTGACCGAGTACGGCCTGGTTCCGGAGGAATACGGTGGCGACACCATGTTCGTTGACGTGTCGGCCCGCGAGAGCCTGCACATCGACGACCTGCTCTCGGCCGTGCTGCTGACCGCGGATGCCGCCCTGGACCTGCGGGCCAACCCGAACAAGGACGCCCGCGGTATCGCGATCGAAGCGAACCTGGACAAGGGCCGCGGCGCGGTGGCAACCGTGCTGGTCCAGTCCGGAACACTGCGGGTGGGCGACGCGATCGTCGCCGGCAGCGCCCACGGCCGCGTGCGCGCCATGTTCGACGAGGACGGCGCATCGGTCATCGAGGCCGAACCGTCGCGTCCGGTCCAGGTACTGGGCCTGTCCACGGTGCCGCGCGCCGGCGACACCTTCTTGGTGACCGACGACGAGCGCACCGCCCGCCAGATCGCCGAGAAGCGTGAAGCCGCGGACCGCAACGCTGCGCTGGCCAAGCGCCGCAAGCGCATCAGCCTGGAAGACTTCGACAAGGCTGTGGCGGAGGGCAAGGTCGACACCCTCAACCTCATCCTCAAGGGCGACGTGTCCGGTGCCGTGGAGGCCCTGGAAGACTCGCTGCTCAAGATCGATGTGGGCGAGGACGTCCAGCTGCGGGTTATCCACCGCGGTGTCGGCGCGATCACGCAGAACGACGTCAACCTGGCCACGGTGGACAACGCCATCATCATCGGCTTCAACGTCAAGCCTGCCGAGCGGGTGGCGGAACTGGCCGAGCGTGAAGGCGTGGACATGCGCTTCTACTCGGTCATCTACGCGGCCATCGATGACATTGAGCTGGCGCTCAAGGGCATGCTCAAGCCGGAGTACGAAGAGGCGCAGCTCGGCACCGCCGAGATCCGCGAGATCTTCCGTTCCTCCAAGTACGGCAACATCGCCGGCTCCATTGTCCGCTCGGGCACGATCCGCCGTAACTCCAAGGCACGAGTCACCCGCGACGGCAAGCTCATCGGTGACAACCTCACCGTCGATTCGCTCAAGCGGTTCAAGGACGACGCGACCGAGGTCCGCGAAGGATTCGAATGTGGTATCGGACTTGGGTCGTTCAACGACCTCAAGGAAGGCGACATCATCGAGACCTTCGAAATGCGCGAAAAGCCGCGCGTCTAGCAGTCGGCTTGCAGCGGGCGTCTGGTGGCATCGCCGCCGGGCGCCCGTTGTTCCGCCATCATCACGAGAATTGAGGAGGGGTCATGGCAGACCCAGCACGCGCCGCCAAAATGGCCGACCGGATCAAGGTTGTGGTGGCCCAGGCGCTCGAGCGCCGGGTCAAAGATCCGCGCCTTGGGTTTGTGACCATCACAGACGCCCGGGTGACCAACGACCTGCAGCACGCCACCGTCTACTACACGGTCTTCGGTACCGACGAAGAGCAGGACGGCACCCGCAAGGCACTTGAATCCGCCAAGGGCGTACTGCGGGCTGAAGTGGGCCGGAACATCACCGCCCGGCTGACGCCCACGCTGGAATTCGTCCCGGACGAAATCCCGGTGAACGCCAGCCACCTGGAGGAGTTGTTGCGGACCGCGAAGGCCAGGGATGCCGAGGTGGCGGCAATAGCCGAAGGAGCCGCCTTCGCCGGCGGAGAGGATCCGTACCGTAAGCCCGGTGACGAAGACGAGGACGAACCCGGCAGCGAGTCGCGCCCGGAGTAACCATCCACAGTACGACGACGGTGGGCCACCTGCCCTGCGCGGGTGGCCCACCGTCGTTTGTTGTGCCGGCTTCCTCTGGCGTCAGCGCAGCCTGATCTTGATCAGCTTGCCTGAGGGTGGTGTTTGCCCGCTGAAGTCCGGCAGGGCATGCGTCGTGGCATAGAGCCGGTTGTCATGAATCTCCAGGGCGCCAGGGGTGGTCGTCTCGAGGAACGTCCTCGCCTTGTGGTACCCCTTCTTCACCACGGAGATCTTGTTGCCGAACATCTCGGCCACATAGATGTCACCGCGTGAACTGACAGCCAGGTTCGTGGCGCCGGAGAAGCCGCTGGCCAGCTGCACCACCTTGCCGGTTTCCGAATGGACCTTGAATACACGGCCCAGCGCGCCGAGGCTCCCGTCTTCCGGACCGCCCGGCAGTGACGTGACGTACAGCCAGCCGTCCTTGCCGAACTCCACATCAGTGGGCACCGGCTCCAAGTAGTACCTCTCGCCCACCACGCAGTCCGGCAGGCCCATGCCCGCGGCCAGCACGGCGGTGACCCGGAAGGAAGCCGCCGGCAGCACGGCCACGGTGCTGACCCGCTTGCTGCGCTTGTCGACCTTCAGGATCGCATTGGCGCCGGCGTCGGCCACATAGATGCTGCGCTTGTTGGCGGCGGTTGCGTAGGCATGGGAGTCGACCTGCCCCTTGTACTTGGCCGGGATCCCCGCGGGAACCCGGTCCAGGCACTGCTGGTCCCGCACGTCGCCGAAACCGTAGGTGACCCGGCCGTCCGGATTCCGTTTGGCCTCGTAGGCGGCCACGTCCGCGATCTTCCTCGGCGTGGCCTTGCGGTGGTTGTCCAAGGACTTGATCCACTGCACGTTCAGCAGCCCATCCATCCCGCCGGCGCCGGTGCCTTCGGAAAAGTAGACGGTGTCCTTATACAGAGAGACGGCCCCCACTTCCGGTCCACCGGAACTGTTCAACACCTTGGGATCGCCCTGCGACCGAACCTTGGTCAACAGTCCGGCGAAATTCTGGGTCACGAAGAGCCCCTGCCGCCCGGCAGCAAGGCCCAGAGGGGAAAGCAGGCCGTCGGCAAGCGTGGTGGTCGTCGGCGGCTTAGTACTGTTGCGGTCGGCGGATGATGCCGGTGCCAAGCCGGTGCCCAGCGACAAGCCAAGCACCAAGGGCAGGGCAAGATAGAGTTTGTGTCTTTTCACGGATGAGCTCCCGGAAGAAGCCGCGAAGCACCTCAGAGGTCTCGCAGATCGATGGAATGACTGGAGGTAAGCGCAAGTGATGCCGAAAAGGCGACTGTGCCCAGCCCGCTGACATTCCCCCTGCTGAACATTCCCCTCAGGCCGAGTGCGGCACGCAGTGAGCTCAAGCTAATAGGGCCCGCGAGGGCTGTCAACGATTCATGCTTTAAGCCGGGGAACGGACCCACACCCGGGACGCCATATACTGAAAGGCGTGACTTCTGGCCTGCTCCGCTCCGGACTGATACTTGTCGACAAGCCGCAGGGGTGGACCAGCCATGATGTGGTTGGCCGCATGCGCAGGCTTGCCGGAACCCGAAAAGTCGGCCATGCCGGCACCCTGGACCCGATGGCCACCGGCGTCCTGGTGATTGGTGTCAACAAGGCAACCCGGCTGCTGACCTACATTGTCGGTGCCTCTAAAACCTATGACGCGACCATCCGCTTGGGCCAGTCGACGGTGACTGACGACGCCGAAGGCGATGTCACGGCGGAAACCATCGCCGCGGCCGTGACGGAACAACAAATCCGTGAAGGCGTCGCCGCGCTGACCGGCGACATCCAGCAGGTTCCGAGCAGCGTCTCGGCCATCAAGGTCAACGGCCAGCGGTCCTATGCGCGCGTACGTTCGGGCCAGGAGGTGTCGCTGCCGGCCCGGCCGGTCACCATTCACCGGTTCGAGGTCCACGGCATCCGCCGGGAGCGCGGCGGCAAGGTACAGGACGTGGACGTGACCGTTGAATGTTCGTCCGGGACCTACATCCGTGCCCTGGCCCGTGATCTGGGGCAGGGGCTGGGCGTGGGCGGGCATTTGACCGCCTTGCGCCGGACCCGGGTGGGACCGTTCCGGATCGAAGACGCGGCTACGCTGGAACAACTGGCCGAAAACCTGCAACTGACCGCGCTGGATGAGGCCGCCAGAGTGTTGTTCCCGGCCCGGGAACTCAGTGCCGCGGAAGCCGACGATGTCTCTCACGGTCGGCGGATTCCGGCCGGGGGAGAAGCGGGCGCCACCGCGGCGTTCGCCCCGGACGGGTCACTGGTGGCGCTGCTGGAAGACACCGATTCACAGGCCAAACCGCTACTGGTGTTTGCCCCGGGAAACGAGGCGGCCGACAAATGATCGTCGACGGATTCTTTATCGCCGGCGCGGTGGTCACGCTGTTGGCTGCCATCATTTGCGTGGTTGCGGCCATCCTGAAACACGGGCCGAATGACATTACGATTCTCTCACTGGCCGCCGTGGAGCTGTTCCTGCTGGTCTACGCCGTGGCCGGTATCATCCGGCAGGTGTCCGGTGAGGCCGTTGCCGGGGAAACCTGGGAATTCTGGGGTTATCTGCTCACCGCGCTGCTAGTGCCGGTGGCGGCCTTCTGGTGGTCAATTACTGACCGCAGCCGGTGGAGCAACCTGGTACTGGGCGCCGCCGCCGTGACCGTCTTTGTGATGCTGGTAAGAATGGAACAGATTTGGGACGGAGCAATCGCCGCATGAAAACCGGCCGGGAACAACAGCCAGTGCAGCGGGCCCAGGACACGAATGAGGTAGCACGCCGGGCCACCGGTTTCGGCCGCCTGCTCGTGGCGGTCTACGGTGTCTTCGCGCTGTCCGCCACCGCACGGGCGGGCTACCAGATCGCCACCAAATTCGCCGAGGCGCCGGTGGCCTACGTGCTCTCCGCCTTCGCCGCCGTCGTCTACATCCTGGCGACCATTACGCTGGCCAAGTCCGGAATCCGCTCCTACTGGCTCTCCGTGGCCGCCGTGGGCATCGAACTCCTGGGCGTCGTCGCCGTCGGACTCATCAGCCTGCTGGACCCGGAACTGCTTCCGCAGGACACCGTGTGGTCCGGCTTCGGCCAAGGCTACGGTTACGTTCCGCTAGTGCTTCCGGTGGTCGGCCTCTGGTGGCTCTGGCGGCACCGGCCGGCCGCCGGGCAGAAGCCGTCGGAGGATCGTCCATAATGGAAGGGGCCCGGCGCGGGGCCGCAACCGCTCAAGGCCCAATCAATGAGGAGTTCACTGTGCACTACTGGAAAGACCTGGCCGACGTACCCCGTGGCTTTGGTCCATCAGTGGTGACACTGGGCAACTTCGACGGCGTGCACCGCGGCCACCAGCAGGTGCTGCGACGCCTGGTGGAGACGGCTGCCGCCCGCGAGGCGCAGGCCGTGGCCATTTCCTTCGATCCGCATCCCTCCCAAGTGCACCGGCCGGACGCAGCCCCGCAGCTGATCATGGGTCTGGAAGACAGGGTTGAGGCCCTGGCCGCAAGCGGACTGGATGGCCTCCTGATGATGACCTACACGCTGGAGCTGGCCGGCGAAACACCCGAGCAGTTCGTCCGCAACGTCTTCGTGGAGGCCCTGGGCGCAACGGCCGTCGTGATCGGACACGATACGCGCTTCGGGAAGAACAACGCAGGCGACGTGACCACGATGCAGGAACTCGGGCGCCAGTTCGGCTTCGCCGTCGAGGTCGTGGACGAATACGAAGCCGATGCAGACGGCGGCGCCGACGGCAGCCGGCGCTGCTCGTCGTCCTGGGTGCGTGAGGCGCTGGCGGTCGGTGATGTGGCGATGGCGGCGGAAGTGCTAGGGCGGACCCACCGGATGCGCGGCGAAGTGGTGCACGGCGACGCCCGGGGCCGCGAACTCGGCTTTCCCACCGCGAACCTGTCCAAGCACTCATCCGGGCTGATCCCGGCCGATGGGGTGTACGCCGGCTGGCTGGTGGACCAGCGCGGTACCAGGTGGCCGGCCGCCATCTCGGTGGGCTCGAACCCCACCTTCGAAGGGGCCAGCCGCCGGGTCGAGGCGCACGTCATCGACCGGCCGCAGGAGAGCACCGATGACTTCAATCTTTACGGCCAGCAGGTAGTGGTCGAATTCGTGCAGCGGCTGCGCGGCATGGTGGCCTACACCGGCCCCGTGGCGTTGATCGCCCAAATGCACGACGACGTAGCGCGCACCCGAAGCCTGCTTTCGACAGACTGAGCCCGCAACAGGTAAACTTGCCGGTGGATTCGGCTGCGGTCTGTGGCGGCTGTATCCCTCTGTGCTCGGCGTCCGGCAGCCTCTGGCTGCTGGCGGAAGGTACGGAGCCCCCGGCAGCGAAGTGCTGACTCGGGCCTCACGGCACAACTTCTAGGAGTTATTGTGGCATTAGACGCCGCGCTCAAGCAGGAAATCATCAAGGAATACGCCACGCACGAGGGCGACACGGGTTCCCCCGAGGTACAGATCGCTGTTCTGTCCCGTCGCATCTCCGACCTGACCGAACACCTGAAGATGCACAAGCACGACCACCACACCCGCCGCGGCCTGATGGCCCTGGTCGGCCGTCGCCGTCGTATGCTCACCTACCTGCGTGAAACCGACATCACGCGCTACCGTACGCTCATCGAGCGCCTCGGCCTGCGCCGCTAGTCGGCGAAGGAGGCGGCTCTTCCGTTCATCGCAACAGGGAACAGAAGGGCCGCCTTTTTCCTACCTCGCCCTTTCGGGCGCGGCAGGAGACGGCCGGCGGGAAACCGCTGGGCGATAACTACATCAACTGGAGACTTCCGGTATCGCGGCATTCGCGGTCCTCGGTAGTGGCTTCCGGGATGTCCCTTGGGCAGCCCGTAGGTCTCGATCGAAGACCGGGTGGCGTACAGGCAGGCTGGCCGAGAAGCGGCCTGCAGGTCTGGGCAGATACCGGCAGCCTCCGCACACTCGAAGAAACGGAGGTGACTCTCTTGGAGGGTCCCGAAATTCAGTTCTCAGAAGCGGTCATTGATAACGGCCGCTTCGGCCAGCGCGTGATCCGGTTTGAAACCGGCCGCGTTGCCCAGCAGGCAGCCGGCTCGGCGATGGTCTACATCGACGAAGACACCGCCCTGCTGTCAGCCACGACGGCGGGCAAGTCCCCGCGCGAAGGCTTCGACTTCTTCCCGCTGACCGTCGATGTGGAAGAGCGCATGTACGCCGCCGGCCGCATCCCGGGCTCGTTCTTCCGCCGCGAAGGCCGTCCGTCCACGGAAGCAATCCTGGCCTGCCGCCTGATGGACCGCCCGCTGCGCCCGGCCTTCGTCAAGGGCTTGCGCAACGAGGTCCAGATCGTGGTCACCGTGCTGGCGATCAACCCGGATGTGCTGTACGACGTGGTGGCTATCAACGCCTCGTCCATGTCCACCCAGCTGTCCGGCCTGCCCTTCTCCGGTCCGATCGGCGGTGTCCGCGTGGCACTGGTGGACGGCCAATGGGTGGCCTTCCCGAAGCACTCCGAGCTGGAACGCGCCGTGTTCAGCATGGTTGTGGCCGGCCGCATTGCCGGGGACGACGTCGCGATCATGATGGTCGAGGCCGAGGCAACCGACAACGCCTGGAACCTGATCAAGGAAGAGGGCGCCACCGCCCCCACCGAAGAGGTTGTGGCCGAGGGCCTGGAAGCGGCCAAGCCGTTCATCCGCGCGCTCTGCGACGCACAGGCTGATCTGGCCGCACGGGCTGCCAAGCCCACCGTCGAGTTCCCGATCTTCCGGGACTACGAAGACGATGCCTTCGCCGCCGTCGAGTCCGCCGCCGCTGCCAAGCTGACCGAGATCTTCTCGATCGCCGACAAGCAGGAGCGCAACGACGCCGCCGACGCGTTCAAGGCCGAGGTTGTGGCCCAGCTCGCCGGCACCGAAACCGCCGAGTTCGCCGGCCGGGAGAAGGAAATCTCCGCAGCCTTCAACTCGGTGACCAAGAAGGTAGTGCGCCAGCGCATCCTCACGGACCAGGTCCGCATCGACGGCCGCGGCCTCAGCGACATCCGCAAGCTCACCGCTGAAGTGGAAGTCCTGCCCCGCGTCCATGGTTCGGCCATCTTCGAGCGCGGCGAAACCCAGATCCTGGGCGTCACCACGCTGAACATGCTGAAGATGGAACAGCAGATCGATTCGCTCTCGCCGGTCACCCGCAAGCGCTACATGCACAACTACAACTTCCCGCCGTACTCGACCGGTGAAACCGGCCGGGTGGGTTCGCCCAAGCGCCGCGAAATCGGCCACGGCGCGCTGGCCGAGCGGGCATTGGTGCCGGTGCTGCCGTCGCGTGAAGAGTTCCCGTACGCCATCCGCCAGGTCTCGGAGGCGCTCAGCTCCAACGGCTCCACCTCGATGGGCTCGGTCTGCGCCTCGACGCTGTCCATGCTCAACGCCGGTGTGCCGCTGAAGGCCCCGGTGGCCGGTATCGCCATGGGCCTGGTCTCCGACCAGGTGGACGGCGAGACCCGCTACGCGGCGCTGACTGACATCCTGGGCGCAGAGGACGCGTTCGGCGACATGGACTTCAAGGTCGCAGGTACCTCGGAGTTCGTCACGGCCATCCAGTTGGACACCAAGCTCGACGGAATCCCGGCCTCGGTGCTGGCCGCCGCGCTGAAGCAGGCCCGCGAGGCCCGGCTGCACATCCTCGGCGTGATCAATGCCGCGATCGACCAGCCGGACGAGATGAGCGAGTTCGCCCCGCGGATCATCTCGGTCAAGATCCCGGTTGACAAGATCGGCGAGGTCATCGGCCCCAAGGGCAAGATGATCAACCAGATCCAGGAGGACACCGGTGCGGACATCTCCATCGAAGATGACGGCACGGTGCTGATCGGCGCCACCGACGGTACGGCCGCCGAGGCCGCCCGCGCCGCCGTGAACGCGATCGCCAACCCGCAGATCCCCGAGGTGGGCGAGCGGTACCTGGGCACGGTCGTGAAGACCACCACCTTCGGTGCCTTCGTGTCGCTGACCCCGGGCAAGGACGGGCTGCTGCACATCTCCGAGCTGCGCAAGCTGGCCGGTGGCAAGCGCGTGGACAACGTCGACGATGTAGTGTCGGTGGGCCAAAAGGTCCAGGTCGAGATCACCAAGATCGACGACCGCGGCAAGCTGTCGCTGGCTCCGGTGGTCGCTGACGAGGCTGCAGCTGAAGAAGCTGTGGCCGAAGAGGCCTCGGCCGAGTAAATATGACCGTCGTCACCCTGCCGCTGGCCGGCAGCTTGCAGCATGCCGATGCCACCGAGCTCGGCGGGTCGGACCCCACGCTGATCCACGGCGAACCGGGCGGTGCCATCGTGCGCCGCTCGGTGCTGCCCGGGGGAGTGCGGGTCCTGACCGAGGCAATGCCCGGCCAGCGGTCGGCGACGATTGGTTTCTGGGTTGGTGTTGGCTCGCGGGATGAAGCCGCGGGCCAGCACGGCTCGACCCACTTTCTGGAGCACCTGCTCTTTAAGGGCACCAAACGCCGGACCGCACTGGATATCGCTTCCGCCTTCGACGAAGTCGGCGGCGAATCGAATGCGGCCACGGCCAAGGAAAGCACCTGCTACTACGCCCGGGTCCTCGACTCCGACCTGCCGATGGCGATTGACGTCATCGCCGACATGATCACGTCCGCCGTCCTGGACCCGCAGGAACTCGAGCAGGAACGCGGAGTCATCCTCGAAGAGATTGCCATGGACAATGACGATCCCGCGGATGTGAGCCACGAAAAATTTGTTGAGGCGGTGCTCGGCGGGCATCCGCTGGGCCGGCCCATCGGCGGCACCCCCGAGGCGATCAAGGCCGTGGCACGAGACTCGGTCTGGTCCCATTACCAGCGCTACTACCGGCCAGACGAGCTGGTGGTGACCGCGGCCGGCGGGCTGGACCACGACACGGTGTGTACCTTGGTGCTCGCCGCGTTGGAATCGGCCGGCTGGCATCTTGAGGCCGGCGCCGTGCCGGTGTCCCGCCGCCAGACGGCCGCAGCGGCCGTGACCCCGGTGGCCGGCACCTATGTGCACCGCCGTCCGGTGGAACAGGCCAACATTGTGATGGGCTGCCCGTCCATCAACGCCACCGATGAACGCCGCTTCGTCATGAGCGTGCTGAACGCGGTGTTGGGCGGCGGCATGTCCTCCCGTTTGTTCCAGGAAATCCGGGAGAAACGCGGGCTGGCCTACGCCACCTATTCCTTCTCCGGCGCGTACGCAGACGCCGGCTACTTCGGCATGTATGCCGGGTGTTCACCGGCCAAGACCGGCCAGGTCATCGACCTGCTCGGTTCCGAACTGGACCGGCTTGCGGCAGACGGCATCAGCGCGGACGAGCTGCGCCGGGCCGTCGGCCAGCTATCCGGAGGCATCGTGATGGCGCTCGAAGACAGCGGCTCCAGGATGTCCAGGCTGGGTCGCGCCGAGCTGGTGTCCGGGGAGTTCCTCGATATTGACGAGTCGCTGGCCCGGATCAAGGCGGTTACCGTCGAGCAGGTCCGGGAACTGGCCGCCGAATTGGCGGCGGCACCCCGCGTCGTCACCGTGGTTGGCCCGTTCGACTCGCCGGCAGACTTCGGCCGCTAGCGGTTAGCGGCCGGGAGGGGCCGGCCGCGGCCCCTGGCGCTGCTGGTTAGCCGCCGGCAAACGGCGGCAGGATGTCAATCACGTCCGTTGCCTTCAGTGGCGCCTGCCGGTCCTTCCACGCCACCTCGTTGCGCAGGAAGCTGCTCCGGGCGATCACCGACTCCATGGACGGGGCCGACGAGCGGCCAGGCGCCACCGACGCCGCTCTGGGCGGCGCACCCTGCGCAACCGCTCCGCCTCCGGACGCGGCAGCTGCGAGCACCCTGTCCTGGCTCTCCACCGGACTGTGGCGTGCCACGACTTCGCGCAGGAGCGCTTCCAAGGTGGTGCCGTCGGGCAACTCCAGCGTTTCCTCATCGAGGCCGGCCGCGGCCTGGGCCGCGCCGAAATACCGGATGATCATCTATCCGCCTATCGCACTCATGGTCCGGTCCGGCTGGACGAAGTCCGCGCCGCCCAGACCGGCATGGTCCATACCGTGGGCCTTGGGCTTGGCCCACATTGCGCTCCGCCAGTGTTCCGCCACGGCCTCGTCGCCCGCCTCGCTGCGCAGCAGGGCCAGCAGGTCCGTTTCCTCGTGCGAGAACAAGCAGGAGCGCACCTTGCCCTCGGCGGTGACCCTGGTGCGCCGGCAATCGCCGCAGAACGGCTCCGTCACCGAGGCAATGATCCCCACGGTGCCGGCGACGACGTCGGGGGAGCGCCGCCGTCGTACTTCCCACCGCTGGGCCGGCGCCCCGTCGCGTTCGCGCGGATCCGGGGCGAGCAGGAAGTCCGGTTCCAGCAGGGCGCGGATCTCGGCCGCCGCCAGCATGTTTTGCCTGGTCCAGCCGTGATCGGCGTCGAGCGGCATCTGCTCGATGAACCGCAGTTCGTAGCCGCGGTCCACGGCCCAGTCCAGCAGTGCGGGTGCCTCGGCATCGTTGATCCCGCGCATCAGCACCGCGTTGATCTTCACCAGGCCCAAGCCGGCGGCGTCCGCGGCCTCGATTCCGGCGAGCACCCGGCCCAGGAACGGGCGCCGGGTGAGCTGGGCGAACGTCTCCGGGTGCAGCGAGTCCAGCGAAACATTGATCCGGGTCAGGCCGGCCGCCTTCAGTGCGGCGGCCTTCTTCTCCAGCCCCAGGGCATTGGTGGTCAGCGATATCGGCAAATCCGGGTGGTTGTTCCTGACCGCGGCGATGATGTCCACCAGCCCGGCGCGGACCAACGGTTCGCCGCCGGTCAGGCGCAGTTCGCGCACGCCGAGCCGCTCGACGGCGATCCGCACCAGACGGACCACCTCTTCATCGCGGAGGACCTGGTCCTTGGACAGCCAGTCGAGGCCTTCGGCCGGCATGCAGTAGGTGCAGCGGAGGTTGCACTTGTCCGTCAGCGAGATCCGCAGGTCCGTGGCCACCCGGCCGAAGCGGTCTACGAGTGACGGACCCGCGTCCGCGGGCCGCGCGGGTGCCGCAGCCGCCGCGGCGCCGGGAACCTGCGGCATACCCAAGTCAACGCTCATACCACGAGGGTACGCGAGGAAGCCCATTGGTGCAGGGCCGGTCCGCCTGTCGGGAAGGCCGGCCGTTCGGCAACCTACCGCATTCCGCATTTGAGGAACTAGACTCGCTTTTATGACGCAAATACGCATCGCCGACGCTGCGCGTTTCATGGGTGTCAGCGACGATACCGTCCGGCGCTGGCTCGACGCCGGCACCTTGACCAAGCACAAGGACGCCTCCGGCCGGGCTACCGTGGACGGCGCGCAACTGGCCGCCCTGGCCCGGGAGCAATCGGCCCTGCCGCAGGACCCCACCGGAATCGGCAGTTCGGCCCGTAACCGCTTCGTGGGCATCGTGACGGAGGTTCTGCAGGACACGGTCATGGCGCAGGTGGAGATGCAGTGCGGCCCGCACCGGGTGGTCTCCCTCATGAGCGCCGAGGCCGTCCGCGAGCTGGGCATCGAGCCCGGCTCCGTTGCCGTCGCCGTCGTGAAGGCCACGATGGTGACCGTCGAGACCTCGTTAGCAAAGGACTGACATGGGTCACGCTCCACGCCGGAACACCGCAGTGAAACGGACTGCGCGCAGTAGCCTCTTGGCCGTGTTGCTGGGCGGGGCACTGCTGGCAACCACGGCGTGCTCCGCGGCGGGACAGGGGCCGCAGGGGGCACCCGCGTCGGGATCAGTAAGCTCCGGCGAGTTGAATGTCTTCGCCGCTGCCTCGCTCAACGGCGTGCTGACGGATCTGGCCGCCGACTTTGAGGACGACCACCCGGACGTGACCGTCCGGCTCAACTTCGCCGGCTCCTCCGATCTGGCCACCCAGATTCTGTCCGGAGCACCCGCGGACGTGTTCGCCTCGGCCAACCCGGAGAACATGGACAAGGTCACGGCACCCGGCATGGCGGCCGGAGAGCCGGTCACGTTCGCCACGAATGTGCTGCAGATCGTCGTACCGGTCGGGAATCCGCACGGGATCACATCGCTGGCAGACCTCGCAGACCAGCAGATCAAGACCGTGATCTGCGCCCCGCAGGTGCCGTGCGGCGCGGCCACACAAAAGGTGTCCCAGGAAGCCGGCATCGAGATCCCCGCGGTGAGCGAGGAATCATCCGTCACCGATGTGCTGGGCAAGGTGGTGTCGGGGGAGGCCGACGCCGGCCTGGTCTACGTGACCGATGTGAAGAACGCTCAGGGCGACGTCGAGGGTATCGACTTCGCCGAAGCCGGTGCCGCGGTCAATGACTATCCGATTGCGCGGCTGGTCGAGAGCGCCAATCCGGACGCCGCCGAGGCTTTCGTGGCGCTCGTGACCGGACCGGAGGGGCGGAAGGCCCTGGCGGACTATGGTTTCGGAACGCCGTAACCGCCCGCACGAAAAATACCGCGCCCGTACGAAGGCGACTTGACGCCGGCGCCGGGGAACCGCAGCGGATTAGCAAAGGACGGATCAGAGACCATGGCTACAACGACGGCGGTGCCGGACAGGGTGAACACGGTGCCGGACACGGCGACAGCGGTGCGTGCTCCGGTTCCGTACTGGGTATATCCGCTGGCCGCAGCCGGTGCCATCTTCGTCCTGCTGCCGCTGGCCGGGATGGCTGCCCGCGTGAATTGGCAGGAGTTTCCACAGCTTGTCACCTCCGAGGCGTCGCTGGCCGCGCTCGGCCTCAGCCTGCGGACCGCCACCGCCAGCACGGCCTTGTGCATCGTGCTGGGCATCCCGATGGCACTGGTATTGGCCCGCAGCAGCTTTCCGGGCCAGCAGGTGCTCCGTTCGCTGGTGCTGTTGCCGCTGGTCCTGCCGCCAGTGGTCGGCGGCCTGGCCCTGCTGTACACCTTCGGGCGGCGCGGGCTGCTGGGCAGTACCTTCGAGGCGTTCGGACTCCAGATTGCCTTTTCCACCACCGCCGTGGTGCTGGCGCAAACCTTCGTGGCGCTGCCGTTCCTGGTGTTGAGCCTGGAGGGAGCCCTGCGCACGGCGGGAACCCGGTATGAGGCCGCCGCGGCAACGCTGGGCGCGCGGCCGTCCCGCGTCCTTCGCACCGTCACGCTGCCGCTGGTGCTGCCGGGGCTGCTCTCCGGAGCGGTCTTGTCCTTCGCCCGCTGCCTCGGCGAATTCGGGGCCACGCTGACTTTTGCCGGCAGCCTGCAGGGGGTCACCCGCACGCTGCCGCTGGAGATCTACCTGCAGCGCGAAACCGATGCCGATGCCGCGGTCGCTTTGTCGCTGGTGCTGGTGGTGGTCGCCGTCGTGGTGGTCACGCTGGTGCACAGCAGGGCCGGATGGGCCCCGGCCCTGGGTGTCCGGTGAGCCTGGAACTGACCGCGCGGCTTCCGTCCCGCGGCTTTGAGGCGGACTTCAGCGTTGCCGACGGGGAAACGGTTGCCGTGCTCGGCCCGAACGGTGCCGGCAAGTCGACGCTGCTCGGCTTGATCTCCGGCCTGCTGCGCCCTGCCTGGGGCCGGGCGCAGCTGGACGGCAACGTGCTCTTCAGCGCCGGGCAGCGGCCGCCCGACCGCTGGGTGCCCGCCCACGCGCGCGGCGTCGGTCTGCTGGCGCAGGAGCCGCTGCTGTTTCCGCACCTGAGCGTCAAGGCGAATGTTGCCTACGGCCCGCGCAGCCGGGGCGCATCCCGTGCCGCGGCCGATCAGACCGCCCGCCATTGGCTGGCCGAACTCGATGCCACGGAGCTGGCGGGCCGCCGCCCGGCTGAGCTTTCCGGCGGCCAGGGGCAGCGCGTGGCAGTGGCCCGGGCCCTGGCCGCCGAACCTGCGCTGCTGCTGTTGGATGAGCCGATGTCCGCGCTGGATATCACCGCGGCGCCGGCGTTGCGCAGGCTGCTGCGCAGAGTGTTGGCAGGACGCAAGGCCGTAATCGTCACCCATGAGCCGCTGGACGCCCTGTTGCTGGCCCACCGGGTGGTGGTGGTGGACGGCGGCCGGATCGTCGAGCAGGGGCCAGTGCGCGAGGTGTTTGCCCGGCCACGCAGCTCCTTCGCCGCGGGGATGACGGGTCTCAACCTGGTCACCGGGACCGCCACCGAAACCGGGTTGACGGACGCCGACGGGGTGCACTGGAGCGGCGATGCCGAGGCCGGACTGCGTCCCGGGGACCTGGCCGCGGCCGCGTTCCGCCCTGCCTCGGTGGCGCTGTTCACCGATCTTCCGGCCGGCAGCCCGCGCAACGCCGTGGCGGCCACCGTGACCGAACTCGTGCCGCACGGCGGCCTGGTCACGGTCCGGGCCGGCTGGCTGGCAGCCGAGGTGACACCGGCCGCGGTGTCCGATCTGTCGCTGGCGCCGGGGGACCGGGTGCACTTTGTGGTCAAGGCCGCCGAGGTATCGATCTATCCCAGGTGACGCCGCCGGCCGCGCCGTACCGTCCGGCGCGTCGCCTAGGATGGCAGCAGAACCTGCACCTGCGGCAGACCGGATCTGGCGGCACCATGGCCACAGCCGGCCTGATCTGCGCGACAAGGAGGGCCCGTGGCCAAGAGCGTTTCCGAGCACCGCGCCGACGTTGAGGAACTGATTCGGTATGCGGCACGGGCCAGCCTCGCCGGCACCGAGTCAGTGGCGCTTGAAGCGGCCTACGGGCGTGTCTTGGCCGCCGACGTCGCGGCGCCGATGAGCCTGCCGCCGTTCGCGAACTCACAGATGGACGGCTACGCGGTCCGCAGTGCGGAAACCTCCGGCGGGGCGGACCTCGCCGTGGCGGCGACGATTCCCGCCGGCTATGCCGCGCCGGCGCTGCCGCCGGGCTCGGCCGCCCCGATCATGACCGGAGCCATGCTGCCCGAGGGGGCGGACGCCGTCGTCCCGATCGAGGAAGCGGTGCCGGACACGTTCCTGACCGAACGCGACGGGCACACGGTCAGGCTCCCGGAATCGCCGGCCGGGCGGTTCATCCGCGCCGTCGGCAGCGACATTGCCGCCGGCAGCCTCGCGTTGACCGCCGGAACAGTGCTGAAGGCCCCGCAGCTGGGACTCCTGGCGGCCTTGGGCCTGGCCACGGCCGACGTGCGGCCGCGGCTGCGGGTGCTGCTGCTGAGCACCGGAGACGAGGTGGTGGCCGCCGGCGGAGGGTTGGACGCCGGACAGATCTACGACGCCAACAACACCATGTTGGCGGCCTCGCTCCGCGAAGCCGGCTGCGAGGTGGTGGAGAGCCGGATCCTGGCTGATGCGGCGCCGGAGTTCCGCGGCCTGCTCGATGCCGAGCTGCGCCGCCAACGGGCGGATCTGGTGCTGACCTCCGGCGGCATCTCCAAGGGCGCCTTCGAAGTGGTCCGGCTGGCGCTCGAACCCGAGGGCGTGGCTTTTGCCCCGGTGGCGATGCAGCCGGGCGGCCCGCAGGGCGCGGGCCGGATCGGCGGAGCCGTGTTCCTGGGCTTCCCCGGCAACCCGGTCAGCTGCCTGGTCTCCTTCGAGATGTTCCTGCGGCCGGCGCTGACCGGTGTGCTGGGCACCCCGTCGCCGCGCACGGTGCTGCGGGTCCCGCTGGCCGAAGCCGCCGACTCGCCTGCGGCCAAGCATCAGGTGCGGCGCGGCCATTACGACGGCGGCCGGGTGCGGCTGGTGGGCGGAGCGGAGTCCCATCTGGTGCACGCAATGGCGCAATCCAACGCGCTGGTCCACCTGCCCGCGGGGGTCGAGCACGCGGAAGCGGGCCAGGACGTGGAAATATGGCTGCTATGAGCGATGCAGAACGACTGACCCACGTCCGCGAGGACGGCACGGCGCATATGGTCGATGTCAGCGGCAAAGACGAAACTACCCGGCAGGCCACCGCGCAGGCGGTGCTCTCCACCCGCTCCGACGTGGTGGAACTGCTGGCCGCCGGCTCGCTGCCGAAGGGCGATGCGCTGGCGGTCAGCCGGGTGGCCGGCATTATGGCGGCCAAGCAGACACCGCAACTGATTCCGCTGTGCCACCCGCTGCCGATCAGCAAGGTCACCGTGGACTTCTTCCCGGCGGCGGACTCCGTGCGGATTGAAGCGACGGTCAAAACCCGTTCCGTCACCGGCGTCGAGATGGAGGCGCTGACGGCCGCCTCGGTGGCGGCGCTCAGCCTGTATGACATGGTCAAGGCGGTGGACAAGCACGCGGTGATCTCCGACATCAAGGTGCTGGCCAAATCCGGAGGCAAGAGCGGGGACTGGGCGCTGTGAGCGCGAGGACCGCCGGCATCATCATCGCCTCCACCCGCGCCGCGGCCGGAGCCTACGAGGACGAATGCGCGCCGCTGATTTCCGAATGGCTGGCCGGCCACGGCCTGGCCGCCGGGGTGCCGCAAATCGTCGCCGACGGCGAGCCCGTCCGCCGCGTGCTGCAAAAGATGCTGGCCGCGCGGCCCCGCGTCATCGTCACCAGCGGAGGAACCGGACTGGCTGCCGACGACCGCACCCCGGAGATCACCGCCGTCGTGCTGGAACGCGATTTGCCGGGCGTGATGGAAGCCATCCGCGCCTACGGACGCGCCAAGACGCCGCTGGCGGCGCTGAGCAGGGGCGTGGCCGGCACCACCGGATCCACCTTCGTGGTCAACCTGCCCGGGTCGCCCGGCGGAGTGCGCGACGGCCTGGCCGCGCTGGACCCGCTGATCGGCCACATCTGCGCCCAGCTGGAGGGGAACACCGACGCCGGCCATGCGGGGCCGGGGGATACTGGAAGCACGCGGCGGACGGAAGGACAACCATGACCAGCACGGTGTTGTATGCGGCGGTGACCGGTGACGCAATCGACGTCGCCGAAGCGACGGCCGCGGTGGATTCGGCCGAATGCGGTGCCGTGGTCAGCTTCAGCGGAGTGGTCCGCAATCACGACGGCGGCCAGGCCGTGGCCGCGCTGTCCTACTCGGCCCACCCCAGCGCCCAACGGGTGATCGCGGAGGTCGCCGGCCGGATCGCCGCGGAACACGACGGCGTCCGGATCTGGGTGGCGCACCGCACCGGCCCGCTGGCGATCGGCGATCCTGCCCTGGTGGCCGCCGTCGCGTCGGCACACCGCGCCGCGGCCTTTGCCGCCTGCTCGGAACTGGTGGACCGGATCAAGGAAGAGGTTCCCGTGTGGAAGGAACAGCACTTCGCCGACGGCAGCACCGAATGGGTCGGCATCGGGCAGTAGCGATACGCTGGAGGGCATGACTGAGCAACTTGCGGTGGCCGTGCTGGGCGCCGGCGGACGGATGGGGAGCGAGGCCGTCACGGCCATCGAGTCCGCCCCTGACCTGGAACTGGTGGCCGCGCTGAAGCGCGGCGACTCCCTCGAGGAACTGGTCTCCGCCGGAGCCCGGGTGGTGGTGGACCTGACCACACCGGAGAACACCGAAGCCAACGTCCGGTTCGCCGTCGAACACGGCATGCACGCAGTGGTCGGCACCACCGGCTGGGACGAAGCCAAGCGCGCGTCGCTGGCGCAGCTGCTGGAGCAGCACCCCGGGACGGGGGTACTGATCGCGCCCAACTTCGCGCTCGGCTCGGTGCTGGCATCCTCGTTCGCCGCCACGGCGGCCAAGTACTTCGAATCGGTGGAAATCATCGAACTGCACCACCCGGACAAGGTGGATGCACCCTCCGGCACCGCCATCCGCACCGCGCAGCTGGTGGCGGCCGCCCGCGACGCGGCCGACGTTCCCGCCGGCCCGGACGCCACCACCAAGGCGCTGGACGGTGCCCGCGGGGCGGATGTGGACGGCGTGCGCGTGCACAGCGTGCGGCTGCGCGGCCTGGTGGCGCACCAGGAGGTGCTGCTCGGCGGCCCGGGCGAACAGCTCACCATCCGGCACGATTCGTTCGACCGCGCCTCTTTCATGCCCGGCGTATTGCTGGGCGTCCGGACCGTCACAGGGCGGCCCGGACTGACCTACGGACTGGACGGGTACCTGGAACTTTCATGAGCAACACTGAAGAAACGGCAGGCGTGCCCGGCGGCGGCAACGGCGGCGTCGGCTGGTACACCCGGCACGGAGCAAAAATCTGGGTCGGTGTGATCATCGTCCTGCTGGTGGGCTATCTGATAGCCACCCTGCAGCGGGCTTGGCTGATGCTCAGCGAACCGGACCTCGTGGCCAAAGGACTGGGCGTCGCCCTGGTGATCCTGCCCGTCATCGGCGCCTGGGCGCTGAGCCGGGAATTGCTGTTCGGCTCGCGGATGTCCAAGCTTGCCCGGACGCTGGAAGCCGAAGGCGGCCTGCCGGTGGACAACCTGCCGCGCACGCCCGGCGGGCGGATTGTCCGGGAGGCAGCGGACCAGGAGTTCCTCAAGTACAAAGCCGAGGCCGAGGCAGCGCCGGAGGACTGGCGCAGCTGGTTCCGCCTCTCCTGCGCCTACGACGCGGCCGGCGACCGCAAGCGCGCCCGCGAGTCGATGCGCCACGCGATCGGACTCAGCCGCTCCTGAGCTGAGTGCTCAGCGGGACCGGCTGCCGGTCGGCTTGAGCGCATCGCGGGTGAGCCGGGACGCGGTGGAGATCACCAGCTCGAACGGTCCGCGCCAGCCCAGGGCGTGGAAGACCATCCCGATGACCATCGCCGCAACCGCCTGCCACAGGTACACCGGCAGATCCGGGGCGTTCGGGGGCAGCGTGCTGAGGACCCAGACATGGGCGGAGTAGAGCGTCAGGGTCATGGCGCCGGCGCCCGAGAGCGGCAGCAGCAGCCACGGCAGCCGCGAGGTCAGCAGCAGGCAGACCGCCAGCACCACGGCCGAGGTGCCTACCGTGTGCAGCAAATCGAAGCTCGTTCCGGAGTGCGGTGATGAGCCGCCCAGCCACCACCACGAACCGCGCTGCTCGATCCAGCTCATGTTTACTTGGTACACCAGATCGAAGTCTGCCCGTTGTGCCGACTCGGTGGCTGCTACTTCGGCATAACCGCCCAGCCGGTCCATCACCAGCCAGGAGCCGGCTTTGGCCGCCACCGCCAGCACCGCGCCCACGGCCAGCAGTCCCAGCTGCACGCCGGTGCGCTGCAGTTCCAGCCGGCCGATCAGCAACCCGGCGAGCAGATAGCCAAGCCACTGCACCACCGGGTAATAGCCGGTCAGGAAAAGGTCGCTGAGCAGCGTGGCCGGCGTCAGCAGGTCATAGACCATGGGGTTGTGGCCCAGCTCGGCCGGGTCCACGGCAGCTTCCGCCACGGGGCGCAGCAGGTGCGCCAGCACCGGGGAGAGGATGATCCACCCGGCGGCCCAGAGCGCCAGCACCCGGCGGCGCAGCTGCAGGAACGGCAGCGCACACAGGAACAGCACGGCATAGTGGACCAGGATCACCGCAACGTTCACTTCCAGCGTGCCCAGCATCATGCCGACGGTCGCGATCAGCAGGGCGCGCACGGCGATGCCGCCGCGGTCCGCGGCCAGGCTGCCGCCCTGGTGGCCGCGGCTGCCGCCGGTCAGCAGTGCCAGCCCCACTCCGGCCAGGACCGCGAACAGCGCCGAGGACCGACCGGACAACACCAGGCCAACGAAATTCGGCTCCGGATTCGTCCCGGCAGTCCACGGCGCAAAGATGTGGGTAGCCATCATGCCCAGCAGGGCGATGCCGCGGGCGGCGTCGATTCCGGCAATCCGGCGGCCGGTGGAAGCAGAGGGCATGCACAGATATTCTCACAGCCGGCCGGAGGACCGGTGGGAAAGTTCAGCGGCCGGCACGCGATACCGTGAGGGAATGGACACCTTCACACACTGTTCTCCGGCGGCCGGGGAGCGGCCATGATGGGATTCGCTGTCAACGAGTACGACGGCGTGAGGCTGGCTTTCGAGGACACCGGCAGCGGCGAACCGCTGCTGTTGGTCCACGGAACGGCGTTGTCCAAGGCTACCTGGCGGGGACTGGGCTACCAGCGCGCCCTCAAACCGCGTTACCGGGTGGTCTCGCTGGACATGCGCGGACATGGCCGCAGTGACAAACCGCACGACGATGACGCCTACACGATGGAGCGCTTTATGGGCGACGTCGAAGCGGTGCTGGACGCCTGCGGGCTGCAGAGCGTGCATTACTTCGGCTACTCCTTTGGCGCACGGGTCGGGCTGGCGATGGCCGCCTCCCTGCAGCATCGCCTGCGTTCGCTCACCATGCTCGGCGGGACCCACCGGAGCATGGCCGGCCAGGTCGGCAAACTCTTCTTTCCCGACTACCTGGACGCGCTTGAGACGGGCGGCATGGAGGAGTTCCTCCGCCGCTGGAACGATCGCCGCACCGGGGCGGTGGACCCGGCCACCCGGCAGGCCTTCCTGGCGAACGACCCGGCGGCGCTGGCAGCCTACTTCCGCGCTGGCGAAGAGTTGCCGGGACTCGATCCGCGCGTGGTCCAGCAGATCCAGTTGCCGGTCCTGCTGATCGCCGGCAGCAAGGACCACCCCCGGGCCGAGGAATCGCGCCAGGCCGCCGCCCTGCTGCCGGACGGACACTTTGCCGAATTGCCCGGTTTGGACCACGCCAGCTGCCTGTCCGCCCAGGAAGACGTGACTGCGCTGTTGACGGGTTTCTTGGAACGGGTCCACGCGCACCGTTGACACCGTTGCCTGATACCGCCTCCGGACACGGTAACGTTTTCCCTATGGCTGAGTCTGACGTTCGTGAGTATCCCTTCGGCACCCTGGTCACCGCAATGGTCACCCCCTTCACCGAGGAGGGCGAGGTGGACTACCTGAAAACCGCCGAATTGGCGGACAAACTGGTCCAGGACGGCTGCGACGGACTCGTCGTCACCGGCACCACCGGCGAAACATCAACGCTGACCGACGCCGAGAACGAAGCGATGTTCCGCACGGTCGTCGAGGCGGTCGGTGGACGGGCCAAGGTCATTGCCGGGTCGACCACCAACGACACGCGCCATTCCATCAGCCTGTCCCGGCGTGCCGCCGCCGTCGGAGTGGACGGACTGCTCATCACCGCCCCGTACTACAACAAGCCGAGCCAGGCGGGCGTCCAGGCCCATATCGAAACCATCGCCTCCGCCATCGGCCTGCCGGTCATGGTCTACGACATCCCCGGCCGCGCAGGCATCTCGATCGAGACGGACACCTTGATCCGGTTGGCCGAGCACCCGCTCGTCGTGGCGCTCAAGGACGCCAAGGCGGACTACGGCGAGACCACCCGCGTCCTGGCCAACACGGACCTGGACGTCTACTCGGGCGACGACGGACTGACCCTGCCGCTGATGGCAGCCGGAGCCGTCGGCGTGGTGAGCGTGACCGCCCACGTCGCTACCCGGCAGTTCCGCGAGCTGGTTGATGCCGCACTGGCGGGGGACTTCGCCACCGCGCGCCGGCTCCATTTCGAGTTGGACCCGGTCATCCGGGCCGTGATGACCCACGTGCAGGGCGCCGTCGCCGCCAAGCAGGTCCTGAAGTGGCAGGGCGTCCTGCCCAACGCGGTGGTCCGGCTGCCGCTGGTGGAACCGTCGGAGGCCGAGCTCGCGCCCATCCGCGCGGACCTGACGGAGGCCGGCTGGACACTGGAGGCCCTGAACGCCCGATGAGCCAGTCCACGCTGACCCAACTCCGAACCCCGCCCAGCCTCGAACCGAGCACGCTCCGGATTGTTCCGCTCGGCGGACTCGGGGAGATCGGCCGCAATATGGCGGTCTTCGAGATCGACTCGAAACTGCTGGTGGTCGACTGCGGTGTGCTGTTCCCGGAAGAGCACCAGCCCGGGGTGGACTTGATCCTGCCGGACTTCTCCTACATTGAGGACCGGCTCGATGACGTCGTCGGCGTGGTCCTCACCCACGGGCACGAGGACCACATCGGTGCCGTCCCGTACCTGTTGCGGATGCGGCAGGACATTCCGCTGATCGGCTCCCAGCTGACCCTGGCCCTGGTCGAGGCCAAGCTGGCCGAACACCGGATCACGCCCTACACCCTCACCGTCGCCGAAGGTCAAATCGAGCAGTTCGGGCCCTTCGAATGCGAATTCGTGGCGGTCAACCACTCCATCCCGGACGCGCTGGCGGTCTTCCTCCGGACCGCTGCCGGCACGGTGCTGCACACCGGCGACTTCAAGATGGACCAGCTGCCGCTGGACGGACGGATCACCGACCTGCGCGCTTTCGCCCGCCTCGGCGAGGAGGGCGTGGACCTGCTCATGGCCGACTCCACCAACGCCGACATCCCCGGCTTCACCACCGCGGAGAAGGAAATCGGCCCGGTGCTGGAGCGCCTCTTCGGCCAGGTGCAGAAACGCATCATCGTCGCCTCGTTTTCCTCCCACATCCACCGCGTCCAGCAGGTGCTCGACGCCGCTGCCGCCCACGGCAGGCACGTGGCCTTCGTGGGCCGCTCCATGGTGCGGAACATGAACATCGCCGCCAAACTGGGCTTCCTGAATGTTCCCGAGGGCATCCTGGTGGACCTGAAGAACGTGGAGGACTTCCCGGACGACCGGATCGTGCTGATGTCCACCGGATCGCAGGGCGAGCCCATGGCCGCCCTGTCCCGGATGGCCAATGGGGACCACCGCATCCAGGTCGGCAAGGGGGACACAGTGATCCTGGCGTCCTCGCTGATCCCGGGCAACGAAAACGCCGTCTTCCGGGTCATCAACGGCCTGTTGAAGCTCGGCGCGGAGGTCATCCACAAGGGCAACGCCAAGGTCCACGTGTCCGGCCACGCCGCGGCCGGCGAGCTGCTGTACTGCTACAACATCCTGCGGCCCAAGAACGCCCTGCCGGTGCACGGCGAGACTCGCCACCTGATTGCCAACGGGCGGCTGGCCGAACAGACCGGTGTGCCGGCGGAAAACGTCTTGCTGGCGGACGACGGATCGGTCATCGACCTGAAGGACGGCACCGCACGGATTGTCGGCCAGATCGAATGCGGATACGTGTACGTGGACGGATCGAGCATTGGCGAGATCACCGACGCGGACCTCAAGGACCGCCGGATCCTGGGCGAGGAGGGTTTCATCTCCGTGATCACGGTGGTCAACCGCAGCACCGGCCAGATTGTCTCCGGACCGGAAATTCATGCCCGCGGGTTCGCCGAGGACGATTCGGTCTTCGACGACATCAAGCCGAAGATCATCAGCGCGCTCGAAGAGGCAGTGGTCAACAACACGGACCACACCACGTACCAGCTGCAGCAGGTGGTACGCCGGGTGATTGGCACGTGGGTGAACAAGCGGCACCGCCGCCGGCCGATGATCGTCCCGGTGGTCCTGGAGGCCTGACCCCTTCTCCGGCGCAGTGGATCCATGCGGGCCAAATCCCGCGGATGAGCGGGTTCAGCCGGTAACCTTGCGACTATGGCGACTCGTACTTCCCCTGCCCGAAAAGGCACCCAGCAGTCGCGCGGTAAGGGTACAGGCACTGCTGCGCGCTCCTCGTCGGGGCGTTCCAGCAAGACCAAGGTGCTCGATGTGCAGCCCCCGGAGGAGCAGCTGCCGCTGCTGCCGCGGATGATCCACGGGCTGTGGATGAGCCTGGCCCGTCCGGTGGCCGCGGGCGTCCGGAAGCTGGGTCCCGATGTGCGGCCCGACCACGAGTTGCGCCGCGACGGCACCGGTTTCTTCCTGCTGCTCCTGGCCGCCTGCGTCGCCACCGTGGAGTGGTGGGCCCTGGACGGCTGGTTCGGGGACGTGGTGCACGCCGTGGCCGGCGGAACCTTCGGCTGGATGGCTCTGGTGCTGCCGGTGCTGCTGCTGATCATGGCGGTGCGCCTGATGCGCCACCCGGAAGACTCCCCGGCCAACAGCCGCATCTCCATTGGCCTGATCCTGTTCCTTGCCTCGGGCTCCGGGCTCGCGCATGTGATCGGCGGCCAGCCCGCCCTGGCGGACGGCTTCGATGCGTTGTGGGCGGCCGGCGGGATGGCCGGCTTCCTGCTCGCGGCCCCGCTGGCGGCCGTCAACCTGTGGCTGCCGGTGGCCGTCTACGGGCTGCTGGCCTTCACCAGCATCCTGATCATGACCGCCACGCCGTTCCGCCACATTCCCATGCGCCTGCGGATGCTCTACGAGCGCCTCATGGGCCAGGACCCGTCCGCCGAAGCGGCGCCATACCAGCAGGGCGACGGGCATGACCAGAGCTACCTCTACGCCGATGAGGCTCCCGCCAAGGAACGCAAACCGCGCCGCAAGCTCTTCGGCAAGCGCAAGGCCGAAGAAGCCGGCGCCGACGAGGAGGGCTTCTACTTCGACGAGGCGTTCGAGACCCCCGTCATCGAGGACAAAGAGCCCGAAGAATCAGCCGCACCGGAGGAAGCGGCTCCGGCGGTGCCGCCGGGAGTGCGCCGGCCCACGCAGGCCGAACTGGCCGTCGAAAAGATCAAGCGGGACCAGGGACTGGTCCCCGAAGGGGCCACCGAAGCGCTGCCGGTGCTGCCCGCCGCCCCGCCGGCACCCGCCGCGCCCACCGTGCCGTCCAATCCGGTGCAGCCGCAGCCGCCGACCACCCCGATCCCGCAGCGCACCGAGCAGCTGCAGTTGGCCGGTGACGTCGCGTACACGCTGCCGCCGTCCGATTTCCTGCCGCCCGGACCGCCGTCGAAGGAGCGCTCGGAGGCGAACGACGCCGTCGTCAATGCCCTGACCGAGACGCTGGACCAGTTCAAGGTCGAGGCGAAGGTCACCGGGTTCTCCCGCGGGCCGACGGTGACGCGCTACGAAATCGAGCTGTCGCCGGGGACCAAGGTGGAGCGCGTCACGGCGCTGTCCAAGAACATTTCCTACGCCGTGGCCAGCTCCGATGTCCGCATCCTCTCTCCGATCCCCGGCAAGTCTGCCATCGGCATCGAGATCCCGAACACTGACCGCGAGACGGTATCCCTGGGCGACGTGCTGCGGTCGAACAACGCCCGCAAGACCGAACACCCCATGGTCATGGGCGTGGGCAAGGACGTGGAGGGCGGCTTCGTGCTGGCCAACTTGGCCAAGATGCCGCACCTGCTCGTCGCCGGTGCCACCGGTGCGGGCAAGTCCTCGTTCGTGAACTCGATGATCACCTCCATCCTGATGCGGTCCACGCCAGACGAGGTGCGGATGGTCATGGTGGACCCCAAGCGGGTGGAGCTGACCGCGTACGAGGGCGTTCCGCACCTGATCACACCGATCATCACTAACCCGAAGAAGGCCGCCGAGGCGCTGCAGTGGGTGGTCCGCGAGATGGACACGCGCTACGACGACCTGGCCAACTTCGGCTTCAAGCACATCGATGATTTCAACAAGGCCGTGCGCAACGGGAAGGTGGTCCCGCCGGCCGGCTCCAAACGGGTAGTCAAGCCGTATCCGTATCTGCTGGTGATCGTGGACGAGCTCGCGGACCTGATGATGGTGGCCCCGCGGGACGTCGAAGACTCGATTGTCCGCATCACCCAGCTGGCCCGTGCCGCCGGCATCCACTTGGTGCTGGCCACCCAGCGGCCCTCGGTGGATGTGGTGACCGGCCTGATCAAGGCCAACGTCCCGTCGCGGATGGCCTTCGCCACCTCGTCGGTGACCGACTCCCGCGTGGTGCTGGACCAGCCCGGCGCGGAGAAGCTGATTGGCCAGGGCGACGCGTTGTTCCTGCCGATGGGCGCCAGCAAGCCGATGCGCGTGCAGGGCGCCTGGGTTTCCGAGTCGGAAATCCACCGGGTGGTAGAACACGTCAAGGGGCAATTGCAGGCGGTCTACCGCGACGACGTCGCAGTGGAGGCGCCGAAGAAGCAGATCGACGACGACATCGGCGACGATCTGGACGTGCTGCTGCAGGCGACCGAACTGGTGGTCACCACGCAGTTCGGTTCGACCTCGATGCTCCAGCGGAAACTGCGCGTCGGGTTTGCCAAGGCCGGCCGCCTGATGGACCTGCTCGAATCCAGGGGAGTGGTCGGTCCGTCCGAGGGTTCCAAGGCACGCGACGTGCTGGTCAAGCCGGACGATCTCGCGGCGACGCTGGCGGCCATCCGGGGCGATGAACCGGCGGCCGCCGGCCCCGGCGAGTCCGGGAGCGCCGACCCGCTGACCGAGGCGCTGGCGGACAATGCCAATGCCAACCATGGGTTCGAGGGTCCGCGCGATTTGGTTGCCGAGGACCTCGAGTCCCGGCCGCAGGCGGTGGACTATTACGACGGCGACGAGGACGATGCCGGGTCCGAGGACGCCTGGAACCTGACCGGGAGGTGACGTCCGCGGGGCTGCTCGCGGCGGCCGGCGGCTGCAGCCATCCGGCAGGCGGGTAGCCTTGAACGTGTGACTGATTCAGTGTCCCGGCCCGTGCCCCTGCTCAACATCGCCAACGTCCTCACGACGGTGCGGATCCTGCTGGTTCCGTTTTTCATCTGGTTCCTTCTGGCTGACGGCGGCGAAGGGGGAGTGTTCCGTTGGCTGGCGGTGTTGGTTTTCGCCGTCGCGATCTACACGGACAAGCTCGATGGCGATCTGGCCCGCAGCCGGGGCCTGGTCACCAACTTCGGCAAGATCGCCGATCCGATCGCCGATAAGCTCCTGATCGGTTCGGCCTTGATCTTGCTCTCGGTGTTGGGTGACCTGCCGTGGTGGATCACCATCGTCATCCTGGTCCGGGAGTTGGGCATCACCTTGCTGCGTTTCGTGGTGATTCGTTACGGGGTCATGCCGGCCTCGCGCGGCGGCAAACTGAAGACCGTCCTCCAGACGCTGGCCATCTTCCTCTACCTGCTGCCGCTGGAATCCTGGCTGGGACCCTGGGCCGTGTGGGTGGCCTTCGCCGTCATGATGTTGGCCGTCGTCGTCACCGTGGTGACCGGCGTCGACTATGTTGTGAAGGCTGTGAAGTTGCGCCGCGCTTCCCTCGCGGGGACCGAGGGCCAGCGATGAAGACCACACAGGCCGCGGCCGTTGTGGCCGCAGCCCTCGCCCGGAAACTGACGGTGGCCACGGCCGAATCGTTGACTGCCGGCATGGTGGCGGCCGAATTGGCCACCATCCCCGGGGCGTCGGGCACGCTTCAGGGCGGCGTCGTGTCCTACCAGAGCCAGATCAAGGCGGCCGTGCTCGGCGTCGACACGGAGCTGTTGGCGCGCGAGGGCGCGGTCACCGAAGCCGTGGCCTGCCAGATGGCCGAGGGTGCCAGGCGCGTCCTGCAGGCGGACATTGCGGTGTCCACCACCGGGGTGGCCGGACCGGAACCGCACGGCGGCAGGGACGTGGGGACGGTGTGGATCGGCATCGCCGCCCCGCACGGAACGTGGGCCATAGAATTCCACTTCGACGGCGACCGCGCCCGGATCCGGCAGCAGGCCTGCGAAGCCGCCATCAGGGAACTGGGCCGGGCGGTCGACGACGAGGCGGCGGTTTTGTCCGGATCGTGGATTTAAGTCCGGGGAACAAAAATATTGATTCAGTAGTTATCAAAGGTGTCAGCAGCTGTTAGGTTGTTGGCCTAGGCTTGGAAACAGCGGCAGAGGCCGCCCACCTTAAGAGGGAGCAAGGCGATACAGATGGTAAAGCAGCCCGTGTCCGTAAACGGTGTTGTCCGTTGGCGTGATGTGGGATTGGCCGAAGAACCCCGCAGGGAGCAGAAGGAGCGCAAAATGGTAGTGTTGCGACACGAAATTGGCGATGTCCTCCGTGATGTCCGGCAGCGGCAGGGACGAACCCTGCGTGAAGTGTCGCACAGCGCCCGCGTTTCCCTTGGCTACCTGAGCGAAGTCGAACGCGGCCAGAAGGAAGCGTCGTCTGAACTGCTGTCCTCGATTTGCTCGGCCCTGGACGTTCCCCTGTCGCACATGCTGCGGGAAGTGAGCGACCGGGTCGCAGAGGCCGAGGGTGTGGTCATTCCCGACACCGTCCCACAGGAACTCTCGCGTGAGTTTGTCGGCGACATTCCGGACGAGCTGCCGGAGGAACTCCGCGGTTTGGCTTCCGCCCGGTACTGATCAAAGACCCTAACGGGCCGGTTCCGCCGCTGTGGCGGAACCGGCCCGTTCTTTGTGTCCGCGGTGCCCGTTCGGATCGCTGCCCTTTTTAGTGGACCGGCGGCTCGTTGGCGTAGGAGGCGTTCAGCCGGTCCAGCAGCTGTCCCAGCGTGGACAGGTCTTCGACGGACCAGTCGCCAAGGCGCTCGTGAAAGGCGATCTTGCGGGCGGCCTGTGCCTCGGCCAGTTTCTCCAACCCTGCGGGCGTCAGGGTGATCGACTGGGCCCGCCCGTCCAAGGGATCCGCCTGCTTGCCCACCAAACCCAACTGCTCGAGCATGGCAATCTGGCGGCTGACCGACGGTTTGCCGACGCCGATGGCCGCGGCGAGTTCCGTGAGCCGCAACGAATGCTCCCGCTGGAGGATCAGCAGAAGTCCGTAGGCTGCCGGTTCCATGTCCGGGTGCACGGTCCGCGCCACCCGGTGGGAGTTCGCCCTGGCCCGGCGCCAGAGCAAGCTCAACTGCCGTTCAAGTGCTTCGATGGCCGTATCGAACCCTGCATCTTCGCTGCCTGTGGCATGGTCTGTCATGGCCTTATTCTAATGAGCGCCGGCGTCGGCGCAGCGATCCCGCGCGGACGCGTCGCAGGCCGATTGCAGGGTTGAAGGAATCTCGATGCCGGCCGGTCGCGTCAGCCGGACACATGAGAAGATGTACGCGTGCGAATCAGTGACTTCTGGCGATTGATGGACGATGAATTCGGTTCTGCCTATTCGCATGTCCTCGCCGCGGATTTGGTGCTGGGACAGCTCGGCGGCCGGACCGCCGCCGAAGCGTTGGCTGCAGGAATTCCGCCGAAATCGGTGTGGCTCGCCGTCTGCGATATTCAAGACGTTCCGCAGGAGCGGCGCTGGGGCAAGGACCGCGAGCCGCGAAGCTGAGCGGACACGCCCGGCAGAAAACCCCGATATGTTCGAAAGTGTGTTCGGATCCGGCTAAGCTTCTACACAGACCGCCGAGAGGCCGGATTATCCACACGCTCCGCTGCCGATCCCGATTTTGTCCGAGCCGGACGTTACGGTCGGAAGAGTCAAGACAGACAAGGCCCGAGGGCCGCAACAGACTGAGGTGAACAATGGCCGCACCAGCTGACCGCGAGAAGGCACTGGAAGCTGCGCTGGCGCAGATCGACAAGCAGTTCGGCAAGGGGTCGGTGATGCGTCTCGGCGACGACACCCGCGCCCCCATCGAAACGATCTCCACCAGTTCGATCGCCTTGGATGCCGCATTGGGCATCGGCGGCCTGCCGCGGGGCCGCGTGGTCGAGATTTACGGTCCGGAATCCTCGGGTAAGACCACGGTGGCGCTTCACGCGGTCGCCAGCGCCCAGCGCAACGGCGGAATCGCTGCCTTCATCGACGCCGAGCACGCGCTGGACCCGGAATATGCCAAGAAGCTTGGGGTGGACACCGACGCCCTGCTGGTGTCGCAGCCGGATACCGGCGAGCAGGCACTGGAAATCATGGACATGTTGATCGGCTCCGGCTCCCTGGACATCATCGTGATCGACTCCGTCGCAGCCCTGGTGCCGCGCGCGGAAATCGAAGGCGAAATGGGCGACAGCCATGTTGGTCTCCAGGCCCGTTTGATGAGCCAGGCCCTGCGAAAGATCACCGGGCGGCTTAGCCAGTCGAAGACCACTGCTATATTCATCAACCAGCTGCGCGAAAAGATCGGCGTGTTCTTCGGCAGCCCGGAGACCACCACCGGCGGTAAGGCGCTGAAGTTCTACGCCTCGGTGCGCATCGACGTCCGCCGCATTGAAACCCTGAAAGACGGAGCCAACCCGGTGGGCAACCGGACGCGCGCCAAGATCGTCAAGAACAAGATGGCCCCGCCGTTCAAGCAGGCAGAATTCGACATCCTCTATGGCCATGGCATCTCCCGCGAGGGCGGTCTGATCGACATGGGCGTGGAGCATTCACTCGTCAAAAAGTCGGGCGCCTGGTTTACCTATGACGGAGACCAGCTCGGCCAAGGCAAGGAGAACGCCCGCAAGTTCCTGATCGACAATCCGGACCTGGCCGATGAGCTGGAACGCAAGATCCGGCAGAAGCTCGGGATCGATGCGGTCCCGGACAGCGGAGATGAGGGCGAGCCGAAGCTCAAGGCCGTCGACGGATTCTAAATGTCGTTCAGGGACGGACAGGGCGCCGGCCCAACGCCGGGCAGCCCGGCGGAACTGGGGCCGGACGCGGATCCTTACGGCGTCGCACGTTCCGTTGTCCTGCGCTCACTGACACAGTCCCCGAAGAGCCGCGCCCAGCTGGCCGCGAAGCTGGCTGAGCGCGGCGTTCCGGGCGACGTCGCCGAGGCAGTGCTCGAGCGGTTCGAGGAGGTCAACCTCATTGACGACGCCGAGTTCGCCAGAATGTGGGTGCGCAGCCGGTCCCAGTCCCGTTCGTTGGCTCGGGCCGCGCTCAAGCGGGAGCTCGCAGACAAAGGGATCGCCGGTGAACTGGCCGAGCAAGCGCTGGACCAGCTTTCGGCGGACGACGAGCTTGAAGCGGCCCGCAGCCTGGTACGCCGCAAGATCCGGCCCGACTGGCAACTGCAGGACCGGTCGGAACGGGACAAGCATCTGCGCCGGCTGGTCTCCATGCTGGCCCGCAAGGGCTATTCTGCCTCGCTGGCCTACCGGGTCGCGGCTGAGGAACTCGGGGCCGCCAGCAACCCGGAATTCTGACGCGGCCTAGCGTCACCTGGAGCCTTGGGCCCGCGTCGACGCTGTTATCGTTTTGAGACTTTTCCCAGATTCGCTCGTTACCGTAGTGCGACTGTGAGTGCATCGCAGAATGAACGTCGTCAGAAAACCCAGCAACGCCGGCGCAGCCGCAGGCAACGCCGCCTCAGGATCGCCGCAGGCCTGACACTTTGCTCCGTTGCCGCCGTCGGCGCAACAGGGGCCGCCAGCGCCGTCCGGAAGGGACACAGCGCCTCGGAAGCTGTGGGTTCGATCACAGCTCCCGTCATGGAACTGGTGGGATTGGCAGAGCCTGCCGAAGGAACAAGCCCGGTGGCGGCCGACGCCCTCCAGGCACAAGCCGCGGAGGCATCCGTCGATGACGCAGCCGCGAGGAAGGCCGCGCAGGAAGACCAGGCACGCCAAGCGGCAGCAGATCAGAAGGCCGCCGCCGCGAAGGCGGCAGCGAAGGAAGCCGCCGACCGGAAGACTGCGGAAAAACGTGCGGCGACCGAGGCGGCAAAGAAGCGTGCTGCCCAAGCAGCTGCTCAGGCAAAGGCTGCCAAGCAGAAAGCTGCCGCCAAGGCCCAAGCGTCGCGGAACGATCCGGCCGCTGCGAAGGCCTACGCTGAAGGGGCGCTGGCTTCCTTTGGCTGGGGCGCCGGCGAATTGGGCTGCCTGGAAACGCTCTGGCACAAGGAATCGGAATGGAGCCTCGGCGCCACGAACCCATCCAGCGGCGCGTACGGCATTCCGCAGGCCTTGCCCGGTGACAAGATGGCCGCCGCCGGCGCCGACTGGCAGACGAACTTCCAGACTCAGGTCGATTGGGGGCTGGGTTACATCGAGTCCCGCTACGGCTCCCCGTGCTCGGCCTTGGACTTCCACCTGGCCAACAATTGGTACTAACCCCGGACAGGCTGCAGATTGTGGCTCGTCCGGCCGCAGGCCGTACCCTTGTAACGTGAGTTTGACTGTCCCCGCCCCCGCCATCGAGAAGCAGCCGGAAGCCCGCACCTATCAGGTGCGCACGTTCGGCTGCCAGATGAACGTGCACGATTCCGAGCGGCTTGCCGGGCTTCTCGAAGCCGCCGGGATGGTCGAAGCCCAAGCCGGCCAAGCCGACGTCGTGGTCTTCAATACGTGTGCGGTACGGGAGAACGCCGACAACAAGTTGTACGGCAACCTGGGCCAACTGGCCCCGGTCAAGGAACGCCATCCCGGGATGCAGATCGCCGTCGGCGGCTGCTTGGCCCAGAAGGACCGCGAGACGATCCTCAAAAAGGCGCCGTGGGTGGACGTGGTGTTCGGCACCCACAACGTGGGTTCGCTTCCGGCGTTGCTGGAGCGTGCCCGGCACAACAACGAAGCGCAGCTGGAAATCCTGGAATCGCTCGATGTGTTCCCCTCGACGCTGCCCACCAAGCGCGATGCGGTGTACTCCGGCTGGGTCTCCATCTCCGTCGGCTGCAACAACACGTGCACGTTCTGCATTGTCCCTTCGCTGCGCGGTAAGGAACGCGACCGCCGGCCGGGCGAGATTCTGGCGGAGGTCCAAGCGCTGGTCGACGACGGTGCCATCGAAGTCACGTTGCTGGGACAGAATGTGAACTCCTACGGTGTGGAGTTCGGTGACCGGGGAGCCTTCGCCAAGCTGCTGCGCGCCTGCGGCAGCATCGAGGGCCTGGAACGGGTGCGTTTCACCAGTCCGCACCCGGCCGCCTTCACCGACGACGTTATCGACGCCATGGCCGAAACCCCCAATGCCATGCCGCAGCTGCACATGCCGCTGCAGTCCGGATCTGACAAGGTCCTGAAAGACATGCGCCGGTCCTACCGGTCCAAGAAGTTCCTGGGCATCCTGGACAAGGTCCGGGAACGGATTCCCCATGCGGCCATCTCCACCGACATCATCGTCGGGTTCCCCGGGGAGACCGAGGAAGACTTCCAGGCAACGCTGGCGGTGGTGGAACAGGCCCGCTTCGCGAGCGCCTTCACGTTCCAGTATTCCAAGCGGCCGGGGACCCCGGCCGCAGAGCTGCCGGACCAGTTGTCCAAGTCCGTAGTGCAGGAACGCTACGAGCGCCTCACTGCCTTGCAGGACCGGATTGCCGCGGAAGAAAACGCCAAACAGCTGGGCAGCATGGTCGAGGTCATGGTGACCGCGCAGCAGGGACGCAAGGCAGGGGAGACCCACCGGCTCTCCGGCCGGGCCCGCGACCAGCGGCTAGTGCACTTCTCCGTGCCCGACGGCGCGCCGGCACCCCGTCCGGGCGATCTGGTGACGGTGACGGTGACGGAAGCCGCTGCCTTCCACCTGATCGCCGATCCGGCTTCCGCGTCGAACTACCAACTGCGCCGCTCGCGCGCCGGGGACGCGTGGGACCGCTCCCAGGCTGACTCCTGCGGGGTACCCGCGACCCCGGGCAGCAAACCGGCCCAGGTGTCACTGGGCATGCCGGCGCTGCCGGTCCGGCCCGCCTGAGCGCGATGCCGGCCGACCAACAGAGCCAGCAGGACAGCCCGGCGGTCATCGCCGTCGTCGGTCCCACCGGGTCCGGAAAGTCTGATCTCGCCGTCGAGCTGGCGCAGCGGCTGGACGGAGAAGTGATCAATGCCGACTCCATGCAGTTCTACCGCGGAATGGACATCGGCACGGCCAAGATGACGGTCGCGGAACGGCAAGGGGTCGCCCACCACTTGCTGGACATCCTCGACATCACGGACGAAGCGAGCGTCTCGGCGTACCAGCAGCAGGCCCGCGACGCGATCGATGCCATTCACAGCCGGGGCCGCCGGGCCATCCTTACCGGCGGATCCGGACTGTATGTCCGGGCGGCCCTCGACGCGATCGAGTTTCCCGGCACCGACCCGGCCCTGCGCCGAGCCCTCGAGGAAGAGCTGGCGAGCCGCGGCCTGGAAGCGATGCGGGAACGGCTCCGCGACGTTGATCCAGTCTCCGCCGGCCGGCTGGCCGATGCCCGACGCATAGTCCGCGCGCTGGAGGTATGGCAGCTGACCGGGCGTCCCTTCAGCTCCTTCATGCCGGAGCGGCACTACGTCCGTCCCACGGCGCAGATCGGCCTCCAGGTGGACCGCGAACAGCTCAAGCACCGCCTTGCCGGTCGCGTTCGTGCGATGGTGGAGCGCGGCTTGCTGGACGAAGTCGCCGCGCTGGACCGGCGGGGCCTGCGCCAGGGGCGGACCGCCTCGCGCGCGCTCGGTTACGCCCAGTTCCTGAGGGTGCTCGACGGCGAATGGAGCCAGGACACGGCCGTCGAGGACACCGTCGCCGCCACCCGCAAATTTGCGCGGCGCCAGCTGACCTGGTTCCGGGCTGATCCCCGGATCCATTGGCTCGACTGGCAGGATCCACTGCTGGCGGACAAGGCCGCCGGGCACCTCGCTAAGCTTGAAGCGTGAACAATCCCCTTCCTGACCATTTGTCAGCCCTGTCCGGGCTGTCCTACGCCAAAGGGCACGGAACCGGCAACGACTTCGTGCTGATTGCCGATCCGGACGGACTCAAGGACATCGAACCCCAGACGGTCGCCGCGCTGTGCCACCGCCATCTGGGCGTCGGCGCCGATGGGCTGATCCGTGCCGTCCGTTCGGAGCACCTGCCGGAGGGCCGGGAGCTGCTGGCGGCAACGCCGGAGGCCGAGTGGTTCATGGACTACCGCAATGCCGATGGGTCGGTATCCGAGATGTGCGGCAACGGCGTCCGCGTCTTCGTGCACTTCCTGCTGGCCGAGGGACTGGCCGAGCTGGCGGCAGGGGAGTCTCTGACGATAGGGACCAGGGCGGGGGTCAAGATCATCCGCCGGTCAGCCAATGGCTACGCCGTGGACATGGGGCCGTGGGAATTCATCTTCCCCGTCGAGGCTGCGGCCCGGGCCATGGACTCCACCGTCAGCGCCGGCGGCCTGGAGGTGCCGCGGCCTGCCTTGTCCGTGAGCATGGGCAATCCGCATACCGTCGTGGCTCTCGCCGGACTTGAAGAACTTGCTGCCACCGAATTGTTCGCAGCACCCGCGGTGGATCCGGTGCCCGCGAACGGAACCAACGTGGAATTTGTGGTGCCGGCAGAGCCCCTCGTCGCCGACGGAGCAGGGCATATCAGCATGCGCGTGCACGAGCGCGGCGTGGGGGAGACCCAGTCCTGCGGAACAGGTGCCTGCGCCGCCGCAGCTGCCATCCGCTACTGGGCCGGTGACGGGGCTCCCGACGACTGGCAGGTCGGAGTCCCCGGTGGGACAGTCCGCGTGCGGTTTCTCCCGGCGGCGGACGGGCGCGAACATGTGGAGCTGAGCGGCCCCGCCGTGCTGGTGTTCCGCGGCATCGTGGCCTGACGGAAGCGGCTCAGCCGGCGCGCCGGACGCAGAGCACGCGGAAGGCCTTGGCCGTGCTTTCACGGCTGATGGAGTAGTCCGGCGGCAGTTCGCCCGAAAGCCAGCGCTGCAGCGAGTCCGAGCCCAGATTCTTCTGGACCACCAGCCAAGCAGTGCCTCCCGGCGCGAGCCTGGGCAGCCAGAGCAACAACAGTTCGTGGAGTTCGCTCTTGCCGATCCGGATCGGCGGGTTGGACCAGATGGTTTCGAACTGCAGCGACGGATCGACGTCCTCCGGCAGGCAGGCACGGACATTGTCCAGACCCAACGACGCGGCGTTGTCGTTGGTCAGGGCGATGCTGCGCTCGTTGACGTCGACGGCCCACACCGTGGCTCCGGGGGATTTCAGGCCCATGGTCAGGGCAATCGGGCCCCACCCGCAGCCGATGTCCAGCAGGTTGCCGGCCGGAGCCGGCGGCGGAACCTCGGCCAGTAGCACCGCTGTGCCCTTGTCGACGCCGTCCGGACTGAAGATTCCGCCGGCCGTCTGCAGCTGCCGCGGGCGGCCGTCCAGTTCGACCTCCAGGGTGCGGCGAACCTCGGGTTTGCCTGGTTGCGGGCTGAAGTAGTGCTCTGTTCCCATAATCGGCCAGATTAGTGCGCGTTCAGCGGAATCGGTATCAAGGCGCACCTAAGCTGCGTCGGCTCTGATAGCGTTTACCGCATGAAGAAGTAATGATTGCGCCGCCACCATGCTGTCCCGTTCCATGCGGCACAGCGCGTGCCGTTGGTCGAGAATCCATTCTCCCCGGCCGCCGGGCAATCACCGTTCCCGAAACTCTTGTGGAACGCTCCACCTCCGCAGCCGCTGGTACCGGTTGTTTCAGGTCCCCGGTGCCGGGTGATGCCGGCCGCACCAGCAGGCGCCAGCTGCCACGCATTTTCTGCCCCGCACCGACGGGGCCCTTCCCAGGAGGACTTTTGGCCGATCATCCACAAACCGCATCTTCGGGCTCTGCTGCACGCATCCCGGAGGACTACGATAAGACCACGGACATTTCGAAGGAGAGCATGACCACCAACAGCCCCCAGCCGTCGCCGGAACCGGAAATGACGCCGGATGAGATCCAGGCAGTCATTGACCGTATCTTGGCCCGCGACACTGCGGCCCGAAGCAAGCCGGGAGTCGGCGGCCGAGCGCAGGCCCTGTCCGAACTTGACTCCGAGCATTCCGAATTCGACGGTGACCAGCAGGACTTGGCCGAACGCCGTGCCCTCCGCCGCGTAGCGGGCCTCTCCACCGAGCTGGAGGACGTCACCGAGGTCGAGTACCGGCAACTGCGCTTGGAACGCGTGGTCCTGGCCGGTCTCTGGACCGAAGGAACGGCCGACGACGCGGACAATTCCTTGCGGGAACTGGCGGCGCTGGCGGAGACCGCCGGCTCCGAGGTGCTGGACGGCATCGTGCAGCGCCGGATGAAGCCGGACCCGGGCACCTTCCTCGGTTCCGGAAAGGCGCAGGAACTGCGGGACATCGTGATGTCCACCGGCGCTGACACGGTCATTGTCGACGGCGAACTCTCGCCTTCGCAGCGCCGCGGACTGGAAGACATCGTGAAGGTCAAGGTCATTGACCGCACGGCGCTGATCCTGGACATCTTCGCTCAGCACGCCAAAAGCCGCGAAGGCAAGGCCCAGGTCGAGCTGGCCCAGTTGGAGTATCTGCTGCCGCGCCTGCGCGGTTGGGGCGAGTCGATGTCCCGCCAGGCCGGCGGCCGCGTCGGAGCTGCCGGCGGCGGCATCGGTTCGCGCGGACCCGGTGAGACGAAGATCGAACTGGACCGCCGACGTATTCGGACCCGGATGGCGAAGCTGCGCCGCGAAATCGCCGCCATGAAGCCGGCACGGGATACCAAACGTGCCAACCGCCGCCGCAATGCCGTTCCGTCGGTGGCCATCGCCGGTTACACCAACGCCGGAAAATCGTCGCTGCTCAACCGCCTGACCGATGCCGGCGTTCTGGTCGAGAATGCGCTTTTTGCCACCTTGGACCCCACCGTGCGCCGCGCGGAAACACCCGACGGCATTGGCTACACGCTCGCCGACACTGTCGGTTTCGTCCGCTCGCTGCCTACGCAACTGGTGGAAGCCTTTCGCTCAACGTTGGAGGAAGTTGCCGACGCCGATGTGATCCTGCACGTGGTGGACGTCTCACACCCCGACCCGGAGGGCCAGATCGCCGCTGTGCGCGAAGTACTCACCGAGGTGGATGCCCGGCACATTCCTGAAATCGTGGTGCTGAACAAGGCAGATGCTGCCGATCCCTTTGTGGTCGAACGCCTGCGCCAGCGCGAACCGAACCACGTTGTGGGGTCGGCACGCACCGGCCAGGGAATGGACACGCTGCTTCGACTGATCAGCGAAACCATCCCGCGGCCCAGCGTGAAGCTGCGGCTGCTGGTGCCCTACGACCACGGCGAAGTCATCAGCCGCTTGCACAGCGAGGACGCCGAAATCCTCGCCATGGAGCACGGGGAAGACGGCACACGGCTCGATGTGCTGGTTCGTGAGGGCTTGGCAGCGGAGCTGGAACGATTCCTGCGGCATGACTGACACCCGGGTACCGGCCGGCGAGTCGTTGCGACTGCTCGATGTCGCGGTCCAGGGCATGGGCGGCCAACACCGCGCCGGCCAGCACGAGATGGCTGCCAAAGTAGCCGAGGCTTTCGACCGCCGCCAGCACCTGCTGGTCCAGGCGGGCACCGGCACCGGCAAGTCGTTGGCCTATCTGATCCCGCTGATGGTGCAGGCCTTGGAGGGTGAGAAGCCGGCCATCGTCTCGACCGCGACGCTGGCCCTGCAATCGCAAATCGTCAAGCGGGACTTGCCGCGGCTGATGGAAGCCGTCGCCGATGAGCTTCCCCGGCCGCTGGATGTGGCGCTGCTCAAAGGGCGGAACAACTACGTCTGCCTGCATAAGCTGGCCGGCGGCTTTCCGGACGAAGACGCCCCTGCCGCGCTCTTCAGCCTCGGCGAGGACGCCGTCCCGCATCCGGCTCCTGCTGGCGGAGGGACGTCCACCGGGGCCGCGGGGTCGCTGGGCAAGGAGGTGGTGCGCCTGCGCGAATGGGCGCAGGAGACCGAGACCGGCGATCGCGATGAACTGGTGCCCGGCGTCAGCGACCGCGCGTGGCGCCAGGTCTCCGTGGGATCGATGGAATGCCTCGGCGCGCAAAAGTGTCCCCTCGCCGCCGAATGCTTCAGTGAACTGGCGCGCGGGCATGCGGCAGAGGCGGACATCGTGATCACCAACCACGCCATGCTCGCCATCAACGCCTTTGAGGGCGTGGCAGTGCTTCCGGACTACGACGTGGTGGTGATTGACGAAGCCCACGAATTGCAGGACCGCGTGACCAGCGCTGTTGCGGGGCAGCTGTCGGCTGCCATGGTCCGCACCGCGGCTTCGACCGCGCGCAAGCACACCGGGATCAGCGTGGAGCCTCTCAACTCGGCTGCCGGCGCCCTGGAGGATGTGCTGGAGCCGCTGCCGAGCGGATTGTTGGCCTCCGGCCTGCGCGAGGAGCAGGAGTTGGTACTCGTGCAGCTGCGGGAGGCGGCCCGTGCAGCGCTATCAGATTCCAAGCCCGAGGGATCCGGGGCAGCTGACGGCGGGAGGCAGATGGCCCGCTCCCGCCTTTCTGCGGTGCTGGAGATGGCCGAACGGCTACTGTCGGCGGCGGATTCTCGCGAGGTCATTTGGGCGACCCGCCCGAGCACGTACGGCGAGACCGGCGACTACATCGCCAGTGACGACCAACCGCCAACGCTCAACATCGCGCCGTTGTCTGTTGCCTCCAGGCTGCGCGAGGGGCTGTTCGACGAACATACGGTGGTGCTGACCTCCGCCACGTTGTCGGTGGGGGGAACTTTTGACGCCGTTGCCGGTTCGCTTGGATTGTTGGGGGCCGGCGCTCCGGCGTACTCAAGCGCCGATGTGGGCAGTCCCTTCGATTACCCTCGCCAAGGCGTGCTGTACGTGGCATCGCACCTGCCCAAGCCGGGCCGCGGCACCAGCAGCGAGCAGCTCGACGAACTCGAGGAGCTGCTGAGGGCCTCACGCGGCGGTGCCCTCGGATTGTTCTCCTCGCGTCGCGCGGCAGAGGAAGCTGCCGCCGAAATGCGCAAGCGCACCGACCTGACCATCCTGTGCCAGGGCGAATCATCAATCGGGGCGCTGGTTCGCCAATTCGCCGATGAACCGGATACCTGCCTGTTCGGCACGATGACGCTGTGGCAGGGGGTCGATGTCCCGGGCGAGGCCTGCCGGTTGGTGGTCATCGACCGCATTCCGTTCCCGCGGCCGGACGACCCGTTGACCACCGCCCGTACCCGGTCGGTAGCCCAGGCCGGAGGCAATGGTTTCATGACGGTCTCGGCCACCCACGCAGCGGTGCGGTTGGCCCAGGGCGCCGGCCGCTTGATTCGTGCTTCCAATGACAAGGGGGTGGTGGCCGTGTTGGATTCCCGTCTGGCCACCGCCCGCTATGGAAATTTCCTCCGCAGTGCCCTGCCGCCGTTTTGGAGTACGAAAGACGGCGCCATCGCCCGTCAGATTCTGGAGCGGCTGGCGGCTGCTGCAGCCTGAACCGGCTGGGGCAAGGACCGGGTCCCGCCGGTTCAGGCCACATCAGGCCGAAGGTTCGGTGACGGAGGGGTCAGAGCGCGCGCATCACGGAGACAACTTTGCCCATGATGGTTGCGTGGTCGCCCAGAATCGGTTCATAGCGCGTGTTCTGCGGCAGCAGCCAGGTGTGCCCATCGCGCTGCCGGAAGGTTTTCACCGTTGCCTCGTCGTCGAGCAGTGCCGCAACAATATCGCCGTTCTCGGCGGTGTGCTGCTGCCGAACCACCACCCAGTCGCCGTCGCAGATGGCAGCATCGATCATCGAATCGCCGGACACCTTCAGCATGAACAATTCGCCGTGCCCCACCAGCTGCCGGGGAAGCGGCATGACGTCCTCGACCGCCTGGTCTGCCAGGATCGGTCCGCCGGCGGCGATGCGCCCCACCAACGGCACCATTGCCGTATCGGATGAAGTGGTGAGTTCGGACACCGCGACGCCGCTGGAGCTGCGCAGCTGCTGCGGCTCGTCCACGCCTACTATTTCCACGCCGCCATGCTCAAGCGTCAGTGGCGTGAGGATCTCCATTGCCCGGGGACGCTTCGGGTCCCGCCGGATGTAGCCCATCTTCTCCAGTTGAGACAGCTGATGCGTGACGCTGGACAAGCTGGCCAAGCCGACAATGTCACCGATCTCGCGCATCGACGGCGGATACCCGTGGGCAATGACGGAGCGCTGGATCGTTTCCAAGATCTTCTTCTGCCGCGGCGTCAGGCTGCGGCCGACCTTGACAGGGCGGCCTCGTCGCCGCGCTCCGGCGGTGGTGGTGGTCTCTTCGGACATATCCGGCCCGGTCTTCCCATGATGGTCCAGGTGCCGGGTCTGGCTGATGCGGAACCGGCACTCGGATTGCTGTCTCGACTGTTTTGTCAGTGGCGGCTGATGCACTGCAATTCACAGCCGCTCATGCCATCAACGCTAGGCCAGGCGGTGAGGAATTTCAAACATTTGTTCGACTGAGTCTCGACAATAGTCGATCACCAGTGCTAAAACTGTAGAAGATGCATTCGAAGATACGTTCGAATGCAGTGGTTCGATGATCGAAACCAGTCGAAATAGATCGAAAATCGGAAAGGTGGCACCATGTCCGCCCAGCTCGCACCGCAGTCCGCAGACCTCCGCGCCAACTCCGCCCTCCGGCTCACCCGCCGGGGCCGTTTGCTGCTGATTGGCCTGCCGCTCATGCTTGCCGCGGCCGTCGCGCTCACCTTGGTCGGCTTCTTCACCGCACCGGCGATGGCCGCTGCCGGGGGGCTGGGGCCGGGGCCAGCTGTTACTGTCACGGTCGGCAGCGGCCAGACGCTGTGGGATGTGGCAGTGCTGTCGGCCCCTGACCGCAACCCGCATGATGTCATCTTCGAGATCGCGCAATTGAACGGCCTGGATGGGGACATCGTCCATTCCGGCCAGCAGCTGCTCGTGCCGTCATCGCATTGAGGGAACCGTAATATGAGCCGCTTCGGCCCGCCCGATTCCTGCCCCGGGCGGGCCGAAGCTTAAGCTGGATCGGTGAGTGAGCAGTTAGAACGCCTGAACCGTCTGCCGTTGCGGGGGAATCTCCGGGGCCTGGAACCATATGGCGCCCCCCAGTTGGACGTGCCCATCCTCCTGAATGTCAACGAAAACACCCACGGATTGCCGGAGACGGTGCATCAAGCCATCGTCTCGGCCGTCAGCGCGGCGGCGGCCGGTTTGAACCGGTATCCGGACCGCGAGTTTACCGAGCTTCGGACGGCACTGTCCCGCTATCTGGAACACGGGCTCACGGCAGAGAACATCTGGGCCGCCAACGGTTCAAATGAAGTGCTGCAGCAAATCCTTCAGGCCTTCGGCGGGCCGGGCCGGACCCTGCTGAGCTTCCCCCCGACGTATTCCATGTACCCGCTGTTGGCCAGCGGGACGGACACCGAGTATGTTGCGGTTCCGCGGGGAGCGGACTTTACGATCTCTCCGGAAGCGGTTGCCGCTGCTGTCGCAGAAGCCGCTGCCAACGTCGTCGTCCTGTGTTCCCCGAACAACCCGACGGGCACCGCACTGGGGCTCGACGTTGTCGAGGCCGCCTACGAAGCGGGGGAGGCGTCCAACGCCATCGTGATCGTGGATGAGGCCTACGCCGAATTCGCCCACGCCGGTACGCCGAGCGCGCTGACGCTGCTGCCCGGCCGGGAGCGGCTGATCGTCTCGCGCACCATGAGCAAGGCTTTCGCCCTTGCCGGTGCCCGAGTGGGGTACCTTGCCGCCGCACCGCAGATTGCCGATGCCCTGCGCCTGGTCCGCCTGCCCTACCACCTGTCCGCGATCACCCAGGCGACGGCGCTGGCCGCACTGGAACATGCTGACGCCCTGCTCGCCAATGTCGAGGACATCAAGACCCAACGGGACCGCATTGTCGACGGACTTGCCGAGCTGGGGTTGAAGCCTGCACCGTCGGACTCCAACTTTGTGTTCTTCGGCGGTCTGGACGACCCGCACGCGGTGTGGCAGGGGCTTCTGGAAGCCGGCGTGCTGATCCGCGACGTCGGGATTCCTGGACACCTGCGGGTGACGGCGGGCACTGAGGCCGAGACCACAGCCTTCCTCGACGGCATCAAGGCTCTGATGCCGAGCCGAGTCTCCTAAACTGTAATAAGAGCGCACCGGCCTGGCCGGTCAACCATTTTCGTCAAAGGACTCCCATGACCGTGGATACCACCACCGGACGTACCGCACGCCTCGAACGCATCACCAGCGAGTCGTCCGTGCTGGTTGAACTGGATCTCGACGGCACCGGCCGATCCGAGATCAGCACCACCGTGCCGTTCTACGACCATATGCTCACCGCACTGTCGAAGCATTCGCTGGTCGATCTGACCGTGAAGGCCACCGGCGACACCCATATCGACGCCCACCACACCGTGGAAGATGTCGCCATCACGATCGGCGAGTGCTTGAAGCAGGCCCTGGGTAACAAGGCCGGGATCCGCCGGTTCGGCGAAGCAACGGTACCGCTGGATGAGGCGCTGGCCCACGCCGTCGTCGACGTCTCCGGCCGTCCCTACCTGGTGCACTCAGGAGAACCGGCCGGCCAGGAATACCACCTGATCGGCGGGCACTTCACCGGGTCTTTGACGCGCCACGTTTTCGAAGCCATCACGCTGCACGCCCAGATCTGCCTGCACATGCGCGTGCTGGGCGGCCGCGACCCGCACCATATCGTCGAGGCCCAGTTTAAGGCGTTCGCCCGGGCATTGCGCGCCGCGGTTGAGTCCGATCCCCGGGTCGAGGGCATTCCCTCAACGAAGGGTGCCCTGTGACGGCTGGGCCCAAAGTCACCGTACTGGACTACGGATCCGGGAATGTGCGCTCGGCGGTCCGGGCGCTGGAACACGTCGGTGCGGACGTCACGCTCAGTCATGCTTCCGAGGATGTGCTTAACGCCGACGGGTTGTTGGTCCCCGGCGTCGGTGCCTTCGCCACGGTCATGGAAGGACTGAAGTCTGTTGATGCCCTTCGCTGGATCGGACGCCGGGTGGCCGGCGGCCGGCCGGTGCTGGGCATTTGCGTGGGCCTGCAGGTCATGTTCGAAGAGGGAGTGGAACACGGCGTCCGCACGCAGGGGATCGGGGAATGGCCCGGAGTCGTGGAAGCGCTGCCGGCGGAGGTGGTGCCGCACATGGGGTGGAACACCGTTGACGCCGCGGAGGGCAGTCGGTTGTTCGCCGGCATCGAAGACGAGCGGTTCTACTTTGTGCACTCCTACGGTGTGCAGCACTGGAACTTTGATGTCACCCAGCCGGCGATGGCGCCGCCGCGGGTGACCTGGTCCACGCATGGGGCCCCGTTTATCGCGGCCGTTGAAAACGGTCCACTGAGTGCTACGCAATTCCATCCGGAGAAGTCCGGCGACGCCGGCGCGGAGTTGCTCCGCAACTGGCTGAAGACGCTGCGATAGCCGTGGGTAGCCTCCTCCTCATGGCCCTGGCCGGGCTGCTGGCCGGCGGTGCCATCTCGTTCCGGCAACAGCGGCTGCCCAAGTGGTCGGCCATCGTCTTCTGGATTTTGGCGGGGATGGCCCTGCTGGCTGCCTACCTGCTCACCCTCGGTCCGACCGAGTAACCACCCACAGCCCGCGCAGCTGACGGCGCAGAAAGCGGAATCACTATGACGAACCAAACGCCCATCCTCGAACTCCTGCCGGCAGTCGACGTAGCAGACGGCCAGGCAGTCCGGCTCGTCCAGGGCGAAGCCGGCAGCGAGACAGGCTACGGCGACCCGCTGGAAGCTGCCATGGCGTGGCAGAACGACGGGGCGGAATGGGTGCACCTCGTGGATCTCGACGCGGCTTTCGGCCGAGGCAACAACACAGAAGTGCTGCGCCGCGTCGCCGACGAGCTGAAGATCAAGGTGGAGCTGTCCGGCGGCATCCGCGATGACGAGTCCTTGGAACGGGCGCTGGAATTTGGTGCCACCCGCGTCAACCTGGGCACCGCCGCTCTGGAAAACCCGGAATGGACAGCGCGCGCCATTGAACGGCACGGCGACGCCATCGCCGTCGGTCTCGACGTCCGCGGCACCACGCTTGCGGCCCGCGGCTGGACGAAGGATGGCGGTGACATCTGGGACGTCCTGTCGCGGCTCGAAGATGCCGGTTGCGCCCGCTATGTGGTGACCGACGTGACCAAAGACGGCACACTGCGCGGACCGAATATCGACCTGCTGCGGCAGATGTGTGAGCGGACCGACAAGCCGGTGGTGGCCTCCGGCGGTATTTCCAGCCTGGCTGACCTACGGGCGCTGCGTGAGCTGGTCCCGACCGGAGTCGAAGGAGCCATTGTCGGCAAGGCCCTCTACGCGGGCAAGTTCACCCTGCCCGAAGCCCTCGACGTCGCCGGACGGCGCTGAGGTACCAGCGTGGCTAAGAAGGAGCTGCCAGCCCACATCGCCGCAGCACTCGCGGGAGCGGGCGGTGCGGGGGATTCGGCGGGCCAAACCTGGGCCGGGCGGGACCTGAGCGGCGAAGGAAATCCGCTGCACCAGTTCGATCACGACGACGGCCGCACCGACCCGGCCTATGAAGCGGCGCTTCAGTGGCTGGCCGCCGGCACCGGCGGGGAAGCGGAAGTGGTGGCCGCCCTGGCCAACGCCCGCGTTTTCGTCCCCATCGTGGCCACGCTCGGAGAAGAGGCGGAGGGCAGCGGCGGCCTGACGTCGGATAAACAGGCGGACATGGCTCTGGTGACCCTGCAAGCCCCGGACGGGCGCCGTGCGCTGCCCGCGTTCAGCAATACCGCCGCTCTCGAAGCCTGGCATCCCGAAGCCCGGCCGGTGGCCGTCTACGCTCCGCGGGCGGCGTTGGCGGCAGTGTCGGAAGACGCAGAACTGATGGTCATGGACCCGGGCGCCGCGTTGACCTTCGTGGTCCGGCGGCCGGCCGTGTGGGCGTTGGCCAAGCAGCACGAATGGGTGCCCTCCTACCGCGATCCGGGGCTGCTGGACTGGGTGGCCGAAGCGACCAGCGCCGAAGAAGCCGTCATGGCCGCATCCGTCGAGCCCGGGACCGGCATCGCGGTGCGTGCGGCCGATGGCTCGGTAGTGGCGGGCGGAGGCCACGGTCCGGAGCTGCGCTTAGTGCTGCAGGTGCGTGACGGCCTGGGGCGCGAGGAGTTGGCCGGCCTGGCAGGGCGGATCCAAGACCGGCTGCAGGCACGGCAGGAATTTGCCGAGCGTGTGGATTCGCTGGAGCTCAAGTTCACCCGCTGAGCTTCGCACGGGTCCGCCTGCACCAGGAGCATTAAAGATAAGAACGACGCCGGTGCGGGGCACCGGCGTCGTTCTGTGCAGTTCTGGAGTTCTTGCCAGGCTAGTTGACCGGACCGGTGAACTTCTCTCCCGGGCCCTTGCCCGGCTCGTCCTGGATGACAGAGGCCTCGCGGAAGGCGAGCTGCAGGGAGCGGAGGCCATCGCGCAACGGGCCTGCGTGCTGGCTGCCGATTTCCGGCGCAGCAGCGGTCACGAAGCCGGCCAGCGCGGTGATCAGCTTGCGGGCTTCATCCAGGTCTTTGAGCTCTTCCGCATCCTCGCCGGCGGCCAAACCGCATTTCACGGCGGCGGCGCTCATCAGGTGGACTGCCGCGGTGGTGATGACTTCGACGGCGGGCACTTCGGCGATATCGCGCATCTGTCCCAAGACTTCCTGTTCCTGGGGGGAGGCAGAACCGGCGTCCGGCGCGAAGCTGTGGCGATGGTCGTCGGTCTGCGGATTGTTATCTGAGCTGCTCATACTGGTAAGCTTTTCACAGACCAATTGGATCCGGTTACTTATGTGCCTGAAAGCACGTAGGCAAAAGGGTCCGATCTGCAAGCGGAGACCTCTCCCACCCGTCGGTATGGCTAGCCAGAGCTGCCGGGTTTCGGTCGGCAGGCTACGGCCGGCAACGTTGAACAACGTTGCCCACGCCCAGTCCGGAACTCCACAGTTCCGCCTGCCGCCACTTCGAGGCCTTCGATTGCGCTTGCAATGGGAGGCCTTCTTTCATTGCCGGCGGCAGACGAATATCAGTGACAGGAGCCACCCATTAGCGAGCCAAGAATCAACGATCGTATCCGCGTTCCCGAGGTGCGTTTAGTCGGGCCGAACGGTGAACAGGTGGGCATTGTTCGTATTGAGGATGCTCTGCGCCTGGCCACGGAATCGGATCTTGACCTGGTTGAGGTCGCGCCGCAGGCAAAGCCTCCGGTGTGCAAGCTGATGGATTTTGGCAAGTACAAGTATGAGGCTGCGGTCAAGGCACGCGAGGCGCGCAAGAACCAGACGAACACCGTGCTCAAGGAAATCCGGTTCCGGCTGAAGATCGACAAGCACGACTACGAGACCAAACGCGGTCACGCGCTGCGGTTCCTCGGAGCCGGTGACAAGGTCAAGGCCATGATCCAGTTCCGCGGCCGCGAACAGCAGCGTCCGGAAATGGGCATCCGCCTGCTGCAGAAGTTTGCCGAGGACGTCGCAGAGGTCGGCATGATCGAATCGACTCCGCGGATTGACGGCCGCAACATGGTCATGGTGATCGGCCCGACCAAGAACAAGGCCGAAGCCAAGGCAGAGGCCCGGCGGGCCGCGCAGAAGGCGGACGCCAAGGCAGCCAACGAGGCCGGCAAGCAGCGGGTGGACACCAGCGACGATCAGGCGCCGTTGACCCAGAGCCTGGGCGACCTGCTACCGGAAGGCCTTGCCGCCATGGCAAGCCAGCCGGAGGAGACCGCTGAAGCACCCGCAGAACTGGCCGCGCCGGCAGTTGCAGAGCCGGAAGCGCCAGCAGTGGTTGAGTCCGAGAAGCCTGCCGAGGTTGAAGCAGAGGCCAAGACGGAGGAACAGCCCAAGGCGAAGCCGGCGGCCGCACCGAAGGCGAAGCCTGCAGCGGAGGCCAAGCCTGCCGTTCCGGCGAAGCCTGCAGCGGAGGCCAAGCCTGCCGTTCCGGCGAAGCCTGCAGCGGAGGCCAAGCCTGCCGTTCCGGCGAAGCCTGCAGCGGAGGCCAAGCCTGCCGTTCCGGCGACGCCTGCAGCCCCTGCCGAGGCCAAGCCCGCGGCACCCAAGCCCGCAGCCCGGCCCAAGCCGGCGGCGCGGCCTGCAGCACCCAAACCTGCTGGCCGGTCCGGCTCCAAGAGCTAAGACCGTCCAGAGAGCATCCGGCATTTTGCCGGGCACACCCTTGTGTCCGGTGTCGGTAGACAAGTAAACCGCCGGTGCCCATAGCGGCACCGCACGAGCCGAAGGTCCGCAACGACCTGAGGAAGACGTAAGGAGAACGGCAGCCATGCCGAAGCAGAAGACCCACAGCGGCGCCAAGAAGCGCTTCAAGCTCACCGGCAGCGGCAAGCTCAAGCGCCAGCAGGCCAACCGTCGCCACTACCTGGAGCACAAGCCTTCCACGCTGACCCGCCGCCTCGCAGGTGACAAGATCGTTGCTCCGGCAGACGTGCGCAACATCAAGAAGATGCTCGGCATCTAACTTTCTCCCCCGGGTCCGTACGGCGTCAGCCGTCGGTACCATCCCAGCAAGTTTTGCCCCGACCGCTGATCGTTGCGGTCGAACCACCGGGCACCAATCATCAAAAGGAGTACGCACGTGGCACGTGTGAAGCGGGCGGTCAACGCCCACAAGAAGCGCCGGGTTATCCTGGACCGGGCTGCCGGATACCGCGGACAGCGGTCCCGCCTGTACCGCAAGGCCAAGGAACAGCTGCTGCACTCGTTCGTGTACAGCTACGGCGACCGCCGCAAGCGTAAGGGCGACTTCCGCCGCCTGTGGATCCAGCGCATCAACGCTGCGTCCCGCGCCAACGGCCTGACCTACAACCGCCTCATCCAGGGCCTGAAGGCCGCCGAGGTGCAGGTCGACCGCCGCATGCTGGCCGAGCTGGCCGTCTCCGACGCCAACGCCTTCGCAGCACTGGTGAAGGTTGCCAAGGACGCACTGCCTGCCGACACGTCCGCTCCCGCCGAGCGTCCGGCCGCTGCTGCCAAGCCGGCTGCCAAGGCCAAGGCCGCTCCGGCTGCCAAGGCTGCTCCTGCCGCCAAGGCCGCTCCCGCCGCTGAAGCCGGCGAAGTTGCCGGCGCCGTGAAGGCTGTTGACGGCGAGGACGCGCCCGCCGGTTACAGCATCAAGGGCAACCAGTCCAAGAAGTACCACGTTCCGGGTTCCACCTGGTACGAGAACACCACCCCGGTGTACTGGTTCGAGTCCGTCGAGGCCGCCAAGGCTGCCGGTTTCGAGCCCGCCGGCGGCGAAGCCCGCCAGAAGGTTGCCGAGTAAGCACCGGATGCATTAACCGCCAGATGGCGACGTTATAGTCGCTGTATGAGCATTACCGGGCGCCCGCAAGCTACGATCATGTCCAACCCCCGAGCCGATCGGGTCAAGGACGTGGCCAAGCTTGGCGGGCGCTCGGTGCGTTTAAAGCGCCGGCAATTCCTCGCCGAAGGCCCGCAGTCGGTCCGCGAGGCCTTGTCCGCCCACCGCGCGGACATTGCATCCGGAGGCGACGGGATCGTGGTCGAGGTCTTTGCTACCGAAGCCTGTCTGGACCGGTTGCCCGAACTGCTGGATCTGGCCGACGGCGTGCCGCTTCGGCTGGCCACGGACGCAGTCCTCGCGGCCATGGCCGACACCGTCAACCCGCAAGGGATCGTGGCGGTCTGCCATTATCTGGACCGGCCGCTGAATGAAGTGTTGCAGGCCAAGCCGCTGCTGCTGGCCGTCATGGTCCGGGTACAGGATCCCGGCAATGCCGGCACCATCCTGCGGGCCGCAGACTCTGCGGGCGCCGACGCCGTCGTGCTGACCAACTCCAGCGTGGATATCTACAACCCCAAGGCTGTGCGGTCCACGGCTGGATCGCTCTTCCACCTGCCCGTGGTGACCGGGCACGACTTCGACGAGTTGGCCGCCGCCCTGCGGGCAGCCGGCCTGACCATGCTCGCAGCTGACGGGTACGGAACGCTCGATTTGGACGATTTGCAGGACCGCAGCGCGCTGTCCCGTTTGGGGGAGGGGCCCGAAGTGGCGGACGACGGCGCTGCCCGCCTTCCGGATCTGGCGTCGCCAACTGCCTGGCTGTTTGGGAACGAAGCCCAGGGGCTGGCGTCGGAGGAACTCGCTGCGGCGGACCACCGGGTGGCGGTGCCGGTCTACGGCCAGGCAGAGAGCCTCAACGTCGGCACCGCGGCCACGGTCTGCTTGTATGCGTCGGCAAGGTCGCAGCGACGGGGCAACCGGCCGGTTTAGCCACTCCCAAACGACCGGGCCGGACGGTACCGTAAGAACCGCTGTGTGTGGACTATGACCGGGCGGGCGACCTGGGAGGTTAGGGATGGCAGCCAACGGCGGAACCAAGGCGATCGTGGCGGCTCTGGCCGCCAATCTGACCATTGCCGCACTAAAATTCGTCGCGTATTTCCTGACCCTATCGTCTTCCATGTTGGCCGAGGCCATCCACTCGGTGGCTGACTCCGGCAACCAGATCCTGCTGCTGGTCGGCGGAAAACAAGCCGCACGTCAGGCCAGTCCCAGCCACCCGTTCGGTTACGGCCGAGACCGTTACATTTACGCGTTCATCGTTTCGATCGTGTTGTTCAGCGTCGGCGGATTATTCGCGCTGTACGAGGCCTACCATAAGTGGCAGGATCCGCATCCCATCGAAGGCTTCTGGTGGTGGGTCCCCTTGGCGGTCTTGGTCGGCGCGATCATCGCGGAATCCTTTTCGCTGCGCACTGCCATCAGGGAGTCGAACCCCTTACGCGGCAGCACCGGCTGGGTCGATTTCATCCGCCGGTCGAAGTCGCCTGAACTGCCGGTGATCCTGCTGGAAGACTTTGGCGCCCTCCTGGGGCTGGTGTTCGCCTTGTTCGGCGTCAGCCTGACCCTGCTGACCGGCAACGGTCTGTGGGACGCGGCAGGCACGGCCATGATCGGTTTGCTGCTGGTGGCCATCGCCGCCGTGCTCGCCATTGAGACCAAGTCCCTGCTGCTGGGCGAATCCGCCACGCGCCAGCATATCCGGCTCATCGAAGAAGCCATCGGCGCCGACAACGCGACCCAGGTCATTCACCTCAAGACCATGCATCTGGGGCCCGAGGAACTCCTCGTGGCGGCCAAGATCAGCGTGGGGCGAAGCGACTCAGGCCAAGAGATCGCCAGGTTGATCGATGCAGCCGAACGGCGCATCCGTGATGCGGTGCCGATCGCCACCGTTATCTATCTGGAACCGGATATCTACCGGTCGGAGTCCGAGCGTCGCACAGCCCGCCAAACCTGATCGAGGCCTGATCCCCGATGGCACGAGTGCCGGTCGGGCCGGCTGCGGCCCGGCTCAGCGGATGACGCTGTGCCGCTTCTCGATCGCTCCGCTGACGGCGGCAATGGCGAGCCCCAAGGCCGCCAGCCCGGCGCCGACCAGGGCCGGGGCCGCGAAGCCCCAGCCCCAGGAGATCACCAGTCCGCCCAGGAAGGCACCCAGCGCGTTGGCCAGATTGAGCGCCGAATGGTTCAGCGAGGCAGCCAGAGTCTGCGCGTCAGGTGACGCATCCATCAGCCGGGTCTGCAGCGCGGGAATCAAGCTGGATCCCGCCACGCCCAGCAGGAAGACCAGCGGAACCGCGAGCATCGCAACGGAGGACGCTGCCCAGAAGAGCACCAGAACGACGACGATGGCCGTCATGACCTGGTAGATGGTGCCCATCACGGACCGATCCGCCAACCGGCCGCCAATGAATGTGCCGACGACCATGCCCAAGCCATAGAGGCCGACGATCAGCGGCAGGGCAGCAGGGGCCAGGCCGGTGACTTCCGTCATGGTGGGACTGATGTAGGAGTAGACGGCGAAGAACCCGCCGAACCCGACCACGCCGATCAACAGCGCCAGCCACACATGGATCCGTTTCAACGCGCGGAGTTCGCGGCGGATGCCGGCTTCTTCATGTGCCGGGCTGAAGGGGACAAGGCGTTGGATCATCAGCACCGTCACGGCTCCGACGATGCCCACGGCCACGAACATCAGCCGCCATCCGTACTGCTGGCCCAGCCAAGTCACCAACGGCACGCCGACGACGTTGGCCACCGACAGGCCCAGCATCACCATGGCAACCGCTTGGGCGCGTCGGCCCGGGGACACCAGCGAGGCTGCAAGGACCGCGGCCACACCAAAGTAGGCGCCGTGCGGCAGGCCGGAGATAAACCGGGTGACAAGCATGGTGGCGTAGTCAGGCGCGAGGACAGATGAAAGGTTCCCCAGCGTGAACAGGACCATCAGCCCCAGCACCAAATGCTTGTGCGGCAGCCGGGCTCCGAGACCGGCCAGCAGGGGCGCTCCGACCACCACGCCCAAGGCGTAGGCGGAGATCAGATGCCCGCTCTCCGGGATACTGATGTCCAGGCCTTGGGCCACGTTCTGGAGCAGGCCCATGATGGCAAATTCCGTGGTGCCGATGGCAAACCCGCCCATGGCCAGCGCAACGATGGCCCAGACCGTCCGGCGGTTGTCGGTCTGCGTCCGTGGGGCTGCCAGGGCGGCTGAATTCATCTGTCGGCTTTCTTTTGAGCTGCATCGGGTGCACGGGAAGGGGAATCGTCGCGCCGTTGCGGCGGGAGCGGCGGGATGCCGATGACCGCCGAACGCACCGGCAGTTACTGTACGGCAACACATCTGCGCGGTGTCCCATTCCGGCTGGGACAAAAATGTGGGCCGAGGCACAGCCATCTCCGGGCCGCGGGCAGGGACCAACCGGACCGTAGACTGGTCGGCGTGCACATGAGCCTGAAACAAATTGTCGGCGCGGCCATCCTCGATCACCGCGCAGCACCCGCCGGATTCCTCGCCGCCCGGCGCACGGCGCCGGAGTCGCTGGCCGGCCTGTGGGAGTTTCCCGGCGGCAAGGTGGAGCCGGGGGAGAGCTGCGAGGACGCCCTCCGGCGCGAAATCCGCGAGGAGCTCGGGGTGGAGATTGAGCTTGGCGCGGAGGTGGCCGGTCCGCACGAGCAGGGCTGGCCGCTCAACGAAACGGCGGCCATGCGGGTGTGGTGTGCGTACATTACCGACGGGCGGCCGGAGCCGCTTGAAGACCACGACGAACTGCGCTGGGTCCGGCTGGACGAGAGCGAAGCCACGTCATTGCCTTGGATTCCGGCCGACTTTCCGATTGTCGCGGCTGTCCTCAGGGCGGCCAAGGCGGTTAGCCGCCCCGCCTGACGAACTCCACAGCGCCTCCACTCGGCCCGGACCCGGTGCCGAACGGCTAGAACAACGTTGCCTGCCCACCCTCTGGCACTACCGCCGCGTTCGTTCCTCCGTTCGGCCGGATGGAAGAAGCGTCTGCCTGCGGTGTGTTGACGTCGCGCAGCCGGGTTGCACTCTGCAAACCGTGCCGCCGCTTGGCTGCGCCCACCCGGGCGGCCAGCCAGCGCCGGTAATCCTTGGAGGCATACGTTCCGCCGACGTAGAGGCGGCGGTAGCTGCCAACCAGTTGCGGATATTCCTTGGCCAGCCACTGCATGTACCATTCCCGGGCACCGGGACGAAGATGCAGCGCGCCCGCCGTCATGCTGGTGGCACCGGCGGCGGCTACCGAGGCACACAGGTCGTCGAGCGCCTCTTCGGAATCCGTCAGCCAGGGCAGGATCGGCATCGCCATCACCGAACACGGCAGTCCGGCGTCGCTGAGCTTGGCGATCAGGTCCAGCCGCGCCCGCGGGGTTGGTGTTCCCGGCTCCACCCGGTGCGCCAAGCCGGCATCGGTCATGGCCAGCGAGATGCCCATGCCGACGTCGACGTCCTTGGCCGCCTCATGCAACAAGGGCAGATCGCGGGCCAGCAAGGTCCCTTTGGTCAGGATCGAAAACGGGGTGCCGGAATCGGCCAGGGCCCGGATGATCTCCGGCATCAGCTTGTACCGGCCTTCTGCCCGCTGATACGGGTCCGTGTTGGTACCCATGGCCACGTGGTCGCGCTTCCACGACGGCTTGGCGAGTTCCCGGCGCAGCACCTCGCCGGCGTTGATCTTCACCACCAACTGGCTGTCGAAGTCCAATCCGGTATCAAGACCAAGATAGCTGTGGGTGTTGCGGGCGAAGCAATAGGAACACGCATGCGAGCAGCCCCGATACGGGTTGATGGTCCACGCGAAAGGCATCGCAGACTGGCTGGGAACCCGGCTGAGCACGGACTTCGCCAGCACCTCGTGAAAGGTGATACCCGCGAACTCCGGCGTCTGCACACTGCGGACGAGGTTGCTCAGTTTGGCGAGCCCTGGCAACGCAGCGGGAGCCTCGGCGGTGACTAACTGTCCATCCCAGCGCATGTATTTATTAGAACACATATTCGAATCGGTGCACAGCCCTGGGGCGGGGGAGCCGATCCCTCGCGCGAATGGAGGCACAAGCTCGGTGGAGAACTAATGCCCGCCAAGGGATGGTTAGGGCAGACTGGTGCCGTGAGCGGAATCCGGTGGGTGCTGCACGTCGATCTCGACTAGTTCATCGCGGCCGTGGAAGTGCTCCGGCGGCCGGAGCTTAAGGGCAAGCCGATCATCGTCGGCGGTCGGGGCGACCCGACGGAACGAGCCGTCGTGTCGACCGCATCCTACGAAGCCAGGGCGTTTGGCGTGGGTTCCGGAATGCCCCTACGCGTTGCGGCCCGGAAGGTGCCGGAGGCCGTGATCCTGCCCGTCGATTATGAGGCGTACCTCGCGGCGTCTGAAACTGTGATGGCTACCTTGCGCGCGCAGCCCGGCGCCACCGTGCAGGTGCTGGGTTGGGACGAAGCCTTTGTGGGCACCGAGACAGAGAATCCGGAAGCCTACGCCCGGCAGGTGCAGGCAGCTGTTTTGGAGCGGACCCTATTGCACTGCAGCGTGGGCATCGGTGACACCCTGGTGAGGGCCAAGGTCGCCACCGGTTTCGGTAAGCCGGCCGGAGTCTTCCGCCTCACCGCCGGGAACTGGCTCGACGTCATGGGCAGCCGGCCAACCAAGGACCTGTGGGGCGTCGGCACCAAAGTGTCGGGCCGGCTGGCCAAACTCGGCATCGACACCGTCGCCGAGCTCGCCGCGACCGACCCCCAAGACCTGGTTCCGGAGTTCGGCCCGAGGATGGGTCCTTGGTACGCGGAGCTGGGGCGCGGGGATGGCGCCAGCGTTGTGGACGACACCCCGTGGATAGCCCGCGGACACAGCCGGGAGACCACCTTCCAGCACGACCTGACCGAGCCTGCCCAGGTGGACGGCGCCGTGAGGGAGCTGACGGCGCGAGTGCTTGAAGATGTTGTGGCGGAAGGGCGGCCCGTGGTTGGGCTGACCCTCAAGGTTCGGTATGCGCCGTTCATCACCAAGACCCACGCGAGGAAAATTCCCGAGACCTTCGACCGGAACGACATCCTCGCTCGGGCCTTGGACCTGTCAGGCGCGATCGAAGCGGGCCGTCCGATCCGGCTCCTCGGACTGCGGGCCGAAATGGCAATGCCCGACGATGCCCGCCAGGGACATACGCCGACGCGCGGCGGTTGGTGACGGTCTCGCGCCGCCGGTCCCGTAATGGGCCGGGGGCCGGGTGGGCCGGGGGTCAGAACACCGGAGTGGCTGGGTCACGGCGCCGGCCCGGACCCCGCCGGACCGTCCGTTCGATGTAGCCGCCGGCGCGCAGGCCCGCGTGCCGTTCGAAAAAGTTCCGCGACGCCGGATCGCCGGTCCGCCACACAGACCACAGTGCGGCACAGGCGTAGAGCGGCAGGAACGGCAGGCCGAGGCAGAGCGCGTATTGCGTGCTGTGGCGTGACTCATGGGCCAGCAGCAGCGGGTTGTCTGCCGAGCCGGAGGCCGTCCGGCGGAGGAGCACCACATTGCCCACCGTAAATGCAGGGGCCTTGGGTAGCCTGGGCCGGTAGCCGTGGGCCAGGATCAGGCCCTTCGGGCCGCGGGCCAGGCTGCAGCGCGCCGCCGCGGCGAGGCCCAGTCCGGCCAGCGTGGAGCCGTTGAGCAGGTTCCAGCCGGCACGCAGCTTCTCTAACGGCGTCATGGGCCCATCGTAGGCGTTTCGGGCCGGTGCCTGCCGGTGAACTAGACTGGTGTGGTTGCCCGTGCGCGGGCAGAAACCCTTTAACCTATTCCGAGGTCCCAACAGCACATGTCTGACGTGACACCCCCAGCCCAGGAGCAGCTCGTGCCGAGCCCGCTCGATGAAGCGGCGGTCGCCGCCGCCGTCGAGCAGGCGATGATGGCTTTCAAGGCCGCCTCAGACCTGGACGAACTCAAGACAGCCCGTCTCGCCCATGTCGGCGAGAAGTCCCCGCTGAGCCTGGCCAACCGAGAAATCGGCAAGCTGGCCAAAGAAGACAAAGCGGCCGCCGGCAAGATCATTGGCCCGGCCCGCGGACGTATCAACCAGGCGCTGGCTGCCCGCACCGCGGAGCTGGAAGCCGAGCGGGAAGCGCAGATCCTGGTCGAGGAAGCCGTGGATGTCACCGCGGCTCCGCGCCGCCGTCGTGCCGGTGCCCGGCATCCGCTCTCCACGCTGCAGGAGCGGGTCAGCGACATCTTCGTGGGCATGGGCTGGGAGATCGCCGAAGGCCCGGAAGTTGAATCCGAGTGGTTCAACTTCGACGCCCTGAACTTCAAGCCGGACCACCCGGCGCGCGAGATGCAGGACACGTTCTTTGTGGAGCCGCCGGAAGCACACCTGGTGCTGCGCACCCACACCTCTCCGGTGCAGGTCCGTTCCATGCTGGAACGGGATCTGCCCGTGTACGTGCTCTGCCCGGGCCGGACCTTCCGCACGGATGAGCTGGACGCCACCCATACGCCGGTGTTCCACCAGTTCGAGGGCCTGGCTGTGGACAAGGGCCTGACCATGGCCGACCTGCGTGGCACCCTGGAACACTTCTCCCGGCAGATGTTCGGCGCCGAGGCGAAAATCCGGCTGCGTCCGGCGTACTTCCCGTTCACCGAGCCCTCCGCCGAGATGGACATCTGGCACCCGGGTGCCAAGGGCGGACCGCGCTGGATCGAGTGGGGCGGCTGCGGCATGGTCAACCCGAACGTGCTGCGCGCCGCCGGCATCGATCCGGAGGTCTACTCCGGCTTCGCCTTCGGCATGGGCATTGAACGCACGCTCATGTTCCGCAACGACGTCCCGGACATGCACGACATGATCGAAGGCGACGTCCGCTTCAGCCAGCACTTCGGGATGGAGATCTAGAAGAATGCGTATTCCCCTTTCCTGGCTGCGCGAGTACGCGCAGGTTCCCGTTGACGCAACCGCCGAGGACGTCATGGCCGACCTCGTCACGGTTGGCCTCGAAGAAGAGGACGTCCACCGTCCGTCCGACTCGGTCTCCGGGCCGATCGTGGTGGGACAGGTCCTGGATGTGGTCAAGGAACCGCAGACCAACGGCAAGACCATCAACTGGTGCCACGTCCGCGTGGTGCCGGAGGGCGCCGAACAGACGCTCACCGGCGACGGGATCGACCCGTCCGGCGTGCAGGGCATTGTCTGCGGCGCCCACAACTTCGAGGCCGGTGACAAGGTCGTGGTGACGCTGCCCGGCGCCGTCCTGCCCGGAGACTTCCGGATCACGCCACGCAAGACCTACGGCCACACCTCCGCCGGCATGATCGCCTCTGCCCGCGAACTCGGCATCGGCGACGACCATGACGGCATCATTGTGCTCTCCCGGCTTGGCCTCGACCCGGAAATCGGCGCGGACGCGATGGCACTGCTCGGCCTGACCGACGAGGCTGCCGAGATCAACGTGACGCCTGACCGCGGCTATTGCTTCTCCATCCGCGGTGTGGCCCGCGAATACGCGCTCGCCACCGGCACCTCTTTCACCGATCCGGCTGCGCAGGTCGAGGTTGCCGACGCGAGCGGCGAGGGCTACCCCGTCCGGCTCGAAGACCAGGCCCCGGTTTACGGCAAACCCGGCTGCGACCGGTTCGTGGCGCGCGCGGTGCGCGGTGTCGATGCCTCGCGCCCCACCCCGCAGTGGATGGCCTCGCGGCTGCGTCTGGCGGGCATGCGCTCCATCTCGCTGGTGGTGGACATCTCCAACTACGTGATGCTGGAACTGGGCCAGCCGCTGCACTTCTACGACGTGGACAAGCTGCAGGGGCCCATTGTGGTCCGTCGGGCCAATCCGGGGGAGACCTTGGTGACCCTGGACGGCAAGGAGCGCAAGCTCTCCACCGAGGACCTGCTGATCACCGACGACCGCGGCGCCGTCGGGCTGGCCGGCGTGATGGGCGGCGCGGAAACCGAAGTCGGGGACGGCACCACCAACGTGCTCATCGAGTCCGCCCACTTCGACGACGTCTCCATGGGCCGCACCCGGCGCCGGCACAAGCTGCCGTCGGAGGCATCCAAGCGCAACGAGCGCGGCGTTGACTGGGAAGTGGCGGATGAGGCGGCGCAGCGTGCCGTGGACCTGCTGGTCGAACTCGCCGGCGGCACCGCCGACACCACCGCAACGGACGCCGGAACGCGCCCCGTACCGATGGTGATCGACCTGCCCGACGGATTCGCCTCCCGCCTGATCGGCTTCGACTACAGCGCGGAGCAGATCGAAACAGCCCTGACCGGGATCGGTGCGTCGATCGAACAGTACGACGGCGGGCTGCGCGTCACGGCGCCGAGCTGGCGTCCCGATCTGGCCATCAAGGAAGATCTGGTCGAGGAGATCGCCCGGCTGGTGGGCTATGACCGGATTCCGGCCACCCTTCCGGTGGCGCCGCCGGGCCGCGGCCTGACCAGGGGCCAGCAGCAGCGCCGCCGCGTGCTGCAGTCGCTGGCCGACGCGGGCCTGACTGAAGTGCTCAACTACCCGTTCGTCTCCACGGAGCAGAACACAACCTTCGGCGCACCCCACACCGGCACCGAGGTCGCCGCCGTCAAGCTGGCGAACCCGATCTCGGCCGAGTTCGGCTACCTGCGCACCAGCCTGCTCCCCGGTCTGCTGGAGACCGCCCGCCGCAACCATTCCCGTGGATTCCGCGATCTGGCGTTGTACGAAGGCGGCCTAGTGTTCCTGCCCGGCGAGAAGATCGGGTCTGAAGTGCTGCCGCCGCTGGGCGTCAAGCCGTCCGAGGAGGTGCTGGAGGAGTTGTTCGCCGGCATCCCCGAGCAGCCCTGGCACGTGGGAGCCGTCCTGACCGGTCACGAGGCCGCGCCGGGCGCCGGATTCACCCCGCGCGCATGGGAATGGTCCGACGCGGTGGATGCGGCACTGACCGTCGGCGACATCCTCGGCGTCGAACTGGTGGTCGCCCAGGGCGAGCACCAGGCCTTCCACCCCGGCCGCACCGCACAGCTCTCCCTGCGCACGGGCGAGGTGGTCGGCTACGCCGGCGAACTGCATCCGAAGCTGCTGGCGGACCTGGACCTGCCGGCGCGTACCGCCGCCATGGAACTGAACGGCGAGGCTCTCTTCGAGGCCGCCGCGGATGTGATCGTGGCCAAGCCGCTGTCCACCTTCCCGCTCTCCACCCAGGACGTGGCCCTGGTGGTGGACTCGTCGGTTCCGGCCGAAGCGGTCCGCGAGGCACTGCGTGAAGGCGCCGGTGAACTGCTGGAGGACATCGCGCTGTTCGACGTGTACTCCGGCACCGGAATCGAGCCCGGCAAGAAATCGCTGGCCTTCGGGCTGAGGTTCCGCGCGGACGACCGCACACTGACCGCTGATGAGGCGTCCGCGGCACGGGCACAAGGCGTGGAGCTGGCGGCGGCCCGCTGCGGCGCCGTCCAGCGGTGACCGGCTACTGAAGTGAATAACGACGGCGGGGCCCACCGACCCAGGTGGGCCCCGCCGTCGTGGGGGAAAGGGAAAAGGAACGCATGAAGGCCCAGGTGATACTGCAGTTGGTGCAACTGCAGGACGGGTTCGCGGCTGACGGCGGGCCGGACCGGCGTCCCAGCATCCGCACGCGCACCCGCGAAGCCGTCCGGCTGCTGGCGGCGCAGGAACTGAATGTTGACGCCGACCGGATGCGGCTCTCGTTTGACTGCCGCAACTGCCAGCGCGGGAACGATGGCCGGCACGGCCAGCCGCAGCTGCTGCTGGACGGTGCTCCGGCGGCCGCCCGCCTGAGCTACGCACGGTCCGGGCGCTGGCTGCTGGCCGCGCTGTCCTTCCGCCCCGTGCTGCTCGGGGTCGACATCGAGGATGCAGCGGATGACGCTTTCCGGCCCGAGGACAATATCGACGCCGTCATGCTCACCGCCTCCGAGCGGCCGCTGGTGGAGCAGGCGGTCGATCCGCGCCGGCTGCGGGCGCAGCTATGGACCAGGAAAGAGGCGGTGCTGAAGTCCACCGGCCACGGGCTGCGGCTGTCGCCGGACACGATCGGCGTCGCCGGTGCCGACGGCGAACCGCGGCTCTCCAGCTGGCCCGGCGAAGCAGGGGACCGTCCGGGCTTGCAACTGCTGGACCTGGCCTTGACGGACGCCGGTGCGGCCGTGCCGCCGGGTCTCGCCGCGGCACTGGCCGTCGGCGGATCCGCCGACCCGAAAATCACCTACCGGGAAATCGTGGTAGTCCGAGGCTGAACAGCCAGGGCGCCAGCAATTTCTCTGCCGGCTGTCCGCCGCTGCCCCATTCCGCATCGGCCAGAGTGAGAAACGCCGTGGTGTCCACCGAACCATGCGCGTTCGCGGTGCACCAGCGGCGCAGCAGCCGGAAGAACGTGTCGTCGCCCACGGCCAGGCGAAGGGCATGCAAGGCCAGTGCCCCGCGCTTGTACACGCGGTCGTCGAACATCTGCTCCGGCCCCGGGTCACCCACGCGGATGTCCTTCGGAAGTCCCGAGAGCCTGCCCCAGGCAGCCTGGGCCCGTTCACCGGCAGTGGCCAATCCGGAGTCCTCGGACCAGATCCACTCCGCGTAGCAGGCGAAGCCCTCGTGCAGCCAAATATCCTGCCAGCGGGCCGCGGTCAGCGAGTTCCCGAACCACTGGTGCGAGAGCTCGTGCGCTATCAGCCGCTGCGACTCCCACCCCGTGTCCAGATGGTTGCGTCCGATAATGGACAGCGATTGCGCCTCGAGTGGTATCTCAAGCTCGTCGTCGGCCACCACCACGGTGTACCGGTCAAACGGGTACGGGCCAAAACGGTGGACGAATACTTCCATCATGTGTTGCTGGTCGGCCAGGGCTGCTGCCGCCGCATCCCGCAACGTGAAGGGGACGGCGGCAAACTGCGGGACGCTGGCACCGCTGTGGGATCCCTGCCCGGCCGCCGGGCCCACCAAGTCGTGCAGGGCATAGCGTCCCACCTGGATGGTCGCCAGATAGGTTGCCATCGGGCGGGCCATCACGTACTCCCACGTTTCCCGGCTGGCCTTCTTCGTATGAGACACCAGCTCGCCGTTGGCAACGGCACGGTAGCCGGCATCGGTGGTGAAGCTGATCCGGTAGCTGGATTTTTGGCTGGGATGGTCGTTGCAGGGGAACCACGTCGGCGCCCCGTTCGGCTGCCCGGCAACCATGACGCCGTCGGTCAGTTCTTCCCAGCCCACCTCGCCCCATGCGGATCGGCGAGGCCGCGGCGTTCCGGCGTAACGGATGTCGATGCTCAAGGTCGCACTGGCGGGCAGCTCCTGGTTCAGGTCGAGGAGCAGCTTGCCGTTCCGCTGCGTGCACTTGGCCGGACGTTGCCCGTTGACACTGACCTTGGCAGCCTGCAGGCCCACCAGATCCAGCTCCAGCCGGGCGGTGGATGTCAGGGTCCGACCCGTCAGCACGGCACGACCGGAGAGCCTGTTGGCCGCCAACCTGCACTCAAGCTCGAGGTCGTAGTGGTCCACCGCGAACGCGGCGCTGCCGCTGCCCGGCGTGTAGGCATCCGGTACGGCGGGGATCCGGCCCGGCGCTGTCGTTTGTGTGTTTTGCGCAGAAGGAGTCATGAGGCGTCAACAGTCCAGGGTCGTACGGGGTTGCCCATCCAGTAGCTGGCTGCGGGAACGGTTTCCCCGCGCATGACCAGCGATGCCGGGCCCACGGTGGCTCCCTCGGCAAGGGAGGCGGCCGGAAGGATGACTCCGTGCGGACCCATAGTGGAACCTGCCGCCAGCTTCACGGTATCAATGTTCATGATGCGGTCGTGGAACAGGTGGGTCTGGACGACGCAGCCGCGGTTGACCGTGGAACCGTCGCCGAGGGTGACCAGGTCCGCTTCGGGCAACCAGTAGCTTTCGCACCAGACGCCGTGGCCGATGGTGGCACCGAGGCCGCGCAGCCACCACACCAGGGCAGGCGTTCCGGAGGCAGCCCGTCCGAACCACGGGGCGCTGACCATCTCCACGAAGGTGTCGACGACTTCGTTACGCCAGATAAACGAGCTCCACAGCGGATGTTCGCCCGCCCGGATCCGCCCCACCAGCAGCCATTTCGCCAACACGGAACTGCCGGCGGCCGCGGCGCCCGCCGCCATCATCACCACGCCGCCGAGCAGCGCCGTGGGTAGATAGCCGATGGAAGCGGCCAGGAAGTCGAACGCGGCCAGCACACACAGCGCCAGTGCGCCCGTCACGGCGACCGGCACGAACCGGCACAACTCCCACAAACACCGCGCCAGCTTAAGCCGCAGCGGGGGCGCAAAGGTCCGGCTCAGGTCGGCTTCCACGGCGGTGCGGCGCAGGCGAACCGGCGGGCTGCCGAGCCACGAGGAGCCGGCCTTGGCCTTGGCGGGTGTGGCGGACAGTACCGCCACCAGGGCGTTCTTCGGGACCTTCCGTCCCGGCGCAGTCATGCCCGAATTGCCCAGGAAGGAGCGCTTGCCCAGCTTGGCCGGGGCGATCTTCATCCACCCTCCACCGAGTTCATAGGAGGCGACCATCGTGTCATCGGCCAGGAAGGCACCTTCTCCGATGGTGGTCATTTTCGGTAAGAGCAGCACCGTGGAGGCCTCCACATTGCGTCCCACCTTGGCGCCGAGCAGGCGCAGCCAGACCGGGGTGAACAAGCTGGCGTAGATGGGGAAGAGGATATCGCGGGCCATATCAAGGGTGCGTTCAACCGCCCAGACACGCCAGCCCACGAAGCTGCGCACCCGGTGGTGCCCCTCGGTAATGCCGAGGGAAAGCACCCGTACCGTCCCCGCGATCAACAGCAGATTGGTCAGGAACCACACCAGCGCGGCGCCCGGCACAGCGGCCAGCAGGGGCAGGAAGGCATCGGCCACGCTGGTCCGGCCGGAGAGCAGCGGCAGCACGACGGCGATGCCGGCGGCCGCCCCCGCAAACGGAATCAGGGCTATCACGGCGGAAGCCAGCATGGTCCAGAGGCCCCATAGCGGCGCGGATCTGGCCGGCGGATCGGGCCACAGCTGCTTGGCCCGGCCGGTGCGCACGGCCGGCGATCCGGAAACGTTGGTGACGGCCTTGACCCGTCCCGTGACGGCGGAGCCGGGGGCCACTGTGGCGCCGTCGCCGATCCTGGCGCCGGGCATCAACGTGCTGCGCGCGGCGACGACCGCCCCGGCGCCGATGTGCACCGCTCCGAGGTGGAGTTGGTCGCCGTCGAGCCACCAGCCGGAGAGATCCACTTCCGGTTCAACGGAAGCACCGGCGCCCACCGTGAGCCAGCCGGTCACCGGTGGCACGGAGTGCAGGGTGGCGTCCGGGGCGATCCGGGCGCCGAGGGCCCGGGCGTAGTACGGGACCAGAGGCGCGCTGGCCAACGAAACGGCCGAAGCGGTGTCGGCGATTTGTTCCGCCAGCCACAGCCGCAGATGCACCCGGCCGGACCGCGGATAGCTGCCCGGTCCAACCCGCCTAAGCAGCAGCCTGGCTGCCAGCACCGCGATAGCCATCCGCCCCGGCGGGGAGACAAACACCGCCCAGCTGGCCGCAACCCACCACCACGACACCGTCGGGGCTGCGGTGAGAATGCCGAGGATGGACAGCACGTTGTTCAGGGTCATCAGGTAGGTCAGCCAGCGCATGCCGGCCAGGACCATCAGCGGAACGCCCATCAACGTCTGAAAAATCTGGGACCTGCGCCGGGTCCGTCGCACCGTGCGCTCTTGAGGCCGCGCCGGTACGCCATCGGGAATGGAGCTTCGCGCAGCCTCGATCAGGGCGCCGAACCGCGGGTGGGCGTAGATTTCCGCCACCGCAATCGTCGGATACCGGATCCGCAGGCGGGAAACGAGCTGCGCGGCGGCCAAGGATCCGCCGCCGAGGGCGAAGAAATCGGCATCGAGACTTGCCACCGGAGTACCCAGCACAGCCGTCCACTGTTCGGCAATCCATTCGGCATCCGGCTCAAGATGGAGCGTCCCGGCGTCGCTGCCGTCCGTGGCGCCGGTGAGCGGCCACGGCAACGCATTGCGGTCCACCTTGCCGCTGGTCTTGGTCGGCAGCGTGTCCACCACGGTGAGCAGGGGGATCAACGGTGCTGGAAGCGTGTCCGCCAACTGGAGGCGGGCGGCCACGAGATCGTAGTCCGGCTCGGCAGCCAAGTAGCCGACCAGGAGTTGGTTGCCGGCGGCCGTGGTCTTCACGGCGGCGGCGCCGCCCGCGACACCGGGCAGCGCCTGCAGCGCGGCGTCGACTTCGCCGAGTTCGATCCGGCGTCCACCCAGCTTGACCTGTTCATCCGCCCGGCCCACGAAGAGCAGGCCATCGGGCTCGTACGTCACCAGGTCCCCGCTGCGGTAGGCCCGCTGCCAGCCCAAACTCGGCATCGGAGCGTATTTCTCCGCGTCCTTGGACGGATCCAGGTAGCGGGCCAGACCGACGCCGCCAATGATGAGTTCGCCGGTTCCGCCCGGCGGCACGGGAGTGCCCTCGCCGTCGACCACGGCGAGGTCCCAGCCGTCCAGCGGCAGGCCGATTTGCACCAGCCCGCTGCCCGTCAGCGGGGCGGCACAGGCCACCACCGTGGCTTCGGTCGGACCGTAGGTGTTCCACACTTCCCGGTCCGGAACCGCCAACCGCTGTGCCAGTTCGGGCGGGCACGCCTCGCCGCCGAAGATCAGCAGCCGCACATTCTCCAGCGCTTCGGCCGGCCACAGCGCGGCCAGCGTCGGGACAGTGGATACAACGGTGATGTTGCGGCTCAGCAACCAGGGGCCCAAGTCCATGCCGCTGCGTACCAAAGCCCGCGGGGCCGGAACCAGGCAGGCGCCGTGCCGCCAGGCCAGCCACATCTCTTCGCACGATGCATCGAAGGCCACCGACAGCCCGGCCAGGACCCGGTCTTGTGGCCCCAGGGGCTCCTGCTGAAGGAACAACCGGGCCTCGGCGTCGACAAAAGCCGCGGCGGACCGGTGGGTTACTGCCACTCCCTTGGGGGTCCCGGTGGAACCCGACGTGAAGATCACCCAGGCGTCGTCGTCGAGGGTGGCAGCGCGGGGCGCCGGAAAGGGTGCAATGAGGCCCGGGGCGGTGCTCACGTCGCCGTCGCTCAGGATGCCGGCGACCTTGGCCTCGCCGAAGACGAGATCCGCACGCTCTTGGGGATCATCGGCATCCACCGGAACGTAGGCGGCGCCGATGGCGAGGACAGCGAGGATGCCGACGTAGAGCTCTGTGGTGCCGGAGGAGATCCTGATCCCAACCTTGTGCCCGGCGCCCAAGCCGGCCGCCCGCAGCTCGTCGGCCTTGGCCTCCACCGCGGTCCGCAGCTGCGCGTAGCTTAAGGACTGTCTCCCGTCGTCGAGCGCTGGCGCGTCGGCATGTGCTTCGGCGCTGGCGCGCAACACATCGATCAGGGTGCGGGGATCGGGCGTCAGTGCTGCGCCAGATAGCTGGGGCTGGTAAACCATCACCGGCCGATCTTCCTCGCCGAAGGTGAACGCTGGATGAATTTTTCACGCCCCAAGCCCCGGATGCGGGCAACATCACGGTTTGTCGGCCCGTCGGCCCAGTGCGGCAGACAGCCCGGCGGCGGCTCCCGCGTCCTTACGGAACCAACAGCAGCTTGCCGGTGGTGCGGCGGGCCTGCAAGTCTTCGTGTGCCTGCGCGGCCTCGGCCAAGGGGTATTTGCGGCCCACCCGGGGGTTCAGCTGGCCGGACACTACGGCGTCGAACAATTCGCTGGAGCGCCAGCGCCGTTCCTGCGGGGAGAGCAGGTGGTCCTTCAGCTTGGGGCGGGTGACGAAGAGCGACCCGCCTTGGTTGAGCCGCTGCAGATCGAACGGCGGCACCTGACCGGACGCGCCGCCGAAGAGCACCAGCATGCCGCGGGTGCGCAGGCTGGCCAGCGATCCGTCGAAGGTGTTCTTGCCGACGCCGTCGTAGACCACGTCCACGCCGGTGCCGCCGGTCAGTTCGCGCACCTGCCGTTCGAATCCGTCGTAGCGCAGAACTTCATCCGCGCCGGCGCTGCGGGCCAACTCCTCCTTTTCGTCGGTGGATACCGTGGTGATCACCCGGGCGCCCTTGGCCTTGAGTAATTGCGTCAGGATCAGGCCCACACCGCCGGCACCGGCGTGGGTGAGCACCGTCTGACCCGGCTGGACCTTGAAGCTGGAGTTGACGAGGTAGTGCGCGGTCATGCCCTGCAGCGGGATGGCGGCAGCGACGTCGTTGTCCACCGCCTCGGGCACCGGAAGGGCGGCCTCGGCGGATACCACGGTGTACTCGGCATAGGTACGCGCGCCTTCGGCGAAGGCCACGCGGTCTCCGGCCGTGAACTCCTCGACGCCGTCGCCGACAGCTTCCACCGTGCCCGCGGCCTCGGCGCCGGGAGTGTAGGGGAAGCCGACGTCGTAGACGCCGCTGCGCTCGTAGGTGTCAATGAAGTTCACGCCGGCTGCGGCCACCTTCACCAGCAGCTGGCCCGGGCCCGGTTGCGGAACCTCGACGTCCTGCAGTTGCAGAACCTCCGGGCCGCCGGGAGCGGCAGCTACGATTGCCTTGGCCATCTCGGGTCTCCTTAACACTCGGGGGAATCGTTGCCGGCGGCTAGACTGGGTCGCGGACCGGCCGGCTCTGATTACATCGTAGGCGTTGGCCCGCGCCCCTCCACCAGCTGCGACGCTGCGCGGCTGCACAAGCCGTCAGTGCATAATTATCCTGTCTTGTGAATACTTTTGCTGTATGCTGGTCGTCATGACGATTAAGGTTGCAGTGTCCGGTGCCAGCGGTTACGCAGGCGGCGAGGTTCTCCGCCTGCTGGCCGGCCATCCCGACGTCTCGATCGGGGCGATTACCGCGCATAGCAACGCGGGCTCGCGGCTGGGCGGGCTGCAGCCGCACCTGCATTCGCTGGCGGACAGGGTCTTGGTTGACACCACGGTGGAGAACCTGGCCGGGCACGACGTGGTGTTCCTGGCCCTCCCGCACGGTGCCAGTGCGGAGATTGCGGCCGCGCTGCCGGCGGACACGCTGGTGGTGGACGCCGGTGCGGACCACCGGCTGGTGGATCCGATGGCCTGGGAGAAGTTCTACGGTTCGGCCCATGCGGGCAGCTGGCCCTACGGCCTGCCGGAACTTCCCGGCCACAGGGATAAGCTGCGGGGAGCCCGCCGGATCGCCGTCCCGGGCTGCTATCCCACCAGTTCGCTGCTGGCGCTGACACCCGGCTTTGCCGCCGGGCTGCTGGAGCCCCAGGACGTGGTGATCGTTGCCGCCTCCGGTACATCCGGAGCGGGCAAAGCCGCCAAGGTGAACCTGATTGGCTCCGAAGTCATGGGAGGCATGAGCCCCTATGGCGTCGGCGGAGGCCACCGGCACACCCCGGAAATCGAACAGGGGCTGTCGGCAGCCGCCGGCGAATCGGTCACGATCTCCTTCACCCCGACGCTGGCGCCAATGAGCCGCGGCATCCTGACCACGGCCACCGCACGGGTCAAGCCGGGCACGGACACCGCCCAGCTGCGCGCTGCCTGGGCGTCCGCCTATGCCGACGAGCCGTTCGTGCACCTGCTGCCCGAAGGCCAGTGGCCGCACACCAAGTCCGTGCAAGGCAGCAACCACGCCGCCCTGCAGCTGGCCTTCGACGAGCACGCCGGCCGCGTTGTCGCCACCTGCGCCATCGACAACCTAACCAAGGGAACAGCCGGCGGCGCCATCCAGTCCATGAACATTGCCCTCGGTCTCGAGGAGACCGCCGGCCTGACCCTGCAGGGGATTGCACCGTGAGCGTTACCGTACCCAAAGGATTCCGCGCCGCCGCCGCCACCGCCGGCCTGAAAGCCTCCGGCAGGCCCGACGTCGCCCTGGTTGTCAATGACGGACCGCAGCAGGCGGCGGCTGCCGTCTTCACCTCGAACCGGGTGGCTGCCGCACCGGTGCACTGGTCGCGGCAAGCGATCAGCGATGGCCGGGCCGACGCCGTCGTGCTCAATTCCGGCGGTGCCAACGCCTGCACCGGGGCCGAGGGCTTCCAGAACACCCACGCCACCGCCGAGAAAACCGCCGCCCTGCTCGGCATCTCCGCGGGCGACGTGGTGGTGTGCTCCACCGGACTGATCGGCGAGCAGCTGCCGATGGACAAGCTGCTGCCCGGCGTCGAAGCCGCGGCAGCTGCCTTGTCCGACGACGGCGGAGCCGCCGCGGCCGGGGCGATCATGACCACCGACACCGTGCCGAAGCAGGCGGTGTTCGCCGGCGGCGGCTACAGCATCGGCGGCATGGCCAAGGGCGCCGGCATGCTGGCCCCGGGCCTGGCCACCATGCTGGTGGTCATCACCACCGACGCCGAACTGGCGCCGGCGGCGCTGCAGGCGGCCCTGCGCGAGGCAACCCGGGTGACCTTTGACCGGACCGACTCGGACGGCTGCATGTCCACGAATGACACCGTGGTGCTGCTGTCTTCGGGCGCTTCCGGCGTGGTTCCCGGGATCGAAGACTTCACGGCAGCCCTGACCGGAGTATGTGCAGACTTGGCCCGGCAGCTGATCACCGATGCCGAGGGCGCCAGCCACGACATCGCCGTGACCACGGTCAACGCAGCTTCCGAGCGGGACGCGGAAACGGTCAGCCGGGCGGTGGCCCGCTCCAACCTGTTCAAGACGGCCATTTTCGGCAACGACCCGAACTGGGGCCGGGTGCTCTCCGCGGTGGGCACCACCGATGCCGTCTTCGAGCCGGACCAGCTGAACGTCAGCATGAACGGCGTGCCGGTTTGCCGCAACGGTGGTGTGGGCGAGTCCCGCGACCTGGTGGACCTGAGCAGCCGCGACGTGACCGTGGTGATCGACCTGCAGGCGGGCCGCGAGAGCGCAACCATCTGGACCAACGACCTCACGCACGAGTACGTGCATGAGAACTCCGCCTACTCCAGCTGAGGATTGATGAAGAACACAATGCTGATGGCCCAGGACAAGGCCGCCACGCTGATCGAGGCGCTGCCCTGGATCCAACGGTTCGCCGGCACCACCATGGTGATCAAGTACGGCGGCAACGCGATGGTCAACGACGAACTGCGGCAGGCATTCGCCGAGGACATTGTCTTCCTCCACCACGCGGGCATCAAGCCGGTGGTGGTCCACGGCGGCGGACCGCAGATCAATGCCATGCTCTCCCGGCTCGGCATCGAATCGGAGTTCAAGGGCGGACTGCGGGTCACCACTCCCGAAGCCATGGACGTGGTGCGCATGGTGCTCACCGGACAAGTGGGCCGGGAACTGGTGGGCCTGATCAATTCGCACGGGCCGTACGCCGTGGGACTTTCCGGTGAGGACGGCGGGCTGCTGCAGGCGGTGCGCACCGGCACCGTGGTGGACGGCGAGGAGGTAGATCTGGGACTGGTGGGCGAAGTGGTTGGCGTCAATCCTTCGGCCATCCTGGATCTGCTCGACGCCGGCCGGATCCCGGTGATCTCTACCGTGGCGCCGGAAATCGGCGGCGACGGCGAGGGCACCAACCAGGTGCTCAACGTCAATGCGGATTCCGCGGCCGCTGCGGTCGCTGATGCCCTGCACGCCTCGCGGCTGGTGATCCTCACCGACGTCGAGGGCCTGTATGCGAACTGGCCGGACAAGTCCTCGTTGATATCGTCGCTGACGGCGGGGGAACTGCGCGGGCTGCTGCCGGGGCTGCAGTCCGGCATGATTCCCAAGATGGAAGCCTGCCTGAAGGCGGTCGACGGGGGAGTGGAACGGGCCGCCGTCGTCGATGGCAGGATGCCGCACTCCATCCTGCTGGAAATTTTCACCGCAGCCGGCATCGGCACCCAGATTGTTCCGGACGGAGACGAATCATGAACACGGCCCATGCAGTGTCCACGGCGGCTGGCTTGGCCGGCCTGGAGGGACTGGACAGCAAACAGTTGCTGGAGAAGTATCGCGAATCGCTGATGGGTGTTTTCGGGACCCCGCAGCGCGTGCTGGTGCGCGGCAAAGGCTGCACCGTCTGGGATGCCGATGGCAAGGAATACCTGGACCTGCTCGGCGGCATCGCGGTGAACGCGCTCGGTCATGCCGACGAGTTTTTGACCGGGATCGTGGCCGACCAGCTGTCCACCCTCGGCCATGTCTCGAACTTCTTCACCAGTCCGGCACAGATCGCGCTGGCCGAGCGGCTGTTGGAGCTGGCCGGCGCTCCGGCCGGCTCCAAGGTGTTCTTCGCCAACTCCGGCACCGAAGCCAACGAAGCAGCGTTTAAGCTGGCTCGGCGCAACTCCAGTCCCACGCGGACCAAGATCATTGCCCTGGAGGGCGCCTTCCATGGCCGCACCATGGGTGCTTTGGCGCTGACGGCCAAGCAGGCCTACCGCGAACCCTTCGAACCGATGCCGGGCGGCGTTATCCACCTTCCCTTCGGCGATGAGGACGCACTGCGTGCCGCCGTCGATGAGACGGTGGCCGCCGTCGTGCTGGAACCGATCCAGGGCGAGGTGGGCGTCCGGCCGCTGCCGGAGGGGTTTCTGTTGGCCGCCCGGGAAGCCACCACGGCTGCCGGCGCGCTGCTGATTCTCGACGAGGTGCAGTCTGGCGTCGGCCGGACCGGCAACTGGTTCGCGTTCCAAGGCAACGTGGCCGGCGGCGAACGGATCCTTCCCGACGCCATCACCCTGGCCAAGGGCCTGGGCAGCGGCCTCCCGGTCGGCGCACTGCTGACCTTCGGTGCGGAGACTTCGAACCTCTTGACCGCTGGCCAGCACGGCACTACCTTCGGCGGCAACCCGGTGGCCACGGCGGCCGGGCTGGCTACTCTGCACGCCATCGAGTCCCGCGGGCTGCTGGCCCACGTCTCGGCGCTCGGGGAAAGGCTGCGCGAGCAGCTGGCCGGCATCGACCACGTGGTGGAGGTCCGCGGCGAGGGCCTGCTGATCGGGTTCGACCTGGACTGCGACATTGCCGCCGCCGCCGTGGAGGCCGCACTGGACGCCGGCTTCATCATCAACAGCCCCGGTCCGCGCACGCTGCGGCTGGCCCCGCCACTGATCCTGACCGCCGAGCAGGCCGCCCGGTTCACCGCCGCGCTGCCGGACATCCTGACCACCGCAGCCGCCCGCACCGCCGCCACCAGCAAGGACGCCTCATGACCCGCCACTTCCTCAAGGACACCGACCTCAGCCCGGCCGAGCAGGCCGAAGTGCTGCAGCTGGCCGCGGAGATGAAGCAGTTCCCGTACCGCTATCAGCCGTTCGCCGGCGACGGGGCCGGCCGGAAGACCGTGGCCGTCATCTTCGACAAGACCTCGACGCGCACCCGGGTGTCCTTCGCCAGCGGGATCTCCGATCTGGGTGGTGTCCCGCTGATCATCAATCCCGGCGAATCCCAGCTGGGACACAAGGAATCCGTATCCGACACCATCAAGGTGATGGAGCGGATGGTCTCCACGGTGGTCTGGCGGACCTATGCCCACTCCGGGCTGGAGGAGATGGCTGCCCTGTCGAGAGTGCCGGTGATCAACTCGCTGTCCGACGATTACCACCCCTGCCAGCTGCTGGCGGACCTGCTGACCGTCCAGGAACACAAGGGCAAGCTGGCCGGACTCACCATGGCCTATCTGGGCGATGCCGCCAACAACATGGCCAACTCGTACCTGCTCGCCGGTGTTACCGCCGGCATGCATGTGCGGATCGGCGGACCGGAAGGCTACCTGCCGGCGCAGTCCGTGGTGGCCGAAGCCGAAGCCAGGGCCGCCGAAACCGGCGGATCCGTACTGGTCACCTCGGATCCGGCACAGGCGCTGGCCGGGGCCGATGTGGTCGCCACAGACACCTGGGTCTCGATGGGACAGGAAGACGAGAAGGCGCAGCGGCTGGAGCTGTTCAAGGACTACGCGGTGGACCAAGCCGCCCTGGACCGGGCCGCCGGCGATGCCATCGTGCTGCACTGCCTGCCGGCCTACCGCGGCTATGAGATTTCTGCCGAAGTGATCGACGGCCCGCAATCGGTGGTCTGGGACGAAGCCGAAAACCGATTGCACGCACAGAAGGCGCTGATGGCATGGCTGATGGACAAGTCGTCGCTGGCACCGTTGGCCAGGGTTTGAAGGCGGACCAGGCCATGAACACCATGCCGGCCACCAAGACCGCCCGCCAGGCCAAGATCACCGCGATCCTGACGGGCGAGTCGGTGCGCTCGCAGGCCGAACTGGCGGCCCGGCTGGCCGACGAAGGGGTGCAGGTCACCCAAGCCACGCTCTCCCGCGACTTGGTGGAACTGGGCGCGGTGCGGGTGCGCGGCCAGGACGGCGGGCTGATCTACGCGGTGCCCAGCGAGGGCGGCGAACGAGCGCCACAGAGCGGGGTCACCCAGGAGATCCTGGACGCCCGGCTGGCTCGGCTGTGCGCGGATTTGCTGGTGACGGCCGAAGCCTCCGCCAACCTGGTGGTGCTGCGTACGCCGCCGGGTGCGGCCAACTTCCTGGCGCTGGCCATCGATCATTCGGTCATGCCGTCGGTCCTGGGCACCATCGCGGGAGACGACACGGTCCTGCTGGTGACGCGGGACCCGACCGGCGGCGCCGCCCTCGCGGCACGGTTCCTGCAGTTCGCCGACGACTCGTCGCGCAACGCCTGAACGCAATAACCTAAACGCAAAGCAACGGCCGCCGCCACGGCGGCAAGCCAACTCCGCCGGCCGGCACGGCAGCGCGCGGAACCGTCACCAGGGCGACCTGGCGGAAAGGGAAGACAACGTGACGCAGGAACCGAACACCGGCGCAGCCGGGCACACCAACGAAGGTGCCCTCTGGGGTGGCCGTTTTGCCGGCGGGCCGGCCGACGCGCTGGCGGCGCTGAGCAAGTCGACGCACTTTGACTGGCGCCTGGCGCACTACGACATCGCCGGTTCGCGCGCCCACGCCAAGGTGCTGCACAAGGCGGGGTTGCTGGACGACGCCGAACTCGAGGGAATGCTTGCTGCCTTGGGCCAACTCGACGACGATGTTCGTTCGGGCGCCTACGTGGCCGCCGAGTCGGACGAAGACGTCCACGGCTCGCTTGAGCGCGGGCTGATCGAACGGGCCGGCACGCAGTTGGGCGGCAAGCTCCGAGCCGGGCGTTCGCGCAACGACCAGATCGCCACCCTGGGCCGGATGTACCTGCGCGACCACGCACGGATCATCGCCAGCGGAGTGCTGGCAACAATCGACGCGCTCCTCGCCCAGGCCCGCCGGCACCCGGACGTTGCGATGCCTGGCCGCACCCACCTGCAGCACGCCCAGCCGGTGCTGCTGTCGCACCACCTGCTGGCCCACGCCTGGGCGCTGCTGCGCGACGTACAGCGACTGGCCGACTGGGACAAGCGGGCCGCGGTCTCGCCGTACGGATCCGGTGCCCTGGCCGGTTCCTCGCTGGGGCTGGACCCCAACGCCGTCGCCGCCGACCTCGGCTTCGACTCCGCCGCCTGGAACTCGATCGACGGGACCGCCTCGCGCGACGTCTTCGCCGAATTCAGTTGGGTCTCCGCCATGATCGGCGTGGACCTGTCGCGGATCTCCGAGGAAGTCATCCTCTGGGCCACCAAGGAATTCTCCTTTGTGACCCTGGACGACGCCTACTCCACGGGCTCGTCCATCATGCCGCAGAAGAAGAATCCGGACGTTGCGGAACTGGCCCGCGGCAAAGCCGGCCGGCTGATCGGCGACCTGACCGGTTTGTTGGCCACGCTCAAGGGCCTGCCGCTGGCCTACAACCGCGATCTGCAGGAGGACAAGGAGCCCGTCTTCGATGCCGCAGACACCCTGGAACTGCTGCTGCCCGCCGTCGCCGGCATGATCGAGACCCTGGTCTTCAACACCGAGCGGCTGGAAGCGCTCGCCCCGCAGGGCTTTGCGCTGGCCACCGACATTGCCGAATGGCTGGTCCGGCAAGGCGTACCGTTCCGCGAAGCCCACGAGCTCTCCGGTGCCGCCGTCAAGCAGGCCGAGAGCCGCGGCGTCGAACTTTGGGACCTGACGGACGAGGAGTTCGCCGGCATTTCGCCGCAGCTGACCCCGCAGGTGCGCGAGGTGCTGACCGTGGAAGGTTCGCTGGCCAGCCGCAGTTCGCAGGGCGGCACCGCACCGAGCGCCGTGGCAGCCCAAATCGAGGCGCTCCAGGCCGGGCTGGACAGCGCGCGGGACTACGCCGGCGGGAACCGCCGATAGCCCTCGCGGACCGCCGCCGGCATAAGTTACCGACCGGTAGCAAAAGTCTCTGCGGTAGTTTGTGAAGCGAGGGGGCGTAGCCACTGAGCCGAGGGAGCGAGCATGTCGACGCTGAGCCAGGACGAGGAAAAACTGGTTCCGGAGGGCCGGATCGAACGCGTGGACGGGGACTACGTCTTGGCCTTCGACCGCCAACTCGACTACCCGCACACTTACATCTGGAGCCTGCTGGCAGAGAAGGACAACGTCGCCAAGTGGCTCGGTACACTGGACGCCGATTGGGAGCTGGGCCGCACCTACGAGCTGGTTCTGGGCGGGGGCATGTCCAGCGGCACGGTGCTGCAGCTGAACCCGCCGTTGAGCCTGCAGATCACGTGGGAAGACGAGCTCGGTCAGGAGTCGGTGATTGAATGGCGGGTGCTGGAAAGCGATGGCGGAACCTTGCTGCAGTTCAGGTCGCGCGCCGAGGGGCCTGAATTCCTGACCGAAGGCAGCGCCGGCTGGCAGACCATCCTTGACGCGCTGGCCGAGGTCGCGGCCGGGCGTCGGCCGGATACGGAAATTGACCGTTGGACCCCGCTGCGGGAAGCGTATTCCCGCCTGTACCAGCTCTCGCATTCGATGGGCACGGTAGAGAGCGATTCCGGCCTCACCTGCGTGCGCTTCGAGCGGTTGCTCGACGCCGGCCGGGACCGGGTCTGGGCGGCCTTGACCGAGCCGGAACTGCTCGGGGCCTGGCTCGGACCCGGTCGGGTGGAGCTGCAGGCCGGCGGCGCCGTCGAATTCAATCTGCCGGGACAGACCGTCAGCGGAGACGTCGAATATGTGCTCGCGGGCAGCAGGCTTGACTACACCTGGACCGCACCGGAGGGCACCGGCACCGTGCACTGGATGCTGGAACCGGAGGACGGCAGGACCCGCCTGACCTTGGTCCACAACCTGGGCCGGGAAACCTCGGCGGGCAGCCTGATGGCCAGATGGCACATGCGGCTGGACGCGCTGGCCACGATGCTCGGCGGCGGGCAGGTACATGACTCGGCGCACCGGCGCGAGGCCTTGGCCCGCTTCTACCAGCGCTTCCAACCCGCCTAGTGGATGCAGCTCTGCTGCGCTGGCTTGGCCGGCCTGCCGTGGAGGTGGCACCCGGGCTGCTCGGTGCCCGGTTGGCGCATACGACGGCGGAAGGGACGGTTGCGGTGCGCCTCACCGAGGTGGAGGCCTACATGGGGGAGCACGATCCGGGCTCGCACGCCTTCCGCGGCCTGACCAACCGTAACAAGGTCATGTTCGGCCCGCCGGGGCATATCTACGTCTACTTCACCTACGGGATGCACCATTGTGTGAACATCGTGTGCGGCCATGAAGGCCAGGCCACCGGTGTCTTGCTCCGCGCCGGTGAAGTCACCGAAGGCCTGGACCTGGCCCGCAGCCGGCGGACCTCGGCCAAGCGGGATGCCGAGTTGGCGCGGGGGCCGGCCCGGCTGGCCGTAGCCCTGGGGCTGGGACTGGTCGACAACGGCCGCGCCGTCGCTGCCGGCGGCTTGGCGCTGACCCGACCGGCGGTCCAGGCATCGCATCAGCACGTGCGGAACGGGCCTCGGGTGGGCGTCAGCGGCGAGGGTGGCACCGATGCTTACCCGTGGCGCTTTTGGCTGGAAGGTGACCCAACCGTCTCTCCGTACCGGGCAGCGAAACCTCGGCGCCGTGCCGGCAGCGGGTAGGGTGGACGGGTGAATGAACGCCCTCGCGAATCAGTTGAAACCTTGGTCAACCGTCTTTCGGAGACGGTCCGGGATTATCCGCAGCCCGGCGTCGTCTTCCGGGACCTGACTCCTGTATTCGCTGACGGGGAAGCGCTGCATGCAGTGGTGCATGCCTTGATCGACCCGTTCCAGGGCCAGTTTGACGCCGTGGCCGGCGTGGAGGCCCGCGGCTTCCTGCTTTCGGCCGCCGCGGCCTATGCCTCCGGCACGGGCGTCGTCACGGTGCGCAAGAAGGGCAAGTTACCCCGGAAAACCATCTCCGAGGATTACACGCTGGAGTACGGCACCGCCACACTGGAAATCCATGCGGACGATCTGTTGCCGGGTTCGCGGGTGCTGATCCTGGACGACGTGTTGGCAACCGGCGGGACGCTCGGCGCCGCCTGCCGACTGTTTGAACGGGCCGGAGTCCAGGTGGCCGGATTCGGCGTGGTCCTCGAGCTCTCGGCACTGCGCGGCAGGTCCGCCTTGGCGGGACACCGCATCCGTTCGCTGGTGCGCGAGTAGCCAATAACTCCGCCCGCGGCGAACGGACAGGTGCGCGCCTGCCCGCCGTCGTTCTGCTCGCAGGAAAATCCACCGTCCCGGTAGTAGAATGGACGGTCTGCCTTTTGGGGAGGGATCACACACATGCCAGAATCGCTTTCGGCCCACGCCGAGCTTGAACATGAGCGCGCCTACGTCGCCGGGTTGTACCGCCGGCTGGAAGAACTGCGCGCCGAAAAACAGGAGCAACTGGCCCGGGTCCGCGGCAGCGGCGCAGTGGGCAGTATGCAGAACATTTCCGAACGTGATGCGTTCGCGACCATGTACGAGGACCGACTGGCCCAGCTTAACGCCGTTGATGACCGCTTGGTGTTCGGCCGCCTCGATCTGGACGACGGCGACCGGCGCTACATCGGACGCATCGGACTCAGCACCAAGGACCTGCAGCAGTTGATGGTGGACTGGCGTGCGCCCGAAGCCGGAGCGTTTTACCAGGCCACTGCCTTTGAACGGCTGGGCGTGCGGCGGCGCCGGCATCTGATCCTGCAGGGGCACCAGGTCAAGGGCATTGAAGACGACGTGCTCGATTCGACCATGCTGGCCGAGGGCGCGTCGCTGCAGGGCGAAGGCGCCCTGCTGGCGGCGCTCAACTCCAAGCGCACCGGCGCCATGTCCGACATCGTCGGAACCATCCAGTCCGAACAGGACCGCATCATCCGGGCACCGATGCCGGGGATCCTGGTGGTCCAGGGCGGCCCCGGAACGGGCAAGACCGCCGTTGCCCTGCACCGCGCGGCGTACCTTTTGTACTCGCACCGCGAACGGCTGAAGTCAGCCGGCGTGCTGCTGGTGGGACCGTCGAACTCCTTCATGAAGTACATCGAGCGGGTGCTGCCCTCGCTGGGTGAAACCGGCGTCGTCATGTCAACGCTCGGTGGGCTGATGCCCGGAATCCGCGCAGTGCCGGAAACCGACCCTGCCGCGGCCGAGATCAAGGGCCGTTTGTCCATGGCCGACGTCGTGGCCAACGCGGTAGCGAACCGGCAGAGGCTGCCGGCGGAGCCGCGCAAGCTCAACGTCGAGGGCACCATCTTGACCCTGACCCCGCGCCAGGTGGCGCGGGCACGGGACCGCGCACGGGCCACCGGCAAACCGCACAACGCCGCCCGGGTGACCTTCGTCAAGATCCTGCTGCGCGAGCTGACCGACCAGCTGCGCGAAGCCCTGGAGGCGTCCTCGGGACCGGGCAACAACGCGGACCGCGCCTATCTGGCCGAAGACGTGCGGACGTCGCGCGATGTCCGGGTGGCGCTGAATCTGGCGTGGATGCCCTTGACGCCGGAAAAGCTGATCCGGGAATTGCTCAGCAAGCCGGCCCATCTTGAGGCTGCGACCCCGGAACTGACCGATGCGGAACGCAACGTGCTGTTGCGTTCCGCGGATGCGCCGTGGACCGAATCCGATGTGCCGCTGCTCGACGAAGCTGCCGAGCTGCTCGGCGAGATGGATGCCTCGTCCGGGCGTGACAAGGCCCAGCAGGACGCAGACCGTGCCCGCGACATCGCCAATGCTGAGCAGTCGCTGCGAAACGTCGACCAGTCGCTGCGTGACATCGGCATCAACGGATTGGTCAGCGCCGAGGATCTGGCCGGCTACAACCAAGCGCAGCAAAACCGCCTTACCGCCGCCGAACGAGCCTCCGGCGACCGCACGTGGGCCTTCGGACACATCGTGGTCGACGAGGCGCAGGAGCTGTCCGCTATGCAGTGGCGCCTGCTGATGCGCCGCTGCCCGCTCAAGTCGTTTACCGTGGTCGGCGATATCGCGCAAACCAGCTCGGCGGCCGGCGCGGAATCCTGGCAGCAGGCACTTGAGCCGTTCGCGGGCAGCCGCTGGCAGCTCGAAGAACTGACCGTGAACTACCGCACGCCAGCGCAGATTGCCCAGGCAGCGGTCCGGATGGCGAACGCCGCCGGCCAGGTCGTGTCGGCCCCGAAAGCCGTGCGTGACGGGCGCTGGCACCCGGTCGTGGACCGGGTGCCGGCCGGCCGCACGGTTGAACACTTGCTGGCGATCATGCCCGAGGAACTCGATGCTGCCAGCGGCGGCCTGCTGGCGGTCATCGCCGCCGATCGTCAGTTGCCGGAGGTCCGGAGCGCGTTGGCCGCGGTCTACGGCCGCCGGGTGGGCGGCGGAGCGGGCGGGCTGGAACAGGACATCAGTGTGCTGGGCCCGCAGGAGGCCAAGGGTCTGGAGTTCGACGCCGTGGTGGTGCTCGAACCTGGTGAACTACTGCACCGCACCGGCGGCCGCGTCGGCGACCTCTACGTGGCCATGACCCGTCCGACCCAGCGGCTGCGGCTGTTGGCCGAGGGCGAGGTCCCTGAGGGAATTGAAGGCTGATATTTTGGAATCCGTGAATAATACGTTTCTCGCTTCGCAACGCAACGACCCTGGTTTCGCCAACGTCTGGCAGGAACTGAAGTGGCGCGGACTTGTCCACGTTTCAACCGACGAGGCTGAACTGGAGAAACTGCTGGCGGGGGACCCGGTGACGTATTACTGCGGCTTCGACCCGACAGCACCCAGTCTGCACCTGGGCAACCTGGTCCAGCTGCTCACCATGCGCCGGCTGCAGCTGGCCGGGCACAAGCCGCTGGGACTCGTGGGCGGCTCCACCGGGCTGGTCGGCGATCCCCGGCCCACCGCCGAACGCACCATGAACACCAAGGAAACGGTCGCCGAGTGGGTGGACCGGCTGAAGGGGCAGGTCCAGCGTTTCCTTGACTTCGACGGCGACAACGCCGCGCGCATGGTCAACAACCTGGACTGGACTGCGCCGATGAGCGTGCTGGATTTCCTGCGCGAGATCGGAAAGCACTACCGCGTCGGCACCATGGTCAAGAAGGACATCGTCGCCTCCAGGTTGAATTCAGACGAGGGCATCAGCTACGCGGAATTCAGCTACCAGATCCTGCAGGGCATGGACTACCTGGAGCTGTTCCGGCAGTACGGCTGCATCCTGCAGACCGGCGGATCGGATCAGTGGGGCAACCTGACCAGCGGCATCGAACTGATCCGCAAGGTGGAGGGCAGCGCTGTGCACGCGATCGGCACGCCCTTGATCACCAACTCGGACGGAACCAAGTTCGGTAAGAGCGAGGGCAACGCCATCTGGCTGGATCCGGACATGTGCAGCCCCTACGCCATGTACCAGTTCTGGCTCAACACGGCCGACGCCGACGTGGTCCAGCGGCTCAAGGTCTTCACCTTCCGTTCCCGGGAGGAAATCGAAGGGCTTGTACGAGCGGTGGCCGAGCGGCCGCACGCCCGTGAAGCCCAGCGGACGCTGGCCTACGAGGTGACGTCGATTGTGCACGGAACCGATGCAACCGACAAGGTGATCGCCGCCTCCTCGGCATTGTTCGGGCAGGGAGAGTTGGCCGAGTTGGACGAGTCCACCCTGGTTGCTGCTACGGCGGAGCTGCCCAGTGCAGTTGCCGGTCCGGAGACCACCGGAATCATCGAGTTGTTGGTCCAGTCCGGTCTGGCCGCCAGCAATTCGGCGGCACGGCGGACGGTGGCAGAGGGTGGGGCCTACGTGAACAACCTGAAAATCACCGACCCGGACACCGTTGTCGGAGCTGACCAGTTGCTGCACGGCAAATACCTGTTGATGCGCCGCGGCAAGCGCACGCTTGCCATGGTGGAAGTGTCTGGCTGACGAAGCCACTCGGCAGTCGTGCCGACTGCTTGACCGAGGGGCCCGCTGTTTTCCTCCGTTTCGGAGGCCGACGGCGGGCCCTTCCGCATCGGTGGCGGGCATCACGCTCCAGCGATTTGCGGGCGGTGCCGGTGCCGTGTAATGTTTTCTGAGTCGCCGCCGCGGGTTGTGAAACAGCCGGCCGGATCGCGACAAAACCCCTTCGATAAAACGACAGCGGTTAGTCATGCGCCCAGTGTGCAGGCAAATTTGCTGGAGCTTTTCGCTGGGACCAAGCTTTTTCTGAAGTGAATGAAGCGGAAACGCGGATTTGACAGAAAGAAAAAGAATGAAATAAAGTAGAAACATCGCAACGAAGAAAAACAAAGCGAATTTCAAAGAAATTCTTTTGCTCAAGTATTCGTTTGCTCCTGTTGTTTGAGAACTCAATAGTGTGCCAAGTTTGTTGATACCAATTATTTATTGGTTGAAGTGCCGTGGCGTGCCGCCCCTGTGGTGTGTCGCGGTTTTATCAGCCTGGTTTG
>RJAE01000019.1 GCA_004000035.1 Arthrobacter sulfonylureivorans | reverse complement strand
GGACTACTCACCGCTGCGCCACGCCAACAACCTCGAATCCGTCCGCACCTACGAAGGCACCGACGAAGTCCACACCCTGATCCTCGGCCAGAAAATCACCGGCATCCCCGCCTTCCGCTGACGTGGCCGCTGGGCCTAACCGGTCCCCGGTCAGCCGGCCCGGCGTCCGGATCAGCCGATTCGGCCTGTCAGCGAGCCGGCCGCGGGCGGCTGGCACGCGCCGCAATCAGGAGTGCCACGCCGGTCAGTCCGATGCCCAGCAGCGTTTCCGGGCCAACCACGCTGCCCGCAGACGGCCAGAAAATATCCACGGCCAAAGCGCCCACCAACTGTCCGCCGATCACGGTCAGCGTCATGAGCAGCACGCCGGTACTGGCCACACAGATGGTGGCAGCGGCCAGAATCATGGTGCCGAGCGGACCACCCAGATACAGCCACCACTGCCCGGTGAGGAGGTCGGTCCGCCCGATGATCGCCGCCTGCACAACCCAGACCGCCAGCAGGGCCACCGTTCCCACACCGAAGTTCAGCAGCGTGGAGATCACCGGACTGCCATGCGCCGTACCGATCTGGCCCAGGACGCCCTGCTGCACGCTCTGCAACAACCCCGACAGCAGCGGGATCAGCATGAACAACACCAGCGGACCTACTGCCTTCGACGACCCGAAATGGGCACTGGCGGCGAGGACCGCTGCCAGGAAGGCGAGCACGGCACCGGTGATCCGGGCCCCGCTGACCGCAATCTTCCGGCCGGCTCCGATGCCCAACCGGTCCATCAGCAGGCCGGAGGCCATCTGCCCGGTCACGATCGCTATGGTGAACAGGGACAATCCGATTGGCCCCACGGTTGCCGCCTGTGCGAACACGTAGAGGGCACCGACGACGCCGGCCAGCAGGTACCAGCGCGGGTACACCCGCCGCCGCAGCAGTCCTGGGACAGCACGCAATTTTGCCCGCACCTTCGGCCGCACGAGCGCAAAAAGCACTACCGCCGCGAAGCCCGTGCCGAAGCTGACCAAGGCTGCTCCTACACTGTCCTGCAGTTCGATACCCAACTGGCTGTTGATCCGGCTCTGCACGGCCAGCCCCACGCCTGCGACCAGCGCCAGCAGCAGTGCCAGCGCAACCGGCAATTGGATGCCCTCGCGTTTGATGGGAGCCCTCCCGCCCGGCAGATGCACCCTCCCACGGCTGCCGCGGGGAGAATCAGCGGGTCGGTCTGCGTGCACGTGCCGATGTTAGCCCTCCCGGCCGTTCCTGTCTGCGGCCGCCCGTGGCAGCCGCACGGTACGAGCCTTAATCAGGCCCCACAGTTCTTGACCTTGACGTTGCGTCAAGCTCCATAGTGGTTGCTATGGGCATGACACCGGAGGTCACAACGTATTCGATTCAGGAAGTCGCCAAAGCAGCCGGGACAACCAGCAGGACCTTGCGCCATTACCAAGACATCGGCCTGCTTGAGCCGAGCCGCACGGGCCACAACGGCTACCGCTATTACGACGACGAGGCCTTGCTTCGGCTGCAGCGGATCCTCCTGCTGCGCCAGCTTGGATTGGGTCTGCCCGAGATCCACAAGGTGCTGGAAGGCACACGGGATACGACGGCCGCCCTGCGCGGGCATCTGGAACTTCTCCTGCAGGAGCGCGATCGACTTGAAAAGCAGATCGCCTCCGTCAAGACCACTATCGACAAGACGGAAAGGGGCGAACAGCTCATGGCAGAGGAAATGTTCGACGGATTCGACCACACCCAATACAAGGAGGAAGTCGAAGAGCGCTGGGGCAAGGACGCTTATGCCAAGGGCGACCGGTGGTGGCGCGGCATGTCCGACGCCGAGCGGACATCGTGGAGGGAACGCTCACAGCAGTTGATGTCAGGTTGGGTTGCCGCAGGTCAGTCCGGGATGGCTGCCGATAGCGATGAGGCGCAGGCTCTGGCACAGCGTCAATTCGACTGGCTGGCCAGCGCGAACGGCGGACAGGAAGTGTCCTTCGGCTATTTCACCGGCCTGGGCGAAATGTACGTGGCCGACCCGCGGTTCAGCGCCAACTATGGCGGGGAGCAAGGCGCAGCCTTCGTCCGGGACGCCATGAAGGTTTATGCCGACAGACACCTGGCATAGGCTCCGCACAAGGGGCGTGGGAACCAGCCGCCCTGGTTGTCCCCACACCACTCCCCCCGTCAGGCTGCAGGGCGAATTAGTTCTTTCCGCGGGATACGGACAACCGCCCAGCCACTCTCTGTACCGCTACCGGGACGGCCGCCGTCGGCAGCACCCGCTTGGCGAAGGGCAGCCCCCACCAAGAGCCGCGGCTCTCGTGCAGTTTGCTGTCCACGCGGTGCAGATGCTGCCGCTGCCATCGGTCCGCTCGGAGTGGTGCCGGGTAGGGGTGGTGCGGTGGAGGTGTAGGTGTGGCCGGTCGGGGTGGTGGTTTCCACGCTGTGAAGGGGTGCGTCGATGGGTTTGGTGGACCAGCCGTCGGCTTCCTTGGCGTGGTTGCAGCGCTCGCACAGCCCCTGCCCGTTGGCCAGGGTGGTGGGTCCGCCCTCGGACCACGCGACGATGTGGTCGATGTGCCGGATCGGCGCGTCGCACCAGGGACCGCCGCAGAAAGCGTCCCGGGCCATGACCATCCGCCGGATCCCGTCCGGGAACTTCCGGGCCTTCGAGTCCATGCCCAGCAACTGCCCGTCCCCGGGCGCGGTGTACAGCCGCCGGATCCAGACATCCTCCACGCCGCCGACTTTCAGGTTCCGCAGCCTGACCAGCCGGGCCTGCTCGCGGGCGGTCTTCCAGCCCGGCTCCGTCCCGGCCGGCGGCGCCTTCTGCCCGGTTCCCGCATCAGGCGGAGCCTTCTGCCCGAAGCCGCTGCCCGGTGGACCGGACGGGTTCCGAGGCGGTGGGCTTTGGCCGGCTTGATTCCCACCGGTAGCGGCAGTGGCCAGCTCCTGCGGGTCCTGGGGCAGCCGGATCAGGTCCCGGGCGTACTGCGCCGGGACGATGCCGTACCCGGTGAGCCAGGCCGGTTCCCTCTCGCCCTGCAGCAGCGCCCGGTCGGTCATCACCAGCTGCAGTTCCAGGCGGGCGGGGTCGGCGGTGGAACGGCCGGTGACGCGTTCAAACACGGTATCGGCCATCACCTGGCCCCGGGTCCGCGGGTCCCCGGCGTTGGCCAGCCGGTCCGCTTCCTGCTGCAGCGCGGCCATCACCGCGATCCCCTGCACCACCGGCAACAAGGTCCTCACGGACACCATCACATCCGGTTCGGGCCGGGAGGAGACATACCGGTCCGCTTCGGCCTTCGCGGCCCGCTTCACCACCGCGTGCGGGTCCAACCGGTAGGCGGCGCGTTTGGCTTCGGCTTCCAACTGCCGGTTCCCGAGCCCGTGCAGGCGGTCCGGGTTCCCGGCCAGTTCCTCATCCACCACCGCCCGGTGCTCCAGGTTCAGGCAGTCAGTTTCCCTGACCAGAATCGCCGCCCGATGCTCGTTCAGTCTCCCCGCCCCGAGTGCCTGGAGCGTGTGCGGCATCTGGTTGACCAGCACCTTGGCCCGGCCCAGCAGCAAAGCGCCGTAGTTCGGTGATTCCCGGCGCGCCAACCCGACCTGCTTGGCGATCCCTTCACCCTGCCGGGCGGCGGGCACGCCCTTGGCGGCCCGCTCGGCACGGATCCGCTGATCCAGGGCGACCATGAGCCTGGCCTGCTCCGCGGCGATCGCGTCCTTCGCGTTCTCCCTGGCGGTGATCTGGTCCACCAACCCGGCCGCAGGCGCCTCCAGATCGACCGGCGGCAACGCGATCGCCGAGCCGTTGACTACGGGCACCTCACCGCTGGCGAACGGCACCGCGGCAGCCGCAGCCGCGGCGGGTGGTTCGAGTGCTGCCGGATCAACCATCAGTGCGTCTCAATCTTCAGCATGCCCACAGGGCAATGCATCGACTACGAACGGTCGCGGAGCAAAGCCCGCCAACGCCACCAGGAAAACCCCAACCCGATAGCCAACGATTGGTACTGAACTGGTTTGAAACCAGCCTATAAGCCGGGGCGGACATTTTTCGGATGGAGTCGGATGGCTCCTAGAAACGGCCCGAAGTCCGATGAGAACGGTTCCCGCCGGACTACAGCTAAGAACTGGTTAGGTGCCCGCACCGAGAGTTGAGGAAGCGGACGATATGAGGCAATTGCCCTACCCGGCCATGCCTACCGGAGTCTGTCGGCAGGCTTCGACGAAGGGTTTAAGCAACGCTTGGAGTTGGCCGTCGGGTGAGCCGGGTTCTTCGGGATGCCATTGCACTGCGAGCAGCCAGCCTTCATCGGGACGGGCTAGTTCCACGGCTTCGACCACGCCGTCGGCCGCCGTTGCCACCACGCGTAGCCGGTCGCCGAGCCGGCGAACCGCCTGATGGTGGCCGGACTGGACCGGAATGGAGTCCGTGCCGAGTGCGCTGGCCAGCAGGCTGTCGCGTGCAATGTGCACCGGGTGGTTCGCCATGGGCGGCTGCGGCTGGTGGATCTTGTGGAGGGAATCCGGGCCGAGGTCTTCAATCAGCGAGCCCGCGAAGGCAACGTTAATGAGCTGGAGTCCGCGGCAGATTCCGAGCACGGGTCGGCCGTTTTCGATGGCGCCGTTGACTAAGTCGATCTCGGCCTCGTCCGCCCCGGTATCCACACAGTGCACGGTCGGTTCGTCGGTATCGCCGCCGTAGCGGGCGGGGTCCACGTCGCCGCCCCCAAGGATGACCACGCCGTCGTAGTCCAGCGCACTGAAGACGTGTCCGGAGGCCGAATTCAGGACGATGGGTTCCGCTCCGGCGACACTCAGGCCGGCAGCGGCCCGCTGGGCCAAGTCCGCCAGATGCTTTGAGAACCACGCCGGATGGGATGGCGCGTCCCGCGCGTAGCTGACGGCAATCCGAGGGCGGCCGCCGCCGTCGTCATCCAAGGGGCGGGCACCGCCGTCGTCATCCAAGGGGCGGGCACCGCCGTCGTCATCCAAGGGGCGGGACATGGCGATCAGGCGGGGTAGAGCGGATTGTGGCCTGGGATGACGCGTTCGGATTCCCGGACCGGGCCCGGTGCGGTGCCGTTTCCGAACGGGCTGCCGCCGAGGGCTTCGCGGCCGTGCTCGGTCAGCCAGCCGGAGAGGTCGGGGCCTCGCGGGACGATCCGGGTGGGGTTGATGTCCTCGTGCACGATGTAATAGTGCTGCTTGATCTGCACGAAGTCGGTGGTGTCGCCGAAGCCCGGGGTCTGGAACAGGTCGCGGGCGTAGCCCCACAGCGCGGGCATCTCGCTCAGCTTGTTCCGGTTGCACTTGAAGTGGCCGTGGTAGACAGCGTCGAAGCGGGCCAGCGTGGTGAAGAGGCGGACGTCGGCTTCGGTGATGGTGTCGCCCATCAGGTAGCGCTGGTTGGTGAGGCGCTCCTCGAGCCAATCCATGGCGGCCCAGAGCCGGTCATAGGCGGCGTTGTAGGCTTCCTGCGAGCCGGCGAAACCGCAGCGGTAGACGCCGTTGTTGACCTCGGTGTAGATCCGCTTGATGACCGGCTGCATTTCCTCGAGCTTGTCGGCCGGCAGCAGGTCCGGGGCGCCGTCGCGGTGGAAATCCTTCCACTCAGTGGAGAAGTCCAGGGTCATCTGCGGGTAGTCATTGGTGACGACGGCACCGCTCGCCTCGTCCACCATGGCCGGAACGGTGATGCCGCGGGGGTAGTCCGGGAAACGTTTGAAGTAGTTCTCCTGCAGGCGCTCGGTGCCCAGCACCGGGTCCCGGCCATCCGGGTCCAGGTCGAAGGTCCAGGAGCGGGCGTCGTGGGTGGGGCCGGGCAGGCCCAGCGAGATGGCGTCTTCGAGCCCGAGCAGCCGGCGCACGATGATGGCGCGGTTGGCCCAGGGGCAGGCGCGGGCGGCGACCAGGCGGTAGCGGCCGGCCTCCACCGGCCAGGCTTTGGCGCCGTCGCCGAGTCCGCCGTTCGGGTTGCCGATGGTGCCGCCGGTCGGCCCGTCCGAGGCACGGACGGCATCGGGATCGGCCACGATCCGGTCCTCGATGTAGCTGGTGTCCCGGTCGAATTCTTCGCCGCTGTGGACGTAGGCGCCTTTGGTGCTGAATTGTGCCGTATCGCTGGTGTGGCTCATGCTTCCACCATATCTGCGGGTTGGCTTCGGTGGGATGGGCCGCGTCCCTTAGTTGGTGCGGTCCCGGATGTTGCGGGATCCAGGTGTTGTACGGTCCGGGTCCGCTGGGTTGGGTCAGCTGCGCAGCCCGCGCAGCAGCAGTGCAACGTGGAGCGAGGTCCGCGACTCGGCGTCGTCGAGCGTGACGCCCAGCTTCTCCTGCAGCCGCGCCAGTTTGGCGTACAGCGTGGGGCGGCTGAGGTAGCCGTTGCGGGCCAGTTGGGCCTTGTTCCCACCGGATTCCAGATAGTGCAGGAGCAGGTCGAGGGCTTCGGCGTCCTGGCTGATGGGGGCGAGCTCGGCGTCCGCGAAGGCTGCCGCGCGCGGGTCGTCGCGCAACATAGAGAGCAATCCGCGCAGCCGGACATCGGCCGATCGGTAGAACCGCCGGCCGCCTCCGAGCCCGGCGGCGGAGCCAAGCCCGGCCGCAGATTCGGCCACATGCGCGGCTTCGTCCAGTCCTGCCGCGGCAGCCAGCAGGTCCGGCCGGCCGCGGCCTACGCCAACAGCCCAATCGACGCTGGTTTGCTCGGCCAGCTGCCCGCACAGCCGTTCCAGCACAGGGTCTTCGAGTTGTCTGGCGGGCACGGACACTAACAGTCCGAGGGCACCGGCTTGCAGGCTGGCGGCCAGGGCCGGCACCCGGGCGTTTGCCAGCACATTGTGCAGCATGTCCAGCAGTGCCCGCTCGCGTCGCTGCACTTCGATCGGTTCTTCGCCGGGCCGCCGGCTCAACCGGAACACCACCGGCAGGTACACCGGAGCCGCGGCCAGGCCGAGGGCGGACGCGCGGGCCAAGGCTTCGGCTTCTTCCAGCGCCCCGGGGCGGCGCAGTTCGTGCAGCAATCCGGCGCGCGCCTGATGGCCGAGTTCGCGCTGGTCCCGTTCGGCCATCCGGTTGATGGTCAGCGCCTGGCCGGCGCGTTCCAACACCATGGCGCCGTCGCCGTCTGCGCCCGCCGGTCCCCCGGGAGCAGGCACCACCAGGCGGCCCCAGCGCTGACCGCGCAGCCCCACGGGCGTCTGCAGCCATCCCGCGGCCCCGGCCCGTGCCGTCTCCTCGCGGTAATGCACCAGCCGGGACCGTTCGGCCCACCCGTTGAGCAGTTCCGAGGCCGGCATCCCGGCGGACGCGAAGGCCAGCACCAGGTGCGCCACGTCCTCCAGCACCACCGGCGCGCCCATCAGCTCGGCCGCCCGCGCCACGATCTCCTCCGGCGGCGCATTCTCCAAGCTGAGCATGGTGAAGGTTTCGTGCACCTGCCTGGCCCGCTCCAGCTGCGCCAACTGCCCGGACACCAGCAGGCGGTGCACTACCTCGGTGACCTCTACGAAACGGATGCGCCGGGTCAGCAGAACCACCGGCAGGGCGGCATCCTGTGCGGCCTGGCGCAGTGCCGCTGCGGTCTGCGGCCGCTGCGCGGTGATTTCGACGACGACGCCGGCTGCACCTGCCGCTGCCAGCTCACCGAGATAGCGGGCTGCATCCGCGGCGGAATCCTCGAACGCCAGGCCGGTAGTGAGGACCAGCTCGCCGCCTTCCAGCAGTCCGGCCAGGCTCTTCAGCTCGGCCACATGCACCCAGCGGACCGCCGAGGCCAAGGCATCCTTTCCGGCGAGGATCTCCGGTGCTCCGGCGCGCACCACGTCCAGCTCCAAAACATCCTGCACCGTGAGCGTCATTGACACAGTGTAAGGCTCGGGATGCTGGTTCCGACAGGGTGTAAGTGGTGAGTTGCGGGCGGCCGGCGGAGGATGTTCCCAAGACCGAGAGGGCGCAGCAGGACGATCCGACCACCGGGATGCACCGACCGGCCCCTGCCCGCACAAAACTACGCCACACTGAACTACACCAAGGAGCACCGTGCAGACCATCCAGCACTGGATCGACGGCAGTTACGTAAACCCCGATCCGGACAGCCGGCTGGGCGAGGTGACCAACCCGGCCACCGGCAAAGTCTCCTCCCGCGTGGCGTTGGCGAGCTCCGCCGTCGTCCACCAAGCGGTGCAGGCGGCGGCGGCAGCGTTTCCGGCCTGGCGCGACACGTCGCTGGCGCGCCGCGTCCAGATCCTCTTCACCTTCCGCGAGCTGCTGAACGCCCGCAAGGGCGAGCTGGCCGCGATCATCACGGCCGAGCACGGCAAGGTGCTGGACGACGCGCTCGGCGAGGTGTCCCGCGGGCTGGAGGTGGTGGAGTTCGCCTGCGGCATCCCGCACATGCTCAAGGGCGGCTACACGGAGAACGCTTCCACCAAGGTGGACGTCCATTCGCTGCGGCAGCCGGTGGGACCGGCGGCGATTATCTCCCCGTTCAACTTCCCGGCGATGGTGCCCATGTGGTTCTTCCCGGTGGCCATCGCCGCCGGTAACACGGTGGTGCTCAAGCCGAGCGAGAAGGATCCGACGGCGGCCAACTGGCTGGCCGAGCTGTGGAAGGAAGCGGGGCTGCCGGACGGCGTGTTCAATGTGGTGCACGGCGACAAGGAGTCCGTGGACGCGCTGCTGGAGCATCCGGAGATCACGTCCGTTTCCTTCGTCGGTTCGACGCCGATCGCCCGCTACGTCTACGAGCGCGGCACCGCCTCCGGCAAGCGGGTGCAGGCGCTGGGCGGGGCGAAGAACCACATGCTGGTGCTGCCGGATGCGGACCTGGACCTGGCCGCGGACGCCGCGGTCAACGCCGGCTACGGCTCCGCCGGCGAGCGCTGCATGGCGATTTCCGCGGTGGTAGCGGTGGAGTCGGTCGCCGACGAACTGGTGGCCAAGATCGCCGAGCGCACCGCGAAGCTACGCGTGGGCGACGGCATGCGCGGCACGGATATGGGGCCGCTGGTCACGGCGGCGCACCGGGACAAGGTGGCCGGCTACATCGCGGCGGGCGAGGACGCGGGCGCCGAATTGGTGCTGGATGGGCGCACGGTGGAACCTGATGCCGAGGGCGACGGCTTCTTCCTGGCCGCGACGTTGTTCGACCGGGTGACGCCGGAGATGTCCATCTACACCGACGAGATCTTCGGGCCGGTCCTGTCCGTGGTGCGGGTGCCCGGCTACGACGAGGGGCTGGCCCTGATCAACGAGAACCCGTACGGCAATGGCACCGCGATTTTCACCAACGACGGCGGGGCTGCCCGCCGCTTCGAGAACGAGGTGCAGGTGGGTATGGTGGGCATCAACGTCCCGATCCCGGTGCCGATGGCGTACTACTCGTTCGGCGGCTGGAAGAACTCGCTGTTCGGCGACAGCCACGCCCACGGTTCCGAGGGCGTGCACTTCTTCACCCGCGGCAAGGTGGTGACCACCCGCTGGCTGGACCCGAGCCATGGCGGCATCAACTTGGGCTTCCCGCAGAATGCATGATCCGGCCGGGCCGGCACGCGCCTGCCGCAGCTGCCCCGCCGAGCCGACCGTCCGCCGTCGTAGTTTGAGGAGAGACAAATGACCACCACCACCGGCACAGCATTGAGCGCCGAGGAACTGGAAGCCGGCCGCCGCGCGTACCAGTTGGACCGCCAGCATGTGTTCCATTCCTGGTCCGCGCAGGAACTGATCACGCCCATGGTTATTACCCGGGCGGAAGGCTCCTGGGTCTGGGACGGCGAGGGCAACAAGCTGCTGGACTTCTCCTCGCAGCTGGTCAACACGAACATCGGCCACCAACATCCCAAGGTAGTGGCTGCGATCCAGGAGCAGGCGGGGCTGCTGTGCACCGTGGCACCGCAGCATGTGAACGCCGCCCGCTCGGAGGCCGCCCGGCTGATCGCCGAACTGACCCCCGGCGACCTGAACCGGATCTTCTTCACGAACGGCGGCGCGGAGGCCGTGGAGCATGCGGTGCGGATGGCCCGGCTGCACACCGGCCGCTACAAGGTGCTCTCCGCCTACCGTTCCTACCACGGTGGCACCGCGCTGGCCGTGAACATCACCGGCGACCCGCGGCGGGTGGCCAATGACTACGGGAATGCGGGCACGGTCCATTTCCATGCGCCGTTCCTGTACCGCAGCCAGTTCCACGCCGAGGACGAAGCGCAGGAATGCCAGCGCGCGCTGGAGCATCTGGAGACCACCATCCAGCTGGAGGGCGCCGACCGCTTTGCCGCGATCGTGCTGGAGTCCATCCCAGGCACCGCGGGCATCATGGTGCCGCCGCCGGGCTACCTGGAGGGTGTCCGCGAGCTGGCGACCAAGTACGGGATCGTGTTTATCGCCGACGAAGTGATGGCCGGCTTCGGCCGCTCCGGCAAGTGGTTCGCGATAGACCACGCGGAGGTGGTGCCCGACCTGCTGACCTTCGCCAAGGGCGTGAACTCCGGCTACGTGCCGCTGGGCGGTGTGGCGATCTCCGAGGAGATCTTCGCGACCTTCGCCAAGCGGGTCTATCCGGGCGGCCTGACCTACTCCGGACATCCGCTGGCCTGTGCCGCGGCGGTGGCGACGATCAACGCGATGCGTGAGGAGCAGATGGTGGAGCATGCCGCTTCGCTGGGTACCGACGTGTTCGGTCCCGGGCTCGCGGAGTTGGCGGTGAAACATGAATCGGTCGGCGAGGTGCGCGGCGTCGGGGCCTTCTGGGCAGTGGAACTGGTGAAAAACCGGGCCACCCGCGAGCCGCTGGCGCCGTACGGCTCCTCAAGCCCGGAAATGAACGAGGTGATCGCGGCTTGCAAGTCCCGCGGGCTGCTGCCGTTCGCCAACTTCAACCGGATCCACGTGGTGCCGCCGCTGAACATCAGCGTCCAGGACGCCCGGACCGGCCTGGCCATCCTGGACGAGGCGCTGACGCTGGCTGACGCCCACGCCGAGGGCTGAGGGCTTCGCGGGGCCGGGCCGGGCGAAGCCTCCGGTACCGGCCCTCCCGGCATGCCTTGGTAGGTTGTTCTTCAGCCACACATACCTACCGCAGGAGAGCCAGGCGCGCATGGGCATTCATTGGGACCGGTTGGACGAGCGGTTGCGGGCGCAGGTGGAGGCCAACACCGCGCAGTACGAGCGGGTGCGCCCGTCGCTGGCAACCGTCACGTCCCAATTGCAGTCGGGCATCCGGGACATTTTCCGCTCGGCCGAACTGACGCCGCTGTTCGTCACCGCCCGGACCAAAAGCGTTGAATCGTTCCGGGACAAGGCGTCGCGGATGCTGCAGCCTGCCGAACCGGGTGGTGCCCCGGCGCTGGAGTTCCCCGATCCTTTGCGGGAGATCCACGATCTGGTCGGCGTCCGGGTGATCGTGAGCCTGCCGCACGAAATCCGCGAGGCCGCAGCCTTGATCAAGCGGCAGCGCAGCGACTTCGACTGCCGTGCCGACCGTGAGAAGGACATCGGCTCGATCGAGTCCGGCACCTATGGCTACGCCAGCCGCCACTTGATCATGCGCACGCTGCAGAACAACACGGTGAAGGCTTACCAGCAGGCCTTGGGCGAACCGGCCCGCGCCACCGGCAGCTACCTCTTCGAGGTCCAGATCCGTACGATCCTTTCGCACGCCTGGTCGGAGCTGGAGCACGATATCCGCTTCAAGTCCTCGGATCCGCGTGCCTGGAGCCCCTACTTCGACCGGCAGTTCACCGCCACGGCAGCCATGTTGGAGGCGGTCGAGTCGGCCTTTGCCGAACTGCACGAGCGGTACGAGACCGTTACCGGCTACTGGGACGAAGAGGGTGAAGGGGCAGCACCGCTGACTCCCCGCCGCGTCCGCGAGGTCTGGCAGACCCTGCTGCCGCATGTGGACCGCAAGTCCGACGACGACTGGGGCTGGGCGGCGGAACTGCTGGCCGCGCACGGCCTGAAGACCACCACTGAGCTGGCCGCTTTGTTGAATCCGGAAACCATCACGGATGTCCGCGCCGCCCTGGAGCACCGCTACTCCCCCGGTCCGGACCGGCTGCTGGACGACCTGCTGCTCTGGCGCTTTGGCCGGAGCCACATCGAGCTCACCGCCCGTGATGACGAGCACCGACGCGAGTCCCTGCAGCGCCGGTTCCGGCAGCTGGAGACGTACCGCTTGGGCATGTAACGGCCCCTGCAGCAGTCGGAGACCTAGGTTTCGTGACGGCGGTTACTTACGCTGTGGTGAAACGTTGGACGATCCGCTGCGACGTAGGCACGGATCCGAGCAGGAGGTGCCATGTCCCGCACAAGCCAGACGCGATCCAATCCGGTCTCCGCCGCCATGCGGCCGGTCAATTCCCTCGTTGAACGCTTCATCCCTAGTGCACTGGTCTTCGCCATTGTCCTAACGGTCGTCGTGGCCTTGATGGCCCTGGCCCTCACCGGCTCAAGTCCGGTGGAGGTGGTCCAGGGCTGGGGTGACGGGTTGTCCGGCCTGCTGTCCTTCATGACCCAGATGGCGCTGATCCTGCTGCTGGGCCACACGCTGGCGAACACCCGGCCGGTCCGCCGCCTGCTTTCCTTCCTGGGCGGAGTTCCGCGCGGGCCGATCCAGGCCTACGTCTTCGTCTTCGTGGTGGCGGCCGTGGCGTCGCTGATCACGTGGGGTCTGGGCCTGGTGGTCGGCGCCCTGCTGGCCAAGGAAGTCGCCGCACAGCTGAAGGCGAAGGGCATCCGGCTGCATTTCCCCATGCTGGTGGCCGCCGCCTTCTCCGGCTTCGTGGTCTGGCACATGGGCTACTCGGGTTCCGGTCCGCTGACCGCCGCGACGGAAGGATCCTTCCTAGCGGAGCAGATCGGCCGTACCATCCCGGTCAGCGAAACGACGTTCTCGCTCTGGAACATCCTGGCCGCGATTGCCACGGTGATTGTGGTGGGTGCGGCGCTGTCCCTGGTGGCTCCGCGCGGCGATGACAAGATCGTGGAACTGGAGATCGATGCCCGCGATGGGGAAGCTGATTACGACGACGTGGTCACCCCGGCCGACCGGCTCGATGCCAGTCGCATCCTGACCCTGCTTGTCGGCCTGGCACTGGTCGCCTACCTGGCCGTTCACTTCGGCACCGGCGGCACACTGACGCTGGACATCGTCAACTGGTCCTTCCTGGCACTGATCTTCCTGCTGGTCCGCAACCCGTTCGAACTGATCGCGCTGATCAAGAATGCGGCGTCCAATGTGGGCGATATCCTGCTGCAGTTCCCGCTCTACGCCGGGATCATGGGGATCATGACCGCCACCGGCCTGATCACGGTGCTCTCAGACTTCTTCGTGGACATCTCCACCCCGCAGACCTTCGGCGTGCTGGCGCTGCTCTCCGCCGGGCTGGTGAACTTCTTCGTCCCCTCCGGCGGCGGCCAGTTCGCGGTCCAGGGTCCCATCATGCTCGACGCCGCGGCGCGGCTGGACGTAGACCCCGCCGTCGCCATCATGGCCGTGTCCTACGGCGATCAGTGGACCAACATGATCCAGCCGTTCTGGGCGCTACCGCTGCTGGCCATCGCCGGACTGAAGATGCGCGACATCCTCGGCTACACCATGGTCACGTTGATCGCCTCCGGTCTGGTGTTCGCGGCGACCATGCTGATAGTCGGTGCGGGCTAGCCGGCGAAGGCGAAGCGGTCCCGTCCAACCAGCAAGCCGGTGGCTGCCTGCAGGACGGCGATGAAGCAGAGCAAGGTCAGGGAAGCCGCCCAGGCGCCGGACGCGGCGAAGAGCCCGCCGAAGATCGGCGGTCCAGCGGCGGCCAGCAGATAACCGATCGACTGGGCCATGCCGGAGAGCGCGCTCGCTTCGCGGTGCGTGCGGGTGCGCAGGCCGAACAGCGAGAGCGCGGTGACCAGCGAACTGCCGCAGCCGAAGCCTGCCACCAGCACCCAGAACAGCATGGTCTGGGGCATCAGCAGGATGCCCAGCACCCCGGCGAGCACCAGCAGCGGCGGCAGCGAGGCAGCCAGGCGCTGCGTCGGTCCGCGGAGGGCCACCGGCGTCATCAGGCTGGACACCACGCCGATCAGCTGGAACATCATCAGGTCCCAGCCGGATGCCAGCCCGCTGCGGCCATGGAAGCGTTCCAGCGTGGGCAGCCAGGTGATGAGGATGTAGAAGATCATGGACTGCAAGCCCATGTACAGCGTCACCTGCCAAGCGATCCCGGACTTCCAGACCGAGCCCCTGACCAGGGCCGGCGCGGCCGCCGCTTCCCGGGCCTGATCGGGGTGCCGGCTGCCGCGGCGCAGGCGTGGCAGCCAGAGCAGCACGGCCGGCACCGTCAGCACCACGAAGGCGGTCAGGGCGAAGCGCCAGCCGGCCGGTTCGCCGCCGATCGGAACGAGCGAGAGCGGCACGGCGAGTCCGGCGCCCAGCGAGGCGCAGCCGCCGAGCACGGCGGAATAGCCTCCGGTGAGCGAGGCCATCCGTTCGGGGAAGTCGCGTTTGAGCAGCGCCGGCAGCATCACGTTGCACACGGCGATGGCGGACCCGATCAGCAGCGTGCCGATCCACAGATTCGCGAGCGAGCCCGGGATGGGTCGCAGCAGCGTTCCGGCGACCAGCAGCAGCAGGGCACCGAAGACCGTGCGTTCGACGCCGAACTTCTCGCTCAGGCCGTGCGCCAGCGGGGAGACGGCGCCGAAGGCGAGCAACGGCACCGCGGCCAGCACGCCCAACGCGGCAACGCCCAGTCCGGTCTCCGCGCCGATCTGGTCCAGCAGCGGGCCCACGCTGGTTAGCACTGGGCGCAGGTTGGCGGCCACCACCAGGATGCCGGCAATCAGCAATCCGGCCGACAGCGCCCGTCTGGTCCCGCGGGTTTCCCGCACGCCCACTCCCTTCCACAATAGGTAGTCTCAGGCAACTGTATGCGACAGGACACAGAAAGGGGCACCCTGTCCGCGCAGGAACTGGAGGTTCCGCGCGGAGGGTGCCCCTCTGCCGTCGTACTGGGGTGGAGGCCGGAGCTGCTACTTGGCAGCGTCCGCCGCGTCAGCCGCCTTGCCGAGCATCGGCAGGAAGGTGTCCAGCGCCCAGGGCAGGCTCAATGGCGAGGCCGCGGAGATGGACAGCGTCAGGGTGTTGTCCGAGTCCGCCACCAGCGCATCGTCCTTAATGGCGGGGATCTGGCCGAGCAGTGGGTCGGTGGTGATCTGCTGTGCGGTCTTGTCATCCGGGACCCAGGTCACGAACACGTCGGATGCCAGCTCGTTGGCCTTCTCCGCGGACCAGGGGATGAAGAATTCGGCGGAGTCCTTGGTGGCCTCGGTGACCACGTCCGCCTGCACCATGCCGATGCTGGTCAGGAACTTCGGCCGGTTGTCATTGGCGGTGTAGACATTGACGCCGTCGCCCTTGGCTGGCTCGAGGTTGCCGTAAATGAAGCTCTTGCCGGCCAGCTGCGGGTACTCGGAAGCCTTGGCCACAATGGTCTGCTCGGTCTGCGCCACCAGGTCCTCGGCCTGCTGGCTCAGTCCCAGCGCCTGGCCGATCATCCGCGTGGAGTCCTGCCAGTCGGTTCCGTAGGGGGTCTCCGGGTAGGCAATGACGGGGGCGATCTTGCTCAGCGTGTCATAGTCCTCCTGGGTCAGGCCGGAGTAGGCCGCCAGAATGACGTCCGGGGCCAGCTCGGCAACCTCGTCGAAAGCTATTCCATCCACCTCGGAGTACTGCGTGGGCGCGTTCTCGGAGCCGATCGCGGCGCCGAGTTCCTCCAGCTTGGCGTCCCGCCAGGGAGTGGAACCATTCTCGTTACCGCCCCAGTCCTCCTTCGGCATGCCGACCGGAACTACGCCCAGGGCCAGGGCCACATCGGAATTCACCCAGGACACGGTGGCCACGCGCTCGGGCTGCTCTTCGATCACCGTCTCACCGAACGCGTGTTCAACGGTGACCGGGAACTGGTCCGTCGCTGCGGCTGACTGGCCGCCTTCGGAACCTCCGCCGGCGGGGCCGGTGGAGCAGGCGGTCAGGGACATCAGGACGACGGCGGCGGCAGCTACCAGACCGCCCATGCGTGAAACGGCCAACGTGGGGCCTCCTCGAATCAAAGGAAAACGAACAAAAGTAAGGGTAGCCTATGCTCAGTTGGAATAAGCAACTACTTTGTTGCGTATTTCGACGACGGTGCGCCGCCGCCTTCTCGGCGAACCGTTGACAAAGTCCGCCGCTCCCTGTGTCATAAGTGAAACTCGTTCATTTCCGGCACGCGCCGGGACCCAGGAGCGGCTATGGCGGCAGGTTGGATTTTCCACTCCGGCAGGATCTTCGATGGCCTGCGCCTGCATCCGGTGGCCTCGGCGGTTGCCGTCACGGACGGGGTGGTCACGGCCGTCGGAACCGATGCCGACGTCCGGGCGGCCGCGGGGCCGGGTGCAACGGCCGTTGACCTGCGCGGCCGGTTGCTGGCGCCCGGGTTCACCGACGCGCACGTGCACGCGGTGATGGCGGGGCTGGAACGGCTGGGCTGCGACCTGTCACATTGCACCGGAGCCGATGCCGTGCTGGCGCAGATCGCCGCATCCGCTGCATCCGACTCAGCCGCTGCATCGGACTCAGCCGCGCCCGGCAGCGGCTGGATCGCCGGCGGCGGCTGGCACAAGGCCGATTTTCCGGGCGGCTATCCCACCCGCCAGGCGCTGGACGCGGTGGTTCCGGACCGGCCGGTCTATCTGGTCAACGCCGACCACCACAGCGCGTGGGTCAACACCAGGGCGCTGGAACTGGCGGGAATCGATGCCGCGACGCCCGATCCGGAGGACGGACGGCTGGAGCGCGACGCCGACGGCTTCCCGAGCGGAACGTTGCACGAGGGCGCCATGGACCTGGTGAACCGGGTCATTCCGCGCGCCACGGTAGAGGAGATGCGGGCCGGACTGCTGGAAGCCCAGCGCTACCTCCACTCGGTGGGCGTCACCGGCTGGCAGGAGGCGATCCTGGGCGACTATGCCGGCTATCCGGAGGCCAGCGCCGCCTACCGAACGCTGCTGGGCCAGGACCTGCTGACCGGCCGTGCCGCGGGAGCGCTCTGGGTACCGCGGTCCACCACCGTGGAGTCCGTCCCGGCCTTAGTTTCCGAGTTCGTCCGGCGTCGGGAGCAGAATGCGGCCGCCGGATTCCGCACCACCAGCGCCAAAATCATGGTGGACGGTGTGCCGGAGAACAGGACCGCGGCCATGCTGGAGCCGTATCTTCAGCCGTGCGCCTGCGAAGATATGGCGGGGCGGGATGGCATCGCCGTGCACGACGGCGGTACGCCCGCCGACCGCGGGCTGAGCTACCTGCCGAAGGACGTGTTGGTGGCAGTGGTGGCGGCACTGGACGCGGCCGGATTCGACCTGCATCTTCACGTGATCGGCGACCGCGCAGTGCGCGACGGGCTGGACGCCGTCGAGCACGCCCGCCGTGTCAACGGCCGCGGCACTGGGCGGCACCACATGGCGCACCTGCAGATCATCCATCCCGCCGACGTGCCCCGCTTCGCCGAACTGGACGTGACCGCGAACCTGCAGGCGCTCTGGGCCTGCAACGACGCCCAAATGCGCGAGCTGACCGTGCCGTTGATCGGCGAGGAACGCGCCGGCTGGCAGTACCCGTTCCGCTCCCTGGCGGCGTCCGGCGCCCGGCTGGCGATGGGCTCGGACTGGCCCGTTTCCACGCCGGATCCATGGCAGGCCATCCATGTGGCGGTGAACCGCCGGCACCCGGACGACGGCTCGGACGGGCCGCTGCTGCCGGACCAGGCGCTGTCTTTGGAGGCGGCGCTGGCCGCCTACACATCCGGCTCGGCCTGGCTGAACCGCCATGACGACGGCGGCCGGATCGTCCCCGGTGGGCCGGCCGATCTGGTGGTGCTGAGCGCCGATCCGTTCAACCTGCAGGCGGCGGAACTGCATACTGTCGGCACGGACATGACGTTCGTGGCCGGCGAACCGGTTTTCGAGCGACAGGCGGTGCGGGCATGAAGACGTTCTACGACCGGGCCGAAGAGGAGATCCCCGCCGCCCGGATCGACGCGGCGCTGGCCGAGGCATCCGCCACGCCTTACTGGTTGGACGATCCTTCCCGCCCTGAGTCGCTGCCGCCGCTGCGTGGCCCCGTGACGGCGGACCTGGCCGTGGTCGGCGGCGGCTACACCGGCTTGTGGACCGCGCTGCTGGCCAAGGAACGCGACCCGGACCGTTCGGTGGTGCTGCTGGAGGGCAACCGGATCGGCTGGGCCGCCTCCGGCCGCAACGGCGGATTCTGCGAGGCCAGCCTGACGCATGGCAGCGCAAACGGGCAGAAACATCTGCCGGAGGAAACCGAACTGCTGGGCAAACTGGGCCTGCAGAACCTGGACGAGATCGAACAAACCTTGGCCCGGTACGGAATCGATGCCGGTTTCGAGCGGACCGGAACCCTCTCGGTGGCCACCGAAGAGCACCACGTGGCCTGGCTCCAGGAGGAAGCCTCCGAGGACCCGGCGCTGGAGTTCCTGGACCGGTCCGCTGTGCAGCGGGTGGTCGCCTCGCCGGCCTACCGCGCGGGATTACGGGACCGGCATGGGACGGCGCTGGTGCACCCGGCCAAACTGGCGTGGGGGCTGCGCGACGCCTGCCTGGGCGCCGGCGTCGAAATCTATGAACACACCCCGGTACGTTCCGTGGCAGGGCGCGCGGGCTTGATGGCGCTGCGTACGGACTTCGGCTCGGTGGCAGCCCAGCGTGTGGCGCTGGCGACCAACGCCTTCCCGTCGCTGTTGGCGCGCACCCGGCTGCACACCGTCCCGGTGTACGACTACGCCCTGATGACCGAGCCACTCACCGGCGCGCAGCGCGAAGCACTCGGCTGGGCCGAACGGTTCGGCCTCTCGGACAATGACAACCGCTTCCACTACTACCGGCTGAGCACCGACGCCGACGGCCGGGACCGGATGCTGTTCGGCGGCTACGACGCGGTCTACCACTACGGCCGGTCGCTCCGGCACAGCCACGAGCAGCGCCCGGAGACGTTCCGCCGCCTCGCCGCCCATTTCTACGCAACCTTCCCGCAGCTGGCCGATGTCCGCTTCAGCCACGCGTGGGGCGGCGCCATCGACACCTGCAGCCGCTTTTTCTCCTTCTTCGAGACCGCATATGGCGGCCGGGTGGCCTACTGCGCCGGCTTCACCGGCCTGGGCGTGGGGGCCTCGCGCTTCGGCGCCAACGTGATGCTGGACCTGCTCTCCGGCCAACCGACCGAGCGCACCCGGCTGCAGCTGGTGCGGAAGAAGCCGTTGCCGTTCCCGCCCGAGCCGCTCGCCTGGCTGGGCGTCAAGCTCACCACCGCGGCCTTGGTCCGCGCCGACCGCAGCCAAGGACGCCGCGGCCCCTGGCTGAAAGCCATGGATGTGGCCGGCATGGGCTTCGACTCATAATCCGCTAGTCTGCGACGATCGCGCGCCGCTGCAGCAGTATGCCGGCACGGAGACAGGCCGAGTAAGCCACGGCGCAGGCGGTTAGCCCGCGTCCAGACAATCAGAGCTCACGTTTCAACGCGCGGGAACGTCTGCACAGGAGAGAATGGAAGCGGACGAAGGAGCGCCATGACCCGCGTGCACACCCTCATCGATACCCCGATCGGGGAGCTGACGGCCGTCGCCGAGGACGGTTCGCTGACCGCGCTCTACTTCCCCAGCCATAAACGGATGCCGGACGCTGCGACGTTCGGCGAGCGCACCGCCGTCGGCTTCGAAGCAGTCACGGAACAGCTGGCGGAGTATTTCGCCGGCCAGCGCAGGGACTTCGACCTCCCGCTGGTGCCGAAGGGCGACCCCTTCAAACTGAAAGTGTGGGCTTTGCTGCGGGAGATCCCGTACGGCCAGACCCGCTCCTACGGGCAGCTCGCGGCCGCCCTGGGCGATGTGCATCTGGCGCAGGCAGTGGGCCACGCCAACGGCAAGAACCCGATCTCCATTGTGGTGCCTTGCCACCGGGTGGTCGGCGCGGACGGCTCGTTGGTGGGCTACGCCGGCGGGCTGGAACGCAAGCGGTTCCTGCTGGAGCTGGAGGAGCCGGCCGAGGTGAAAGCCGGCAAGCTTTTCTGATGCCCACCCCTCACGAAGCCGGGCCGGCGGCCGTCTACCGGGTGTGCAGATGAAACCCTTCGAGCAACTGGTCACCGACCACGGCCCTACCGTCCTGCGCGTCTGCCGGGCGGTGCTGGGACCCGGCCCGGATGCCGAAGACGCGTGGTCTGAAGCCTTTCTGTCCGCGCTCAAGGCTTATCCCCAGCTGCCTTCGGACGCGAACCACGAGGCCTGGCTGGTGACCATCGCCCACCGCAAGGCCATCGACGTGGTCCGGCGGCGGGCCCGGATCCCGACGCCCACAGAGCACCTGCCCGAATCGCCGTCCTCTCTGGGGCTGCCCGGGAATGACGACGACGAACTGCGCCAGGCGGTCGCGGCCCTGCCCCTGAAGCAGCGCGAAGCCGTGGCGTTGCATTATCTGGCCGGGCTGCCGTACGCCGAGGCCGCCGAACTCACCGGTTCCACGACGGACGCGGTCCGCCGCGCGGCCGCCGACGGCATGGCCAAACTGCGGGCGTTCTACCGGCGTGGCCAGCAGCGCGCCACGGAGGTGGCCGCACCCGATGCAAGCGAAGGAGCATTCCGATGACGGCCGAACGATCCGCGGTCCAGAACACTGGGGCCGGAGAAGAACTGGACGTACTGACCCGTCTGGACCCGGCACAGCTGGAGCGGCTGCACGGCCGACTGGAACACGAGGCGGCGGCCGCCGGCGCCGTCGACCTTGCCTACACCACCACCGACACTCCGGTCGGAAAGCTGCTGCTGGTCGCCACGAATGAAGGCCTGGTCCGTGTGGCCTTTGCCAGCGAGCACCACGACGGCGTGCTCGCCGGCCTGGCGGGCACGATCAGCCCGCGCATTCTGCGCTCCCCGGCCCGCCTAGAGCCGGCCGTTCGGCAGTTGGACGAATACTTCGCGGGCCACCGACGCTTCTTCGACCTGCCGCTGGACCGACGGTTGTCCAAAGGATTCCGCGCGGACGTGCTCAACCACCTGCCCGAGATCCCCTATGGCCGGACCGAGAGCTACGCGCAGGTGGCCGCCGCCGTCGGGAATCCCAAGGCCGTCCGCGCCGTGGGCAGCGCCTGCGCCACCAACCCGCTGCCCGTCGTCGTGCCCTGCCACCGCGTGCTCCGCTCGGACGGTGCCTTCGGCGGTTACCTGGGCGGGCCGGATGCGAAGGCCTACCTGCTGGGGCTGGAGTCCGCGGCGTGAGCACCCTGTTCGACGACGCTCCGGCCGGTCCCAGCGAGATCGCGCCGGGGGCGGTGCACGTGCCAGGTTGGCTGAGCGTGGAGCAGCAGCGGGAACTGGTCGAAGCCTGCCGCGAATTCGGCCGCGGGCCGGTCCCCTACCGCGCGGCCAAGCTGCCGGGCGGACACGAGATGAGCGTACGGACGCTGTGCCTGGGCTGGCACTGGGCGCCGTACAAGTACACGCGGACGGCCGACGACGTGAACGGCGAGCGCGTGCTGGACTTCCCCGACTGGCTGGCGGAGTGGGGGCGGCGGGCACTCGTCGACGCCTACCAGGACCCGGCCGCGGGCCGGGATTACGAGCCGGACACCGCGCTGATCAACTTCTACGACGACATCGCCAAGATGGGCATGCACCAGGACAAGGACGAGCAGGCAGACTTCCCGGTGGTGTCGCTCAGCGTCGGCGACGACTGCCTGTTCCGCTTCGGCAACACCGAATCACGCACCAGGCCTTACACGGATATCCGGCTGCGCTCCGGCGACCTGTTCGTCTTCGGCGGGCCGGCCCGGTTCGCCTACCACGGCGTCCCCAAGATCTACCCGGCCACCGCCGACCCCGCCTGCGGGCTGACCGGAGGCCGGCTGAACCTGACCATGCGGGTGACAGGTCTTGGCTGAACGGCCTTCACCTTGTCCACAGCACTGGGGCAGGACAGGACAACACCCGGCGGGCTAGGAGAGAATCAGTCCATGGAGAAAACCGCTTCCGGCGTCGTGCTCTGCGAGGACGGCCTGGCCCGGCCGGCCTGGGCTGCCACGGATCCGCTGCTGCGCGAGTACTACGACACCGAATGGGGCATGCCGGTCCGCGGCGAGCAAGGCGTCTATGAGCGCATCACGTTGGAGGGTTTCCAGGCCGGGCTCTCTTGGGCCACCATCCTGCGCAAACGCCCGGCCTTCCGGAACGCGTTCCACGACTTCCAGGTGGACACCGTCGCCGCGTTCACCGGGGACGACGTGGAACGGTTGATGCAGGACGCCGGCATTGTGCGCAACCGCGCCAAGATCCGCGCCGCCATCACCAACGCCAACGCCACCATCGAGTTGCGGGCGGAGGGCGGTTTGAGCGAGTTCGTCTGGTCCTTCCAGCCGGAGCGCACACCGTCGCCGCGCCACATCGGGGACGTGCCGACCACGTCGCCGGAATCCGTCGCGCTGTCCAAGGCGCTGCGCAAGCGCGGCTTCGCGTTCGTCGGGCCCACCACCATGTTCGCCCTGATGGAGGCCATCGGCATGATCGACACCCATCTGGTGGACAGCCACCGCCGCGGCTCTTCCGGCGTCTGGAACTAAAGGCCCCGCTTTCACAATCACTTCATGCATCCGGCTGCATGCTGAGATGCGTGCCACAATAAGGTCCACCCGCTGGCTTCGCGGGACCCGGACGTGCCCGCCCGGCCGCAAGCCAGACACTGCAAGAGTTTTCCCGTAAGGAGACCACGTTGACGATTCTTGTCGCCTACGCCCCGCGTCCCGAAGGCCGAGCGGCCCTGAGCAAGGGCATCCAGATGGCCACCCAGAACAACGAGAAGCTGGTGGTCGTTAATGCCAGCCCGGGCGGGACGCAGAAGGACGAATCTTTCTCCAACGCCCACGATTCGGCGTGGGTCCAGCAGGAACTGCACAACTCGGCCCTGGACGCCGAATTCAAGCAGTTTGTCCGCGGCAAGGACGCCGTGGAGGAAATCGTCGACCTGGTCGACGAGCTCTCCGTCTCGCTGCTGGTCATCGGCCTGCGCAAGCGCTCGCCGGTGGGCAAGCTGATCATGGGCAGCACCGCCCAGGAAATCCTGCTGACCGTCGATTGCCCGGTCCTGGCGGTCAAGGCCCGCTGATCCATGCAGGTCAACCTGCCGCTGGCTCCTCCGTTCGACGCTCCCGCCGCGCTGGCAGCCTTGGCCGCCCACGCGGTACCCGGCCTCGAGCGGGTCGATCCAGCGGCCGGCACCTGCAGCCGCCTTTTCAACACCGGCGCCGGCCCGGTGCCGGTCACCGCCACCCTGTCGCCTGACTCCGTCACTCTCGAGGTCGGCAGCAATTCCCCTGCCATCGTGGCGGACATAACGACGGCGGTGCGCGGCTGGCTCGATCTGGAGCTGGAACCGGAGCGGGTGGCGGCGATGTTGGGCGGCGACGCCGTGGTCGGTCCGCTGGTTGCCGCCCGCCCCGGGCTGCGGATCCTCGGCTACCCGGACGGTTTTGAAGGTGCCGTCTCCACCGTGGTGGGCCAGCAGGTTTCGCTGGCCGCAGCCCGCACCTTCACCGGCCGCCTGGTGTCCGCCTTCGGCTCCCCCGTCGGCGGCCTGGCCTTGTTCCCCACCGCGCAGACGCTGGCAGCAGCCGGACCGGACGCCGTCCGCGAGGCCGTTGGCCTGACCAACGCCCGAGCGCGCACCGTCCAGGCCTTGGCCGAAGCCTGTGCTGACGGGTTGCGTATCACCCCTGACACCGACCACGCCGATACCCGCCGCCGCCTGTTAGCGTTACCCGGCATCGGCCCGTGGACGGTCGAATATCTGGCCATGCGCGCGCTGCACGACCGCGACGCTTATCCGGAGGGCGACCTGGTGCTGCAACGCGCCCTCGCGGTGAAGACCGCCAAACAAGCCCGCGAGATCGGACAAGCGTGGGCTCCGGTCCGCGCCTACGCGGTCTTCCACCTCTGGACCGCCTCCGCCTACTTGCCGTAAAGCAGTCCGAAGCTCCCCGTGCGTGGTCAGCCCTCGCGCGCTGTCACCCGCGGGATCCGGCCCGTTCGATCCGTTCCAGCAATTCCGCCGGCAGTTGGAGATGGGGAACCCGCAGGTTGGAGCGGAGATGTTCTGGCTTCACCGTGCCGATCACGGCGCTGGAAACTCCCGGATGGTTCAGGGCGAAGGCCAACGCAATCTCGCTCGCGGCGAGGCCGTCGATGTCGTTGATGAACCGGTATTTCCGTCCCTGGACAAACTTGTGCCGGTGGTTCTTGAGCGCCCGCAGCAGGTACCAGACGTCGCTGGGCCCGCCGATCTTGAAGATGTCCCGCGAGTATAGGGTCTGCGCGAGCGGCGACTTGAGTTTGATGCCCACCCCGGCTTCCTGCGCCTCGGAGATCAGACCCTCCAGCGAGCGGTCCACGATGTTGTACTCCACCATCAGCGCGTCGAAGATGCCCAGCTTCAACGCTTTCCTGGCGCCGCCGCGGCCGGTGGAGACGCCAAGCGCGCCGACCGTCCCCCGCTCCTTGAGCTTCAGCACCGTTTCGATCGCGGGCTCGGCCGGGTGCGGGAATCCGTGGAAATGCAGCAGCGGCAGGTGGTCGATCTGCAGCCTCCGCAGACTGGCGTGCACGCTGTTTTCAATGGCCCGGGGCGAGTAGTCCTTCACATTGCGGTTGTTGATCCAATGGGATCCCGCTTTTGTGGAGATGACCAGGTTCTCCGTCCGGCCCTTGAGGATGCGGCCCAGCCGCTCTTCGGCGTTCCCTCGGCTGTAGTTCGGGCCGGTGTCGAAGACAGTGATGCCGCCTTCGAGGGCCTGATCGACCAGCTGTGCCGCTTGCCGTTCAGGGAATGCCTTCATTCCCCAGTATCCGCCGGCACCGAAGCTGAGTTCGGACACCTGCAAGCCGGACCGTCCTAGCGAGCGTCGTTTCACCATGCCCCTCTCTGCGGTCCCCGGGACCGCCACAAACCATCTAGCCTAGGCCATTCGGGGGCCCAAGCCCGGTTCAGCGGACGACGCCGGTGCGGTTGCCGTAGGCGCGCAGAGCGAACCCCAGCGCCGAGCACAGCAGGTAGCCGGCACCGACCAGCAGCCAGCCGGTGTGGAAGCTGCCGGTGGCCTCCAGCAGCAGTCCCATCAGCAGCGGCCCGGCCGCGAAACCGGCATACATTCCCATCGACACGATGCCGGAAGCCGCCCCGACCCGCTGGGCCGGAACCACCCGCATCACGCCCGCCATCACCACCACGTTGGCGCCCAGCACGGTGGCACCGTGCAGGATCACGCCCAGCCAGAGCAGCGCCGGCAGGTCGAGCGCCCCCGCCGCAAAGAAGGCCGCGGCCCCGGTAAGCGCGCCGAACCCTAACAGGATGAGCAGCGTGGAGGCCCGCACACCCTTGGCCATCCGCCGCCCCCACAGCACGCGGGAGGTCACGCCGACGACGCCCGACACGCCGGCCGCCACGCCACCCATGACCAGGCTGAAACCCAGTTCCCGGACGGTGAACAGCGGCAGGTAGACGTTGGTGGCCTGCATGCCCAGGCCGGCGAGCAGGGAGTAGCCGGTGAACAGCCAGACCGAGAGCGGAAACCGGGTCTGGGTACCGGACCCCTTCGGCGTTGCCGCGGACCGGGAGGAGGAGGCAGAGTCAGCGGCAGGCGGTGCGACGCGCGACGGCGGGGTGGCGGCGGAAGGCGCGGGCACCGCCGTCGTTATGGGGTTTTCCGGGAGTTTGCGCAGGCCATAAAGCAGCAGCCCGACGGCGACGACGGCGGCCAGCGCGGTGGCGCCTTGCCAGCCGGCCCACAGGGCGACGATGGGGAAGAACAGGCCGGAGAAAAGCTGGCTGCCTTGGACGCCGGACTGCTTCACGCCGATCCAGCCGGGCCGCTTGTGCGCAGGGACCTGCGAGATGATGATGCGGTTGGTGGTCGGGTTGGAGATGGCCTGGGCGGGACCGGCCAGCAGCGCGGCGATCACCAAGACCAGGTAGCTGTGGGCCAACGATGCGATCACCAGGGCAACGGCCGTGCCGGCAAAGATCAGCACCAGTTGGGCCCGGTTGGAGATCCTGTCGCTGAGTTTCCCCAGCCACATGCTGCACACCGCGGCGCTGGCGAAGATGGCGGTGGCCAGCAGGCCGAACTGGCCATCGCTGATGTCCAGGTCCTCGATGACGAGCGGGCTGACGGTGCTCAGGCCGTAGTTGAGCAGCGGGCCCACACCCATGGCGCACGTCAGGACAAAAAGCAGCGCGCCACTGGGCTGTTTGGACATGCTGCACTCCTTGCTGCGCGGATCGGGCTCCGTCCAGCAGGGTACTCCCAGTGCCGGTCTTCCCCGCGGCAGGTGTCGCAGCAGTCCGGACCCGCACCGTAACAATGGAGAGTTAGCTCACCTTTGCCTGCGCCTGCACGACCCAGGTGGCGGGCAGCCGTCCTATTTCTTGCCCTTCTGCGTATCCGCGTGCGCGTCCACGAAAGCCCGCCGCGGATGCCGGGTGGCTCCCATCGACGTGATGTCACGGTCGCCTAGGATCAGCGAGCTCCAGCCGGCCAGCAGGCGCCATTTGTGGATCCAGGTGGGCAGGGCCAGGCCGTGGTAGCCCATCGCCGCGTACCAGGCCGGCTTGCCCTTCATCTCATAGCCCAGGATCTTGGCTGCGCCCCGGCCCACGCCGTAGGTCGCCACCGTTCCCAGCGTCTTGTGCCGGTACTCCGCCGGGCCCTGGCCCTGGACCGCGTTGACCACATTCTGGGCCAGCACCTTAGCCTGGCGCACGGCGTGCTGGGCGTTCGGTGGGCAGTAGGCGGGTTGCTGCTCGGCGGCCAGGTCGGGAACCTGGGCGCAGTCGCCGGCGGCCCAGGCGCCGTGGACCACCTGGCCGGAATCGTCGATGACCTGCAGCCTGGCGTTCGCGTTCACATGCCCCTTCGGCCCGCGCGGAACATTGGTGTCATCCAGCACCGGGTTGGGTTTCATGCCCGCCGTCCAGATGATCAGCCCGGCGGGAATGCGTTCGCCGGTGCTGAGTTCGGCCACCGAGTCCTCGCAGGACGGCATGGTGGTCTTCAGCCGTACATCGATGCCGCGCTCGCGTAGGTGTCCCAGCGTCCACTGGGACAGTTTCGGTCCCACTTCGGGAGCCACCCGGTCCAGCGCTTCGATCAGCACCCAGCGCAGCTGGGAGCGGTCCAGTTCCGGGTGTGCGTCGACCGCGAGTTTGGACAGATCGCTCAGCTCGGTCAGGGCCTCGACCCCGGTATAGCCGCCGCCGACCACCACGAAGGTGAGCGCCTTGGCCCGCGCCGCCGGGTCGCTGGTGCCGGCGGCAAATGCCACGTTGTCCAGCACCTTGTCCCGGCAGTAGATAGCCTCCTCCACGGTCTTGAAGCCGATGCCGTGTTCCTCCAGCCCCGGCGTGGGGAACGTCCTGGTCACCGCGCCGACGGCGAAGACCACCTGGTCGTAGTCCAGCGAGAGGTCGCCGCCGCCGATTTCGCGCAGCTTTGCCGTTTTGGCCTGCACGTCCAGGGAGACGAGCTTGCCGCGGACAATGTCAACGTTCTTGAGCGCACTGCGCAGATTGACGGTAACGATCCGCGGTTCGATTTCACCGCCGCCTACTTCGGGCAGCAGCGGCTGGTAGGTCATGTAGGAGTTCGGCTCTACCACGGTGATCCGGGCCGCCTCCGGCCCCAGCCGCTTGCGGATCCCCCACGCCGTGTACAGGCCGACGTAGCCGCCGCCCAAAATGAGTATGTGAGGCGTCGCTGAAGTGGACATGGTCCAGGCTCCCTCCCTGTTGTCGACAGTGAATCAGTCGTCCTGGTGCATCCTTCGCCGGCAGCCTTCCGGGCCAGCCTGCGGCCACACTAGCACCGGCCCGTGCACAGCTAAACCCTCGGTCCGGGCGCAGCCGCCGGCAGGGCCGCATTCCCGTGGGCGAATCCACCGGCGTGCCCTGCCAGTTCCGGCGTCGGCAGCGACTTACAATGTGCTCAGTGCCTCCGTCAGTGGGGCTGTTGCGGGGGAGCAGGAAGCGGTGGAGGCGGCAAAGCACACGGTGCGCGGACGGTCGCTCCGTACCTACCGCAGGGCACGCACCACCCTGATCTGCGTGGCGATTTTCTGGCTTTGGCTGCTGCTGGGGGCCGCCGCTTTCGTCGCGGGCATGTTCGACTCCCCCACCAAACTCTTCCTGGCCATGTACGCCGGCGCCGTGGCCGTGCTGGTCTCGCTCCCGGTCGGCCTGCTCGCGGCCATCTTCATGCTGCTCAACCGGCCTGCGGCGGAAGACCGCCGGCCCGCTGGGGAACGGCTTTCCTCCGCGGCCCGCTCCGCCGGGTCGGCCGTCACCGCGCTGCCGTGGGCCGCCGCTGCCGGCCGGGCCAAGGAGTTGGGCAGCAGGCTGGGTCCGGCGGCCAGCGGCCTCGGCACAGCCACCAAAGCCGGCGTGGGTCAGCTCCGATCGGGTGCGCGGCAACTGCGCGGAGCCGGGGGACACTTCCGATCGCACACCGGACGGCAGCCGGAGGCCCGAGAGCACCCGGCAGTCAAACGTTTGCCCGGCGCCGCTCCCGGCAACGCCCCCAAGCCACCAGCTCCCCGCCGGCCGCCGATGCCGCCCCGGCGTCCGTCCGGCCCGCCGGGCGGCGCCCGGTCAGGCCGGGACGGCCTGGACGGCCGCGGGCTGGATGATGTGGCGTCCTAGCACTCCACCACGTTGACGGCCAGGCCGCCGGTGGCGGTCTCCTTGTACTTGTCGCTCATATCGCGCCCGGTCTCGCGCATGGTCACGATCACCTGGTCCAGTGACACCCGGTGCGTGCCGTCGCCCATCAGCGCCATCTTGGCAGCGTTCACGGCTTTGGCGGCGCCGATCGCGTTCCGCTCGATGCACGGGATCTGCACCAGCCCGCCAATCGGATCGCAGGTCAGCCCCAGGTTGTGTTCCATGGCGATCTCGGCCGCGTTCTCCACCTGCATGGGGGTTCCGCCGAGCACCTCCGCCAGGCCCGCGGCCGCCATCGAAGACGCCGACCCGACCTCGCCCTGGCAGCCGACTTCGGCACCGGAGATGGACGCCTGTTCTTTGTAGAGGACTCCGACGGCGCCGGCGGTCAGCAGGAACTTCACCACCACCTGCTCCTTGTCCTCGCGGGTGGCGTGCTCCATACCCGGGGCGTAGTGGGTGGCGTAGAACAGCACGGCGGGGATGATCCCGGCGGCGCCGTTCGTGGGCGCGGTGACCACCCGGCCGCCGGAGGCGTTCTCCTCGTTCACGGCCAGCGCCACCAGGTTCACCCATTCCTGCCAGTATTTGTGGTCCCGGTGGGGGTCTTCCTTGCGCAGCCGCTCATGCCATCCTGGAGCACGACGGCGGACGTTGAGCCCTCCGGGCAGGTCGCCTTCCCGCCGGATCGCCGAATCCTTACACTCCTCCATCACACCGTAGATATGCACCAGCCCGGCCTCGATCTCCTCGCGCGGGCGGGCGGCCTGCTCGTTGAGCATCATGATGTCGCTGATCCCCAGGCCGGTGCTGCTGCAATGTTCCAGCAGTTCGGCCGCGGTGCGGAACGGATAGGGCAGCTGCTGTTTGGAGGACTCCAGTTCTTCCCGGGCGGCTTCCTCTTCGCCGTCGCGGACAATGAATCCGCCGCCCACGGAGAAAAAGGTGGCTTCGTGCAGAACCTGGGCATCGCCGTCGTCCGCTGCTGACAGCACTTGGAAGCGCATGCCGTTGGTGTGTCGGGGCAGCACGGTGAGCGGATGCAGCACCATGTCCTGCACGCCGTATTCCAGCGGCCGCGCGGTGGCGCCGGGCAATTCCCCGCCCAGCTGCAGCCGGCCGGTCGCGGCGATGTCCGCCAGCCGTTCTTCCACCTGCTGCGGCAGGATCGCCTCCGGTTCGAAGCCCTCCAGTCCCAGCAGCACGGCGGTGAAGGTGCCGTGGCCGTGGCCGGTGGCGGCCAGCGAACCGTACAGGTCCACGCGGAGCCCGCCCACCTTCTCCAGCAGGCCGGCATCGGCCACCTCGCGCACGAACCCGGCGGCGGCCCGCATGGGGCCCACCGTGTGCGAGCTGGAGGGGCCAATGCCCACGGAGAAAAGGTCAAAAACGCCTACAGCCATGTCTTCCCTGTCCTTATCAAGCGGTTGGGAGGTACGGCGGCGCCGTCCCCGCGGTCGCGGGGACGGCAGCTGCCTTGGTGGCGGGAGCGGCTACAGTTCCCGCCGGTAGAAGGGCAGTTCGACGACGTCGAACGGCTCCGGCTTGCCCCGCAGGTCCACCTCCACCCGGGTTCCGGGCTCGGCGTACTCGGCGTCCACATAGGCCAGCGCGATCGGGTAGCCGAGCGTGGGGCTGGGCTGGCCGGAGGTGACTTCGCCGATGGTCCGGCCGTCCTTCAGCACCGGGTAGTGGGAGCGGCCGGCGCGCCGACCGGCGCCCTTGAGGCCCACCAGTTTGCGGGCCGAGCCCTTTTCCTTCTGCGCCTCAAGGGCCGCGCGGCCCACGAAGTCGCTGTCCTTCTTGAGCGAGACCACACCGCCCAGGCCGGCGTCGAAGGGACTTGCCTGCAGGCTGAGCTCGTTGCCGTACAGCGGCATGCCGGCTTCCAGCCGGAGCGAGTCGCGGCAAGCCAGTCCGGCCGGCAACAAGTCCGCGCTCTGCCCGGCTTCCAGCAGGGCGTTCCAGAGCGAGCCGGCGTTGGCGTTCGGGACGTAGATCTCGAAGCCGTCCTCGCCGGTGTAGCCGGTGCGGGCCAGCAGCAGCTTCAGCGGCGCTCCGGCCACGGTGAAGTCCACCTCGTCGGCGGAGTAGTACTTCATCTCCCGCACAGTGGCGTGCTGGGCCGCCGGCACCAACTGGAGCAGGATCTCCACCGACTTGGGACCCTGGACGGCCACCAGGGAGGTGTTGGCCGTCGCGTCCTCCACGGTGACGTCGAAGCCCTTTGCCCGCGCGGCCAGTTCCGCGGCGACCGTCGGGGCGTTGCCCGCATTGGGCACCACCAGATAGCGGTCCCCGTCCTGGTTCGCCGGTCGCCGGTAGATGATCAGGTCGTCGATGATCCCGCCGTCGGCGTTGCAGATCAGCGAGTACTTGGCCCGTCCCTCGGCGACGGAAGAGAGCTTGCCGACCAGGGCGTAGTCCAGGAACTTTCCGGCTTCCGGACCGGTGATCCAGACTTCACCCATGTGCGAGAGGTCGAATAGACCGGCGCTGTTGCGCACGGCATGGTGCTCGGCCAGTTCACTGCTGTACTTCAGCGGCATCATCCAGCCGCCGAAGTCGGTGAAGGAAGCACCCAGCCGCTCGTGTTCCTCGTAGAGCGCGGTGTGCCGGGGCGTGGTGGTCTCGGTAGTCAAAGGGTGCAGACCTTTCCTAGTTCTCGAAAGCTTCGGGCGGCGGGCAGGAGCAGATCAGGTGGCGGTCGCCGGCGGCGCCGTCAATCCGTCCGACCGGAGCGAAGTACTTGTCCACCTGCAGGCCGTGGACCGGGAAGGCGGCCTGTTCGCGGGTGTAGGGGCGGTCCCAGTCGGAGCTGACCACGGCGGCGGTGGTGTGCGGTGCCAGCCGCAGCGGGCTGTTCTCCAACGGGAAGTCGCCGTTGAGTACCTGGTCGATTTCGCCCCGGATCGAGATCATCGCGTCGATGAACCGCTCGATCTCTTCCAGGTCCTCGGACTCGGTGGGTTCCACCATCAGGGTGCCGGCCACCGGGAAGGACAGCGTCGGTGCGTGGAAGCCGTAGTCGATCAGCCGCTTGGCCACATCCTCGGCGGTCACGCCGGACTTGGCGGTCAGTTCGCGCAGGTCCAGGATGCATTCGTGCGCCACCAGGCCGTCGTTGCCGGTGTAGAGCACCGGGAAGTGCTCGTTCAGACGCTTGGCCACATAGTTGGCGGCCAGCAGTGCGCTCTTGGTTGCCTCGGTCAGGCCCTCGGCGCCCATCATCGCCACGTAGGCCCAGGAGATCGGCAGCACGCCGGCCGAGCCGTACTCGGTGGCGGAGACCGGAACGCCCTTGCCCTCATGCTCGGCCAGCGCGGCGTTGCCGGGCAGGAACGGCACCAAGTGTTCGGCCACGGCCACCGGGCCGACGCCGGGGCCGCCGCCGCCGTGCGGGATGCAGAAGGTCTTGTGCAGGTTCAGGTGCGAGACGTCGCCGCCGAATTTGCCCGGCTGGGCCAGTCCGACCAGCGCGTTGAGGTTGGCGCCGTCAATGTAGACCTGGCCGCCGGCCGCGTGCACCGCGTCGCAGACGTCGCGCACATCGGCGTCGTACACACCGTGCGTGGACGGGTAGGTGATCATGATGGCGGAGAGCGCGTCTGCGTGCTGGTCGATCTTGGCGCGCAGGTCGGCGTGGTCGATGGTGCCGTCCGCTGCGGTGGCGACCACCACTACCTTCATGCCGGCCAGCACGGCCGAGGCCGCGTTGGTGCCGTGCGCGGAGGCGGGGATCAGGCAGACGTCGCGCTGGTCGTCGCCGTTGGCCAGGTGGTAGCGGCGGATAGCGAGCAGGCCGGCGTATTCGCCCTGCGAGCCGGCATTGGGCTGGATGGAGACGCCCGCATAACCGGTGATCGCGGCCAGTCGCTCCTCGAGGTCGGCGATCAGTTCGCGCCAGCCGGCGGTCTGGCTGGCGGGAGCGAACGGGTGGATGGAGGCGAATTCCGGCCAGGTCATCGCTTCCATTTCCGCCGTGGCGTTCAGCTTCATGGTGCAGGAGCCCAGCGGGATCATGGTCCGGTCCAGCGCCAGGTCGCGGTCGGACAGCCGGCGCAGGTAGCGCAGCATCCGGGTTTCGGAGCGGTAGCTGTGGAACACCGGGTGATCCAGGTAGGAGGAGCTGCGCACCAGGTCTTCCGGCAGCTCGAAGCCAGTTCCAGCAGAGGCATCGACGGTCTTGCCGGCCGCGCCCTCCACGCCGAACGCCTCCGCCACCAGGGCGAGGTGCTCCGCCGTCGTCGTTTCATCGGTGGAAATGCCCACGTGGTCGGCGTCGATGCGGCGCAGGTTCACGCCCTTGGACTCGGCGGCTGCGGCGATGTCCGCGGCCTTGCCCGGAGCCTTCACCGTCAAGGTGTCGAAGAACGTCTCGGCAACCAGACTGAAACCGGCGCCGGTGAGCACGCCGGCGAGGGTGCGGGCGGCCTCGTTGGCGTGCTGCGCAATCGCCTTCAGCCCCTCGGGGCCGTGGTAGACCGCGTACATGCTGGCCACGACGGCAAGCAGCGCCTGCGCGGTGCAGATGTTGGAGGTGGCCTTCTCGCGGCGGATGTGCTGCTCGCGGGTCTGCAGCGCCAGGCGGTAGGCGGGGCGGCCGGCGTCGTCCTTGGACACACCCACCAGGCGGCCGGGCAGCGAACGCTCTAGGCCCTTGCGCACGGCCATGTAGGCGGCATGCGGGCCGCCGAAGAACAGCGGGACGCCGAAACGCTGGGTATTGCCGACGGCGATGTCCGCCCCCTGCTCCCCGGGAGGCGTGATCAGGGTCAGCGCCAGCAGGTCTGCGGCCACGGTGACCATGGCGCCGCGTTCCTTGGCCTGCGCGATCACCGGAGCGTGGTCGAAGACGCAGCCGGAGGCTCCCGGCTGCTGCAGCACGATGCCGGAAATGTCGCCGTCGGGCAGCCCGGCGGCGAGGTCGGCCACCTCCACCTCGAAGTCCAGGGCTTTGGCCCGGCCCTTGACCACGGCGATGGTCTGCGGCAGCAGGTCCGCGTCCAGCACGGTCTTGCCGGCCGCCTTGGATTTGTTGGAGCGGCGCATCAGCAGCACGGCTTCGGCCACGGCGGTGGCTTCATCCAGCAGCGAGGCATTGGCGATCGGCAGCGCGGTGAGGTCCTGCACCATGGTCTGGAAGTTGAGCAGCGCCTCCAGCCGGCCCTGCGAGATTTCCGGCTGGTACGGGGTGTAGGCGGTGTACCAGGCCGGGTCCTCCACCACATTCCGGCGGATCACGGCCGGAGTGATGGTGTCGTAGTAGCCTTGGCCGATCATCTGCACGGCCGTCACGTTCTTGGCGGCCAGGGCGCGCAGGTCGCCCAGGACCTGGGCCTCGCTGCGGGCGGCGGGCAGGGCAAGCGGTTCCTGCTGGCGGATGTCTGCGGGTACCGCAGCGTCCACCAGATCGTCGATGCTTCCGTAGCCCAACTGCTTGAGCATGGCTTCCGCGTCGTTCCGCCGCGGGCCGATGTGGCGGTCTGCGAAGGAAGTGCTGCCGGGCCGGGTGGCGAGGTTGGCTTTAGCCGTCATTGAGGAACTCCAGTTGATCCCCGGCATGGGGTGGCCATACCGGTAGTGAAGGGTTCCTCCCCGCTCTGTGACTGGACCTGAGAGATTCCGCAGGCGGACGGCCCGGGGGCCGATTCCTGCTTGCACCGTCGGTGAGCCGGTCCAGGGACGGTCCGGCTGCTTTCCAGAGTTGCCTCTCCGCGGCGGTACAGGGGCCTGAGAGATTCCTGGGGAGGTATTGCTCCTACGGCGCCTGCTGACCTAGTGCTCAGCAGGACTCTCCCGCCGCATGTCGAAGGCTGTATGCAGTTGTTTCTAACTCCTTGAATGGTAGTCCAGCCATTGGCGGGCAACAAGGTGATGACCGTGCCGGAACCAGCGTCGGTGCCAGTGCAGGCCCCCTGGGCCAGCCCGCTAGGCTTCCCCGCGGTCGAGCATGCCCTTGACGTACGCGGCCTGGCCGACGTGCTCCAGACAGTCGTCCATGACGCTCACCAGCCGGACGCCCAGCTTCACGTGCGGTTCCCACCGGGTATCAACAATCCGGTCCAGGTCGTCCTCGGTGAGCCCGGCCAGATAGGCCAGCGTGCCCGCATGCACGTCGTCGTAATAGCCGCGCAGCAAGTCTGCCGATTCCACCCGGACGGCCGCCACCTGATCAGAAGTGTGGCCGTAGCCATGGTCCTTCTCGGCCAGCGGCAAGTCGAACTGCTCCGACCAGCCGGCAAGCCAGTACTGACGGGTGCCGGCAACATCGGCAATGTGGTCGTCCTGGATCCGGGTCAGATGCCAGACGAGCCAGGCGATCGAGTTGCTGTCGCCGCCCGGCCGGACAACCAGTTGGTCGGCGTCCAAGCCGGCCAGCACCTGGTGGACGCGTTCCTGGATCCGCCCGTAGGCATCGGCCAGCAGGTCGTTGAACTTCATGGCGCCTCCTCGTGGCGGACTTTGCGTCAGCCTACCGGCGCCGGGCCGGCCGGGGAACGGGCCTACGCTTCAGCCCTGCCCCGAATCCTCCACATAGCGGGGCCTCCCCACGATGACCAGGCCCACCGCCAGAAGAAGCAGTGCGGCGCCCAACAGGCCGAAGGAAGCGCGCCAGTCGCCGCTGACGTCGCGCAGCAGTCCGAAGGCCAGCGGGCCGGCGCAGGCGACGGTGTAGCCGATTCCTTGCGCGAACCCGGACAGCGCACCGGCGCCGGCCGTGGTCCGGGTCCGGAGGTTGACCAGCAGCAGGGCCAGGGCGAAGGTTCCTTGGCCCAGGCCGGCCAGGGTGATCCAAAGCCAGGTGCCGAACGACGGCGACAGCAGCAGGCCGGCGTATCCGGCCGCGTAGAAGCCGATGAAGAGCAGGCCCAGGCCCAATGGATTGCGCAGCCGCGCCGCGATCAGCGGCACCAGCAGGCTGGTCGGCAGTGCCAGGATGGCGTAGTAGGCCAGCATGATGCCCGCCATCGGCGGCAACATTCCGCTATCCACCAGCAGCGGCGGCAGCCAAGTGAACATCGCAAAGGTGTTCGCCGAGGTGCCGGCGAACACCAAGGCCAGGCCCCAGGCGAGCGGCGAACGCCAGACGCGCACCGCCGTCGTGCTGGTGGTTGTGGCTCTGGCTGGCGCTGTGGCCGGCGCTGTGGCCGGCGCGCCCGGAGCGGGACTGCCCGTGCCCGCCACCGAGGACGCACCGGATCCACCGACCCCCGCCGCGACCAAGGCATGGTGCGACGGGGCGCCGTCGCCATGATCCGGCTCCAGGCCGCCGGGACGGTAGGGCTGCAGCACCAGGCGGGAGATCTTGCGCCGGGAATGTTCTGTCCAGGCCGTCACCAGCCACGGCACCAGGGCCGCCACGCTCACGGCCGCCCAGACCCCGATCGAGAAACGCCAGCCCGCGGCCTGCTCAAGCGGCACTGCCAGCAGCGGGCTGAACGCGGTGCTGACCGCCAGCAGCGTCACGTACAGCGCGGTGATGAGGCCGATTCGGTCGGGGAAATAGCGCTTCACCAGCGGGGGCAGAAGGATGTTGCCGACGCCGTAGCCAGCCATGGTCAGGGCGGACAGGATCAGGAAGGACGGCACGTCGGAGGCCATCGCCCGGCCCAGCTGGCCGACCGCGGCCATGATGATGGCCACCAGCAGCAGGGCTTCCAATCCGATCCGCCGTATCAGTACCGGCACGGCGAACCCGGCGGCGGCGAAGGCCGCGGTGGGCAGCATGGCCAGCACGCCGGTGGAGGCGGTACCGAACGGCAGCTCCGCAACAATACCCGCCAGCACCGGCGAGACGCCGGAGACGGCCAGCCGCAGGCTCAACGCGAGCAAGAGGATGCCGGCAAGAACGGTCAAGCGGCCAGTAAACGGGGAGGTCTTCCGGGGCGCCGGGCTATGGCTGGAGCGGGAGCGGTCCTCGGAACGCGGTCGGGTATCGGCAGTCTGTTGTGCGGGCGAGGTCAAGCTTGGTCCAGGGGGTCGAACGGCCGGGAGGGACGGCCGTGTGGATCCGGCCGGGTTTCACCTTATCCCTTCACGTCGCCGCCACCCGGTAGACCCGCAGACCGGCTAAGAACTCTCCGGCGCCAGTTCTTCGGCGAGGATCCAGAAGGTCCGGCGCAGCCTTTCCACGGCGGCCTCGGGCTGGCCGCGCTGCAAGTACTGCACGGTCTCGTCCCAACCGTCGGTCCAGATGGGATAGGCCACGGCATGTTGGAAGAGGTGCAGCCGGGCCAGCGAACGGCCGAGCACATGGGTGTTCACGTCCCGCAGTTCCTGATGGTCGCCGGCCTGAAGAATGATGCCCACCAGCTCGCCATTGGCGCGGTGGGACGCCAGCATGTCTTCGAGCTGGAGGGCGGTCCGCAGCTCATCCACCAACGTTGCCATTCTGTCGATTTCGTCGGCTGATAACCGCGGGGCGGCGCGTTCGAACAGCGCCACCAGCACCACTCCCATCACATCCAGGAGTTGCACAGCCTGATGCCGGCCGAGGTTGGCGATGCGGTGTTCATGCCCTTCGGCCTCGATCAGCCCCTCTTCCGCGAGGGCCGCGACGGCCTCGTGCATCAGCGCGTCTTCGGTGCCAAAACGCTCGGCGAGCCCGGACACGGTCACCGTGGTGCCAGGCGCCAGTCCGCCGGACAGGATCTCATCCCGCACCCCGTGGACCGCCTTGTCCGCTTTGTCCGCTTGCGCCCGATCGGCCTCGCTGCCCATCATGAAGACCTCCTGCCGATTAGTGATTATGACTGGCGTCACATACAAGTAATGTACGTGAAAAGGTGGATCGGGGTCAGACCGCTGGTTAGTCTGATGAGACCTGCAGCACAGCGTCGTGCGGCAGGTTCTAAACGTGCAGTCAGGAGGTGCCCGGTTGAACGCCATGTACGGTGTTGGGGTAAACGTGAACGCCACCTATACGGCTTCCGCCACCGCCAACAGCAAGAATCCCCACGACTGGGGCCGGGCCATGGCCGCCGCGCTGTCCGACCTGGTGGAGCAGAGCGAAAGCGATGCTGCATCGCCGGACGAACTGTACGGCGAAAATCTGCACCTGGTCATCGAGGAGACGGAGAGCGGCGTGCAGATCCAGCTCTCCTGGTCGCCGGGCGGGCAGGATGCTGATGCCGGAGGCGCGGGAGGCTGAAGCGTATCGGCCGACCGGCAGCGGGCCAAAGACTGTTCCGCAGCAGCCGATACTGCCAAGATGAGTTCATGGTCTACCGCCAGCCGTATGTCCATGACCTCACCGGAGTTTTTGCGGCTCCGCTCCAGGCGTGGAGCGAACCGCACGGACAGATCCGGGGACATGGTGCGCAGGGCGTGTACTTCGGGGACGACAGGGTCCTGGCCCGCTGCCTGCTGACGGTCAACGGCCAGGAGCCGGAATGGATTTCCACCCAATCGCGGTCCGCGGGCCGGGCTGATTTCCTCTCCTTCCTCCGGGCCACAGCGGAAGGAACCGACCCGCTGGTCACCCTGAACCGTTCCCGGGCGGCGCAAGGCGGCCGACTGGGCGAGGCGTTGACTTTTACCTCCGCGCTGCAGGATGAGCTGGAACTTCAGGTCCGGGTTGATCTGGTCGCGGATGCCATCCCGCTGGAGCAGGTGCGTGCTGGGGCGGCCGGCGAGGCCGGTTCGGTGGCGCCCGGCGAGGCCCGGTGGAGCTGGCGCGAGGGTACGCGCGCCGTACTGACGGCCGAGGGCGCCGAGGCCCACTTCGACGGCAGCTTGGTCCGGCTGGAGTGGACGGCGCTGCTCAAGCCGGGCACCGTCGTCGTCCTCTCCTGGGGTATCGATTACGACGACGCCGGGGCTCCCCTCACTGCCGCATCGGCACCGGTGCTGCGCACGCCGTCGGTAACGGGTGACACCCGGCTGCAGCGGCTGATGAGCCGCTCCCTGACGGACCTCAACAGCCTGCGCATGGCCGGGCGGGATGCCCCGGCCGACGTCTTTTTGGCGGCCGGCGCCCCGTGGTTCCTGACGCTTTACGGCAGGGAGTCGCTGGTGGCCGCCCGGCTGCTGCTGCCGATCGATTCCGCCGTCGCGGAAGGGACGCTGCGCGCGGTGGCCCGCTGGCAGGGCACCGCGGAGAGCGACGAGGCCGGCGAACAGCCCGGCCTCATGGTCCAGGAAGTGCGGCAACGTCGCCTGTCGATGGCCGTAGACGCCGTGGTCCGGGAGCTTCCGCCGGTCATCTACGGCTCACCGGACGCCACGCTGCTCTGGATCGTCCTGCTGCACGATGCCTGGCATTCCGGCATGCCCGAGGACGCCGTCCGCAACCTGCTGCCCCAGCTGGACGCGGCGCTGGATTGGCTGCGGCGTCACTCCGACCCCGGCGGCGACGGCTTCATCAGGATGCCGGTCCCGCCCCTCCAAGGGCCGGGGCATCAAGGTGCCGGCGACACCCGCGGCGCCTACCTCCATCTGGATGGCAGGGCGGCAACCGGGATCGTTGCTCCGGCCGATGTGCAGGCCTATGCCTACGAGGCGGCACGCGCGGCATCGGTGCTGCTGGACTACTTCGGCGAGGCCGACGCCGGCGACGAGTGGCGGGAGTACGCGTCCCGGCTGGCGGTTAACTTCCGCAACCGGTTCTGGTGTTCGGACGACGCCGGACCTTACCCGGCGATGGCCCTCGACGACCGAAACCAGCCGGTAGACGGCGTCGGATCCGGCATGGGGCATCTGCTGGGCACCGGGCTGCTGGACGCCGATGAAACCCGGACGGTGGCCGGCCGGCTGATGGACCGCACGCTGTTCACCGGCTACGGCATCCGCACGCTGTCCACCACGAACCCGGGATACTGGCCCACCCGCCGCCGCGCGGGGGCGGTCTGGAGTCAGGACACGGCGTGGATTGTGATGGGGTTGCTGCGCACCGGTTTCCAGGAGGAGGCCGCGCAATTGGCGGCCGGCCTGCTCGATGCCGCCGAGGGTTTCGACTACCGACTGCCGGAACTCTTCAGCGGCCAGCCCGCATTGGAGGTCCGCCCGCCGCTGCCCTACCCGTCGGCCTGCCGCCCGCATGCCGGTGCGGCCGCGGCCGCGGTGCCCGTGGCACTGGCCTTGGGCGGCTTCAGGGCCAGCGCGCTCTAGTACTGACGATCAGTACTGACGATCGCCCGTTCGCCCGGGCAGGAGGGGTCCCGCCCGGGCGGCCTTGGGCTGGTTATTACTGGTTAGGCTGCGGCGACGCTTCGCTGCCAGGCGGTCCAGGCTGCGTAGCTGCCGTCGAGTTCGACGACGTCGTACCCGGCTCGGCGCAGGGCACTGGCCGCCACAGAGTTCCGCACGCCCGACTGGCAGTAGGTCACGATGGTGCCGTCGGCGGGCAGTTCATCCAGGTGCCACATGACGCGGCCGCCGCTGAGCTGGTGCGAGCCGGGGATGTGCCCGGAGGTGTGCTCAGTCTTGTTGCGGACATCCAGGACCATGGCGGCGTCGAACCCGTCGAGTTCCCCGGGCTGGATCAGCTTCGGGACAACGGTGGGCAACTCGTCGATGCCGGTGACGTAACCGGCCACGTTGTCGATGCCCACGCGGACCAGATGGTCCCACATGTCCTGCGCGGCCTCCCGGTCCGGGGCCAGGAGGACCAGCGGGTTCTTGTCCGTCTCCGGGTTGACCACCCAGGCGCCGTAGCTGGCCACGGACTTGCCTGCCGGAACGTTCAGCGACCGGACCACGGTTCCCCGGTGGACGTCGCCGTTGGAGCGGGTGTCGATGAAGGTCAGCGAGTCTTCGGCCAGGCCCTTGGCGACGTCCGCGGTGTCCAATTCCACCAGCGGGGCGCGTTCGCCCATCACGGCCGGGCCATCGCGGTTTTCCCGCTTCATTCGCCCAAAGTAGGAGTGCGCATCCGGCTGCCCGTCGAGGAGCTCATCGATGAAGCCTTGCTCATCGTTCGCGGCAAGGTAGGGCCCCCACCAGGCGAAGAGGCGTTCGTAGCCGACGGTGGAGGACGGGATGGCACCCAGTGCCTTGCCGCAGGCGCTGCCAGCGCCGTGGGCGGGGTGGACCTGGACGTAGTCGGGCAGGGTGAGGAACTTGTCCCGCAGGCTGGCGAAGAGCTGCTTGGCGCCCTCGAAGCGGGTGTCGATGCCGCCGGCGGCCTCGTCCAGCAGGTCGGGCCGGCCCAGGTCGCCGGAGAAGACGAAATCTCCGGTGAACAGGTACCCGGGCCGGTCGCTGAAGGCACCGTCGGTGACCAGGAAGGACAGGTGCTCCGGGGTGTGGCCGGGGGTGTGGACCGCCTTGATGCTGATGTTGCCCAGGGTGATGGTATCGCCGTCGTACAGCCGTTCGCCGTCGAATTGGTATTGCCAATCCGGCCCACCCTCGCCCGACACGTAAATCTTCGCGCCGGTGGCGGCGGCCAACTCGCGGGTACCGGAGAGGTAGTCGGCATGGATGTGCGTCTCGGTGACCGCCACGATCTTCATGCCGTTCTTTTCGGCGAGATCCTGGTACACCGCGATGTCGCGGCGGCCGTCCACCACAATCGCCTCGCCCTTGGCCTGGCAGCCGATCAGGTAGCTGGCCTGGGCGAGGTCTTCGTCGTAAATGCGCTCGATAAGCATCTGGTGCTCTCCTTCGATTGAAAGGGGTGGGAGGTTTCGGTTTTGGGTAAGCGTCCGGGGTCAGGCAGTGACGGTGCCGGCGGTGACCCACGCCGCGACGGCGAAGATGAGTACTGCGAACGAGATGCGGACGTGCTTGTCCTTCAGGCGGCGGGCCAGCCGGGCCGCGACGACGGATCCCACGATTGCGGGAACTGCGAACGCAAGGGTGGTGGGCCAGTCGATGCTGAGGCCTGCGGCGTGGGCACTGAACCCCGCGGCGGAGTTGATGACGATGATTGCCAGGGAGGTTCCGACGGCCTGCTTCATGCGCAGCCCCAGGAAGATGGTCAGCGCCGGGATGATGAGGAAGCCGCCGCCCACCCCGAGGAGTCCGGTGAGGAACCCGACAAGCAGTCCCACCGCTAACGCCTTGGGGGCACATGCCCGGAATGACCTGCCCGGCCCCATGCCGCAGGACCCGTCGGTTTCGCGGGTCCCAGCGAGCATCCGGATGCCTGCGAGCACCATAATTGCTGAGAATGCCAGCATCAGGACGTTCGGGTCAAGGAGTCGGCCGACGGCGGCGCCGCCCCAAGCGGCCGGGATACCGGCTACACCCACCAGGGCGATGACCGGCCAGTTCAGGCCTTCCCGGAACCGGGGCAGCAGGGCCGCCAGCGAGGACACCCCCACCACCAGCAACGAGGTGGGAATCGCCTGGGCCGGAATCATGCCCACCCCATACACCAGGGCCGGCACAGCGATGATCGCCCCGCCGCCGCCCACTAAACCCAGGACAACCCCGACGATGAGCCCCAGGAGCAGGGACAGGGTCATGCCGCCGGGGCTTCTGCAGCCGCGCGGACGGGGAGCTGGAGGATGGCGCTCTCCCGGGTGGGCTCTTTGGCTGCTTTGTTCCACGGCATGGCCGAGAGGGCCTTGCCCATGGCACAGGTGTTGGTCGCCGCGGAGAACGTCAGGCCCGTGCCAATGGCTCCGGCCAGCATCCGGACCTTCGGGGAAACGAACCTGCCTCCCGCCAGACCCAGCACCACCAAGGAGCCGGCGGCGAGGCGGACCTGGCGTTCCAGGTCCCAGCGGCCCTTGCCATTGACCACGTCGCCGCCGGCGGACGCGTAACCGGGCACGCCGCCGGTCAGGACGTAGGCGGTGCTCATCCCGTACGCGCCCAGCCGCTGGCGGGCCTGCTCGGCGCGCGCTCCCGACTGGCAGACCAGGACCACGCGGCTGCCCAGGCGAGCGGCGAGCTCGTCGGTGTGTTCGGACAGCAGCGGCAAGGGCACGTTGTAGGACCCGCGGATGTGCAGGGACTCGAACTCTGCGGCGGAACGGACGTCGATCACGATCAGGTCCTGGTGCTCTGAAACCCAGGAGCGCAGGGTTTCCGGAGTGAGTGCGGTAACGGCATTGGCCGCAGAGGGGGAAGTCATGGAAGGCCTCTCGAGGGGAAATGGCGGATACCCCACCGAGTATTACAGATACCCCCAGGGGTAAGTCAAACACCCTAGGGGGTATACACTGAATGGCAGATCCGCCGCCCATGTTTGGAGAAATATCTTGGAACTGAATCCGTCAGAGCTCACGCCCGTGATCAACCGCATGAAGCGGGCCCAGGGCCAGCTGGCCGCAGTCACCCGAATGCTCGAAGAAGGGCGGGACTGCAAAGAAGTTGTCACCCAACTTGCGGCCGTCTCCAAGGCACTTGACCGCGCCGGGTTCGCCATCATCGCTACCGGCCTTGAGCAGTGCCTCGTCCAGAAGGACGCAAGCATGGACAAGAAAGAGCTGGAAAAGCTCTTCCTCTCGCTGGCCTAACCACCGCGTTGGAGCTACCAGTGGAGCACCATGACCTATAGCCCTGCCACAACTGTGCAGGGCGGAGCGGGCCGGGGCCCGCGCTAGCCTCGCGGTACGTCCGGGCCGGTGGGCCAGCGGAGCAAAGCCGCGATGCTCTTCCCGCCCGGCAGCGCACCTTCAGGGACCATGGCCACCCGGGCGTCGGTCAGCGCCGCGGCCCGTACCAGCGCCGCCGGTGCCGGAATCTTGGCCAGCAGCTCGCCGTTGACCGGTTGCTCACCGGCTGTGGCAATCCAGGGTTCCACGTTCAGGACATTCACGTTGTGATCGGCTAGCGCGTTGTCGTTCATGATCAGCGTGCCGACCTGCGCCTGCTGCAGCGCGCGGATGCACTCGCCCAAGCCCACGGTCCACTCCGGATGGGCCTGCCCCGTCTGGTTGGCCAGCCGGTTCAGGATGGCTTTGCGCTGTTCGGTCCAAACATGGGCCACCCGGGCGGCGATTTCGGTCCGGAGCGCTTCCTTGTCGGCGCCGCCGGTGCGGGTGTGCGATTCAAAGGTCGATTCGATCGCACGGCTGGCTTCGGACAGCTGCTCGACCACCAGCTCACGGGCCCGGATATCCCCGGCGATGATCAGCAGCCGCGCCTTGCTGGCCTGCACCACGCGATCAATTTCGGCCGCGATCTCATCGGCGTTCTTGCGCCAAATTTCCTCGGTGCGGTGCTGGTAGCGGCCCTGAGACCACCCGCCGCCGGGGATCTTGGTGAGGTTCTCCCGGTCGCCTTCCACCGTCGTCGTTTCCGCCACACCGTTTCGGCGCGCGTACTGCAGGTGGACCTCGCCGCCGTCCCGGCCAACCTCTGCTACAACGTACGGGAAGTCCTCACCGCGCGCCTTCAACAACGGCACCAGGTCGGGAATCGGACCGGCCTCGACGACTTCGGGGCCGGACATGGCACCGGGAAGCACCTCGTTGACCTCTGCCTCGCCCTCGCGGACCAGCACGTAGCGGCTGACCGGCGACGGCATGCCCGTGGCGGGGGAAACGGCGTCGATCACGGCCCGGATGTCCGCTTTCGCGGCGCCTTGCTTTTCGAGCGATTCACGCAGTCTGTCCGGCAGCACGTCCCCCGCACGGAGCGTTTCCGCGGTCCCGGCGCTCGCATCTACATAGACCGTAATCCACGGTCCCGGCTTCTTGTAGAGCTCGGCATACTGCTTGTTCGCAGCGTGGGTCGTATTGACCTGCTCGGCCATCATGATCACCTTCCCGGGCGAATTGGAAATGCGGGTTTTCTTGATCAGTAGCCCTCACCGTAGCACCGGAAGTTTAGCCCTTGAAGGGGCTGCAGAACTTATCCGGAGCGGCTTGGCGAATCAGTTAACAGGGCCGGTTTCCGCCATCGGTTAACGGCGGCCAGGATGCGGATTTTCGCTGTCCGGACCTGGCCCGCGGCCCCTCCTGGCGGCCGCGGCGCGGCCCCCGCTGACCGCGGCCCCCAGAGCCACGCCGATGGCAATCCACCACCATTGGCCGGTCACCGACGAGACCACCACGCCCAGCAGGATCCCGAAGATCAGGCCCACCATCAGCGGGTTGCCGGGCTGCCCGCCAGTCCTGCGTTCATCAGCCATGCTTCCACCGTAGGCCGGTCCGGAGGAGCCAGACCAGCCCCTCCGGACCTGGCCGTCTTAGCCCCTTTGATACTCCGCGTGCTGGCGGTGCGCTTCGGCCACTTGTTCGCGGATCTTGTCCACGTCCTTGGCCTTGTTGCGGTACTTCGGCTCCATTTGCTCGATCTGGCGCTCTTCCTCCACCAGCAGCCCATAGATCCGTTCGCGCTCTGCATGGTCTGCAGTGTAGGAGAGGTCGATGTAGTTGAGCGCGTGGCGGCGCGCATTGTTGATGGCAGTCTGTGCCTTGCCGGCTTTGCTCAGCAGCGAAGCAACGACGGTCACCACCAGGACGCCGATGATCACGGTCAGCGAGAGTCCGGTCGAAATTTCGATGACCGGCACCGGATTGCCGTCGTTGATGAAAGGCAGGTTGTTCTCGTGGAGGGCGTGCAGGATCAGCTTCACGCCGATGAACGCCAAGATGGCTGCCAGCCCGTAGGAGAGGTAGATCAACCGGTCCAGCAGGCCGTCGATCAGGAAGTACAGCTGGCGCAGCCCCATCAGCGAGAACGCCGTAGCGGTGAAGACGATGTAGACGTTCTGGGTCAGGCCGAAAATCGCGGGGATGGAGTCCAGCGCGAACAGGATGTCAGTGCCGCCGATGGCCACCATGACCAGCAGCATCGGAGTCAGGGCCCGCTTACCGTTCTGGATGGTGAACAGCTTGTCGCCGTCGTAATAATCGGTGGTGTGGAAGAAGCGCCTGGCCATCCGGATGATGAAGTTGTCCGCCTCGTCGCCACCATGGGAAGGCTTGAGCAGGTTGCCGGCCGTCACGATCAGAATCAGGCCGAATATGTAGAACACCCACGCGAAGGAATTGATCAGCGCGGCGCCCAGGAAGATGAACCCGGTCCGCGCGATCAGCGAGAAGACGATGCCGAACAGCAACACCTTCTGCTGGTCTTCGCGGGGAACCTTGAAGCTGGCGATGATGATGAGGAAAACAAATAAGTTATCTACCGAGAGCGCTTTCTCGGTGATGTAGCCGGCGAAGTATTCGGAGCCCATCGCAGTCCCGCCGAAGATCAGCACCAGAATCCCGAAGACAACGGCGATGCCCACATAGAGGGCGGACCAAATGGCGGCTTCCTTAAGCGAGGGCACGTGCGCTTTACGGATGTGGAAGAAGTAGTCGAAGGCGAGCAGCGCGACGATGACGGCGATCGTGATGCCCCAGATCAGGGGAGAAACGCTCATGGTTCCCTTTCGTAAGCGGGTAGCGGTCTAGCCCGCAAGTCTCTCCTCCGGCATTGCCGGTCGCTGCAGCCGGCCGGGCGTCGGTGCCCTACGTGTTGACGGCTGCAGCGCATGGGGATACTCCCTTACGCAGTTGTCAGTCTAACGACGACGGCGGTGCTCGGCTAATGCTGCAAGGGAAATCCAAGGTGGTCCGGGCAGGATCTGTTTATGGAACGGGTCCTGCCGCTGCTGACCGGTGCCGTCCTGCTCGCTGCCCTGGCCGGCTGCTCCGCAGGCGCGGACGACGCGACCGTGCCGCCCGCGGCCGAACGGGAATTATCCGCGGGAACCGCGACGACGGACGTGGCTGCGTCCGGCAGCATCTCGACGACGAAAGCGGCTTCCGCAGCCAACTCCCCCGGTGCCCCGGCCCGTCCTAGTCCGCGGGCCGACGTGACGCCTCCCAGTACATCCAACTCGCCCACCGGCAAGGCCAAGGCTCGGATCGTAGCTGGAGGCGGCGCCCTCGGCCAGACCAGACACGGTACCTACGTCTGCAAGCTCATTAGCGCCTCCGCTGTCAGCCTTTCTTCGACCGAGGGCTCCATGTCCGGCAGCGGTGACGGTCTGGCCGTTGATGCCAACGAAAGCGGCACCACGGTGCTGGAATTGCCGGCGGGCGGAAATAACCTGGCAACCTACTGCACCGACCCCGGAGGGGTTGGGCCGGACTTCACCGGCACCAGCGCAGCATTCGTCGTCGCAGAAGGCGGCAGCACCGACGTCGAAATCTCCGCGGCTCCACATCCTTGACCGTCTGGGCCCGGCCTCGACTCCTCGGCGCACCCGTCGCCGGGGAACTCACGCGCCGGGGCTTCTCGCCCAAGGCCACTCTGTAGGCAACGCCGGGCCCGGGTGATAGCTTTCGACGAACTGTCGGCCGCGCGACGAACTCGAAGCCGGCCAACGCTGAAGGGAGCACCACCATGTCCTATTACGTGGAGTACGTCGTTCCGGCTGATCCGGCCGAGGGGAACTTCGAGTTTCCGGTCAGCGATGAGCAGCGCGGCTATACCGTGCCGCTGAGCGACACCGATGCCGACGTCATCATCACCGACAACCTGCCCGTCCGCACCGAGGTCTTCGGGGCGTCCCTGGCGGAAGCCAAAGAAGCTGCGGAGTCCATCCTGTCCCACAGCAAGGCGGACCGGGCACGGCTCTTCGACGACCCCGACGACTCAATGCAGCCTGGAGCTGGCACCTTGCTCGCCAGCTACACGGAGAGCGACGGCTGGCAGGACCACGAGTAGCCCGGCTCTCCCGGGTTCCGGCGCTGTAGCTCAGGTCGCGGCGGCGCCGGTCCCCCAGCCATGCTTTCGACTGCCGGCCTGGACCTTCCCCGCCCTACGGATCTCCCGCCATTGCGATCACCGCCACTTCTGACTTCAGAATTGGCGGTGCCCAAACTGTCATACCCGGCTGGTTGAGTTGGGTTATGGACGGCATGGAGCATCGGGGACCGGTTTCTGGGGAGGGCCGGCGGTTGCCTACGCAGGAGGAGCGTGAGGCGGCGATCGCGGCGATTCTGGCGCGGATGAAACCGGCCCGGAAAGAGCCGGCGCCGGTGCGGTGGGCGGAGCCGGTGTTCGAGCCGGGTCCCGACCCGTCCGCGGGCCTGGTGATCCCGCCGGCACCGGAGGAGGAGCTTGACCAGGGGAACCGGGCGTATCGGGAGGACTTCGCGGCCTGGGAGCTCGACGACGGCACCGACCGGCCGCCGGGGGTGGGGGCGGTCCCGGCGGAGTTCGCGGTCCTGCCGAACCTGCCCGAGGGGTGCTGGCTGCCGGAGGGTTTGTTCGAGTCGAAAGCGCACGCTGACTATTACGCCGAGCGCCTGGAAACACTGGTGGCGGGGGCGGAGCCGGCGGTGCTGCTGGCCATGCTGGCCGGTTCGGGCACCGGCGGGCTGGGGTATCAGGAGACGGTGGAGCATCTGGCCGCGGTGCACCGGGTGAGGTGTTGGCTGGACGGCCGGGAGGTGGCGCTGGAGGCTCGGCTGGGGGAGACGGCGCTGGCGCAGTTGCCGCCGCCGGGGCCGGGCTGCACCACGTTGCGGCAGCGGCAGCTGCTGGCCGCAACGTCGGCGGCGGAGGAACTGGGCTGCCTGCTCGGCCTGCCCGAGGAGCAGGCCCGGGCGCGGCTGGACCAGGCGGGCGACCTGCACCGGTTGTTTCCCGCCACGCTGGCGGCGATGGGCGCCGGGGAGCTGGACCGGGAGCAGGCCGCGGTCATCGTCGTCCAGGGCC
>RJAE01000018.1 GCA_004000035.1 Arthrobacter sulfonylureivorans | reverse complement strand
AGGCCAACGGCTGGCGAACCACCAGATCCGGGCGGAGCACGCGCACCTATGACGCCCCGAAAACACCCTTCCAACGCGTCATCGACAGCGGTGTCCTCTCCGCGGAAAAGATCGCAGAGATCGAAGACCTGCGCAGAAACACCAATCCTGCCGGGCTCACGCGGAACATCGTTAGACTCCAGCAAGAACTCATCAAGGCAGCCAAAAACAAAACACTCGCCTTCAGGAACCGCGTTTCGTGAGCAGATTAGGTGAGGCACGCAGAGAACATTTCGCGAGCATATTGACGTGAGGCACTACGGGGGCCGGAGAGAAGAACGGCCTGTCTTGGGCGCGGGTTGGGCGGTCGGGGCCCCTAGGACCGCTTCTTCGGCACGATGTAGGTGCTGCCGTCGGCCCGGGTGACCGTTTCCCACTGAGATGCCTCGGCCTCGCGCTGCTTGAGCAGGGCCTTGTTTTCCTCGGTCATGGGATGGTCGACGCCGCTCTTCTGCGCCGGCCCGAAGACCCAGCGGAACTTGCCGGTCGCCCGCATGAACGCGTTGACGCGGGACTTCTTCTCGGTCATGTGCGTGATCCTTCTTCCGGTGCCCGGTGGACTCCGCGGGCGTTCGTATCCATAATAGGGGACGAACAATTAGTGCACTAACTGACCGGGAGTGATGACCGTGACAGCGGGAACAACGGAAGACCTGCTGCTGGAGCACCAGCTGTGTTTCGCACTGTCGGTGGCCTCGCGGAGCGTGGTGGCTTCCTACAAGCCGGTGCTGGAGAAGCTGGGCATCACCCACCCGCAGTACCTGGTGATGCTTGCGCTGTGGGAGCAGAGTCCACGGATGGTCAAGGATCTGTCCGAGGCGCTGCAGCAGGAACCGGCTACACTCTCCCCCATGCTCAAGCGGCTGGAGCAGGCCGGCCTGGTGACCCGGGAGCGGATGGAAGGCAACGAGCGGGCGCTGGCCGTAGGCCTGACGGATGCCGGCGTTGCGCTGCGCGAGCAGGCACTGGCCGTGCCGGGAACCATGCTCGCGCGGCTTGGTCTGGAACGCGAGCAGCTGCGGGAACTGAACGCCGCGATGCATGCCCTGATCTCGGCGGCGCGGGAGGCCGGAGACCTGATCGCGGACTGAAGGCCGGAAGTGCCGTACGGGCCGGGCCCAGGTCTGAACGCCGGATCGGACGAGTCAACCCGGGCCGTCAAGGCGAAGGTGGCCAGTGGTTTAGACCACCGGCCACCTTCTTCGTTCCCTCAGGTCCCGCTGCCGGGAACCAACGGGCTAACGGTCGGAGCGCTGCCCCGGCTGCGGGGAGGCGCCGCCTTCGACAACCACCGCGCTGCCTTCAGCCGCCACTTCCTGTGCCGCAGTGCCGTCGCCGGAGACATTGATGGTCACCGCCGTGGAGATGCCCTCGCTGAACTGCACGAGACCCACCCAGTTGCCGGCCTCCAGATCGGACCAGACTGCCTTCACGGTGCTGGTCTTGCCGTTGCGCAGGTTTAGCGGATCCGGGCTGACGGTGAGGTTGCCGGAATCACCGCTGAGCGCCACCGTGTTGATGGTTCCCTTGCTGGCCTTGGCGTCCGGGCTGGAAAACAGGTGCGCGATGGCATAGTAGGTGCCCGGCGTCGGATTGTTGATCACCAGTGACTCGCTGGCCGACGCCGTGGCGGCAGAGATTACCGTGCCCGCAGGAGTGAGGACGTGCAGATCCCAATCCGCTCCAGCGTCCGCCGCATTGATGGCGAACTGCGCCAACGTGGCGCCTGCCGGTACGGCCTGCGGGGCAAAGCCGGTGCTGCCGTTGGAACCGATCACGGCCGGCTGGCCGGGGACCTTCTCCAGTTCGGTGGCGTTGGCCTTGGCCAGGCCCTCGACCGCCAGATCGATGGGCGAGTTGGTACCCGAGGTGACCTTGAACGAGCCACTGCCGTCGCCGGCGTCGGAAGTAAAGGCCACGCTGGCCGGGGCCACGGCAGTGACCGGCCGGACGGCGATGGGTGAAGCAACCGTGTGCTGTCCCCGACCGCTGCCCTTGCCGTTGCCGTTGCCGCGCTTGCCCTCTTCCGTCCAGACCAGCTCGCCCATGGCGAACTCATCCAGCGGTGCGTTCACGTTCTGGAAGGTGACCTTGAACTTGCGTTCCTGGCCGGGCTTCGTGAAGTTCAGCTTCCGGGGCGAGACCTTGACGGCCACGCCGGGCAGGTCCACGTCCACCGTGTAAGAGCCCGGTTCCAGTGCGGTGAGCGTGCGCTCCACGGTGACCTCGCCGGCCAGCTTCCCGAGCGCGAAGGAGGGAACGTTGAGGTCCTTGGACTGGATGGTGTCCTTTTTCTTCAGCCCCAGGTCCAGGCCGGTGCCCTGAATGAAGCCCAGCCAGTCCTCGACGTTGGCGTCGTAGGCCAGGCCCGGGTCGCCCATCCGCGCGGTGTCCACGTGGCCGGCGCCGGTGGCGAAGCGATCTTCGTTCACCGAGCCGTCCTCGTTGACCAGGTCGCCGGCGGTGGTCATCATCGCCGACTTCACCGTGGCCGGGGACCACCGCGGGTTCTCGGCCAGCAGCAGCGCGCCGAGGCCCGCCACGTGCGGGGCGGCCATCGAGGTACCCGACATGAAGCCGTTGGTCTCGCCGCCGAGGACGGGGGAGACGCCGGCCAGGACGTTAACGCCCGGGGCGGCAACGTCCGGCTTGAGCAGGTTCGAATCGACCGCTGTTGACGGACCACGCGAGGAGAACGCGGCGATCTGCGGGACCGGGCTCTGGGCCAATCCGGTGGTGTCCTTGTTGCGCAGCGCAGCGGTCAGCGTCGGATCTGCGACCACCTTGTCCTTGATGGACGGGTCGGCGATGTGGACGGTGGGCACCGCGTGCAGGTCCAGATCGAGCGATCCGGGCACCACGTTGACCAAAACCATGCCGACGCCGCCGGCCTGCTTCACCGCCACGGACTTGTCCGCACGGGGGTTCACGCCGCGGTCGCAGACCACGATCTTGCCTTCAACCTTGGCCGGGTCGAGCTTGCCCGGGTAGCAGAGCTTGGCCTCGTCGGCGGTGGCGCCTGCCGCGCCGGCCTCGGCGGACAGGACCAGGCTGGTCTGCGGAACCTCGCGGTTCATGATGGACGTGCCGCGGTACTTGGTGCCGTCGGAGAGTTCCACCGTGCCCTGCAGTTCGTTGGAGAACGTGCTGGCCGCAACCGTGGTCACCCACGGCGCGCTGTGGTTGACGGTGGTGGGGCCCGGGCCGGCGTTGCCGGCGGAGGCGGAAACGAAGATGCCCACCTCGGCGGCGCTCAGGAACGCCACGGACACCGGGTCCAGCACCGAGTTGTTGTTGCCGGAAATGGAGTAGTTGAGCACGTCGACGCCGTCCAGGATGGCCTGTTCGATCGCGTCCACCGAGGCGGAGCTGTAGCAGCCGCCGGTCGCCTCGTCGTTGTCCTCCCAGCAGATCTTGTAGACGGACACCTTGGCGGCCGGGGCCACGCCGTTGCCGGTGCCGAAGTCGCGGCCGGCCACCGTCTGCGTCACGCCGCTGTTGCCGGCGGCAGTGCTGGCGGTGTGGGTGCCGTGGCTGGCGATGTCCAGCGGGGAGATGGACTCCTTCGGGTTCCGGTTCTGTGCCGGCACCGTCCGCAGGAAGTCGTCCGCGTAGTAGCGGGCACTGAGCACCTTGGAGTTGCATTCGGTGCCGTCGAAGCCCGACCCCTCCTGGCCCGGCTGGCATTCGCCCAGGAACGTGCTGCCGTCTGCTTTGAGCATGGCGATCTTGCCATCGGCGGTCAGGTACGGTTCGCCGACTTTGGCCTTGCCGCGCAGGGGCTTGACCTCTTCGCCGGCCAGGAAATCGCTCTCCGGGTAGTAGCCTGTGTCGATCACGCCGACCACAGTGCCCTTACCGGCGTTCTTCGCGCCGCCGTACTGCTCGGCCCAGACGCCGTCGCGGCCGGGCAGGTCCAGGTAGTCGGTGCTGGAGTAGTCGGGGTGGTGCTGCTCGTCCGGAGCCACCGCCACGACGCCAGGCTTCTTGGCCAGCTCCGCCGCCTGCAGTCCGGTCAGCTCGGCCACGAAGCCGTTCACCGCCGTCGTGAAGCTCTTCTGGATTTTCACGCCCTCGGAGGCAGCGACGTCGCCCTGTTTGTTGGTCAGGTGCGCGCGGTACTTCTTGGCATGGGCGGAGCCGTCGTTCAGCTTCTCGCCTTTGGCGGGCTTGGTGGCCCCAATGCCGGCCACACCGCCTTCGTAGGTCGCCAGCGGAGCGGAATCCAGCATCACAATGTAGCGGCCGTCCTCATAGATGGCCTGCTGTCCATCCGGGTTCGACGTGATGGTGGTCGGGAGACTGGCGGGTGCGGCCGCCGCCGGGCCGGCCAGCCCGGAGAGAATTAACGGTATCCCCAGTGCGAGTGCTGCGGCAGATCGCATTCCCTGCCTGTGCACAAAGCTGCTGCTTTGCTTGGTCATGAGAGGTATAGCCTTTCATCCGGTGAGCCCGACCGCTTTGGTCCGACCCCAGGCGCAACCGAATGCCGTACCCCGCGCGGTGAACGGCCGCGCAGGATATTGGACGTACCGGCGTGCGAAGCCGGCCCCCTCCCCCAACTGTGACAACAGCCACATTTGGTGCACCTGTGCAACCAAAATACCGCAACGATTGATCTGAAAGAACTGTTTCACCTTTTTTGGGTGCGCCTTGGCCGATAGTTCTGCCGGGGCTTTCCGGCTTCAGCCGGCAGTGCTATAAGCGGCCACCCTTTTGCCGGTGCCAAACTGCCGCCGCTGCTGGGACAATGGAGCCATGGCGCAGCAGGTCCTCCTTGACCGGCCCCGGGTTCTTGAACCGGAGCTATGGCTGCCGCGCGCCCGGGACCACGCCGAGCGGGCAGCGCGTTTCACCGAACCGTACCTGCAACGCCGCTCGGCCGGGCTTAAACACCCGGTGGAGGACTTCCTGTTTACCTACTACAGCCTGAAGCCGGGCCAGCTGCTGCGCTGGCACCCGGGAGCGGGCGTGGTGTTGGCCGGCACCGAAGCCGGCGAGCGCCGGGGCTGGAAGTTCTACCGCGAGCTGACTGCCGCCGAGGGCCGCTCGGCAGGTTTGGAGCACGACGGCGGTGCCGTCACCTTCGACGCGGAGGCTTTCCTCGCGGCGCGGGGAACCGCGGTGGCGTTCTCGCGGGAGATCCTGGCCGGTGCCGCGGCGCGGCCGGCGCGGTTCGGCTGCTTCGGGCTGCACGAGTGGGCCATGGCGTACAAATCGCGGCTCAACGGCATCCGGCATGACTATCTGGAGCTGCGGCTCGGCGCCGAGGGAACGGACCAGGTGGTGGAGGGCAGCCGGATCAACTGCTCGCACTTCGACGCCTTCCGCTTCTATACGCCGCAGGCCGTTCCGCTGAACACACTGCGGCCCACCCGCGAGAACCAGCGGCAGCTGGAACAGCCCGGCTGCCTGCACGCCAACATGGACCTGTACAAGTGGGCGTACAAGCTGTCCCCCGCGCTGCCCAGCGAGCTGGTGATGGACTGCTTCGAGCTGTCCTGGCGGATCCGCGAACTGGACATGAAGGCCTCCCCGTACGACCTGTCCGGATGGGGCTACGAGCCGGTACGGATCGAGACCACCGAAGGCCGGGCGCAGTATGTGGCCGCCCAGCGGGCCTTTGCCGCCGCGGCGCAGGTGTTGCGCGGCAGGCTGCTGGAGGCACTGGACCTGCTGGACGGCGGGGTCGGCACTGGTATCGGGCAGCAAGTCGACGGGGCGAACGTGAGTTTCGGGCAGCACCTTGATGGAGCCGGCGACACTGGGAACATGAGAGCGGAGGAATGATCATGGCGGTCAAAGCAAGACGTTCGGCCCCGCGGCGAGCCAGAGGGCTTCGGACCGCGGCGCTCATCATCGGCCTGCTTGCCGTGCCGTCGCTCTCGGCCTGCGGCCCAAGCAACGAGCCGGCCCCCTCGCCCGGGATCACGGCTCCTGCCTCCCCCGGAACCGGTTCCCCCGGAGCCCCCGGCACCTCGGAGCCCGCCCCCTCAGAGCCCGCCCCGCCGAACACCCAGGAAGGAACAGCCATGGATGCCGATCTGACCGTCGTGCTGACCTCCGCCGGCAGCGATGCCCGGGTCGAACGGAAGCTGGTGTGCCGGGACAGCCAGCCCGCCGACGGGTCCACGGTCCGCGACGCCGAGGCTGCGTGCGCGGCACTGACCAAACACGGAGAGAAGGTCTTCTTCGAACTGCCCGACCGCAACCGCATTTGCACCCAGCAATACGGCGGCCCCCAACAGGCCCGGGTCACCGGCACGATCAGCGGCCGCGAGGTTGACAAGCAATTCGCCTTGACCGACGGCTGCCAGATCTCGGAGTGGAACAGCATGCAAGCCCTGCTCGGCAGCCGAGCCGGGGAGGCCTAATCCACGGGCGATCCGCTATCCCGCAGCAGCCCGTCCCATTCACCTGCATGCACTATCCAGCAGCAGCCCCTCCCCATTCCCCTCCATCCACTATCCAGCAGCCGCCCCTCTCAGCGCTGAAAATGGCGGGTGCTGCATAGTGGGCGGGTAGTCTCGGGTCATGATCACGCAACCGTCCGGAGCTGCCGCCGCTTCAGTCGCCGCGGCAGCCGATGTCCGGCCTCAAGCACCCTCCGCCACTGCTGCCGAGGTCCCGCCGGCAGCACCCTCCGCCCCGGGCTTGACGTTCCTGGCCAGCATTGCCGTAGAAGTGGCCGAGCCGATCGAAGTCGGCGAAACCGCCGAGGGCACACGGCGCATCATCCCAATCACCGGCGGCACCGTTTCCGGCCCTCAGCTCAACGGCCGGGTGCTGGCTGGCGGCGCCGACTTCCAGCTGCTGCGGTCATCCACCATGACCGAACTCGAAGCGAAATACGCCATCGAGACCGACTCCGGCGAACGCATTTACATCAACAACTTCGGCATCCGCACCGGTTCGCCCGAAGACATCGCCGCCCTGGTGCGCAATGAGCCGGTTCCGCCGGAGCGCATCTACTTCCGCTGCTCACCGCGCGCGCTGGCTGGCGGACCGGAGTGGAGCTGGCTGTCGTCCCGGATCCTCGTGGGCAGCGGCACCAGACTCCCCGCCCAGGTCCGGCTGGACATCTGGGTGGTCGACTAGGCCCCTGGGTGGTCGAATAATCCGGGGTTGTCAGTCAGCGGCCGCGCATGACTTCGCTCACCTTTTTACCGAGGTCCTCACGCGCGGCGCCCGCCGGCCGCCGGTCGTCCTGGATCTTCTGGATCACCATCCGCCCGAGACCGGCCAGCACGACGGCGGCCAGAATGGGCAACAGCATGGACTGCGGCTTGTCCTTCATGACATTCATGCTATGAGTCCGGCGGAACAACGGCACGGTGGTGGCCGCTTTCGCCGTCGTCGTCCCGTAAAATCCGCGCCTCCGGATGCCGGTAGAATGGATCCCGCAAGCTCGCGGAGCGCTGGTCAGCGTGAGACGGCACCGATTGTTGGACTGATACTGCACTGGATTCCGCGCGCCTCGCTTCGTTTGAAGAGCACAATCCAAGCACAGGAGTGACCGGATGCCCCGGATCGTTGTTGATGTCATGCCCAAGCCCGAAATCCTTGATCCGCAGGGCAAAGCCATTCTCGGCGCATTGAACCGCCTGGGCCAGACCGGGTTCAGCGAGGTCCGCCAGGGCAAGCGCTTCGAACTAGTGGTCGACGGCGAGGTCACCCAGGACATCCTGGACCAGGCCCGCCATGCCGCCACCACGCTGCTCTCCAACCCGGTGATCGAAGACGTCACGCGGGTGGAGGTCATCACCGAGGCGACCATCGGGGCCGGCGAATAATGACCGAGACTCCCCTGATCGGCGACTTCTCCCCAGCGCCCGACGCCGGCCTCTCCGGTGCGCGCATCGGCGTCGTCACTTTCCCCGGCACGTTGGACGACCGCGATGCGGCCCGCGCGGTCCGGATTGCCGGCGGCACGGCGGTCAGCCTGTGGCACGGCGACCACGACCTGCAGGGCGTGGACGGCGTGATCGTCCCCGGCGGCTTCTCCTACGGCGACTACCTGCGCGCCGGCGCCATCTCCCGCTTCGCACCGCTGATGGACCAGATCAGCGAGGGCGCGAAGGCGAAGCACTATCCGCTGCCGGTGCTGGGCATCTGCAACGGCTTCCAGGTGCTGACCGAGGCGCACCTGCTGCCGGGCTCGATGATCAAGAACAACCACCTGCACTTCCTCTGCCGCGACCAGCGGCTGCGGGTGGAGAACAACGCCACCGCCTGGACCAGCCAGTACGAAGCCGGCGCCGAGATTGTGGTGCCGCTGAAGAACCAGGACGGCCAGTACGTCGCGGACGAGAAGACACTGGACGAACTGGAAGCGGAGAACCGCGTGGTGTTCCGCTACGTGGACGTGAACCCGAACGGCTCGCGGCGCGATATTGCCGGCATCAGCAATGCTGCCGGAAACGTGGTGGGCCTGATGCCGCACCCCGAGCACGCCGTGGAAGCCGGCTTCGGCCCCGATTCCTCCGCTTTCGGCGACGTCGCACTGCGCGGCGGCACCGACGGCCTGGGCATTTTCACCTCAGTTTTGACGAAGATTGTTGCAGGTGCCAAGTAATGACCGAAATGAATCCGACCAGCGCCGCCACCCGGCTGGAGACTCCGGCCGAGGTCCGCAATGAACACGTCCAGAGCTTCGGCCAGGCGGCCGACGCGGTCGAACGCGTCGAGGGTCGCCAGTTCAACATCGATACCGTGGACCACGCCGCGCAGAGCCCTGACACGGAGATGCCCTGGGCCGAGCTGGGCCTGAAGCGCAACGAGTTCGACGAGGTGGTCAAGGTGCTGGGCCGCCGTCCGACCGCCGCCGAGCTGGCCATGTACTCGGTGATGTGGTCCGAGCACTGCTCCTACAAGTCGTCGAAGGTCCACCTTCGCCAGTTCGGCGACAAGGTCACCGAGGACATGAAGAAGCACATGCTGGTGGGCATCGGCGAGAACGCCGGCGTGACCGACCTGGGTGACGGCTGGGCCGTGACCTTCAAGATCGAATCGCACAACTCCCCGACCATGGTGGAGCCCTACCAGGGCGCCGCGACCGGTATCGGCGGGATTGTGCGCGACATCATTTCCATGGGCGCCCGCCCGGTGGCCGTGATGGACCCGCTGCGCTTCGGCGCGATCGACCACCCGGACACCGCCCGCGTGGTCCACGGCGCGGTCGCCGGCATCGGCGGCTACGGCAACTCCCTGGGCCTGCCGAACATCGGCGGCGAGGTGGTCTTCGACTCGGTCTACCAGGGCAACCCGCTGGTGAACGCACTGGCCGTGGGCATCATGCGGCACGAGGACATCCGGCTGGCCAACGCCTCCGGCAAGGGCAACAAGGTGGTGCTGTTCGGCGCACGCACCGGTGGCGACGGCATCGGCGGCGCCTCTATCCTGTCCTCGGAGTCCTTCGACGACACCAAGCCCTCCAAGCGTCCCGCAGTCCAGGTCGGCGACCCGTTCGCGGAGAAGGTGCTGATCGAGTGCTGCCTGGAACTGTTCAAGGGCTCCCTGGTCGAGGGCATCCAGGACCTAGGCGCGGCCGGCATTTCCTGCGCCACCTCGGAACTGGCCTCCAACGGCGACGGCGGCATGGACGTTGAGCTGACCTCGGTGCTGCTGCGCGACCCGACCCTGACCCCGGGCGAAATCCTGATGTCCGAGTCGCAGGAACGCATGATGGCCGTGGTCTCGCCGGAGAACGTCGAAGCCTTCGAGGCGGTCATGGCCAAGTGGGCCGTGGAATACTCCTGGCTCGGCGAGGTCACCGACACCGGCCGCCTGGTCATCAAGTGGGACGGCGAAACCATTGTCGACGTCGACCCGCGCACCGTCGCGCACGAGGGTCCGGTCTACAACCGCCCCTACGCTCGTCCGGAATGGCAGGACAAGCTCCAGGCCGACAGCTTCCGAGCCTCCGCGGCCGGCGCCGACCTCCCGGCCACCGCCGAGGACCTGAAGGCGGCCGTTCTGGAACTGATGGCATCGCCGAACATGTGCTCGAAGGACTGGGTGACCAACCAGTACGACCGCTATGTGGGCGGCAACACCGCACTGGCCATGCCCGACGACGCCGGCGTGGTCCGCGTGGACGAGCAGACCGGCCTCGGCGTCGCCCTGGCCACCGACGCGAACGGCCGTTACACCTACCTGGATCCCTACCAGGGCGCGCAGTTGGCCTTGGCGGAGTCCTACCGGAACGTCGCCACCACTGGTGCCGTGCCGATGGCCGTGTCCGACTGCCTGAACTTCGGCTCCCCCGAAGACTCGGACGTCATGTGGCAGCTGGCCGAAGCAATCCGCGGCCTCTCCGATGGCTGCATGGAACTGGGCGTCCCGGTCACCGGCGGCAACGTCTCGCTCTACAACCAGACCGGCTCCACCCCGATCCACCCGACTCCGGTCGTGGCCATGCTCGGCAGGTTCGACGACGTCGCCCGCCGCACGCCGTCGGGCTGGCGCGAGGACGGCCAGGCGATCTACCTGATGGGCACCACCCGCGACGAGCTGGACGGCTCCGAATGGGCCAATCTGCGCGGGCACCTGGGCGGCAAGCCGCCGGCTGTGGACCTGGCGGCCGAGAAGCTGCTGGGCGAGCTGCTGATCAATGCCTCCCGCGACGGCATGATCGACGCCGCGCATGACATCTCCGAAGGCGGACTGGCCGCCGCACTGTCCGAGATGGCCCTGCGCTTCGGCGTCGGTGCCCGGATCGGCCTCGGCGAGGTCTGCGAGCGCGACGGGGTGGACCTGTTCACCCTGCTGTTCAGCGAGTCCCAGGCACGCGCCGTCGTGTCGGTGGCCCGCAGCGAAGAAGTGCGCTTCAAGGACATGTGCGGCGCGCGGGGCTTCCCGTTCATGCGCATCGGCGTGGTGGATACCGAGAACGGCGCACTGGACTTCCAGAGCGAATTCTCCGTGCCGCTGGCCGAACTGAAGGAAGCTCACGAAGCAACACTGCCCAAGTACTTCGCGTAGATCCTTCGGGTACCGTCCCCGGAACCCCTTCGCCAACTCTGAATCCGCTCCGCAGATATGGCCCCTTACCCGCACGGGGAGGGGCCATATCTGCGTTATCGTTCCGAGCGGATGCTCGAAGTTGGGCGGCATCTGTTCGGTGCCGCCCTATTCCTTCCTCCAGCCCTGCTCCAGCAAAGCTTTGTGAACCTTAGCGATGGCTGCTTTCGCGCCATCGTGCATCTCGGCCTTTGAGACTCTCCGCTCAAGCCAGCCGAGCGCTGCCGTGTTCTCTCCCCGTCGGATATCCCTAGCCAACTGCTCGGCCGTGCGGTGATGGTCACCTTCGTACTCGATCGCAATTTTGTACTGGCGATACTGCATGTCCGGTTCGTGCCAGGCTACGCCGTTGTCATCCATCAGCGGCTGGTTCAGCTCCGGCTCGGGCAGACCAGCGCCGAGGAGCGCAAGCCGCAATCGGGTCTCAGGAGCGGAATCTGCTCCGACCCGTACCAGTTCAACCGCTTTACCGGCATCTGCAATCCCGTGCTTGCCCTTGTGCTCCTTGATGATGTCGCGCAGGTCGCTGATTCGGGCATACGCCTCAAAGCGCGATTCTAATCTGGGCCGTGGAACGCGGACCAAATGGTCGCCGATCACAACAAGGTCCTCAACGGAAATTTCGGCTGCCAGGTCGAACCACGTTTTGACGCGAGAGGTGAGCCGGACGCCGTCGAGCATGACCACCTCTCCAGGCACCAGCACCGCGCTGTGCCCGATCACGCCCTTCCGGCGTACAGCGGTTGAGGTTGCCGGACGCGTGACATGCACGGATTCGTCAGCCTGCATACGCCGCGGCAACGGAAACCCCCACAGTCTGGCAGCCGTGACGTGCGAAACCGCGGAGCCATCCGTTATGAGCGAGACGGCACGGACACGTTGGGCTAGGGTCATTCCTTCAACAACGGGTATCCGAATTCCTCGACTAGGACCATGAAACCGTTTACCTCGAAGTTGTTTGAGGCTCATCCCTGCAGACAGAGCCTCGTCCCTGAGGAACGAAGACCGGGCGAAGCGCCGCGGCAGCGGACGGAGATCGGACATACTTTATCTTGGCCGACCTGCCGCTATCCTGTGGGCGCTGTCCACAGCACATAAACGCCTCCGCAGATCTGGCCCACTTTTCTCCAGAAAGGGGGCCAGATCTGCGGAGTCGTTGACCCGGTTCAACGCCGTCACCGGGTGCGGAGATTCGCCTTGGGGGCCATCACTGTGGGCTGTGAGGGGTTGTGGCCCGGGATGGACTCTTATAAGTTGCGAGCAAAGCAAAGCCTGCTTCCAAATGACTACTCAACAGGCAACCTTCTCGGAGCTGGAAGCGCCGTCTGCTGAAGAGTCGATATTGGTGGACAGCAGGATCCTGATGGAGGACTCGGACGCCGGAGGTAACCGATGGACGCCGAAATCTCGCTGCAGGTGGACGGCCGCGCCACCACCGTCACCTTGGACACGCGCACCACGCTGCTCGACACGCTGCGCGACCGGCTGGGCATCTACTCGCCGAAGAAGGGCTGCGATCACGGCCAGTGCGGTGCCTGCACGGTGCTGCTCAACGGCCGGCGGATCAACTCCTGCCTGGTCTTCGCGGTGGCCCAGGACGGGGCCAGCATCGTCACGGCCGCTGGCCTGGCCTCCGAGGGCGAGTTGCATCCGGTTCAGCAGGCGTTCCTGGACCAGGACGGCTTCCAGTGCGGCTACTGCACCCCGGGGCAGATCTGCTCCGCCGTCGGCATGCTGGACGAAGCCGCCCGCGGCGACCCCAGCTACGTCACCCCCAACCGCGCCGATGGATCCCCACCCGGGACCGCGGGCGGTAGCCCGGAAGGGACAACGAGCGGTTCCAGGGCCACGCAATCCCCCGAACTGCCCGACGACGAGATCCGCGAGCGGATGAGCGGGAACCTGTGCCGCTGCGGGGCCTACGTGAACATCGTGGCAGCCATTCGCCAGGCCCTTGAGGGCGATCAGGTCGGTGGACACACCGGCCGTCCTGCGACCGACTCGGCCATTCCGCAGTCCGCCAACGGAATGAACCAGCCCGCCGGGTCAGGAACCGGCCAGATCGCTGGTGGAGCGAGCCAATCCGGAGTGAACCGTCCCTCCGGCGAAACGGGGCAGCCCGGATGAAGCCCTTCGACTACGCCCGCGCCGCCAGCCCGCCGGAGGCGGTCGCCGCCGTCGCCGGCAATCCAGCCGCCGCCTTCCTGGCCGGCGGCACCAACCTGGTGGACCACATGAAGCTGGGCATCGCCGCGCCCGAGCAGCTGGTGGACATTTCGCACCTGCCGCTGGACAAGATCGAAGGCACCGACGACGGCGGCCTGCGCCTGGGCGCGACCGTCCCGAACAGCGACCTCGCCGCACATCCCCTGGTCCGCCAGCGCTACCCGGTGCTCTCGCAGGCACTGCTCTCCGGCGCCTCCGGGCAGCTGCGCAACGCGGCCACCACCGGCGGCAACCTGCTCCAGCGCACCCGCTGCATCTACTTCCAGGACGTCACTACTCCGTGCAACAAGCGCAACCCCGGCTCCGGCTGCTCGGCGCTGGAGGGCTACACCCGCTACCACGCCATCCTCGGCGCCTCGATGGACTGCGTGGCCGTGCACCCCTCGGACATGGCGGTGGCGATGGCGGCGCTGAATGCCCGGGTGGAGATCCTGGGGCCGTCCGGCGACCGCAGCGTGGGCCTGCATTCCTTCCACCGGCTCCCCCAAGATCAGCCGCAGCGCGACACGGTGCTGGAACACGGTGAGCTGATCACCGCGGTGGTGCTGCCTCCCCTGCCGGAGGGGACACGATCGGCCTACCGGAAGGTGCGCGACCGGGCGTCCTACGCCTTCGCCCTGGTGTCCGTGGCTGCCGTGCTGCGGCTCGAAGAGCCCACTGAAACCGACGACGGCGATGGTCCGGCTTCCCCTCCGAAAATCGCTGAAGTGCGGCTTGCCTTGGGCGGCGTGGCACACAAGCCTTGGCGCGCCACGTTCGCCGAGGAGGCGCTGCGTGGGCAGCCGGCCACCGAGGAAAAGTTCCGGCGGGCCATCGACGCGGAACTGCAGCATGCGGTCCCGCTGCCGGACAACGCGTTCAAGGTGACGATGGTCCGCAACACCGTGGTGTCCGTGCTGCGGGAACTGTGCGGAGTAGACCAGAGCAGCGGCGGGGCGGGGACTCCGGCTTCCGGCGGAGAGGACCGGCCATGAGAGTGCAGCAGCCCGCAGCCACCGGACTGGATCTGGAGCGGGTCGACGGCCGGGCCAAGGTCCTCGGCCTAGCCCCGTACGCCTACGAGCACCCGGCGGAGAACCCCACCTACCTGTACCCCGTCCAATCCACGATTGCCCGCGGCCGGATCACCGCCATCGACACGGCCGCGGCCGAAACGATGGACGGCGTGGTCGCGGTACTCACACATCTGAACGCTCCGCGGCTGGCCGACGCCGCGGACAAGGAACTGGCCGTGCTGCAGTCGGACGAAGTAGGCTTCCGCGGGCAGTTCGTTGCGGCCGTGGTGGCCGATTCGCCCGAGGCCGCGCGCGAAGCAGCAGCCCGGGTCCGCGTGCAGTACCACCAAGAACCGCACCACGCGGCGCTGCGTGCGGACCACGAGGACCTCTACAAACCGGAGCAGATTAACGCCGGGCTCGAGACCGACACCCAGGCGGGAGACCCGGACGCCGCCTTGGCGAGCGCCGCCGTCGTTGTTGACCGCACCTACACAACCCCGGCCGAGCACAACAATCCGATGGAACCGCACACTACCGTGGCGCAGTGGGAAGGCGACCGGCTGCTGGTATTCGACTCGACGCAGGCGGTGCACAACGCGCGCAAGACGCTGGCGCCGCTCTTCGACGTGGAGGTGGAGCAGATCCGCGTGGTGGCGCCGCATGTGGGCGGTGGCTTCGGCTCCAAGGGGCTGCCGCATGCGCACGTGGTGCTGACCGCGCTGGCCGCGAAGGTCACCGGCGGCCGGCCGGTGAAGTACGCGCTGACCCGGCAACAGATGTTCTTCCTGGCCGGCTACCGCACGCCGACCATCCAGCGGCTGCAGCTGGGCGCCAGTCCGGACGGGCGGATTTCCGTGCTGACGCACGACGTGGTGGAGCAGACGTCGGCGATCAAGGAATTCGCCGAGCAGACCGCGGGGATATCGCGGATGATGTACTCGGCCGACCACCGCCGCACCACCCACCGGCTTGCGTCCCTGGATGTCCCGGTGCCGTCCTGGATGCGGGCGCCGGGCGAGTGCCCGGGCTCGTTCGGCTTGGAAGTGGCCATGGACGAACTCGCCGAGGCATGCGGGATCGACCCGATCGAGCTGCGTGTGCGGAACGAACCGGCCATCGATCCGGAAACCGGCAAGCCGTTCGCCAGCAGGCACCTGTTGGCCTGCCTGCGCGAGGGTGCCCGCCGGTTCGGCTGGGAGCGGCGCAATGCGCAACCGGGAACGGTGCTGGTGGACGGCTGGCGGACCGGGATCGGCGTGGCTGCCTCAACCTACCCGGCGCGGCGGCAGCCGGCGAACACCGCCCGGATCCGGTTCACCGCCGACGGCTTCTACGAGGTGCAGATCGGCGCCGTGGACCTGGGCACCGGTGCTTGGACGGCGCTGACCCAAATTGCGGCCGAGGCGCTGGAATGCGGCCCTGAACAGGTCCGGCTGCAGATCGGCGACACAGACCTGCCGGTGGCCACCGTTGCCGGCGGCTCCTCCGGAACGGCCAGCTGGGGCTCGGCGATCATCGGCGCGGCCCAAATGTTCCGCAAGGAGCACGGCGGATTTCCCTCCGCCGGGGACACTTCGGAGGGCGACGGCGAGAGGAACCCGGCCGGCAAAAACTACGCGCTGCATTCCTTCGGCGCCCAGTTCGCCGAGGTCCAGGTGCACGCGGACACCGGCGAGATCCGTGTGTCGCGGATGCTGGGGGTCTATTCGGCCGGCCGGATCATCAATCCGCGCACCGCCCGCTCCCAGTTTTTGGGCGGCATGACCATGGGCATCGGCATGGCGCTGCACGAGCAGAGCGTGATGGACGAGCGGTTCGGGATGATCGTGAATCACGACTTCGCCGATTACCACGTGCCGTCCAACGCGGACATCCGGCAGCTGGAGGCCTTCTGGCTGGAGGAAGTCGACGAGCACGCCGGGCCGCTGGGGGCACGCGGGATCGGCGAGATCGGCATTGTCGGGGCGGCCGCCGCAGTGGCCAATGCAGCCTACAACGCCACCGGCATCCGCGTCCGGGACCTGCCGCTGACCGCGGACAAGTTCCTGACCTGAGGCTGCGTCCCGGTAGTCGGGTAAGGCTAGACCGCCCCCGGCAACGGTGGTCGACTAAGGCCGCTTGCGGCCGCATGGAGACCCGGCAGGATGAGAAGATCTCACCAACGACGACGGCGCGGCGCACCTTCCGGTGCACCGCGCCGTTCGTTTGTACGTCGCGTTCGGCCTCTGGACGTCAGGCGCCAGGCCGCAGACGATCCACGTCTGCCAGTCGCGGATAGGCGGCCTGGGTTCCCCTCTTCGTGGCAGCTAGAGCAGCAGCGACCGAAGCGAACGCCGCCGCCTCGGCCAGGGCCTCCCCTGCGGCAAGCCCTGCCGCGAGGGCCCCGGTGAAGGCGTCGCCGGCGCCGGTGGTGTCCACGGCGTCAACCTTGGTGGGGGCGATCCGGGTGATTCGACGCCCCTCCTCGGCATGCGAATCCAGCACGATGGAGCCGTTGACGCCCAGGGTGACCACGGCGCGGTCCAGCCCCTGAGCCGCAAACTTCAAGCGCACCTGCTCCCAGTCGGCAACAGCGGCATTGGCGCCGGGCATTTCGGCGCCGCCGAGGAACTGCGAAGCCTCGTGCGCGTTGACCAGCAGGACGTCAATGAGTTCGGCCAGGCTTTGCAGCACGGGCGCGTAAGGCGAGAGGTTGAGCAGCACTGTTGCTCCGGCGTCGTGCCCCAATCTTGCTGCCGCCTCCACGGCGTCCAGGCCGACCTCGAGGCAGAGGCAAACCACGGCGGCGCCATCGAACACGTCCCTGGCTGCGACTACGTCATCCGGAACTACGGTGCCGTTAGCGCCAGGGGAAATGACGATGCTGTTCTCCCCCGCTGCGTCAACGGTAATGACGGCGACGCCGGTCTCGACGTCGGCGGCGCGGCGCACGCGGGAAACGTCCACGCCGGCCCCTGCAACGGAGGCCAGCAGCATGTCCCCGTTGGAGTCCTCGCCCACGGCGCCGATCAGGGCGACGTTGCCGCCCAGCCGGCCAGCGGCCACGGCCTGGTTGGCGCTCTTGCCGCCCGGGTTCACGGCGAAGCCTTCGCCGTGAAGGGTTTCGCCGGGGTTGGGCAGCCGCTCGGTGTAGATGGTCAGGTCCGCGTTCAGCGAACCAACGACGACGATGCGTCCGGCCTGCGGATTCACTTTTCCACCTCGGCATCGACGGGCTTGGGGATCAGCAGCGAGGCGGCGAAGGCCGCGACCGTGATGACCAGGCCGACCACCACCGTAAGGTAAGAGGCGCGGTCGCCCAGCGCCGAGGTGCCCACGAGCACCGCCGGCAGCACCAGGAAGCTCAGCCCGGCGCCGAGGTTGAAGGCTCCGGCGTTCATTCCCGGTAGGAAACCGGGGTTGCCCGGGGGCGAGAGCACCACGCCGAGCCCGTTGAGCATGATGTTCGCGGTGCCGGCGTACGTGATGCCGAGCAGCGCAGTGCCGGCGACCATCAGCGGCAGGCTGTTCAGGCCGAACAGCACAATGATGACCAAGGAGACGATGCTGCCGATCATGCCGATGCGCAGCACATTGGTGTAGCCCAGTACCGGGGCGAGCCGTCCGCTGATCGGGCCGAAGACCCAGCCCAGCAGCGCGTAGGGGGTCAGGATGAGCAGCGCCGTTTCGGTGGCGCCGATGCCGAAGCCGGGTGCGGCGGCCTGTACGTAGGCGGGGACAATCCCATTGATGACGGCGAAGATTCCGGTCATGGTCAGGACCGTTGTCAGCAGCGGCGCCCACGTGGAGCGCTGGCGCAGATGGACAATCTCGACCATCGGCTGCTTCGCGCGCTTTTCTGTGGCCCAGAAGGCGGCGAACGCGGCGGCGGCCACGGCGATCAGCACCAGCGAGAGGACCAGGGTCCCCCTGGAGAACCCGCCGACCAGTTTGGCCGCCTCGTTCAGCGCGGTGAGCAGGGCACCGACTGCGACAACAATATAGACGACGCCGGTCCAGTCCATCCGCGTCCCGGCCTGCGGTTTGCTCTCGGGCGTCAGGAGAGCGACGAGGACCGCGGCGATCACGCCGAGGACCACCATGAACCAGAAGATGCTGCGGAAGCCGTAGTGCTCGGCCATGTAACCGCCGAGGAAGGAATCGACGCCGGCCACGCCGCCGTTGACCGCGAGGATGACGCCCATTAGCGTGCCGTAGGTGCGCAGGTTGGGCACGGCGGTGCGCAGCATGATCAGGCACAGCGGCACGGTGGGGCCGCTGGCGCCCTGGATGATCCGGCCCACGAAGAGCCACGTAACGTCCGGGGCAAGCGCGGCGATCACGGAGCCGGCGGCCGTCAGCAGCATCATCCCGACGAGGATCCGCTTGCGGCCGACAATATCGCTCAGCCGGGGCAGGAACAGGGAGAACAGCGCGGCTGTGGTGAAGAACCAGGTCTGGGACAGGCCGATCGCGGCCTGGTCGGTCTGCAGTTCCTCCCCCATGGTGACCAGGGCAGGGCTGAGCATGGAGGCATTGAGCTGGAAGGCCACGCAGGCCGTCAGCAGGGCGACCATCAGGGCGGTGGTGCCGCTGCGGGTCGCCTTGGCTTCGTGGAGAACGGCGCTCATTTCGCTGCCACCCCAGTGGTGCCGGGCGCCGCGGAGGTGGGTGCCGCCGTCGTTGTGGTGGTGGCGGCGGTTCCAAGGTCTACCTCGCCGATCCGGACCAGCGCATCGGTAACCAGGTTCCAAAACTTGGTGCGGTCAAGATCCACGGCCACAGAGGTGTGGCAGTCGTCCGGTGCGGGCATGCGGAAGTCAGCGACGGTCATGCCGAGGGTCAGCTTGCCCTGCAATTCGATGTCGACCGGGACCTTGCGGGTTGTCATGACGGTGGGGTCGATTACGTAGGCGACGGCGCACGGATCGTGGACCGGCGGGTAGTCGAAGCCCTGTGCGTCCTTGTAGGTTTGGGCGAAGAAGTCCATCAGTTCGCGGACAAAGCGGGCCGGACCGGTGCCGACGGCCTCGATCTGCTCGACAACTTCGGGGGTGGCCAGCGCCTGGTGTGTGAGGTCCAGTCCCACCATGACCACGGGCCACTTCTCGTTGAAGACGATGTGGGCGGCCTCGGGGTCGATCATGATGTTGAATTCGGCCACGGCGGACCAGTTGCCCACGTGGTAGCCGCCGCCCATCAGCACGACTTCCTTGACCCGCTCGACGATGCGCGGCTCCTTGCGGGCGGCCATCGCGATGTTGGTCAGGCCGCCGGTCGGGACCAGGGTCACGGTGCCGGGTTCGTGCGCCATGATCGTGTCGATGATGAGATCAACGGCGTGGCGCGGGTCCAGTTCAATGGTGGACTCCGGCTGCGCGGGGCCGTCCATGCCGGACTCGCCGTGGATGTCCGGCGCGGTTTCGATGGTGCGCACGAGCGGGCGGTCGCAGCCGGCGGCGAACGGGACACCGGTGATGCCTGCGATGGTCCCTACGGCCAGAGCGTTCTTGGTGACCTTTGCCAGGGTCTGGTTGCCGACAACGGTGGTGACGGCGAGCAGCTCGATGTCCGGGTTGCCGTGGGCCAGGAGCAGCGCCACGGCGTCGTCGTGCCCTGGATCGCAGTCCAGGATGATCTTCTTCGGTCCAGGCGTCGCGGAAGTGGCGTCCATGTTTTCTCTCCACGTCATTGGGGGTCCGCCGCAGCGGGATTCAGTCACAGGAAGTGTGACACCCCTCCCCGATTCACGTCAAACGCTTGACGTGAACGTGAGTCAAGCGCTTGATGCCTTGTGGTCCCTGAAGGTGCTTATCATGGGCTCATGGATTCCGCCCGCCCTCCCCAGCGCCCGCCGCACACCGGTGGGCGGGTGACCGCGGCGATGGTGGCGGCACACGCCGGCGTCTCCACGGCGACGGTTTCCCTGGTGGCCAACGGCAAGACGCGCGGGCGGGTGTCCGCGGACAACATCTCCCGAGTCAGCCAGGCCATCGCGGAACTCGGATACGTGGTGGACAGCGTGGGCAGTTCGCTGGCCAAGGGAGTCAGCTCCATTGTGGTTCTGGTGGCGCCGGACATTTCCAACCCGTTCTTCGCCAAGGTCGTTGCCGGCGTCCGAGAGTCCCTCGGCGCGGACTTCCAGCTGCTGCTCTCCGTCACCGAGGCCGGCGAGTTTCCCCGCGCCGATGACATCCGCCGACTCCTCGCCCTGCGCCCGGCAGGTCTGCTGGTGGATGCCCCCGATGCCGCGTTCCTCGAGGACCTCTCCACCACCGGCCCCATGGTGCTGCTCGACGCGCCCGGGCTGGAGGCTTATGCGCCGTCCGTCAACCTCGACGTGGCCCACGGCGCCCGCGAACTCGCGGCGCATCTGGCCGCCTCCGGCCACCAGCGAGTGGCCTACCTGGACAGCGTTACCGGCACAGCCACCTTCACCATCCGCCGAACAACCTTCCTGGCGGAGGCGGCCGGGCGCGGAATGACCGTGGACCCGGCCCACCTGATCAGCACCACGATCGACGTCGGCGCGTCAGCCGACGCGTTTGCCGCCGCTTGGCCCCAGTGGCAGCAAGCGGGTGTCACCGCCGTCGTCTGCGCCACCGACACCCATGCGTACGGCGTGCTGCAGCAAGCGCGCGTTGCCGGCCTGCGGATTCCGGACGAACTCGCCGTCGCCGGCTTTGACGACCTGCCCTACTCCGCCACCAGTAACCCCGGCCTCACCAGCGTCCACCTTCCCGCCACCCGCCTGGGCCTCAAGGCCGGAGAACAGCTGCGCGGCCTGATCGAAGGCCGCGACCTTGAGCAGCCCCAGCTCACTTTGGAGAGCTCTCTGATTGTGCGCGGCTCCACGGAGCGGACCGCCGCCAGCTAACTAACGGCGGCGGATGTGGACCGGGCCGGGCAGCCGACGGCAGGTTCTAGGCGGTGTTGAGCGCCATGGACAGCTCGGATCGGATCGAGTCGATCCAGGCTATGCGCCGTGCAATCCGATCATGTCCACCGCTGCGTTCCCACATGTCGATGAAGGCTTGCTCTCCGCGCGCGATGCGAGCCAGAACGAAGGGACCGGAACGGTGGATACCCGCGACGACGTGATCCAAGAACTCTTCGCGCTTCGCGCCGAAGGGAATCCCGTAGGCGTCCGCCACGATCCGAAACCGGGCGGCAACGTCAAGGCCCGAGCGGCCGTCGCGCGCCGCGTCCTCTGGGGTTTCAAGGGGGACCCAGTGCCGCGCCAGGACCGCGAGATCGTGCAGCGGGTGGGTCGGGGCGGCGAATTCAAAGTCGATCAGCGCGGCTGCTCGTCCCCCGCGCACAATGACGTTCTCCACACACACATCGTTGTGCCCGATGATCTGCCCGCCCGCGGGATGTGCCAGCTCGGTGTTCCATCTGGCGTTCGCAGGTGGAACGAAGTCGGCAACGGCGTCATGGAATGCGCGCAACAGGCGTGCGACCGACGCCAGCAGGCCGGGGGAAAGCGACCACCGAGGAAACGGTGGAATGGCCACCTCTCCCGGAATGAAGCGCAGCCGCTCCCTGCCTTGTGCATCACGTCCCAGGGCTCCGGAACTCCAGTGAAGCCCTTGGACCTGACATGTTCAAGCAGGCTAAAAACCAGTTCCGTCTGGGCCGAGGCGGGGCGGCGAACCTCATCGCCAATTCTGATGATCGACCCGGCGTTGGCGACACCGCCAGCCAGCACCTCGCCGTCGTTCATGGGCCATACCCTACCGCGGTACGCGTCGCTGGGGCGGCCTGTTTAAACGCTGGTGGGGCAGGCGCTGCCTGCCCCACCAGCTGAAAACTGCTAGGCGACGCTCATTTCGCCCATCTCGTCCCAGCCCTCGCCCTCGATCTGGCGGCTGATGATGCGCGGAGTCTCCTGCAGGTACTGCGGCTGCTCCTGCATGGCCTTCTTGAAGTGCTCGCTCTTCACGTGCGCTTCGGCGGCGTCATCCTTGAAGGCTTCCACCAGGACATACTCGTTCGGGTCCTCCACGCTGCGGGACCAGTCGAACCACAGATTGCCGGGCTCGGCGCGGGTGGCTTCGGTAAACTCGCGGACCAGCTCCGGGAAGTTATCGGCGTGCTCGTTCTTGACCTTGAACTTGACCACAATGAAAATCACGCGGATTCAGCCTTTCTCTAGGTGTCCTTCAATCTTGTCATGCGATCATCCGGCCAGGCCGCCGGCCAGCGCTTTGGCGGCGGCAACATACCGCCGCGTGACCAGCCGCTGGGCGGCTTCCGCCACCGGGCCGCCTACCCGGTAAAACCAGTTGGAGTGCCGGCTGAACGCAAACAGGTCGAAGACCACCAGCCCGTTCTCCTCCAGCAACGCCACAAAGCCCTCTTCTCCTGACTCCGGATGTCCCGGCAGCGTGCCGTAGCCAAACCCCGTCCGGGTTGGGCTACGCTCCGTCCACACCACGCGGCAGGGCGCCGACAGCCGCAGCGGTCCGACCCCGAGTCCGGGTACCACGTCCACGCCTGCCGCGGCCGCGGGCGTAGACGCATCTACGCGCAGGCCAGCCAGCCGGTGCAGTTCCCAGTCCATCAGGCCCTCGGCCAGCCGGCGGAATGCGTCCTCCCCGACGCCGACCGCGGTCCGCACGTCGGTGGTCCGATATCCCGGCGGCGTGCGGCGCACGCGGGTGAGCCCCTCGTCGTCGTACGTCAGCTCGGCACCGCTGAGATCCTTGGCCAGCACCGCTCAGCCCTGCCGCACGTCGTCGCCGCGGGCCAGGCCCATCCAGCCCAGCGACTCGCGGTCCCGGCGCGGCAGCGACGCCACCACCAGGTCGTACGAGTCCTCGATCATGTCGCGCAGCATGTCATCGGGCAGCGCGCCGTCGCAGCGCACCCCGTTCCAGTGCGTTTTGTTCATGTGGTAGGCCCCGGTGATCTCCGGATGCGCCGTGCGCAACTGTTGGGCGAGCACCGGTTCGCACTTGAGACTGATGCTCAACCGCGGCGACTGCAGGTCCGACAACGCGAACATTTTCGCGGTCCGCCCGGGCGCACGGACTTTGAACACCGATGCCTCCGGGCCGAACGGGAAGTCCTCGAACGTCCCGGGCAGGGAGAGGCAGAATTCACGCAGCGCGGTGGCGTCCATAGGCACGAGCCTACTGCTACCTGCCCAACCGGTCACGGGCTGCGCAGGCCAGGCCGAGGATCCGCGCGGGCTGGAGCGACGGTCAGCCTGGCCACGCCCCGGTGCGCGGCGGCGGCTTCGGTGGCAGGATGGTTTCACGGATGTTTCACGGGGAACAACGGCGGTGCTTGCGCGCCGGCACCAGCTCCTCAGGGGGCGCCACGAGGTGCCGGGCGCGGCCGGCCCAATGAGAGGAGAGCCATGGCAGACACCGGCAGGGAGGCCAAGCGGGCGGCCGGCAAGGCTGTGGACAAGACCGAGGAGGCCGCCGACTCCAAGACTTTTGAGTGGGTGGCACGCACCGGGTATGCGGCCAGCGGGCTGCTGCACGTGCTGATCGGCGCGATCGCGCTGCGACTGGCCTTCGGCGGAGGCGGCGAGGCGGACCAGTCGGGAGCAGCCTCCAGTCTGGCGCAGAACCCGGGCGGGCTGTTCCTGCTCTGGGCGGGCATGCTGGGTGCCGCGGCCCTGGCCCTGTGGCAGGTCAGCGACGCGGTATTCGGCGGCCGCAACCTGGAGCAGAAGAAAAAGTGGGGCTACCGTGCCAAGGCCGTGGGCCTGGCCATCGTGTACGGCGCCATAGCGGTGACCTTCGGCAGCTTTGCCCTGGGCTCCGGCAGCAACAGCAGCGAGAAATCGCAGGATGCCAGTACCAAGCTGATGCAGTGGCCGGGCGGCGCCGTGGTGCTCTTCCTGATCGGCGCGGTGATCATCGGAGCCGGAATTTACTACGTGATCAAGGGCTTGTTCCGGAACTTCTTCGCCGACCTCAAACCGCTGCCCGCCGGCGGAGTCCGCACCGCCGTGACCTGGGTGGGCATCGTCGGCTTTGTCGGCAAGGGACTGGCCTTGTTTGTGCTCGGGCTGCTGTTGGCGGTCGCCGCCGTGCAGAACGACCCGCAGGACGTGAAGGGCCTGGATGGTGCGCTCAAGGCGCTGCGCGAGCAGCCGCTCGGGCCTGCCGCCTTGGCGGTGGTGGCCGTCGGCCTGATTTGCTACGGGCTCTATCTGGGTGCCCGGGCGCGCTACGCGAAGATGTAAGGCTGAAAGCCCGACGGCGGTGCGCTGCCCCCGATAAGGGGCGGCGCACCGCCGTCGTGGTTCAGCTGGTGACCGCGGTTCAGCGGCTATCAGCAACCGGCCGAGGTCAGCGGACCAAGGAGTTGTGCAGCCGGAAGCCGGCAGCCTTGTGGTTCTCCGGCAGCTTGTCGCCGCGGCCAAAGAGCTTGTTGCGCAGCGTGCCCGGCTCGTAGTCCGTGGGGTAGGAACCGCGGGCCTGCAGCTGGGGCACCACGAACTCCACGACGTCCTCGAACGTGCCGGGGGTGATGGCGTAGGCCAGGTTGAAGCCGTCCACGTCGGTGTCGTCCACCCATTCGATCAGCTTGTCCGCCACCTCGGCGCCGGAGCCGACGGTGACCGGGCCGAAGCCGCCGACGCCGATCCACTGCGCCATCTGGCGGATGGTCCACGGCTTGTCCGCGTCGCCGGAGGCCTTCTTGAAGTTCTCCACCGAGGACTGGATGGCGTTGGACTTCACGTCTTCGCCGATCACGTCGTCCAGGTCGAACTGGGACATGTCGATGCCGGTCCAGCCGGAGAGCAGCGCCAGCGAGCCGTTGATGTCCGTGTAGGAGGCGTAGTCCCGGTACTTGGCCTGCGCTTCCTCGGTGGTGGCTGCCGTGATGACCGTCTGCATGGCGTAGATCCGGATGTCGTAGCGGCCCCGGCCGGCAGCCTCGGCGGCGTCGCGGATCTTGGCCACGGTGGCGGTGAGGATCTCCTTGGTCGGGGAGCTCACGAAGACGGCCTCGGCGTTCTCGGCGGCGAAGCGCATGCCGCGGGCCGAGGCGCCGGCCTGGAAGATCACCGGGGTGCGCTGCGGGCTGGGCTCGGTGATGGCGATGCCGGGGACCTTGAAGTGCTGGCCCTCGTGCCGGATTTCGTGCACCTTGCTCGGATCGGTGTACACGCCGGATTCGCGGTCCTTGACCACGGCGTCGTCCTCCCACGAGCCCTCCAGCAGCTTGTAGACCACCTCGAGGTATTCGTCCGCGTGGTTGTAACGCTCGTCGTGTTCCAGCTGGTCTTCCTGGCCCATGTTCCGCGCGGCGGAGGGCAGGTAGCCGGTCACCACGTTCCAGCCCACGCGGCCCTTGGTGAGGTGGTCCAGCGTGGCCAGCCGGCGGGCGAACGGGTACGGGTGCTCATAGGCCGTGCCGGCGGTGATCCCGAAGCCCAGGTTCTTGGTCACGGCGGCCATCGCGGACACCAGCAGGATCGGGTCGTTCACCGGCACCTGCGCGCCGGCGGACAGCGGGATTTCGTTCGTGCTGCCGAACACGTCGTAGGTGCCCAGCACGTCGGCGATGAAAAGGCTGTCGAACTTGCCCTTCTCCAGCACCTGGGCCAGGTGCGTCCAGTACTCCAGATCGTTGTAGCGGTCCGCCTGGTCCTGCGGATGACGCCACAGCCCCGGGGACTGGTGGACAACGCAGTTCATGTCGAACGCGTTGAGGCGGACGTGGCGCTGCGGGTCTTTTACGGTCATGTCAGGCTCCTTTACTGATGAGAAGAGCCCGCGCCGATCCCCGGCGGGCATGCAGTGGCCCTAGAGGAACCAACGAGAGATCGAGCTTCTCCATCGGTCCTGGCGGTAGCACCTTCCTCGAATCGAGGGGGTTGCTGCGGCGTCAACAAGCCAGGTCTCTCGGCCGCTCTGGATGGGTACCCCTCCATTGGACACCCGCAGGCGCCGCGGAGGGAAATGCCCCGCGTCACGCGGGGTAAGAAATTACGACGTCGGTGCGGCGCCGGCTGCGGCCTTCGGCCGCTTGGATGCCACCACTGCTCCGGCGCCAAAGCAGGCCAAAATCAGCACGACGACGGCGATCGCCAGCGGCACACTGTTGCCGACCAGGGTCGGGAGGTTCTGCAGGATCAGGCCCAGGATCCCCAGCAGCCCCAGCAGTCCAAGAGCGGGTGCAAGGGAGCGCTTCCAGCTGCGGGCCGGTGCTCCCTGCCGGCGGAAGAAGACCAGCACGGCGACGCTGGTGAGCGTCATCAGCACCACCACGCCCAGCGAGGAGAAGCCGGCGAACCAGGTGTAGAACTGCACGATCGGATCCCACCCGGCCACCACCGCGACCAGCAGGAACAGGGCCACCACGGCCGTGGCCGCTCCCGAGGCCCGGTGCGGAGAGCGGTGCTTCGCGTGGGTGCTGGCCAGCTTGGGCGGGAAGATGCCCTTCCTCGACAGCTGGAAGAAATAGCGGGAGCTGATGTTGTGGAAGGACAGGATGCACGCGAACAGGCTGCTGGCGAGCAGGACCTGGACAATGTGGCTGCCGGCCGTGCCCAGGTAGAGCGCGGTGGTCTCGGACAGCAGGGTCCCGGGTGCGTCCGTGGCCTTCTGCACAATCCCGTTGTCACCCCAGACGCTGATCAGCAGCCAGCTGGAGAGCGCATAGAAACCGCCCACCACTAAGAGGGCCACGTAGGTGGCGCGCGGGATCGTCTTGTCCGGATCCCTGGCCTCGTCCCGGAAAACGGCGGTGGCTTCGAAGCCGATGAAACTCAGGATGGCGAACAGCAGCGCGATCCCGGGCGCCCCGGAAAGCACGGTGGACGGGGTGATCAACCCGGCGGAGAGGCCCTCGGACCCGCCGCCGCCAAAGACGATGGCCGCATCCAGGACCAGCACAATCAGCACCTCGGCCACCAGCAGCACGGCCAGCACCTTGCCGGACAACTCGATGTTGCGGTGCCCCAGCCACGCCACGGCAACCAGCGCGGCGGCCGCCCACACCCACCAGGGCAGCGCGGGACCACCGTAGGCGCGGACCACCTCGTCGACGGCCGGGGCGAAGAGCCCGTAAACACCGGCTTCCAGCGCGAGGTAGGAGAGCAAGGCAACGAAGGCCGCGCCCAGTCCGGCGCGGCGGCCCAGGCCCTTGTCCACGTAGCTGTAGAACGCGCCGGCCGAGGGCACGTGCGGCGTCATGGTGGTGAAGCCGACGGCGAACAACAGCAGGATTGCGGTGGCCAGCAGGTAGATGAACGGGAGACCGGCGCCGTTGCCGCTGGCGATGGCCAGCGGAACCGTTCCGCCGATGACACCCAGCGGCGAAGCGGCGGCGACCACGATCAGCACGATGCTGGCCACGCCGAGCCGGCCGGAGAGCCGCGGCGCGGTTCCTGCGTCGGGCGCGGCCGCGGAGCCGGCTAGCGGGGCCGCGAGGGTTTGGGGGTTGGAAACAGACATGGCTGGCCTTCTTCTTAGACGGCCGCGGAACGGGCGGCGGGGCTGTGTGGCTGGCGCGCGGCGTCGGCGTTGGCCTCGCCGATCGTCCAGACGAACGGGGGTTCGGTGGCGTTGACTTCCCAATCGCCCACGATCCGGGACTTGTAGATGAACGGGTTGTGCGTGGCGACCGTGCGGGCATTGCGCCAATGCCGGTCCAGCGACTTGCCGGTGCTGGTGGAGGAGGCGCCGAGGGTGTTGAACAGCTCGCCGGCTGCCTCCGGCACCAGTGTGCTGAGCACAATCTGGGCCCGGCCGGATTCCAGTTCGACGGCGATGTTGGCCGCCTTCTCGGCGTCGGCGCCTTCCTGCCGGGAGGCGAACACCCGATCCAGGCTGCGCGCCACGCTCAGCGTGGTTGCCCTGGCGGCGTAGGCCTTGGCACTAATGTGGCCGACCACCTGCAGGATCTGCGCGTCGTGCCGGACCAGCGGCGCGTTGCCGTGGCCGAACACCCGCTTGCGCTCCCGGACGTTCGTGGCGGCGTCGGTGGTGACCGCCTGCGCGATGCCGGCCAGGGCCACCAGCAGGATGTGCTGGTAGAGCGCCGTCTGGTACGGGAAGCGGTCGGCGAACGCTGACACATTCGCCGGGTCCACCTCGGCGTCGGTAAACACCGTGGTGCCGCTGCCGGTCAGCCGCTGGCCGAAGCCGTCCCAGTCGTCATAGGTTTCCACGCCGGTTGTCTTGGTGGAGATGATCACCGAGACATCCGAGCCGTCGGGCCGCTTCGCGGTGACATCGATCCAGTCGGCGAAGATGGTGCCCGTGGTGTAGAACTTACGCCCGTTCAGCACCAGCTTGCCGCCGGATTCGGAGAGCACCGTGGCGGTTCCGCCGGCACCCGGTTCGGTCCACGCGTTGCCGGCCAGCTGGCCGGAGGCGAAGCGCTGCAGCCAACTGCTGCGGTCCCCGCTGCGGCCGTGCTGGTACAGGTTCTCCTCCACCAGCGCTATGTGCGAGCGCAGCGCCTGCGGAATGTTGCTGTCCGCGGCGGCCAGCTCGATCAGCAGTTCGGTGAACTCCTCCCAGTCCAGCCCGTCGCCGCCGAGCTCGGCGGGGATCCGGGCGGCGCCAAAGCCGGCGTCCTTCAGCCAGCCGATCTGCTCAAACGGCAGCTCGCGGGCCAGTTCGCGGTCCAGCGCTCCCGCGGCGATGCGCTGGAAGACAGGACGGTACTTGGCGGCCGCCGCTTCGAAGGCTGGTGTCGCGTGGAAGGAAGTGGTTGCGCGGTCAAGGGTTTCAGTCATGGTTGGTGCTCCTGGAGTCTCTCGGCCGTGCACGGTCGAGGTCGGGACGGGTGGGGATGCCGCGCAGATCGGACTCTGCACGGAGAAGTTTTTTCGCGATGCGTTTTGCGCGATGGGGCCCTGCACGGACGGGGCGCTGCGCGGGACGAGGCGCTGCGCGGACGGCCCCTGCGCGGATCAGGTGTAGAGCGAGATCGGCTGGACTTCGCCCAGCAGGAAGTTGGCGCCGACCTCCACCTTCTTGTAATCCACCGGGTCGTGCAGCGTGTGCGTGCGGACATTGCGCCAGAAGATGTCCAGCCCCACCTCGGTTTTCGCGGAGGAGGAACCGGTCACTTCGAAAATTCGGTTGGCCACGTCCACGCCCACCTCGGTGGAGACGACCTTGAGCCGGGCGATCTCGATCTCGATGTCAGCGCGCGCTTCGGCCGTCAGTTCCGCACCGGCCGCGATGGCGGCGTCGAACCGCTCGTTCGTCCGGTCCGCCAAGGCCTCCACTGCTGCCACGCGGGACGCCAGTTCCCCGTAGACCCGCTGGGTCAGCGGATCCTGGGCGTAGGTTTCAGCGCTGCTGAGGAACCAGGAGTTCTTCCGCGCCAAGGTGATCTGGCGCCCGCGTTCCAGCGCTCCCTGGGCGATGCCCAGATAGAGGTTGCCGAACGCCAGCTGGATGTACGGCGTCACCAGGCTGGAAAAGGGCTCCTCCCCCACCTCGCCGATGATGTCAGTGGAGGTGACGAGCACGCCGTCGTACTTCACGGAGCCGCTCGCGGAGAGGCGCTGGCCCAGCGCGTCCCAGTCGCCGAGGAAGGAGATCCCGGCGCGGTCATGTTCCAGCGCCAGAGCCAGGAACTTTCCTTGGTCGGGTCCGGCCGTGATCGCGGCGTTAACCAGGATCGCGTCGCCCACCGACGCTCCGGTGGAGAAGTGCTTGACGCCGTCCAGCCGGTAGCCACCGCCGGCGGGGACCAGTTCCAGATTCGGGTCCACCGGGTTGACCGAGTCGCCCCAGGACCAGCGGCCTTGGGCCGAGCGGCGGAGCAGGCGTTCCTGGACCTGCGCGTCGCCGTAGAACACCACGGCGCCGAGGTTGGCGTAGTGGTAGGCCAGGATCTGCGCGATCGACGCATCGGTGCAGGCCAGAATGCGCACGGCGTGCAGCGCGCTTTCCCAGTGGCCGCCCCCGCCGCCCCACTCGGTGGGGATGATCAGGTTGAACAGGCCGGAACTGCGCAGCAGCTCCACTTCGGCCTGCGGGTCCGCGTTCCGGCGGTCCCGCTCCAGCACGTCCGCGCTCAGCACGGCGGCCACGCCTTCGGCGATCTGCTGCCAGTGCGCGAGTTCTTCGCGGCTGGCGTGTCCGGTCCAGGGCGAACGGCGGGTCTGCTGGTTTTCTTCAATGACGACGGCGGTCATGGCGCCTCCTCGGGCTGGGGCTCCCGCCTGCCAGCGGCGCGCAGCAACCATTACGGTCGACGACGCAGCCTGGCGGGGGCCGTACTTGCCGGGCACCGATCTGTGCGCGGCCGGATCCTCATCTGGGGCACCCCACTACGGAAGAGGGTTGCCGCCCAACCAGCCAGAGCTTGTCGTTGGGACTCTTGATCTTGGGGGAAAGTCTGCCGGGCCCGCTCCGGCGCTGTGAAGCATGTGACGGGCCATGTCGTTCCGCTGCCGAATGTTACGGCGCCTCAAAATGACGACGTCGCTGCGCCGGCCTCGATCGGTTCCGACCAGGTCAGAAGAACTTACCGGTTGTTAGCGGAGGCAGTTCGCTCCAGGTTGCCTGACCAGGCTGCAACCTGGGCAAGAGGGAAGATCGGCTGGACTAGCGGATAACCGCCACGCGAGCCCCGCGCCTTTCACCTCCCGGGGCTCCGGACCCGAGAGCCTGGGAGTTCAAAGCATGAGGACCAGTTCCTCCATTCGATGGCTGAAAACTGTTCGCCTAGTATCGACAATTGAAAGCCCGCCGGTCCCCCATCGGCGGGCTTTCCTCTTGCACGGCGGCATCTCCGTTCGGCGTGTGCGAAAACCGCGGTGATCTGACACGGTCGCCCTGGCCTGCCGATCCGCCTGATGCGTACGCTGCAGTGCGGCTTAGAGGCCGAAGCGCGGGGCTTCGATGGCCGGGCAGGTGTCCATCACGACGTCGAGTCCGGCGGCCTTGGCCCGTTCCGCGGCGGCTTCGTCGACGACGCCCAGCTGAAGCCAGACCGCCTTCGCGCCCACCTCAATGGCCTGGTCCACCACCGGGCCGACCTTCTGGGAGTTGACGAAGCAATCCACCACGTCGATCTGGCCCGGAATGTCCGCAAGCTTCCGGTAGCCGGTCAGGCCGTGGACGTCGTCGCCCTGCAGGTTGACCGGGACCACCTCCATGTCCAGCTGGTCCATCAGGTAACGGGAGATGCGCATGGCGACCCGGTGCGGGTTCGTGGACAGGCCGACGACGGCCCAGCGGCCGGGCGTGCTCAGCAGCCGACTGACGACTTCGGGATCATTCTGGTGTGCCATGGCGCCACCCTACCCATGAGTTCCCGCTACCGGTACCTTCGCCCGCGGCTCCCCCAGCCAGCTGCCAGAAACGAGGAATGAGCTAACGTCCTAACGGCGGTTTAAAGGCGTTATCTGCCGCGCTCCCCATCCCGGTGATGAGCTCAGCGCGTGTGGTCAACCGGCGCCCCAGCAGAAGCAGAACGGGTGGCCGGCGGGGTCCGCATAGACCTGGAATCCCGAGTCGGCCGCGGCGTCGTCGGCAGGTTTCAGCAGCTTGGCCCCGAGCGATGTTGCCAGCTCATGGGCCTCGGCCAAGTCATCGATGTAGAGGTCCAGATGAATCTGCTGCGGCGCGCCATCGGGCCATTCCGGCGGAGTGTGGTCGGGCGCCAACTGGAACGCCAGCCGCGGCTCACCGCCCACGGAAACGGTATGCCAGTCGTCCTCGGCCTTGACCGTCCCGTCCAGCAGGCCTGCCCAGAAGCTGCTCTCCGCGTCCAGATCGGCGGCGTCGAACACGATGATGTGACGGTTGATTTTCATGCGGCCATCCTGCCATCGGCACAGACCAGCGTCTACGGATTTGCGCGCTCCGGCAACCGGCGTGGGCCGATCTTTGTGCCGCGGTTTGTTACGCCGCTATATTACGGGCCGTTTGCCGTGGATGCCGGGAGTGCCGTTTAGTTAGTCTTGACCATCCCGAGCGGCCGAGAGACCTGGATCGACGACGCCGCAGCAACCCTGGTCACCGGAAGCCATCCCAGACTGCCGGTGATAACGAGGTGACAAGCCACGGGTACGGCCGGCGGAAGCCGGACGCACGGCTTGAACCGTAGGGTGCTACTGCCAGGATCGATGGAGTGATCCCATGACTGCAGTACTGTCGTCGTCCCGCCACGCGACTCCCGCTTCCGCTGCACCCTCGGCAGCCTCCGGTTCCGGCTCGGCCCTTGCGGTTTCCTTCCGCGGCCTGAACCGCACCTTCGGCACCGGCGAGAACGCCCACACCGTGCTTCGTGACGTGAACTTCGACGTCCGCCCCGGCGAAGTGCTGGCCATCCTGGGCCCGTCCGGCTGCGGCAAGTCCACCCTGCTGCGCGCCACCGCAGGCCTCGACGCGCCCAGCGGCGGCAGCGTGGACATCGACGGCACCCCGGTCCAGGGCATCGATTCCCGCTGCGCCGTCGCGTTCCAGGAACCGCGGCTGCTGCCATGGCACACCCTGCAGGCCAATGTGGCCATCGGCCTGCCCAAGTCTTCCAGCGCGAAGCAGGGCAAGTCCAAGGTCGCCCGGCTGCTGGAACTGGTGGGCCTGGACACCTTCGCCAAGCACCGTCCGCGCGAAGTTTCCGGCGGCATGGCGCAGCGAGCCTCGCTGGCCCGCGCCCTGGCCCGCAACCCGGGGGTACTCCTGCTGGACGAACCGTTCGGCGCGCTGGACGCGCTGACCCGGATCAAGATGCAGGATCTACTGCTGGACATCCACGCGGCCGAACCCACCACCGTGCTGCTGGTGACCCACGATGTGGACGAAGCCCTGCAACTGGCGGACCGGATCATCCTGCTGGGCAAGGAAGAAGGCCGCGAAAACGACGGCGCCACGATTGTGCGCACCGTTGACGTTCCCGGCAGCCGACCGCGCGACCGCGGTTCGGTGGAGCTGGCCCGAATGCGCCGCTCACTGCTCGAAAGCCTCGGCGTCGACGGCCATTAGGGCCGCCCTCTCCACCCTCAAGCGTTTCCCGGGCCGCCCGTGCCCAAATCCACCCGTGACCGCGGAACTTCTCCTGTTCCGCGCACCGTTCGAAGGGACCTCCATGTCTATTGCCCGCCGCTTCTCCCGCCGTTCGATCCTGGGCGCGGCCGCCGTCGCCGCCACCGCTTCGCTGGCCCTGACCGGCTGCGTGGCCGGCGAAGATTCCGAAGCCACCGCGGCCGAGGGCACCGGCGACGGTGTGCTCAACATCGACTTCGCCACCTACAACCCGCTGAGCCTGATCATCAAGGAGAAGGGCTGGCTGGAGGCCACCTTGGCCGACGACGGCGTCGAGGTGAACTGGCTGCAGTCGGCCGGTTCCAACAAGGCCAACGAGGCGCTGCGCTCCGGCGCCGTCGACGTCGGATCCACCGCGGGTTCCGCCGCGCTGTTGGCCCGCGCCAACGGTTCGCCGATCAAGACCATCAGCCTCTACTCGCAGCCGGAATGGGCTGCACTGGTCACGCTGCCCGACTCCGGCATCGACTCCGTGGAGGACCTCAAGGGCAAGTCCGTGGCCGCCACCAAGGGCACCGACCCCTACTTCTTCCTGCTGCAGTCGCTGGAAGAGGCCGGACTCTCCGCTGACGACGTCACCGTGGAGAATCTGCAGCACGCCGATGGTTTGACCGCGCTGAAGCAGGGCTCGGTGGATGCCTGGTCCGGCCTGGATCCGATCATGGCCGGTGCCGAACAGGACGGCGCCGAGTTGTTCTACCGGAACTTGGACTTCAACACCTACGGCTTCCTGAACGCCACCGAGTCCTTCCTGCAGGAAGAGCCGGAGCTCGCCCAGGCCGTGGTGAACGCCTACGAGAAGGCCCGTGCCTGGGCCGCCGAAAACCCGGAGGAAACCGCTCAGATCCTCGCGGACGTCGCCGGCCTGGACCTTGAGGTCGCCACCAAGGTGATCACCGAGCGCAGCAACCTGGACGTGGAAGCGGCCCCGGGCGAGAAGCAGCGCGCCGTGCTGGAGAAGGTCGGCCCGGCGTTCGTCGAGACCGGTGACGTGAAGAGCCAGGCCGACATCGACGAGGCCCTGGCCACCCTGCTGGACGACTCGCTGGTGAAGAAGGCCGATCCGTCGGTCATCAAGGAATCCTAATGACGCAACTCGGCAACCCCGGCGCATCCGGCAACAGCGTTTACGCCACCAGCCAGGAAGGCCTGAAAGCCTCCGGCGTCCTCAAGACCGCAGAGGCGGACCGGCCGCGCCAGGGCGGGCCCGCGCCGGAACGGAGCCCGGCCAGCGGTCGCTCCGCCGCCGGGGTGCTCGGCAACGGCTGGGCGCGCCTGCTGCTGGGCCTGCTGCTGCCGGCCGCCGTGCTGGCTGCGTGGCAGTGGAGCACCTCGGCCGGACTGTTCAGCTCCGTCCAGCTGCCGGCGCCCGGGGCGGTCGTCGAGGCCGCGGTTGACCTGATTCAGCGCGGAGAGCTGGCCCAGCACGTGGCCATCTCCACCCAGCGCGTGCTGCTCGGTTTCGCCTTCGGTGCCGCCCTGGGCCTGGTCTTTGGCGCGCTGATCGGCCTGTCCAAGGTTGCCGACGTGCTGCTCTCCCCCACCATCGGCGCGCTGCGTGCCGTACCGTCGCTGGCGTGGGTGCCGCTGCTGATCCTGTGGATGAAGATCGGCGAGGACTCCAAGGTCACGCTGATCCTGATCGGCGCATTCTTCCCGGTGTTCACCACGGTCTCGCTGGCGCTGCGCCACGTGGACAAGAACCTGGTGGAGGCCGGCCGCGCGTTCGGGCTGAAGGGCGTGAAGCTGCTGACCACCGTGCAGCTGCCGGCAGTGGTCCCGGCCGTGTTCTCCGGCCTGCGGCTGGCGCTGGCCCAGGCCTGGCTGTTCCTGGTGGCGGCGGAACTGATCGCCTCCTCCATGGGTCTGGGCTTCCTGCTCACGGACTCACAGAACAACGGCCGCACCGACCGGCTGCTGCTGGCCATCGTCCTGCTGGCCATCATCGGCAAAATCACCGACGCGCTCCTAGGAGTTGCAGAGAAATGGGCAGTCAAGAGATGGGCATAGAAGTAGCCGAAACCGCCGCCGGCCGGACAACCGCCGGAGGCACCGCCGTCGTGCTTGAAGAGGGCCAGGCGCCGTACCGCGACCAGGTCACCGCCTGGCCGGAACCGCAGACCGAGGCCGAGCGGATTGCCTTCTGGGAGCGCGCCGCCAGCCGGCTGGAGTGGGCCGAGCCGTGGCACACCGCGCATTCGGCCACCCCGGTGGACACCGAGGCGCGCCGCGGCCCGGAGCTGCAGTGGTTCGACGGCGGCAGGCTGAACGCCGCGGTCAACTGCGCCGACCGGCACGTGGCGGCCGGGCTCGGTGACAAGGTCGCCCTGCATTTCGAGGGCGAACCCGGCGACCGGCGCACGGTGACCTACCGCGAGCTGCAGGAACTGGTCTCCCAAGCCGCCAACGCACTGCTGGCGCTGGGCATCGGCAAGGGTGATCGGGTGGTCATCTACCTGCCGGTGCTGGTGGAGACCATCGTCATCACGCTGGCCTGCGCACGGATCGGCGCGGTGCATTCGCTGGTGTTCGGCGGCTTCTCTGCGGAGGCGCTGAAGTTCCGGGTGGAGGACACCCGTGCCAAGCTGCTGGTCACCACCGACGGCCAGTACCGCCGCGGAACCGCCGTCCCGGTCAAGGCCAATGCGGACGAGGCCGTCTCCGGCGAGAACGCGATCGAGCACGTGCTGGTGATCAACCGGACCGGGCACACGGACATCAACTGGGTGGAAGGCCGCGACGTCTGGTGGCACGACGTCGTCGAGTCGCAGCCGCGGGTGCACCAGGCGGAGGCGTTCGACGCCGAGACGCCGCTGTTCATCATGTACACCTCCGGCACCACCGGCCAGCCCAAGGGCCTGGTCCACACCACCGGCGGGTACCTGACGCAGGCCTCGTTCAGCCACTCGTACCTGTTCAGCAACCCGGACCCGGACGCGCGGGCGGACGATGTGCACTGGTGCACGGCGGACCTGGCCTGGGTCACCGCGCACACCTACGAGATCTACGGGCCGCTGAGCAACGGTGTCAGCCAGGTGATCTACGAGGGCGTGCCGAACGCCCCGCACCCCGGCCGGCACTTCGAGGTCATCCAGCGCTACGGCGTGACCAGCTACTACACCGCGCCGACGCTGGTCCGGTCGCTGATGGGCTGGTTCCCGGACGGCATTCCCGCCGAGTACAACCTGAGCTCCATCCGGCTGGCCGGCACCGTGGGCGAGGCGGTGAACCCGGAGGCGTGGCGCTGGCTGCGCAGCCAGGTGGGCCGCGATTCGCTGGTTGCCGGGGACCCGTCGTCGGGCATTCCCATGGTGGACACCTGGTGGCAGTCCGAAACCGGCGCCACCGTGCTCTCGCCGCGCCAGACGGACGCGTCCTTCAAGCCCGGCTGCGCCACCCGCGCCTTGCCGGGGCTGGCCACGGACATTGTGGACGACGGCGGTGCCCGGGTGGGTGCCGAACAGCAGGGCAACATTGTGGTCACCAAGACCGGGCCGTCGATGGCCCGGACCGTGTGGGGCAATCCGGAGCGCTACTTCACGTCCTACTGGGAGAAGTACGCGGCGCAGGGCTGGTTCCTGGCCGGCGACGGCGCCCGGTTCGACGCCGATGGCGACACCTGGATCCTGGGCCGGACCGACGACGTCATCAACATCTCGGGCCACCGGCTGTCCACGATCGAGATCGAGTCCGCGCTGGTCTCGCATCCGGCCGTGGTGGAGGCCGGCGTCTGCCCGACGTACGACGCGAAAACCGGGCACGCCGCGACCGCGTTTGTGGTGCCGCTGGACAAGTCTCTGATCGGGGCGGAGGGTGCGGCGGCCGCGGCGCTGACGGCCGAGCAGGCCGCAGCGGTTGCCGCGCTGCGGGAGCACGTGGCCACGCAGATCGGGCCGATTGCCAAGCCGCGCGACGTGGTGTTTGTGCCGGATGTGCCGAAGACCCGCAGTGGCAAGATCATGCGCCGGCTGCTGACCCAGTTGTTTGAGGGCACCACGCTCGGCGACACCACGTCGCTGCAGAACGAGCCGTGCATCGCAGAGATCCAGGCCATCTGCCAGCCGCGGTAGGGGCTTCACCAGCCGGGCTGTCCATGTCTTGGCGGACCGCTGAGCGTTTTCCCTAGTCAGCGCCAGATGCCGCTCCAAAACATCGACCGTTCCTGCTGAACTTGGACAGCGGACCGGCTGCGTGGCCGCCTGCATGACGTTCTGGAGGCAAAACCTCTGGCGTTCAGGCAACCCGGCGCAGCATCGTCATGACCTCGGCGACAACGTTCTGAGGCGTGAAGACTAGATCTTCGTACACATACCGCAGAGTGGGAAACCCGCTCAGCATGCCGGCGTTGTTCCTTTTGCGGTCTTTCTTGAAGGCCGCACGGTCCGAGTGGAAGTCGAACCCGTCGAGCTCAATGATGATCCGGCCTTCCACCACTATGTCCACCCGACCAAGCCCCGGAATCGGAACCTGGGTTTCCACCCGCAGCCCGACGGCCCGGAACAGGTCGCGGGCGATAATCTCGAGCGGCGAATCCGCGTCATCACCGATCCCTAAAACGACTGCCCGTCGAATACCGTTCCGTTTGCCCGGAAGTAACTCCAGCAGTTCGGCTTTGCTGACGACCCCCCGGCGCACCGCCGATTCCGCTATGACCAGCGCCTCCAGCCGAGGCCGGCACCGGATGGCGTGCAGTACGCAGTCCAGGATGCTCACGTAATTCCCCGGTCGGTGCGGCCTCACCAAGTCTCCTCGGTGCTTGATCGTGGACGCCGGCTGCCGGCTATGGAGCGTCCAAAGGTGCAATTGCTCCGGGTCTTTGATCGTCCAGAGCCCGAGTTCCTGAGCCGCCGAGATGCAGGTGATCAGTCCGTTGGTCAGTACCGCTACGCGTTGCTCGGCGTCAGCGCTCTCCGTCCCGACGACTCCTTGGCGGAGCACGGTGATCGCGCCATTCTTGATAGCTGCCTGGATCTGGACTCGGCTATAGCCGCATCGGACCAGTTCGCTGGTCTGGAGTGTTCCACCGCGCCGTTCAATGTAACCGGCTATTGCGTCGTCCATATTCACGAGCATGGAGGCTGCGGTCGCGGACTGATAGATCGCCGCAATTCTTGTGGACAACGAACTACGTCGCCAGATCAGGCCCTGCCAACTCAGCCAAGGGAGGTCGGGTGTGCGGCCCTGTATGAGGACGCCCCAGAGACCCTTGCCTTCAGTAGCGGCCGCCGAAGAGGTGGATCTGCGAACGGACCTTGTCGCGGTGCTCCTCGATCAGGGCGTCTTTGGCGGCGCCGGCTTGCCACGAGGCGCTGAGCCTGCGAGCAGTTGCCGCCAGAGCATGGAACAGGGCAGTTACCCTGGGCCGGATACCACCGATGGCACCAGGGCGGGCAGCCTCGCGAGCTGGCACTGAAATGGTCGACCGAACGCTTGCCGTGGCCGGCTGGATGGATGAGGGGGTGAAGGACGGGCCGAAGCGGTGTGTCCGGTCAGCGATGTCGCGGTGATGTCGGGAATGCGTTGAAGTAGTCATGGCTTCAGATTCCGCGCACTCGCATGCAAGAGCCACGATTCGGCAGAACCCGAATCGGGAATAAATCCGCAAAGCACTTGGAGCAGAATGGTCCCGGGGGCCAGCGCCGCACGAGCGGCTACCGCGGGTCATCGCTCCCGCCACGGCTGCGGCCGCGGGATCCGGGCTGGGCCCACTCCATGGCGGTTGGGTCAGCCCCCCGCAGCTAGGCAGCCGGCACTCAAAATCGCGCTCCGTCTCCACGTTCCGGTCGTGCCCCCCGATTCGGTCCACCCCGAATCCTCGACCGGCGCACCCAGCGACCTTACGCTGTTGCCATGCACATTACGCTCAGCAGCGAGGACCTGACCAAGGTGCGGTTCGAGGCGGCGCCGCTGGGCGAAACTGTCGCCAGCCTGCGCGCCCTGCAGGTGGGCACGCCCATCCACCGCCCATGGATCGAGGCCACCAAGCGCCGCATCGCCGAGTCGGCCGACCCGCAAGCCCGCGACCACCTGCGCCTGCTCACCGCGCTGGTTCCGCCGAAAGGCTTCCTGGCTGACTCCATCACCCCAACGCCGAAGTACCAGGGCACGTTCGCCGAGGGCCTCTCCGCCGTCGCCGGTGTGCCGCCCGGGGTGTGGCAGCGCGACGTCACCCACCTGCTCAGCCAGAGTCCGGCCGACTACGCCCGCGAGGAACTGCAGCGGCTCGCGGAGGACTTCGACGCCGGCATCCCGCGCATTACCGCCGCCCTCGAGTGGTACTGGAGCACCGCCATCGAACCCGTGTGGCCGCGCCTGCGCTCCCTTCTGCTGGCGGATATCGACAGCCGCCTGGCCCAACTGTCGCGCGATGGCATCCTCGAGGTCTTCAAGAGCCTGCACCCCAGCGTGCGCCCCACGCCCACCGGCCTGGAAATCATGCGCGGCTGCGAGGCCGACGACGTTCCCGAGCCCGGCGGCGGGCTGCTGCTGGTGCCGAACGCCTTCGTTTGGCCCAACACGTTGGTGCTCAACGTCCGGCCGTTCGTGCCCACGCTCACCTACGCACCGCGCGGCGTCGGCCGGCTCTGGGAAGCCAGCCGCGAGGCGACGCACAGCCCGGTGGCCCGACTGCTCGGCAAGACCCGGGCGCAGATCCTGGCGCAACTCGACGTGCCAATGACGACGACGCAGCTCGCCCGCTGCTTGGACCTCGCCGCCGGGACGGTCAACGAGCATCTGAAGGTGATGTCCGAAAGCGGTTTGGCGGCCACCATGCGTTCCGGCCGCGAGGTGTTCTACCGGCGGGCCGAAACCGGGGAGGCGCTGCTGGCCCGGCTGTGACGACGCCGGCCACGATCCCGGCCTGTCCATGTTTTGCGGGAAGCTTTTGCGTTTGTCCTAGTCAGCGCCAGACGCCGTTCCAAGACATGGACAGTTCCCGCTGAACATGGACAACCGGTCACGTTCAGCAGCGTCGCTCCGGCGTGCCGAAACCGGTGAGGCACTGCTGGCCCGGTTGTGACGACGCGCGGGGTTCAAGGGGACAACGCGCGGTAGGAGACGCGTCCGGCACCCACTGCCGCGCTGCCCGTCTGGGACCGTCTACCGCTCCCGCAACGCACGCACCAGCGAGTCGAAGCGCTCGTTGGCGGCCAGGTCCTCGAGCAGGATGGCTTCCCCGTCCGGGCCGGCCAGCGGGATCCGCCAGTTAGGGTATTCGTCCGCGGTGCCCGGCTGGTTCTGGGTCCGCCGCTCCCCCACGACGTCGGTCAGGGCAACCCCCAGCAGCACCGAGGGGGTCTGCGCGATGAACGCGTGCAGCGCCTCAATGGTGCGCTGCTCGCCGGAGGTGCCTGCGCCGTCGTCGTGCTGTGAAGCAGCCGGAACCCGCGAACGCACCAGGGAAAGCACCGACTCCTGGGCTGCCTGATCCAGGGTGCGCTCCTCCTCCACCGGCCGGTTCAGCAGGCCCAGCGAGTCGCGCAGGTCCACGTGCTCGCCGGCAAGGTATCCGGCGGTGGGCGGAAGGTCGTGGGTGGTGACGCTGGTGAGGCAGGAGCGGCGGTAGCTCTCCGGCGGCCGGGGCGTGGCGCCGTCGTACTCGAACCAGAGGATGGAGGTGCCCAGGATGCCGCGCTCGGCCAGATAGTCCTGCACACCGGGCTCGAAGACCCCGAGGTCCTCGCCGATCACCACGACGCCGGCCCGTTCGGCTTCTAGGGCGAGGATGCCGATCAGGGCCTCGTGGTCGTAGTACACGTAGGCGCCTTCGCCGGGCGGGCCACCGACGGGGATCCACCAGAGCCGGAACAGCCCGAGGATGTGGTCCACCCGGATGCCGCCGGCGTGGCGCAAGATGGTCCGCAGCATGTCCCGGTAGGCGGCATAGCCGGACTCGGCAAGGCGTTCGGGATGCCACGGGGGCTGGGACCAGTTTTGGCCCTGCTGGTTGAACATGTCCGGCGGCGCGCCCACCGAGATGCCGGCGGCCAGCACCTCCTGCAAACTCCAGGCATCGGCGCCGGCAGGATGGACGCCGACCGCGAGGTCATGCACTATCCCGAGGTTCATTCCCGCATCGAGGGCGCGGCGCTGCGCGGCCTCAAGCTGCTCGTCGCACAGCCACTGCAGCCACTCGTGAAACTCGACCCGGTCCTTGAGCGCACTGCGCTGCGATTCGATGAACTCCGGATCCGACCACTCGGGAGCGCCGGGCGGAAGGGTTTCGGCGAGCGCACACCACAGGGCAAAACGCTCCAGCCCCTCGCCTTCTTGAGCACGGAAGGCGTCGAACTGCTGCTGCCGTTCCGCGGACCGAGGTACCGCGAAGACCGCCTCCAGCGCCTGTAGTTTGGCCGCGAAAACGGGATCACGGTCCAGGATGCCGGCGTCTAGGTTCGCGTTGTGGAAATCGTTCCGCAGCGGGATGTCACGGGCTTCAGGCACGTCCTCGACCCGCAGGTAGATCGGGTTGACGAAGCGGCGCGTTGCGGGCAGGTAGGGCGAGGGCTCCACCGGCGGCTTGGGCTGTGCCGCGTGCAGCGGGTTGATCAGGACGAACCCGGCGCCCTTGGCGGCAGCCGTTTCGGCCAGCACGGCCAGGTCGTCAAGATCGCCGATGCCCCAGGACGACCGCGAGCGCACCGAGTACAGCTGCGCCATCAAGCCCCAGCTTCGGTCAAGCCGATCGGCGGTGGTGAGCCGTTGCGGGGTGACCACCAGCGCGCACTGCGCCTGGCTGCCGGGCGTCGCCGGGGGATGGCTGCCGGGCGTCGCCGGGGGATGGCTGGTGAGACGCCCGGTTCGGGGCCGGTCGGTTGCGGTCCGGCCGGCTCCGGCCTGGCCGGTTGGAGCCTGGTCGGCTCCGGCCTCGGTCACCTCGAGTCTGTGCCAGCCCAGCGGGAGGTCGGCCGGCACCACCGCGGCGAGGCGATCACGCGGAACACCCACTGCCTCGTGCGGCCCGCCGACCACCACCTCGACCTCCCGCCGCGACCCGTCCTCCAACACGATCTGCACCCGGGGGCGGGCACCCGGGCTCACATTGACCGGCACCTCAGCGGCGTCTCCTTGACGGACGACGACGGCGGGCGGCAGCGTGCGCTGCAACGGCGCGAGTTCCGCGGCCCGGAGGGAGACGGTGACATCGTCGTCGGTCTCGCAGGGGACACCCAGCGCGGTGAGGACAGCAACCAGCGTTGCCGGGCCGACCGCTTGCTCAGTGCCGTCCCAACCGCGGAAAGTAGTGCCGACGCCGTGTTCCCGTGCGAGGCGCTGCAGCGCCGTGAGCTCAGCCATGGACCCAATCTACGGGAACTGACCGGGCCCGTGCCGGGAAGTCTGCCAACCCACCCGGCCCGTGCCGGGGAGTCTGCGAAGCACCCGGCCCCGTGCCGGGGAGTCTGCGAACCCCCGCGGGTCTCCACGCGCTCGCTGGCGCTCGCTTGGTCGACCACCGGATGCTCGCACCGCCGTCGTACTGGGAATTCAAGGCAAGACGCAACGCGGCTCAACAATTTTGGCGGCTACGGCGGAAGTTGCGAGAATGGACGGGACCATCCCGAGCGGTTGAGAGATCTGGCTCTTTGACACCGCAGCAACCATCCGGCCAACCGGAAAGGTGCTACCGCCAGAAGCGATGGAGAGAGCGCAAGCAATCTTTGATCCGGATGGCGCCCCCGCATCCGGGCGCGCCGCCAGGACCGTCATTGCCTCGGGAACCTAAGTTTTTAAGGAGCTGCCTGATGGCTGAACGCACATTCGGTTTCCGCACCCGTGCCCTGCACGCCGGCGGCACGCCCGACGCCGAGCACGGCGCGCGGGCCGTGCCGATCTACCAGAGCACGTCGTTCGTGTTCAAGGACACCGACGACGCCGCGAACCTTTTCGCGCTGCAGAAGTACGGCAACATCTACTCCCGCATCGGCAACCCCACGGTGGCCGCATTCGAGGAGCGCATTGCCTCGCTTGAGGGCGGCATCGGCGCGGTGGCCACGTCGTCGGGCATGGCCGCCGAGTTCATCACCTTCGCGGCGCTGGCCGGCGCGGGCGACCACATAGTGGCCTCGTCCAAGCTCTACGGCGGCACCATCACCCAGCTGGACGTGACGCTGCGCCGGTTCGGTGTGGAGACCACGTTCGTTGACTCCACCGACCCGGCCGACTTCGCCGCGGCCATCCGCGAGAACACCAAGGCGGTCTACACCGAGATCGTGGCCAACCCGTCCGGCGACATCGCCGATCTGGCAGGCCTTGCCGCGGTGGCGCACGACGCCGGCCTCCCCCTGGTGGTGGACGCCACCTTGAGCACTCCCTACCTGATCCGGCCGATCGAGCACGGCGCGGACATTGTGATCCACTCCGCCACCAAGTTCCTGGGCGGGCACGGCACCACGCTGGGCGGCGTCGTCGTCGAATCCGGGCGTTTCAACTGGGGCAATGGCAAGTTCCCGCAGATGACCGAACCAGTGGCCAGCTACGGCAATGTGTCCTGGTGGGGCAACTTCGGCGAGTACGGCTTCCTCACCAAGCTGCGCTCCGAGCAGCTGCGCGACATCGGACCGTCGCTGTCCGCGCAGTCCGCGTTCCAGCTGCTGCAGGGCGTGGAAACGCTGGCGCAGCGGATGGACGAGCACCTGGCCAACGCCCGCAAGGTGGCCGAGTGGCTGGAGGCCGACGAGCGCGTCTCGTGGGTCAGCTACGCCGGCCTGCCGGCGCACCCGCACTACGAGCGTGGCCGGCATTACCTGCCCAAGGGCGTGGGCTCGGTGTTCAGTTTCGGCGTCAAGGGCGGCCGGGTGGCGGGCCAGAAGTTCATCGAATCGCTGCAGCTGGCCAGCCACCTGGCCAACATTGGCGACGCCCGTACCCTGGTGCTGCACCCGGGATCGACCACGCACCAGCAGCTCACCGCCGACCAGTTGGTGGCCGCCGGCGTGCCCGAAGACCTGATCCGCATCTCCGTGGGGCTGGAAGACGTGGACGATATCCTCTGGGACCTGGACCAGGCGCTGTCTCTTGCCACCTCGGTGGTCGACCAAGCGAGCGCCAGCGAGCGCGTGGGGACCGGCCCGGAGACGGACGGCTTCGACGCCGCCTCGTTTGCATCCCCGAAGTACGACGGCGCCGCGTGCGCCCTCCCGTCGGCCCGCCCCGGCGCCGGCGAAACCGTTGAGACAGGAGCCGCCAAGTGACCGCGACCGCAGAACGCACCTGGGTGGGACCATCCGCACCGGAACGGCTGAACATCCTGCGCAATACCAAGTCCATCGCCATCGTTGGCGCCTCGGACAAGCCCAGCCGCGCCAGCTACTTCGTCGCCACGTACCTGCTGTCCAGCTCGCCGTACAAGGTCTACTTCGTGAACCCGGTGGCCAAGGAGATCCTGGGCCAGCCGGTCTACAAGTCGCTGGCGGACCTGCCCGAGGTCCCGGACCTGGTGGACGTATTCCGCAAGCACGACGACCTGCCCACCGTGCTGGAGGAGACGCTGGCCGTCGGCGCCAAGACCATCTGGCTGCAGCTGGGCTCCTGGCACGAGGAGGTAGCGGCGAAGGCCGAGGCCGCCGGCCTGAACGTGGTGATGGACCGCTGCGTAAAAATCGAGCACGCCCGCTTCCACGGCGGCCTGCACTTGGCCGGCTTCGACACCGGCGTGATCTCCTCCAAGCGGCAGCTGACTGCATAGAGCGGATTGCCGGCGGCCGCGCCCGCCAGCGGAGAGTCCGTTTACCGGCGTTGTAAGGCCGGACGCCCGAAACTGATAGCCCGCCCCTTGTCCCTGACTTTCCCCTGGGAGAGCAGAGGCAAGGGGCGGGCTTTTTCCTGTCCGGAAGATGAAGTAGAAGCTTCTAAGGATTTCCCCAAGGTCCTCGTCAGATGCTGTGGCCAGCCACACATCACTCGACTAGGGGAGTCACCATGTTCAAGAAATCCGCCCACCCAAAGCACAGGAGGGGCACCGAACGTGCCCAAAGGGGGAAGCCATCCGTCCCGCAAAAAGTCACGGCCGGGCTGGCCGCGCTGGTGCTGGGCGCGGGCGTGCTGCCCTCAGCTCTCGCCCCCGCGGCGCTGGCAGCGCCGGTCGGTCAGGGCCTGACCCTCAATGCCGGGGACATGAGGTTCATCCTGAAGCAAATCAAGATTGCGGAGAACCACGCAACCAAGGAAGACGCCGACGGTAAGCCCGTAGCGGGCCAACCGCTCCTCGGCTCCGGCCCCAACCAGATAGCCAATCCGCTGCTGCCCTACGGGCTGCGCACCGTGGACGGCTCTGATAACAACCTCGTGGTCGACCAGGGGCACTATGGGAAGGCTAGCCTGCCGTTCCCGCGACTGGCAGAGCCGGAATGGCGGACCACCGCTGACGGCGGAAAATACAAGTCCGTCAACACCAGCGTGACTGATGCCGAGCCCCGCTTCATCAGCAACGTCATTGTGGACCAGACCTCCAGCAATCCAGCCGCGATCGCTGCGGCCGGCAAGGCGCACCGGACGGTGAACGACGGTCCGAGTGCGGTTCCTTGCGATGCCGATAACCTGCCCAAAGACTGCGTGCCCGAAGGGGAGACACTCGACATCCCGAACGTCACCACTGACTTTGGGCTCTCGCCGCCATACAACGGCTTCTTTGCCCTGTTCGGCCAGTTCTTCGACCACGGCATCGACTTCACCAAGAAGACCTCGAACATGGTCATGATGCCTCTGGCAACGGACGATCCGCTGTATGTCCCGGGCGGGCGGACCAACTTCATGATCCTCAACCGGGCGGAGAACCAGCCGGGTCCCGACGGTGTACTCGGCACGGAGGATGACATCCAGGACGGTACAAACACGGACTCCCCGTGGGTTGACCAGAGCCAGACCTACTCCTCGAATCCGTCCCATCAGGTCTTCCTCCGGGACTACGAGCTCAACGAAAACGGCGACCCGGTCTCGACCGGCGAACTGGTTGAGGGCGCCCCCGGCGGCATGGCCACCTGGGCGGACATCAAGGCCCAGGCCGCGTCTATGCTCGGCCTGGAGCTCTCCGACGCCGACGTCGTGAACATCCCGATGCTGGCCACCGACCAGTACGGGCGCTTCCTGCGGGGCCCCAACGGCCTGCCGCAGTACATCACGCAGGACAACGAGTTCGTGGAAGGGAACCTGGAAGACCCTGTGGCGCCGCCGGAGGATGTCCAGCGGATCGGCATCGCGTTCCTGGACGACATCTCCCACTACGCGGCACCGTTCAATTCGCAGTCCGGCGCTGCACTCGCTCCCGACGGAGACACCGATATTACCCCCGCGACCGGCACGCAGGCCGCGGGCACCTACGACGACGAAATGCTCAACGAGCACTTCATCGCCGGTGACGGACGCGTCAACGAGAACATTGGACTCACCGCCGTCCACCAGGTCTTCCACTCGGAGCACAACCGGTTGGTCACCTACATGGAAGACCTGTTGACTTCGCTGAACCTGGATCTGAACGAGTGGAAGCTACCCAACGGCGAATGGAACGGGGAGCGTCTCTTCCAGGCCGCCCGCTTCGTCACGGAGATGGAGTACCAGCACATCGTCTTCGAGGACTTCGCGCGGAAGATCCAACCGGGCATCAATCCGTTCAACGTCTTTACCCAGTCCGACACGGGTATCAACCCGGCGATCCACGCGGAGTTCGCCCACGCGACCTACCGGTTCGGACACTCCATGCTGACGGACACGGTGGACCGGAAGACCAACAGCGGAGCCGATATCGGCCTCCCGCTGCTGGACGCGTTCCTGAATCCGCCGGCCTACTATGCAAACGGGGACAACACAATGTCCCCCGAGCAGGCAGCCGGCGCGATTGCGATGGGCATGACGGACCAAGTGGGCGCCGAACTCGACGAGTTCGTCACCGACACGCTGCGCAATAACGTGCTCGGTCTGCCCCTCGACCTGGCCTCGCTCAACATCGCCCGCGGCCGGGACACCGGCGTTCCGTCGCTGAACAACTTCCGCAAGGATCTCTACGCGAAGACGAGCGAGTCGTCGCTGAAGCCCTACAGCAGCTGGGTGGACTTCGGACAGGCGATGAAGCATCCGGATTCGGTGGTCAACTTCATGGCTGCTTATGGCACCCACCCCAGCATCACCGGGGCCACATCCATCGATGCCAAGCGGGCCGCGGCGCAGAAGCTCTTCGACATGAGCCCCGATCCCGGGGCGGAGACACCGGCCGATGCCTACGACTTCGTCAACAGCAACGGCGAGTGGGCGAACGACGGCACAGCTTCCACGACCGGCTTGGACAAGATCGATCTGTGGGTCGGCGGCCTCGCCGAGGCGCAGAACCTTTTCGGCGGACTGCTCGGTTCCACCTTCAACTACATCTTTGAACGTGAGATGACGGACCTGCAGGACGGCGACCGGCTCTACTACCTGTCCCGCACTTCCGGCCTGAACCTGCGCACGCAGCTGGAAGGCAACTCGATGGCCGAGCTGGTGATGCGTAATACTGACGCCGCCGCGCTCAAGGCTGATGTCTTCGGGGTGGCGGACTGCGAATTCGAAATGAGCAACATCGTCAGCGCCCCAGGAAACAACAACGTGGCCGATGACCCTGCCTCCGTCTGTGACGAATCCGCGCTGCTGATGCGCATGGCCGACGGCACCATCCGCTACCGCGTCTCCAACAGCGTGGACCGCCCGGGCCTGAACGCCCAGGCGACCTACAACGGCAAGGACGACGTCGACGGCGCAGACGGGATTGACCGGATCTGGGCTGGCGTCGACAACGACACCGTCTGGGGCAACGGCGGCGATGACATCATCGAAGGCAACGACGGCGCAGACACCATCCTTGGCGGCGCCGGCAACGACCGGATCACCGACTCCCACGGGGACGACGTGCTCAAGGGCGGGCCGGGCAACGACGCGATCGACGCCGGCCCCGGACTGGACATCATCATGTCCGGAGACGGCGACGACTTCTCCAACGGCGGCCTCAACGGCAACGAGACGTTTGCCGGCGAGGGCGACGACCTCATCATGGCCGGCGATGGCCCGGACGCGGTGTTCGGCGGCGGCGGCGATGACTGGGCGGAAGGCGGCAACGCAAACGACCTGCTCCAGGGCGACAGCGGCGCACCTTTCTTCGACGACATCAACAACCCCGGCCACGACGTCCTCATCGGCGACAGCGGCGAGGACGATTACGATGCCGAAGGCGGTGACGACATCATGGTCGCCGGCCCCGGTATCGAACGCAACCACGGCGTCTACGGCTTCGACTGGGTGACCCACGCACGGTCCGTGGAAGCGGCCGATTCCGACATGCGGATGATCATCGTGGAGGGCCCCAACGCCCTCAAGGACAGGTTCCTGCTGGTGGAAGCCCTCTCCGGCTGGGACAAGGACGACGTCCTGCGCGGTGATGACGTCGCTCCATCAGATCCCGACAACGAAGTCGCCGTACCCGGCCTCACCAATACGCTCGATGCTGAGGGAATCAAGCGGATCGCCGGCCTGGCCGATCTGCTGCCCGCTGGCGCCACCGAATTCGGCGCAGGCAACATCATCATCGGCGGAGGCGGGAGCGACCAGATCTGGGGCAACGGCGCCGATGACATCATCGATGGCGACAAGTGGCTGAACGTCCGACTGAGTGTCCGCGACGACCAGGGAACGGAATTGAAAACCGTTACCAACCTGAAGAGCATTCAGGCCGACATCATGGCCGGCAAGATTGACCCGGGCAACGTTGTCATCGTGCGGGAAATCCTCAACAGTGCGGCTTCGACCGACATCGACACCGCCAACTTCTCAGGCGCACGCGATGAATACGACATCACTACCTCCAACGGTGTCACCACCGTCGCCCACACCCGCGGTACCGGGGACGACGGCACCGACACCATCACCAATGTGGAGCAGCTCCGGTTCACCGATCAGACCGTTGACGTGTCGGCCTTGTCGGACACCCAGGCACCTACGGTGACGGACCGCGCACCGGCTGCCGGGGCAACGAATGTGGCACTCGGGGCCGACATCACAGCGACCTTCAACGAGGTCGTCAGGGGGATCGACGGGACAACGGCTACGTTGACGGCAGCAGGAGCAACGACACCGACTGCCGCCACCGTAACCTACGATGCGGCTACCCGAACGGTGACGCTCAACCCGGTGGCGGATCTGGCGATCGACACGGTTTACACCGTTCGGCTCACCAACGGAATCCGGGACACGGGGGGCAACGCCCTGGCTGCCACCAGCTGGACGTTCACTACTACCGGACCCGCTCCGTCAGTGACTGGACGCACCCCTGCGGTGAACGCCACCAACGTGGCCGCCAACGGCAACGTCACCGCTACCTTCAGCGAACCGATCACCGGAGTCAACGCCAACACCTTCCGAGTCACCAACTCGGCCGGCACGGCAGTGACCGCGGCACTGAGCTACAACGCCGCAACCAGGACGGTCACCCTGAATCCCAGTGCCAACCTGCTGACTAACCGCACCTACACGGTGCAGTTGAGCAGCGGCATCCGGGATCTGCAGGGCAATGCCCTTCCGACCACCACCTGGAACTTCACCACCGAAGCCGGACCGTCCGTCACCGGACGCACCCCGGCGGTGAACGCCACCAACGTGGCCGCCAACGGCAACATCACCGCTACCTTCAGCGAACCGATCACCGGAGTAAACGCCACCACCTTCCGAGTCACCAACTCGGCCGGCACGGCAGTGACCGCGGCACTGAGCTACAACACCGCAACCCGGACGGTCACCCTCAACCCGAACGCCAACCTACTGACCAACAGCACCTACACCGTGCGGCTGACCAACGGCATCACGGACCTGACGGATAACCCGATCACGGCAACCACCTGGAACTTCACCACCGAAGCCGGACCGTCCATCACCGGACGCACCCCGGCGGTGAACGCCACCAACGTGTCCGCCAACGGCAACATCACCGCTACCTTCAGCGAACCGATCACCGGAGTCAACGCCAACACCTTCCGAGTTACCAACTCGGCCGGCACGGCAGTGACCGCGGCACTGAGCTACAACACCGCAACCAGGACGGTCACCCTCAACCCCAATGCCAATCTACTGACCAACCGCACCTACACCGTGCGGCTGACCAACGGCATCACGGACCTGACGGGTAACCCGATCACGGCAACCACCTGGAACTTCACCACCGAAGCCGCGCCGGCCATCGCCGGACGGACCCCGGCGGTGAACGGCACCAACGTGGCCACCAACCGGAATCTGGCGGTGACGTTCAGCGAACCGGTCAAGGGCGCCAGCGCCAGCACGGTGACGTTGAAGACCTCCGCGGGCAAGCTGGTACCAGCGACCGTCAGCTACGACGCTGCGAAGCGCACGGTGACAGTGAAGCCGAAGGCGATCCTGCCGAGCAGCACCCGCTTCACGGTGAGCCTCACCAACGGCATCACCGACGTCAACGGCAACCGCCTGGCGGCCTCCAGCTGGAGCTTCAAGACGGAAAGCCGGCCCACGGTGTCCAAGCGGACGCCCGCATCCGGAGCCAAGTCGGTCAGTCGGAGCGGCAACGTCCACGTGAAGTTCAGCGAAGCAGTCTCCGGAGTCAGCGGCTCCAGCTTCAAGCTGGTCGACAGCAAGGGCAAGACGGTTTCGGCCAAGGTCAGCTACAACTCGCGCACCAAGACGGCGACCCTGAATCCGTCGAGCAAGTTGAAGGCTAACGCCACCTATAAGGTTCGGCTGAGCAGCAGCATCAAGGATGCCTCCGGCAACCGGCTGTCAGCAACCAACTGGTCCTTCCGGACCGGACGGTAAATAGCCGCCTCCACCAAGAAAGAGTCCAGGCCTCGGAGAAATCCGGGGCCTGGACTCTTTTCGTGCCGGGAACGGCTACTCTCGGTGGCTCCCCTTGTCCGTTTGCCCGGTGTCAGTGCGCCGGGACAATCTCCACCGTGCTGGCGAGCCGGCGGTTCTTGAGCACGGGCAGGAACTCACGCACCTCGTCGATCCGGCGCCGGGTCACGTCAACGGTGACCACGCCACGAGGCTCGTCGTCCAGGTAAGCCACCGGGATCCCCATCGGGTCCAGGATCGCCGAATGTCCCACGGTGTTGGTGCTCGAGGTCCCCGCCGCGGCCACCCAGCAGGTGTTCTCGATGGCGCGGGCGCGCAGCAGCGTTTCCCAGTGCTCAATCTTGTGATCGCCCTTGAACCAGGCGGCCGGCACGCACAGCAGGTCCGCCCCTTGCGAGGCCAGCGCCCGCGCCAGCTCGGGGAAGCGCAGGTCGTAGCAGGTGAGCACGCCGATGTTCAGCTCCCCCAGTTGCACGATCTTCAGGCCGCCGTCGCCGGGCTTGATCCGCTTGGACTCTTGGTAGGAGAAGGCGTCGTACAGGTGCAGCTTGCGGTAGGTGTCCACAATCCGGCCGTTGGAGTCCACGATCACCAGCGTGTTGTACGGCCGCTCCTCGCCGCTGGATTCGTAGCCGCCCGCGATGATCGCAATGCCGACCTCAGCGGCGATGAACGACAGCTGCTGCACGAACTTGGTCCAGTTTGCGTCCACTGCAGCGGCCAGATCGCCCTGCACATGCCGCACGGTGAACATCGATTCTTCCGGCAACACAATCAGGTCCGCGCCGTCTGCCTTGGCCTCTTCGGCAAGCGAGCGCACCGTCGCGAGGTTCTCCGACATCTCCCCGCTGGGGTTGAGCTGTCCGACGCTGATCTTCATGATGCGCTCCCGTCTTGCTGGCGGCGTGTGTCCTTCCAGCCTACCTAAGGTCAACTCATCGGCGCAGGTGGGAACGTTGCATTCAGAGTACGGCGGCGGTGCGCCGGGTCGAGCGCGGCGGCCGCCTTCAGGATCCCGCTGGCACGACGGCGGTGCGCCCGGGCTTCTCAGCCAGCATCACTGCGCGCAGCGCAGGATGGCCTCTACGCTTCGGTCGGCGTCCGCTTCGGTGGTGGACCAGTTGCTGACGCTGATCCGCATCGCGGCTTTCCCGTGCCAGGTCGTGCCGGAGAGCCAGAGCGTCCCGTCCTCCTGTACCCGGTGGACTACTTCACGGGTGAACTCGTCCGGGTCGGAGCCGTCCTCCGGCGTGAACCGGACCAGCACCTGGTTGAGCACTACGTCGTTGAGGATCTGGACGCCGTCTGCTCCAGCCAGTTGCCCGGCCATCCGAGCTGCCAGCGAACAGCAGCGCCCCACGAGGTCCGCCACTCCGTCGCGGCCAAGGGTCCGCAGCGCGGCGTAGGCCGGGAAACCGCGGGCCCGGCGGGAGAACTCCGGCACCCAGGCCACCTCGTCCCGCTCCTGCCCGTACTCAAGGTAGGCCGCATGCGGCGGGGACATGGTGCGCTGGTGCACATCGGAGTCGCGGACAATGGCGACACCTGAGTCGTAGGGAACGTTGAGCCACTTGTGCGCGTCGGTGGCCCACGAATCCGCAAGTTCCACGCCGTCCAGCAGGTGCCGGAGCTCTGGGCTCGCGGCGGCCCACAATCCGAAGGCGCCGTCCACGTGCACCCAGGCGCCGTCCCGCCGTTGCACGCGTTCCAAAGCCGCCCGGAGGGGATCAAACGAACCGGTGTTTACGTTGCCGGCCTGCAGGTTCACGATCAGCGGCTGACCCTCGGGGATCCTTTCCAGCACGGCGTCGAGTGCTTCCAGCGTGATCCGGCCCTGCTCGTCCGTGTCCACCAGGTGAATGCGGCGGCGCCCCAGCCCCAGGTACTGCAAGGCCGACAACACGGTGCTGTGGGCTTCTTCTCCAACAACGACGGCGATCTCCGGTGCGCCGAAAAGCCCGTCGCTGATCACATCCCAGCCGGCACGTTCCAGCACCGCTGTCCGTGCCGCAGCCAGGCAGGTGAAGTGGGCCATCTGGCAGCCGGTGACCAGCCCGTACCCGCTGTCCGGCGGCAGGCCGAACAGGTCCAGCAGCCACTGGCCCACTGCCTCTTCCACCACCGATGCGGCCGGGCCGGCTACATACAGTCCGGCATTCTGGTCCCACGTGGACGTCAGCCAGTCGGCGGCAAGTGCCGCGGGTTGGGCGCCGCCAATCACGAAGCCGAAATAGCGCGGGCCGGCCATCGCCACGGCAGCCCGCCCGCCGACGTCGGCCAGGTGTTCAATGACCTTCCGCGGGTCCTCGCCCCGCTGCGGCAGTTGACCCACCAGCTCCCGGCGCAACTCGGCTACGTCCATTCCCGTTTTGACCGGGCGTTCCGGCAGCGACCGCAGATAGTCGGCAGCAAGTTCGGCCGTGCGGCGGAGCAGTTCGTCATCCCCCATGACGTGCATGCTACGCCAGCGGGCCAAGCTTGCGACAGGGGCTGCCAGCATTGGTGTGTTAACGGGGGAAGGCCCCGCCGTCGTTGGCGGGGCCTTCCCTTTGAAAGAATGTCCGGCGGTGACCTACTCTCCCACACCCTCCCGAGTGCAGTACCATCGGCGCTGTGGGCCTTAGCTTCCGGGTTCGGAATGGGACCGGGCGTTTCCCCCACGCTATGA
>RJAE01000017.1 GCA_004000035.1 Arthrobacter sulfonylureivorans | reverse complement strand
GTTGCGCTCCCCGAGGATCAGCGCCGGCAAATCGAACCGCTGGTCATTCAACCGCCAACGGGACCCGGGCCGGGGGACGGCTCCACGGCTGACGATTGGCTGCCGCCCTGGCACCCCGCCCGCAAGAACCGTGCAGCCGACAACGAGCAGGACCAACCGCCGGCAGACAACCGGCAACAGGACACGCCGTCACCGAACCAACTGCAGGACCCGCCACCGTTCTAGGAGGAAGGTCCGCGTGTCTGGCGGTAGCCGATTGGGATTGGGCCCCGGGTGAAAACCGGTAGGTGGCCAGGAGCGCCGCTGTTTGTTCGGCGAACAGCCGTCAGTCGTGCTTTTTGCCGAAGACTATTTCGTCCCAGCTGGGGACGCTGGACCGTTTGGGCTTGATGGTCCGCTTGGGCGGTTCCGGTGCCGAGTCCGCTCCATCGGCGTCGTCCGCATCGGTTGCTGATGCGGATCGCGCCGTCCCAGATCCAACCTGTTCCGCCCGGTTCTTGTCCCAGACAGAGGCCTTGGCCTCAGGCACGGTTTTCACCGGAGCCGTGGAAGGCCGCAGTTCTTCTGCCGGATGGGCTGTGGATGAGTGGGCGGCTTGCGCGTTATCGCGCGCTTCGTCGTCGTCCTCGGCCTCTTCGGCAATGTAATCGTACGATTCATGATCGTCGCCGTCGGTGTCCTCGGCGGGTTCGTCCCGGAGGAATTCCGGCGCGCCGGAGAGCGTGATCTCGTGCGTGAGGGTGCTGATGCCATGGTCCAACTCCAACGAGGAGAAGGAGCCGTCGTCGTAGGCCGGAGCCAGCGTCAGCGGGAAACCGGCCCGCGGACGAACGGCGGGCTCGTCGTCGTGATGATCCGCTTCATCAAAGGAATCATGTTCGAGCGAGTCGCGTTCAAACGAGTCGCGGGGATGAGCTGCGGGCACCGGGCCCTGGGTGAGCATCAGGGCCAGCGCGTCGTCGGCGTCCTCATCGACGCCCAGCCGCTGACCGCGGCGCGAGCGCAGCACTTCCAGCAGCTCCTCCGACTCGGCGGACTGCTCGTCCTCCTGATTGTCCGCGGGGTCGAGGTCCGCCACGCTGTCGGCCTCAAAGTCGAATACGTGGTCGGTAACGGCCTTCAACCGGCGGCCGGGCACAGGGCCCTCCACCGTTTCGAGCTCGCTCAGCTGTTGCGCCCACCGGTTGGCGTTTTGGATGGTGCGGCGGGCAGCGTGGAAGATCCACCTGGCCGGCGGTTCTTCTCCGATCGACTCCGTGGCCGGTGCCGCCGGCACGGGGAACGAGGCCACGATCTCCCAGGTGCCGTCGTTGCGCCGCCAGGAGTCCCAGTTCATCGAGCCCGGTTCGATGCCAAAGGCATGGATTCGGTGGTCCACCATCCCACCCAAGGTGGCCGGCTCATCGCCAAAGGCCGAACGGTAGCCGTCATGGCCGGGCAGCGGGCCGGCCACCTCTACGTTGCGGGCTTGCTCAACAATGTAGTGCCGCTCTGCCAGCACCGGGCTTTCGTAGCGCCGGATGCGTTCGAGGCCAAGGCCGGATTCAGCCGCAACCTCCTCGGCGGTAGCGCCTGCACGAATGCGTGCCTGAATCTCGCGCGGTGAGAGGCCTGCTTCCGCTGGCTCGCCGGCGCCGGGAGCGCGTGTGGTTGTAGGGCGAAAAACCGCTGTTCGCAGGGCCTCGTCTATCGTCAGACGGTAGTCGTCTCCACCTGCGCTCAACAGCAGATGTTCGCCATCCTCATGGACACCCACCAGCCGTAGATCCTGCATGAAAACCCTCCACCAGACGACACTTTCTGCTTGAAACTCTGCCACCGATACAGTGCTTTTCCTATTGTTTTCGCGGGTGTGGCGTGGAGTTTGTGGCCAAGGTCGCCGTCCCCAGTTGACGGGCTCAAGGCGGCAGCACCTGCCCCGACGGCCGGGAAGTTTGTCATGCGAACGGTAAATAGGCAAGAATCTTCGCGTCACGGGCACAAATCCGACGGCGGATACGTTGACCTGTGAGCGGCTCGTCAGGCGCGGGACACCCAGTCCCGGGGCGGGGGGATCCTGCCTTGATGAACCGGGACTGGAAGGGAGTGAACGAACAACAATGGCCACTGACTACGATGCCCCTCGGAAGCCGGACGAAGAGACCAGCGAGGAGTCCATTGAGGAGCTGAAGTCGCATCGGCGGACCGATAAGCAGTCTTCCGTCGTCGACGAGGATGAGGCCGAGGCAGCGGAAGGGTTCGAACTGCCCGGCGCAGACTTGTCCGGCGAGGAGTTGCTGGTGCGCGTGCTGCCGGCGCAGCAGGATGAATTTACCTGCGCTTCCTGTTTCCTGGTACGCCACCGGTCGCAGGTGGCCAAGGAGAAGGACGGACTGCTCTATTGCACGGACTGTGAGGGATAGCTAGGCGCTGTGCAGGATAGCTGCACAGCGCCCGCCCTCGTGCTGTCTGCTTTCAGCTGCGCCGCTGCCGATGGCGCAGCTTGAAGCGACGTCGGGCTAGTCCTTGTCCTGCGCGGGACGATTCAATGCCGCGGCGAGTTGCTGCGGGCGGCGCGTCGAGGCAATCCAGTACGGTGTCAGGTCCGTTTCGTCGGTGATCTGGATGGTGACCACCGGATCAATCCAGCCCCGCATGCACATATAGGCGGTGCCGTTCAGTTTGGGACCGCGCTGCTCGGTGGCGGCCTCACCGGTATATGCCTCCACCTGGCCAACATAGCGCCGCTCGATTTGGGCGCGGCCCACGTGCAGCATGGTGTCGGTGACCAAGATCCGCGGTGTGGATGCGATCAGCAGCACAGCCAGCAGGATGGCGGCAACGATGGCGCCGATGATGCCGGCGGTCATGCTGATCGGTGCCAGCATCACAACGACGGCGGCGGCGGTGCCGGCCGCAATCAGCCAGACCCAGAAGTTGGGCCACAGCCGCTCATCGTAGTGAGTCACGGAAGAAGGACCGCCGGCGGGACCGGAGCCGCCTGCAGGGGTCGCTGGTTGTGTCATGCACTCAGCTTTTCACCTTTTGGCAGCCATTTCACCTTGCCTCCGCCGCGGCTGCGGAACCGGCCCCGCCCGCGGGCGGGAGGGCTGAAAACGCGCTAGAGTGTTGTGCGGAATATCTCAGCGGGCGAGCCTTTGGAACGCCGGAAAACAGCCCGCACCTTCGCCCCTCTCAAGGACAGACGATCACGAGTGCAGCAGACAATTGAAACACTGACCGTCCAGCTGAAAATGCTCGACGAAGGACTTGAAGCGCCCTCCTACGCCCATCCGGGAGATGCCGGCGCGGACCTGCGGACCCGCATTGATTTCCGGATCGCTCCGGGGGAGCGGATCCTGGTGCCTACGGGCGTGGCGCTGGCGCTGCCGCACGGTTACGTTGCCCTGGTGCATCCTCGGTCCGGTCTGGCCACTAAGCACGGACTGACCATAGTCAATGCCCCTGGCACCGTTGACGCCGGTTACCGGGGCGAAATTGCGGTCACCCTGCTCAACACTGATGCCAGCGAGACGCTAACTTTCAAACGGGGCGACAGGATCGCTCAACTGGTCATCCAGAAGGTGGAGACGGCCGCTTTCGAGCTTGTCGCCGAGCTTCCCGATTCCGCCCGCGGCGCCGGCGGATTCGGGTCCACCGGAGGGTTCGGCGCACAGTAAAGACGCGGGCTCGTGTGGCGGCAATGCCCGCCGGCACGGACGGCGGCCATCCTGCCGCAGGCGGCAGCAAGGCCGCGCAGACTTCAGAGCAACCCGGCAAAACCGGAGGAAGAGGAAACTCAGGCTATGGCATTTGGGCGTTCCAAAAAGAAAAACCAGAACGACGGCGAAGAGCTCGCCACCGAGGCTGCCACCGTACCCGGTGAGGATGCCACGCGGCAGGCGCCGCAGAGCGGTCCCCGCCGCAACGGTCCCTTCGACGACTCCGAACAGGACGCCGGGATCGACTACCTGGATCTGGGCGCCCTGAAGATCCGTCCCCGGGAGGGCCTGCAACTGCGGCTTGAGATCGAGGAAAAGTCGCAGCGGGTCGTGGCCGTGACGCTGGATTTTGGCGGATCGAACCTGCAGCTCCAGGCTTTTGCCGCGCCTAAGTCCGAGGGGTTGTGGGATGAAATCCGCACCCAGATCGCCAGCTCCGTCGGTTCCCAGGGCGGTACCGTCCAGGAGGTTGACGGGCCGATGGGTACCGAAGTCGTGGCGAAGCTTCCGGCGCAGAGTTCGGACGGTCAGAAGGGCTACCGGGTAGCCCGGTTCCTCGGTGTGGATGGGCCGCGCTGGTTCTTGCGCGGCGTCATCGGCGGCCCGGCCGCTCTGGACCGCGCCAAAGCCGCCGACCTCGAGGAATTGTTCCGGGCCACCGTGGTGGTCCGCGGCACACAGCCGCTGCCGCCCAAGGACCTGCTGCAGTTGAAGATGCCGAAGGGCGCCGCCGAGCAGCAGCAGGCCGCCGAGGCGCAGCGACCCGGACTCTCCGCCCCGGAGCGGGGCCCGGAAATCACCGAGATTCGCTGACTTGCCTGAGCTTCCGTCCGGTTTCGGGGGCAGCCCCATGACGCAACTGCCCGAGCGCGGTCATGTTGCTGGCAGCGGCTTGGTGGAGGCTATAACCATCGAACCGGCCGGCCAGCCGCCGCGTTTTGCCGCCGTCGTCACCGATGCAGGCCAGCAGCATCCTGGAAAATCCCGGGACGGCGGGCACCCACGGGTCAGGCTGGTCTGGCTGGGACAGCACCGCGTCCCGGGGATCGTGGCTGGTATCCGGCTCTCGTTCGAGGGCATGCTGTTCCACGTGGACGGTCTGGCCACCATTTACAACCCGCGCTACGAGATCCTCAGTCCGTTGGAGAATTGACCTATGACAGATCAGCAGCCGGACTCCGGTCCGCAGCACAACGGGCGGCCGAACGACGCCGCGCAGCAGCCTGCAGCCAGCCCCGCCCCCGCCGAAGAACCAGCCAAGGAGAGGCCGGACGCTGCCGAAGCACTCGCCAGCAGCTATGCCGCGCGTGCCGGGGTCCAACGGAGCGCCGACGGACAGATCGACGTTTTGAAGACCGTGGGCGGTGTCCGTGGGCTGGCCGAAAGCATCCTGCCCGGAGTGATCTTCCTGGTGGTCTTCACCATTGGCCAGGAGCTCGGCCCCGCGCTGATTGGGGCGGTGGCGGTCGCGGCCATCTTCACCGTGCTGCGACTGGTACAGCGGGGCACCGTCACGCAGGCATTCTCCGGCCTGGTGGGGGTTGCCATCTGTGCGTTTGTCGCCAACACCACCGGGCGTGCCGAGGACTTCTACGTCTGGGGCTTCTTCACCAATGCGGCCTACATCGTGGCCATGCTGGTAACGATTGCGGTTAAATGGCCGGCGCTGGGACTGATTTTCGGGCTGATCCGCAACGAGGGGACCGGATGGCGCAAGCAGCCGCAGCGGCTCAAGGCCTACACCATCGCCACATGGATCCTCACGGCGGTGCTGTTCCTGCGGCTCGCAGTGCAGGTTCCGCTCTATCTGATGGGCGATGACGGGCTGGTGGCACTGGGCACCACCCGCCTGCTCATGGGCGTTCCGCTGTATGCACTGGGGCTGTGGCTGGCCTGGCTGGTCTCCCGCCCGGCCGCCGTGGAGGCAAGCCGGGCCGACTGAATTAGTCCGGCGTCAGTCTCCGGCGGCCGGCCGGCCGGTCAGCACCGCCCGCAGGTCATCCTCCGCGGCGATGGTGGTGATGAAGAAGAGCTCGTCGCTGGCTTCGACTACGTCGTCCGGGCTGGGCGTAATCGGAATGTCATCGCGCAGGATCGCCACCACCGTGGCATCCTGCGGCCAGTCGATGGACCCGATCCTGCGGCCGATCAACGCCGAATCGGTGGGAACAGTGAACTCGACCATCGAAGCGATACCGGTCTGAAGCGTCAGCAAGCGGACCAGATCGCCGATCTCCACCGCTTCTTCCACCAGCGCCGTCATCAGGCGCGGGGTGTTCACGGCCACGTCCACGCCCCAGGAATCGTCGAACATCCAGTCGTTTTTCGGATTGTTCACGCGTCCCACCGTGCGGCCCACGCCGAACTCGCTCTTGGCCAGCAGGGAGACCACCAGATTCACCTTGTCGTCGCCGGTAGCCGAGACCACCACGTCGGCATCCTCGAGCCGGGCTTCGCGCAGCGTGGTGATCTCGCAGGCGTCGCCGATCAGCCAGCGTGCACCCTTCAGGCCGCTGCGGCCAATCACCTCGGGTTTCGGATCAATCAGCAGGATGTCGTGGTTGTTCGAGAGCAACTCGCGGGCAATCGACGAACCGACGCTGCCTGCACCGGCAATCACGACTCTCATTCGGACTCCTCCACCGGTGGCTTGGACAAAATCCGATCGATCTCGAACGTTGAATCTACGCTCATCATGGCGTGCACGATGTCGCCCTTCTGATAACGGGTGCCCGGGCCTGGCAGGATCCCTTCACCAAAACGCGTCAGGTAGGCCACCCGTGTGCTGGAGGCCGCTTCGATCTCGGTCAGCTCCCGGCCCACCCATCCGTCGTCCAGTTGTACTTCGCCCAAGATGAGGCGTCCGGAAGCCTCACGGAAGTCGCCCTTGATGCTCTGCTCGGGCAGGATCCGCCGCAGCACCTGGTCAGCGCTCCAACGCACCGCGGCCACCGTGGGGATGCCTAGCCGCTGGTAGATTTCCGCGCGGCCGGGATCGTAGATCCGCGCCACGACGTGCGGCACGTGGAAAGTCTCGCGCGCCACGCGGGTGGCCAGGATGTTGGAGTTGTCGCCGCTGGAGACTGCTGCGAAAGCATAAGCGTTCTCAATGTCCGCCTGCCGCAGGGTGTCCCGGTCGAAGCCAACACCAGTCACTTTGCGGCCGGTGAATCCGGAACGCAGGCGGCGGAAGGCCCGGTCGTCCTGGTCGATAATGGCCACGCTGTGCCCGGAATCAACCAGGGTGTGGGCCAGCGTGACGCCCACGCGCCCGCAGCCCATGATCACAAAATGCGCCATCAACGTCCTTCCGGCACCAACCTGAAACAGCGGGATACAAATCTACTGCAACCATAACGCCGAACAGGCCGCATCCCCTCCATGACAAGCGTCGGGGCACCCGGGGCCAGTTCACGGTCCACGCCAACAGGGCAGGATCCGGGCGACGATTGTCATCACCCGTTACCGCTGAGGCAGACGCGAAGAACTATCGGGACAGATCCGGTGACGTGAAAATGGCCCGTTAATTTGGCATCAATTTCCAATGTTTAGGTCAGGCGCTGCCTTGTCGTTGGCATTCGGGCCGACACCGTGTGTGTTCGCCCAATTCGCCAGCAGTTGCAGCCCGTCGTGGGACGCTGAGCCTGGCTCCGCAGAGAACACCAGCATCTGGAGGCGGTGGTCGGAGGCGAGGTCCAGCCCGAGGTAGGTCAGGTCGAGGTCGCCGACGACGGGATGGTGGACGCTCTTGAGTCCGGCCCGGTGCTCGCGGACATCGTGTGCTCCCCACAGCTTGCGGAAGAGGTCGCTACGGGTTGAGAGCTCGCCGACGAGGTCGCTGAGCTGGCGGTCGTAGGGGGAGCGGCCCGCTTCGACACGGAGGAGGGCGACGATCTGGCGGGTGTTGGCTTCCCAGTCCCGGTAGAACGTCTGCGCCTTGGCGTCGAGGAACACGAAGCGCGCGGCGTTCACCGGCTGTCGGGAGTCGTTGAACATCTCCGTGAAGAGAGCCCGGCCGAGTCGATTGGTGGCAACTGCGTCGAGCCGGCCGTTCTGCACGAACACCGGGACGGTCGACATGGCGTCGATGGTCTGCCGCAGGCTCGGATTAATCTGTGATTCGCGTGCAGGGCGGCGCCTGTTTTGAGGGCGGGCTCCGGCATTGGCTGAGCGGATCAGTTCGTATAGATGTGAGTGCTCGGCCGAATCCAACTGGAGGGCGCGGCTGACCCCATCGATCACGGCCTCCGACACTCCTTTGGCGTTGCCCCGTTCGAGGCGTTTGTAGTACTCGGAACTCATGCCGGCCAGGAGAGCGACTTCTTCTCGTCGCAGACCGGGAACGCGGCGCCTTCCGCCGAAGTCGGGCAGGCCCGCTTTCTGCAGGCTCAGCTTGGCCCGACGCGAGATAAGGAACTTGCTGAGGTCGTCCTGGTTGTCCATGGAGTCGAAGGTACCCCCGATCGAGAGTTCTAGAGGGGTCCTGCTGGGGAACCTCTAGACAGGGTCTCGCTAACCATGGCACCGGCCTGTTGACTTGAAACATCAGCCGCCCCGAACGGGCCGGCTAGGACTTGAGAAAGGCATCACCATGACCAACGTTTGGTTCATCACCGGAGCAGCCCGCGGCATGGGCGTCGACCTGGCCAAGGCGGCTCTCGACGCCGGCCACAGCGTCGTGGCCACCGCCCGAGACGCAGCCAAAGTCACCGCCGCTCTCGGCGAAGACGAGAACCTTCTCGCCCTCTCGCTGGACATCACCGATGCGGCTGCGTCGGCTACCGCCGCCGAGGCAGCCGTTGGCCACTTCGGGGGCATTGACGTTCTCGTCAACAACGCGGGCAACTTTTACGCCGGCTACTTCGAGGAGATCAGCGACGAGCAGTTCCGCAAGCAGATGGAAACGAACTTCTTCGGCCCGCTGAACGTCACTCGGGCGATCTTGCCGGTCATGCGCCAGCAGCGCAGCGGGCACGTCATCACCATCACCTCTGCCGCTGGCATCATCGGGCAGGAGTTCTGCGCCGCCTACGCCGCATCGAAGTTTGCCCTCGAAGGGTGGATGGAATCCCTCCAGTACGACCTCTCCCCCTACGGCATTCACACCTCCATCGTCGAACCCGGCTTCTTCCGCACCGAACTCCTTGTCGAGGGCGCGTCCTCCATTTGGCCCGAACTGTCCATCGACGACTACGCCGAGCGCACCGCCCAGACCATCGCCGATTGGAAGAGCATGAACGGGCAGCAGGGCGGGGACCCAGCCAAGCTTGGCGCTGCCCTCGTCGCCATCGCCGCACTGAAGACCCCACCGCTGCGCTTCGTCGCGGGAGCAGATGTTGTCGCTGGCGTCGAGCGGAAGGCCCAACTGCTCCTCGACCAGGTCGACGCCCACCGCGAGCTGTCCTCCTCGATGGCTATCGATAACGCCTAGGTGATGATGAGGAAATCTCCTCATCGCTATCGCTGCTGGGGGAGGAACTCAGCCGGGGAGCCAGCCGGTCGGTGGGTATGAGCTAGGGGGCGGTATCGGCGTCGCGTTCCGACGGCCGAGAGCCGGTGACGGCGGAGTGTGCGTCGCCCTCTTCGTGCCCGGCCTTCTTCTTGCCGAACGGCAGCACCTTGAGCAGCGGGTGCAGGATCGCCATGATGACGAGGCCCCAAGCGAGTCCGAGGACGGCCGAGCACAGGGTGTTCACGAGCCACGCCAGGGAGCCGCCGACCACCGCGATCCCGGCGAACGGGGCTTCGAGGACGTGGACCAGGTCATAGGGAGCGTGCCAGCCGAGGTCGTGCGCACCCTGGAGCATGATGTGGCCCCCGACCCAGAGCATCGCGATGGTCCCGACGAAGGTTATGGCGCCCAGCACCGCGGGCATGCCCTTGACGAGCAGTTCTCCGAAGCGCTGCGAGCCCGCGGAGTCCTTGGTGGTCAGGTGCAGGCCGATGTCATCCATCTTGACGATGAGGGCGACGGCGCCGTACACGAGCACCGTGATCGCGATCGCCACGACGACGAGGATGAGCGCGCGGACCCACAGGGACTGGTCGGCCACTTCGTTCATCGAGATGACCATGATCTCGCAGGACAGGATGAAGTCGGTGGTGATGGCGCCCTTGGTGACCTTCGCCTCCGCCTCCGGGCCGCGTTCGACGGCCGGCGCCTTTTCGGCCGAGTGGTGGCCCCGGAGCTTGTGCCAGACCTTCTCGGCACCCTCGTAGCAGAGGTAGGTGCCGCCCAGCATGAGGATGAACGGGATGACCGCCGGGATGAAGGCGCTGATGAGCAGCAGCGCCGGCAGGATGATCAACAGCTTGTTCCGCAGCGAGCCCCAGAAGATCCGCTTGATCATCGGTAGTTCGCGGGACGGGTCCGCCCCGGACACGTACTGCGGGGTGACGGCGGCGTCGTCGATCACCACGCCGGCGGCCTTGGTGCCCGCTTTGGCGGCCCCGGCCGCGACGTCGTCCAGCGAGGCGGCCGCTATGCGTGCCAAGGCTGCGACGTCGTCGAGCAGTGCGACGAGACCGCCGCTCACAGACCGCCCCCGCACTGCTCGACGGCGGACTGCTCGGCATGGAAGCCACGGTGGTAGCGGGTGATCAGCATGCTTCGAGTATACGGGGGCGGCGAGCATCTCAATGGGAAAGTGTCGCCCCTTCACCGGCGACGCAGCCTGCCTACGGCTACGCGTTGGCTCACATTCGTTCAGTATTCGGAGGCCCTCGCGGGGTGAGACTAAGCGCAGTCTCCCGCAGGAAACCCGGCTGCCAGCCTCGGGTTAGAGCGGGGTGCCGGTTTCCTCGGCGAGCGCTTGGAGGAGTTGGTCTTGGAAGGCACGGTCGTTGACTGCGCTATGCGGTTGCTGCCGCTGTCGGTGGTACCAGTACCCTCCGGTGGTAAGCGCCTCGGGCTGATCGCTGGTTGCGAGCCATTCCTGGGTCTGGTGCCCGAGATCCAGGTTGTCGGGAGCGCCGGGTCCGCCCATCTTGGTGGGGACCCAGCCGGGGTCCACGGCATTGCTGAGCAGTTCGGGGTGCAGGCGGGCGAGCGCCACCGCCAACGTGGTGACGAACAGCTTGCTCTCCGAGTAGGAGCCCGACGTCCTGCCCTGCCAGTCAACCCCGGCAAGCGATGGACGCCCTGCGAAGTGCGAACCGCTGCTCACATACACGTGTCGCTGTGGTCCGTGGAGGAGCGCCGTGAGGAGATAGGGGGCGATGATGTTCACCGGCATCACCGCCCGTCCACTCCAGACGCCGGCGTTGTGGATCACTGCATCGAGCGGGTCCCGGCCGATCAGTTCCGCTGCAATCCGCCGCACCGCCTCGCGGTCGCTGAAATCGCCCACAACCATGTCCGCGCCCCGGTTGACCAGTGGGTCGAGGACGGCCGCCCGGTCCTCATTGCGGGCGTGCACGACGACGTCGTTGCCGGCGGACAGCAGGGCATCCGCTGCAGCCCGTCCGAGGCCGTCGGCTGAACCGGTGACCAGGATTCTCATGCGCTTGCCAGCCTCTTACTCGTTCGCCGGCTCCTGCAGGGCGGCGAGCACGTGCATGTGCTCCCGGTTCGACGGGTACAGGAGCCCGTAGGTGCCGTAGAGCTTTTCGTAGAGCGGGGCGGTGGCAGGATCGGGCTTCACCGTCGCCGCCGGCCGGGCCCAGTCGGTCGCGGCGGGCACGGCACCGGTCCCGATGGCGGCGAGCAGCGCGTCCCCGTAGCTGGCACCGATGGTCTGTTCCGGAACCAGTTGCTCGCGTCCCGTGATGTTGCTGACGATCTCTGTCCAGAGCCTGGCCTTGGTGCCTCCGCCGACGGCAGCAACGCGCCGGATCGGTTCGCCGGAGTTCTCGAGGTACTCCAGGATCTGCCGGATGCCGAAGCCAATGCCCTCATACGCTGCACGGAACAGGTGCCCACGGCCGTGGCGCAGCGACAATCCGGTGATCAGGCCGCGGGCGTCGGGGTCGAAAACGGGCGTTCGTTCGCCGGCAAAGTAGGGCAGCAGCAGCAGTCCGTCGGAACCCGGGGGAGCGGCGGCGGCCTCAGCCACGAGTTGCTCGAAAGGGACGTCGCCGAACAGCCGCTGCAGCCAGGTGGTCAGGCTGCCGGACGTGGACATCCCCGCGGCCAGCGTCAGGGACCCCGGGTCCACACCGGCCGTGGTCCAGAGCTTGGGTTCGGCGCGGAACTCCCCGAGGACCTGGACGAAGAACATGGTGGAGCCGTACATCAGCATGAGGTCGCCCGGCTGCCGGACGCCGGCGCTGAACGCCTCGGCCCAGGCATCGACGGTGCCCGCGCAAACCGGCACGCCTTCCGGCAGCCCGGTCGCGTCGGCCGCTTGGCGATGGACCCGGCCGCTTACCTCGGCAGGCCAGGCCAGCCGGGGCTGCGGCAGATGGCCGGCGACGGCGTCGTACCGTTCCGGATTCCACCGGTTTCCGCGGAGGTCGTAGAGCGGATCGCACTGGCTGGCGGTGTGGTGGTCCACAACCAGCTCGCCGGTCAGCTTGGCCAGGATGAAGGAGTTCAGGCTGTGCCAGTTCCGGGCGCGGGCGAAGACCTCCGGTTCCCGGTTGCGCAGCCAGCGGAGCTTCGGTCCCACGGCCTGGGACGAGAGCACCTTCCCTGCATCGCGAAAGATCGCCTCGGCGCCGAACTCCTCGGTGAGTTCGCGGATTTCGACGACGGCGCGCGCGTCGATACCGTACAGGATCGCCGGCCGCAGCGGGGTCAGGTTCTCGTCTGTGACCACCAGGCAGGGACCCATCGCGCTGACGCACACGCCGGCGAGCGCACCGGCGTCGTTCCGGGAGAAGAGCTCCCGGCAGAGCCGGACCACCTCTTCCCACGCGCCGCCCTCGGCGTCGAACTCCGCCCAGCCCGGCCGCGGGTAAGAGACGTCGTGCATGACCGTGGCGCTGTCGAGGACCACACCCGCGGCGTCGGTCAGCACCGCTTTGCTGCTGCCCGTGCCGATATCGACGCCGAGGAACATGTCGCTCAAGCGGCCGGCCACTAGGCGCGGCCGTGCGAGGTACGGGACTTGCGTGATACGGCGTCGAGGATCACGGCCAGCAGCAGCACCAGGCCGGTGATCATGTAGCGGAAGGAGGACTCAAGGTTGAGCAGGGTCAGGCCGCTGGAAATGGACTGGATGACCAGGATGCCCAGCAGGGCGGAAAATGCCGAGCCGCGGCCGCCGAACAGGCTGGTCCCGCCGATCACCGCGGCGGCGATGGCGTTCAGGTTCACGTCGCCGGTGCCGCTGCTCTGCGCCGAGGCTGCCAGCCGGCCGGCAGCCAGCATGCCGCCGACGGCCGCAAACGTCGAGCACAGGACGAAGATGGACACGTAGATGCGGTTGACGCCGATGCCGGCCCGCCGGGCCGCCTCCCGGTTGCCACCGACGGCGTAGACGGAACGCCCCCACTGGGTCCGGGTGAAGGCGTAGTGCATCACCAGCACCAAGGCGGCGAAGAAAACGAACATCCAGCCGACGCCGCGGGCCTGGTTCAGGTACCACACCGCGAAGAACAGGATCACCGCCAGTACCACCGTCTGGATCACCACCAGCCGCATCGGCCTTCCGGACAGGCCGTTCTTGACTCGCTGGCGGGAGAGCGTGAGCTGGCTGAGGAAGAAGCCTGCCACGCCGAGGGCCGCCAACACGTAGGACAGCCAGGCCGGCACGAATGCCTGCTGTCCGAACCAGACCAGGAAGGAGTCGAACGGCAGATTGATGGTGCCCTCGACGCCGAGCACCCACAGTTGCACGCCGAGGAAGCCGAGCAAGCCGGCCAGCGTGATCACGAAGGACGGCACGCCGAACTTGGTGTAGACCAGCGAATAGACCAGACCGATGACAGCGCCGGTGGCGAGCGCCGTCAGGACCGCCAGCCAGATCGGCCAGTCCAGCTTGATGAAGGTGACGCCGACGATCGCGGCCGACAGGCCGCTGACGGAGCCGACGGACAGATCGATCTCGCCGACCAGCAGGACGCAGACGATGCCCAACGCGATGACGCCGACGGCGGCGCTTTCCAGGAGCAGGTTGACCAGGTTGGCGCTGGAGAGGAAGAACGGGTTGAGGGCCTGGAAAATGGTCCAGATGATCAGCAGTCCGACGATGATGGGCAGCACGCCCAGATCGCCGCCGCGGACCCGGTTGACCCCGACCTTGACGGCGCCCTTAAAGCCTTCGGTCCGGATCAGCCGTTCGTCCTGCAGGTCGGTGGCCATCGGGACGACCGGGCTGGCCTCATTCGTTGTCATGGTGCTGTCCCTTCTTCCGATGCTGCCCCGGATCCGGGTTGATCCGCGTTTCCGGCCGCCTGACCTGGCGGCAGCGAGCCGCCGCCTGGTCCGTCTAGCCCGCCTGGTCCTTCAGCCTCGGCTGCCGTCTCGTTCGCGCTGGCCGAGGCTGCGGCACCGGTTTGCGCGGCACGCTGAGTCACCACGTTGTCGGTGGCGCCGGTGATGGCCGCGATCAGGTCATCGGTAGACACGTCCTTCGTCCGGAACGTGCCGTTGTTCTTCCCCAGCCGCAGCACCGCAACGCGGTCGGCGACGGCTTGGACGTCCTGCATGTTGTGGCTGACCATGATCACCGCGAGGCCGTTTTCGCGCACCCGCTCCACCAGATTCAGCACCTCGGCCGTCTGCGCCACGCCGAGGGCGGCCGTGGGCTCGTCGAGGATGATGAGCTTGGGGCTGCCGAGCAGCGACCGTGCGATGGCGACCGTCTGCCGCTGGCCACCGGAGAGGGAAGCGACGGCGATGCGGACGGAGGGGATCTTCGCCGAGAGCTGGCGTAGCAGCTTCCAAGACTGGACCTCCATCTCCACTTCGTTCAGCCGCCATGGCCCCAGCTCCCGGCCGAGGAAGAGGTTGTCCACGACGGTGAGATTGTCGCAGAGGGCGAGGTCCTGGAACACGGTGGCGATGCCCAGCGCAATAGAATCCACCGGCGAGTGGATGGTCACGTCCTTGCCGTCGAAGTTCACGGTTCCGTTGTCCTGCGGATGCACCCCCGCGAGGATCTTGACCAGGGTCGACTTTCCGGCGCCGTTATCGCCGACGAGGGCAACGACTTCGCCGGCGTGGACGTCCAGGGCGATGTCCGTCAAGGCGGCGACGGCACCGAAGTGCTTGCTCACGCCTCGCATGGACAGCACCGGAGCTGCTGCCTCCGGCCGTTCCGCTGACACAGTGGACACTGTCTTCCCCTTCCCTTACGACGGCGGCACCGCGGTGGCCGCGGCACCGCCGGCCGTTGCGCTACTTGATGTCGAGTTCGTCGCAGCCCTTCTTGTATTCGCCGGTGCAGACCTCTTCAGGCTTGTAAATGCCGCTGTCGAAAATCACTTCCTTGACGTTCTCCTTGGTGACCACCGTCGGCACGAACAGCGCGGACGGGGTGTCGAAGAGCGTCGCGTCGGGCTTCGGGGTCTCGCCATTCAGCAACTGAACAGCCACCTCGGCCGATTTCTCTGCAACGATCTTGATCGGCTTGGAGATCGTGTTGTACTGGTCACCGCTGATGATCCGCTGGATGGCGGCGACTTCGGCGTCGTTGCCGGTGACCGGCGGGAAGGGCGAGACGGCGGCGGCCTTCAGGGCAGCGATCGCGCCGCCGGCCGTACCGTCGTTGGCGGCCACGATGCCGGTGATGTCCTCACCGAACTGGGTGATCTGGCCGGCGACCCAGTCCTGCGCCTTCGACGGCTGCCACTCCGGCGTGTCGTAGGAGGCGAGCACTTTATGGTCGCTGGCATCGACGGCTTCCTGTGCGCCTTCCTTGATTAGCTGCGCGGCCCGGTCGGTGGGGGAACCGTTAACCATCAGCACGCCGCCGGTTTCCTTGCCCTCGGAGTCGAGTTTCTCGACCAGGTCAGTGGCGATGAGGTTGCCGATCTTCTTGTTGTCGAAGGAGACATAGAAATCCGCCGGTGTGTCCGGGACCGGCCGGTCGTAGGTGACCACCTTGATGCCTTGGCCCTTCGCGGTGCTGACCAGTGAGGCTGCGGCGGTGCTGTCCACCGCGTCCAGGACCAGGACCTTGACGCCCTGGGTGATCATGGCGTTGGCCTGCTGCTGCTGCTTGTTCGCATCCCCATCAGCGTTCTGGTAGAGCACTTCACAGCCGGGGCACAGTTCCATGACCTTGGCCTTGAACAGCGGGCTGTCCTGCTGCTCGTAGCGGGTCGAGGCCCGGTCCGGCATCAGGAACGCGATCTTCCCCTCGGCCTGGCCTCCGCCGCCTTCGGATGCGCCGCCGCCGCCACCGCCGCCGCCCCCGCAAGCGGTCATGCCGGCTGCCAGAAACAGGGCAGTAGTGAGGCCCAGGATTCCTTGTGTGTACTTCTTCATCGGAACTCCTCTGTACTGGTGGTGTGCCGCATTGCCGTTTATTGCGTTTCCGGCATCCGCGGTCAGAGCCGCTGGGGGTAGATCATCGCCTTGAGCGATTCGGGTTCGGTGGAGGTGTTTTCCAGTGCGGCCGCGGTCTGCGGCAGTGAAAAGCTGTGCGTCACCAGTCCCTCCAGATTGATCCGGCCGGAGGAAACCAAGGCGATGCCCAACGGCCAGGTGTCCTTGTACCGGTTCACCATCGAGATGGTGATCTCTTTCCAATTGAGCGTGGACAGAGGCAGCGGCACTTCCTCGGATTTGGCCAAGCCGATGACGGCCGCCCGCCCGGCCTCGTGCAACCGGCCGAGCCCGGCAGCGAGAACGCCGGGGGCACCCGAACATTCCAGCAGCATGTCAAAGGTCCGTGAGGTGGGCGCGTCGCTTTTCTCCACGGCGAATCCGTGGTCGCTGGCGACGCCGAGCCGGTAGTCGGAAATGTCCGTGAGCGTAACGCTCCCCGCGCCGAGGGCCCGCGCCGCTTCGGCGGCCAGCAGGCCAACCGGCCCGGCACCGGTGATCAGCACGTCGTCGCCGGCCTGGAGGTTCGCCCGCTGGCACCCCCACAGCCCCACGGACAGCGGCTCGAGCAGGGCGCCGTCCTCGTAGCTCATCGAATCCGGTATCGGGAAGTAGCAGCGGGCGTCCATGGCCAGATACTGGAGCAGTGCGCCGTCGTAGGGCGGGGTGGCCAGGAACTCCAGGTTTGGGCAGAGGTGGTAGCGTCCCGCCCGGCATTCTTCGCAGCTGCGGTCCGGCGTGCCCGGCTCCACGGCCACCCGGTCACCGACCTTGACATTGTCCACCCCGTCGCCGACGGCGACCACCTGGCCGGAGACCTCGTGGCCCAGGATGAATGGGCCGTCAACGACGAACGGGCCGATCTTCCCGTAGCGGTAATAGGCGACGTCAGAGCCGCAGACCCCCACTGCTTCCACCCGGATCACGGCTTGGCCCGGGGCAGGCTCGGGCATCGGGCGCTCCTGAATCTCGATGCTGTTCAAGCCGGTCATCACGGCGGCTGCGTTGCCCATCAAGACTCCTTTGCAAGCAGTCCTGGGGTCGAACGGCCCCGGACGCTGGTGTGAGTCAGCGCACATTGACACGCACATGCTAACCCCGGCGGAGGTTCCGTGGCTATGAAATCGCAGGGCAGAGTTTCCACAGCCTCTTCAGATTCGGGGTTCGGCAGGATCATGCGGCGCCAGGTTGGCCGGCGCCCGTGCTCAAGGCGTATGCCGTGGGCGGGTGTTCCCGTTGTCTAATTTCGGGCGCCAGGGCTGCGGCCAAGCGGCCTGTCCTGCGGCGAAGGCCGGCGTCCCGTCGCTGGCATAGACTCGGAGCCGTGAAGAATTGGCTCATGTTGTTGCCTGTCGCATCGAGCGAAGCGTGTTGACATTTTTCGATGCCCTCAAGCGGGTGTTGGTGGGCAAGCCATACCGCACCGAACGGCTGAAGCAGGAAGCGCTACCGCGCCGGTTCGCGGTGCCGGTCTTCTCCGCGAACGCGCTCTCCTCGGTGGCCTATGCCCCGGACGAAATCCTGCTCACATTGGCGTTGGCCGGAGTGGCCGCCATTGCGATCGCACCCTGGGTCGGCCTGGCCGTCATGATGGTGCTGCTGGTGCTGGTGGCCTCCTACCGCCAGAGCATCCATGCGTATCCGGTCGGCGGCGACTACGAGATAGCCACCAAGAACCTGGGCAAGCCGGCGGGCATCACGGTGGGCTCCGCCCTGATGCTGGACTATGTGCTCACCGTGGCAGTGTCTATGTCCTCCGCGGCCCACTACTTGGTGTCCGCCATTCCCGCGCTGAACGGCTGGCAGCCCGGGGCAGCCGTGGCCGGCATCGCGGTGCTGGCCCTGCTGCATCTGCGCGGGTTGGCCCGCGGTAGGCGCACCGTGGCGGTTGCCACCTACGTCTTTGTGGGCACCGTGCTGCTGATGTGCCTGGTGGGGTTTGTCCTTGACCTCGCTGGAAGCCTCGGTGAGGCACCCAGCGCCGCGTTCGACGTCGTCCCGGAACCCGGTATGGAGGCCGGCCTGATGGGTTTGGCCGGCGCACTCCTGGTCCTGCGGGCCTTTTCCACCGGTGCCGCGGCACTCACGGGCGTGGAGACGCCGGCCAGCAACGTGCCCGCCTTCGAGAAACCGCGGGCCAAGAATGCGGGTTTTGCGCTGCTGATGCTGGGCATTTCCGCGACGGTGATCACCATGGCGGTGATGTACCTGGCCCGCGCCACGCAGGTGCGGGTGGTGCAGGTTCCGGCCGAGCAACTGCGCTTGAACGGAGAGGCTCTGCCGGCCGGCTACTACCAGTCCCCGGTGCTGAGCCAATTGGCGGAAACGGTCTTCGGCGGCGGTGCCCTGCTCTTTTACCTGATGGTGGCGGCCACCGCGGCCATCCTGGTGCTGGCCAGCCATTCGGCGTTCAACGCCTTCCCGCAACTGGCCTCGATCCTCGCCACCGACGGCTTCCTGCCCCGCCAGTTGCGCACCCGCGGGGACCGGCTCAGCTACAGCAACGGCGTGCTGGCGCTGGCGGCCGCGGCCGTGGTGCTGGTGCTGATCTTCAACGCGGATGTCACCCGGCTGATCCCGCTCTACGTGATTGGCGTCATCGTTTCCTTCACCTGCAGCCAGCTGGGCATGATCCGGCACTGGTCGCGCGAAATCCGGGCCACGCCGCACCGGCCGGTGCGGCACCGGATGGTGCGTTCGCGGCTGATCAACCTGGTGGGCTTCATCCTGACCGTCACGGTGCTGGTGGTGGTGCTGGTCAGCAAGTTCATCTTCGGGGCCTGGCTGGCCGTACTTGGCATCGTGGTGCTCGGTCTGATCATGCACAGCATTAACCGCCACTACGTCCAGGTGGCCGGCGAGCTCGCGCTCGATCCGGACCAGCCGACCACCGCGCTGCCGTCGCGGGTGCACGCCGTGATCCTGGTCTCCCACGTGCGCAAGCCGGTGCTTCGGGCACTCGCCTTCGCCCGGGCATCGCGGCCGTCGCGGCTCGATGCAGTGGTGGTGGATCTGGACCCCGAGCAGACCGAGCGGACCCTGAGCGACTGGGAGAAACTCAACATCCCGGTCTCGATCACCGTGCTGGCGTCCCCCTACCGCGAAACCACCACGCCGATCATTGACTACATTAAAAGCATCCGCAGGGATTCGCCGCGCGAACTGGTGGTGGTCTACATCCCGGAGTACGTCGTGGGACGCTGGTGGGAGCAGCTAGTGCACAACCAGACCGCGCTGAGGATCAAGACCCGCCTGCACTTCGAGCCGGGGGTCATGGTGGCCAGCGTGCCGTGGCAGCTGGCATCCTCCAAATCCGCCCGCCGATACCAGGAGCTTCCATGACCGAACCCGCGCCGCAGTTGATCGAACTGAGCATCGGTGCGCCCGCGCACGGAGGCCACTTCGTCGCACGGCACGAGGGCCGCGTGGTCTTCGTCCGGCACGCGCTTCCGGGTGAACGCGTGCTGGCACGGGTGACCGACGGCGGAGCGGACGCAGGCTTCTGGCGCGCAGACACGGTGGAGGTACTGGAGGCGTCCGCCGACCGGGTGGAGCATCCGTGGGCGCCGGCCAATGCACTGGCCGCCGCGAAAGCCGGACGGCCCCCGGTGGGCGGCGCCGAATTCGGTCACATTGCGCTGGCCGCCCAGCGCCGGCTGAAAGGCCAGATCTTCGCGGAACAGCTGCAACGGCTGGCCAAGCTGGAACGTGAGGTGACCGTAGAAGCTCCGGAGGGGGAGTACGACGACGGACTCGGCTGGCGCACGCGTGCCGCCTTTGGCGTGGGGCCGGATGGGCGCCTGGCTATGCATGCGCACCGCTCTGACGAGCTGATTTCCGTCAAGGACATGCCGCTGGCCGTGGACGCCATCAACGACTTGCGGCTGTGGGACCTGGACCTGACCGGGCTGGAGCGTGTAGAGGTCGCAGCCCCGGCCGACGGCAGCACCCCGCTGGTGCTGCTGGTACCCGCCGCCGGGACCACGCCGAAGCGGCTGGCGAAGCTTGCCGAGCGGATCGAGCCCGGTGTGTCGGTGGCAATCTGGGAGCCAGAGCCGGGACGGCTCACCCGGCTGCGGGGACGTACCTGGGTAGCCGAAACCAGCGGGCCCCACCAGTACAGGGTGACCGGCGAGGGCTTCTGGCAGATCCACCGGCTGGCACCGGCCACCCTGACGTCAGCGGTGTTGGACGGCGTCGCGCCACGGGCGGGGGAGCGCGTGGCCGATCTGTACGCAGGGGCCGGACTGTTCACGGCGCCGCTGGCCGATGCCGTCGGCGTCACGGGCAACGTGCTCTCCGTCGAGGGATCTCCGGCGGCCAGCAAGGACGCGCGGAAGAACCTGCACGGCTTCGGTCAGATCGAGATCGTCCAAGGCAAGGTGGAGCGGGTGCTGCGCTCGCAGGCCCAGGTGCTGGACGCCGTCGTGCTTGATCCGCCCCGCGCCGGCGCCGGCAAGGCGGTGGTGCAGGCGGTGGCCTCCCGGAATCCCCGCGTGGTTGGCTATGTTGCGTGCGATCCGGCGTCCTTCGCCCGCGACCTTGGCTACTTCCTGCAGCTGGGCTGGAACCTCGATTCGCTGCGAGTCTTCGACCTGTACCCGCACACGCACCACATGGAGTCATTCGCTGTGCTCACGCCCGGCAACAACTGAACGCAGCCGCTCGTTCCCAGCTGTGACGCAGGCCTCGGACGGCGCTCCGGTTCCGGTAAACCCGCTAGCGGCTAGGATGGGAGCAGCGGTTCCGGACGGTGCATATTGTCTCTGCCCTGCAGATTCTGCGGGCGTGGGCGTGCCAGCCGACCAGAGGCCGAACCCGCAGCCCTCCCTTCACACTTAGGGAGGCCTAACTAGCGGGTGGTTGCCGCCCGGACAAAGATAAAGTGTGGCGAGAGGAGTCCTGTTATGAGTAATGTGGACAGCTTCGGTTCCAAAGGCGTCTTGAACGTCGCCGGTGCCGAATACGAAATTTTCCGGCTGAGTTCAGTAGAAGGTGCCGAGAGCCTTCCGTTCAGCCTCAAGGTCCTGCTGGAGAACCTGCTCCGCACCGAAGATGGTGCGAACATCACCGCGGACCACGTCCGCGCCTTGGCCGGTTGGAATCCCGACGCGGAGCCGGACACCGAAATCCAGTTCACCCCCGCCCGCGTGATCATGCAGGACTTCACTGGTGTTCCCTGCGTCGTGGACCTGGCCACCATGCGCGAGGCCGTCAAGGACCTCGGCGGCGATCCGAAGCGCGTGAACCCGCTGGCTCCGGCCGAACTGGTCATCGACCACTCGGTCCAGATCGACGTGTTCGGCAATGCCGGCGCGCTGGAGCGCAACATGGAGATCGAATACCAGCGCAACGGTGAGCGCTACCAGTTCCTGCGCTGGGGCCAGACCGCGTTCGAAGACTTCAAGGTCGTCCCGCCGGGAACAGGCATCGTGCACCAGGTCAACATCGAGTACTTGGCCCGCACCGTCATGACCCGCGAGGTCGACGGCAAGCTGCGCGCCTACCCGGACACGCTGGTGGGCACCGACTCGCACACCACCATGGTCAACGGCCTGGGCGTGCTCGGCTGGGGCGTTGGTGGCATCGAGGCCGAGGCCGCCATGCTGGGCCAGCCCGTCTCCATGCTGATTCCGCGCGTTGTCGGTTTCAAGCTCACCGGCTCCATCCCGGCCGGCGCGACCGCCACGGACGTGGTCCTGACCATCACCGAAATGCTGCGCAAACACGGCGTGGTGGGCAAGTTCGTCGAATTCTACGGTGAAGGCGTGGCAGCGGTGCCGCTGGCCAACCGTGCCACCATCGGCAACATGAGCCCGGAGTTCGGCTCCACGGCCGCAATGTTCCCGATCGACGACGTAACCCTCGAATACCTGCGCCTGACCGGCCGCTCGGAGGAAAACGTCGCCCTGGTCGAGGCGTACACCAAGGAGCAGGGCCTCTGGCACGACCCGTCCCGCGAACTGAAGTTCTCCGAGTACCTTGAGCTGGATCTGTCCACCGTGGTGCCGTCCATCGCCGGACCGAAGCGCCCACAGGACCGGATCGAACTGACCACGGCCAAGAACCAGTTCCGCAAGGATCTGCAGAACTACGTGGCTTCGGACAACGAAGACGCCCTGGACGAGGCGCTCGAGGAGTCCTTCCCGGCGTCGGATGTCCCGGCCATGACTTCCACGGTCCGCCACGCTGCTGCCCTGGCCGCCGCCGGGCAGGCTGGCGCCGCGCAGGCCGGCGACCGTCCCACCGGCGGTTCGGCTGCCCAGGGGCGTCACGTTGCACTGCCCAGCGACGGCCGCCCCTCCAAGCGCGTGCACGTCAGCATGGAAGACGGTCGCGAGTTCGAGCTGGACCACGGTGCGGTTTCAATCGCGTCCATCACCTCCTGCACGAACACCTCCAACCCGTCGGTGATGCTGGCCGCGGCCGTCCTGGCCCGCAACGCGGTGGAAAAGGGCCTGGCCTCCAAGCCGTGGGTCAAGACCTCCATCGCCCCGGGGTCCAAGGTCGTCACCGACTACTACGAACAGTCCGGCCTGATCCCGTACCTGGAGAAGCTCGGCTTCTTCGTGGTCGGCTACGGCTGCGCCACCTGCATCGGCAACTCCGGCCCGCTGGAGCCCGAAATCTCGCAGGCCATTCAGGACAACGACCTCTCCATCACCTCGGTCCTGTCCGGCAACCGCAACTTCGAAGGCCGGATCAACCCGGACGTCAAGATGAACTACCTGGCGTCCCCGCCGCTGGTCGTCGCTTACGCCCTGGCCGGCACCATGGACTTTGACTTCGAGAAGCAGCCGCTGGGCCAGGACCCGGAGGGCAACGACGTGTTCCTGAAGGACATCTGGCCGAACCCGGTCGAGGTCCAGCAGGTGATCGACTCCTCGATCAACAAGGAGATGTTCGCCAAGGGCTACGAGGGCGTGTTCGACGGCGACGACCGTTGGAAGGCACTTGAGACCCCCGAGGGCGACACCTTCGCCTGGGATCCGAACTCCACCTACGTGCGGAAGCCACCGTACTTCGAGGGCATGAGCGCGCAGCCGGAGCCGGTTCAGGACATCAGCGGTGCCCGCGTGCTGGCCAAGCTGGGCGACTCGGTCACCACCGACCACATCTCCCCGGCCGGTTCCTTCAAGTCGGACAGCCCGGCAGGTCGCTACCTGCTGGAGAACGGCGTGGAGCGCAAGGACTTCAACTCCTACGGTTCCCGCCGTGGCAACCACGAAGTGATGATCCGCGGCACCTTCGCCAACATCCGGCTGCGCAACCAGCTGCTGGACAACGTGGAGGGCGGCTTCACCCGCGACTTCAGCCAGACCGGTGGTCCGCAGGCGTACATCTACGACGCGGCGATGAACTACCAGGCAGCCGGAACTCCCCTGGTGGTGCTGGCAGGCAAGGAATACGGCTCCGGCTCGTCCCGCGACTGGGCTGCCAAGGGCACCGCGCTGCTGGGCGTCAAGGCGGTCATCGCCGAAAGCTTCGAGCGCATCCACCGCTCGAACCTGATTGGCATGGGCGTGCTCCCGCTGCAGTTCCCGGCCGGCGAGTCCGCTGCATCGCTGGGCCTCTCCGGCACGGAGACCTTCTCCATCTCGGGTGTGACCGCTCTGAACGAGGGCACCACGCCGAAGACGCTGAAGGTCACCGCCACCGCCGAGGACGGCTCCACCAAGAGCTTCGACGCCGTGGTGCGCATCGACACGCCGGGCGAAGCCGACTACTACCGCAACGGCGGCATTCTGCAGTACGTGCTGCGTCAGATCTCGGCCAGCTAGTCACTGCATAACGCGTCAACGTCAACAGGGCGGGCGTCCGGGCAACCGGACGCCCGCCTTTGGCGTCTCTGAGTCTGGTTTCACCCATCCGAGCCGGGTGCTACAACGGGCTTGGGCGCCCAGGCGTGGCAGGCCCGGGTGGGGTTCGCCCGTCTGCCACGCCTGGTTGGGGTTCGCCCGTCTGCCACGCCCGGTTGGGGTTCGCCCGTCTGCCACGCCCGGCACCGGCTTCCTGCCCTCACGAACAGCCGACGCCACATTGGTACTGCCGGTGAACCACCGCATCAAGGCTGCACCGTGTGATCGCTGAGATTTCGGGGTCAAGTGGTGAAGCAACCTTGCCCGCCCACTCACGCCCGGGCCGATTGTGGCGCCGGCTGCTGGGCTCGATCTGGCAAAGGGCGGCTCAGGCGGCAAAGACAGCGCTGGCCACGGCGTGGGTATCCCCGCGTTCGGCAAAATAGCGGCGAACCGGCACGAGTATTGATCTGGGGTAGGCGAGCACCTGCTTGGCCGGCACTACCAGCAGATCGAGGCCCATGATGGTCAGCTCGTTCCAGCGGCGGCGGTCCTCGGTAAACGATTGCTCATCGGAGTGGTGGACCCGGCCATCGATTTCCAGGAGTAATCGACCTTCTACCTCCAGGTCCACACGGCCCACGCGGTTGATCCTTCGCTGGCACACCACGGTATACCCAGCCTCCTGGAGCGTATGCCGCGCCAACGTTTCCGGAGCGGACTCGGAGCCCGGGTTGATGGCCTCGATGACCCGCCCCGCTCGTTTGCTGCCCCTGCCGGCGCTGAGCCGGTGGAGGTCCTCGACTGTCACCAGGCTCTTGACCACAGCAGATTCCGCAATCACCAAGGCCTCTGACAATGGCAGGCAAGCCATCACTTGGCGAAGACAGACTTCCACCGGCACTACCGGACCGTACGCCCGACGCAGCCTATGCACTCTGCCGTAGCGGACGTCAGGCACGGACCTAGGGGCGCTGAGGTGCAGGCCGTGCATTCTGTGCACCCACAGTCCGTGGGACTGTGCCGCGCTTACGCAACCAAGGGATGCGCCGGCCCGCACGGCAGCTGTGACCTCCGGTTCGATCCCCGGCAAAGCGTAGATGCCGTGACCGGGCCGAAGGACGCTGCCCGCTGCCACGGCGCGTGCCAGTTCTCCGGCGCGTACGCCCACGTCGTGTAATGCCTTCCAGCGCGCTATTCCGCCCATCAACTCCAAAGCCGTTTCCGCGTCCACGTTTGTATCCTGCCCGCTGGGCATGGACCTGGGAGCCTGAAACCGAATCTGTGGAAAAGCCGGCGCCACATCGAAGACTGAGGATGAAGGCCAGTAATTGTAGGACCCTACGTGCCGCCCGGTTCGCGGCCATGCCAGAATGCCGGGCATCAGCGTTGCTGGGTTGTGGGCATCCAATGTGGCGCCGGCTTCCGGGCGGGTGTGAAGGTCCGGGCCGGCGTGAAGGTTCGGCGGGCGCGAAGATCCAGCGGGCGTGAAGGTTAGGCGGCCGCGAAGGTCTGGCGGGCCGGCCCGGAAAGGCCCACCACGCCGGCGCCGTGGCACATCTGCCGGCTAGTGTGCCTTCCACCCTCGATGCGGTCCGGCAGCCGTGTGCGCGCCCTCGCATCAGCGGAACGCGAGGTGCAGGATGGATGGCGGTAGGATTAACCGACGCTTTGTGAAGGAAAGGACCTGCTCTGTGGGATTGCTCGAGACCATCCGCGAGCCGCGCGACCTCCGCCGGATCGACATGGTCCAGTTGCAGGACCTGGCCCAGGAGATCCGCCAGTTCCTGATCACCAACGTCGCACAGACCGGCGGGCATCTGGGCCCGAACCTTGGTGTGGTCGAGCTGACCCTGGGCATCCACCGCGTGTTTGACTCCCCGCACGACAGCATCGTTTTTGACACCGGCCACCAGTCCTATGTGCACAAGTTGGTCACCGGACGGCAGGACTTCGGGACGTTGCGGCAGCAGGACGGCCTCGCCGGCTACCCGGACCGCGCCGAATCGGCTCATGACATCGTGGAAAGCTCGCACGCATCGTCGTCGTTGTCCTGGGCCGACGGAATTTCCCGGGCCCGCCAGCTGACCGGTGAAGGCGACCGCTACGTCGTCGCCGTGGTGGGCGACGGCGCCCTCACCGGCGGCATGGCCTGGGAAGCCGTGAACAACATCGCCGCGGACCGGGACCGGCGCGTGGTGATCGTGGTCAATGACAACGGGCGCTCCTACGCGCCGACCATCGGCGGATTGGCCGACCAGCTGGCCGCCCTGCGCCGGACCACCATCGACAGGGTTCGCACCCACCGCGCCTACGAAGGCACGCTCGACTGGTGGAAACGGAAGCTGCAGTCGGGCGGGCCGGTGGGCCAGTTCGCGTACAAGAGCCTGCACGCCACCAAGAAGGGCATCAAGGACTGGTGGGCGCCGCAGGGCCTGTTCGAAGACCTCGGCATGAAGTACATCGGCCCGATCGACGGGCACGACCTGGAGGCCGTCGAGGCGGCGCTGTCCCAGGCCAAGAACTACAGCGGCCCGGTGATTGTCCACGCGATGACCGAGAAGGGCCGCGGCTATGCGCCGGCCCGCGCCCATGAGGCTGACCAGTTCCATGCCGTGGGCGTGATCGATCCGGAGACCGGTGAGCCGGTCGAATCCGGCGGCCGGAAGTCGTGGACATCCGTCTTCGCGGACGAGATCGCCGACATTGCCGACGAACGCCGGGACATCGTCGGCATCACCGGAGCCATGCTGATTCCGGTGGGCCTGCAGAAGTTCGCGTCCAGGCATCCGGAGCGCGTCTTCGACGTCGGGATTGCGGAGCAGCATGCGCTGACCAGTGCCGCCGGCATGGCCTACGGCGGGCTGCATCCGGTGGTGGCCCTCTACGCCACCTTCCTGAACCGCGCCTTCGACCAGCTGCTGATGGACGTGGCGCTGCACAAGGCCGGGGTCACCGTGGTGCTGGACCGTGCCGGGGTCACCGGGCCGGACGGACCCAGCCACCACGGCATGTGGGACATGGCGCTGCTGCAGATTGTGCCGGGTCTGCACCTGGCCGCGCCGCGGGATGCTGCCCGGCTGAAGGAGGAACTGCGCGAGGCGGTAGCGGTCAGCGACGCGCCCACCGTGGTCCGCTTCTCCAAGGGATCTGTGGGACCGGACGTCGAGGCCATCGAAAGGCTCAAGGACGGCGTGGACGTCCTCGCCCGCCGGCCATCCGACGGCACCATGCCGATGGACAACGACGTGCTGATCGTCAGCGTGGGCGCCATGAGCGAGCTGGCGCTGGATGTCTCCAACCGGCTGGGCGCGCAGGGCATCAGCTCAACCGTGGTGGACCCCCGGTGGGTGCTGCCGGTGGCCCCCTCGCTGATTGGACTCGCCGCCCGGCACCGGATCGTCGTCGTGATTGAAGACGGGGTGCGGGCCGGGGGAGTAGGGTCACGGATCCGCCAGGAAATGCGGGCAGCCGGCGTGGACACTGCGCTGAACGAAGTGGGACTGCCGGTGGAGTTCCTGGCCCACGGCACGCGTGCCGAGGTGCTGGAACGCGTTGGCCTGACCGCGCAGCAGGTGGCCCAAGACACCGTCGCGCAGGTGCTGGGTACCAAGGTGCCGTTCGCGCGGCCGCTGCCCGGCCAGGAACTGCCGACCGGCCAGATTCCCAAGATCCAGTGACCGGGCGCATCCCCGCCCAGGCCCAGCCTGGCGACATGGTGGTGTTCCGCAACTGGAAGTACGACGGCGGCGCCCACTGGCTGGTGCCCGGCACCTACCTGGGGGCGGACTCGTTCGGCGACTGGATCTTCCAGCCCGCCGGCTCCCTGGTGGCCCGGCCCGGAGTCGCCTTCTTCGCCGCCTCCGATGCCGTGCAGTTCCTGCCCCGCGAGGGCGACTACGTGGCAACGTTCTACGACGACACCTATCCCGGCGACTTCCGCATCTACATTGACCTGGCAACCGGCATCCGGGTGGATCCGCTGCTTCCGGCCGGCTGGGAAGTCCAGCTCACGGACATGGACCTTGACGTGATCCGCACCGCCGGCGGCCGCGTGTACATCGACGACGAGGACGAATTCGCCGAACACCGCGTGACGATGGATTATCCGGAAGCGCTGGCGGCACGGATGCAGGCCAGCTGCCGCTCGCTCTACGAACAAGTATTGGCACAGGCCGCGCCGTTCGACGGAACGGCCCTGACGTGGTTAAACAAAGGACGGACATGAGTTTCCTTCGGGTCTACAAGAAGAACAACGACGGCGGGCTGGTCTTCCGGGAGGCCTGGTTCGACGAAGACTACGGCCAGTTCGTGGTCAACCACGGGACGGTCGGGCACCAAAGCACCACACAGGACAGCAAGAATGTCACGGCGGAGGCTGCCGAGTCGCTGATGGATGCCTTTGCCGCACAATGTGCCGAGGACGGCTATGCGGAGCTTCCGCCGGGGGAGCAGTCCTGGGTGGTGGCACAGTACGCGCTGAAGACGGCTGCCGGCGGCGACCGCGATCGCTATCTGGAGGACAAGGCCAAACGCACCATCACGGAGTACTTCGCTTGGCGCGGGCTCGGCACTGTGGAGAAGACCGAGTTCGTCCCGCACAAGCTCAACATCTACGTGATGGCTCCGGACGCGGCCAAGGCCGTGACGGGCCTGAAAGTCTGCCTCCGGGAAGCCAAGCTTGACTACACCAAGCTCAGCATCGGCGTCGCGCCCCACAACAATCTGGCGGCCGTGAAGCAAAAGCATCCGCTGCCGGCAAAAACTGCCTTCAGCCTGAACTGACAGTGACGCCGACGCTGGCGCGGCAGATGGCTTGATCCCTGCGGGGTACGACCCGCGCAACGCCGGGCCGTCCTGCCGGTGGCCCTACCGCCCAGCCCGGCGGCGCTACTCCGGCTCGGCCGGAACAATGCCCGCAGCAAGGGCCGCCTGGCGGTAAACCGCGGCCAGACTGGCCACGTTGTGGTGCGCATTGAGACCGCTCGGATTCGGCACCGCCCAGAGCTCGGCTCCACCAATCCGTTCCGGCTGGCGGCCCAATTGCGCCTTCGGCCGCCCAAAGCCCACCCGGTAGGCACTGATTCCCGCCACCGCCACCACCCGCGGACCGAGCGCTTCGATCGTCTCCTCGAGCCGCCGGGCACCAGCCTGCAGTTCGTCGGGCGCCAATTCGTCCGCCCTGGTCGTGGCCCGCGGGACAATATTGGTGATGCCCACGCCGCGGGCGATCAGATGCTCGCGGTCCTCCTGCGCCATCCCGCCGCCGGCGCGGATCAGATGGTCGGTGATGCCGGCGGCGGCAAGGGCAGGATAGAACCGGTTGCCGGGCCGGGCGAAATGCGAGCCGGTGGCAGCCGACCACAGGCCGGGATTAATGCCCACGAACAGCAGGCGCAGGCCCGGGCCCAGAAGGTCGGGGACGAGCGCGTCCTGGTACCTGAGCAGTTCTGTCCGGGTGAAGGCCACCCCATCACTCTTTCACAGGCTGCCCTTCCCTGGACCCGGTGCTGCCCGGAGAAAGCGGAGGCCCGGCGCCCCTGGAAAGGGGCACCGGGCCTAGGCTGCGGTCCAGCGCTCGGGACCGGACGGATCAGTCGGTTCCGGCGTCGAACGCTGCGCGGTCCAGCGCCTCGTCGGCTGCCCGGCCGGCCGCGTCCAGCGCGGCGGTGTCCGCGATCTCCGTTGCCCCGCCGGCTTCCAGAGCGCCGACCAGTTCGGCGGTGGGGCCGCCCACCAGCCCCAGCGCGGCGTACTGCTCCAGCCGGGCGCGGGAGTCGGCGATGTCCAGGTTGCGCATGGTCAGCTGGCCGATCCGGTCCAGCGGTCCGAAGGCGGCGTCGCCAACGCGCTCCATGGACAGTTTGTCCGGGTGGTAGCTCAGCGCCGGGCCGGTGGTGTCCAGGATGGTGTAGTCCTCGCCGCGGCGCAGGCGCAGGGTGACCTCGCCGGTGACGGCAGAGCCAACCCACTTCTGCAGCGACTCGCGCAGCATCAGCGACTGCGGGTCCAGCCAGCGGCCTTCGTACATTAGGCGGCCCAGGCGGCGGCCTTCCGCATGGTAGTTCGCCACGGTGTCTTCGTTGTGGATGGCATTGAGCAGCCGCTCGTAGGCGATGTGCAGCAGCGCCATGCCCGGCGCTTCATAGATGCCGCGCGACTTGGCCTCGATGATCCGGTTCTCGATCTGGTCGGACATGCCCAGACCGTGCCGGCCACCGATGACGTTGGCCTCGTTAACCAAAGCGACGGCGTCGGCGAACTCGGTGCCGTTGATGGCCACCGGACGGCCGGCCTCGAAGCGAATCGAAACGTCTTCAGTGGCGATCTCGACATCCTCGCGCCAGAAGGCCACGCCCATGATCGGCTCGACTGCCTCCAGGCTGGTGCCCAGGTGCTCCAAGGTCTTGGCCTCGTGCGTGGCACCCCAGATGTTGGCGTCGGTGCTGTACGCCTTTTCGGCGGAGTCGCGGTACGGGAAGTTGTGCGCGGTCAGCCACTCGGACATCTCCTGGCGGCCACCCAGTTCGGAGACGAAGTGCGGGTCCAGCCACGGCTTGTAGATGCGCAGCCGCGGGTGGGCCAGCAGGCCGTAGCGGTAGAAGCGCTCGATGTCGTTGCCCTTGTAGGTGGAGCCGTCGCCCCAGATGTCCACCCCGTCTTCGCGCATCGCCCGCACCAGCAGCGTGCCGGTCACGGCACGGCCCAGCGGGGTGGTATTGAAGTAGGAGCGTCCACCGCTGCGGATGTGGAAGGCGCCGCAGGCCAGCGCGGCCAAGCCTTCCTCCACCAATGCCGGCTTGCAGTCCACCAGGCGTGAGATGTCAGCGCCGTATTCGGCGGCGCGGCTGGGCACCGCGTCAATGTCGGGCTCGTCGTACTGGCCGAGGTCGGCCGTGTAGGTGCAGGGCACGGCTCCGCCGTCGCGCATCCACGCAACCGCGACGGACGTATCAAGTCCACCAGAGAAGGCGATGCCGACGCGTTCGCCGACGGGAAGGGAAGTCAGAACTTTGGCCATGGTTTCGATCATATGTGCAGCGGTACCTAAAGGCAGAAGCGGCAACGCCGACGGCGCCTGCGTGACGTGCCTAAAATCACTGGCCGGCGGTCTCCCCGGGTAGGATTTGAGGCGGTCCACGCACCTCAATCGAGAAGGATGTATCGATGGAATACCGCCGTCTGGGCAAGTCCGGACTGACCGTCTCCGCCGTGGGGCTCGGCTGCAACAACCTGGGCCGCTCGAACACGCCCACCGAAACCCAGGAGGGCACGGACGCCGTAGTCAAGCCCGCGCTCGACGCCGGCGTGACGCTTTTCGATGTCGCGGACACCTATGGGAAGACCCCCGGGCTGAGCGAGGAGTTCCTGGGCAAGGCGCTCGGCGCCCGCCGCGATGACGTGGTGGTGGCCACCAAATTCGGCATGGACATGCACGGTGCCAACGGCGAGGACTTCGGCGCACGCGGCTCACGGCGCTACATCGTCAAGGCCGCCGAAGCGTCGCTGCGCCGGCTGGGCACGGACTGGATCGACCTCTACCAGTTCCATACGCCGGACCCGCTGACGCCGATCGAGGAAACGCTGTCCGCATTGGACGACTTGGTCCGCGCCGGCAAGGTCCGTTACATCGGCCATTCCAACCGGGCCGGCTGGCAGATCGCCGAGGCCGAATTCACGGCCCGCATGGGCGGGTACACGCCCTTCATCTCCAGCCAGAACCATTACAACTTGTTGGACCGCCGGGCGGAACTCGAAGTCACACCCGCTGCCGAAGCGTATGGGCTGGGCGTGCTGCCGTACTTCCCGCTGGCCAACGGTCTGTTGACGGGCAAGTACAAGGACGGGAAGGCGCCGGAGGGCAGCCGGCTGACGCACTCGCGCAGCAACCTGCTCAAGGACGCCGACTGGGAGCAGTTGGGCGCGTTCTCCCGCTTTGCCGCCGACCGCGGGCTGCAGGAGATCGAGGTGGCATTCTCTTGGCTCGCCTCCCGTCCCTCCGTGGCGTCGGTGATCGCCGGTGCCACCAAACCGGAGCAGATCCGGCAGAACGCCGAATCGGCCGGCTGGCAGCCCACGGACGAAGACCTCGCCGAGCTGGACGGGATCTTCCCCACAGTGCCCAAGGCCGCCCTTTTCTAACATCGAGGTCAACATCCACGTCGGCAGGAGCCGCTGGAGCACTGGGTCGGAGCCGGGCATTCTGATGTCTGCTTGTGTTACGCCTGCCGCGGGATGACGGGCGTAACACAAGCACCGGCCGCCACGGGAGGGCAAGATGGATGCTACGGGCGGCCGCAAAGTCGCGGGCGCCGACCTACCGTTGCATGACCTACCGTTCCCCGCACTCAGGCAGCGCCTGTGTGTTGGTTGTCTGCCGTGACGAAAGTGAAGCCCATGAGCCAACTGACCGACTTGCTCGCCTCTCTGTCCACCGGGCGGATCGAGCTGATCGACCTGACCAACAAGCTCTCCGCCCGGACGCCCACGCTGCGGCTGCCGGACCCGTTCGCAAACCTGATCGACTTCAGTCTCGAGGAGATCGCGGCGTATGACGACCGCGGCCCGATGTGGAAGCACCAGAACATCCACACCGGCGAGCACATCGGCACGCACATCGATGCGCCCATCCACTGGGCCACCGGCCGCGAAGGTGACGACGTCGCCCAGTTGCCGTTGCAGCGGTTGGTGGGCCCCGCCGTCGTGCTTGATTTCTCCGCCGAAGCAGCCGCGGACCCGGACTTTCTGCTGGACGTCCACCACGTCCGGGTGTGGGAAGAGCAGCACGGCCCCATCCCGGATAACGCGTGGGTGCTGTTCCGCACCGGCTGGGACGCGTATGCCCAGGACCAGGAGAAGTTCCTCAATGCGGACGACGCCGGTTCCCACACCCCGGGCTTCACCGTTGAGTGCGCGCGGTGGCTGGCCGAGGAGACGAAGATTTCCGGTGTCGGCGTGGAGACGGTCGGCATCGATGCGGGCAACGCCGGTGCGCTGGATCCGATCTTCCCGATGCACCACTACCTGATGGGCAACAACAAGTACGGCATCACGTCGCTGCAGAACCTGACGCAGCTTCCCACCACCGGCGCGGTGATCGTGGTGGCGCCGCTGCCGATCGTCGGCGGCACGGGCAGCCCCGCCCGGATCTTCGCCATGGTCGAGCGCTAAAGGCAGGCCATTCCGCCTTTCGGCCAGCCCACGTTCCGCCATCAGCGTCACGCATCCTGAAAGCTTCACGCATCCTGAAAGAGAGTGCCCGCATGCACGCGCCCCGCAGCATCGCCGAACTAGTCGGCCAGACCTTGGCCGGGCTCGGCGCCGGACACGCCTTCGGCGTGGTGGGGAGCGGCAATTTCGCGGTCACGAATGCGCTGAAGGCCGCCGGTGTGCCGTTCACCGCCAGCCGGCATGAAGGCGGGGCGGCCACCATGGCGGACGCGTACTCCAGGATGTCCGGCAGGCTCGGAATCGTTTCCGTGCACCAAGGATGCGGCCTGACCAACGCCGCCACCGGCATCGGCGAGGCGGCCAAATCCCGAACGCCAATGCTGGTGCTGGCTGCCGAAACCGCCGGTTCAGCGGTCCGTTCCAACTTCGCCATGGACCAGCCGGGCTTCGCCCGCAGCGTGGGCGCAGTGTCCGAGCGGGTGCACTCGGCGGCCAGCGCCGCCGCAGACACCGTCCGGGCCTACCGAACGGCCGTGAACGAACGCCGCACCGTGGTGCTGAACCTGCCGCTGGACGTGCAGGCCGAGCCGGCACCGGCGGCCGCGGGGATCGGCCCGGCCGCAACGGTCTCCGCGGCGCAACCGGTCCGGCCGGGGCCGGCCGCGGCCGAAGCCCTCGCCGACCTGATCGCCGCGGCCGAACGGCCGGTCTTCGTGGCCGGCCGCGGTGCGCGCGAGGCCGGCGACCAGTTGCGGGCGCTGGCATCCCATGCAGGCGCATTGGTGGCCACGTCCGCCGTGGCCAAGGGCCTGTTCAACGGCGAGCCGTTCTCGCTTGGCATTTCCGGCGGCTTCTCTTCCCCGGTGGCGGCGGAGCTGATCTCGGAAGCGGACCTGATTGTTGGTTTCGGCTGCACGCTGAACATGTGGACCATGCGCCAGGGAGCCTTGATCGGTCCCGGCGCCAAGGTGGCGCAGGTGGACGTGGAGGACTCCGCGCTCGGCGCCAACCGGCCGGTGGATCTCGGCGTCTTGGGGGACAGCGGGCAGACGGCCGACGCGGTGTTGGACGTCCTTCGCGGTCGTGGCCCCGCTGCCGCCAAGTACCGGACCGGGCCGGTCCGGGATCGCATCCGCGCCGGCGTCCGCTGGCAGGATGTTCCCGTCGAGGACCTGTCCACCGAGGACCGGATCGACCCGCGGCTGCTGACCGGCCGGCTGGACCAGCTGCTGCCTTCCGACCGCATCGTTTCCATCGATTCCGGCAACTTCATGGGCTACCCCAGCCAGTACCTGGATGTGCCCGACGAGTTCGGCTTCTGCTTCACCCAGGCTTTCCAGTCCATCGGTCTGGGACTGGCCACCTCGATCGGTGCCGCCCTGGCCCGGCCGGACAGGCTGCCGGTCCTCGGCACCGGCGACGGCGGCTTCCTGATGTCAATCGCGGAGCTGGAGACCGCTGTGCGGCTCGGCCTGCCGCTGGTGGTGGTCGTGTACAACGACGCCGCCTACAGTGCCGAGGTGCACCACTTCGGCAACAACGACGGCGGTGCTTCCGTCGACCTGACCACGGTCACCTTCCCCGATACAGACATCGCGGCGATTGCCCGCGGCTTCGGCGCCGATGGAATCACGGTCAGGACACTGGAAGACCTCGCCGGCGTGTCCGCATGGCTGGCGTCCTCGCCCGCCCGGCCCCTGGTCATCGACGCCAAGATCGCCTCCGACGGCGGCTCCTGGTGGCTGGCCGAGGCGTTCCAAGGGCATTAGAACTAACTGTGATCAGCGGTGGTCAGATTTCTGATCGCCGAGTCCTCATCATCAAGGCTTTCGCCTGAGGATCGTCACTGCCGGTAGGAACATCGCCTCATCGGTCTATTGTGGGTTCTGTAGGACCGTTGAGCCGGGGGAGCGGGAACGCATGATCCAACGGACAGCAGCAAAAAAAGCAAGAAATGCGTCCATTCAACACCCTGCAGACAGCTAAGGGGAGAGGGATCTCGAGCCCGAGGGGAGGCGCGGGCACGGCTGTTTCATCCCTTCCGGGTGACGGCACCAGGCGGGGGGATCGTTCTAGCGTTGAAGGTACCCGGAAGGACCACGCCCAGGCGAAGCGAAGTGAGCGATGTCCGCCCTGAAAAAGCACGCTGCTGCCACGGCCGAGTCGCGGGCCCTCCTCGTCGGCGGCGCGGGATTCCTCATCCTCGGCGGGGTCGCAGTCCTGCTCATCGGCCGGGAACCCGTGCCCCTTTCAGGGCGGGGCTCCGTGGGCGACATCGCTGCGCTGGGGACAGCATTCCTCGGCTTTGCCGCTGTGGTGGCCGGTTCCCTGCAACGTCCGGAGCCTGACCTCCCGCCGGCTCCCGCGGAGGGACGGACGCGCAGGATCATTGACATCGCCGCGCTCGCGCTGGCCCATGCCAGCATCTTCCTGCTCGGCTGGCTGGCGCTGTTCTCCCTTTTTCAGCGGGCGTTCGTGGGGGCCGTCCTGTACCCGCTGGCCGGTGCGATCATTGTCGGAACCACTGGAGCCATCAGTGTGTACATCGCCTACCTCTCGGCAATCACCATGAACGCATACCGGCTCGCCGGGCTCCTTGCCGTCTTCCTCGTCACCGGTGTACTCACGAGCATGCTCACCGCAGAAGACCCCCAGTGGTGGCAGGAACACCTCAGCGCCCTCGGCGCGAGCTCCGATGTCTCTGGGGTGGCGTTCAACGTCACGCTGATCGTCGCAGGCGTCGTGGTCACCACTCTCGCCGGATACGCGACGAAGACCCTCAAGACGACGGAGGACACCGCGCCCGCCCGCCGCCGGGTGCGCCTGCTGGAAGGAGGTATCGTGCTGATCGGCGTACTCCTCGCCTGCGTGGGACTGCTGCCCGTCGATGAGCTCTTCGTCCTTCACACCATCGCCGCCTCGGGCATGATGGTCGTGTTTGGGACCCTCGTCGTCCGCATCCGGTCCCTCGTCCCCGCGATCCCAGCGGCTTTCACCTCGCTGGGATGGCTTTTCCTGGCGGTCATCAGCTTCGCCGTATTGATGTACTTCCCCTTTGCCTATTACAACCTCACCGCGGTGGAGCTTATTGCGTCCTCTCTGGTCTTCGCATGGCTGATCGTCCTGATCCGCAATCTGGCCGCCGTCGACGCCGACCAGCGGGGGGCGACATCCGGGTTCTGACGGTCGGCCCACCCACGAAAATAGCCGGCCGCTGCCGGACCCGCGGCCCCTCGTCAGCTTTCTGGAACTGCTTTGGTCCTGATGCCGGTGCTGTGCCGCGAGCTTGACCGGCGACGGTCCCGTCCTGCGCAGCCCGCCATCCCTGAGCTTGATGGGACGCGGGACCAGTGACCTTGGTGTTTCCCGCGGCCAGGAGGATCTCGCTGTTCTCTCTTAGTCCGGCAATTCTCAGGGCAAGCCGGAGGACGCGGAGAATGCCGGAACCGATGAGCCGGAATGCCGGAAATTTCCCGGGACTGAACCGTGCGGCGCGACCCGCGGCGCTGCTTCTTGCTGCCCTTTGCGTGCGGGCCCGTAAGAACATGCCCTGCTCCCTCGAATGGGGCCGGATCGCGTGATGCAGGCACTATTTTACGCCGCGATCCCGCAGCCGAAACCGGAAGAATGAGGGTAGCCAGAGACCTGAATCAGAGCGTGACGGTGATCCACTCGCCGTCGATGGCAGCAGCATAACGGGGGAGCGGAGCCGGTGCCGGACCGCCCGTCACCGTGCCGTCGTCGAGCGCGAAGGTGGAGTTGTGGCACGGACAAGCGAATTCGCTCTCGGTGGCGTTCACGGCGCAACCTTGGTGGGTGCACACCGCACTGTAGGCAAGCACCGTTGTCTCATCGGGACGATAGACAAGTACCTTCTGCCCCTCGGCTTCACCGCTGGCGCTTCCGCCGACCGGCACGTCGCTGAGCTTACCGACGCGGACCGGCGTCCCATCGGTCGCGACGGGCGACGCGGAAGCGCCCTGCGCGCCGGTGAAGTCCTGAAAAGGAGAGCAGGCTGTCAGCGCGCCCACGGAACCGGCGGCAGTAGTGGCGGTCAGTATGGCTCGGCGTGAAGGCAGGGAGGAAGTCATGTCCGTTATTGTTCCTGACGTTCCTTGGATCTTTCTAACCGAACCGCAGGAACCGGCGGAACAGCGCACCATTCACACGGTGACGGTGATCCAATCGCCCTCGATGGCGGCGGCAAAGCGTGGTAGCGGTTTCGGCGCTGGTCCATCCAGCACCGTGCCATCCTGGGCACTGTAAACAGAGCCATGGCAGGGGCAATGGAATTCGGCGCCCGCCGGCGCCACCGTGCAGCCCTGGTGCGTGCAAATGGCGCTGTAGGCCTCCACGGTTTTCTCAGCCGGCCGGTAGACCAGAACCTTTTGACCGTTGGCCTCGCCGCTCGCGCTGTCCCCGACGGCGATATCTGCGAGCTTCAGGACCTGGACCGGCGTGCCACCGGAAGCCACCGGCGCCGGAGACCCTGCCGACGGGCTGCTGCCGCCCGCCGATGATTGGCCGCTGCCGCCTGTCGATGGGGCACAGGCTGCCAGGACACAGGCAGAGCAGGCCGCCGCGGAAACACCCAGCAGCGAGCGTCTGGTTGGACCGGCATCGAGACTCATGGGCTGACCTTCCCAAACGAAGCTTGCGGGATGCTGATGACGGCGGGATGGTCCGTGGACCGGATTTCGCCAGTGGCAAGGGGAGACTGTTGTGGCGTCCCGATCCGGGCGTACCCCGCCGTCGTACATAAAGACGCCCACGGCGGCAGGAAAGTTCATTGCCGGTCCGGAATCCGACCGGTATGGAACGCCAGCACGCTGAAGGATGGGGCAGCGGCGTCATCGCCCCTTGCTTGGAGGGACCGGCTGAGGGGACAAGTACGGGGGCATCGCCTATTCGCCATGGGAAGCTAAGGCCGAGGTACTGCTTCAGTCTCCGGCAACCATGAGCAGGCCCAGTGCAGGAACAGGGCGCAGATTTACTGACTTTTGCCGGCTCATTCGAGTCGGTGTAAACCTGTCACTACAGGTGGACCCCGACCCTGGAAAAATGCAAGGAGATCATCATGACTAACCTCACCCCGCTCTGGTCACCCCTGCAGATCGGTTCCACGCCGCTGCCGAACCGTGTTGCGCTGGCCCCCATGACCCGCATCAGCGCCGCCGAGGACGGGCTGGTGACGGAGAAGATGGTCTCCTACTACGAGGCCTTCGCGCGAGGCGGATTCGGGCTGCTGATCACCGAGGGGATCTACCCTGACACCGCGTACAGCCAGGGCTATCTGTACCAGCCCGGTCTGGCCACCGCCGCGCAGGCTCGGTCGTGGGCGACGGTCGTAGACGCTGTCCACGCGGCCGGGTCCACGATCTTCGCACAGCTCATGCACGCCGGCTCCCAGGCCCAGGGCAGCCGCTTCGTGGATTCCACGATCGGCCCCTCGGCGGTCGCCCCCAAGGGTGAGCAGTTGGGCTTCTACCGCGGTGAGGGCCCCTACCGGGTGCCCGCGGAGATCACCCGGGAGCAGATGGAGGAGGTCCGGCAGGGCTTCGTGGCCGCCGCGCTGCGCGCAACGGAGGCCGGGTTCGACGGCGTTGAAATCCACGGTGCCAACGGCTACCTGCTAGACCAGTTCCTGACCGACTATCTCAATCTGCGCACCGACGAGTACGGCGGGTCCCCCGAGAACCGGGTGCGTTTCGCCGCGGAGATCGCCCGGGCCGTGCGCGAAGCCGTGGGTCCGGAGACGACCGTGGGCATCCGCATCTCGCAGTCGAAGGTCAGCGACCACGACCACCGGTGGGCCGGCGGCGCCGAGGAGGCAGCCGTCATCTTCTCCACCCTGGCCGCCACGGGCATCGACTTCATCCATACGACGGAGTACAAGGCCTACGCCCCGGCCTTCGGCGACAAGGGCCCCTCCCTGGCTGCCCTGGCCAAACAGCACTCCGGGCTACCGGTGATCACCAACGGCCACCTGGACGACCCGGAGACGGCCGTGTCCATGCTGGCCGACGGCGCGGCCGACGTCGTCGCGCTGGGCAAGGCGGCCCTGGGCAACAGGGACTGGCCCGACCGCGTCCGCAACGGCCTGCCCCTCGACGAGATCGACGCGCGACTGTTCGCGCCGGTGGCCGACGTTAAGGACTGGGAGCTCGAGCTGCTCTCCTAAGAGGAGGCTTTCCACATTTTCGCGAAGCGATTAAGAATCTACTGACAGTTGAAGCCGTCCTCTCCGCTCATGGCTTGCAGCCCTCGCCCATGGCAGCCAGGTGGCGCGGCCGCGACGAGCAGCGGGGAGCGGCGGCGAAACCCTATGATCGCCAACCCTAGGATCACTGCTGTGCGGAATAGGTGCGGAATAGGTCATCGCCTCATTCCCAAACATGTCCCGAGCTCAGATTCCTGACGGCGATGAGCAACTGTAGAACCGTCCAAGTCAACGAGAGGACGACGACAATTGATCGAGGAAGCCGCAGGCCCGTAATTCTCCTGCCGTAGAAATCAAACGTCATGCTCTGAGAGTCAAGTCGAATGGCCCCGGTCACACATACTCTGAAGCTCGACCAACTAAACGATTCAACAACGAGGAGCAGTACGTGCCCGAAGAGTTTGCTGATGTGGTGCTGTTCAACGGCATGATCGAGACCCTCGATCCGGAATCGCCCCGCACCACGGCCATGGCGGTCCGGGGCGGGCTCATCCAGGCGATAGGTGAGCGGGCCGAGGAACTGCGCGGGCCGGAGACCCTCACCGTCGATCTGGACGGCGCCTTCGTGATGCCGGGCCTGATGGACGTCCATAACCACCATATGATCGCCGGTCAGATGGATCTGTTTGAATTGGACGCGCCTCCCACGCTTGACCTGGACGGCTTCCTGGCAGCGATTGCCTCCTACGCTGCCGGACTCGAACCGGACGAGTGGGTTGTCGGTGGTAGCTGGGGATCCGGCTTGATGAACGAAATGAACTCGGCGCACGCGCTGGCACGGCTGGATGCGGCAACGGGAGGCCGTCCTGCCCTGCTCAAGGACGACTCGAAGCACAACCGGTGGGCAAATTCTCGGGCCCTGGAGCTGGCCGGCATCGGGGCGGCCACGCCCGATCCCGCCGGCGGGCAGATTTTGCGCGATGGGTCCGGGGCGGCCACCGGGGTATTGATCGAGGCCGGTGGCGTGATCGTGGAGCAGACACTGGCCAGCCTGCAGCCGGTGAGCACAGGGCAGTTGGCCCAGGCGGCTGCGCGCGGCATTGAGATCCTGCATTCCTACGGGGTCACGGGGTTCCAAGACGCAGCTGCGTCCCTCCCGCTCATGCGTGCCCTCAAACAACTTGATGACGACGGCGAGTTGCACGCCTGGGTGGTGTCCTCCATGCAAGCCAACGATTTCATTTTCGGCACCCAGCCCTTGGGCGAAGGAATCATTGCCCACCGTGAAGAGACGCGTTCGCGCCATCACCGGCCCGATTTCATCAAGATCTTCCTCGACGGCGTTCCGCCCGCCGGCACGGCAGCCTTCATCGAGCCTTATCTGCCGGTGGCTGGTTTTCCGGAGTGCCACTGCGGCGGGACCACGATGGATCCGGCGGAGTTGGAGGAATGGCTGATGAGCACGGCCGCCCGGGGAATATCGGCCAAAATCCACTGCACCGGCGACGCCTCGGTCCGGCTGGTCCTGGACACCGTGGAAAAGGTGCGGGCCGCGGGCTACACCGAGCCGAAATACCACATCGCCCACGGACAATTCGTGCATCCGGACGATATCGGCCGCTTTGCGCAACTGGACGTTACCGCCGACATCTCGCCATCGCTGTGGTTCCCCGGGGTGATCTCAGAGGCGATCGCTGAGGTGCTGCCCGCGGAGCGCGCGTCGAAGATGCAGCCGAATAGAAGCCTGCTCGACGCGGGTGCCCGGATCGCCGGCGGGTCGGACTGGCCGGTCAGCGTCTCGCCGAACGCGTGGGAAGGGATTTACGGTCTGGTGACCCGGCAGGACCCTACCGGCCAATTTCCGGGGACGCTGTGGAAAGAGCAAGCCATCACCTTGGATGAGGCCGTCCGCATCTACACCACGGCCAGCGCCGAGGCGATGGGCCTTGATGATGTCACCGGCTCGCTGGTGCCGGGGAAGTCCGCCGATTTCATCGTGCTGTCGAACAACCCCCATGACGTACCCGTGGATGAAGTGCGCTACATCAGCGCACGGCAGACCTGGTTTGCCGGACGCAAGGTCTACGACGCCGCTGCACCTGAATCCGCTCCGACGGAAGCGGAAGAGGCCAACACCTGACCCCAGGGTTCCGCTATACCGCACGAGTCACCCTGGTGGCTTCGGCTTGGCCTGCCGGCCGGAGCCACCAGCTCTTTCAATCAATCCGAAAGGACACTGATGTCCGTTACCCTGACTTCCGCGCGCCCTGCCGCTGGCACCGACCGCGGGATCTACACCTACATCGCCGTATTCAGCGCCGTGTTGTACATGGTGCTGCTGATCGCCCCGGTGATCGCGGGCAAGCTGATAGCGCAGTTCGGCCTGATGCCCACTGAGCTCGGCATGCTGTTCTCGCTTGAGCTGGGCGCCTTCAGCCTCGCCACGGTGCCGGCCTACCTGTGGCTGAACCGGCTGAACCTGAGGACCGTCACCTACGTTTGCGCCGCCATCGCCATTGCGGGCAACCTTGCGTCCGGCTTCCTGGACAGTTTCGCGCTCTTGGTAGTCGCCCGCGTGATTACGTCGCTGGCGGCCGGATCCATTACCGTCATCATCCTGACCCTCAGCGGGAAGACGGCCAACCCCAGCCGGGGTTTCGGCGTCTTTGTGATGTTCCAACTGCTGATGGGCGCGGTCATTTTGTTCGCGTTCCCGGTTTTGTATGCCGACGCAGACGTTTCCGCCATCTACTGGACGATGGCCGCCCTGACGGCATGCTGCCTGCCCGTGGTGCGGATGATCGACGGCGACATGCTGCGCCGTGCCCCAGCGGAAGCGAATGTCCCGGCCGCAGCGGACATCGCGGCTGCGGAGAAGAGTCCCGCACGTGCAGGCTCAAAGGTGAAATTCGTGATCGGGCTGGCCGCCGTGCTGTCTTTCTACATCGGCCTCAGCGGTGTGTGGTCCTTCATGGCGCAGATTTCGGGCGGCGCCGGCATCGATCTCTCGACGTCCAGCCTGGTGCTGGCCATTGCCACGATTCCGGGCATAGCGGCGCCGCTGGTGGCGACCTTCCTGGGGGACAGCCCGAAGCGCAAATGGTTCCTGCTGATCGGTTACTTGGGGCTGGGCGGCAGCGTGGCGCTGCTGTTCGGCGCTCCGGGACTCATCCGGTTCGCGCTCGCCGCCCTGGTCTTCAAGTTCGCGTGGACCTTCATCCTTCCGTACCTGCTCGCGTCCCTGTCTGACATCGGCGGCAGTCACGTGATGAACTCGACCAACCTGATGATCGGGTCAGGCTTCGCCATCGGGCCGGTGGTCAGCGGCATGCTGATCGAGTCCTCCGGCGGCGGCTTCGGCGGCATGCTGCTGCTGGCAGTCATCGCCGTACTGGTCTCGATGGGATGCGCCATGGCCATCCAGCGCCCGGCCCGCTCCTGACCCAAACGGTACACGTCGCCGCTGGCTATCCGCCGGCGGCGAGGCGTACCGTCACCCGGCTGCGCGCCGTCGTCGTCCTCTGTCAGAACAACGACGACGGCGGCGCACGGCGGCCCGTCCCGCCGGCTCGTATCACCGGTTTGTCTTACCCAGCAGGGTGGAACTTCCGGCCGAGGACCCGTTCGGAGGCTCCCACCCGGTCCAGGTAGGGGGTAATGCCGCCCAGATGCAGCGGCCAGCCGGCGCCCATGATCATGCACAGGTCTATGTCCTGGGGCGCGGCGACCACGCCTTCGTCCAGCATCAGCCCGATTTCCTCGGCCAGTGCGTCCTGGGTGCGGCGGAGCAGTTGCTCGGAGGTGCTGGGGGAGTCGCCGAAGTCCAGCAGCGCCAGCGTGGCCTCGGGGATCACCTGCCGGCCGGCATCGTCCGCCACCCACAGGGACGTGATGCCGTTGTCGATGAGCCGCTGTTGGTTGGCGGAGACCCGGAACCGCTCACCGAACGCGGCATGCAGGGACTCGGTGACATGCTGGGCCACCGGGATGCCGACCATGGCCAGCAGGGTGAACGGCGTCATCGGCAGGCCCATCGGCTTCAGCGCGTTGTCGGCCACGTCGGCGGGGGTGCCTTCGTCGAACGCATTCGCCACCTCGCCCATCAGCCGCAGCAGGACGCGGTTCACCACAAAGGCGGCGGCATCCTGGACCAGCACGGTGGTCTTCTTGAGTGCCTTGCCCAGCACGAACGCGGTGGAGAGGACTTCGTCGCTGGTCTTTGGAGCGCGCACGATTTCCAGCAGCGGCATGACGGCGACGGGGTTGAAGAAGTGGAAGCCGACCACTCGTTCCGGGTGCAGCAGGTCCGCTGCCATCTCGGTGACGGAGAGCGAGGAGGTGTTGGTGGCCAGGATGCAGTTCTCGGAGACCACCGCCTCCACTTCGGCGAAGACCTGCTTCTTGACTGACAGTTCCTCGAACACCGCCTCGATCACGAAGTCGGCGTCCGCGAAGGCTGCCTTGGCGGCCGAGCCGGTGACCAGGGCCTTGGTGCGGTTGGCCGCATCGGCGGAGATGCGCTTTTTGGCCAGCAGTTTGTCCACTTCGGCATGGACGTAGCCCACGCCCTTGTCCACCCGGGCCTGGTCGATGTCGGTCATGACCACCGGTACCTTCAGCTGGCGGGCGAACAGCAGGGCCAGCTGGCTGGCCATCAGGCCGGCGCCGACCACGCCCACCTTGGTAACCGGGCGGGCCAGCTGCGGGTCCGGCGCGCCGGCGGGCCGCTTGGACCGTTTCTGCACCAGCTCCAGGAACGCGTACACGGTGTCCCGGAAATGCGGTGTCTGCATCAGCTCCGCCAGCGCTTCGACCTCCTGGTCGGCGGATTGCTGCTGGCTCTTTCCGCGGCCGGCTTGCATCACGTCCAGCACCTTGGCCGGTGCGGGCGCGGCGTTGGCGGTCTTGGCCTCCACAAACCTGCGCCCGGCGGCGATGGCCTGGTCCCAGTCGGCCTCGGTGGCCGCTGATTTGTCTGCGCGGCGTCCGGCCACCTGCCGGCGGGCGTCGTCGTCGGTCAGGATCCGGGCGGCCCAGGCCAGCGACTGTTCCAGGAAGTCCGCCGGTTCGAACAGCGCGTCGGCGATGCCCAGCTGGTGGGCGGCCGGGCCGTTGAGCATCTTGTTGTTGCTCAGCGGGTTCTCGATCATCACCTTGACCGCGTTGGCCGGGCCGATCAGCCGCGGCAGGCGGTAGACACCGCCCCAGCCGGGGATCAGGCCCAGGAAGGCTTCCGGCAGCGCAATCCCGTTGGCGCCGGCGGAGACCGTGCGGTAGTCGGCGGCCAGCGCTATCTCCAGCCCGCCGCCCATGGCCGCGCCGTTGATGAAGGCGAAGGTCGGCACGCCCATCGATGCCAGCGTGGCGTAGGCGTCATGGCCCAGCCGGGCCATGGCCCGCCCGTCCTCGGGGTCGGTGAGCTTTCCCACGCTGCCCAGATCTGCGCCCGCCACCAGGTAGTAGGGCTTGCCGGTGACGGCGACGGCGGAGATCCCGCCGGCCGCGGCCCTGGCCTTGAGCCCCTCCAGCGCGGTGCCCAGTTCCACCAGGGTGTTCGGCCCGAGCGTGGTGGGCTTGCGGTGGTCCAGATCGTTGTCCAGGGTCAGCAGGGCCAAGGTCCCGGCCCCGGGCAACTCCACGTCCCGGACATAGGAGTGGGTGACGGTCTCGTCCGGGAACTTGGCGGCCAAGGCGGTGAAGTCGGCGGCGGTCATGCGTGGTCCTCTCCTGCGGATGCGGCGGCGGTTGCGGCGGCGGTCGCGGCAACCCTCTGGGGGCTCCGGCCCGAGTAGTCTGCGTGGCGCGGGTTCTCCCAGATCACGGTCCCGCCCATGCCCAGCCCGATGCACATGGTGGTCAGCCCATACCGGACCGTCGGGTCGTCTTCGAACTGGCGCGCCAACTGGGTCATCAGCCGCACGCCGGAGGCGGCCAACGGATGCCCGACGGCGATGGCCCCGCCATAGCGGTTGACGCGGGGATCGTCGTCGGCAATGCCGTAGTGGTCCAAGAAGGAGAGGACCTGCACCGCGAAGGCCTCGTTGATCTCGAACAGCCCGATGTCCGCGATGTCCAGGCCGGCCATCTTCAGGGCCTTCTCCGTGGCGGGGACCGGGCCGATGCCCATCACCTCGGGTTCCACTCCGGCGAAGGCGTAGGAGACCAGGCGCATCTTCACCGGCAGGCCCAGCTCCGCGGCGGCTTCCGCGGATGCCAGCAGCGAGGCCGTGGCGCCGTCGTTCAGGCCGGCGGCATTGCCGGCGGTGACGCGGCCGTGTGCGCGGAACGGGGTGCGCAGCCCGGCCAGGTCCTCGCGGGTGGTGCCCGGACGCGGCGGCTCGTCGGCGCTGTGCAGCGACCATCCCTCGCCGGGCTTTCGGCCGGTGACCGGCACCAGATCGGGCTGGATCTTGCCGTCCTGGTAGGCCGCCGCGAGCTTGGCCTGGCTGGCCGCGGCGTAGGCATCGGCGCGTTCCTTGGTGATGGCGGGAAAGCGGTCGTGCAGGTTCTCCGCAGTGTTGCCCATGTTCAGTGCGGCGGGGTCCACCAGGCGCTCGCTGGCAAACCGCGGGTTCGGGTCCGCGCCCTGGCCCATCGGGTGGTTCCCCATATGCTCCACGCCGCCGGCCACCACCACGTCGTACGCGCCGAAGGCGATGCCGCCGGCCGTCGTCGTCACCGCAGTCATGGCGCCGGCGCACATTCGGTCGATCGCGAAACCGGGCACCGATCGGGGCAGTCCGGCAAGCAGCGCCGCCGTGCGGCCGATGGTCAGGCCTTGGTCGCCGGTCTGCGTGGTAGCGGCGATGGCTACGTCGTCGATCCGCTCGGGCGGCAGCGACGGGTTGCGGCGCAGCAGTTCACGGACGCATTTGACCACCAGGTCGTCGGCCCGGGTGCCGGCGTGGATGCCCTTCTCACCCGCTTTGCCGAACGGAGTGCGCACGCCGTCGACGAAGACGACATCACGCAGGGCGCGGGGCGCGGACGTAGGGCTCACTGGAACCTCCATGAGATGCGGGACACAGTACCAACCACATGTTACCCGTGGGTAACTTACCCGGCAAGCGGCCGCTGGTCGAGACGGTGGGAGGTGCCGCAGATAGGCTGGCCCTAGTGGAGTAACGGCGAGGAGCTATGGATCGACAGCAGCAGCCCCGGCAGGCGCCGGTGCATCCCGGTGCGGTTTCCGGCGCGCTCCTGGTGCTGGCGGCTTCGGTGCTGTGGGGAACCACCGGAACGGCGGCCACGTTCGCGCCCGACGCCGGTCCGCTCGCCATTGGCGCCGTGGCGATGGGTGTGGGCGGGCTGCTCCAGGCGCTGACCGCGCTGCGGCCGATGGGCCGCGCCCGTCTTCAACTGCAGGGTCAGTGGAAACTGGTGCTGCTTGGTGCCCTTGCGGTCGCTGTGTACCCGCTGGCCTTCTACAGCTCGATGCATCTGGCCGGTGTTGCCGTGGGCACGGTGGTGAGCATCGGTTCGGCCCCGCTGGCTTCCGCGCTGATCGAGCGGGCCTTCGACCGGCATCGGTTGAGCGTGCGCTGGGGCGGCGCCGCCCTGCTGGGGCTGTCCGGGACCGCGCTGCTGTGCTTCGCTGCGGCGCAAGGCGGCGGCCATTCCGCCGGAGCTTCCGGGGGCGCAGCAGGCGGCGGCACCTTGGCCGGGATCGGCTTGGGCCTGCTGGCGGGATTGACATATGCCCTCTATTCCTGGGCCGCCCACCGGATCATCGGCGGCGGCGTGCCGGCCCGTGCCGCCATGGGAGCGATGTTCGGCGCCGGCGGGTTACTGCTGATGCCGGTACTGCTGGCCACGGGGGCGCCGCTGCTGGCATCCTGGGGTAACGCCGCCGTGGGAGCTTACATGGCCCTGGTGCCGATGTTCGCCGGCTACGTGCTGTTTGGGCTCGGCTTGGCGCGGGTGCGCGCAAGCACCGCCACCACGCTGTCCCTGGCGGAGCCGGTGGTGGCTGCGGTGCTGGCCGTGTTGGTGGTGGGCGAACGGCTGCCGCTGCAGGGCTGGAGCGGGATCCTTCTGGTGATCGCCAGCCTGGCGGTGCTCACGATGCCCGGACGGCGACGGCGCATGGCAGCGACCGGTGGGACGCCGGCGGCGGATTCGAAGCCTGGGAACGCCGTAAAGCGCAGCTAAGCGGTGGCGCCAACATGCTGGCTCTCTTGCTCACTCCGCCTGCGGTCACGGCGCCAGCCCGGCCCGGTGTGGGTTCGGCGGGAAACCATTCGGCGTCGTCGCCGTTTATCCCTTGCCCACGGACATGTCCTCGCGAGCGCCGGTGAGGCTATGATCCGATCGGCGGCCAGGTCACGGCGTTTCGACTCGGGATGGGGACGGCAGCGCTTCCACGGTAGACGCCCGATCTGTGCGATGCGGAGAGCGTACGCCCACGATGAGCAGGTACAGGACCATCCAAATCTCTGCGATCGCCGGCACAATACCCAGATAGACGTGGATCTGAACCGCGAGTCCGGGGAGCAGGAACGCCACGACGACGTCGACCAGGTAGCTGACCGTGGCCAGGATCAGCATGATGCCCAGAGCCTTGGGGAACAGCCCGGACTTGAACGCGAGATACCCCAACGGGGCAAGCCACAGGCCGAAGAAGACCTGGGCGGCCAGCACGGTGAAGTGCTGGATTTCGAGCAGGAGCAGCACCAGCGTGCTGGAGCCAGCGGGCCCGAACGCCGTCGCGTAGGAACCGTCCGTCGCGACCAGCATCGCCGCGAATGTGAAGACGGCGCTGATGGAGATGATGCCGGCAGCGATAAAAACCGGTACCACCATGAGGCGGGCCGCGTGCTTGCCAACGTGCTTGAGCAGCACGTAGAGCGTCACAGCGGTGAGCAGGAAGAACACAGCATCCGTAAGGTGGGCGAGGACGCCGACGCGCATGAGCGACTCGTTGGCGGCTACTTTGGCGGATGTGGCGTCCGCGTCGCCGGCAACATGCAGGAAGGGATCGACAAAGCCCTCAGAGAAGCCTCCCGTGATGCCGACGACGAGGTAGAAGATACCCGCGATCCGTGCCAGCCGCTTAGGTGAGGCCGGCGCGACCCCGGAAGGCTGCTCGGAAAATACTCCGTTTGCTGGTTTCATGACGTTCCTTTCGAGTGACGAGCGTGGCCGCCGCCCCGCAGTGCGTACAGCGTATCTCTTGGCGCGTACAATGTACACAGGCGGGTTGAGGGTAGCTTTGAGTGTCGAGAGAACAGGGGATTGCCAAATGTCCACCACGGCGATGAAGGACGAGGATCCGCGCCCGGCCCTGAGCCGGCAGCGTGTAGTGCAAGCGGCGATTCAGCATGCTGACTCAGCCGGGCTGGACGGGTTGACCATGCGGAAGGTCGCCGAGATGCTGCAGGCTGCCCCCATGTCCCTGTACCGCCACGTCTCAAACAGGGACGACCTCATTGATGCGATGATCGATGTTCTGTTCGGCGAAATCGCTCTTCCCCTGGGCAGTGCGCACTGGAAGACCGCCATGCGGGACCGGGCGCTGTCGCTTCGCGATCTCCTCGCGCGCCACCGCTGGGCGATCGGCCTGATGGAGTCCCGCAGACGTCCCGGACCGGCCAACCTGCGCCATCATGACGCGGTCATCGGCAAGCTGCGCTCGGCCGGTTTCGACGTCGAGATGGTGGCCCACGCCTACTCAGTACTAGACGGGTACATTTACGGCTTCGCCCTGACGAGGATGAGTATCCCGTTCGACACCACGGACGAGATGGCGGCGATGGCCCAGGACATGTTCGAGCCGTGGCCGGCGAACGACTACCCCAACCTGGCAGAGTTCGTTACGGACCATGTCATGAAGCCCGGCTACGACTACCGGGAGGAATTCGAGTACGGACTCGACCTGATCCTGAACGGACTGGAAGAGGCCCTCGCCGGATAGTGATCACTGTGCGCCCCGGCCCGCAACGACCCGCCCTGCGCGCCAGCAAAATCCCGGGCGGCTGGCTTGGCATCCAAGGATCGGGTGGGCCGCCATTCCCTTGCCCTAGCCCGGCCTTGAGTAGTCCGTTGGACTAATGCGCCTATGCGCCATTATCGGTGTTTGGAGGCGCGGGATTTGTTCGCGCCGTTCAGAGCTGACGTTCGCATTAGCTGCGAGAATCGCTCACCTGGTGCGGAAGCGCTCGAACATGCCGATGCCCGGATGAGTGGTTCAGCCTTGGTGGCTCGCTGGTGTGCCCCATGGATGTACCTGCTCTCTATCGAGAGGCGATGTCCCTATGGCCTTACGCATCGATTGAGAGATTGTCGGCTATCGGCCTTCGCGGAGGCAGAGACGTAGGTTGGGAACACTGTTTGGGGTTCCCAACCTCGACCATTTAGCCTCCAGTCCGCATGGGAATCATGAGCGCAAGCAGCCAGAGCAGCAGCAATGCGCCGAGGCTAGACGGGATCCAGTACCACTTGGACATCTGTAGTCCGAACAGTGAGAACACCACGGCACCAGCTACGGCGACAACCACAAGCGCGTTGTCGGTGACGAAAAAGAGGAGCAACGAAGCCAAAATCACAACCGTCGCCGCGATTGGTCCAGCAGTAGGTCGCCCTGGGGTTACGACTGCCGCCATGGTCTCACCTTTCGTTTATTGGCATTATGCCTGTGAAATGTGGACTGCAGGTACGGGGCGTTCGCCATGTCAGGGGCCCCAGCTGTTTACGCTTCAGGCAGACGCCGTCACCTTTCTCTGGATTCAGGGGGAGCATTGCGTGTCTTGGATTCGGGTGCTCCATCCACACATAGGGTCGGTTCATGGAGAAGAGTAGCTTCGTGGAGCTGGAAGGGCAGACCTCGATTAACGACTTGCTGGACGAGCCGATCGGGGCGGTCCACGTCCAGCTGGCCCTGCCGATCTATGTCCAGTACCGCCCGGGATGCATCCGGCGCCTGTCCTAGAGACGATGCAAGGGCCGGCCATGGAGTTATTGAGGTTGAATGGCGCAGCAGGCTGCTGCGCGGACGGAAAAGGAATCATGCCCGTGCGCCGGCCACTCTGGGGGCGGGGCCGGAACAGGAGACCGGATGATCGTGCAGAGGGATGGTGGAGTCTTGTCGGTTCAGGAAAGCGAACAAGTCCTGCGGGCGTCGCTCATCGGCGCTGCGGCAGAGGTTTTCGGGGAGCGCGGATATACCCGCACGGATCTGAAGGACATTGCCCGGCGGGCCGGGGCGTCAGTGATGGATATCGAGGGCCGGTTTCGGTCGAAGGAAGAGCTGGCGGCAGCGGTCATGGCTGCCCAGCACCGGATAGTTACCGAGGACGCCCTCGCTGTCCTGCAGCAGGGCCACCCGCCACTGGATGCGATGATCATCATGTGCCGGGAGTTCGGTCGGCGCCTGGCCGGTGACCCGATGGTCAGGGGCGGGATCCGGCTCACCTTCGAGGCTTCCGCGTTCGGCCACCGGGTCGATGAACCCTACAGCGACTGGATCAAGGTTCTGGAATCCCTGTCGGCGAAGGCAGCAGCCATGGGCCAGCTCCGGCCCGGGACCGACCCCGATGCCTTGGCGCGCCTGGTGGTGGCATGCTTCACCGGAGTCCAGCTTGTATCTGCGGTGATGACGGACAGGGCCGATGTGATGGAAAGGATCAGGCACATGTGGCAGATCCTGCTGCCGGGGATCATCAATGAGGCCGCCGGCACCGGCATCGGACGGTTACTGGCTCTGGCCGGCGCCGGCCCACACGGCGCCGTGGAGAGCATGGCCCGCCACTAAGGCAAAAGCCGGATACTTAGCAGAAGTTCGGACCCCGCTCAACAGTGAGAACGGCCGTTTAGCCGTCGCAGTCGGTGCAGTATGCGTGGCTGGCCTTCTGCCGGGCAATCTGAGACCGGTGGCGGACCATAAAACACGACTGGCAGGTGAATTCGTCGTCGGCCTGCGGGATGACCTGCACGGTCAGCTCCTCGACGATGAACTCGCCGCCGGGAACACCGGCTCCGTCCAGCCCGTCGGCCTCATCCAGCTCCAAGACGACGCTGCGGGCATCCGGTGCGCTTGCGGACTTCAGCGCCTGCAGAGAGGTCTGCTGGGATTCCTTGACGTCGGAACGAAGCTCGTCGTAATCGGTTGCCACTTGGCTTGTTCTCTTTTCTCGAGGTTTGACTGACTCCGGTAAAACGAATGGCACTCCGCGGCTATTCCACTTCCGAGGGCAGAAGGGCGAAGATCTGGATGTCGTCCGTCGATTTCGCCGGCTTCGGTGCCACCACCGTCGGCGCCTTCGATGCCGTCAAGGACGGCGGGAAAGTCGTGCTGGATGTCGAGCAGGAGCAGAACCCATCATCCTGGACAAGCCAAACCCACCCAGAGCGGAACTGGTGCCCAGGCTGTCCCCTTACCTGTTTGCGTGCCGGGGGAGGGTGAGGTCCGCGGTGGCAGTATGATCAGCGAGCCCGCTAACCGGGTCCGCCATTGCGCCATATTCGTGGACTGCACTGGCTGAAGTGCTCGGTGGCATCTTCCGGAGCATTAGAACAGCCCCGGCGAATATCCGCAGGGGCTGTTGCTGGTCCGATTTCAGTGAGCTGCCAGATATTTCTCCACGACGTCGGAGCTGAGCCGCCCGCGGGCGTTTACGGCAATACCGTTCGCGGCTGCCCAGTCGCGTACGTCCTTGGGTGCGGGTCCGGCATTAGTAACTTGGGGCTGGCGGATTCTGCCGGTCTTTCCGGTTTTGCGGGCACCGCCAATGTACTTCTTCAGGCTCTCGCGAATCTGGCGGGCGTTTCCGTCGGTGAGGTCAATTTCATACGCGACCCCGTCCAAAGAAAAGTTGACCGTGGTATCCGCTTCAGAGCCATCCAGGTCATCGATTAGTCGAACTACGACTTTCTGAGCCAAATTTATTTCCTTCTATTCATTGGCGGGTGAACAACGTCTCTAGGTGTTCGTTGCAAGTTCCAGGGTCCCAGCCGCGCGCTAAAACAATTGCAATCTTCAATCTACGCCACAAGCCAGTCGGGGTCCCGAACCCAACAGTGACACTCTTCAGGGTTCTTTCACCGCCCCAGTCCCGGCTCTGGTAGAGGTTCGGCACGCGCAGGCCTCGGGGAGCTTGACGGTGGTGACACTGGGACAGATGCTGCGTCATATGCGCCGTTATCGGCATTGAGTCTGAACTAACTGCTGCGCAATGGGGTGGAGTGTTCGGTGCTGTTGTGAATGGATTGACTCTCACCCGACGGCCAGAGTCGTGCTGACGACTTCTGAAACTGACACGGGGGGCGTTGCGGTGGAGGTCTGCACGACGTCCCATCAGACCTGTTCGATGAAGTGTTCGGTGAAGGGACTCCCGTACGACACAGACTTCTATACGGCCGACAACCTCATATGCAATCTGCAGGTGTTGATGGAGCCGGCGGCAGCGAATCTCCTCGGAGTCCGCTCCACCCGCCGGCAGGACACCAATCATGGCCCGGACGAGAAGTCGCCGGTCCCCGGACCAGCCGGCGCCCCTCGTTAATGCTCAAGGCCGATGTCGTAAGTGCTTGCTGATTGCGGTCGAGGAGAACCTACGGCTCCGAATAATGGAGTCCCCAACGCGTCTGCCCGGCTCCAGGCGGGGCCAGCGGGGTGAGGTGTCAGGGGCGGCTGCTGGCTTTAACGGCGTTCCCGCATGCCCCGGAGGTGGGCGGTAGCATCGTCACTGCGTTCGCCGGCGAACACGCTGCCCGGGGATCCGGGCATGTCCTTCCCTTGATGCGTCCGGCGTCTGCCAGGCTGTCCGAGTGCGAAGAGTGCGGCAACGGTTATGAGCGCAAAGGAGGCCACGGGCACCCATAGCGATGCGAGCTCGGCGGCCAGTGCACCGGAAGACTCTTGAATCGCGAAGTAGAGCCCTCCGGCCGCGGCAATGCCCAGCGCGGAGCCCGTTTGTTGAACGGTATTGAGCACCCCCGACGCCGTACCTGCCAGGTCTGGAGCCACTTCCCGCAGTGCGATGTCGACGAGCGGCATTGCCACGAAGATGAGGCCGACGCCGGCTGCGGCCATCGGCGGCACAAGTGCCCACGGATTGAACGGCGAGCCGGCTTCGATAACAAGGCGCAACCACGCGAACGCAGTTGACTGCAGGAGACCTCCGATGAGGACCAGCCCGACTCCATGGCGCTTGCTCAAGGGCACCGCGATCCCCGATCCGGCCATCGCGCCCAGGCTGATCGGCAACAGGATCAGGCCGAATGCCAGCGGGCTGAGCCCGATGATCTGCTGGAGATAGAAGCCGAGCACCATCGCGTAGCTGCCCGAGCCGAACGCGAAAAGCAACTGTACGAGAGCCGAGCCCGAGAACGACCTCACCTGGAACAGTTCGGACGACACCAGCGGCACCCCGCCCGATTCCGTCAGCCGGCGTTCGAGCCGTGCGAAGGCCACAAACATCACGACCGCCACTGCCATCAGCGCCCAGATCCACCACTGCCACCGGTTCAGGTGGCCGGTGGTCAGCGCGAAAACGAACAGGAAAATGGCCCCGCCGGAGAGCGCGGCACCGGCGACATCCAGACCTTGCCGCTGCGCGGACACCGCCCGCGGGAGGCAGCCTACCGCGACGACCAACGCGATGAGCCCAATGGGGACGTTGATCACGAAAATGCTCCGCCAGCCCATGCCGAAGGCGTCGACCGTGACCAGCCAGCCGCCCAGGAGTTGGCCGACGACGGTGCCAAGGACGCTCATCGAGCCGATAGCCGCGTACAGAGGCGCGCGCTTCTCCGGCGGGTAGAGCACCTGCACATAGGCGAGCACCTGGGGGATCATCAGCCCGGCCATAGCGCCCTGCACAATGCGGAACCCCACGAGGGACGCACCGTTCCAGGCGAGGGCCGCCCCGAGTGATCCGAGCAGGAATCCCAGGAGGCTCAGCGCGAACAGGGTCCGTCGCTCGAACCTGTCACCGAGACGGCCGCCCAGGAGCAGGGTCGTCGCGAACGCAATCATGTATCCGGCAATCGTCCACTCAAGCTCGACCGGGCTGGCCCCTAGATCGCCCTGAATTGAGGGCAGCGCAACGTTGGTGATCATCGTGTCCATGACGTCCATAAATGACGCACAGAGCAGCGCCGCCATGGCAAGGGATTGCCTGTTCATCCAAGATCTCCTGTTCGTGAATAAATTGTGAACGGCTTACTGTGTATATGGTTCGCAGTAAGTGAATGTTACTGTGAACCATATGCGCAGTCAACAAGAGCAGGTAACCGGGCCCGGACCCCTCCAGCCCGCGGAGCTGCCCCAGGTGGTGCGGCTCGCCTGGGGATTGGGCGAGACCACGAACCGAGGTCCGAAACCCAAGCAGAGCACCGAACGTATTCTCGCCGCCGCAATCCGGCTCGCCGATGATGAGGGCTTGGGGGGACTTTCCATGGCGGCTCTCGCCAAACCCCTGGGGCTCGCGACGACCGCGCTCTACCGGTACGTGGATTCAAAGGAGACTCTCATCGAGCTGATGATCGACGCTGCGGTCGGGCGTCCGCCCGCGAACGCGCCATCCAGTGGATGGAGCGACAATGCCAGGTCCTGGGCACTCGCTCTGATGGACGTCTATGCGGGGCACCCCTGGCTGAGCGACGTCGTCATCACGGGCATGCCCCGCACGCCCAACAACCTCGAATGGATCGAATCGCTCCTCGAGAGCCTCGCTGACTCCCCTCTGGCGGAGAGCGAGCGGTTGAGCGCAGCGCTGATGCTGCAAGGGACCGTCCGGAGCTATGCGGCCATGATGCGCAGCCTGCCCGAAGGCGCGGATGCCAACGCCTCGTTCATCGAATTGCTCCCAACGCTTGGTGCTGGGGCTTACCCCCGTTTTATCGCCGAGCTGCAGCGGGAGAGAGGCACCGTGTCCGACGAATTCCAATTCGCGCTCGACACAACGATCAGGGGACTGGCCGCCTCGTGAGCATGTCAGCCTGTTTGGTGCCCTCCGGGACGGCTCGAACGGCACCTACCCTGTGAGCCTTGACCCATCAAGTCCGGGTCAACCGGCAGGAGGGCCGGGGGTATGGTCCGGAGTGAATTCGTCCGCGATCATGCGGAGTTGTGCCGGAGCCAAGGCATAATCGTTGGAGTACCCGCCGCTGCACTGTTCCGGTGGCGGGTGACGGCGTAGCCGATCACCGCCGTGACGAGCGTGGGCGGCCATAGGAGCGCAGCCAGGAAGTTGCCGTCGCTCAGGCTGCTCCATCCCGAGCCGGCTTCGCCTGCGAACGTGGCGGTCCGGACTGGCACCCGGCAGTCGGATCTGCCGGAGTATTCCGCGGCACTAGTCCACCGTCTTATCGAAAGACGGTTTACCGAGGCGGGACGGTCCGGCCCGTTTTCGGCGGGACCTGTCACGGTTAGCTGCTTCGGGGGCGGGACGGACTTGATATGTCGGCCATCTCGGAGTAGCTGCTACTTGTCCGCAGCGTCCGGCTCTTCCCAGCGTGGCCCGCGGCCACCGCTGAAAGTCTCATGCTTATCCCCTCACCGGGGGAAAGAGTATTCCTATGCCCTGCCGTAGAGGGCCTGGACCACCTGCCCGAGCACCGGGACGGTATCCCGAGGGTGCCTGGCAGGCCGGGGGAGTGCCATGTCTGCCCGGTTGAGCCGGGCCCAGAAGTCGTCTTCTCCGCGGATTCCGTCAGGCAGGCGCAGAAACCAGCGGTAGCCCCGCGGCCGCTGCGGCAGCCCGGCGTCCTTCAGATAGGCGTCGATGTCGTCCTCGATGCCGCGCACATCGTCCTCGGTGATCGGCTCTTCCCAGGAAGAAACCGTGCCGTCGGACTTCTCGCAGGTCACGCGGACCAAGTCGGTCCGTACTCCCATGGGCTCGCGACGCACGTTGTCGGGCCCGGCATACCAGGCTGCCATCGCACCCCAGCCATTTTCGCTAAGCTCGATCCACCCCTCGGGGTGTGTTCCCTCGGGAAAGTCATCCCACATGCTCAACCGCCCTTGCATCATGGTTTCGAAACTTCAGGGCAGGGCCCGGATGGGACCATCATCCCACCCAGGACATGGGAGTGCCGGCTTAGGGGAAGTAGCAGCTGGAGTTGGTGAGTTAAATCTACGACTGGAGCCCGAGTGTGTCAGAAATGGAGAGATGGCACTCTATTCTGACGGGATTTCGGCCACTCACCTGACGTCAGGCTGAGGTGTACTTCAAACTGACGCTCCAGCTCGTTTTGCCGCGACCCTGTCAACGCCCGGCTGATTTTGAGCCCCTTTTGTTGTTGAAAATTGACCCCTTGGCGGTTTCTAGTTGTTGGTTGTGTAGTTTCTTCTGGCCCGTGTGCGGTAGGAATCGCCCTTGAGGCTGATGACCTCGGCGTGGTGAACGCGCCTGTTGATCATTGCGGCCGCGATCGTCGTCGGCAAAGACCTCACCCCACCGGCAGAACGGCAAATTGCTGCTCAGAATGGCTGGCTGTAGGCCGACAGCTACCGTAAGTATGCCGATGTCGGGGGGCCGGCGACGACTCAAAGCGGCGTCCCCTCGAAGATATCGGCTAAGTATTAGAGGACGCATACTGTTTGCCTTAAGAACTAATCTCCCTAGACTGGTCTTGTCTCAGCAAAAATTTGCATCTTCAGGGGATCATGAAAGCGCCAGAGGCAGCCACTTTGTACAGGTCGTCAGTTACGCCAAGTCGTACGCTGACGGTGATTCTTCGGGGCGCCTCAATTCTGGGTCTTGTTGCTGCAGCAGTAAACCCTCTCATGGACACGGGTGAGTCCGAGGCGTACAAGGCGTTTGAATCAATCTCGTTGTGCATTATTAGCATTCTCGTGCTCGTCGTTTCGTTTCTGATCACGGCTTCTGCCCAGGTCGCGAAAGAGGAGGTGACACTGAGATGCGCCTGGGTGTTTTCAGCAAAGATACCGGTGGCAGACATCGCTAGGGCCGAGGACGATATGAACTTCCCAAATGCCGGTTTCGGCTATCGGATTCTCGGTAAGAACCATCGGGGTTTCATTGTGGGCGGGCCACAGGCTACCCTGCATCTCCACGATGGTAGGCAATACACAGTAAGTGTTGATTCAGTCGACGAGTTTTGTGAGGCCGTCAACAAGCAAGTCAGGTAACTGCCTGTAGCAACTCAACTGCAACGGCGTAGGGGAGCACATGGCGAGTGTAGCGGTTGAGGTACCCTGACCGGGCTTTTTTGCGGGCGGCGTATACGCGAATCGAAGATGTCAGTGTTTGTAAGGGGGTTTTCCTCGGGAGGAGAGCGGTGGTGATGTGTAGCGGCTCAGGACCGTCTCGTCGGACAGTCGGAGCTAGTTGTATCAGTCAGCATCCATCCACGTGGTGTATGGCACGACCGCGACGACCGCGAGCCCCAGCCGGATCGATCGTTTGGAGACGGGAAGGCATGTAGTCTCCCAAGATTAGGGATAACTATCTAGATGTCGTTCGGTGTGTCCGGCTTTGCGGAGCACCTCGGTTCCTGCGTAGACGGGAACTAGGCCGTCATAAGGTACTGAGCGTAAGCCCGTCTATCGCCCGGTGTTTGGTGAAATGAATGATGTCGTCCCCATGGCTGCCTGATGTCTGCTCGAACCCTTCGCTGCGGTACAGGCGAATGTTGCGTTCGCTTCGCGCGCCGGTAGATAGCACGGCGGTCTCGCAGTCCGGGTCGGCGGCTGCTTCTGCGTGCCGTAGTAGCCAGCGACCGACCCCGGCGCCCCTCAAGTCCGGAACGACAGCGAGGCGACCGATGTTCCAGGCGTCATCCTCGCGTCTAGCACGGACCATGCCGAGAAGTCTGCCGTCGCGCCACAGCCCTGTTGCGCTCCAGTCCTGAAGCCCGGCCCGTACGTCATCAAGAGTTTCGTGCAAAGCGGGGATCATTAGCGTCTGGCAAGCGATGGCCTCATCAACCCAGCAGCATCGCTGGAGCACAGCGACCTCTGCAGCGTCGTCGACTGTCAGCCGCCGCGCATACGAGCCCGGCAGTGGCCCTGGGGTTGCCGTCGACTGCGCTGCTTCGCGCAGCGGCCGGAGTGTGTGGGCGAGTCTGGCGAGTTCACTCATCACGCTCGATGCGGAGGCGTCCAGCCGCTTGCTCGCCCGCACGCTGCCGTTTTCCATTGTGTCTGCGATGCGGATCGCGACGGTGGCTCCGAGCGGCACGAGCCGGAGCGTGGTGGCCACCTGTTTCGCGTGCTGGACCGAGCGGGTGCCGGCAGAAGTGTTGCCGTAGCTGACGAATCCGACCGGCTTCCAGGCCCATTCGCGACTGAGATAGTCCAGTGCGTTCTTGAGTGCAGCCGGCATTCCGTAGTTGTACTCGGGGGTGATCATGATGAAGCCGTCGGCAGCCTCGACCATCGCACTCCAATCCCGCGTGTGCTGGTGCTGGTACACGCCGGACGCAGGGTGTTCCTCCTCGTCCAGGAAGGGCAGGTCGAGGTCGCGCAGCGGCACCGGCACCAACTCGACCCCTAGAGTTGCCCCGAGCGGCGACACTGTGTCGATGAACCACTGGGCTATCGCGGGACCGATTGCGCCCGGCCGGGTGCTGCAGATCAGCACAAGAACACGTACCTTTTTCATTGTCATGTAAACGACCGTACGCCTTATAATGATTCCATGTCAACGAAATGCCGAGCCACGACGTCCAAGTGGCTCAACGAGGAAGAGGAGCGCGCCTGGCGTGCATTTCGTCGAATGACGATCGCGGTGCAGTCCAGAACTGCGCACGATCTGGTCTCGGTGGGGCTGTCAGAACCCGACTACGAAGTGCTGAGCACACTGGTCGAAAGTGTCGACTGTACAAGCACGTTGCATGCCCAGGCCGCGAAAATGGGGTGGTCCCGGAGCCGGCTCTCCCGCCAGGCCGCCCGGATGGAAGCCCGTGGCCTCATCCGCCGTACTCCCGACCCAGCCGATGGTCGCGGCTGTCTCCTCACCCTTACCTTCGAGGGGCGGGAGGTCCTTCGTGATGCCACATCAACTCATCTCGGGTCTGTCCGGCGCCATTTCGCCGACCTCCTTGATCCTGAGGACCTCGCCGCGCTGACGCGTATCGCGAGCAAACTGGAATAGAGGGCTCAGTCCCACGGTAGGACATGGCCTCTACATACATATTTGGTTAGGCTCGCGGAATGTCTTCCTATCTAAATCCCCGCATAGTGGTGCTGAACGGGGGCTCGAGTTCCGGGAAGTCAGCCATCACTCGGGCTCTCCAGGAAATGCTCCCGGGTATCTGGCTGACCTTCGGTGTAGATACGTTTATCGAAGCACTCCCCAATCGCGGCAATAGCCCGCGGGCGGGAATCACCTACGAGCAGGACGGCACGATCACCTTCAGCACCGAGCATCGGGCACTCGAACGCAGCTGGTACACCGGACTGAGCAGCATGGCGAGGGCGGGGGCTGTCAGCGGCCATGAAAAACTGCCCATAGATGGCCACGAAAGTGCCCGCTGGCGGCCAGTAAAACTGCCCATTCGCGGCCATGAAATCTGCCCACTTCCTTACTGAACCGACCGCGTCT
>RJAE01000016.1 GCA_004000035.1 Arthrobacter sulfonylureivorans | reverse complement strand
GGCGGCTACCGCGAACACGACATCCTCGTCATCGGCGAAAACAGCGTCGAAAACATCACCAAATTCGGCTTCGGCCCGGAAAACAACATCATCCCGGCCTAACCGCACTTCCTGCCAGCCATGGTCGTGGTGCGGTGCGTCGTGGCACCGCACCACAACCAAGCAGCCCGTTCAAACTGCAATCCTGCTTGTGTCGGGATGCTACTGCCCCATCTTGAAGTCCCGGAGAGATCATGCGACGCAGCGTTTTCATCGAAGAACTAGACGCTTTTACCTATCGAAGCGAAATTGAAAAAGGCGACAGCATAGTCCTCATTCCCGCTGGTTCCATTGAGCAGCACGGACCGCATATGCCTCTCAATACGGATGTTTTGTTGTCCCAGGCCATGGCGGGTTCGCTAGCGGAAACCGTCAAGGCGCTGGTCGCGGCACCGCTTGTCTACGGCTACAAGTCCCAGCAGCGCTCGGGTGGGGGCAATCACCTAGCCGGAACGACCAGCCTGGATGCCAGCACCATCATCGCGATCGCCAAGACGCTCACGATGGAGCACGCCCGACACGGAGTTCGCAAGGTAGTGTTTGTCAACGGTCACTACGAGAATTATCAGTTCCTGTATGAGGGTGTGGATTTGGCCATCCAAGAACTTCAGCTCCGAGGCATTCATGACATGAAAGTCATGCTGCTTTCGTACTGGGACTTCATTGATGATGCGACCATCAGCGAGCTATACCCCGAAGGATTTACCGGCTGGGACCTTGAGCACGGCGGGGTACTCGAAACGTCCCTGATGATGCATCTATACGCAGACAAAATCGACATCGAGCGAATCGCCGATCTTCCGCCCGCCGTTCTGCCCAACTACGACATCCTTCCTGTGCGACCAGAATTGACGCCGACCTCCGGCTGCCTATCCTCAGCCGCCAATGCCAGCCCCGAAAAGGGAGAAATCATTCTTAAACGCGCCACCGTCGGCATGGCTGCCGCTCTCGAGCAAGAGTTCCTGCAGCAACGGAAGGTTGCCTCGGATTCCGTTTAGAAACCGCCCTCAGGACGCCTCGACGGAGGCGTCCTGAGTCGCGTGAGCCGCCTGGCGGAACGAAACGCCGTGCTCCGCCCGGATTTGGTGGTGCGCCAGCCGTCGGTTTTCGTGGTCGGAAGAAACAGGCTCCTGCACAGCTCACCTAGCCCCACGTTTGTTGAGCAGGCACACTTGGTGGTCTTGGCGCATGATCCAAAATGGACCGATTCTCGACGGCGATGTTCTCAGGAACGGTGAAACGCCGGTGACAGTGAAGGTGTAGGCGAACTCGCCCTCTATCGATTGACCGCAATGGTCGGCCGGATCGATTCCAGCCGTCGGCTCCTTCTTAAGGGCGGGCCCTTGCGCTTCCCGGGCCGCTTTCAGCCAACATCTGGTGTTGCCCCCGGACCAGCCCCATCGGCGGGGCAAGCTCGTCGAGGATGTGTCCCCTTCTCCTTCTTCTTCGCCGCCAGCTCCGACTTCGGTCCAACATACGCGTTTCCCACATGAGGCACGCGTCCTGCTTCCCGAGCACCTGAGACGAGTTCGCCGAGCCCTTGACAGTGAGTTGGGTCACACATAATCTGGTGCAACACTGTTGCGTTAGATGCAACCAACCCAAACCGATCCTTCTCTGGTGGTTACCTTGACTCACAGCAACAACCCCCTATCTGGAAACCCAGCTTCCTCCTCAGGTGTCACCGGCAATGCCGCTGGCCTCGGCCCAACCCTCAGCAGCCAAAACCGCCCTGACCCCTCGGGAGTGGGCAAACAAACCCGGCGCAAGGTAATAGCCGCCAGCTTCATCGGCAACTTTGTCGAATGGTTCGACTATGCGGTTTACGGTTATCTCGCAGCGACTATTTCTGTTGTATTCTTCCCCGAATCAGACCCGCAGACGGCGCTGCTGGCCACATTTGCGCTGTTTGCCATTTCTTTCCTAGTCCGTCCAATCGGAGGCTTCATTTGGGGCCACATCGGAGACAAGGTGGGACGGCGGACCGCCCTTTCACTCTCGATCCTGATCATGTCTTTCGCGACTTTCTGCATCGCCCTTATTCCTGGCTACGCCACCATTGGGGTTTGGGCACCGATCCTGTTGCTCGTGGTCCGGATCGTGCAAGGCTTCTCGGCTTCCGGCGAATATGCAGGTGCGTCCGCGTTCCTGGTTGAATACGCACCGGCAAACAGACGTGGGCTCTATGCCGCCGTCGTTCCGGCGAGCACTGCCACCGGGCTGTTGCTCGGCTCATTGCTTGCCGCCCTGCTGACGGGCATGCTGAGCAGCGACGCGATGCAAGATTGGGGTTGGCGCTTGCCGTTCTTGCTGGCAGCGCCAATGGGCCTCATCGGCCGCTACATTCGGACCAAGCTGGAAGATACACCGGCTTTCCGCGCCCTCACCGCTCAAGACGAGGCCGTCAAGGCGCCGGTCAAGAGCATGTTCCGCAATCACTGGCGCCAACTGCTTCAAGCGGTCGGAGCGGTACTGCTCAATGCTGTTGGGTTCTACGTAATCCTCAGCTACATGCCGACCTACCTCTCGGAAGAGCTGGGCATGGGTGCCACCGAGTCGTACATAGCGACAACGATCGCCCTGCTCACTTACATCGGTTTCATCTTCCTCACGGGCATGCTCTCGGACCGTTTCGGGCGTAAGAAGGTCCTCATTACAGCGTCCGTACTGTTCATCCTTTTGACAGTTCCGGCCTTCATCCTGTTGGGCACCGGCAACTTCCTTATCATCGTGCTGGTCCAGATCCTGCTGGGTGGCATGCTGACACTCAACGACGGTACATTGCCCAGCTTCCTCGCTGAAATGTTCCCTACCCGCGTCCGATATAGCGGATTTGCCATCAGCTTCAACCTCTCGAACGCCCTGTTCGGCGGCACGGCACCGATGATGGCCACCCTGCTCATCGCAGCAACTGCGAACGACCTTGCTCCGGCTTACTACCTGGTCGGCGCCGCCGTCATTTCGCTCGTTGCTGTCTCACTTTCGCGCGAGACCAGTCGCGAACCGTTGCGTCAAGACTGACCTACCCGACACATCCACACCCCGCCGGACGGCTCACCGTCACCGACGGCGAACCCGGTGCCGGCGGCTACCGCGAGCACGACATCCTCGTCGTCGGCGAAAGCGGCGTCGAAAACATCACCAAGTTCGGCATCGGCCCGGAAAAACAAGATCATCCCGGCCTAACCCACCGGTAGCAGTACAGTCAAGGGGTGTGCGCCGCAATTGGAACGGTTGCGGCGCACACCCTCATTAATCGTCCAGAATGGAACGCACCATGAGTGACACCGCCGACAGCGCCCGCCGAAAGACCAATTCGGGCGCCTCCGATGCCCGCGGAGCTTCCGTTATCCTCAACGCCATCGAGGTCATGCGCTGCTTCAGCGTCGAGACTCCGTTGCTCGGCGTCACAGAGATCGCCTCCCGGGTGAGCCTGCACAAAAGCACCGTCTCCCGAATCTTGGCCACCTTGGAACAGGAGGACCTGGTGGAGCGCGATCCCTCCAGCCGCCGTTTCAAGCTCGGCCTGGGATTGATCGCGGTCACCGGACCTTTGCTCGCCGACCTGGACGTGCGTCGAGCAGCGTACCCCGTGCTGCAGGAACTCACCGACCGCACCGGCGAAACCAGCGCGCTGATGGTCTGGAACGGCAACCAAGCCGTCTGTGTCGAACAGATCGCCAGCCCGCAACAGGTCAAACACACCACGCCGCTGGGCACCCGGTACAACACCGCACTCAGCTCCTCGGTCCAGATCTTCCTGGCTCAGACCGATTCCCCGCCGGTCCGGAGCATGATCGCTGAAGGGTCCATTTTGCTCACGGACAGCGACCCCGATGCCCTTGACGCCTACGTCGTCAGGCTGAAGGGCGTGGCGTCCGAAGGTGTGGCCATCAATTACGGCGAGACGTTCCCGGAGGAGGTCGGTGTGGCGGCCCCCATTTTTGACCACAGAGGCGATCTCGCCGCCTGCGTCATGCTCGCGGCACCCCGGTTCCGGGTCTCACAGGAGGTTCTGAACACAATATCCGAAGCCTGCCGCAATGCTGCGCGCAAGGTTACGGTCCGAATGGGCGGCAGCTTCAATGCAGGGCTGCCCGGCAACGAAGGGCCATGACATGTTGGAACGACGCGGCGATTACGCCTTTGACTACAACCTCCACGGCGGCACGGCACCGGTGACGATGCAGTGGCTGTTCCACGAACAGTCCCGCCTGCCGGTGGCCGTGCAGACGTGGGAGCTGCCGCCGGGCGGAACCGAAGGCATGCATTCCCATCCGGACAGCAGCCGCGCGCTCGAGGAACTCTATGTGGTGATGGAGGGGACTGCGCGGATGACGGTGGACGGCCAGGTTCATGATGTGGCCGCCGGAGATGCGGTGCTGGCGCCGGTGGGGTCTGAGCACGATCTGGCCAATACCGGCTCCGGCCCGCTGCGCGTGCTGGTCGTCTGGGGCGAGCCCGGTACGGCCGACTACACCGCGTTTGGTTCGCACCGCTCGGCGAAGGCGGCCCGCGCCGGCGACGCCCCCACCGGCTAGGCGACGCTCCCTGCCATGTCCATCAGCGTCCATCCGGACGGAATTTGAGACTATGGTCCCATGGCTGAACCTGAAGAGCTCGACGACGAGGCATCACCGGACAACCTGAACCGGGGTGTGCAGTCCGTGGACCGCGCCATCACCGTGCTCGAAATCCTGGCCCGGCGCGGGGAATCCGGGGTCAGCGACATCGCCGAGGAAATGGGCGTGCACAAGTCCACCGCCTCACGGCTGCTGGCGTCGCTGGACCACCGGGGCATGGTCCAGCAGAACACCGAGCGCGGAAAGTACCAGCTGGGGTTCGGCATTCTGCGGCTGGCCAATTCCATCCCCGGGAACCTGAGCCTGGTCCGGGAGGCCCGGCCGGTGCTGGAGCAACTGGCTGAACAGTACAAGGAAACCGTCAACCTGGCGGTGCTGCGTTCAAACTTCGCCGTCAACGTGGACCAGGCCCGGGGCACCTCCACTCTGGCAATGTCCGACTGGATCGGCAGCCTGACACCCCTGCACGCCACCTCCAGCGGCAAGGTGCTGCTGGCCGGGCTCAGCTCGGAAGACCGTTTGAAGATCATCAAGCAGAGCCGGCTGCCCGCGCTGACGGCCAAGACGATCACGTCCCGGCAGAAGCTGGAAAAAGAACTGCTGCTGGTATCCGCCAACGGTTACGCCGTTGTCCAGGAAGAATTCGAGATCGGCCTCAACTCCATTGCCGTCCCCGTCTGGGACCACTTGGGATCCGTGATCGGATCAGTCAGCGTTTCCGGTCCCGCGTTCCGGTTCAAGCCCCAGGAGATGCCCGGCCTGATCGAGGACGTCAAGCAGGCCGGGCAGGACATCAGCGCCCGGATGGGTTACTCCCGGGACAGCTGAACCGTACCGGTGGGCCGCCGGCTGCCCAATGACGACGACGGCGGCCGGCGGCCAGTAAGGGCGGCGGCCGTCAATTGACGACGGAGGCCGGCTCGGCCAGGCGGGCCGTGACCCATTCATGGAACGCGCCGATGTGGTGTTCGCTGGGTACCAGCACACCGCCCTTGGCGTAGATCTTGGAACTCATCGCCGGCTGGCAGCGTTCGCAGGCGTCGAAGTCCTGCTGGTTGACTCGGTGGAACAGTTCCACCGAGGCCGTGAGGTCCCTGCCTTCTTCCACCACGCTGGGCATGTACAGCCAGTCGCATTCCACCACGGTCCGGTCGGCGGCCAGCGGAAACATCCGGTGGATGATCACGTGGTCGGGCACCAGGTTGACGAAGACCGTTGGCTTGATGGTGATGGCGTAGTAGCGCCGGTCCTGGTCCTCGCTGATGCCCGGAATGCGTTCCAACCCTTCAGAGCCGTCCACGGTGAAGCCCTGGATGTCCTCGCCGAACTCCGCGCCGTGCCCCACGAAGTATTGCGCGGCCAGCCCGTCGGCGAATTCGGGCAGGACCTCCGTCAGCTCCGGATGGATGGTGGCGCAGTGGTAGCACTCCATGAAGTTCTCGATGATGAGCTTCCAGTTGGCCTTCACGTCGTAGCTGATCCTCCGGCCCAGGCTCAGGTTCGCGATGTCGTAGCCGGCGATCGCTCCGGCGTCGCCCAATCGCTCTTCGATCGCGCCGACCACATCGTCATCGAAGGAGGGCGGTTCATCTGCCAGGCACAGCCATACGTAGCCCATGTGCTCGCGGACCGGCACGTCCACCAGCCCATACTTCTGCCTGTCAATGTCCGGCATCTTGGTCAGGTTGGGCGCCGCGATGAGCTTGCCGTCGAAGTCGTAGGTCCAGGCGTGGTAGGGACACTGGAACGAACGCCCCGCTTCCCCGCTCTCTTCCATGCAGAGCTTGACCCCCCGGTGCCGGCAGATGTTGTAGTACGCACGGACCGCGCCCTTGCGGTTGCGGGTCACGATGACCGATTCGCGTCCGATCTGCACGGTCCGGTAGGCGCCGGCCTTGTCCAGATCGGCGGACCTGACCGCGCAAAACCACATCTGTTCGAAGATGCGCTCCTGCTCGGCCCGAAAGACGTCGTCGTCAACATAGGTATGGCCGGGCAGAGTGGCGATCAGGCTCTCCGAGACGATCTCAGCGGTCATGCGGTACTCCTTGTGTACAGATCGGTCAGCGTTGCTGGTTGAGGTAGAGCGCGTCAGGAGGCCGCGGCGAACGCGCCCGCCGGTGCGTCCGCGTACCGTTCGGCTTCCCGGTTCAGGAACTTGCGCCACCTGGTGAACTGGCGGACCTGGTTGACCCCCAGTACGGCGACCGGTTCATCACCGGCGTAGTAGACGGCCAGGAAGCTCTGGTCTTCGAGGCACCCGTGCTCAACCTGGACACGGTCGTGCCCGTGCACGTGGCCGGCAAACTGGATCCGCGAACCGTACTGGTCGGACCAGAAATACGGCGGGTGAACCGCCCGCGGTACCGTTCCGCCCTGCAACAAGGCGGCAACGGCCAAGGCCGGCCGCTCCAGCGCGCCGGTCCAATGCTCAACCCGGTGGTGCGCCTGCAGCCGGTGATTCCACCAGGCTGCGCAATCGCCGACGGCCACAATCGACGGGATGTTGGTGCGGCCCGCTGCGTCGCAGAGCACGCCGTTGCCCAACTGGATGCCGGAACCGAGCAGCCAGTCGGTGTTCGGTTGTCCGCCGACGCCCACCAGCACAATGTCCGCGGGCAGCTCCCGGCCGTCGTCCAGCACTACATGGCTGACACTGCCGCCCAGTATCCGGAATGACTTAATGGAGGTGCCGCACAGCATGTCCACTCCGCCGGCGGCGTGCAGACCGGCCACGGCCGCGCCCATTTCGGCGCCCAGCGCCCCGGAGAGCGGGGCAGCGGAACGCTCGATGACCGTGACGTCGAGGCCTGCGGCCCGGGCCGTCGACGCGGTTTCGGCGCCAATGAAGCCGGCGCCGACCACCACCATTTTCCGGCCGGGCTGCAATTGCCCACGCAGCGCACGGGCGTCGTCCAGCGTACGGAGGGTAAACACGTTGCTGCAGCCATCAACTTCGGGCAGCACACGGGCGGAGGCACCGGTGGCCAGAACCACTCCGTCCGCGGCGAGACTCCGTCCGTCGCTGAGGGCTACGGTCATCGACTCAGTGTCGAGGCGTACGGCCTTCACACCGAGGAGCCACTCCGCCGCCAGATCGTCGTCGACCTCCGACAGCGCCAGATCCGCTTCAGAGATCCGGCCGGCCAGGAAGTCCTTGGACAGCGGCGGACGGTCGTAGGGCGGATGGAGCTCGGCGCCCACAATGACCAGACGACCTGCAAATCCTTGCGCACGCGCCGCCCGGGCAGCAGAGAGACCGGACAGGGATGCCCCGATGACGACGAGGGTCTGCATTGGGAACACCTTTCAAAGCGGCGGGTAGATCATCCAAGAAGCGCCATACGCAACATGAAGCGCTATGTGAAACACAATGGAGATTCGCGGCCCAGCTGTCAAGAGATTTCCGCTTCCTCTTTTTGGGCGGGAAAAATTGCCGCCGGGTCCTTGACAACGGAAGGTGACGGGGCACACTGTTGCCTATTGTGGACAACGTTGTTCACCACGGAACTGACCGCAGCACGCGGCCGCCAGAAAGAAGGCGCTCCATGCACGAAGCCTGCCCGTTGAGCCAGTTGGCACCCGGCGATGCCATCAGGCTGGACACCTCGCCTCCCATCGCGGTCTTCCACACCGAAGAAGGCGAGCTCTTTGCCATCGACGACACCTGCACCCACCAGGACGCCTCGCTGGCCGACGGCTGGGTCGAGGGCTGCGAAGTCGAATGCCCGCTGCACGCGTCAAAGTTCAATCTGCGCACGGGCGGGGTGGACGCGCCACCGGCCAAACTCCCGGTCCGGGTCCACGAGGTGATCGTCCAGGACGGCACCATCATGGTCCGGGAATCGGAAGAGGAACCGAACCTCCCGCCCGGTGTGAAGGTCGACGGTTACGTGTAGGTCGACGGACGTGTAGCAATGGCGTCCACCAGCCAGCAACGAGCCTGCCCGCCGCGGCCGGCAGATTCCACCCGCCTCACGTTGTCCCGCCGTACCCGCTTGTCCCGCCCAACCCCTTGTCCCGTCCAGCTATCTGAAGGAGCATTGCCGCATGAGCCCCACCCCGCGCGTCGTCATTATTGGAGCCGGGATTGTCGGCGCCAACCTGGCGGACGAACTGGCCACCCGCGGCTGGAGAAACGTCACCGTCCTGGAGCAGGGCCCGCTGCATCTGGCCGGCGGCTCCAGCTCGCACGCCCCGGGGCTGGTGTTCCAAACGAACCCGTCCAAGACCATGACCGAGTTCGCCGGCTACACGGTGGGCAAAATGCTCTCGTTGACGGCGGACGGCATCTCCTGCTTCAACCAAGTGGGCGGTCTGGAGGTGGCTACCACGCCCGCCCGCTTCGAGGACCTCAAGCGCAAGGCCGGCTTCGCCGCGTCATGGGGTGTGGAGGCCCGGCTGATCGATCCGGATGAGTGCGAGAAACACCATCCGCTGCTGCCGGCCGGCAATGTCCTCGGCGGCCTGCACATCCCCTCCGACGGCCTCGCGCTGGCCGCCCGTGCCGTCCGGCTGCTGATTGCCCGCGCCTCCGCCGCGGGGATCGAGTTCCGCGGTTCCACCACCGTGACAGGCATTGAGCACGACGGCGGCCGGGTCACCGCGGTGGTGACCGACACCGGGAGGGTGCCGGCCGACGTCGTTGTCTGTTGCGCAGGATTTTGGGGGGCGAAGGTGGGCGCGATGGCCGGCATGACCGTGCCGCTGCTCCCGCTGGCGCATCAATACGTCACGACCTCGGCCCTGCCGGAACTTGCCGGCCGGAACGAGCTGCCCAATGGTGCCCGGCTGCCCATCCTGCGGCACCAGGACGCGGACCTGTACTTCCGCGAGCACGGCGACCGGCTCGGGATCGGTTCCTACGCGCACCGCCCCATGCCGGTGGAGCTGGACGGGCTGCCCGCCGTCCCGGCCGCCGACATATCCGAAGACCGGATGCCGTCGCGGCTGGACTTCACGCCGGCGGACTTCGCTCCGTCCTGGCGGGAAAGCCAGCGGCTGCTGCCCGCGCTCCACGGCGCCAGCATCGCCGACGGCTTCAACGGCATTTTTTCCTTCACCCCCGACGGCGGTCCGCTGATCGGCGAGTCACCGGAGGTCGCCGGGTTCTACCTGGCGGAAGCCGTCTGGGTGACCCATTCCGCCGGCGTGGCCAAGGCGGTGGCGGAGCTGTTGGTGGACGGCAGGTCGCAGACGGACCTGCACGACGGCGACGTCCGCCGGTTCGAAGACGTGCAGCTGGCCCCGGAGTACATCAGCGAGACATCGCAGCAGAACTTTGTGGAGATCTACGACGTGTTGCACCCGCTGCAACCGCGTGAGTCGCCTCGGAACCTGCGCACCAGTCCGTTCTTCGGCCGCCAGCAGGAACTCGGGGCGGTGTTCCTGGAGTCCGGCGGCTGGGAGCGCCCGCACTGGTACGCAGCCAACGCGCCGCTGCTGGCCGACCTGCCGCAGGACTGGCGGGAACCCGAACGGGAGGCGTGGGCGGCCCGCTATCACTCCCCCATCGCCGCCGCCGAAGCGTGGAAGACGCGCACCGCCGCCGCCATGTATGACATGACCCCGCTCAAGCGGGTTGAGGTCTCCGGCCCGGGCGCACTGCCCTTGCTGCAGCGGCTGAGCACCGGACAGCTGGACAAGCGGCCCGGCGCGGTGACCTACTGCCTGCTGCTGGATGCCGTCGGCGGTGTCCGGAGCGACATCACCGTGGCTCGGCTGGCGCCGGAACGGTTCCAGGCCGGCATCAACAACAACGCCGATTACGAGTACCTGCGCGGCGAAGCGGCCGCGCAGTCGGCGGCCGATCCGACGCAGTGGGCACAGGTCACGGATATCACGCCGGGAACCTGCTGCATTGGACTGTGGGGGCCGCTGGCGCGCGAGGTCATGGCCAAGGTCAGCAGCGACGATTTCAGCAACGCTTCGCTGAAGTACTTCCGGACAGCACAGGTGCGTATCGCCGGGTTGACGGTCACGGCCATGCGGCTTTCCTATGTGGGCGAACTGGGCTGGGAGCTGTACACCTCTGCAGACCAGGGCTTACGGCTCTGGGACGCACTGTTCGAGGCCGGACAGGAGCAGGGTCTCATCGCCGCCGGCCGGGCGGCCTTCAACAGCCTGCGGCTGGAGAAGGGGTACCGTCTCTGGGGCACGGATATGACCACCGAGCACACGCCGGAGGAAGCCGGCGTCGGCTTTGCGGTCAAGGCGGACAAGGGCGACTTTGTTGGCGCCTCCGCGCTGGCGGCTGCCGGGGCGCCGACCCGTCGGCTGCGTTGCCTGACCATCGACGACGGTCGGTCCGTGGTGATGGGCAAGGAACCGGTCTACGTAGACAACGTCCTGTCCGGGTACGTCACCAGCGCCGCGTTCGGCTACACGGTGGGGCGGCCGGTGGCCTATGCCTGGCTCCCCGCGGACACGTCCGAAGGCGACTCGGTGGAGATCGAGTACTTCGGCCGCCGGGTTCCCGCCACGGTCGCCGCCGAACCGCTGGTCGATCCCGGCATGGAACGGTTGCGCAGCTGACCGTGGACGGCGTGGTCAGGGCCGCAGGCGTGGTCAGTGCCGCGTGCGTGGTCAGGGCCGCAGCAGCACCTTGATGGCGCGGCGTTCATCCATCGCGCTGTAGGCTTTCGCGGCGTCCTCCAGTGGCATCACGGCGTCGAAGACCTTGCCGGGATTGATCGCGCCGGCCAGTACGTCCTCGAGCAGTTCGGGCAGATACTGGCGGGTGGGGGCGGAGCCGCCGGCCACCGCAATGTTCTTCCGGAACAGGGTCCAGACCGGCAACTCGGCGCCGCCGACCGGTACGCCCACGAATCCGACTGCACCGCCCGGCCGGGTGCAGCGGAGCGCCTGGTCCATCGACTCCGCCGTGCCCACGCATTCGAGCACGAAATCGGCCAGGACGCCGCCGAGCAGTGCCTTGACCTTTTCCGCCGCGGCCTTGCCGCGTTCCGCGACGATGTCGGTAGCGCCGAATTCACGTGCCACTGCCGCACGGTCTGCATACCGGGACATCGCGATGATCCGCTCAGCGCCCAGCCGCTTGGCGGCCAGTACACCGCAGAGCCCCACGGCGCCGTCGCCCACCACGACGACGGTGCGTCCTGGGCCGGCCTTGGCGCTGAGGGCGGCATGGTGGCCGGTGCCCATCACGTCGGAGAGCGTGAGCAGGCTCTTGGCCAGGGCGTCATCCGGCTGGCTTACTCCGGGAACGGCCACGAGCGTGCCGTCGGCGAGGGGCACCCGGACTGCCTCGCTTTGGCCGCCGTCGACCGGCAGTCCGTGCTCATCGCTGCCTCCCCAGCTGGCCCGGTGCTCGCAGGACGTCTGCACGCCGTCCCGGCAGGCCGGGCACTGGCCGCAACTGATCGCCCACGGCGCGATCACCAGGTCGCCGACGGACAAGGTCCTGACCTGATCGCCGATGGCCTCCACGATGCCGATGAATTCATGCCCGATCGGATGCGGATCCCCTGGCTCACGCGCGCCGCGGTACGGCCAGAGATCAGAGCCGCAGACGCAGGAGGCCGTCACCCGCACCACGGCGTCGGTCGGGGCGAGGATTTCCGGATCGGGGCGCTCTTCGACCCGGATGTCGCCCGGTCCGTGGATGATGGCAGCGCGCATGTGGCCTCCTGTGCAGTGGTGTTGCGTCCAGCCTAAACGGGTTTCGGCGGCCGCCAGAAAACAGGTGAAGCCCGCCACCGTGTGCAGGTAGCGGGCTTCAGTAGCTGATGGCGGTGCGCCTAGAGGTTGGAGGCTTCCTCGTGCTCCGGGTACACCTCGCGCAGCAGGTGCGCGGTCTCGGACGGGGTCTTGCCGACCTTGACGCCCGCGGCCTCAAGGGCTTCCTTCTTGGCCTGCGCGGTGCCGCTGGAGCCGGACACGATGGCACCGGCGTGGCCCATGGTCTTGCCCTCCGGTGCGGTGAAACCGGCCACGTAGCCGACAACCGGCTTGGTGACGTGGTTCTTGATGTACTCGGCGGCACGTTCCTCGGCGTCGCCGCCGATTTCGCCGATCATCACGATTGCCTTGGTCTCCGGATCAGCCTCGAACGCAGCCAGGGCGTCGATGTGGGTGGTGCCGATGACCGGGTCGCCGCCGATGCCGATGGCGGTGGAGAAGCCAAGGTCGCGCAGTTCGTACATCATCTGGTAGGTCAGCGTGCCGGACTTGGAGACCAGGCCCACGCCGCCCTTGCCGGTGATGTTCGCCGGGGTGATGCCCACCAGGGACTCGCCCGGGGTGATGATGCCGGGACAGTTCGGGCCGATGATGCGGGTGATCTGGTTGCCGTTGGCATCCTTCTTCGACTGTGCGAGGGCCCAGAACTCGGCGGAGTCCTGCACCGGCACACCCTCGGTGATCACTACGACCAGGCCGATTTCAGATTCGATCGCCTCGACCACGGCGTCCTTGGTGAAAGCCGGCGGCACGAAGACGATGGAGACGTCGGCGCCGGTCTCGGCCATGGCTTCCTTGACCGTGCCGAACACCGGCAGGGTCTTCTCACCGTGGGTGACGGTGGTGCCGGCCTTGCGGGCGTTCACGCCGCCCACAATGTTGGTGCCGGCGTGCAGCATGCGCGCGGTGTGCTTGGAGCCCTCGCCGCCGGTGATGCCCTGGACGATGACCTTCGAGTCCTTGTTGATGAAGATAGACATATTCTTAGTTCCTCGGTCCTTAGGCGTTGGCCAGTTCGGCGGCCTTGTCGGCGCCCTGGTCCATGGTCAGGGCCAGGGTGACCAGCGGGTGGTTGGCATTGAGCAGGATCTGCCGGCCTTCATCGACGTTGTTGCCGTCGAGGCGGACGACCAGCGGCTTGCTGGCCTTATCGCCCAGGATTTCCAGCGCCTTGACAATGCCGTTTGCCACGGCGTCGCACGCGGTGATGCCGCCGAAGACGTTCACGAACACGCTCTTGACTTGGCTGTCATTGAGGATGACGTCCAGGCCGGCAGCCATGACCTCGGCCGAGGCGCCGCCGCCGATGTCCAGGAAGTTGGCGGGCTTGACGTTGCCGTGGTTCTCGCCGGCGTAGGCGACGACGTCCAGGGTGGACATGACCAGGCCCGCGCCGTTGCCGATGATGCCAACCTGGCCGTCGAGCTTGACGTAGTTCAGGTCCAGCTCCTTGGCCTTGGCCTCGAGCGGATCCGCGGCGTCCTTGTCCTCAAGTTCCTCGTGGCCGGGCTGGCGGAAGGAGGCGTTCTCGTCCAGCGAGACCTTGCCGTCCAGGGCAACGATGTCGCCGGCGCCGGTCTTGACCAGCGGGTTGACCTCGACCAGGGTGGTGTCTTCCTTCTTGAACACGTCCCAGAGCTTGATGATGACCTCGGCGACCTTCGGGCGCAGTTCCTCGGCAAAGCCGGCTTCAGCGACGATCTCGTCGGCCTTGGCCTGGTCGATACCGACGGCGGGGTCAACGGCAACCTTGGCGAGGGCGTCAGGCCGCTCAACAGCCAGCTGCTCGATCTCCATGCCGCCCTCTACCGAGCACATGGCCAGGTAGTTGCGGTTGGCCCGGTCCAGCAGCACGGAGAAGTAGTACTCCTCGGCGATGTCGGCGCCCTGGGCGATCATGACCTTGTTGACGGTGTGGCCCTTGATGTCCATACCGAGGATGTTGGAGGCGTGTTCGAACGCCTCGTCCGGGGTCTTGGCGACCTTGACGCCGCCGGCCTTACCGCGGCCTCCGACCTTCACCTGAGCCTTGACGACAACTACGCCGCCAATTTTCTCAGCAGCTGCCTTGGCTTCTTCTGGGGTGTACGCAACGATTCCAGCCAGCACGGGTACTCCGTGTGCCTCGAAGAGATCGCGCGCCTGGTATTCAAACAGGTCCACGGGTTGTGTCCTTCTACGTCGAAGTCGTTTCTGACTCGGAGCGGCATCCACGGTTGGCCGTGACGGTGGCCACGGACGGTGGACGGATGCCTGCAATGCTCCATGGGGAACTCTAGTCCCTTTGGCGCCGGGGGCCGGTCCCAGACTACCGCTTTAGTGGCCAAGGGCACACTTCTACAACTTGTAGAATGGTCACGGCTTGAGGTAACGGCGCCGTGAGGCTAATGCTTGCTGCCAACTTCCGCCTGACCGGCGACGGCGGTGTCCCCGCCTTGGGCGGCGTCCTCGCCCTGAGGGGTGCCCCCACCCTGCGCGGCAGCGGCCGAGGGCGCACTGCCCCGGATGACGGTCTGGTTCAGCAGCGGGATCCGCAGCCCTTCTTCGGCCAATGCCGCCTTCAGGCGGGCCCGCATTTTGCGCGCGATCGCCCACTGCTCCAACGGCTTGGTGCGGATCGCCAGCCGGATCACCACGGATTCACCGGTCAGCGCCTCCACGCCCCAGACCTCCGGGTCGTCCAGGATCAGCCTGCGGTTGTCCTCGTCCATGCGCAGTTCCATCGCGGTCTTGAGGATCAGCTCGGAGACCTTTTCCACATCGGAGTCGTATGGGACCGGGATGTCCAGCACTGCCCGCGCCCAGCCCTGCGAGGAGTTGCCCACGCGCAGGATCTCGCCGTTGCGGACATGCCACAGTGTGCCGTCCACGGCACGCACCTGGGTGACCCGCAAACCGACCGATTCCACGGTGCCGGAGGCCTCGCCCAGATCGACCACGTCGCCGATGCCGTACTGGTCCTCGGCCACCATGAACAGTCCGGACAGGTAGTCCTTGACCAGGGTCTGTGCGCCGAAGCCAATGGCAACACCGGCAATACCGGCGCTGGCCAGCAGGGGGCCGAGGTTGAAATTCAGCTCGGTGAGCACCATCAGGATGGTGAGGGTGGCCAGCACGATCGTGGTGATCGAACGCAGCACCGATCCGATCGTCTTGGACCGCTGGGCTCTGCGGACCGCGGCGATCGGCGAATCCTGCATCAGCCAGTAGCGCGGGTCCTTGCTGTTCTTGCGCGCCGCGGCCGGATCGAATTTGTCCAGCTTGGCGGTCTCGCCGTCGGCGATCTTTCCGGTGACGCGTTTGATCACCATCCGCAGCACCATATTCGCCAGGAAGCCGCCCAGCAGGATCAGCGACACGCGCAGCGGAGTGTCGAGCCAAAAGGCGGGGGTCGCCAGCCGTTCCAGGGTACTAATGTCCACGCGATCCATGGATAAGAACGGTAAGCGCCGGGTCAGGCCGTTGCCAAATGCAGCTACCGAAACGTGGCGAATCTCCCAGCAGGATGACGGTGTGGTTAAACGATCTTAGTCAGAGGTGCATAGCGCAGCAGCAGCCGCTTCTCGCCCGCGTCGAACTTCACCTTGGCCACCGTCTTATCACCGGCTCCTTCGAGGCTGAGCACCGTTCCGTTGCCGAAGCTGGTGTGGTTGACCTTGTCCCCGATGGCCAGCGCGATGACTTCCTTTTGCGGCTGCACGCGGCCGGCACGGGTCTTGGCGCTGGTGATTGACGGCGCGGATCCGCGCAGATTGCTGATGTCCTGGTTGCTGGCTGTACCGGCACCCCAGTGCGAGCCACCATAGCGGCTCGACCCGAAGCTGCCCGCAGAGGCAAACATGGGCCGTGCGCTGCCCTCGCGTTTCCAGTCGATCAGCTCGGCCGGCACCTCTTCGATGAACTGGCTGGCCGGATTGAACTGGCTCTGACCCCACATGCTCCGGGACTCGGACCGGGTCAGGTACAGCCGCTTGCGGGCCCGGGTCAGTCCCACATAGGCCAGCCGCCGTTCTTCGGCCAGTTCCTTCGGGTCGGACATCGACCGCTGATGCGGGAAGACCCCGTGTTCCATGCCGGTGAGGAAAACCACCGGAAATTCCAGCCCCTTGGCGGTGTGCAGGGTCATCAGCGTGACCACGCCCTGGTCCTTGGCCAACTGCGCAGCCTCGGCGTCCGGGGCGTCGGGAATCTGATCGGCATCGGCGACCAGCGCCACCTGTTCAAGGAATTCGGACAGCGACCCGTCAGGGTTGTCGCGCTCGTATTCCCGCACCACTGCCACCAGCTCCGCGAGGTTCTCCACGCGGGACTCATCCTGCGGGTCAGTGCTTTGCCGCAGCATGGCCAGATAGCCGGTCTGTTCCAGCACGGCTTCCAGTGCTGCCGCAGCGCCTGATCCGGCGGCGACTTCGGCCAGGTCGTCGATGAGCTTCACGAAGCCGGCCACCGCGTTCACCGACCGGGTGGCCATGCCGGGCGCTTCCTCGGCGCGGCGCAGTGCCGCCATGAACGAGACCCGGTCCCGCTCCGCCAGCGCGGCCACGGCATACTCGGCCCGCTCACCGATCCCGCGCTTGGGTTCGTTGAGGATCCGGCGCAAGTTGACCACATCGTCCGGGTTCACCAGGACCCGCAGGTAGGCCAGCGCGTCCTTGATTTCCTTGCGCTCATAAAAGCGGGTGCCGCCGACCACTTTGTAGGGCAGCCCCACCCGAACCAGCAGGTCCTCGATGGAACGGGACTGGGCGTTGGTCCGGTAAAACACGGCAATGTCGCCGGGCCGTACCCCTTCAGAGTCCTGCAGCCGGTCGATTTCATCGGTAATGAACCGGGCCTCGTCGTGCTCGTTTTCGCCCACGTAGCCGATGATCTTTTCGCCGTCGCCCTCGGCGGTCCACAGCCGCTTGGCCGGGCGGTTCGGGTTCCGCGAAATGACCGAGTTTGCCGCGCTGAGGATGGTCTGCGTGGACCGGTAGTTCTGCTCCAGCAGGATGGTGCGCGCGTTGGCGTAATCCTTTTCGAAGTCGACGATGTTGCGCACGTCCGCCCCGCGGAAGGCGTAAATCGACTGGTCTGAGTCGCCCACCACGGTCAGTTCGCCGGCCGGGAGTGCCCCGTCCTCGGACTCGCGGGTCAGCTCTCGCACCAGCCGGTACTGGGCGTGGTTGGTGTCCTGGTATTCGTCCACCAGCACATGGCGGAAGCGGCGGCGGTAAGAGTCGGCAATCGCCGGGAAGGCCTGGAAGATGAAGACCACTTGGGCGATCAGGTCGTCGAAGTCCATGGCATTGGCCTGGCGCATCCGCTGCGTGTACCCGGTGTAGACCGAGGCGACCGCCTGTTCGAACGGATCCGAATAGTTGGCGCTGGAGGCAAAGGCCTCGTCGTCGATCAGTTCGTTCTTCAGCGCCGAGATCTTGTGCTGAATGGTTTTGGGCGGGAACCGTTTCGGGTCCAGGTCCAGCCCCTTGGCCACCTGGTTGACCATCCGCAGCGTGTCTGCCGAATCGTAAATGGAGAAGTTCGAGTTCAGCCCGACGTGCTTGGCTTCGCGGCGCAGGATCTTCACGCAAGAGGAGTGGAACGTGGAGATCCACATCCGCTTGGCCGGGTCCCCCACCAGCGACTCAATCCGCTCGCGCATCTCCGCGGCGGCCTTGTTCGTGAACGTGATGGCCAGGATCTCGCCCGGACGCGCCCGACGGGTGGCCAGCAGGTAGGCGATGCGGTGGCTGAGCACGCGGGTCTTGCCGGATCCGGCACCGGCGACGATCAACAGCGGGGAGCCGGCATGCTTGACAGCCTCTTCCTGCTGCGGGTTCAGCCCCGAGAGCAGCTCTTCTGCGCCGGGCAGGTGCGGGGCGGGCGGAGAGGCAACATGCGGGTCGAAGGCCGGGTCGGTGAGGAAATCCATGGTCCCTTAAGTCTATTAGCCGCCACCGACACTCGGGGACGGCCGCCAAATCTTCCGCCAACAGTCGGCAGATGGCTGCACCGGCATAATGGAGGCATGTCCAAAACCCCAGCACAGCGCGCTAAGAAACACGGTGCCGCGGCAGCCCCGGCCCCCGCTGGCGGCGCGGCAAAGCCTGCCATCCCCGGCAGCACCCGGTCTCCCCAGCGCGCGGCCGGCAACGCCAACCTGATCGTCATCGCCGGAGCGGTGGCCTCGGCGTTCTTGTTCGGCTATTCGTTCCTGCTGGTGATGCCGCAGTTCGCCCAGCTGACCGGCGGACTGGGCCTGCCGGACACCCTCATCGGCGGGTACTCCACCGAATACGCGCAGCAACTCCGGACGGCGTTCGGCGAAGACGGGGCCGGACAGTACAACTACTGGCACAAGACCGCGGACACCATCTTCCCGCTGCTGTTCGGCTTTACCTGGCTGATCCTGCTGGGCCAGCAAGTCCGCTTACGGCTCTGGCGCTGGCTGGCATGGTCCGTCGTCGTGCTCTATGTGGCAGCCGATCTGGGCGAAAACTTTGCGGTCGATGCCATGCTGGCAACGGACCCGGTGGGCGACGCCTCGCTGGCGAGCTTCCTCACGGTGGCCAAGTCCATCCTGTTCGGGCTGAGCCTGGTGGTGGCGGCGCTCGCGGTCTTCACCCGCAAGCCAAAGCCGGCCGAGGGTTCCGTTCCGGCCGAAGGCTGAGCGGGCCCGGCCCGGGAGGGGCGTGGCCTGGCGAAGCGTGAGCCACCGATGCTTCCGCCGCCCGGCCGCCGCACCGGTACGGCACGCCAGTTAAGCTAAGCTTTTGGCGTTGCCCCCGTAGCTCAGGGGATAGAGCACCGCTCTCCTAAAGCGGGTGTCGGCAGTTCGAATCTGCCCGGGGGCACTGATCCTTACCCGCGGCGTGCGCCGCTTCAGCCACCGCCGCCCCGGCCGTCGCCGCCCCGTCCCGCCCCGTCCCGTCCCGTCCCGTCCCGCTGTGACACTGTCATACACGGACGCCGGCCGCACGCTGCTTATCCGGCCGCACTCTGCTCAGACGGAAACAGGCCCCCGCCTGTGCAACCCCCCACGGAAGCACAGACGGTGGCCTGTTGTAGTGCATTTCCACCGAAGTGGGCAGGAATCCCTGTCAGCATGGGACCGCTGGTTCCGTTTCTTCCCGTTCGCCGGAGCCAGCAGCAGCTTCCTGCCACCTGTTGGCTGGCGACCGCGCCGTTCCCCTGAAGCACCTGAGCCGCTCCGGAGCCGTTCATTCCCCAGAGTGTGAGTACTCCAGGCACTGCCGCCACCTCTTATCTAAATCGATTGGATTAAATAATGCAAGCTGCAAGGCGCAGGGGCGCTCAAAGTCAAGGAATATGACGAAAAGCACAGGATGTTCAGCTACGTGTGGTAGGGCCCTGCAGTCAGCTGCCCAATAGCAGCCCGCTGGCCTTCGGCGACAACGCGTCGTCCAGAACCAGGCAGGCGCCGCCGATGGCACCCACTTCGAACCCCAGCGAGGACGAGACCACCTCGACCCCATGGATGGCCCGGGAGACGAAGCGGGTGTTGATCTCTTGGTGCAGGATCGGCAGCGCAAGCTCCTCGAGCCCGTTCCACAAGGGGCCGCCGAAGATCACCCGGTCCACGTCCAAGATATTCACCACCTGAGCCACCGTGCCGCCGACCAACCGGGCAGCCCGGCCGACGATCGCCGTGGCGGCAGCATCGCCCTCAACGGCCTTCCGGCAGAGGGTGATGATGCTCTCCGTGGCCTGGTGCCGGTCGCCCAGCTCGGCATCGGGCGGAAAAACGCCGGCCTCCGCGGCCTGCTGGAACAGCGTGCCGAAATTCAACGCCATGCCCACGCAATTACGTTTCCCGCACTCGCACAGGGGCACCTCCTCGTCCACCGGGAAATGGCCGATCTCGCCGATGTTGCTGGAGGCTCCGCGCAGCACCGCGCCGTCTAGCACCACGCCGGCGCCCAGGCCCGTGCCCAGATACACGAACACAAAGTTCTCGGGCGCCTGACGTCCGCTGGCCCAGAGCTCCGCCACCGCCGCCGCAGTCGTGTCCTTATCCATAAGCACCGGCAGCCCCGTCAGGCGGCTGAGTGGTTCGCGCAGCGGCACCGAACTCCATTCGCGCATCATCGGCGGGTCCACCACGGTGCCTTCGGATGCATCGATCGGCCCCGGCGCGGCCAGCCCGATGCCCAAGATCCGGTGGCGTTCGATGCCCGAGTCGACAATCAGCTCTTCAACCGCGGCGGCCATCGCCTCGGTCATGCCGTCGGGCTGGCCTGCACCGGGATTATCGTGCCGGGCACGAGCCACCACCTCGCCGTCGAGATTGAGCATGACCAGGGTCATGACCACCGGGTCAAGATGGATGCCGATAGCCAACCGGCTGGAAACTTCCAACTGCAACACCGTTCGCGGTTTGCCCGGACCGCTGACCGTTTTGCGGTCTTCCCGGACCAGGCCTTCGTCCACCAGCCGGCGCACTACGTTGGAGATGGTTTGCGGGGACAGCCCGGTGCGCTCCACCAGCTCCACCCGGGCGATGCCCTCGTGGGCGCGACGGATGGCATCCAGGATCACAGCCTGGTTGTAGCCGCCCAAGCGGCCCAGGTTGGTTCCTCGCTGCATTGCACCGCTTTCCGCTCATTTGTCGCCGGGGACCCCACAGCAACTCTAGTCATTGACCGGCCCAAGCACACGCTTGGCGCGGCTGGACTGTCGGCGCGGTGCGCTTCAACCCCTCCGGATCAGCTGGCCACCGTGGCGTCGCTGAGGAACTGGGTCCGGTAGAGCTCGGCGTAGCGGCCTTCCAGCGCCAGCAGCTGGGCGTGTGTGCCCTGCTCCACGATCCGTCCGCCCTCCACCACCAGGATGCGGTCGGCGGAGCGCACGGTGGAGAGCCGGTGCGCAATAACGACGGCGGTGCGCCCCGCGAGTGCCTCGGTGAGCGCCGCCTGCACGGCGGCTTCGTTGGTCGAGTCCAGTGCCGCCGTTGCCTCATCCAGGATGACCACCCGGGGATGGCCCAGCAGCAGCCGAGCAATGGTCATCCGCTGGCGTTCGCCGCCGGAGAGCCGGTAGCCGCGCTCCCCCACCATGGTGTCCAGACCATCCGGCAGCGACTTGATCAGTTCTTCCAGTCGGGCACGGCGCAGCACGTCCCAGATCTCGGCGTCGCTGGCCTCCGGCCGGGCCAGCAGCAGGTTGGAGCGAATGGTTTCGTGGAACAAGTGCCCGTCCTGGGTCACCATCCCGATGGTTCCGCGCAGCGCCTCGAAGCTCAGGTCCCGGACATCGATGCCGGAGAGTTCAACGGAACCGGAGTCCACGTCGTACAGCCGGGCCAGCAGTTGGGCCATGGTCGACTTTCCGGCGCCCGAGGAGCCCACCAGCGCCAGCGTCTGGCCGGGTTCCACCCGGAAGCTGATGCCGTGCAGCACTTCATCGCCGCCGCGGGCGTCGAGGGTGGCCACCTCTTCCAGCGAGGCCAGCGACACCTTCTCGGCGGATGGGTAGGCGAACCGCACGTCCTTGAACTCAACGGAGACGGGTCCTGGCGGGACGGTACCGGCGTCGTCCTTTTCGGTGATCAGGGGCTTCAGGTCCAGCACTTCGAAGACCCGCTCAAAGCTGACCAGTGCGCTGGAAATCTCCACCCGGGCGTTCGCCAGGGCCGTCAGCGGGGCATACAGGCGGGTGAGCAGCAGGGCCAGGGTCACCACGTCGCCCGGCTCCAGTTGGCCAATGATCGCGTAGAAGCCTCCCAGCCCGTAGACCAGGGCCAGCGCCAGCGCCGACACCAGGGTCAGCGCGGTGACGAAGACCCACTGCATGACCGCCGTCTTGATGCCGATGTCTCGCACGCGCTGGGCCCGCAGCTTGAACTCGCGGGATTCGTCGGCGGGGCGGCCGAACAGTTTGACCAGCGTGGCTCCGGGTGCGGAGAACCGCTCGGTCATCTGGGTGCTCATAGCGGAATTGTGGTTGGCGGTCTCGCGCCGGAGGTCCGCCAGACGGCTGCCCATCCGGCGGGCAGGTAGCAGGAAGATTGGGAGCATCAGCAGGGCCAGCAGCGTGACCTGCCAAGACGTGTTCAGCATGACGATCAGCGTCAGGATCAGCGCCACCACGTTGCTGACCACTCCGGAAAGCGTGCCGGCGAAGGCCCGCTGGGCACCGATCACATCGTTGTTCAACCGGCTGACAAGGGCTCCGGTGCGGGTTCGCATGAAGAAGGCGATCGGCATCTTCTGCACATGGTCGAATACGGCGGTGCGCAGATCCAGGATGATGTCCTCACCCAGGCCGGAGGAGATCCACCGGGTCACCATGCTGAGTCCGGCGTCGGCGATGGCCACCAGCGCGATCACCACGGCCAGCCAGATCACCAGCTCGATGCCGGTCTTGGCGACGATCGCGTCCACTACCTGTCCGGCCAGGACCGGCGTGGCAACGGCCAGCGCGGCAGTCACCACGGAGAGCAGCACGAAGACCGTAATCTTGGCCTTGTACGGCGCGGCGAACGCGAAGGTGCGGCGGACGGTGTCGCGGGAGAACGACTCCTGGTCCTTCGAATGCGAAAGCCGATAGAGCGAACTCCAGGCTGCACCTTCCATGGACATGATGGCTCCTTAGGGCTGATGATCCTACTGCAACCCTAGAACCTTCCGGAGCCCCGCGCTGTTCCCGCCGGCGCCGCCGCGGCCAGAATCTGTCCTGGTGCCGTGCAGATGGACGCCCGAGGCCTGTCCTCGTCCGGGCCGCCGGACGCGCGGAACCTGTCCCGGTCCGCGCTGGCGGAGGTCCCGGCTCCGTCCTCGTCCAGACTGCCGGACGTCCCGGCTCCGTCCAGGCTGCCGGACGCCCGGAACCATCCTCGTCCAGGCTGCCGGACACCCCGGCTCCGTCCAGACTGCCGGACGTCCTGGTTCCGTTTTTGTCGAGCGCAGGGTTTAGCGTCCAGATCGCCCGTTATAACGCCTGATCTGGACGCCACAGGGCAACCTCGCGGTGAGGTCAGGGGCAGCATCCGATGAGTTGGACGCCAACCCCTGACCTGGGCGCGTAACGGGTGGCTCGGTCCGCCAAGGGCCGGTCCTCCGGCGGCCGACCCATCTAGCGGCCAGCCCTCCGGCGGCCGTACCCACCCAGGGGCCAGCCCGGCAGCCGCCGCAGTGTCAGCTGAGCTGCTTCTCCTCGTGCGGGATGAAGCGCACCGTCATCGCCTTGAAGCCGGGGGTGTTGGACTCGCGGGCCACCAGGTCCCGGTGGACCAGCGCATTGGCTTCCGGGAAGTAGGCGGCGGCACAGCCGCGCGCCGTCGGGTAGGCCACCAGCCGGAACGCGTCGGCTCGGCGCTCGGTGCCCTTGAACGTGCTGATCACGTCCACCAGGTCCCGGTCGGCGAAACCCAGTTCGGCCAGGTCGTCCGGGTGCACCATTACCACCCGACGTCCATTGGAGATGCCGCGGTAGCGGTCGTCCAGTCCGTAGAACGTGGTGTTGTACTGATCATGGCTGCGCAGGGTCTGCAGGATCAGGTGGCCTTCGGGCGCCTCCAAATACTCCAGCGGGCTGACGGTGAACCGGCCCTTGCCAATGTCCGTGGCGAAGGAGCGGGTGTCGCGCGGCGGGTTCGGCAGCACGAAGCCGCTCTTGTTCCGGATCCTGGTGTTGAAGTCCTCGAATCCGGGCAGCACGCGGGAGATGTGGTCGCGGACCACGTCGTAGTCCTCGGCCATCGCCCGCCAATCCACCGGGTGGTCATCGCCGAAGGTGGCCTGGGCCATCCGCGCGATGATCACCGGCTCGGCCAGCAGGTGCTCGCTGACCGGTTCCAGCCGGCCCTGCGTGGAGCGGATGACGGACATGGAATCTTCCACCGAGAGGAACTGTGCGCCGTTGGGGTGCTTGTCATCCCGGTCGGTGCGGCCCAGCGTGGGCAAGATCAGCGAGGTCTTGCCGTGCACCACGTGGGACCGGTTGGGCTTGGTGGATATATGTACGGTCAGGCCGGCCTTCTGCATCCCGGCTTCCAGCGCCTCCGTTTCCGAGTTCGCCAAGGCGAAGTTGCCGCCCATCGACACGAAGACGTCCACCTTGCCTTCGGCGAAGGCGTCGATCGCCTCGGTGGAATCTACGCCGTGCTCGCGCGGGGACGTGATGCCGAATTCCTTGTCCAGCGCGGCCAGCAGCCATTCCTTCGGCTTTTCCCAGATGCCCATGGTGCGGTCGCCCTGGACGTTGGAGTGGCCGCGGACCGGGCAGGCACCGGCGCCGGGCTTGCCGAAGTTGCCCTGCAGCAGCAGCAGGTTGATGATCTCGCGCAGGGTATCCACCGAATGCGGCTGCTGGGTCAGTCCCAGCGCCCAGCAGATGATGGTGGCCTTGGACTTGGCCAGCAGGCCGGCCACCTTCGCGATGTCCAGCCGGGAGAGCCCGGTGGCCTTCTCGGTCTCGGTCCAGTCGATGTGGCGGCGGGCCGCCGCATAGTCCTCGAATCCGTCGGTGTTCGCCTCGATGAAGTCCTTGTCCACCACGGTGCCCGGGGCGCGGTCTTCCTCTTCCAGCAGCAGGTGTCCCAGCGCCTGGAACAGGGCCAGGTCCCCGCCTACCTTGATCTGCAGGAACTCGTCGGCGAGCTTGGTGCCGCCGCGGACCAGCCCGTCCACCGACTGCGGGTCCTTGAACGCCATCAGCCCGGTTTCCGGCAGCGGGTTGACGGCCACGATAGTGCCGCCGTTGTCCTTGCACTCCTTCAGCGCGGAGAGCATACGCGGGTGGTTGGTGCCCGGGTTCTGGCCCACAACGAAGATCAGTTCGGAGTGGTGGATGTCCTCCAGCGACACGGTGCCCTTGCCGATGCCGATGGTGGGGTTCAGGGCGCTGCCGGAGGACTCGTGGCACATGTTAGAGCAGTCCGGCAGGTTGTTGGTGCCCAGCGAACGCGCGAACAGCTGGTACATGAACGCGGTCTCGTTCGCGGTGCGGCCCGAGGTGTAGAAGACGCAGCGGTCCGGCGTCGTCGCCCGGATGCGCTCCCCGATCAGGCTGAAGGCGTCCGCCCAAGAGATCGGCGAGTAATGCGTCTCGCCCTCGCGGATGATCACCGGCTCGGTGATCCGGCCCTGCTGGCCCAGCCAGTACTCGGTCTTGGTGGCCAGCTCTTCGATGGAATGCCGCGCCCAGAACTCCGGCGTCACGGTGCGCTTGGTGTTCTCCTCGGCCACGGCCTTGGCGCCGTTTTCGCAGAACTCGGCCGGTTTGCGCGGTCCGGTGATGGATTCCGGCCAGGCACAGCCCGGGCAGTCGAAGCCGCCGCGCTGGTTGATCCGCAGCAGCGAACGGGCGGTGCGCGCGACGCCCGCCTGCTCGATGCCGCGCTCCAGCGCAATCTTCACAGCCGGAATACCGGCGGCAACCTTCTTCGGTTCCTTGACCTTCAGGGTGCTTTCGTCAATGTCATTCACAGGTGCCGGGCGAGTCATGCCCCTAATGTATCCCGGCTCACACGGAATTCTCGACAGCCGTCGCCGGTCTCACACCAAATGGCCGACGGCGGTGCCAATCCGTGCCGGGTGTGTGTACACATTGACGCTGCGGCCGCGGCTGAAACCGGCCAGCGTCAGGCCAACTTTTTCCGCCAGTTCGACGGCGAGCGAGGACGGCGCGCTGACGGCCGACAGGGCGGGGATGCCCGCCAGATGGGCCTTCTGGACCAGCTCGAAGGAGGCCCGCCCGGAGACCTGCAGCACCGTGTTCCGCAGCGGCAGCTTGCCCTCGCGCAGGGCCCAGCCCACCACCTTGTCCACCGCGTTGTGCCGTCCCACGTCTTCGCGCAGGCAGAGCAGTTCGCCCTCGAAGCTGAACAGGCCGGCCGCGTGCACACCGCCGGTGCGTTCGAAGACCTGCTGCTGCTCGCGCAGCCGGTCCGGCAGCTGCAGCAGGATGTCCAGCGCCACGTCACCGCCGCCGTCGGTGCCGTCAGTGCCCGCGGCGGCACCGGCGTCGTCATCATGCAGCGCGAAGCGGGAGCGCTTGGTCACCGCGTCAATCGACGCGGTGCCGCAGATGCCGCACGCGCTGCTGGTGACCACCTGGCGGTCCAGCCGCGGATCCGGCAGTGCCACGCCGGGCGCCAGCTGTGCCTCCACCACGTTGAAGGTCTGCCGGCCGTTCTCGTCCTCGCCGGCGCAGAAGCGCAGGGAGAGCAGCTGTTCGGGCGACCAGACGATGCCCTCGGAGACCAGGAAACCGGCCACCAGGTCGAAGTCGTCGCCCGGCGTGCGCATGGTGATGGAGAACGCGCGCCCGGCCAGCCGGATTTCCAGCGGCTCTTCCACCGCCATCACGTCCTCGCGGCGCCGCGGCGGCGCGTCAAGACTGAGTTTGAGCACCTTCCGGCGCTGGGTCAAGCGGCCCATGTACTTCTCCTCTACTGCCTGCTACAAGGGTAATCCACGGCACGCGCCGCGGCCGCCCGGGCGCCGGAGGCCAAGGAGACAGAAGGGCGGCTGGAGGCGGGAGGGCGGCTGGAGGCCAAGGAAGCGGGAGTCTAGGGACTGGGTCGCCGGCACCGGGTCGCCGGCGCCGGCTCACCAGGGCAGGTCAAGGGCCGGCAACCGTTGGCCGGGGTCCGCGCCGGCGGCCGGTACCACCATCACGCCGTCGGCGGCCGCCAGTCCGCGCATCATGGCCGAGCCGATGTGGTCCGCGGGGACGGCACCGCCCTCGGGAGCAAGTCCGTAAGGCACCAGCCGGTCCTGGTTGTGCAGCGGCCGCAGGGCTGTTCCGGCGCGCACGGTGCGCAGCGGCGCCGGCGGGCGGCCGGTCATCCCTGCCAGCAGCGGGTCCGCCAGGGTCAGCAGCGCCATCATCGCCGCCAGCGGGTTCCCGGGCAGGCCTACCAGCGGGCGCCCGTCGGCCAACCGGGCCAGCAATGCCGGGTGCCCCGGGCGCATCCGGATGGACGGGACCAGGATGGCGGCGCCGTCGGCGTCCAGCACCCGGCGCAGATGGTCGGCGGCGGATGTGCCGGTCCCGCCGGTGGTGACCACCACGTCGCCGCCGCAGTCGGCGATGGCCTCCGCCGTGGTTGCGAAGTCGTCGGGCAGCCGCCGGCTGCCGGCGACCTGGCCTCCGAACCGGGCGATGATGGCCGGCAGGGTGGGGCCAAACGTATCGCGGACCCGGCCCGGTGCGGGGATCCCGGAGGTGACGACCTCGTCGCCGGTGAGCAGCAGCGCGACCCGCGGGACCGCAGCAACGGGAAGCGCATCGTGGCCGCAGACCGCGGCGACGGCCAGATGCGCGGGAGTCAGCACCGTGCCGGCGGCCACCACGACGGCGCCGGCTGCGGTCTCCTCGCCGGCCGGACGGATATGGCGCCCGGCGGCCAATTCCCGCTCCGTGGTCCCCGGGCACAGCTCAAGCTGCTGCGTCGCCGCAGTCCCGCATTCGCTGCGCAGCACGCTGTCCGTGCCGTCGGGGATCAGGCCGCCGGTGACCACCGGGGCGGCCTGTCCCGGCCGCAGCCCAGTGCCGGCCTGCACCAATTGCCACGGCCCGGTGCCGGCGATGGCCCAGCCGTCCATGGCGGACGAGGCGTAGTGCGGCACCGGCAGCAGCGCCGGCAGGTCGGCGGCCAACGTGCGGCCGGTGCATGCTGCCAGCTCCACGTCGGCGGCCGGCCGAAGCGCTGCCGCCAGGCCGGCCGCGTAGGCGGCGGCCCGGGCGTCTTCCCAGCGAAGTCCGGAGCTCACTCCTGTACTGCGCCGTGGCGGCGCGCAACTTCGTCGGCCACGCGGGAGGCCGCGCGGATGGCCACTTCCGGTGTGGCCTGCCCGGTGGCGGCCGCGAAGCCGGCTGCGTAGCCCACCACGAAGGTGGTCAGCGGCGCAGCGGGACGGACCACGCTGTGCGCGGCCACGCCGGCCAGCCCCAGCACGGCGTCGATGTCCACCGGCATGTCCTCGAGTTCCAGCGCCTTCAGCAGTTCGCTGACATACGGGGAGAGCTGTTCGGCCGCTCCGGACACAATGGCCTCCGATCCGCCCGGTACACGGGCAAGTACGACGTTTGTTTCAGGCTACGGCGCGGGCGGGGCAATGCCAAAGCGGTCCGCGTCCTGCCAGGTGTCGACGTCCGAGGTGTGCAGCCCAGCCCGCTCCAACTGGAGCTCTACCGCCGGCAGGCCGGCGAGCAGGCTCCGGACCGGTTGGCCGACCAGCCCGGCCGCTCCCCCGGCCTTCTGCACCGCCGCAGCCAGGGCCGCGCTGTCCGCACAGCACGCCAACTGTTGCCGCCTGCCGTCCGAGTCCACCGGGATCCAGAGCTTCGCCTCCGGCGCGCGGGCGGCACCGCCCAGCAGCAGTTCGGGCAGCCCGGCCAGCAACGGCATGTCGCAGGCAAAGAGCAGGGTGAACGGCGCGCGGCGCGGGGCACCGCCGTCGTTATCTGCCGCCAGGGCCTGGACCCCGGCCGCGATGCCCGCGGCCGGACCGGAGAACGGCGGGTCTTCCCGGGTCAGCAGGAGGCGGGGCGGCCCGTCGGCCACCGTCCGGCGGAAGGTGTCCACTTCCTCCAGCAACTCATCCGGACCGACGACGGCGATCCGCCGGGAGCCGCGGACGGCCTCCAGCGTGCGGCGCAACAGCGTGGACCCGTCGAGTTGCAGCAGCGCCTTGGATCTTCCGCCCAAACGCGAGGAGCGGCCGCCCGCCAGCACGACGGCATCGAAATCGGCAGCAGTCACGCGGCGGTATGGGCGTCGAGGAACTGGCTCCAGGCCGGGGCGGGCCGGTCTAGGTCGCGGATGCGCCAGCGGGCCCCGCTGGGCGGACGCGGCGTGAACCGCAGGCTCCAGCCCATGTGGGCAAGGGTGCGGTCGCCCTTGGCGTTGTTGCAGCGCAGGCAGCAGGCCACCAGATTCTCCCAACTGTCCTCGCCTCCGCGCGACCTTGGCCGGACGTGGTCCACCGTGGTGGCCGTCTTGCCGCAATATGCGCAGAGGTGGTTGTCGCGGCGCAGCACTCCGCGGCGGGTCACGGCGGTGTCCTGATTGTACGGGATCTTAATGTACCGGTTAAGCAGGATCACCGAGGGACGGCCCAGAATGTCGTTCGGCCCGACGACGGGATCACCGTCCTCAGCGATCACGCTGGCCTTGCCGGTGAGCACAAGAAGCAGCGCCCGGCGGAAGGTGACGACCGCCAGCGGTTCGTATCCGGCATTCAGAACGAGTGTGCGCATGCACATTCCTCTAGGAGTGGCCTATCCGACCGGCGCTTCAGTTCCGGCCAGGGACTGGATTTTCTGCACTAACAGTCAAAGAGTATGACGGCCGGTACGTTCTGCGCTAACTTTTTTCGCTGCCGGTGGGCCGTGTGAGAGCAGAGTAGCCAGATGCTCACCGGCTGTTTCCCGGCCGCCGGAAGATCCGGCCGGACGTTTGCCGATCGACCCAAAAACGCCGCTGGCCCCGGCGCACGCTGGGCGTGGACCGGGGCCGGTGGACGGTCCAGTGGACCGAAAAGGACGAAGCCTAGTTGACGCGGATGGCTACGTAGCCGGATCCGACGTCGGCGCTGGCCAGCGCGGTGGTGTAACCGGTCCAGCCGCCGTGGACGGCCTGGCCGTTGCCCACGTAGATGGCGATGTGCGCAACGCCGGCGCCACCGTCGGAGTAGTAAAGCAGGTCGCCCGGCTGCGGGGTGGAAACCTGCGTGCCGTAGCTGAGGAACTGCGCCGGGGCGAGGTCGCCCACCGACTTGCCGGCGGCGCGCAGGGCCTTCTCCACCATGGCGGTGCAGTCCTGCGAAATGCCGATCTGGCCGTAGGCGGAGGAGACCAGGGTGGAGGCCACGCCGCTGGCGGAGGCCGGTGCGGCTTCCTTGGCGGGGGCTGCCGCGGGCTTGGCTGCGGCAGCCGGGGCGGCCTTCTGGACGGCGCCCTGTGCAGCGTCAGCGGCCTCCTCGACAACCGGCGCCACTTCCTGGGCCACTGTTTCGACCACAGGCTCCGGCTCCGGTGCCGGAGTGGACTTGATGTCGGGGCGCGAGAAGGTCAACTGCACGGCGCTGGACGCCTGCACGGTGTCCACCTGCACGCGGCTGGGGACGGACACGGTGGATGCGGTGCGTTCGATGGTGGCTGACTGCGCGGGGATGCCTGCGGTCAGGGCCAATCCGGAGGCGGCAGCAATAACGGCTGCAGAGCGACCCATGGATCCGGCATTGGATGAGACGGCTTTGGAAATCGTCTCCAGCGGGTTGGTGCGGACGGAAACGGCGCGGTGGCGCCCCGTAGCGGTGTTATTGAACACGTTAAAGGCCTCTCCCAATGCCTGCGAGGTGAGCTGTCGGATTCGGATGGGAGTGCACCCGGCCGTAGTCCTCCCCGGCGAAAGCCTGAGAGTCCTGACGACTTAACCCCAAGGGTTCCTGTACGGAACCCGAATTTGGTTCCCCCGCCTCTGCCCGCGAAGTTTTGCGAACGAACTCCGGCTGGTGGCAGAGCTCGGCAATCCACCCGGAGGCACCAGCCGTCTGACAGCTGGCACGGGTAAGAGCGTATACGATCCGACGAGCATTGTCACGTTCTGATCACGGAACGGTGATCTTTAGGTTACGGAGGTTGCCAGGCACGCACCGAAGCGGGCGCACCCGCGCCGAATTCCGCCGTCGTGCGGTGCCCTTAATGACCGACGGCGCGCCCCGAAAGGCGCGCCGCGATACAACCCATAGAGAACAGGGAAAGCGTCAGGAAGGCTTTAGCCGGCCGGACGGATGAACACCGGGCCGGAGCCGATGTAGGCGCTGCCCAGGACGGTGCTGTAGCCGGCCCAGCCGCCGTGGACCGCCTGGCCGTTGCCAACGTAGATGGCCACGTGGGCCACGCCTGCACCGCCGTTGGCGTAGTAGATGATGTCGCCCGGCTGCGGCGTGGAAACCTGCGTGCCGTAAGCAAAGAACTGTGCCGGGGCAAGGTCGCCGACCGCGTAGCCGGCCGCGCGCAGCGCGTTCTCGACCAGCGCGGTGCAGTCCTGGCCCACGCCGATCTGGCCGTAGGCGGCAGCGACGATGGCGCCGGCCGCTCCGCTTGCGGCAGCTTCGCCGGCCTTCTTGGTGGACTTACCCTTGTCCGATGCGGCGTCGTCGCCGGTCGTGGGGTTGATCTCGTTGGATACCGCCTGGACCACGGTCTGCGGTGCCGGCGTGGAAGTGATGCCGGCACGTTCGAAGGTCAGCTTCACGGCCGCTGACGCCTGCACGGCTTCAACCTGCACGCGGGCCGGGGCATCAACGCTGCGCTCGGCGCTGACGGCCTGTGCCGGAATGGCAGCGGTCAGAACCAGGCCGGTAGCGGCGGCGATCACGGCACCTTGGCGTCCAACAGTTCCGGCGTTTGCGGAAACAGCCTTGGAAATAGTCTCAAGCGGGCTGGTGCGGACAGGGGTCGCACGGTGGCGGCCCGCAGTAATGCTCTTGGACACGGTTGTACCTCTCCCAAATGCCTGCGAGGTGAGCTGTCGGGTTCGGATGGGAGTTCATCCGGCCGGCCGGTTTCCGGGCTGGTGGCCCGGTCCTGATCGGCTTTACCCCAAGGACATCCTGCGATGTCCGGGAAGTGGGTCCCCCGCTTCTGCCATGCGATTCGGTGCGAACGAACTTCGGGCGACGGCAGAATTCGGCATTCCGCCCGAAGGTGCCTGGCAGTTGATGCCAGGCACAGGTGAAACCTTATAACAGTTTGGCGTCTGAGTCACATTCCGGTTACGGCGTGTCAATCAGAGCCAGCCGGTGGGGTCCACCAGCTTGCCGTTGACCATGACTTCGAAGTGCAAATGGCAGCCGGTTGACGCTCCGGTGGTGCCGCTCTCGCCCAAAACCTCGCCACGGGCCACGGCGGCGCCCACCGCCGTGTCGATGGTGCTCAGGTGGTTGTACGTGGTCTCCAGGCCGTTGCCGTGGTCCACCACAATCCGGTTGCCGCCGCCGCCAACCTGGAACCCGGCCTCGACGACGGTGCCGCCGGCCGCTGCTGCAACGGGCGTGCCGCAGGGGGCCCCGTAGTCCTGGCCGGTGTGCAGCTCTCCGGCGTAACCGGTGATGGGGCTGACCCGGTAGCCGAACGGCGAGGTCTTGATCAGCTCGTCCATTGGCTGCGAAAGGGATCCCTCGCTGCCGATCGCCTTGGCCTTTCCGCCGGAGGCAACCATGACCTGCTTCAGCTTGGTGTCCGGGTCGAACTTGCTGGTCAGCCCGGCCCGTTCAAATGTCAGGCGCGCTTCGGTGGCCGCGGAGATGCTGCTGGTCGCCACTGCTTCCTGCGGGCCGTCGGCTGTGGCGCCGGCCGTCGTCGGAAGCATCACCGTCAGCACCATGCCGGAGGCGGCGGCGACAATCGCGGTTTTATGGCCGACGTCGCGGGCGGCCGCTGCTACCGGCGACGGTGCCGGCTGGGCACGCCGCCGACCGGCTGTCGCTGCTGCGCGCGGGCGTGAGTACTCGACCGGGGCGGTTGAACGGCGCCGTCCCGAGGCTTTGTGTCCTGCCAAAATCTATACCTCTCCCAAAGCGCCTGCGAAGTTAGCTGTCGGATTCGAGTCAAGAGAAAACTCGGCCGCACCGCACAAAGCAACAGTGGAACGATTCACCGTGGCTTTGCCCGCTGCGGCTTCACCCCAAGGCAGCGAACAAAACTGCCGCTTGGTGGGTCCTCCGCCCCTGTCTCACGGATACACTCCCCCGCCGACAGGGTTCGGCTTGCGGAGGGTGTGGGACCGATGTCTCGGTGCCCGGCACAACTATACGGAAAATTACCCGGAAGTAATAAATCCGTTATCTGCGCCGCGTGATTCCGCGGCGCAACGTTTCATTCCATCGAAACAAAGATGTGGGCCGCCACTTCCGGAGGCAATTCCAGGGCGCCTTCGATGCCCGGCACGCGCACGGAAATGTACTCGCCTGCGGTCTCCAGCTGCAGTGTCGCACCCGGCTTCAGACCGCCCTCTTCCAGCTGGATCAGCAGTTCCGGCTCTACTTGGATCGGCTCCGCAAGCCGGACGATGCTGACCTGCTTATCGGGCGTATAGCTGCCCATGGCCTGCGCCAGATTGAGCAAGCCGTAGCTGGTTTCCTCTGCCGACTGGCCGCCGAGCGCCTCCAATCCCGGGATCGGGTTGCCGTACGGAGACACCGTCGGCTTGCCCAGCAGATCGTAGAGCCGCTGTTCGACCCGCTCGCTCATCACGTGTTCCCAGCGGCAGGCCTCGTCATGGACATAGGCCCACTCCAGGCCGATGACGTCGGAGAGTAACCGCTCGGCCAACCGGTGCTTGCGCATGACCTCGGTCGCCTTGCGCCGGCCCAGTTCGGTCAGTTCCAAATGCCTGTCGCCGGTGACCACCACCAGTCCGTCCCGCTCCATCCGGCCGATCGTCTGGGAGACGGTGGGGCCGGAATGGCGCAGCCGCTCGGCAATCCGGGCACGCAGCGCGACGATATTCTCTTCTTCGAGTTCGAGGATGGTGCGCAGGTACATCTCGGTGGTGTCGATGAGATCAGTCAATTGGTTCTTGCTCCTCGGCGCGCGGTAAATAAGGCTGCTCCAGCAGCAGGCATGAGGGTGGGGCCCTTCTCCAGCCTAGCTTGTTTTCCTTACACGACCGGAAGTTTCACTGCCGGTAGACGCGCCGCGGTGCCACGCAACATTCCCGGTTCCGACTAACGGCGCCCGCCGGCGTTGGGGCAGAATGATACGGGCGTTCAACGGTGAACTGCCATCGAGAACACTGCCACCACGCCAGGAAAGGTATTCATGAGCGATACCCAGTCCATCAGCATTCCCGCCGACCTGCTCCCGAAGGACGGGCGTTTTGGCGCCGGTCCGTCCAAGGTGCGCCCGGAACAGGTCGACGCGCTGGTCGCCGCGGGCCGCAACCTGCTGGGAACGTCGCACCGCCAGGCCCCGGTCAAAAACCTGGTGGGCAGCGTCCGCGAGGGACTTCACGAGTTCTTCAAGGCACCCGCAGGCTACGAGATCATCCTGGGCGTCGGCGGCTCCACGGCATTCTGGGATGTCGCCTCGTTCGGCCTGGTCGAGCGGAAGGCCCAGCACCTCTCCTTCGGCGAGTTCAGCTCCAAGTTCGCCGCGGCCACCAACAAGGCTCCGTTCCTGGCCGAATCCAGCATCATCACCGCCGAGCCCGGTTCCCGGCCGGAGCCGCGGGCAGAGGCCGGCGTGGACGTGTACGCCTGGGCGCAGAATGAAACCTCCACCGGTGTCGCCGCCCCCGTGCAGCGTGTGGAAGGTGCCGACGACGGCGCCCTGGTTCTCATCGACGCCACCTCGGCTGCCGGCGGGCTCGCCGTAGACGTCGCCCAGAGCGACGTCTACTACTTCGCGCCGCAGAAGAACTTCGCGTCCGACGGCGGCCTGTGGCTGGGCGTCTTCTCCCCCGCCGCGCTGGAACGCGCTGCAAAGATCGGCGCCACCGGCCGCTGGATCCCGGACTTCCTCAACCTGGAAACGGCGATCGATAATTCGTTGAAGAACCAGACCTACAACACGCCCGCGCTGGCCACCCTCGTGACGCTCAATGCGCAGATCCAGTGGCTGAACAGCAACGGCGGCCTGGACTTCGCCTCCGGCCGCACCGCCGATTCGGCCGGGCGGGTGTACCAGTGGGCCGAGGCCTCCGCGCTGGCGACGCCATATGTGGTCAACCCTGAGCACCGCTCGAACGTCATCGCGACCGTCGACTTCGACGAGTCGGTTGATGCCGCGGCGGTGGCCAAGGTGCTTCGCGCCAACGGCGTGGTGGATGTGGAGCCGTACCGCAAGCTTGGCCGCAACCAGTTGCGCATTGCCACCTTCGTCGCCGTCGATCCGGAAGACGTCAGCGACCTGCTGGCCTGCATCGACTACGTGGTGGAGCGGCTGCAGGACTAAGTTCCGCACCGTATACCAAATAAGGTCCGGCTTCCCGCTCACGGGAGCCGGACCTTCATTGTTTTGGCCCCACTTCTTTTGGGTCCGAACCGGCCCCCGCCTAGACCGGCCGGTCCGGCACGCCATAGGTGATGCTCAGCTTTCGCCGGGCCGAGCGATCGAACCGCAGCCGCATGTGGTGCGCGCGCCAGGCCCACAGAATCCCCACGGCGGCCGCGGCCACTCCTGACAGTGCTGCCACCCCCAGCCCCCAGCGCGGGCCGAAGCTATTGGACACCAAGCCGACCAGCGGAGCTCCGATCGGGGTTCCGCCCATCAGGATGGCCATATACAAGGACATGACGCGTCCGCGCATCATCGGGTCGGTGGTGGTCTGCACGTACGCGTTGGCGCTGGTCATGATGGTGATTGCCGCTGCCCCCACCGGCACCAGTGCTAGCCCGAAGAGCCAGACGGTCGGCGCCAGGGCCGCCGCCGTACAGGCAACACCGAAGGCCGCCGACGCGCCGAAGACATAGCGCAGCCGCGGCCTGTCCCGGCGCGCGCTGAGCAGCGACCCGGTCACCGAACCGGCTGCCATCACCGAGGAGAGCACGCCGAAGTCACCGGCATGGCCGCCGAATTCGGTGCGCGCCATGGACGCCACAAAAACGGAGAAATTCAGACCAAATGTGCCGATGATAAAGATCGCGGCCAGCACCACCACCAGGTCCGGCCGGTCCTTCACATACCGGAAGCCCTCGAGGATCTGGCCGCGGCCCTTGGCCACCTTTTGCCGCGGGTGGAGTTCCTGCCTGCGGATGGCCAACAGCGCAGCGATCATCGCAGCGAAGGTGGCGGTGTTGATCAGGAACACCGGGCCCGGACCGATGGCTACGGTCAGCACGCCGGCAATGGCCGGACCGATCATCCGGGCCAGGTTGAACGAGGTGCTGTTCAGCGCCACCGCGTTGGGCAGGTAGTCGTCGCGGACCAGGTCCGAGACGAACGTCTGCCGCGCTGGCGCATCCACCGCCGTCACCATGCCCAGTGCCAGGGCGAAGGCATACACATGCCACAGCTGTGCCACGTCGGCGATCACCATCAAGCCCAGCGCAAGGCCCAGCACCGCCATTGAAATCTGCGTGGCCATCAGCAGCTTTTGCCGGTCGAACCGGTCGGCAATCAGCCCGGCCCAAGGAGCCATCACCAACTGCGGGCCCATCTGCAGCGCCATCACAATGCCCATGGCGGCGGCGTCCTGCTCAGTGAGGATGTCGTAAACCAGCCAGTCCTGGGCGGTTCGCTGCATCCACGTGCCGATATTGGAGACCAGCGCGCCGAAGAACCAGATCCGGTAATTGAACAGCCGCAAGGAACGAAACATGCTTTACCGCCCCTTCCGGCTGTAGAACCTGCCTCGTCGATCTGTCACGTCAGGACGTGGCTTCGGTGAAGTCCTCGGTCGCGTCGATTTCGGCCGCCTCTGTTATGCCCTCGCCGGCCGGAGCCTCGGCTGCCTCGTCTGTAGTGGCCGCCTCGTCCGCTGCGTCTCCGTCCGCAGTTGCAGGGGCCGCTTCGTCCGCTGTGTCTTCGTCCACGGCTGCAGCGGCTTCCGCGGTCACGTCTTGGCCCTCAGGCGCGGAGACTTCCCCTGTGTCCGTTGCGGGAGCCGCCTCGGCGACGTCCTGCGCTTCGGTTGCCGCGGTCGACTCAGCCGCCTCGGCTGCCTCGGCTTCGGCCGCAGCCGCCACTTCTTCAGGGCGCACGCGGTCCGCCCACGGCACCCATTCGGGAGCAAGCAGCGAACCCTCGGACGGGAGCAGGCCCACTTCGCAGACCGTGGCTTCCTTGCCTCGCGGGACACGGGCCAACGTGGCATACCATTGCCAGCCCGCATAGCCCGCCAGCTTCGCCTCGAACCGGTGGGTAACCAAGCGGTCGCCGTCGGCAAAGCTGCCGACATGCGCACCGATCTGTTCGGCCGGGGCGATCTCCAGCACGCCCTCCCGAGCCCGGTCCACCGCGGCGGCCAGGACTAGGTCAAGCTTGGCGGTGCGACGCGCAGCACGACGCCGGGGCGCGGCCTCGGCCTCGGGCCCACCGACGACGGGCTGCTCCACGGGCGCGGTTTCAGCGCCGGAGTCGATCAGGTTTTCAGTCATCAAGTCCGCTTAAGCGTCCAGGTCGTCGGCTACACGGCGCAGCACCGCGGCAACCTTGGACGCGTGGGAGCGTTCCGGATAGCGGCCTCGGCGCAGCCCGTTGGAGATTTCGTCCAGCAGTTTGATCAGGTCTTCGGTGATCACGGCCATGTCCTCGGCCGGCTTGCGCGTTGCGCGCACCACCGAGGGAGCCGCGTCGAGGATGCGGGCGGACAATGCGGACGGCCCGCGGCGGCCGTCCGCGATGCCGTACTCCATCCGGGTGCCGGCCTTCACGTCCTTGACGCCGGCCGGCAGCGCAGAAGCATGCAGGAACACTTCCTGGCCGTCTTCACTGGCCAGGAACCCGAAGCCCTTTTCCGTGTCGAACCACTTGACTTTGCCGATGGGCACTTTGCTTACCTCGTTCTGCTTAAATGTCGCGGCGGTACCGCCCGCTGCTGCGTTCTTACCATGTGCCCCGCCGGCAGTACACCGGCCGCAGGTGCGGCCTCCGCGTGGCGGGGAAAGTCTGTCTCTAGATTAGCTTGTTCCGCCGACGGCGGAGTTTTGTGTGCGGCCGTTTCCGCTCCCGGCGTGCGGGCGGGATTGGGCCGCCGCACGGACGGGAGTTAATCTGGTGCCATGTCCGGAACAGTCCCCGCCCAGAATGCACCCCGCCCCGCCGAGTCGGGTGCGCTGCACCGCGTGCTGGTCTTTTCAGCCGTCGTCCTCCTGCTGGCAGGGCTGGGCAGCCTCGGCGTTATTCTGGCCGGCGCCATGACCGGCACCCCGGTGTGGACCGGTTTCATGGGCCTGGCGTGGTTCTGCTTCCCTATCGCCTTCGTGCTGATGGTGCTGCTGATGGCCGGCAGTATCCGGCGTCGCCGCAGCAGCTAGCGGCACCGCCGGAGCCGGCGAAGGCGGGTCCGGCCCGGGCTGCGTCGGCCGCAGTGGTGCGGGGTAACGTTAATCCGGTGTCCTCCATCCGTGCCCTGGCCGGCCAGTTGGCCGCCCGCAGCGACGCCGAGCTGCGCCAGCTGTTCAGCGCCCGGCCGGATCTCTGCCTGCCGCCCGTACCGGACTTTTCCGCCCTAGCCGCCCGGGCCTGCACACGGATCAGCCTCCAGCGGGTGCTAGAGAACCTCTCCCGGCCCGAGCTTGAAGTGCTTGAAGCAGTGGTGCTCAGCACCGATGTTGATGCCGATCGCGCCGCCGACGCCCGCTCCCTGCGGCCCCTGCTCGTGCCGCCGGCGGGCACAGCCGTCCAGCCGGACCTGGACTCGTACCTGTCCCGCCTGCAGGACCTCGCCCTGCTGGTGCGCGCCGAGCTGCCCTCGTCCGGCAACAATGCCTTTCCAGCGGACGACGGCGGGGACCTCCTGCTGCCCCCGGCCTACCTTCCGGTGGCCAGCCTGGCCGAAGCGCTTGGACCGTACCCGGCCGGACTGGGCCGAAGCTATGCCACCTTGGCCGCCTCCAGCACGGTGGCCGCGGATCATCTGCTCCACACGGTGCGACTGCTGCAAGAGACCGGCTATGAGCTGCCGACCAACATCCCCGATCCTGAGGGGAACGAAGGCGTCGGCACAGCGGCCGCCCGGGCGGCAGCCGCCCTCGACGGCTGGCTGGCCGACCCGCGGACCTGGCCGGCGCTGATGGCCCAGGCACCGGAGCACACCGACGAGCTGCTCGGAAAGTTCCGCCGTTCCCCGCTCGGCGCACTGCCGCACCCGCTGGCCGGCACCGGTCCCCGCGAGGCCACCTTACCGATCGATTGGCTGGCAGCGCACGGGCTGCTGGTTCCCATCGACGCATCGCATGTGGAACTCCCCTGGCCGGCCGGCCTGGCGGTCCGCGGCGGTGCAATGGCCGACCCGTGGCACACCCTGCCGCCCGCGATAGCTGCCGGGCAGGTCCGGAATTCGCTGCGCGACAACGCGGCCTACTCCGCCGCAGCCGAGACGCTGCGGTTGGTGGCCGAGCTGCTGGACCAGGTCCGCCGGGGCCCGGTTGTCACCCTCCGCGCAGGCGGCGTGGGCGTCCGGGAGGTCCGGCGGCTGGCGGACTCCCTGCGGATCGAAGCGGACGAGACCAGCTGGTTGCTGGAGCTGGCAGCCGCCGCCGGACTGCTCGTCCTGGACGTCGATACCTCCCGCTGGGTGGTCCACGCGGACGCCATGTTCGCCTCCTTGCCGCGCCAGGACCAGTGGCTGCTGCTCGTGTCGGCCTGGCTGCAGCTGGACCGCGCGCCTTCGCTGGTGGGTGGCAGGACGCCGTCGGACACCGCCATCAATGCGCTGGCCGCCGAAGCGTCCCGTCCCGATGCGCCGGCCGTCCGGCGCCGCGTTCTCGAAGCGCTGGAAGAACTGTGCCTGCCGGCGGCTTCCGCTGGCGGACCCGGCGAACCGGACGTTGCGGCGGATGCCGTACCGGACGCGGCTGCCACCGGCAGCACTCCGGCTCCCTCTCCGGACGCGGTCACCAGCTACTTGGTCTGGCGCCGGCCGCGCCAGCAGCGGCGGTTTGAGCGGCTGGTGCCGGGCATCCTTGCCGAGGCGGCACGGCTGGGGCTGGTGGGGTCCGGCGCGCTGACCGGGTTGGGACGCGCCTTGGCGCAGGCCAGGCTCGCCGACGCCGCCGAGCTGTTGGCCGGTCAATTGCCGGAACCGTTGGTCGAATTCGTGCTGCAGGCGGACCTGACCGCGGTGGCTCCCGGCTATCTGGCCCCGGACATCGCCGCCGAGCTGTCCCTCCTGTCCACCGCCGAAGGCCAAGGCCCTGCCGCCATCTACCGGTTCTCTGCGGACAGCATCCGGCATGCGCTTGACGCCGGGCGTGACGCGGCCGGGATCCTCGGCTTCCTGAGCCGGCACTCGGCCACCGACGTGCCGCAGCCGCTGGAGTACTTGGTGGAGGACACCGCGTCCCGGCATGGCGCGCTACGGCTCGGCGCGGCCGCCAGCTTCCTGCGCAGCGACGACGAGAACACGCTGACCGACCTGCTCGCCGACCCGCGCACCGCTCGCCTGGGCCTGCGCCGGCTGGCCCCCACGGTGGCCGTTTCGCGCACCGCGGCCCGCGAGCTGCTCGCCTCGCTGCGCCAGTTTGGCTATGCGCCTGCCCCGGAGGCCGACGACGGCGTGGCGCTGGGCGGCGCGGCGGGCACCGGCGGCGGGCGCGGCAACGGCAGCGGCGGTTTCGCTGCGGTCGGCACCCCGGCGGACGGTGCCGCGACGGCGAAGGCCGGCCGGGCGCCGTCGTCGTTCCCGGTGAAAACCAATCCGTGGGAACTCACCGCCGAAGCGACCGACGCCCAGCTCGCGGCGCTGCGGAGCACGGGTATTCCGGCCCGTCCGGCCGCCGAAGCGGGGCCGCTGCTGACGCTGGAGACGCTGCGGACCGCCATCCGGTTGAAGCAGCGGGTGCGGATCGGGATTGTGGATCCGGACGGCAACCACCGGCGGCAGGTCATGCTGCCGCTGTCCGTCAGCGGCGGCAGGCTGCGCGTGTTCGACCCCGACCGCGACAGCGAGCGCACCGTCTCCATCCACCGGGTGATGGACATTGAACTACTGGAGGGCAGCTGAATGGCCGACGGACCCTTGATCGTCCAGAGCGACAAGACCATCCTGCTGGAGGTGGACCATGAGCAGGCGAACGAGGCCCGGCATGCCATCGCCGCGTTCGCGGAGCTGGAGCGGGCGCCGGAGCATATGCATTCTTACCGGATCACTCCGTTGGGGCTGTGGAACGCCCGCGCCGCCGGCTTGGATGCCGAACAGGTGCTGGACACGCTGCTGAACTACTCCCGCTTCCCGGTGCCGCACGCGCTGTTGGTGGACATCGAGGAGACCATGTCCCGGTACGGGCGGCTGCGGCTGGAGAAGGACCCGCAGCATGGCCTGGTGCTGCGCACCACCGACTACCCGGTGCTCGAAGAAGTCATGCACGCCAAGAAGATCCAGCCGCTGTTGGGCCCGCGGATCGACGCCGAGACCACGGTGGTGCATTCCTCGCAGCGCGGGCAGCTCAAGCAGCTGCTGCTCAAGCTCGGCTGGCCCGCGGAGGACCTGGCCGGCTATGTCGACGGCAGGCCGCATCCGATAGCGCTGGCCGAATCCGCGAAGCCGGGCGGCTGGCAGCTGCGGCCGTACCAGCGGCTGGCCGTGGAGAACTTCTGGGCCGGCGGATCCGGCGTCGTGGTGCTGCCGTGCGGGGCCGGCAAGACGCTGGTCGGCGCGGCCGCCATGGCCACCAGTTCCACCACCACGCTGATCCTGGTCACCAACACGGTCTCCGCGCGGCAGTGGAAGGACGAGCTGGTCCGGCGGACCTCGCTGACAGCCGAGGAGGTGGGTGAGTACTCCGGCTCGGTCAAGGAAATCCGGCCGGTCACCATCGCCACCTACCAGGTGCTGACCATGCGCCGCGGCGGACTGTACCCGCACCTTGAGCTGCTGGATGCCAACGACTGGGGCCTGATCATTTACGACGAGGTACACCTGCTGCCGGCCCCGATGTTCCGGATGACGGCCGACCTGCAGGCGCGGCGGCGGCTGGGGCTGACTGCCACGTTGGTGCGCGAGGACGGCCGCGAGGGCGAAGTGTTCTCGCTGATCGGGCCCAAACGTTATGACGCCCCGTGGAAGGACATCGAGGCGCAGGGCTACATCGCCCCGGCCGACTGCGTGGAAGTCCGGGTGGATCTGCCGCGGGACGAGCGGGTGGCGTACGCCATGGCCGACGACGGCGACAAGTACCGGCTGTGCGCGACCTCCCCGACCAAAACGCCGGTGGTGGATGCGCTGGTGAAGGCGCACGAGGGCGAGCAACTGCTGGTGATCGGACAGTACATTGACCAGCTGGACGAGATCGCCGAGCATCTGGACGCGCCGGTGATCAAGGGCGGCACCTCGGTCAAGGAACGGCAGCGGCTGTTCGGCGCGTTCCGCCGCGGCGAGCTGCAGACGCTGGTGGTCTCCAAGGTGGCCAACTTCTCCATCGACCTGCCCGAAGCCACCGTGGCCATCCAGGTCTCCGGATCGTTCGGTTCCCGGCAGGAGGAAGCCCAGCGGCTGGGCCGGCTGCTGCGGCCCAAGGCGGACGGCCGGTCCGCGCGGTTCTACACCGTGGTGGCGCGGGACACGCTGGACCAGGACTTCGCCGCCAAGCGGCAGCGTTTCCTGGCCGAGCAGGGCTACGCCTACACCATCAAGGACGCCAAAGACGTGGTGCAGGGATAACCTCTTCGCCCCGTCTTCGCCGCGGAGAGCCGGTGTTCCGGCCCGCGGCGGGCGGACGGACGGCCTCGGTCCGGGCGTACACTCGTGGCATCCCGACCGGTTGGAGGCTGCTATGGACATCGAAGACGACGTCGCCGCCCACTATGAGCATCCCGGCCTGGAGGCCCTCATCCTGGACGGATTGGCTGCGCTTGGCCACGATCCGGACAACATCGACCCGGACGTGCTGGCGGCGGCGGACCAGCTGCACATCGGCGGCACCGACGCCACGCAGTCGGTGGCCGAAGGGGCCGGTATGCGCGCCGGTATGCGGGTGCTCGACGTTGGCTGCGGGATAGGCGGGCCCGCCCGCTATCTGGCCCACCATCTGGGCGTCACGGTCCAGGGTGTGGATCTGACGCCCGGGTCGGTGCGGACGGCCGAATCGCTCACCCGGCGCTCCGGGTTGGAGGCGCTGGTCCAGTTCAGCGTGGCCAGCGCCCTGGAGCTGCCGTTCGACGACGGCAGTTTCGATGCGGCGACCATGCTGCACGTGGGCATGAACATTCCCGACAAGGCGGCCGCCTTCCGCGAGATACACCGGGTGCTGAAGCCGGGAGGCATCTTTGCGCTTTACGACATCATGTCCATGTCCGCGAGCACTCCGCAGTTCCCGCTGCCTTGGGCATCCACACCGGCCTCGTCATTCCTGGAAGACCGCACCGGATACCTTGCCGCCCTGACGGCGGCCGGCTTCCGGCTGGAGGGCGAACGCAACCGGCACGGTTTCGCTGTCGAGTTCCTGCAGCGGACTCAGGACAAGATGTCCGCTTCCGGTGCTCCGCCGCTGGGCATGCACCTGCATATGGGCACGGACGCCAGGGTGAAGATCGGGAACCTGGCGGCGGGAGTCCGGCAGGGCACGCTTGCCCCGGTGGAGCTGTTCAGCCGCCGCGGCTGACCGAGCCGCCGCCCTCAGCGCAGGCCATGATTGCCTGCAGCATCCATTCAGCAAACTCCCAGAAACCGGGAGCACACTGGGAACGTGAAAAAGCCTGAGCCCGAAGCCAAACTGCTGGTCGTCGACGACGAGCCGAACATCCGGGAACTGCTGTCGACTTCGCTGCGGTTCGCCGGGTTTGAGGTAGTGGCTGCCGCCAATGGCCGCGAGGCTTTGGACGCTGCCGAAGCACACATGCCCGATTTGGCCGTGCTTGATGTCATGCTTCCGGACATGGACGGCTTCACCGTGACCCGCAAGCTCCGGGCCGCCGGCCGTCATTTTCCGGTGGTCTTCCTGACCGCCCGGGACGAGACCGAAGACAAGGTCACCGGCCTGACGGTGGGCGGCGACGATTACGTGACTAAGCCGTTCAGCCTGGACGAGGTGGTGGCCCGGATCCGGGCCGTGCTCCGCCGCACCCGGCCTCTGCTGGCGGACGACGCGGTCATCCAGGTGGATGACTTGGAGCTCGACGACGACGCGCACGAAGTCCGCCGCGGCGGCGAAGTCATTGACCTCTCCCCCACCGAGTTCAAGCTGCTGCGCTACCTGATGCTGAACCCGAACCGGGTGCTGTCCAAGGCGCAGATCCTGGACCATGTCTGGGAGTACGACTTCAACGGCGACGCCTCGATCGTCGAGTCCTACATCTCCTACCTGCGGCGGAAAATCGACACGAATCCGGACACGCCGCCGCTGATTCAGACCAAGCGCGGCGTGGGGTACCTGCTGCGTACGGCCGACCGCCGCTGATCGATGGTTGAACGCTGGAGGTCAGCATCCCTGCGGTCGCAACTGGTCCTGATCATGGGTGTGCTCATGGTCGCCACCCTGACGGTCATTTCGGTGCTAACCCTGACCCTGCTGCATGACACGCTGGTGAAGCAACTCGACGCTGACTTGCTTAAGAACCGCCAGGCCATCTCCTCCTTCCTGGTCCGCGAGGCGACCAACCCCACCCAAAACCCCTACCCGTCAGAGCGGTACTACGGCGCTTTGCTGTCACGCGACGGCCAGATCAGCATCGATACCAACAACCCCGACGACCGCCCGGACCTGCCGACCATTTCTCCGGACGAGGCGGCCGCCGTCCAAGGCAAAGGTTTCTTCGTTCCGGGGATCGAGCGGGACAGCGACGGCTGGCGGGTGTTTGTGACGCCGCTGCAAAATGGTGCCGGCTCCGTCGCAGTTGCGGTGAGCTACAACGAGGTCAACGAGACCTTCAACAAGGTTTCGGTGAGCACACTTCTGATCGGCGTGTCTTCGACGGTCGCGGCCATCGGCATCGCATGGCTGGCGGTGACCCGGTCCTTCCAGCCCTTGAGCCGGGTGGACAGAACAGCCGCAGCCATTGCCGCCGGCGACCTCTCGCGCCGCGTTGAGGTGGTCAACCCCGCATCCGAGGTCGGCCGGCTCGCCAGTTCGTTGAATGCCATGCTCGCCCACATCGAAACAGCCTTCGCCTCGCGTAGCGCTTCCGAGCAGCGGATGCGCCGTTTCGTTCAGGATGCCTCACACGAACTGCGCACCCCGCTGGTCACCATCCGCGGCTTTTCGGAGCTGTACCGGCACGGGGCGCTGCAGTCGCCGGAGGACGTCGGCGCCGCGATGGGCCGAATCGAAAGCGAAGCCAAGCGCATGGGCCAACTGGTGGATGACCTGCTGACGCTGGCCCGGGTGGACGAACAGCGTCCCCTCGAAGCCAAACCGCTGGACCTTCTTATGCTCGGCAACGATGCCGCCTTGGACGCGCGGGCCAGCGCACCGGACCGGGTGATCACCGTGGTGGGGCTCGACGGCGGTGCGCCGCGGCCGGCCCCCATCCGCGGCGACGAAGCCCGGCTGCGCCAGGTGGTGGCCAACCTGGTCACCAACGCCCTGCGCTACACCCCCGAGGGTTCGCCGCTGGAGATCGCCGTCGGCGTCCAACCGGTGATCGACGACCGGCTGGATTCCGTCCTCGAGATCCGCGACCATGGTCCCGGTATTTCCGAAGACGAGGCGGCGCGGGTGTTCGAACGCTTCTACCGGGCGGACACTTCACGCCATCGCGAAACCGGCGGGACGGGCTTGGGCCTAGCCATCGTTGCGGCCCTGGTGGCCCAGCACGACGGCACGGTACGGCTGACGGAGACGCCGGGCGGCGGCGCCACCATGTCCATCAGGATCCCCTTCCATCCGCAGGCGGACGAAGACGAGCCCTTCGACCTCGGCTAATCCACAACGCTCCCGACGCATCCGGTTATCCACAACCGGCGGCCGGAGCCTCGCGGCAGCGTCCACGGCTGCCTAGCCTGAACGGTGTCGGATAGATACACCACCAGCGGAGGACACCATGGCCGTATTCCAAGTAGACAGCGAGGCCCTCGCCGCCAAGAGCATGGCGGTGCAGGGCACCATCGGGCGGCTGCAGGCGGAGGTGAACACCATGCAGTCCGGACTGCGCGAGTTGGAGTCGCTCTGGACCGGCGCGGCGGCAGCGAACTTCCAGCAACTCGTCACGGACTGGCGGGCCACCCAGCTGAAAGTGGAGGAATCCCTGGCCAGCATCAACGCGGCGTTGTCCCACGCCTCGCAGCAGTACCTGCAGGCGGAGGAAGCCAACGCCCGGATGTTCCTGGCCTGAGCACTGTCCGGCCGGGTGCGGGCGCCGCCGCTCAGCCCTGTTCGGGTGTGCCCTGGTGGAAGCGCAGGCGCCACTGTTGGCCGTCCCGCAGCCAGAGCGAACTGCGCAGGGCGGACCCCTCGCGGCGGATACTGCGGTAGGTCAGCAGGATGCTGTCTTCGCCGAGCCGTTCGACGGCGAAGACCTCCAGCGAGGCATCCAGCTCAGGGCTTTCCTGGAGTTCGCTGATCATCGCGTCCCGCGTCCACATCCGGCCGGCTTCGCCGATCTCGGCGAAGTCAGGGTGCAGCAGCACAGCCAGCCGGCCGAAGTCCGCGCGGACCGCGGGGCTGAGAAGTTGCTGTTCCAACCGGACCACCAGCTCTTCCGGCGACCCCTCGGCCGCCTCGTCGCTGGCGAAGTCCTCCAGTTCGGAGAACAGATCCGGTTCAGGGGTCATTGCCACTGCCGGCCGTGACCCGTTGCGGGCAGGAACGGGCTCCGCCGCTGGGCGGCCGGCCGGGCTGGTTCCCGCACGGGCCGCGCCGGCCGACGCAGCTCCCAGAACCGCGCTGCCCGAGGTGCCCGGTCCGCCCGGGAACCCCGGACCCGCCGGTGCACCGGTTCCGTTCTGGAAGGCCACGGCCACCGCGCGGGCCCGTTCGTCGGCGGCCTCGTTCAGCGGGTGGCCGGCGTGGCCCTTGACCCATTCGAACTCGTAGCTGCGTCCCTTGATCACTGCGTCGATGTCCTTGAGCAAGTCGACGTTCAGCACCGGCTTCCCGTCGGCCTTCTTCCAGCCGCGCCGTTTCCAGCCCGGCATCCACTTGGTCACGCAGTTGATCACGTACTGGCTGTCGCACAGCACGCGCAGGTGCTCCTGGGGCACGTGCGCGGTTGCCCGGAACAGATCCAGCACGGCCATTAGTTCGCCTTGGTTGTTGGTGCCGTGCGGCCAGCCGCCGGCAGCCCACGCCGTGTTGTCGATGTACCAAGCCCAGCCGGCCGGACCGGGGTTGCCGAGGGCGGAGCCGTCGGCGGCAGCAGTGATAGTCATGATTTCCATCTTTTCAGATCCGGCCGACATTCCTGGCCCTAGGCTGGGCAGGTGGCAATACTCATCGATCCTCCGCTCTGGCCCGCCCACGGCACGCACTTCTCGCACCTCGTCTCGGACAGCTCGCTGGCCGAGCTGCACCGCTTCGCCGCGGCCGCCGGGATCCGCGAGCGTGCCTTCGACCGGGACCACTACGACGTGCCGGTCAGCCGCTACCGCGAACTGGTCGAGCTGGGAGCTGTCGAGGTCAGCGCCGGCGAGCTGACCCGCCGGCTGCAGGCCAGCGGGCTACGCGTCCCGGCCCGGCAGCGCCCGGAAAAACTGCGCCGCGTACTGCTGGGTCGGTGGAACGAGTTGCTGCCCGGGCAGGAGAATCTGGGCCGCGGACTGCTGGAGCGCTGGGCGGAACCGCACCGCCATTACCACGGCCCCGGCCACCTGCTGGCGGTCTTGGAAGCGCTGGGGCAGCTCGCGCCGTCCGTGGACTCCGGGCGCCGGCCGCGCGCGGTGTGGCTGGCGGCCTGGTTCCACGACGCGGTCTACAACGGCCGCGCTGGCCAGGATGAACAGGAGTCCGCGGACCTAGCCGCAGCCAGCCTGCCTCCCGCGGGCATCGGCCCTGACGAGACGGCCGAAGTGGTCCGGCTGGTCCTGCTCACGGCGGAACACTCCCCCGGCCCGCAGGACGAATCCGGGGCGCTGTTGTGCGATGCCGATCTGGCCGTCCTCGGCGGAGCGCCGGCGGAGTACCGTAGCTATGTCCGCAACGTCCGCCAAGACTATGCCCACGTGGCCGACGCCGACTTCGCCGCCGGACGCACCGCCGTCGTCCGCCGGCTGCTGGAACTGGACCCGCTGTACCGCACACCTGCAGCGCGGGAGAAGTGGCTGGAGCGCGCCAAGCGGAACCTGTCCGCGGAGCTGGATGCCTGGCAGCTCGAGGGCCCGGACTGGCTGCGCACGGACAGGAGTTAAAACCGCAAGGCGCGGCTCCCGTGCTGGGAACCGCGCCTCGCGTCAACCATGGCCTGTTTACCAGGCCGAGGTAGGTGGCAGGGAAGCTTAGAAGCCGCCCATGCCGCCCATCTCGTCGCCACCCGGCATGGCCGGAGCGGACTTCTCCGGCTTGTCGGCGACAACTGCTTCGGTGGTCAGGAACAGACCGGCGATGGAGGCCGCGTTCTGCAGGGCAGAGCGGGTCACCTTGACCGGGTCGTTGACGCCGGCAGCCAGCAGGTCCTCGTACACGCCGGTGGCAGCGTTCAGGCCGTGGCCGTCACCCAGTCCACGGACCTTGTCCGCCACAACGCCCGGCTCCAGGCCGGCGTTGAGGGCGATCTGCTTCAGCGGAGCGTCGATGGCAACCTTGACGATGTTGGCGCCGGTTGCTTCGTCGCCCTCAAGGCTGAGGTTGGCGAATGCCTTGGCGCCGGCCTGGATCAGGGCCACGCCGCCACCGGCGACGATGCCTTCCTCAACGGCAGCCTTCGCGTTGCGGACGGCGTCCTCAATGCGGTGCTTGCGTTCCTTGAGCTCAACCTCGGTTGCGGCACCGGCCTTGATGACTGCCACGCCGCCGGCCAGCTTGGCCAGGCGCTCCTGCAGCTTCTCGCGGTCGTAGTCGGAATCGGAGTTCTCGATCTCGGCACGGATCTGGTTGACGCGGCCGGCGATGGCGTCGGCTTCGCCGGCACCTTCGACGATGGTGGTCTCGTCCTTGGTCACGACCACCTTGCGGGCCTGGCCCAGCAGGTCCAGGGTGGCGTTCTCCAGCTTCAGGCCGACCTCTTCGGCGATGACCTGGCCGCCGGTCAGGATGGCGATGTCGGCCAGCATGGCCTTGCGGCGGTCGCCGAAGCCCGGAGCCTTGACGGCCACGGACTTGAAGGTGCCGCGCATCTTGTTCACGATCAGGGTGGCCAGGGCCTCAGCCTCGACGTCCTCGGCGATGATCAGCAGCGGCTTGCCGGACTGCATGACCTTCTCCAGGATGCCAACCAGGTCCTTCACGTTGGAGATCTTGGAGTTGACGATCAGGATGTACGCATCCTCGAGGACCGTCTCCTGGCGCTCGGCGTCGGTGACGAAGTACGCCGACAGGTAGCCCTTGTCGAAGCGCATGCCCTCGGTGAGCTCCAGCTCCAGGCCGAAGGTGTTGGACTCCTCGACGGTGACGACGCCTTCCTTGCCGACCTTGTCCAGGGCCTCGGCGATCAGCTCACCGATCTGCGGATCTCCGGCGGAGATGGACGCGGTGGCGGCGATCTGTTCCTTGGTCTCGATTTCCTTGGCGGAAGCGATCAGCTCGGCGGTGACAGCGTCAACAGCCTTCTCGATGCCGCGCTTCAGGCTCAGCGGGTCGGCGCCGGCAGCAACGTTGCGCAGGCCTTCCTTGACCAGGGCCTGGGCCAGAACGGTTGCGGTGGTGGTACCGTCACCGGCGACGTCGTCGGTCTTCTTGGCGACTTCCTTGACCAGCTCTGCGCCGATCTTCTCGTACGGGTCGTCCAGCTCGATCTCCTTGGCGATGGAAACACCATCGTTGGTGATCGTGGGAGCGCCCCACTTCTTCTCGAGTACGACGTTGCGGCCACGCGGGCCGAGGGTTACCTTTACGGCGTCTGCGAGGATGTTCAGTCCGCGCTCGAGGCCGCGGCGGGCCTCTTCGTCAAATGCAATGATCTTTGCCATAGCGGCTTACGTCCCTTCTGGACAATAGACACTGGACGCAGCTTTTGACGGCTGCTGGCCACCTGCGGTGCCCGCGACGGACGGCTCACGACGACGGCGATTTCGGTACGCCGCGCCGCTCACCTCACATCAGGTGGCGGGTTTCACCCCCCACGGAGACTTCTTAGCAGTCGGCCCGCGAGAGTGCTAACTCAATAATTAGCACTCGACGGTGTCGAGTGCAACCTGTTGGGCGGCTCAATCAGCCCACTTCGCGGAGGGCGAATCACCCTGACCGACCCCGGACAAACAATCAGGGTGGACCCCCATGGATACGGCCGGGGCCTCGCGCGTAGATTGGCTGGTAAGAGAAACCAGCTGTTAGCAGCCCGGCAACGGGCAAGGTCGGAGAAACCATGACTGAACCAGGCGACGAGAAGAACGCCAGCAACCCCACCGAACCCTTGGGAACGGGAGCCAACCCGACGAAGCCGATCGGGCAGCCGCCGCACGGCGGTCCCGCCGGACAGCCCTCGGGCCAGCAGCCGGATGGCGCTTCGGGAGAACAGCCAAGCACTCCCGGCCAGCAGCCGTATGGCGCTTCCGGCCGGCCTTACTCGCAGCATCCGCCCCAGCCCGGCCAGCCCTACGGTCAACCCGGCCCGCAATACGGCCAGCCGGGTCAGCCGGGTCAGCCGGGCCAATACGGCCAGCCGGGCCAGCCCTACGGCCAGCAGTATTACGGAACTCCGCAGGGCTATTACTACCCGGAGCAGAAGTCGCGTCTGGTCGGCGGCCTCCTGGGCATCCTCCTGGGCGGACTGGGGGTCCACCGCTTCTACCTCGGCCACATCGGCATTGGCGTGCTGCAGATCGTGGTCACGTTCCTGACCTTCGGCGTCGGCGCCGTGTGGGGCTTCATTGAAGGCATCATGATCCTGGTCGGGGCGGAACCGTTCAAGCGCGACGCCCGCGGCGTGCCGCTGAAAGAGTAGCCCGCCCGCTCACGTAACAATGCCCGCCGCTCATCACAGCCCAGCCGCCGGGCACCACGTCCCAGTCACTGCGCAGCACGTGCCAGTCATTGCGCAGCGCGTCCCAGTCACTGCGCAGCGCGTCCCATCCGCTGCTCAGCCAGCCCCGGCGAAAAAGGCGGTGGAGGCACCCGAGCCTCCACCGCCGTCGTCGTTAATGTCCTGCTAAGGAGCGACCCGGACTTCTTCGGCCTGCGGGCCCTTCTGGCCCTGGCCGATCTGGAACTCCACGCGCTGCCCTTCATCCAGGGAACGGTAACCATCCATCTGAATTGCGGACCAGTGGACAAATACATCGGAATTTTCTTCGTCCACGGTGATGAAGCCGTAGCCCTTTTCCGCATTGAACCATTTGACGGTTCCCAGCGCCATAGTGTTCTCCATACTCAGTAGTTCCGCCTCTGCCGCAGACGGTTCAGCGGCAGGGTGGTCTCACCCTATCTACGCATGGAGCGGAAAGTGACCTAAGGCACACTTAATGTTATTGAGGCGTAACCGAAATCCTCTAAACCAGGTGCGGCCGCCTAGCGGTAGCCGGGGCCTAGCGCCACGGTGACGTATTGCGAGACGTCACCGTTTTCCTGCAGATCGGTGATGCCGAGCAGTTCCCCGAGGGCCTGGGCGTTGGCTTCCTGGCCCGGGTTGTAGAAGATCACCGATCCGGCCAGCGGTGCGCCGCCCCAGTTGTCCACCACGGCGATGGTCCAGCCGTCGTTCTGCACGGTCTGCGATACCGTGCCGGCCAGCCCGGACACGCCTGCACCGTTGAGGATCATCACCGGATCCTGCTTGTTAACCGCCGCGGCCTCTTCGGTGGGCTCGTCGGTTGCTTCGTCGGTGGGCTCCGGCGTGGCCTCATCGCTCGGCTCCGTGGTGGCTTCCGCTTCGGCGCTTTTACTTTCCTGCTCAGTTGCCGACGGCGATGCCGAGGCGGTTGCGGCCGGCGTGCTGGTTGCTCCGGCGACCGGGCTCGAAGGTCCGCCGGTCCCCAGCAGCGGCAGCACGAAGAAGGACAAGGCTCCGACCGCCAGCGCCAGGGCAGCGGCCAGGATGATCAGGCCCAGGCCGTTGGACTTCGGCGTCGCCATGCGGGCGCGATGCACACCGTGGCGGTCTGAAGTTTCAGGGACCTGGTCGAACTCATCCCGGGGGTACTTGGTCATCGCGGTGCTGCATCCTTGGTGGTGGAGTATCGGGAACCGGCCTCCCGGGCGGTCCCGGAATCAGGCGTCGGTGCCCAGCCGGCGAGCAGTGCGCGCGCGCTGGCGGGACGTACGTAGTCTACGCAATCTCTTCACCAGCATCGGATCGTGCGCCAGCGCATCCTCGGTGTCGATCAGCGCGTTGAGGATCTGGTAGTAGTGCGTAGCGGACATGTCGAACAGTTCGCGGATGGCCTGTTCCTTGGCGCCGGCGTACTTCCACCACTGCCGCTCCAGCGCCAGCATCCGCTGGTCGCGCTCGCTCAGCGGGCTGGCGTCGTCAACCTCGGCCTCGAGTGAAAACGCACTGGCCTCGGCCGAACCTGCCACAACACACCTGCTCTTCCTAGTACTTGCCGGCGGCAATCAATACCTTCTCCATGATAAGGGCGAATCACAGGCCTGTCATTCGATCCCCTGGGGTTCTTGTTCGCTCCCCTTCAGCCGGGCCTGATTGCCGGCCGGCGGCCATTATCCGCAAAGATAGAACGGTGAACTACGACGACGGTGCCCTCTTTCCGCTGCCTGCCCACCCGCCAGCCGCGGACTTCGGCGCACCGTATCCATTCGCCGCACCGCAGGAACTGGCGGGCGTGATCCACCCTGAGTGGGCCGAGGTGCTGGCGCCGGCCGAACCGCTGCTCTGGGACCTTGCCTCCTATCTGGACGGCGAGCGCGCCGCGGGCAAGACCCTGCTGCCCGCGCCGGGGAACGTATTGCGGGCGTTCCAGCGGCCGCTGTCCAAGGTCAAGGTGCTGATCGTCGGTCAGGACCCCTACCCCACGCCGGGGCATTCCATCGGATTGTCGTTCGCGGTGGAACGGCACGTCCGGCCGCTACCGCGCAGCCTGGCCAACATCTACAAGGAACTGCAGATGGACCTGGGGTTCAGGCCGCCGCAGCACGGGGACTTGAGCGCCTGGAGTGACCAGGGCGTGCTGCTGCTCAACCGCTGCCTGACCGTTGAAGCAGGCAAGGCCGGCTCGCACCGGAACAAGGGGTGGGAGCAAATCACGGAACTGGCGGTCCGGGCGCTGGCCCAACGCGGCGGCCCGCTGGTGGCACTGCTCTGGGGCCGGGAAGCCCAGCAACTGGCACCGGTGCTGGAACACGTGCCGCGGATCGAGACCGCGCACCCCAGCCCACTGTCGGCATCCCGGGGTTTCTTCGGCTCGCGGCCCTTCAGCCGGGTCAACGAACTGCTGGCCGCCCAGCACGCCGAGCCCGTGGAGTGGGCGCTGCGCTGAGGCGGCGTGGGTAATGCGCTGCGCTGAGGCGGCGGCGTGGGCGCTCCGCTGAGGCGGCGGCGTGGGCGCTCCGCTGAGGCGGCGTGGGTAATGCGCTGCGCTGAGGCGGCGGCGTGGGCGGTCCGCTGAGGCGGCGGCGTGGGCGCTCCGCTGAGGCGTGGGCGGCGCTGCGCTCCGGCCGCTTGGGGCAAGGACGTTTCCCCGCCCCATCGGCGGCGCGGCACCGACACTGTCCACGTTTTGCGCAGACGTTCAGCGTCGCCGCAGGTCAGGAGCTTGCGTCTCGCCAAGACATGGACAGTTCCTGCTGAAGATGGACAGCAAGTGCCGAACGTGGAGAGGTACGGCAGTTGGCGGATAGCAGATGCCCGAAGCTCCGTGACCGGCGGCCGCCCGTCCCGGCCAATATGACCTTTCGCACCCACAAATTGGGAATCACCTGCCCGTGGGTTAGGTTTGCCTAAGTAGCAGTTTCCCTTTGTCAGGAGTAATACCCCTATGCAGACGCAACCGGCAGCAGCCCCAGCCCGCCCCGGACGGAGCGGCCGGCCGCCACGGGTGCAGACCAACCTCCAGGTAACGCGCACCGAGTGGCTTTCGAAGCACATGGTCCGCGTCTTTGCCAGTGGGGATGCCTTTGATTCGTTTGCCGAGCGGTATGCAGCGAAGGAGGCGACAGACCCGTACATCAAGATCTTCTTCCTGGATCCGTCCCTGGACGTGGAGCTCCCGGTCAATGTGGCGGAGCTCAAGGAAACGCTGCCGGCCGACAAGCTCCCCGTCACCCGCACCTACACAGTGCGGCGAGTAGACCGCGAGACGCGCGAAGTTGTGGTGGACTTTGTGGTCCACGGCGATGAAGGCCTCGCCGGACCGTGGGCTGCGCGGGCCAAGCCGGGCGATTGGATGATGTTCAACGGCCCCGGCGGCGCCTACCGTCCGGACCCCGACGCCGACTGGTACCTGCTTGCCGGCGACGATTCAGCGCTCCCCGCCATTGCCGCCGCCATTGAAGCCTTAGCTCCGGACGCACGCGGCCATGCCTTCCTGGAAGTGGATTCCGAGGACGACGTCCAGGAACTGGAGACCCCGGCCGGCTTGAAGATCCACTGGCTGTTCCGCCACGGGCAGACGCCCGGGACCGCAACCATGCTGCGTGACGCTATCTCAGCCCTGGAATGGCCCGAGGGCCGGGTGGATGCCTTCGTCCATGGCGAGCGCGGCGAGGTGAAGTCGCTGCGCGACGTACTGTTCAAGGACCATGGACTGTCCCGCGATCAGGTCTCGATCTCCGGCTACTGGGCCTACGGCCGGGCCGAAGACGCTTTCCAAGCGGAGAAACGCACCGAGGTAGGGCAGATCTTCCCGGAGAACGTGCAGGCCTGATTTGACCCGCACCGGCGGTTTCGGCGCCCTTCCCGGAGAACGTGCGGGCCTGATCAAACCCGCACCGGCGGTTTAGGCGCCCTCCCCCAAGGACCCCCAGACCTGAGCAGGCCTGATCAGACCTGCCCCGGGCGAGCCCCCTTACCGGCGCCGGGCCCGCCGGCTTTCGTTCGATCCCAGTCCCTTGGTGAACGGACGGGCCAAGTTGTCGCCCAGCACCGCACCGCCGGCGATCGCCAGGATCACGGTCAGCGCACCGAACAGTCCCAGGATGCCATTGAACGGCGCCTCCGCGTTGACGGTCAGTTCGTAGATGGACCGGAACACGGACAGGCCAGGCAGCAGGAACAGCACCGCGGGGACGGCCACCACCAGCTGCGGCGAGCCCATCCGCAGGCCGACAATACGGCCCAGGAAACCGATCACCACGGCGCCGACGGCCGGGGCGATCCGGTCCCCGATTCCTGCCCACAGCACGAAGTCGTAGATCAGCAGCCCCGCCAGGCCCACGGCGGCCGTGGGCAGCAGCATGTTCAGTTTGGTCTGCTCGGTCATGCAGATGGCCATCGTCGCCACCATGAGCAGGAGCGCCCGCACCACATAGGGGTAGCTTCCCTCGCCTTGCACGAAGACTTCAGGGAGGCTGATGCCGGTCATGGTGCCCCCCACCAGCCCCACCGCGACGCCGGCGGCAATGGCGGCGAAGGTGAAGAAGGCTGAGAGGTAGCGCCCGGACGCGGTGACCGGGAAGCCGTTGATGGCATCCTGCGTGGCCGAGACCAGGCGCCCGGTGGGCAGCAAGAACAGGATGCCGCCGGCGATCACCAGCGACGGACTCAACGGCACGTGCAGGGCCCAGAACAGCAGCGCCATCACCGTGGCCAGGCAAGCGCCGATGCCGGTGATGAAGAAGTCCGGCATCCGCCATTTACTCAGCTTCTTCCCCACCAAACCCATCAACAGGGTGGAGATGCTGCCCACGAGGGCTGCGAAAATGCTGCCACCGAGGAAGGCAACGATGGCTCCGGCAAAAACGCCGCCCGCGCCGATGGCCATCCAGCGCGGGAAGGGCTTGGGGCGGGAGGTGATTTCCTGCAGCCGCTCCTTGGCTTCACTGCGGCCCACGCCGCCGTTGACGATGTCGGTGACCAGTTCGTGCACCAGGGAAAGGCCAGCGTAGTTGTTGGTCCAGGAACGCACCACGCGCATCACGGTGATCGGCACGGTGTCCGGTTTCGCGTAGTTGATCAGCACGGACTGGTTGGTGATGTCCACGTCGATGTCGCTGAGGCCGAACGCCGCGGTGACGGCAATGATGCTGGTCTCCACCTCCAGCGCGCCGGCCCCGTAACGGAACATGGTTTCCGCCACGTCCAGGGCAAAGTCCAACGTAATCCGCGCAGAGGCGTCGATTCCGGCAGCCTGGATCATCGGGTTGGCGTACGGGCTGCCGGCCAGCCGCTCCACAATGCTCATCGGCGCGGTGGGCGGCGCCTCGCCCTGCACCAGTTTGCGCAGCATCCGGCGGGCAGCCACGTTGGAGCGCGATGCCGCCGCCGAAGCGCGCAACGGTGCGGTTCCGGTCGGAACCGGCTTGACCTGCTTGGCCACCGGCCGGTCCGTCGGGCGCGGCACGGGAGGATGGGTGGGCTGTGGCCCCGCGGTGGAGCCGGTGCGTCCGGGGGCCGTGGAACGGCCGGAGCCGGCGTCGGGAACAGGAACGTTTTTCGGCTTGATGATCGGCAGCATTCCCGCCTGCGGAGTCATGGGCGACATGGATTCCTGGTCTGGGTCCTTGTCTTGCACTCCCACTCCGTTCTGCGTCATCGCCACCGTGACGGCGGCCTCGTTGATCCCGGTTAAATCCTTGCACACTGATACCGGGAGAACACTCCCGAAGAGGCAGAGAGCCGCGTCACCCCTCGCCGATTTCTCCGCTCACGACGTCGAGGCTGAACTCCCGCGTTCGGCCCACCACCGCGGCACTTCCGGAAGCGGCGTCCACCGGGGCCGCAGTACAGGTGAAGGCTACGGTGAAACGGCGGGCAGCGACGTCGGCGGCGGTCACCGTGTGGACAGGATGGAAGTAGTGTGCCTCCCCGCCCGGCCCCAGTTGCTGCGGCGGAAAATCCCCGGCGTTGTCGACCGCTCCCGACAGCTGCACGCTCAAGTACTGCGGCCCCAGAACCCGCGCCCGTCCGGCAAAGACGAGCACGTCCCCGGCGCGATAGCCCGGCTGCGGCGGCCCCTTGTCCGAACTGACGATGGCATGCAGCACCATGTCGAAGCGCAACGGATAGTCTCTGGCCACTGGCAGCGGGCCGGTCTCGGGCCGCGGCCCGCCAGTGCCTTCGTCGGCCTTTCGCGTCACCGCTCCGCGCGGCCAGGCCGTCCGCAGCATCCCGGGATCGGCCGGGGCGTAGGTAAGTTCGCGGCCACCCTGCCGCTCGTACAGCACGCCAATCCGTCCGTCGGCCAGCCGCACCACGGCCGGTCCGCTGGCTCCGCTGCCCCAGATGGTGAGTTTGTGCGGCCAGGATTCGCCGTCGTCCCGCGACAGGCTGAGCACCACGTTCCGGTTCAGCACGGCATCCTGGCAGTTGGCCGCCAGCAACCAGTGGCCGCTCACCGGTGCGGCCAGCCCGCCCAAGGCTGGCAGCCCGTCGAAGCGGATCAGCGAGCCGCTGCCGCCGGGATCGGGCAACTCCTCTACCGGCCGCAGCGGTCCATAGCTGTGCCCACCGTCGTCGGAGAGAGCCGCCCATCGGATGGGAGCGGCGCCAATCTGCAGCAGCACTCGCCCGTCGGCCAAACAGGCCGCAGCGCCCGAGTCCGGCTCCGGCATTTCCACTGCCGGGGAGGCCGGCGGCGCTTCGAAGGCCTCGGAGGCCCCCGGCATCGCCGAGACCGTCGGACCGGTGGCCGGCACATCCAGCGGCTCCCCGACGGTCCAGCTCTCACCGTGGTCGTCGCTGTAGCCGGACGCTGCCCCTGGCCGCCCGCCGCTGGCCGTCACGGCGAACTGCACCAGCAGCCGTCCGGCGAACGGCCCGGCATGCAGCCCGGTCCCTGAGCCGGCACCGGCCAGTCCGGTCACAGTGTCCGAGGCCAACCGCGGGGTGACTGTCCGGTGCTGCCAGGTGGCGCCGTCGTCGTCGGATGACATCAGTTCAAAGCGACGGTCCACGGCGGTGGGGGCAACCGGGTCAGCGCTGCCGGCGTTGTCCCGGGCCACGAAGGCCATCAGGATCCGCCCGGTCGCGGCGTCGGACAGCAGCCCGGCCCGGCCGGGCGCCTGCCCGGCTTGGCCCGCCCAGACCACCTGTTGCGGCTCCCAGCTGGCTCCGCCGTCGAAACTGCGGCGCAGCAGCAGGTCGCCGGAGCGGCGTAGCCCGGCCTGCCCGCCCAGGCCTGCATAGGCGGCCATCACGCTGCCGGATGGGGCGACGGCGAGCGCCGGGGCCCGGTAGCGGCGGTAGCCACCCACGCCCCGAACGGCGAGGACCTGTTCCATTCCTCCACCGTACCGGCCATGCTGCCCGGAGGGCAGGGGCCGCCGGAATCGCCCGGGGGCGGGAAAGGGTTCCGCGACACGCCGGGCTAATCCGGTTGCTTAGCGTAACCATCAGTGAGGATGTGAACTGAAACACATGTTGCAGTTCTGCCTCGCACCCCGTCTTTGAAAGGACGCCCAACGATGAGTTGGTTGGACCGATCGCGTACGATCGCCCCTCCGGGCTTTAACCGCTGGCTGATTCCGCCGGCGGCCCTGGCCGTGCATCTGTGCATTGGCCAGGCCTACGCCACCAGCGTGTACAAGAACGCCTTGGTGGCCCACTTTGATGTGAGCTTGACCGAGATCGGCATCATCTTCTCCATTGCCATGGTGATGCTGGGACTGTCCGCCGCGGTGATGGGCACCTGGGTGGACCGCAACGGTCCGCGAATGGCCATGTTCACGTCGGCGCTCTTCTGGAGTTCCGGCTTCTTGGTCGGTTCGCTGGGCATCTTCACCGGCCAGCTCTGGCTGGTTTACCTGGGCTATGGCGTGATCGGCGGCATCGGCCTGGGCATCGGCTACATCTCCCCCGTGTCCACGCTGATCAAATGGTTCCCCGACCGCCCCGGTCTGGCCACCGGGATGGCGATCATGGGCTTCGGCGGCGGCGCTCTGATTGCCAGCCCGGTCTCCACTGCGCTGTTGCAGTTCTACGACCCCAGCTTCGACGGCACGCCGGGCTGGGTGGCCAGCGGCGACGCGGTCGGCAAGCTCTTCCTGACCCTGGCCGTGGTCTACCTGGCCTACATGCTGTTTGGCGCCTTCACCATCAAGGTTCCGGCCGCCGACTGGAAGCCGGACGGCTTCGACGCCGCCAAGGTCAAGACCAAGTCGCTGGTCACCACGGCGAACGTTTCGGCGAAGAACGCCATCAAGACCCGCCAGTTCTGGCTGGTGTGGATCGCCCTGTTCTGCAACGTCACCGCGGGCATCGGTATTCTGGAACAGGCCTCGCCGATGATCCAGGACTTCTTCCGCCAGCCCGACGGCGTCTCGCTGGTGACGGCGGGCGTTGCCGCCGGTTTCGTGGGTCTGCTCTCGATCGCGAACATGGGCGGCCGGTTCGTCTGGTCCACCACGTCCGACTACCTGGGCCGCAAGAACAACTACATGCTGTACCTGGGCGTCGGCGCCGTGCTTTACGTGGTGCTGGCCCTGTTCGGCTACACGTCCACCGGGCTGTACGTGCTGCTGGCGGCCGTCATCATCAGCTTCTACGGCGGCGGATTCTCCACGGTGCCGGCCTATCTGCGCGACCTGTTCGGCACCTTCCAGGTGGGCGCCATCCACGGCCGGCTGCTCACGGCCTGGTCCGCCGCAGGCATTGCCGGACCGCTGATCGTCAACGCCTTCCTGGACGCGCAGGGCAAGCCCGGCGAACTCACGGCGCAGGCCTACCAGCCGGCGCTGCTGACCATGGTAGGCCTGCTGGTGATCGGTTTCATTGCCAACCTGATGGTCAAGCCGGTGGACAGCAAGTTCCATGAGGCCCCGGCCAGAGAAGCCGGCGAATCCGCGATGGCCGGAAAGGAGGCCTGACATGAAGAAAGCACAAGTAGCCCTCGGCTGGGTGCTGGTCGGCATCCCGCTGCTCTACGGCATCACCCAGACCCTGATGAAGGTCCCGGCGCTCTTCGGCTGATCCTTCGACCCGCTTGACCGGCAGCCCCGGTGAAGCGAGACGCACCTGCAGGCCCGGCTCTCTTGAGCCGGGCCTGCAGCATTGAGCGGGGACTGTAGCTCTTGAGCGGGTTCCGCCGGTAACGGCGGCGCCGCCGTCTGGGGCCAAGCCCGCCGCCCTGAGCCGGGCCAACCACCTTGACACTAGACCGGTCCGCCGTAGCGTTGGAGGTGCCATGGAGTGGTTCAGCGCCGAGGGGTTTGAGCTGGCGCGGCAAGTGCTGCAGCGCGGCATCGCCGCGGTGTTCCTGATTGCCTTCGCATCCGCCTTGGCCCAGTTCCCCGCCCTGCTGGGCGAACACGGGCTGCTCCCCGTGCCACAGCTGCTGGAACGGCGCACGCCGCGCGGCTTCACCCTCTTCCGCTGGGGCTACACCGACGGCAGGCTGCGCGCCGTGGCGGGCACCGGCGTCGTTGTTTCAGCGCTGCTGGTGGCGGGGCTGCCGCAATGGGGCCCGCCGTGGGTGCCGCTGCTGGCGTTCCTGGTGCTGTGGTTCCTGTACATGTCCATTGTGAACGTGGGCCAGACATTCTACGGCTTCGGCTGGGAGACGCTGCTGCTGGAGGCGGGCTTCCTGGCCGCGTTTCTGGGCTCGGACCGGGTGGCACCGCCGGCTCCGGTGCTGTGGCTGTTCGTCTGGCTGGTGTTCCGGCTGGAGTTCGGTGCCGGAATGATCAAGATGCGGGGCGATACCGTGTGGCGGGACCTGACCGCCCTGTATTACCACCATGAGACCCAGCCGATGCCGAATCCGGCCAGCTGGTTTTTCCACCACTTGCCCAAACCGCTGCACAAGGTGGAGGTGGCCGGCAACCATTTTGCCCAGCTGGTGGTGCCCTTCTTCCTGTTCCTTCCGCAGCCGGTGGGCAGCATCGCGGCCACGGTGGTGATCTTCACGCAGCTGTGGCTGGTGGCCTCCGGCAACTTCGCCTGGCTGAATACGTTGACCGTCCTGCTGGCCTTCTCCGCGGTGTCCGACGGCGCGGTTCAGGCCATCCTGCCGGTCGGCGACTTCACTCCGCAGTACCAGCCGGAGCCGGGGTGGTTCATCGTGCTGGTGCTCGCGGTCAGCGCCCTGCTGGTGTACCTGAGCTACTGGCCGCTGAAGAACCTGTTCGCCAAGCGCCAGTTGATGAACGCCAGCTTCAATAACTGGCACCTGGCCAACGCGTACGGCGCGTTCGGTTCCATCACCCGGCAACGGTACGAAGTGGTGGTGGAAGGGTCGGCGGACGGCGTCCACTGGCAAGAGTACGGCTTCAAGGGCAAGCCCGGGGACCCGCGGCGGATGCCGCGGCAGTTCGCCCCGTACCACTTGAGACTGGACTGGCTGATGTGGTTCCTGGCCTTGGGCTCGCCCGGCGCCAGCTGGTTCATCCCGCTGCTGCGGCGGTTGCTGGAGGCAGACAGGGCCACACTGAAGCTGCTGCGGCACGATCCGTTCGACGGGGAACCCCCTCTGCTGGTGCGTGCGACGCTGTACCACTACCGCTTTTCCACGTGGGCGGAGAGGCGGCGGACCGGGCAGTGGTGGATCCGGAGCGAGTCGGGCCAACTGGTGCCCCCGCTCTCCCGGCCGCGCACGGCGGAATAACCGGGCCCTGTCCGAGGTTTCCACATGTAACCACAAGATGCATTTGCATGCACCCTCAACGCAGACGAAAGGCGGCCACAGCGTGGCGCAGACAATCGAACTCGGGCTGGACACCTTCGGGGACGTCACCACCGGGGCGGACGGAAAGCTCCTGCCGCACGACCAGGTCATCCGGAACGTCATCGCCGAAGCCAAGCTGGCCGACGAGGTGGGCCTGGACTTCATCGGCATCGGCGAACACCACCGCGAGGACTTCGCCGTGTCCGCCCCGGACGTGGTGCTGGCCGCGATCGCCGGCCAGACCAGCCGGATCCGGCTCGGCTCCGCCGTCACCGTGCTCAGCTCGGATGATCCCGTCCGAGTCTTCCAGCGCTTCTCCACCCTGGACGCCGCCTCCAACGGCCGCGCCGAGGTAATCCTGGGCCGCGGCTCCTTCACTGAGTCCTTCCCGCTGTTCGGCCTGGACCTGGCCGACTACGACGTCCTCTTCGATGAGAAGCTCCAGCTCTTCACCGAACTGCTCAAAGAAGAACCGGTCACCTGGGCCGGCCGCACCCGGCCCCGGCTGGACAACAAGCGGATCTACCCGCCCACGGCGTCCGGCAGCCTGAAGACCTGGATCGCCGTCGGCGGCACGCCGCAGTCGGTGGTCCGCGCCGCCCATTACGGGCTGCCGCTGATGCTGGCCATCATCGGCGGCGCACCGATGAACTTCGCGCCCTTCACCGACCTCTACCAGCGCGCGCTGGACCAGTTCGAAAAGCCCGCGCTGCCCATCGGCGCGCACTCGCCCGGCTACGTCGCGGACACGGACGAAGAGGCCCGCGAGGAGATGTGGCTGCCGTATGCCGACATGCAGGAGCGGATCGGCCGCGAGCGCGGCTGGAGCCGGATGACCCGCGGCCAGTTCGAAGCCGAGGCGGGCCCAGACGGCGCCCTGTTCGTCGGCTCGCCGGAGACCGTTGCCACCAAGATCGTCAAGGTGGCCAAGGGCCTGGGCCTCTCCCGCTGGGACATGAAATACAGCCTGGGATCGCTCCCGCACGAGAAGCTGATGAAGTCCATCGAGCTCTACGGCACCAAGGTGGCCCCTCTGGTCCGGGAGCAGCTGGCGCAGTAGGCCACCCACACTTCGGCTAGACGTCACTTCGCTTAAAGCACGACGCCGGCGGGAGACTTTCGCCAGAAAGCCTCCCGCCGGCGTCGTACGTCCTTGTTCCTAGGGTCAGACTCTTGCGGGACGACGCAGGCCGAGCTCCTCGGTGGGCACCTTGTAGGTTTCCCGCGCGGTCAAGGCCGAGACCGAGGCGATGACGGCGATCACGGCGGTGAAGATGCTGGTGGCGACCCAACCGCCCTCCTGGATTCCGCCGATGGCGGCCACGATGGACGGCGCGAAGCCGGCCATCAGGAAGCCGATCTGGGTGCCGATGGCCAAGCCGGAGAACCGGACCTTGGCGCTGAACATCTCCGCGTAGAAGGACGGCCAGACGGCGTTGGCCGCGGCATAGGCGCAGGAGAAGACCAGCACGGACAGGGTGAACTGCAGAAGGGTGTTGCCCGATTCCATCGAGAGCAAGTAGAACGGCATGATCGCGGCGCTGCCCAGCGCGCCGTAGATGAACACCGGCTTGCGGCCGATCCGGTCGGCTAGTTTGCCGAAGAGCGGCTGGGTAAAGAGGGCGCCGATGTTGCCTGCGACCACCAACCACAGGGTGATGCCCTCGTCGACGCTGCCGACTTCGGCGCCGTACTTGATCGCCAGCGTGCCGTAGACCGTAGAGACCGCGGCGATGAAGGCGCAGCAGATCACCCGGAGCACGTCGCGCCAATGGTTCCGCATCAGCACACCGACCGGCAGCTTGGCCAGTTCATTGTTCGCCTTGGCGGCTTCGAAGGTGGGGGTTTCATGCAGCGAGCGGCGAATGAAATAGGTGACGATCACAACGACGGCGGAGAGCCAGAACGGAATCCGCCAGCCGATGCCGTACTTGATCTCGTCAGGCATCGCGACCACCGGAATGAAGACCATGGCAGCAAGGATCTGCCCGCCCTGGGTGCCGGTAAGGATCCAGGAGGTGAAGAAGGAGCGGCGGTCGTCGGGCGCATGCTCGAGCGTGAGCGAACTGGCGCCGGCCTGCTCGCCCGCCGCGGAGAGGCCCTGCATCAGGCGGCAGAAGACCAAGATGGCCGGAGCCCACCAGCCGATGGTGTCGAAGTCGGGAATACAGCCGATGGTGAAGGTCGCGGCACCCATCAGGATCAGCGTGAACATCAGCACCTTCTGGCGGCCGATGCGGTCGCCGAAGTGGCCCACGAAGACGGCGCCCACCGGCCGGGCGATGTAGGCGAAGCCGAAGGTCGCCAGCGACATGATTCCGGCCTGCGCACTCTCATCCGGGAAGAAGACGTGCGGGAAGATCAGCGCGGCGGCGGACCCGAAAATGAAGAAATCGTAGTATTCGACGGCGCTGCCCATGAAACTGGCCAGGGCCGCACGCTTCGGCGTCTTGCCGTGATGGGCAAAGGCCTCATCCTCTTGGTGGACGGTGGTCATTGTTGCTCCTTAACAACTGCTGTGAGCAGCCCCGCCCACAAACAAACTTGTGCGTTATGCGCACGGCTGTGCACTGATCGAACGCAGTACAACGTAGCGCACCTCACACTGGAAGCACAAGACGTCTTGCCGCCCGAATTTACCCGGAATCTTTTTCGCCCCCTCCCCCGGACCAACGGGCCTCACCGCCGGAACGGCAGCCGGAGACCCCTTGCCTCATTGTGCGATATGCGTACAATTGTGCAGTAATCGAACGAAGGGTTTCATCATGAGCACGGTTGCGGAGTCCTATCTGGTCGGCCTGATCGGTGAAGGCATTACGGCCTCCCTCACTCCCCCGATGCATGAACGCGAGGCGGACCATCACGGGATCCGCTACCTGTACCGGCCGATTGACCTCTCCGTCATCAACCGGCCTGGCGACCAGGTGGGCCAACTGCTGCACCAGGGCCGCGACCTGGGTTACAACGCGTTCAACATCACCCACCCGTGCAAGCAACTGGTGCTGGAGCACCTGGACGACGTGTCCGACGACGCCCGCCGCTTGGGTGCCGTCAACACCGTGGTGATCCGGGACGGAAAGTTCATCGGCCACAACACCGACTTCTCCGGCTTCAGCCGGGGAATGGAACAGGGCCTGCCCGACGCCGGGCTTGGCGCGGTCGTGCAGCTTGGCACGGGTGGTGCCGGTTCCGCCGTCGCCTATGCCCTGTTGAAGAGGGGCCTGCAGCGGCTGACGCTGCTGGATCTCGACCCCCGGCGGGCCGCAGAACGACGGGATGCCCTGGCCTCGCTCTTCCCGGAGCAAGAAGTAGCGGTCGCAACCATGGACCAGTTGCCGGACGTGCTGGCAGCCGCCGACGGGATCCTCAACGCCACCCCGGTCGGCATGCACAGCCACCCGGGCCTTCCGCTGGACCCCGACCTGCTCCAGCCCCGGCATTGGGTGGCGGACGTGATCTACCGTCCGGTCGAGACCGAGCTGATCGCCGCCGCCACGGCCAGTGGCTGCCGGGTGCTGGACGGCGGCCACATGGCCGTGGGCCAGGCCGTCGACGCCTTCCGCTACATCACCGGACTGGAACCGGACCCGGCCCGGATGCGCGCCCACTTCCTCGAACTCCTCGCCCAAGGCCGGTAACGGCTGCCTCAGCTGCAGGAAAGGTCATCCCCTTGCGTACCTCCATTGCCACCGTCTGCCTCAGCGGAACGCTGGAAGAAAAGATGCAAGCCTGCGCCAACGCGGGCTTTGACGGCATCGAGATCTTCGAACAGGATCTGTTGGTCTCCCCCTGCAGCCCCGGTGAAATCCGTTCTCTGGCAGCAGAGCTGGGCCTCACCCTCGATCTCTACCAGCCGTTCCGGGACTTCGAGGGCGTGGCCGAGGAGCTGCTGGCCGACAACCTTTACCGTGCCGAGGCGAAGTTCCGTCTGATGAACGAACTGGGCATGGACCTGATGCTGCTGTGCAGCAACGTGGGAACGGCCATCCACAACGACGACGACCTGGCCGCCGCCCAGCTCCGCCAGCTAGGCGACCTGGCCGCCCGCTACGGGATCCGGATCGCCTACGAGGCACTCGCGTGGGGGAAGTTCGTCAGCGACTTCGAACATGCCATGCGCATTGTTGAGTTGGCCGACCATCCGAACATCGGCACCTGCTTGGACAGCTTCCATATCCTCTCCCGCGGCTGGGACCCGGCCGGGATCGAGAAGATCCCGACCGAGAAGATCTTCTTCGTCCAACTGGCCGATGCTCCCGAGCTGAGCATGGACATCCTGTCCTGGAGCAGGCACTACCGGGTCTTCCCGGGCGAGGGCGCTTGGGGACTCGACAAGTTCATGGGCCATCTGGTCCGCAGCGGCTACAACGGTCCGGTCTCCCTGGAGATCTTTAACGACGTTTTTCGGCAGGCCGACGAGGAGCGCACCGCCGTCGACGCCATGCGCTCACTGATTTGGCTTGAAGGGCAGACCTCCGTGCATCTGCAGGAGACCGATGGACCGGACGCCACGTTCCCGATGGAGCTGGCAACGCTGCCCCGGGTCGCCGAACCGACGGGCTTCAATTTCGCCGAGGTGAAAGCGGAAGACACCGATCAGGTCCAGCAGCTGCTGCGGCAACTTGGCTTTGCCTACCGGGGCCGGCACCGCACCAAGCCGGTGCAGCTGTGGACCCAGGGGCAGGCCCGGATCATTGTGAACGAACAGCAGGCCCGCGGGTTGGAGCCAACGATCGCCGCGCTGGCCTTCGACGTGGAAGATCCGATGGTTGCCGCTTCCCGTGCCCTCCAGCTCAAGGCGGAGGCGGTTCCGCGGCAGAGCCAGGCCAACGAAGCCGTGCTGCAGGCCGTCAAGGCGCCGGACTCCACCGAGATTTTTCTGTGTGAGGCAACCGAGGACGGCGCCTCCGCCTGGACGGAGGAATTCGTCACCGACGGTGCCATGCGACTGGGTCCGGAGCTGATCACGGGCATCGACCACGTCAACCTGGCGCAGCCATGGCAGCACTTCGACGAGAGCGTGCTGTTCTACGAGAGCACTCTCTCGCTCGCGCCGCGGCCCTCCACGGAGGTGCCCAGCCCCGTCGGCCTGGTGCGCAGCCAGGTCATGCGCACGGAGGACGGCATGGTCCGTTTGGCGCTGAACATCGCGCCGCTGGTGATGGAGCGGCCCGGCCCATCGGCGGCGTCGGCCTACCCGCAGCACATCGCCTTCGCCTGCACGGACGTGGTCACGCTGGCCCGCAATGCCGTGGCTGGAGGACTGGAGTTCCTGAAGATTCCGGCGAACTACTACGCCGACCTGCAGGCGCGCTTCCGCATGGATCCGAAATACTTGGCCACGCTGCAGGAACTGAACCTGCTCTACGACCGCGATGAGGCGGGCGAGTTCGTCCATTTCTATACGGCAACCGTCGGGAGCGTCTTCTTCGAGGTGGTCGAACGCCGCAATGGATATGACGGCTACGGTGCACCGAATGCTCCGGTTCGCCTCTCCGCCCAGTATCGTCTGAGCAAGAACGGCTAGAATCACCCGCGTTGCCCGCCCGCCGCAGACAACGCGGTCTACGCAGTTGAAGGGAAAGGAACGGTCATGGAGTTGCAGGAAGACGCTGCGCCGGCCTACTGGGTCAAGTCTGCCGAAAAGACCCTGGGCGTGCTGTTGGCATTCAGCTCCGACGAACCGCGACTGACCATCACCCGCGCCGCGGCCAAGGCCGACTTGAGCCGGGCCGCGGCCCGGCGATTCCTGCTCACGCTCACCGATCTGGGCTATCTGCGGTCAGACGGCAACACGTTTGAACTGACACCACGCGCCTTGGACATCGGGGCCTCCTTCCTATCCAGCCTGACGCTTCCCCAGATTGCAGAACCGCACCTGAAGCAATTGGCGGTGGATCTCGATGAGACCACGTCCTTGTGCATCTTGGACGGCGCCGACGTCGTCTACATCTCGCGTGTGCTGGCACCGCGGATGCTCCGTGTCTCGGTCAACGTCGGGACCCGTTTCCCGGCCTGGGCCACTTCCATGGGCCGCGTGCTGGTGGCGGGACTTCCGGAAGCGAGCCGCGATGCCTTCTTCGACCGCATCGAGATCACGCAGTTCACCGAGCACACTGTCAGCAGCATCGAGGCGCTGCGCGCCGAGGTCGAGCGCACCGCCGAACGCGGCTGGTCCTTGGTCTCTCGTGAGCTGGATGACGGACTACGCGGGCTCGCCGTCCCGGTCCGGCGCGGCAGCGACCTCATAGCCGCCCTCAATGTCTCGCTGCAGACGCATCGCGGACCGGAGGACACGATCACGCAAACAGTCCTGCCCCGCCTGCAGAAGGCGGCCGAACGTATTGCCGATGACTACGGCGGCCGCCGGGCCTGAGCCGGGGCGGTTTTTCCCGGGGCGGAGCCGACCTCGGATCTAAATTTCCGCTGCCCGCATCCCCTAGCCGTCTCCGGGGGTGCCGCCGGGTGAGGTGAACGGTTTACCCTGAGGTGTGCGCACCTTCGTGAAACCATTCATCGCAGCGGTCCTGCTGCTGGTCCTGGCCTTTACCGGGCTTTCGCCGGCCTCGGCCGCAACCCGGACCGCCAAGGATCCATTCGTTGCCGAAGTGCTCCGTTTGACCAACCTGTACCGCGCACAGAACGGGTTGTCGAAAGTGGTCTGGAACCAGAATGCCGGCAACGTTGCGCAGCAGTGGTCCGAGGAACTGAATACGCGGATCAACAAGAACAAGTTGGACATGGAGAAGATCCACCGGTCCGGTTACGGCAGCAAGGAAATCCCTCGCGGCTTCGACTGGTACACCGAGAACATCGCCATCAACCACTCCGCCCGAGACGTTGTGGACTGGTGGATGGACTCCCCCGCCCACCGCGCCGGCCTGCTCAGTCCCAACGCAACGGACATCGGGATCGGTTACATGAAGACCACGCACAAGGATTGGTACGGGATGTCGGTGGCGGTGGCGAACATCGCCGGCTACGCGTCCACGAGGGCCAAACTGCCGCCGCACCCGGGCATGATCAGGGCCAGCTTCCAGCACGGGGACATTGCTGCCGTTGATTCCGGCGGAAACCTTTATGTCTACGATTCGGCCAAGGGCCATGACCTCTACAAGCGCCGCTACATCGCCAACGGATTCAAGGGTGTGGCCCAAGTGGAGGTAGCAGATTGGAACGCGGACGGCGTGCTGGATCTGGTTGTGCGATGGAAGTCCGGAAAACTCACCGCCCACTTCGGTAAGGCGACCGGCGGCCTGCAGAAAGCTGCCACCATCGGCTCCTCCGGCTGGGGCAACTACGACGTCACCGTTACCGCCTGGAAACAGGCCGACACGTATCCGACGCTGCTGGCCCGCAACACGGTTACCGGCCGGCTGTACCACTATGCAAACCCGGCCGGCCTCAAGCACGGCAGCCGCACCGACTTGGGGAAGGGGTGGAAGTCTTTGTCGATCTTCTCCGCAGACATCGACGGCGACGCAAAGATGGACGTGGTCGCCAAGACCACCACAGGGCAACTCAAGCTGTACCGCTCCAATGGCGCCGGCAAGTTCGTCTCCGAGTCCCGGAAGATCATCGCGCCCTCAGGCTGGAACACGATGAAGCACCTGTCGATGATCCAGAACCATCTCGGCGACGGGAAAACCGGGCTGCTCGCCCGGGACAGCCGCGGCAACCTGTATCACTACCCGATTCTGGCGAACAAGCTGGGCAAGCGTGCGGTCATTGGCGTCGGCGGCTGGGAGACGCTGACCATCGGGAGCTGACGAACGCCCGGGCCTCTGGACACCTCACTTAGCCGTGGGCGTGCCTGCTCTCATCCGGCGCGTGCACATGGGTATCACCGACGAGTTCCACCAGCCCTTCAACCGCAGCGGACAAGGACAGATCGGGAGTCCGGGCGATGAAGGGCAGCAACACGCGGTTCTCCTTTTCGACGTGCAGGGCGAACACGCGGGACAACGACGAGGCAACGGTGGCAGCCTCGATTCCCGCGGCGCCCCGGAGCTCATCCAGCAGCGCGGCCAGGTCTTGGTGGTCGGCGGTCAGCGCCTCTACCAGCAGTCGGGCTTCCTCCCTCGCTCCGGCCGGCCGGTATAGCTGGGCCTCTTCCGCCGCAGCATGCGGCAGCATTTCCCGCTCACCCCACTCCAGCAGGATGCCGTGCGCGTTGTAGGCGGTGTCTTCGTCTCCGATGTCGATGGCGCGCGTAAGCTCCGCCGTCGTCGCCTGCACACGCGCCACCAGTTCGGTGTGATGTCGCACCATCGCCTTCACGGCCGCGCTCTCTGCCTCAACATTGGTCTCGTCCACCGTGTGCTCCTCAGGTTGAGGTGGCCCGCCGCTCGACAGGCTGGGTTTGTCCATTGTCGGCGCGCTCGGCCGCACTGTCGAGGGTTCGGACGCCGCAGGCATCTAGCCCCTGCGATCGCTGGCCACACCGGAGCACCGACCGGCCCGAAAAGCGCCGTCGCTTCTTGCCGCTCTAGTCGTTGCCTTGGCTCAACGGGTGCAATTGCCGATGCCGGCGCCAGAGCAGTGCAGCGGCGACGATGTAGCAGACCGGCCACCAGACCATCACCCAACGATAGGCTCCCTCGCCACCGGCCAGGGTGATGCCCCAACTACCTAGAGCCACGCCGAGCGCCAGATAGAGGTAAATCTTTGTCTGATGCAGCCAAACGTAGGGCAGGAAGTGTGCGCCGCCGATCGCCGCAAAAACGGCCGGCACCAGCGCCGGATTCTGCGTATACATCATGATCACCGCAGGCAGCGCGACAATCTGCACCATGGCCAACTGAACCGACAGCGAGCGCAAGGGATGATCCTGGGCCATGGGCGCGGTTCCCAACCGTCGTTCGAGGGCGAAGGCAAGCGGCAAAGCGACGCCTCCCTGAAAGACCGCCACCAGAACGGCGACCTCAAGCGGCAGGAGGAAGGAAAGCACGGCAGCGATGGACAAGGTGATGCCGAAAGCGATGAGCCAGGCCGCGCCTTGGGCTGCCGTAGCCGATGCCGTGGTCCGCGCTTCGTTCACGGTCCATTCACGAATTGATTGTTCAGTCACGGAAATAGTCAAGAGGCCTTAAGGATAAAAGACAAGGAAAGAGCCGAAATGTTTGTCTTTGTTACGGCGTTCACCGTTTAGGATTCTTTTATGCCTCCTCAATGGACCCTCCTTATCGCCATCCATGCCATAGCAGCGGCATTTTCCATCCTGTTCGGGGCCTTTCAACTGGTACGCCGCACCAAGGGCGGGGCCATCCACCGCACGATAGGCCGCGTGTGGGTGTTCGCCATGTACGTTGTGACGCTGACATCGTTCGGGGTTCAAACTCTGAATGGCGGATTTACCTGGCTGCATGGCCTAGCAGTGTTTACCCTTTTCACGGTGTCTGTCGGTTTGTGGGCCGCACGGACGAGGAGGATCCAGGCACACCGTTCGTTCATGAAAGGCAGCTATTTCGGCGTTCTGGGAGCTTTTGTCGGCGTCGTCGTGGTCCCGGAGCGCCGGATCCCTCAAATGGCAATCCATGATCTGGCTGGCTTGGCTCTGTGGACTGTCGCAATCGTCCTGACGGCCTTTTTTACTGTCCTGGGTTTTTCGCGTCTTTCGACGAAAACAAAAGACGTGTCGCACAGACCGCACACACCTAACGTGGTGGACTCAACCGCCGATAGTTAATCGCAGCGGCAAGGAATGTTCCGCTTCGTCATTCGATCACGGAATGTACCCAAAAGTGGCGAACGTCCGTGCAGGAGCATTTCAGCCAACCGGCACTGAATTCGTCCGGGATCCGAGCCGGACACATGGGGGATCATGAATACGTTTACTAACCGCCTGGGCCGGCCGTTGGCCGCCATCGTCACTGCCGGGGCCCTGCTGCTCGGGGGCTTCTCTGCCGCAACTCCGGCCGAAGCCGCGAGCCCGAAGGCCACAACCAGCGCTTCCTCGGTGCTGAACACTCTCCCCGTCAAGGGCAAGGCCGCCAAGACCGGCTACGCGCGAGCCAAGTTCGGCAACGGATGGAAGGACCCGGACCGCAACGGCTGTGACGCCCGCAATGACATCCTCAAGCGAGACCTGACCAAGGACCGTTTCAAGCCTGGAACCCGCAATTGCGTCATCGCCTCGGGGACTCTGAAAGACCCCTACACGGGCAAGACCATCAGGCACGTCCGTGGCGGCAACAAGGTGGACATCGACCACGTCGTCGCCCTCGGCCAGGCCTGGGTGTCCGGTGCCCAGAAGCTTTCCATCGCTCAGCGCACCGCGTTCGCCAACGACCCGCTGAACCTGCGCGCCGTGGACGCCTCCGCCAACCGTGCCAAGGGCGACCGGGAAGCCAGCGCCTGGCTGCCTAAAAACAAGGCCTTCCGGTGCTCCTACGTGGCCACCCAGATCGCGGTGAAGAAGAAGTACGCGCTGTCGGTCACCTCCGCCGAGAAAGCTGCCATGAAGCGGGTCCTCGCCTCGTGCCCAAGCCAGAAGACCGTGAAGGTCACCGCCATCAAGCCCGCCGGCAAGGCCGCGACGCCGAAGACTTCGGCCAAGAGCACCGCCCCGGCCAAGACCGTCAAGGGCGTGCATCCCGGTGCCTTCTGCGCCGCAGCGGTCAAGGGGCACAAAGGCATCGGCACCAACGGCAAGACCTACATTTGCAAGGCTTCGTCCACGGAAAACCGCCTGCGCTGGCGGGTCTGACGCCCCATAAGGAAGTCCCTCCGGTCCAAGCCGGAGGGACTTCCTGTTTCATGAGTTAGCGGTCCGGCCTCACCCGCTGCGGGTGGTCTTGTTGACCGACCCTTGCCACGTCGCCTTCGTGGGGCGCTTAATGAACCTGTTCTCACCGACAAGTCGATGGAGGCAGCCGTGACGGAGCAGAGCAGCCCTGCTGAACCGGTCCCGTTCACCGCCGATGACTTCGCCGCGCGGCAGCAGCGAGCAGCCCGGGCCGCACATGACGCCGAACTCGCGGGCCTGCTGCTGACGCCGGGACCAGACCTGCTCTACATGACCGGCTATGCTCCGGTCGCGATCACCGAGCGCATCACCATGCTGGTCATACCAGCGGACGGCGAGCCAGCGATGATCGTGCCGAAGCTGGAACGGCCCGATGCGGAGAACGCACCCGGCGCCTCCACCTTCCGGCTGCTCGATTGGACAGACGGCAGCGATCCATATGAGGCGACGGCGAAGCTGTTGGACTCTGCCGGGCGCTACGCGGTATCGGACTCGGCATGGGCCATGCACCTGCTCGGCTTGCAGGGCAGACTGGCGTCGTCGTACGTGTCGATGACTACGGCGCTCCCCATGCTGCGGGCGATCAAGGACGCCGACGAGGTGGGGAGGCTGGCCGCGGCTGGCGCAGCCGCTGACCAGACGTACGAAGAGATCCTCAAATTCCGATTCGCGGGCCGTAGCGAGACGGACGTGGGCGCGGACCTGGCCGAGTTACTACGGCAGTTCGGACATTCGCAGGTTGACTTCACCGTTGTGGGCTCGGGTCCGAATGGGGCAAACCCCCACCATGAGATCGGTGACCGGATCATTGAGAACGGCGACATGGTGGTGCTCGACTTCGGCGGCCTCAAGCACGGCTACGGGTCGGACACCACCCGGACCGTGCATGTCGGCGAGCCCACCGAGGAGGAACGTGAGGTGCACGACGTCGTTCGCCGAGCACAACAGGCAGGCTTTGAGGCCGTGCGGCCGGGTATCGAGTGCCAAGAGATCGACCGCGTGTCACGAACCGTGATTACCGAAGCCGGCTACGGCGACTACTTCATCCACCGCACAGGACACGGCATCGGGCTCACCACCCACGAACCGCCATACATGGTGGAGGGCGAAACCCACCTCCTCCAACCCGGCATGTGCTTCTCGATCGAGCCAGGCATCTACCTACCCGGCCGCTTCGGCGTCCGCATCGAAGACATCGTCACGGTCACGCCGAGCGGCGGGCGCCGACTGAACCAGACCCCGCACGAGATGGCCATCGTCTCGTAGCCATCAACTGTGCCCCCGGAGACACGCCTGACCCGAAGGATCAGTCCAAGGGAGCTGCCCGGAAATCTGGTCGACAGCCAAACGGATGATGGTCCCATGTGTCCGGACACCCCCTGACTTCTTCACCCAAACGGGGAGGGGCCGCCGTGGCCATTTCCGACAGCGAGGGCTCCTTCGTCTTGGAGCTAGTTCTTGTAGGACTTGCTCGAGATGATGGCGTAGCCCTCGATGTGGGCCTCCCTGATGCACCTCTTCAAGTCATGGAGCATCCCCTCGGCTGCCGCCTCTGTATCCAGCTCGGACCACACCTTGCGCGTCTTGCCATCCACGGTGGAGGCGTGGATGCCGTAAACCTTCAAGCCGTCCTTCGTTTCGCCGGTGAAGTCCGCCTTGAGTTCGATGACATGGGCGAGATTCAGCAGAGCACCATTCTTCATTTCAATGAGAATCATGCTTTATTGTGACCTTTCAGTTTTAGTTTTGGCGGCCTTTCCTCCACTTACCATGTGTCCGGAAAGACTGAAGGCCTCACCGAAAGGGGGCAGCATGAGACGAGCGAGGCACGTGCTAGAGCTGCCGGACCGACGTCTGGATCCGCCGCAACCTGGCTTCCGCAAACATCTGCTTCGACGGCCGGCGGTTCGATGCTGGCCAGCCAGGCGGCGGATCCTTGGGCCGGGGTCGCGCGGGCATCCAAGGGCCGGCCTTATTCCCTGCGCGCCACAAGGGCTTCCATCAGGTTCTTCTCGGCAATGGCCTTTGTGCGACCCGGTGCGCTCGACGGTGACGGTCCGACGTCAAGGCCGCCGAACCGGCACCTGCCCTCCAGACGCCGGTAGTTTCGTTCTTCGCCTTCGGCGTGGTCCAGTCGCCTTGCGCGAGTTTGACGCGGGCCATCAGGCTGCCGCCCTCGGTTGTCGCGGTACCAGGGGGCAACAGTCGGCGCCTCGTACCTGATAAGGTCTCCTCGCAGTTTGGGGCGGACCGACGCCGGTGCCCTCCCAGTCCGCCAGGGTCTTTGGCGAGATCGCCCAAGTAGACGCCAGCTGCGCTCTGGTCAACAGCTTTACCGGTTCGTTCTCAACGGGGTGCTCCATGGCCGTCTCTCTGCATTCGGGGACGGCCATAGCGGAACTTTTTGAGTAGAACGTGTGCAAGCGTGCGTTTGCATGCTGACCGAACATGCGAAAACCCCTCCCGACTGGCACTGCGCCAAGTCAGAAGGGGTGTCGGAGCCCCCTGCCGGATTCGAACCGGCGACCCCCTGTTTACAAGACAGGTGCTCTGGCCAACTGAGCTAAGGAGGCGAGCTGGCCCGCGGGCCAGCGTGCCGGACAAAACCGGCTAGATAAGGGTAGCCCAGGCGGCGGCTCCGCGTGAAACTCGGAAGCCGCCGCCTGGCCGCCGCGCCGGGAACCGGCGCGGCGAATGAATTAGGCGCGAGCGTCGATGACGCCCTGGGCGAACTGCTGGAAGTCGTTATCGGTGTTCGGATCCCACTTCTTTCCGTCCACGTAGACCGTAGGCGTGCCGCCCACCTGGTACTCGGAGAAGGTCTGGTTCACGAACTTGGCCCAGGGACGGAATTCGCCGTCGTCAATGCAGGAGGACACATCGGTGGCTCCCGCTGTTTCGGCAATGCTGGCCAGGGTGGCGTTGTCCAGACCGGCCCCACCTTCGGTCGGCTGCTGGGCGAACAGCTGCGTCACGTAATCGTTGAAGACCTCGGGGTTGGAGTCGGCAACACAGGCCACGGCGTTGGCAGCACGGGACGAGTAGTTGGTGGTCGACACACGGTCGAGGAAGGTGGCCACCCGGTACTCGACGGTTGCGTCGCCGGACGAGGTGAGGTCGGTGAGGTACCCGCCGTACTGGCCTTCGAAGCTCTTGCAGACGGGGCAGCCCATGTCCACGTACATCACGATGTTTGCCGGCTCGCCCTTGGGCGCGGCGGCCACGCCGCCCGGCACAATGACGTCGCCTTCGGTGGAGGCGGGCTCGGGGATGTTCGCCACATCCACCTGGACGGGATCGGTCTCCGCCAGCCCGCTCTGGGTAACGGTGATGCCGCCGAACGCGTTGCCGTGCGCCGGCGCTGCACCGGCGTCGGCAATTTGGCCGCGCTGGTTGGTGATCACCACTGCGGCAATCACACCAATGATCACCAGTACTGCGACCACCACCCCGCCCTTGACCAGCAGCGAATTGCGCTTTTCCCGCTTCTGCTGTGCCTCGCGCATCTGGCGGGCCTTCTCGCGGGCCGCTGCGGTGCGCTCGGCCTTGGTCGGCTTAGGGCTGTTTTGGTGAGCCATGAATCCTCGCGTCTTGTCGGTCTGCTTCGCCCCAGCAGGGCACATCAGCACCAGTTTAGTTGCAACTTCAACGTTCAGACGGCATCAGTGGCCGCGTTCACGTTTGTACTTGAGGGAACGATCCGGGGAAGCCACAGGTTTCCATTCCTTATAAGGTCATCATCAGGACGACTTCACACAAAGGAGAGTCAATTGGCGAATTCCGCTCAAAACGGTATGGACGCAGAAGGACGCCAGTATGGGGAGTACGACTTGGTCGTCGTCTCCAATCGGCTGCCGGTGGACCACACCATCGACGAGGACGGGCAGGGCGTCTGGCGCCGGTCCCCCGGCGGGCTGGTCACGGCGTTGGCCCCGGTGATGGCCAAGACCGAGGGTGCCTGGGTGGGCTGGCCCGGGGTTCCGGACGAGGAAGTAGAGCCGTTCGACCACGACAATATGCATCTGGTGCCTGTGGCCCTCAGCGCCGACGACGTTGAGCTCTACTACGAGGGCTTTTCCAATGCCACGCTCTGGCCGCTCTATCACGACGTGACCGCGGCGCCGGAATTCCACCGCACCTGGTGGGAGTGCTACAAAACGGTCAACCGGCGCTTCGCCGAAGCCACGGCGGAGATCGCCGCCGAGGGCGCCACCATCTGGGTGCAGGACTACCAGCTCCAACTGGTTCCCAAGCTGCTGCGCGAGGCAAGGCCGGACCTGCGGATCGGTTTCTTCAACCACATTCCGTTCCCGCCGCTGGAGATCTTCGCCCAGCTTCCGTGGCGCCGGCAGGTGATCGACGGCCTGCTCGGCGCCGATCTGCTGGGCTTCCAACGGCCCAGCGACACCAGCAACTTCCTGCGCTGTGTGCGCCGCTTCAGCGGTTTCAATGTGCGCCAGCAGCAGGTGCAAGTGGAAAACAGCGACGGTGGTGTCCGCCTCTGCAGGGCCGGCGCCTTCCCGATTTCCATCGATGTGGAGCACATCAGCGAGCTGGCCCACCGGCCGGACGTGATTGCCCGGTCGGAACAGATCCGGCACGAACTGGGCGACCCGGACACCGTGCTGCTCGGCGTGGACCGGCTGGACTACACCAAGGGCATCGGGCACCGTATCAAGGCCTACGGCGAACTTCTCGAAGACGGCAAGGTGGACGTGGAGAACGCGGTGCTGATCCAGGTGGCCTCGCCCAGCCGCGAGCGGGTGGAGTCCTACCGGCTGCTCAGAGAGGAAATCGAAGGGGCTGTCGGCCGGATCAACGGAACCTTCGACACGCTGGAGAACACCGCCATCCGCTACCTGCACCACAGCTACCCGGTGGAGGAGATGGTGGCGCTCTATCTGGCCGCCGACGTGATGCTGGTGACCGCTTTGCGCGACGGGATGAACCTGGTGGCCAAGGAATACGTTGCCTCCCGCAAGGAAGTGGACGGGGCGCTGGTGCTCAGCGAGTTTGCCGGTGCAGCCGACCAGCTCAAGCAGGCGATCCTGGTCAACCCGCACGACATCGACGGGCTCAAGGAGGCCATTGTCCGGGCGGTCAATATGCCGCCGGCCGAGGCCACCCGCCGGATGCGTGCCATGCGCCGGCAAATCCTGCAGAACGACGTGGAGCACTGGTCGCGCTCGTTCTTGAAGGCGCTCGAGAACGCGGGGACGCATGACTGAGCACGGGCCCGGCGCCGTCCCGGCGGAACTTCGTGCCGCGCTGGAGGAGCTGGCCGGAACGGAGACGCTGCTCGTCGCGCTGGATTTTGACGGCGTGCTGGCACCGATCGTGCCGCGGGCCGAGGATGCCCGGCCGCTGCCGGCCTCGGCGTCTGCCGTCGCCGCACTGGCTGACCTGCCACGGACGTCCACCGCTTTCATCTCCGGCCGGGCGCTGGCCAGCCTACGCACCGTGGCATCCCCCGACGCCCGGACCCTGCTGATCGGCTCCCACGGCGGCGAAGTCTTCACCGGTCCGGACAGCCCGCCGCTGGTGCTGGACGAGCCCCAGCAGCGAGCGCTGGCGGCCGCCACGGCCGTCGTCGAAAAAGTCGTGGCTGCCCACCCGGGCACTCGGCTGGAAGCCAAGCCGGCCGGCGTCGTACTCCATACCCGCACTGCCGCCGACGATGTGGCGGCGGCAGCCACCGAGCAGGCCAGGACTGCGCTGCAGGAGATTCCCGGGCTGCAGATCAGCGATGGCAAGCGCGTGCTGGAGACGTCGGTGCTCAGCGCGGACAAGGGCCAGGGCATCGGCCTGCTGCGCACTTTCACCGGCGCCACCGCTGTCTTCTTCGCCGGCGACGACGTCACCGACGAGCACGCCTTCGCCGTCCTGCGCGATACCGACGTCGGCATCAAGGTGGGGCCTGGCACCACCGCGGCGCAATACCGGGTGGAGTCCCCGCAGGCGTTCGCTGCCGCGCTGGCCCTGCTGGCCGAGCTCCGGGCGGCCGCGGCGCAGGCGTAGCGCCGGGCGCCGGCTGTTCACCGGTGCTTCGCCGGGTGCTTTGACAGCCGTGGCATACTAAGGGGCGTGAGCCGCCTCACTCTGTGGGCGCGGCGAGGCGCTTGGAAACTGAATATTCACCCATCACTACGGATCGTCGGGCACGTACCTGCCCGTGAAGGGAAAACATTATGGCAACGGTAACGTTCGATCATGCCAGTCGCTTGTACCCGGGCACCGAAAAGCCCGCGGTGGACGGCCTCAATCTGGAGATTGCCGACGGCGAATTCCTGGTTCTGGTGGGCCCGTCCGGCTGCGGCAAGTCCACCTCGCTGCGGATGCTGGCCGGCCTCGAAGACGTCAACGCCGGTCGGATCCTGATTGGCGACCGGGACGTGACCGATGTACCGCCCAAGGACCGCGACATTGCGATGGTGTTCCAGAACTACGCGCTCTACCCGCACATGTCCGTGGCCGACAACATGGGCTTTGCCCTGAAGATCGCCGGCGTGTCCAAGGAAGAACGTGCCGAGCGGGTCCGCGAGGCCGCCAAGCTGCTGGATCTGGAAGAGTACCTGGACCGCAAGCCCAAGGCCCTCTCCGGCGGCCAGCGCCAGCGTGTGGCCATGGGCCGGGCGATCGTGCGCAACCCGCAGGTGTTCCTGATGGACGAACCGCTCTCCAACCTTGACGCCAAACTGCGCGTGCAGACCCGCACCCAGATCGCCTCGCTGACCCGCCGGCTGGGCGTCACCACCGTCTATGTCACCCACGACCAGGTGGAAGCCATGACCATGGGCGACCGCGTTGCCGTGCTCAAGGACGGCGTCCTGCAGCAGGTTGACACCCCGCGCGCCCTCTACGACCGGCCTGCGAACGTGTTCGTGGCCGGCTTCATCGGCTCCCCCGCCATGAACCTACTGGAACTGCCAGTGACCGACGGCGGTGTCCAATTCGGCGGCATGACCTATCCGGTGCCGCGGGACCTGCTCGGCGAAGCGCACGGCAGCACGGTGACCTTGGGCGTCCGTCCGGAGGATCTGGAGCGGGCCGAGGACAACCACGGCCTTGCGGTGTTCGTGGATGTGGTCGAAGAACTCGGCGCCGATGCCTACGTCTACGGACACACCGAGTTTGACGGCAAGCGTTACGAGATCACCGGTCGGGTCGACGGACGGACGCCGCCGGTAGCCGGCAGCACCGTCTACGTGCGTCCCAAAGAAGGGCATGTGCACCTGTTCGACACACAGACCGGGCTGCGTTTGGGCGAGCATGCACCCGGCACTCCGGAAGCTTCGGTGGAGGACCTCAATGTCCCGGTGGAGGCCGGCAAGACAGCCGACTAGGTCCACGCCTAGGATGTAGTCACTATGGCTGCTCACTCCGGCACCGGCGGCCCTGTCCGGGGCACCGCCGACACGGCTTTGTCCGGTGAGGCCGCGGCGATCGCTTCCTTGAGCATCACCGCGGCCACCACCGACGAGCGGCTTCTTGACCAGCCGTGGCATCTGGCCTTGAAAGACTGGCCTGCGGAAAACTTGGCGGCGCTGCCCCGCGGGCTGTCGCGGCACGTGGTCCGGTTCGCTCCGCTGGGTGCGGGCGTGGTGGCCATCAAGGAGACCGGCGAAGAGGCAGCGCGGCACGAATACCAGATGCTGCGCAAGCTGCAGCGGCTGGGCGTTCCTTGTGTGGAACCAGTAGCCGTGATGACCGGACGAATGCGCACCGATGGATCGGCGCTGCAGCCGGTGTTGGTCACCCGCCACCTCCGCTTCTCGCTCCCCTACCGTGCCCTGTTCTCCCAGACGCTGCGGCGGGAGACCCTGACCCGCCTGATCGATGCGCAGGCGCTGCTGTTGGTTCGCCTGCACCTGCTTGGCTTCTACTGGGGCGATGTCTCGCTGTCCAATACGCTCTTCCGCCGCGACGCCGGCGCGTTTGCTGCGTACTTGGTGGACGCTGAAACCGGCGAACTGCACCCGCAGCTCTCCGACGGCCAGCGGGAACACGACCTTGAGATAGCCCGGGTGAATATCGCCGGCGAGATGATGGATTTGGTCGAGGGCGGCCTGCTGGAAGACAAAGTGGACCCGGTGGCGACCAGCGAGCGCATCATGGACAGCTACCGCAAGCTCTGGGCAGAGCTGACGGCCGAGGAGTCGTTCGACTTAGGCGAGCGGTGGCGGGTCAACGCCCGCATCCGTCGGTTGAACGATCTGGGGTTCGATGTGGAGGAGTTCTCCATCAAGAGCACCGCCGACGGAACCAGCATCCGGCTCCAGCCCAAGGTGGTGGACGCCGGGCACCACCAGCGCCGGCTGCTCCGCCTCACTGGTCTGGACGTCCAGGAGAACCAGGCACGGCGGCTGCTCAACGACCTGGATGCCTACCGCGCGGACCACCAGTCGGAGCAGAGCGAGGAAGTCAGCGCCCACAGCTGGGTCCGCCACGTCTTCGAACCGATCGTCAAGGCCATTCCGCGCGAGCTGGCGGGAAAGCTGGAACCGGCCGAAGTGGTCCACGAGGTGCTCGAGCATCGTTGGTATGTCTCGGAAGACCAGGACCGCAACGTGCCGCTGGCGGAGGCCGTGCAATCCTACGTCGATTCGGTGCTGCGCCACCGGCGGGACGAGGCGGCCATCATGCTGAATCCGGATGAGCAAACCGCTGCCGCCTTGGCCGCCGCCGAGACCGACGAGGGCTGACTCCCCTAGGCTTGCTGCTGCCCCTCCATCTTGCTGAAGACCGCCACCAAGAAGTCCGACGACGGCGTGAAGGGCCGCAGGTCCCAGGTGGACAACCGCAGGTCCGCTGCCAAGCCGGCGGCGGAAGCGTCGGAGAAGAACTCGTCGAAGTCGTAGCCGCGGCCGGCCCCGAACCCGGTCACGAGCCGGCCGCCAGGAGCCAGGTGGCCGGCCAAGTTTCTCAACACATCGCCCGAGGTACCCGGGGCGAGGAAGGTCAGCACGTTTCCGGCGCTGACGATCACGTCGAACGGCTCGGCGATGCCCCGGGCGGGCAGATCCAGTTCGGCCAGGTCGCCCACCAGCCAGGTACAGTCCGGGTGGTCCTTGCGGGCTGCTTGGATCAACTCGGGATCCACGTCGACGCCCACCACCGTGTGACCGCGATAAGCCAGCTCGCCGCCCAGCCGTCCCGGGCCGCATCCGGCGTCGAGGATCCGGCTGCCGCGGGGCACCATCGCATCGACCAGCCGGGCTTCACCGTGCAGGTCGGCGCCCTCGGTCCGCATCTGTTCGAAGCGCTGAATGTACCAGGCCGAATGGCCCGGGTTCCGGCGCTTCAATTCTTCCCACAGCGTCTCTTTCCTCATGGCACTAGCCTACGCGCGGGGCAACGGGCAAGGCCTTGCCCGGGTTGAGCAACCGCTGAGGGTCAAACACATCCTTCAGCCGGCGCTGCAGTTCCAACACCTCTTCGCTCTGCTCGCGCCCCAGCCACCGCACCTTGTACTGCCCCACCCCGTGCTCGCCGGTGATCGTGCCACCCAGCGCCAGGCCTACGTCGATGGACTCGTCCAGCGCCGCGTTGAGCGCCGGCACCTTCGCCACGTCCCCGGGTCCCACCCAGAAGGTGGGATGCAAGTTGCCGTCCCCGGCGTGCGCCACCACCTTGAGCCCGACTCCGTGCCGATCGGCAATGTCCTGCAGTTGGTGGATGTAGTTCACCAGCTGGGAACGAGGCACCGCCACGTCCTCGCCGACCCGGAAATCGTCGTCCACCTCGGCTCCGCGGCTGTGCCGGCGCAGATCGACCAGCCGGACCGCCTCCGCGGCGTCGGCGGACTTGATGTCGCCGCCGAGCCCGCGGAGCACCTCGCGGATGATGCCGGCTTCCACTGTGGCCGCATAGCCGTCGGTCTGGATCAGCAGCAGCGCCGCACCCCGGCTACGCAGGCTGGAACCCTGCTCCTTGTCCAGCTGGGCCATGGTGTGTCCGTCCAGCAGCTCCATGATCGCCGGTTGTACCCGCGCACGGCCCACGGCCAGCACGCCGGCCGCGGCAGCCGCTACATCAGGGAAAAACGCCGCCACCGTTTCCAGCGCGGCAGGCAGGTAGCGCAACCGGACCGTCGCTCCCACTACTACGCCCAGAGTTCCCTCCGATCCCACGAACAGTCCGGTCAGGTCGTAGCCGGCAACGCCCTTGAAGGTCCTGTGGCCGGTGTGGATCAGGGTTCCGTCGGCCAGCACCACGTCGAGTGCCAGCACGGATTCGCGGGTCACGCCGTACTTGGCGCAGCGCAGCCCGCCGGCGTTCGTGGCGATGTTCCCACCGATCGTGGAGACGCGGTAGCTGGCCGGGTCCGGTGCGTACATCAGCCCGTACTCCGCCACCGCGGCGTTCAGGTCGGAGTTGATCACGCCAGGTTCCACCCGGGCGATCTCGTCCTCGGGATGGATCTCGAGGATCCGGTTCATGCGTTCCAGATTCAACACCAGGCACCCTTCCGTGGCATGTGCGCCGCCGGATACGCCCGTCCCAGCGCCACGGCATACCACCGGCACCCCGGCCGCGTGGGCTGCGCGCATCACCATCTGCACGTCCACCGCGCTCTGTGCCCAGACGACGGCGATGGGCAGCTGATGGTCGACTACCGGCCCTTGGTCGACGGCGCAGGCGGCCAGATCTGCCGGTTCGGTGCTGACGCTACCGGCGGGCAGCACATGCAGAAGCCCGGCAAGGAAGGAATCGGTCACGGTCTCAAAGCCTCCAGTGGTAGTCCGATGAGGATCTGCTGCCGGCGAGAACCGGCAACTATTATTCGCGTGCCAGAATCAGGCAGGCAGGGGCACAGGCAATACGAGAGAACTGACATTCGCCGGGGCCCGGCACACTCGGATCATGCTGGGCCGCCCATGAATCGGACATAGCGGCCGATCACCTCGGGCCACCCCTCGGCATAGTAGGCCCGCTGCTGCTGGCCGTCCGGCATATTTTCCCAGCCAGAGTGGACCAGATGGATTTCAGTCCGGCCGGGGACGGCTTCCGCAAAGTCGATGCGCAGTTCACCCGATGTCGCCGGACTCGTACCCGGGTGCCAGGTCAAGCGCAGGTGTCTGTCGGGTGCCCAGTCCAGGATTTCGCCCCAGATATGGACCTCGTCCTCAATGCTGGTTTCAGTCAGGACCTTGTCTTCGAACTCCACATGGCTGCCGTCGCCGGCCACGCTGTGGCTGTCGACCGGCCACCACAGGTGGATCAGATCGGTGAAACCCTCGAACGCTTCCCTGCTGTCCCGGGCGACCGTCACGCGGCATTGCACCGGTTCCGCGCTCTTGACTGGTTCGGGCTCCCGTGGAGCGTGGGAGAACAAAGACGTGTCCATACGCCCAAGCCTAGTCTGGCTGGGGTGGTTTGGTGTGTTAACGGGGGAAGGCCCCGCCGTCGTTGGCGGGGCCTTCCCTTTTGAAAGAATGTCCGGCGGTGACCTACTCTCCCACACCCTCCCGAGTGCAGTACCATCGGCGCTGTGGGCCTTAGCTTCCGGGTTCGGAATGGGACCGGGCGTTTCCCCCACGCTATGA
>RJAE01000015.1 GCA_004000035.1 Arthrobacter sulfonylureivorans | reverse complement strand
AACACCGGCCAATGCCCCGAAACTCAGAGCTGGTACAAGCCATCGCAGTCCTGGCAAGAGCTCAGCAGGACGCGGTTTGGAACAGGTTGGACCAGACCAACAAAGTCCGATCAGTCCTGCGCGAATACTACCCGGCCGCCTTGCTGGCCTTTCCTGGTTCGGCATTGAACTCAGACATCGCCCGCACCGTACTCCGAGCGGTCCCGACACCGGCCAAAGCCACCAAACTGACCCCGAGCAGGATCCAAAGTCTCCTTCGCAGGGCCGGCCGGAGCCGTGGCCTTGAAACCGAAGCGCGGCGTCTGCACCGGATCCTGACCAGCCGAACGATGCGCCGGATACCTGCCGTCGAGGACGCCTACGGACAACAACTGACGGCCATGCTGGAGCACCTCGATGCCGCCTGCACGGCGCTTCGGGACCTCACAACGGATACCGAAAAGCTCTTCGCCACCCACCCGGATGCGGAAATCATCACCAGCATGCCGGGACTGGCAGAAACCGCAGGAGCGCGTGTGCTGGCCGAAATAGGCGACGACCGCACACGCTTCGACACCGCTGCCTCGCTGAAGGCCTACGCCGGAGCTGCGCCAATCACCCGTGCGAGCGGCAAGAGCCACACAGTCCTGGCTCGAAAGGTTAAGAACAACCGCCTGGCCGCCGCTGGCTACGTCTGGGCCTTCTCCGCCTTGAGCAGTTCACCCGGAGCCCGTGCCCACTACGACCGCCGGAAGCAACAAGGCGATCTGCATACCGCCGCGCAGCGCAACCTCTTCAACCGACTCCTGGGCTGCCTGCACCACTGCCTGCAAAACCGAATGCCTTACGACGAATCTGAGGCTTTCCCCAACGGCATCCGGGCGTCAGGAACTTGACCCCTTAGGGCCATCAGATGTCTTCTTCGTAGGCCCTGAATAGGCAAGAATCAGGGTTGCTGGCCTGTCGGCCCCGGCATGGTTTGTGCCCCCAGTCGTTGATGATCCGGGGGGGTGTTGTCACCGGGGTCCGATAGGCGCCAGAGGATCGCTGATGGGGACAAGACCAGCCGAAGCTTTGACCATGGCAGGTCGGCCGTAACGTGGATGCCGAACTCTGCCGCCGCAGGACACACGCCAGCACTGTCATCACAACGGAGTGCCTGGAGGAAGCGTGATCAAAGACCACCACCTCGTCGACGTTTTTATCGGCGTCGACGTCGGCAAAAGCAACCACCACGCGGTCGCGCTCGACCGCAACGGCAAGAAACTGCTCGACAAGGCGCTGCCCCAGGACGAGGCGGAACTGCGCGGCATCATCGCCTCCCTCACACGGCACGGGACCCTGCTCCTGGTGGTCGACCAGCCGGCCACCATCGGTGCCCTGCCGGTCGCAGTGGCCCAGGCCGAAGGCATCCTGGTCGGTTACCTGCCCGGCCTGGCGATGCGCCGCATCGCGGACCTGCACCCGGGCGAGGCCAAGACCGACGCCCGGGACGCGGCGATCATCGCCGAAGCGGCCCGGACCATGCCCCACACCCTGCGCGCCATCGCCCTAGCCGATGAACAGGCCGCCGAACTCTCAATGCTCTGCGGCTTCGACGACGACCTGGCCAAGCAGGCAACGGCTGCTTCCAACCGGATCCGGGGCCTGCTGACCCAGATCCACCCTGCCTTGGAACGGGCGATCGGACCCCACCTGGACCACCGGGCGATGGCCGAGTTCCTGGTCAGGTACCCGACCCCGGACGCCCAGCGAAAGGCCGGTCAGACCCGCGTGGCCGCGCTGCTGCGCAAGTTCGCGCCACGGGCCGGCAAGCGCTGGGCGGCCGAGGTTTTCACCGCTCTCGGCGAGCAGACCGTGGTGGTATCCGGCACCGGCGCCGCCGGCATCGTATTGCCGCAGCTCGCCGCGCAACTGGTGCAGCTGCGCACTTCCCGCGCCCAGATTCTGGCCCGGGTCGAAGAACTCGTGGAGGCCCACCCTCTTCACCTCGTCCTGACCTCCATGCCGGCGGTCGGCGTCAGGACGGAAGCACGGATCATCACCGAGATCGTCGGCAAGGAATTCGCCTCCGCAGGACATCTGGCCTCCTACTCCGGATTCGCACCGGTGACCTGGAGATCGGGTACTTCCATCCGCGGCGATCATTCGTCGAGGAAGGGCAACAAAGTCCTCAAACGCGCCCTCTTCCTCTCCGCCTTCGCAGCGCTGAAAGACCCGGTTTCACGCGCCTACTACGACCGGAAACGCGCCGAGGGTAAACGCCACAACCAAGCTTTGATCGCTTTGGCCAGACGCCGTTGCGATGTCCTCTTCGCCATGCTCCGAGACATGACCCTCTACGAACCACCCCAACTCAAAGCAGCCTGACCCCTTGACGAAGAACATAGGGACACCCCCCCGTGGGCTCGATCCTCGTCGCGATGCGGCGCTCTTTACTGAAGTAGTGCCCCTTCTGGCGGGTATTTGGATCGCTAGCAATGATGGCTAAGAGATCTGGCGGTCATCTTTGTTAGCGGCCGAGTACGTGTCAGTACGGAGCGAGTCGTTCTCCGATCCGATATGGCGGCAAACAGCCAGAACAGAGAATTCATCCTGCACCACTATGGCCACATAGATGAGCAAACCCTGTAGGTGACCGTGTCGGTCAGCTTTCCTGAGCTGCGCAAGCGGCCCGCGGAATAAGCTGGCCGATCGGGCACGCTCGTTGCGTCCGTTGGCGGTGCCACGAGGCGAACAGCCCCGGAAACCGTGTCCGATGCTCATCGAGCAGCGGGCTTCGGGACGTGGGACCTCTTCGTCCGTTCCTTTTCCCTGCCACTCAAGATAGGCAGTTGTTGTTGTCAGCACTAGCGTCAGTGCGGGGCATGGCGATACCAAAGAACGTCTCCATCGCCGAAGTTGTGGACTTTTGCCTGGACCACAACAAGGTCGTTTTGAGATCAGGAAGCGCCTGCTGACTTGTTCTCGTAACGAAGATCGACGGCGGTAGCCCGGCAACTAGTGACTCTGGGGCGATTCCGATACCGAGGCCGGCGGCAATCAGCGGGAAGGCTGCCTGCATCGTGGATACGGTGCGCCGATCTTTGGGCGGGCCCATTTCAGCCCAAACTCTTTCGAGCAGAAACGGAAGTCCGGGCAGCCCCGCAACTCCGGGCGTGCTGATCCATGTCTCTTCGAGGAGATCCTCGAGGTCGACGGGGTCGGACAAGTGAGCGAGACGGCGCGGCATGACGACGCGCAGCCGCAGCGAGTCGATCTCGGTTACGTGGAGCAGGTTTCCATAAGTTTCGGAGACTCGGCGTGGATCCGAGGTCGAAACAATTCCGACATCCGCGCGGTGCTTAAGGACCATGTCGAGAACCTGGCGCGGCGGAAGGTCCATGATCTCAATCTCGACCTTCGGTGCTCGAACCGAAAACTCGGAAAGCACGCCCGAGAGACCTTGCCACGAGTAAGCAGGGATGGTCGCCAGAGTCAGGTGGCCTTCACTCCCGCTGGCCATTCCCTTGAGGTGACGCTCGGCTTCGGCCAACGTCCTTGTGACGTCCTGGGCTACTTCTGCCAGATAGATCCCGGCTTCTGTCGGCTTAACGCCTTTGTTTGTTCGCTCCAGCAGCAGAACCCCCAGTTGGCGCTCGAGTTGGGCGATCGCTGCGCTGAGCGGAGGCTGCGTCATGTGCAGAATGGCTGCACCAGCCGAAAATGAGCCTGACTCAACAACGGCCAGAAAGAATCGAAGCTGTCGGGTGTCCACTGGTTCATTATCAGGTGTCCCGGCAGCAGGGCCGACTAGATGACTTTCGCCTGCCCAGAGGGTCCAACCGACGTGATGACGGGCTCCTGGCCTGTACGCGCGGCAGCGAGCAAGGCTTCAAGGTTGTCCTTGCGCACCTTCACGGGATTTGAAGCCGGGACAACGGGAAGTATTAGGGAGGCGGCTTCGGCGATGTGTAACTCATCGAACCCGAATTCCTGCAGATTATTCGGAGCGCCTAAGCGTTTGTACAGGGCTGCCAGACCGGCGACAGGAGTCTCAGCGCCGAATGCATCGCTCAGCCGCGCTGCAAGCTCCCGGCTGATACCCGAAAGGTTTAATGCGAGGACATGCGGAAGGATGACCGCGTGCGTTTGCGCATGCGGCAGGTTGTAGGTCCCTCCCAGCACATGGCAGATCTTATGGTGGAGGCCGGAGCCAGCGGAAGCGAAGGCAACGGCAGACAAGTAAGCGCCATAGAGTGCGTTCTCCCGCCCCAACAGGTCCAGCGGATCGGCGGTGATTTTGGACAATCCGGCGATCAACGCACGAATTCCTTCGAGCGCGAGCGCCCGGTTAATAGGGTTGCTTCTAGGGGACCACATTGAATCTATACAGTGCGCCAAAGCATTCAAGCCTGAAGCCACTGCGAGGTCCGATGGCATGGATGACGTGTATGCCGTGTCATAGACGACCGTCGCCGGGAGCACCATATTGTCAGTTCCCGTTGTCTTGTGAGCATTCTCGGTGATCCCCCAGACATTGGTGGCCTCGGAGCCCGCATAGGTCGTGGGAACAGCGATGATGGGCAGGTGGGTGGTCAAGGCAATGGCCTTGGCCAGTCCCACGGACGAGCCGCCGCCGACCGAGATGACCAAGTCGATGTCCTCAGCTCGGGCAATTTCCCGGGCTTTCGCGGCTGCCTCAAGTGGGACGTGTTGCTGCACGTCATCGTGAAATATTCGAACATCGACAAGACTGGTCGCTTCTTTGGCTGCTGTTACTTGCGACTTCGACGCAATCAGCATGATTCGTTCGGCGCCGATTCGCGCCACTTCGCTGCGGATATGATCGGCGGCGCGTCCGTGGCCAAACAACACCCGTTGGCCCAGGGTCTCGTGCTCGAATTGCAGGTGCATTTACTGTTTCCCCTGTCAGGGCAATTGGCGGAGTGGTTGACTGTCAGCTTTTTTGGTCGAGTTCAGTCGCGGTCTAGACGACGGCGAAAGGACGAACGGGAGATGCGGTTGCGCCCCGCAGGCGCAGCGGGGCCATTACGAAGAGGAACTCGTTGACGGCTGCCGCAGCGAGATGCTGAAGGTTAAGGTTTTCGATGATGTAAATGCCGTGGTTAACTAGCAGCTCTTTATGAGCTGGAAGGTTCTCTAACCCACCGCTGTTCGTTACAGCGTCGAAGGCAGCAGTATCGGTGCCTGCCGCCACGACTCCGCGGTCACTCAGCCATCTGGCGCCGGAGTGTCCTAGGCCGGGCACGCCGCCGGGATGAGCCAGGTACTTCTCGGCACCAGTGTCAAAGTAGCGGTCCCACCCTGTCCGTACTAGTACGACGGAGCCGGCGGGAATGTCCAGGCCGATGGCGGAGCAAATATCTTCCAAGTCATTCGCCTTGATTTCGTACCCTGGAGCACAGTGTTCCAGATCGAAATGCCGGGAGAAGTCTAGGAGGAAGCCTCGGTGCCAGAAGATCGGCAGTGTTTCCGCACTGTGCGCCCTTTCCACCGACAATACGCCAGACAGCTCTACAGCGACGCCTCCGTGCAATCGCCCATCGTCGGAATAGTGGGACAACGCGTCCACATGCGTTCCTATATGGGTCCCCATGCTGACAAGGTCATTTGCCGACGATGTGCCGTCTGCTCGCCGGGCATCGCCATGAAACCTTGGGTGCTGCAGGTCGAAGCCGGGATGTCTGACCGGTACGGGCATCTCCGGGTAAAACTCGTGGCCGAGGTCGAAAATCGTTTGAGGCCCCTCGATCAAGGCTGCAGAATTGCCGGAGTCCTGCGTCGTCAGCCGACTATCGGTCATCGGAAACGCTCCTTTTGGTCTCGCTGAAGTGCTCAATTGCAGCATCGATGAAATGTGAAGTAGACCCCAAATAGCGGCTTGGGTCCAAAGCCCGGTCTACTTCCTGTGCTGTTAGCTGAGCCGATATGTCCGGGTCTGCGCGCACACACTGGGAGAAGCCCGTGCCCGAAGCTGCAGCCGCCGCGATTGCTTCTTTGACGAGGTTACTGGCGGTTGCCTTGCCGACCTTGGCTGCCAAGGCATACACCACTGACTCGGACATGATCAGCCCGTCGGTCAGTTCAAGGTTGCGGCGCATCGCATCGGGGAAGACCTGTAGGCTTTCAAGCGACGTTCGCACCGCTAGGACGGTGGCGCCGGAACTAGTCATGAGCCTGGCCATCAGAACAGGTTCGACCTGCCACCCACCGAACGAGCGCTCGTTCTCGGTAGCCATGTTCTGCTGGATGGCACCTGCATGGTTTGCTGCGGATCTGGCCGCCGCGACTGCCCGCATCGCAGACACTGAGTTGCGCTTATGCGGAAGAGCGCTCGACGTCGGAGAGTCTCCCGGGGCTTCCCCTACTTCCCCTACTTCCGTCTGGGAGAGAAGTCCGATATCGAGGGCAATTTTTGCCATCGTCGGGGCAATATTGCCCAGGACAGCAGCGACGTAGCCAATTCGTTCCCGGGCACTTTGCCACGGCGCAACGGGAGCAGCCAAACTCAGCTCCGCCGCCAACAACGGCACCAGATCGAATCCATCGGATCCATAAGCAGCGAGCGTGCCTGTTACACCACCAAACTGGACCGCCAACTCTTCGTCCTGGAGTTGCAAGAGGCGGCGCACAAGCTGGGAGATCGCTAGCGCCCACTGGGAGCATTTCAGTCCGAAAGTTGTCGGTATCGCGTGTTGCAAAATGCCGCGACCGACCATGATTGTGTTGCGGTGCTCAGCCGCCAATGTGCAACAGATGTCGCCTACTGCGTGCAATCCTTCTATGAGATGCTCGATGCCGCGGTGGAGCTGAAGCATCAATCCGGTATCTACGATGTCCTGGGTGGTAGCGCCCCAGTGGACCCAGTCCGTGTAGCTGCCTGGAACCAGACGCTTCAGCTCGGCGACGACCGGCGCGGCGATGGTCCCCAACTCCTGTGAGCGGGTCACCAAGGAATCCATGTCGTAGTAGTCGGCGTTGCAGTACTTTCCTATTTCTGCGGCGGCTTCTTGCGGAATTACACCACGTTGCGACAGGACGTTGTTCAGTGCGGCTTCGAAATCAAGCATCGACTGCACTTGGGATTTCGCAGAAAAGATGGCTTCCATTTGGGGGTCGGTGTAAACCAATCCGCTAATTCCCTCGTTCAAGGCGTCATGCCCCTAACTGCCGGGAAGCGGAGGGAGTTAATTGTCTGCAAGGACCGCCTCCTTCTTTTTGCTGGCAGGTATAAGTCGGGAGATCAGCGGCCACAACGCCGCTAGCAACACCAGAACGAGGAGCACCATTGTGATTGGAGACTGCGTCATGCTAGCCATGCCATCACCGACGATCAATGTCCTTCTGAAGTTCTCTTCAATCATCGGCGTCAGCACGAAGGCCAAGACGAAGGCCGGCAACGAATAGCCCAAACGACGAAGAATGAAGAAGGCAATGCCAATGATCGCGGCAACCGCAACGTCGAATATAACTTCCCTGGCCGCGTAAACCCCAACGAGGCTGAAGAGTATGACCAGCGGCAGGAGGTACTTCTGCGGGAGTTTGAGCGATCGGGCAAACAACGGAGTAAGGAAGCGGCCAACGATGTACATGGCCACCGTGGTCGCGAGGAAACCAACAAAGATACCGGCCACTAGATCTGGCTGTGTTGAGAAGAGCTTTGGGCCGGGAACAATTCCATGGATGACGAACGCGCCAAGAATGATTGCAGTTGTAGGCGAGCCTGGGACTCCCAGTGTCATCAGCGGCACTAGCGCGCCGCCCACCGTCGCGTTGTTGGCGGCTTCCGGTCCGGCGATGCCTTCAGGGCTGCCCTTTCCGAACAGTTGAGGCTTGGATGAGATGCGCTTCGCCGCACTGTAGGCAAACCAAGACGCCGGCCCTGCGCCCATTCCAGGGACGACCCCCACTCCAGTTCCTATCAGGGAGCCCAAGAGCGTAGGCTTCGCGATGCCTCGCATTTCCTTAAGGCGAAGACGCGTACTCATGTTCTTGTTTTGTGAGGCAACCCCCATCTGCCCTTCCATGATCGAGCTCAGGACTTCACTGAAGGCGAAGACCCCGACCATGACGACGATGATGGGGAAGCCGTCCAGCAGTTCCAACCAAGGTCCGGTAAATCGTGCCTGAGCCGTGAACATGTCGAGTCCAACGGTTCCCATCATGAGGCCCAGCAAGACGGATATCCACGTCTTGACCTTGCTCTGTGCAGCCAGAGCGGTCAAAGCGGTTAGCCCCAGCAGCGCGATTAGGACCATGTCCGTGCTTGATATCTGGAGGGCGAACGTGGTCATGGGGATGGCAAGTAAGAGAAGCCCGAGACCGCCGATGATTCCTCCCACGGCCGAGGAGAGTAATGAGTACGCAAGTGCTTTGCCGGGTGATGACTGTTTCGCCATCGTGTATCCATCTACGACTGTTGCAGCTGCGGCAGGAGTTCCGGGTATGCCCAAGATGATGGAGGATATCGAGCCGCCGTATTCTGCCGACTGGTACGCGGACAGCAACAACAGGATAGCCGCCAAAGGGTCCATCGCAAACGTAAAGGGGAGCAGCAAAACAATGGCCACTGTTGCGCCAAGACCAGGTAAAGCACCTATTAGGGTTCCGAAAAGAGCACCAATGAGGATTGCGAGAATGCTCTCCACGCTGAGCAGCATTGAAAGGTCAAATTCCATTACGATTCCTTATTGTCTGGCTAGAGGGAGACGCCCAAGAGCAATTCGAAAACTAGGTACATTCCCGCAGTGGCGCCGATGGCCGCAACAGCATGGGATGCATGCCTGGCTTTCACCTCGGCGCAGATCCAGAACGTAAGGAACAGGTAAACGGGAGTTACTAGGTAGAAAAATCCGAGTTGCGTCCAGATAGCGATATACACGCCAGTAGTTAAGGTGACGAGGACGAGGCGACGCAGATTAGGGACGGTTACACCTTGAACAGGGCCACGGCGGAATTCGCCGATGAGTCCTGTAATGCAGACTGCAAATACCCCGATCCCAATTGCTGCGGGAAAGGCTCCGGCTCCAACGATATGGTCACCCCTGCCGCCTTCCAAGCGAACCGCTTCAAGCCCGTAAAGGACGGCGGCTGTAGCCAGAGCGATGTAGACGATTGAATTGGCCATCCGGACACTTAACATTGTTGCTCTCCTCGGTCCCGAGCTGGCGGGACGGATGAATGGTTATTGGCTCCTGGGTCCGGCAAAATTGCCGGACCCAGGACAACCTCTGTGGGGCCTGGGCTAACCCGTTAGGCCAAGTTTGGCGATGACGTCCGCCAGTCCGTTGCTGACCTCCGCAAGCTCAGTCCCGGCTTCTTCACCGGCCAAAAAGGCCTGTTCAAAATCCATCTTCTTCAGCTGATCAACATAGGACGGCTCTGAGCTTGCCTTTTCTAAAATGTCTTCAAGTGCTTTGCGTTCACTATCGCCGAGGTCTGCCGGCGCCATGATGTAGTGCGATGTGTCCAGTTCTACGTCGTACCCATAGTCGCTGACGCTCTTAAGGTCTGGATTCGATGCGCTGGGATTCCCGCTGAAGCTGAACAACGGTCGAAGGCTACCTTCGTCTGCTTGGGCAAAAGGTGCGACTGCGGCGTCGACGTGGCCCCCGAGGACGGCCGTCCTACTGGCATTCACACTTTCGTACGGGACATGCTTGGTGGAGATGCCGGCGGCATCGTTCAGCAGTTCCATATCCAAGTGCTGGACGCCTCCAACCGCTGGAACACCATAAGTGAATTCATTCGGGTTTTTCTGCACATAACTGAGCCAGTCCTCAAAAGACTTGAAATCGGAGTCTTCTTTGACCAATAAAGTCTGAGGGGCCGTGCTTACCTTGGCCAGGGTAGTGAAGTTGTTCAACTGGTAGGCAGTAGTGCCGTACAACGGTTGGATGCCCACAACGCTCGTGGAAAGGATCCCGAGTGTATAGCCATCTTTCTTTGATTGCATCAACTCTGTGGCGCCAATTGCGCCGTTAGCGCCGTCGCGGTTTTTAATTACTACGCTCACGCCTTCAGGTAGATGCTCTTCCATGGCAGTTGCCAGAGCGCGGGCTACCAGATCATTTCCACCGCCTGGGCCGTAAGGAACAATCAGATCGATATTCTTGGTGGGAAACTCAGGGCTGGCATTAGCGGCTTGTCCGCAACCCACAACCAATATGGCGGTTGCAGATGCAACCAACAAACTCAAAATGTGTTTGGTTTTCATAGTATTCCCTTTCGAGGATGGCATGTTCTCAATAATCCCGCTCGTAAGGGGAAAGTTCAAAGACGAAATTGAGGAGGGCGCTATACGCTCAGCGAATAGCCAGTCAGGTCGAGCCCGATCTTTGTGCTCAAGTCTTCGCGGGAAAGAATAATAGGGCTTCGTTTGAACACGCCACCTCCACGTCCCAAGTCGCCACTTCACGTCCCGGCGAACGTATTGGTCGTCCACTTCAGGCCCTTCACAGACGCCCCACGGATGGCTCTTCAGTAGCGAGGTGAGCGCAGGCATGTCGCTGTACAGCCCAAGATCGCCTTCACCGAATCATCAACTCAGGTAGGACAGACTGAATGACTGTCGCATTCACGGTTACTCTCCTGCTCTCAGGCGGCGTCGGAATCTGCCTTGGGGTGCCCGGCGGCGGAGGATCCATACTTACCGTTCCCATCCTTACCTATGTCGCCCGCCTCGACCGCAAGGGAGCCATCGTTGCCTGTCTTTTCGTCGTTGACGTCACCTCCGCGTTTAGCGCTATCGACCACGCGCGCAAGGGCCGCGCCAAATGGCGTACGGGGCTGATCTTCGGCGCGGCAGCCATGGGTGGCCTTCGCCGGAGGCTTGCTCGGCGGACACCTCCCCGGCACTGTGCTCGTGATCGCCTTCACGCTCGTGATGGTCGCTCGTCCGTCGCTATGATCCGCGGGCGCCGAAACAAAGCGACGAGCTCCGGGAACAACGAATTGTCCGTCTTGAAAATCGTCATTGAAGGCCGCGCCGGTGGGGGTTTCCTCGTCATTCCCGCCGTCGCCCTCCTCGGCGGCTTCGCTATGCCCGTAGCCGCAGGGCATTTTCTGGGATGCGTCCAGTGCAACTCCAGCATGGGAAGTTTACGCTGGGCTGTGGCCAGGTTGACCTCTGTGTCGACGCTGCGGCCTACTTCTTGGAAGACCTCGAAATGTGTGGTTCCGCTGTGCAGTGTCGAGCCGACCAGTTCCCATTCGGCGATAGTCGGCAACTCGTCGAGGTAGATGTTCGCACGGAAGTGCACCGGACCCACATCGACACCGGCGCTCTCGCTGAGTTCGCGCACCGAGGCCAGGCTGATGATTGACAGGTGCATCTCGCGCTCGCCGGTCCGAAGCAGGTCCGGGAAGCGCCGGCCTTATTCTTCGGCGAAGACCGGTCGCTGCTCCGGAGGTAGGTCCAGCAGGCCGGCACTGCGTTTGGTCAGGACTTGCGCCCGGCGCTGGGGGCACAAGTCGGCTGTCAGTAAAGGTGAGGCATCGGAGCGGGGGATGCGCCGCCGTCGTGCTCCGATTGGGCGCGGCCGTGAACAGCTAAAAGCACCTCGGTCTCGGAGTGAAGACGCTGCGAAATTGCGCGAGCTTCCCGTCGCCCATAAACATATGAACTCACGCTTCGAGAGAGCCTGCTTGGCACCGGGCGTGCAGCGGCCCTTGCGCCGGGCAAGCGCATATCGCCGGCCATGCGGACGCGATCCTCGGCTCTGGTCAGGCGACCGCGGACAACCCGCCGGCGCGGATCGCGCAGATCCAGTATTCCTGGCGCTGCCCCACGCTGGAGATGGCCGAGCACGTGCTGGCCGTGCTGTACCGCAACGCCGAGCACGCCGCCGCGATGGCTCACTGCCGGGTGGAGACCATCTGGGTGGCCCGCAACCGCCCCGGCATCACCAACCACGCGCTGGCGCAGGCGCTGTATAACAACCTTGAGGAGGTCGGCGCTCCCTCCTGCAACGACGACGCCGTGGCTGCCGCGCAGCAGATCCAGTCCGGACTCGGGATCGAGCCGATGGAGAAGCCGTTCCTGGACGAGTGCGAATCGCTGATCTCCCCGCAGGACGCCGAGACAGCGCTGCGTGAGCACTTGGCCCCGTGGCAGAAGAACTGGACCAGCGACGATTACGTGGATATGACGCACTACGCCCCGACCGTCCGGTTCTACGTCTCCCGGCCCGCGCTCAAGCCCGCACCGGGCCGCGGTGCTTATCCGGGCTGGGTGATGAACGCGCTCGGTGGCATCCCCGCCGCTATCGACCCGACCATCGAAGTGGCCGGCAAGACCATCGCCGGCACCTTCGTGGACATGCTGACCGACCCGGAGCTGTTGGCTTCGGCCGCAGAGGAGTTCAAGCAGCGCAAGGCCGATGACCCCACCGAAGCCCTGCTGCCGGCCGACTTCATGCCGCCCACCGGCCTCGCCTGGCCCGACTACGCCCCGGCCGAAGGCATCGGCTTCGGTGCTGCCGCCGGCGAGAGGACCTGGCACCCGCAGGCGCTGTAGTCCAGGCCGCCGCGATCGAGGCCGCGGTGGCTGCCCTGCGTACCGCGCAACCTCCGGTCATCCTTGCCGGCGGCGGCTTGCCGCGCCTAGGCAAGGACCTGTTGGCTCATGCCGAGGGCGCTGCAGCCTCCGCTCCTGAGCACCCGGCAACGGTGCCATCCCCGAGGCACACCCGCTGACGCTCGGTTCCGAAATCCGCCTCGATCCCGGCCAGCGGTTGTGCGAGGACGCCGATGTGCTGCTGGTGATCGGTTCCAAGATCGGCTCGGAACTTTGGCTTAGCACGCTGCATCCGGGCGGAACCGTGCGAGATCGACGCCATGCTCTCGCTCATCCGTGAGCTGCCGGGCTCCCAGGCGGCCACCCGGCGTGGGACGGGGAGGGGACCCCCGTGCCGCCGGGATCAGCGAGCTGACCCTGGGACTCGTCGGGTTCGGGCGCATCGCCCAGTATCTAGCCGGCCTGGCGGCCCCGGTCTTCGGCTCCGTCAGCGCCTACGACCCCTTCATCCCCGACGAAGGCTGGCCGGCAGACGAGCGCAGGGGCGAGCTCGCCGAGGTCCTGGCGGCCTCGAAGGTGGTGAGTCTGCCTACGTCGTTTATGAAGAGACCCGGAACCTGTTCGACGCCGAGAACCTCGCCGTCCTGCCGGCGGGCAGCTATGTAATGAACGTGTCCCGCGGCTCTCATCGACACTGACGGCTCAGCGCTGCCTTGGACTGCGGTCATATGGCCGGAGCTATGCCGGATGTGCTTCGGAGGAACCGGCCCTGGCCGACCATCCGCTGGTCGTCCACCCTCCGGCGATCGTCGCTCCAGGCGGCCCGGGGTTTGCATAGCCGAGCACGCCGGTAGCTAGGCCAAAGACGCTGCTACGGGTGGAAGAAAAAAGATTCCAGGAAAATCCATTGACCTTGCTTTAACTTCTCGGTATTCTCGTGGTCTAAGAGATCTGTATCACATCATGAGAATCCATGAACTATCTAGCAAAGAGGCAGGATTTATGGAGTTCGAAGGCATCAAGGCCCAAGGGCTGGAAAAACGTTATGGCTCCGGTAGCACGGCCGTAACGGTTCTCGAGGATCTGGACATAGAAATTCAGCCGCAAAGTTTCGTGTCTTTGCTAGGACCGTCAGGCTGCGGCAAGAGCACCCTCCTGAAAATTCTGGGGGGTATCGAAGAAGCCTCAGCAGGCGACGTGACGGTAAATGGATTGCCGGTTGCTGACGCGGTAAAAGAGCGCCAATTCGGCCTGGTTCCCCAAAAGGCTGCATTGCTTCCTTGGAAATCCGCAATAGACAACATACGCATGCTGCGACAGATCGCCACGCGCAAGAAGCGCGGAGCGGATATCGATGAGGCTGCTTCCAAGGCCTTGGAGATGGTCGGGCTGACGGCCGCCGCGAACAAGCTGCCGCACCAGCTCTCCGGCGGTATGGCTCAGCGTGTCTCCATAGCGAGGGCGCTGGCGCTCGATCCGCAGATCCTGTTGATGGATGAACCCTTCGGGGCCCTCGATGCAATCACTCGCGATGAGATGAACCTCCGGCTTGCTGACGTCTGGGCGGAGACGCGGAAGACGATCGTCTTCGTCACGCACTCGATACCGGAAGCGGTGTTCCTCTCCGATGTCATCCACGTCATGGGGACGAATCCCGGGCGCATCGTCGAAACACTCGAGATCGACCTGCCCCGCCCGCGCACGCTTGACGTCTTCGACGATCCCACCTTTCAGGAATATACCGCTCACCTGCGACGCCAGCTCGAGCCGAAGGCGGTGGCGTAATGCTGGGCAGCCGAAACGGAGGCACCGTTCAAAAGATTCACAATCGAGGCGCCGGGCTAAGCGGGGACGGTCAAAATCTGGCAAGGCCAGAAAAAGAGTTGAGTCGAAAAATGAAATCTTGGTGGAGGCACAACTGGCCCAGTGCCGCGGTGTTTATCGCTGTCGTTGCTATCTGGGAAATAGCTGTAGATCTTCTTAACCTTTCAAGCTTCGTCATCGCCAAACCGAGCGAATTCATCGCCGAGATGTGGACTTCCAGGGAACTGCTCACCGAAGCGGCTTGGGTGACAAGTGAGGAAATTCTTTACGGCTTCCTCATAAGTATCGTCGTCGGTATTGCCATAGCGGTCGCGCTGGCAAGGTTTCAGTGGCTTGAACGTGCGCTCTATCCGCTCATTGTGCTGTTCCAGGTTGTGCCCAAAGTGGCCTTGGCGCCGATCTTCATTCTGTGGTTCGGCTACGGACTGGCCCCAAAGATTGTGCTGATCGTCGTCATCGCCTTTTTTCCGATCACTCTCAACATGTTGGTCGGACTGAAGAGCATCGATAAGGAGCTCCTGCTGCTGATGCGCTCCGTTGGTGCTTCCAAAAACCAAGTGTGCACCCAGATCCAGGTCCCTACGTCCCTTCCGTACCTGTTTGCGGGACTAAGGATCGCCATAACCTTCGCGGTCATCGGAGCCGTCGTGGCGGAGTTCGCCGGGGCTCAGGACGGGCTCGGCTATCTGATCCAGTTCGCCTCGACCCAGCTCGACACTCCACTGATGTTCGCTGCATTGATCCTGGTTTCCCTCCTCGGCCTCGTCTTCTATTACGCGATGTCGCTGGCAGAGTACCTGCTCGTTCGCAAGTTCCCTCATATCGCCCTGCAATCCACCAACTAACCGGATAGTCCCTTCTTAGGAGAAGCCATGCGACTTTCTCGTTCTTTCACCGCAACCTGCGCTGCCGGAAGCATCCTCTTCCTCGCCGCCTGCTCCAGCGGTTCAGCCGGTGCCGAAGCACCCACAGACGGTCTCGACGAAGTGACCGTGCAGCTCGACTACCAAGTACGCGGCAACCACGCGATGTTCCACGTAGCCCAGGAGAAGGGTTACTTCGAGGAGGAAGGCATCGATGTCACGGCGATCAACAAGGGCAGCGGATCACCCGATACGCTCCGCCTGGTCGGAAGCGGCGGTGCTGACTTCGGATTTGCCGATCTGCCCTCACTCGTCACTGCCCGCACGCAGGACGTGAAGGTCAAGGCCATTGCGGCCGTCAACCAGGTCTCGCCCTTAGGGTTGTGCTCTCTCAAGGAGAACGTGGAACTGACGAGTCCGAAGGATCTCCCCGGCCTGACCATGGGTGTTCACCCGGCTGGCTCGACATATATCTTCTACCAAGCGCTCCTTGCGGCGAACGACGTCGACAAGAAAGCAGTGACAGAACTGACCGTCACACCGCCCTACGAGAACTACTTGATGCAGGGCCAGGTCGACGCAGTTGTCTGCTACGTCGACGCCGAGGTTCCTCTGCTGGAACAGCATGCCGGCGGTGAGGGCAAGCTCAGTGTCATGATGGGCTCCGACTTTGGCTATGACGCCTACGGCTCCGGACTGTTCACCACGGACGAGCTGATCGAGAAGGACCCGGATCTGGTACAGCGCTTTACCAATGCCTACCTGAAGGCGTTCGACTGGGTGGCTGAAAACCCGGAGGAAACTGCAGCATTGCTGGCTGGCACTTCGGCTGAGCTAGCCGACAATAAGGAACTCTTCGCAAAGCAGCTGCAAGCTGACATCGATCACACGTTCACGTCCGACCATACCCAGGAGCACGGGCTCGGGGCCATGGACGCGCAGATGTGGGAATCCACCATCGGCATCCTTTCGGATCGCGGAGTAATCAAGACGACTCCCGCAACTTCCGACGTCTACACCAACGAGTTCGTCGAGAACTCGAATGCCAACTGACCGTACCGGAGGGACAGAAAAATGCTGATGCCTACAGGCAAGAACGGGCGGCACGCGGAGATCGCCGGCGCAGGGTTTGCTGGCCTAACCGCAGCGACGGCGCTCGCCCGCATGGGGTGGACAGTCCGTGTACATGAGAGCGGAACTGAACTCCGCGAGCAAGGGGCTGGGATCGTGCTGTGGCACAACAGTCTCAAGGTCCTTGAAGCCATCGGAGCCCTCGATGCGGTTATGGAAGACTCCATGACTCCGCCTTTCTACGAAACGCGCATGCATCATGAAAGCGTCTCCCGCGAGGATTTCGGCGGACTCTTTTGGCGCACTGCAACCCGGCCCCACCTATATAAGAGTCTGCTTGGTGCCGCCCAGAACGCCGGCGTCGAACTCGTGACTGGTTCCAAGGTAGTCGGAGCCTCGCCGCAGGGGCTCCTTACCTTAGCCTCGGGCCAAACGCTCGAAGCAGACCTGGTTGTGGGGGCCGACGGCGTCAGATCCCAGGTCCGCGACTCCATCGGCTTTGAACAGGAGCGGTGGAAGTCCCGCGATGGCATCACCCGCTTCCTAGTCCCCCGGCTGAAAGAGGAGCTGGGTGAAGGCGAGTGGGACAACGTCATCGACTTCTGGAACCTAGAACCGCGTTACCTGCGCGTCCTCTACGTTCCATGCAATGAGCGTGAGCTGTACATCGCGCTCGGCGCCCCGCGCGCCGACGAACAGGGAAGCCGCACACCGATCGACCTTGACCTCTGGACATCGGCATATCCCGAACTTGCCCCCGTCCTCAGGGCAGCCGCCAATGCTCCGGATCCCAAGTATTACGGCTACCAAACGACAGTGCTGGAGAAGTGGAGCCAGGGTCGGGTTGCCCTCGTCGGCGACGCCGCGCACGCCATGTGTCCAGCATTGGCACAGGGCGCGGGGTGCGCCATGCAAAACGCCTACACCATGGCTGTTGCTGCGACCGAATCCAGCTTGGGCGACCTGCCCGATGCATTGGTGGAATGGGACCGGCTAGAGCACCCGATCACCGACCGCTGTCAGCGGCGCTCGGCCGACTACGCGGCAAACCGCGGCATGTCACAGGGCAACCAGTTCACTCAAGAAAACCTCGAAACGGCACAGTACGATCCCACAGATCCTGGCCGCCACGCAATGATTGGAGCACAACCATGACCCGCCTGATTGGGGACTTCTATGAAGTCCGCGCCTTCCACAGCTCAGTTCAAGAGATTGTTCACGAAGGCGGGCCGGTCGCCGAGCAACCGTTGATTAAGGCCTGCGTTGGCGTGATCATCAAAAATCCCTTCGCTGGCCAGTACGTTGAGGACCTGTCGCCGCTGACTCTTCCGAGCGCCGCCCTTGGTACGGAGTTGGGGCGCCGAGCGGTTGCCCTGTTAGGCGGCCGCGAAGTTGAAGGGTATGGCAAGGGCGGCATTGCAGGCGTGGCGGGCGAACAGGACCACGTGGTTGCCTGCGTTACCACCGTCTTCGGCAATGCGTTTCGCGATGCCATCGGCGGAGGCGGAGCATGGATCTCCTCCACCACCAAGACCGCGGCCGCGGGAACGCCGATCGATATTCCGCTGGCATTCAAGGACGAGGTCTACGTGCGTTCGCACTATGACACTATTTCGTTCCACGTTCCCGACGGACCTAGGGCCGATGAACTGCTGATCTGTGCGGCGGTTTCGACCGGCGGACGCATCCACGAGCGGGTTGGCGGCATGACCGTCGCCGAATTCCGTGCCTCCGCATCCTGACTCATTCACACACGTAGCAAGGAGAACTCAAATGCAGGACTATAACAACCTTTACAGCAACGACCAGTCCGTCTACAGCACCCTCCACCAGTTGGCCCGGGCTCACCGGATACTGGAGATGGAAGGCCACGGCGACATGTCGCTGGGCCACATGAGCTACCGCGACCCAGAAGGCCGCGGCATGTGGCTCAAGCGGGGCAACCTTGGGCTGGACGAGGTTCAGGCCGATGACTTCATTTTGGTCGATTTCGAGGGCAATGTGCTGGAGGGCAAGGGCATCCTGCACCTGGAGTGGCCGCTTCATTCCGAGCTCTACCTGGCACGCCCGGACGTGAACTTCATCGGCCACTCCCACCCGTTCTACACAACGGCCTTCGCCACGACCACCGCCGAATTCGGGCCCTATACGAACGAAGGCGTCTGGTTCGCCGAAGAGGGCGTCCCGCGCTTTGACCTCACGTCGAACATCATCACCAGCGTGCAGCTCGGCAAGGAACATGCCAACGCCATGGGGAATTCGCTTGCGATATTGCTTCGCAACCATGGCTGCAGTTTCGTGGGTTCCACGGTCCAGGACGTGACCTTGGCCGGCGTCTTCTTGGAGCGCGCCTGCAAGTTCCACCTCACGTTGGCCACCTCCGGATTGGAATACACCCTTCCCTCGCCGGAAGAAACTGCTTACAAGGTCGAGGAAATTTACCGGCCCAAGGCGCGGAATAACTTCTGGAACTACTACAACCGCCAGCTCGACCGCCTCGAGAACTGATTGCCCATAACCACCAGCAGGAAAGAAGCAAGGAGAGACATGGCAATCCCTACCATCACCACTGTCATCGGATCGGGGAGCATGGGACCCGGTATCGCAGCCCTTCTGGCCCGCAGCGGCAGCCAGGTCAGGCTCAACGACATTAGCCAGGACGCGCTTGATCGGGCGAGGAAGGTCATAGACGGTGCAACCGCCGTGCTCGACGACCTCGGAACCCCCGTGGTCGAGGGTGGATCGGTCACTTACGAGACGGATCAACGTCGAGCCCTGGAGGGCGCCGACCTGGTGATCGAAGCAGTGCCGGAGAAGTTGGAGCTGAAGCGGATGGTGCTTCAGCAGGTTGAGGAGATCGTGAGCCCCACCACCATCATCGCGACCAACACCTCCGGTATTCCGATCACCACGATGGCCGAGAGCATGGAGAATCCCGAGCGCTTCATCGGCATGCACTGGTCTAACCCTCCACACCTCATTCCCATGATCGAAGTCATCAAAGGCGAAAAGACTTCAGAAACGGTCGAAAAGGAACTCGTCACGATGGTCGAGTCGTTCGGCTATGAGGCGGTGCGGCAGAGGGAAAAAGCCGGCTTCATCGAGAACCGCGTCCTCTACGCGATCCTGCGCGAATGCATGGCCTTGCTGGAGGAAGGCGTCGCGACCCAGAAGGATCTCGACACCTGTGTGAAGTGGGGCATCGGCTACAAATTGGCAGTCATCGGCCCCATGCGTCTGGTGGATATGGCTGGCCTGGACATTTATGAGTCCGTGGCAAGCTACTTAAACGAAGACCTGGATGCGCGTGGCGATGTTTCGGAGATTGTGAAGACGCTGACTTCCAGCGGAAAACTGGGCATGAAGAGCGGCCAAGGCCTGTATGACTACGCTGAAGGCGAAGTTGAAGCCAAGCGCGCCGATATCATCAAGGGCTTGGTCGCCGTTCGAAAGACACTGTCCGAAATCACTCCCGTCTAACAATGCAAACCGAAGATCTGCAGTACGCCGAAATTGACGGGACAACCATCTGTTTCCGGGACTCCGGACAGGGCCGCCCGGTGCTTTTCCTGCATGGCACGTCCGCCAGTCTCGGCGTTTGGGACGGTGTGACCTCGCGCCTAGGCGAGGGCTATCGGGCCATCGCGGTGGACCAGCGTGGGCACGGTCGAAGCAGCAAGCCACCGCTTGGCTATTCACAGCACGATTTTGCCGGCGACATACTCGGACTGGTGGTGCATCTCGGCCTGGAAGACGTGGTACTTGTGGGCCACTCTCTGGGCGCTCGCAATGCCATCGTTGCAGCGGCAATGGAGCCAGAGCGGATCGCAGGAGTCATCGCCGTCGATTACCTGCCGTTCGTGGAATCTGAAGTGATCGACAACCTTGAACGCCGAGTCTTAGGGGGTCACCGAAGGTTCAACGGATTCGGCGAGATCGTTGATTACCTGGCTGAGCGCTACCCGCGAACACCGAGGAAAGCGCTAGAAGCGCGGGCACTCTATGGGTACGAAAAGCGTGGCAATCACTACCTGCCGTTGGCTGAACCTGAATCCATGAAAGGTACAGTCGACAGTTTCCGGACGGACTTCAGCGATGCGTTCGCCGGCGTCCGTAGGCCGGTGGTGGTGATCCGTGGAGAGAAAAGCGGCATTGTCTCCGAGCGTGCCTGCAGGCGGGCAAAGGAATTGCGGCCGGACTTCGCCTACGTCACCGTGCCCGACTGCGACCACTATATCCCTGAAGCCGCGCCGGAAGTCGTGTACCAAGCACTCCTTGATAAGTTTCCAACTAACGAAAGGTAATACCCTTCAAATGCCCCTAAACATTAAAGACCTCAAAGTATCTGCCGGTGATATCCATCAAGGAAGTCGCATTCCCGATCCATACGCTGCTGATTTCGGCAACAAGACGCCGCGTGTATCGGTCACCGGGATCCCCGCCGGAACAGTAGAACTTGCCTTGATCATGCACGACCCGGATGCACCCCTGGCCAACGGGTTTACACACTGGGTCGTCTACGGTATTAGCCCCGAAGAAGGCGACATCAGCGGAGAGTTCCGCCTGGGCCCGAACACCATGGGCGATAAGGAGTACAGCGGGCCGCAGCCACCGGCGGGGCACGGAACACACCACTATTATTTCTGGGTATATGCCCTCGACGCACGGGTGGAGGGCATGCCAACACGCGAAGAGTTCCTTGCAGGGTACTCCGAAAACATTTTGGAGCAGGCGCGGCTCGTGGCAACATTTGACGCCTGATCCTTTGAAACAGGAACGTGCGTTAGCCCCATTTTCGTGATTCACCGAGTAATGAAGGGAGGCGGAACGTTATGGCGACGAGCGGTAAAACTCCAGGCGTCGACAGCGCGCGGCGTGTCCTCAACGTCCTGATGCTCTTTGAGGAAAGACCGTCCTTGACAGTGGAGGAAATCGCATCGCTGGTGGAGATATCCATCCCCTCTGCCTATCGGTACGTCTCCCTTCTACGGGAACTGGCTCTGGTGGCGGAGGCCGGAGGAGGTCATTACGTCCTAACCACAAGAGTTCTGGCCCTAGCCCAGTCGGTAAACACCTCAACGCATTTGCGTCTCGAAGGAGAGGCTGTGCTGGAGGAGTTGAGGCAAAGCACCGGCGAGACGGCCCTCTTAATTGAGCGGTCCGGTGATTACGCTACCTGCACAGCTATTCGGGAATCTGACATGACGGTGAGGATCTCGTACGCTCCGGGAGAGATCCTGCCGCTCCACCGCGGCGCGGGAGCGAGAGTGCTCCTCGCTAGCCAAGGGGAGCCTTGGATCCGTCGCTATTTGGGTCGGATGGTGCCCTCCCTGCAAGGGGGACAACTGGACAACTTCGTTGAGGCGCTGCAAGTCCAGCAGCGACAGCCCTTCGCGATCAGTAGGGCAGAACTGGACGACGGCGTTTGTGCCGTCGCTGCACCAGTATTCGTAGGCGGGCAGGTAGTGGCATCACTTTCCGTGGCTGGACCGGAATATCGGATCCAGCATGATGCCCTCGAAAAGATCGGAAAACAGGTGCACCAGGCGGCAAATGATTTGAGCGCCAGCCTGAATCAGTTCCCGAAATCAGAACGATAGACAGCAGAGGAAGTCGCAATGACTGCATCGGCAGCACAGCAATATGTAAATGAGATGGCCGCCGAACGCGGCTACGTCTTGGACTACCACAAGTACATGGCTGCTGCAGACTTCCCGGTCCTGCAGGCTGCTAATTCGCTGGTTTCAGCAGCGTACCTCCAGGAGCGCCGCCTGGACCGGGGAACCAAGGAACTGTTGTTCATACTGAGTTTGACGGTTATGCGCGCGGGCAAAGCGCAAATCAAGAGCCACATTCACGTGGCGCTGAAACACGGCGTTAGCCCCGAGGAGATCTTGGAAGCCATCGAGATAGCGCTGCCGGAAGCGGGGATAGTTGCTTTCCAAGTCGGGTTTGAGGCGTGGTGCGAGGTTGTGCAGCCGGACCGAATTGAACCGACGGTCAGCACCTACGACGATCAATCAGTCTCCAGCTAAGCAATCTTGCTGCCTTTGCAAAGCTTCTGGTCCTGCGCTTGCGCGCGACGCGTGGCGGCTGCCTTGGCCGTTTCCGGCTGTAAAAACTACCCGTGACTACACGCTGACGGCGTACCCCGGATAGCGTGGGAACGTCAGCGGCCCGGGCGGCTCTCGGGCCCACGAGAGGAGAAACGTCGTGTCTATCGTTGTCATCAATGCGCTGAAGGTTCCGGAGGGTTCGGGCACGGAGCTGGAGTCCCGCTTTGCCGCCCGCAAGCACGCGGTTGATTCCGCTCCCGGCTTCGAGGGCTTCCAGTTGCTGCGTCCCGTCGCTGGCGAGGACCGATACTTTGTATACACGCAGTGGGCCACCCGCGAGGACTTCGAGAACTGGCGGGACAACAGGGCGCCCCGCGACCACAACAGTGCGCAGCAGCCGGTTGCCAGCGGCGCGGATTTGCTTGAGTTCGAGGTTGTCGAACTCGCGGATTAGGTTGCGGGCTGCCGCTTGCGGATCAGCGCTGCGAGGCCGCCGAGGACGAGGAGGGCGGCGGCCAGTGCTGCTAGGACAACGGGTGGCACGGCACCGAGGGCCAGCCCGAAGCCGGCGGACCCCAGCGCCTGGCCGGTTGCCAGCGCAATAAACAGCATGGAGGTTCCGGCTCCGGCACTGTCGGGCCAAACGCTGCGTGCCCAGAGGATGAGCACGCCGGACAGGCCCATGTAGCCGGCGCCGAAGACGGCCATGCTGGCATAGGCGGTCCAAGAGCTGCCGGTGGCCACGGATACCGTGACGCCTGCACTGGCCAGCGCCAGTACGCCGGCAAAGAAGCACCATCCTGCTTGTGTGCCCAGCCGGTGGACCAGTGCTCCGGTGAAGACGCCGAGGAACCCGCCCAGGCCGAGGGCGATCCATAGCCATCCGGCCTGCTCGGTAGCGACGGATTCGGCGTCGGTGAGCAGCAGCGGGCCGAACGTCCAGATCAAGGCCGAGCCGGCACCGGCAATGACCGCTGTCATGCTTGGAATGACGAGTAGCCGCCACGGTCCAGGTTGAGGCCCGCGGCTCGACCTCCGCGCTGGGGCAGTGCTGGCGGAGTGCCCAAGATCGGTCCGTGAGCGCGCGGAGTACCTCGCTGCCACCGCCGTCGTCGCACACAGCAGCCCCATGAACACCCAAGCCGAACCGACCGACGCCGCTGCCGAGGCGACTAGCCCGGCGCCGATCACGCCGACGGCCGTTCCGGAGTTCACCAGCGACTGCGCCGTAGCGGAGGCCCGAGGAGGGACCGCCGCGTCAATCACTGGGACCAAGGCCGGAGAGGCGAAGCCCCCGCCCATTCCGCCGATGAATACCGCTGCGACAAACATGGCCGGCGATGAGGCAGCGGCGACCCCCAGACACCCAACAGCAGCGGTGGCCCCGGCGAGCAGTAGGCCGGCACGAGGAGCGCGATCGACGAACCGTGCGGCTGCCAATGCAGCCAACGAATAGGAGGTGAACTGCGCTGCGGCCGCCCATCCGAGAACGTCCGTGAGTTCCGGCCGCTGCAAGGCCAGGAGCGGGGCGAAGAGGCCGACTCCGAAGCGGGCCATCCCGTAGGTTGCGGCGATCAGCAGCATCCCGGCGAACGCCACCCCGAGCCCGGGCCGGGTCTTGCGGCCGATAGTTTCCTTGCTCATCCCGCCTCCGACCGCATAACGACCGTTACACCATAACGAGCGTTATACTAGCCCTATGGCCAGCCCCTTGAACACCCGCGACCGCATCCTGAATGCGGCCGAGGAGTTGTTCTTCCAGCAAGGCATCAGTGTGACCGGCGTGGACCGGGTGGCGGCGACGGCCGGAGTGGCGATCGTGACGCTCTACAAGCACTTCGGCTCGAAGGACAACCTGTTGCGCGAAGTACTCGCACGGCGCCTGGAGGCCTGGACCAGGCACTGGGACGAAGCGATCGCGCGTGCCACCACCGCGGAGGATCGGTTACTGGCGGTCTTCGACGCCATTGAAACTTTCCGGGCCTCGGCCAATCAGACCCTGTGGTGCAGCTTCCTGGCCACCGCGTCGGAGCGCCCGGCGCCGACGGACGGCCAAGACGACCCGGTGTTCGAGCTGATCCGCCAGGACACGGAGATGGTCACCGAGCGGCTGACGAAGCAGGCGAAGGAGGCAGGCTGCCCGGATCCGGCCACGGTATCCGCGGTCCTGCTGCTCCTTTACAACGGAGTACTCAGCAGCCTGCTCCGGGGTGAGCCCAGCAACCCGGTGGAGCACGCGCGTACTGCGGCGCGCACGATCATGCGAGCCGGCGTCGGGCAGCCCCATGCTGCCCGGTCCTAGCACCAGCGCTCGAAAATCGGCGCAGAAGCGCCCCGAACGCCAAGCTGTTCCTCCGTGTCAGGTTTTCTTCGGTATAGGGTCGGGCCGTATGGCGCTGCGACTTGTCCAGGTGAATTTCAAGGCTGCCGATGACTCGGCTCTCGGCGCGTTTTGGGCGGAGGCGCTCGGCTGGGGCGTTTCCAGTGAGGTGCCCGGGGTGACCAACGTTGAACCCGCGGGGTTCGACTGGCCGGACGCCGCCGCCGTCTGCGTCGACGTGGTTACCGTCCCCGACCCCGAGACGGTGAACTACGGCGCACATCTCGATCTCGCCACCACGTCGGCGGCCCACCAGGCCGAGCTGGTCACGCGCCTGCAGGAGCTCGGTGCGACGCGTCCCGACATAGGCCAAGGGGATATGCCATGGACGGTGATGGCCGACCCGGAGGGCAACCTGTTCTGTGTACGGGAGCCTCGGCCGATCTACCGGGACACCGGGCCGGTGGCCGCGGTGGTGGTCAACTGCGCGGATCCGCCGGCCATGGCCCGATTCTGGGGCGAGGCGATGGACTGGACCCTGCAGGAGGTGACCGACGATCATGCGCGGCTGCGCTCGGTCGAAGGCGTCGGGCCGCACCTTGAGTTCCTCCGCACGCCGGACCCGGAGTCCGTGTGCGGCCGTGTCCACCTCGACGTGAAGCCGTATCCCGGTGACGATCAAGCGGCCGAGGTGGCCCGGCTGCGCGCTCTGGGCGCCACTGACGCCGACCTCGGCCAAGGCGACGTGCCATGGGTGTGCCTCGCCGACACAGAGGGCAACGAGTTCTGCGTCCTCACCCCCGGCTGACGCAGAGCCCTGCATCCAGCGCATGAGTGTGGGGCCGCCCTCGAGGAACTCGGGTGCGCCCTTAAGGTGAAAGCGGCGGTGCCTGCCGCTGAGGGCAGGCACCGCCGTCGAAGTTCCTGGCCTTGTCAGTCGAGGGCTACGGCGCAATCAGCACGGGGTATAGGTTCGGCCGCCCGGCGCATAGCATCGGGGCCCGTTGTACCCGGAGTATCCGCCGGAGAAACCATAATCGTCGTCGTCCTCCCAATCAGATGAATAGTCGTACGGGATGTACACCCGACTGCTGATGCTGTAATTGCTCGTGTAGTTGGTCCGCTTGGCCTTGACCTTGACGGTGATGTCGTACTCTTCGTCCGCCAATTTCACCTTGTAGGTGGACTTGGTAGCACCTTTGATTGGGCTGCCGTTGCGATACCACTGGTAGGAGTACGACGTCGGTCGGGGGGAGTAAGTGCCCTTGGACGCCTTCAGGGTGTGGCCGACCTTCTTTGTCCCGGAAATCTTCGGCCGGGTCTGCAGCTTAAAGACGGCCTTGCCGACCTTGTAGGCGGAGCTCTCCATGGCGTAACTGGAGTAGCCTGCCTTCTTGGCCGTCACCTTGACACCGACCCGCTTGCCGATCTGGCTGCCGGATAGCCTATAACTGGATTTTGTGGCGCCCTTGATTTTCTTGCCGTTGGCGTACCACTGGTAGGAATAGGACGTCGGTTTGGGGGAGTAGCTACCCCTGCTTGCCTTGAGCGTGTGGGTGGCTTTCTTCGTGCCGGACACCTTGGGGGCGCTCATAACTCTGAAGCTGCCCTTGCTGATCTTGACGGCTTTGGCGGTCGTCTTATAAGTCGTGTACCCACTCTTGGTAGCGGTGACCTTGACGGTAATCGTCCGACCGATGTCCTTGATGGTCGGCTTGTACCAAGGCTTGGTAGCCTTGCTGATGGCTTTGCCTGACCGATACCACGCGTACGTAGTCACGACACCGGCGGGCCACTTCGAGTCCGCCCTCAGCTTGTGTCCGTGTTTAGCTGCTCCGGCAATCACTAGAGCCCGGGTGGGAACGATTGCGCAGGGGGCGACATGCTGCTCAAGCGAGGTCCGTTCAACCGAATCAGACCCTTCCAGATCGCCGCGCACCCGGACCGAGATTTTCGTGTTCAAGTCGGCGGTTGCCAGGGTGTAATCGCGCCCAGTGGCGTCTTGAATACCCCGGCCGTTACGCAGCCACTGGTAGGAAAGGGTCCTTTCGGACGGCAACCAGTTTCCGGGCTTGGCCGTCAGCGTCCTGCCGACGCAGAGGGTGCCGGAGAGCGTCGGAGTCTGAGCGGAAATTTCTCCCCTGACCGACGAGGGGACGGCTGCCGATGCTGGTTCCGGCAAGGCTGCTGCCCCGGAGCCCAACAGTGCGAGAGACATGATGAATCCGATGACCATTGGCCACGGACGGAGCGGGCGCCGGTTTGTTTCCGGGCGCCGCAAGTGCATTTTCATTTGTGGTGTTTCCCCAACTTCTGTACTTTCGAGATCCGCTGAGTGCGAGTGGATCCTGCACAGGATACGTGACCCCGAGCATCCCTTTGCGCATTGGCGCGTGCATCGGTCATCTGAAGGGCGGGAAGAGCGTACCGGCGACGAAGCAGAGGCTGTTGGAAGCTCACTCCAGACTCGGCTGAGCTCGCTGCCGCAAACGCGGCAGCGGTCAGGCGGGTGACTCGACGAGGGCGGGGGCTGGGTTGGCCAGGCGGCGCAGTTTGGGGATGGGGGTGCGGTAGTTGAGGGCGACGGCGGTGCCGGAACCGTCTGCGTGCGACCAGCGCATGAGCGCGGGGCCGCCGTCGGGGCCGCCCTCGAGGAGCTCGGGTGCGCCCTCGAGCGGGAGGAAGCCGCTGGCCTTGAGGCTGAGGCCGAACTGCTCGGTCCAGAAGTAGGGGCTGAAGCTGAGTTCTGGGGCGTCGTCGCCGTTGAGCAGGGCGAGGGCGGCGGCCTTGCTCTGCTCGATGGCGCTGGTCCAGAGCGGGATCCGGGTGATGCCGCGGGAGGTAGGGAAGGCGGCCACGTCCCCAGCGGCGACGATGTTCGGGCGCACCCGGCCGCGGCTGTCTACTTCCAGCCGGCCGCCGGTCAAGAGTCCGCTGTCCGCCAGCCAGTCGGTGTTCGGGATGTCGCCGATGGCGCTGACCACCAGATCGGCCGCAAGCGTGGAACCGTCCGCCAGCTCCACTAACGGATGTCCGCCAGCTTCGCGCAGGCCGATGGCCCGGGATGGGGCGAACTTGAGGCCGTGGCTTAGGCCTGCGGCGAGGAAGACCTCGGAAAGGTGCGGGCCCAGCTGCTGGACCATCGGCTGGTGGTGCGAGGCGAGCGTGACTTCGCAGCCCGCTGCCAGGCAGCCGGAGGCGATCTCCATGCCGAGGGTGCCGCCGCCGACCACCACCACCGACGGCCGGTCGGCGATTCGACGCCGCAGTTCCAGCGCGTCCTCCAGCGTGCGCAGGGTCAGCTCATGCTTGCGGGCGGCCGGGTCGGCGCCGGCCAAGCGGCGTGCCCGTGATCCGCTGGCGATGACCAGACCGTCGAACGGAAGGATGCTGCCGTCGTCGAGCACTACGGTTTTGAGGTCCGGGTCCAGCTGCAGGGCCCGGCGGCCCAAGAGTTCGCGGGCGTCGTGCGTGGAATCGGGTAGCTGGTGGGAGGTCATCTCCTCCGCGTCCAGCAGTGCTGCCTTGGAGAGCGCCGGCCGGCTGTAAGGCGAATGGTGCTCATCGCCGACGATGGTCAGCTCGCCGTCGAAGCCCGCGGCGCGCAGCGAGTCGCTGGCCGTCAGGCCGGCAATGCCGTTGCCGACGACGACGATGCGTTCCAGCCGCACGGTCAGGCCAGACGGAGGGCGGCGACCGGGCAGACCCGGGCGGCCTGCTTCGCCGCGTCGAGCTGGTCTTCGTTGACGTGCACCACGTCCAGCACCAATTCGCCTTCATCGTCCAGGTGCATCAGCTGCGGTGCGACTTCTTCGCACAGGCCGTGCCCTTCGCAGCGCGGCCGGTCCAGGATGATTTCCATGTTGTCCTCCACTCGAATCTGTGTGTGGCTTGCTTCACAAACCGGGTTATTGAAAGCTTGGCAGGGCCGCTGGTGTTCGGCAAATGAATAGTTTTCATCCGTGGTGTGCATCGGATGAATAGATAGCTAGACTGGGCGAACAGCGCTGGATGTGCCCGCGCTCACCCCGAACGGAGGTTGCGATGTCGTCACTTGATCCGCTGCCGGATGCCCGGCCGGAGACCGCGATGGATGCGGACCTGGCGCGGCTGGCCTCCGTCGACCTGAACCTGCTGGTGCCGCTGCTGGCGTTGCTGGAGGAGCGGTCCGTGACCAAGGCTGCCGGCAAGGTGGGGCTGTCCCAGCCAGCGATGAGCCACGGATTGAACCGGACCCGGCGCCTGCTCAACGACGAGCTCCTGGTGCGCCAGGGCCGGGGGATGGTGCTTACGCCGCGCGCCGCGGAACTGATCGCACCGCTGCGGCAGGCGCTGCACCAGGCAGCGCGAATTGTCAGCGCATCGTCCTTTGACCCCGCCGTGGATACACGGCTGATCACGGTGGCGATGACCAACAGCACCGCGTTCGTGATCGGCAGCGAGCTCAGCCGGCTGTTGGCGGAGCGCGCGCCGAACACCGTGCTGCAGCTGCGCACCACCAGCGTGGCCACCAGTGCGCCGTTTGTGGAGGACGCGGCCGACGTGGTGCTGTTGCCCGAGGCGTTTCCCTCGCCGCATCCCCGGGAGCGCCTGTATGACGATCGGTGGGTGGTGGTGGCGTCGTGGAACGAGCCCCGGGACGCCGACGCCCTGCAACTGCTGGAGCAGGTGCCGCACGTGTTTCCCGATTCGCCCTCGGAGCGGCTGCGCCCGTACGAAATCCTGGACGAGAAGAGCATCCAGTACCGGGTGCGCCAGCGGGTGTCCGACCACCTGTTCGTGCCGCACCTGATCGCGCAATCCGGCCGCGGCGTGGCGATCCACCGGTACCAGGTGGGGCTGGAGTTCGAGGGCCGGTTCGACCTGCGGGTGGAGGAGTTCCCGTTCCCGGTGGAGCCGCTGGGCATCGACATGGTCTGGAATCCGTGGCTGGCCGACGGCGCCTTCAAGACCTGGCTGCGGGAAATCCTGCTCGAGGCGGCCGAGCCGCTGCGGGCCCGATACAAGTTACCCAGCTAACCCCTTCCTTCTCCGGGGCGCACTGACAACGACGACGGCGGTGCCCGCCCAAGTGCGCAGAAACGTCGACGGCGATGCTCGCCAAGGCGAGCACCGCCGTCGTTGTCCCTATGGGGGTTAGCGCGTGGTGTAGGGCAGGACCAGCCGGGACTGGTGCTCGGCGTCGCGGTAGATCTTGTGAGTGACCGGGCGGCCCACCGGCAGGTGGAAGGCATCCGGCGGGAGCAGCGCGTTGTGCTCGTCGGCCAGCGGCTCGGCGTTGGACAGTTCCACGGTCAGCTTGTGGCCCGGCTGGAACGTGTTGGCGAACGGGTAGAGGCGCACCACGTACTCCTCGACCGTGCCCGGTTCCACCGGCACGGAGCGGGTGTGCGGGTGGTACGGGTTGCCCTCGGTGGTCCGCTCGTCGAGCTCGCGGTGCGAGGCCTTGAGGTAGCCACTGGTGATCAGCTGGCGCTTGCCGTTGGGTGCGTAGTCCCAGAGGCGCAGGATGAAGTTGGTGTCCGGCTGGTCGATCTCGGCGAAGATGTGCGCGGCGCCGGTGCCGATCATCTCCGTGGACTCCTCGAAGGTGTCCGTGCTCCAGCTGATGATCTGGACCTTGTCCGTCACCGTCAGCGGGGCCTGGTAGAAGCCGTCCGGGGACGCGTACTCGGCGCCCATCAGCTCCGGCTCGGAGGAGAGCTTGTGGCGCGGACGCAGGTAGAGGGACTTGTATTCGATCTCCTTCGGCGGCCACGCCTCGGCGGTCACCACTTCGCGGGAGCCCTCGACGAACACGCTGACGGCGGGCTCGTCCATCACGCCGTTGTCGATGCCCTTGATCCAGTAGTCGTACCAGCGGAACATCTTGTCGTGTTCCTCGATGAAGGGGCGCGACTGCATGGGCGGGTAGGGGCCGATGTCCAGCTTCTTGGGGCCCTTGAGCGCGTTGTAGAGCTCGATGGTGCCGTCCAGCGTCCAGCCGCGGCCCTGGTCCAGCTGCAGCCAGACCGGAATGTCGATGTTCGGGGCCAGCGTGATGGGATTGCGCTCCTCGTACCACTCGCCGTCGAGCTCGTTCATCACGATGTCGAACCAGGCCTCGTGGTTCTTGGGGTAGTTCAGTACGTGCACCAGGTTGGGCCAGGCGGCGACGTCCGGATCCTGCAGGCGCTGGGCGACGAGCTTCTTCAGCTCCTCGGGGGAGTACTTCTCGATCATGCGGGACTTGACGCCGTCGGTGAAGGCCCAGCCGGAGTCGCCGCCGCGGCCTTCGCGGGCGGCGCGCGGCATGAACCACATGACGCCGCCGTGGTAGGTGGTCTCGTAGAAGTCGTAGTGGCCGCCGGAGACGAAGATGGCCTTCAAGTGCGGCGGGCGCTCGGCGGCGGCCAGCACCTGCATGGAGCCGAAGTAGGAGATGCCCACCATGCCGACGTTGCCGTCGCACCACGGCTGCTCGGCGACCCACTCGATGAAGTCGTAGGCATCCTGGCCCAGCGACACGCCGCCGGCGTTGTAGTTGCCGACGTGCTCGCCGCCGGAGTCGCCGGAACCGCGCAGGTCGCCGATGACGTGGACGTAGTCCTCCTTGACGATCCGGGCGATGTCGCCGGCCTCGATGCAGCCGTCCCACATGGGGCTGGGGCGGCGCTGCGGCGGAGTGGTCAGCGCCAGCGCCTGCAGCTCCTTGCCGTACGGGCTCAGGGCGACCAGCGCCGGCCGCGGTTTCCCGTCGATGCCCTGATAGGCGTCTGCGGCGAGCTCAACGCCGTCGCGCATCGGGACCCGGAGGTCCTTGCGGATGGCGATCTTTTCCCCACCGGCATTCCACGTCGTGAAATCAGTCATGTGTGCAACTCCTTGTCAACGGCCGAGTGCCCATGCCGCTCCGGGCGGGCATTCGCTCCCATCATATTATTATAATAAAGTGGCTGTGGGCAAGGCCACAGGTCCAGGGGCCCACAATGGGTGAGGACCACCCAGCCGGTTTCGGAGTTGAGGAGAGTCAGATGACGCAAGAAGTGAAAGTCCATCCGCTGGTGTCGCCGTGGGGGCGGTTCGGCCTCTACAGTTTCTTCATCGACGCCCCCGAACCGGCCATTGTGGATACCGGGATCGCCTCGTCGCCGGTGGAGGGCATGATCCCCGAATTCGAGAAGCTGGGACGCCGCATCGAAGACGTGCGCTGGATCCTGCTGACCCACGGCCACATCGACCACCTGGGCGGGGCGCATGCCCTCTGGGAGCTCACCGGGCGCAAGGCGCAGGTGGTGATCCACGAGGGTGACGCTCCGCTGCTGCGCTCCCGCCGCGCACACGTGGACAACTATGTTCAGGTGCGCCAGCAGTACCTGGACAACCCGAACGCCATCGAGGAGCAGACGCAGGCAGCCAACAAGGTCATCTCCGGCGAGATGGAGCCGACCCTGCTGGTGCAGGGCGGCGAGAAGTTGGACCTGGGCGGCGGCGTGACCGTCTCCGTGCACCACATTCCCGGCCACACCGCCGGCTCTGTGGCCTACGTCATCGACGGGCAGAACGACGTCTTCGTGGGCGACGCGGTGCAGGCGCACGGTGCCGCGAACGGCTTCCCCGGCTACGAGGAACCCGCCGCCTACCGCAAGAGCCTGGAGTACCTGCGCGACGAGGTCCGGCCCAACCGCCTCTTCCTGGGCCACCCGTACCGCGACGCGAACGGGGTTCCCTATGAGATTGGCCTCGACGCCGAGCGCGCCCACGAGGCCCTGCAGTTCAGTATCGACCTGGAGTCCCGTATCGCCGACGCCGCCCGGGAATGCCTGCAGCACGGGCTGCAGGTCACCGACTCGGCCTACTCCCCGTTCGAGCCGGTTGCCGAAGCGATCGGCTACACCGGGAACCCGGCCTTGGAGCCCTCCCCGTTCTTCACCACGCTGCACGGCTACCGCCAGGAGTTTGAGGCAGCCCACTGACGGCTTGAGAGGCGGGCATCAGCGCTCCCCACCTTCCAACCTCCCCCACTTCCAAAAGCACTGCGCGGATATGGCCCCTTTTCGCGTCGGCGAGGGGCCATATCCGCGCAGTCGTTTGGGCAGGGGCGGCAGCTAGAAGAACGACGGCGGCGCGCACCCTTCGCTGGGTGCGCGCCGCTTTGGTGCGGGGCGCCGGGAAGCGGGCATCGCCGTCGGGCCCCTTGAAGTCGGGCACCTTAAAGAAGTAGGGCCCCTTAAAGATGGCTCGCGGGACCGCGAAGGGGAGCAGGACGGCGTCGTAAAGCGGGACGGCGGAGCAGAGAAAGCAGAAAAGCGGCGGCACGGGTCCGAAGACCCGTGCCGCCGCTTTCGGCAGGCCGGAGGATGCTGAACGCGTTCAGCCCTGGTTCAGGAACTCCGCTGTCTCCTGGAAGGCCCGGTAGAACTCCGGGATCCAGAAGAAGTTCTGGACGAAACCGTGGTTGGCCCCGGCGTAGCGGCTGACCGTGGTGTCCACGCCGGCGTCCTTCAAGCGCTGGCCGTAGAGTTCGCCCTCGTCGCGCAGCGGGTCGTACTCGGCGGTGATGACCAGGGCCTTCGGCAGGCCGGAGAGGTCCTCGCGCTTGATCGGGGAGACCAGCGGATCGGCGGGATCCGCGCCGCTCTCGATGTAGAAGGAGTTCCACGGCTTCAGCGCTGGGGTCTCCAGGCCAAAGCCGGTGGCGTTCTCCCGCAGCGAGGCGTAGCGGTCCTCGTCGAAGTCCAGGTCCACCGACGGGTAGTACAGCACCTGATGCGTGATCCGGTCGAAGCCCTCGTCATGTGCCATCGCCGTCACCGCTGCCACGAAGTTGGCGCCGGAGCTGTCGCCCGCGAGGGCCAGGCTCTTGCCGTCCCAGGCCAGGCTCCCGCCCTGCTCGGCGGCCCAGCGGACCACGCCGTAGCACTCCTGCAGGCTGGTGGGGAAGGGCGACTCCGGTGCCAGTTGGAAGCCGACGGAGATGACCTTGTAACCGCTCTCCTTGGCCAGGGCGCGCGCCACGTGGTCGTGCGTCTCCAGACTGCCGGAGAAGAACGCGCCACCGTGGAAGTACACCAGCAGACCGTAGGACTCGGCCTCGGCCGGAGTGTAAATCCGCACCGGGACGTCGCCCGCCGGCGTGGCTGCAACGGTGTCCTCGACGGCGTGCAGCGGCAGCCGGTCCTCCAGCGGGGCGACGAACTGCAGGTCGCCCGCGCGCTTGCCCTCGGGGTCCGGCCGCGTGCTGTGGTCGAACGGCGGCAGCGTGGCGAGGAGTTTGCCGATCTCGGGGTGGATGGTCACTCGACACCCGCACCCTTCTCGAAGGACGTGGTCTCCGGGAAGGAATCACCGATGTCGAACGGCTTGCGGGAGATGTCCTGCAGCACGTCAGTGATCGGCTTGCGCTTGGCCTGGTAGGTGCGCAGGGCATCCTGCAGGTCGGCGCCGTCCTTGATGGCGTCGGCCAACCAGGCGGCGTCCTGCATGGCGGAGTTGGCGCCCTGGCCCTGGTGGTGCAGCATGGCGTGCGCGGCATCGCCCACCAGGGCAACGCTGTTGGTGTGCCAGTTCGGCTGCTTCTCGATGTCGTAGACGCCGCGGTTGGTCATCGAGGCGATGTCCAGTTCCTGGCCGATCTTCTGCAGCCGCTCGTCGAAGCCCTCCAGCAGCGCTCCGATGTATTCGTGCGTGACCTCCGGCGCCCAGGCGGTGTCGTCGCTGGGGGCGGTGATGTCGAAGGACACCTGGTTGCGGTGGCGCAGCGGCAGGAAGTACACGGTGGTGCCGTTCAGGCCCACGTAGACGCGGAAGTTGTCGTTCTCCACCAGGCCGTAGGCGTCATCGGCGGAGATCACGGCGCGCATGGCGATGGTGTGGGAGAACACCGGCTGGACTTCGCCGAAGATCTGGTTGCGGACGCTGGATCGGATGCCGTCGGCGCCCAGGACCAGATCGGCGGTGACCTCGACGCCGTTCTCGAACTTCACGGTGGCGGAGTCGCCGTTGTCGGTGACGGTGATCATCTTGTGGCCGATGTGCACGCGCTCGGCCGGCAGCAGGCGCAGCAGGGTCTCGATGACGTCGCCGCGGTGGACCATGCGGCAGTGGTTGGTCTGCTCGTACTCGTTGATGCCCGGCCACGGATCGCGGGCGATGAGCTCGCCGTTGGACTGGTAGACCTCGATGGCGTCCGAGGGGGCGGAAACCTTGGCGAACTCTTCGAACACGCCCCACTTGCGCAGCACCTCGACCGTCGGCGGCCGCAGGCCGATGCCGGCTCCTACTTCGCCCAGCTCGGGGGCCTGCTCGTAGACGTGGACGTCGGCGCCGAGCTGGAGCAGGGCCAGAGCGGCGGAAGCGCCGGCGTAGCCGCCGCCAACGACGGCAACCTTCAGGTTCTGGATGTCGGAAGTCTTCATGATTCTGTGTTCCTTCACTGGACGCCGCGGGGGCGACCTCGGGGGTGAGATGGATGGTGGGGTCCCGCCGTCGTCGTCTATGGCGTGGCGGGGTGCGGATGGAGGGTTGTGGTTTAGGCCTTGATGGACAGGAAGTCGGCCGGGTTGGTTTCCAGCAGCAGCTTGATGGTGGCGTCGTCGATGCCGGCGGCACGCATGTCGGGCAGCATGTCCTCAAAGATGTAGTTAATGGTGTGGCCCTTCACGCCCGGCCAGCCCAGCGGGCTGCAGTTGGCGTCGGCCGAGACCAGCAGCTTGTCCGCGTAGCCCTTGTTCACCAGGTTGACGAAGTGCTCCATCCGCTCGGCGCGCTTGCGGCCCCAGAACGGCGGGTCCGGCAGTTCGAGGTCGTAGCCGAAGGTGTCGAAGCCGATGCGGCCGCCCTGCTCGTAGATCCAGTCGTGCGGGGTGATCGGCGCGTTCAGGCCGTCGTCGGCGTGGCCGAAGAGCACACGGTCCAAGTCAAGGCCCTCTTCGTTGAAGATGTTCACGGCCGGTTCCGGGTCGATCGCCAGGTGGGTCAGGATCGGCACCCCGGTGATGACGGCGGCGCGCGCCGCGGCCCGGTAGATGCGCTTGTCCAGTTCGGTCATCTTGCCGCCGCGGCTGACGCCAACCTTGATGACGCCGGCCTTGGCGCCGGTGTCGCCGATGCCCACGGTGATCTCGTGGATGAACACCTTCGCCAGGTAGTCCACCGAGGCCCGCGAGAAGTGCGGCAGGGCGGTGTCGCCGCCGACGAAGCCGGTGCAGGCCACAATGTGGACGCCGGTCTTCTTGGACAGCGACCGGTAGTAGTCGATGTCGCGGCCGTTGCAGATGCCGGTGGCGTCCACGAACGTGCCGCCGCCGTACTCGCGGAACTTCCGCAGCTTCGGCACGGTTTCCTCGTAGGCCTGTTCCGGCGACTTCCACCACTTCGAGTCCAGTTCGGAGCCGGGCATGCCGTAGCCGATGTGTTCGTGGACCGCCACGATTTCCAGTTCTTCAGCCGGGATGGTTCCCAGCACAGTGTTTACTTTGGTCAAGACCCTCACCTCGTGATTAGAAAAGCTTTGTTGATGTACGACGGCGGTGCTCGCCTCGGGCGGTCAGCGCACCGTCAGCAGGCGGCGCGGGTTGTCCACCAGGATGCGCTGCGCGTCGTCGTCGCTCAGGCCTTGGTCCTTGAGGAAAGGCACGAAGGTGGTCAGCACGTGGCTGTACGGGAGGTTGTACTCCGGCAGCCCCTTGGCTACGCCGATCGAGTTGCCGGAGAGGATGATCTTGTCCGCGTGGCCGGCCTTGACGAGTTCCAGCACCAGGCCGGCGCGCTCGCGGTCGCTGAGGTAGTCCCCGTCGTCGTCCAGGCCTACATGGTCGATCCCGACGAAGGCTCCGCGGCCCGCGATCTCGAGGGCGAACTTGGCGGCGTCCTTGCGGTCCAGGTCGCCGACGAGCACGCGGTCGGCGTCGATCTGCTCGTCGAGGACCACGTCCAGGTCGTGCAGGACGTCGGCGCCGAAGCGGATGGAGACCGGCACACCGGTGTTCTTGGCGGCGCGGGCGGAGCCGCGGAACAGGGACTCCTCGGTAGGAGTCATGCCGGAGCGGTCTGCGGTGGTGGTGACGATCCCGGCGGCGGCGCGGCGTTCAACCCGGGGGACCACCATGCCCTCGGTGACCTCCTTGCCGAAGAGGTCCTCGAACTTCTCGGCCGGCCACGGCGTGGGCGGGTTGGTCTGCGGCGTCAGGAAGTAGCCGCCGAGTTCTTCCTCCGGGCCCAGCCCGGTGGAGGCGATGATGTGCACGCCGGTGGAGCGGGACAGTGCCTCGTAGAGCTTGAGGTCGCGGCCGTGGAACATTCCCGTGCTGTCCACGATGGTCTTGCCGCCCTTGTTGCGGAAGTCGGTGAGTTTCGAGGCCAGGGCCTCGAAGATCTCGGCCCGGTCCATCGAGATGTCCGGGGCGTACTGCGCGCCCGGGAGCACGGAGAGCAGGGATTCGTGGACCGCGACCACGCCCAGCTCGTGAGCGGGAACGGGTCCAAGGACCGTGTTGACGGTTTCGGTGGGGGAAGTCGTTGTATCCGTCATCGGCACAACCTTTCGTTCTACGTCACGCCGGGGCGCCACGCGTTGGGAAGGATCATGCACCGCGACCTCTGGATTAAATCCTCGCCGAACTCGGTGCAGGCGTCGGTAAACGAAGGAAGCAAGCGCCGAGCGGCTGGATGCCGACGGACTGTGAGTGTGACCTCGATTACCTGTAAACTAGGTTTACACGATGTCAGGTGAAAGTCAATGCCATTACCGACCGATTGTTCTGGGCACGTCGGTGATCTTCGACGGCGGCGATCTATCGGTGCAACTGTCGTATGATCGGCGTTCACCATCGCTCAAGATGCGACCGTCGCCCCCGCCTGACGTCGCGAAAAGGGAGACCACCATGACTGCGAGTTCGATCAGCGAGTACATCGACCGGTACGACGGCGATGTGCGGGATCGACTGCTGTCCGTGTATGAACTGATCCGGACGGCCGTGCCCGATGAAGCGGAAGAATCGATCAGTTGGCGTATGCCGACCTTCAAGCTCGGCACCGAGCCGTTGTTTTTCTTCACCGGAACAAAGCGCCACATCGGGTTCTATCCGACTCCAGAGGCGATCGCGCATTTCTCGACAGAGCTGGCCGCATATGGAACCACCGAGCACCTTATACAGTTGCGCCATGATGCCCCGCTCCCGACTGAGCTCATCCGCGAGATCATCGCATGGCGGCTACAACAACTGCCTTCAGACAAGGTTTGAGTCAGTCGACTCGACGCACCTCACCGTTCCGCCTGCTGAGCTGAGTGAGGCGTGAGGATGGAGTTCCCAGCGGGAGACCGCCGGGGTGCTACTGGGTGAAGCGGTATTTGAAGTTTTCGGCGTGATGCAGGGCAGAGCGCCAGCCGATGGGACGGCCGCCGGCGGTGCGGAAGATCGTGTCGATGACCAGCAGCGGACTTCCCTCATTGACGCCCAAGGTCGCAGCGTGGTCGGCCGTCGCCGCCGTCGCCCAGGCTTCGTGTTCCGATCGGCCCAGCGTGATGCCATAGCCCTGCTCCAGCAGTTCGAAGGCCGAGCCGCTCTCTTCCAATTCCTGCACCGTGGGGTTGAAGTCGCGCGGCGCGCGGATGTACACGTTCGCCTCGGCCAGCGGCGCGCCCTCGACCGAAATCAGACGGGTGAAATGCAAGAGCCGCTCGTGCTCGTCCGTGCCCAGCAACTGGCCGACTTCGGCGGGCGGTTCCACCCATTCAGGGACGGAAACTTTCGACGACGGGTGCATCCCGCTGTCTACCAGGAACTGATAAAAACGTCCGGACTGGACGTCGGCCGGGCGGTGCACCCGGAGTCCTCTGGCCGGGAAGGTGCCTTTGCCCTGTTTGCGGTAGACGTACCCGTCACTGGTTAGCTCCATGAGCGCTTGCCTGATGGGCGCGCGGCTAACCTCGAACCGGCTGAGCAGCTGGGCCTCCGTCATAGGCTTCTGCGGATCCGCCGCACCGTCCGCGATCTCCCGGCGCAGGATCTCCTTGATCTGCCGGTACAGCGGGACCCCGGACGAGTAGTCGAGTTCGCCAGAAGCCATCGGTGGTCGGTCCTCCAGTTCAAGTGGTGATCAATCAACCCTATGTGCTGGATCAGGCAACGGCGCAACCTTGCTGGCAAAGACGCAACCTTGCTGGCAAAGAGGGACGGGCGCCAGACGGCGGTGTCTATTTGGGGCGGTGACTATTTGGTCAGCGAGCGGCGGGCTTCGGGCAACTGGATTTTCTTCTCGCCCTTGAGCGCGCCGTCCATGGTTTCCTTCCAGACAGGCGCGGCGACTTCGGAACCGGTCAGGTCTCTGTATGTCTTGCCGTAGGCCTTGAGTTTCGTCAGGGGGTACTGGGCCCCGCCTCGGGGGTCACCAAGCCAAACGGCGGCCACGAGCTGTGGCGTTCCGCCGACAATCCAGTTCGCAGCGAAGTCGTTGGTGGTTCCGGTCTTGGCCCCGGCCTCCCGGTTGCCCTGGAGTTCGATGCGCGGTCCCAGGGTTCCTCGCGGGTTGAAGGGCTCCTTGAGCACATCCGCCACGGTGTCCGCCACAGCGGCTTCGATGGCGCGGTGACAATCGGGGTCCGGAACGGGCAGCTCCTTCTTCGGCTCGTTTTGGACTGCCTTGATGACGGTGACCGGTTTGCACACCGTGCCGTTGGTCATGAACGCGGCGTAGGCGCTGGCCATTTGCAGCGGCGTGACCTCGTAGGCGCCGAGGGCGAGGGATCCTTCCCTGCCGGTCAGCTTGTCGGGGTTGATGGACGTGATGCCCAGCTTGTTGGCCATTTTGGCCGCGTTGATGACACCGACACGCTCGACGAGTTTGATGAAATAGATATTCACCGAGGCGCGGATGGCTTGGTACGCGTTGATGACTCCGTAGTCAACGTTGTCGTAGTTGATGTAGCCACCCTTCGGGTTTGCCAGTTTCCGTGAGCGATAGGGGCCGTCGGCGCGGAACTTGGTGGAGGTATGAATGCCCTGCGTGAGCGCGGTGGCGAGCACAATCGGCTTCATGGCCGACCCGACTTGGAAGGCGTTGCGGACGTAGACCACCTGGGTCTTGCCTTTGCCCTTGCCCCAGACACGGTTCTGCGCGATGGCGGCCACATGGCCGGTTCCCGGCTGCACGACGGCGGTGCCCAGGGCCGCCCGGTTGCCGTTGCCCAGTGCCCTTTCGACGGCTTTTTGCGCCGCGTCCGCGGCCTTCCGGTCCAGGGCGGTGGTCAAGGTCAGGCCGCCCAGGTTGAAGCGCTGCTCTCGGATTTTCGCGGTCTTGCCGAAGGCCGGGTTGGACAGGATTTCTTCCCGGACCGCCTCACAGTAGAACGGATATTTGGACCCGCCGCAGCCGGACGGCTCGTCGCCCCGCTTCACGCCCAGTGGGGCCTCGCGAGCCGCCTGCGCTTGGTCGGCCGGCAATACCCCCTGCCTTTCCAGCACATCCAGTACGGTGTTGCGCCGCTCCGTGGCGGCGTCGGGGTGGGTGAACGGGTCGAGAGCTGTCGGCGCCTTGAGCAGGCCGACCAACAGCGCGGATTGCGCATAGTCGAGCTTCGCCGCCGTCGTGCTGAAGTAGAAGCGGGCCGCTGCCTCCACCCCATAGGCGCGGTTCCCGAAATAGACGGCGTTCATGTAGCGCAGCAGAATCTCATCCTTGGGCAGCTGTTTCTCCAAAGCGACGGCATACTTCATTTCCCGGATTTTGGCGTTGTAGGTGTCGCCGACAGCGACGTTATCCTCCTCCTGGTTCCGTGCATGGTTGATCAGGATGTTCTGGACCAGTTGTTGGGTGAGGGTGGAAGCGCCCTGGACGTCACTGCTGGTGATGTTGTGGAACAGGGCCCGGGTGATGCCGAGGGGGTCCACACCGCCGTGTTCGTAGAAGCGGGCGTCCTCTGTGCTGACCAGGGTCTTCTTGAAGGCCTCCGACACCTGGTCCAGCTCAACATCAACCCGGTTCTCGCTGTAGAACCGGGCGAATTCCTTGCCGTCCTTGTCCAATAGGACCGTATGCTGCGCTAACGGGCGATTCACCGGCAGATTAGTGGGCAGGGTTTGCCACATGTCGAGGACGGAATTTCCGACGACGGAGACCCCTACCGCCGCCGGAGCCACGAGTGCGCCCGCGGCGAAGGCCGCCACTGCCACGCTCACCAGCCACAAGTCGAGGCGCCGGCGCCGGCGCTTCTTCTTCGGGTGGCGGGCAGTCTCCATCAGTTCATCGAACTCGACCTCTTCAGGCCTGTTGCGTCGAAAGGGCCACATGATCCGTTGCGCGGAAACCGGCCGACGGATCCGGGTGAAATCCCTCCGGCGGGGCGTCGGGCAGGCATACCCCGACGCCGGCGGTTCCCACACCCCTCCTTCCCCACAGATGGAGCAGTATAGAAAGCGTAGAAGCTCCAGGGGCCCTGCGGTAGAGGTTTCGGGCACAGGATTTGCGGAGCCGGCTCACCTCATCGAAGGTCCGGTCTGGTCGGCAAGAGCCAACCCTCGCGCGGGGTGCCGGGCACCGCCGTCGTACTGCCCGCAGAAGGCACGAAAGGCGGGGAATCGTCATCCGACGACGCCCCGCCTTCCGGCCGCCAGTCGGTTAGCCTCGCACCGAGCCTGCCGCCGCCGTCGCTGGTTCACTGGCCCGGCCGCCGCGGATCAGGTCGGCGCAGCGCTCGCCGATCATCATGACGGTGAGGTTGGGATTGACGGTCACGTGCTCGGGCATGACCGAGGCATCCGCAACGCGCAGGCCGGTGACGCCCTTGACCCGCAGCGCGGGGTCCAGCGGCGACATGTCATCGTCTAGCGGGCCCATCCGGACGGTGCCGACGGGATGGTAGACGGTGTTGTGCGTCTTGCGGATGTAGTCCTGCAGCTCCTCGTCGGTCTGCGCCTCGATGCCGGGGGAAAGCTCGCGCCCGGCCCACTCGGCCATGGCCGGCTGGGCGGCGATTTCGCGGGCCTTGCGGATGCCGGCCACCATGACACGCATGTCGTGGCCTTCGGGGTCGGTGAAGTACCGGGGATCGACCATAGGCTTGTCACGGAAGTCGCGGCTGCGCAGCCGGACGGTGCCGCGGGAGCGGGCGTGCGTGACGTTCGGCGTGAGGCTGAAGCCGTTCTCCGTGGTGGGGTAGCCGTGCCGGAGCGTGTTCATGTCGAACGGCACGGAGCCGTAGTGCATCATCAGGTCGGGGCGGTCCAGGCCATCCTCGGTGGGCGTGAAGATACCGATCTCCCACCACTGGGTGGATTCGGTGACCATCGGCTGCTTCGCTTCGAACTGGACCACGCCCTCCGGGTGATCCTGCAGGTGTTCGCCGACGCCGGGGGAGTCCACCAGCACGTCGATGCCGTGCTCCGCCAGGTGGGCGGCGGGGCCGATGCCGGAGAGCATCAGCAGCTTCGGCGAGTCGATGGCGCCTGTGGAGAGCACCACCTCCTGCCGGGCGGACAGCGTGTACGTGCGGCCGAAGGCGTTGTCCACGATCTCGACGCCGGTGCAGCGCTTGTCCGCGTCGAACACCAGCCGGCGGGCGCGCAGACCGGTCAGCAAGGTGAAGTTTTCCCGCTCGATGATCGGGTGGATGTAGGACACGGAACTGGAGGAACGCGTGCCGTCCGCCCGCCGGTTGATCTGGAAGAAGTTGGCGCCGTTGACCACGGTGCTGCCATCGTTGAACTTGGCGCGCGGAATGCCCACCTGCTCGCAGGCGTCCAGCAGTGCGACGCCGGTGGGGTCCACCGGGGGCACGTTCATCACGTGCACGGGGCCGGCGTCGCCGTGGTGCGGAGCATCCGGGCCGGCGTCTTCGTTGGTCTCCAGCCGCTGATACAGCGGGTAAGCAGCCTCGGCGTTCCAGCCGGCGGCGCCGTGCTTGGACTCCCATTCGTCCAGGTCCTCGCGCGGGGCCCAGAAGGCGATGCAGGAGTTGTGGCTGGAGCAGCCGCCCATCACCTTGGCGCGGGAGTGGCGCATGAAGGAGTTGCCGTTTTCCTGCGGCTCAATCGGGTAGTCCCAGTCGTAGCCGGATTCGAGCAGCTCCATCCAGCGGTCCAGCTGCAGCACCTCGGGCACGCCGCGGTCGTCCGGGCCGGCCTCCACCAGCGCCACGGACACTGCGGGGTCTTCGCTCAGCCGGGCGGCGACGGCGGCCCCGGCAGACCCGCCGCCGACCACGATGTAGTCAAACTCCCGGTCGGTCAGGTTCTCGATGTTGTCGGTGTGCATTCAGTTCTCCTTGGCGCGGTCAGCGAACCAGCCGGTCACCTGCGGGCTGGTGTTCTGGTAGATGTGCTTGGCCTCCTGGTACTCGGCCAGACCCGTCGGGCCGAGCTCGCGGCCGACGCCGGACTGGCCGAAGCCGCCCCATTCGGCCTGCGGGAGGTAAGGATGGAAGTCGTTGATCCAGACGGTGCCGTGCCGCAGCCGGCCGGCCACGCGCTGCGCCTTGCCGGCATCCTGCGTCCAGACCGCTCCGGCCAGGCCGTAGACCGTATCGTTGGCGGTGGCCACCGCCTCGTCCTCGGTGCGGAAGGTTTCCACCGTCACCACCGGGCCGAAGGCTTCGTCGACGACGACGGACATGCCCCGTTCGACGCGGTCCAGGACGGTCGGCAGGTAGTAGAAACCGTCGTCGTAGCCGGGGCCCTCCGGGGCGGCGCCGCCGCAGCGCAGCCGCGCGCCCTCCTGCACGCCCCGCTGGACGTACGCGTCCACCTTCTCCCGGTGCGCCGCCGAGATCAGCGGCCCGGTTTCTGCCTTCTCGTCGAAGGGACCGCCCAGCCGGATGCCTTCCGCCCGGCGGACCAGCTCGTCCACGAAGCGTTCGGCGATCGATTCCTCGACCACCAGCCGGGCGCCGGCGGAGCAGACCTGGCCCGAGTGGACAAAGGCGCCGTTCAGCGCATTGTCGACGGCGGCGTCAAAGTCGGCGTCGGCGAACACCACGTTGGGGTTCTTGCCGCCCAGTTCCAGGGCCACCTTTTTCACGGTTCCGGCCGCGGACGCCGCGACCACCCGGCCGGTCGCCAGCCCTCCGGTGAAGGAGACGAGGTCGACGTCCGGGTGCTCGGACAGCGGTGCGCCCGCTTCCGCGCCGGGGCCGGTGACCAGGTTCGCGACGCCGTCAGGCAGGCCCAGCTCCTGGAGCAGCTTCATGGTCAGGATGGCCGTGGAGGGGGTGAGCTCGGCAGGCTTGAGCACAAACGTGCAGCCGGCCGCGAGTGCGGGCGCGATCTTCCACGCAGCCTGCAACAGCGGGTAGTTCCAGGGCGTGATCATGCCGCACACACCCACCGGCTCGTGCACTATTTTGCTCACGACGGCGGGGTCGCCGGCGTCGACCATGCGGCCGGCCTGCTGCCCGGCGAGCTTGCCGAAGTAATCGAAGCAGGCGGCGATGTCGTCCATGTCCATCCGGCTTTCGACCATCCGCTTGCCGGTGTCCAGCGACTCGGCGCGGGCAAACTCCTCGCGGCGTTCGCGCAGCCCGGCGGCCACTTTGAGCAGGAAGTCGCCCCGCTCCGGTGCCGGAACGGCGGCCCAGACGCCGGAGTCGAAGGCGGTGCGGGCGGCGGCGATGGCGCGTTCGGCGTCGTCCCGGCCGGCCTCGGACACGGTGGCGACCAGCTCGCCGTCGGCCGGGTTGCGGATCTCGCGCACCCCGCCGGAAGCGGCCGGCTCCCACGAGCCGTTGATGAATAAGGTGGAGGCGGTGGTGGTCATGGTGTCTCCTTCGGAAGTGCGGCGACGGGTTCGTCGACCGTGTCGTAGTCGGTGTCCCAGTCCGCCTTGGCCGGGACGCTTTCGGCGGCCGTGGTGTACGGCAGGGTGGCGCGATGCTGGTGCAGGAACTCCAGGTGCACCTCGTAGTGGTCCAGCACGTCGGCGATGACTTCGTCCTTGCTGTACCCCATCAGGTCGTAGCCGTGGCTGCCCTCCAGCGAGAACACCTCGATCCGGTAGTACTTCCCGCCGGCGCCGGAGGAACGTGCGTAGGACGGCACGTCGTTCTGCACCGGGAAGACCTGGTACTTGAAGGTGCGTTCGCCGTCGAGTTCTACGCAGAAGTCCACGGAATCGATGCCAAAGGCTTCGACCGTACTGGTCTTGATCGTGGTCTCCATGCCGCGGCTTGCGAGGTCGGCGCGCACGTCGGACAGTGCGGGGACCGCCACCTCGGACACGAAGCGCTGGGCCTGGCGGCGGCCCGGGTAGTTCATCGCCCGGGACAGGCGCTGGCGCCAGCCGCGGCGGCTGTCCGCGCCGGCGGGCACGTTGGTGCGGGAGTTGAGCACGGCGTGCAGGCCGGCCTGGTAGCTGTCCGCCAGAGCGGTCTCCAGACGCAGTGCCTTGTAGAGACCCAGCATGATGAACACCAGCACCACGGAGAACGGCAGCCCCATGATGACCGTGGCGCTCTGCAACGTGGGCACACCGCCCACCAGCAGCATGGCCAGGGTCAGCAGCCCGGTGGCGACGGACCAGAAGACGCGCAGCCACTTGGGCCCGTCGGAGTCGGCGTCCTTGAGGTAGGAGGTGAAGTTGCTCATCACCAGGGCGCCCGAATCGGCGCTGGTGACATAGAACAGCAGCCCGGTGAAGGTGGCGATCGCGGCGCTGAGCGGGGCCATCGGGTACTGCTCCAGCAGGCCGTAGAAGGCGCGTTCGGGCTGGCTCATGGCCACCTCGCCGAAGGCGGCGTTGCCGCCCATCACGATCTCGAGGGCGCTGTTGCCGAAGATCGAGATCCACAGCAGGATGAACGCGAACGGCACCACCAGCACGCCGACCACGAATTCGCGCAGCGTCCGACCCCGCGAGATGCGCGCCAGGAACAGGCCCACGAAGGGTGCCCAGGCGATCCACCAGGCCCAGAAGAACAGCGTCCAGCCGTTGAGCCAGTCGTCGGGACGGTCGTAGGCGAAGGTGTCCAGCGCCATCGACGGGAAGCGGGCGAGCGTGTCGCCGATGTTGGTCACGATCCCGTCCAGCAGGAAGCGGGTGGACCCGGTGATCAGGACAAAGACCATCAGGGAAATGGCCAGGATGACGTTGAGTTCGGACAGCCGGCGGATGCCCTTTTCAATCCCGGTGAGCACCGAGATGGTCGCCATCACCACCGCGACGGCGATGAGCGCGATCTGGACCACCGTGTTTTCCGGGATGCCGAACTGGAAGCTCAGGCCAAAGTTCAGCTGGGCGACGCCGATGCCGAGGCTGGTCGCAATACCGAAAATGGTGCCCAGCATGGCCGCGATATCGACGGCGTGCCCCACCGGCCCGTGGATCCGCTTGCCGAGGATCGGGTACAGCGCCGAGCGGATGCTGAGCGGCAGGTTGTGGCGGAAGGCGAAGTAGCCCAGCGCCATGCCCATCAGGGCGTAGAGGCCCCAGCCGAGGATGCCGTAGTGGAACAGAGTCCAGACCACCGCTTGGCGTGCGGCCTCGACCGTGGACCCGTCTCCGGTGGGCGGTGCCAGGTACTGGGTTACCGGCTCCGCGACCGAGAAGAACATCAGGTCGATTCCGATGCCGGCGGCGAAGAGCATTGCCGTCCAGGTGAAGAGGTTGAAGGTGGGGCGTGAGTGGTCCGGCCCCAGCCGGGTCTTGCCCACCCGGGAGACGGCCACGAAGAGGACGAAGACCAGGACCGAGACCACAATCAGCGAGTACCACCAGCCGAAGGTGGAGCCTACCCAGGCCACGGCGGAACCGATGACGGCGTCCGCCGATTCCCGGTCAATGATGGCCCACAAGGCGATGCCCAGCACGCCGACGGCTGAGCCGATAAAGACGGTCTTGTTGACTCTGGTGCGCTGCTCGGGCTCGGCTGGGACATCGCCCCCTGGTGGAACGGTGTCCGGCGCTGGTGGCCGGGTATCCCGGGTATCCCGGGCGTCGTGCCCGGGCGCGGCGGGCTTGGGCGGCGTGCTCATATCGGTCTCGTACCTCGCATCGATGGTTCTGCTGGTCGCGGTCTCGCTGGTTGCCACGGCCCCTCGGGGCCAACCCTCGACGCTAGCAACGGCAGGAATTAACTCAACTTCGCGCGAGTAACACACTTTTTAAGTGGGCAGGATCACGCGTGTCTTTGAGGAGTATCACCATGGAAAACCCTTGACGGATGATTTAATGCGGGCCGCAGGGAGCGCGGAGGGAGGAGTGGGGGAGCAGTTTCCGGGCCCCCGACGCCCTTTTTGCGTTACCGTGAGGGCATGCCGGAGATGCCTGAAGTGCAGGGACTGGTCGATTTCCTGCGGTCGAAGCTGCTTCCGCCGGAGGAGCCGCCGGCCCGGATCGCGGACGTCGAGGTGCTGTCCTTCTCGGTCCTGAAGACCGCAGACCTCCCGCTCGAGGTCCTGGGCGCCGAGCCCGTGTCCGGAGTAACCCGCCACGGCAAATTCATCGCCATCACCTCCGGCGACGCGCACCTGGTGATGCACCTGGCCAAGGCCGGCTGGCTCCGCTGGTCCGATGCGCTCAAGCCGGGCCGGCTGCGGCCGGGCAAGGGGGCGATGGCCCTGCGCGTGCGGTTCGCGGCAGACGGCGAAGCAGCGCCGGGCTTCGACCTGACCGAGGCGGGAACCAAGAAGTCGCTGGCCGTCTATGTGGTCAAGGATCTCCAGGATGTCCCGGGCATTGCCCGGCTGGGACCTGACGCGCTCGACGTCGATGTCCCGGCTTTCGCGCACTTGGTCGCCTCCCACAGCGGCCAGATCAAGGGACTGCTGCGGGACCAGTCGGCGATCGCCGGCATCGGCAACGCCTACAGCGACGAAATCCTGCACGCCGCCAAGCTCTCCCCGTTCGCCAATGCCTCAAAGCTGGACCCCGAGGACGTGGAGCGGCTGTTTTGGGCGATGCACCAGGTGCTCGAGTCCGCGATCGACCAGGCCTCCGGCCGCCCGGCCGCTGAGCTGAAGGACTCCAAGCGTAAAGCGATGCACGTGCACGGCCGCACCGGCGAGCCCTGTCCCGTCTGCGGCGACACCGTCCGTGAAGTCTCCTTCGCCGACTCCTCGCTCCAGTACTGCCCAACCTGCCAGACGGGCGGGAAGCTGCTGGCGGACCGCCGAATGTCGAAGTTCCTGAAGTAGGCGACTCGGCTCGTGTTTTGCCGGTGCAGGATCAGGCGCCGTCGTCGTAGTACTGGCTGTTCTTGCCGTATTCCGGGTCCTGTTCGGAGCGGACCATGCGGTGGTCGTCGGGGTGGTCCAGGCAGGGGCTGCTGAAGGAGAGGACCACTGTGCCGGGGCCGCCGATGGTGTGGTGGGCGGCGGTGGCACCGAGGTCGCCGTGCCGGAAGTAAAGTTTGCGCACGTCGCCCGTCTGGGCGGTCGTTTCGTTCTTCAGCTCCCAGCCCTGCGCGGTCAGGTAGCCGGCGGCGGCATCGAGGGCTGCGTTGGCTTGGTCGGTGTCGGCGACTTCGCCGGTGGCGCGGGCGATCCAGGCGGTTTGGGTCTGCGGCTGTTCGTTCTCCGGGCGCAGGCAGGTCTCTTCGCGGAGGAGGTTCACCTTCAAATCGGCGGCGGAGGACGCGTCCGCCATTGCTTGGGTCAGCAGCTGCTCTAGCTGGCGGCCGTAGTCCTGCGAGGTTGCTTGGCTCTCCAGCGGTTGGTTCTCCTGCGGCACAGCGCAGCCTCCTAGGATGATGGCGGAAAGGGTGACCGCGGTGGTGAGGCTGGCGGCGAAGCCGGGCGGCCGCCGTCGTGCTCTGCCGCTCAGGCGGGACGGCCGATGCGGTGGGAAGCGCTCCCGCATGGTCATTTCTCCAGACTTTCAACCGTCACGGTCTCAAGATTGCCATAGGCGTAGTCCTCGGGATTCTGCTCGAGCGGGCTGACGATCAGCGGGCCGTAGGGGGAGAAGGTCTGGTGGATCTGGTCCTCCACGTACGCGCTGACCTCGGTGCCTTCGATGACGCCTTGAATATTAGTGGCCGAGGTGGAATCGCGCCGGAAGTAGTCGGTGTGGCCGCCCATCAGTGATTCGGGATCTTCAGGCCTAAGGAAACCGGTCTCCAGCCGGACCGGATTCATAGCGGTGGGGCTGCCGCCGCGCCAGAACGAGGGCCCGTGGTAGCCGCCGCCGAGCACCTGGGCGGCCGTGATCGGGTCGTCGCGGGTCTGCAGCCAGTAGCGGTTCGCGTCCGGGTTGGCGGTGTCCTCGGGACTGCCCACGTTGTGTCCGGTGCCGGCCGGTGCCACGTAGACGATGTTGGTGGAATCGAGGCCTTCGCGCTCGCCGGTGCCCAGCAGCGAGCCGCCGGCGCTGTAGCCGATGTACGTGGTCCGGGCGTCGGGCTGGGCCTCCAGATCCAGGGCATGGTCGAACGCCGCGAGCAGCGGACCGCCGTCCTCGTTGAACGAGGTGGTGATGTTGTCGCTGATCTCATCCGGTAGGTCGGTGCCTTGCCAGTAGAAAGAGACCGTGCCCGTGGAGGGCTCGCCGTTCAGCGCATCCAGCCGGTGTGTATAGGCTTCCAGCTGGCCCAGATCCGCCCCGGTGCCCGGAACCAGGGTGGCGATGGTCCGAGTGCCCGGCCCCAGTGCGCCGTCCATGGTGACAATCCGGCCGTCGCCTGCCAGGCTGAGCGTCACCACCTGCATTTGATGTTCGACGGCGAAGTCCAGTCCCGTGCGCAGCGTCGCCAGCCGGTTGTGCTCGGTCTGCCATGTTTCCAGGTCCTCGGTGTACTGCAGATAGGCCCGCTGGTAGTCCGCGCGGTGCTGGTGCTGGCCGGCGGGGAGGTAGCTGTTGAGGTCCGGCTCGGCGCCGAGCTGCTCCTGCCGGGTGGCCACCGTCTCCCGGTAGCCGGCGGCCGTGATGGTGTTGGCGCGGATCCGTTTGGCGAACGGAACCCCGTTCAGCGCGCCGAACACCGCGGGGTAGAGCAGCAGCAGGCGTTCCTGGTCACCCGGAGCCAGCCCCTTCCAAGCGTCCCGGATGGTGCTGATCCCGGCCTCGGTCAGGGCGGCGTCGTTGTCCATGGCCTGAGCCATCACTGCCTCGGCAGAACCGGGCATCCGCCAGGCCGGCAGCTGGTTGGCGGCCAGCAAGGCAGCGCCTTCGGGGTTGGCCGCCGCCCATTCGCGCAGCTCCTGATCGGTGAGCCCGGTCAGCGAGGCCAGATACGACTCCGGAGTCAGCGGGCCGAAAAGCTCGTTCAGGCCGCTGGTGAAGCTGGCCCACGGCGGTGTTGCCGGGAGCGCGGCGGAGGCAGCCAGCAGCGGGGTGGCCGGCAGCGAGTCGAGAGTGCCGCCGCTGATGCCCTTGAGCGCCGCAGAGGTTTCGGAGATCAGTGCTTGCCAGTCCGCCCGCAGCGAGGCCAGCCGTCCATTGAAGGCTTCCGCACGGCGGAGGGCACGCTCCGCTTGATTGTCGCCCTGCGCTTCGTCGCCGTCCAGCGCGGCTGCCAGGTGCGCGGCGAGCGCCTGCCGTGCGGCAGCCAGCTCTTCCGCCTCCGCCTGAAGCGGCCGGCCCGCGGCGACGAACGCTGCCAAGGCGTCGCGGGCGGCGGCCAATGCTGCGGTCCATTCCAGCATCGGGTCGTCCAGCTCGGCCAGTGCAGCGTGGACCTCCAGCTCGGTGTCCGGCTGCCGGTAGGCGTCCTTCAGCCCGGTCCACGCAGTCTGCGCATCAACCAGATAGCTGCCCGCGGCGGCGGCGCGCTGCGACATCTCCTTCGCAGCGTCCGACAATTGGTCCCAGGGCACGTCGAGCTCCGGGACAATGCCCAGCCTGATGGTCACGGCTGCGGCACCGGGCCGAAACCGCGCGCTGCGAGTACGGGGGCATCGCCGGCATTCAGGGTCTCGGCGAAATCAGCGGCAGCCTCGGACATCTGTCCGTCTGCCGCAATGAACAGTTCGCCCGCCTCTGCCACCACCTGGGACTTGCCGTAGACCAGGCCGGCGATCCGCTGGCCCACTTCGCTCCGCGGCGACCAGAACGCGCTGAAGGCCTCCGCCACCTCAGCGGCGCTGCCAAACAACGACGACGCGTCGTCGCCGGCCGCTGCTGCGTCGCCTGCCGCCTTGTCCAGCGACTGGCCGTCGGCGGCGACGTCCACCAGAACCATGTGCAGCCGCCTGGGACTGATCCGCCAGCTGCCCATTCCTACCGCCCCTCCGGTTAACCGTTTCCTCGGTCACTGTTCCACGGAGCGGTGCGGAACTGAATGGGGACTACTCCCCATGGGCTGGGGGAGACGCAACTTAGGTGGGAGGCGGAGACACAGCCGCCTGCACGCGGCGCAGGACGTCGCTGCGGGATCCGGCCGCGTCGACGACCTGCCAGTCCAACGACCCGGCCATTCGCAGGTAGGCGTTGCGGGCCGCCCGGAGATAGTCCGCCGACTCGGAATCCTCGCCCCGCGCGGTGATCCGGGCGTGCGCCGCCTCAGCAGGCAAATCCAGCAGCACCACCGCGTCGGGCCGAGGCAGGACGCGGACCAGCCAAGGCAGGACTCGTCCCGGCGGCAGGCCGCGCACATCGCGAAGGACCTGCTGGCAATGCAGGTGCCGGTCCATCACCGTGGTCCCGCGGAACGCGGCGGCCCGGAGCTGTGACACCAGCACGTTGAGCGTGCGCACGGTCGACTCGAACCGGTCGGCCCAGTGCGGTGCCACGCCGATGCCAAGGCGTGCAGCGGCCCGGGACAGCCAGCGCCGTCCGGCCGGATTGCGCAGCAGCTGCGCCGGGCGGCCGGCTGCCCGCTCGGCAGCGAGCAGCGAGGCCGCCGCCGTCGTCTTCCCGGCCCCGTCAATCCCGAGGATGACGACGGTTCTCCGCGCGTGCCGCTGCGGGCTGCGGCCGGTTTCGGTGGGCAAGGTCCCCTGCTCTCGTGCGGTGATGTCTCATGGAACAACGCACGCCCGGCCGGATCGATGCCCGGTTCTGCTGTGACTTTGCCGAACTGCACCTCAAAAACAGGAGGACGACGACGGCAGGTAAGCGCCGTCGTCGTCCTTCCTCTGCGGTGGTGAGTGCTGCGTGCCTCAGGCAGCTACGTGCGGATACTCTGCCGAGCGGTTCTGGAACGCCAGGACGGCCGGGTTGGCGATGATGCCGTCGCGGATTTCGATGGCCTGGCTGATCGTGTCGTCGTCGTTCCAGCTTCCGGGTCCGCTCATGACCGTGCGCAGGAACGGGATCAGCGCCGTGCTGATCTCCCAGGTCGCGGAATTCCACAGGTAGGAAGGCGAATGGTCCACGGCGTAATAGCTCACGTGGTCGCCGACCTCGAACGTGGGTTCGGCAAAGGTGGTCATCTTGGCCCAGCTGAAGCCCATGCCTTCATCGCAGGACACATCGACAATCAGGCTGCCCGGCCGGAAGCCGTCCAGATCCGCTTCGTCCAGGTAGATCAGCGGGTTGTTGGGGTCTTGCAGCGTGCAGTTGACCACGATGTCGCGTTCGGCGAGGAACGGGGCTAGCGGCACCCGTCCGTCGTCGGTGATGACGTGGCTGAGATGCGGCGCAGTAGCGTCGTGGTCGAACTGGGTGATCCGTGCGGAGTGGATCGGTGATCCCACGGCGGCCGCCGCGCGGTTGGTCAGCACCTGGACGTCATGGATGCCGTGCGCGTTCAGGGCCGTGACCGCGCCGCGGGCGGTGGCGCCGAAGCCAATGACGACGGCGCTGAGCGGGCGGCCGTAGTCGCCGGTGGATCCCGCCAGCTGCAGCGCATGCAAGACCGAGCAGTAGCCGGCCATCTCGTTGTTCTTGTGGAAAACGTGGAGTGCGAATCTGCCGTCCGCAGCCCAGTGGTTCATCGCTTCGAAGGCGATCAGGGTCAGCCGCTTGTCGATGGCCAGCTGGGTAATCGCCCGGTCCTGAACACAGTGAGGCCAACCCCAGAGGATTTGGCCGTCACGGAACTCGGCAAGGTCTTCCGGCTGCGGCTTCGGCAGCAGCACTACATCCGCTGCTGCGAGGAGCTCCTGGCGCGGGGCGATCCGTCCCACCAGCTGCTCCAGCTGCGCGTCGGACGCGCCGAAGCGCTCGCCGTAGCCCTGTTCCAGAATGATCCGACCGCGCAGGTCGGCGTCGAGGCGCTCGATGTGCGCAGGATGGAGGGCCAGCCTGCGCTCATCGACCTTGCGCGTTGTCGCCAGGACTCCGAGCGACAGCAGCGTCAAAAGACTCAGCGCTTCTTGATGGTGGTCAGCGTCTCGGAGGCTGCTGCTCCGGCGGCCTTGGCCTTCTTGTCGCTGCGCTTTTCCTTGATGGACTTGCCCGATTTTTTGGATGCTGATTGTCGGGGAGATTTGTCGGCCATGAGTGCCTCCTCAGCGCCAGCGAAGAATGCTGCGCTTTAACAGGAGCAACGATTTGCTCCGTACCCTTGACCATACGGCATGGTGCGTCCACCGGAGATGGCACCCGGGGAACGCCGCGCGGATGGTTGACTGGAGATGCCCCGTTTCGAGCCAGCATGCAAAGGATCCACCGATGACCGCCACCAACCCGCAGCCTTTCCGCCTGGGATTTCTGGCCTTCGTTGAGCATTCGGGCATCGGCGGCGGCCGGTCCCGCGGGTTGGATGAAGGGTTGGAGCTCTTCGAGCTGGCGGAGGAGCTGGGGTACGACGTGGGCTACGTCCGGCACCGTCATCTGGAGCACTACGTATCGGCGCCGCTGCCGTTCCTAACCGCGGCCGCGCAGCGGACCAGCAGAATCCGGGTGGGCACGTCGGTCACCCCCATCCGCTTCGAAGATCCCGTCCGGCTGGCAGAGGAAGCGGGCACCGTGGATCTGTTGACTGGCGGCCGGCTGGAGCTGGGGCTGAGCTCCGGATACTCCAACAACGAGGGGACGTTTTCGCAGGCCTACGGCTCCATCGACGGGAGCCTGCGCGCCGCGGTGGACGAGCGGGTCCGGCGGTTCCTGCACGCGGTGGAAGGCCGGACCGTGGCCGTCGCCGACGAGCAGGTGCCGTTCGCCAAGGCCGGCACGGAGCTGCCGGTCCAGCCGGTCAGCCCCGGGCTGCGCGGCCGGATCGCCTACGGCGCAGGGTCGCTGGCCAGCGCCGAACGCACCGGGCGGCAGGGGCTGGGCTTGCAGCTCTCCACGCTCAACACCGAAGTCACCGCGCTCAGCTTCGAGGAGGCCCAGCAGGCGTGCATCGAGGCCTACCGGGCGGAACATGCCAAGGCGACCGGCTGGCGCTCGCACGCGTCGGTGAGCCGTCAGATTGCGCCTTACACCAATGAGCAGGAACAGGCGGAGCTGCAGTGGCTGCTGGACCGCGACGCGCAGCGCCAGGGCGGAAACCCGGACCTGCCGTTCCAGTTCGGCCGGGTCGCCGCCGGTTCCGGGGAGCAGGTCGCCGCTGCGCTCGCCGACGACGTGGCGCTCGCGGCAGCGGATGAGCTGGTGATTGCGTTGCCCTTCGACTATCCGGCCAGCGTGGTGCGCCGGATCCTGACCGTCGCAGCCCGGGACATCGCACCGGCGCTCGGCTGGCAGCCCGCGGACCGGGAAGCACTTGGCCAAGAACTGAGCCGGGAAGCATAGGACCACCACTACGGATAGGTCTACGACACTTTTCGACCGCCCCCGTGTGGAAGTGGAAGGCCCCCTCGATGTCGCTAGGGGAATCTTTACCGAACTTATCGCCGGCCCTGAGCAGGAGGGGACATACTGAGGAACTCTGCTTCACGTGGTTTGGGGGAACTGCATGGAACGTCCTGGAAAGTTGGGGGCCACTCCGGGGCCGATGGCGGCCGAGACGGTGTATTCGCCGTTCATGGAATTCGATCCGAGCAAGCTGTCGTGGTTGACCGCGCCGACGCCCGCAGCGGAACGCATCGGTCGCAGCTATAACGCACTGCGCGCCTTAGTCATCATCGGGGTGATGCTCCTGGGCCTCGCCCTGACACTGGGTCTTCTAAGCGCGATGGCGAGTGCGGCGTTCGGCCGCGCGCCCGCGTCCTGGCCGGTCGCCGTCGTACTGGTGCTGATTCTTTGGCTGGGCCTAGGTGCCATTGGCCGATATTGGGGGAAGGCGGTGTCCAAGACAACTGCCCGGCAATTGGTCTTCGGCGCGGCCGGCGACGCACTGACCACCGGGTGGTCGCGTTTTCGTCGGGAGGACATCGCCAAAGGCGTGGAAGGCGAGCGGTGGACGGCACAGGCACTGGAAACGCTGCTGGCCATCCCGGGTACGCGGATCCTTCACGGGCTGCGGTTTCCGGGCAGCCACGTAGCGGACATCGACCACGCAGTCATCAATGGGGACCGGGTGGTCTATATCGACTCCAAGTTCTGGAAACCAGGGCAATACCAGTGGGCTGACCGAGACAACCTTGCCTTCGTCCGGCCGCGCGGACTCAACTGGCTGAGAATCAACATGGACGTTCTACAGACGCACGCGGTGACCGCCAAGGCAACGGCCGAGGTCGCTTGCCACGTGATTGTTCACGCAAATGCGCCGGGCGAAATCACCTTTACTCCCGGGCAGCAGATTTCTCCAACAGGCATCCCGGTAACCGGGGTGCAGACCGGCATCGACATGATCGGCAACTGGCTGCTGCAAGGGAAAAGGGCCGGAACGGTGGACCGTTACGCGCTGGCGAGGCTGCTAGCGATGCGGAAGAAGTCACCGGCCCGAACCAGCGGGCATCGGATCGGTGAAAGGCGCCGGCTGCGCTGATGCCGTCGTGGACTTCGATGCGCGGCTGAAGGAGCAGAGGTTTTGCACTTCGCCGCACGCGCGCAATCGGCATTCAGAGCAGGGGCCTTGGCGATGGGGCACTCCCCATCAGACGCCAGTACGCTGAGTCCTAGACGTGATTGACCGGGAGGGTGAGATGTCAGAGACGACGGTGGCCGAGGTGATGGCCGAATTGGCCACGCTTGAGGATCCGAGGGTTCGCGAGGCGAATGAGAAGCGCGGCGACGACCACGGCGTGAACCTGAGCAAGCTGCGGGCGGTTGCGAAGCGGCTGAAGACCCAGCAGGATCTGTCGCGCGAACTCTGGGCAACGGGCGATACAGCGGCGCGGCTGCTGGCGCTGTTGATCTGCCGGCCGAAGGCATTCGAGCGCGACGAACTGGATGCCATGCTGCGCGAGTCGCGTGCTCCCAAGGTGCACGACTGGCTGGTGAACTATGTGGTCAAGAAGAGCCCACACGCCGAAGAACTGCGCGTGGCCTGGACCGCGGACGCGGATCCGGTGGTCGCCAGCGCCGGCTGGGCGCTGACCACCGAACGCGTGGCGAAGAAGCCCGAGGGGCTGGACCTGCCCGGGCTGCTGGACACTGTGGAGGCGGAGATGAAGGACGCTCCGGACCGGCTGCAGTGGGCGATGAACCACACCTTGGCCCAGATCGGGATTGAGCACGCCGAGCACCGCAGCCGCGCACTCGACATCGGCGAACGCCTCGAGGTGCTGAAGGACTACCCCACGCCGCCGAACTGCACCTCGCCGTTCGCGCCCATCTGGATCAACGAAATGGTGAGCCGACAGGCGAAGGCCTGAGCGCCCGGAAGCTATGCCGCCGCGACCGGGAGACGCTGACCGGAAGCCCTGACAGTCCGCTGGCCGGGTCCATTGCGGGGGCCGGCTGTTGGTGCCAGTGTGGGTGCATGGCGGTGGAAGTCAGGCCAGCTGAGGTCTTCGAGGACGTGAAGGCAGTCCTCGGGCCGAAACGTGCCGACGCGAATGTCTGTTGGTGCCTGAGCTATCGCCTCCCGTCGAAAGACAACGTTGCCTTGCGCGGGACGGAGCGCGGCGACATGGTGCGGCGTTTGTGCCGGCAGGATCCGCCGCCCGGAGTGCTCGCCTACGACGGCGGCGAAGTGGTGGGCTGGGCAGCGGTGCACCCTCGGGCCGACACCAGCTTTGCCACCAGCCGGAAAATTCCGCAGGTGGACGACGCCGACGTGTGGTCGGTGTGGTGCATCCGGGTGCGGCCCGGGCACCGCGGCCAGGGCATCTCGCACCAGTTGCTGGCCGGCGCGGTTGAGTTCGCGCGCGGGTACGGCGCCCCCGCCATCGAGGGTTACCCGGTGGACAACCAGGGCGAAAAGGTCGATCTCACCATGGCTTATGTGGGCACCCGGAGACTCTTTGAGCAGGCCGGCTTCAGCAAAGCGGCTGACACAGACTCGGTGCTGAACGGGTTTCCCCGCATCCTCATGCGGCTGGACCTGCGCTGACCGTTTTGCGCTTTAAAAGGAGGACGACGACGGTGCGTGCACACCGCCGTCGTCCACCCTTTTTCTGCTGGCTAGTGCTGCGGCTGGCGGGCCGGCAGCACGGGGGCGAAGAACTCTGCCAGTTCGGCCGTCGCGGTCAGCGGCAGGACGTTCGCCACGTACTGGTCCGGGCGAACCACCACGATGGCGCCGTCGCGGGAGAGGCCGCGGACGTCGAAGATGTCCTCGTCCTTGGCGGTGCCGAAGACCTTCTCCAGGTTGGTCAGCTGGAACGGGCCGACCTGCGGCTTGAACACGGCGGGCACGGCGTTGATGTCGACGTCCTCGTGGTTCTGCTGGTAGATGACCTTCACATCGAACCAGGCATCGAGGTCAGCGCCCTCCGGGGTGGCGGCCAGCGGCGAGTCCTGCGCGGTGGCCAGCCACTCGGCCAGGTTCGCCACAGCCGTGGACTCGCCGGCCGTGGCCTGGTCGGCGAAGACGTAGATGCGCCAGCGGCCGTCGGCCTCGGCGAGGTGGCCCAGGTGCAGCGGGTTGGTGTCGCAGACGCGGGAGACCTTGGCGGACTTGAAGCGCTTGCCGACGGTGAAGCCGGTGGCCAGGTCCTGGTGGCCGCGCGCGCCCGTCAGGATCGACTGTGAGTACTCGGTCATGAAGCCGGCCGGGAACTCGGCGGTGCGCACGTAGAAGTCCTCGAGCTCCGACGGATCGGCGAACTCCTCGGGCTTCTTCGCCATCATCGTCGACCATTCCTTGTCGAAGTCGATGAGGTTCTTCGCCACAACCTGGCGCTCGGCGGAGTAGGTGGAGAGCAGGCTCTCCGGGCTGCGGCCCTCCAGCACGTGGCCCAGCTTCCAGGCGATGTTGAAGCCGTCCTGCATGGAGACGTTCATGCCCTGGCCGGCCTTCGCGCTGTGCGTGTGGCAGGCGTCGCCGGTGATGAAGACGCGCGGGGTGCGGGTGCCCACGGCCTCGGGCAGCAGGTCATCGAACCGGTCGGTGAGGCGGTGGCCCACCTCGTACACGCTGTGCCAGGCAACGCTGCGCACGTCCACCGTGTACGGGGTCATGATTTCGTTGGCCTTGGCGATGATCTGCTCGATGGTGGTCTGGCGGATCTTGCCGTTGTCGTCGTCGGGGACCACGCCGAGGTCCACGTACATGCGGAACAGGTAGCCGCCTTCGCGCGGGATCAGCAGGATGGAGCCGCCGTCGTGCGACTGGATGGCGCACTTGGTGCGGATGTCCGGGAAGTCGGTGTTCGCCAGTACGTCCATGACGCCCCAGGCGTGGTTGGCGCTGTCGCCGGCGAGGGTGCTGCCGATCGAGGCGCGGACCTTGCTGCGGGCGCCGTCGCAGCCCACCACGTACTTGGCGTGGACGATGCGCTCGGTGCCTTCATCCGGGCCGGCGCTGCGGATCAGCGTGACCTTGACCGGGTACTCGCCCTCGTCGGCCACCTCAAGGGTCTTGAATTCCCAGCCGTAGTCAGGCGTCAGGCGGCTGGGGGAGTTGGCGGCCACGTCGGCGAAGTAGTCCAGCACGCGGGCCTGGTTGACAATCAGGTGCGGGAACTCGCTGATACCCATCTCGTCGTCGACGGCGCGGCCGCCGCGGACAATGTGCGTGGGGTTCTCGGTGTCCGGGCGCCAGAAGTTCATTTCGGTGAGCCAGAATGCCTCTGCAGTGATCTGCTCGGCGAAGCCGAAGGCCTGGAAGGTTTCCACGCTGCGGGCCTGGATGCCGTCGGCCTGTCCCAGCACCAGTCGGCCATCGCGGCGCTCCACCAGACGGGTGGTGATGTTCGGGAACTGGGCGAGCTGGGCCGCGGCGAGCATGCCGGCAGGTCCGGAGCCCACGATGAGCACGTCCACCTCGTCGGGAAGCTCCTCGGGGCGGTTGATGCCGACGCCGGCGGCGGGCTTGACACGCGGGTCGCCTGATACGTAGCCGTGGTGGTGGAACTGCACGGGATGTCCTCACTTCGTTGTGCCGTTTGCGGCTGGCCTGTGTTCTATATTTGAACAGCGGGTTCGATAACTGAATAACCGGTCGGTTTAGTCACTCTACGACAAACATGACGCAGCTAACAAGTAATTCAAGTAACAGTGCGTGATCCAGCAGGGCGGCTAAAAAAGTGTTCAGGTGCCGGGTCTTGGGCGGAGCATGTGGCGTGCTCCCGGGCATGAATGCTGAAATTGCGGGAGGTTAAACGTAGACTCCGGCCAACCATGAGGACTCCGGCAACCAGCTACTGTGCAGACTTTCGGAGTCCATCAAACGCCGCTAAAGGAGCCGTTCCTGTGACCATTCCCTATTTCGACGCCGGTGCCGTGCGTTCGGCCGTCCCGTTCAGCCGGGCGGTGCGTGCCATCGAGGAGGGGCTGCTGTCCGGCGTTGACCCGGAACTGGACAGCCCGCGGCTGTTCAGCCCCGCGCCGGACGGGGAATTCCTGATCATGCCCACCGAGGGCGGCGGCCGTTACAGCGGGGTGAAGGTGGCGACGATCGCGCCGAAGAACCCGGCCCGCGGGCTGGAGAAGATCCAGGGCATCTACGTCTTGTTCGACGCCCAGACGCTCGCCCCGCTGGCCACCATGGACGGCGCGGAACTGACTGCCATCCGCACGCCGGCCACCACCTTGGCCGCGGTGAAGAACATCGCTGCGGCGGCGCCGGACGGCGAAGGTTTCGGAAACGCTCCGCAGGTGCTGGTCTTCGGTGCCGGCGTGCAGGCACTGAACCACATCCGCGCCGCCCGGGCCGTGTTCGCCAACGCCAGCTTCGCCGTGGTCGGCCAGCGTCCGCACCGGGTGGCGGAACTGGTGGCCGTGCTGGCCGCCGAGGGGATCGAGGTGACCGACGCAACCGGTGAGCCGGACGCCGCAGTGGCGGGCGCCGACGTCGTACTCTGCGTGACGTCCTCGCCGGAGCCGCTGTTCGACGGGACGCTGCCCCAGGACGGGGCGATCATCGCGTCCGTGGGACAGCACGGCCTGGACGCCCGCGAGGTGGATGCGGCGCTGGTGCTGCGCAGCGACATTGTGGTGGAAGGCCGCGCCTCCTCGTGGCGGGAGAGCGGCGACCTGATCCCCGCGCGCAGCGTGGAGGAGTGGCAGCGGATCCAGCCGCCCAACCTGCGCGACCTGATGGAAGGCAAACTGGTCCGGCGGCCGCGCACCTGCTGCCTGTACACCGGCGTGGGCATGGCCTGGGAAGACCTGGTCACGGCCGCCGTGGTGTACGAGGAGGGCCGGCCGGGGCAGTAGGTTTGCGCGGGTTGAAGGTGGGCGCCACACTGGGCAGCATCCCGGATAGTGGGCGCCACACCGGGCAGCATCCCGGATAGTGGGCGCCACATCGGTCCGCCGAGGAGCAGGACTTCTGGTGCTGGGTGTGGCGTGCCTTTTAGCCAGCGGCAGCCTGGGCCCGGAGGGTCAGTTCTTCTTGCGCTGACGCAACCAATGTGGCGCCGGCTGTCGGCTGCGACAACCAGCATGGTTCCGGTCGTTCGTGCCGGCGGCGGGGCCCCGCCGGTGTTGCTACACAGCCACTTTCCGGGCCGCCCGGCCATGCACCAGATAGTAGAGCGGGATGCAGGCAACCATCAGCCCGGCCAGCCAGACATACATTCCGTTGAAGCCTGTCAACGGCACCAGCAGGCCCAGCAGCACGGGGCCCAGACCGGTGCCGATGTCCAGCATCAGGTAGTACGTGGCCAGCGCCGTGCCGAATCTGCGCTCCGGAATCAGCCCGACAGTGATGGCCTGGGTCCCCGGAAGCAGGGTGCCGAAGCCCAGCCCGCTCAGTACTGCGGAGGCAAGGACAACCCAGATGGCCGGCCCCAGCGCCAGCAGCGCCAGCCCGGCGGCGAACAGCGCCATGGCCGGGTAGATCACCACGTTGTCGCCCCGACGGTCCTGGATCCTTCCGGCGGTCAGGCGCGACACCAGCACGGCTGCGGCAAACACCCCGAAGAACAGGGCGGCCGCATCGGTGGCGCCGGCGGCGTCCGCATACGAGGCCAAGAAGGAGAGCACACCGGAGTAGGCCAGGCCAGCCACCAGCAGCACCGTAGTGATCGGCAGGACCGCGGGCTCGAAAACCTTCGCCAGCAGGCTGCCGGGCCTCCGGTGCATCTTCTCCGTCTTGCTTCCCGGGCCGCGCTGATTGACGACGGCGGCGGGTGCCGGCGGCGCCTCGGGCAGCCGCAGGGTGAGGGTCACCAGCATCGCGGCCACGGAACAGGCCGCACAGAAGAGGAAGACGCGGTCGTAATTCCCGTCGGCCACCAGCAGCACCGCCATCAGCGGGCCGATCGCGGTGGCCAGCGTGGTGGAGACCGCGAAATAGCCGGTGCCTTCACTGCGCCGGGCAGGCGGGATCAGTGCCTGCGCGCCCGCCGTCACCGCCGTGTTGGCCAGCCCGAACGCCACACCGTGGACGAACCGCAGCGCCAGCAACACCGCCAGCGATCCTGCCGGAATGTACAAGAGGGAAGCCGCCACGAAAGCGGCCAGGCTGATCAGCAGAATCCGCCGCCGCCCCACGTTGTCAATCAGCGGCCCGGCGAAGAACCGCGAGACCAGTGCCCCGACGATGAACGCACTGGACGCGAAACCGGCCCCGGCGTCGGACGCCAGGAACCGCTGCGCCGCATAGAGCGCCATGGACGTCATCAGCAGGTAGAACACAATGTAGATGAACAGGTTGGTGCCGATCGCCAGCACAAGGTTCCTGCTCCACAGCTTCTCCTGCACGCGGTCGGCCTCCATGCCTGCTCGGTCCCGGACATCGTTGCCGTGGCCGGACGCCACGGATGAACCGGCCCATCCGATTATGCCGTTGGATGGCACCCGGTGGTGAGGCATAACGCGCAGGTGGGCACCGCCGTCGTCCTTAGGGAAGTCGGTATCGCCGCTCGGATGCTTGCACGGCGGACAGGCTGGCCACGCCGAAAGCCACGACTAAAGCGAGGACCAGGAACAGGGGAGCCGTCCAGCCGCCAGTCAGGGTATTCAGCCACCCGGCCACCGGCGGGGCGCAGGTTGCGGCCAGGTAGCCGCCCGTCTGGATGCGGGCGGAGGCGGTTGCCGCCTCCTGGTCGGTGCGGGCCACGCGGGGTATGACGGAGAAGATCGCGGTAAACCCCCCGCCCTGGGCGATGCCGCCCGTGACCGACCACAGCAGGTAGGCATCGGGAGCCAGGAGGAGGCCGATGGGCAGCGAAATCCACAGCACGGCAATACCTGCCGTCGGCACCCAGAGCCGGGTGCGCGCCGCCAGCAGCGGCACTCCGAGTGCGCCGACAATGGCGGCGACCTGGAACAGGGAAGCGCTGGCTCCGGAGGCAGTGGAGGACAGACCCCGAACGTCGGACAGCAGCAGCGGTAGCCAAGTGGTGGTGGCGTAGTAGGCGGCGGATTGTCCGCAGAACGCCACGGTCAGCATGGCGACGATCCACCTGTTGCTTCGTCCGCGGAGGGACTTCGATGCCGGGGCAATCGGGGTGCCCGGTCCGTCGGTGCCGCGGCCGCCTGCTGCCGCTGGGTGGGCCGATGGCTTGTCGGACGCCGCGCTCCGGTCAGGCTGCAGTGCTTCGCGACGCCGTCGCGCTGTCGGCAGCCAATAGGCCAGGCCAATGATCACCACTACCGCCCAGGCCGCCAGCGCCCACCGCCACCCGACCAGCGCGGCGAGCGGGGCGGTGCCCAACAGGGCGGCCATGGACCCGACGTTCATGATGGCCGAGTACGCGCCGGTAACCGCGGACACCCGGTTCCACGGCACATCGCGGCGGATCAGCACCGGCACCACGATGTTGCCCAAGGTGAGGGCCACGCCGATGATGGCCGTGCCGGCGAACACCACGGCCGCCGGGCCCAGGGAGCGGATCACCGTTCCGGCGAGGACGCCGCCCAGACACAGCAGCACGGTGGCTTCGGGGCCCCAACGCCGGATGGTGCGGGTAGCCAGCGGGGTGGCCAACGCGAAGAGCAGCACCGGGAGACCCGTGAGCAGGCCGGCGCCGGCCGCCGTCAAACCGAGGTCGGCCTGGATCTCGCCCAGGACGGCGGTCGGAGCGATGATCGGGGCGCGCAGGTTCACGGCGAGCATGGCAATGCCCAAGACCACCCACGGCAACGACGGCCGGGAAGCGAATACGCGGTCCGTCGCTGGCTCCTTCACTTGGTCTGAAGGTGGGCCGGAATCCGGTAGCCACCCCAGTCACCCTATCGAATCGGCCGGAGGTCAGGCTCCGGCGGCCGCGAGGTTGGCGCCGGTGCTAGCCCAGGTAGTTCTGCTTCAGGTCAGCGCTCACGGCATGCGCCGCGGGCGCGAGGACCTCAAGGACCGGGGCGGCGCGGAAACCTTCGGTAGGGACGACGACGGCGATGGATGCCACGGCGTGTCCGTAGGGCCCCTTGATGGGGACGGCGACGGCGGTGGCGTCCGGGTGGATGTAGCCGCGGGTCACGGCGTGTCCTTCGCGGCGGACCTTCGCGAGGACCGGGCGCAGATCGGCGCTGCTGGGGTGCGGCTCGACCGAGAACCGCGGGCGCGGCAGTCCCAGGACCTCATCCTGCCGTTCGGGCGGTGCATCGGCAACGAGGACCAGGCCGCTGGATGTGGCGTACCAGGGGATGCGGCCGCCGACTTTGGTCCAGTTCACAACCGACTCGGGGGCGGACAGCCGCTCGAGGTAGAGGATCTCGCCGCCCTGCAGGATGCCGAGCTGGGCGTGCTGTTTCAGCCGGTCGCGGACGCGCTCAAGGTGCGGCAGCGCAATTTCACGCAGGCCAACGACGCCGGGGGCTCGGACCGCCAGCTCCCACAGCCGGACACCGAGGATGACGTCCCGGCCGCGCCGCTCCAGCAGTCCGAGGCCGATCAGTTCGGTGACGATGCCATGGGCGGTGGCCATCGGCAGGCCGGTCCGGGCGGCAATCTGGGTCAGCGTCAGCTCATTGCTGGAGGGGTCGAATGCCTCCAAGACCTCGACGGCACGGGAGATGGCGGACCTGCCGCCGGAAGACCTGGCCACGTCACCAACCGCTACTTATTCGCATGATACGAATTCTAAGCATGTTCTGTTGTGATCCACACCATACTTTCGAAAGACCCGGGCGATGACCGGGCCGACTGACCGAAAGGCGGATCATGACGATCGCACCGACTGCCTCCGCGCAGACCTTGCCAGAGGCCGACTGGCTGGACCCGGCGGAACTGGCCCGCGACCCGTACCCCAGCTTTGCCCGGCTGCGCGAGGAGTCGCCGGTGGCCTGGTCCCCGGCCGTGAAAAAAGTCCTGATCTCCAACTACGAGGGCTGCAGCTTCGGCGAGCGGCATCCGGAGATTTTCTCCTCCAACGTCTCCGGCGGCACCATGGTCCGGGCGATGGGCGGGCAGCCGATGATCCGCAAGGACGACCCGGAACATGCGGCGGAGCGGGCACCGATGAACCGTACGCTGCGGCCCAAACAGATCATGGAGATCTGGGCCGGGAAGTTCGAGTCGAACGCCCGGCTCTATCTCAACCGGATGCTTGAGATGGGAAAGGGCCAAGCCGACCTGAACCTCGACTTTGCCAAGCCGCTGGCCGCCAAGAACCTGTGCGACATGCTGGGCATGACCAGCGTCGAGCCGCTGGACCTGGCCCGCTGGTCCCGTGACTTCATTACCGGCACGGGCAACGTGCTGGACAGGCAGGAGATCTGGGACCGCTGCGAGGTCTCCCGGATGGAGTGCGACGCGGCCCTGGACGAGACGATCGCCCGGCTGCGCCATACCCCGGACGCGTCCATTACCTCGATGCTGCTGGAATCCGGGATGGATGAAGACAAGGTCCGCAACAACGTCAAGCTGGCGATCTCCGGCGGGGTGAACGAACCGCAGCACATGATCACCAACCTGGTTTGGCTGCTGGACCGCTCGCCTGGGCAAAAGGCCGAACTGCTGGCAGACCCCGGACTGTGGAAGCAGGCCTTCACCGAAGGCACGCGCTATTTCTCGCCGATCGGCATGATCACCCGGGAAACGGTCGCCGACGTCGTTGTTTCAGGAGTCACCGTCCCCGCCGGGACACAGGTGGGGATGATCCTGGCTTCCGCGAACCGGGACCGGAAGCAGTTCACCGATCCGGACGCGTTTGATATCCACCGCGGCGGCGGACCCAACCTGGCGTTCGGCAGCGGCGTGCACCAGTGCGCCGGCAAATGGGCCGCCCAGAAAGCGGTCGGCGAGATCGCCGTGCCGATGCTGTACCGGGAACTTCCAGGACTGCGCCAGGACCCGGATCGGAGCGAGACCTGGGACGGTTGGGTCTTCCGCGGCATGACCAGTCTTCCGGTCGCCTGGTAGCCCAGCGGCCCGCACCACCTCCACCCACCAATCAGAAGGACGATGATGTCTACGAACACTCAGCCAGCCTTGGCCCCCGGCGCCGTTGTGCGCGAACGGCGCCGCGTGATCTTCTCCAGCTATTTGGGTACCACGATCGAGTTTTACGACTTCCTGCTCTACGCGACCGCTTCCGCCGTGGTCTTCGGACCGGTGTTCTTCGCCGGTCTGGACCCGTGGGCCGGCGTCGTCGCCTCCTATGGGACGTTTGCCGCCGGCTATGTGGCGCGGCCGCTGGGCGGCATCATCTTCGGCCACTTCGGTGACCGCATTGGGCGCAAGAAACTGCTGGTCATCTCGATGCTGCTGATGGGCCTGGCCTCCACGGCGATCGGCTTGGTCCCCACACCGGAGCTGATCGGCCCTTGGGCTGCCGTGGTGCTGGTGTTCCTGCGCGTGCTGCAGGGCATCGCCGTCGGCGGGGAGTGGGGCGGTGCAGCGCTGATGGCGCTGGAGCATGCGGACCCCAAGGCCCGCGGGTTCGCGGCGTCCTTCACCAACGCCGGAGCGCCGACCGGTTCGGTGCTGGGCCTACTGATGATGAGCATGTTCTCGGCGCTGCCGCAGGAGCAATTCCTGAGCTGGGGCTGGCGCGTGCCGTTCCTGCTGTCCTTCGTCCTGCTGTTGCTCGGGCTGTATGTGCGCTCGCGGGTGTCGGAGAGCCCGGTCTTCCAGCGGGCGCTGGAGCTTGACGCTGCCGAACGCGCCACGGCACCCAAGGCCCGCCGCACGATTCCGCTGGTTCAGGTGCTGCGCCGGCCGGGGCTGCTGGTGACGGTGATCCTCGCGGCGACGTCCGCGTTTGCGCTGCAGACGCTGCTGTCCACGTTCTCCATCACCTACACCGTCTCGCTGGGCGTGCCGCGCTCCGATGTGATGCTCGCGTTCGCCGGCGCCGGCGTGATCAGCATCGGCACCACGCTGCTGATGGGCCGGATCTCGGACCGGGTGGGCCGCAAGCCGCTGATGATCGCCGGGAACATCTTGTTCATCGCAGTCACCCCGGCGGTTTTCGCGCTGCTCTCCACCGGAAACATGGGTGCGATTTTCCTGGCCTTCACGCTCGGTATCGTGACGCAGACGGTGCTCTACGGACCGATGGCCGCGTTCATCGCTGAACGCTTCGGCACCTCCTCGCGCTACACCGGCGCTTCCGTCGGCTACCAGGTAGCCACGCTGCTGGGTGCCGGCTTCACCCCGCTGGTGCTCGCCAACCTCTACGGCGGCAGCGGTGCGTCACTGACCCCGGTGATCGTCTATCTGTCGATCGTTGCCGCCGTCAGCCTGGTCACCGTGATCTTCATGCCCGAGTCCAAGGACCGCAGCCTGGGCGACGAACCCGGGCAGGAACCCGGACACGGAACGACGGCGGCGGGCGCCGTATCGGGTGCCGGCGAGTTTGGCGGGGACTCGGCGGGCAATGCCGGGGTGGGGGTGCGCTGAGATGGCCAAGGTCAGTTTCCATCATGGCGACGGCGCCGTGGACATCGTTGACGTCGACGCCGGCACCTCGGTGATGCGGGCTGCGGTCACCAACGGCGTGGCCGGGATCGTCGGCGAATGCGGCGGCCAGGCCATGTGCGCCACCTGCCACGTCTACGTCCGCGAGGAGTATCTGGACGGGCTGCCTCAGATCGGCGAGGACGAGGAAGAGATGCTGGACTGCACGGCCTCCCCACGGGACGATTCCCGCAGCCGGCTCGGCTGCCAGTTGAAAGCCGGCGACGACTTCGCCGAAATCGAGGTGGACCTACCAGCGGAGCAGAGCTGACGTGTGTAGAAGTGTGGCCCGGAGTCAGGGGCCGCACTCCTACCTTCGTTCCGGCCCCGGGTTGGGTCTCGGTGGCTGGACCTACCGGTCAGGCGGCAATCACTGGTGGTCAAACGGTTAGATGTCTGCTGAGCCGAGGACCTGTCCTGAAACGGCCAAGAGCCTGAACGGTGCCTGCCGATGCTCCACGTTCACAGCAACGGGCCCGTGATCAAAGGATCTGATGCCGAGCCCGAAGGCCGTGAGCCGCAGGTGGGCCGCCGCCAGGGGTGAGCCGGTCAAAACGGTCTTTGCGGCTAGCGCCTCTTCTGCCGGGCGGGGCCGGTAGTCGCCGAATTCCTCGGGAGAGCCCGACGGCGAAGTTGCGACCAGCAGATCATCGAAGTCGGCCCATGCGCGTACTGATGCGTGAGGGGCTGCGGCTTCCAAAAGGGCGTCGAAGGCCTTGGCCGTTTTGCTGGCGCCTGTCCGGTTGGCGATGGTCCAGCCCTGGGGGAAGGTCTTGACCGTGATGCCGGGACAGGTGCGGTTGATGAACCGGGCGATGGATGCGCGCCGGATTGGGCCGGACACGAGTGGCCCGGCCCAATCGTAGGCGCCGCCGGAGCAAGCTCCGCACATAGGTAGGCTGCTTCCTGAAGGCTACTTCTGCCGCGGGTTGCGGGCCTTGAATTCCTCGGCAATGGTGTTGAAGTCGACCCACTTGATGCCGTCATGGCCGTTGATGTGTTCGATCAGCCGTTCCAGCATCAGCAGCACCTGCGGACGTCCGGAAACGTCGGGGTGGATGGTCATGGTGAACGCGGCCTGATCGTATTCGCGGTACACCCAGTCGAACTGGTCCCGCCACATCTCTTCCAGATGGCGCGGGTTAACAAAACCGTGGCTGTTCGGGCTCGACTTGATGAACATCATCGGGGGCAGATCGTCCAGGTACCAGTTCGCCGGGATCTCGACCAGATCGGTTTCCTCACCGCGTTCCAGCGGCTTCATCCACGTGCTGGCCGGCTTGTCGTAGTCGATCTTGGTCCAGCTGTCGCCGACGCGCACGTAGTAGGGCTCGAAGTCCCGGTGCATCAGCGAGTGGTCGTAGGTGATTCCGCGCTCCAGCAGCAGTTCGTTCGTCACGTTGGAGAACTCCCACCACGGCGCCACGTAGCCGGTGGGGCGTTTGCCGGTGCGCTGTTCGATGAGATTGATGCAGTAATCCAGGATTTCGGTTTCCTGTTCCCGGCTCATGGCAATCGGGTTCTCGTGGCTGTAGCCATGCACGCCGATCTCGTGGCCTGCGGCGACCACCTCGTCGAACTGCTCGGGGAAGGTCTCGATGGAGTGGCCCGGCCAGAACCAGGTGGCAGGCAGATCGTATTTCTTCAGGAGCGCATTGAGGCGGGGGACGCCGACTTCGCCTGCGAACATGCCACGCGAGATGTCATCGGGGGAGTCTTCGCCGCCGTAGGAGCCAAGCCAGCCGCCGACGGCGTCGACGTCGATGCCAAATGCTACAGAAATTTCCTTTGCCATTCTCTTTCCTTCGTGTCGGGGGGGGACGGATTAGATATAGGGGGTCAACATGTCAGGGGCCGGCGTATCGCCGTGGGAAAGCAGCAGGGCGAGAAGTAAACGGGCGTGGAATAACGGCAAGGATCCGAGCGGGAGTGCGCCGGCTCCGACCAGATCGGCGCCGCCGCCGTTTCCATAGAACGGTACAACCGGTCCTTCCGGAACCCGGGTGGACAGCCCGACGGCGATGCCGGCACCGACTGCTTCCTCCACCCACTCCAGAATGCGGTGGTTGCCGTTGCCGACGCCGGTGCCGGCGATGATTACGCCCTTCGCCCCGGCGTCCACGGCGGCTCGGGCGAGCGAGGCATCTGCGCCGGGATGAAGGGACACGACGTCGACCCGTGTCGAGTCAAAGGACTCAGACGGTAGCGGCAAGGCCGGTGGCCGGACGGGGCGGAACATGAACCGGACGTCGTCCGCGCCGACGCGGCCCATCGGTCCGCCGTCCATGGTGCGGAACGGGGCCGGAGCGACGGTGTGCGCCTTGCGTGTTGCGCGGGCGGCGAACACCTGGGCCGCAAACGCTATCGAGACTCCTGTGCCCCGCGCCTCTGCGGCTGCGGCAACGGCGATGGCGTCGCGCAGGTTGGAAGGCCCATCGGTATCCGCTGCATCTGCTGGCCGCTGGGCCCCGGTCAGCACGACGGGCTTGGGGCTGGAGTGCACCAGATCCAACAGGTACGCGGTCTCCTCCATCGTGTCCGTGCCGTGGGTCAGGACCACCCCGTCGACGTCGTCGCGTGCGACTTCAAGGGCAACCTCTTCTGCAATGTGGCGGAGGTGGGTGTGGTCCAGCAGGTAGGAGCCGAGCTGGAAGATGTCGCGGGAAACGACTTCTGTGGCGCCTCCTGCCACGCCGGCCAACAGGTCCTGCACCCCTTGGCTGGCCACCGATGCGCCCCGCGAGTCTTGGCGTGAGGCTATGGTCCCTCCGGTCGCCAACACCGAAATCTGAGGCATGGTGGGTGCACCTTTCTGGCTGGATCGCAGCCGAAGCTGTTGCGTTCACACCTGCACGGCGGAACGGAAGTAGACGCCAGTATGCTTTACACAAACGTTTGCCGCAAGTGCGCTGCGTCACCTAGGGTCCAATCCAATATGCTGATTGATTGTTGCGGAGCTCACTGCGGCATGGGCAAGGGGAGACCTGCCCCCAGTGGAGGAGATCATGGAAAGTCGCTCTAGGCCTGTCACGTTGCGCATGATCGCCGACGAGATTGGCGTCAATGTCTCCACCGTTTCCCGGGTCATCAACGCCTCGGATACAGAGGCGCGGCGCTGGGCATCCGGCGAGGTGATCGAGCGCATCCGAGCGGTGGTTGCGGAACGTGGGTACCAGCGCAATCCGCAGGCTGCGAGCCTTCGAACCCGACGTTCCGGACTTGTCGGGGTCTTGGTGCCACGGCTTCAGGACTATGTCCTGGCCACGATCTATGAGGGCATCGAGGAGGCGGCTACCGAGCAGGGAATCTCCACGTTCGTCACGAACTCGCTGGATGTTCCGGCCAACCAAATTGCCCGCACGGAGATCATGCTGTCCCGCCGTGTGGACGGACTGATCTTCGGCGACGCCCATACCGGCGAGCCGTTCCTTGACGAGTTGGCGGAGCGCGGCGTCAAGTTTGTCCTGGTCTCCCGCAGGGCCGGCAATCATGTCTCTGCAACGTGCGACGACGTCATGGGGGGCCGGTTGGTGGCAGAACACTTGCTCGCCAGCGGGCGCAGGGATATCGGCATCCTGGCGGGGCAGCCCTACGCGTCCACCGGCATAGACCGAACTGCCGGGATTGTCCAAGCCTGCCGGGATGCGGGGATCGACATACCGCCGCACCGGATTGTGCAGGGCGGGTTCGACGCGCCGGGCGGACACGAGGCGGCGGCGCAGATGATCGAAGCGGGTGGTTGCCCCGACGCCATTTTCGCCGCCAACGACTTTGCCGCGATCGGGGCCATGGGTGTCCTGCGCGAGCGCGGAATATCCGTGCCGGACGACGTCGCGGTGGTGGGGTACAACGACACTCCGCTGGCCGCCGAGCTTCCGATCCCGCTGACTACCGTCCGTTCCCCCATGCACGAAATGGGGCGCCGGGGACTGGACCTGCTGGTGGCCCTGCTCCGCGGCGACGAGGTCGAGTCTGTGCGGCTGGCTCCGGACCTGGTCGTGAGGGCGTCATCCGCCGCCGCCCCGTCGAAAATGTGACTCACCTATCGTGACAAAGGCCACGAATCCCGTGTATGGTCCATGTCCAGCGGTTACACAAAGGTTTGTGTAGCGCGAATTCCGTTCCCTTAGGTTCCTGGTCGTTCCGGACTGCCTCCCCTCGGCGCTCTTACACAAACGATTGTGAACCTCCTCACTCCCGAAAGGAGCAGTCATGGAGTCAACGACATCGGCTGAACGCCGCACCCAGACTGCGGTCGGAAAGACTGAACCATGGAATGTGGTCATCACCGGCAAGAAGATGGCCTACGTCTCAGTGGTGTGCTTCATCGCCTGGGTAGCTTCCGTCTACGACTACACGCTGTTCGGCACGCTGCTTCCTGTCATCGCTGAAGATTTCGGCTGGTCGCCGGCCGAAGCCGCCGCGGTCAACACCTGGGCCACTGTCGGTGTCTTCCTGGTCTCGCTGGTGGTCGGCACCATCATGGACAAGATGGGCCGTAAGCGCGCCCTCATCCTCCTGGTGATCGGCGGCGCCGTCAGTTCCGGCCTCACGGGTGCCGCAGCCGGTGCCGTTTCGCTGGCCATCATCCGCGGTTTCTCCGGCTTTGCGATTTCCGAAGAGGTGGTCAACGCCGTCTACCTCAACGAGATCTACAAGAAGGCCAAGGGCCGCGGATTCATGTTCAGCCTGGTCCAGGCCGGCTGGCCGGTGGGCGCGCTGATGGCTGCCGGCTTGACTGCGGTGTTCCTGCCGATCGTCGGGTGGCGGTGGAGCTTTGTCATCGCGGCCGGTATCTCCCTGATCGTTGTCCTGCTCGCGGCCAAGCTGCCCGAATCCCCGACGTTTGCCGCCATGAAGGAAGTCGAACGACGGCGCAAGGCCGGCGACCTGGCGGGCGCGGCCGAACTGGCGGCCGAGCACGAGCTTGAGGTAGGCAATGGCGCCAAGGTGGGCGTGCGCGGGGTCTTCACGCCGGAGTTGCGCTGGCACACCATCAGCGTGTCCCTGTCCTGGCTCTTCAGCTGGATGGCCATCCAGGTGTTCTCGGTCCTCGGCACCACGGTGCTTGTTGAGGCCAAGGGCCTTTCCTTCGACAATGCGCTGTTCATCCTGATCCTCGCCAATGCGGTGGCTTTTGCCGGCTACCTCTTCCACGGTTGGGTCGGTGACCGCTTCGGCCGCCGCAACACCGTGCTGGCCGGTTTCCTCATGGGCGGTATCGCCAGCGTCATCATGCTGACGGGCCCCAGCAGCTCCGGATTCGTCATCGCCATGTACGCCATGACCCTGTTCTTCCTCACCGGTCCGTTTGCCGCGATGCTGTTCTACATGGGCGAGTCCTACCCGGCCCAGGTCCGCGGCACCGGCAGCAACCTGGCCCACGTGATGGCCCCCGTCGGAGCCATCGTCGGATCCGCGCTCATCGCCGTCATGCTGGGGGCAGGAATGTCGATGACGTCCGCGGCCCTGCTGGCGGGCTCGTTGCCGCTGGCCCTCGCCGGCGTCGTCATGATCTTTGCCCGCAAGGTCGATCACCGTCAACCAGCCACTGAAGGAGCCTTGGCATGAGCAACCTGACCCGCGACGACGGACTCGAAGGCAAAGTCGCCGTCATTTCCGGTGCAGGCAGCGGAATCGGCCGGGCCCTGGCGGTGGCGTACGCCCGGGCGGGAGCAAAGACCGTCGCCGGATACTTTCCCGGCGACCCTCATGATGTGCATGAAACCGTTGACGCTGTGGTCGAAGCCGGCGGCGAGTGCCTGCCGGTACCGGTGGACGTCCGTGACTCCGTCCAGGTGGACCGGCTGGCCGCAGCAGCGGTCCAGCAATTCGGCTCCGTGGACATTGCAGTGGCCAGCGCGGGCATCCTGCGCCGGGCGCCGCTGGACGAGATGACCGATGAAGCCTGGAATGACATGCTTTCCGTGGACCTCACCGGAGTGCTGCGGCTGTTCCGCTCCTGTGCGCGGCTGATGGGCGAGGGCGGCGGGTCCATGGTTGCCGTCTCGTCCATCGCCGGAGGCGTCTACGGGTGGGACGATCACGCTCATTACGCCGCCTCGAAGAGCGGACTCTTGGGACTGTGCCGCTCGCTGGCCACCGAACTGGCGCCGCGCGGAATCCGGGTCAACACCGTGATTCCCGGCCTGATCGAGAGCCCGCAGTCGCTGGACGCACAGAACTCGCTGGGGCCGGAGGGCCTGAAAGCCGCCGGCTCGTTCATTCCACACGGCCGGGTCGGAACAGTGGACGAACTCGCCCGCACCATCCGGTTCCTCACCAGCGACGACGCGGCCTACGTTACCGGCCAGCAACTCATTGTTGACGGCGGCCTGACAGTGCGTTGGCCGAGCTGACCCATCGACGGTAGAACGGGTCGAGGAACACTTTTCAAAAGGAGAATCATGGCAGGGCAACTTGAAGGAAAGGTCGCCGTGGTCACCGGCGGTGCCAGCGGCATCGGCCGGGCCATCGCGGAACTCTATGCTCGCGAGGGCGCAACCGTCGTCGTCGCGGATCTCAACGAGCAGGCGGCGAAGGATGTTGCGGCCTCTTTGGCGGCGGGCGCACAAGAACACGCGGCCTACGCCGTGGACGTGACCGACGCGGAATCGACCAAGTCGTTGGCCGAGACCGTCGTGTCCGATCTGGGACGGATCGACATCCTGGTGAACAGTGCGGGCATCTTGACGGAGATCCCCTTCACCGAGCTGACTCCGGCCGATTTCGACAAGATGATCGCCGTCGATTTGCGCAGCGTGTTCCTCTGCAGCCGCTGGGTGGCGCCGTACATGATCCAGCAGGGCTGGGGCCGGATCATCAACATCGCATCCCAGATCGGGCTGAAGGGTGGCACCGGCCTGGCACATTACGCTGCGGCCAAGGCCGGGGTGATCGGCATGACCAAGTCGATGGCACGGGAGCTCGCGGAGCACAACGTCCTGGTCAACGCGATCGCGCCGGGTCCGATTGTCACTCCGCTGCTGGGCGATCTCAGCGATGAATGGCGGGCCGAAAAGCAAGCAGAGCTACCGCTTGGACGCTTCGGCACCGCAGAAGAAGTAGCACCCACGGCCCTGCTCCTCGCCTCGTCGCCTGGCGGCGATCTCTACATGGGTCAGACGCTTGGCCCCAACAGCGGCGACGTCATGCCCTGAAACCGGCCCACCAAAGGCGGGCACGTGCACAGCGCGCGTGCCCGCCTTTGCCCTTTCGTGAAGGAGACGCCCGACAGATTCCGGCGATGCCATCCCGCTCACGATGGTAAAGTCAGGGCAAGTATGCTTTCCGTCCGCAGTGTTGCGCGGAACGCCGTCGAAGCGCCTTGGGTGTGTCGGCCAACTAAGACTTCAGTGCCGGCAACTCCGGCGTAGGGCGTCGTAGCCCGCAAATAAATAGCACCACAGAGATCGGAACATATGAACGCCAAGACCCTGCAGACTCCTCCCAAACTTGCCAAGGGCGCCTTGCGCATTGTTCCGCTGGGCGGACTGGGCGAGATCGGCCGGAACATGACGGTGTTCGAGTTCGGCGGCAAACTGCTGATTCTGGACTGCGGCGTGTTGTTCCCGGAAGAGCACCACCCGGGTGTGGACCTGATCCTGCCCGACTTCTCCTACATCCGCAGCCGTATCAACGACGTGGTCGGCATTGTTCTGACCCACGGGCACGAGGACCACATTGGCGGAGTGCCCTACCTGCTGAAGGAACGGCCGGACATCCCCGTGATCTCCGCGAAGCTGACGCTGGCGTTCGTGAAGACCAAGCTGCAGGAACACCGCCTCAACGCCAAAATGGTGCAGGTCAAGGAGGGCGACCGGAAGAAGTTCGGCCCGTTCGACCTGGAGTTCCTGGCTGTCAACCACTCCATCCCGGACGGACTGGCCGTTGCCATCCGCACCGGCGCCGGCCTGGTGCTGGCCACCGGCGACTTCAAGATGGATCAGTTCCCGCTGGACCGCCGGATCACCGACCTGGCCGGGTTCGCGCGGCTGGGCGACGAGGGCGTGGACCTGTTCCTGCCGGATTCCACCAACGCCGAGGTTCCCGGTTTCCTCGCTGCCGAGGCCGATCTGGTGCCGGCAATCGATACGGTCATGCGCACCGCCCCGCGCCGCGTGATCGTCTCCAGTTTCGCCAGCCACGTGCACCGCATCCAGCAGGTCATCGACGTGGCACACAAGTACGGTCGCAAGGTCGCTTTCGTGGGCCGGTCCATGGTGCGCAACATGACGACGGCGCGCGAGCTCGGCTACCTGAACATCCCGCGCGGTGTGCTGGTGGACTTCAAGGAGCTGGAGAAGCTGGCGCCCACCAAGGCCGTGCTGATCTGCACCGGCTCGCAAGGCGAGCCGATGGCGGCGCTGGCCCGCATGGCCGGCGGCGACCACATGATTGACCTGACCGAGGGCGACACCGTGCTGCTGGCGTCCTCGCTGGTGCCGGGCAACGAATCCTCCATCTACCGGCTGATCAACGACCTGACCAAGCGCGGCGCCAACGTGGTTCACAAGGGCAACGCGAAGGTCCATGTCTCCGGCCACGCCTCGGCCGGCGAGCTGGTCTACTGCTACAACCTGGTCCGCCCGAAGAACGTGCTGCCCGTCCATGGCGAGCACCGGCACCTGAAGGCGAACGCCGAGCTGGCGGTCCGCACCGGCGTCGAGCCCAAGCGCGCGCTGATCGGCGAGGACGGCATGGTGGTGGACCTCAAGGACGGCGTAGCACGGGTTGTTGGCCAGATCGCCGCCGACTACGTCTACGTGGAGAACATGGTGCCTGGCGCGGCCACCGAGGCCTCGCTGCAGGACCGGCTCCGGCTGGCCGAGGACGGCGCCGTCACCGCGCTGCTGATCGTCAACCCGGACACGGGCCGGCTGGAGGAAGAACCGGAATTCTTCCCGGTGGGCTTCGCCCCGGCCGTGGAGGAGCTGGAAAAGGCCACCGGCATCGTGGAGAAGACCCTGATGCAACTCCGCGGGGACAAGACCGGTCCGGACGCCGAAAAGGCGATCGCCCAGGCCCTGATCCGCTGGTCCGACCGGGCCCTCCGCCGCAAGCCGGTGGTCACGGTCATCATCGTCGAGGCGTAGCAGCCCTTCAGCTCACAGACAGCAGCGCCCCTGCCCGGCCGGGCAGGGGCGCTGCTGTCGGTGCACCTGGCTACGGGACCGGGATGGTTCCCGCGTAGTCGGTGTTGTAGCCGGTGACCGGCTGGTGCGGGATCTCTTCCCAGCGGTCGGCGTCTTCCTGCTGGACTTCGCCGGTAGCCAGGCCCAGCAGCAGTTCCTTCATGGCGAGCAGGTTCTGCTTGATGCTCTTGCCGCGGGCCTTCTGGCCAAGGCTGCCGTCCGAGGTGTTGCCGGAGGTTTCGAAGAAGACCACCGGGTTCGAGTGCCCCTCCGGATTCATCCCCTGGTAGTCCAGGCCCAGCATCATCGCCGAGACCACGCCGCCCTTGATGTCGATCTCCTGGCCGTTGCCCACCTGGTAGCGGTCCATGTTGATGGAGCCGTACTTGGACAACTCGTCGTACACGTAAACGTGCATCTGGCGGGTCAACTCGTCGTAGGCGCCGTCCTTGATCCCCGGCAGGGTCGGACCGCCGGGAGCCAGCGAGATCCCCAGCGACAGCGTGACATCGTCACCGGTGCCCCATTCCTTCTTCAGCCCCTGGTGGTGGATGTCGATGCCGTAGGCCGGTTTCACATCGGTCCAGTATTCGTAGAAGGCCAGCGATTCGTTCGCCACGAATCCGTTGGGTGTCCAGTCCCGGTTCAGGTCGATCCGCTGCTCACGTCCGTTGGCGCCGAACTCCGGCAGGCCGTTGGCCTGGTCCCACAGGATGGTGTGGCGGATGTTCGCCTCCGCGCCGTCCGGGTTGTACATCGGGATGAAGTGGAAGGTGAACTTGTCGCGCAGCAGTTGGTAGTCCGACGAACCGTTGGTGCCTAGATCCTTCAGCAGCGTGAGGATTGAATCGGTGCCGTAGGGCTCGTTGCCATGGATGCGTCCCTGGATCCACACGTGTTCGGCGCCGTTGCCGACCGTGGCCACCCAGAGATCGCGGCCCTGTTCCGACTTGTTGACCTGCGTGCCCGCTTCTTCGAGCGTGAAGGCGTCAACGCCAAAGCGGCTGGTCTTCTCCAGTTTCCGCAGCTCCTTCACTACGTCGTCGTAGGTCAGGATGCTGGAGATATTGGTGTTGCCCTCGGTGGAGGGGAAGTTGGCATCGGCAAGAACCGGCGTGGCGGCGCTGAAGGGAATGACGACGGCGAGGGCCGCCGCTGCCAGACTGCGGTAGCGCTTGGGTTTGGCCGGTAGTTGCTTGGTGCTGCTCTTGGGCTGGTGCTTCACTGCATGTCCTCCAAAGGTTGAGCGATTCATCCCCGATCGCAGCCGGATGGGACGGCAACGAACAACGGGACCGGCAGCTCGCGCGAGCTGCCGGTAACGGAGAGGCTAGCTGTGGTTCCGGGAATAGCCCAGAGCCGGCGGCCCAATCTTGGCCTCAGGCCCGGTAATTTCCCCGGCCGCGCCAGATTAGCGGCCTGTTGTTGATTGCTGGACTCGGGTGGCGAGGAGGCCCGAGACAGGTCCCAGCACAATGAGCGAGGCCCAAGTGATCTTTCCCGCCGTGCCGCCGGCTGCCAAAGCGATGGGTATTGACACCGCGAAAACCAAGGGCGGAACGAGGAAATCAAGTACGAACGCTGCGTGGTGCCGAGTCGTCATCGGGTCGATCTCGAGACCGTGCCGACGGGCAATCTCATACATCAGCAGCTGGGCCAAGGACGCCAAAATGATGTTCGCGGCGTACAGCACAGTCGTCAGTTCAAACGACGACGTCTCCGGGTCACTCACTCCCTGCGTGGTGAACGGAATCAGGATGACGAACGCAGCAGCCAGGAGGTTAGCCGTCGTCGTCGCCGAATCGAGTGCGGAGAGCCGTTGGATCAACCGGAGGTTGATACGCCAGAACACGGCGATCACCGCGAAGCTCAGGGCGAAGCCGGCGAGTTGGTGGACGACGCCGGATTCGAGCAGCAAGCGCGGGTCTTGCCAGGCTTGCGCGGAGGGAGCATCGATGTTGGTGACCAGAAGCGTGATGGCGAATCCGTAAATGACGTCGTAGAAGCTGAGCCCACGGTCGAACTCGCTCGACTCGCGCGCCAGCACTGCGGCGCGGCGTGCCGCATCCCGTGCCTTCGGATTGGAAGCTTCAGGGCCAGCCGCGCGGGCAGCCTGCTGGCGATCAGGTCGCTGTTCCACGTGATCAGCGTGGCGCAACCGAAGTGGCAGTGCAATGGTTTAAGGAAGCCGGCGGATGCAAGGCAGCCGCGTCAGAACTTCCGGCAGGTTCCGTAGAGCGGTAACCTCGAGCTGTGAATCCTGAGGAGCTGGCCAACTTGGCCCATCTGCGGCGGGCGCGGGACCTGATCGACCGCGATTACGCCCAGCCGCTGGATGTGCCGACCATGGCGGCCAAGGCGCTGATGTCTCCGGCCCATTTCTCCCGCCGGTTCAAAGCAACGTACGGCGAAACGCCCTACAACTACCTGATGACCCGGCGGATCGAGCGGGCCATGGCGCTGCTGCGCGCCGGGTGGAGCGTGACCGATGCGTGCATGGAAGTGGGCAGCACGTCCCTAGGTTCCTTCAGCACCCGGTTCACCCAGCTCACCGGCGAGAGCCCCAGTTCCTACCGCAGCCGCAAGCATGAGGCGGCCGAGGCGATGCCGCCCTGCATCGCGAAGCTGTTGACGCGGCCCATTGATCCGCGATCGAGCAGGATCCGAGAAGCGGCGGCGCCGGCCCCTGCGTAGGTTGGGCGCATGACTATTTCACTTCAGTACTGCAACATCACCGTCAATGACCCCGCGGAATCCATCCCGTTCTACCGGGACGGCCTTGGGCTGGAAGTCCGCAACGACGTCGCCAATGAGGGCTTCCACTGGATCACCATGGGCAGCCCCGACCAGCCGGAGCTGGAGCTGGTGCTGTCCGCACCGCACGCCGGGCGCTCGCAGGCCGACGGCGACCAACTCCAAGAGCTGCTGGTCAAGGGCGTGCTACCCATGCTCGTCTTCAGCACCGACAACCTGGACGCCCTCTTCGAGCGGCTGGTCTCCTTCGGGGCGGAAGTCCTGCAGGAACCCATGGACCAGCCGTGGGGTCCGCGCGACTGCGCCGTCCGGGACCCATCCGGCAACATGATCCGGATCAACCAGAACAAGTAACCCAACCAGAACGACGGCGGCCGCTCACCTCCCGAAGGCGAGCGGCCGCCGTCGTGCCCTCTTGCTTACGCGTCTGCCTTCATCAGCGGTGTCGGTCCGATGTCCCTCACTTGATGAACCGGTCGACGTAGCCGGCGCCCAGGCCGACGCGCTCGTAGTGTTCGCGGGCGTTGGCGATCTTGGTGAAGACGTCCTCGACGCCGGTGGGGTTGCCGTCCGGGTCCACGTAGATGTAGGCGCCGGTGACGTGGAAAAGCGTGCACATTTCCTCCACGTCGTCGGGGATTTCCAGGGTGTGGATGTCTCCCGGTGGTTCGAAGGCGTAGCCGCCCTGCTCCACCCACCAGTCGTGCTCGAGGTAGTGCCAGCGGCCTCGCAGCACCATGGCGTGCACCGGGCCCGCGTGGCGGTGGCGGGAGAGGATGCCGGACTTGCGCACCTTGAGGATGTTGACGAAGTAGCCCTGGCTGACGGAGAGCACCAGCGGCTTGAAGCAGACGTCCTTGGACTGCGGCACCCAGAACTTCTCGTCGTCGTCCAGATCCAGCGCGCCGGGGACCACCAGATCGTCCACCATGCCGTACGGCTGTTAGCCGCGATAGGGAATCGCGGCCTCGTCCTTGGTGGCTTCGGCCGGGTTGCTCACGGTTGTCAAAGGTGGTCCTTTCCTGAGGGTCGATTCAAGAATTACCAGCTAATCCGGGCAAGCGGGCGGGCTGAGGTGATTCGGACTGTTCCAGCAATGCTTGCCGGTTGTGCAGGCGCGCTGAGATTGTTTCCGCAGGACGGAGTGCGGGCCGGACTACGATCGCAGCATGAGTGTGAGGCCGACGACGAAGGGGCACCTGACGCCGGGTACCGGGTCCGTGGTGACGAGGTTTTCGGCGCGGGCGGAGGTGGCTGCGTTTGTGCGCCAGGTATGGATCCCGGAGTGGGAGCTGGCGGCGGGGGAGCAGGCTGACCAACTGGTGCTTGGCTATCCGGCCAGCAATGTGGTGGTGGAGCCCGACGGCGTCGCGATCTATGGGCCGACTAGCCGGGCGTCCACGAAGGTGCTGACCGGCCGCGGGTGGGCGGTTGGTGCGTTACTGAAGCCCGCCGGCGTGCGGTTGTTCACCGAACGGCCCGCGGAGCTGTTGGATGCGGAAGCTCCGGTAGAGGCGGCTGCCCTGCACCGGTCGATCTGCGAAGTGATGGGAAGGCCTGGGGTCACGGACGGTTTCGGACCCGCAGATCCCGGGACGGCCGATGGCGTTGCTGCGTATCGTGCCCGCGCCGCCGAGCTGCTTCAGGACCATGTACACGCGCTCGCGGCCCAACGGTCCGAGGATGGGATGTCCGGCGACGCCGCCCTCGCGAACCAGATGGCGGACCTGATCGACGAGGGCGACATCCGCTCAACGCCGCAACTGGCCAGAACGCTGCACTTGTCCGAGCGCAGCCTGCAGCGGCTGGCCTCCCGCTACGTGGGGATGTCCCCTGTGCTGATGTTGCGCCGCCGTCGGTTGCAGGACGCCGCCGAGCGCATCCGGGCCGAGCCTGCCACCGACCTCGCTGGACTGGCTGCTGAGCTTGGTTTTTCAGACCAGGCGCACTTGACGCGGGAGTTCCGTCTGGTGCTGGGCTTTACGCCGCGCCGGTACCCCGGCTCGCCGGGAGATAAAGCGTGACGCAGAGTTAGGCCTCTCCGGCCGCCATCGACTCCGCCCATTCGGCCACGCGACGGTTGCTCTCTTCCGGCGACAGGTCCTCTACCCGGGTCATGATGGACCAGCGGACGCCGAAGGGATCGCGGATGCTGCCGTACCGGTCGCCGGACACGAAGGTGTTCACGTCCTCGCGCACGCTGGCGCCGGCAGCCACGGCACGCTCCACCGCGGCGTCCACGTCCGGCACGTAGAGGCCCAGCGAGTAGCAGTCGTCGTCGCCCTCGGGCGGGCTGACCAGATGGTAGGCCGGATTGACCTCGCCCAACTGCAGGCAGCCGTTGCCGAAATCGAGCGTCGCGTGGACGACGACGGGGCTGCCATCCGGGCCAGGCATGTCGGTCCGGTCCAGCAGTTTGGCCCCGAGGACACGGGTGTAGAAGTCGATGGCGCCCGCAGCGTCCGTGAGCGCAATGAACGGGGTCAAGGACGTCATGCCGTGCGGGACTCCGCGGTCGGTGTGTTCGCCGTGGGCTGGCTGGGTGGTGTTAGTCATCATGCCTCCAAGCTAGGTGCGCGGCCGGCGTCCGGTCTTGAAGATTTCCGCCAAGGCGGGCGGCAATCGGTGGCCGGGCACCGCCGTCGCAATTAAACGCCGTCGTTATTAAACGCAGTGGCCGTAAGGGGCAGCAGTGCCCGGCTGGGTGGATGGCCGGATTACTGCTGCGGCAGTTCCTGCGCGACCAGGAACGTGGTGCCGGTGGGGTCGGTCAGGGTGGCCATGCGGCCGAAGGGTGTGTCCTCGGCGGGTTGGACCACGCTGCCGCCCAGGGCGGTGGCTTTTTCGACGGCGGCGTCGGTGTTCGCCACGGCGAAGTAGACGCGCCAGTGGGCCGGGACGCCTTCCGGCAGCCAGGCGGTGGCGTCCATGATGCCGGCGGCGGCGTTCTCGCCCGAGCCGAGGGTGGTGTAGCGGAATTCGTCCGTGTCGCTCATGACCTCGGTTTCCCAGCCGAAGACGTCCTGGTAGAACTTCACGGTGGCGGGGTAGTCACGGGTGAAGAGTTCGTGCCAAGCGGGGGATCCGGGTTCGGCCGCCAGTTGGTAGCCGGTGTGCCCGGCGAACTCCCACAGGCCCACGGAGGCTCCGCCGGCATCGCCGATCATGGCCATCTTGCCCTGCTCCGGAACGTCCATTGGCTGCATGAAGACCTGGCCGCCGTGGGCCTCGGCTGCCCGGGTGGCGGCGTCAATGTCCTCCACCCGCAGGTAGGTGCTCCAGACGTCCGGGAAGCCGGAGTCCTGGCTCTGCATGATGCCGGCCACGGCCTGGCCGTCTTTCAACGCCGTGGTGTAGCCGCCGTATTTTTCCTGGTCCCCGACCTCGTAGGTCCAGCCGAAAAGTTCGGTGTAGAACTGCTTGGCCTTCTCCGGATCGGAGGTCATCAGGTCTACCCAGCAGGGTGCGCCGGGGCTGAAGGTGGGCTTGGGCATGGGAAGCTCCTGTCAGAGGGGTGCGGGGAGACAACGCGTGCTAGAGACAAGCGCGAGCCTACTCGGGGCCGACCGCGGCGGCAATGGAAACCCAGCGGTGCTTGTGTCGGCAGCCCGATGCGCGGACAGCCGGAGAGCGTGCAAGGCGGTTCGCGTAGACTCCCTCGCAACTCCGATGGCGGGAAGGCAGGGCGATGAGCGGATTGAAAGACGTTCTTGAACCGCAGGTGAACGGGGCCGCGTTGCCCGGGGTGGTGGCCTTGGTTGCCAGCGCCGACCGGCTGGAGGTTGAGGCGCTGGGAACGTCCGACGTCGAGGGTGTTTCGCCGATGTCCCGCGACTCGATCTTCCGCATAGCGTCCGTGACCAAGCCCATTACCGCGGCGGCGGTCTTGATGCTGCTCGACGACGGCCGGCTGCGGCTCGAGGATCCGGTGGCGCGCTGGCTTCCGGAATTGGAGTCGCCGCAGGTGGTGCGGACGCCGCAGAGCAATGTCGATGACGTGGTTCCGGCCGCACGGGCGATCACCGTCCACGATGTGCTCAGCTCCCGTGCCGGGTACGGGTTTGCGCCCGATTTCTCCCTGCCGGCGGTGGCGCTGTTGTTCAGCGAGCTGCACCAAGGGCCGCCGCAGCCGCAGCAGGTCGCGGCGCCGGATGACTGGATGACTGCTTTGGCGCGCATCCCGCTGCTCCATCAGCCCGGCGAAGCCTGGCTCTACAACACCTGCTCGGACATCCAGGGTGTGCTGGTCTCCCGGGTTTCGGGCAGTTCTTTCCCGGAGTTCCTGACCGAAAGGCTGTTTGAACCGCTACGCATGGCGGATACCGGCTTCGAGGTGCCTGCCGCAAAGCTGGGCCGGTTCACCAGCTACTACCAGCCACGTCAGGACGGCGGTCTGGAGCTGGTGGACGCACCCGGCGGCGAGTGGAGTTCGGCGCCGGCGTTTCCCTCCGGCGCGGCCGGGCTGGTCTCCACCGCTGACGATTTGCTGGCGTTCGGCCGGATGCTGCTCGCCGGCGGCTACGCCGGCGGCCGGCGCCTTCTCTCCGCCGAATCCGTGCGGCAGATGACCACCGATCAGTTGACCGCAGCCCAGCGGGCCGCCGGCACCTTGTTCCTCGAAGGCCAGGGCTGGGGATACGGCGGCTCGGTGGACGTGGCAGCTATTGATACTTGGAATTCGCCGGGGCGTTATGGCTGGAGCGGCGGTACCGGGACGGCCGCGCACGTCGTACCATCCACGCAAACGGTGACAATCCAGTTGAGCCAAGTGGAGATGACTTCGCCGAGTCCGCCGGCCATGATGCGGGACTTCTGGCGGTACGCGGCAGCCGCATGACGCCGCTCTCCTTGCCGTCGCGAGGTGCCGCGGCGAGGATAGGGGCGTGGAAATCCTCTCCAGCCGGGTACTGCTGCGCCCCACAGACCTGGCCGCGACGCTGACGTTCTACCGTGATGTGCTGCAACTGGGCGTCTACCGCCAGTTCGGCGACGGCGAGCATGTGGGCATGGTCTTCTTCCTGGGCAATGGTCTCTTGGAGGTATCCGGCGCACGGAAGGCGGGAACGCCGTCGTCCTTGGTTCTGTGGCTGCAGGTACGCAACGTGGAAGCGGAGCTGGAGCGGTTGGCCGGCCTCGGCGCGGTCATTGAACGCGAAGCACGGGCCGAACCATGGGGGCTGATCGAAGGCTGGATCGCAGACCCGGACGGCACCCGGCTTGTGCTGGTGCAGGTTCCCGAAGACCACCCCCTGCGCCTCGACCAGCGGTGAGGGCACCCGGTCCAAGGCGGAGCTGAACGGACTCAGTAACCCGGGCGCCGGGGCGGGCCCGGATTCGGCTGCTGCGACGCGGAAACTCGTCCGAGGGCCGCAGGTTGCCGCAGAGTACCGGGCCTTTGCCCGCGCCATGCGGCGGTGTCTCAGTCCTCTTGCTCCTGCCGGGCTAGGAAGCGCTCCACCCTCCGGTCCGGAATCAGCCACAGGGCCGCCACAACCGTGTAGGCCGCGATGCTCACCAGCGGCTGCAGCAACGCCGCCGCGATACCGAAAACGTAGATGGCAGGGGAGATCTTTGCTTTCCAGTCCCGGCCCAACGCCTGCGCCAGCGCGCCGTCGTGGCCCTGCTGCCGGATAAGGCAGGTTTCCAGAATGTAGTAGGCGATGGCGGCCAGCAGCAGATTCGACCCGTAGACCAGGACCGGCACGGTAACGAAGCCCGTTTCGTCCATCCACCGGGTGGTAAACGGGAACAGGGACAGCCAGAAGAGCAGGTGCAGGTTTGCCCAGAGGACAGTGCCGTTGATTTTCCCGGCCAGGTGGAGCATGTGGTGGTGGTTGTTCCAGTAGATGCCCACGTAGACAAAGCTCAGGAGATAGCTGAAGAATCCGGGGGCCTGTTGGAACAGGGCCTGCCAGGTGGGTTCCTCGGGCACATGAAGTTCCAGCACCATGATGGTGATGATGATGGCCAGCACGCCGTCGCTGAAGGCTTCCAGCCGGCTCTTGTTCATGACGGAACATCCATGCACGAAATCATCGTCGCGTCGGCCGCCGGTGGGAAGGGCCACCGGTGGATGGGAAGTGCTACCAGTCCCGGCAGGTTGCCCCGTTTCAGTGGAATCTACAGTGAGCCGGAACGGCACCTGATCCCCGGTCTCGGGCGGACGCAGCGCCCGGCGGTGTACGCTCGGCGCCACATTGGACCGCGGAGCGTAAGGGGCGGTGATGGTTGAGGGGCTCCAAGCCCTGCAAATGGCGGGGGGTCCAAGACCAAGCAGCAGCAAGGCTTGCCTTTCCGCGTGAATGTGGCGCCGAGTGTACGCCCGCCCAACCAGAGGCTGAGTCCGCCCTGCCTCAGCGCAGTGGCCGTCGGCCCGGACCTCCGGCTGTCGCCGTCCCCCAGCATGACCGCTACCTGAACGGGGACGCGTATTGAGCCCCAGAGGCAGGGCTCCCACCACCCATCCCAACTGGAACCAGAATTGTTGACGATTCTGGTTCTCAGTGATTGACTTCACTCAGAACAGTCCGAGCACAAGGAGAATCCGTGAACAACACCGAACCGGCCCTGCTGGTGGTCAGCGCCCATGCCGGCGACTTCGTCTGGCGGGCGGGCGGAGCGATTGCCGCCGCGGCACAGCGGGGGGAGCGCGCCGTCGTCGTGTGCCTGTCCTATGGCGAACGCGGCGAGTCGGCCAAGGCCTGGCGCGAGGGCAAGGGGCTGGAGGAGATCAAGGCGATCCGCCGCGAGGAGGCAGAGAATGCGGCCGCGGCGCTCGGCGCGGAGGTCCGGTTCCTGGATGCCGGCGACTACCCGCTGGTGCCCACCCGCGAACTCGTGGACCAGCTGGTGCAGATTTACCGCGAGGTCAACCCCACGGTGGTGCTGACCCATCCGCTGGTCGACCCCTACAACGGGGACCACCCGGCCGCCGCCCGGATGGCGCTGGACGCGCGCGTGCTGGCGCAGGCCCTCGGCTACGACGCGCCGGGCGATCCGCTGGGCGCGCCGCCGGTGTTCTTTTTCGAACCGCACCAGCCCGAACAGTGCGACTTCAAGCCGAACGTGCTGCTGGACATCACCGAGGCCTTCGCCGCCAAGCGCAAGGCGATGGAGTGCCTGGCGGCGCAGCAGCACATGTGGGACTACTACACGGACCTGGCCACCCGCCGCGGCGTGCAGGTCAAGCGCAACGCCGGCCCCAACCTCGGCTTCACCACCGACACCAAGGGCGAGGCCTACATGCGCTACTACCCGCAAGTGACCACCACGCTGGCATGAAAAACGTCATTGTCACCAATCCGCCGCGGGCCGAGCTGGCCGACGTCGACGCGCTCGCCGGCTTCGGCGTGGCCACGGTGCACGAGGCGATGGGCCGCACCGGCCTGGCCGGCCCGCAGTTCCGGCCCATCCAGTCCGGCGCCCGGGTGGCCGGCACCGCCGTGACGGTGCTCTGCTGGCCCGGCGACAACCTGATGATCCACGCGGCCATCGAGCAATGCCGGCCCGGCGACATGCTGGTGGTCACCACCACTTCCGAGTGCACCGACGGGCTGTTCGGCGAGCTGTTCGCCACCGCCCTGCAGCACCGCGGTGTGCGCGGCGTGGTCACCAGCACCGGGATCCGCGACGTCGCCGAACTTCAGGCGATGGGCTTCCCGGCCTGGTCTGCGGCCGTGCACGCGCAGGGCACGGTGAAGGCCACCGCGGGCGCGGTCAACGTGCCCATCACCCTGGGCCGGATCACGGTGCGGCCCGGCGACGTGGTGCTGGCCGACGACGACGGCGTGGTCTGCGTGCCGCGGCTGGACGTCCCGGCCGCGATCGAGGCATCGGAGGCGCGCGAGGCCAAGGAAGCGAAGACCCGCTCCCTGTTCCAGGAGGGCACGCTGGGCCTGGACTACTACGGCCTGCGGCCGCTGCTGGAAAAGCTCGGGGTGCAGTATGTGGCGGCTGAGGACTATGACGGCTGAGCACGACGGCGGCGCCCGGCTTCCGGACGCGGGGCAGGACCCCGGCGGGGCCCGGAACTACGACGACGGCGTGCGCTGCCTGCTGATGCGCGGCGGCACCTCCAAGGGCGCCTACTTCCTGGCCGACGACCTGCCGCCCGACCCGGCCGAGCGGGACGACTTCCTGCTGCGCATCATGGGCAGCCCGGATCCCCGCCAGATCGACGGCATCGGCGGGGCACACCCGCTGACCAGCAAGGTGGCGGTGGTCTCGCCGTCGGCCGACGGCACCGCCGACGTGGACTACCTGTTCCTGCAGGTGGCCGTCGACGAACCCACGGTCTCGGACAGCCAGAACTGCGGCAACATCCTCGCCGGCATCGGCCCCTTCGCCGTCGAGCGCGGCCTGGTCCCGGCGCAGGAAAGCACGACGGCGGTGCGCATCCGGATGGTGAATTCGGACAGCATTGCCACGGCTACTTTCGCGACCCCCGGCGGCCGCGTGGACTACCGCGGCGGCGCGGCCATCGACGGCGTGCCCGGCACGGCAGCCCCCGTCACCCTGGACTTCGCGGACACCGCCGGTTCCTCGACCGGAGCCCTGCTGCCCACCGGCAACACCACGGATGTGGTGGACGGCGTCGAAGTCACCTGCGTGGACAACGGCATGCCGTCGGTGCTTATGCGGGCCTCCGACCTGGGTGTCAGCGGCACCGAGAGTCCGGCCGAGCTGGAGGCCAACGCCGAGCTGGCCGGCCGGCTGGCCCGGATCAGGCTGGCAGCCGCGGAGCTGATGGGCATGGGCGACGTCTCCGGCAAGACGGTGCCCAAGCTGGTGCTGCTCGCTCCACCGCGCCACGGCGGGACGGTGACCACCCGCAGCTTCCTGCCGGTGCGCTGCCACACCTCCATCGGCGTGCTCGGCGGCACCACGGTGGCGGCCGGCATCCAGCTGCCGGACGCCGTCGGACATGAACTGGCGCAGTTGCCCGCGGACGGCGGGCCGCTGCGGCTGGAGCATCCCACCGGCTACCTGGACGTGGGCGCGGAACTGGAACAGGGTCCAGCCGGCCTCACCACCAGGTCCTCCACGGTGCTGCGGACGGCGCGGAAGCTGTTCGACGGCACCGTCTTTCCCCGTGAACACCCACCCGCAACCATTTGAAGGATGAGCATGAAACCCCACCACGGCGATATCGCCCATCTCGGCAACATCGAGCTCTTTACGGATAAATTCGACGAGAGCTACTGGTTCTTCAACGACCTGCTGGCCATGCGGGAGGTCGGCCGCGCCGGCGAATCGGTCTTCCTCCGCACCTGGGACGATTACGAGAACTGGAGCATCAAGCTCACCCCGCGCGCGGCCTCCGGCGTGGGACTCGTCGCCCACCGGGCGGCGTCGCCAGAGGCGCTGGAACGGCTGGTCGGCTCGATCCAGGAGGCCGGACTCGGCGGGGAGTGGCGGGACGGCGAATTCGGCGTCGGACCATCGTTCCACTTCACCGATCCCGACGGGCACCCGATGTCCGTCTACTACGAGACCGAGTGGTACCAGGCCTCGGACGACAAGCCGGCGCTGAAGAACCAGGCCTCCCGCTTCCCCGGCCACGGGGTCAACGCGCGCCGGCTGGACCACATCAACTACCTGGCGGCCAACGTGGAGGAGAACGCCACGTTCTCCGCCGAGGTGCTGGGGCTGAAGGACAGCGAACTGATCCGGCTGGACAACGGACGCACCGCGGCGCACTGGTTCCGGTTCGGCCAGAAGTCCTACGACCTGGTCTACTCCGCGGACAATTTGGGCGCCTCAGGCCGGCTGCACCACATCGCCTTCGCGCCGGATACCCGGGAAGACATCCTCAAGGCCGCGGACATCTTCCTGGAAAACGGGATCCACATCGAGTCCGGGCCGCACAAGCACACCATCAACCAGACGTTTTTCCTCTACGTCTACGAGCCGGGCGGCAACCGCATTGAGTTCGCCAACGCCGGGGCGCGGCTACTGCTGGCACCGGACTGGGAGCCGGTGGTGTGGAGCGAGGCGGAACGCAAGAAGGGCCAGGCCTGGGGGATGCAGACCATCTCCACCTTCCATACCCACGGCACGCCGCCGATCGATGTACCGGACGAGCGCTGAGTCCGGGTGGGCTAGGTTATTGGCAACAACTTTGTCAGCACACTATCCAGCATGGAGCAGCCTCCCGTGAGCACCACCCCAACCGCCGTCCCGAAGTCCACCGACTCCTCCGCCGTCGTCGCCGGGCTGAAGAAGGCTATTGACCGGGGCGAACTGGTCCCCAACCAACGGTTGGTGGAGGCGGACATCTGCGCCGAGTTCAACGCCAGCCGCGCCACCGTCCGGGCCGCGCTGGCGGAACTGACGCTGGAGGGGCTGGTGGAACGGATCCAAAACCGGGGCGCCCGGGTCCGGGCAGTTTCGGTAGAGGAAGCCGTGGAGATCACCGAAGTCCGCGCCGCGCTGGAGGCCATCTGCGCCGCGAAGGCAGCAAAACACGTCACCGACGAGGACGTGCAGGAACTTCAGGCGCTCGGCCGGACCATGAGCGAGGCCGTGGAAACCGGGGACCTGCTGAAGTACTCGGACTGCAATAAAACGCTGCACCGCCGGGTCATTGAACTGGGCGGGCACAACACGGCGGCAGCCCTGATCGCGCGGCTGCGCGGCCAGAGCGTCCGTTTCCAGTTCCGGCTGGCCATGCAGCCGGGGCGGCCCACCGTCTCCCTGCCCGAACACTTGGAGATTGTGGACGCCGTCTGCGCCAAGGACCCGGAGCGGGCCGCAGCAGCCATGGAGAAGCACCTGAAGAGCGTTGCCACTGCCATCATGCGGGCAGCCGAGGAGTCCGGCAGCTGACACACGCCGGTTCCCCTGCCACCCGCCATCGAACAGCATGCCTGAAGGGAACGGAGCATGGGAGAAGATACGCCGGCCGCGGCCGGCGGGGATAGGGGAATCATGAGTGCACAGAACCTGCAGCAGGTCCTGGACCAGGCCGGCAACACCGTAGAGATGCTGCGGAACTCGCAGCTGGGCGCCTACATCTATCCGGTCGTTGCACCGGAGTTCACCAACTGGCGCAGCGAGGTCCGGGCCTGGCGGGATACCGCGGTGCTGTACGACCAGACACACCACATGGACAACCTGTTCATCAAGGGTCCGGACGCGCTGAAACTGATCTCCGACACCGCGATCAACTCGGTGGCCAACTTCCCCGTCAACAAGGCCAAGCAATACGTGCCGACGACGCCGTCCGGGCACGTGATCGGCGACGGCATCCTGTTCCACGAGGCCGAGGACCAGTTCGTCTACGTGGGCCGCTCGCCGGCCGCCAACTGGCTGCTCTACCACGGGGAAACCGGCGGGTACGACGTGGAGCTGGAGGTGGACCGCCGGTCGCCGTCGCGGCCGATGGGCAAGCCGGTGCAGCGCAAGTACTGGCGCTTCCAGATCCAGGGCCCGAACGCCTGGCAGATCATCGAGAAGATCAACGGCGGTCCGGTGGAGCAGCTGAAATTCTTCAGCATGGACCACATGCAGGTAGCCGGGGCGCAGGTGCGCACGCTGCGCCACGGCATGGCCGGGGCCCCGGGGCTGGAACTGTGGGGACCGTATGAATCCTACGACCGGGTCCGGGAGGCCATCCTGGTCGCCGGGCAGGAGTTCGGCATGCTGGCCGTCGGCGCCCGGGCGTATTCGTCCAACACACTGGAATCCGGCTGGATCCCGTCGCCGCTGCCGGCCATCTACTCGGGGGAGGAGCTGCGGCCCTACCGGGAATGGCTCGGCGCGGACAGCTATGAGGCGGTCAACGCCGTGGCCGGGAGCTTCGTCTCGGACAAGATTGAGGACTACTACCTGAACCCGTGGGAGCTCGGCTACGGCTCCTTCGTCAAGTTCGACCACGACTTCATCGGCCGCGAGGCCCTCGAGAAGATCGACCCGGCCGCGCAGCGCAAGAAGGTCACGCTGGCCTGGAACGCTCAGGACTTGACCAAGATCTTCGCCTCGCTGTTCGACACCGAGGGCACACCGTACAAGTACTTCGACCTGCCCAACGCCAACTACGGGTCCTCGAACTACGACTCGATCGTGGACGCCGGCGGCACGAACGTGGGCCTGTCCCTGTTCACCGGCTACAGCGCCAACGAGAAGCGGGCGCTGTCCCTGGCCACCGTCAACCCGGACGTGGAAATCGGCACCGAGGTGAAGGTGGTGTGGGGCGAGCCCGACGGCGGCACGCGCAAGACCACCGTGGAGCCACACCAGCAGCTGGAGGTCCGCGCGGTGGTGAGCCCGGCACCGTACTCGGTCACCGCCCGGAACGAATACCGCGGCGGCTGGCGGACGGCGCAGGCGGTCTGAGCCGGACTTTAGCGGGGTGTGGCTGGCCGGCGGTATAGCCCGCGCCACATTCCCCCGGTGAGGCGCAGGACGCCTTGCGCTCGTCCGGCGATGGCTTCAGGCCGCGTGCACAACCGGGTGCCGGATCCGTCAGCTGTCCTTGGGCAGGATGCCTCAATGTGGCGCCCGCTTCTCCGGCGGAGACCGACACGCTGAGGTCGACTGGCCGGCCGCACGGTCGAAACGGCACGTGACCAGCCCGAGGAAAGGCTGGCCACGCGTGGTTGTTGTTGTTAGTGGCCCGCGGCCGCCGCTGCTTCATCCAGGTGCGCGATGGACCGGGTGTCCTGGAACGCCCGGACGCCTTCGATGCCCTGCTCGCGGCCGAAGCCGGAGTGCTTCATGCCGCCGAACGGTGCCCGCAGGTCAAGCCGGGTGGCGCCGTGGTCGTTGACCCAGACGTAGCCGCAGACCAGCTGCGCCGCAATTGCGTTGGCCTTGTCCTTGTCCGCGGTCCACACGGAACCGCAGAGGCCTGCCCAGGTGTCGTTCGCGGCGGCCACCGCTTCCTCTTCGGTATCAAAGGGGATGATCGGGATGACCGGGCCGAACTGTTCCTGGGTGACCACGCGGAGGTCCGGCGCCGGGTCCACCACCAGCGCCGGCTTCAGGAAGTTGCCGCCCTGCAGTTTGGGGTCGGAGGGCAGCTCGCCGAACTCGCGGACGTCCGCTCCGGCTGCCTTGGCCTCGGCGATGAGCTCTTCGACGAACGTCTTCTGGGCGGGCTGGTGCAGCGGGCCCATGGTGGTGCCCTCATCCAGTCCGTAACCGATGACGGCTTTCTCCAACCGGGCGGACAGCCCTGCCACCAGTTCGTCCATCCGCGAGCGGTGCACGTAGACGCGCTTGGCGTTCATGCAGATCTGCCCGGTGGTATCGAAGATTGCCGCATACAGCCGGTCCAAGTGCGTGTCGTCCAGAATGGCGTCGTCGAGGAAGACCGCCGGGTCGTTGCCGCCGAGTTCAAGCGTGACGCGGGTCAGGGACTTGGAGGCCATCTCCATCATTTTCTTGCCGCCGCCAACGCTGCCGGTGAAGCAGACCTTCGCCACGTCGTCGTTCTGGATCAGGCCGCCCATCTCGCTGTCGTGGCCGGTGACGATGTTCAGCACGCCCGGCGGCAGCTTCTCCGCCACACGCTGCACCACCCGGGTGATCGCCAGCGGCGTGGTGGGCGGCGGCTTCACGATCGCTGTGTTGCCGGCCAGCAGTGCGTGCGGCAGCGAGGCACCGAGGATGGCGATGGGCCAGTTGAAGGGAACGATGACGGTCACCACGCCCAGCGGCTGGTACGCCACGGAGGTGGTCACCGGAATGCCGGGTGCCGGTTCGAGGACCTTGCCCTGATCCACTTCGTCGGCGAGGGAAAGGGCCAGCTGGAAGCGGATGTCGAAGACCAGGGCGTCTATCCAGGCCTCCATCCGGATCTTTCCGTTTTCTTGGGACAGGATGGCCGCGTCCTCGTCCCGCAGATCCGCGAGGCCTTCGATCGCTGCAGCAAGCTGGGCCGCCCGTTCTTTCGCGCCGAGGGAAGCCCAAGCCGGGAAGGCAGACTTAGCGGCGGCTACGGCGTCGGACACATCCTGCTTGGAGGCGGCAGCGGCGTATCCCACCACAACATCCGGCTTGCCCGGATCCGCCACGGGGTAAGTCTCGCCGGTATCGCGGACTTCACCCCCAATGTAGAGCCCCGTAGTGACTTCGGTGGTTTGGCCCGGTGTGCTTGCCAAATCAGTCATCTCACAACACCTCTCTGTGTTTGTCATCCGGTCCCATACCGGAAGCAGGAGCGGATCGGGTCCTGGCCGTCCCGGCCGCCCGCTTGAGAAGAACAGCGTGGGTCCGGGTGGGCAGGGCCCTGATTCCCCTCGCTTCAGCTTTACCTATATCCGGAGGGAGTGCTAGGGGTTGATGGAATCATTTTCCGGCGGCCGGACGGGGATCCGGTGCCGGGCAACGGTCAGCGAGTGGCGAGATTGGCGTTGTGGTCGGGGACGTTTGCAAGCGCCCGCCACAAGTAGTCCTCCCCGACGACGGGGATGCCGTAGTCCCTGGCTTTTCGGGCCTTGCCGGAGAGGGAATCCGGATCGGCCGCGACCAACAGCTTGACCTTCTTGGTGACGGCGCGGTGCGGGACGTATCCCGCATCCCGCAGATGACCCTCGATATCGTCCCGTGGCTTTGACATATCTCCTGTCAGCACGACCATATCGCCGGGCTGAAGCGGACTCCTGAAGCTCGAGTCAGATTCCTTGTCAGCATTACCCGGCCCTGACGGAACACGAACCTCGCGCGGCTGCCGGGCGGCCTCCAGCGCGTCGGGGCTCACCTGCAGGAGCACGGCGATCTTCTCGAGGTCCTGCATCTCGTCGACGGTGAGGACTCCGTCCGACCACGCTGCCGCGACCACTTCATTGAAGTACTGAGCATGCAGAATGGCGGCCTGTGATCGGCTGATCCCCAGTTCGTTTGCTGTCTGGACGAGCAGTGCTTCCTCGTGGGCAGAGAGATAGCTGTCCAGCAGGGCGCGGTCGAGCAGAGCAAGGTACTCCTCGTGTTCAGCCGGACCGGTGTATTCAGGCATCGAAACGACAATGCGTTCTAGGAAGTGCTGTCCTTCCCTGGCTCCAGTGGACCTCATCGCCGGTGGGAACAGCTGCGCAGGAGGATCATGGCGCCATCCGGTGGAAGTGGCCTCGTTGAGCAGAATGTCCCAGTCGCTGAGCTGGGCGTCCAGCTCCATATATCGGGACAACAACACCGCTGTTGCTTCGGCATCGTCACCGGCGCAGTGAGCGTTCTCCAGCGCAATGCCGAAGGAATCGCAGCAGTCCTGCAAAGACCTGCCGGCACCGGGAAGATATTCGTGGGCCATCCGCATCGTGCATAAACCGCGTGGGAAGTAGAAGTCCGGCAATGGTTGGCCGGCGCGGCGGAATTCGGCGTCAAGGAACCGTGCGTCGAAAGAGAGATTGTGCGCGGTGACGACTGTCCCAGAGAGGCGCCAGGAAATCTCGTCTGCAATATCGGCAAACGTTGGTGCTTCCAAGATGTCCCGCGCCTGGATCTTATGTAAGGACTGCTTGCCCAAATCCCTGCCCGGATTGATGAGCGTCTCCCACCGGTCAACGACGACTCCGCGTCGATCCAGTGTGACAATGGCGATTTCGGCTATTCGGTCGTGGCCACCCGGAAACAAGCCCGTCGTCTCGGTGTCGATTACCGCAAAGTATCCCTGCTGCATGGTCCCCCCATAGATTCGCTCGTGCGTCAGCACGACCATACAACCCGGCAGGGACAGTGTGGTGAAACGCGACATCTAAGATTCGCGAGGCAGCTTTTCCAAATGGCCGGGACAACAAGGGGCGTCGTCGACTTGGCAAGTGGGTGGATCGTGGCCGAGAGCGGGAATCGTACGCGCCGCCGTCGTAATTTCTAGCGGCTCTGTAAGCATCGAAACTAGCGATCTTAGTTTCGAACCCGGACGGTCTGAACGCGCCGCCTTCATGACGCCGGCGGACGGAGGCTGTGTGGATCACCCAGATTGGCTCGGTAGGATGGGCCGCAGGCAACAACTACCGCCGCCTTGGAAGGGTGATCCCTTGTTGAAAGCTATTAGCTACAACCTCCGGAAGCACAGTGCGAGCGCGGAACTCGAAGACCTGACCGATCGCTACGATGTAGACGTCATGTGCCTGCAGGAAGCAGACACCGAGAAGCTCCCGGACAGGCTCGGCCATCTGCAGTTGGCCGATTCGACCAAGGGAAACAGGCTCGGCCTGGCCGTCTATTACGACGAAAAAAGATTCTCCGCGGTCGATACCAACACCTTTGAACTGAAGAAATCGCTGCACGATTATGTGCTTGCGCCGGCTCATGAGCGGCTGCTCGGAGTCAAAATGGTGGACAACGAAACCAAGCACGAAGTCGTTATCGGCGACTTCCACGCCGCACCTCTGACGGCTACCAACTCCCTGCGCCGGCACCAGATCAAGGCCGGTCACGAGGCGCTGCTGGGCATGGGCGGCGACGGCCTGCAAATGACGTTGATGGTGGGAGATTTCAACTACCCGTTCTTTACGAAGAGCCTGGTTGAGCATTTGAAGGAATCCGGCTACGCGCTGACGTTGAGCAACCGCAGGACCTACACGCGCTACAAGCTCTTCCGCGGCCACTTCGATTTCGCCACGTCGCTGGGGCTGGATATCCAGAGCGTGGAAACACTGCCGCGCGGCCAGTCGGACCATCTGCCGATCCTGGTGACGGCGGAATACGTGGACGAGAACTACCACGCCCGCGCCAGCTAGCAGGGCAGCTTTGACGGCAGCTTCACAGGACTGGTGATGACTGAGCCTTTGTTGTCCTTGCCGCGGTAAGCCCGGCATACCTTGAGGCCGCGGTCGGCCAGTTTGGATTTGATCTTGCTGATGGCATCCGGGTTGAAGCCGTTCCACTGCATATGCATCAAAATGGTGCCGCCCTTGGTGGCTACCTTCGCCACGGTGGAGACCACCTGCGCTTTTGACTTGCCCGTGGTGTCATAGCTGCCTCTGGTCCACAGCCACGGCTTCATGCCGGCCTTTCGGTAGCCGCAGCGGACCGAATCATCGATCCGGCCAAACGGCGGGCGGCCGTAATTGGTCACCACACCCGGAGCACGCAGTTCGCGGGCCACGGCAGCGCAGCTGAGCTTTTTCATGTCCCCGCGGTGGTTAATGCTGTGGTTAATGACGTACTGGCCGTACGAGCGGGCCAGCTTCGCCAGGTCGACGTCGTACTTCTTCTTGTACTTCTGCAAACACCCGCCGGTGGGTGCGATGACGAGTCCAATGTTCTTCTTTTTGGCGTGTTTGATGACCTTCTTGAAGGAGGTCAGGGTCTTGGGACAGTCGTCGTAGCTCAGCACCACGCGGCTGGTGTGGTTGGGCCCCCGCGCCTCGCTCTGGGTCCAATGAATGGCGGCCTGGGCGCTGGGCATGAACCCGGCGGTGACGAGACCCAGGACAGTAGCCAGGATGATCAAAAAACGGCAGGTACGCATGGCGCACCGTCCTTCCCCCAAACACCGTGCGGCCGGAACTGAGGTGTCCAGTTCGTGGGACGCGCGCGGCTAGGCGCCATTTTGGGGCAGATAGGCCTAGATAGGCAAGAGGGCGACGAGACTCATCTAATGTGCTCGCGAAACGGGGCGCGTGCCTCATTTGGGAAATGCTCGCGAAAGTCTGGGGCCGAGCGGCGGGCGGCTGGGACCATGGCGGATGGGTCAGGGATTG
>RJAE01000014.1 GCA_004000035.1 Arthrobacter sulfonylureivorans | reverse complement strand
GCGATCTCGATGTCGCCGTTGTGGTTGATCCCGATCTCGCCGATCACGTAGACCGGCTGCCCGGCACCGACCTGCACGTCGCCGATCGCGACGGGAGCCGGCACACCGGCGGGAACAGTATTGGAAGGCATAGCGTGCGTGGTCAATGTAGCTCTTTCTGTACCGCTGACTCGATGACCACACCACGCTATGGTCAAACGGTAAAGCAGCAGGGCCGGCCGGGTTGCCGTCCGGTGTACAGGAGGCGACGATCCGACAAAGCGGCTTTCGGCACCGGCGCTGAGGTGCTAAAGGCCCGGTACCGGACGATGTCGCTGTACCGGGCCTCTAATGGAGCGAGCGGCCCCCGGAACCGGGAGCCGCTCACACGCTGTCTGGAAAGACTACGGAGCTATGTACGACCTACGCATCAGTCGCGGGTCAGGCGGCGGTGCGTCACCCGGTGCGGCTTGGCCGCATCGGGCCCCAGCCGCTCCACCTTGTTCTGCTCATAGGAATCGAAGTTGCCCTCGAACCAGTACCAGTTCGCCGGTTCTTCTTCGGTGCCCTCGTAGGCCAGGATGTGGGTGGCCACCCGGTCAAGGAACCAGCGGTCGTGCGAGACCACCACGGCGCAGCCGGGGAATTCCAGCAGCGCGTTCTCCAGGCTGGACAGCGTTTCGACGTCCAGGTCGTTGGTCGGTTCGTCGAGGAGCAGCAGGTTGCCGCCCTGCTTCAGGGTCATTGCCAGATTCAGCCGGTTGCGCTCACCACCGGAGAGCACGCCGGCCTTCTTCTGCTGGTCCGGGCCCTTGAAGCCGAAGGCGGAGACATAGGCGCGAGACGGCATCTCGACCTGGCCTACCTGGATGTGGTCCAGACCGTCGGAGACGACCTCCCACAGGGTCTTGTTCGGGTCGATGCCGCCGCGGGACTGGTCCACGTAGGAGATCTTCACCGAATCGCCGATCTTCAGCTCGCCGCCGTCGAGCGGTTCGAGGCCGACGATGGTCTTGAACAGCGTGGTCTTACCGACGCCGTTGGGGCCGATCACGCCGACAATGCCGTTGCGCGGCAGCGAGAAGGACAGCCCGTTGATCAGCTCGCGGTCGCCGTACCCCTTGCGAACGTCGCTCGCCTCGATGACCAGCTGGCCCAGCCGCGGTCCCGGCGGAATCTGGATTTCTTCGAAGTCCAGCTTCCGGGTTCGCTCGGCCTCGGCGGCCATTTCCTCGTAGCGCGCCAGGCGGGCCTTGGACTTGGTCTGCCGGCCCTTGGCGTTGGAACGGACCCAGTCCAGTTCCTCGGAAAGGCGCTTGGCCAGCTTTTGGTCTTTCTTGCCCTGGACTTCCAAGCGGGCCCGCTTCTTCTCCAGGTAGGTGGAGTAGTTGCCCTCGTACGGGTACAGGTGGCCGCGGTCCACTTCGGCGATCCATTCGGCCACGTGGTCCAGGAAGTACCGGTCGTGGGTCACGGCCAGAACTGCTCCGGCGTACGACTTCAGGTGCTGTTCCAGCCACAGCACGCTTTCGGCGTCCAGGTGGTTGGTGGGCTCGTCGAGCAGCAGCAGGTCCGGCTTCTGCAGCAGCAGCTTGCACAGCGCCACCCGGCGCCGCTCACCGCCGGAGAGCACGGTCACGTCGGCGTCGCCCGGCGGGCAGCGCAGCGCATCCATGGCCTGCTCCAGCTGCGAGTCGATGTCCCATGCATCGGCGGCGTCGATCGCCTCCTGCAGCTTGCCCATCTCCTCCAGCAGCGCATCGTAGTCGGCGTCCGGGCTGGCCATCTCTTCGGAGATCTCGTTGAAGCGCTGGATCTTCCCGTAAATCTCGCCGACGCCTTCCTGGACGTTGCCCAGGACCGTCTTTTCCTCGTTCAGCGGCGGCTCCTGCAGCAGGATGCCCACGGTGTAGCCGGGGCTGAGCCGGGCCTCGCCGTTGGACGGGGTGTCCAGTCCGGCCATGATTTTCAGGATCGTGGACTTGCCGGCACCGTTGGGGCCGACCACGCCGATCTTGGCGCCGGGGAAGAACGACATGCTCACGTCGTCCAGAATGACTTTGTCGCCAACGGCCTTGCGAGCCTTGGTCATCGTGTAAATGAATTCCGCCATGCCCTCAAGGCTAGTCGCTGCACCCCGCGATCACACATTCAGCACAACTGCCATCCGGTGGCGGGGGCGGCCGCCGCCCGCCACCGGGCGCTCAGCTGGCCATCGGCAAGTCCGTCCCGCTTTCCCTGGCATCGCCGGCGGGCTCGTCATCCGGTGGGACCATGGCTGGTTGGCCCGTTTCAAGGGTGTCTCCGCCGCCCGTCCCCGGATGAACGTCTGCCGACTGCGGATCCACCAAGGCCATCGAGCGGTAGTCCGCACTCGAGCGCTGCCCGTCCTGACCGTCCGGCAGGGCGGCACTCATTGGCGCCGCGGTCCAGTTCTTGATGAATTCCGCGGTGCCCCGGCGCAGGTCGTGCCCGATCGAATCGGCGTCGATCTCCGGAGATGTGCCGCGGCGGCCGTCCTGCAGTTCCCACTGGCGCAGTTTCAGCTTGCCCGTCACTACCACCGGATCGCCCTTGGACAAGCTCCGCCACAGGTTTTCGGCCAATCCGCGGAAGGCCTGGACCGTGTACCAGTTGGTCACGCCCTTGACCCACTCGCCGGTGTCCCGGTTCAGCCAGTCCCCCGACGACGCCAGCCTGAACTCGGCCACCGCGTCGCCCTTCTTGGTCCGCTTCCGCTGCACCTCAGTGCCGAGCACGCCGCGGACCGTGATGTAGTCGCTCATCTCCTGCCTCCGATCTGGTCGAAACCGGCAGTCCCGCCGGCAGCAGCCACTCTTCCGGCGTTGGCCGGCGAACGACAGCGCCGGGCGGCCGCCTGTGGACAGGATTCCGCTGCCGATGGCGTGTGTAGGAAGGAACCCGTCGGCGTATCCATGCGACGGCTTGTCCACAGGAAGGCCGCCACCGGCTCCGCCGTGGCTGGCTGGCTCCTAGCCTCGAAGGCATGGACGCAGTCGAAGCCCGCGCGCACCGGCGGCCCGTGTACCGCGTGCCCGCCCGTGGCCGCGCCGCGGGACCCGCGAAGCCCCGGCGGGAGACGATGACCGTCGGCGAACTCTACGCCGACTGGATGCGCCTGCTGACCAGCCAGGGCCTGCGCGGCGGGCCGATCGCGGCAAGCACCCAGGCCAACTACCGGAAGAACTGGCATCGGCACATCGAGCCGCGCTGGGCGTCGACTCCTGTGGACGGTGTGCACTGGCGCGACGTCGGCGAGTGGATCGCCGGCCTACGGGCAGGCAGCCGCGGCCAGACCGGCAACAACACCCGCCGGCGGGTCGCGCTGATGTTCATCCGCCTGATGCGCCACAGCGTCTACCTGGAACTGCTGCCGGTTAACCCGGCCACCGATGCCACCGGCAGGGCCGGCTATGTGCCCCGGGCCCCGGTGGAGAAGCGGCGGACCTACTTGTCCATGCCGGAACTCCAGGCCCTCGCCGACCATTGTGCGCCGTGGACGGATCTGGTCATGCTCGCCGGCACCACCGGACTGCGTTGGGGCGAGATCACCGCGTTAAGTGCCGCGGATTTCCGCCGCGCACCGGAAGGCTGGCTGCTGGCGGTGCGGCGCTCCTGGAAGGAAGGCGACGCCGGCACGCCGTCGCCGAACACCAAAAACGGCGGCACGCGCACCGTCCCGGTTCCGGACAAGGTGGCGACTCTGGTGCTTGCCGCCCGGCCGCCCGACGGGCTGCTGTTCCGCTCCCGCGGCCGCGGCGCCAGTGCCGGCGGTCGGCTGCACCACTCCAACTTCGCCGGCCGGGTGCTGCGCCCGGCCGCCCTCGCCGCCGGGCTGGACCCGTCCCCCACCTTCCACGATCTGCGCCACACGGCCGTGAGCCTGATTCTGCATGCCACCAAGGACGTCAAACTGGCCCAGCGGATCGCCGGCCACTCCTCTGCGCAGCTCACCCTGGACACCTACGCCGAACTGTTCGAACAGACCCTGTTCACCGCCTCCCGGGCACTCGACGGCTTGATAGAGTAAATGGTGGATTTGCCCCGAACCGCGCGCCGGCGCTGTCGGCTCGGGCCGAAGCCGCATGCCTCGGTAGCTCAGCGGATAGAGCAGGAGCCTTCTAATCTCTTGGTCGCAGGTTCGATTCCTGTCCGGGGCACAGTGAAAAGCGGCTCTGACTAGGCATTATGTCTGATCGGAGCCGCTTCGGTTTTGGCTCCTCTCAGGGCCAATCCACCGCTTACCCACCGTTTTCGCTTCTGGCAGCCGCCACCATCATCTCGGCAAGGTGCTCGCAGGCCCTGCGGTGGGGCGGGGCCTTGTGATGCCAGGTCGAGGAAGTCGCCTAGGATCTGGATTTTGTCGGGTTGTAGGTTGGCGCAGGTGTCGATGAAGACGTTCATTGCGGCGTCGTCATGGAATAGGGACGTGAACAAAGTCGACGTCGCCAAAGCCGCCGGCCTCATACTGCCCACGCGGGGCTGGGCTCCGGACTTCGGTAAACACCCCGCGAGCAGAGCGCCATACAACCGGGAACCATACGTCCGGGCCCGCCTCGATGATGGCACGACTGTCGACGCCAAAGCTATCTGCTGGACCGACCAGCATGTGCATTTGAAGTGGCAGGACGCGGACCACGAGATGCAGACTCGTTGGGTGCCGGCTTCGTGGGTGGAGCGGATCAGTCGGGACGAATCGTCCTGGCGCGACCCCTACGACATTGCGGACTAGGGCCGTTTTTCGAACAGTCCCTATGCTCGTTTCGGCGCCAGGCGGTCGGCCCTAACCATCTCCGCCCGTCCAAGGACCTCCGTTTGCCCCGTTAAACGCGTCAGCTACCCGCACGAACTCGTCGCTATCACTGACCCCCCACCGCGCCAATCGTGCCCCGATACAGCTGAACCCCCGACCTCACCGTGTCGGGGGGGGGTTAGCTAGTTGCGGCTATGCGAAGATCGGCGCAGCAGATTGCTGGCCGGAGACCGTCTTGTTGAACTGGGCCTGAACGATCGCGCCACCGATCGGGCCGAGCAGCAACAGCAGCCAAAAAGCGCCATGACGGCTGAAACCGGAAAATTCATCGACTCCGACGGCAAACCGCCACAGCCACCAGAAACTGACAAACGGCACAATGATTAGCCATGCCGTCGGTATTGCGGAACCACTGGCATTCATTTCATTTTTGGTTTTCACGTGCCACACGAGCGAATAAATGCCCAGTGTGACAAACGGCAAGAGAAGCGGAGCGGCCGGACTACGAAGTTTCATAATTCCCCCAACTGGATTGGTTAGTCGATTGATTGTAAGCCATTCCCGGGAACATAGGACACCATCGCCTGCAAATGTCGACGCATCCGCGTACTTGGACTTCACTTAATGTCACAGCGTCATATGCGACGGTGTCCCCCTCCGCATTTGCCCGGGAGCCCTACCGTATGCGGTGCGAGGACGAGTATCTGGCCGCTGAAGAGTAACCGGCTTTCGAGCCTGTTACGCGAACCTTGATGCTGCGTGACCGGTCGCTCTTGGTGAGCTTGTAGGTCTTGGCTGTAGCGCCCTTTATGGCCTTGCCCGACTTGTACCACTGGTACTTAAAGGCTGTCCCGGAAGTCCAGGTTCCCGGGTTGGCTTTCAGCGTGTAGCCGACCTTCTTCGTGCCGGTGACCACCGGAGTCTTCAGCGCCAGGGCGCCCTTGGCAACGGCTTTAGTGGATGGCGAATACTTGGAAGCAGTCGAGTACCCCTGCGCAGAGCCAGTCACTCGTACCTTGATGGTCTTCCCCGCGTCGGCTGCAGCGAGCTTGTAAGTCTGGGCGGTGGCGCCCTTGATCGCCTTGCCGGACCGATACCACTGGTACTTGAACTTTGTGCCGGAAGTCCATGTTCCCTTCCTGGCTGTGAGTTTGTCACCGACTTTCTTCGTGCCGCCACCAATGGAGACAACACCTGACTTCAGTGTTCCTTCCAACGCTGGCTGAGTGGATGCCGTTGTGAACGTTGCCGGTGGGTACCCGACGTTGGTCGCCGTGAGCTTAGCTGTCAGGCGGTGCCCGATGTCTGCCGGCTGCACCTTATATCTGTCACCGGCCGCACCAGTAATTAGCGTTCCCGAGCGGTACCACTGAAATCTCAGGGGACCCATACCGTAACCCCATAAATCAAACCGTGTATTCGTACCCGGGGAGATGCTCAAGACATGGTTCACGCGGGGCGATCCGACGATGTGGGGCAAGCCGGCATCAGGTGGGCCGGGGGCGACCGCGGCGGTGGCTTTAGAGACCCGGGTCAGGGCGTTGTATCCCGCCCTGTATGCGGTGACGGCAGCGGTAATGGTGTGCCCGGTATCTCGGCCCGTCAAGGTGTAGGTTTTCATGCCGAGTGCATCCCGGATGTGTACGCCTGACCGGTACCATTCGATTCGTAAAAGATGAGCCTCAGGCGCCCACTCTCCAGTGTTCACACTGAGGACTTCTCCGACCTTGGCGCGGCCCGCAATTTCGGGAGGGGGCGCAGATGTGAAGTCTTCCATGGGTACGAGGACCGGTGCAGATGTCGCCGTGCCGAGGTGGTAGCCCGCCTTGACGGCCGTGATCTGGACACTGTAGGAGCTGCCCGCGTGTTCTGGGCGCAGGGAAAAGATGGCATCACTACTCGAATGATCCGGCGTACCATCTCGAAACCACTGGTAATGGAAAGAGTCTGGCGTAGGTGTCCATTGGCCTGGGACGGCCAAGAGGGTTGAGCCTTGACGGGGAGTTCCTGCAATGGTTGGCGGTGGAGCACTGGCGAACGATCCGAGATTTGCCTCGTCCAATACGATCTGACCGAGCTGAAGGATCTCGCCGGCATCGATCTCAATGGGGACCGCGCCTCTAGGATCAGCTTTATTGTCGTACCACTCGGTCTTGAAAGTCCCGATTGCCCGCGGACGACCATAGTCCTGGTACTCGTAGCCGTCCCTAAACGAGATTACGTAATCCAACCCGCTATCGACTGGCAGGCTAAATCTACCGTCTAGAAATGTTGTCGCCCGACTCTCGCCGGTCAACCCTGGATGATCCAGTTCAATTGATCCGGAACGGAAGGCATCTACGGAGATGTAGTCGATTGGCTCGCCCTTCGCGTCCACGACTGTGCCTTCGATCACGGCATCTGTGGCGGCATTAGCTGGCAGCGCTCCTGCGAAGAATGAGGCTAGCGCTAGCGCAGCGATAACGGTGCCGGAAATTAGCCGCGTAAGAGTCGAGCCTTTCAAGATACCCCCACTTTAGTTAAACGAAAAAGCCTAAGGCGAAGTTTAGCTGAATCTAGGAAGAACCATGTATGTGTTGAGGGGCCGTACAACAAAAATCGGCATCTCTCTCTTCCCGCTGACTTCACCTACGCCTAGTCGAGCGTCGCAGTCGCCCACTTACGCAAAGTTTCTGAAGCTTCTCGGCACTCGCGCATGACCTTCAGTACCTGCTCGTTTCGGACCCCCTTGCCCCTGTACGAATACTGCGAGCGCAGATCCTCAATCTCGTCGTCGTAATGCTCAGCTTCCGCTAGGCACTCTTCAGGGAACCGGCGTGCGAGACACCGCAGTATCCACTCCCCCACCGCCCATGGCACTACCCGCCCCGAGTCATCCTCGAAACTCAATGGGTGATCCGGGATGCGGTCAGGATCGACACCAAGCCGAACGGATAGCAGCCTCGCATCGGTGATGCGGAGCAACGCCTCCGAGTCTCCAAGCCAAGTATCCAAACAAGCTTCTGCGCCGACAGACCCCACGACTGTCATAATTGCTTCCTTTTCCCCACTGGTCAGCGCAGGCGAGGTTTCATCCGCGGCCTTGAAAGCTGCTTCGATTCGAAGGAATCTGTCTCGTTCGTCCCAAGGCACAACTAGCCGCTGGATCGGGAGCCACGCCTCAAGCCCCTCCTGCACCGGATCCAGGAAAGCTAACAGCGCCCGATATCGACGCCTCTGGCCAACCTGGAGAATTTCGACCCCTCTAGGGAAGCGCCCTGCTTCTCCCGGTACGCCCAGTGCTCACCGACGGCTATTTCCTTGTTCGTCTTGACCACAGGTTCAATCTACGGCGTGAATCACAGAAGTACCTCCGAATCTGAAGATTCGACCGCTAGTCACTTTCATGGGCGTGCGTTCACGTAACTTTGCGGGTGCTTAGTAGCGCTGAACGCTACGAAAGGCCAAAATGTCACTGCCGAGCCGTAATCTTTGGATCGAGGCAGGGACTAAATTGGCCGGCCGGAAACCAAAGGAGGGCAAGGGATATGTCTCAGGATCAGTCGAAAAACGTGGCAAGGATCAAAGATCAACTAATTGCGTCACACCGGGATTGGCCGCGGAATGAGTGGGGCCGAGCGGATTACTACGCTCGGTACTTGGAGATTCTGCTTGCCAGAGCTGTAGGCGCCCGGGAGATTCTGCTAGCGAGTGCGAATGTTCAGAAATGGCCGGATCGCAAGGACGTTGCTCGGTTCCAGGCTGCTCTGTTCACGGAGAAACTAATCATTTCCGGCGAGATCGCGATTCCTAGCGTAAAAGCAGGCGAGCAGCTGCCCTATCCACGTTGGGGCGACGTATCCGTGATCCCCAGAAGCGCGGTCAAAGCCGTGACTCTGCTGGAAGTCGAGAACTTCGGTGAGTCCAGCGAGGAGGACGAATTCGACTCGGTCGGATTTACCGTGCTTCTGGACGGCCACGATCCTGTCGTGGTGAACCAGCCAATCTGGGACCGCAGGGGCGACGGAGCGCACAGTCGCACTTTGGATGCCCTGATCGATGGTTTGAGTGGGCAGCGTCCGTAGGATCATCGAGCGTGGCCGTGGCAACAGCTTGCCTACTCGTAGTCCTTCCACGCAGGCATCGACTTTACTCCTATGAAGCGTAACGTCGGCGCTGTGCACCGACCGAGAGGGCGAAGATGCTGCCCGTTTTCTGCGAGATTTCAAATGCTTCGATGTCTGCTTCAATGAAGCGCCATACGTGGCCGAGCTTCCATGCCCCAGGGATTCCACCGGCTCGTGCCTGCCCTGTGATCCACTCGGGGCGCCTCCCCCATCGCTGGGCGAGTTGGTCGGTGGTGAGGGAACGTGTCATGCCGGGATCCTCTCTGCGAAAGTTGGCATTTGATTCCAATTAGGCAAAAGGATCATCCGATCCGAGCCAGGGCATCCGCGGGGTCGGTGCGAACGGATCATAGTCTTCGGCGTCCGGGTCTTGGTGCGGCCTGGGCGGGTTCTTGATGGTGTCAACGAGTTGCTGGTAGTCATCTTCGGTGAACATCATCATCTTGCGGGGCCCCCTGGTAAAGCACTGATACTGGCGAGCTATCCGCCGCACAGAGGATTCCGTGTACATGGCTCCCAGGCGTTCAGCGACCTCGGCCGGCATCATGAAAACTGGCATTGATTCCTTCCGTGTGTTGGTCCAACTAGAAGCCCCCACGTTCTAAGAGCAGCGCTAGCCGTTTGCTTTCAGCCCTCTTTATGGACCGTTCAGACGCGCCCGCAGCTTTCATGAAGTCAATCCGCCGCTGCAAGGCGTCAAGCTCGTCCGAAGCGACCTTCTGGCGACGCCGCGTGAGGTCGTGTATGGCTTCCACATCATCCGGGCTGAATCTGTAAGTCCTCGGCCCAAGACGATGGTAGGGCCACTCCCCCGATTTCAACCGCGAACGAACGAAATCAGGGGAGCATCCTAGTTTCGTAGCAAGGTCTGCGACGGACAGAAAAACATCACCCATGCTTCTACCTGACCTTCATTCATCAGTTTGGTTCCGGCTTCGACCGATAGTACTTCGCTTACGCAAATGGATCCCGCTCTTCCTCTTCCCACCACTTGTCCTCCGGCGGGTTCCGGATATGCTCAACGAGCTGCTGCTTCAGTGAACATCACGCGCTGCTTGGGCCCCTCATGCAGCACTGATGTCGCTTGGCGAGATTCCGGACGGATGACTCGGAACGATGTTCTCCGAGTCGCTCAGCTACTTCGGCCGGCGTCGTGAAAACTGGCATATACTCCTTGGCTTCTCCCTCTCGAAACCTGACCTACGGCCTCTGGAAGTATTTGGCGGCAGTCTCGGTCAGCGCGTGGCCGGCTGCAAGGGCTTGCGCCGGGTCCAGTTCCGTCGTCGGCTGTGTGAGAGCGAGAGTAACCCCCTCCTCCGGGTTCCATGCTGTCTGAACTTCCCAGCCGTCTCCGACGACTCTTGGACCGTCCCAGTAGCCCAGGTCCATGGGACGAACCCGGACGGCGGGGTAGTTTGGCTGCTCATCATCGCTTCCTTGTGTCGGGTGCCACGGCTTCGGATGCAAGCTTCTGACACCCGCGGTTTGCACCCTTTTCCGGACTTTGAGACGGTCTTGTCCGCAAAAGTCCGCAGCAAGTCCTCAAACAAGCACCCTACGGCCCTTCGCCGCCCGCATAGAAGGGCAGGGATTCAAAGGCAGGTTCAACCGCCATTAGCTAGTGAAGACTCAACTCCGAGCTCTCCCGCGATCCTTGGCGGCGGTTTCGAGGGTGGCGTTTCGCCCACCGCTTACCCACCGGAAACAACGAATATCAACCACAACCGTGGACATAACGGCGGGCACTATGGTGCAAAATCGCCCGGGATCTAGCGGTTGATGAGATACCTTGATAGATGATAAAAACCAGCAGCCCCTAATCTCTTGGTCGCAGGTTCGATTCCTGTCCGGGGCACAATAAGAACTGGCCGTCCTCGCGGCGGCGCCTACTGGTATGTCAGTGACATCAACCCGGCTGGCTTGCTCGGCATCATCACGTGCCCGCTGGTTCTGGAGACCCCGCGCACTCCCCCGAAACGACGACGACGGCGACCAGCCACCGAGACGGGGCAGACCACCGTCGTTCCCGAGCCCGGCACGCCGGAACGGATGTCCCGCGCCGCCGGGGTGAGCAGCGTCTCAATTAGACACGGCCGTAACGGGAACCGACCGCGCACAGGTATCGTTACCTATCCGTAATATTCTCTGATCGAATTAGGTACCAAATATGGCTGACGACTCCGCCGCCGACGACAAGCCCAAGAAGTTTCTCGGACTAAGTGGCACCCAAACTATTGGCTCGGCGATGGCCGCGGTGACCTCCGCATTGGTGGGGTCCTTTCTCGGCGTCGCCGGAACGCTGATCGGCGCCGCACTTGGTTCCATCGTCGCCACCGTGGGCGCCGCGCTCTATGCCCGGACGCTGAGTTCGGCCGCCACCGTGGCCCTGAAGAAAATCCCCAAGGCTCGAGTGGGTGCCCTGCGGGAGGTCGAAAAGGTGGCGGCCAACGCCCCGTCCGAGGCGATCGAACAGCCCACTAAACCCGCCAGAAAGCCCATCGCCCCGATGATGTGGGTCAAGGTCGGACTGGCCAGCGCCGCGGCCTTCGCCATCGCGATGGTCGGCATCACCGCGGTCGAATTCGGCACCAGCCAGCCGATCTCCAGCCTGGTCTCGTCGACTACAGGCATCGACCGTGCCTCGAGCGCCCACAAGACGACCCTTGGCTTCTTGGGCGGCAGCCAGGAGGCCCCGGAGCAAACGGACAAGCCGGCCAAGCAGGACGAGGACCCCGCGAAGACCGGAGATGGCGCGGCCGACGACGCTGTGCCCACCGATGATTCCTCGGTCGGCGGGAATAGCTCCACCAAAATTGAAGAGCCGGGAGTTGGCGAATCGAACGGCACGGAACAGTACCCGGCCCCTGCCCCTGAAACGGGCCAGACCGCCGAGCCTGCTCCGGAAACGACCCAGGCCCCGGCACCGGAAGAGATCCAGGAACCCGGTCCGTCCGGGCAGGACGGCCTGTCCGATGGTGCCGGCGACGCTGAAACCGGCCAGTAACAGGTCGTTTCCCGCGGCTGGGCGCCGGCCGCCCGGCGACGCGGGAGGCGGTGCAAACCCGACGTCGTAGCACGGCTACGGGCTGACGCTTCGCTCGAACACAAATCACGGAGGGAAGGACGAGATCGTCCTTCCCTCCGTGATATCCACGTCCAGTCACCGAGTGAAGGCCGGCACCGAGAACAGCCAAATCTGTTCGTTGACAGCGTTCAGGTGCGGGTCCATACTGGCGTCTGTCTGCACGGCCTTCCGTGGAAAAGACCACGGTTCCAGCCCGCAGCCATTGGGGGAAAAGCGGGTGGAGCCATGCGCACACGCACACTGGTCATGCCGTCTAAACCGACGGCTTTCCTGTCCGCGATGCTTCTTGTGGCCGGCGTCCTGTTCCCATCAATTCCGACCGCAGACGGCCTGAATGCGGGCATAGCCCCGCCCGGGAACAGCGATACGGTGGGAGGCAGCAAAACCGTGCCGGAAACCGCCGTCGGGATCGACGTGCGTGTCATGACCTTCAATATCCGGCACGGCACGGATGAGGATAACGACCTTGACTTGGAGAGCGTCGCCGACGATATCGAATCCGCCAAGGCACAGATCGTCGGGCTCCAGGAGGTAGACCGGCACCGCTCCGCCCGGAGCGATTTCGTAGACCAGGCCAAATGGCTGGCCCACCGCCTCCACATGGATTTTGCCTTCGGACTCAACCGCAAGACACCGCCGAAGAAGGGGCACAAGAAGCCCGGCCTGCACGGGGTCGTTGTGCTGAGTAAGTTTCCCATCCTCTCCGCGCGCAACCACATGATGGCCAACATCAAGTACAAACACCGCCCCACCAAGCAGCGCAGCATGCTGGAGGTGGTAGTTGACGTCAACGGCACCAAGATCAGCGTCTACAACACCCATCTTGACCACCAGCGCAAGGAACAGCGTCTGGCAGAGATGAAGGAAATCCTGGCGATTACCGGGCAGTCCTCTAGGCCATCGATCCTTGTCGGCGACCTCAATTCCCAGCCCTTCTCCCGTGTGGTGGCCCTTGCCAAGACCCAATTCCACGACGTAATGGCTGAGCTGGGCGAAGGCGAGGAACCCACCTTCCCCTACGATGAGCCGGACCGAAGGATTGACTACATTTTGACCCGCGGGCCCATCTCCGCGCGCTGGGCCGCCGTGATTGACACGGATTCATCGGACCACATGCCCGTGGTGGCAGACCTGACCATCGCCACGCCTGTCGAGAAACCCGCCGGGTCGCCGACCCGGCTGCAGGGCGGGCCGAAGATTGTGCCGCATCCACCGGCGGCGCCGAGGGCCGGCGCCACACCCATCTGGTTCTGACCAGGGCTCCCAGCCGGTGTCGACGGAGGCTCGGACGGGTCAGGAATGCGGGGACGAGGCTGGGCGGCCGCCGTCGTGGTCGCCCGGCATGCGGCCATCATTCGAATCGGCACGCTGCCGCAGCGGAACCGGCGGCAGCAGCAGGTCCACCACGCGCCGGGCCGCACCGCCGTCGTCCTTTGGGGCGAATCGTGCCGCAAACTCCTCCAACCGGCGCTCGCGCCCGGGCTCCGGGGCAGCTGCCGCAGCCAGCGCGTCGAACAGTTCGTCTTCGGTCTGGGCCACCGGCCCGGGCAGGTCCGGACCATAGTCGAGGTAGAAGCCGCGCAGCGTGTCCCGGTAGTGCTCCAGGTCGTAGGCGTAGAAGACGATCGGCCGGCGCAGAATCGCATAGTCGAATAGGACGGATGAATAGTCGGTCACCAGCACGTCGCTGGCCAGAAACAGTTCCTGGATTTCCGGATAGCCGGAAACGTCGCGGACGCAGCCCGCGACGCTCTCGGGAATGGCCAACCGATTGGCGATCAGCACATGCATGCGCAGCAGGAGCACGGTGTCCGCTCCAAAACGCCGTTGGAAGGCGTCCAGGTCCAGCGGCAGTTCAAAGCCGAACCGTCCTGTGCCGGTGGACTGGTCGTCCCGGAAGGTCGGCGCGTAGAGCACCACCCGGCGGCCGTGCGGAATGCCCAGCCTCTCCCTGATGACGTTGCCCGCGTCACTCCGACGGCCCAGCGCGAGCACGTCGTTGCGCGGGTACCCCTCCTCCAGTACGGGCCCCCGGTAGCCGAAGGCGCTGCGGAAGGCGTGTGTGGCATACGAGCTGGGCGAAAGCAGCACGCTCCATTGCCGGACGGCTTGGTTGACCCGGACCATATAGTCCTCATCACGGCCGTGGACCTGTTCCAGGTCGAGCAGCATGCGCTTGAGTGGCGTGCCATGCCAGGTCTGGATGAACACGCCGTTGCGGCGGCGTTGCAGGTAGTGCGGGAAGTTCTGGTTATTCACCCAGTACTTTGCCCTGGCCAGGTACCAGAAATAGCCGGGAGAGAGCCGCCGCACCACCTTGGTCCGTGGATCGCTGCCGGGCAGTTTCCGGTGGTAGATCCAGACTTTACGGCGTTGGTCCCCGCGCCGAACCAGTTCCTCGTAGAGGTAGCGGGGGCTGTCCGCATATTGGGTGCCCAGCCCGCTTTCGAACACGATGAGGTCCTCGGCGGCCGGTGTGCGGGACACGGCACGGAAGAATCGGCGCATCGCTGGGAAATAGAACCGGCTGCCACGCAGCCGACGGCCCGCGGTTTGCACAATTTCCGGCACACCGCCGTCGCGCAATCCCCGTGCCGCGGGCCGGGCGCTGAGCACGGCATCGAAAATGCGGCGGCAGTTCTGCTGGTCCTTGAATGTGAGGAACCGGCGGGCCCGCCGCTGGTATTCGGGGGTGACGGTGCAGCCGGCCCGGAGAGCCTCCTCCAGCAGGTCCAGCAGCCTGTCACGGTCGAACGCAATCCGGCCCGGCAGCTCCGCGTCCAGGTCTAGGTGCGACCCCCGCGGACCGAGGAAGCGCTCCCGGTCGAACTGGTAGTAGATCACCGGTTTATCCAGGAAGCTGAAATCGAATCCGACGCTGGAGTAGTCAGTGACCAGCAGCGCGCTCTGCTTAAGCAGGTGCTGAACGCTGACTTCCCCCTGTGAAATGACGCGGGCCGGAACGCCGTCGAAGTAGGAGCGGTAGTGCTGCATGTTGGGGTGCAGGCAAAAGACCAGTTCTGCCCCGTACTCTTCGGTCAAAGCGGACAACTGGGGGTCCCGCAGGAAGTCCCCCCAGGCGCGCAGGTAGTCGGACTCGGTGAAGCGGGCCGGATCCTGCAGCCAGTCCCGCCAGGTGGGGATCACTAGAATCTGGTTCGGCTTGACCGGAACGTCCCCGGCAAAGAGCGTGTCGAATCGGGACAGGCCCGTGACCGCGACCTGCTCCGGCCGGTAGCCGAAGTCGCTGACAATATACTCCTTCTCCCGTTCCGAGCTGACCAAGAACAGGTCCGTTTCGAAGCCCGGGGAATTGCGCCCGTAGTTGGGCACCATCCATTTAGTCCCCATCACTCCGTGCTGCAGGAAGACCTTCACGCCCCGCACCGCACGGTGGAACTGCGGCAGCCTCGTCGGGTAGAGGAAGTCGGGGTGGTGCGAGCCAATGAACCGTTCGGCCTTCAGCGCCACTTCCACGTGCTCCTTGGACTGATACGCGACGACGTTGCCCAACCCCTCAAGGTTCCGGGCTTCCGGGGAATCCGGATCGATGACGTAGTAGGCGTCGATCTCCGGATGGCTGTCGCGCAAGTACTGGAAGAAGGCCAGTCCCGTGTCCTGGGCTTTGTAGGGCTGCTCCCCCACTAGCCATACCGGCCGGCCCGTCCCCTTGCCGACCTCCCGCGCCCTGGATAACCGGGCGCGGGTGTGCTCCTGCAGGCTCTCGAAGGCGTCAGTATCCAGCAGCTCAATGTGAAAGGACGTCTTCTTCGCTTTGAACGTGTAGTACGGGATGATGCACAGGGTGCGCTCGCCGCGGATCTTCCAGCCGGGCCGAGTCAGCTTCCGGACGAGATATCGGGTGCGGCCGACCCGCACCCGGTGCGGTTGGTCCGATGCACGGTCATGGACCTCCAGCCAGGCGTCCAGTATGCCGTCTTTGGTCAGTGCATCATCGGACAGCGCTGCCAAGTCAAGCCGGACCGAGAGCCGGTATTCATGAAGACCAAAATTGCGCTGGGTCACGGTGCTATCCAGAGCCAAACGTGCGGGGGCTGTGTACCGGGTTCCGCTGCGGCGGCCGATGAGGACGAGCTCGGCCCGCACTGCTTCGCCGTGGCGCGTACGTAGCCGCCCGGAGAGCCGGACGACGCCGCCGGCCACCGAGAGGCGTTTCACGTAAATGACGTTGTATGGCTTGAGCGGGCGGTCGACCGCGAGGCGGAGAAAGCCGTTACGGTTCACATACAGCGCCAGGACGCTGCCGGTGCCCGACGTGACCGGCCGCAGCGGGCCGATAATAGTGCGTCGGAACCTGCCCACGGAGACGTAGCCGCGGACATGCCCGTCTTCCGCCACGACCCTTGATGCATAGCGCGGCAACCGGTCTGCCACGGCCCTGACTTCCAGCAGCACCGGCAGGACACCACCCTGACCGTCATGGGCCGGCTGCGCTGCGACGCCGGGAAAATCCTCTAGCGCGATCACTGCCGAATACTCTGGCCCCGCGTGGCCGGCGACGTGGCCGGGACCACTGCGCGGCGCCACAGGCGGATCGGAGCCCGGAGACACTGGGTGCAGTTCAGCCAGACGGACCAACTCCTCCCCGGATCTGGTCCACAGTGCGATCGGAGCCAGCTCCGTCGACAATTTCACGCACACCGTCAACTGCGTGCCCTGCTGGCTGACGGCCAGCCGGTGCAGCTCCAGCCGGGCGCCGGCCGCGCTCCGGTCCAATACGTGATCGGCGCGCCGCCGGGCCGAGCGCAGCAGGCTACGGAGGGACGCCGGCGCTGTCACCCTTGCACCTCGAACGAGCAAGGCACCGGGAAGTACTCGGCGAGGAACTCCTGCATCATCCGGTCTAGGTCCGTCTGGTCCAGTCCGGTGCTATCCACTTCGTTGAGACAGAAGACATCCGAGCTGCGGTCGCGTAGCAGCCGCAGCAGCTTGCCCTGGGCGGAGGGCTGGGAGATGTCGCAGTACCGGTAGCTCAACCGGCCCGGCACGGTAGTGCCAATCAGGTAGCCGTAGTAGTGGGCAACCGCGGAGGCCACCGAGACGTCCTCGGGCGTGCGGAACTTCGCCGATGTCGTGGCGCGGATCTGGTCCGGAAACTGCTGTTCGATCCGGGCCAGCGTGCTGACCCGCTCCGGGTGGGCCACGTGCTGGAACTTGTAGGACATCGTCCGGCCGAAGGCCTCCTCAAGCAGCGCGCGGTTCCTGCGTGCGGCGCTGTCCACGGGAAGGTCCTCCGGACTGCTGGGCCCGAAGTCCACTGCTTTGCTGGATAGGAACATTTTGGTCAGCCCGTTGCCGAGGAAGAATAGTTCCGGTTCCACGTGGCGGCCGAAAAAGACATCGTCGTTCAGGTAGAGAAAGTGCTCGCTCAGGCCCCGGATGCGGTGCAACTGTGCCTCGATGGCATGCGAGTTGAAGGTGGGCAGCGCGCCGGGGTCCGCAAAGATTTCGCGGTGGTGCACCAGTGTGATCCGCGGGTTGGCGAGGTCCAGCCAGTCCGGGGCCTGCCCGGCGGTCACCAGATAGACGTGGTTGATCCAGGGGGCGAAGTAGTCCAGCGAGCGCATTGAGTAGCGCAGTTCGTCATGCTGCCGGAAGCGTGCCTCGTTCGCTGAGTACTCGCTGTACCGGCTTCCGCCGTCGCCCCCCTGGTCGGCTGCCTGCCGCCAGGCTTCGGCTTTCTCGGCCGCCCACTCTGGATCGGCGCCGTCCACCCACGTGTAGACGGCGTCGATAGGAAACGTGACATCCGAATACCACGGCAGAGTCCGGCGCGGCCCGGCGGCCACGCTCAGCACACAGCCATGCCGCTGGTCGGCCAGCACCACCCCGCCCGCCTCCAGGGCCTCGAAGATAGTCAGTGGCTCGCCCTGCACCGGCTTGGCATCGGTGACGGGGTACGGGCCGTGCCTCTTACCGGAGAGCACGTAGACGGGCCGCCCCTCCGCGGCATGTGCAACAGCCGCCACGGCCTGCTGCAGTTGCCCGGGGGCGATGTCCAGGGTGGGTCCTTCCCCGGGCAGCGTCGCGTCCCGGAAGGCGATGCCGGCGGCCTTGAGGGCTCCAACTAGCAGAGCCCGGTTGTCCGCAATGGCCTGGACCGCGCTGAACCGTGCCACGGAACGGGCCGGAAGCAGTCCCCCCGCCACCGATACGGCGGCCTCGCCCTCGGTCAATTCGGTGTGGTGGACCCGCAGCCGGGTGTGGTCCACGGCCCTCTTAATGCCGCGCTGCAGCCCCGTCCTGCCGTAGACAAGGTTGAACAGGGCCCGCGCTATGGGCCTGGGAAGGGTGCGTGCGAACCATCCCCGCACTGCAGCGATCATACGCTTCCCTCCCCCAGCGAACCGGTAGTCCCCTCAGCAGGAATACTAGGCTGGTAACAGTCCCACGGAAAGCAGGAAAGCCCTTGACCATCGCCGCCACCGCCCGACGAACCCTGGAGCTAGCACGCGACCGTGCCGCTGGTGCGCTGTTGGACCGCCAGGTCCGGACCCGGCTCGCTGCCGCCAATACCGGCGCCCCGGACCGTTTTGACTGCGTGGTTTACTTCGCCGATGATCCCGGCAGCGCTTACCAACTCCGGCAATGGCTGGCTCCGCTGGCGAAGCTGGCCAAGACGCATCCGACCGCCGTGCTGGTGCACAAGCCCACGACGGCCGCGGCGCTGCTGCCCGATTCCCCGCTGCCGGTGTTCCTGACCACCGGCATTGGTCAGGTGGAGGAGTTCGTGGACTCCCACCGCGTCAGGCTGGTGTTCTACGTGAACAACAACCGCGACAATTTCACCGTCCTGCGCCTCGCCGGCCCACGCCACGTGCACCTGAGCCACGGCGAGAGCGACAAGATATCGATGGCATCCAACCAGCTCAAGGCCTACGACTACGCCTTCATCGCGGGGGCCGCCTCCCGCGAGCGCATCCTCGGCTACCTCCACCGGATGGACCCGGCCAAGCTGGTAGAGATCGGCCGGCCCCAACTGGACACCCCGGTGCGGGACGTCAAGGCGTACGACGGCGGACGGACCACCGTGCTGTATGCCCCCACCTGGGAAGGAGACCGGCCGGCGATGGCCTACGGTTCGGCGGCCAGCCACGGCACCGCCCTGGTCGCGGCGCTGCTGGCCGATCCTCGATACCGGCTGATCTTCCGGCCGCACCCGCGTACCGGCGTCCGCGTCCCCGCCCACCGGACCGCGGTACGCCACATAACCAGTCTGATCAAGGACGCCCAGCAGCAGGATCCCGTGGCCGGACATTATCTGGACAAGCGCCCCGATGTGGCCGCCGCGATGGCCGAGGCGGACGCATGCATCTGTGACATCTCGGCGGTGGCGATGGACTGGCTGCCGCACGCCAAGCCGTTGCTGGTTACGCGCCCGGTGGATCCGGAAGCTGAAATCCAGGACAACGGCATCACCGCCGTCGTGCCGCTGTTGGACGCCACGGATGCCGAAGACGTCCCGAGCGTCCTCGCAGGCCTGCTGTCCCGGCCCCTCCCGAACGAGCAGACGGCCCTGGTGGAACACCATTTCGGCGACACGGCGCCGGGGGCTGGCACCCGACGCTTCCTGGATGCAGTAGAGCTGGTGCTGCAAGCGGGCTGAAGCCCTCCCGGTTGCCTCAAAGCGACGGCTGCCGCTACGCGGCGGTTTGCCATGAGTCGACGCGAGGTGTTGTCCTATCGCAGCCCGAGGAGTAGGGTACGGGCACTATCGCATCTGGGGTTGCGCGCTGATTCGGGGGAATCATGAAAAGCCTATTTTCTGCTGCCGCAATAGTCTCGCTCGCGCTCGGTTTGGTGGTTATGCCACCCTCGCTGCCGCAAGCGAACGCGGCCACCGCAACATTGGCCATGGTCGACGGCGGACCGGGGACCGCCGCCAAGGCGACCGCTCAGTTCAGCCCGGCAGCATCGGGCCAAGCTGTCAAACTGCAAGTCAAAACGCTCGCCACGTCCATGACCGTTGAAGTGACGTCCGCGGCGTGGAAGACGGTTGCCACCGGCGCCCAGGATGCCAGCGGCAAGGCGACCTTCAGCATCTCCAATCCGCTGGAGGTTAAGCACGAGTACCGTGCGGTGACCGGCACCGGCAGCACTCAAGCGGTCACCGGCATTGTCAAATACGCGGCCAAGACCGCCACCAAAAAGTCCGGGCTCCCCGTGGTGTACCTGAACACCAACGAGGGCAAGTCGATCAGCACCCGCAGCCGCTACTTCGAAGGCAGGTTTGCCATCAAAGCCGGGGCCGGCTGCGCGGCCGTCTCATCGCAGTTGGCAGCGGCCAAAGGACGGGGCAACTCGTCCTGGACCTTCGCCAAAAAGTCGTACACGATCAAGCTCGACAAGAAGGTCGATCTGTGCGGGATGGGCGCCAGCAAGAAATGGGCCTTGGTGGCGAACCATTATGACAAGTCGCTGCTGCGCAACTCGCTCGCCGGCTTCATCGGCTCGAAGATGACCAAGCTGGCCTGGACCCCCAAGTCCAAGCCGGTGGACCTCTATATCAATGGTTCCTACCGCGGCTCGTACCTGCTGATCGAACGGATTGCAGTCACCGATCCCGCTAAGAAGAAGCCGGGGGATGCGGTCCGGGTCAGCGTGCCGGAGCTGGATTCGAGCTCCGCCAAAAATTCCGGCGGCTATGTCCTCGAGTGGGATTTCCGTAAAGGGGCCGACCACAACGTGACGGTCGGCAAACACGGCTACGTGGGCATTAAGGAACCCGAAAACGACTATGACGAGGCTGGCAAGAACACCGGAAAAGGCATCACAGCGGCCCAGATCAAAAACATCGACGGGTATCTCGATGCCGCGGACAAGGCTCTGTTCGGCAAGAACTTCAAGTCCTCCACGAAAGGCTGGCGAAAGTACATCAGCCTTCCCTCCGCCGTCGACTATTACATCGCCATGGAACTCATGAAGCCCCTTGACGGCAACATGTATGCCAGCGTCTACATGTACAAGAAACCCAATGGGAAGCTGTATTTCGGACCGCTGTGGGACTTTGACATTGCAGCTGGGAACGCCGACCGGGGTGGAAAGCTGGAAACCACGAACAGTTGGTACCTTCGCGATCCGCTAAAGATCGCCGCACGCCAGTCGGCGGACACCTGGTTCAACCGCCTAAATGATGATCCCGGTTTCCGGAAGGCTGTCAGCAAGCGCTGGACGCAGGTTCACGCCTCGCTGAAGAAGAGTGATTCCTACCTGGCGAGCCAAAGCAAGGTGATCTCGAAGTCCGCCGCGGCAAACTTCAAGCTGTGGAACGTCAAGGAGAAGCTCCGCACCTATCACATCGTCAAGGGCACCTGGTCGAAGGAAGTCAGCTACCTGCGCAATTGGCAGAAGAGCCGGATCAGCTGGATGAACAGCCAGTACCGGTAGCCGGCAACTGCTCCTGTTTCCGCTGGGGAGCGGCGGGTAGACTGACCGGCACACCGCACCTTGGCCGTGACCTTCGTCAGGAGCCACCACGAACGCTCAGCCAACAACCCGGGCCGGAACCAGCCAGGATTCCGGCGGCACGCCCCGCAGCGCCGGCTTCCGGCAGGACATCCAAGGTCTGCGGGCGCTCGCCGTGTCCATGGTCGTGGTCTACCATCTCTGGCCCGGGACGCTAACCGGCGGCTTCGTGGGCGTGGACGTCTTTTTCGTCATCTCCGGTTATCTGATGACGGCACATCTGCTCGGCAAGCAGCCGCGGACCGGCCGGGACCTGCTCCAGTTCTGGGGCCGGCGCATCCGCCGGCTGCTGCCAGCGGCCTTCGTTGTGCTCGCCGCCACAGCGGTTGGCTCGCGGCTGCTGGCCCCGCCTACCCAGTGGGAGGACACTGCCCGGCAGATCATTGGCTCGGCGCTGTACGTGCAGAACTGGCTGCTTGCCAACAGTTCGGTGGACTATCTGGCAGCCGACAACGCACCCACGCCCGTCCAGCACTTTTGGTCCCTGTCCGTGGAGGAGCAGTTCTACCTCGGCTGGCCGGTGCTGATGCTGCTGGTCTTCGCGGCAGCCCGCCAACGGCACCTCCGCCCGGTCGTTGCCGTGCGTTGGACGGTGGCAGCAGTGGTCTTGGTGTCGCTGGCCTTCTCTATGCAGGCCACAACGGCCGAGCCGGCGAGCGCCTACTTCATCACCCCAACCCGAATCTGGGAGCTGGCCGCAGGAGGCTTTGTCGCCACCCTCGCACCGCTCGCCGCCACTCGCCTCCCACAACCGGCGACGGCGGCGCTTGGCTGGGCGGGCATGGCGGCTATCGTGGTGGCCGGGGCAACCTATTCCACCCAGACCCCGTTCCCCGGTTATGCAGCGCTGCTGCCGGTGCTGGGCACGATGCTAGTCATACTGGCCGGATCCACCCGGGCGTACTCCCCCACCGGGATCCTGCGGCCTCGTCCGATCCAGTGGCTCGGAGATGCATCCTATTCGGTCTACTTGTGGCATTGGCCCCTGATCGTGCTGCTGCCCATGCACTTGGGCGGCTCCGGTCTGCCGGCCCAGCTGGCCGTCCTGGCGCTGACGCTGGCCCTCTCGGCCGTGACGAAAACCTATGTTGAGGACAGATTCCGGCGGTCTCTGCCCTCGGCTCGGCTGCTGCCCAGTTACCGCTTTGCCGCCGTCGGCATGGCCGCGTTGGCGGTCTTTGGCAGTGTCCAACTGGCCGAAGTCGGCGTGCGCCATCAAGTGGCGGCCAACCAACTGACGGCGGTGACGCAGAGCCGGGAACCGTGCCTCGGTGCGGCGTCCGCAGCACTGGGCTTCGGCCACTGCCCGCAGGATCCGCAGGCAATGCTCGTGCCGGACCCGTCGCTGGCCAAGGAGGACCTGCCGGATGCCTACCGGGACGGCTGTTGGGCGGCCAATGATTTCGCGGACCGGCCGGTGTGCCGTTATGGCAACGGGCCGGTGCGGATCGCGCTGGTTGGCAATTCCCATGCCGGACAGTGGCTGCCCGCACTGCAGGCGCTGGCCGGGCAACAAGGCTGGACCATCACCACCTTCCTGGCCTCCCGCTGCAACGCGACCGACGCCCCGCTGGAGCTGGGCAGTGAAGCCAAGACACAGAACTGCCTGGCCTACGGGGACTGGGTCATGGAGCAGACCAAGGGCAGCCAGTTCGACTTGGTCATCACGTCCGAACGCCAGTCAGTCCCGGTGCGGGGCGAGAGCTGGGGCACCACTCAGGCGCCCGCCGTCGCCGGTTACGAATCCTATATAAAGCAGTGGGCGGCGGCCGGCACCCGCGTGCTGGCGATCAAAGACCCGCCCTATCCGGGCACCAAGATCAGCAACATCCCCGACTGCCTGGCCGCGAATCCCGGCAACCCCAGCGCCTGCTCCGGCACGCCGTCCAGCTGGCACTGGATGGACCCGTTGGACGATGCGGTGCGCAACCTGTCTCTGCATGGCATCAGCCGGGTGGACCTTGACAAGTACTTCTGTGTCGACGGCGTCTGCCCGGCGGCCATCGGTTCCGTGGTGGCCTACCGGGATGGCTCCCACATCACCGCAACCTACGCCTCCTCGCTGGTCCCGTACCTGGAGCAGCCGATCAGCAAAGCCCTGGCGGCTCCCCGCCCTGGTGTTGGGTAGCTGCCTTGGACCGGGACACGAACCGCCCGGGTGGGATCTCCGCGGCAGGACCGGCCCCCGCAGTAAAGGTCCGCCAAACCTGGATCGACCAGGCCCGATGGGCGGCCATTGTCCTGGTCGTCGCTGGCCATGCCTCGGGCCTGCTGCGCAGCAGCAGCTTCTTGGCCCTTATGGTGTCCAACTTCGTATACATGTTCCACATCCCCGTCCTGATCCTGCTGGCGGGCTGGGGAGCCCTGCGCGTCGAGGCAAACGGCCGAAACTTGGTGAGGATCTGGTGGCAACTGCTGCTGCCCTACCTGTTGTTCCAGCTGGTGGCCTTCTGGGTGAACTACCGGTTCGAAGGCACCATGCCGAGCTGGGCCTTCGCCGAGCAGACCTTCGGCCTCTGGTTTCTGGTTGCCTTGGCGGCATGGCGGCTGGCAGGCCCCTGGTTCCGGGGACTGCGAGGGGCAGTCCCCATCGCAGTGGTCCTAGCCTTGCTGGCGGGGATGAGCCCGGATATCGGCGGCTTCCTTTCATTGTCCCGGGTCCTCATCTTCCTGCCGCTGTTCGTGGCCGGGCCATGGATCGTGGAGCGCGTGGCCGTCTGGCGCGCACATCGGCCAATGCGCCTGGCCGGCGCGGCGGTACTCGCGGCGGGCGCTGCGGTCGTGGCAGTCCAGGGCAAGGAATTCTGGCGCAGTCCTTTCCTAGGCAACGCCGGCTACGAGGAGCTCAACCTCGACAGCCTCGAGGGCATGCTGGTTCGGCTGGTGGTTCTGGTGGTTGGGGCGGCAATGGCCTCCGGTTTCATGCTGGTGCTGCCCGGCAGTCCGGGAGCACCATCACGGGTGGGCGCCTGGGTGGCGGAAGCAGGCCGCCACACCATGTATCCGTATCTGCTCCACCTGCCAATGCTGACCATAGTCGGGGCCTCCGCGCTGGTGCAGCTTGGACCGCCCACACTCCGCACGCTGGCGTTCCTCGCCGCGTCCGTGGCGTTCTGCGTCCTGACCGTCACCCGACCGGTCCGGTTTCTCACCCAGGTACTGGTGGAACCGCACAATCTGGTCAAGGCTGCGACGCGTCTCCGGCACACCTGAGCCTCAGCGGTGACTTCGAAAGGCCGGGTACCCGGAGCCGTCGCGAGGCTAATTTGTAAATTCTTTATACAAATTTGCGCCGACACTGCGTTAGGGCGGGACTGGAGTGAATCCTGATGTTAAGGTGAAGCGGTCAATCGGCCCAGCCATTTTCCTACCGGTGTTGCACTGCAGCGGTATGGAAACCTTGGAGAAGCTTTATGAGCAATCGCGACACTTTGTCCGCAGGCACCCCCTCTTTCCGCCGCAATCCGTCCTGGTTGGTCTCGGCCCTAACTACCGTGGCGCTGGCCTCCTCCACCTTGCTGATGGTTCCACCTGCTGCTGGAGCCGCTGAACTGCCACCGGAAAACACCATTGAAAGCACCCTCGGTGAAGCGGCTGGCAGTGCCAGCCCCACCGAGGCCGCCGCAGTCCCAGAAACTGAACCGGCCGCAGAACCAGCAGCCGAACCTGCCGTTGAACCCACAGGAACGAACGTCGCGGAGCCCCCGGCTGATCCTGTCGAGACGGAAACAGCCGAACAAGATCCAGCCCCTGCCGCTACCGAACCGGCAACAAAACCCGCCATCGAAGAACACCTCAGCGAAACGATGGAGGCGCTGCTGGATCCTGCGGCAGAGGTTGACGTTGACGAGCTCACGCAGGAACAACTGGACGGCCTGATGAAGGCCCTGCAGGGAGAAGACGGCGCCCAGATGGGGCAAGGCCTTCAACTCCGCCAAGAACTGGCGAAGCCGGATCAACAAGAACAACTTGAGCAGAACCTACGGCAGGAACTGGCACCGGACACGGAAGTACTGTCCATCGACCGGATGGCAGCGGTACGGCCGCTGGCTGCGCCGAACCGCAACAAAGCCCGGCCCAACGGCATTCAGGGCATCGACGTCAGCAGCCACCAAGGAACAGTCAGCTGGAAAACCGAGTGGAACCAAGGCGCCCGCTTCGCATACGTCAAGGCCACTGAGGCCACCACGTATCTGAATCCCTACTTTGGCCAGCAGTACGGGGGGTCATATAAGCAGGGCATGATCCGCGGCGCCTATCACTTCGCCATTCCCAGCGTTTCCTCGGGGAAGTCACAGGCGGACTACATGCTGAAAAACGGCGGCGCTTGGTCTGCCGATGGCAAAACGCTCCCCCCGCTGCTGGACATTGAATACAACCCGTATACGAAGCTGGGCAACACCTGCTACAACATGAGCGCCAAGCAGATGGTGGCCTGGATCAAGGACTTCTCGAACACCATTAAGTCACGCACCGGCCGGGTCCCCGCCATCTACACGACGGCCGGCTGGTGGAACCAGTGCACCGGCAGCAGCACCGCGTTCCGCGACCATCCGCTGCACATTGCCGAGTACGGGGTCGCCTACCCTGATCCGTTGCCGGCCGGATGGACCAGCTGGGACATTTGGCAGTACAGCTCCACCGGACCGTTCGTGGGAGACTCCAATGTCTGGCGCGGCAGCTGGACCGACCTCAAAAACTTCGCGGGGCTTTACGACCGCAAGCTACGCAATGCCGCCCCCGGGGACATGACCGGTGACGGCAACGGGGACCTGCTCTCGCGCCGCAGCGACGGAACCATGTGGCTCTATCCCGGCAACGGCAGCGGCGGTTTCGGCGCGGCACGCCAGATCAGTAGCGGCGGCTGGCAAAAATACGATGCGATTGTCGGTGCCGGGGACCTGAACGGGGACAAGATCCCCGACGTCCTGGCCCGGCACACCGACGGCTCCCTGTGGTTCATGGCGGGAACCTCCAACGCCACCTTTAAGAAGGGTGTGGAGATATCCGCGAAGGGTTGGGAGAAGTTTCAGTCCATCCTGGTCCCTGGCGACCTGAACGGGGACGGCAAGCGGGATGTTCTGGTGACGATGTCCGATGGGACGGCCTGGGTCTTCCCCGGCCTGGGCACCGGCCGACTGGGGTCTCGAACCAAGGTGGCGTCCGGTTGGGGCGGCTACAACCAACTGGCCGCACCCGGGGACTTCAGCGGGGACGGCAAGGCGGACGTCCTAGGCCGCCGGGCCGACGGTTCCCTCTGGGTCCTGCGCGGCACCCGGACAACCAAACTGGACGGCACCTTTACCGCCGCCACGCGGGTTGCCTCCAAGGGCTGGGAAAAGTTCACCCAGATCCTTGGCCTTGGCGATAACAACCGCGACCGCAAGGCAGACGTCGTCGTCACTCTTCCCGATGGCAATCTTGGGTTCTTCCCGGGCTCCCAAATGAAGGATTCCACAGGAGTAAAGAACCGCGTACGTGCGGGGCAGTCCGTCTGGCGCACTTACGACCTTGTGCTGGCAGCAGGCGATCTCAACGGCGACGGGGATCCAGACTTGTTGGCCCGCAAGTCCAACGGTTCGTTGTGGTTTGCCGCCGGCAACGGCAAGGGCGGCTACGGTGCCCGGGTCAAAATCGGCTCGAGCGGCTGGAATAAATTCAACCTGTTGGTGGGTGTGGGCGACTACAACGGCGACGGCCGGGACGACGTCTTGGCCCGCGGGCAGAAGGGATCCCTCTGGCTCTACCCAGGGACCGGGCGTGCTGCCGCGGGCCAGCAAGTGTTCACCAAGAAGGTCCGCATCGGCAAGAGCGGCTGGAACAAGTTCAGCCACCTGCTCGGCGCCGGCGACGTTAATCGGGACGGCAAACAGGACCTGATTGCCGTCCAAAGTAATGGCGCCGCCTACCTGTACGCGGGCACCGGCACCGGAGGTACCGGGAAGAAGTCCCGGACAGAGTCCGGCTGGCAAAGCTACAACGCGATGGCCGGCACCGGCGACTTCACCGGAGACGGAGCCGGCGACCTCGTCGCACGGAAGCGTGACGGCTCGCTGTGGCTGCTCTCCGGGTACAAGTCGTATTCCGCTTCAAACGGCTGGTTCGCGGCCGAGAGGAAAATTGCGTCCAAGGGCTGGGACAAGTTCAACCGGATCCTCGGAGTGGGCAATTTCAACCAGGACAGCAAGCCGGACCTAGTGGTTACCAAGCCGGACGGCTCGGGCTGGTTCTTCGCGGGCACCCGCTTTGAGCACAGCGGATTGTTCTCGCGCAAGGCCGCCGGCAGGCTGTGAGATTGGGCCCAGCCGCCCGTGGCCCCATCCAAGCCCGTATATGATGGGTACTTGCCTCCGGCCCTTCGCACCGCCGGAGGCAAGTACGGGCGGTCATTGTTGAGGCCGCTGGACCAAAGACCGGCTCACACTTGCCAGGCGTGATTGTTACCGCTGCCTGCTGCCGGCAACCGTAACGCGCGAAAGGCAGCACCATACCGCCATGCAGATTAACGGCACGCCATCCGCTGTCTCGGCTCTGCGCACCCAGGCAAAGCGCCTGGTCCGCGCCTACGGACGGGTCACTGACCCGGACCCCTTACGCTCCTTGCAGAGCCGACTCGGACAGCGGACCACTGGGATGCCCGGCCTGGTCCGGCTCAGGAGGCACTCGGAAACCTGTATGTGCCTGGACTTCAAGGACGGCGCGCTAGCCTACGCTTTCGACCTACGGGTGAAGGCCAACCAGCTGGAACTGTCGGTGGTGGGCCGGGACGCCGTGTCCAGGCGCGTGCTGCGCAGCACCCTGGTGGGACTGGCGCCGATGGTCCGGGACCAGGGTGAACGCCACATCCTGTCCCAGTGGCCAGGCGGCCGCAATGCGCGCCAGCGCCTCGTTCAGGAAACCTTGGCCAAGATGCAATGGCTGACTGGCCTGCTGCAAACCTTGCCGCACGAGGCGGCTCCAGATCGGCCGGTCCCCCACGACCATGTACTGACCTACTGGTGGGACCAAAAACCCAACTTCGGGGACACCATCGGCCCCTGGCTGGTGGGCGCCATAACCGGCCGCCCGGTGGTCAACAGCAAGTGGACCGAGCCGCAGCAGCCTTCGCTATTTACCGTCGGGTCCGTCGTCGGCCACCTGAACGTGCCCGGCCACAAGCTGTGGGGCTCCGGAATTATCAATGCGCTGGGCACCGAAAAGGCCGGCCGGATCGGGCGAAACAAACCGGCTGCCATCCATGCCGTCCGGGGACGGTTGACCCGGCACGAGCTCACCACCAAACTGGGCTGGCAAGTCCCCGAGATCTACGGGGATCCGGCCCTTCTGCTGCCGCGGTTTATGGAACCAGCAGCGTCTAAGCAAGCCGGCAAGATCGCCATTGTGCCGCATTACTTGCACAAGCCCTATTTCGCCGAAGTCAAAGGTCCGCAGCTGAACGTGGTCAACGTCGGCAACGGGCTGGAGCGCGTGGTGTCCCAGATCGCCCACGCGAGCCACTGCATTTCAACGTCCCTGCACGGGATCATCATTGCCCACGCTTATGGCGTCCCGTGGACTTGGCTGCGGATCGGGGATCATGTTTTGCACGGGGACAACTTCAAGTTCGAAGACTTCTTTAGCGTGCTGGCGCGCGATGAGGTCTCCGAGGCAATAATCGCCGCCGAGCAGATCACGGAAACGGACTTCGCCAAATTGGCCCAGGCCGCCAGACGGCCCGCCGACACACTCAGCCCGGACCCGCTGCTGGATGCGTTCCCGGCATACTTTCCGGCATGAAATAGAGGCAACACGTGACCACGCCCACCATTTCCATTGTCACGCCCACGTACAACTGCCAGCCGCTGCTTCAGGAATGCCTGGAGAGCGTGTTCAACCAGACCTTGCCGCAGTCCGAGATCGAGATCATCGTGGTGGACGACGGTTCCACCGACGGCACCTGGGACTACCTGCAGTCCCTGCGCGGGGAGCATCCGAACCTGAAGGCCCTGCGGCAGGAGAACTCGGGCAAGCCCAGTGTGGGCCGCAACCGCGGGCTGGCCGCTGCCACCGGCGAGTTCGTCTTCTTCCTGGACTCGGACGACTGGTTCTCCCCGGAGGCTCTGGAACGGATGGTTGCCGCGGCCCGCGAGCACGAGTCCGACGTCGTCGTTGCGCTTGCCGTGGGTGACAACCGGACGGTGCGCCAGGCGTCCTACCTGAAGACCATCTACGACGCCGACGTGCTCGACGACGGCGCGTGGCGGACTCTCTCCCCGTGGAAGCTTTTCCGCACCTCCCTGGTACGCCGTCTCGGAGTCGAATTCCCGGAAGACATGGTCCAGGGCGAAGACCAAGTCTTCGTGGCACAGTGTTACCTTGCCGCCGGAAAGGTCACGACTCTGGCGGACTACGACTATTACCATCTGCGCGGTCGCGAGGACGGCGGCAACGTTTCCAAACAACGGCAGTCGCTGCGGAACAAACTGCTGACCACCACCCGTATGGCCGAAATCATCGTGGCGAACACGGAGCCGGGCCGGCGTCGGCAGAGGTTTTTCCACCGCGTCATTTTCAGGACGCTGGCGCCGGGGCTTGGCAAGCCGTTCATGACCGCGCCGGCCGATGAGCAAGAGGAATTCCTGAGCCGGATCCAGCGGGAAGTCCTGACCAGCATGGGCTGCGACGACCTCGCAGCGGCAAGAGACAAGTCCAGACTGCGGCTAGCGGTGGCCCGGGAGGGGACCGTCGCCCAGTTGACTGACCTCAACCACCAGTTGGCGGCAGGACCGTCCTATGTGGCCGAAAATGGCAGACTGCACTTCGATCTCGGCCCCGAACTCAACGCCCTGGTCCCGGTTGAACTGCGCCAGGTCACGGACACTGCCAAACTCAACCACAGCTTCGAAGGGTTGGGCAGCACGGCCAACGGGCTGGCGATCATCTACCGCATTCAAACTCCGCTGACCGAGGTCCCCGGTCTGGCCCTTCTACCGCCGGTGATGGAGCTGACGACTCGAGGCACCTCCCCCGTCACAGTCAGCGTGGCCGGCAAAGCGCTTGACGATCAGCGCTGGCAATTCGATGTTGGAGCGGAACTGCTCCCCCAAGCTCCGACGGTTCCCGTGGTCTGGGACGCACACTTGGTGTTGTCTGACGGCAGCGGACGGCTGGGTTCGTCCCGTGCCTCCTATCCCCGCATTCAGGATGCAACCCAGGCCCGCGCCGTGGCGCTGCAGTCGCCGGAGGACGGCGCAGCCACTTACTTGGAGGCCTACTCCACAACCCATGGCAGCCTGAGTGTGCGCCAAGGCGGGGGGCCGAAGTTCACGGCGGTCATGGTTTCCCACTACGGCGACGGCGATCTAAGGCTGACGCTCCCCGGGAACAGCGGGAAGTTGCGTGCTGCCGCACTCTTGACCGCGCATGGGCGCTTGCAGCTCGAACATGAGCTGCTGGCGGACGACCAGCTGGTCGTCCGCCAGCCGGGCGCCTCGACCATAACGGCCGATTCGACCCCGGCGATGGACCACGGAGTCCCCCCGTTCGTCCTGGAGGTCGAGTGCGAAAGGACCAGCTCCCAGGTGCCCTTGATCCTCGCTGACGGCAAACTGGTCCCGCTGAAGCTGAAGGCTGCTGGGCAGAAGCCTCCGGCCGGAGCCGTTGCCGCACCAACTACGCAGCATCACGATCACAACCGTGCCTCGCCGAAAGGCGGTGGACTGTCCGGTCTGTTGGACCGGCTCCGGCGCCTCAAGCGACACGCGCTCCGCAGGTGAGCGACACATGTCGTTCCCATGCCTAGAATTCCCACAACTGCCTCCAGTGAAAGCTTCCCATGGCACTGATATCTGCTGATGAATCCGAAACGCTAACCACCGCCCGGCGGGTAGTGCGTGGTCTGGCCTCCGAGGCAGGCTACCGCGTGGTTCTGGCACTGCTCGCAGCCGCCGCGGCCGTAACGGCGGTTTCCGGCGGACCAGTCTGGCTGGCCACGGCCTTGATCCTGGTGGTTGGTGCTGCCGGTATCGTCCAATTAGCGGTGCCCGCCCTGCGCCCCGCGCAATCACTGGGGCATCTGACCGTCCCCCGGACAACGGCGTTCGCCGCGGCCTCTCTACTACTGATCCAGGCAGCTCCCGCAGCTGAAGCACGCTGGACGGTGGGCCTCACGGTGTGCGCTGCCATGGGCATGGTGCTACTGGAGCCGCTGTTACACCGGGCGGTCGGGGCACGGCAGGCCTTCGCTGCCCACTTGCCCGGCATCTCGGCCGTACCACGGCTGACGGGCCACGCCACCAATTATGTTGCCGGCTCCTTCCTACTGCTTTGCTGGGGCGCCGCGACCGCTGCCCTCGGCTGGCCGGTTTGGCTCTGGAGCGCGGCCATGGTGGTGGTCCTAGGGATCTACGGAGCCACCGCCATGAATGCCTACCGGCGGGCAACGGCCAGCCGTGCTGTCGAAAGGAATCTCGGTACGGCGGTACGGGAGTATGCCCCCGACTTCATCATCTACACGGCCCGGCCTGACGATGCGTCTTACCAGGTGGCCATGTGGCTGCCTTACCTCCAGCGCACCGGCAAGAAGTTCATCATCGTCACCCGGTCCTTGGTGCCCGCGGAGGCTTTGGCTGGGATGACTGACGCCCCGGTCGTGATGCGACGGCGGGTGGCTGACCTCGACGACGTAGTGGTGCCAAGCGTTAGCGCCGTCTTCTACGTCAACGCCTCCTCGGGCAACGGTGCCATGGTGCGCTATAGCGAGCTTACCCACGTCTACCTAGGACACGGAGACTCGGACAAGCCTCCGTCGTACAACCCCACCCACGCCATGTACGACAGGATCTTTGCTGCAGGGGAAGCTGCCACCCGCCGCTATGCCGCCCACGGCGTGAGCATAGCCCCTGAGAAATTTGAAGTCGTCGGACGACCCCAACTAGAGGACATCCTGCCGGCAACGCAGCAGAACTCGTCCTCGCCCGTAGTGCTCTACGCTCCCACGTGGCGAGGACATGTGGAAGAGACCTTCTTCCACTCGCTGCCCGTGGGGGAAAAGATTGTCCGTTCGCTGTTGGACCGCGGCGCCACCGTGATTTTCCGCCCGCACCCGTTCAGCTACGGCTTCCCCGAAGACGCCGAGTTGATCCGCAACATTCAGGAACTCCTGATCGAGGACGCCCAGCGCACCGCTCGGAAGCATCTCTGGGGTGCGGAGGCAGAGTCCGTCCGGGGCGTCATCGAGTGCATGAATGCATCTGACGCAATGGTTTCGGATGTCTCTAGCGTGGTCTCGGACTACCTGTACTCCGGCAAGCCGTTCGCAATGGTTTCCGTCAATGACAGCGACGACGAGTTCACAGCCCAGTACCCAATCGCCAGTGCTTCGTATGTGCTGGCCAGGGACGCGGGAAACCTGAACGAAGTGCTGGACGCGATGCTCGGCACCGACCCGCTGGCCGCCACCCGGCGTGATCTCCGGTCTGACTACCTCGGCGAGTTCCCCGCGGACGGCTACGCCGACGTCTTCATCCGAGCCGCCCGCGAAGTCGTGGAGACCCGCCGCCGGAAGTCCCAGCCGTCCACCGAGACGTCCATCAGCGAGCTCGGCGTGGCCGGCGAACCTGCCGACGGCGGGGACGAGGGATCGACCGGGCCCGCTGGCTTCCGTCAGCGTTTGCTGGCAGCCGGCCGAGAACTTGTTCCAGCGGCTGGGGCCGTGTTCACCTACTGCCTGCTTTTGCTTGGTGGGCCGGCCTGGCTGGTGGCCGCCGCCGGACTCGCGACCGTAGCCGTACAGTTGCTATTCCATCGCCGGGCCGTCCTTCGCCGCAGGGCGCTTAATGCCATGCTGGGGAACGGCGTGGCGTCCCGGGCCTTACTGGCTTTGGCGTTGGTTCTACTGCTGGGCTCTGAACGCGACTGGAATGCCGCTACCGGCTGGTTGTTTGTCGGCCTAGCCACTGGGTTGGCCGCCACTGCCCTCGAGCATGATGCAGCGGCCGCATGGCGCCCGCGAGGGCTGGATGCTCGGAACCTTCCGGGAATCCGCACCGAAGGCCAGAACCTGATACCACGCGGTACTGTGGCCGCAGCGGGTCTGGCGGGTCTCGGGGCCGGCTGGCTTGCGGCCCTCTTGGCACCGGAGGCTTCTGCCGTTCCGGTTAGTGTTGCCATCTTTGGTCTGGCGCTGCTGGCCTTGTCCCTCTTCATACTCGTCTCCGGCTTGCAGCGCAGCTACCGCAATCTGCGCCATGAAGCAGAGTTACCGCGCACAGTCGAGGAACTCAACCCTGAATTTGCGCTCTACTTCGGGTCCAACGTCGGTGCAGACTACCAGGCCGGCATGTGGCTGCCCTACCTTAATCGGATTGGCCGCCCCTACATTGTCATCACCCGTACCTTGGGAATGATGCGCGTTATGGCAGCGATGACGGATGCTCCTGTCATTCACCGGCCGACTCTGCGGAGCCTGGAAGAGATCGTTCCACCGAGCCTGAAGGCGGTGTTCTATGTCAACAACGCGGTCAAGAATACCCACTTCATTGAGCGGCGCGAGATGCGCCATATCTGGCTCAACCACGGGGACTCGGAAAAACCGGCATGCTACAACCCCGTGCATGCCATCTATGACTATATTTTCAGTGCCGGCCAAGCCGGTGTGGACCGCTATGCGCGTCATGGTGTGACTATTCCGATGGACAAGTTCCGCATTGTTGGACGTCCGCAAGTGGAAGAGATCGAACGCCGCCAGGGGGTGCCCGCGCAAAATCCCACCGTTTTATATGCCCCCACGTGGAGGGGTCCTTACGCCGACACAGCGGTGTACTCGCTGCCACGCGGACGGGGCATTGTGGAAGGCCTGCTTGCCCGCGGCTGCACCGTGATTTTCCGCGCGCATCCATTCAACTACCGGTTTCCCGAGGCCAAGGCTTGGATCGCGGAAATCAACCGGATTCTGGCAGCAGACGCCGCTGCAACTGGCCGTCAGCACGTATACGGCAGAGCCGCAGAGCAGGAGATGAGCGTTGTGGAATGCTTCAACGCCTCAGACGCAATGGTCTCCGACGTGTCCGCCATGGTTTCGGACTATCTGCAGTCCGGGAAACCGTTCTCGATTGTCTCCGTGGGGCGCTCCGTGAAGGAATTGGAGGCGGAGGCGCCTGCGTCCCAAGCCGCCTATGTGATTGAGGGTGATCTGGGCAACCTCGATCAGGCCCTCGACAACCTGCTCATCCATGATCCGCTCGCAGCGGAGCGTGAAGCTTCGCGCGTCTACTATCTCGGCGACTTTCCGGCTGGGACGTACGCCGATGGGTTCCTGAATATGTCACGCGAACTGATCGATGCTCCCCGGAGGCCATTGTGAGAAAAGCCTTTCGCTCCGTGTTGCCGCGAGCTGTCGGCGGCGTTGTTCTCGGTGTAGGCGCAGGGCTGCTTGCCGCCGCCTATGCCTTGGATGGCGACAATGATTGGGTGTGGGTGCTGCTCGGCGGGCTGGGCACTGCCGCTTGCATCTCCCTCATTCCGGTCACCCAGCGGGTCTTAACGGTCCATCATGTGACGGCCTACGGGCTGCCGGGCCTCAAACTGCCGTCCGCTCCCCCCGCGTGGGTCCCTGGTACCTTGGGTGGGGCCAGCCTGCTAGGTAGTGCAGCCATTCTCGCGGCGGATTGGCCCATGATGTGGTGGATCCTGTGGCTCACTGCAGTAGGCGTCGCCATCGCGGCCGTCACTGCCTACTCGTTCTGGCTAGCACGGCAGCGCGGACGAAGGTGGCCTGCGGTAGAGGCGGCGCTGGAGCGCCATGAACCCCAGTTCCTTATCTACACCGGGCGCCCGGACGGCGGTGCCTACCAAATCGAACAGTGGGTGGGACCTCTGCGTCGCATCGGCGTCCCCTTTGCAATCATCACCAGGCACAATGCAGCCGCGAAAGCCCTACGCTCCAGCCCCGCGCTGGACGGAATCCCGCTGCTGGCCTGTCTGGACGCGCGACAACTGGATCGGGTGGTCACCCCCACCGTCAAGGCTGTCTTCTACGTCAATTCGGTGGCATCGAACATCAACATGGTCAGCTACCGCCGCCTCACGCACATTTACCTCGGTCACGGGGATTCAGACAAGGAAATCTCTGCGCATCCCGCGCATGCCATGTACGACAAGATCTTTGTCGCCGGGCAGGCGGCCATCGACCGGTATTCGGCCCACAACGTGGTTATACCCGCCGAGAAATTCCACATCGTCGGGCGGCCCCAGTTGGACGGTGTCCGCTCCGGAGCCAGGGAGCGCGGAGCGGACGAACCGCTGACGGTTCTGTACGCGCCTACATGGCTCGGATACAACAAGGCCTCTACGCTGACTTCATTGCATGCAGCCGCTCCGTTTATCGGAGCCCTCCTCTCCCGCGGCGTGCGGGTCATTTTCCGACCTCATCCTTTCAGCAGCAAGTCCGCGGCGGAACGCCAATTGGTTGCGGGAATCGATACTCTGCTGGCACGGGATGGTGGAGGCCACATGCAGTCCCGTGCCGCCTCAGCTGCTTCACTTATAGACCTATTCAATGACGCAGACGCACTGCTCACGGATGTCTCTAGTGTGCTGGTCGACTTTACTATCACTCGCCGCCCGATCGCTGTGATCGCTGACGGCGCTGGGGACCTGGCTTCCCGCTATCCATCGCTCCGTGCAGCGAAACTGCTGAGCTCTACCGTAGATCTGGGGGATTTTCTCCGACTCGTGGAGGACAACACAAACCCGTACGCACGTTTCGCCGAAGGCTACCAGGGCTCGGGCTCGAGTTTTGCCCAGGCGGTCCACGAGGTCCTGCGCGGATCGTCCACCATCACGTCGGCGGGGTCTGTACGTCCTTGACGGCGTGGTGCTGGGTCGGTCGGAACCGTCCTGGTGAACTTGACGTTTCACGTATCGCTACCCGCGAGTGGTAAGACTAGAACCTAGCTGATCCGTCTCATCGGTATCCGCGGGGCTCAGCTAAGACTGCTGTCGAGGCGAGTCTATTCGATCCGTGCCGCGACCGTATGACTCGCGGCGACCTCGTAGTTCTGGGTGGCAGGCTGACAGCAATGGAGCTGCCCGCAATTTAGCCAGGCATCTCTCCGACTTCATGGGAGCCCGGCCTACCCTGCGTGCGAGGGGACACCTCGCACGCAGGACTCGTCAGAACTCTCGCCCGGAAGACCGCTACGCTACGTCGCCTGTGCCGTCCCCGGCTACATGAACGATTTCCGTGTCCCCGGCGAAGTTATCCGGCGACAGCGGATCTCCCTTGCGGACGTCAATCACGTGCCCGGTCTTACCGGAAATCAAAATGTCCAAGGAGGCCTTGGCCACGGTCTCGGACTCCAAGAGGCTGGAAGGGTCCTCCTTGCCGAAGGCCCTCGTCCGCATGGGAGTACCCGTCCGCTCCGGGTTGACGCAATTGACCCGGACGCCGTCCTCGGACCATTCGTCGGCAAGGGCCTGGGTCAGGTTAACAGTCGCAGCCTTGGCTGAGCTATACAGGCTGTAGCTGCCGCGGCCTCTCGTGTAGGAGCTGGACGTGAACAACAGCAGAGAGCCGCCGGTATCCCGCAGAACCGGGTAGAAGGTCTGGGCAATGAATACCGGTGCGATGTAATTGATTTCTGTGGATTTGTAGATGGTTTCGTCCGAGGCTTCACTGAGTAGGCCTCGCGGGAGTACCCCGGCCGTGTTCACTACGTAGTCAATCCTGCCGGTTTCGGCCAGCACTGCTTCACGGGCAGCAACCAAGTCGTCGCGTCGGCTGACATCGGTCTGAGTGCTCGAACGAGAGAAAGTCTTGACCGTAGCGCCGTATCGCGCCGCCATAGCCGCAATGTCGGCCCCGATGCCGTAGGAGCCGCCGAACACCACTACGGTCTTGCCTTCGAGCGCAGCCCGGTACCCCTCCTCCCCCGCCGGAGCGGGGACATCGTTGCTGGTGAGCTGGAAAAGCTTGTCGGCAATGTAGATGTCGATGGGCTCCGTCACCTTCATGTTCCGGTCGTCGCCAAGCACCACTGCAACCGGCACCTCGGGCTTGTACTTCAGCACGACCGTGCAGTCGTCAGTAGCAGCAAAGTCGAGATCATCGGCCGCGACGGCGTACGCTCCCCGGATCACGCTCAGTCTAAAGGCCTGCGGCGTTTGCCCCCGTCGGAGCATGGCGCGCGGAGGTACAGAACTGATAACTGGGTAGCCGTCCACCTCCACGTCGCCGACGGAGATGATGGTGTCCGCGGACGGGATGGCAACATCGACTGCGGCATGGCGGTCCAGCGCGGTCACTACATCGGAAATAACTCGGTGGGACAACAGCGGTCGAACCGCATCGTGGAGAATGACGTTGCATTCCTCCTCGCCCAAGGCCTCAAGCGCCCGCTTCGTGGTGTCGTTGCGGCTCTCGGCGCCCTCAAGGATTTGGGAAACCTTCTCGAACTGGTTCCGCTTGACGATGTCACGCACGTTGTCCAGGTAGCCCGGCGTCATCATGATGATGATGTCGTCGATCTCGGGGTGACTGTTGATCACGTCCAGCGTGTGCTCCATGATCGGCCGGCCGGCGACTTTGATCAGCTGCTTCGGAATATTCAGCCCCACTCTGGATCCGACACCTCCGGCGAGGACGACCGCAACGTTCCTTAGCTGAGACACAGAATTACTCCCTAGTTAATCATTCCGACGGCACAAACCCCCGTACAGTTTACCGGGGCCATGGCACTGTCTTGGTCACGAAGAGCTAGGACCTTACCTTGGCAGCGTCAGCACGGCCTTAATCGCATGGTGGTCCGAAGGTATGGTGCCGATGAACTTCCCGGTCTTCGCGTCAACGTTGGCCACTAGTTCCCACTTCTTCGCGGCCACATCGTTGGAAACCATGATGTAGTCGATCTTGGTGCCGAACGTCCTCGGCGGTGGGTTCTGGAAACCGTGGCTGCTGTTGAAGTTGGCCTTGGTTTGCGGGACGTCCAGCCCAGCGGTGTCCGAAAACCCGTTCGCCAGGAAGGTAGAGACCGGCTTGTGTCCTCCGTGCGAGTTCAAGTCGCCAAGGAGCACTACTGGCAAACCTGCCAGCCCTGCGTTGCTCTTCAGCGCGCTGAGAATGGCGTTGACCTGGGCGGTCCGCCGGTCCTCGTACACACCCCGCGTGGTAATACCTGATGAGTAGAGGTGTGTATCCACGGCGGCGAAGCGGACACCGCTACCGTCAAGCTTTTCGAAGACCTGCCACGAGGCGTTGTACCCGCTCCCCCGGTTGTCCGGGTTGGGCAGGCTAATGCTGCCGCCCTTTTTGATGGGTTTCACGGTAGTGGGCTTGTAGAAGATGTGATTGCCGTTCAATCGGTACTCGTCGGCCCGACAACCCGCCGGTACATTGCCACACTGCTTGTAGAGCCCGTCTGTGCCGGTCGAGGCACGTTTGTAGCCTTTGGGCACCAGGGCAGTCTCCAGGTCAGCCCACTGAGGGGTCTTTCCGTCACCCCCGGGGTAATCGTCATAATCGTAGGCTTCCTGCACACCCACAACATCCGCCCCACTGTTGCCGATCGTGGACGCGATGGCCGGCTTGCGGGTGTTCCAGCGGCGGCTGCTCACGCCGTCGTCATACTTCGCAGACTTGACGTTGAACGACATCACGGTCAGGGGTACACCGGCGCCCCGCGTCGCACCGGAGACGGTCCCGCTGTAGGTGCTGCGAGCGATGTTGTCCTTCACGCCATTGATGGCGCGGACTTGGAAGTAGTACTTCTTTCCGGATGCAAGCGTGTTGAAGGTCAACCGGTTGCGGCCATCTGTGGTCTTCAGAGTTTTCACATTGCTGGTGAAGCCGGCATCGGTGGCAGCCCTGACTTCATACTGGCGGGCGTTCCACGCCGTGTCCCAACTCAGCGTCGCCCCGTTCGAGGAGGTCTTGACCACCTTCAGCCTCTGGGGCACGGACGCTTTCAGATTAGCCTCAAGCTTCGGCGAGTACCGGACGTTCTTGGTGTTGGACTTGTTAAAGGCCAAGATCCGGTAGTAGTAGCTCTTGCCAGGTTTGGCAGCCTTGAAGTTTTTGTCTAGGTACCAGTCTTTGCTGGTCTTCACCTTGATCAGGTTGGTGCTGAAGTCGCGGGCAGTCGACCGCCAGATCTCGAAGCGAGTGGCGTTCTTCGGCCTCTTCCAACTGAGCGCAATGCTGGACTCGGACTTTGGTGCCACCTTGATGGTGGAGAACTCGCGCGGCCAGAAGCAGTCCAGTGTCACCTTCTTTGCGGACGAGTAGCTGCCTGAGGACGAACCCTTGTTCGCCCTGACCTTGAAGTAGTACGTAGTGCAGTTCTTCAGGCTGATTGGCTTGCGGGTGCTCTTGCTGGTCTTGAAGTGCTGGACGCCCTTGGTGAACTTGGAATTGGTTGCCAGCTTCCCCGTGTAGCTGGTGGCACCGGCTACCGGTTTCCAACGGAAGACGAAGCTCTCATAGTTGACCTCCGTTACGGTCATGCCGGTGGGCTTCGCGGGCGCCGCTGCCTGAGCGGCAGGCATGGTCAGTTGCGCGGCTCCTCCGGTCAGGAACACCGCAATCAAAAGAGCCAGAGTTCGTCGTGCCACAATGCTTCCTTGCTAAACCAGAGGAACGATGGAGCGCAAGGACTAGGTACCGTCTGACGGGCAGATTAACCTTTAACCGTGCAGCGCGATCATAGTAGGAGAACTCAAAAAAGAGTACCTATGACCGTGCAGCTTTGCCTTTAAGACACCGGAGATTTGGCGGCCGTTATGCCGTCGATAATGGCCAAGGAAGCCTCCACAAACGGCTCCGCCGCCTGCGGACCTATCACGTCTCCCAGACAGTATCGGCGGCGCTCGGCTCGCTTGGCTGCCAGGGGGTCGACGCCCAGGAGTCCGTCCAGGGCCGGTGCGAGCGTCGAAAGGTCCTTCTCGATCACGTAGGCAACCTGCGCCGTGGGGAACTCCCTCAGGAAGGCCTCACCGCCGGAAGTGATAGCTGCCATGGCGAATGGCTTGCCCGAGGCCAGATACTCGGAGGCGATGCTGGAGACATCGGTGACTAAGGCATCCGAGAGGTTAAAGCAACCCGCCACGTCGAGGTCCTTCTCGGCGGGCCGCCCGAAGACGTGCTTGCGGCCGGAGGCTTCGGCATCCTTGCGCAGCAGCTCGTGAATCTTTAGTACCTGCTTCTTGTCGGCAGGAATCCCGTAGCTCAACGGGTGCGGACGGAAGACCACCGTCGCGCCCCGTGCCAAAAGAGCAGTGACGATCTCGGGCCCGATGGGCAGGGACGAGTAACTAGTGCTCGGGCGGCCACCCTGCCACGTCGGGGCATAAAGCACCGTCGGCGAGGGCGGCACGGTTGCGTTGTCACGGAACTCGATCTTCTCGACCTGCGGCCGTCCAACCAACTCGAACTTCTCCCGCGGAATATCGATGCCGTGGGCCGCATAGCGCGCTACACCCTGCTCACCGCAGACGAAGAGCTTGTCGTAGGTCGCATGCCGCGGGTGGAAATTGGCTTCCTTGTCCGAATCGCCATGATTGAGCCAAATGTGGGTCAGCTTGCGGTAGCGCTGGAAGGCGGCGTTGCCCGGGCTTCCTTGGACGTAGTAGGCAGCCTGAAGTGTGGGAACGACCAAACGGTCCAGGGCACCGACGGCACCCTCCATCACGCTGACAACTGGTGCGGCGGTGAGGCGTGCGATGACCGGCACAGTTGCAGGGTTCTTCGTGATGACTACGAAGGGCCGGTCCAGCCGTTCCAAGTACGGAAGCCACATGCCCAACTGGTATTCGGCGCCCTTGAGCGCGGCGTAGTAGACGGCGAACTCCGGCTTGTGGCTCTTCAGCAGCTGCGGCAGCCTGTCATAGTTCCGCTTGCTCACGGCCAGGGAGACAAAGGCAAATTTCAGCACCCGCCATACAGGCACCAACTGGGCCAGCGCGACGATGAATAGAATCCAACCGGGAACCCGGAAAACGGCCAGCGCCACAGCCAATCCGATGATGGCCAGCGTATTGCGGGTGAGAGTGCCGGCGGCGAAGGGGCGGCCAGGCGTCGCGGCGGCGCCCCGCAAGTTCGCCGTCTGCTGCCGCTTTCCGCCCAAGATGCGCTTGAGCACAGGCTCCTGTAGTACGACGACGGTGGTCAGTCCCAGCGCCGCCCAGCTCCATGCGGCACTATCGGGAACCATTCGAGCGTAGAAACCGGCCGCGGTGATCGCCAGTACGACGCGCAACGAAACATAGGTGGCCAGAAGCCTCCCTCGGTTCACGCGCCGAAGGGAACCGCGCTTCAGCCAAAGAATGGCCAAGTATGCGAGCCCCGCGCCGGCCGTCCCGAGGACGGCTAAAGGAATCGACGACGATGCGAGCACCAAGGCGCAGCCGGCAATTGCGAGGAGGCCAAGTACGAGGTTGGAAGCCAGGCTCTCCGTGTCGCTTTTCAGGGTCTTGAGTGCCGTCGCAAAGCCGACCGTCACCTCACTCGTGTCGCTGGCCATTCCTAGCTGAGCTCTTTGACGATCTGACTGATGCTGTCCAGCGTCCGCTTAAGCTCTTCGACATGGCGTTCGTCGAAGGCGCTCAGGACTCGCTTCATCTCGGTGGTCGAGATGCCGCTTGTACGTGGCAGATAGACGACCTCAACCTTGTCTTCAAGATCGTCGAACTTACCCTTCCAGTCCTCACCGATTCCAAACACATCGACGTTGTATTTTTCGATGTCCTCGCGCTTCTGGCTCCATCGATCTTCCGGGATCGCCTCATCCACGTAGCGAATCGCGCGAACAATCTCAATCCGCTGTTCGAAGGGAACCACGGGCTTCTTGCCCTTGACCGCATTGAACTCGTCCGTAGAGACGCCCACGATCAAGTGATCGCCCCGCTCGCTGAGCCGCTTGAGAATATTCAAGTGGCCGATGTGAAATAGGTCGAAGGTGCCGTAGGTGATTACTGTCTTGCCCATACCCAAATCCTAATCTCCAATACCACTCATAAGTTGCAACGGAACAACGTTAGCCCAAACCAGGCATGGTTCGACCCGATCGCCCGTCAAACGCATCAGGTTAACCATCCAGATACCGAACGCTCCGCCATAGCTAGATTCGCACGCGGAGCGAGCGAATTAAATAAGCAATATAAGAATTCGGGTCAAACTCGTTTACTGAGATTCGGTGCTTCAGCTTATGGATCGGCGATTCGCTTGTCATGAGCAGCAGATCGCTCTCATCGTAATGCTTAAACATACTGCGCTGTAGTTCATGCGGGCGCATTGCGTCAAGCCTGATGCCCGCATCCCATGCATTTTTGAAATCTTCATCGATCCAATAAAGCGATTCAAAGATGTGATGAAATATGAAATAGTGAAACGCCTTATCATATCGACTCCAATACTGCTCGAGCGCAGATTTCATCATCGATACCACGTACCCGTTCGCATGGCTAGTAAGAAACCAGTTCGAAATACGGGGACCGGAATAATTGAAGGCAAAAAAGTCGTGTTGAGTTAGAGCTGGAAGCCAAGCGTCCAATGGCTGGCTAACAAAACAGGTCGCATCGAACCACGCGCCACCGTATCGTTGCAAGAGCGATAGGCGCAATACATCCGAAAAATGAGCTGGCGAACCACTCGTCTTCTTCAAGATGTAGTCGGGAATATCCACATAGTAGGCGAAATTGCCCTCGTCGAGAAAAATTACATCGTAGTCGCTTCGGGCGTCGACTAGGGAATTTCTGCACATCTTAACAAGAGCGGGGGCGTTTTCGAATCCCTGGCCCCAGTACATAAAAACCGTCCCGGGACTTGTGCTTTTGAGGACTTGCGCCGGGGTGACGTTGGCGCGCTCTCTTATAGCAGCCAGATTTTCGACCACAAACTTTGCCGCCTTAAGCCGTTCAGGTATGAGTTTGGGCTCACTTTGAAGCATCTTTTGCCCGAACTCAGCTACATAAGGATCTCCTGAAATCCCCCGACGATAAGACTCAACCTGCCCCTTTATGTTTTTCGATTTTCCCTGCGAATCCCCAAGACGATACATCCACTGAGTTCGGTGAGGCTCCAGATTCGTGGCGGCCTCAAATGCGTCTGCCGCCTTTTCCCATAGGCGCGCCTTTTCATACAGCAGTCCCAATCGATAATGGGACTCCGCGTCGCTGGGGTCCGCTGTTATAGCCCGCAAGTAACATTCAATTGCTAGGTCTGGTCGGCCCTCAGCCTCATATAGGCGAGCGGATTGAAAGTCGAGCCACGAAGACTGTCCAATTTCTGTCGAACATTTGCTGACTAGAAACCTAGCTTCGTCATAGTTCTTCCGGCTCATTTTCTTCCGGATTATTGAGCGAAACTCTTCCTCTCTCAAGTCCTGCGGTTCACGATAGACCCGGATAGACCTCGAAGCATTTGGTTCACCTTCCCACCTGAAAACATACTCCTCGTTGTCTTCAGTGGACCCATCGAAGTAATCAAAAGCGGTAGCACCCTCGACAAGGGAAAAGTTGTCCCACCAAACTCGACCATGACCGAACGACGCGCCACTCATTAGTCTTATCCAAGCAGCTGAAGCGTTGGTGGGCACAGTGAATGTCACGGACAGCCTAGTTTCGCCGGGTACGTTTGGCGCGGAGGCTGACTTGGTAGGACGCCAGTAGTCGACTCCATCCGCCGTCCAACCAGGGACGATAGAAAGTGAGTCCTTCTGCAGCGCGCCGGTGAGGGGGCGCTCGAGTCGCACAACGGCACTCGCTGTATAAGTACACCCAGGTTGCATACCGAGCCGTAGCTCTCCTTTACGCCCCCCGGGTGCGACGTAAGTATCGCTATTGCCGGAGATCCCTTGGATACAGATTGAATTTGTGCCCGTCTTCGCCCATTCAGAGGAGGCATACGCAATGCAATGAGTGTGAGTGTAGACGCCGCCATCGGTTTCTGGCAGGTCATACGCTGGTTGCGGCTCGAGCATACCTGGAACTGTTATCCAGCCACCGGTTCTTTCAAACCCAGGATTGAACGAAAGGTTGTACCGCCGTGGAGTATCTGCTTGTTCCAAAAGGGCGCTGTTTTGGTTGGAACCTTGGACGTGGCGATTACCACGAAATAGAGCACGGATTGATGACATTTTTCTCCTGGTCAACCGCCTTGTTTCTGGCTTATCGATGCGAGGCGCACGTTGGGACTGGAATAGCTGTCGACTTAGTTTGGCCGATTCGTCGATTTTTGGCTGGTTAAATTTCCTGCGTAGATTCTACGATGGGCGAGATCTTGGCCGTGTGCCGCGCGTATAGCTCGTCCAACTCTTCTAATACTCGTTGAGAGGCACCCCCGTCATCCAAAGGAGCAAACCTCTTAACAAAAGCAGTATAAGCGTCCCGGGTGCGAAGTTTTACAGATTCCAAGTCTCTCAAGCATTCAACAACTTGCGATGTTGACTCTAGGATAGGTCCGGGAACTATTTCCTGGAACTCCATGTAGAACCCGCGAACTGAATTGGCGTACTCCATCAGATCTGGCGCGAGGAACAGAATGGGCTTGTTAGTTACGCAGAAGTCAAACATTACCGACGAGTAATCTGTAATCAAGACATCCGAAATCAGGAACAATTCGTTTATGTCGGGATAAGACGTGACGTCAAAAAAGGAAGAGTCACCGGCTGTATGTCGCTGATTTGCCGTATTCTGGTGTCCGCGAACAAGCAGCGTGTATTCAGAACCGATCGAGGCGTTAAATTCCTCTGTGTCCAAGAAATTGATGAAGTCATAACGGTTCGCGGCGTTTCGAACGTTGTCCCTCCAGGTCGGTGCATACAAGACGACCTTCGAAGTGTCTGCAATGCCCAAGGCTTTCCTAGCGGCGGCCTTGCGATCCTTGCTTATGCCCTCCTTGAGAAGGTCATTTCGAGGGTATCCCTGATTAACGACGTAGCCTGAAAAATCGAATGCCTTAGGCAGTACCTGAGAGGCAAATTTGTTCTGAGCGAGTAGCACGTCCCAATACTCGGTTGCTTCCCTCTTCATGAGTTGTCGATAGCTCAACGACAAAGCCCCCGCGGGAACATCGTTGGCGATCTTTTTTAGAGGCGTACCGTGCCAAGTCTGGACGTAAAATTGGTGCGGGTTTTTCCTGAAATAGTGCGGGAAGTTACTGTTGTTGACCAAGATTTCCGCGGTGTTGAGCAAGGAGTGCCACTGGCTCGTGTTTACGACCACGGGGCTGGTTCCTTCTGGAGTAAGCACCGAATTGTCCTTCACCCCCCAGTAGTACTCGCGTGTTGGGTACTTCTCACTCATGGCCCTGAAGAGTGCGAGTCCGCTATCACCAACGACGTTTCCGTTGAACGACATAAACAGCACCCGTTCACGACCTGCGTCAACGGGCACATAGGCATGGCGCTCGGTGATCAACAATTCTTGGTGGCGCCGGCCCCTCTCCTGTTGGCTAAGAGGCGGAGAGATTTTGACCGCGAGCGCACCAGCCTTCGGCGTCCTGGACAGGCGAGTTGTCGCATTGCCAAACTCGATTTCCAATGGGAAGCGTGACCAAAGAGACGGACGCACAGGGAGCCAGTATGAATCCTCTAGCGAGTCGCTCGTATGCATAAGACAACGCAGGAAGTATGTATTCGACTCTGGTGCCACGACCCTCCCGTCGGGCAAGGTGCGTCTGATATCAAAATGTACGGTGATGTTTCCTTCGGGGAACAATTCAGTCCGGGACGGGTGGAGAATCATCCGGTCAGTTGCGAGGACTAACCTCGGAGTCAACGTACGGATAGTTGGCTTGCCGCTAAATCCTCCGGAGACGCTGACGGCAAGCGATTGACCGTCGGCGGACATAAAAACATTGTCAACTGTGAACTGCCACCGGCGTTCACGGAGCTGCAGGCGCCCAGCGTCCGTTGTCCTGATGATGTTGTTCCCTGCGGCGTCCTCCCACAGTTCACGCCCTGCCCGGGACCATTCCACGTCCAATCGTTGCTGATCTTCGGTTACCACTGAGATGGACCAAGTGTGAGCTTTTGCTGCAGGTACACGGCGAGGCAACTCTGGAACAGCAATTTCTGCCAAATAGACGTCTGGTTCCATCGACCGGTTCACCGGGACGGTGGCGCGTCCGGCACCGCGACATTCGACACTAAGCTCCGTGATGGGCGTAGTCGCAGTGGAACGTATCTGGACTCGCAGAACTCGATTCCGGTACTCAATTGATTCCGCGATAATCTGTGGAACGTGTTTTCTTAAGGAGAGCCCATTCAAGGGACCGAAAGATCCCAGCAGTCGCGCTCCATCCACAAGAGGTCCAATATCCAAATCACCGGCTGAACCTAGCGTGCTTCGCTTTTTGAATGTTGACACATCGGTATACGGGCCCGCCGTCACTTCAACTTCAAGGATCCACTCCGCGACGTCGGACCAGCTCAACAATTTGGCGGTCTCGATTGTCGCCTTAAAACGCGAGCTGGAATAAAGGTTCATCGCATCCGAAGGCGTTTCCTTCGACGCGGAGTGCTCGTCGATCAAAACGGGAATAGTTACGACTCTGTCCCCTCCAGAGTCTCGCGCTCTCAGGGAAACCGTCGTCTCCCAATCTTCGCTGCTGAACCCTCGGAGGTAGGCTATGCCGCCAACTTCCAAGGTGGAACCCTGAGTCCAGTCATAACTGGTGAGTTCGACACGAGTCTGCAAGTTTGCCTGGCCGAAGAGCAGCAGACTCTCAGGAATGGTGGATGACAACCCATCTTGATAGTGAAGGCTCACTCGCGCAGGGGAAGTGTTTTCCACGCGGAATGTGGAGCCATTGTTCTCCCTATCAGCGAGCACAATTCCCAAGTCGTCCTTGGCGTCTTCATAAACCAAGTGGGCCATTACCGTCTCATGCACCCCTATGAGCGATCGGGCAGATTCGCTCACCTTTGGCCACAGCTTCCGAACTCCTTCGACAAGCGTCATCCAATACTCATCGTCAGCACGCGGCACGTTCCGGTAGTAGACGGGGAGATCGACATGGAACAGGACGTGGAACATGAAATCCCGCAGATCTGGAGTCCCATCTTCCTCCAGGAGATCCGACAGACTTGAAGCTACGTGCAGACGATCAACTAGATCCCTCATGCTGTGCTTCTGTTGCGTGATAGAAGTACCGTTTTCCCGGATACGCCAGTTGTAAACGGATTCCTCGAGAACATCGAAGCTGCTGGCCTTCATGTATGCCGCAGTCATTGGTTGCTTGTCCTCGTACAAGATGCCCTCGGGGAACTTGGCCACAGACTCTCGCCAAAATTCTGTGCGGAACATCTTGTTCCACGAAAATAGATCTAGCAGTATTGTTGGATACTCATGGATCTTCAAGCCCAATCGGTTACGGGAGTGGACCCTTGCGGGAGTTGCAGGCAGCCATCGGCGCTGGCTGTTGAACCGATGGAAAGAGCCCACGACGAAGTCTGAACCGGTTTCGTTCAGACTCGTGACCATTGTTTGATACGCGTCCGCAGGCACGATATCGTCGGAATCGACGAAAGCCACAAAGTCGCCAGTAACATATTCGAGCCCCGTGTTACGAGCGGCTCCCAGTCCGCCGTTCGGCTTCCTTATGACGGTAATTCTGCTATCCATGACAGCGAAGGAATCAGCTATGCGGCCAGAGCCGTCGGTCGATCCATCATCTACGACAATGATTTCGATATGGGGATACTTCTGATCAACGAGAGACTGAAGACATTCCTCGAGAAATTCTTCGACATTATAAGTTGGCACGATGACGCTTACGAGCCCGAGGAACGGGACACTGGCACGGTGGGGTTCGACGCTCGAACGAACTCCCTGGACAGCTATGCGAACAGGTGCCCGAAGGACCTTTCTCGCCGTCTTAGGCAACGCTGCCCAAGTATGCCGACCGAACTTAGTGGCCTTTCGTCCGAACGCTTGCAAATCTGACATATCCACTCCGAGCTTTTACAATGTGTGCAACAAGTAATTAGAAGAATTAGGTGAAGCCCGGTTGTGGCGGCCAGTTCTTGACGAACTCCGGGCTTCTCGCGTGGCTACGCGCATGTTGGGCTGGCCGTCATAAATCCATGACCAACCCAGCCCCCTTTACGTTCCGGCAGATGCCGCCAAGGGTGCGATTCAAGCTTCCAGCCCTCAACAGCGATGTAGTCATCGGTGGACGGCTGCCGAGTTCTAAGATGCGCTTGGGGATATGCAGATCTCCCATGTTGAACGTCCCATATGCTATGGCTGTCACGTGCGCACCTCGAAACATAGAATAACCTTGAATTTACCCGAAAGACAGTTTAGACCAACGGATAGACGTACCCGCCCGCCCGTACGCGAAACGTTTCCTAGATCACGGGCCAGCGACCCGAAGCACCCATCCGGATGATGGTGGACCACTTCAGCTTTCGCTCGCTCTCCCCCGGACCCCACGGGTCCTGCTGCCAGCCAGCACGCCAGCCGGCGAACCAGGGCTTGAGCTGCCCGATGTCGCGCCGCGAGCGGAGGATCTGGACCAGCGTCCAGGAGCCTACATAGGCCCAGCTGAACGGCCAGGGCAGGTTGCGCCGGGCCAGCCACACCCGGTTGCGGGCGTTGAGCCGGAAGAACTCTTCGTGCCGGCGCGGGTCAATCACAGGGTGTCCGGCACGGAGGTCCCCGGCGTACCAAGTGCGGAAACCGGTGTCCCAGACCCGCCAGGCGAATTCGATGCCCTCGTGGGCGTACCAGAACGTGGAAGGCCAGCCACCGGTTCGATCGAACACGTCGCGGCGCATGGCGATGGCCATTTCCACCACGGAGAAAACATTGCTCGACGTATCAGCGCTGCCCTTGCGCAGCCGCGGAATCCAGCGTTGCGGAGCACTAGGGTCTTGCGGGTCTTCGATCCGGGGCTGGACCATCCCGATGTCAGGTCGGTCCCGGAACAGTCGAGCGCAGGAGAGCAGGAAGTCCTCGTCCGGCAGCCAGGCGTCGTCGTCGAGGAAGAAGAGGTACTCCCCCGATACCTCCGGCACACCCGCGTTGCGCCCGGCCGGAATCCCCAGGTTCTCCTCCAGGTGCAGGGCTTTGAATCCGGTGGGCAGTGCTTCGGGCTTCCAGCCATTGCCGACGACGACTACGTCCAGGCTGACTCCACGCTGGGCTTGCAGCGAAGCAAAGCCGCGTTGCAAGTCCTCTGGCCGTGTGCCCTGCGTCAGGATGACGACGCCAAAGGTTGGCATCGCAGTCGTGTCTTGGGGCACCGTTGAACGTTTCTCCGGCACTGTGGCGCTCACTTCCGCAGCCTCGGTGATGCCATGATGGCGACGAAGTGGCCAATGTTGACGAGCAGCACCGCTGGCACCATCACGTAGAGCAGCCAGCGCTCCCCTAACACCGGCACGCCTGCAACAACGGAAACTACTGAGGCGGCCAGGATGAGCAGGCTCATTTCCACCGAGTGCAGTACCCGGTGGAAGGGCAGGAACCGGGCCAACCGACGCAGCCGTCCAACCAAGGTCGCGGCTGGGACTGCCTTGGCCGCGGCGGTGTCCGGCAGCTTGTCCATTCCTGCCAGCGCCCGTGAGGCGTGGACCATTTCGTTCTGGGCTTTGTTCAGCACGATCAGGAACGCCAGCAATGCACCGAGGAAGAGCAGGAAATACGCCTGTCCCGGATCCCTACGAAGTAGCCCAAAGTCCCCCATGCAACGCAGTCCCAGCGCGATGGGGATCAGGCCCTCGGTGGTGTAATGGCCGATCTTGTCCAAGAAGATGCCCTTGGGGCTCTGGGTTCCGCGCCAACGCGCAACTTCCCCATCGCTGCAGTCGAAGTAAAGCTGTAGCTGAGAGAAGAACACGGCCAGCAGCGGTCCCCAGATGCCTGGGATGAGCAGGCAGGCGGAGATGGCCCAGCCTGACAGGATCATCAGCCCGGTCACGCCGTTGGCGCTGATCGGGGTGCGTACCAGCACGCTGGTCAGGTAGATGGAGATGTGCCGCAGGTACAGCTCGGCCGTCCAGTGCTCCGCGTTCTTGCGGCTGCGCACTTCCGGCGGCTGGGCGACGGCGCGCAACTGCTCGAGTGTGGGATGGGCCGGGCGGGTGGTGCCGGTCATGACTTCCTCCGGCTGGTGTCGACAGTGCCAGCCGCGCCGAAGAGTCGGCCACGAAGGTAGCCCAACCCCCAGCTGATGTGGATGCCGGGCAGGACCGCCAGCAACCGAACGCGTTCAGGCTTGCCGAGGTCGCCGTCCATGGAGCACGAAGCGTAGGCCACGCCCGCGCCGTAGAGGACTGGGACCAGTGCCGCGGCGGCCGTCGGGTATTTTAGCCAGGCCGGCGAGCGGCGGGTGACCCCTGCTGCGGACAGCACACCGCCGGCGGCGCCAGCAGCCAAGCCTGCCACCAGTAAGGGCGGAAGGAAGTGCCGGACGGACTTACCTTCCTTGTGCCGGTTGGCCAACTCTGCACGCCAAATGCCGGCTGCGTAGAACTGCCGAACGAGCTTCCCGAAGCTGGCGCGCGGCCAGTAGGTGACCTTCAGCTCCGGGTCGAACCACACGTCGTAGCCGGCTTGGCGCAGCCGCAGGCACATGTCCCAGTCCTGTCCGCGCCACAGTGTCTCCTCGAAATGGCCGACCGCATCGAATGCCTCGCGCCGGAAAACCCCAAGATAGGCGGACTCAGCTGGCCCCTCGGGCGCCCCGCTGTGGTAGGCGGCACCGCCCAGCCCTAACGGGGAGATATACGCTGCGGCCACCGCCCGCTGGAAGACGGTCTTTCCTTGGGCGTCCATTAGGCCGCCGACGTCGGCCGCACCAGTGCGGCGCAACGTTTCCACTGCGCGGGAAGTGTAGTGCGGTTCCAGTTCGGTGTGGGCGTCCACCCTGACGATGACCGGATGCTTCGAGGCCTGAAGAGCGAGATTGAGGCCTGCAGGTGTCCGGCCGGTGGGGCTGATGACACTGCGCAGCCGCGGTTCCTGCGCCTCCATTTCGGCAACAATCCGATTGGTGTCATCCGTTGAGGGTCCAAGGGCCAGCACCACTTCTTTAGGCCCGTCGTACTCCTGACCGAGGATGCTAAGGACCGCGTCCTTGATATGCGCTTCCTCATTGAGGACCGGCATGATGTAGGACACGCCAGGGCGTTCCTCCAATGAGGGCAAGGCGGCTGCAGAACCCACTATTTCCTGGACTCCCGGTAGGCCTTCACGACTTCCTTCGGATCGCCGTCCATCTCCAAGACGCCCTTGTTGATCCAAATCACCCGGCTGCAGGTATCCAGAATGGATTTCATGGAGTGCGAGACCAGGAACACGGTGCCCGCGTTCTCGCGGATCTCGCGAATTCGAGCCTCGCTGCGTTCGCGGAAGCGCTGATCGCCCACCGCCAGGGCTTCGTCGACGATCAGGATCTCGTGCTGCTTCGAGGCGGCAATAGCGAACTTCAACCGGGCCTGCATACCCGACGAGTAGGTGCGCATAGGCAGGTCGATGAAATCTTCGAGCTCCGCAAACTCCACAATATCGTCGCGGAGTTCGCTGATCTCCTGCTTGGAGAATCCGAGAGCCAAGCCGCCCAACTGGATGTTCTTTTCTCCCGAAAGGTCAGGGATCAAGGCAGCGCCCACGCCCAGTAGGTTGGGTCGGGACGACGCGTAGACGGCGCCCTGTGCAGGCGGAGTGAGGCCTACTAGAGTGCGCATCAGGGTGGATTTACCTGAACCGTTAGCGCCGATAACTCCGATGGACTCGTTCTCATAGGCGGTGAAGGAGACGCCCTTCAGCGCATGGACCGTACGCACCCTGCCGGCGCCCCGCTGAAGAAGCGACCGTCCAGCCTCTTTGACCTTCTTGCCACCCGCGTGGACGTAGTACTTCACATGGAGGTCGTCGACTACAACCACGGGCTTGCGGCCGTAGCCCATCGCATCTATGCCGATCAACTCTTCCCCTGTCTTAGTCGACTCGGCCATACCGCTCCTCCGCTACCCAAAAGAACAAGACCCCGGCAAGAAAAACCGCCACCGACCACACGGAAAAGTAGAGCCAGTAGATTGGGTCGTAATCCATCCCCGGCATCAGGATCCCTCGGGCAATGGAGAGGATCTCATGCAGTGGATGGAAGTCGAAAAACTTGACGGCCCAAGGATGTGATTTCAGGATGCGGTCGATCGCAAACAGGACGCCGGATGTGTAAAACAAGATCCGCGTGACGAGCGGGAGTAGCTGGGTCAGGTCTCTGACATGGACCGTCAGCCTGGCGGCGATGAGTGCTACGCCCAAGTTGAAGACAGTGAAGATCGCCACCAACGGAATAATGAGGAGCCATTCCACACTGATCGGCGCGCCCAAGATCAGGATGTAGATGAACATTACGGCCAGCATCGGCACGAGTGTCATCAAGTTCTGGATCACAGTAGAGACGGGCAACGTGATGCGGGGGAAGGCCAGCGACTGAACCAAGGCGCCGTTTCCGGTGATGGACTTGGCACCGTTGTTCATTGAGGTGGCGAAAAACTCGAAGAGGAAAACGCCGATGACCACGTACATCGGAAAGTTCTCCGGCCGGTTAGCGCCTTGCAGGATGCCGAAGATCGCACCGTACATCAGCGCGTTCAACGTGGGCTTGATGAAGATCCAGAGCATGCCGAGCCTGTTGCGCTGGTTGGAGGCCTCGATCTTGCCCCTCGCCATAGCGACGGCGAAGTCACGTCGGGCCCAAGCTTCCGAAAGGTATCGGAAAAGCGAGGGCCGGGCGCCGACTCGGTGGAGGCGGTTCTCGCTCGCATATTCGGCAAGGCTCATGCCAGGTAGTTTCCCTTACTTACGCGTGAATGGCAGCGTCGCCATTCCATAGGGACCGGCGGTGCACCTACCGAGTTTAGTTGATTCAACTCCGAACCGCGGAATGGTCCTCGCGGAAGAACACCCGCAGTTCAAGGCTGTGCTGCCCTGCTGCGTCCTGGACGTAGATGGCTTTCCCCACAATTCCTTCGAGGGCCCCCGTGCCAGAACCAGGGATGATGTGCCCGTCGCTTGCCGCTGCTTCGCCCTCGGCGAGGCCCCAGTGTTGGATCACCATAGTGCCTTCACGGCCGTCCACCGATCCGGTGAAGACTTCGGACGCGACGTATCCGGCACCGGATGCATTGCCGGCCATGAGCAACTCGGCCCGGCTTGTCCCTGTGATTAAACCGTCAAAAACCTTGGTCACGAGTACACGGCTCAGATCGGAGTTGGTCCCTTCGACTTCGTACGGTTCGGGAACCCAGTCGGTGACGTCAAAATCTGCGGCGATGATGTGTTCGGCGGCGTTGGTCATGGGGCCTACGGTCTCCTAGGTAGCTGCCGGGAGCAGGTCAGGGCCTCAGAAGAGGCGCTGATCGTCTGCGTCGGCGTATTTCTTGCGGAAGAGTTTGCGGGTTTTCGGGTCCAAGAACACCAGGTACAAGGCGAAGGCAACCGCGACGATGCCGGCAAGAAGCCGGGCCATGTCGAGGTCGAACTCGATGTACGGGAAGATATCCAGCTGGTCCGTGATCGCGTAGATCATCAGGAACGACGTCACCGCGTAGACAGTCCGGACCTGCCAGTCATTCCGAATACCGGTGGCGGCGAAGAGCGGCAGCAGCCAGACGATGTACCACGGCTGGATCATCGGGCCCAGCAACACCACGGCGGCCAGTGCCAGCGCCAACCGCCGGACGATTCGGTCGTAGCCGCCGCGGAACATGGTGTAGAGCACTATCAGCACAGCCGCGACTTTTCCGGCTGTGTACACGGCGGCTTGCACGAAAGCGCCATCGAACCCCAGTCCGCCGGAGATCAGCCCCAGCAAGATCCCCAGCAGTCCGACCGGTGCGTACCAAATCATCAGGCCGGCACCTTGCTGGCTGAGCGCTCCAACCCAGCCGAAGCCGAGGCCGTTAATCACACCCAACACCGCCAGCAGCCCGAAGGAAAGGCCGGCGGTGAGGGCCCAATAGCCAAACTTGCGCGGCCAACTGGCGCCCTTGCCCGCCCACAGCAGCCCGATAAACGGCAAAAAGATCAGCGTGATCGGCTTAATGCCGATGGAGAGCGTCACTAGCAGGATGCCGAGCAGCACCCGCCGGGTTGCCGCGTAATAGAGACCGGCAAGGGCAAGTCCCAGCATCAGGGCATCGTTGTGGATGCTGGCAATGAAGGTGGTCAGGAACAGCGGGTTTGCGCAGGCCAACCAAAGCGCACGGTTCGGGTTGATCCCGTGCAGTTCCGCCAGTTTGGGGCCGTAGTAGACGCACATCGCGGCTCCGGCGATAGCGAGGATCCGAAACATGACGATGGAGTATTCCGGGTGCCCGCCGCTGAGCCAGACGATGAACTCTTCCAGCCACAGGAATATCGGACCGTAGGGAGTTGGGCTGCGCGCCCAGAGATCGTCGGCGCCGGTCTGCAGGTAATTCTGCAACTGGTCGTACCCATCCACATAGGGATTGAGGTTGTTGACCATAACTTTGCCCTGCGCGATATAGGCGTACACATCTCTGCTGAACAGCGGGATGCTCAGCGCCAGGGGCGCACCCCAGGCGACGATTGCGGTCAGCGTGGCCCGGCGCGCTTCGGCACCCCAGACGGTGAACTGCTGACCCAACCGCAACCACGCGCGAACCAGGATCATGCCGCCCAATGCCAGCAGGATCACCGAGAGGACAACCCCGACCAATTCCACGCGGAGAAAGATCAGCAGCGGCCAGCGGCGCAGTTCGGACACCGAGGCCAGCCAGCCGACCCCCAGAGAACCAAAGAACATCATGAAGGAACCGACGGCGCCCTCGATGATGCTCAGGGTGGACCGCTCCTTGACGTCGCTTCCGCCCCGAGGGACAGAGGGCTCGGCCGTAGGTCTTTGCGCGGTCATCGTCTCGGCGGTCCAATCACTCCGGGGTCGGTACACCTGGTCCGGTGCGGTCATCGTCTCGGCGGTGGTCCGCACGCCTCAGAACGGTCAGGCGGACACATCAGCAGGCAGCCGCTGATGGTGCTTTCTGCATGTTAGCACCGGGCACCTCGCCAGTCCGCGCGAACTCGTCCCGCGAGGCAAGACCAGGACGCGATACATTTGACAGGTGCCAATCTCTAACGAACATATTGTCTGGATCGACTGCGAAATGACCGGGCTGGACCTCGAGGCGGATGCGCTGATCGAGGTTGCAGTCCTGGTCACCGACTCGGAACTCAACGTTTTGGGCGAAGGAGTGGATGTTGTCATCAAGCCCAGCGCAGAGTCCCTGGCCCAGATGAACGACTTCGTTCGAACCATGCACACCACCTCCAAGCTGCTAGACGAGCTCCCGCACGGCATGACCATGGCGGACGCCGAGGACAGGGTCATGGAATACATCACCCAGTGGGTTCCGGAGCCGCGCAAGGCACAGCTGGCGGGCAACTCCGTCGGCACCGACCGGACGTTCCTGGCCCGGGACATGCCACGCGTCATAGACCATTTGCACTACCGGATCATCGATGTCTCCACCATCAAGGAGCTGTCCCGCCGCTGGTTCACCCGTGCCTATTTCCAGTCCCCGGCCAAGAGCGGCGGACACCGCGCGCTGGGAGACATCAAAGACTCCATCAACGAACTTCGTTACTACCGCGAAGCTGTCTTCGTCCCCTCCCCCGGCCCGGATTCAGCCACCGCCAAGAAGATTGCGGCCGGCATCATTGCCGCCCCAGCCGACTAAAATGTTAGCTATGCCACTTTCACGCCGGGAATGGCCTAAAGTGGCAAAGGCCAGATGAAAAGCATGTAAACTAGTCTGCGTTGCCTTACTGGTTGGAGACCGGCAGGAACCGCTTGAGCGGGGCCCGTCGGGAGGAACAAGTTGGCACATGGTGGGTATAGCTCAGCTGGCAGAGCGCCTGGTTGTGGTCCAGGAGGTCGCGGGTTCAATCCCCGTTACTCACCCCGAAGGTCCGGCATAGCCGGCAGGAAGAGCCGTCCCGCACGTCGGGACGGCTCTTTGCATGTCCCGCTGCAGCGGTAGTGTTCCCACGGCACCGTCGAGGTGGCAGTGCCCACACCGGAGAACCTTCGTCCTGACTGAAGGAGAAAAATGACTGTCCGCCCCGTCACCGTCACCGGAGAACCGGTGCTGCACCGCCGCGCCGTCGAGGTAGAGACCTTTGACGATGAACTCCGGGCCTTGATAGCGGACATGTTCGACACGATGGACGAGGCGAACGGGGTGGGCCTGGCTGCTCCCCAAGTGGGCGTTGGACTGCGGATCTTCACCTACGAGTTTGCAAACGACGACGACGTCCCGCCGCGGGGCGTGCTGGTCAACCCAACGCTGGTGCTCGGCAAGGTCTCTGGCGCGGAACCCGACCCCGACGAGGAAAACGAGGGCTGCCTGTCCGTGCCGGGTCACAGCTACCCGCTGAAGAGGGCGGAGTGGGCCCGAGTCCGCGGCTTCGACGCCGACGGCACTCCGGTGGACTTCGAGGCAACCGGTTGGTTCGCCCGCGTGATGCAGCACGAGTACGACCACTTGGACGGCAAGCTGTACATTGACCGGCTCAACGACCGGTGGAGCAAGCGCGCCCGCAAAAACATCAGGAAAGAAGGCTGGGGCATCCCCGGCAACACCTGGTTACCTGGCGTTGATCCGGATCCGTTCGGCCACTGATCCTTTCGTCTCCCCCACAGCCATTAGCGACCGGCCACGGCGCCTAGTGATCAGCCGCGGCAGGCCCGCGGCCGTTCAGCTGTCCGTGAGGCCCGACTTGTGGTCTTTCTCGCAGCGGCGCAGGTCCTCCAGCGTAATGTCGCGCAGCCGTTTGAGCTCGTCGATGCGCTTCTCCGGCACGCTGCCGCGGGCATATGCGTCCTCCGCCGCATGCAGCAGCCGCTCGGCTTCCTTGTGATTGGCCTGTGCCTGTTCCCACCGCGTCATCTCTACCATGCGGCCATTGTAGGAACGCCGTCCGGCTAAAAGCCATAGCAAAGGCCGGCGGCTTTCACTGCCGCCGGCCTCCGCCGTCGTTCTTGCTCGATAAACCGGGTTAGACGGTTTCCGCCACCGGCTCCATCACGGCCGGGAAGATCTTCGGGTTGACCCCGGCGATCTCTTCCAGCACGCGGACCACCTGGCAGCTGTAACCGAACTCGTTGTCGTACCAGACGTAGAGCACGGCGTTCTTGCCGTTGGCGATGGTTGCCAGACCGTCCACCACGCCGGCGCGGCGCGAACCGACGAAGTCGGTGGAGACGATTTCCGGCGAGTTGACGTAGTCAATCTGCTTGCGCAGATCCGAGTTCAGCGACATGCCGCGCAGGTACTCGTTCAGGCCTTCCTTGGTGGCGTCCTGCTCCAGGTTCAGGTTCAGGATGGCCATCGAAACGTCCGGGGTGGGAACGCGGATGGCGTTGCCGGTCAGCTTGCCCTCGAGCTCCGGCAGGGCCTTGGCCACGGCCTTGGCAGCGCCGGTCTCGGTCAGCACCATGTTCAGCGCCGCCGACCGGCCGCGTCGCGTGCCCTTGTGGAAGTTGTCGATCAGGTTCTGGTCGTTGGTGTAGGAGTGGACCGTCTCCACGTGGCCGTGCGCGATGCCGTACTTGTCGTTCAGGGCCTTGAGCACCGGCGTAATAGCGTTGGTGGTGCAGGAAGCTGCGGAAACGATCTTGTCCTCGTCCGTGATGTCCGAGTGGTTCACGCCGTGCACGATGTTCTTCAGGCCGCCCTTGCCCGGTGCGGTCAGCACCACGCGTGAGACGCCCGGGCACTGCAGGTGCTGGGACAGGCCGGCTTCATCGCGCCACTTGCCGGTGTTGTCCACCACGATGGCGTCCTTGATGCCGTACTGGGTGTAGTCCACCGACGCCGGGTCGTTGGAGTAGATGAACTGGATCAACGTGCCATTGGCCTGGATGGTGTTGTTCTCTTCGTTCACGGAGATGGTGCCGTCGAACGGGCCGTGCACGGAGTCGCGGCGCAGCAGGCTGGCGCGCTTGATCAGGTCATCGTCGCTGCCCCTGCGCACCACCACGGCGCGCAGGCGCAGCCCGTGGCCGCCACCGGAGTGGCCCACCAGGATGCGGGCCAGCAGGCGGCCGATCCGGCCGAAGCCATAGAGCACCACATCGGTGCTGGTGCGCTCGTCTGCACCGTGCTTGCCGACAATATCCGCCAGCTCGGCCCGGACGAAGTCCTTCAGGTCCGTGCCGTCAGCCTCGTTCTTGAACTTCACCAGCAGGCGGGCCAGGTCCACCGAGCCGGCGCCGAGTTCCAGCTCGCTCAGCGCCTGCACCACCGGGAAAGTTTCTTCCAGCGGCAGTTCGGCGTCGTCGATTTGGCGGGCGAAGCGGTGCGCCTTGAGGATGCCCACCACGGACTGGTTAATCAGGCTGCGCCCGTGGATGGAGGTGACCACGTTGTTTTCTCGGTACAACCGGCCGATCATCGGGATCATCGCTTCGGCAAGGGCCTGGCGGTTGCTCCACGCATCTAGGGCCGACTCTGACATCTGGTTCACAGAATTACCTTCCTACATCAGCCGGGTTCTCCCTCGAGCCCGGTTGTCACCGCCGTGGATTTTCACGACGACGCCGCTTTCACCGGACAATCTGTCCGGTTCCGACGGCACGCCACCGCCGACTGCCGGCGGGAAGCTTAGGGATCTGCGCGGTTTGGCCGCTCGTTGCCAAGCGACGTCAGTCACGCCGACCCGCTATCCATTCTAGGGACTGCTGGAAGCATCGGCGTACGCCTGCAGGTGAACTGCCTCACGTTAACGGGCATCGACCCGTTCGCCGCTCGACTTTGCTACCGCCGACGAGTAGATCCTGACTACATAGCCCGCCGCGCGTCGGATGGTGTTCTCAAAGACTGGCAGAGCCAGCAGCATGGTGGTCGCCGCAGCCAGCACCAGACCAAGGACGAGCACTCCTGTGCTCCCCCAAAGGTCTTGGATTGCAGGCAGCGCCTCCGCCACGGCTAGGACAACGAAACCGTGAAGGACGTAGACCGCCAGGCTGTGCCGGCCGAGTCGGGCGACGAACCCCTGCCGGTTCGGGGTTACGCAGAGCAGGGCGGCTATCGCGACAGCTGCTAGGAGCAGCAGCGCCCCTCTGGTGCCCAGACCCAAGACGTCAGGAGTCTCAAGCCGGTCAAAACTGAAGGAGCCATACAGCCATTGGTGCGGAATGTCCTGGCTGTAGACGAGTAGCCAGCCGCCCAGAGCAGCGACAAGGGCAGCCGCTTTCCACGCCAAACTCGCCTCCCCCAACGCACGAACTATGCGCTTCCCGTAGGTGGCTCCCACCACGAAAAACGGCAGGAAAACCAGTGCCCGTGAGAGCGACAATGAATAGCCGACCGAGTCCAAAGCGCCGACTACCAGTGCGATGACAATTGACAGCAAGATGGCCGCCCTGGGGAACCGCGCAATAACCGGAAGCAGCAGGAGCCACCACATCATCCCGAGCAGGAACCAGAGGATCCAGAACGGCCGCTCGATGGAGAACTGCCGGTCGATGCCCAGAACGCTGACGAAGACAAAGTACAGGGTCTGAAACGCCACCAGAATCACAGCGAACGTGCCGATTCGCTGGCCCAGCCGGCTTGTCTTGGCGGTCACTCCTGCCAGAAACACAAAAGCCGGCATGTGGAACATGTAGATGCCCGTCAACGCCAGCCGAGTGCCGTCCGCCTTCCAGGAACCGATCTCCTCAAGGAAGTGGCCAAGGACCACCGCAAAGATCAGCAGTCCCTTGGCGGTATCAAGTCGAAGGTTTCGCTGCGACGCCGGAGAAGTCATCCCAACACATTACAAGACCATAACGGGCAGGCCTTGGCTCCCGCACCGGCAGCCAGCGAAGCCTGGTGCACACCCCAACGGCGCTAACCAACATTGGGGATATGTGTTGCTGTGGAGGACTGCGAGACTGTGCGGTAGCGAACCCCGCCACGGCCCCCAACTCTGCGGTGGTGTTCGGCAGTCGAAGCGGCCCCGTCGGACACCCCAACCGACGGGGCTGCTTCCCTGTGGATCTGCCGCTTTGGTCACCGGCTGGTGGCGAAAGTAGTGGGACGGGTTGGCCTATGAGCCGGGTTCTGTCACCTGCGGCAGTTGCCCGCCGCCGGGTGGCGATCATCCATCTAGGAGCACCGTTGCCGGTGCCCTCAAGCGGCCTACCCGGACACTCGGGCGAGCAGCCCTCGATCGTGCCCTGTCTGGCCTTGCTCCGGGTGGGGTTTACCTAGCCGCCCCGGTCGCCCGACGCGCTGGTGGTCTCTTACACCGCCGTTTCACCCTTACCAGGTGCTGCACGAGGCAACCCTGGCGGTCTATTTTCTGTGGCACTTGCCTGCGGGTTTCCCCGAGTGGGCGTTACCCACCACCCTGCCCTGCGGAGCCCGGACTTTCCTCGGCAGACGAATCTTCGCAGACCCGTCCGACGCGATCGCCCAGCCAACCCGTCCCGCCTTCAGGATACGGCCTGCTCCCCCACGGCCAGTAATCACGTGCCATCCGCCCGCTTCACACCATGACGACGGCGGGGTTCCCGCCTTTCGTTCGGCGGTGCGGTCCGACGGTAGGCTGCTACGGTGCTGATTCTGCTTCCGCCCTCCGAAGGAAAGACCGCTGCCGCCAAGGGGCATCCGTTCGATCTACACGAACTCCAGTTCCCGGAGCTGAATCCTGCCCGCGAGGAAGTACTGACCGCCCTTGCCCACGTCAGCCAAAGCCCGGACGCCCTGGCGCAGCTTGGGGTAGGCGCATCGTTGGCTGCTGAAGTAGAGCGAAATACCCGGCTGCACGACGAACCGTCCGCCCCTGCACACACCGTGTACTCCGGCGTGCTGTACGACGCGCTCAGCTACCAGACCATGACGGCCACGCAGAAGCGCAAGGCGGACGCCGCCGTCGTTGTAATTTCAGCGCTCTGGGGTGCGATTGGCTTCGCGGACAGCATTCCGGCCTACCGGCTGTCCATGTCCGTGGGGCTGCCGGAAACCGGGAAGCTGGCCTCGTACTGGAAGAAGCGGCTACCCACGGCGTTGGACGCGCACGCCGAGGGGCACCTGCTGGTCGACTGCCGTTCCAGCACCTACGCCGCGGCTTGGACGCCGGAGCCTGCCCGCACCGTGGTGGTCAACGTGTTCCAGGAGCGCAATGGCAAGCGCACGGTCGTCTCACACTTTGCCAAACACACCCGCGGCGAGCTGGCCCGGCATCTGCTCACCCGCCGCGGCAAGGCGCCCGAGACTCCGGCCGCCCTGTTGAAGGCGGCACAGGAAGTCTGGCAGGCGGAACTGGTGGACGGCACGGCCCGCAAGGCGCACGCGCTGAACATTGTTCTGGGCGAATAGATCTCCACGCGGGTGGCGGCCCTTGGTCGATCATCGGAAGGCTTGACCGGCGGCCCTTGGTCAATCACCGAGATGCTTGGCTGGCGGCCCTTGGTCGATCACCGGAAGGCTTGACTGGCGGCCCTTGGTCGATCACCGGAATGCTTGACTGGCGGCCCTTGGTCGATCACCGGAATGCTTGACTGGCGGCCGTTGGTCGATCACCGAGTTTGGGGTTCGATGCCGGTGCCGCCGCGAGTTTGCCTGGCGTTCACCAAGGCCACGTAGTTTCGGTACGTCCGGGTACTTAAAGCATTGATGGAGGCGTTGGGGGCGCATGTCCGAACGAGAACAAGATTTTGTCCACAGCGGCGTGCTGGTGCAGTACAAACGGCGCGCGGCGAAGCTGGATCGGCGCCACCTGATCGTCATGTTTGCGGGGGTCGGGCGGCTGGACAGCTACGAGTTTGATGGCAGGGCTTCCAGCGACAGCCAGGCTCATTGGCTCTGGATCAAGGACAAGTTCGACGGGCAGCACGCATATTACCTGTGCCGGAATATGGACTTCTCCATTGAGCAGGCCGTGGTCGCGCTGATCGAGGCAGAGCTGCAGCGGCTGGGGCTGAGCCGAAAAGAATGCACGCTGGCGGGTTTCTCCAAGGGCGGGTTCGCTGCGCTGTATCTAGGCATCAAGTACAACTTCGGCAATATCCTCGCCAGTGCCCCGCAGATCTACGCCGGCACGCATACCCGCGGGAACCGGCCCAAGATCTTCGCGCACCTGACCGGCGGTGGCGGGCAGGCGGAGCTCGAGTCGCTGGACGGGCTGCTGCCTGACGCGGTGGCAGCTGATGAGCAGACGGAGAAGAACATCTACCTGTTCAGCTCCCCGCGGGACCAGTTCCACGCGGGGCAGATAGTGCCGGCGCTGCCGATGTTCGCCAAGTACCCGAACTTCAACTACATCGAGACAGATTCGGACCTGGTCAACGAGCACACGGATGTGACCCGCTACAACGTGCCGCTGATCCTGGCCACGCTTTACGCGCTCGCAGAGAACGTTGCGCCGCGCTACGGCACGGTGCGCAATGGCAACCGGCTAGAACCGCAACTGCGCACCGAGGTGCTGTCACGGCAGCGGGAGGCCGGTGCCGCTGTCGCCAATCTGACCGGCGTGCGGCTGGCCGGTTCGGTGTTCTTCCCGGAAGGCGTGGGGTTCGTGCGCGGGCACGCCACCGAGGACTGGGCCGATTTGGCCAGCACGCTGGTGCTCGCCGGAGAAGCCTCCCGACACGAGTTTGCCCTGGGTGGAAACGAGGACGCGGGCATCTCCTTTCGGTACTTCCAGCAGGCCTACTGCGATTACCGGCGGGCCCGGTTTTCCTCGCGCAAGCACGAGGGCATCGATCTGGCCGGGCTGCCGGCTGGAACGTACGAGCTGCGGCTGCGGCTGGCCCTCCCGGACCGGAAGGCCGAGCAACCGCTGGCCGCGAGCACACCGCTGAGCGCCGAATCACAGCGGGACGGACGGCTGTACCGCTTCCGCACCCGGCCCGGCGGCGCCGTGCTGGATGTGCGGCCGGTCCTCGGCACCTCACCGCAAGAGGCCTACTTCCGGCTGCGCACCAGCTGGGCACGCGGGCAGCGCGTGCACCTGGACGGGGACTTCGCCGTCCGCGGCATGGAAATCCCCGACAGCAAAGCCGCCCAGTACTACCTGGTGCTGCACGGACCCGCCGGCACCCACGCCTTCGCCCTCGCCACCGGCGGCTTCCGCGGGGACGCGAACGTCTTCGGCGACGGGCTCAGCGACTACTCCGGCGCGCACTTCGGCACCCGCAAGGGCGCCGGCGTGGACATCTCCGCGCTGCCGCCGGGAACCTACCACGCCGCCGTCAGCCTCAGCTGCGCCGTCGGACTCTACACCCTCCCCACCGGCAAAACCGTACAGATCCGGACCGCCGACGCCGGCACCGCCGCCGCCATGCACGACGCCGCACCCGGACCGGCGTCGTTCCGTACCGGGATGGTCCGTCTGGCGCCATCGGCGCTCCGGCGCCGGATCAAGCGACGGCTGGCCGGGCGGTAACTTCGGCTCCGCACCCCGCGGCCGGCAGGTGTTTCCCCGGCGTTCATCCGGGCGCAGTAGCTTCGCAGGCATGCCCCAACGTGAACAGGACTTTCTGCACAACGGCGTCCTCGTGGAATACAAGACGCGCGAAGCCAAGCAGGACCGGCGCCACCTGATCGTCATGTTCACGGGACTCCGGCCGCGGGACACCTACGACTTCGACGGTCAGTCCACGCAGGAGAACCAGGCCAACTGGCTGTGGATCAAGGACAAGTTCGGGCCGCAGCCCGCCTACACGCTGTGCCGGGACATGGACTTCGCCGTCGAGCATGCAGTGATAGCGCTGATCGACGCGGAGCTGCAGCGGCTGGGCCTGAGCCGGAGCGAATGCACGCTGGCGGGAATCTCCAAGGGCGGTTTCCCTGCGCTGTACTACGGGATCAAGTACAACTTCGGCAATATCATCGCCTGCGCCCCGCAGGTCTACGTCGGCACGCACACCCGCCGGAACCGACCCAAGACCTTTGCGCACATGACCGGGGACGGCGGGGACCGGGAGCAGGAACTGCTCGACGCCCTGATTCCGGACGCCGTTGCCGCGGACCAGGGCACGGACAAGAACATCTACCTCTTCAGTTCCCTGCAGGACCAGTCCCACGCCGCACAGACCGGCCGGGCGCTCCCGCTGTTCGCCAAGTACCCGAACTTCAACTACGTCGAGACGGACTCGGACCTGGTCTGGGACCATGCCGGGGAAATCCGCTACAACCTGCCGTTGATGCTCTCCATCATGGCCGCAGTGGCCGACAACACCCCGCCGCGGTTCGGCGCGGTGCGCAACGGCAATCGGATGCCGTCCCAGTTGCGCAGCGAGGTGCTGGCGCGGCAGCGGGAAACCGGCGCCGCCGTCGCCCATCTCACCGGAGTGCGGCTGTCCGGCTCGGTGTTTTTCCCGGAGGGCGTGGGGTTTCTGCGCGGGCACACCATCAAGAGCCGCGCTTCGCTGGCCGCCATGCTTGTCCTCTCCGGCGATGGGATCCGGCAGGAGCACGAGTTGGCCGGCGCCAGTGATCCGGCGATCTCTTTCAGGTACTACGAGGAAACCGCCTGCGACTACAAACTGGCGAAGTTCACGTCCCCGGACAAACGCGGCATTGAGCTGGCCGGGCTGCCGGCGGGATCGTACGAGCTGCGGCTGCGGCTGATGGCCCCGGACCGGGAGGCCGAGCTGCCGCTGACCTCGGGCACGCCGCTTCAGGCCGAATCGCAGCGGGACGGACGGCTCTACCGCTTCCGCACCCGGCCCGGCGGCGCCGTGCTGGATGTGCGGCCGGTCCTCGGCACCGCGCCGCAGGAGGCCTACTTCCGGCTGCGCACCAGCTGGGCGCGCGGGCAGCGCGTGCACCTGGACGGGGACTTCGCCGTCCGTGGCATGGAAGTCCCCGACAGCAAAGCCGCCCGCTACTACCTGGTGCTGCACGGGCCCGCCGGCACCCACGCCTTTCCGCTGGCAGCCGGCGGCTTCCGCGGGGACACGAACGTCTTCGGCGACGGACTGAGCGACTACTCCGGCGCGCACTTCGGCACCCGCAAGGGCGCCGGCGTGGATATCTCCGCGCTGCCGCCGGGAACCTACCACGCCGCCGTCAGCCTCAGCTGCGCCGGCGGACTCTACACCCTCCCCACCGGCAAAACCGTTCAGATCCGGACCGCCGACACCGGCACAACGGCCACTCTGTGTGACACCGCTCCCCTGCGGCGCCGAGGCTTGGGGTCGGTTCGGCCGAGGGAATTGCAGCGGAGGATCAGGCGCAGGATCAGACGCCGACTGTCCCGCCTGGTAATGCGCTGACCAGCCCCGCCTGTGTTTATCCGCATGGTCCTTAAGGCTTATATTGGGCGTGCACTCGAAGCCGCCGTTCATCGGTGACCGGGGGCATTGCCACTGCTGACGTGACCGTAGGGGAGGCACCCTGTCCTCGATTCAGCACCCCGTCCGGCGCCGGGCCGTCCTGGGCCTGGTACTGGCCGCGGTCCCCTGTGCGGTAGCCGCCGACCTCTCAGGCCATCCTGCGGCGCTGATGACGGCCGGCCCCGCCCGCTCCGGCGCGCCGGAGATGGCCTGCTGGGGTTCCTCGACCGCTGCAGGAATGTCCCCGGATTTGGCGCTCCTGGCCGCTGCCTACGGAATGACGTACTACAATGGAGGCGCCGGCGGTCAGACCGCAGAACAGATCCTCGCGCGGCTCGGGTCCCGGCCGGCGCGCGTTGACGCCGGTGTCATTCCGGCTTCCGGCGCCGTCCTCCTGTCCTCACCGTCGATGAGCCCCAAGGATGCTGCATCGTTCAGCGCTGCGGGCGCCCTCGCGGGCATCCAAGGGAAGCTATCCAAGGCCCACGGCGCACAGCCTGGCTACAGCTTCCGCCGGAGCCAGCCCGGCAATCGCACGCGGATCCCTGACGGAACACCGTTCATCCCCGCCGAGGGCGATGAGTTCCGGGGCGGCGTCAGCCACCTGAGCATTGGCAAGAACAATCTCACCGGCAAACACCATGCCACGACCGACCCGGACACCGTTATCGAGTGGACCCACGCGGCCGACGAGTGGCTTTCCGCCGCCGGCGGACACGTGCTGGTCTGGGGACATTTCGTCAATACAGGGACGCACGCATCGTCGCCCGTGCGACGGCGCATCTACCGTGTCAATGACTCCCTGAAGACTCGGTACGGTCCGCGGTACCTGGATCTGGACCGCCTGCTGACACACCGAGGGATCTGGGAGATGACAGGCGTCCATCCGGCGCCGGAGGACCTGATCGAACAGGCTAAGGGCAACAAGCCACCCAGTCTGTCCAGCAACGGTGCGCACCTGAATGCGGAGGGGTATGCGGTCCTGCGGCGCGTCATCGAGGGCAAGCTCGGCAACCTGGGCTGGCTCCCGTCAACAAAAAACAGCCAGTAGGTGCCGCCTCCGCGTGGCGCGCTACTCGAAGGTGCAGGCTAGCTGCCCCACTCCTCCGAGCGGATGAGGATGCAGCCGGAGTCGGGGCAGAAGACGATGTCGTCGGCGGCGGCCTTGCGGATGTCGGCCAGGTCGCCGGCGCTGAGCTGCATGCCGGAGCCTTCGGACTTGCCGTGGAACAGGCGGGCGGCGCCGATGCCGCGGTGGGCCAGAGTCTTTTCGTAGACGGCCAGCAGGGCCGGTTCGAAGCTGCCGGCCAGTTCCTTGCGGTCGGCGGACACCGTGCCGCGTTCGTTTTCGATCCCGGCGAGTTCATCGTCGCGGGTACGTTCCAGGCCGGACAATTCCTCGCGCAACTGGTCGTTGGCCTGCTGGTGCTCGGTGTGGCGGGTCCGAAGCGTCTCCAGTCGCTCCATGACTTCCAGCTCAACGTCTTCCAGGTCGCTGCGGCGCTTGTTGAGCGAGACCAGTTCGTGCTGCAGCGCGGTGAGGTCCTTGGGCGTGCCCGATCCGCTGTCCAGCCGCTTCTGGTCGCGTTCGATTCGCGATTCGACGGTCTCCACGTCCGCTTCGGCGCGCTTCAGTTCACGCTCGGTGTCCGCGATCTCGGTGTTCAGGGAGACCAGCGACGAGTCGGCGGCGGCCAGCTTCTCCACCAGCGCGTCGATCTCGGCGTTCTTGGCAGTGGCTGCAGCGCGGCGGCTCAATTGAGTGAGCTTGCCATCGAGTGCCTGCAGGTCGAGCAGCCTCAGTTGCTCGGAAGCCGGTGCCTTCGCCATGTACGTCCTTTCAACACGCTGCGGAACCATTGCGGTTCAGCTTCGTCCTAGCCTACCGTCCGGACCCGGCGCTGTTAGCCCGGTGTGAGGACGAAATCCCACGGGTCGGTGTTGGTCATGCTGACCTTCACTTCCACCGTGTAGCCCTGGTCGGTCAGGACGTTGTCCAGCGCCACGGACGCAGGGGTCAGCCAGAGCCATTCGCTGCCAAAATGCGAGACGTCGATCAGGTACGGCCGGCCTTCCACCGTTCCTTCGCGCGCCTCCGAGGCGGGGTGGTGGCGCAGGTCTGCCGTGACATACACGTCCGCGCGGGATGCCCGGACCTGGTCGAACAGCGAGTCGCCGGCGCCGCCGCAGACGGCCACGCTGCGGATGATTCCGTTCCGGTCGCCGGCCACCTTCACTCCCCCGGCGACGGCCGGCAGGATGCTGAACACTTGCTCGGCAAACTCGCCCAGAGTCCGGGCTTCTGCCAGCTCCCCGACGCGTCCGATGCCTTCTTCCGGCAGACCGTTGTCGGCGGGCGAGAGCGGCCGCACATCCTGCAGGCCGAGGGCATCGGCCAGCACATCGGAGACGCCGCCCACGGCGCTGTCCCCGTTGGTATGCACGGTGACCAAGGCGCAGCCGTTCTCGATCAGCCGGTGCACGGCGTCGCCCTTAAAGCTGGAGGCTGCCACCGAATTGACCGGCTTCAGCAGCAGCGGGTGGTGCGTGAGCAGCAGGTCAGCGCCCCATTCGATGGCTTCGGTGATCACGTCGGCCGTGGGATCCACGGCGAACATGATCTTCCGTACGTCGGCCGACGGCCGTCCGACGACGGGACCCACGGCGTCCCACTGCTCGGCCAGCGATTCGGGCCACAGTTCCTCGATGGCCAGCAGTACGTCGCCAAGGACCGGCGTCTTCGGCTGCGCTTCGTCCGGCGCGGCGGCTTCCGCGCCCGCAGGGTCTTCAGTTCCCGCGGGGGTTTCCGCGCCCGCAGGGTCTTCAGTTCCCGCCGGGGTGTCAGTTCCCGCTGAGGGTGTGGATCCCGCGGGGGCTTCGGTGTCCCCGGTGCGGAGCAGTTCGTCGTCGACCATAAGTCCTTTTCTACCCCATCCGCCGCGGGCCCGCCCACACGCCCTGAGCGTAAGACTTAAGCCCCGGGAACATTCGAGGGGTCCATGACATTGTTTAACCCATGAAGACTTTTGTGCTTGGCGGTGGCTGCTTCTGGTGCCTGGACGCGGTGTACAACATGACCCGCGGTGTGACGGAAGTGGTTTCCGGCTATACCGGCGGCGCTGTGAAGAACCCGTCCTATGAGGCGGTCTGCGCCGGAACCACCGGTCATGCCGAGGTCGTCGCGGTCACGTTCGACGAGACGGTGGTCCCCGAGGACGTGATCCTGGGCATGTTTTTCGCTTCGCATGACCCCACCACGCTGAACCGCCAGGGGTACGACGTCGGCACGCAGTACCGCTCGTCGATGTTCTACATCGATGACGAGCAGAAGCAGACCTTCGTTTCGGCGATCGAACGGGCGCAGGCGGACTGGCGGGATCCGATCGTGACCGAGGTGGTCCGGCTGCCGGAGTTCTACCCGGCGGAGGAATACCACCAGAACTTCTACGCCAAGTATCCCCACGTCGGCTACTGCCAGGTGATCATCAATCCCAAGCTGGCCAAGGCCCGTAAATATTACGCCGAATGGCTCATCGCATAGCAGGCCGCTCAGCGCCCTGACTAGGCTGAAAGAAGTTTTGTTACTCCCATCGCTGTAGCGGCCTCCGGGCCAGAAGGCAGGAACACCCATGGCACCGATTTACGACGACGTCACCCAGGTTGTAGGACGCACCCCGCTGGTGCGCCTGAACCGGCTCACCGAAGGCCTGCCGGCCCAGGTGGCCGTGAAGCTGGAGTTCTACAACCCGGCCAACTCGGTGAAGGACCGGATCGGTGTGGCCATTGTTGACGCCGCCGAAAAGGCCGGAGCCCTGAAGCCGGGCGGCACCATCGTGGAGGGCACGTCCGGCAACACCGGCATCGCGCTGGCCATGGTCGGCGCGGCCCGGGGCTACAAGGTCATCCTGACCATGCCGGAGACCATGTCCACCGAACGCCGCGTGATGCTGCGCGCCTTCGGTGCCGAGATTGTGCTGACCCCGGGCTCCGAGGGCATGCGCGGTGCCGTGGAGAAGGCCAAGGAAATCGTGGCCAACACCGAGAACTCCATCTGGGCGCAGCAGTTCGCCAACGAGGCCAACCCGCTGATCCACCGCACCACCACCGGCGAGGAAATCTGGGCCGACACCGACGGCAAGGTGGACATCCTGGTGGCCGGCATCGGCACCGGCGGCACCATCACCGGCGCCGGCGGCCTGCTCAAGGAGCGCAAGCCCAGCGTCCAGATCATCGCCGTCGAGCCGGAAGACTCCGCCATCCTCACCGGCGGCAACCCCGGTCCGCACAAGATCCAGGGCCTCGGCGCCAACTTCATTCCGGAGGTGCTGGACACCAGCATCTACGACGAAGTTCTGGATGCCCCGACGTCGGCGTCGGTCGCCGTCGCGCGCGAGCTGGGCATCAAGGAAGGCATCCTCGGCGGCATTTCCTCCGGTGCTGCAGTCTGGGCGGCGCTGGAAGTGGCCAAACGGCCGGAGAACGCCGGTAAGCTGATCGTGGCCGTGGTGCCCGACTTCGGTGAGCGCTACATTTCCACGCTCCTGTACGACGACATCCGCGGCTAAATTAGCTTCCCTGCGCCAGACGGGCGGCGGCCGTTTTCCGGGCTGCCCGCGGCGCGATGTCCGATCAGAAAGAGCACATGGGTTTCCTAGCGCGACTGCGTGAAGACCTCGAGGCCGCCCGGTCGCACGACCCGGCGGCCCGGGGCCGCGTGGAGAATTTTCTGGCCTACTCCGGATTGCACGCCATCTGGATCCACCGGCTGACCCACAAAATGTGGGCCAACCCGTCGCTGCGGCTGCCGGCCCGGCTGATCTCGCAGGCTGGCCGTTTCCTGACCGGCATCGAGATCCACCCCGGTGCGACCATCGGCCGCCGGTTCTTCATCGACCACGGCATGGGCGTGGTGATCGGCGAAACCGCGGAGATCGGTGAGGACGTGATGATCTACCACGGCGTCACCCTCGGCGGCCGTTCGCTGGCCAAGGTCAAGCGCCATCCCACCATCGGCGACCGCGTGGTCATCGGCGCCGGCGCCAAGGTGCTGGGACCCGTGGTCATCGGTGCGGACAGCGCCATCGGGGCCAACGCCGTGGTGGTCAAGGACGCCCCGCCGGAATCCATCATCACCGGCATTCCGGCCACCTTCCGGCACCGGGACCCGCAGCGCGAAACCAAGCCCGCCGTGGACCCGGCCGAATACATCGATCCGGCGATGTGGATCTAACACCCACTGCCTGACAAACCGTTGAACCTGACGAGAGGACAGAGCCTTGGGTGAATCGATTCGCATTGGTATTGCCGGCTACGGAAATCTGGGCCGCGGCGTGGAGGCCGCGGTGGCCAAGAACCCAGACATGCAGCTGATTGGGGTCTTTACCCGGCGGAATCCAGCAGAGGTGGCCACGCTGCGCGCCGAGACCTCCGTGCACGCCATGGATGACCTCGCCGAGCATGAGGACCGCATCGATGTGCTGATCCTGTGCGGCGGCTCCAAGGAGGACCTGCCGCAGCAGGGACCGGTCATGGCGGCCCGCTTCAACACGGTGGACAGCTTCGACACGCATGCCCGCATCCCGGAGTACTTCGAAACCGTCGATGCCCCGGCGCGCGCCGCGCGGAAGACCGCGCTGATTTCGGCCGGCTGGGACCCCGGGATGTTTTCCATCAACCGGGTCTACGGCGAAGCCCTGCTGCCCGACGGCGACACCTACACATTCTGGGGACGTGGTCTCAGCCAGGGCCACTCCGACGCCATCCGCCGGGTACCCGGTGTGGCCGCCGGCGTCCAGTACACCCTGCCGTCCGAGGCCGCCATCGAGCAGGTCCGCAACGGCAGCCGCCCTCAGCTGGAAACGCGGCAGAAGCACACCCGCGAATGCTTCGTGGTGCTGGCCGACGGCGCCGACCCCGCTTCGGTCCGCGAGGCCATCGTGACCATGCCGCACTACTTTGACCAGTACGACACCGAAGTCCACTTCATCACCGCCGAAGAATTGGCCCGCGACCACAGCGCCATGCCGCACGGGGGCATGACCATCCGCAGCGGCAACACCAGCGACGCCCACGCCCAGGTCATCGAGTACGGCCTCACCCTGGAGAGCAACCCCGAGTTTACCGCCAGCGTCCTGGTGGCCTACGCCCGGGCAGTGCACCGGCTGAACCAGCAGGGCCAGTTCGGCGCCGTCACCGTCTTCGACGTCCCGCCCGGCCTGCTCTCCCCCAAGTCCGCCGCTCAACTGCGCGCCGAACTGCTGTAGGGTTTCGCTTCGGCCTGGTCGAAGGCCCAGACGACGCCGACTCTGCTCTCTCCCGAGCGATGCCTTCGCTTAGACGGCGCGCGGTGTGATGTGTCATACGATTAACCCCGTCATAGCTATGGTCCGGGCGCACGTCCCGGGAAAGTTGGGGAAATTGAAACTCGCATCGTTCGTGCGGGGCATGGCGGTCTCAGCAGCCGCAGTCTCGCTCCTCTTCGGTTCGGTCACGGCCGCACACGCGGCATCCTGGCCAGCCACAACGCCCGTATCGGACACAACCGTCGACGAAACGGTTCCGACTCCTGTGCCCAAGACGAGCCTGGCCATCAAGAAGATCGCCAACCCGGTGGCGCCGGTCAAGGGTACCGTCACCGTGAAGCCATCAGTAGCCGCAGCCGGCTGGGTCACCGTTACCTCTAAGGTCATAACGGTCAAGCAAGGCAACAAGACTGTCGTCAAAAATAAGGCCAAGGCGAAACTCAAAGCCGGAACGTACTCGGTGAAAACCACCGTGAAGTACAAGAATTACGTAATGGAGGACGACAAACGGATTCATTCCTCTTCCAAGAGCACTACCAAGACTCAGAAACTCGTCGTCCGCAATGCCGTGGCAGTGAAGACGATCGCCGGGAAGAAAGTTCCGTACAACGGCAAGGCCACCATCAAGCCGAATGTTTCGAAGGCCAATGAGGTAAAGGTTGTTTCCAAAACTCTGACGGTCAAGCAAGGCAACAAGACGGTGGTCAGGAACAAGAAATCCGCTTCCCTCAAAGCCGGCAAGTACAGAGTAACCACGAGCGTGAAGTACCGTCTGCCGTCGTCGAGCTACACGCGTATGGCCACTAAGACACAGTGGCTGACCATCACGTCCGGCAAGAAGCCCAGCCGCGTAGCCGGCACGGGCAGCTGGAACTGCCCGGCGGGCTACCCGATCAAGGGCAATCAGAGCTCATCCGGCGATTGGATTTACCACGTTCCGGGCGGCGGCTTCTATAACCGGACCAACCCTGAAGAGTGCTTCGCTAGTCAGGGCGCAGCCATCAATGCCGGCTACCGTCCTTCGAAGCGCTAGTTAGACCTTCAGAGACGCAGTTTCCATCGGCTGGCCCCGGGACAACCGATCAGGTTGCCTCGGGGCCACCTTTATCCCAGGCTGTTTCGATCTCTCTCGCCCGCCAGTGTTTTTCTTCGTTCCACTGCTGGCGCCGCGGCCCACTCGGTGGAGGCCCGAGTAACCGGTGCAGGCGCGGAGTCCGCATGGAATCCGCATGTTGGTCTTGATAACACCATTGTCGTCAATTACGCAATGATGGGTAGTATTCAGGTAACTCGCAAATCATGGCGGGCACCTCGCACTTTCATCAGCTCATTCATTCATTCTCGTTGGGGGAATATTCTTGCAAAGGCTTCTTCAGCGCGCCACCACAATTGTGATGGCCACGCTTCTATTCACTGCACCAATGGCACTCGCTCCAGCCAAAGCGAGTCCTATCGCCCATTCGGTCACTTCAACGGTCGCCGCCGCCACGACAGTCGGCAAAGCAAAGATCACGAGTGCCCCAAAGTCTGCAACCGTGGCCAAAGGCAAAAGCCACCGCTTCAAAGTCAGAGCCTCTGGCAACAAGCTCAAATATCAGTGGCAGGTCAAGAAGCCCACGTCCCACAGATGGGTTAAAGCCACGGGCTCTTCTGCAAAAACCAAGATTCACAATATCAAGGCCACCACCAGCCTCAACGGTGCAAAGTACCGCGTCATTGTCTCTAACCCTCGAGGCAAAACAACTTCCAAGAGCGCCACACTAACCGTTGTCTCCGCACCTAAGATCACAACGCAACCCAAGAGCGTCACCACCACTGCAAAATCGAATGTAACCCTTTCGGTCAAAGCCACCGGCGGTTCCATGTCCTACCAGTGGCAGCGTAAGGCGGGATCCAAGTGGGCGAACATTGCCAAGGCCACCAGGTCCACCCAGTCCTTCACAGCTGCCACAGGACAGTCAGCACACGAGTACCGGGTCATAGCGAGCAATAAGGCTGGAAATGCGACCTCTTCAAGCGTGAAGGTCACCACCGTCGTTAAACCGACGGTGAAGATCCAGGGTTGGATCCAAACCACAGCCGGTCGGTCAGTCACTATCAAGAGCCAGGCGACTGGAGGATCCCTGTCCTATCAGTGGGAGCGAGAGGTCAAAGGAGTAGACGGCAAGTTCTCTTGGAAGATAATTTCGGGAGCAACTGGCGCGAACTACACGTTGACCGCACAGTCTAAGAACGAGTTAGACACCTATCGGGTCAAAGTCTCGAACAAGGCCGGACAAGCCACCTCCATGAAAACTGTCCTGTTTGTAAACTCCACCAAACAGGACCCTTTCGCCCTAGACCAAATTTTCACTATGCCGGACTGGATGGTGACGTTCTTCAAGCCAAGCCAAACTCCAAGTGACACAGAGCCAGGGAAAATCGACCTCTATGTAAACCTGCTCCTGGGTAACATCAGCGACTCCGTCATTGACCCAGCGGACTGGATCGTTGTGGAATACATCGGAAGCAACGGAAATATCTACAACAACTCCGGGTACACGGTAGAAGATTCCTACCTCGACATCGGATCGTTGCTGCCCATGGATGTAGACGTTGAGTCCTCGATGGGCTACGGGGTGGTATTCGCCGATGTCCCAGCCGCTGCAGTCAAGGGTGGAGTCTGGCGCATTACTGATCACTACGATGGATCAGTCGAATACGTCAAGGGCTTCTAGGGACATACCCTCACTGCCGATGCTCTGAAGAACCTAACCAGAACTTGGAAGGTATCAGTCCAGCATGACTCACGTGAAATGGGTTGTTGCGATACCGCAACAACCCATTTCTCGGCTTGGCGGCCCTCGGCCGCGCCGGTTTTGACGGTTTTGACGATGCCACGACCAAAAACGCTTGTAAGGCACAATGTGTTCGATCAGCCCCTTCGAAGCCGAGTTGCAGAGCGGACCGGGAACAGCAATCAACGGCACAGGGCGCAAATGTCCGGAGCACCTATGGTCTTTAGCCATAACGAAGCCATTGGAACTGCCGATAGCACGATAGAAGACGGCCCCTAACTGGTGCTCAACGTCGAGTGCGTTTTAGAAGCCGCAGCACAAATATAGGTCCGTTTCACTCGCCTAGGTTTCTCTACTCGTTGGCTGCCCTGTAGTAGCTTGGCGCCTTCATCACGAGCTTTAGGATTCATATGTCGGAAATGTTCAACCGTCTGGTACCAGCGTGGGTCGTCGCGGCTTCAGCGATTTCGCTCGTATCTGGATCTGTCCTTCCGATCTCTGCCGCGCACGCAGCGGACAGTCATCCCGAACTACCGAATGCCCGCACATTCCATGCGGATCCCTCGGTTCTGCGGGGAGACCGTTTCATCGTCAAGTTCCGCGACACCGCCGGGGCCAGTTCCGCTAACCGGGACAGTTCATACAGTGAGGCTGCTGCAGACGCCGACGTCGCCATAGAGGAACTGCACACAATGGCAGGCGGGGCCCAGGTCGTCGAAGCCGATCGGGCACTCACTGCCGGCGAAGCCAACAATCTGGTCAAGGCCTTAGCAGCCAGCCCGGACGTAGAGTACGCAGAGCACGACATCCTGATGTACCCGGCATATATTCCCAACGACACGTACTACAGCGGACAATGGTCATTCGCTAACAGCAGGGCCGGTTTGGCCTTCCCTGAAACGTGGAGCACCACGACCGGCAAGGGGTCAGTGGTGGCTGTGATCGATACCGGAGTGACCCGCCACAGCGATCTCGACGCTAATGTGTTACCCGGCGCGGATCTGATCACCGATCCCGAAATATCCCGGGACGGCGACGGGCGTGATCAGGATCCGCTGGACAATGGCGACTGGTGCGACGAAATCGATTCCGACTCTTCGTGGCACGGGACCCATGTGGCAGGCATCATCGCTGCCGTCTCAGGCAACGGTCGAGGAGTGGCAGGCGCAGCCCATGGTGCGAAAATCGTTCCCGTCCGCGCGCTGGGCGCCTGCTGGGGCTGGATGTCCGATATCACTGATGCCGTAATCTGGGCGGCTGGCGGAGAGGTGAAAGACACGAATCCGAATCCGAATCCCGCCGACGTTATCAATATGAGCCTTGGCGGCAGCGATGCTTGCAGCCCCAGCATGCAGCACGCCATCGACTTTGCGGTTGGCAGGGGGAGCACTGTAGTGGTCGCGGCCGGCAACGAAGCCGAACCGGCCGAGTACACTTCACCAGCCAACTGCAGCGACGTTATTACGGTAGCCGCCTCCGGTCCTACCGGTAACCGCGCCGGATACTCCAACTTCGGAGCAGCCGTCGACGTGACGGCGCCGGGTGGAGACATGAGGTACGCGGCTGGCGGCATCACCTCAACGGTGGACACCGGAACTACGGTTCCCGTAGGAGAGGGGTACGCCAGCATGCAGGGCACTTCCATGGCTGCACCACACGTGGCCAGTATTGCGGCCCTGATGAAGTCGGCAAACCCGCTCCTGTCCCCCGCCCAGATCGAGGCTGTCATCAAGAGTTCGGCACGTCCAATCGCCGGCTGCTCGGGTGCCTGTGGTGCAGGTCTGGTGAGCGCTCTGACGGCCGTCGACTCCGTTCTGCCAAAGCTAAAAGCCGGCACGCCCGTCGTCGTCGGAACGGGGGCTATCGGCGGAACACTTTCCGTCAACCCAGGCACGTGGTCCCCCCAACCTGTTCTGCTCTCCTACCAGTGGCTCCGCGACGGATCGTCCATCACTGGGGCAACGGGCCCCACCCACCGGCTGACCCCGGCCGAGATCGGTTCCAAAGTCTCGGTCCGAGTGACAGGCACTAAGAGCGGTTACGCCAACAGCGTCCGCCAATCTGCGGCAATTTCAGCAGGCGTTCTCGCCACCGCCACGCCCATAATCACTGGTCATTCCAAGGTCGGCAATATGCTCAAGGCTACAACCGGGCGTTGGACCACGGGCACTGCTCTGACGTATCAGTGGCTGCGCAACGGCTCCCCCATCCCTAAGGCCACCGGCACCAATTACCCCCTCACTGCGGCCGACTCCGGAAGGTCCTTCAAAGTCCGGATAACCGGAGCCAAGAGCGGATACACCACAACCGTCCGCGATTCTGCCGCAGTTCGAGTCACCGCCGGATCCCTCGCCACCGTCACTCCGAAGATCACAGGTACCGCCAAGGTCGCCAAGAAGCTGACTGTCAAGACTGGCACATGGACCTCCGGCACCAAACTGACGTATCAGTGGCACCGTTCCGGAAAACCCATCAAGGGCGCCAAGTCTAAAACCTACACGCTCACTTCTGACGACCGCGGTGACCGGATCAGCGTGAAGGTCACCGGGTTCAAGGCCGGATACGCCTCTGCAGCAAAAACCTCTGCCAAGACAGGCAAAGTCGCCGCCGGCACCCTGAAGTCTGCAAAACCGAAGATTTACGGCACGGCCAAGGTCGGGCAGAAGTTGACCGCAAAAGTCGGCACCTGGACCTCCGGCACCAAACTGACGTATCAGTGGCACCGTTCCGGAAAACCCATCAAGGGTGCCACGTCCAAGACCTACACGCTCGTCTCAGCCGACCGCGGTGACCGGATCAGCGTGAAGGTCACCGGTACCAAATCCGGCTACACGACCGCCGCGAAAATGTCCTCCAAGACGAAGAAATTCTGACTTCGAACAGCGAACCGCCAGCGCCGATTTTCACGGCCACAATCTACGAACTGCACGATAACGTCAAATGCAGTGCCGGATGTTGAGCAAGGTGATCGGGGGCCGGTCGAGATGGCAACGTTTACCCCGGAACTCTCCCCAAGTCCGCACCTCAACTGCGCGCCGAACTGCTGTGGCTCTGCAGTCCCCAGGCCGCACCTGCGCAGCGAATGCGGCCGGGCGGCTATCCCGGCCTTCCGGTACTGGGACCGCAGCGAGAGATGAAACCGGCGGTGGACCCGGCGGAGAACAACGACCGCCAATGTGGACCTGACCGCCGTTACTGGCTTGTTGACCTAGTTTTTGCAGCGGAGGACAATTCAAGGAGGGGTGCCTCTTTGAAGGGAGCCTCGAATGTCCTGGCATATCGAAGGTACATACTTCGAAAACTGCAATTGCGACATGATCTGCCCGTGCAGCACTTCGGGCCTGACCGCACCGGCTGATAACGAACGCTGCGATGTGGCGCTGGCCTTCCACGTCGCGACCGGCGAGGTGGAAGGTGTGGACGTTGGCGGCCTAAACGTCTGCATCGTGGCTGATACTCCGGCGGTGATGGGCGACGGCGGCTGGAAGGTCGGCATGCTGATGGACGCCGCCGCCTCTCCTGAGCAGGCCGAGGCGCTTGGTGCCGTGTTCGGCGGCCAGCGCGGCGGACCGATGGAGGGACTGGCGCCACTGATCGGCGAGATGGCCGGTATGCAGGCCGTCCACATCAGCTACAGCGACGACGGCCACCGGCACCAGGTCAAGGCCGGCGGCGGGGTGGACATTACTGCCGAGGACTTCGTCTCGCGCCTGGATCCTACCGGACAGGGTGTGAAGGTCAGCGGCATCGGCTTCCCGGCGGACACGCTGGCTGCCGGCACGGCAACCGCCTCGCGCGTCGACGTATTCGGGATGACCTGGGACAACGTGGGCAAGAACTCCTTCTCAGCCCCCTTTGCCTGGTCAGCCTAGGATGCCCGGCCGCGTCTTTCCTGCCGTACGCTTCCGTCCGGGTCTGCTCGCCCTCATTGGCTGCGCCCTGCTGGCCTGGTACCTCACGGTGCAACTGGCCGCCGGAATGCCGCCGGGCCCCGGTGCCATGGGGCTGGGGCTGGCCGGTTTCCTCGCTGGCTGGGCGCTGATGATGACCGCGATGATGCTGCCGTCGCTGGCCCCGCTGCTGTCGGCGTACCTACGGTCCATCCGCGCCGAGCGCAGCAGCCGGACCCGGGCCGTCCGGACTACCGCGCTGGTGGCCGGATACCTGCTCACTTGGACCGGTTTCGGCATCTTGGCCTACGCCGCATCCGTTATCGGCGGCCAGCTGGCCGCCGATGCCCCGGCGGCCGCGGCTTGGATCGGAGCCGGGCTGCTGGCGGCCGCGGGCATCTACCAACTGACGCCGCTAAAGAACTTCTGCCTCAGGCACTGCCGCTCACCGGTGGCCTTCCTGCTTCATGTATCCAGCTATCGGGGGGCGTTCCGCGACGTGCGCGTGGGCCTGTACCACGGGCTGTACTGCGTGGGATGCTGCTGGGGGCTGATGCTGGTGCTGATCACCGTCGGCGTCATGAACCTGGCATGGATGGCCGCCATCGCGGCCGCCGTACTGCTGGAAAAGACCTGGCGCCACGGGATCGTTTTCAGCCGTGCGATCGGCGCCGCACTGATTGCCTTCGCCTGCTTCGTGCCGGCCTATCCCTGGCTGCTGCCCGGGCTATACATGGCCCCGGACATGTTGATGTAGCCTGCGCGGCCGCCGCCCGGGAAAACCGGGCAGGTCCGGACGTAGCCCAAAACGCGAATGCCCCGCAACTGCTTGAGCAGTTGCGGGGCGTCGGTGCTGAGGATCTCCACGCGGTTGCAGAGCAACCTTAGTCGATCACCGACAAGGGACAACCTTGGTCGATCACCGACAGGGGGCAACCTTGGTCGATCACCTGTTAGGGGCGACCTCAGTTGGTCACCGCGTGATTAGTGGGTGTCGACGGCGGAGACTTCGGACTTGTCGCCGCTCCAGAGGGTGTGGAAGGTGCCTTCGGCGTCGGTGCGGCCGTAGGTGTGGGCGCCGAACAGGTCGCGGAGGCCCTGGGTGAGGGCGGCGGGCAGGCGCTTGCGGCGCAGGCCGTCGTAGTAGGCCAGCGAGGAGGAGAACACTGGCACGGGGATGCCCAGCTGGACGGCGGTGGCCACCACGCGGCGCCAGGCTGGGACAGCGGCGCCGATGGCTTCGGCGAAGGCCGGGGCGAAGAGCAGGTTCTCCGGCTTGGAGTCACCGGCGTAGGCCTTCATGATGTCGTCCAGCAATTCGGCGCGGATGATGCAGCCGGCCCGCCAGAGCGAGGCGATCTCGTCCAGCTTCAGCTCCCAGCCGTACTCGCCGGCGGCGGAGCCGAGCATGTCGATGCCCTGGGCGTAGCTGACCAGCTTCGAAGCGAACAGCGCCTGTCGTACGTCCTCGACGAAGCTCTGCGGCACCTCGATGTCCTCCTCGTGCCCGGTCAGGACGTCCTGGGCGATGGCGCGCTGGTCGCGCTGCGAGGACAGGCCGCGGGCGAAGACGGATTCGGCGATGCCGGACACCGGCGAGCCGAGCTCGAGCGCCGAGACGACGGTCCAGCGGCCGGTGCCCTTCTGGCCGGCCGAGTCCACGACGACGTCGACGAACGGCTTTCCGGTCTTGGCATCGGTGTGGGCCAGCACCTCTGCAGTGATTTCGATCAGGAAGGACGAAAGCTCGGTCTTGTTCCAGGCGGTGAAGATCTCGGCCTGCTGCTGCGGCTCCAGGCCGGCTCCGGTGCGAAGCAAGTCGTAGGCCTCGCCAATGACCTGCATGTCCGCGTATTCGATGCCGTTGTGCACCATCTTCACAAAGTGACCCGCGCCGTCGGTGCCGATCCAGCGGCAGCAGGGCTCGCCGTCGTACTTGGCGGAGATTTTTTCCAGCATGGGGCCGAGCGAGTCATAGGACTGGCGGGAGCCGCCAGGCATGATGGAGGGACCGAGCAGCGCGCCCTCCTCGCCGCCGGAGACGCCGATACCCACGAAGTGCAGGCCCTTCTCGGCCAGCGACGCTTCGCGGCGGCGGGTGTCCTCGTAGTGCGAGTTGCCGGCGTCGATGACGATGTCGCCTTCTTCCAGCAGCGGGACCAACTGCTCGATCACCGAATCCACAGGCTTGCCGGCCTTGACCATGATGAGCACGCGGCGCGGCTTCTGCAGGTTGTCCACCAGCTCCTGCAGAGATTCGGTGCGGATGAAGTCGCCCTCGTCACCGTGCGCCTGCAGCAGCGCGTCCGTCTTTGCCACCGAGCGGTTGTGCAGGGCGACCGTATAGCCGTTACGGGCAAAGTTCCGTGCCAGGTTGGCACCCATGACGGCCAGACCTGTCACACCGATGTGTGCGCTCATTGAATCTCCAAGTGTGGGCGGTCCCCGCGGGCAGGGACGTCAGCGAACAGCCCGAGCGGGCCGAGGTTCCTCAACAAGCCTAGTCGCGACCGGGCGGACCGGCTAAGTGGCCCGGCGTTACCTTGCGCTCATTCGCCCGATGTCGTGGAGGGGCGGAAGCGCAGCCAGGCGTCGATGGCCTCATCACCGGCAGCTTCCTCGGCGGGAGCACCCGGGCCGGCAGCGGCACCGGCATTGTCCTCGCCCGTTTCGACGTCGAGCGGCATGACCAAAGGAGCCTCTGGATTGAAGACGTTGTGCTGGGTTGCCGCGAGCAGCTTACTTTCCTCCACCAGGTCCCGCCGCGACATCTGGCCTGGGTCCTGCACCGACCACGGCCAGCGATGGGTCCCGCAATAGGCGCAGCGTCTGGACGTGACCGTGCGCGTGTGGATGAAGGTGTGGCCTGCACTGCGGCAGAATCTATCCATTGTTGCCCCCAACGAAAACCAGCATGACCGGTACAGCTTTACAGACGGTCGGGTGGTTGTGGAGGGTTCGAAAGCTCCGTTGCTTAACCGTTATTGCATGACGCAACGTCGGCTCAGTCTTGGCTTAAGGTATGCAATATGCAAGCTTTCGGGTGGCTCTCCGGGAGCGCAACGAGCCTGCGCCGGGCCCCGATTTCGCCCGTAAGCACGCCCTTGAGACGACACGTTGGGAAGTTCAATGATTGTGGTTGAGAAATGCCCATCGCCATGGCAGACTAGCCCGAGGCGGTTGCCATTTGAACGCCTTGGAGCCCCCATCTCCAAGCGCTGCACCGCCGATCCCCTGGCAGTTCCGTTGATCCCCCATCTAACGGCTGCCCGAAAGGCACTGTCCCTCCCCGGGACAGTGCCTTTCCCTTTTAACCTCGCGGGCCTGCTGCTGGGTTATAGGCCAAAAAAGTGTGTCTGGCTCGGGTGTGTCATGTTCTGCCTGCCCATCCTGAGCGTGCCCAGAGGCCTTCTTCCGCAACGGCCGCGGTACCGAGTACTGCCGGTCCGAGTTGCTCTTCGATTTCTCCCTTTGTTGCTGTCACCGGTTCGTAGTGTTCCGGCCGGATCAGTTTCCAGGGCGGTCCGGGGTTCTCGCTGCGTTGGTAGAGGTACCACTCGACGGCGCGTTTGCGGTGCTCTGCCGGCAGGCCGCGGTGGTTGCGCAGCAGGTGGCGGATTCCGGCGTTGATTCCGCCCTCGATGCGGTTGGTGGTGGAAGCGATCTGCAGGGCGGCCAGGTCGGGGTGCAGGTAGGTGAAGAGCACTTCCTGGCGGACGCAGCGGGCCAGCAGTTGGTAGGCGCGGCGGAGCCGGTAGTGGGTGTACCACCAGGTCTGGTTCGTTGTGGCGTGTGTGGGTGCGGGACCGGTTCCGCGGTAGGTGCGTTCGGCGAGAAGGTCTTTGTGGGTCGCGTGCCAGGCGTTCAGGGCGTTCAGCCAGGCCAGGGCCTCGTCTCGGTTCTTGATCCGGGTCAGCGCCAGGGAAAGGGCTCTGAGCTGCCGTCCCGCTTTCGTCCGTGGACGCAGCGTCAGCAGCACGCGGACGTTGCGTTGGACGTGGACCAGGCAGCGCTGGATCCTGGTTTCGGGCCAGGTCCGCTTCAGTGCTGACGCGAGGCCGGAGCCTCCGTCGACGATCACGGCGCGCGGTGCAGGAAACTTTTCTAAAAGTGCAGTCCAGGCTGCGGCTTTCTCGGTATCGCACCACTGCCAGCCGATCACGTGCCCGCCGGCGATTGCGATCAGGCAGCACCAGCCGCCGGAGAGGTAGATCCCGTCGAGCTGGACCTCGTCGTGGATCGGGCCGGTGGCCGGTATCTGCGGGACCACGTTCCAGCACCACGCGATGCGGCGGCGCAGTGTCCGGCCGGTCGTGGTGCCGTCAACCCGGGCCTGGGAATCTTTGCTCAGCAGCCAGCCCAGGAATGCGCCGAGGTCGTGCCGGCGGGCCACGTCAGGGCGCGGTCTGCGCACGGACGTGCTGGCCCCGCATTCCTTGCACCGCCATCGGGTCGAGCCGGCAGTCGTTTTTCCGTTGCGTTTAAGCGTCCCGCCGCAGAGGGCACAATCATCCGGATAATCAAGCACCCTCCACGAATAAAGGATCCGGAGTATGCCGAACCGGATTTAGCCGCACCAGCACGGGGAAGCAGACGCTACCGGACACACATTAATGGCCTATAATCCCTGCTGCTACTGCTCCGGGGTCAGCGGCGGGAATAAGGCCTCGATTGTCCATACATCCCCTGCCGCCGCTTGCCCGCCGGCAAGGAGGCAAGGCTGGGGCCTTTGCCTCGAAATAACGTCCCGGAAACGCCGTTGCAACGTCGTGCTTGCACCATGGAGAGGAACGCTCTTTCCAAGGAGGCCGTCATGTCAGAAAAGCACCAGCGGGACGATGATCTTGCCGATCGTCCGGTGTGGCTGGCCGATCTTTCCCAGTTCCATCGGGGAGACCAGGTGGAAGCCGGGCAAAACGACGTGGTCTACTACCGGGGCCGCGTGGAGAGTACGGCCGCGGGGCTGGGTGTGGTCTGGATTCGCGAAAACAGGTTCAACCGCCGCCGGATGCTGCACACGGACGAATACTTCATCCGGCACATCCCACGGCCATGAGGAACAGCCCCGCCCCTCCCCCACAGACGGCGGGGCTGTCACCTCATCAATCCGGTTTCCCTACCCCCATGTAGTCGTCGCCGGGAGACAAACGTTACCCCTGAACCGGGACGCCGCGGCCTAAGATCTGCTCAGGATTCGGCAATCCCGTACTCAGCTCACAACTGCTAGGACCCAAGGAGTGGCCGGGAAACGAAGAACCCCGTGTTTCCCAGGCAGTCTCGCCTGGGAAACACGGGGTTGAACGTGGGTCCTACCGGGATCGAACCGATGACATCCACGGTGTAAACGTGGCGCTCTACCAGCTGAGCTAAAGACCCGTTGTAATGTCGAAAGCGGGACCGCGGAGCGTTATCCGCCGCAACATCACGAGGATTTACTCTACCGGATAAATGGGTCTGAACGCCAACTAAACCTCCGTGGCAATCAACACGATAGGACGATAAACCTGACTGGCTGCTCAGGTGGGCCAGGGCACAGTCTCGAGGCTCCGCCGTCGTCCGTTTCGGGAGTGGTTCAGGCGGCGTGGAGGGAGCTTCAGGCGGGCTGCTGGAGCAGACCGGGCAACTCCGCAGCCAGGTAGCCCAGCGACTCGGAGACGCCGGTTTCCAGCTTCACGTCGGCCAGGTTGTCGCCGCGGGTGGCGCCGCGGTTGATGATGACCACAGGCTTGCCCTGCTTGGCGGCGTGACGGACAAAGCGCAGGCCGCTCATCACCGTCAGCGAGGAACCTGCCACCAGCAGCGCATCGCCGTCGTCTACCATGGCGTAGGCGGCGGCCACCCGGTCTCTGGGCACGTTTTCGCCGAAGTAGACGAAGTCCGGTTTGAGCATGCCGCCGCAGACCAGGCAATCAGCCACCACGAAGTGGGCGGTGTGGGCGACGTCGGCATCGGCGTCCGGGGCCACGTCGCCGGCATCCCCGGTGGCGGCGTAAGCGGGGTTGAGCTCCTCCAGCCGGCGCGCCAGCGAGGTGCGAGTAGTGGCGTCGCCGCAGTTCAGGCAGACGACCTGGTCAAAACGGCCGTGCAGGTCGATCACGTTCACGCTGCCGGCGTCTTCGTGCAGCCGGTCCACGTTCTGCGTGATCAGCCCGCCCACCACGCCGTTGCTTTCCATCGCGGCCAGCGCGTAGTGGCCGGGGTTCGGCGCGGCGTGGTGCATGTGCCGCCAGCCAACGTGGTTGCGCGCCCAGTAGCGGCGGCGCAGTTCCTCATCCCCGACAAACTGCTGGTAGGTCATCGGAGTCCGCGGCACCGATGTGGGGCCGCGGTAATCCGGAATGCCGGAATCGGTGCTGAGGCCGGCGCCGGTCAGGACGGCCAGACGGCGTCCGGCCAGCAGCTCGAGCGCCGGCGCCAGCAGCTCCATGGCGGCTAAAGCTCTTTCAGCACGCGGTGGTATTCCTGGATGTCGCGGGCCTGGCCGCGCGGATTGCGGATCTCGTGCCGCAGGATGCCCTCGGCGTCGATGATGAAGGTACCGCGCAGCGCCATGCCGGATTCCTCGTCGAACACGCCGTAGGCCTTGGCCACCTCGCCGTGCGGCCAGAAATCTGCCAGCAGGTCGAACTCGTAGCCCTCCTGCTCGGCGAAGGCACGCAGCGCGAACTTGTGGTCCACCGAGACCGCTATGACGCGGGCGTTTTCGCTACGGAAGACGTTCAGGTCGTCGCGCAGTTCGCACAGCTCGCCGGTGCAGATGCCGGAGAATGCGAACGGGTAGAACACCACCACCACGTTGCCGCCGCGCAGCGCGGACAGCTTGATGGGTTCGCCGAACTGGTTGACCAGCTCGAAATCGGGCGCGGGCCGGCCCACTTGCGGTGCAGCCACGCTCACTTGTTGGTCCGCTTGTTGACCAGCCGGTTCGCGGACCAGTCGCTGGACACGCCGGCGGACGTGGTCACGTGCAGGCCGGCGGTCGGCGCCGCTTCCTGGACATCGGATGCCGGCACGTAGCCGTCGCGGCCCGACTTCGGCGTCAGGAGCCACACCACGCCGCCCGGGGCGAGCGTGGTCTGTGCATCGACCAGCGTGTCCACCAGGTCCCCGTCGCCGTCGCGCCACCACAGGATCGCCGCGTCAACCACGTCGTGGTCGTCCTCGGTGAGCAGCTCGGAGCCGGTGAGGTCCTCGATGTCGTCGCGCAGATCGAAGTCCACGTCCTCGTCGTAGCCGAATTCCTGGATCAGGTCTCCGTCTTTGAAACCCAAATTGCCTGCCACATTCTCTACCGCGGCGGCTTCGGCCTCGCCCACTGTGCTCCTCCTGTATGGAACGTATTGATCCGCCCACCGGTCACAGGTGAGCGTGTTGCTAGTTACAAGCCAACACCCTAATCGCCATCGCTTCAAGCCACCCGCAAGACGGTGCGGAATTTTGTCCCGGCGCGCCCCTCTTTTGAGGGGGGACACGGAACAAGTACGACGGCGGTGCGCCCGGTTTTGGTGCGGCGGGTCGGCGGCGGTGCGCCCGGCCTACGCGGGGCGGCACCGAGGCAGCCGATAACGCACCCCGCGCGCCGTCGTCGTAATAACTGGCATGCGGGGCTTCGGCTGCGCTGTAATGCGGTGAACAGTTAGAGTGGCAGTGAAGAATATCCTCCCGGCCGGACCTTGCGCCGGGTCGCTATGCCACGTAAAGCGCAGACACAATCTGCACGTATGAGAGGTTGGACGTGAGCGCAGGAGAAGATACCTCGCACATCCTGAGCGGGCTGACAAGCCAGCTGTCGGATCGCGATCCCGATGAAACCGCCGAATGGATTGAGTCCTTCGACGACCTGGTGGATTCCCGGGGCACCGAACGGGCCCAGTACATTGTCCGCTCCCTCCTGCAGCGTGCAGGTGCGCAGAGTGTTGGCGTGCCGATGGTGACCACCACCGACTATGTGAATACCATTCCGGTGGACCAGGAACCGGAGTTCCCGGGTGACGAGGAGACCGAACGCCGCTACCGCGCCTGGATGCGCTGGAACGCGGCCATGCTGGTGCACCGCGCCCAGCGCCCGGACATCGGCGTGGGCGGGCACATCTCCACCTACGCCGGCGCGGCCACTCTCTACGAAGTGGGCTACAACCACTTCTTCCGCGGCAAGGACCACCCCGGCGGCGGCGACCATGTCTTCTTCCAGGGCCACGCCTCCCCCGGCATGTACGCGCGCGCATTCATGGAAGGCCGGCTGACCGAGGAAGACCTTGACGGCTTCCGGCAGGAAAAGTCCCGCGAGGGCCACGCCCTGCCGTCCTACCCGCACCCGCGGTCCATGCCCGAGTTCTGGGAATTCCCCACCGTCTCGATGGGCATCGGCCCGGCCAACGCCATTTACCAGGCACAGCTGAACCGCTACGTGCACAACCGCGGGATCAAGGACACCTCGGACCAGCACGTCTGGGCGTTCCTGGGCGACGGCGAGATGGACGAGCCGGAGTCGCGCGGCTTCCTGCAGCTGGCGGCCAACGAAAAGCTGGACAACCTCACCTTCGTGATCAACTGCAACCTGCAGCGCCTGGACGGCCCGGTGCGCGGCAACGGCAAGATCATGCAGGAGCTTGAGGCGTTCTTCCGCGGTGCCGGCTGGCACGTGATCAAGGTGACCTGGGGCCGCGAGTGGGACGACCTGCTGGACAAGGACCGCGACGGCGCGCTGGTGGACATCATGAACTCCACCCTCGACGGCGACTACCAGACGTACAAGGCCGAGTCCGGCGGGTTCGTCCGCGAGCACTTCTTCGGCAAGACTCCGCAGACCAAGGAAATGGTTGCGGACATGACCGACGAGCAGATCTGGAACCTCAAGCGCGGCGGCCACGACTACCACAAGGTCTACGCCGCCTACGATGCCGCGACCAAGTTCAAGGGCAAGCCCACCGTGGTCCTGGCCCAGACGGTCAAGGGCTACGGCCTGGGCACGCACTTCGAGGGCCGCAACGCGACCCACCAGATGAAGAAGCTGACCCTGCAGGACCTGAAGGACTTCCGCGACCACCTGCGCATCCCGATCAGCGACGAGCAGCTCGAGGCCGATCCGTACCGTCCGCCGTACTACCACCCGGGCGCCGACGCCCCGGAGATTAAGTACATGATGGAACGCCGCGCCGCCCTCGGCGGGGCCGTGCCGGAACGCCGGACCGAGCACAAGCAGCTGCACCTGCCCGGCGACAAGGCCTACGAGGTGGCCAGGCGCGGCTCCGGCAAGCAGCAGGCCGCCACCACCATGGCGTTCGTCCGGCTGCTGAAGGACCTGATGCGGGACAAGGAGTTCGGTGCCCGCGTGGTGCCGATCATCCCGGACGAGGCCCGGACCTTCGGCATGGACTCGTTCTTCCCGACCGCGAAGATCTACAACCCCAAGGGCCAGAACTACCTGTCCGTGGACCGCGACCTGGTCCTGGCATACAAGGAGTCCCCGCAGGGCCAGATCCTGCACACCGGGATCAACGAGGCCGGCTCCACCGCCGCCTTCACCGCCGTCGGATCTTCCTACGCCACCCACGGCGAACCGCTGGTGCCGATCTACATCTTCTACTCGATGTTCGGCTTCCAGCGCACCGGCGACTTCTTCTGGGCCGCCGCGGACCAGATGGCACGCGGCTTCGTGATCGGCGCCACCGCGGGACGGACCACGCTGACCGGCGAAGGCCTGCAGCACGCCGACGGGCAGTCGCCGATCCTGGCCTCGACGAATCCGGCCGTGGTCACCTACGACCCGGCCTACGGCTACGAAATCGGGCATATCATGCGTTCCGGACTGGAGCGCATGTACGGCGGGAACCATCCGGATCCCAACGTGATGTACTACCTGACCGTGTACAACGAGCCGATCGTCCAGCCCGCGGAACCAGAGGAACTGGACGTGGAGGGAATAGTCAAGGGCATCTACCTGCTGGCTCCGGCCAAGATCGACGGGCCGCGCACGCAGCTGCTGGCCTCCGGCGTGGCGGTCCCGTGGGCGCTGGAAGCCCAACAGTTGCTCGCCGATGACTGGGGCGTTTCCGCCGATGTCTGGTCCGTGACGAGCTGGAACGAGTTGCGCCGCGACGGCCTGGCCGCCGAGGAAGATGCCTTCCTGAACCCGGGTTCGGAGCCGCGCAAGCCGTTCGTCGCCCAGCAGCTTGAAGGTGCCACCGGCCCGATCGTGGCGGTCAGCGACTACATGGCGGCCGTGCCGGACCAGATCCGGCAGTACCTGCCCAACGAGTTCGCCACACTCGGCGCCGACGGCTTCGGGTTCTCCGACACCCGTGCCGCCGCTCGGCGCTTCTTCAAGATCGACAGCCACTCGATCGTGGTCCGGGCGCTGCAGATGCTGGCCCGGCGCGGCGAGGTCGACGCGAATATGGCCAAGGATGCGTTCGAGAAGTACCGGCTGATGGACGTCAACGCCGGCACCTCGGGCAACGCCGGAGGCGACTCCTAAACCCGACACCAGCGCCACTATCCAGGCGGCGGACCCAGCCTTTCACGGCCGGGTCCGCCGCCTGTTTTAGTAGGAACCACACAAAAGACCGAATGGAGCTTGCACCGGCGAGTGCGTATGCTCATTGCATGCCCCAAGCCCGGACCGATACCGCCAAAGCTGCCGCGCAGCCTCCTGCGCAGCCCGCCTCGGCGGCCGCGGCTGCAGCAGGGCAGAACGCCGAAAAGTCGGCGGTGGAGTCTGCGGTGGAGTCCGCCGAGAACAAGCCGACGTCGACACCGTCACCTGCGCGCCGCCGCGCCGCCGCAGGGCGCAAGGCCGACCGCGCGGCCACCGGCAACCCCGAGACACTGGACCGGCTACGGTCCAAAATCGGCGCCTTGGCCACCGCCACGCTGAAGCGGCTGGACTCGGACCTGCCCTGGTACCGAGGGCTGCGGCCGGATGAACGGTCCGCGCTGGGCCTGGTGGCGCAAAAGGGCATCGCGTCCTTTGTCACCTGGTACGAACGGCCCACCTCCCCCGCGTGGGTGATGAACGACGTCTTCGGCACCGCCCCCACCGAGCTGACCCGCTCCATCAGCCTGCAGCGCGCCCTGCAGCTGATCCGCGTGGTGGTCGAAGCGGTGGAGGACGAAGTCCCGGACCTGGCCGGCGGCAGCGACGAGGCCCAGTTGCGCGAAGCCGTGCTGCGCTACTCGCGCGAAGTGGCCTTCGCCGCCGCCGACGTCTATGCCCGCGCTGCCGAGACCCGCGGCTCGTGGGACACCCGGCTGGAGGCGCTGGTGGTGGATGCCATCCTGCGCGGAGAAAGCTCCGATGCGTTGCGCTCCCGGATTGCCGCCGTCGGCTGGAAGACCACCGGCCCGATCACGGTGATGGTGGGCGGCTCCCCCGGCGAACCTGGCCCCAGCTTCGTGACCGAGCTGCGCCGCGCCAGCTCCCGCTACGCCGCGGACACGCTGGTGGGCATCCAGGGCGACCGGCTGATCCTGGTACTGGGCGGTGTGACGGACCAGGACACCGCGTTCCTCCGGCTGGCCGACCTCTTCGGCCCCGGCCCCGTGGTCTATGGACCCGAGGCCCGCTCGCTGGTGGACGCCAGCAGCTCGGCGCAGGCGGCGTTTGCCGGGCTGAGCGCCGCGAAGGCCTGGCCGGCGGCGCCGCGGCCGGTGGCGGCCAACGACCTGTGGCCGGAACGGGTGATGTCCGGCGACGATATTGCCCGCCGGGACCTCTACAAGTACATCTACGTGCCGCTGGTCAACGCCGGCAACGGGCTGGTGGAAACGCTCTCCAGCTACCTGTCGCTGGGGCATTCGCTGGAAGCCACCGCGCGGGAACTGTTTGTCCACGCCAACACCGTGCGCTACCGGCTGCGCCGGGTCTGCGATGTGACCGGCTGGGACCCGCTGCTGCCCCGGGAGGCCTTCGTACTGCAGACGGCGCTCGGCGTAGGCCGGCTGATCGCTCCGGCGCGGGGTCCGAAAGAGCGCGCGCCGTCCCGGCCGTAGCCTGCGGCAACCGGCACTACCTTGTAGACTTCCTACAAAGCGGTCCGGCGAGCTTCGTGTGCCGAAACACCGTGGAAACCATCTCCTCTTTGGAAAGCTTGATACGTGCTTGCAATAGTCTGCCCAGGCCAGGGCTCCCAGACGCCCGGATTCCTCAGCCCATGGCTTGAGGTACCCGGCGTGGCCGAACACCTCGGGCTGCTCAGCGACATCGCGCAGCTTGACCTGCTCTCCCACGGCACCGTGTCCGATGAGGAGACCATCAAGGACACCGCCGTCGCCCAGCCGCTGATCGTCGCCGCAGGCCTGCTGGCCGCCCGCGCACTGACTGTGGACGAGGCACTGGACCTCTCCACCGTCGTCGCGGGACACTCGGTCGGGGAAATCACCGCTTCCGCGGTGTCCGGCGCGCTGACCGAGAACGATGCAATGAACTTTGTGCGCGAGCGCGCCAACGCGATGGCCCGTGCCGCCGCGCAGACCCCCACCGGCATGAGCGCCGTGCTCGGCGGCGATCCGGACGAAGTGCTGGCCGCCATCGAGGCCGCGGGCCTGACCCCTGCCAACGCCAACGGCGGCGGGCAGACGGTTGCCGCCGGCACGCTGGAGCAACTGCAGGCGTTCGCCGCGAACCCGCCGGCCAAGGCGCGGGTCATCCCGCTGAAGGTCGCCGGCGCCTTCCACACCGAACACATGGCTCCCGCGGTCAGCGCCCTGGAAAACCTGCGCCCGCAGCTGAAGCCGGCGATGCCGGCGCTGACCCTGCTCTCCAATTACGACGGCGAACCCGTCGTCGGCGGCGAGGAAAACCTGGACAGCCTGATCGCCCAGGTCTCGCGCCCGGTGCGCTGGGACAAGTGCATGGAGAAAATGCTGTCCGTCGGCATCACCGGACTGCTGGAACTGCCGCCGGCCGGAACCCTGGCCGGGCTGGCCAAACGCGGCATGAAGGGCGTGGCCACCATGTCGCTGAAGTCGCCGGAGGATCTGGATGCAGCCCGGGCCTTCATCGCCGAACACACCGAACAGACCCCCGTTACGAACAGCATGTCTGGAGAATCCGAGAAGTGAGCACCCCCGTCATCCAGCAGACCCCGCTTCGCGACTTCTCTCGTGTGCTGGGAATCGGCGCCTACCGTCCCGACGTCATCGTCACCAACGACGACGTCTGCCAGTGGATCGATTCCTCCGACGAATGGATCCGCCAGCGGACCGGAATCGTCACCCGCCACCGGGCCAACGCCAACACCTCCGTGCTGGACATGGCCGAAGGCGCCGCCAAGGAAGCGATGGCCCAGGCCGGCATCACCGGCGACCAGCTCGGGGCCGTCATCGTCTCCACCGTGTCGCATCCGTACGCCACGCCGTCAGCCGCCGCTGCGCTGGCCGACCGGGTAGGCGCCACCCCGGCCCCCGCCTTCGATATCTCCGCCGCGTGCGCGGGCTACTGCTACGGCATTGCCCAGGCCGACGCCCTGGTACGTTCCGGCACCGCCGATTACGTCCTGGTGGTCGGCGCCGAGAAGCTCTCCGACGTCATCGACAACACCGAACGGACCATCTCCTTCCTGCTGGGCGACGGCGCCGGCGCCGTCGTGGTGGGCCCGTCCGACATCCCGGGCATCAGCAAGCCGGTGTGGGGCTCCGACGGCAGCAAGTGGGACACCATCAGCATGACCCACTCGCTCAATTCGGTGCGCGAACTGTCGCTGGCCGCCGAGGCCGCCGGCTCGCTGTCCGCCGTCTCGGACACCTTTGACGAGAAGGACACCAAGCTCTGGCCGACACTGCGCCAGGACGGGCCGTCCGTGTTCCGCTGGGCCGTATGGGAAATGGCCAAGGTGGCCAAGCAGGCGCTGGCAGCCGCCGGCCTGCAGCCGGAAGACCTCGCCGCTTTCGTCCCGCACCAGGCGAACATGCGCATCATCGACGAGATGGTCAAGCAGCTGAAGCTGCCCGAGAGCGTGGTCGTGGCCCGCGACATCGCCGACGCCGGCAACACCTCTGCAGCCTCGATCCCGCTGGCGACGCACCGCCTGCTGCAGGAGAACCCCGCGCTGTCCGGCGGACTGGCGCTGCAGATCGGCTTCGGTGCCGGCCTGGTGTTCGGCGCGCAGGTCATCGTCCTGCCGTAGACTGCCTTGCGGTAGTCGGGCCTCCCCTACATTCCAACCAGAACCAGGCCGCAAAACGCGGTTTGAAACCCCGTCCGGACACCGTCCGGCAGCACAAGAAAAGGAGCCACCATGGCTAGCAACGAAGAAATCCTGGCCGGTCTGGCCGAGATCGTCAACGAAGAGACCGGCCTGGCCCCGGAGGCTGTCGAGATGGACAAGTCCTTCACCGACGACCTGGATATCGACTCCATCTCGATGATGACCATTGTGGTCAACGCCGAGGAAAAGTTCGGCGTGCGCATCCCGGACGAAGAGGTCAAGAACCTCAAGACCGTCGGCGACGCCGTCAACTTCATCGTCAACGCCCAGGCTTAGTTCCGCGTTGCCCGGGTCTGCCCGGGATTCGGCGGCCGGCGGGTGATCCCCCAGTCCGGCCGCCGCACCAGATTTATCGCCCAATCACTATTGAGAGACTGAATCAATGGCACGCAAAGTAGTCATCACCGGCCTCGGCGCCACCACCCCGATTGGCGGCGACGTCCCCACGATGTGGCGGAATGCCCTCAAGGGCGTTTCCGGGGCCCATACCCTCGAAGATGATTGGGTGGCCAAATACGAGCTGCCGGTGACGTTCGCCGCCAAGGCCAGCAACCGTCCGGACGAAGTACTGACCCGGGTCGAAGCCAAGCGGATGGATCCCTCCACCCAGTTCGCCGTCGTCGCATCGCGCGAAGCCTGGAAGGATTCCGGCATCGAAGAGGTGGACCACGACCGGCTGGCCGTGGCCTTCGCTACCGGCATCGGCGGCGTCTGGACGCTGCTCGATGCGTGGGACACGCTGCGTGACCGCGGGCCGCGCCGCGTGCTGCCGATGACGGTTCCGATGCTGATGCCGAACGGTCCCGCGGCCGCCGTGAGCATGGACCTGGGCGCCCGCGCCGGTGCGCACACCCCCGTGTCCGCCTGTGCTTCCGGCACCGAGGCCATCTCCATGGGCGTTGAACTGATCCGTGCCGGCAAGGCCGACGTCGTGATGACCGGCGGTGCCGAAGCCGCGATCCACCCGATGCCGATCGCCGCCTTCAGCGCCATGCAGGCGCTGTCCAAGCGCAACGACGACCCCGAGCATGCCTCGCGTCCCTACGACATGGACCGCGACGGCTTCGTCATGGGCGAAGGCGCCGGTGCGCTGGTGCTGGAGGCCGAGGAGCATGCCCTGGCCCGTGGCGCCCGCATCTACGCCGAACTTGCCGGTTCCGGCGTCACCGCCGACGCCTACCACATCACGGCGCCGGACCCCGAGGGGCTGGGCGCCACCCGGGCGCTGAAGGCTGCCCTGTTCGATGCGCGGGCGCAGGCGACCGACGTGGTGCATGTCAATGCCCACGCCACGTCCACCCCGGTGGGCGACAAACCGGAGTACACCGCTCTGAAGGCCGCGCTCGGCGACCACGTTTCCAACGTGGCCGTCTCCGCCACCAAGTCTCAGACCGGCCACCTGCTCGGAGCCTCGGGCGCAGTGGAGTCCGTGATGACCGTGATGGCCGTCTACGAACGCCGCGCGCCGGTGACGATCAACCTGGAAAACCAGGATCCGGAGATCCCGCTGGATGTGGTCACCTCGGCCCGCGATCTGCCGCAGGGAGACATCATTGCGTTGAACAACTCCTTCGGCTTCGGCGGGCACAACGCCGTCGTCGTGTTCCGCAACGTCTAATCGCTACGCCTGATTGAGTGTGCCGCCCGCGGGCAGCACGAAAGGGAGGGCGGCCGGTATTTTACCGGCCGCCCTCCCTTTTGCGTGGCTGGAGGAGGGTTCGAAAGCCCCTGGTTAGCCGACCTGGTGCAGCCAGCGCACAGGGGCGCCTTCGGCTGCATGGCGGAACGGCTCGAGTTCTTCGTCCCAGGCCTCGCCCAGGGCGAGCGACAGTTCGTGGTAGACAGCGGCGGGATCGCCGGCTCCGGCCTCGTAGGCGTAGCGGATGCGGTCTTCGCTCACCATGACGTTGCCGTGGACGTCCGTCATCGCGTGGAAAATCCCGAGTTCGGGTGTGTGTGACCAGCGGCCGCCGTCGACGCCGGGGCTCGGTTCTTCGGCCACTTCGTAACGCAGGTGCGCCCAGCCGCGCAGGGCAGAAGCCAGCATGGCGCCGGTCCCCTGGGCCCCGACCCACGACAGCTCGGCCCGGTACATTCCGGGCGCGGCAGGCTGAGCGGTCCACTCCAGATCGGTTCGCTTGTCCACGACCGATCCGACGGCCCACTCGATATGAGGGCACAATGCCGAAGGTGCTGAATGCACAAACAGCACGCCACGAGTCATCACAACAGACATCCCATCCTCCATTTGCTGTAGGTACGTCTTCCCCAACGACCTTCAGCCTTGAGACAGATGGAACTTGTCAGTACTGCTGTTTCCGACGCTTTCGATCCTCATTGTGCCGTACGGCGGCGAATTGCGCCAGTGTAACTACCAATGTGCCATTGCGTGTCGCGGATTCGGCCCAAGCAGGCCTGTTCCGGGCCCGCCACCTGCGTCGTTGGGCCCTGCGTCCTGGCTCGCGGCTCCCGCGAGCTGTGGCTTCCGCAACCCCGCTCGCCGCTCCCGCAACCCCGCGGTGTCCACAACCCTACTCGCTGCTCCCTCCACCCTTTGGTTCCTGCTACCCGCGGCCTAAGCCCGCGGATGCGCCTGTTGGTAGCTGCGCCGCAACCGGTCCACCGAGACGTGGGTGTAGAGCTGTGTGGTCGCCAGGGTGCTGTGCCCCAAAATCTCCTGCACGGCCCGCAGGTCCGCTCCCCCGTCCAGCAGATGGGTGGCAGCACTGTGCCGCAACGCGTGCGGCCCGGTGGCCGAAGTATCGCCAAGCAGAGCGAAAAGCCTGGCCGAAACGGAGCGGACTTGCCGCGGGTCCACCCGTTTGCCCCGCTGGCCCAGGAACACGGCCGGGCCGCTCTGGGCGTCGGAGAGTTTGGGGCGGCCGCGGCGCAGCCAGTCATCCATGGCGACGGCGGCCGGTAGGCCAAACGGTACGGTGCGCTCCTTGTTTCCTTTGCCCAGTACCCGGATGGTCCTCCGTTCGTTGTCCACGTCGTCGATGTCGAGGCCGGACAGTTCGCTGACCCGGATCCCGGTGGCGTAGAGCAACTCGATCATCGCCCGGTCACGGAGCGGCAGCGGCTGGCCGTCCGCTGCTTCGTCCGCGAGGGTGCGGAACAACTCGTCCACCTGGGCCGGCCGCAGCACGGTCGGCAGCGAGCTGTTGCGTTTGGGCGCCTTCAACCGAAGCGACGGGTCGGTGATGATGAGCTCCTCCCGCAGCGCCCAGGCCATGAAGCTGCGGGCCGTCGCAGTGCGCCGCGCCAGCGTGGACCTGGCCATGCCGGCGCCGTTCATCACGCCGAGCCAGGAGCGCAGGGTCCCGAGCGTGATATCCGATAACGTTGCGGCTCCGGCCTCGGCGGCGTAGCCGAGCAGATGCCTGACGTCGGTCAGATAGGCCCGGACGGTGTGTTCGGAGCGGGCACGTTCAGCACCCAGATAGCGGGCGAAGCCATCCAGAGCAGAATCAAAAGCCTCCGGAAGTGGGTGTGTGCCCTGCGCTTCGGGTATATCTGCAGAGCTCATCCCCTTACTTTGCTGGCCGGGCGAGGCGAACTCAAGCAGGCGCACGGGGGCAGCCTCGATCTTTCTGTCGCGCCCGGCCCCGCCACGCCCCGAAGGCGCTGACTTCGCCAACCTGATTGTCATCCTCAGGTACCGTTGTCCGGCCCTCAGCACCTCCGTCCTCGCTCAGCCCCTCCTCCCGCGCCGCCAGCCGCCGGCATCCGGCACGGCGAGCCCTGCCGCCTCCAGTCGGCCGAGCCCGGCCAGCACCGAGCGGACCGGGATTCCGGCGACTGTGGCGAGTTTGTCCACGGTGCTTCCTCGGCGAACTGGCAAGGCATCGAGCAGCAGCAAGTCATCCACGCCGAGACCGTCGTGGTCCGCCAACGTTTCCTGAGTTCCCGGCTCGAGGGCGGTTCCAACCGGTCCAGCAAGTTCGGCCGCCTCCGCCGCGTCGGTGATGGCCGTTGCGCTGCCGTCGCGCAGCAACCGGTGCGTGCCGGCCGAGTTGGCGCTGTAGACGGATCCAGGAACCGCGCCCACGCCCCGGCCAAGGCCAGCTGCGTGGTGCGCTGTGTTCAGAGCACCGGAGCGCCAACGCGCTTCCACAACAATGGTGGCTGACGCCAACGCTGCGATCAGCCTGTTTCTCTGCAGGAACCTCCATCGTGTTGGCGCGGCACCGGGCGGCACCTCGGCCAGCAGTATGCCCCGGCTGGCAATTGCCCGGAGCAGTTCCTCGTTACCTGCCGGGTAGTAGCGGTCGAGACCGCCGGCCATGACCGCCATGGTCGCGACGTGGTCCGCCTCCGCGGCAAGTGCCGATCGATGAGCTTGGGCGTCAATTCCGTAGGCGCCGCCGGAGATGACGCAGTAGCCACGTTGCACGAGTCCGCTGCTGATGTCGCCGGTCACCTGGTTGCCGTAGTTGGTGCTGTCACGGGAGCCGACAACGGCCACCGTTGCTCCGACCGCCGGAATGCCGTCTGTGAACCTGCCCCGTGCCCAGAGGCACAGCGGTTCTCCGAGCCCGAGGTCGGCCAGGGCTGCCGGCCAGACTGCATCTCCGGGAATGAGCAGCGCGCCGCCGAGTCTGCCCACGACAGCGAGGTCGCGTTCCGGCGCCAGATCCTTGACCCGCGGTGCCCAGCGTTCCAAGGCATCGGACAGCGGCTGCGTGGTGCCCGTCGTTGTCTCTCGGTCCAGGGTCCTGAGCAGCTCTGCCTGCAGACCGTGCCCAGCGGTCATCTGTCCGGTGGCGATACGCAAGGCGTCGAACGGACCGGCAACGGCAACCAGGGCCAGTCCGATCCAGTCCGACGGTTCCATCAGCCGGGACAGGGCCGCCCGGGCCAGGCGCTCATCGTCGGAGGGCAGTTGCGTCATTCTGGTCATCTCCTCGTAGCTGGCCAACGCTGGTGGGGAAGGCACGTTCAGGCCGCCTTGACCTGTTGGCGGAAGGTTAGCGCGGTGCTGACTGCGTCCCGGTCCGGCCTGTCCAAGCCGGCTAGGTCCGCGAGCGTCCAAGCCACGCGCAGCACCCGGGTATAGCCGCGCCCGGTCAGCACGGCCCTCTCCATGGCACGGTCCAGGTCACGGGTGACAGCCGGCGAAGGCCGCAGCTTGCCGGTGAGCAGTTCCCCGCTGATCTCCGAATTCAGCCCGATCCCCCACGGGCGCAGCCGCTCCTGCTGGGCCGTCCGGGCGGCAGCGACCCGGCCGGCCACGACCGCGCTGCTCTCCCGACTGCATCCGGCGGACATCATTGCAACCGTCAGCCGCTGCAAGGTCAATTGCAGGTCGATGCGGTCGGTCAAGGGATTGGAGAGCTTGCCAAAGTAGCGGCGCTTCTGCTCGGCCGTACAGGTACAGTCCAGTCCCTTGCCTCCGGAGAGCCCGCACGGACAAGGATTGGCGGCCATCACCAGTTGGAAGCGTGCGGGGTAGGCGGCACTTCCGGCGGCCCGGTGCACCACCAGCTTTCCGCTTTCCAGCGGCTGGCGCAGGGCGTCGAGGACCTGCCGGTCGTATTCCGGCGCTTCGTCCATGAAAAGCACGCCCCGGTGGGCCCTGGAGGCGGCGCCCGGTCGGGGCAGGCCGGAACCGCCGCCGATGATTGAAACGGCGGTGGCTGTGTGGTGGGGGCTCTCATAGGGTGGGCGCCGAATCAGTTCGGTGAGCGGCGCCGCTATGGCGCTCAGGGAGTGGATGGCCGTGACCTCCATCGCGTGATGGTCAGGGAGGTCGGGCAGGATACCGGGCAGCCGTTCTGCCAGCATGGTCTTCCCAGCGCCGGGCGGGCCGACCAGAAGCAGGTGGTGCCCGCCCGCGGCGGCCACTTCCAACGCCATGCGGGCATCGTGTTGTCCCGCCACGTCTGCCAGATCCGGTGCCGGACCGGCAGGGGCAGTGGCCGCCGCCGTGGGTTCCCAGCGCGGTCCCGACGCGGCGAGATTGAGCCGGTCAAGGTCTGCTCCGAAGGCCAGGAGCACTTCGGCCAGCGTCTCGAAGCTGCGTACTTCCGCGCCCGGCACCAAAGCGGCCTCATCGGCATTGGCCGCAGCGACGGCCACCTGTGAATAGCCCGCGTCCACCGCTGCCATGACAGCCGGCAGGACCCCGCTCACCGGACGGAGCCGCCCGTCCAGCCCGAGCTCGGCCAGAAACACCGTACGGCCGGCAGAGCGGATATCGCCCGCTGCTTGAAGGGCTGCCAGCACGATGGCTAAATCAAAGCCGGAGCCCTTTTTCGGCAGCGATGCAGGGACCAAATTGACGGTGATCTTCCGCCGGCTGAGCGGGACACCGGCGTTCTTCGCGGCGGCCTTGATCCGCTCCTTCGCTTCGGACAGGGACGCATCCGGCAAGCCCAGGAGCACAAACGCCGGAAGTGTCTGGCCAATGTCGGCCTCGACCTCCACGATGTATCCGTTCAAGCCCACCAGCGCAACGGAAAACGTCCGCCCGAGGCCCATCAGCCGACGTCCTTGAGATACTCGATCACGGGCCAGCGGGCCTGTCCGTAGAGCACCGCCACAGCGTCCACCCGCATGGCTGTGCCGGCCATGCCATGGTCCCGCAGCCACTGTTGTCCCAACGACTGTAGCCGCCGGACCTTGGCACCGGTGATGGCTTCGAAGGGGTGACCGTAGTCGGTGCTGCGACGCGTCTTCACCTCGGAGACCACGATGGACGCCCCGTCCACGGTGATCAGGTCCAGCTCACCGTCCGGGCTGCGCCAGTTCCGGTCGATCACGCGCTGGCCGGCACCGGACAGATAGGCGGCGGCCATCTCCTCGCCGCGCCGCCCGAGTTCATCCTTCGCTCTCATGCCTCCAGCGTGGCGTGACCATGTCTGTAGGCGCAGGATGGATACGGCGGATGTGGATGCCACACCAGTGTGGCTTACCTGTGGAGGACCACTCGCTCAGCCGCGCGCGGTTGGAGCTGGAATCCTACGCCGCCGCGGCAGCCAACCGCTAGGCATCAGGTCAGCCGCCGAGGCCGTCCTTGGGCAGGGTGAGGTCGTCGTTCTTGGTCAGTTCCTCCACGTTGACGTCCTTGAACGTGATCACGCGGACGGACTTCACGAACCGGGCGGAGCGGTAGACGTCCCAGACCCACGCGTCCTGCAGGGTCAGGTCGAAGTAGACCTCGCCGTCGGCCGAGCGGGCCTGTAGGTCAACATGGTTGGCCAGGTAGAAGCGGCGCTCCGTCTCCACGACGTAGCTGAACAGGCCGGCGACATCACGGTACTCCCGGTAGAGCTGCAGCTCCATGTCGGTTTCATAGTTCTCAAGGTCTTCGGCGCTCATGTATCCATCCTGCCCCAGATTGGCTGGCGGTGTTTAGTTGGCGATGTCAACCGCGGGCATCAGCGGCTGCTCCGGGGTCAGCCGCCAGCTCCGGCGGTGCAGATCGGACGGGCCGACGCCCAGCAAGGCTGCGCGGTGTGCGGCGGTGGCGTAGCCCTTGTTGATCTCCCAGGCGTACTCCGGGTAGTCGGTCGCATAGCCGGTCATCATCGCGTCACGCTCAACCTTGGCCAGCACACTGGCGGCCGCTACGCTGAGGCACTGCAGGTCCGCCTTGATCCGCGTCAGGACCGGGGCGTCACAGCCCGGCTGGGCGGCGTCGTCGAACAATGACGGCTCCCCGGCTGAAAGCCAGTCGTGGTTGCCGTCCAAAATCACGATGTCCGGGCGGGCTGTGGCCACCACTTGGCCCCAGGCGCGGGCGCCGGCGAGCCGCATGGCCGCCATCAGGCCCAGCGCGTCGATTTCCGCGGCGCTGGCGTGGCCCACGCCGTAGGCCAGTGCCCATTTCTGGATCTTGGGCACCAGTGCCACGCGATCGGCCGGGGTGAGCAGCTTGCTATCGCGCACGCCGCGGATTTGTTTGGCCGACGTCGCGTCGATGGCCACCATGCCTACACTGACCGGACCGGCGAGGGCACCGCGGCCTACTTCGTCCGCGCCGGCGACCAGTCGGTGTCCGGCCTCAACGAACGAACGCTCAAAACGCAGCGTGGGGGCTTTGGTTGTCACTGGGACTCGTTCTGACGGGAAATGGCGGGCGGCTCCGTGCCGGTCGCCGCGGAAGGTGCCGGAACGCCGTCGAACACTTCCGGATAGTTGCCCAGGAAGCCCAGCCGGTCCAGCGGCCAGGCGATGACGCTGGCCTTGCCCTCGACGGATTCCACGTCGACGAAGCCCTTCGAGGCTTCGTCCTGGTGCTCGCGCGAGTCCGCGGAATGATTCCGGTTGTCGCCCATGACCCAGATTTTACCCTCGGGCACGGTCACGTCGAAGGGGATCCGTGTGTTGTCCGAGCCGGGCGCCAGATAAGGCGACTCGTCCAGCGGTTCGCCGTTGACCGAGATCCGGCCGTCGGCGTCGCAACAGACCACCTGGTCTCCGCCCATGCCGATGACGCGCTTGACCAGATGCTGCTGCGAGGCATCGGGCATCAAGCCCACGAACGTGAGGAACTGCTGGAACCAGTTGCCGGCGTTGTGCTCCCCGTTGGGGGGCAGCCAGCTGAGATCGTCCTGGAAGACCACCACGTCGCCGCGGGTGAGCGCAATCGGCTGGGGCACCAATAGGTTGACGAATATCCGGTCGTCCACCTCCAGCGTGTCCTCCATCGAGGTAGACGGAATGAAGAAGGCACGGAAGAGGAACGTCTTGATCAGGAAAGAAAGCACGACGGCGACCGCGACGATCGTGGCGATCTCCTTCAGCCACGACAACAGCGAGTTAGGCCCGGCGTTCTTGCGTTTGCGGTTTTTACGATCGCGCTTCTGCGGCCCGGAGGCGTCCGGCTGGTACCCGCCAGTGTCCTTCGGGTCGTCCTGGTCCATGCTCACTATCCTCAATTCTCCGCGGGCTGGTCCGCCGGCTGGGAACCCAACTGTATCCGGTCCAACCCGGCAGCCCGGTCCAACGGCCAGATGATGCTCAGCGGCCGGCCGATGACCCGCTCAACTGGAACCATGCCCCCGCCGGGCGCACCCAAGAGGGCACGGGAATCGGCCGAGGCGGAGCGATGATCCCCCATCAACCACAATCTATCTTTGGGCACCTCAACGGAGAACTCCATATCGCTGGGCGCGTCGCCGTCGAAAATGTAGTCCTCCTGCACCGCTTCACCGTTGACCTGCAGGCGGCCGTCCGGACCGCAGCATTTGACGGTGTCCCCCGGCAGTCCGATCACGCGCTTGACGTAGATGGTGTCGCTGCCTGCAACGCCCAGCCACTGGCCGGCCTGCTGCAGGAGATCCACGAACGGGGAGTTGCCGCTGTTGAAGGGCGCGAACGAGCCACGGCCGTCGAAGACCACCAAGTCGCCGCGCCGAATTTCACCGAAGTGGTAGTCGGTGCGCGAGACCAGCACGCGGTCTCCGGTCTCCAGCAGCGGCTGCATGGAGCCGGAGGGGATGTAGTACACGTCCACCAGCGTGGCCCGCACGATGGCGCTGAGCACCACCGCGCAGACCACGATGGCCAACACAAAACGCCAGCCCGGAAGTCCGGACCGGCGTCTTGGCGGTTCCCCGGAAGTGTCCGGGGAACCAGAGATTTGCTGCACTGCTTAAGTCAAGAAGCTGCTGGTGGGCAGCTTTACTTGGCGGTGCCGAAGTCGCGCTTCTCCTTGATGCGGGCAGCCTTGCCGTGGCGCTTGCGCATGTAGTACAGCTTGGCGCGGCGAACGTCACCCTTGGTCACGACCTCGATGTGGTCGATGATCGGGGAGTGCACCGGGAAGGTACGCTCCACGCCCACGCCGAAGGAAACCTTGCGGACGGTGAAGGTCTCGCGGACACCATGGCCCTGGCGGCCCATCACGTAACCCTGGAAAACCTGGATACGGGCGGTCTTGCCTTCGATGATGTTCACGTGCACCTTGACGGTATCGCCGGCGCGGAACTCGGGAACGTCGCGCAGGGATGCTGCGTCGACAGAGTCGAGGATATGCATTTCTCACTCCTGGTGAACGCCACAGGTCATTCACTTTGGTTACGGCGCGACGGCCAGACCGGGGCCTGCAACAGTCGCTGCCGAAATTCAAGAACCGGCTCGTCCGGGAATCGGCGGCCGGCGAATCCAGCTGTTGGCAGCGCTCCCCCTGTGGCAGGATCGCGCCCAGCGGACACAATCCTCTATTTTGCCACATCGCGCGGCCGAAGCTCTAATTCCGTCGAAATTCCGTCCTCGCTGCGACAACCGGTCCCGGCTGCGAGATCGGGGGCAGGCTGCGAGGTCGGGGCACACCGCGAGGTCGGGGGCAGGCTGCGAGATCGGGGGCAACAACCCCTGACGTGGCGGGCAGATATCCCCCTGGCTGCGAGGTCAGGGAGTGTGCGGGGTCGCTTCGGCGGCGACCCCTGACTTCGGCGTAGCCGGCAAAACCTGCGTCGGGGTGATGGCGTAGCCGAGCGTGCCAAGGGTGGCGCGGTCGGCCTTGTCCAGCGTCTCCGGATCCAGCGCCAGGATCAAATCCGGGCGGCGTTCGGCGGTGCGGCGCAGTTGCTCGTCGCGGCGGTGCCGGGCGATCTTGGCGTGGTTGCCGCTTAGCAACACTTCCGGAATGCCACGGCCGCGCCAATCCGACGGCTTGGTGTAGACGGGATACTCCAGTAGCCCGTCCGAGTGCGACTCTTCCACCAGAGATTCGGGATTACCGACGACGCCGGGCACCAGCCGGCCGACGGCTTCAACCATGGCCAGCACGGCAACCTCTCCCCCGTTGAGCACGTAGTCGCCAAGGCTGACCGGCCGCACGCGGAAATGCTCAGCGGCCCATTCGAGGACACGCTCGTCGATGCCTTCGTACCGGCCGCACGCGAAGACCAAGTGATCCTCGGTGGCGAGTTCATAGGCAAGGGCCTGATTGAAAACCTCTCCGGCGGGCGAGGGGACGATCAGGATCGGGCGGGCGGCGGCGGGCTGTACGCGGGTCGGCGCGGTCTGGGTCTCCACGCGTTCGCTGGCGCTCACTTGGTCGACCACCGGGGAGTCGCTCACTTTGTCGGACACCGGGGAGGCGCTCGCTCGGTCGACCGCCGGGGTGGTCGGCGCTGTCTGGGTCTCCACGCGTTCGCTGGCGCTCACTTGGTCGACCACCGGGGACGCGTTACCTTGGTCGACCGCCGGGGTGCCGACCGCCGGGGTGGCGACCAGTGATTCGAGGGCTTGGGCCCAGGGCTCCGGCTTCATGACCATGCCGGCGCCGCCGCCGTACGGCGTGTCGTCGACGGTGCGGTGGCGGTCGGTGGTGAAATCGCGCAGGTCATGCACCTTCAACTGCAGGAGTCCGTCTTGGCGGGCTTTGCCAATCAGCGACAGGTCCAGCGCGGCCAGATACTCCGGGAAGATACTGACGACGTCGATGCGCACCTAGCGCTCCCCCTCGCCGTCGTCGGGGGTTTCCTGCGTGTCGGGCGCGTTCAGCTCAAACAGCCCGGCCGGCGGCGTGAGCCGGACGAAACCGGCTTCCACATCGACCTCCGGCACGATGGCTTCGACGAACGGCACCAAGACTTCCTCGCCGTCGACATTTTCCACTATCAGCAGGTCCTGGGCGGGCAGCGTGTTCAGTCCGGACACCTTGCCGACCACCTCATCCCCCACGCGCACGTCGAGGCCGACCAGTTCGTGTTCGTACCAGGCATCGTCGTCGTCCTGGACGTCGTCAGTATCGATGAAGAGCTTGGCGCCGCGGAGTTCTTCGGCACCGTTGCGATCCGAGACTTCATGGAAGCCCAGCAGCAGGATGTCCTTGTTCCAGCGGGCGCTGCTCACGGTCAGCGGCCCGAGGCGCGCCGGCTCCACGGTCAGCTCGACGTCGGGCACAAAGCGATCGGCCGGAGCATCGGTCAGCACCTGTACGGTGACCTCGCCCCGAATGCCGTGCGGCTTGCCGATCCGGGCAACTTGTAGCTGCATGCAGACTCCTTGGATAAACGTCCGTCGGGTGAAAAACGTCCGGCCCCTGGACCATTAGCTGGTACAGGGGCCGGAGGTTATGGAAATGGGTGCCCGGCATGACGCCGGGCAGCGCCGATCCGGATCAGCGTCGGCGGTCGGTGTCCACCACGTCGACGCGGACCTGCTCATCGGCCAAGGCGTTCACCACGGTGCGCAGTGCGCGGGCGGTGCGGCCCTGGCGGCCGATGACGCGGCCCAGATCCTCCGGGTGAACACGCACCTCGATGATGTCACCGCGGCGGTTGTTCTTCTGCGTGACCTTGACGTCCTCGGGACTGTCAACGATCCCGCGGACCAGATGATCGAGCGCTTCGGCCAGCATTACTCAGCCTTTTCGGCTTCGTCTGCAGCTTCCTCGGCCGGAGCCTCGGCAGCTTCTTCCTTCTTGGCCTTCGGGGTGATGGCCTCGGGGATGATCACGGAGCCCTTTTCGGGAGCCACGAAGGCTTCCTTGGCTTCCTTGGTCTTGAGAGTGCCTTCCTGGCCCTCAATACCCTTGAACTTCTGCCAATCGCCGGTGATCTTGAGCAGGACAGCAGCCTGTTCGGTCGGCTGCGCGCCGACGCCGAGCCAGTACTGGGCGCGCTCGGAGTTGATCTCGATGAACGAGGGCTCTTCGGTCGGGTGGTACTGCCCGATCTCTTCGATGGCACGGCCGTCGCGCTTGGCGCGGGAATCCATGACAACGACGCGGTAGTGGGCAGAGAACTTCTTACCGAAGCGCTTAAGGCGAATCTTTACGGCCACTGTTGTGGTCACTCCTGGTTCTGAAAATGGGCGAACCCGTATGTCTGCTCCCGTGGGGCGGGCCATGGTTGGGGTTCAAAGGACAAGATGCATACACGGAGAGAGGGGCCGCGCAGATCGAGTACCTGTCTATTGTGCCAGATAGGAACCAATCCGCGCGACTCGACGGCGGTGTTGGATTTGCGGCGGGTCTCCACGCGTTCGCTGGCGCTCACTTGGTCGAACACCGAGCAGATGTCCGCCGGGCTAGGCTTCGGCGGTGCTGGACCAGACGTAGAGCTGCTGGCGTTCGGCCTGCTCGGCCTGCGAGGCCAGCTGCGCGATCCGGCGGACGTGGTCCTCGGCGATCTCGCCGCTGAACGGCATGTCCTCTTCGGCAGCCCACAGTGCGGCGACCTCCGGGATCAAGGAGTCACCGGCGTCGTCGGTGTGGGTCAAGAGCTCAGCCAGCGACTGGACCATGGCGTCCGAGGCCACCATCAGGTAGTCGCTGGAGACGTCCGCCATGTCCAGCGACTCGCCGCCGGCGGCTCCGACCGCCTTGGCAGCCAGGCCGCCGAGGATCTCAACCTCCAGGTCGGTGACGCCATTGAGGCGGAGGCTGGGGGCATCCCCGACCGCTGCCATGGGCCCGTCGGTTTCGCCGCGGGATTCGACGCTGGCCTCGAGTTCTGCGGCGCGCCGGACGGCGGCATCGTGGGTGGCAACGAAGATTTCGGTGGTTCCGGACATGTGCAAGCCCTTCCGCGGCTAGACCGATGGTTCTCTTTCAGCCTAGCCGCAGCGGGCGGATTTCCGCTTAGCCGACGGCGATGCGCAGCTGGTTGCGCCAGGGATCCTCGAAGCGCAGCTCGGCGCCGGTGTGGTGGTGCGAGATGCCGGCGCTGGTCAGCCGCTCGGCCAGGGCGCCCACTTCGTCGTCGGTCGGCACGTGGATCAGCACCTCGCCCAGGCCCAGGGTGTCCTTGCGCGGGCCTGCGCCGCGGCTGTTCCAGACGTTCATGGCCATGTGGTGGTGGTAGCCGCCGGCGGCGACGAACAGCGCCTGGCCGTGCCAGCCGGCAGTGCGCTCGAAGCCGAGGGTCTTCACGTAGAACTCTTCGGCCGTGTGAGTGTCGCCGACCTGCAGGTGCACGTGGCCGATCCCGGCGCCCGACCGGCGCTGGCTGGCGAGTGACTCCTCGGTCAGGTGGCTCTGCAGGTAGGTCTGGGGATTCAGGGCCAGGCTGTCCATGTGGACCTCCTTGCCCTCGGCCGTTTCGTTCCACGACCACTGGTCGCGCGGGCGGTCCCAGTAGAGCTCAATGCCGTTGCCCTCCGGGTCGGTGAAATAGAACGCCTCGCTGACCAAGTGGTCGGCGCTGCCCGTGAAGCGGGAGGGATCGGTCTGCGCCGCTGTGGCCACGGTGGCCGCCAGGTCAGACTGGTTCTCGAACAGGAAGGCGGTGTGGAACAGGCCGGCTTCATCGCGTGACGGCAACTGCAGCCCGGTGGCCGGCGCCAAGTGGAGCAGCGGTGTGGTGCCGCGGCCCAAGAAAACCCCGCCGAGTCCCTCGGAGACAGGATCCAGCCCCAGCGCCTGCTGGTAGTAGTTGGTCATGTTCTTCATGTCCCCCACCTTGAGCATCACGGTGCCCATGCTGAGGTCGGAGGAGAGCAGGTCCTGGGGGTTTACTTGAAAGTTCATGTAAATATAATACTTGAAGCTTCACGTTTATTCCAGTCCGCTGTTCTTGGGTCGAGAGTCCCGCTGCTCACTCTGTCCGGACCAGCACGGCCTACCAGGCGGCAGCCGATCAGCGCCGCCGGGCCGGGCGGCGGTTGATCAGCGCCGCCGGGCCAGCCGGCAGCTGATCTCGACAGGCCTGCCTTCAGCCGATCTCACGCCGGACCCGGCCGGTAACCTGATCCCAAGGGTCACTACGAGTCAGGATGCTGCGATGCAATGGTGGGAACCGGTCCTCGCCGTGGCCGGCGGACTGGCCCTGTTATATGCCCTGATGCTGCTGGCCTTGTGGGGGTACGCGAGGCGCCATCCGGACACCGTCCGCATGCGGGACGCCTTGCGCCTGTTGCCGGATCTGCTCCGCCTCTTGCGTCGGCTGGCGGCGGACCCGGAACTGCCGGTCCGGACGCGGCTGCTGCCGATCCTGCTGCTGGCCTATCTGGCCTCACCCATCGACTTGGTTCCCGATTTTGTCCCGGTGCTCGGCTACGCCGACGACGTGCTGGTGGCCGCCTGGCTGCTGCGCGCGATGGTCCGGTCGGCGGGACCGGATCCGCTGCGCCGGCATTGGCCCGGCACCGAGGCCGGACTCGGCGCCATCGAACGGCTGGCCGGGGTTTCCGGGGATCAGCGGCGCCGACGGTAAGCCAGGTAGCCGCCCAACGCCACATCCCCGGCGGCCTGCAGCACCAGCCCCAGCGCGCCGGCGCGCAGGAGCCGGGCACTGGCCGGCCGGCGGCCCGCGGCCCGGAACAGCAGCGCAGCACCGGTGGCCGCGGCGGCGGCGCTGCCGGCCAGCATGCCGGGGCGTGCGACGACGGCGCGCTGCCAGGCGGCCAGCGGCCCCCTCCCTTCGGCGGGGGTACTGGCCAGTTCAAGCAGTGCTTTGCCGATTGATTGGACCGGGAGGGTCTCCATTCCGGAGACCCGGTCGGGCTGCAGCGATCCTTCGGCCAGCCGTGCGGCGACTGGCGGCAGTCCCAGGAGTTGGCCGGCGCGGGCCAGGATTCCCGGCTCGTCCGGTGAGGCCATCAGCTCCTGCAGTCCTTGAATGGCCCCCTGTTCCAGTCCGAGGACTTCGCTGAGCCGCCGCGGATCGGGACCTTCAGGATGCACAATCCGGCCGAGCAGCCGCAGCGCTTCGGCATCGGCGCGGGAGGCCGACGGGAACGGCTTGGCCGGCCCCTCCCAGGCGTGCCAGAAACTGGTGTCCGGGTCGCGCCGGGTGCCGGGCAGCCATGCCTCGACAGCGCGGAAACCGTCCAAGTCCATCAACGCCACGATGGGTTTGGCAGAGGCCGGCCAGTTGTAGAGCCCTGGCGCTGCCTCGCCGTGAACCAGCACGACGCGCTGTCCAGATGCGGGCGCGTCAGGGCTTCCCTTACCGGGCTCCAGGACTTGGACTTCCACACCGTTGATGGCGCCGAACATCATCAGGTCTTCGCGCCGGAACTTGCCTACCAGTACGGTGCGCAGCTCAGCGGCGTCCGGCGCTTCGTACTCCTCGGCGTCGTCGGGTTCGGGCACGGCTTCCAGTTCCAGCGCGGCTTCCGGTGCTGGCGCCTCGTATTCAATGCCGTCAATCTCCACAGCCGCCCCCAGATCGGCGGAGAGCCCGCGGACCAGGGCCGCGACGTCCGGGCCCGGCACCGCCTTGCCTGCGGTATCCAAGACTGCCGCGCGCTGTTCCGGGTTCACGGCCAGCAGCACGGACACCACGCTGTCGCCAGGCTGCGGAACTCCCCCGGCGAAGGCGCCCAGCAGGGACCGGTTGGTGAATTGCTGCTGCAGTGCCGCCACGCCGGCCTCGTCCAGCGGCCACGGCCACCACAGTTGTCCGGACGCCGGTTCCCAGCCTGTTTGGTTCATAGCTCAACGCTAGCAACCTCTGGTCGGTCAGGCTGCGCAGCGACGGGCGGAAATCCTCGGGTCAGTCGGGCAGCGCCTTGCGGGCCAGGAAGGCTTCCAGAAGTGCATGGCCTTCGTCCGAATCCTGCGGACGGTGATCCCCGCCGGCGTGGCGGTGGATGGCGCCGGTGCCGGCCAGGTAGTGGGCCACCTCCTCATACAGCGGCTCCCAACCGCCGGTGACCACCAGCGTGGGCAGGCCCGGGACAATGTGCAGCGGCGCGTTCCACGGCGGCGCCTGCAGCCGGGCCCGCTTAGCCTGCGCCCGGTCGGCCGCGGTGGCCAGCGGCAGCGCTTCGGCCCCGACCACCAGCCGGACGAACTCGCGCTGGTACTCCTCATCGGTCAGCTCACCGCGGGCGGCGAACAACGGCTCCAGCCGTTGGCGGTAGGCACGGGTGGCGGGCAAGTCTGCGGTCAAGGATAGGCATGCCGGCTCGAACAGCGTCAGCGAATGCACCTTGTCCGGGTGCTCCACGGCTGCCATCATGGCGGCGACGGCGCCCTGCGCGTGTGCCACCACATGCGCTCCGGCGCCGAGATGCCCGCCGACGATCCGGGCGTCTTCATCAAAGTCGGTCGGCAGCGGTTCGGCCTGCAGATCAAAGCCGTGGCGGCGGAGGAACAGGCAGTCGAAACGTCCGGCCAGCCGGTGCTGATGCGGCCAGGCCGCGGCACCGAAGCTGTCCGTGCCGTGGACAAAGACCACTCGTTCTCCGCTGCCGAATGCCATGGGAGAAATACTAAACGCCGGACCCGACAGTTCCTTTGGAACCGCCCGCTGGCTCGGGTTCCCAGACCTGCGGCGCCAACTCGCGTTCCGGCACGCGCGGCTGCGCTGTCCGCAGCACCTGCCCGTTGCGCAGTTCCACCACAGTGAGCAGTTCGTGGGCGCGGAGCCCCGCGGCCAGCTGGGCGGACTGCGCACTGTCCAGGACCGCTTCGGCCTGCTCGACCGGAAGGAAGACCGCCTGTCCCCCGGCACCCGCGGCGAGCTCACCGCCGTCGTACGTTCCGCCGTCGTACACAAAGGTGATGGCTTCGCCCGCTGCGACGGCTACCGGCAGGTAGTCGAGCGCCAGGATGCGCCCCGGCGGCACCGGCAGGGAGGATTCGGCGAGCAGGCGGGACGCAGCGGACCGCGGGTCTTCGCCCGGCCGGACCGCAGCAGCCGGCAGAGAGGGGCCGCCGGTGCCCTCCACCAGCACCACGGAACCGCCGACGCTGCGTACGATGACCACGACGGCGGCCTGCCGCCTTCCGACCGGGCGGTCCACGCCGCTGTGTGCCTGCTCTGCCACAAAACTCCTTCGCTGCGCTGCCTCGCCGGTGGGGCTTCACGGCCCTCGTCGTCGTCGCCGAAACGATTCAGCAACCCAGCTTACCTTCACCCCTCATGCCAAGTGCCCCGCCGGACTTCACCGGCGGGGCACTCATCATGCATAGGGAATCTGACGGACTACTTGCCGAGGAACTTCTCGAAGCCCTTGGGCAGGTTCAGCGCCGACGGATCAAAATCCTGTCCGTCCTGCGGGGCGCCGAAGGCACTTCCGGCCGGAACCGATGCCTTGTTCTTGCGCCGCTCCTCGGCCTCGCGCAGTTCCTGCGCCGCCTTGGCCGGGTTGCCGGAGCGGGTCTTCTTCTTGCCCTTGGCGGCCTGCTGCTTCTTGCGTGCGCCGCCGAAACCGCCGGGGCCGGCCACGCCGGGCATACCCGGAATGCCGCCACCCTGCGCCATCTTCTTCATCATCTTCTGGGCCTGGCCGAAGCGCTCCAGCAGGCCGTTGACTTCGGAGACGTGGACACCGGAGCCCTTGGCAATGCGGGCGCGGCGGGAACCGTTGAGGATCTTCGGGGCGACACGCTCGTGCGGGGTCATTGACCGGACGATCGCCTCCACGCGGTCAATCTCGCGCTCGTCGAAGTTCTCCAGCTGCTGGCGCATATTGGCGGCGCCGGGCATCATCATGAGCATCTTCTTCATCGAGCCCATTTTGCGGATCTGCTGCATCTGGGCGAGGAAGTCGTCCAGCGTGAAGTCTTCCTGGTCGGCGAATTTCTGAGCCATCCGCTCGGCTTCGCCCTTGTCCCAGGACTTCTCCGCTTGCTCGATCAGGGTGAGAATATCGCCCATGTCCAGGATGCGGTTGGCCATCCGGTCCGGGTGGAAGATCTCGAAGTCGTCCAGGTTCTCGCCGGTGGACGCGAACATCACGGGCTTGCCGGTTACCGACGCGACGGAGAGCGCCGCACCGCCGCGGGCATCGCCGTCGAGCTTGGAAAGGACCACGCCGGTGAAGTTGACGCCTTCGTTGAACGCCTGCGCGGTATTAACCGCGTCCTGACCGATCATCGCGTCGATCACGAAGAGGACTTCGTCCGGGTTGATGGCGGCGCGGATGTCCGCGGCCTGCTGCATCATCTCGGCGTCGACGCCCAACCGGCCGGCGGTGTCCACGATGACCACGTCGTACAGCTTCTGCCGCGCTTCGGCGATGCCGTCGCGGGCCACGGCCACCGGATCGCCGGTCACCGAATCGAACTCGGACTGCACGCCCGGGTGCGGGGCGAAGACGGGCACGCCGGCGCGCTGGCCGTTGACCTGAAGCTGGGTCACGGCGTTGGGGCGCTGCAGGTCGGCGGCAACCAGCAACGGGCTGTGGCCCTGACCCTTGAACCACTTGGACAGCTTGCCCGCCAGCGTGGTCTTACCGGCGCCCTGCAGACCGGCGAGCATGATCACGGTCGGCGGGTTCTTGGCCAGCTTAATGCGGCGGGTCTCGCCGCCGAGGATGTTGACCAGTTCGTCGTTGACGATCTTGACGACCTGCTGGCCCGGGTTCAGGGCGCCCGAGACTTCCTCGCCCAGAGCGCGTTCCTTCACATGGGCGGTGAACTCGCGCACCACGGGCACGGCAACGTCGGCGTCTAGCAGGGCACGCCGGATCTCGCGCACGGTGGCATCGACGTCGGCCTCGGACAGGCGTCCCTTGCCGCGCAGATTCTTGAAGGTTGAGGTCAACCGGTCAGAGAGTGAATTGAACACGCGCCGTGTCTACTTTCGTCGATCTGGTTCACAATCCCCGGGCCACGCCGGAGTTCAGCTCTTAAGGGTATCAACTGGCGGTGGCCTCAGTCGCGCCCCCATGTGACTCCGCTTCTGCGGACGCCGGAACCAGGCTGGTATGCCAGTCCCGCCTTCCCGCAACTGCCACCGGTACCGTTCCCTCCGGATCACAGCCGTGGCAAGGTGGGAATCGTGAGCGCTGAACAGACCCAGACCAAGGACGCTTCCTCCCCCTATGCCAGCGGGCCGACGCAGATCCGCACACTGCTCATCCTGGGGGCCTCCGGCGATCTGACCGGCAGGCTGCTGCTGCCGGGGCTGGGCAAGCTGATTGCTCAGGGCAAAACCACCGGGCTTAAACTTGTGGGCGCCGGCTCCGATGACTGGGACGCAGCGCGCTGGCAGCAACGCGTCAGCGGGGCCTTCGATTCCTGCGCTGGCGCCGCGAACGACGACGGACGGCAGCAACTGCTCGACATCCAGCAGGACCCCCAGTACCACTCGGTTGACGTGACGGCCGAGGGTGCCCTGGCCAAACTGCTGGCGTTGCTGGAGGGCCCGGTGGCCGTGTTCTTCGCCCTGCCGCCGGCCGTCAGCCAGAAAGCGTGCGAAGTGCTCCGGCCTGAGGACGTGCCGGAGGGGACAAGTTTGGTGCTGGAGAAACCGTTCGGCACCAGTCTGGAGTCGGCCGAATTGCTGAACAAGACGTTGCTGAAACTAGTCCCGGAGGACCATATCCACCGGGTGGATCACTTCCTCGGCAAGGCGACGGTCTTCAACATTCTGGGCCTGCGCTTCGCCAACCGTCTATTGGAACCGCTGCTCAGCAACGAACACGTGGCCAAAGTGGAGATTTTCTACGACGAGTACCTGGCTCTGGAAGGGCGCGCCCGCTACTACGACGGCGCCGGCGCCCTGCGGGACATGATCCAAAGCCACTTGTTGCAGGTAATGGCGCTGACGGCTTTGAACCCGCCGGCCACACTCAAGGAGCGGGACCTGCGCGACCACATCGGCAGTGTGATGCGAGCTAGCAGCGTCGACCCCGATTTCGCCAAGAGCACCCGGCGAGCCCGCTACACCGCAGGCCGCATCGGCGAACGTGACATCCCCGACTACACCGCAGAACAGGGCGTGGACCCCTCGCGGAAAACAGAAACCCTTGCTGAAGTCGAGGTTTCCATCAATAACAGCCGTTGGGCGGGCGTGCCGTTCATCCTGCGCTCAGGCAAGGCGTTGGCCCAGCCGAAGAAGGAAGTCATTATCACCTTCAAGCCGGTCAATCACCTGCCTGTGGGATTCAAAGGCGTCGACTCGCCTACCCGATTGAGGATCGGCCTTGGGCCCGAAACCCTTCAACTGGAGATCGATGTCAACGGCCCGAGTGACCTCTTCACGCTGGACCGGGCCGTGCTGGAGGCAGATTTGCACGCGGCCGATCTGCTGCCCTACGGCGAAGTCTTGGAAGGCGTGCTGCACGGCGACCCGCTGTTGTCTGTCCGTGGAGACATCGCCGAGGACTGCTGGCGAATTGTCGAACCAGTACTCAAGGCTTGGGAAAACGACGTGGTACCGCTGGAAGAGTATGAGGCCGGCAGCAACGGTCCTGCCGACTGGGACACGTCCCGGAGCGACAATCCGCTGCCCTGATTGGAAGCGCCGCGGATACGTGACGCCATGGGAATCGCCGCGCAGTGGCAGCGCCCGGAATAGGTAGCGTCGTTCCCATCCATCAGAAGGGCGGTGGCGTTTCTTCGCATGGTTCGCCATCCTCTCCGTCAACGGACCGTTCTGCTGCGCTTTTGTCCTGGTTCGTTGTGTTGCTGGCCCGGTCCTCTGCTGTGGGGTAGGTGATTGCCCAGCCTTCGTCGGGGGTGGTGGTGTGGGTGTGTCCGGAGCGGGTGGTGAAGTGCAGGGTGCCGTCGTTGTCCTGGGTGATGCTGAACCGTACTGGGTCTGGTAGAGACTCTTTCCTCACCGGAGAATGAATCATGACCAGCGGAATCAAGTACGAACAGGAATTCAAGGACCGTGCCGTGCGCCTGTATATGGAGCGGCGCGCGGAGCACCAGGAGGAGTCCAAGGCGGCCACGATCAGGCACGTGGCCAAGATCGTCGGGATCCCGGATGACACGATGCGGACCTGGTCGCGGAAGGCTGAGGTTGACGCCGGGGACCGTCCCGGGATGACCAGCGATATGGCCGCCGACCTGCGCCGGCTGCGGCGGGAGAACGCGGAGCTGAAGCGGGCCAACGAAATCCTGAAAACCGCATCGGCTTTTTTTGCAGCGGAGCTCGACCGCCCACGGCAATAATCGTTGAGTACATCGATGCTTTCAGGCACCGCTTCGGGGTCGAGCCGATCTGCCGCGTTCTGACCGCGAACGCCGGAATAAAGATCGCCCCGTGCACCTACTACGCGTATAAATCCCGCCCGCTTTCGGCCCGGGCCGCGTCGGATCTGGTGATGACCGAAGTGATCACCACTGTCCATAAGCAGAATTTCGGCTGCTACGGAGTGCTCAAGATGTGGCACGCGCTGAACCGGCAGGGTCACCGGATCGGGCGCGACCGGGTGGGCCGGCTGATGCGCCAGGCAGGCCTGGCCGGCGCCGTGAGGGGACGCCACCGCACCGTGACCACCCACCGGGACCGGGAGGCGCCGCGGCACCCGGACCGGGTCAACCGCGGCTGGGACATCACCGTGCCGAACACCGTATGGGTCGCGGACTTCACCTACGTGTGGACGTATGCCGGATTCTGCTACGTCTCGTTCATCACCGACGTGGCCTCCCGGATGGTCCTGGGCTGGAAAGCATCGATGTCGAAGGAAGCGTCGCTGGTGACCGGTGCGCTGGCCCAGGCGCTGTTCGCCCGCCGCCGCGGCAAGGTCCGGTTCACGTCCAACGGACTGATCCACCACTCCGACGCAGGCTCGCAGTACACCTCGATCGCGTTGACCGAGAAACTGGCCGAGGCAGGGATCGCCGGTTCGATCGGAACCGTGGGAGACGCCCTCGACAACGCGCTGATGGAGTCGACCATTGGCCTCTACAAGACCGAGCTGATCGATGCCGATCCGGCCCGCACGTGGACGTCGCGGCAAGCCGTTGAGACCGCGACCGCCGAGTGGGTGCACTGGTTCAACCATCAGCGTCTCCATTCATCCATCGGCTACCAGAGCCCGATAGAGTACGAACACCATTTCCACCTGAACCGCACCCGGGAACCCCTGAGTGCGTGAATCCCGAGCCTCTACGAAACCCAGCACAGTTCATGCTGCCGCCGCCGTGGTGTTTGGTTTTGTGGCCGGGCTTGCAGTGGGCGCTGAGGTTCTCGGGCACTGTTTTGCCGCCTTCTTCCCAGGCGATGGTGTGGTCGATGTCGCATTGGTCGGCGGGGACGGTGCAGCCGAATTCGCGGCAGTGCCTGTCGCGTAGCCGGATGAGGCGTTTGAGCCATTCGGGCGGGATCCG
>RJAE01000013.1 GCA_004000035.1 Arthrobacter sulfonylureivorans | reverse complement strand
CGGCCAGCCCCGCAGAACACGACGTGGGCAGATTAGCTGGCCACCACCGGGCAGTTTAGCTGGCCACCGGCGGGCACTTAACCTGGCCGCCAGTGGGCAGAAAATACTGGCCCTTGACAGGGGGCCCACATGATTCTAGATGAGGTTCTTCTCTCAGGTGGTGCCGGACAGGAGCTTCTGCGGTCCACGTTCAGTGACGTGGACATGACGTGGGTGGGAGTGCACTGCGACCCTGATGTCGCCGCATCACGCGAAGCGCACCGCGCTGATCGTGTGGAGGGAATGGCGCGACAGCAAGCCCTGAGCGTGCACAGCGGAATGACCTACGACTTCGAGGTCGACACCACGAATCGTTCGACCGAAGAATGTGCCCATGACATCGCGGGCTGGCTCCCGCATCGAGCCAGTCCCGTTCCGTCACCGGGTTCGCCCTCCACCGGTAATAGCCTTGCTTGCTGAACTCCAACACCTGCTGGTCACCGCCGCGGGAATTCCCTCGGCGGCAAGGTCAGCGACCAGCGGGTAGATCATTTTGGGTTGATGCGCCTGGCCAGTAAGCGGTTGCTTTTCGACGCCGCCGCCGGGCCCCGCCCCTGAACATCTTTACGGTCGGTGATGGCAATCCAGCGCTTCAGCGTGGCGACCGAAAACCCGAAATCCTTCGCAATCTGCGCCAAACGGACGCTGCTGATCGGCCGTATTGGGCGACCATGCCCACTGTGGGCGACGGACCATCGCCGGCGCACGTGGCATGCTGCCTTTCGGGGCAACCATGCTCCGGTGGGGCTTTTTGGTCCCGGAGGCACGGGCCCTCAGGCCATGGAGACGCCCTAGATCTGTAGATGCGAATGCATACAAAAAGGACTTTCCGCTTTGCTTCTTGATGGATGCCTCCACGGCGTTCTTATGCGGTCCCGTGTACCAGGACATCGTTCGGGCGAGCGTGGCCGGCGCCTGAGGCGAGGATAGCGTCCACGGTCTAGTTCAGCGAGGTTGGAAACCTCGAAGATGCGTTCCTTGCCCTCTTCTGGGAGCAGTTGGCCCTGGACTTGGCGATCTTGGATGTCGGGTGTCGGGGGGGTTCACGCCCTGCGCGCCCATCGCCGTCGGGTGCGGGTCTAAAACCACCGGCTGGCACTTTCATCGTCATGCATTTGATGCCAAACGGGGGTTTGACGGATCCTTAGGTTTCCATAATAGTTAAGCGCATGCCTAACTATTATGACGATCTTGACCTGGTGCTCCGCGCTCTCGCGGATCCGACGCGCCGGGCCGTCGTCGAACGGTTGGCGAAGTCTCCAGCCGTCGTGTCCGAACTTGCGGCACCGTTCTCGATGAGTTTGCCGGCGCTGATGCAGCACCTGCGTGTGCTCGAGAGCGCAGGGCTGGTTACGTCACATAAGCACGGACGCGTCCGCACCGTGAGCCTGCGACCGGGCGCCCTCGACGTCCTGCACTTGTGGCTGGGCGAGCAACGAACCCCCGCAGAACACCAAGCCGACCGGCTCGGCATTCACCTGACCCGCACCATCCCAGAGGAGCCCTGACATGACCCGCGTTCGTATAGACCTTTTCGTCTCACTCGATGGCTACACCTCGATGACTGACAACACACCCAACAATCCGATGGGTGAGGATTGGGGGCGCCTCACGGCGGCCTACACCGCGACCCGCACGTTCCGTGAGCGTGTCCTCGGCAATACCAGCGGCACTGGCACTACCGGGCTCGATGACTCTTATGCGGCGGCGTCCTTCGAGAATATCGGCGCCGAAATCATGGGCGCGAGTATGTTCGGTCTGCATGCGTTCCCCGACGACCCGGACTGGAAGGGCTGGTGGGGCGACCAGCCACCGTTTGGCACGCCGGTTTACGTCCTCACCCACACTGCACCGCGTCCATCGATTCAGATGCAGGGCGGGACAACTTTCCATTTCCGCAACGCCGAGATCGAGGACGTGCTTGCCGAGGCGACCGAGGCCGCCAATGGGCTGGACGTTCGCGTCGGCGGCGGCGTCAGCACTGCGCGCGACTTTCTGCGCGCAGGCCTGGTCGACGAGTTCCACCTCATGGTTGCCCCGGTCCTCCTTGGCCGGGGAACCCGACTGTGGGACGACCTACCGGCTCTGGACCTCACTCACAAGATGACTACGGAACTTGCCGACAGCGGCACGAGCCACGTCACCTTCACACGATAAGGACGCACACATTGACGATCGAACGCCGACTGGCCCGCGCTGAGTTCACGCTGAGCCGCGACTACCCAGTTCCCGTCGAGCGCGTCTGGGACGCGTTCGCCACCGAACAACAGAAATTGGCCTGGTGGGGGGCGGGTAATGCCATAGAGCCCGGGGAGTGGGCCTTCGACTTCCGCGTCGGCGGACGCGACATCGACGAGGGGACGTTCCACGACGGGCCGGTCACGCGATACGAGGCCACCTATACCGACATCGTCAAGCATGTCCGTATCGTCACAACGTACGATATGTGGCTCGACGGGGCCCACATGTCAACGTCGATAGCCTCATTGGAGTTCGAACAGATCGATGGGGCCACCCGGTTCACGCACACCGAACACGGCGTCTTCTTCGACCAGTTCTGGGCCGATGGACCGGGACGCCAAAAGGGCAGCGAGGGCTTGCTCGACGCTCTGGGCGACTACCTCACAGCAGGGTAGCGATAGCCGATCTTTATGGAGCTCGCGGGCAGCACTCCTGTCATCGACCGTGAGGGGACAGTATCGGGTTTGTGTAGGTGAGTGAGGTGTCGCACCGCTTCTAAGGTCTTCTCGGTTTGGCCGCAATTCTCGTGGTGTCGAAGTCGGATACCCCATCGCGGGTCTTGCCTGCTGGGCTTGTCGGTGGGCTTCCGGGCGCCCGGAAAATGATGTTATTGCACAGTATTGGACCTTGGTGGAGCTGCAACGCAACCCTGCCTCGGGCTATGCAAGTAGGTGAATAACTTCTCCCTCATCTTTGTCGCGGTGAAGGACCGGCTTACGCGGCAAGTTTCGGGTTGAAAACAGCACGACCTTAGAAACACCACACGAGATGTAGGGATGCGTGCCGGGGGGGGCAGTGGTTGTTTAAGCCTCGCGCCGTAACGCAAACGCTGCCCCGATACATAGATAGCGGGCACGGATGAGATGAAAAACGCCGGAGTTGCAACTAACCGTCGGGGCAGTTTTACAGACGGCCGTCTAAGAGACCACTGAGGCAGGCGGTCTCGACATCGTGGACCACTGCCGCGTCCTCGCCGGTCAGCCGCCGGAGATCCAGGCCGAAATCCTCCGCATCAACACCGAGGCGCGGCCCATCTCCTTGCAGATCGGCCTGCTCATCCCGATCCTTGCCGGTGCGGCCGGCCTCGCGCAAGGCCGCCCCGCGGGCTGGCTCTCGGGCTGCGCCGGCATCACCTCGCCAACCAGACCGTGCCGAAGATGGGCGAGCCAGGCCGGCGCGCTTCACCACGCCCGCGCACGAGAAGACGGTTGTCTAGAGCCTGAGGTGCTTGACGATGTCCCCGGCGACTCGCTCCCCGGACTGGATGGCGCCGTCGTAATAGCCGATGTTTTCGTCTGCCGTTTCGGTGCCGGCCCAGTGGATCCGGCCGACCGGATCCCGCAGCGCGGGCCCAAAGGCGGTCAGGGCGCCCGGGGTGGGCATGGCCCAGTATGCGCCCCGCTGCCAGGGTGCGGCCGGCCAGGACCGTTCCACATACTCGATCGGGTTGTTCGCCTCGGGGCCCAGATAGGTGGCGAGATCTTCAAGGACTTGGGCGCGTCGCTCTTCGGGTGAACGCTCGGCCCAGGTTTGGGCGTAGCCGCCCCCGAAGAAGCCCACCATGCCGCCGGTTTCGACGCCCGGGATCGTATGATCCATCCACAAACCCGTGGCCGTGCGGTCGGAGAGGATTGCTCCGCTCAGACCCTTGGCGCGCCAGAACGGCGTCTGGTAGGCGACGTGAATCTTGATAATGCTGCCCATCGGCATCCGCTGGGTGAAGGCGTCGCGGCGCGGGGGCATCGGGGGGGTGTAGGAGATCCGCGCGGCCATCGGCGGGGCAGCAGCCACCACGGCAAACGCAGCCGTCCAGACTCCGGCGTCGGATGTGACCGTCACCCCGTCGTCGGTCTGCGCGATCGACCGTACCGGGGCATTCACGATGACCGCGTCGCCGAGCCCCTCGGCCATCTTCGAGGCCAGCTGCCAGGCGCCACCCACAAAGAGGGTCTCTTGGGCGCCGCCAACGGTGCCGATCATGTGCGCGATCCCCTCGTCCGCGGCGCCGTAGAACATGACGGCAAACGGTGAGAGCTGGCCGGGCTGGACGCAATAGACGGTCTGCACGATCAGCCGGAAGACGGCCCGCGCCGGCTCCGAGGTGGTGGCACCCTGCAGCCAGCTCTCGAACGTCTGGGCGTCAAGGACGTCCGCGCCCTCCACGGACCCTGGTGCGGTGACGTCGACCTTGCCGACCAGGGAGTCCAGCTCGCCCATCAGCTTGTTGAACTCTGCCAGATCTGCGGGCTCAAGGGGAAGGTCTTCGCCTTCCTTGTAGCGGGCCTCGCGCCCGGTGATGTCCATGATGTGCTCGCCCCCGACGTACTGCGGGTAGGTCTTGACCCCTAGCTCCTCGGCCAGGCCCAGCAGGTGGGTCTGGGAACTCGCCGCCCACTGCCCGCCAAGATCCACGACATACCCCGCAAGAGTTCCAGGCATGGATCGGCCGCCGACGCGGTCGTCGGCCTCCAGCACGACCACCGAAACCCCGGCCTTCCTGAGGTCCCGGGCGGCGGTAAGCCCCGCGAACCCGGCCCCTACCACGACAACATCGACATGAGAGGACTGGTTATTCATGCTGATTCTCCTTATGCGGCGATTTGCTCGTCATTTTGTCGCGGCAGAGTCTGGGTCGTCAGCGTCGACCCGCAGCGTGCATGGCGGCGAGCCGCCCACTGCCGAAACGGCGCGACGTGCGGCTCCGGGGGAAATACACCCACCTGATAACCATCCGCCGGCACAGTGCCTCGTGCATCACCCGATCGGGGTGAAAGCCAACCGCGTGCGCGGCTGTCGATCTTGAAACACGACGGGCATCTGGTCTTCCCTCCAAGATCACACGATCTGGGTGACGCCCAGCGGCTCAGGATAGGAAACAGTAGTTGGGTAAGGAACCGCCCACTTCGACCCGGTTGAGGTCGAGAGCGCTGAACGCGCTGACCGCTACACCGGCAGCGGTCCGCTGCCGCCGATGCAAAGCGTACGGCGCAGATCAGGATGGCCGCGCAACAGCAGGCCACGTCTTACCTTGGAGGAAAATATGGCAACCACCACCGAATATAAGAGCTCCGACGTGACCGCAGGGTCATGGGAACCCCTCATCGATGACGGCCAGGAGATCGGCGAGGTCCACTGGCTCCGCAGGGAGGGAGAAGGAATGCCGGTGTCGGGGCTGTGGAGGATCAGCACCGAAAAGGGCGCAGAGATCCCCTACAACGTCCATGGCTCCGACTCGTTCCACGTCATCGAGGGCGAGGCGGAACTGGAAACCCCCGACGGGCAGAAGATCATGCTCGTCGCCGGGGGCGTCTACTCCTTCCCGGACGGGTTCACGGCCACCTGGCGGACCCGGTCACCGTTCCTGAAGTTCTTCGTCGTCGCCTGACCCGGCCGGCCCGCAAGCCGGGCGTCTGCCTCCCGGGAACGGGGCCGATCGAGCCGGACCGTTCCCGGGGGAGAACTAGGCCTTCACCGCGTACATGGGCGCCCTCGTGCCCCGCGCGGGCGAGGCACGTCAGCAGCGGACCGCGCGCTCGATTCGACTTTCGCAGCAGGACCTCGCCCGCGCCCTGATCAGTGCACGGTGCCGGGATGACGTGACAACAGAGGGAGACACATCGTGGAAGATCGGGCCGGGTCGGCGTCGGTGCTCTGCGTTCTGCTCCTGTGCTTCGACGGGGCCAAGCGCGCCGCCCAGATCCGGCGGCCACTGAGCAAGCAGCTTGAGCAGGAAGGCGGTGCCATCCTCGATGCGGCCATCATCCGGGTGGACGGGCAAGGAAAGGCGAGAGTCTATGACCCGCAGCGCACGGTGGCGGGCCTTCTGACCGCGGCGCTGACGTGGGGGGTGTTTGGCGCCCTGACCAGCGGGGTCATCGGCCCCATCGGGTGGGCGGTGATCGGGGCCGTCTGCGGCGGGCTCTTTGCCTACTACCGCGAGCAACCACTGAGCGGGACACAGTTGGCCCGTATCGGTGAGGGCATGCGGCCGGACACGTCCGCGATCGTAGTGTTCATGAAATCCGCCACCGACGACGCGCTGCTGTCGACCACGGCGGCGTACAGCCCCACAGCAGCAAGTCTGGTGGCGATCTCGGGAGAGCTGTCCGCCGCGGCGCCGGACGGGCAGCTGCCTGCAGCCGACACGAGCACCAGCAAGGACACACTGTTGAACATGCTGCTCCTGCGCCAGCCCGGGCAGCACACAGTCCGGCAAACGCTCGCCAAGCTCGCCCCGGCCAAGGCCCCTAATCCGGGCCTCCCGCAGGCCGAGGTGGTGCTCGAGTCCGACGCACGTGGAGGGCTGCACGTGCACAGCCCGAACTTTGGGGTGGCCTTTAGCGCCCGGAGCTCCCTGATGAGCTGGGGGGCGCTAGGGCTCGCCCTTGGAGCGATCGGCGGCTTCACCGGGGGTGGCGGGATCCTGGGCTTCCTCGGCGGCGGCCTGGTCGCCGGCGCCTTTTACGGCGCCTTCGGCATGCTCGCCGGGGCGCTCTACGGATTGTTCGTGGGAAACGTCCTGTCCGCCCGGCAGCTGAAGAAGCTGGACGTGCTGGTGCCCCCGGACACCTCGCTGGCGTTCTTGTGGGCGGACGGCGACCTCACCGACGAGGCCATCGACCGGTGGGCGCCGCCCGGATCGCAGCGGATGGCTGTTCGGTTCAACGCCACGTCAAAGGGCATCGTCTTGAATGTTTAGGAGATTTCCCAGGACTCTGTGGTTGTTCGAAGCCGGAAATTTTTCTCGCGGCTCCGACATTGCGGGGGCGTATCTACAGATTCCCGCAAAACGACACCCTCACCCCAGAGATCGTCGGCGCCGGAAGGAAAACCCTCATCATCGGCCACAAAGCGTTGCGAATTCTCTGCCACATAGCTCTGCGACTCACACACATGCATAAGCTCTCGCTCATCTATGTCGCAGTTGAGGACCGGCTATTGGGACGGTGTGTAAGGAGACCCCCGCCGCCCAGTCCCTGACCCTTGAGGTGTCAGAGTGGAATTGAGGACTTTGGCCTCAAGGCGTCAGAGATCGGAGATTTGAACTCTAACCTGACGTCTTTCAGCTATCTTCCTGACGTCAGGTTGGGATGTACCTGAACTGGCAAACACACGGAACGCGAGCCAGTCTCCCAAGCAGGACCACTCACGGTACCCGAGGACCAAAGCAAGGAGCCGTGTGTCAGCTTGGGGTTGCCGCTGTGAAAGGCTGCAGTTATGGACAACTTATCCCGGGAACATGACCTCGTTCTCTACGGAGCGACGGGTTTCGTTGGCCGACTGATCGCCGGCTACGTCGCGGAGCATGCACCGGCCGGCATGCGAGTCGGACTCGCGGGCCGGTCGAGGTCCAGACTCGAGGCGGTTCGGTCGCAGTTGCCGGTCGCGGCACACGGATGGGCCCTCATCGAAGCCGACTCGGAGGACGCGGACTCGATCGCTGCCCTGGCCGCGGGCACGCGCGTGCTTCTCACAACCGTCGGTCCATACACGAAACACGGATTACCTGTCGTCGACGCCTGCGCACGGGCCGGTACCCACTACGCCGACCTCGCGGGTGAGGTGTCCTTCGTCCGGGAAGCGATCGATCGCTACGACGCTCTGGCCAGGACGAGCGGGGCCCGGATCGTGCACTCCTGCGGCTACGACTCCGTGCCGTCCGACCTCGCTGTATTGCTGCTTCATCAGGCAGCAGAAGCCGATGGCGCTGGCGGTTTGGTCGAGGTCCAACTCGTTGCTACGGCCAAGGGTGGCATCAGCGGAGGCACGCTCGAGTCGATGCGCGGGCAGCTCGACGCGATGCGATCGAGCACCGCCCTGCGGTCATTAGCCGCGGACCCCTACGCTCTGAGCCCCGACCGCACACGGGAGCCGACGACACAACAGCCTCCTGACGCCGGTCCTGTGCGCCGTTCCGATGACAGCACCTGGACCGCGCCTTTCATCATGGCCGCGGTCAACACTCGGATAGTGCGCCGCAGCAACGCGTTGCAGGGTTGGGCCTACGGCCGCTCCCTTCAGTACGGCGAGGTGATGGGGGTAGCCCGCGGACCGGCAGGAGCGGTCATCGCCAGGGCAATGGCACTCGGGCTCCGGGCATTCACGGGCGCGATGGCGTTCCCGCCGACCCGGGGAGTGCTCGACCGCTGTCTTCCGGCACCAGGTTCGGGTCCGAGCACCCGCACGCAGCGCGCGGGCTGGTTCCACTCCCAGGTAACCGCCCGCACCGAGAACGGGCACCGATACCAGGCGATTGCTGCTGGCCCCGGCGATCCCGGCTATGCCGCCACCGCCGTGATGGCAGGGGAGACTGCACTCGCTCTTGCCCTCGACGGTGACCGGCTGCCGACTGCGAAAGGGTCGCTAACACCGGCCACTGCACTCGGCAACGTGCTCATGCAGCGACTCCGTGCGGCCGGCCACACTTACCAGGTAACCAAACTCGCCTGAACCCAGATCCTGCAGGTCCCCTGATAACGGGGCAATCATTGACTGGACCAGTCCGAGCGGCCCGATGGGATTTCGCCGAGGGAGTATGCCAGGGTCATCTAATGATCGCGACCAGCGATGCTTCCAAATCGGCTTTTAACCCTGGGCCGCCCCGGCGCGCACCTTCACGCCCTGAGTCCAGACCAGCACTCTCCTCCAGGTCGCGGAGCCCTTGAGCAGCCACTCCCTCTGCCCGTTTTTAAGGGCCGATAACCGTGAGTATGTCCGACAGGTGTCTCGATGGAGCACATCGCGCTGGGGCATTCACAGGCATGCATAAGTTCTCGCTCATCTTTGTCGCGCCGGGCCCCGGCTATCGAGGCGTTCAGGCCATGCTGAGTTTTCGGGAGGATAACGATCCCGGTTATGTCATTGTCGAAGGCCGGCTCTGCTGCTGTCTGGTCCATTAGTTGATCAATCAACTAATGGATTGCGATCCCGAATAGTGCGCTGGTTTCGGGCGAGAAGGGCATCGAGCCTGTCCGGAGCTACTGCTCTTAAATTGATCGTAAACGGCGGCCAGGCCTTGATCCACCGATCTGTCGGTGGTTCAAGGCTTGGGTCTTGGGTTGCGCCTTGGGCCAGTCGTATTCTCTCGGTCCAGCAGGGCTGTTTGTGATTCACTACTTAGCGATCAACCGATCCTCCATCGGCGGGTCGGGCCCAGGTCACCGCGGCTAAGGCAGGCTGGCCGCGCCATCTGCGCTGATGTGCAGTTTCCGCAGGTCCTCGGTTTTGGAGTCCAGTTCGTCGTTATTGGCCGACTGCATGAACCTCGGCTTCTGTTCGGCGGTGGATGGGTCGATGGCGACACCCAAGTTGGCCAACTCCACCATCAGCGGGATCGTTCGGATTCCGAGTTCGGTCAACGAGTACCGCCCTTGCTTTCCACGCGGGGCCTCGGTCTTGGATAGGAATCCCGCGCTCGTCAGATCCGCCAGACGCCTGGACAGGACAGGTGCACTGATGCCTTCGCCGTTGGCAGTCAATAGTTCGCGGAAGCTGCGACGGTCGTATGCCATGACGTCCCGCAGGATCACCAGGCTCCACCGATCTCCGATGACTTCGAGGGCGCGGTTGATCGGGCATCCCGATCTTGGCGATGTGATCAAGTCGACCTCCAGGTGGTTGCACTGTGTTACCAGTCAGATTAGGGTACTGGTAACAGTTTACAACCACCACACGTGAGCCCTGCAGGAGTTGGCATGAAGGCGTTCGTCTTACAGAGGTACGGGACCCCGTTGCGCCAGGCGGACATGCCACAGCCGGTCCTGGCCGACCACGAAGTTCTGGTGCAGATGAAGGCCGCGGGCATCAACCACGCCGACGAGCGTGTCCGCTCAGGGGAGTTCAAACAGATTTTCCCGTTCAAGCTTCCGATGGTCTTGGGCAGTGAGTTCTCCGGTGAGGTTGTGGCCACCGGGTCCCTGGTCCACAAGTTCGAGCCCGGGATGGAGGTGTTCGCCTTTCCGGATCTGGCCAGGATGGGTGCCTTCGCCGAGTTGATTGCCATTGATGAGAAGCACCTCGCGTCGAAGCCACGCACGGTGACAATGGCTGAAGCCGCGTCCCTGCCGGTGAACGGCCTCACCGCGTGGAACGCACTCGTGGAGATGGGGCAATTGCGTGCCGGCCAAACCGTTCTGATCCACGGCGGGTCGGGGGGCGTAGGTTCGGTGGCCATTCAGCTGGCCAAGCATCTGGGCGCGACCGTGGCCACGACTGTCAGCGTCGCCAATGCCGACCTGGTTCGGGAACTCGGTGCGGACATCGTCATCGACTACCGCACGGAAGACTTCTCAGAGAAGCTGTCCGGCGTCGACCTCGTGTTGGACAGCCAGGGCGGCGACACGTTGAAGAAGTCCCTCGGCGTTCTGCGGCCAGGCGGCACCGTCATCGGCATCACCGGGCCGCCGGACCTGGACTTTGCGGTGCAGGCCAGGGTCAACCCGGTGGTGAAGGCTGTGATCCGCGGTCTGAGCAGCGGCATTCGCCGGCAAGCCCGCCGGTTGGGCGTGAACTACCGCTTCTTGTTCATTCAACCCGATGGTGACCAGTTGCGCACGATTGCCGGACTCGTAGACCAGGGCGCCATCAGACCGGTCGTCGACCGGATTCTGCCGTTCGAACAGACTACGGCGGCGCTGAGAGCGCTTCTGTCGGGCGGGGTTCGCGGCAAGGTGCTCGTCAGCACCGATTCGGCCGCGCACCGCGATGCCGCGGGGATGACAGGCGACGGGCGATCGCAGACCCTGGCACCGACGTGGGTGACGGCTCCGACCAAACGGATCGCCGCAGGCGGCGAAACGTTGGCATACCGAGAGCTCGGCGCTTCCGGCGGCACCCCTGTCGTGATGTTGACACATCTTGCTGCCACCCTGGACAACTGGGATCCCCGCATCATCGACGTGCTTGCCCGCCATCACCACGTGATCACCGTGGACCTGCCCGGCGTGGGCGCGTCAAGCGGAACCGTGGCCCCTGCCGTCAAGGAGATGGCCGACGCCGCCGTCGGCTTCATCGAGGCGATGGGGCTCGCCAAGGTTGACCTCGTGGGTTTCTCCCTGGGTGGCTTCATCGCGCAGCAGATCGCGCTCGACCACCCCGGACTGGTGCGGCGCCTCACGCTGACCGGAACAGGCCCCGCCGGCGGGGCCGGTATCAACCGGCCCACCGGAGCGGCATATGTGTACTGGGACATGGTCCGCGGAGCCGCAGCCCGCACCGATGCCAAGGAGTTCCTCTTCTTCAACCGAGACAAAACCGGCAAGGCCGCTGCCAAAGAGTACTTGCAGCGGCTGGACGAACGAGTGATGGACCGGGACGCTCCGATCACCATGCAGGCTTTTCGAACGCAGCTGAAAGCCATCAAGGCCTGGGGCAGGGCCGAGCCCCAGGACCTACCCTCGATAACTGCACCGACGTTGATCGCCAACGGCGACCACGACCGCATGGTCCCCTCGCACCTGTCCGAGGACCTTCACCGCCGCATCCCAGGCAGCAAGCTCGCGATCTACCCGAACGCCGGCCACGGCGGCATCTTCCAGTACTGGGAACAGTTCACCGAAGCCATGCTGGAACACCATTCACCTCACCAGTAAGGAAAAGACATGAACAACACGATGCACGCCATCAGCCAGGACGAGCTCGGCGGCCCCGAATCGCGCTCGTGTGTGCCGGGTATGAAAAGACCATTGCCAAGGACTCATGGCGGTCTCCGGACAAACGCCACATCGACTACCTGACCCACCGGCTGTCTTGGTCCATGGGGAAGGCGCCCGGTCGTGCTGTAGCGAAGGGTTGGAGGCTGTGCAGGATCGCCGACCGCTTAGGTCAACTGCGCGCCCGTGGTGACCTGGCGATGGTGTGCAGCCGTTACGTTGGGCCGGTCGTCGGTGAGGCCATTTCTTGGTGCCGTGAGGTCATCCTCGGCGGTTGACACTCGGGCGTGGCGTATCCCCGCAGCGACCTCCTGGCGCCAAGAACGGTTCAGCGGACCAGGCCGGCAACCAGGTTGATGGTGGTGGCCAGCACGATAGTGCCCAGCAGGTAGGAGAGCAGGGCGTGGCGCAGCGCCGTGGAGCGGACCGCGTCGGTTTTCAGGCTGGTGTCCGAGACTTGAAACGTCATTCCGATGGTGAAGGCCAGATAGGCGAAGTCCCGGTAATGCGGCCCGCTGTCCTGGTTGAAGTCCACGCCGTCGCGGTCCCGGTAATAGAGGAAGGCGTAGCGCAGGGTGAAGAGTGTGTGGACCAGGAACCAGGACAGGGCGATGCTGCCCAAGGCGACCGCGATGATCCCAGCTTTCGCGATTCCCTCGGCGGAGCCGGCGTCGAGCAGGACCAGCACAACGCCGCCGAAACTGGCCAGCGTGGCGGCCAGGACCAGGGTGTCCGAGGCAGCGCGGCCTGAGTCCTCCCGGGCGGCGTGGGTGGCGGTGGCTTCGGGGGAGAGGCGGCCGATGATGGACCAGACCCAGACCAGATAGGTCAGGGAGGCTGCGGCCCAGCCCAGTGATGGAGCATAGGGCCAGTTGCCGGACAGCCCGACTACGACCGCCGTCATAGCGCCGACGGCGAACATCACTGCCAATCTGGCCGATGAACGGTGCCGCCGGCTGCGGAAGTTCTGGACCACCATGTGCACAGTTTGGCATAGCGGCTCGGAGATCCGCGGAAACGAGGACGCTCGCGTCCAGCCAGCGGGCCGGGTCAGGCGGGGGAACGCCTTTCGCGCCGACGGCGTCGGATCGTGCCGGCAGTTGCGCCGGCAGAGGCTGAAGTCCCGGCGGCACCGGTGGACGCTGACGGCGCGACGGCACCGGCCGCGGTGCCGGTGGAAGCCCGCCGCCGCACCGAGGTGCGGGCACCGTCGTCGTTGGTGTCTTGGGGGTTCTCCTCGCGTTCCTTCACTGCCAGCGGCTCCGGGTTGGAATAGGCCTCGGCCAGCAGGCCGGCGGTGAGCTTGCGCTGCCAGGGCCGGGCGCCGAGCTCTTCCAGGGCGGCGTCCACAGTCTGTTCCGTGATGGGCTCCGGCGGACGCCACGCGGTGCGGCGAAGGTAGTCGGGGGTGAGCAGGTTCTCCACCGGCATGTCTAGCTGCTCGGCCAGGGTGGCCAAGCGGGGCCGGACGGTTTGCAGCCGGGCCGCCGCCGCCGGGTCCTTGTCCGCCCAGGAACGCGGCGGCGGGGGAGCATTGGTGGGCAGGTGCAGCGGCGGCAGTTCCGTGTGGTTTCGGGCAATGGCAATGCAGCGCAGCCAGCGCGGGGCCTCCCGCTGGGCGGCCCGTCCGTGGAAACCGTGGGTCTCAAGCAGTTGCGGGACGGTGGCGGGCATGGCCTTGGCGGCGGCAACGACGGCGGAGTCCGGAATCAGTCTTCCCGGTGCGACGTCGCGCTTGGCGGCCAAGGCTTCGCGTTCGGTCCAGAGTTCGCGCACGGCGGCCAGCTGCCGGCGGTCGCGGATCTGGTGCAAACCGGAGGTGCGCCGCCACGGATCGACGCGCGGCGGCGACGGCGGTGCGGTGCGGACGGCCTCGAACTCCTCCAGCGCGTAGTCGAGCTTGCCGGCGTCCGCCAGCTTGGCGATCAGGGCCTCGCGGAGCTCGACCAGCACCTCGACGTCGAGGGCGGCATACCGAAGCCAGGGCTCAGGCAAGGGGCGCGTGGACCAGTCGGCGGCGGAATGCTCCTTGGCCAGGGTGAAGCCGAGCAGCGATTCGATCACCGCGGCCAGGCCCACGCGGGGCATCCCGGCGAGCCGGGCGGCCAGTTCGGTGTCGAAGAGTTTGTCCGGCCACATGCCCAGTTCGGACAGGCACGGCAGGTCTTGGGTAGCGGCGTGCAGGATCCACTCGACGCCGCGCAGCGAGTCGTTGAGCAGCTTCAGGTCGCCGAACGGCTCGGGGTCGATCAGCCAGGTGCCGGCTCCCTCGCGCCGCAACTGGACCAGGAACGCCCGCTGCCCGTAGCGGAAGCCGGAGGCCCGCTCGGCATCGATGGCGACGGGTCCGGTTCCCGCGGCCAGGGCGGCGGCGGCCCGCTGCAGTCCTGGCTCGGTGGCGATGACCAGGGGGACGCCTTCGCGCGGCGCCTCGAGATGGATCAGCTGGGGAGCTTGCTCCTGGGGTTCTGCGGCGTCGTTGGAAGTGCTCTGGTCTGGGCCGTTGTGCCCGGACGCGTCCGAAGTCAAGGAGCTCATGATCCGTTCAGTTTAGGCCAGCCCTATGCGGTGGGCCGAATATATGGTGCCGGAAGCGTTCGTGTTGCCGGCCCGACGGCGGTTTTCGACGGGCTCGGCGGTTCATTGATGCGGTTCCTAATTCCGACGGCGGTTCGGCAGCGCGGTCACGCCGTCCGGCAGCGGCGGCAGGCCGGCGTAGGTGCAGACCATGTCGCTCCAGGCCTCCAAGTGGGAGCGGATGTCGGCGGAGGCCGGCGTCCAGGAAGCACGCAGCTCGATGTCGATCGAGTCCTGCCGGCCGCTGAGCGTGCCGTAGCTCTCGGACAGGATGCGGGTGGCGGTCCCCCCGGCGTTGCGATACGGGGCCCCGTGGTTCTCCAAGGCCTCCACCAGCCAGTCCCAAGCGACCGAGCCGAGCATGGTGTCGTTGCCCATATCCGCGTCCAGTTCGGCCCGGATATAGGTGACAATCCGGAAGGTGCCGTCCCAGACCGGCGAGCCCTCCGGATCGTACAGCAGGATGAACCGCCCGGTGGCCAGTTCCTGCGCGTCGGCGGCCTGCAATTCAGTAACCGCGGGTCCGTGCAGCGGCCGGGGGCCGGGCTGGGCGGTCACCTCGGCGCCGAGGGCCACGGCGAACGGGGCCAACCGCGAGGGAGCCGGGATTTCCTCCAGCTTCAGTTCGTTCCGGCACTGCGCTTGGCGCAAAGCCGACAGCGCCCGCAGGAACTCAGGCGGCACTGCTGAGAGATCAATCGCACTCACAGTGCCAGATTAGGCCTGACGCCGCGTGACGTCAGGCAGGCGCGCCGGAAAAGCCGGGCGAACCGGGCACAACGCGGAACCGGGCTAGGAGAGCTCGCTCCGGATGGCCGCCGCGAAGGAATCGATGTCCTCTTCGGTGGTGTCGAACGAGCACATCCAGCGGACCTCGCCGCGGGATTCGTCCCAGTCGTAGAAGCGGAACTTCTGCCGCAACCGGTCGGCCACGCCCGGCGGCAGGGCGGCAAACACCGCGTTGGACTGGGTGGGCTGGGTCAGCGAGAGCCCGGTGGTGCCCTCGACGGCGGCGCGCAGCCGGGCCGCCATGGCGTTGGCGTGGGAGGCAGAGCGCAGCCAGAGGTCGCCGTCGTACAGGGCGATGAGCTGGGCCGAGATGAACCGCATTTTTGAGGCCAGCTGCATGTTCATCTTGCGCAGGTAGGGCAGGCCGTGGGCCGCGTCGGGATTCAGCACCACCACGCATTCGCCGTAGAGCAGGCCGTTCTTGGTGCCGCCGAGCGAGAGGATGTCCACGCCGGCGTCGGTGGTAAAGCTGCGCAGGTCGGTGGCCAGCGCGGCGGCCGCATTGGAGAGCCGGGCCCCGTCCATGTGCAGCTTCATGCCGCGCTCGTGCACATGGTCGGCGATCGCCCGGATTTCCTCAATGCTGTAGAGCGTGCCGAGTTCGGTGCTCTGCGTGATGGACACGGCCAGCGGCTGTGCGCGGTGTTCGTCGCCCCAGCCCCATGCCTCGCGGTCGATCAGCTCGGTGGTGAGCTTGCCGTCCTCGGCCGGCACTGACAAGAGCTTGATCCCGCCGACGCGTTCGGGCGCGCCGTTCTCGTCCACATTGATGTGGGCGGTGGCGGCGCAGATGACGGCGCCCCAGCGCGGCAGCAGCGACTGCAGCGACAAGACGTTCGCGCCGGTGCCGTTGAACACCGGGAACGCCTGGGCGGCCTCGCCGAAGTGGCCGGCAATCACCTGCTGCAGCCGGGCGGTGTACGCGTCCTCGCCGTAGGCGACCTGGTGCCCGATGTTGGCATGGGCCAGCGCCGTCAGGATCTCCGGGTGCACGCCGGAGTAGTTGTCGGAGGCAAAGCCGCGCAGATCGGTGTCGTGCAGGGAGCCGGAAAGCAAGGGGGAATCAGTCACGTGTTTCAGTATTCCTTAATCAGTGGTTGCCGTCACAGCGAGCACGCATCAGGCCAACCGGATATGTGCTCCGTTGAGCAGGGCCGCGTCCAGGACGAACAGCGCGGCGGCCGCCCGGCCCAGGTCCGCCACGTCGGTGAAACCGGGGAACGACTTCGCCGGGTCGGCCCGGCGCATGGAATCATCCACCAACGCTTTGACCGCCAATACGACGGCGGCGGAGCGCTGGGGGACGGGATCCTCCTTGCGCCCGGATTGGCTCCGACGGAAGCCGTCGGCCACCGAGAGCATCCAGCTCTCCGCGGCGGCCTTGGCAGCGGCGTAGTTGGCGCCGGAGGCGGTGGGGGATTCGGTGGCGGTGGCCGAGACAATGGCCACCCGGCCGGACCCGGACGCTTCGAGCTGTGGGTAAAAGGCGCGGGTGGTGTTCCGCAAAGTGGTGATCAGCTGCGCGTGCAGGAAGTCCCAGTCGTCGTCCGACTGGCCGGTCAGGCCCTTGCCGCCGCGCCAGCCGCCGACCAGATGGACCAGGCCGTCGGCGCCGCCGTGCTCTGCGGCAATCGAGACGGCCAGCCCTTCGACTGCCGCCCGGTCGGCGAGGTTGCACTCGAAGGAGGCAACGGCGTCGTTCTTCCCGTAGGCGGCGGTCAGCCGGTCCCTGTTGCTGCCCACCGCCAGCACCGTGGCACCGGCGCCGGTCAAGGCGGCGGAGACGGCCTGGCCGGAGGCGCCGGAGGCACCGGCCACCACGACTTTCAGCCCGGCAAGCCCGCCGGGGCCGGGCGCGGCGCCCAGCAGCTGGTCGGCGCTGGCGGGCGCCTCGACGGTGCCGGACTGCGGACCGCCGGCCATCTCAGGCCGCCTCGCCGGTAATCCCGGAGGTGGACTCGATCACCGGCTTCATCTTTCGGGACAGCGCTTCGTAGAACATGGACAGCGGGAACTCGTCGTCCATCACCTGGTCGGTCACCTCGCGCGGCAGCCCGGTGAGCGGGAGCGCGTCGGGACCCTTGGCCCATACCGACGCCGGATGCGGGGTCAGCGTCTTGGTCAGCATCTGGTACGCGGCCAGCCAGTGGGCCACCTTGGGCCGGTCGATGGAACGCCAGTAGAGTTCCTCGATCTCGTGGCCCAGGGCCACCACGGCGTCCGCCACGTTGTCCCAGTCGATGGAGAGCTTGCCGTCCGTCCAGTGCAGCACCCGGTGCTGGTGGAGCCAAGCGAACAGCAGTTGGCCGCCCAGGCCGTCGTAGTTGCGCACCCGGTTGCCGGTGATGGCGAAGCGGAAGATCCGGTCGAAGATCACCGCGTACTGCACCAGCTGGGCGTGCTTGCGGACCTCGTCGGAGGCCTTGACGTCGTGGGACAGGCGCACGGATTCCCGGAACGCCGTCAGGTCGCAGCGCAGTTCCTCCAGCGAGTACAGGAAGTACGGCATCCGCTGCTTGATCATGAACGGGTCGAACGGCAGGTCGCCGCGCATGTGCGTGCGGTCGTGGATCAGGTCCCACATCACGAACGTTTCCTGCGTCAGCTGCTGGTCATCCAGCAGCGCCGCGGCCTCGTCCGGCAGCTGCAGCGAGGTGATCTCGGCGGCGGCGCGGACCACGGTGCGGAAGCGGGCCGCCTCGCGGTCGGCGAAAATGGCGCCCCAGGTGAAGACCGGGGTTTCGCGCACCGCCACGGTCTCCGGGAAGAGCACGGCGGAGTTGGTGTCATAGCCGGCCGTGAAATCCAGGAAGCGGATGGGCACGAACAGTTTGTTGGAGTAGGCGCCGGCCTCCAGTTCGCCGATGAAGTCGGGCCAGATGACTTCGATCAGCACGGCCTCCACCAGCCGGTCGCTGCTGCCGTTCTGGGTGTACATCGGGAAGACCACCAGGTGCTGCAGCCCGTTGACCCGGTGCTGCTGCGGCTGGAAGGCCAACAGCGAGTCGAGGAAGTCCGGAACGCCGAATCCGCCGTCGCGCCACGTGCGGAAATCCGCGGCCAGCTTGTCCAGATAATCGGCGTCGTGTTCGAACAGCGGCGCCAGCTGGTTGATGGCCTCGACGATGGCGTCCGTGTGCCGGGCCGCCGCCGGCTTGTTGCTGTCGTCCGGAACGGAGCCGTCGCGAACCTGGAGGATGCGCAGTTCGGTGGCGGCCGCCTTGAGCCGCAGCCAGGCGGGGTGCTGTGCCGGGTTGCCCTGCAATGTGCTGTGGGAATTGGAGCGCGTGGGGGTGATGGTCATCGTTGCCTCGCCTTTCCGTCGGCCGGGCAGGTCCCGGCAAGCTGCTGAAGTATGTAGCGAGCGTAGCAACGCAACAGCCACACTTATTTCAAAACGGCCGATAGGTAAGCAAGTGTAATGCTCGGTGCGACAGACAGGCCACAATGACGAAGCCCGGCTCGCGCTGGCCGGGCTTGATCACGGCCGGGGACGACGAGGCGTGCCGGCCTTCGAGAGAAGGGAGGGTGCTTGGGCGCTACTCTGCACCCTTGGGCTGCTCTGCGTCCTTCAACGTCAGGGAGACAGAGTTGATGCAGTAGCGCTGGTCCGTGGGGGTTTCGTAACCTTCGCCCTCGAACACATGGCCCAGGTGCGAATTGCAGTTGGCGCAGCGGACCTCAATCCGCTCCATGCCCAGCGTCCCGTCCCGCAGGTAGCGGACGGTTCCCTCGGCCAGCGGCGCCCAGAAGGACGGCCAGCCGCAATGCGAGTCGAACTTCTCCTTGCTGGTGAAGAGCTCCGCCCGGCAGGCGCGGCAGCTGTAGGTGCCTTCGGCGTGGCTGTCCCAGTACTCACCCGTGTACGGGCGCTCGGTGCCGGCCTCGCGGAGCACGTGGTATTCCTCCGGGCTCAGTTCGCGCCGCCACTCGTCGTCGCTCTTGGTCACGGGGAACTGGCCGGTTTCTGTGTTGCTCATATTCTCTCCAACGCTCACGAGTCGCCAATGTATCCCGAGCCCGAGTACAGGTGCAGCACGGGAATGCCCAGCTTCTCCTGTGCCCGGTTGGCCCAGTCGGTGTGGAAGGTATCGGAAATGGCATGCGGACGGGTGATGACCACCGCCCGGTCCGCCGAATGCGCGCCGACGTACGCCACCAAGGCGGACACGCCGTCGTCCTCCACAATGTCCACCGTGCCCTTGAAGCCGCCCTCTTCCAGCATCTTCACCGACAGGCGCTTGGCCTCGGCGGCCTCAAGCCGGGCCTCGTCCGGATCCGGCTGGCCCTGGGCCAGTTCGCGGAACGCGGTGCCGACCTCCAGCATGCTCAGCCGTTCCAGGAAGTCCAGCAGCAGGTTCCGCTTGGTGTCTTCGGGAATCAGTACCCGGAAGGTTGTCTGTTCGGCGACGGTCTGCTCACCAGCCAGCCAACCTAGGTTCTGCAGGTCGGATTCGTTCAGCGGTTCCTCGGTCAGCACCACGATGGTTTCCGTCATGTGCCCAGCCTAATCAGCAGCCCAACCGCTCACAACAAACCGGCACGCCGACGGCCTGCCGGTTAGCGGTCTACGGCGGCACCGGCAAGAATGGAGCCATGGCTGTGTTCGAACGTTCTCCCCGGTCCGGGAACATTTCCGCCGGCACCGGCACCGGCACCGGCACCCTGCCCAGGGCGCGCTGGCTGCTGCTGGGGGCAGTGGCCGGAGCCACCGCGGGATCGGTCCTGGCCGGCGCGACGTCCGGCCTGGCCTCCTACTTTGCCCGCCAGGTGCTGACTCCGGTCCGCGAGCATGTCCAGGATCTGGAGATCCTGGCCGTCGTCGGAACCTGGCCGGAGCAGGAAATCATCCTGCCGGCCACCTTGGACACCACCGCGCCGGGCGTCTACAGCGTCTATTTCGACGGCGGGCGCGGCGTGGCACGGGTGGGGGAGGTGACGTCCTACTCGCCGCGGGAAGGCACCGTCCAGCGCACGGTCGAGCAGGTCTACACCGGCGATCTCGCCGCAGCCACGCGCGGCTGGTGGGGCGGTGCCGCCTACCCTGACCCGGCCGCCGTCGGGCTGGCCAACGAGGAAGTGCAGATCGAGGTGGACGGCGGCACCGCACCGGCCTGGCTGATCCGCGCCGAATTGGAGGCCAGCACGTGGGCCATCATGGTGCACGGACGCGGAGCTTCCCGGGCGGAGGGAGTGCGCGCCGTGCGTGCCATCCGTGAACTGGGACTGACGTCGCTGCTGATTTCCTACCGGAACGACGGCGAGGCCCCCTCCGCGCCGGACCGCCGCTATGGGCTGGGCATGACGGAATGGCGCGACGTGGAGGCGGCGATCCGTTTTGCGCTGGCGAACGGCGCCCAGGATGTTGTCCTGGTGGGCTGGTCGATGGGCGGGGCGATCAGCCTCCAGGCCGCGGACCAGTCGCTCTACCGGAGCCGAATCCGGGCGCTGGTGCTGGACGCCCCGGTGATTGACTGGACCGACGTGCTGGCGCACCAGGCACGGCTGAACAGGATTCCGGATGCGGTGGGTCAGTTCTCGCAGTGGCTGATCTCGAACAAGGCCGGGCGGCTGCTGACCGGGCTGGCTGCTCCGCTGGACCTGAAGATGATGAACTGGGTGGCCCGGGCCGACGAACTCCGGGTGCCGACGCTGATTGTGCACAGCGAGAACGACGACTTTGTGCCGTACGGGCCGTCCGCGGCCCTGGCGGAGAAGAACCCGCTAGTCACCTTCGAGCGTTTCAGCGGGGCCGGGCATACCCGGGAATGGAACGTGGACCCGGAACGCTGGGAGCGCGTGGTCGCGTCCTTCCTGAGCCGCGTACTGGGGCGAAGCTGATCCTGCACCACCCCATCTTCGCCGTCACGTGGGCGCGGGTAGCCTGTTGCGTGCCGGCCGATCGCGGCGTCTATGGTTGAACGCCCGGCGCCATTCAGCCGGCGCCACATAGGGCAGGGGATGTCCAGCGGCTCTGATGCTCGGCTCTCGGCTCCCTCGGTTTTCCGCGCCTCACGTCTCTGAGCATGAGGGTTGCTTGCCGGTTGAGCTCCAATGTGGCGCCAGGTGTACAGGACCAGTCGAGGCGCATTCCGTTATCGGCGTTGCACCCCGGCGGGGACTGCCAGCTGCCCCAGCAAGCGCTAGCCGGTCTTGATTGGCGCGACGGCGGCCTGGGTCAGCGCCACCAAGTCGTCCGGCGCAATTTCGATGTCCAGGCCGCGGCGTCCGCCGGACACCAGAATGGTGGCGAAGCCCGGTGCGGTGGAATCCAGCACGGTGGGGCTGGCCTGTTTCTGCCCGAGCGGTGAGATGCCGCCCAGCACATACCCGGTGCGCCGCTGCGCCACCTGCGGGTCTGCCATGGCGGCCCGCTTGCCGCCCAAGGCAGCAGCGAATTTCTTCAGGTCCAGGCTGGAGCTGACCGGTACGATGGCGACCGCCAGCGTACCGTCCAGCGTGGCCATCAGCGTTTTGAACACCCGGGCCGGATCCATGCCCAGCGCCTCGGCGGCCTCCAAACCGAAACTGGACGCCGAGGGGTCGTGGGTATAACTGTGCAGCACATGCGGAACCCCCGCCCGCTGCAGCAGCGTGGTGGCGGGGGTTCCGGCGGATGGTTTGTGCTTGGCCACGCTCAGGCCGAGGCTGCGCGCAGCTGCCGGGCCTCGGAGATCAGGCGCTTGATCCGGAACAGCATGGCGGACATGCCGCGGATCCGCAGCGGCGTGATCGCACGGGTCAGGCCCAGATGCTCGGCGATGTCATCCGGTACTGCCAGGATCTGCTGGGCCGGAAGCCCATTGAGCCCCTCGTGCAGCACCGAGGCGAAGCCGCGGGTGGTCGGAGCCTCAGGCGGGGCCGAGAAGTAGATCTGCACATCCTGGTCCGGGTCGTCGCCCAGCTCCAGCGTGAGGAAAAGCGGCGACTGACACTCCACTACCTGCTCCAGCAGTTCCGGATGCCCGGCGAAGCGCTCCGGCAGCTCCGGCAGTTCGCGGGAGAATTCCAGCAGCAATTGCAGCCGTTCGGCCTCGGTGACCGCCTGGAAATCGTCAATTATCTCGGCCAGCGGTTCGGGGATGGTCTGGGGCGACACAGTCATACTTTGCGCTCTCTGGGGGAGTTTCGGGGATTATCTGCGTTAACGCTCAGCGGCGGGTTGCTATTCCTCAGCGGGCCGCGGCGGGGAGCTGGCCGGGCTGGTCGCCCTTCACGATCGGCACCCGCACCGCATTGCCCCATTCCGTCCACGAGCCGTCGTAGTTCCGGACCGTGTCGAAGCCCAGCAGGTGCTTGAGCACGAACCAGGTGTGGCTGGAGCGTTCGCCAATCCGGCAGTAGGCCACCACATCGTCGCCCGGCTTCAGGCCGGCGTCGCCCAGGTAGATGGCTTCGAGCTCTTCACGCGTGCGGAACGTGCCGTCCTCGGCCGCGGCCCGCGCCCAGGGGACGGACGCCGCCGTCGGGATGTGGCCGCCGCGCAGCGCGCCTTCCTCCGGGTACGCCGGCATGGTGGTGCGCAGGCCGGAGTATTCCTCGGGGGAGCGGACGTCCACCAGCGGCTTGCCGAAGTGGTCCAGCACATCGTGGAGGAAGGCCCGGATCGAGGCGTCGTCGCGTTCGATGACGGGGTATTCCACCGGTGCGGGCTGCGGCACCTCCGTGGTGAGTTCGCGGCCTTCCGCTATCCACTTGTCGCGGCCGCCGTCCAATAACCGCACGTCCTCGTGACCGAACAGGGCGAAGACCCAGAGCGCGTAGGCTGCCCACCAGTTGCTCTTGTCGCCGTACAGCACCACGGTGGTATCGCGACTGATTCCCTTGGAGCCGAGGAGTGCGGCGAAGCCTTCCCCGTCCACGTAGTCGCGCGTGTCCGGATCATTCAGGTCGGTGTGCCAGTCGATCTTCACGGCTGACGGAATGTGTCCGGTTTCATACAGCAAGATGTCTTCGTCTGATTCCACTACCACCAGTCCGTCCGTGCCCAGGTTGTCCGCCAACCACTGCGTGGAGACCAGGCGGTCGGGGTTGGCGTAGGCGGCGAACTTCTCGTTCTGCTCAGCGGCAATGGGCATGGCAGGACCTTTCCGTAGCGTGCAGGGGCCGTGCAAAACGGCGCGGGACTTCTGTTTAGCCTAACCACCGGAGCCGGCAAAAGCTTCCGGGCCGACACCAACTGCCCCTGATTGGCGCGGGTAGCGTATCGTTTTGCTGGCGGCATTCCGTCCGCCATGTCGCCAAACCCATGTCAGGAAAGCAGCGGTAAGCTTCACGTGCCCAAGATTGAACAGCTTTCACGCCGGACCCCCAAGGTGTCCGTGGACGAACTGCTGGCGGGCCTGCACCCGTCGCCGCGCTTCGGCGAAGTGTCCTTTGTCAGCTACCGTCCGGACCCGGCCCAGCCGTCCCAAGCCGCGGCCGTCAAGGCGCTGCAGCACTTTGCCGCTGCCGTCGACCGGCCCAAGCCGAAGGGCTTGAAAAAGCTGTTTGGCGGCGCCAAGCCGGAAAGCCGCGCCGGCATCTACCTGGACGGCGGCTTCGGCGTCGGCAAGACGCACCTGCTCGCCTCACTGTGGCACGCGGTGGATGGGCCGAAGGCCTTCGGCACCTTCGTCGAGTACACCAACTTGGTGGGCGCACTATCCTTCCGTAAAACCGTGGAAGCCCTCAGCAGCTACCGCTTGGTCTGCATCGACGAATTCGAACTGGATGATCCGGGCGACACCGTGCTGATGTCGCGGCTGATGCGGGAGCTGGCCGACGCCGGGGTCAAGCTTGCCGCCACGTCCAATACCTTGCCGGGTTCGCTGGGGGACGGTCGCTTCGCCGCGGTTGACTTCCAGCGCGAGATCCAGGTGCTGGCAGACCAGTTCGATGTCATCCGCGTGGACGGGGAAGACTACCGGCACCGCGGATTGCCGGCCGCTCCGGAACCGCTCAGCAACCACGATCTCAAGCGCCGGCTGCATGATTTCGACGGCAAGGTGGTGGCCGCGGACGAATTTTCCGACCTCGTCAACCATTTGGAGGGCGTGCATCCCAGCCGCTACCGCCAGTTCCTCGACGGCGTGGATGCGGTGGCCTGGCACAACGTGCACACCATTTCCGAACAGGCCGTGGCCCTGCGGTTCGTGGTGCTGGCCGACCGCCTGTATGACAAGGACGTGCCGATCATCGCCAGCGGTGTGCCGTTCGATCAACTGTTCACGCCGGAAATGATGTCCGGCGGCTACATGAAGAAGTACTTCCGGGCGGTGTCCCGTCTGACCGCGCTGGCCCGTGAGGGCCAGGCCGGCGAAGCCGCGGCGTAGGTCGTTCACGAAGCCGTAGTTTCTCAACGTCCCTTAGCGAAGAGTCCGCTTAACGAAGAAGGGCGCCGGCCCCGCCTCCCGGCGGTCCGGTGCCCTCCATGGCGTGCTAAGGACTAGTTGGACGAGGTGTTCCCGTCGGACGGCGCCTGGCCACCCGTGCCGCCGAATGAGTCGACTAAACCGGATGCCTTGGCCTGCAGGCCGTCTACCTGCTTGGAATACTTACCGTCGGTCTTGGTGTCGATGTAATCACCGACGTTGCCGACGGCACCCTTGATCGTGTCAGAGTTTTCTCCCACGAGACCGGCTGCCTTGTCCTTGAGTGCTCCTGCCCTGCCCTTGAGCTCGTCAAATAACGACACTGGCACCTCCTTTCCGACGGGGGGCCCTTCGCCCCTGCCATTCCATCGTAGGCACTTCACGGCGGGTGCTCAATAGTTTAAATAACAAAGGCTCCCGCTGAGGGGAGCCATTCGATGGTGGGCGATACTGGGATCGAACCAGTGACCTCTTCCGTGTCAGGGAAGCGCGCTACCGCTGCGCCAATCGCCCCGGTCTGCCCGAGGCGGGCACTGGAGGAAATGAAGAAAAAATGGAGCGGACGACGGGATTCGAACCCGCGACATCCACCTTGGCAAGGTGGTGCTCTAGCCAGCTGAGCTACGTCCGCGCGAAACTGATCCGGATCACTCCGGCCTGTTTCAGTGGGCGATACTGGGATCGAACCAGTGACCTCTTCCGTGTCAGGGAAGCGCGCTACCGCTGCGCCAATCGCCCGTGATCTCTCACGAGATGTTTGCCTGCTTGCCGTGCCACCGCACGAGGTGGGGACGGGATTCGAACCCGCGTATACGGCTTTGCAGGCCGCTGCCTCGCCTCTCGGCCACCCCACCGCGCCTATGGGCAATTACCCTAGGACCGGCCAGCGACGCTGGCACAAACAGTGACTTGCGAGCGGACGACGGGATTCGAACCCGCGACATCCACCTTGGCAAGGTGGTGCTCTAGCCAGCTGAGCTACGTCCGCAGAAGTTATCCATCACTTTGACCGCGAACTGTTCGTGGAACCGCTCGCGGCGTTGTTGTGATTTCCAACGAGTAAAAACTCTATAGGACATTTCCCGCTTCGTCCAATCGGTGCCACCGGCGAGTGAAACGTCAGTGCAACCAGGGCGTCCAATCCACGACGGCGGTGCGCGCCGAGGGGGTCATCGCGCCTCTGGTTCACCGCAGAGGCGCGATGCGGGCGCCGCCATACCGGCCGTCCGGCCGGCGATTTTTGATTCTCCGGACCTGTGGGCTAGCATTTCTACACGTTGCAGGAAGCGTTCGGCGCATCCGCAGCACCTAGGGGGCGATTGGCGCAGTGGTAGCGCGCTTCGTTCACACCGAAGAGGTCACTGGTTCGAACCCAGTATCGCCCACCACATCACAAGCATCCCGGCCAGGCAGCAGCCCGGCCGGGATGCTTGTTTTGGGGCACCGCCGGGCACACGGAAGGCCGGCGTCGCAGCGGATCAGCCTTAGCCGTGGACTGCGGACCAGAACCGTCAGTGGAACCTGAGAAGATCTCTTTATGACTGCACCACTCCTTGCGCATGCCACCGCCAACGGCCGGATGTACGCGCGCTCCACCTCGGAGCCGCCGTCGGTCCCCTCCATCACCACGGTGATCGCGCAGGAACCGACCACCCTGGACGGCTGGTTTGCCCACATGGCGGCCACGTCACTCGCCTCCGACGCCAGATTGGCCGAAGCCGCCGGAAATCCGGGGCGGCTGCGGACGCTGGCGAAAGAAGCCACGCTGGCGGCCGACCGCTACCGGGACGCGGCGGCGCTGCGCGGCGACCGGGTGCACGGGTACTGCGAACAGGTGGCGCTGCGGGCGCTGGATAAGGACCATGACGTCGCCGGCGCCCGGGAGGCACTGAAGGCAAACGGCGAAGAAGCGTTCGCCGACAGGTTCGACGAGTGGTGGCAGCTCTACTCGGTGGAGCCTATAGCTCCGGAGATTACTGTCTGGAACCAGGAGGTGGGGTACGCCGGCACCCTGGACCTGGTGGCCCGGATCGCCGGCCGTACCTGCCTGATTGACTTCAAGACCAAGGGGACGGACCGTAACGGCCAGGTCAAAGCGCTCAATGACAAGGTGGTCATGCAGTTGGTGGCGGGCATGAAGGCCCAAGAGTCCTTGGTGGACGGCGTGGCGGGAAGCTGGGAGCCGTGGGCGTACGGCGACGATCCGTTGCTGTTGGGGGTGGCGATCGGCGAGACTGAAGTCCGGCCCATGCGGGCCAACCCTGAGGTGCTCCGCTGGCACTGGTACCGGTTCTGCTCGCTGCGGCGTGCCTGGGAGACGCATCTTCAGGTGTCGGAAGCCGGCCGCGCCCTGCTGCCGGTCGCGCCTCCGGCACCGGCCCTGCAGGCGGCCCAGCCGGCCCACTAAACTGGACCGGAACTTAACAACTTTCGCCCGCCGCCTACGCGGCAGCAGTGAGGACAAGAACTACATGGCGATCCTGAGCATCCGGATTATCGGCGACCCCGTCCTGCGGACCAAGGCGGAACCGGTGACCGGGTTTGGGCCGGAACTGGCCAAGCTGGTGGCGGACATGGACGAGACCATGGAGGACGTCGACGGCGCAGGGCTGGCCGCACCGCAGATTGGCGTCAGCCTGCGGGTCTTCACCTTCCGCGTGGGTGGCCAGCGGGGCCACGTGATCAACCCTGTGCTTGAGCTCAGCGACGACTTTCAAGAGGACGTGGCCGAAGGCTGCCTGTCCATCCCCGCGCTGGGCTATCCGGTGCGCCGGCGCCGTTGGACGCGGGTGACGGGCCAGGACATGCACGGCAACCCGGTGGAGTACGAGGGCGATGGCATGCTGGCCCGCTGCTTCCAGCACGAGACAGACCATCTGGACGGGATCCTCTACATCGACCACCTCACCGGCGAGGACCGGAAGAACGCGCTGCGTTCCATCCGCAATGCGGGCTATAACGAAGTGGCCGGTGAAACCCAGGCCCAGCGGGCCGCAAACGTCGGTTCCGGCTTCAGCCGCGGACCGGCAGCGGCACGCACCGGTTCCTTCGGGCAGCCGCTGGCATGACCGAAAGCGGCAGCGGTTCGCGCGTCCTGTTCGCCGGCACCCCGGGCGTGGCGGTCCCGTCCCTTGACCGGCTGGTCCAGGACGGGTTCGAGATCGTGGCGGTGCTCACCCGTGAAGATGCGCCGGTGGGCAGGAAACGCATCATGACTCCTTCGCCGGTGGCGGCCCGCGCCGTCGAACTGGGCGTGCAGGTGATCCGGGCCAACCGGATTGACCAGGGCACCATGGACGCCATTCGGGCAGCGGCTCCGGACGTGGCGGCCATCGTGGCCTATGGCGGCCTCGTCCCGGAAACAGCCCTGGGCATCCCGGAACATGGCTGGATCAACCTGCACTTCTCGCTGTTGCCCGCCTGGCGCGGTGCCGCACCGGTGCAGCACGCCGTCATCCACGGCGACGATGTCACGGGCGCCTCCACCTTTCTGCTGGAAAAGGGGCTGGATACCGGCCCGGTCTACGGCACCCTGACCGAGGCGCTGCGCCCGGAGGACACCAGCGGCGAGGTGCTGGAAAGGCTCTCCCGCAGCGGCGCCGTGCTGCTATCCCAAACCCTCGCGGCCGTCGGCGCAGGGAATGCCGCGGCCGTGGCGCAGTCCGGCGATGTCAGTCTGGCGCCCAAGCTGTCCTTGGAGGACGGGCACATCGATTGGCGGCAGCCGGCGCTGGCCATCCGCCGCCGGATCAATGGTGTGACGCCCGAGCCCGGTGCCTGGACCATGCTCGATGGGCAGCGATTCAAGCTGGGACCGGTACGGCCGCGGCCGGAGACCCGGGACGTGCCGCCGGGGATGGTCAGGTTGTCCGGCGGATCCTCGGCGTCCGCCCTGGTGGGTACCGGCTCCCACGCACTTGAGCTGGACAAGGTCCAGCCGGCAGGTAAAAAAATGATGGATGCTGCAGACTGGGCCCGCGGGCTTGGGCAACGTGAGGATGTGCGCTTCGAATGAACGGCCGGAATGAAGGCGGCCGGAACAGCGGCCGCGGCAACAACGAGGGACGCGGCCGACAGGGCAGCGGGGGCCAGGGGAGCGGACGACGTGATGCTGCCGGGCGGGAGCGCAACCGCGGCGGCACCCGGCACTACTCGCAGTCGGCTCCATCGCAGCGGTCGAGGACGGCAGATCCGGCCCGGCTGGCCGCTTTCGAGGTGCTGCGCGCGGTGGAACGGGACGACGCGTATGCGAACCTGGTGCTGCCGGCGAGCATCCGCAAACACCGGCTGGACAAGCGGGACGCCGGTTTCGCCACGGAATTGGCCTACGGTGCCTTGCGCGGCCTGGGCACCTACGATGCCATTCTCGCCCGCTGCGTCGACCGTCCACTGGATCAGCTGGACCCCGCGATCCTTGATGCGCTGCGCCTGGGCGCCCACCAGTTGCTTGCCATGCGGGTGCCGGCACATGCCGCCCTGGACCAGACCGTCAGCCTGGCGCGTGCGGTGATCGGCGCCGGGCCGGGCTCGCTCATCAATGCCGTGCTGCGCAAGGTGACCGCGCACGACCTCAGCGGCTGGACCGCCGAGCTGACGGCGGGGGAGACGGACCCGGTCAGGGCCGCAGCCTTGGAACACAGCCACCCGGAATGGATCGTGCGGGCCCTGCGGCAGTCACTGGCCGCCCATGGCCGCAGCGTGGACGAATTGGAAGACCTGCTGACCGCGGACAACGCCGCGCCCGTGGTGAACCTGGTGGCACTGCCCGGACTGGGCACGTTGGACGAGGCGGTCGAGGCAGGGGCCGAGCCCGGAGAACTTGTCGAAGGCTCCGCCCTGTATGCCGGCGGCGACGTCGGCCGGCTGGCCAGCGTCCGGGCCGGAACCACCCGTGTCCAGGACGCCGGCTCCCAACTGGTGGCCCGTGCCTTGGCCGCGGCAGCCCCGGCAGCGCCGGGCGAGCGCTGGCTCGATCTCTGCGCTGGCCCGGGTGGGAAAGCGGCCCTGCTCGCTGCGCTGGCTGCCAAGCAGGGTGCCACGTTGTTGGCCAACGAAGTAGCCGTGCACCGAGCCGAGTTGGTCCGCAAGGCGCTGGCGCCGGTCCCTGCGGACGTTTGGGAGATCCGCACCGGAGACGGCCGCGAGGTCGGCGACCAGTATGCGGGCCAGTTCGATCGGATCATGGTGGACGCGCCCTGCACCGGCCTGGGAGCCCTCCGGCGCCGGCCGGAATCCCGCTGGCGCCGGAAGCCGTCCGACGTTGCCCAGTTGGGTCCGTTGCAGCGTGAACTGCTCGAAGCCGCCGTCGCGGCCGCGAAGCCGGGCGGCCTGATCGCCTATGTGACGTGCTCCCCGCACCCGGCGGAGACGACGGCGGTGGTCGCCGACCTGCTGCGCCGTCACCCCGGGCTGAAACTGCTGGACACGTCCGCCGTCCTCGACGGCGTCAGCCTCCCGGGCCATCTGGAAGCAGGACAGCCTGGCGGGGACACGGTCGGACGGGACGGCGGGACCACCGCGCAACTCTGGCCGCACCGCCACGGCACCGATGCCATGTTCATGGCCCTGCTGCGCAGAAGCAACTGATCCGCACCGGATCAAGCCGCACAGGTTCCCCCACTCCAACAACACCTCGACAGGCAGGTAAGCATCCGATGGCACATTGCTGCATCAACCCCAGCATCCTCTCGGCTGATTTCGTCAACCTCGAAGCCGAACTGCAGCGCATCAGTACCGCCGATGCGGTGCATGTGGATGTGATGGACAACCATTTCGTGCCTAACCTGACCATCGGACTGCCGGTGGTGCAGCGGATCCAGGAAGTCAGCAGCCTGCCCTTGGACGCGCACCTGATGATTTCCGATCCCGACCAGTGGGCACCGGCCTATGCCGAGGCCGGCATCGAATCGGTGACTTTCCATGTGGAAGCGGCGAAGGCGCCGGTACGGCTGGCCCGGGAACTGAGGTTCCATGGAGCCAAGGCGGGCATGGCACTCAAGCCGGCCACCGCCGTCGAGCCGTATCTCGATCTGCTGCCCGAGATGGACCTGCTGCTGATCATGACCGTTGAACCGGGCTTCGGCGGCCAGGCGTTTTTGGATGTGACGCTGCCCAAGATCCGCAAGGCGGCGAACGCGGTGGCCGGATCCGGGCTGCCGGTGGCCATCCAGGTGGACGGTGGCGTCACCGAAGAGACGATTGTGCGGGCAGCCGAGGCCGGTGCCACGGTATTTGTTGCCGGCTCCGCCGTCTACGGCCAGACGGATCCTGAGCAAGCGATCGCCTCGCTGCGGGCCGCTGCCAAGGTGCTGTGAGCGCTGTTACACGATGTGACGGGAATGCGGGAACCCTTGCAACAGTTATGAGAGCATAGTTACGCAAACACAACGTGCTCCGGGGTCGGTGTAAGTCCGAACCGGCGGTTATAGTCCGCGACCCGTTGCCGAAGGTTCCACCCGGAACCCGAGGCCACGGTTGAACCGGTGGAATTCCGGTACCGACAGTTAAAGTCTGGATGGGAGAAGCACGTACAGGTGGCAGCAATGGGCCACCGGGTACGGTCACTGACCGTTTAAGCCCGGGTGCCCGGACCTACCGCACTGTCGTTCCCCCGGAGCCGCCGCGGCTCGAAAGGAACGGCATGGATTTTCTGCGGTGGCTCTTTGAAGCTCAGATTCCCGTTGCCGGCAGCTCACTGCTGCTGCGCGAAGTTCTGGGAAACATTTTTGGACTCCTCAGCGCCCTCGGCGGCATGCGCCGAAAAGTATGGGCTTGGCCGGTGGGCATCATCGGCAACCTGCTGCTGCTGACGGTCTTCCTCGGCTCGCTGTTCGGCTCCGCCAGCACGGCCAACCTGCTGGGACAGGCAGGCCGGCAGATCATGTTCATCGCGGTGGCCGTGTACGGCTGGAACCGCTGGCGCGCCGCACGCAACGGCACCGGCAGCGCCATCACCCCGCAGTGGGCCGGCGCCAAGGCGCGTGTGGGCCTGGTCGCGGCGCTGCTCTTGGGCACTGTCGCCCTGACCCCGGTCTTCGCTGCCTTGGGTTCCTACGAGCCGGTGTGGGCCGACGCCTGGACCTTCGTCGGTTCACTGCTGGCCACCTACGGCATGGCCCGCGGCTGGGTCGAATTCTGGCTGATCTGGGTTGCGGTGGACATTGTGGGCGTGCCGCTGCTGTTCAGCGCCGGCTACTACGCCAGCGCCTTCATGTACCTCTTCTACGGCGGCTTCACCCTGGTTGGATTCTTCGTCTGGTGGCGGGCCAATGCACTGGCCAAGCCCGAGGTGCAGACGCTGCACCCCGATCCGCGGATCGGGCAGCCGGCCCAGGCCGGCGGCGACGAGCCGGTGCGTGTGCCATGAGCCAGCCTGCCCTTGGCATCAGCCAGCAATTTTCGACGGCGGAGCAGCGCGCCATGGAGCTGGCGCTCCAGGCCGCCGGGCAGGGGGTTCGCGGCGCGAATCCCTTGGTGGGTGCGGTGATCATCGATCCGCGCGGCGAGGTGGTCAGCACCGGATACCACCGGGGAGCGGGCACGCCGCACGCCGAAGTGGATGCGCTGGCCAACGTGCCGTCAGGCCGCGAAGCGGAGCTGGCGGACTGCACCATGCTGGTGACCCTGGAGCCGTGCAATCACCGCGGCCGGACCGGCCCCTGCTCGGGCGCCATCCTGGAGGCCGGCATCGGCTCGCTGGTTTACGCTGCGGCCGACCCCACCGACCAGGCGGCCGGCGGAGCGCAGCGGCTGGCCGCAGCCGGCGTCGCCGTGCGCACCGGCCTGATGCCGCAGCAGGCCCAGGAACTGAACCACCGCTGGTTCCAGGCCCGGCGCGAAGTCCGACCGTTCACCACGCTGCACATCGCGCAGAGCGTGGACGGGCTGATCGCTGCAGCAGACGGCACCAGCCAATGGATCACCGGGGAGGAAGCCCGGGCCGACAGCCACGGCATCCGCTCCCGCGCGGATGCGATCATCGCCGGGAACGGAACCATCGCCGCGGACAACCCCCGGCTGACCGCCCGGGACCGGGCCGGGGCCGAGACGCCCGGCCAGCCGCTGCGCGTAGTGATGGGGCGCCGGAAGGTGCCCGCAGACGCGGCAGTCCGCGGCACCGATGGCCGTTTCCTGCAACTGGCCACGCATGATCCCGCCGAAGTGTTGGCCGAACTGGCCGGGCGTGGCGTCGGCCACGCCATGGTCGAAGGCGGAGCCACCATCGCCTCGGCCTTCCTGAGCGCTGACCTGATCGATGAACTGGTCCTCTATTTGGCGCCGCTGATGCTCGGTGCCGGCACCCGCGCGGTGTCCGATCTCGGCATCGGCACACTGGCCGAGGCAGGCCGGTGGCGCTGGGATAGCGCCGGCGGCAGTGCCCGCACCCTGGGCGCTGACCTGCGCCTGCACCTTGAACCTCTGCCGTTCCGCGGCACCCAGAAAGGCAAGTGAATGTTTACCGGAATCATCGCCGAACAAGGGCGGGTTGAATCGCTGGACCTGAGTCCAGCCACCGACAGCGCCGTGCTGACCTTCACCGCGCCCCGGACGGCACCCGGCCTCGGGCTCGGCGGGTCGATCGCCGTCAACGGCGTGTGCCTCACGGCCGTTGCCCTGGATGGCAGCCGGGTCAGCGTGGACGTGATGGGCGAGACGCTGACCCGCACCACCACCGGCTCGCTCCAGCCGGGGCAGACCGTCAACCTGGAACGCTGCGTGCCGGCCGGCGGGCGGTTGGACGGCCACGTGGTCCAAGGTCATGTGGACGGGGTGGGCGCGCTGGCTGAACGCGAGGACCTGGGCGACTGGGAACGGCTGCGCTTCACCGTTCCGCTGGAGCTGGCCCGCTACATCGCGGAGAAAGGGTCCATCGCCGTCGACGGCGTCTCGCTGACGGTCACCTCGGTCAGCGATGCCGCCGCGGAGACGCAGTTCTTCGAAGTCGGCCTGATTCCCACCACGCTGGCCGACACCGGACTGGGCGCCAAACAGCCCGGCGACACGGTGAACCTGGAAGTGGATGTCCTGGCCAAGTACGCCGAGCGGCTGCTGGCCTTTACCCCGGGAGCCCGCTCATGAGCGCCGCGGTGGAGCCGCGGATCGCGCTGGACACCATCGAAGCAGCCGTGGCGGCGATCGCCGCGGGCCGCGCCGTCGTGGTTGTTGATGACGAGGACCGGGAAAACGAAGGGGACATCATCTTCGCCGCAGACGCCGCCACCCCGGAGCTGATGGGCTGGACCATCCGCTACACGTCGGGTGTCATCTGCGTGCCGCTCGCGGCGGCCCGCGCCGACGAACTCGGGCTGCCGCCGATGGTCGAGGTCAACCAGGACGCCAAGGGCACGGCCTACACGGTGTCCTGCGATGCCGCCGCCGGCGTGACCACCGGGATTAGTTCCGCGGACCGCGCACGCACCGCGTCGGTGCTCGCTGCGGCGGACAGCACCGCCGCGGACTTGACCCGGCCCGGCCATGTCTTTCCCCTGCGCGCGGTCGACGGCGGAGTGCTGGCGCGGCGCGGCCACACCGAGGCGGCCGTGGACCTGTGCCGCCTGGGCGGGCGGGCGCCGGTCGGTGTCATCGCCGAGCTGGTGCATGACGAGGGAGACATGATGCGGCTGCCGGCCCTGCGGGCATTCGCCGACGAGCACAACTGTCCGCTGGTCTCGATTGAGGACCTCGCGAACTACCTGTCCGCGGCAACGGCCCGGACGTCCCTCTCGAAGGCGGAGCACCGTGGCCACTGACGACATCCGCGAAAAGGCGCCGGCGGCAACGGTCGAGGCCGGCCCGTCGGTTCAGCTGCCCACCGGCTTCGGCAACTTCATGGCGCAGGCCTGGACGGATGCCGCCACCGGCGTGGAGCACCTGAGCATCACCTCCCCGGTCCGGCCGGCGGCCGAGCCGCTGGTCCGGTTGCACTCCGAATGCCTGACCGGGGATGTGTTCGCGTCCTACCGCTGCGACTGCGGCGAACAATTGGAACAGGCGCTGGCGCTGATCGGCGAACAAGGTGGAACCGTCCTGTACCTGCGCGGCCAGGAGGGGCGCGGCATCGGACTGGCCAACAAAATGCGGGCCTATGCCCTGCAGGAGGCCGGCGCCGACACCGTGGAGGCCAATGAGCAGTTGGGTCTGCCCGTGGATGCGCGGGACTATTCGGCCGCGGCCGCCATCCTGCGCGCCATGGGCATCGGCGCCATCCGGCTGCTGAGCAACAACCCGGCCAAGAGCGTGACGCTGGCAGCCCTGGGCATCGAGGTGGTGGAGATGGTGACCGCCGAAGTTCCCTTCCGCGAGCAGAACCGCCGCTACCTGGAGACCAAGCGGGACCGGATGGACCACCGGCTGGCCGTCCTGCAGACCACACCGGTGCAGCAGAGCTGACGCCTGCGCCCCGGCCACACATTCATTACCGACAAGACATTCACGAAGGAAGAACATGAGCGGACACGGAGCCCCAGTCATCGACATCACCGGCCTGCAGGAGACGACCGGCGGGCTGAAGCTCGCCATCGTCGCAGCCAGCTGGCACACCCAGATCATGGACGGTCTGGTCGACGGCGCGCTGCGCGCGGCCGCCGAGGCGGGCATCGAGGACCCTGCTGTGGTCCGCGTGCCCGGCGCGTTCGAGCTGCCCGTGGCGGCCGCCCGCCTGGCTCCGCACTTTGACGCAGTGGTGGCGCTCGGCGTCGTGATCCGCGGGGGCACGCCGCACTTCGAGTACGTGTGCCAGGCCGCCACGGAGGGCCTGACCAATGTCAGCGTCCGGACCGGCAAGCCGGTGGGCTTCGGCGTGCTTACCTGCGATACGGAGCAGCAGGGCCTGGACCGTGCCGGCCTGGAGGACTCCACCGAGGACAAAGGGCACGAAGCGGTCACCGCGGCCCTGGCAACCGCGGCCACCCTCCGGGGCCTCGGCGTTTGAGCGGGAACTTTGAGCGGGCGGCCCGGCGTGCCGGAGGGGTTCGTCACAATGGGGACGGCGGTTTGTCGCCGTCCCGCGCTCCTGACGTAGGCTAAAGGGCGTGAAATCCTTCGAATCCCTGTTTGCGGAACTGAGCGATAAGGCGCAGCAGCGCCCGGAGGGCTCCCGTACGGTAGCCGAGCTGGATTCCGGCATCCACGGGATCGGAAAAAAGGTCGTCGAAGAGGCCGCCGAAGTGTGGATGGCAGCCGAATACGAATCCGACGAAGCCGCCGCCGAGGAAATCTCCCAGCTGCTGTACCACCTGCAGGTCCTGATGATCGCCAAGGGACTGCAGCTGGAGGACGTCTACAAGCATCTGTAGCGGGACGCCGCCCTCGTCGGCGCCCCGCCCGGACCCAGGCCGAATCCATCCTTGAAGGCCGCGCTGCGGCCGAGCCGATTCCAGAAAGACTTTCACATGATCCGTGTAGCTGTTCCCAACAAGGGATCCCTGTCCGAGGCCGCCTCCGCCATGCTGGGGGAAGCCGGTTACCGCCAGCGCCGCGACACCCGCGAACTGGTCATGACCGACCCGGACAACGATATTGAGTTCTTTTTCCTGCGTCCTCGCGACATCGCCGTGTATGTGGGGTCCGGCACCCTGGACGTCGGCATCACCGGCCGCGACCTGTTCCTGGATGCCCAAGTGGAAGCCGTGGAGCTGATGAACCTCGGGTTCGGGACCTCCACGTTCCGCTTCGCCGGCCCGGTGGGGGAGTTCTCCCGCGCCGAGCAACTGAACGGCAAGCGCCTGGCCACCAGCTACGACGGGCTGCTGCGCAGCTACCTGTCCGAGCGCGGCATCGAAGCCTCCGTGGTCCGATTGGACGGAGCGGTTGAATCCTCCGTTCGCCTGGGCGTTGCCGATGCCATCGCCGATGTTGTGGAAACCGGCAACACCCTGCGCGCCGCAGGCATGGAGATCTTCGGCGACCCCATCCTGAAATCCGAGGCCGTGCTGATTGGCCGCTCCGGCGAGAACCCTCCGCCCGGACTGGACGTGCTGATGCGCCGGCTCCGCGGCGTCATTGTGGCCCGCGAATACGTGATGATGGACTACGACATCCGCAAGGACCTGGTGGATGCCGCCGCGACGCTGACCCCCGGCCTGGAATCGCCCACGGTCTCGCCGCTGCGCGACACCGGCTGGGTGGCCGTGCGGTCCATGGTCCGCCGGACCCAGACCAACCGGATCATGGACGAGCTCTATGATCTCGGCGCCCGGGCCATTCTGGTCAGCACCATCCACGCCTGCCGCATCTGATTGCTCCGGAGTAAGCCATGACTGTTGCCATCCGCGTGATCCCCTGCCTCGACGTCGACGCCGGACGTGTGGTCAAGGGAGTTAATTTCGAAGGCCTGCGCGACGCCGGTGATCCGGTGGAACTGGCACACCGGTACGACCGTGCCGGCGCCGACGAGCTGACGTTCCTGGACGTCACCGCTTCCTCCGGCAACCGCGAGACGACGTTCGACGTCGTGGCCCGCACCGCCGAGGAAGTCTTCATCCCGCTGACCGTGGGCGGCGGCGTGCGGGAAGTCGCCGACGTGGACAAGCTGCTGCGGTACGGAGCCGACAAGGCCGCGATCAATACCGCCGCGGTGGCCCGGCCCGACGTGATTGACGAAATCACCCGCCATTTTGGCTCCCAGGTGCTGGTGCTCTCGCTTGATGCCCGCCGCACCGACAACCCCTCGGTAGCCTCCGGGTTCGAAGTCACCACACACGGCGGCCGCAGGGGCACCGGGATCGACGCGGTGCAGTGGGCGAAGGAAGCAGCGGAGCGCGGCGTGGGGGAGTTGCTGCTCAACTCGATCGACGCCGACGGCACCAAGGACGGGTTCGACCTGGAAATGATCCGCGCCGTCCGCGCCGCGGTGAAAGTTCCGCTGATCGCTTCGGGCGGCGCCGGCAAGCCGGAGCATTTCCCGCCGGCCGTGGCCGCCGGAGCCGACGCCGTGCTGGCCGCCTCGGTGTTCCACTTTGGCCCCGACGACGCGATTGCCCAGGTCAAGCAGGCCATCCGGGACGCGGGCTACCCGGTCCGCTGAGACTTATCCGCTTAGTCTTAGAGGCCGATTTCGGCGCTCTCCAGCAGGGCCAACGCATCGGGCTGGCCCTCAAAGGTGACCAGGGCGTGCTTGGTGCGGCCGAAGGCATGCATCAGCAGTTCGCTCGGCTCTCCGACGATGGCCACCGAAACCGGCGCGCGCTTGGCCACGTGCCGCGGTCCGTCCGGACGCACCAGTACAATGCCCAGATCCACGCCCCGGTACAACAGCGCGGCACGCTTGACCAGGTCGTCCCAGAGTGCCGATGAATAATCCTCGTCCAGGGCGCGCGGCGCCCAGCGGTCGGTGGCGCGGCGCACGTCCTCGGTATGGACGAAAAATTCCACCAGGTTGGCCACGTTGTCCACGGCCGGGACTTTGAGCGGCGACATGGCCGGCGGCCCGGCGCGGAAGGCTTCCACCAGTTTGGCGTAGCCAGCTGTTGCCCGGGCCTTGTCCGCCGTCTTCCTGGTGGCGTCGTCGGAAACCTTGGCGAGCGGCTTAAAGGCCAGGCCGAGTGCGGCAGCCATCCGGTGTTCACGGATATACAGGTGTGCGGCCAGTTCCGCCGTTTTCCATCCCGCGCACAGGGTGGGCGAATCCGGCCCGGCAGCCAGCAAGGTCTCGGCCAGGACTTCACGGGACGGATTTACGTAATGCATCACTTCTGAACCTAGCACGAAGCCGCCGGTTTCGGGCCGCAAATCCTGTCCCTCCAGGCCGTCCTGGCGCGGGCAGGGGCCACCGGGACTTGGCACTAGACTTGTAGGGATGTCTTCCCAGCCTGAATCCCCGAATGCTATGCCGCCCGCCGCGGGTCCGGCGGCCCTCGAACCTGCCGTCGCCCAGCGGCTTAAGCGCGACTCCGCCGGCCTGGTGGCCGCGGTGGTCCAGCAGTTCGATTCGGGCGAGGTGCTGATGCTCGGCTGGATGGACGATGAGGCTCTGCACCGCACGTTAACCAGCGGCCGCGTGACGTTCTACTCACGCTCGCGGCAGGAATACTGGCGCAAGGGTGATACTTCCGGGCACGTGCAGTTCGTGAAGTCGGTGGCCCTGGACTGCGACGGCGATGCCCTGCTGGTCCGGGTGGACCAAGTGGGGGCGGCCTGCCACACCGGCACCCGCACCTGCTTTGACGGCCGCGACCTTGGTGCTGTTGCCGGCCACCGTCCGGCGTCGGACGACAGACCAGCGCTGGACAGCTAAGAAGCTGCCCGCACCTTTCCCCAACCCCAGCTTGATCAGCGACTGAAGCGAAAGACGGATAACGCATGCAGGACCTCGGAGTCATCAGCCCCAGCCTGGAGGAATTCCGCACCTTGGCGCGGGACCGACGGGTGATCCCGGTGTCCGTCAAGGTGCTCGCCGATGACCAGACCCCGATTTCGATCTACCGCAAACTTGCGGCCGAGCGGCCGGGCACCTTCCTGCTGGAATCCGCCGCCGTGGGCGGCGTCTGGTCGCGCTATTCGTTTATTGGGGCCCATTCACGTGCGACGCTGACCACCAAGGACGGGCAGGCGCACTGGCTGGGCGAGCCGCCGGTGGGCGTGCCGCGGGATGGCAACCCGGTGGAGGCGCTGCGGGCAACGGTGGAAGCGTTGCGCACCGAACGCTTCGAAGCGCTGCCGCCGCTGACCTCCGGGCTGGTCGGCTTCGTCGGCTGGGAAGCCGTGCGCCACTGGGAAAAGCTGACCTCTCCGCCGGAGGACGATCTGAACCTGCCCGAACTGGCCATGAATCTGGTCACCGATTTGGCCGTGCATGACAACGCCGAAGGCACGGTCACGCTGATTGCGAATGCGATCAACTTCGACAACCGCGACGAGCGCGTCGACGAGGCATGGCTGGACGCGGTCAAGCGGGCCAAGCACATGCTGGCCCAGCTGGCCGAGCCGCTGGCGCAGCAGGTGTCCGTGCTGGAAGACTCCGCGCTGGCGACCGATGACCTGATGAACAGCGTGACCCACCGCTGGGCCCGCGATAAGTATCTGGCAGCCGTGGACCGCGGCAAGGAAGCAATTGTCGACGGCGAAGTGTTTCAGGTAGTGATCTCCCGCCGGTTCGAGGCCGACTGCTCGGCCTCGGCGCTGGACGTCTACCGGGTGCTGCGTCACCTCAACCCCAGCCCCTACATGTACCTATTCAGCCTGGAAGACTCCGACGGCGTGGGCTACTCGATCGTGGGGTCCTCTCCGGAAGCGCTGGTCACCGTGACCGGCGACGAAGTCATCACGCACCCGATCGCCGGATCGCGGCCGCGCGGGCACAGCGTGGAACATGACAAGGAACTGGCCGAGGAACTGTTGGCGGATAAGAAGGAACGCGCCGAGCACCTGATGCTGGTCGACCTGGCCCGCAACGACATCTCCAAGGTCTGCGAACCCGGCAGCGTCGACGTCACGCAGTTCATGGAAGTGGAAAAGTTCAGCCACATCATGCACCTGGTCTCCACCGTGGTGGGCCGGCTGTCTCCGGACAAGACCGCCTACGACGTGCTGGCCGCGACGTTCCCGGCCGGGACGCTCTCCGGCGCCCCCAAACCACGCGCGCTGCGGCTGCTGGATGAACTGGAACCACACCGCCGCGGCATCTACGGCGGCGTGGTGGGCTACCTGGACTTTGCCGGGGACATGGACATGGCCATCGCCATCCGGTCCGCGCTGCTGCGCGGCGGCACCGCCTATGTCCAGTCCGGAGGCGGGATCGTGGCCGACTCCCAGCCGGAGGCCGAGGCACTCGAGACCGTTAACAAGGCGGCAGCTCCGCTGCGGGCGGTGACGCTGGCGGCGCGGCTGCACCAGGCCAACCCGGCGCACGTGCCGGTGAAGGGGCAGCAATGAGCGAGGACAAGATCACGCCGGCCAAGGGCCAGGAACCGGAGCGGAGGACGGGCGGCTCGCGCTGGCAGCGCAAGGGCATGGTGGTGCTCGCCGCGGTGGCGGTCGCGCTGGCTGCCTTCGGGACAACGACGCAAACGTGGCTCACCGCCCACCTCCCGGGAACCCGGGTCCAGACACCGGACGTCAGCGTGGCCGGCAGCGACGCCGCCACCGCCGTGACGGCCCTGGCCCTGGTGGCGCTGGCCGCGGCATTGGCCGCGTCCATTGCCGGCAGGATTGCGCGCATCGTGATCGCCGTGCTGCTCGCAGCGGCCGGCATCGGCATTGCCGCAGCGAGCTTGGCCGTGATCGCCAATCCCGCGGCCGCCGCCTCGGCCGCGATCGGCGAGGCAACCGGCCAGATCGGGGGAGAGGCCGACGTCGTCGTCACTGTCTTTCCCTACCTCGCGGCCGTGGCCGGGATTTTGCTGGTGGCGACGGCCATCTGGCTGGTGCTGGCCGGCCGGTCATGGGCCGCATCGAAGAAGTACGTGCCGGCTGCTGAGCGACAGGCCGACGGCATGCCCTCCGACCGGGCCGGCAGCGTCGACGAAATCGACAGCTGGGACCAGCTCAGCCGCGGCGAGGATCCGACCGACTGAACCGCCGGCACCGGCTCCGGACGGAAGGCCGGGCCGCCGGTCAGCGTGTCACACTGGCCTGCCATGCCGCCAAACAATGGCAGAATGAAGTAGCAGAACCGTTTAGAGGGAGAAACATCATGGCCAACCACGCCACCGCCACCGAAACCGCAATGAAGACGGATCCGGCAGGCAGCATCCACGACGAAGTCATCGGCCACGGCAACAGCCCTGCCGCCTGGACCTGCGTGTTCATCATGATCGCCGGCTCCATCGTGTCCGGCATCGGTTTCGCCATGGCCTCGAACGTGGTTTTCTGGGCCGGCGTGGTGGTGATGTTCCTCGGCCTGATCGCCGGCTGGATCATGAAGAAGGCCGGCTACGGCGTGGACGGCAGCAAGATCCAGGGCAGCGGACACTAAGCGTGACCGTTCTCGACGACATCATCGTTGGGGTCCGGGAAGACCTCGAATCCCGGCGCGCCCAGGTGCCGCTCGCGGAGATCAAGCGACTGGCCGCCGAAGCGCCTGCAGCGCGTGACGCCTACGCTGCCTTGGGCGGCAACGATTCCCCCCGTGCCGCACTGAAGGTGATCGCCGAGGTCAAGCGCAAGAGCCCGTCGAAGGGAGAGCTTGCCTCGATCGCCGACCCCGCCGAACTCGGCGCCGCTTACGAACGCGGCGGCGCCGCCGTCATCAGCGTCTTGACCGAGCAGCGCAGGTTCAACGGCTCGCTGGCCGACTTCGACGCCGTGCGCGCCGTGGTTGACCTACCGCTGCTGCGCAAGGACTTCAACGTTGAGGAATACCAGATCTTCGAGGCCCGCGCCCACGGTGCAGACCTGGTGCTGCTGATCGTCGCCGCCTTGGACGATACCGATCTGAAAGCCTTGCTGGCCCTCACGCACGAACTGGGCATGAACGCCTTGGTGGAGACGCACACCGCCGAGGAAATCGACCGGGCCGTGGCCGTTGGCGCACGCATCATCGGAGTCAACGTCCGCAACCTCAAGACGCTGGACGTGGACCGCTCACTGTTCGCGGAGCTTGCGGGCAGGATCCCGGCCGGCGCAGTGGTGGTGGCGGAATCGGGTGTCCGATCGGTGGCAGATGTCCGCGACTACGCAAGCCAGGGTGCCAACGCCGTCCTGGTGGGCGAAGCGCTGGTCACGATGGGCGATCCGGAAGCAACCGTTGCCGAGTTCGGCGCGGCCGGCTCCGAAGCCGTTGCCGCCCGCCGCTGAGGCAACGGCCCGTACGACATAAGAATCCTTCAGGGGCAGGCAGCGGCCATCCGTGGCTCCGCGGCCTGCCCCCAGTACTAGACAGGACCGCCATGACGCAGAGCCCCGACACCCCGGCCGAGTCCGGAAACCCACAGGAAGCAGTCGACGCTTTCCTCGCCGGAAGCAGCCTGCGCCATGCCCCCGGGCCGTACTTCGGCGCCTTCGGCGGGCGCTGGATGCCCGAATCCCTGATTGCGGCGCTGGACGAGCTGGAAGACACCTTCGAAAAGGCAAAAGCCGACCCCGAGTTCATCGCCCAGGTCGCCGAGCTGAACAAGAACTACTCGGGGCGGCCCTCGCTGCTGACCGAAGCCAAGCGCTTCTCCCAGCATGCCGGCGGCGCCCGGATCTTCCTCAAGCGCGAAGACCTGAACCATACCGGCTCGCACAAGATCAACAACGTGTTGGGCCAGGCCCTGCTGGCACAGCGCATGGGCAAGACCCGGATCATCGCGGAGACCGGGGCCGGCCAGCACGGCGTGGCCAGCGCCACCGCGGCCGCCCTGCTCGGCTTGGAGTGCGTGGTCTACATGGGTGCCGAAGACACCCGCCGGCAGGCCCTGAATGTGGCCCGGATGGAACTGCTCGGAGCTACCGTCGTTCCGGTCACCGCCGGGTCGCAGACGCTCAAGGACGCGATTAACGAAGCCCTGCGTGACTGGGTAGCCAACGTGCACAACACCCACTACCTGCTGGGCACCGCGGCCGGTGCCCATCCCTTCCCCGCGCTGGTGCGCTACTTCCATGAGGTCATCGGCGAGGAGGCCCGCGCCCAGATCCTGGATCAAACCGGACGCCTGCCGGACGCAGTCTGTGCCTGCATCGGTGGCGGCTCCAACGCCATCGGCATCTTCCATGGCTTCCTGGACGACCGCCAGGTGGCGCTGTACGGCTTCGAAGCCGGCGGCGACGGTGTGGACACCGGCCGCCATGCCGCAACCATCACGTTGGGCCGGCCCGGTGTGCTGCACGGCGCACGCTCCTACCTGATGCAGGACGAGGACGGCCAGACCATCGAGTCGCATTCAATCTCCGCCGGACTCGATTACCCCGGCGTCGGACCCGAGCACTCCTACCTGGCGGACATTGGCAGGGCCAGTTACGAACCGGTCACCGACACCGAAGCCATGGATGCCTTCCGTCTGCTGTGCCGGACCGAGGGGATCATCCCCGCGATCGAATCGTCGCATGCCCTGGCCGGTGCGCTGCGGGTGGGCAAGCGCCTGACCGAGGGCAAAGACAATCCGCAGGACGTCATCATCGTGGTGAACCTGTCGGGCCGGGGCGACAAGGACGTGGCCACCGCCGCCGAGTGGTTCGGCCTGCTGCCGCAGGAATCACCCGAGGCCGGAATCGGCTCCGAAGGAGAGCAACTGTGAACAATACCGCTACCGCCAGCAAGTCGGCGGCCGCCATCGACCGCGCCCTGGCCGCGGGCCGGACCGCCCTGGTGGGCTACCTGCCCGCAGGGTACCCGGACGTCCAGACCACCATCGATGCCGCCGTCGCGCTGGCGGAGAACGGCACCGATGTCATCGAGATCGGCATTCCGTACTCCGACCCGGTGATGGACGGTGCGGTCATCCAAGCCGCCACGGTCCAGGCGCTGAAGGACGGCTTCCGGGTCAGCCAGGTGTTCGAGATTGTCGCCGGCATCACCGCCCGCTGCGACGCCGCCGTGCTGGTGATGACGTACTGGAACCCGGTCATGCGGATGGGGGTTGACGAATTCTCCCGCCGGTTGGCAGAGGCCGGCGGCGCCGGGCTGATCACGCCGGACCTGATTCCGGACGAGGCCGCCGAATGGTTCGAGGCTTCGGACAAGTACGGGTTGGACCGGGTGTTCCTGGTTGCTCCCTCGTCCTCGCCGGAACGGATGGCCATGACGGTTAAGGCCAGCCGCGGCTTTGTCTACGCGGTGTCGATCATGGGCGTCACCGGCGCCCGCGAGAATGTCTCCAGCGCAGCCGAGCAGGTGGTCAAGGCCGCCCACGAGGCCGGCGCCGAACGGGTGTGCGTCGGCCTGGGTGTCTCCAGCGCCGAGCACGTGCGGGAGATCGGCGCTTACGCCGAGGGCGCCATCGTGGGTACGGCGCTGGTGGCCGAACTCGGCCACTCCGGTGTGCAAGCACTGGGCGCACTGGCGGCGCGGCTGAGCGAAGGCACAGCCCGCGCCTGACAGAATGACCGGTGGGTCAGCGGCTCGCCCGCGGCCACGCCCCGACCTGCAAACTTCGGCCTAGAGGACGAATCTGGTGTACAGCACGACTATTGCAATGGCCGTCCCGGCATCCATCCCCAGCCCCGGCTGGTCCGGATTCAGCATCGGCCCGCTCACGATCCACGCTTATGCGCTGTGCATCCTGCTGGGCATTGTGGCGGCGCTGTGGCTCACCAGCCGCCGCTGGAAGGCCCGCGGCGGACCCGACGAATTCATCTGGGACGCGGCCATCTGGGCCATCCCGTTCGGCATCATCGGCGGCCGCCTCTACCACGTCTTCTCTTCGCCCGATGCGTACTTTGGGCCGAACGGCGATCTGGCCCTCATTCCGCAGATCTGGCGCGGCGGGCTGGGCATTTGGGGTGCGGTGGCCTTCGGCCTGCTGGGCGCCTGGATCGCGTGCCGCAGGGCTGGGATCAAGCTGCCGGCCTTCATGGACGCAGCCGCCCCCGGCGTTCTGCTGGCCCAGGCCATCGGGCGCTGGGGCAACTGGTTCAACCAGGAGCTCTTTGGCGCGCCCACCACGCTGCCCTGGGGTCTTCAGGTCGACGCGGACAGCCCCAACTTCCCGGCCGACGCGGCGCGTGGAACCTTGTTCCACCCCACCTTCCTGTATGAGTCGCTGTGGAACCTGGCCGGCGTGGCACTGCTGCTGCTGCTGGACAAACGCTTCAAGTTCCGCCGCGGCATGCTGTTCTGGTTGTACGTCGCGTTCTACACACTCGGCCGGATCTGGATCGAAATGCTGCGCATCGACGATGCAGAGATGATCACGATCCTGGGCATCACCCAGCGCCTGAATGTCTGGACATCGCTACTGCTGCTGGTCGCCGCCGTGGTGATCTTCATCGTGCTCGCGCGGCAGCCGCGCACCGCGGAGACCGATTCGGTGTACCTGCCGGGCAGGGCACCGACTGGCGACGCGGACAGCGTGGAACCGGCTGCGGAAACGGCCGAGGTGCGCCAGGACGCTTCCACGGACCACGACGGTGTCCCTGCCTCCCGTGACGATGCTGTTCCGGCCGCGCACGGCGAGGCCGCCACTGCCTCGCACGGCGACGCCGAGTCCTCCCCGGCAGCGGGGGAGAAGGGCGGCGAAGTACCCGCGGCGGAACCCGGCTCGGACAGCGAGCGGCCCGCCGCCGCAGACGCCCAGGGCACCACGAATCCGTTGAGGGCCGAAGGGGCGGAGAACAAGCGGGGCCAGGACTAGCGAGCCCGTGAAGCCGCCGGAACGAATGCACCCGCGTTCGTTCCGGCGGCTTTGTGCTTTCGTCTCGACGCACTGCTCAGAATCCGCTGTTAACAATCTGGAAAACCCTCGTTAAAATTCCGGAAAAATCTGGGTTACAGGGGGCCCGTCGTGCTATCGTCGCTCTACCGTAGAACTGACAGGTTCTGCGGATCGGTCGGCCCTCATCGGCAGACCGGAACGAACAGGTGCGCACCATCCCGGACTACCGCCCGGAGGCAGAAATGCAGCGTGCCGACCACACTGACGTGGATAATCCGCCGGTCAAGGCGCACCACCAGTGCGGTCCCCGGCGGTCGTGGCTGATCGACCGCACCGTTTATCCTTGCGGCCCCATCCGAACTCTGAACATCGAATGCGCTGTTCCGGGGGAGTATGCCACGGATTCCTCAGTGCATCACGGGCCGGCTTGTCCGCAAGCTGAACCGGGCGGGGCCAGTGCCGTCCCCTTCTCACGCACATCTAGGAGAAGGAAGTTCAGATGACTCCTCCATTCAAGGGGTCGAGTACCCCACGCATCCTCGGCGGCGGACACGGGCACCAGCACAGCACAGTGCAATCGCCGTTCAGTCGTTTCGCCGCCTACCCGGAACAGACCGGGCTGTACGATCCCGCTAACGAAAAGGATGCCTGCGGGCTGGCCGTGATCGCCACCCTCAGGGGCGAACCCGGGCATGACATTGTCGATGCGGCGCTGACGGCGCTGCGCAATCTGGAACACCGAGGCGCGGTCGGCGCCGACGAAGGAACCGGTGATGGCGCCGGGCTGCTCACCCAAATCCCCGACGAATTCTTCCGGGCAGTGGTGGGCTTCGAACTGCCCGAGCCGGGCCACTACGCGGCTGGAACCGCCTTCCTGCCCAGCGACGACGCCGAAGCCGCGGTAGCGCGGGAGGGCGTGGAATCCCTGGCCGCCTCCGAAGGCCTCACCGTACTTGGCTGGCGCGAAGTGCCCGTGGTCGCCGAATTGGTCGGCGCCATGGCCCGGTCCTGCATGCCCGATTTTGTCCAGGTGTTCCTGGGCCTCGACGCCGGCAATGCCGGCGGAAACGATCTGGACGCCCGCGTTTTCCGGGTGCGCAAGCGCGCTCAAAACAAGTACGGGGTGTACTTCCCGTCGCTGTCTTCGAAGACCATCGTCTACAAGGGCATGCTGACCACCGCGCAGCTGGAGCCCTTCTACCCGGACCTCTCCGACCCCCGGTTCAAGACCAAGCTCGGCATTGTCCACTCCCGCTTCTCCACGAACACTTTCCCCTCCTGGCCGCTGGCCCAGCCGTTCCGGACCATCGCGCACAACGGCGAGATCAACACGGTCAAGGGCAACCGTAACTGGATGCGCGCCCGGCAGTCGCAGCTGAAGAGCCCGCTGCTGGGCGATACGCCGGAAGAGCTTTTCCCGATCTGCACCCCGGGTGCTTCCGACTCCGCCTCATTCGATGAAGTCGCTGAACTGCTGATGCTCTCCGGCCGGCCGATCACGCACGCCATCATGATGATGATCCCCGAGGCGTGGGAAAACCACGCCACGATGGATCCGGAGCGGCGCGCTTTCTACCAGTACCACTCCATGCTGATGGAGCCGTGGGACGGCCCCGCGGCCGTGTCCTTCACCGATGGCAAGCTCGTCGGGGCGGTGCTGGATCGCAACGGCCTGCGCCCGGCCCGTTACTGGGTGACCGATGACGGGCTGGTCGTGCTGGCCTCAGAAGTCGGCGTCGTCAACGTTGACCCGGCCAAGGTGGTCCGGAAGGGCCGGGTCTCGCCGGGCAAGATGTTCCTGGTGGACACCGAGGCAGGACGGCTGGTCGAAGACCAGGAAGTCAAGGCCGAGGTCGCGACGGCCAACCCGTGGGGCGAATGGCTCAAGGAGAACATGATCGGGCTGGAGGACCTGCCGGAGCGCGAGCACGTCGTGCACACCACGGCATCGGTGAACCGACGCCAGCAGACGTTCGGCTACACGCACGAGGAACTGCGCATCCTGCTGGGCCCGATGGCCCGCACCGGAGCCGAACCGCTGGGCGCCATGGGCACCGATACCCCGATCGCGGTGCTATCCAAGCGGCCCCGGCTGCTGTTCGACTACTTCGTGCAGTCTTTCGCCCAGGTGACCAACCCTCCGCTGGACGCAATCCGCGAGGAACTGGTGACGTCGCTGCGTTCATCGATCGGCCCGAACGGCAACCTGCTGGCCACCGGGCAAGTACGCACCACCCAGGTGGCCTTGAAGTTCCCGGTGGTCAATAACGACGAACTGGCCAAGATCACGGCGATGGAAGACGACGAGGGGAACCGCGTCACGCTGAAGGTGCGCGGCCTCTACCGGCCCGACGGCGGCGCTTCGGAACTGGCGGCCAGGCTGCAGGAAATCTGCGAAAAGGTTTCCGGCGCCGTCAACCGCGGCGTGAAATTCATTGTGCTCTCCGACCGGGACTCGAACGCCCAGTGGGCACCCATCCCGACGCTGCTGCTGACCAGCGCAGTGCACCACCACCTGCTCAAGAGTGCCAACCGGACCAAGATCTCGCTGATGGTGGAAGCCGGCGACGTACGCGAGGTCCACCACGTTGCCGTGCTCATCGGGTTCGGCGCCTCCGCGGTGAACCCGTATTTGGCGATGGAAAGCTGCGAGGAACTGGTGCGCAACGGCCACCTCCAAGGCGTGACCGAGGCCCAGGCCGTGCAGAACCTGATCAAGGGCCTGGGCAAGGGCGTGCTGAAGATCATGTCCAAGATGGGCATCTCCACCGTCTCCTCCTACTGCGGCGCCCAGACGTTCGAAGCGATCGGCTTGTCCCAGTCGCTGGTGGACCAGTACTTCGCCGGTACGCAGTCCCTGTTGAGCGGCGTCGGCCTGGACGTGATCGCCGCAGAAGCCGCGGCCCGCCATGCCCAGGCGTACCCGTCCGACGGCATCGAGGACCCGCACCGGACGCTGGAGGCCGGCGGCGAGTACCAGTGGCGCCGGGAAGGACCGCCGCATCTGTTCAACCCGGAGACCGTGTTCCGGCTCCAGCATTCCACCCGGGAACGCCGCTACGACGTCTTCAAGGCCTATACCCGCGGCGTTGACGACCAGGCCAAGGAACTGATGACGCTGCGCGGCCTGCTGAAGTTCTCCTCCGGCGGCCGCCCGGCGGTTCCGCTGGAGGAGGTCGAGCCGGTTTCCAGCATCGTCAAACGGTTCTCCACCGGGGCGATGAGCTACGGCTCCATCTCGCAGGAGGCGCACGAGACACTGGCCATTGCCATGAACCGGCTCGGCGCCAAGTCGAATACCGGCGAAGGCGGCGAAGATGTGGATCGGTTGCTCGACCCGGAGCGCCGGTCGGCGACCAAGCAGGTGGCCTCCGGCCGGTTCGGCGTCACCAGCCTGTATCTGACGAACGCCACGGACATCCAGATCAAGATGGCCCAAGGTGCCAAGCCCGGCGAGGGCGGCCAGTTGATGAGCCAGAAGGTCTACCCCTGGGTGGCCCGGACCCGGCACTCAACGCCCGGGGTGGGCCTCATCTCCCCGCCGCCGCACCACGACATTTACTCGATTGAGGACTTGGCGCAGCTGATCTACGACCTGAAGCGCTCGAACCCTTCGGCACGCGTGCACGTGAAGCTGGTCTCCGAAGTCGGAATCGGCACCGTGGCTGCCGGCGTGACCAAGGCGAAGGCCGACGTCGTCCTCGTATCGGGGCACGACGGCGGAACCGGTGCCAGCCCGCTGAACTCGCTCAAGCATGCCGGCGCCCCCTGGGAAGTGGGGCTGGCCGAGACCCAGCAGACGCTGATCCTCAACGGTCTGCGCGACCGGGTGGTGGTGCAGGTGGACGGCCAGCTGAAGACCGGCCGCGACGTGATGATCGCAGCCCTGCTGGGCGGCGAGGAGTTCGGCTTCGCCACCGCGCCGTTGGTGGTTTCCGGCTGCATCATGATGCGCGTCTGCCACCTGGATACCTGCCCGGTGGGTGTTGCCACGCAGAACCCCGAGCTGCGCCGGCGTTTCACCGGCAAGCCCGAGTTTGTGGTGAATTTCTTCGAGTTCATCGCGGAGGAAGTGCGCGAGCTGCTGGCGGAACTGGGCTTCCGCAGCCTGGAAGAAGCCATCGGCCATGCCGAGCTGCTGGATACCCGCGAAGCGGTCGACCATTGGAAGGCCGACGGCCTTGACCTGGCGCCGATCCTGCGCGGCTACGGCTCCGACGCCGATGTACCGCTGCGCAACCTGACCACGCAGAACCATGAACTGGACAAGCATTTCGACAACCAGCTGATCGCGATGAGCGCCGACGCGCTGACCCGGCGCGAGCCGGTGCGGATCAGCCTGGAAATCATCAACACGGACCGGTCCGTGGGCACCATGCTGGGCCACGAAGTGACCAAGCGCTTCGGCGTTCAGTCGCTGGCGGACGACACCATCGACGTCACGCTGACCGGTCAGGCCGGACAGTCGCTGGGCGCCTTTTTGCCGGCCGGGATCACCCTGCGGCTGCTGGGCGACTCCAACGACTATGTGGGCAAGGGGCTCTCCGGCGGCCGGATCATTGTGCGGCCGGACCGGGCCAACGCGTTCGCGTCCGAGCAGAACGTGATTGCGGGCAACGTCATCGGATACGGCGCCACCAGCGGGGAAATGTTCCTGCGCGGCCAGGTGGGCGAGCGGTTCCTTGTGCGGAACTCGGGCGCCACCGCCGTCGTCGAGGGAATCGGCGACCACGGCTGCGAGTACATGACCGGCGGCGTGGCCCTGGTCCTGGGCCCGACCGGCCGCAACTTCGGCGCGGGCATGTCCGGCGGCGTGGCCTACGTGCTGGATTTGGATCCCGCCCGGTTGAACACGCAGGGCGTGGACAGCGGGGAGCTGCAACTGCTGCGGCCGGACGCCGTGGACCAACAGTCCGTCGCCGCGCTGCTCAAGAAGCAGGCAGAGGAGACCGGTTCCCAGCTGGCTGCCCAGCTACTTGAGGACCTCGAAGACACCCTGACCCGCATCACCAAGGTGCTGCCGCGCGATTACGCGGCCGTTCTGCAAGCCCGGGCGAACGCCGAAACCGAGGGGCTGGACCCCGACGGCGACGTTGTCTGGACCCGAATCCTGGAGGTAACCGGTGGCTGATCCACGCGGATTTTTGAAAGTACGTGAACGGGAGACCCAGCCGCGCCGTCCCGTCCCCGTGCGCATCATGGACTGGAAAGAAGTCTACGAGGCGCAGGAGAAGGGCGTGCTCCGCAGCCAGGCGGGCCGCTGCATGGACTGTGGCATCCCGTTCTGCCACCAGGGCTGCCCGCTGGGCAACCTGATCCCGGAGTGGAACGATCTGACCTGGCGCGACATGGGCCAGGAAGCGATTGAACGGCTGCACGCCACCAACAACTTCCCGGAATTCACCGGCCGGCTGTGCCCGGCACCCTGCGAGGCGTCCTGCGTACTGGGTATCAACCAGCCGGCAGTGACGATCAAGCAGGTGGAAGTCTCGGTGATCGAGGAAGCCTTCGACCAGGGCTGGGTCACGCCGCATGCCCCGGAACGGTTGAGCGGCCACACCATCGCCGTCGTCGGATCCGGTCCCGCAGGGCTCGCTGTGGCGCAGCAATTGACGCGGGCCGGCCACACCGTAGCGGTCTATGAACGCGACGACAAGATCGGCGGCTTGCTGCGTTACGGCATCCCGGACTTCAAGATGGAGAAGCAATATCTGGACCGCCGGCTGGACCAGATGCGCGCCGAGGGCACACGCTTCCGTACCGGGATCGAAGCGGGCAAGGACATCAGCTGGGATCAGCTGCGCCGCCGCTACGACGCCGTGGTGATCGCCACCGGCGCCACCGTGCCGCGAGACCTGCCGTTGCCCGGCCGTGAGCTGTCGGGCGTGCACTTCGCCATGGATTACCTGGTTCAGGCCAACCGGGTGGTGGCCGGGGAATCGATCCCCGATCAGATCGACGCGCGGGGAAAGCACGTGGTGATCCTCGGCGGCGGCGACACCGGCGCCGACTGCCTGGGCACGGCGCACCGGCAGCAGGCCGCCTCGGTGACCACACTGGCCATTGGCAAGCAGCCGCCGGCCGAGCGTGCCGCACATCAGCCATGGCCGACGTTCCCCACGCTGTTCGAAGTGGCCAGCGCGCATGAGGAGGGCGGCGAACGGACCTACCTTGCCTCCACCGTTGAGTACGTGGGCGAGAACGGCGTGGTCACTGCCCTTAAGGTAGCCGAAACCGAGTACGTGGACGGCGGGCGGGTGCCCAAGCCCGGCACCGAACGGGAAATCCTGGCAGACCTGGTGCTCTTGTCGCTGGGCTTCACAGGGCCGGAGCAAACCGAGCTGGGCGAGCAGGTCGACGCGGCCTTCGACCAGCGCGGAAATGTCGGCCGGGACGGCAGATACATGACCAGTGCCGAGGGCATCTTTGTAGCCGGCGACGCCGGCCGCGGACAGTCCCTGATCGTGTGGGCCATCGCCGAAGGCCGCGCCTGTGCCGCTGCCGTGGACGAGTGGCTGACCGGCACCACCCGGCTGCACGCCCCGGTTGCGCCGGAAGACCGGCCGATCGCGGTGCTGCCTTAGCATGGCATTGCCTGCGCGCCCGCCGCATTCTGATTAGGGTAGGGATATGAGACGCGCAAAAATCGTTGCAACCTTCGGCCCTGCCATCGCCAGCTATGAGAGCACCCTGGCCGTCCTGAAGGCCGGGGTGGACGTGGCCCGGATGAACATGAGCCATGGCGACTATGGCGTGCATCAGCAGACCTACGACAACGTCCGCAGGGCATCGGCCGAGCTGGGCAGGCCGGTGGGGATCTTCGCGGACCTGCAGGGCCCTAAGATCCGGCTGGGCAGGTTCGTGGATGGCCCCCACCACCTGGCGGTGGGGGACCGGTTCACCATCACCACCGAGGACGTGGAAGGAACCGCCGAAATCTGCTCGACGACGCACAAGGGCTTGCCCGGCGACGTCAAGGTGGGCGACTCCTTGCTGATCGACGACGGCAAGGTGGCGCTGAAGGCGATTGAAGTGGACGACGTCAAGGTGGTCACTGAAGTGACTGTGGCGGGCGCGGTGTCCAACAACAAGGGCATCAACCTGCCCGGCGTGGCCGTCAACGTCCCTGCCTTGAGCGAGAAGGACGAGGACGATCTGCGCTGGTCCCTCAAGACCGGCGTCGACATGGTGGCGTTGTCCTTTGTGCGCAACGCCGCCGACGTCCAGCGGGTCCACGAGATCATGGACGAAGAGGGCCGGCGGGTGCCGGTGATCGCCAAGATCGAGAAGCCGCAGGCGGTGGATGCGATCGAGGAGATCATCGACGCGTTCGATGCCATCATGGTGGCCCGCGGTGATCTGGGCGTGGAGTTGCCGCTCGAGGACGTGCCGCTGGTGCAGAAGCGCGCGATTGAACTTGCCCGCCGCTGGGCCAAGCCGGTGATTGTTGCCACCCAGGTGCTCGAATCGATGATCGACAACCCCCGGCCCACGCGGGCGGAAGCCTCGGACTGCGCCAACGCCGTACTCGACGGGGCCGACGCCGTCATGCTCTCCGGCGAAACCAGCGTGGGCAAGTACCCGCTGGAAACGGTCCAGACCATGGCGCGGATTATCGAGTCCACCGAGCAGCACGGCCTGGACCGCGTGCCGCCGCTGGGCAGCCAGCCAAAGACCCGCGGCGGCGCCATCACCCGGGCGGCCGTGCAGATTGCCGACCAGCTGGATGCCAAGTACATCTGTACCTTCACCCAGTCCGGCGACTCGGCCCGACGGTTGAGCCGGCTGCGTCCCGGCCGGCCGGTGTACGCCTTCACCCCGCTGCAATCCACGCTGAACGTGCTCTCGCTGACGTGGGGGATCCAGCCGCTCGTCGTCGAATTCGTGGAGCACACCGATCAAATGACCGCCCAGGTAGACCGGATCCTCTACGAACGAGGCCTAGTGGAGATCGACGACTTGGTGGTCATCGCCGCCGGTTCGCCCCCCGGCAAGGCCGGCTCCACCAACTCGCTCAAGGTCCACCGGGTGGGAGACCTGGCCGATGCCGGCGAAGTGCTCAACGGACACTCGCACCCGCGCCCCGAAAAGGTCGGACCGTGGCCGGTATCCTAGCTGCTCCATAGAGAAACGGGCTCCGGAAGATTTCCGGAGCCCGTTCTTTCACATCGGTGGTCGACCAAGGCCGCCCGTTCACATCGGTGGTCGACCAAGGCCGCCCGTTCACATCGGTGGTCGACCAAGGCCGCCCGTTCACATCGGTGGTCGACCAACGCCGCTCGCGGCCGCGTGGAGACCCGGCTAGTTCACCTGGTTGATAATCGTCTCGGCGACTTCGCGCATGCTCAGGCGGCGGTCCATCGACGTCTTCTGGATCCACCGGAACGCCTCCGGCTCGGTCAGACCCATCTTGGTGATCAGCAGGCTCTTGGCGCGCTCCACCAGCTTCCGCGTCTCGAACTGTTCCTGCAGGTCGGACACCTCGGATTCCAGCGCGGTGATCTCATCGTGTCGGGACAGTGCGATCTCGATGGCCGGAATCAGATCCGCTGGCGTAAAGGGCTTCACCACGTAGGCCATGGCACCGGCGTCGCGGGCACGCTCCACCAGTTCCTTCTGGCTGAACGCGGTCAGCAGCACCACCGGGGCAATACGGGCCTTGACGATCTGCTCCGCGGCGGTGATCCCGTCCATCACCGGCATCTTCACATCCATCAGGACCAAGTCCGGCTTCAGTTCCTGGGCCAGCTCAACAGCCTTTTCGCCATTATCGGCTTCGCCAACGACGTCGTAACCCTCACCGCGGAGGATCTCGACGATGTCCAAGCGGATCAGTGTCTCGTCCTCCGCTACGACGACGCGGCGAGCGGGGGCAGACTCGGTTTGTTCAGGCACTGGCGCTCCTAGACTGTTTCGTTGCCATTCACCATGGCGTCGGTTCCGTGAAATAGCCTATCTGCATGTAGAGTAGATTCGCGCACCAAGCAGCATGACGGTTTTCACAGTGTGGACGATCGACTTTTGCAGCCGGTGCATGCCCGAGTGGCGGAACGGCAGACGCACCGCACTCAAAATGCGGCGGGGAAACTCGTGTGGGTTCGAATCCCACCTCGGGCACGTATTGTCTTTGTCTGGGCCCCATGGGGCCCATTTTTGTTGGCGGCCGCGGCTGTTGCCGCCCGGCCCTTCCACAGCTCCACAAGCTTCGCCAGCGGCGGTCAGGTTCGCCAGCGGTGGCCAGGAACGCCACCCCCGTGCTGGATCAGCTCGCCCGGCCACGTCGCCGCCAATCGACCTCGACGCGGCAGTGCATGAGTTCATTCAGTTCGACGTCCGCGCAGGCCGCCGGTGATTTTCCCTTCGATTTCACCCGCTTCGGGTGAAGGCAGCCCCAACCGGAACCGCTAGCTTGGCGAACAGGCCGACTGACCAGCCTCACTCGCGCGTGAGATCTGACTAACGGCTCCTGCCCTCTAGCGGACGGCCAGCGGAAGGAGAAGTGATGCTCAACTGTTCCCGGGGGCACACGGAAACCGTTCCCTCAGTCGTCTGCGCCCCCGTTTGCCATTCGGCCCGAACCGGAGGGAGGACGCTCGGGGTGACCCGGATCGTCACTGGCGTGCCAGGGTGTCGGGCGTGAGCGAGCCAGCCGCGTCGCCGTCCGGTCTGGACCCGATGGTCGTGATTCGGTCCAGGCCGTACATTGCTGCGCTCGTGCTGGCGGCGGTCTTGGGCGTTCCCATCTCGGTCCTTGCGTACGGTTTTCTCGCTTTGGTCGCCGCAGTCCAGCAGTTCGTCTTCGTCGGGCTGCCAAATCAAGTCTTCGGGGGTCCGGCTCCCGCGTGGTGGCCGGTTCCGTGGTTGGTGCTGTGTGGGCTGTTGACCGCGTTGACCATCCGGTATCTGCCGGGGACCGGGGGCCACTCACCTGCCTTCGGATTTAAGACGGGCGGGAGCCCGCCCAGCGGACGTGAGCTCGTGGGCATCGTCCTCGCGGCGCTGACCACGCTCAGCCTGGGTGCGGTGCTCGGGCCCGAGGGGCCGCTGATCGCGATAGGTGGCGGCCTCGGGGCGTTGGCGGTGCACCTGGTGAAGAAGGACGCCCCTCCGATGGCACTGACGATCATGGCGTCGGCTGGCAGTTTCGCGGCGATCAGTACCCTGCTCGGGTCTCCCGTGCTCGGCGCATTCCTGATCATGGAGGCCGCAGGGATCGGGGGAATGACCCTGAGCCTGATGGCCCTGCCCGGCCTGCTCGCCTCCGGCGTCGGGGCACTGGTGTTCGTCGGTCTGGACGGCTGGACCGGGTTGGGCAGCTTCTCGCTGGCGCTGCCCGTGGTGCCGCCTGCGGTGCCGCCGACAGTGGCCACGTTGGGCTGGGCGGTGGTCATGGGCGCCGCCGGCGCGCTGTTGGGATGGCTGATCCGATGGGTCGGGCTGTCGCTTCGTCCTCTCGTGCACCTAAACCGGGTGTTGGTGACGTCTGCGCTCGGCTTGCTGATCGGACTGACCGCGATGGCGTACCAGTTAATCTCCGGGCAAAGCTTCACGCAGGTGCTGTTCTCCGGGCAGGACGCGCTTCCGGAACTGGTCGAAAACGCCGCGGGTTACTCGCTTGCTGTGCTGGTCCTGCTGGTCGTTTGTAAGGCTTTGGTCTACGGGCTCTCGCTGAGTGCATTTCGTGGCGGCCCCGTGTTCCCTTCAATGTTCATCGGTGCGGCGCTTGGTATTGCTGCGAGTGGGCTGCCCGGAATGAATCTCGCGGCAGGGATCGGCATGGGCATGGGAGCCATGTGCGCAGCCATGCTGCGGCTGCCATTGACGGCGACGCTGCTGGCCACGCTACTCCTGGGAGTGGACGGGGTGGCCGTAACACCCCAGGTGGTGGTGGCTGTGGCGGTGGCCTTCGTGATCACCAATGTGCTCCCGGTCCCGGCCACGGGCTCGATGACGTCCGTTGTGCCTGGCGATGTAGGCAGCGTCCAACATCGGGCTCCCTCGAGGGCCGACCATCCAACTGACAGCTCGAAGGCGGACCATTCGGCCCGGCGGGGCCGGTGGATCGCCTGGTTGTTCATCATCGGCTCAAGCCTGTTCGCCTTGGGGGCGGTGCCGTCATACGCCGAGGCCGTGGGCTTGCGCATGGGTGCAGCCACGTTTTTCGTCGGTTCGCTGTTCTTCACCAGCGCGGCGTTCCTGCAGTACCGCGAAGCCGTTGACGGGCTCCCGGCCCTGGGTGCCGCGCGGCATTCGTTTTGGGTTTGGGCGCCGCGGAATCTCGGCTGGCTCGCTGGCGCGGTTCAACTCGCCGGCACGTTGTGGTTCAACTGGAGTACGGCAAACGCAATGTGGGTCAATCTCGGTGCGGAGCTGACCGACCAACGGGTGTGGCGACCCGACGCCTTGGGTTCAGCCGCCTTCCTCGTTGCAAGCGGCGTGGCGTTGCGGGATGCCGGTCGCGGCGCCCTTTCCGGCGGTCACAGGACTCGCGCATGGAAGATCGGGGTGATCAACATGGCCGGCTCTGTTGCGTTCGGCATCTCGGCGGCCGCGGCCTACGTCATACCGTCGAGCGGCGATATCTGGAACGCCCAGCTGTCCAATCTCGGCACACTCGTGGGAGCCCTGTGCTTCCTTACCGGCGCGATTTTGCTGCTGAACCCTGAATCCACCGACGCCTCGGTCCCGGCGGCCCGGAGAACTCCTCCGTAACCGCGCATCAACATCTCTGAAGGAGAGAAATCATGTCAACCAATGTCCAGCCGACGAACACTTTCGTCACCTGGCTCGGCCAATGACCCAGTGCCACGGTGACGCACCCGGTCCGACTGCGTTTCCGTTGATGGTCTACGGTTTGGGTCGTTGTACCGTGGATCAACCGCAAGAACGCTCGTTGGTCCAAGACATCTCATCAGGGGGAGCCATGCCGCACGTTGTCGACTTTAAGAACGTTTCTACTGTGGGCCTGGAATCGTCCCCGGTCGCGGAGGCACTTGCAGGGTTGCGTGCCAACGAGGCACGCTACTACAGCAACAAGTACGACCATGTTTTCACGGTCAGCCCGGTAAACGAGGCTCCGGAGGTGATCGACCGGGTCAGCCGCATCCTCAAGGAAGAGCGCGACATCGTCATCGGCTCCCGCGCCCTCGAAGCAACTGGCTTCGAAGTCGACGGACTGCGGATGGATTACGTGTTCTACGAGTCGGGGCTCTCGATTAACGTCATGTACAGCATCGAGGACGGCGGGAAGCGAGCCGTCGGATTCAAACTGGCGGAAGGCATGGAAATTCCAGAGGAGCTCTCAGGGTTCAAGTTCGCCCGACAGAAATCAAAGCTGGCAGGCGTTATCCGCGGCTCCTACTTCGTGATCAAGGGCGAATACTGATCAGCTGACGTTCCGCATCACGCGCCTTGGCGTGCACCGGTGGCGCCGACTTGTGCGCCCATCCAATCGTCGCCGAAGCCGCGGTTGTCGCCGCCCTGGACGAGACCACCGGGCAGGCCATCGTCCCCTTCGCCATCCTGCGCAGCGAGGCGGGCGACGGCGGACCCGAGGTCGTGCAGGAGTTGCGGAAGCATGTGGCCAAGGAAATCGGCAAAATCGCGAGGCCGCGGCAGATCATGTGGTGGCCGAGCTGCCTAAAACCCGTTCCGGCAAGATCATGCGCCGGCTCCTCAAGGACGTGGCGCAGGACAGGCCGATCGGAGATGTCACCACCCTGGCGGACTCGTCCGTCATGGAGCTGATCAAGGCCGGCATGCCGGGCGGCGCCGGCGGGCTGCACTAGCCGGCGGCCGCGAAAAGCCTCGGCGCTGGCGCCCGGCGCCCTCTTGTTTGCACAGCGAAGCGGTCCAACCCTTGCCGCTGAACCCCTTCGTGGTGTCGAATCAGATAACAGCACGCGAGTGTGCAGGGACGAGGATGCCTACGACGCCAGGAGGCGCTCATGTCCGGGAAATCCGCCAACGGCTTGGCAAAGGGATCGGGGCGGAGCACCGATCTGCGGCGCGCGGAGGGTTCTGCCTCGGCCACGGTCTCCCGGCCCGAGCAAATCCGCAACGTGGTGTTGGTAGGGCACTCCGGGTCCGGCAAAACAATGCTCGCCGAGGCCATGCTCGTGGCAACGGCCGCCACCAACCGGATGGGCTCGATTCTGGAGGGCACCACCGTCAGCGATTCGGATCCGTCAGAGATCCACCAGCAGCGTTCCGTGGTGCTGTCCGTTCTCCCTTTTATGTACGACGACGTCAAGATCAACCTCCTCGACACCCCGGGCTACTCGGACTTCACGGGTGAACTGCGGGCCGGTCTCCGCGCCGCTGACGGCGCGCTGTTCGTGGTGTCCGCCGTCGATCGCATCGATGCGGCGACCGTCGCGCTGTGGGAAGAATGCTCCGCCGTCGGGATGCCGAGGGCGGTGACGATCAGCCGACTGGACCACCCACGGGCCAACTTCGAAGCGGCGCTGGCCGACTGCCGCCGCGCGTTCGGCGAGTCGGTGCAACCGCTGTACCTGCCGGTGCGGAGCGGGGCTGCGGTTTCCGGGCTGCATGGGCTGCTTTCCGGAACCGTGTCGGAGTACCCGGAAGGGGAACGTCAACCGGTCTTCCGCCCCGCGGATGCTGGGGAGTTGGCGGCTGCCGAGGAGGCCCGCAGCGCGCTGATCGAAGGCATCATCGCGGAGAGCGAAGACGAGTCCCTGATGGACCGCTATCTGGGCGGCGAGGACATTGGGCTTGATGTTCTCTTGTCCGACGTGGAGACTGCCGTCGCCCGAGGCTCGTTCTACCCGGTGCTGGCCACGTCGTCGGAAACGGGACTGGGCGTTGCCGAATTGCTGGAGATGCTCCGGCGGGCCTTCCCTTCCCCGCTGGAACGTCCCGCGCCGCCGGTGACGGGCCTTTACGGTTCGCCAAGCACCCCGCTGCGCTGTGATCCGGACGGACCGCTCGCCGGCGAAATCGTCCGCACCAGCACAGATCCATTCCTGGGCCGGGTATCCCTGGTGCGGGTGTTCTCGGGAACCCTGCGGGATGATTCGGCCATCCATGTCTCCGGGCATGGGCTCGCCGACCGCGGCCATGCCGACCATGACAGTGACGAGAGGGTCACCCATCTGCACGCCCCGGCCGCCGCGACCTTGCGGGCGGTGTCCTACTGCGTCGCCGGAGACATCTGCGCGTTGACGAAGATCGGCACCGCCGAGACCGGGGACACCGTGTCCGGGAGAGATCACCCGATGCTGATCCAGCCGTGGGTGATGCCGGAGCCGCTGTTGCCCGTGGCGGTCGAGGCTGCCACACGCAACGATGAAGCCGCGTTGGCAAAGAGCCTGGCCAAGGTGTCCGCGGGTGATCCGACGCTGCGGGTGGAGCGCAACGCGGAGACGCACCAGCTCATCCTGTGGTGCATGGGCGAATCCCACGCCGAGGTGGTGCTCGACCGGCTGCGCGGACAGGGCGTGAAGGTGCAGACGGTCGACGTGGTCACGCCGCTGCGGGAAACGTTCGCGGCGGCGGCCCCCGGGCACGGACGCTACGTCAAGCAATCCGGCGGGCACGGCCAGTTCGCCATCTGCGACATCGAGGTCGAACCGCTCCAGCAAGGGGGCGGGTTCGAGTTCGTGAACAAGATCGTCGGGGGAGTGATCCCCGGCCAGTACATCGCTGCGGTAGAAAAAGGTGTGCGGTCGCAGATGGAAAAGGGTGTCTGGGCAGGGTTCCCCGTGGTCGACATCCGCGTGACGCTGGTGGGTGGCAAGACCCACAGCGTCGATTCCTCCGACGCTGCCTTCCAGTCTGCCGGGGCCCTGGCTTTGCGCGAGGCCGCTGCTGCGGCGCGCATCCAGTTGCTCGAGCCGGTTTCCGCCGTGACCATCACGGTTCCCGACGACTATGTGGGGACCGTCATGAGCGACCTGTCCGCGCGGCGCGGCCGGTTGACCGGATCGGACTCAGCGGACGGGGAGGGCACCGAAATCAGCGCCGAAGTTCCCGAGCAGGAGTTGCTGCGCTACGCCATCGAGCTTCGGGCGCTGACCGGCGGCACCGGACGTTTCCGGCGCGACTACCTGCGCCACGACCCCGTGCCCTCAAGTGCCGTGGGCGCGGCGGCGCGGCGATGAGGAAAGATCAGGGCCGGCGCCGCCGGACAGCCAGCGCGAGCCGCGGACACAGCGCCGCCGCCTCCGCCGCGGCGGGTTCGTCGTCCCGACCGAGGGGAATATTGGATTTGTCGTCCAAAGACGGATCGGCGGCCAGGGGGTAGCCCCAGTCATCGCGAACGAGCAGATCCGGCAGCAGTTCGGTGCACAGACCGCGCCCGTCGCAGCGGGTCCAGTCGATGTGCAGGTTCGTCCGGCTCACGACGCTGCCTCCTGTCTGTTGCAGCGACCAGCCAGATGCAGGCGGACATCCGGGGCAAAGAGCTCCAAGGCGCTGGCAGCCATCCGCACGGTACCGTCGGGGTGGTGGCACGCTCCCCTGCCGGCGGTCAGCAAACCCAGGCGCTGCAGTTCCGGCAGCAACCGAGGCGAGCCCTCCCCGGCGGCAAGTTGTTCCCATGCCGTGGCCAGGGCGGGCAGCCCGAACCGGCATGGCCCGCACTGCCCGGCGGATTGGGATGCTAAGTAGCGCATGATCTGTGCGGTTGCGGCCAGGCCGCAGTGGTGACGGCCCACAGCGAACAGGACTCCGGCGCCGGGACGGATAGTTTGCGGCTCCGGCCCGGAGGCCGACAGGTTTGCCCCGGACGGGCCTGTCCATTGGCCGTGGTAGCCGCCGGCCAGCACCGCGGATAGTGACGCAGGCTCGGTGCCGGCGGCGAGCAGGATATCTTCCACTGGGGCATCCCCGGGCACCTCCAGTACGGTGGCAACGGCCACGTCACCGCTCACGCTGACCAGTCGGGTGCCCGGATCCCGGCCGGTGCCGGCGCTCCGGAACCAGTCGGCGCCGAAGCGGGCGATCAGCCCGATGTGTGCCAGAGTCTCCACGTTGTGCACCAGCGTGGGCCGTCCGCGCAGCCCGGTCTCGCTCAGCCGCTGGGTCCGGTCCAGCGGCAGCGCGGTACCCGTGCGGATCGCATTCACCACCGTGCTGGCTTCCCCGGCCACGAAGGTGTCCGGAGCCTGCACAAGCCGGATCTTCCGGGCATCGGAGCGCTCGGCCACCGCACGCCGCACCGGAGCAAGCCCAGCCTCTCCGGTGTAGAGGTACAGCCGGGTGGCCCGCACGGCGGCGGCGGCAGCCAGCAACCCATCGATGACCAGATGAGGCGCGTGCTGCAGCAGCATCTGGTCCTTGAAGCTCAGCGGCTCGCCTTCGGCGCCATTGGCGACGACGACGGCGCTGTGCCCGGCGGCCACTGCCGCCATTTTTTGCCACACCGGGAAGGCTGCCCCGCCGCGTCCGGTCAGGCCTGAGAATTCCAGCTCCTCGATCAGCCCCGGCGCAGCCTGGTCCGCGGCCAGCGGGCCGTAGGTGTGGAGGTGGCTGCTGAAGCCGGCGTACTCGCCGGCGGCAAAAAGCCGATTAGTTCCGCCCGGTCCGGTGCCGGTTTCCGGGCCAGCCATAGTTGCCGAGGTCTTCATGCCCTGCTCTCCTGCCTGCTCCGTGCCGTTTCGATGAAGCCTGCGGACATCCGCCACAGGACCGCCGCACCAACAGCGCCGAACGCTGCCAGTGCCGTACCGAGAAACCACCCGCTCGTTCCGTCGGTGCCGTTCCCCACCGCATGGGCCATGGCCACCGGCCAGAGGGCGTAGCTGGCCCAGTGCACGGCCCGGAAGACGCGCGGTCCCAGCCTGCGGCGCAGCAAACTGGTGACCGCTATCGCCACCGCCAGATCCAGTGCCACCGTGCCCAGCCCCTGCCAGAACGGCTTGAACTCGCCCACGAACGGAACCACCACGTCGAGCGCCCGCAACTGTGCGAGGGGGTCCAGCAGCAGCGAGCCAACGTGGAGGCCCAGGAACACGACCGCGAGCAAGGCAATGTTGCGGTGCACCAAAGCCAGCGAGAACCGCGGCAGGACCAACAGTGGCCGGCCGGAGCGGACCAGGATGCCCAGCACCACGGACAGGGTGAACAGACCCAGCGATACTGCCCCGCTGGCGCGGCCGAGGGCCCAGAGTGCCTCATTCATGTGCCATCTCCTCGGCAGGTGCATACGGGGACTCCGGCCAGGAACCGGTCATCATGACGTTGCCCCTGCGGTCTACCAGCCGTGCCGGAGCCTGCAGGGAGCGCAGCCAGCCGAGGGCATCGTGGCCGCGTACGACCGAGGCCGTGCTGAGCGCATTGGCCCGCAGGCAGGACCCGGCCGCCACGGTCACGCTGCGCCAGACTGGTTCGGCCGGCAGACCAAAGCGCGGGTCAAGGATATGGTGCAGTGTCCGGCCGTTCTGCTCCCAGCGCCGCTTCTGCGTGCTGGAGGTCGCCATCGCGGCACCGGCGGGCAGGAGGACCTGTTGCCGGGGATCAACCTCGGCGTCTTGGACCAGAATCTCCCAGCCGTCGCCGGGGGCGGGGCCTGCGGTGGCCAGATCGCCGCCCAGCGAGACGAGCACTCCACAACCGAGCGCTGCATTGACTTTCGCCGCGGCCAGGTCTGCCGCCACAGCCTTCGCCGAGGCTCCCAGATCCAGTTGCAAATCTGCCGGAACCCGCAGGTGCCGCCCGTCCAGCTGCAGGCGTAGCCAGCCGGGCCGGCGCGGAACCGACAAGGCAAGCTCGGCCGCCGGCATGCCGGCAGCGGACTTGAGCTGGGCGAAGTCACGGTCGTAGCCAAGAGCGGACAGATCGTTGCCTAGGGTCGGGTCTACGTCCCCGTCTGTCCATGCGGCAGCGCGCAGGGCCCGGGCCACCAGCAGGGCCAGCAGTTCGCTCACATCGCTTCCGTCCGCCAGCCGGCCGGCCAGCCTGATCAGTTCGGAATCCGGGCGGAACCGGCTGCACGCCTCGTCCACCTCCCGGAGCACCTGCTGCACCAGCTGCACGGCCGCCTCCAGTGCGGAGGCCGACTCGGTCACGACCACGGCCTGCAACCCCCAGACCGTCCAGGTGCGCGTGCCAACCACGTCAGGACCCGGAAGAATTCGTGTGCGGGGAGCTGCCGGTTCCCGGCAGTACCTGGAGGGGCGGTGCCTGCTGGCTGAGGCCACCGCTGTTGTTACCGTCTCCCGGCACATAGGTGCCCTGACCGCCGTCGTCGGATTCCCCCGTGAATCCCTGCGACCCGGAATTACCCTGCGGGCCGGATACGTCCGGTGACCCCGAACTGTCCTGCGGCCCGGCGGTTTGACTCGCGCCATAGGCGGACGCTGCTTGTTGGGTGTGCACATAGGCGACGCTGGCGCCGATGCCGGCGGCCGCTACACTGCCCAAACCCACAGAGGCACTGACCGCCAGCGCCAGCCGTTTTCCTCCTGCTGCTGCGCGCATGGTTTCCTCCTGCCGGAGTCGAACGATTCCTGTTTCCCATCGTCCGCCTGCATTCTTTGAGGATTCTTAGCCGTCCTTGTCCGCCGTCGCGGACGTGCGGGCCAGCGGCAGCTCCATGGCGACCGTCGCACCCTGGCCGGCGGCGGACTCGATGCGAACAGAGCCGCCGTGCCGGACGGCAATTTCGGCCACCAAGGCGAGTCCAAGCCCGTAATGCCGCTGGCCCGATTCGCTGGTCCGGGAGCTGGCGAAGCGTTCAAAGGACCAAGCCTCCGCGCCTGGAGGGAAACCCTCGCCGTCGTCAACGACCCGAACCACGGCATGGCGCCCCTGACGTTGGACCTCGACGCGCACCGTCCTGCGGGCATGGTCCAGAGCGTTGGCAATCAGGGCAGTGACCGCCCTGCGCAACGACACCGCAGAACCGTCCACGGATACCGCGTCACGCTCGCCGCTCCGGAGAAGCTCCAGCCCCCTGCGGGCCGCCTCCGGCTGTTGCGCTGCCACAGCCGCATCCGCTTCAGCCTGCAGCTGCACCCTTTCGATTGACTGGGTCTCCCGGGGGTCGGCAGAGATCAGCAGGTCCTCCAGAATCTCGGCCAGTTGCCGGGCATCCTCCACGATTCCGTCCACCGCACCGGCGACTTCCGGTCCGGTGGCGGGGGTATCTGTCCGGTCCAGCCGGCGGCGCAGCAGCTGTGCCCTGGTGCTGAGCACCGTCAGCGGGGTCCGGAGTTCGTGGCTCGCGTCCGCCACGAACCGGCGCTGCATGGCCAAAGCCTCGGCCATCGGCCGCATGGCCCGGCGGGCCATCAACACACCGGCTGCCGCGGACACTGCGGCAGCGGCAACACCGGAGAGAAGCAGGGCCAGCAGCAGGCGCTGCAGCTCTTCCTGGCTCTCTTGTTCGTCCACGGCCGCTTGCACCACCCGGCCGCCGACCAGCTCGGTGCGCACGGCATACGAATGCCCGCCGCTCTCGACCCTGCCCTCCAGCGGTCCGGAACCCAGCGCGACGTGTTCGATCGCGGCCACGTCGGGTAACCCGGGCGGCATGTCACGCGAGACCTCCGCTGCGCCGTCGTGGTAGATCACCACATAGACCCCCGGCGGCGCCTGGTGCGCTTCCCGGACCCGGACTGCCTCGTCCAGGGTGTGCCTGACGGACTCGGCGGCCGAGGCTGCCACCAGCCCGTAGACCAGGAGCCCGACGATGGCCAGCAGCACTACCATCAGTGCTGCGAATCCGGCGGCCAGCCGTCGCGCGGCCCGCCGCAGCTCGGCTTCGTCCCTGGTGTTCACCCGATGACTCCGAGCCGGTAGCCGACCCCGCGCACTGTCAGCACCACGTCACGTCCCAGTTTGCGGCGGAGGTAGTGGACGTAGGTGTCCACCACACCCGGGTCTGCCGCCTCGGGGAAGACGCTGAGCAGCAGGTCTTCGCGCCCGAAGATCTGGGTCGGCCGACGCGCAAATTGTTCCAGCAGGTCGCCTTCGCGTTCAGAGAGTACCAGCACGTCGCCGCCTGTCCGGGTCACGGTCCGTCCGCCGACGTCCAGCTGCCCGCCGGGCACCCGCAGGAGCGCGGTCGCGGTGCTGCCACGGCGCAGTAGAGACCGTAACCTCGCCAGCAATTCTCCGACGTCGAACGGCTTGGCCAGGTAGTCTTCGGCGCCCCGGTCCAAGCCCTCCACTTTGTCCGCGGGGTTGCCGAGGGCGGAAAGCACCAAGGCGGGCGTCGACACGCCCTTGCGGCGCAGCCGTACCAGCACATCAAGTCCCTCGATGGCCGGCAAACCCCGGTCAAGGAGCAGCACGTCAAACTCGCGGGTCAGGCCCAGATGAAGCGCCCGCTGACCATCGTGTGCGGTTTCGACGTCGTAGCCTTCTTCCCGCAGCAGCTCCCCGAGCATGGAGGCCAGCGGCACATCGTCTTCGACCACGAGGACCCGCGGGCGTTCGTCCATGACGCCAGTGTAGGCCTGGGACGGTTCACCCGCGGCGGGGGGATGCCAGGGCAGGAACACCCGCTGTGGGCACGGGGCTCTTTCGATGCCGCGACGCGGCGGGCGCGTCAGACGCTGGAGTTTATGACCTGTGCGAGCTTCCCGAGGGCTTCCGTCCAGCCGGCCCGATGCAGGGCGATCCGTTCGTCGGTTGCGAATTCGCCCTGGGCGAGTCTGATCCACGTGTGGCCGCCCCGGGGGTCAAGGGAAAGCGTGACGATCGTTTCTCGGTCGTCGGGCGCTGGTTCCTCCCACCGGAAGGTGTAGACGAGGCGGCGCGGCGGATCGATCTCGAGGAACTCACCGGCGAGGTGGAACGGCTCGCCGCCGGGCGGCTGCATGGTCAGGCGGTAGCCGCCGCCTGGTCGTGGGTCGAGCGTGGCCTCGGGCGTGGTGAAGCCCTCGGGTCCCCACCATTTCGCCAGCTCGGCCGGTTCCGTCAGCATGCGGAAGACCCGCTCGCATGGTGCTTCCAGCATGGTTTCCAACTCCAGCGTGTGTCCGCTGCTTCGCTCGGTCATTGGAACCTTCCTCAGGGACACGCTGCGCCAGGGGACCGAAGGCATCGCGCCCTCTGCCTGCCCAGCGTAGTCCCCGGACAAGGCCCCGGCTAGGAGACCCGCATCGGCCGTGCGCTCGCCGAGCGTGCGGGGAAGACCATCCGGATTGGCGTTCCGCCGCTGGCAGCGAGGCGCCTCATCGGCGGAGGCAGCATCCGCGCCGGAGTGATGGACGTGTCTGGGTGGCCGGTGGGACCATGGCCGTGTCAACGGCCCACCAGCGCCGACGGCCTTGGGCCGGAGGCGGTAGCAGGAGGAATCATGTCTTGGTCCGGTCTTGATCCGATCGTTGAGCGCTACCATCACGCCTTGGATGCGTTCGTCCGGGGGGACCCTGCGCTCCAGGAGGAACTGTTTTCGAGCCAGGACGACGTGACGCTCGCAAATCCGCTTGGCCCTCCCGCCCGGGGCAGGGACCAGATCGAGCAGACCATGGAGCGTGCGGCTTCCTTGCTCAGGGAGGGCGAACCCAATCGGTTCGAGCGGGTGACCGCGTACGCCGGGACGGACTTGGCCTACATGGTGGAAATCGAGCGGACCCGCGCGAAGGTCGGCGGCTCCGGGGATATGCTCCCGGTATCACTGCGGGTCACGACGGTGTTCCGGAAGGAGGACGGCCAGTGGAAGGTTGCCCACCGTCATGCGGATCCAATAACCTCCCAGCGGACGATCGACACCATTGTCGATATCGATCAGTCGTAGCCCCGGCTGTGTGCTGAAGACGGTCCGGGTGCCGCTGAACGTCAGCGGTGTGAGCGCAGGAATTCCGTCACGGGCGCTGCCAAGGAGGCGCCGACGTCGTCCGCTGAATGTTTGAGGCCCTTCACGCTGAAGGAATGGTCGCCGCCTTCCTGCCAGTCCAGAACTGCGTTCGGCCCGATCCGGTCGACGACGGATTCGAGCAGTTCGCGGGTGGCGAAGGTGTCCCGGGTGCCCTGCAGGAAGAGCATCGGCAGCGTCAGGCCGTACAGGTGTTCGTCGCGGAGCTTCTCCGGCTTCCCCGGCGGGTGCAGCGGATAGCCCAGGTAGACCAGGCCGGCGGCGGGCATGCCCTCCGCAACGGCCATGGACGCCATCCGGCCGCCGAAGGATTTCCCGGCCGCCCACAGCGGCTCGCCGTCGGAACGTGCGGCAGCTTCCTGCATGGCCGCCCGCCAGGCCTCGATGGCGGCCGGCGGCCGGTCCGGGAACCGCTTGCCGGCCTCCCGGTAGGGGAAATTGAAGCGCAAGGTGGCAACGCCGTCGTCGTTCAATGCGCGGGTGAAGCCGGACAGGAACGGGTGATCCATGCCGGCACCGGCGCCGTGGGCCACCACCAACGTGGCCACCGGGGCATCCGGCCGGGCATAGACGCCGGAGACAGTGCTCTGGCCGACGTCGATGGACACATGTGACTCGCGGACTTGCATGCTCCCATCATGCCCTCGCCAGAAGACACATGTGTATGTTTAGGTGTTCCCATGGCCAGCGAACAAACAACGCTGACGGTCGATGGACCGCACGGTGAGCGTGAGGTACGCATCTCCAGCCCGAGCCGCGTGATGTGGCCCGACCTCGGCATCACCAAACTGGATCTGGCGCGCTACATCGCCGAAGTGGGGGAGGCATTCATCCGCGCCAACGGCGACCGCCCGGTGTCCCTGCAACGGTTCTCCGACGGGATCGACGGCGAGCAGTTCTTCTCCAAGAATCCGCCCAAGGGTGCTCCGGACTTTGTCCGTTCGGTGATGGTGGTTTATCCGAGCGCCCGATCGCACCCGCAACTGGTGCTCGATGAGCCTGCCGCCGCCGTGTGGGCGGTCCAGATGAACACCGTGGTGTTCCATCCGTGGCCTTCCCGGGCCGAGGACTCCGACAACCCCGATCAGCTGCGCATCGACCTCGATCCCCAGCCGGGGACGTCCTTCGACGATGCCATCCCGGTGGCCATCGAGCTGAGGTCGGTGCTGGCCGAGGCCGGACTTGAGGCCTTCATCAAGACGTCCGGCAACCGCGGGCTGCATATGTTCGCCCCGATTGAACCAACGCACGAATTCCTGGATGTGCGCCACGCCGTTATTGCGGCCGCGCGCGAGATTGAGCGGCGGATGCCGAAGCAGGTGACCACCTCCTGGTGGAAGGAGGAGCGCGGCGAGCGGATCTTCGTGGACTTCAACCAGGCCAACCGCGACCGGACCATGGCCGGTGCCTACAGCCCGCGGGCGCTGCCACACGCCTCGGTTTCCTGTCCGATCGACTGGGACGAGCTGGAGACGGCGGACCCGAAGAATTTCACCATTGCCACGGTGCCGGACCGCCTGAAGTCAACCGGTGACCCCTGGGCGAAAATGCACGATAACCCGGGCAAGATCGACGTCCTGCTGCAGTGGTGGGAACGCGACCTCGCCGCCGGACTGGGGGAGATGCCGTTCCCGCCGGACTATCCGAAGATGCCGGGCGAGCCACCGCGGGTCCAGCCCAGCAGGGCGCGCAAGAAGGACTGACCCGGCCTACTCGAACCGTGACGGGTCGCCGGCGCCGTGGCGGACCACCTCGGCGGCGCCGCTGGAGAAGTCGACGACGGTGGACGGTTCGGAGCCGCAGTCGCCGGCGTCCACTACCGCGTCCACCACATGCTCCAGCCGCTCCTTGATCTCCCAGCCCTGGGTCATCGGTTCGTCCTCTCCTGGCAGCAGCAGCGTGCTGGAAAGCAGCGGATCGCCCAGTTCCGTCAGGATGGCCTGGACTACGTTGTTGGCCGGAATACGGACACCGACCGTCTTTTTCTTCGGGTGCAGCAACCGGCGGGGAACTTCCTTGGTGGCCGGCAGGATGAAGGTGTAGCTGCCGGGCGTGGCCGCCTTGATACTGCGGAAGACCTTGTTGTCGATGTGCACGAACTGGCCCAGTTGGGCAAAGTCCTTGCAGACAAGGGTGAAGTGGTGCTTGCCGTCCAGTTGGCGGATGGTCCGGATCCGGTCCAGGGCGTCCCGGTTGCCCAACTGGGCACCGAACGCATAACAGGAGTCGGTCGGATACACGATCAAAGCGTCGGACCGGACAAGGTCCACAATCTGGCCAATCGACCGGGGTTGTGGGTTCTGTGGGTGGACGTCGAAGTATCTCGCCATTCCCCGAGCTTACGACCCCGGGCGCTGGTTGATCCACGAGTTGATCCACGAGCAGTTGATGCACGGGGTGATTCCACGGCTGCGGCCGGCTCGACCGTACGGCGTCAGGAGGCGTTCGACTGGTCCATCCACCACTCGGTGAAATGCGTCGCGTGGCCTTCGCCGTCGAGGCGGATCACCCACAGATTGCTGTACGTGGGTCCATCCCGATACACCGTCGTTCCCTCCACCACGGAAACGCCGTCGGCCACCGCGACTTCGTGCCACTCGAACGTCGCGGCGTCCGGTTCGTCCTTGCGTGCCAGCCACTCCCGGACAATGTTGTCCCGACCGCGCCACGGCGCCGTCCACGGGTCGGGCCGGTACTCGGCGTCGGTGGTGAACAAGGCTCCGATCTGGTCCGGATCGTTGGTCTCCCACGCCTGCCGGTAGGCCGTGATCCACGTCGCAGTTTTCGCGTCCATCCCACCGTTGTACTGCGGCGCTCCGAGGCGGGCAAGCCCAGGCGCCCCCGGCCCGGTTTGCGAGGCCTCGGCAGCGCTCTACAATCGGAAGGCGGTTCGCCGATAGGTTGCGTTCACAACCCCGGCCCGGTGAACTGACGATGAATTCTTCCAACAAGATTGGGTAACTAGGTGGACCTCACCTTCATAGTCGCGCTCGTCGTCGTGCTGGCGCTGTTCTTCGATTTCACCAACGGCTTCCACGACACGGCGAATGCGATGGCCACGCCAATTGCCACTGGGGCAATCAAACCCAAGACTGCCGTGGCACTGGCAGCCGTGTTGAACCTGGTGGGCGCGTTCCTCTCCACGGAAGTGGCCAAGACCGTGTCGGGCGGACTCATCCGCGAGGGCGAGGGCGGCATTCAAATCACGCCGCTGATGATCTTTGCCGGGCTGATCGGTGCGATCGTGTGGAACATCATCACGTGGCTGCTGGGCCTGCCGTCAAGTTCCTCGCATGCCCTCTTCGGCGGGCTGATCGGTGCTGCCATCGTCGGCGCCGGCTTCCAAGCGGTGGACTACGGCGTGGTGGTGTCCAAGGTGCTGCTGCCGGCCATCCTGGCACCGCTGATTGCCGGAACCGTGGCGTATCTGGCGACCAAACTCGCCTACTGGATCACCAAACGGGACGAGAGCGCCTCCAGCCCCAAACGCGGCGGTTTCCGCTACGGCCAGATCTTCTCCTCTTCGCTGGTGGCCCTGGCACACGGAACCAACGACGCGCAGAAGACCATGGGCGTCATCACCCTGGTGCTGATCGCGGGCGGTTTCCAGGCCGCAGGCACCGGCCCGGAGTTTTGGGTCATCCTGTCCTGTGCACTCGCCATCGCCATCGGCACCTACTCCGGCGGATGGCGGATCATCCGCACCATGGGTTCCGGCTTGACCGAGGTCAAGCCCGCCCAGGGCTTCGCCGCGGAGTCCTCCACGGCGTCGGCCATCCTGGCCTCGTCCCATCTGGGCTTCGCGCTGTCCACCACCCAGGTAGCCTCCGGCTCGGTGATCGGGTCCGGGCTGGGCCGCAAGGGTGCGAAGGTCCGCTGGGACACCGCCGGGCGCATTGGCATCGGCTGGCTGCTGACCCTGCCGGCGGCCGGCGGCATCGGCGCGCTGGCCGCGTTCATTGCGCACCTGGGGATGGTTGGCGTCGTGATTGACGCCGTTGCCGGCGCGGTGGTGATCGGCCTGATGTACATAAGGTCCAAACGCAACCAGATCGGTCATGACAACGCCATCAGCGACGTCGATCAGGCCGGTGAAATCGTCAGGATCAAGCGGAAGAAGAAGCGCAAGGCCACCGCCAAGAAGCGGGCCAAACAGCTGGCCGCACTTTCGGCAGGACCCCTCGAGCCGACGGCTAGCCCCGAAGAGGCAGGCCGACCCGATCAGGTAGCCGGCCGGAAGCAAGCGGGCCTTAAGCAAGCGGGCCGGAAGCAAGCTACGGCGGCCGCCGCTCGGGCCGCCAAGATAGGGACCACAAGCAACCAAGACGGCACCGATGAAGGGGTGGAACGATGAACATCGACTGGCTGGCATTTCTGATTGTTGCCGTCGCGACCCTCGTTTCGGCACTGCTCGTTGTCGGTTCCTACGGCCTCGGCGTTCGCCTGCTGGCCGTGGCATCCGACGCGCCTGAATCGCGCCGCCCCGCCTACCGCGGCCTGGCTTACCTGAGCTTCGCGGTGGCTGCCGTGGCTGTGGGCTACGGCATCTATCTGATCGTGCCCGCCTTTCACTAGACACTCCCGCTGGCTAGCATGGGCCCATGGCCCGGACTATCTATTATGTCGGCAGCTCGATGGACGGGTATATTGCCGACCGCAGGAACAAGCTTGACTGGCTGATGCAGTTCAACGACGCCGCCGGCGTCCAGGACAGCATCGAAACGTTTATGGAGCGCGTCGGCGTGATTGTGATGGGCTCCGAGACGTACAAATTCCTGCTGGAACAGGCGCCGGATGCCTGGGCCTACGGCTCAACTCCCACGTGGGTTTTCACACACCATGAACTGCCGGGTGTTAGCGGGGCTGACATCACGTTTGTGCGCGGTGACGTCGATATCTTCCATCCGAGCATCTGCGCCGACGCAGGGGAGAAAGACATCTGGCTGATGGGCGGCGGTCAGCTCGCTGCACAATACGCGTCCGCCGGGCTTCTCGATGAACTGATTCTCACCCTGGTCCCGGTCGCGCTGGGCGGCGGCCAGCCGCTACTACCTGTCTCACGCACGACGGCGCCGGCCCGGCTTCGTGCCACCCGCGCCTTGGGCGATTTGGTGGAGATGCACTACGACCTCACGCCCGCCAGCAGTTGAGCTGCGCTGGTCGCTCAGGTGAAACCTAAGGTTCCGCTGCCTGCGGGCGAGCTTCTCTCTCGGGCGCACCCATGCCGATGAGGGTATGCCGGTCCTGTCCCGGGAGCCGAAACAGGTAGTGCCGGTACTTAGCCTGTCTTGCGCATGGATCCCGGCTGCCCCCGCTCTCCAGCCTCTTGGACTGCAGTTCCGCCCGGACCCGAGAATGTCCGACCCGGCTTATAGGCTGTTTTCAGTAGCAGTTCAGTACCAATCGTTGGCTATCGGGGTGGGGTTTTCCTGGTGGCGTTGGCGGGCTTTGTTTCGCGACCGTTCGTAGTCGATGCCGTGCCTCTTAAGGGCGCGCTGAAGATTGAGACGCACTGATGGTTGATCCGGCAGCACCTGAACCACCCGCCGCGGCTGCGGCTGCCGCGGTGCAGTTCGCCGGGGCCCCGGCTGCCGGCGGGACGGTTCCCGCGGGCGGGCCGCCCGTGGTCAACGGGTTGGCGGTTTCGTTGCCGCCGGTCGATCTGGGGGCGCCTGCGGCCGGGTTGGTGGACCAGATCACCGCCAGGGAGAACGCCAAGGACGCGATCGCCGCGGAGCAGGCCAGGCTCATGGTCGCCTTGGATCAGCGGATCCGTGCCGAGCGGGCCGCCAAGGGCGTGCCCGCCGCCCGGCAGGGTGAAGGGATCGCCAAGCAGGTCGGGTTGGCGCGCCGGGAGTCACCGAACTACGGCGCTTTGCTGCTGGGCCGGGCCAAGGTGCTGGTCAACCAGATGCCGCACACGCTCCAGGCGCTCGGGGCGGGGAGACTGAACGAGCATCGGGCGGCGATCCTGGTCAGGGAAACCGACTGCCTGACCCTGGAGCACCGGGCGGTCGTGGATGAGGAACTGGCCGGGAACCCGGACCGCCTGCATGGGCTCGGGAACCGGCAGTTGGAGGCCGAAGCCAAACGCGCCGCCTACCGGTTGGACCCGCACGCGGTGGTGAAGCGGGCCGCGAAGGCCGAAGCGGACCGGTATGTCTCCTCCCGGCCCGAACCGGACGTGATGGTCTCGGTCCGGACCCTGTTGCCGGTGGTGCAGGGGGTCGCGGTGATGGCCGCGCTGCAGCAGGAAGCGGACCGGCTGGCCAACGCCGGGGACCCGCGGACCCGCGGCCAGGTGATGGCCGATACCGTGTTTGAACGCGTCACCGGCCGTTCCACCGCCGACCCCGCCGCCCTGGAACTCCAGCTGGTGATGACCGACCGGGCGCTGCTGCAGGGCGAGAGGGAACCGGCCTGGCTCACCGGCTACGGCATCGTCCCGGCGCAGTACGCCCGCGACCTGATCCGCCTGCCCCAAGACCCGCAGGAGCGGGCCACTGCCGCTACCGGTGGGAATCAAGCCGGCCAAAGCCCACCGCCTCGGAACCCGTCCGGTCCACCGGGCAGCGGCTTCGGGCAGAAGGCTCCGCCTGGTGCGGGAACCGGGCAGAAGGCGCCGCCGGCCGGGACGGAGCCGGGCTGGAAGACCGCCCGCGAGCAGGCCAAACAGGTCAGGCTGCGGAACCTGAAGGTCGGCGGCGTGGAGGATGTCTGGATCCGGCGGCTGTACACCGCGCCCGGGGATGGGCAGTTGCTGGGCATGGACTCGCGGGCGCGGAAGTTCCCGGACGGGATCCGGCGGATGGTCATGGCCCGGGACGCGTTCTGCGGCGGTCCCTGGTGCGACGCGCCGATCCGGCACATCGACCACATCGTCGCGTGGTCCGAGGGCGGTCCCACCACCCTGGCCAACGGGCAGGGGCTGTGTGAGCGCTGCAACCACGCCAAGGAAGCCGACGGCTGGTCCGCCAAACCCGTCGACGCACCCCGGCACAGCGTGGAAACAACCACCCCGACCGGCCACACCTACACCTCCACCGCACCACCACTACCCGGCACGCTAGGGGCCGTCCCAGAAACCGGTGGCATCGACGCGCCGGAAGGGGCCGAGCCGCGAGCTATCCAGGCGGTCCGTCACGCCTTGGCGGTGGTCAATGTTGCCATGCGACCAATGAATGCCGCGGACGATCCCCGCCCCGGCGTCAACGTTGAGAAGGGATGGGCCGTTGTTCGAAGTCCGTGGGGCGACATCGTCGGCGAAGCAGCCTGACTGCGGAGCACATCGTCACATGCGCATTCCCGGGGCGCTTGCGTCAGCGGTTATCGCGGATCATATTGGTGATCCGTGCCGTGGAGAGGCGACGTCCCTCGTCGTCGGTCATCACCACTTCATGGACTGTGAGGGATTGGCCCAGTTGGATCGCCGTGGCCGTTCCAGTGACCAGCCCGGACGAAACAGACCGGTGATGGCTGGCACCAACTTCAATCCCGACGGCGTGGCGCCCGGCGCCTGCGTGCAGCGCCGCGGCGAAGGAACCGAGCGTTTCGGCCAGCACAACGTGGGCGCCGCCGTGCAGGATGCCCGCCACCTGGGTATTTCCCTCCACCGGCATGCTGGCGACGATGCGCTGTGGTGTCATTTCGCTGAAAACGATGCCCATCTTGACCACCAGCGGACCGACGCCGGTATGCACGAGCCACCGGTGCAGGTGTTCCGGAACGCCGGCGTCGACGAGTTCTGCGATCGTCGCCCCAGCGGAGGCCTGCACGTGTTCGGGCACACCGCCGTCGGGTGTGAATTTGTCGCTCATGGGAACTAGGCTGGCAGGTGTGAGTGAATCTAACAAACCGGACGCAGCGACAGCCACTTTGGACACCGGCGGGGCCCCCCTGACCGGAGTAGAGGGCGAGTCTTCCGGCCCTCACCGCCTGTTGCTGATCGATGGACATTCCATGGCGTTCCGCGCCTTCTACGCGCTGCCGGTGGAGAACTTCTCCACGGATACCGGCCAGCACACGAATGCGGTCTATGGTTTCACTTCCATGCTGATCAAGATGATCGAGCAGCGCGAACCTACCCACGTTGCGGTGGCCTTCGATCTGGACACCCCCACATTCCGCACACAGGAGTACGCCGAGTACAAGGGTGGCCGGAACAAGACTCCGGAGGAATTCCACGGCCAGGTGGACCTGATCGTCAAGGTGATGGAGGCGATGCAGATTCCCACCGTCACCCTTGACGGTTACGAAGCCGATGACATCATCGCAACGCTCAGCAGCCAGGCTGAAGACGCTGGGTGGGAAGTCATGGTGGTCTCCGGCGACCGCGATGCCTTCCAGCTGATCACCGACAAGGTCACCGTGCTGTACCCGAAGAAGGGCATCAGCGACATCCCGCCGATGGACAGCGCCGCGGTGGAGGCCAAGTATTTCGTCCCGCCGGAGCGCTACTCCGACCTGGCCGCCCTGGTCGGCGAAACGGCCGACAACTTGCCCGGCGTTCCGGGTGTGGGTCCCAAAACCGCTGCCAAGTGGATCAACTTGTACGGCGGGGTGGACGGCATCCTGGAGAATCTGGATTCCATCGGCGGCAAGGTCGGCGAATCCCTGCGCGCCAACGTTGACTCGGTCAAGCGCAACCGGCGGCTTAACCACCTGCTGCGGGATCTGGAGCTGCCGGTGGAGCTGGAGCACATGGTGCTGCAGCACCCCGACCGCGCCGCCATCGAGGAACTCTTCGATGCGCTGCAGTTCAACACCCTGCGTAAGCGACTCTTCGACCTCTTCGGCGAGGAAGACGCCGTTCGTGAGACGGAGGTGAATGCCCCGGCTCATCAGGTGGTTTCGGAAGCGGCTGCGCTCAAGGAGTGGTTGGCGGAGTCCAACCAGCTGAACGTCGCCCTGCAGCTCGTGGCGGAAACCGCGGAAGGCGGGGACGACGCCGTCGGGCTGGCTTTGGTGGCGCACGCACGAGCGGCCTATGTGCCGCTGGCCTCGCTGGACGCCGAGGCCGAGCAGCTGCTGGCACACTGGCTGTCCGACCTGGACGCACCGAAGATCGTCCACGACTTCAAGTACGCCTACAAGGTTCTCTCGCGGCGAGGATTCGAGTTGCTGGGGGTGGTGGATGACACCGCCATTTCGGCCTATCTCATTCAGCCCGACCGCCGCAGCTACGAACTGGCTGACCTGGCTCAGTACCACCTGAAGATGTCCGTGGCGGCCCCCGATGCTGCCGCGAGCGGACAGCTGGAGCTTGGCCTGACCGAGGATGACAAGGCCGGTCCAGCCGTGGTCCAGGCGTTCGCAGCCCTGCAACTGAGCGAGCATTTCGCCGGACAATTGGTCGAGCGCGGCGCCAACCAGCTGATGGGCGGGCTGGACCTGCCGCTGTCGCTGGTACTGGCGCGGATGGAACTGGCTGGCATTGCGATGGACGCCGGCGCGCTGGACCGGCTGGTGGACGACTTCACGGTCACCATCGACGCCGCAAGCTCGGCGGCCTTCGGCATCATCGGCAAGGAAATCAATCTGGGCTCGCCCAAGCAGTTGCAGGCCGTGCTATTCGATGACCTGGGCCTGCCCAAGACCAAGAAGATCAAGACCGGTTATTCGACCGATGCCGACGCACTCAACGATCTGTTTGCCAAGACCGGCAATGAGTTCCTGGTCCAACTGCTGACCTACCGCGATGCCACGAAGCTGCGGCAGACGGTGGAAGGCCTGCGCAAGACGGTGGCGGACGATGGGCGGATCCACACCACCTATGCCCAGACTGTGGCCGCCACCGGACGGCTCTCCTCGATCAACCCGAACCTGCAGAACATTCCGGTCCGTTCGGAAGAAGGCCGGCGCATCCGGGAAGCCTTCGTCGTCGGCGAGGGCTACGAGACGCTGTTGACCGCGGACTACTCGCAGATCGAAATGCGGATCATGGCCCACCTGTCCGGCGACGAAGGCCTGATCGAAGCCTTCCGCTCCGGCGAGGACCTGCACCGGTTTGTCGGCGCACACATTTTCGGAGTCGCGCCCGAGGACGTGACCAGCGAGATGCGCGCCAAGGTCAAGGCCATGTCGTACGGTCTGGTGTATGGACTGAGTTCGTTCGGGTTGTCCAAGCAGCTGAACATCTCGGTGGACGAGGCCCGGACGTTGATGAAGGACTACTTCTCCCGGTTCGGGGCCGTCCGCGACTATCTGCGTGGCGTGGTGGACCAGGCCCGGGTTGACGGGTTCACCTCGACGATCGAAGGCCGGCGCCGGTACCTGCCGGATCTGGCCAGCGACAACCGGCAATTGCGGGAGATGTCGGAACGGGCGGCCCTCAACGCACCGATCCAGGGCTCCGCCGCGGACATCATCAAGAAGGCGATGCTCGGCGTTGCCCAAGAGCTGGAAAGTCAGGGGCTGAAGTCCCGGATGCTGCTGCAGGTCCACGATGAACTGGTGCTGGAAGTGGCACCGGGGGAGCGGGAGCAGGTGGAGAAATTGGTGCGGGCCCAGATGGGCGGCGCCGCGGACCTGTCTGTGCCGCTGGATGTTTCGGTGGGCGTGGGCGCCAACTGGCAGGAAGCCGGCCACTAGCCGGCCTGATTCATTCGGGTGTGGCGAGGCGGCCGAGCAGGCCGCCCTCGGTCAGGTACGCCGTGACGGCAACCGCTATGGCTTCGGCCGCGAGCAGTGACACCAGAGGGCAACGTGACCGTCTTGCACCTCGGGCTTGTAGACATGGCACCTTCGGAGCACGGTGTGCTCTGGCGGAGCGGGGGACGTGCCGCTAGGCTCACAAACCGTGACCACCCACATGCAGGACAACCGACAGGACCTCCGCATCGAGCGATTTGCCGCCGGACTGGACGGCGATGCGCCGGATGCCAGGACGCTCGGCTGGTTCGAGGCCGTCAGCTTCGGCTTCTACGACAAGAAGCCGGATCCGGCTGACGTCGCCGCCTACACGAAGGCCTACGGCTCCGATCGGCGTGTCCTCTGGGGCGCCTACGACGATTCGCCGCGCCCCGGCGTGTGGGACAACCAGGTACCCGTCGCCACCTACGCCACCATGGTCAACACCCTCAATGTGGGCGGCGGGCGGCTGATGGACACGCACCTCATTACCGCCGTGACCGTCCGGGCAACGCACCGGCGCCGCGGTCTGCTGCGGCGGATGATCACCGACGACCTGAAACACGCGGCCGACCAGGGGCTGGCGATGGCGGCCCTGACGGTATCCGAGGCCACCATCTACGGGCGGTTCGGTTTCGGTGCCGCCACGTTCACCCGTGAAGTGGAGATCGACGTCAGGGAGCGGTTCGGACTGCGTGCCCCGGCGACGGGCTCGATGGAGCTGGCCGAACCGGCTTCGCTCCAGGAGTTGGCGCCGGAACTGTTCAACCGGTTCCACAACCGCGTCCCGGGATCCATTGGCCGCCAAGCCAGCTACGCCCTGCGCGTCTCGGGCCGCTGGAGCCAGGACAGCGCGGCGGAGGACAAGGCGCTGCGCGCGGCAGTCCATTACGACGGCGATGGCCGCCCGGACGGTTACGTCAGTTATCGCTTCGCCGGCTGGGAGAACAAGCCTTACACCGTGAAAGTGATTGATCTGGTGGCTGCCAGCCAGGCCGCCTACTTGGAACTGTGGCGCTATCTCGGATCGCTGGATCTGATGGAGCGGATCCAGTTCCCGCTCTGCCCGGAGCAAGATCCGCTGGCCTGGGGGTTGACGGACGGCCGAAGCTATGAGGTGAAGGCTGTGGAGGACGTCTTGTGGCTGCGCGTGCTGGACCCGGTGACGGTCCTGCAAACCAGGCCGTACGTTCACGACGGCGCCTGCACGCTTCGGATTAGCGATCCGTTGGACATCTGCGGCGGCGTCTACCGGCTCAGCGTGAAGGACGGCCGCGGAACAGTCGACCGGCTGGCGGCGGACGCCGACGCCGACGCCGTCGTGCCGGTGGATTCGCTCGGCTCTCTCTTCCTCGGCGGGGTCCGGGCCAGGACGCTGGCGGCGGCCGGGCACTTCTCCGGGGCATCCGAGGAGACGGTCGACCGTCTGGACCGCCTGTTCGCCACGGACATGGCCCCGTACTGCATCACGCATTTCTGACGCGCTTTGCCCGAATTGGGGTAACCGGCTAGACTTATTGGGCGCGTAATGCGTATGGAGAGCCCCTTCCAACGGAGGGCAGGCTCCATGAGCTTCACCAAAATACATCAGTCCGTTTCCGTAAACGGCAATGCATCCCAGGGGCAGCAACGGTTGAGTGCCGTTGTGCGCCGGGAGGCAGGGCAGTCACGGAACTTTCGAAAACTATCCACATCGGAGCCCCTACTACATGACCATCACCTCCACCGAGAAGCCCGGTACCCCGCAGGTCGCCATCAACGACATCGGTACCGCTGAAGACTTCCTCGCAGCCGTCGACGCAACCATCAAGTACTTCAATGATGGCGATCTGGTCGAAGGCACTGTCGTCAAGGTTGACCGCGACGAAGTCCTGCTCGACATCGGTTACAAGACCGAAGGTGTCATCCCCTCCCGCGAGCTTTCCATCAAGCACGACGTCGACCCGGGCGATGTAGTCGCCGTCGGTGACGAGGTCGAAGCCCTGGTGCTGACCAAGGAAGACAAGGAAGGCCGCCTGATCCTGTCCAAGAAGCGTGCTCAGTACGAGCGCGCTTGGGGCGACATCGAGAAGGTCAAGGAAGAGGACGGTGTTGTTACCGGCACCGTCATCGAGGTTGTCAAGGGTGGCCTGATCCTCGACATCGGCCTGCGCGGCTTCCTGCCCGCGTCCCTGGTCGAAATGCGCCGCGTGCGCGACCTGGCTCCGTACATCGGCCAGCAGATCGAAGCGAAGATCATCGAGCTGGACAAGAACCGCAACAACGTGGTGCTGTCCCGTCGTGCATGGCTCGAGCAGACCCAGTCCGAGGTCCGCTCCACCTTCCTCAACAAGCTGGAGAAGGGCCAGGTCCGTCCGGGCGTCGTCTCCTCGATCGTCAACTTCGGTGCCTTCGTGGACCTGGGCGGCGTCGACGGCCTGGTGCACGTCTCCGAGCTGTCCTGGAAGCACATCGACCACCCCTCCGAGGTCGTCGAGGTTGGCCAGGAAGTCACCGTCGAGGTGCTGGAGGTGGACCTGGATCGCGAGCGCGTGTCCCTGTCGCTGAAGGCCACCCAGGAAGATCCGTGGCAGACCTTCGCCCGCACCCATGCCCTGGGCCAGATCGTCCCGGGCAAGGTCACCAAGCTGGTGCCGTTCGGTGCGTTCGTTCGCGTCGAAGACGGCATCGAGGGCCTGGTGCACATCTCCGAGCTGGCCGTGCGCCACGTGGAGCTGGCCGAGCAGGTTGTCTCCGTCAATGACGAGGTCTTCGTGAAGGTCATCGACATCGACCTGGAGCGCCGCCGCATCTCGCTGTCGCTGAAGCAGGCCAACGAGGGTGTAGACCCCGAGGGCACCGAGTTCGATCCCGCTCTGTACGGCATGGCTGCCGAGTACGACGAGCAGGGCAACTACAAGTACCCGGAGGGCTTCGACCCGGAGACCAACGAGTGGCTCGAAGGCTACGAAGCACAGCGCGCCGCATGGGAGCAGCAGTACGCTGACGCCCAGGCTCGCTGGGAAGCGCACAAGAAGCAGGTTGCTGCTTCGCTGGCTGAGGAAGCCCAGGCTCCGGGCGAGTCCGAGGCCGCACCGACCAGCTACTCCTCCGACGCCCCGGCGGCTCCGGCCTCCACCGGCGGCACCCTGGCTTCCGACGAAGCCCTGGCTGCACTGCGTGAGAAGCTGACCGGCGCGTAACAACTGCGTCAACGGCGTCGGAACCATCCGGCGCTCACAGAACCCCCGTACCTCTCAGGTGCGGGGGTTCCGTGCTGTTGGGCCCAGCTCGACGGGGCCGGACCCACGTTACAAAGAGACCAGGACCCAGCCCCGTCCCGCCGGCGGTTATTTCGGGCAACTAGTTCTTCCCGCGCGGGACCGGCAGGGCGTAGCATGAGCCCACCAGCGTCCAGGACGCAGACTTGGGGGAGCCCACATGCGAGGTGCAGCATCCGTACCGCCGCGTTTCCAGAACCATCCTGATCGCGGCACCCGGCTATGGGCCGTTGCGCTGTGCGCGGCACTGGTCGGCGGCGTTGCCGCCTGTTCAGACGAGCCGCGGCCGCCTGTGCAGGTGGATACCCCGCCGGCCCCGTCTTTCGTGCGCGAGGTGGTAAAGCCCAGTGCGCTGATGCGGCACCTGGAGGCGCTGCAGGCGGCGGCAGATGCGAACGGTGGGAACCGGGCGGACGGTACCGGGGGCTACGAGGCATCCGCGGCGTACGTCGAGGAGCAGCTGCGTGCGGCGGGGTACGAGCCGCGGCGGCAGGAGTTCAGCTACGGCCGGCGCAACCCCGTGGATGCGTTCAACATCCTGGCCGACACCGACACCGGCAGCGGCTCAGGGGGCGTGCTGGTGCTCGGCGCGCACCTGGATTCGGTGGAGGAGGGGCCCGGACTCAACGACAACGGCAGCGGGGTCGCCGCGGTGCTAGAGGTCGCGCTGCGGCTCGCGGAGCAGGGTGCTGTGTCGCGGGATCGGATCCGATTCGCGTTCTGGGGCGGTGAGGAAGACGGAATGCACGGTTCGGAACACTACGTCGAGGAGCTCTCCGGCGCGGAGTCCGCCGCACACGTCGCGTACCTGAACGTCGACGTGGTGGGCTCGCCGAACGGGGTCGTGTTCGTGTATGACGGCGACGGCTCGGACAGCGAGGCGGCCGGGCCCGAGGGGTCGGGCGCCGTCGAGCAGGTCTTCGTGGACATCCTGAGCGCCGAGGGGGTCGAGGCGCTGCCGTTTGGGTTCATCGAGGATTCGGACTACGACGCGTTCGTACAGGGCGGTATCCCGGCCGGGGGCCTGTTCACCGGCGACGCGGGGACCAAGAGCGAGGCCGAGGCGCTCACGTTCGGCGGGCAGGCCGGGGATCAGTACGACGAGTGCTACCACCAGGCCTGCGACACCATCGACAACGTGGACATGGCCGTGCTGGAGCAGATGACCGAAACCCTCATCAGCGCGACCATCTCGCTCGGCGGCATCGAGGACGGCCTCGCCGAGGGCGCGCCGACGGAGCAGGGCGCTGGCTGAGGCGCCGCGGACTCAGGCCTTCACGAGAGCCGGCGCCTCATCGTTGGCGGTGGCGCGGGAGTCGAGGTAGCGCTCGATGCTGACGGGGCAGTTGCCAAGCCCGCCGCCCTGCCCCCGACCGCGGAAATTGATCACCTGGCCGGTTCGCCCGCAGCCGCAGGTGCCGGTCTCGACGTCGCCCACGTCGTCGGTGAGCAGGAAACCGGGGTAGCTGGTGTTGAGGGCGTCCAGTATGGCGATGGTGCCGGTGCCCCCCGGAGCGAGCTCCTTGCCGACCAGGCCTGGGTCCCGGATGGAGATGTAGCACCACGGCGGGACGTGCTTGCGATGCAGGTGGCATTCGACAGCGAGCATGTTCGACTCGATCATCCCGTACATGTCGCGCACGTTCCCCGGGCGCACGGCGAGCAGGTCGTGGCACCGCTGACGGAAGTCTTCGGCAGGGATGGCATCTGCCGTGTGCCGCTTCCAACCGCCGAGAGTAATGATCATGCTGTACGGGTCCAAGCGCATGGTGATTCTCTCCTGCTCGAGGAACCGGAGAAGCCGGCCGATGAGGAACGGCGGACCAATGATGTGCCGGGTCATGTGGCCCTTCCACCGGCTCAGGTGCTCCAGGGCCGCCCTGGCATCGAACGCTTGGTCGGCAACGAGGTAGGCGTGGTGGTCGAAGACGCTGTTGAGGATGTTGAAGTCCTTGAGCAGACCCATCTCCGAGGCTTCGGCATCCGTCGGGTTCAAGAAAAGGCCCGCGCCCCCTGACAAGTTGAAGAACTCCCGATAGGTCCCGATCAGGCCAACCAGCGCCCGGGTCATTGTCTCGCTGTTGCGGCGGGCGACGGACTGTACACCGTGGGTTCCGCTGGATTGGGTCTCGGTCTCGACGTCGGCCAGGGAGCAGGTAAGCAGCACCTGGGCGTCGGGACGCTTAAACATGCCGACCGGCAACAGGGGCAGGTCTTGCAGGTCGTTAATGTCGTTGATCGCGGCGGGATCGACTCCCAACGCGTCACACTGGGCACGGTAGAAGCCGTTTCTCGCTTGGTGGTAGATCGCGGCGTCCCGCAGGACATCTGTGACCGATAGTGCCCAGTCATCAGGGGACTGGACGTGTGCCTGGGACACATTCCCCAGCATCTGCGCTAACGAGAGCATTGTGTCACTCCTCGGTGGGTGCGAATCGATGAACGTGGTTGGCCGCCGGGTCAGCCGTACCTACGCAGTTCGGAAAAGAAGTCCTCGACTACTCGGAGCTGCCCCCTGCTGGCAAGTTCGTCGTAGACGTACTTGCCCACCGCCAAGTCGAGTACGCCCAAGCCGAACGGCGAGAACACCACGGGGCGGTCGTCCGCCGGTGAGACCTTTCCTTCCATGACGTCGGCCAAGGTGCCGTCGACGAAGTCCCGGTGGCCGACCATCTGCTCCACGAGATGGGCCGACGTCCCGGCTTTCAAGCAGTGGTCGACGTCGTCGAGGATGTTGGTCGACGCCAACAGGATCTCCGGGGCAAGGTCGCGCAGGGACACGTGCAGCACCAGCGGGTTGTGCGCGAACCATGTGGGGTCTTGCACGTGCGGCTTGCCCGCCACCGTGGCGAAAACGACGAGGTCGCTGCTTTTGATCAGCTGCTCGGGGCCCTCGTGCACGGTCACCCGGGCTTGGGTGGCGCTGCGTTCGAGATAGCCCTTGAAACCCTCCGCGCTCTCGGCCGAGAGATCGAACACCCCGACCTCGTCGAAGGACCAGTCGGTCGCGTTCAGGAAGGTGTGGATGTAGCGGGCAATGAGGCCAACGCCGAAGAACCCGATGCGTCTTGGACGCCCGCGGCCCCGGCTGAGCCAGTCCGCGGCCGCGGCGGCCGATGCGGCCGTCCTGGAGGCGCTGATAATGGAGCTCTCCATACACGCGAAGGGGTAGCCCGTCGCCCGGTCGTTGAGGATCAATACCGCCGAGGCCCGCGGAATCCCCGATGCCACGTTGTCCGGGAAGCTGGAGACCCACTTGATGCCGTCAACCTCCACCTCGCCGCCGACCGAGGCGGGCAGGGCGATGATGCGCGAGGTGGGCCGGTCCGGAAATTGCAGGAAGTAGGACGGGGGGTTTACCGAGTCCCCGGCTGCATGCACCCGGTAGGTCTGCTCGACCAGCTCGACGACCTGCTTCTCCCGCCCCTGGAGCACCTGCTGCACCTGGGCCCCCGCAATGACCGCGAAAGGCGGAACCGTCTTCGGCTCTACGGCCGCTGTGACTGGGGGAGTGGCGAATTCTGTCATGGTGCACCGTCCTGGGCGTGGGGATCGAGATCGAATACGTTGCGGGGCTCGGCCATGCCGACGAGGATCTCCCGAGGTCCCTCGTACGCCTCGCGGCTGTGGGCCATGCGGACGTTGTCGACCAGCATGAGGTCCCCCATCTCCCAGGGGGTTCGCAGGGTGTGGGCCTCGTAGATCTCGTTGAGGAGGGCGACGATGTCCTCGCCGATCGGTTCGCCGTCGCCGAAGTGCGTGTTGAACGGCAGTCCGTCGGGACCATAGACGTCCACCAGGTACTCCCGCACCTCGGGCGCGATCGTCCATTCGCTGAGGAAGGCTATCTGGTTGAACCAACAGCGTTGGCCGGTCGCCGGGTGCCGGACCACGGCCGGGCGCCGTTGCCGGGTGCGCAGCTCTCCGTCGGGCTGCCACTCGAACTCGATCCCGTGCGCCCGGCAGTAGCTCTCGACGTCGGCGCGGTCGGAGACCCCGAAGGCCTCCTCGTAGGAGGCGCCGATGTCCTGGTTGTAGCTGCGGGCGAGCAGCCATCCCTCGCTTTCGAACCGCCGGACGATGTCCGGGGGGATGGCGTCGAGCACGGCGCGGGCGTCCGCCACGCCGGTCACCCCACCGACTTGGGGTGCCTGGAGGCAGGCGAAGAGCATCAGTCCGGGGAACTCAAGCGCATAGCTCAGCTCGTGGTGCATGCACATGGGCTGGTTCGCGGGCCACGTGAGGGATGAGTACACGCCGTCCAAGTAGGGCTGCCTGGTGGCGAAAGCCTCCCTGTCCGGCATGAGGCCGCTTGGAACCAGTCGGTGGAAGGCATCAGCCACTTCGGCTGGATCGCGGAGGTTCAAACCGCGGACCAAGACGGCGCCGTGCTCATCCACCGTTGCACGCAGCGACTCACGGTTCTGTTCGGCCCACATTACGGGGTCGTGCCCGTCCTCGACCGTGAGCATCGGCGCGCGGCCGGCTTGGCGTTCCACGTCGAACTGGATCCTGGGTGTTTGAGACGACATCAGAGGTCCTTTCGTTTCACGGGTAGCGGGGAGTGGCCAACCTGTCCTGCCACAGAGGCCATGGAGTGGGGCTCCGCGCCGGCTTCCGCCAGCGACGAGGCCGGCGGAACGGCAGCGTCCGCCAGCGACGAGGCCTCGAGCAGAGTCGCCAGGTCCGCCAAGACGGGCGTCTGCATGATGTCCTTGATCGACACCTCGCGCTTGAGCAGGACGGCGAGCTTCACCGCGGACAGCGAGGTCCCGCCCAGTGCAAAGAAGGAGTCCTGCCCGCCGATCCGGCCTGCCGGGAGGCCGAGCACCGTCGCCCATGCCTCGGCGAGCCGCTGCTCGGTGGCCGAGAGCGCTTCCGTGGCGGTGCCGGCCTCGGGAACGACTTCCCGCGCCATGCGGGTCAAGACCTTCCGGTCGATCTTCCCGTTGCCGGTCAGAGGCAGGCTCTCCTGCCACCTGTAGGCCGACGGAACCATGTAGCCCGGTACCCGCGCGGCCAGTTCGTTGCGGATTTCGTCGACCTCGAGCGACCGGTTGCCGGAGTAGAACGCCACGAGGAACTTGGACTGCCCGGCGCCCTCGCCGACGACGACGGCGCCGTCGCGGACGCCGGGAACCCGCAACAGCGCGTTCTCGATGTCGCCGATCTCGATGCGGAACCCGGAGATCTTGACCTGGTTGTCCCGCCGGCCCAGGTACTCCAGCTTGCCGTCCGGGGACCAGCGGCCGTAGTCGCCAGCCCGGTAGAGCCGCGCGCCGTCCACGTAGGGGTCGGTGGAGTACGCCTGCTCTGTCCGCTCCGGGTCGTTGATGTAGCCGCGGCCCACGCACACCCCGGAGAAGGCGATCTCGCCCGGCGCTCCGAGCGGCACGAGCCGCTGCCGCTCGTCGAGGATGTGGATCCGGACGTTCGGGATCGGCGGGCCCAGTGGCACGGAGCCGCCCGCGGGCGCTGCGCTCATCACCTCGTGGTTCGTGTCGTCCGAGGTCTCCGTCAGTCCGTAGGCGTTGAGCAGTTTGACGTCCGGCATCACGTCGAACCAGCGGCGGACCAGCTCACGTTTCAGGGCCTCCCCGGTCGCCGAGACGCAGCGGAGGTGTGGCAGAGTGCGGGGTTTACCGCCCAAGTATGCCACCACCGCGTCCAGATACGACGGGACGACCTGGAAGACGGCCACCGCGCCCCGTTCCACCGTGTCGATAAACCGCTCGACGTCGAGGATACGGTCCTGCCCGACGATGTGTGTGCGGCCGCCGACGAGCAGCGCCGAGACCAGTTGCCACAACGAGATGTCGAAACATTGGGGAGCGCTCTGGGCGACAACGTCGCCGGGGGTGATCCCCAGGTCCTCGATCTTGGCGTACAGGTGGTTCACCATCCCGTCGTGCTCGCACATGGCACCCTTGGGCTCGCCGGTGGAACCCGAGGTGAAGTAGACGTAGGCGAGTTGGTCTGGCCGCACCTCCACGCCGGGATCGTCGTCGGCGTGCCCCTCGGCCTCAACGTCCTCGAAGAGGAGCTTCGTGACCGAAGGCATTCCGTCGAGTGCCTCGTCGAGCGTGGCGGTGCTGCCGCCTTCGGTCAGCACCACATGGCACCCGGCCCGGGTGAGTGTTCTGGCGATCCGATCAGCGGGGAAGTGCGGTTCGATCGGCAGGTACGCACCTCCGGCCTTGAAGACGCCGATGACGGCGGCCATCCACTCCAGATCCCTTTCGGCGACGACTGCCACGATGTCCTCCGCCCGCAGGTCGCGTGCGAGCAAGGCGCGGGCGATCCGATTGGCGCGGGCGTTCAGCTCCGAGTACGTCCACTCGCGCTCATCCTGGACTGCCGCGATGCGTTCGGGATGCTGCCGGACACGCTCCTCGAACAGCTCGTGGAAGCGCCGCTGGGGCCGGGGCCGCTCGGGTCCGGCCAGCTGTTCCAGTTGCAGCAAGCGCTCGTCAGGATCGACGAGGTCGGCGTCGGCGGGTTCCGCCTCGGGGTCGGCGACCAGATGGCGGAGTGCGTTCAGGTGATAGCCAGCGATCCGGAGGGCCGCGTCCTCGTCGAGGACGTCGCGCCGGTAGTGCAGGCGCAACGCGTCGCCGCCTGCGGCGTAGTGGAGAGACACGCCCAGGACGAGGCCCTCCTCGAGTTCGGGGTCGTCGTCCTGATCGGTGCTGAGCAGCACCTCATACCCAGCGGAAGCCGGCGGCTGCCCCGCCTGCGGTCCACCGGCTCGATCGGCGTGGGCCTGAGCCTTCCGGATGTGCGCCGCGGCGACCAGCGCCCGCCACGACCCTTGTCCCAGATCGAGTTCGCAGGGCCAGGTTCCAGATGCGTCCCTGCAGCCGGTGGTGACCTCTGTTTCGCCGGACAGCGCCTGGAGCACCCGTGCGTGGGCCGCCAGCCAGATGGATGCAGGGGTCGCTTTCAGTGTGCGGGACAGCGTCCGCACAGCTTGGCGCAGGTCTTCGGGAACCGCCACCTCGACCCGCCCCTGACCGGGCTGGCGGTCCTGCGTCCACCTGGGAATCGCCGACGGCGCGGCACCCGTAGGGGCGGTCCGGTCGTTTCCCAGGCCCGACGGGTGGTCGGCGACGGTGCGGCAGGTCAGCGCAGAGGTGGTGGTCATGACACGGGCCTTTCCATTGCGACGGGCGACGTGGCGGCGACTTGGGCCTCTTCGGCCGGGTTGCCGCCCCAGAGGGTTCCCCGAGGGAGTGTCGTCCCCTTCATCACGAAGGAGTCGGCGGTGACAACGGCACCGTCTTCAACGGTCACGCCGTAGTGGATAAAGGCGGCGACGCCGAGCGTGACGTCGTCCCCGACGACGTTGTAGTCGGACTTAAACATCCCGTCCTCTTGGGAATGGGACTGGATGGTGGTGCCGTTGTTCATCGTGCAGCGGGAGCCGATCGTCACCAGGGACCGCTCGACGATCCCGAGGCCGTCGTCGAAGACCCGGGAGCCGATCCGCACGCCCAGCAGACGCCAGACCATTGGCTTGAACGGCGTTCCATTGAAGAGAGCCAGATACCGGCTCTGGGCCTGCAGCTTCCAGTACCGCTCGTGCCACCAGAAGTAAGGGTTGTAAATGGAGCACAACTGGGGCCGGAGCCGCCGGAACCCTGTCGCGACGTGCTGGAGGCCGACGGGGACCAGCACGCCGAGTACGAGCATCAGGACGAACGACGCGCTGATCGCAAGGAAACCGAATTGGTCGGACAGTTCGAGACCGGCGAACATCGCCAGCATGGCCACCATGGCGTTGAACCACCGCGCCAGCATCAAGAGGGCCATGGTCCGCAGGTTGTGGCCGTTCTTGGCCGCCAGATCCCGGCGGAGGTCGGCGCGGCTCCGTTGCTCCTCCGGAAGGGTGTCCCGCAGCACTGAGCGGGGGATCTCGAACGCCGGGGATCCGAGCAGGCCCACATCCTGGCGCACAGGCCCGTCGACGGGGACCATGACCTTGGTCGCGAGCAGACAGTTGTCCCCCGTCTTGGCCTCGGCCGGGTACAGAACGGCGTTGCCCAGGAAGTTGCGAGCACCGATCGCGACGCCACTGATTTTGAACGACGTCGCGGAGTAGTCCGTGTTCATGAACGACACCCCGTCGGCGATCATCGTGCCGGTGCCGATGGTCGAGAGGAACGGGTTGTCGTGCTTGAACCCCGTGCCGAAATTTGAGCCGGTCTGTTCGACCTGCGGCTGGCGGTATCCGATGGCCCGCACGTAGTTCACGATGTAGGAGCTGTCGCCGAACAACTGCCCGAGCATCGGACTGTTGGTCATCTTGGACACAGCCCGTGCCGCCCCGTCACGCAGCCCGAACAGCGGATACACCCTGTCCGGCTTCAGCGCGAGTTGGAGCAGCCGCGGCAGGGTCGTGATGAGGACCAACGCCACGAGCGTTCCACCGATGATGCCCAGGCCGGCGTAGACGGCGGCGTCGGCGTAGAAGACCCAGTCGGTGAACGCCAACTCCTGCGGCTCCAGAAGGGCCGCGATGTTCGGGTTCGCCAGGATGACCAGCGCGATCGCAAGTCCCCACATGGTGCGGCCCAGCCCGACCGTGCCCAGGAGCTGGGAAACGGCGAACCATCCACGGCGCGACGGCCGGTAGGGCGTCGGCTCGACCGTGGCGTAGTCCGCAGCCCCGGGCCTGCCTGGCGAGCCGTGCCACCGCTCGCCCTCGGGCACGGCTTGGCCGGTGTAGAGCGTGGACCTGTGGCCCAGCTGCGAGCGGTCACCCATCGCCGTGTCAATGTCCAGGACGCTCCCCTCGCCGATGATCACGTCCCGGCCCAGCGTGACCCCACCCAACTGGATGACGCCGCCGTGGGCACGGTATCCGTTGAGCATGGCGTCCTTGCGGATCACCGTCCCCTCGCCGATCGTCAGCAGGTCGGTGCAGATCGGCAGCCGATTGGTCATGATCATCACGTTGCGGCCGACCTTCGCCCCCATGGCCCTCAGATAGAAGGTCGTCAGCGGCGAACCGGCCATCAGCGAGAGGGGAGAGGTGCGCATTAACGCCTTGACCAACCAGAACCGAAAGTAGGCCAGACTCCAGATGCGGATCTCCCTGGGCCGGAAGCGCCCGACGAAAATCCACTTGGCGGCCACCGGCAGGATGCACATCACTACGAACGTCGCGGCGGTGTATGAGATCGACCGCAGGTAGAGTTCCCAAAAGGGCGTCCCGTGGGTCAACCAGTCGTGGTTGCCCGAGCCTGCGGCCGGGAATAGCCACAGGTACCCCACGACCATGATCAGGCCGGCAAGCAGGCAGTAGCCGATGTAGACGAGCACCTGCAGGGCGCCGCAGGCGACATACTCCCAGGTCCGCGCGTCCATCGGCGGAGGCGTCTCCGGCACGGAGGCCACGGTCGGCGAGGGTTCCGTCTCCTTGTCCTGCGGCGGAGGAACCTGCAGGGCCGCCGCCAATGCGGTGATATTCGGGTTGCTGTAGATCTCCTTCATGGATATCTGGGGCAGCTCCGGCTGCTTGCGCACGCGGGCGCAGAACCGCGCCATCACCAGCGAGTCGGCGCCCAGATCGTGGAAGAAGTCGGCGTCCACCGGCACCTGCTCGATGTCCAGCGCACCGGCGAGCACCTCGGTCAACCTCTCCTGCAACTGTGCTTGCGCCGTCGCCTCTTCCGCCGGTGCCAGGGCCGCGGCAAGCGCCGCGATCGTTGGGTTCTGGTAGATGTCCTTGATCGACACGGCAGGGAGGTCCGGCTGCTTGCGCACGCGGGCGCAGAACTGGGCCATCACCAGCGAGTCGGCGCCCAGATCGTGGAAGAAGTCGGCGTCCGCCGACACGTGCTCGACGCCGAGCACGCCGGAAAGCAGCTCCGTTAACCTCTCCTGCAACTGTGCTTGCGCCGTCGCCTCTTCCGCCGGTGCCAGGGCCGCGGCAAGCGCCGCGATGGTTGGGTTCTGGTAGATGTCCTTGATCGACACGGCAGGAAGGTCCGGCTGCTTGCGCACGCGGGCGCAGAACTGGGCCATCACCAGCGAGTCCGCGCCCAGCTCCAAGAAAAAGTTGGCGTCCACGGGGACATCGTCCTTCTTCACCACCGATGCGAGAAGTTCCGCCAGCCGGCGCTCCAAGGCAACGCGCGCACCAGAGGCCGGCGTGCCTGGGGAGCCGTTCCCGGCCGGAGCCGCGGGTGCCTCAGGGGTCGGGGGACTCGTCGGAGTTGTGGAACGCGGTGACCCTTTCAGGTCGTCGACGGGCAGTTTCACTGCACAAAACTCCTTAGCGAGGCGGTGGCGACGGGATCGGCCGCGGGTGCCGTGTGCCGACGTCCCGACGCCGGGTCGGACCGTTGGTCCGGAGCCGCCGTCACCTCGGCGGTTGCGAGCGCTTCGGCCCCGAAGTGGTCGAGCACCCAGTCGGGGTCGTAGACGGTTTCCAGATACGGGCGGCCCAGATCCGGGGAGATGGCCACCGCCGTGGCGTCTTGGGCGTCGTGGTCGGCGAGCCAGGACATGGCGCCGTGGACCACGGTCCCGGTGGAGCCACCGAGCAGGAACCCGCCCGCCGCGAGGCGGTGGCAGGCGCGCACCGTGTCGAGCTCCTCGACCATCACCACGTCATCGATCAAGGACTCGTCGAGCTGCGGAGGCCGCACGCTCATGCCCAGACCCGGGATCAGGCGGGTGGCCGGCTGGCCGCCGAAGGAGACCGATCCTGCGGCGTCGACCGCGACAATCCGGACATCGGGCCGGTGCTCGCGGAAGTACCTTGCGCAGCCCATCAGGGTTCCCGTTGTCCCGGCTCCCACGAACAGCACGTCCAGTTCGGGGAACTGATGGGAGATCTCGGGGGCAGTCCAGCGGTAGTGCGCTCCCCAGTTGCCGGGATTGGTGTACTGGTTGAGCCAGATGTACCGCTCGTCGGACTCGCACAGGTCCCGGACGTGGTTGAGCCTGGCCCCGAGGAAGCCGTCGACGGGGTCCGGTTCGGTGACCAAATCCACCTGTGCCCCGAGCGACTCCATGAGTTGCCGTGTGGCCGGGTTGCAGCGTGGATCGATCACGCACACGAAGCGGTATCCCTTGCTGGCGGCGATCATGCTGAGCGCGACGCCGAGGTTGCCCGAAGAGGACTCCACGAGGGTGGAGCCGGGGCCGATCAATCCCTCCCGCTCGGCGCGCTCCACCATCTCCCGTGCGGGCTTGAGCTTGATCGAGCCAGCGAAGTTGAAGCCCTCGATCTTCAGGTAGAGGCGGCGGCCCAGCACCGCTTCCAAGTCGACGAACAGACTTTGCTCGTTGAACAGGTACGGATCCTTAATGATCGGCATGATATCCCTCGTTCTCTTGCCATGAGCTTGGTCACGAGGGTCGCCAGAGAATGGCGGTTTGGATCAGTGAGCATCGCTGTTCTCCCCAAGAACCCCATGAAGCTGCAAGTGTGCAATGCCCTTCCAGTGAACCCCCGACCCCGTTATCGCGCCGTTATTGCGCCGTTATTGCACACGTTGGGGATTGTCCGGACCCGAGGTCTGGGGAGGGAGGATTCGACCCGGGACGCCCACTGTGGGCTTAGGACTGGCGGACAGCTACGAAAAAGTTCGAGCCGTTAGACGGGACGCGGATTGATCAACACGACGTGTTCGTCGCCTATAGCCACGACACCATCAAAGACTCGCCCTCGCCGGCGGCCGCCGAAGGCCTGACTACTGAGGAAGAGGCCGAGCTGCGCCGCTACTACGGCACCGAGCGCTACGCCCCGTCAGCCCCTTGTGCTAACGGTGACCGTGAATTTGGGGTTGCGCGCCACCTGGCGGGTGGGCCCCACCAACCGGTTTAACGCCGGTTTGTAGGCCAAATGGCTGTTCCACACCGTCCACAATTCTCCGCCGGGGGCGAGTACCCGGCCGGCGTCGGCGAAGAGCTTCAGCGCAATGCCGGCATGGACGGTGTTTCCTATATGGAACGGTGGGTTGAGCACAACCAGCTGCTCGGAAGCCGCGGGCAGCGAGGACAGGGCGTCATCCCGCCGCACTTCCACCCGGTCAGCAACCGCATTCGCCTCGGCGGTGGCACGCGCTGATCTGACGGCGGAGGCCGACTGGTCCATAGCCAGCACCCGCATTCCGCCGCGGGCCAGGGCAAGGTAGGCGGCGATCGTGCCGTTGCCGCAACCCAGATCCACCGCCCGGTCGGCCTGCCGGGCACCGGAGAGCAAAGGGAGCAGGAACCGGGTGCCCGGGTCCACCTTGGGCCCACCAAAGGTGCCGCCGAAGGCGACCAACCGCAGCGGAGCCGGGAGGCCGACGTCGTGCTCTTCGGCGCGAGGGAAGCGCCCACGCGCCGACGGCAGCGGACCGGAGGCGGTCAGGATCCGCGCTTTCTGCCGCGCCAGGCCGGCGGTCACGGTGGAGAAGCTTACGGCCAGCATGTTGTTCATGGCGGTGCTCATGTGCTTGACCCGGCCGCCCGCCAGCACCGTGACATCGGGGGAGGCCGCCGCGGCAATGCAGCCGGCAATCTCCTCCAGCGCGTCGAGCGAGCGGGGCAGCTGAAGAAGAATTAGCAGGGCACCTTCAAACGCGGCGGGCTTCAACAGGTGGTGGTGGTAGTCCGCGAACCCCAGCCGGGAGGCATTATTGTCCAGCGCGCGCTCCGAGCTGAGGTCGTCCTGCACAACCCGGACTCCCTGCAGGCCGGCAGCCGCCAGGGCCAGCGTCAGCGCCCCGTAGTGGTCGTTGACCACCACAATCCTGCTTCCCTCCAGATCTGCGAGCAGCGGCTGGGCAGTGTCCAGCAGGAGCTTGTCGGCCGCGTCGTGGGCGAACAGGTTGTCCGCTTCCACGTCCGGCCAGCGCCGGAGCGCGGCAAAGTCGAAGGTTGGCTGGATGCGCCCGGTATCGGCCGCGTCGTCGCGATGTTCAGCCAAGGTCCACCCACTCCGTCCCCAGCTCAATGGGCGCGGGACCGCCCGATGTCAGCGCCGCAAGCTGCTCCCTGAATCGTTCGATCACTTCCGGAGTGTCCTCCAGGGCCAGCCGGATCCGCACATCGGCGGCACCATAGTCGCTGCCCAGCACAACGGTTCCCGACGCCCGCAGGTCATTCTCCAACCGGCCGGCGTCCGCGTGCATCGTTGGCGCCGCGAACAATCGCATCCGGCGCCGCTGCACCAGCTCGGCGGTGGCAACGGCCTGTGACACGGATTCCGAGTAGGCCCGCACCAGGCCGCCCGCGCCCAGCAGAATCCCGCCGAAGTAGCGCACGACGACGGCGGCGACGTCGCTCAGATCCGTCACCCCGGGTGCCGTCTCACGTTTGATCAGGGCTTCCAGCATGGGGATGCCGGCCGTGCCGGAGGGCTCGCCGTCGTCATTGGAACGCTGGACCGCACGATCGGGTCCAAGCACGAAGGCGCTGCAGTGGTGCCTGGCGTCATGGAATTCGCGGCGCAGTTCCGACACCAGGCTCCGGGCGTCGTCCTCGGTCTCTGCACGGCGCAGCACGGTGATGAATCGCGACCGCTTAATCTCGATCGCGTGACGGTGTTCGCCGGCAATGGTGGTGTAGCTGCTGGCGTTGGACTCAGGAGGCACATCCTCCAGCCTAATCGCATTCCTGCGGGGGCCGGAGCCTGGGTCCCGGAACTGCACACCGTTGTCCACGCGCCCCTGCCGGTGGGAAGATGTCACCCGTGGGCCGAAGACTCAGGGGGTGGCCTGGCGCGTGGTATTACAGTTCCGTTTGGCGCGGAGCGGCCAGACTGGTTTCCCCTGAAAGCGCCGCGTCCCCGGTGTCGGCTTCCCGTGCGGTCGAGTTGTTGGCCTACTTGGTCCTGCATGCCGGGTCCCTGGTGCCGCGCCAGCATCTGCCCACCGGGTACTCGACCATGCACCTGTATCCGATCGACGGCGCGGCCGCGCGGGTGCCCGAAGACGCCACTCCGTTCGCCTACCGCAATGGAGGCTGGGCCGGCGTCATCGTCGGCGTGGACCCGGACCCGGCCAATGCTGAGCTGATCACCGGCTGGGCCACCTCCTACTGGGAGGAACTGCACCCGACCAGTGCCGGCGGCGCCTACGTCAACTTCATGATGGCCGAGGGGGAGGACCGTATCCGCGCGTCCTATCGCGGCAATTATGACCGTTTGGCGGAGATCAAGGCGGTGTACGACCCGGAAAACCTGTTCCACATCAACCAGAACATTCCACCGGCACGGTAGCGGGATTCGGCCTCGGCGGCGGGCCAGCATGAATTTTGTGCTGGGCCGCCGCTCTGCGTGCGGGCCCCGCCCACGTCGAACGTCGCGGCGTGGGCCGTTGTCTTGGGCACGTCCCTTGTCCGGCCGGCCGGACCGTGCTTAGTCTGGCGGATACGTGGCCGCCCGAACCGGCGTGGCCGTCCCGGCAACGAACGGTGGAGCGATGGCGAAGAACCAGCCCGAATTCGATCGGCGCATCCAGGACGAGCAGGAACATGGTCCGGGCCCGGACAAGACCGACGCGGAACGGGTCTCGGCCGATCAGGGCGCCTCGGCCAATCCCGATCCCCAAGACCAGAACATCACCGGTCTGGAACCGGGCGGCGGCGTTCCGCCCGGAGAAACTCCGCCTGCCGAGGACCAGATGAGCGCAGACCAAGGACACGAGGAATAACCCGGCCCGCCATTCCGGCGCCGGCCCGCTAACCCGGCCCGGCATCCCGGCCCGTTAGCCCGGCCCGTTAGCCCGGGCCGACATCCCGGCGCGGGGGACCGGCGGGCCACACGGTCCCGGATGGGCCTGCTGGCTAGACTGAGGCCGTGCTGAGAATCGGACTGACAGGTGGAATTGCCGCCGGAAAATCGCTCGCCGCCCGGCGGCTGGCGGAGCTCGGCGCCACCCTGGTCGATGCCGACGCCATCGCCCGCGAAGTGGTGGAGCCGGGCACCGACGGCCTGCTCGCCGTCGTCGAAGCATTCGGCCCGGAGATCCTGGACGACGAGGGCAGGTTGAACCGCCCGGCGCTGGGTGCCTTGGTGTTCAATGATCCAGCGCAACGCGAACGCCTGAATGCGATTGTGCACCCGCTGGTCCGCGCGCGGGCGGCCGAACTGACAGCAGCCGCAGGCGAGGGCGGAATCCTTGTCCAGGACATCCCGCTGCTGGTGGAAACCGGGCAGAGTCCCTCCTTCCACTTGGTCTTGGTCATCGACGCGCCCGAAGAAGAGCGGCTGCGGCGCATGGTTGAAGACCGCGGCATGACCGACGCGGATGCCCGCTCCCGGATGGCCGCCCAGGCCTCCTCGGCAGAACGCAGGGCCGCCGCTGACGTGGTGCTGGATAACACCGGCACACGTGAGCAATTGCTGGCTGCGTTGGACGTCCTCTGGGAGGAGCGGTTGGTGCCGTTCAACCAGAACTTGCTGGCCGGCAGGCTGGCTCCGCGCGTCGGGCCGCCGGTCCTGCTGGATCCGCGGCCACAGTGGCCCGCGCAGGCAGCCCTGCTCGCCGAACGCATCAGGCGCACCGACCCTCGGATTCTGGCGGTCGATCACATTGGGTCGACGGCCGTTCCGGGCCTGCCAGCCAAGGACGTGCTGGACCTGCAGGTCACGGTTGCCAGCATGGCCGACGCCGATTCCGCCGCAGATGCCCTGGCCGCGGCCGGCTTCCCCCGTTGGCCCGGCAGTTGGCGCGACACCGCCAAACCGCAGCATCCGGAGCCGGGCGACTGGGCCAAGCGGCTGCACGGCAACGCCGATCCCGGCCGCGCCGTCAATGTGCATGTCCGGGCGGTGGGCTCGCCGGGGTGGCGCTTTGCCTTGCTGTTCCGTGACTGGCTGCGGGCCGATCCCGGCGCGGCCGAAGCATATGTGGCAGAGAAGCGGCGGCTGGCCGGCCTGCATGCCTCCGACGCATCCACCGGCCGCTACGCACGGGCCAAGGAAGGCTGGTTCAGCCGGACGGCGGACCCGCAGATGAATCGGTGGGCCGTGGACACTGGGTGGAAACCGCCCGCGCTCGGCGGCTAGAGACGCCCTCGCTCGGCGGCTAGCGCTGGCGCGCCTCGGCGGCGAGCGACGGCGCGGCTTCTCAGCCCGACGGAGGGGTGAACTGGCTGGCGGTGAAGACGGCTCCGAACGGGTCGCTGATCACCGCCTCCCGCGTCCAGTCCGTGTCGGTCCGGTCAACCACCTTCCCGCCCAGGCGTTCGGCGTCGAGCGCTGTCGCATCGCGGTCGGCCACAGCGAACGCCACGTGCCAGTGCGGTGCCTCCCCGGGGTCTGGGTCAGTGAGCCAGCCGATGGCGTCGGCGAATCCCGGCGGAACGTTGATGTCAGATTGGCGCTCGCGGATGTCCGGATCACTGGTCGCCTGCAGGTGGTCGCCATAACCGGGGACACGGATCATGTTGCCGAAGCCGACGTCGTCGAACTCCCAGCCGAAGACCCGGCCGTAGAAGTCAGTGGCCGCGCCAGCATCGGCGGTGTGCAGGTCGCTGAAGTTCCACGCTCCGGGCACGTTGACGATCTGGGCACCCGGCCGGCGCCTCGCCTGCCAGAGCCGGAACAAGATACCGGCCGGATCGGCACAGACCGTGGCTCGGCCGCCTTCCCCGGCTCCGGCCGGGCCGGAGAGCACCCGTCCGCCCGCGGCGCGGATCCTCTCCACCGCCGCCTCGGAATCATCGACCGCCACGTACGTGTTCCAGGTGGGCTCAGCGCCGCCGGCGGCGCCTTCGCCGAGACCTGCGACGTCGCGGCCGTCCAGCTGGGCGATCACGTAGCGTGGGGAGACGCCCGGCGGTGTCGCGTCGGCGAACGTCCAGCCGAACAGCCCGCCATAGAAGTCCTTGGCCTTCTCGATGTCCTGATGTTCGACGTCGATCCACGACGTCACGCCCTCGGGATAGGTCCGGACCGGATCCATGGTGTGCCTTCCGTTGCTCGTCGGGTGCATGGACAGATCTACCGCACGCGGCCCTGCGCGGCAACGGTGCGCGGGCGTTGCGCGGAGCGGAGGGGTCGATTAGGCCCAGAGCGATTCAGGACCCACGCTGACCGGAATCGGGTCTACGGTTAATCGCATGAGTCTTGCGCAGGACATCAATCGTGTTGTAGCGCCCTTCGAGGTGGTCAGTGAATTCCAGCCTGCCGGCGACCAGCCGACGGCGATCAAGGAGCTGACCGAGCGGATCCAGGCCGGAGAGAAGGACGTGGTGCTGCTCGGCGCCACCGGCACCGGCAAGTCCGCCACCACCGCCTGGCTGGTGGAACAGGTCCAGCGGCCCACCCTGGTGATGGTGCAGAACAAGACGCTGGCGGCCCAGCTGGCCAACGAGTTCCGCGAGCTGCTGCCGAACAATGCCGTGGAGTACTTCGTTTCCTACTACGACTACTACCAGCCGGAAGCCTACGTGGCACAGACGGATACGTTCATTGAGAAGGACTCCTCCATCAATGAGGAAGTCGAGCGTTTGCGCCACTCGGCTACCAACGCGCTGCTGACCCGGCGCGACGTCATCGTGGTGGCCACCGTGTCCTGCATCTACGGTCTGGGCACGCCGGAAGAATACATCGCGGGCATGGTCACGCTCCGCAAGGGCGCCGAAATGAACCGGGACGACATGCTGCGCCGGTTCGTCGCCATGCAATACGCCCGCAACGACATCGACTTCCACCGGGGCACGTTCCGGGTCCGCGGCGATACCGTGGAGATCATTCCGATGTACGAGGAACTGGCGGTCCGGATCGAGTTTTTCGGCGACGAGATCGAGCAGATCCAGACGCTGCATCCGGTCACCGGGGAAATCATCCGCGACGAGACGGAAATGTACGTCTTCCCGGCGTCGCACTATGTGGCCGGCGAGGACCGGATGAGCCGGGCGGTCAGGGACATCGAGGACGAACTGCGCGACCGGCTGCAGGTGCTCGAGTCGCAGAACAAGCTGGTGGAGGCACAGCGGCTGCGGATGCGCACCACCTATGACCTGGAAATGATGCAGCAGATGGGGTTCTGCAACGGCATCGAGAACTACTCGCGGCATATCGACGGCCGCGGTCCGGGCACGGCGCCGCACTGCCTGCTGGACTACTTCCCGGACGATTTCCTGCTGGTGATCGACGAATCGCATGTCACCGTGCCGCAGATCGGCGCGATGTACGAAGGCGACATGTCCCGCAAGCGCAACCTGGTGGACTACGGTTTCCGCCTGCCGTCCGCGATGGACAACCGGCCGCTGAAGTGGGACGAGTTCCTGGAACGGATCGGGCAGACGGTCTACCTTTCCGCCACGCCGGGCAAGTACGAGCTGTCCAAATCCGACGGCTATGTCCAGCAGATCATCCGGCCCACGGGCCTGGTGGATCCCGAGGTGATCGTCAAGCCGACCAAGGGCCAGATCGACGATCTGCTGGGCGAGATCAACGCACGGGTGGGACGGAACGAACGCGTCCTGGTCACCACGCTGACCAAGCGGATGGCCGAGGACCTGACCGACTACCTCAACGAGCACGGCGTGAAGGTCCAGTACCTGCACTCCGACGTGGACACGCTGCGCCGCGTGGAACTGCTCCGTGAACTGCGGATGGGCACCTTCGACGTCCTGGTGGGCATCAACCTGCTGCGCGAGGGCCTGGACCTGCCCGAAGTCTCGCTGGTGGCCATCCTGGATGCGGACAAGGAAGGCTTCCTGCGCAGCAGCACGTCGCTGATTCAGACCATTGGACGTGCCGCCCGCAACGTCTCCGGCCAGGTGCACATGTATGCGGACAAGATCACGGACTCGATGGCCAACGCGATCGAGGAAACCAACCGACGCCGAGAGATCCAGGTGGCGCACAACAAGAAGCACGGCGTGGACCCGCAGCCGCTGCGCAAGCGGATCGCGGACATCACCGACCAGCTGGCCCGCGAAGACGCCGACACCCAGCAGTTGCTGAAGGACTTCGACTACGGCAAGGGTAAACGCGGGATTTCCGCGGCCGTGTCGAAGGACAAGATCCGCCGCGACGGGCTGGCCGCAGCGCCGGCCGAGGACCTGGGCGAGCTGATCGCGCAGATGACCGAGCAGATGCACGCCGCTGCGGCGGAACTGCAGTTCGAACTGGCCGCCCGGCTGCGTGACGAGGTCTCCGACCTGAAGAAGGACCTGCGGCAGATGCGCGCTGCCGGCCACGCCTGATGCGGCGTTGCCCGCCTCTGCAGAGCGGGTGGTGAGGACGACGACGGCGGTGCGCCCCGCCGTCGTCGTCCTGCCTTGCGCTACACTTGTCCGAGCGTAGGGGAGTATCCCGAACACTGTGAACGTCAGCACGCGGGGCATCGAAGCCCCGCCGGGCGCAGTGGCCTGGCCGATCAGGGCAGGCGGAGAGACTTGCGGCGAACACTCGCACCCGCGCACCGCACGCGCGCGGCATCTTCTGTGAAAGGCAAGGTTCCGTGTCGGACCAATTATCGCTGCCCTTTGAGATCATCTCGTTTGTGGTCCTGGGCATCATCCTGCTGTTTGACCTGCTCTACGTGGTCAAGCGGCCGCACGAACCGTCCATGAAGGAAGCCGGACTGTGGGTGGGCTTCTACGTCACCCTGGCCCTGATCTTCGCCGGCATGCTGTTCTGGCAGGCCGGGCCGGACTACGGCCAAGAGTTCGTCGCAGGCTGGATCACCGAATACAGCCTCAGCGTGGACAACCTGTTCGTCTTCATCATCATCATGGCCAGGTTCTCCGTACCGCGGAAGTACCAGCAGGAAGTGCTGATGTTCGGCATCATCATTGCGCTGATCCTGCGCGGTATCTTCATCCTGCTGGGCGCCACCGTGATTGCCCACTTCAGCTGGGTCTTCTACATCTTCGGTGCCTTCCTGCTCTGGACCGCCTGGAAGCAGGCCACCGACTCCGGCGAGGACGAGGAAGAAGGGTCCGAGTCCGGACTGGTGGCCCGGCTGACCAAGAAGCTGCCGGTCAGCGAGCACTACGACGGCAACAAGCTGAGGACCACGGTGGACGGCAAGCGCCTGTTCACCCCGATGGTCATGGTCTTCATCACCATCGGCATGACCGACCTGCTGTTCGCGGTGGACTCCATCCCGGCGATCTTCGGCCTGACCCAGAGCGCCTTCATCGTGTTCACCGCAAACATCTTCGCGCTGATGGGCCTGCGCCAGCTCTACTTCCTGCTCGGCGGGTTGATGGACCGACTGGTCTACCTGAAGCACGGCCTGTCAGTGATCCTGGCCTTCATCGGCGTAAAGCTGATCTTCCACGCCCTGCACGAGAACGAGCTGCCGTTCATCAACGGCGGCCAGCACATCGAGTGGATCCCGGAGATCAGCACCGGGTTGTCGTTGGCCGTGATCATCGGCACCCTGGTGGTCGCCACGGTCGCCAGCCTGCTCAGCCCCGCCGGGCGCCAGGCCGCCGTCGACGCGCGGCTGGCCAAGGACGCAGAACGGGCCAAGTCCGACACTGAGTAACACCGGTATCACCGGTTAGCCGTCGGCTAGGCTCGGCGTGTGAACCAACAAAGCAACGCGGCGCTGAACGCAGACCCTCGCACGAGGGCCGTCCAGCGCCGCGTTGTCATTTCCCTGTCCCTGGCGCAGCTTTTCAGCGGCTTGGGCCACGGCGCGGGGCTGGCCATCGGCTCACTGCTCGCGGTAGAGCTGACCGGCAGCGAGGCGCTGGCGGGAACATCCACCATGGCGATTTCGCTGGCCGCCGCGCTGTCCGCCCTGCCGTTGGCCGGTGCCGCCGCCCGTTCAGGACGCCGTCGCGCGCTGGTCACCGGCCTGCTGCTGGCCCTGCTGGGATCGGCGCTGATGGCGCTCGCACCGGTCACCGGATCTTTTGCGGTGCTGCTGGCCGGCTCGGCCCTGCTGGGGATCGGAAACGCAGCCAACCTGCAGGCGCGCTTTGCCGCGGTGGACCTTGCCGAGCCCCAGCATCGGGGCCGGGACCTGGCTTTCGTCGTCTGGTCCATCACCGTGGGCGCCGTCGCGGGGCCGAACCTGATCCGGCCGGGCGCCGAGCTGGGCGCCGCGCTCGGGCTGCCGGAATCGTCCGGACCCTTCCTGTTCTCGATGGCCGGCATGGCCATCGGCGCCACCCTGCTGCTGGTGGGGCTGCGGCCCGACCCGCTGCGCTACGCACGCTCGCGCGGCACCGGCCCCGGCCCCGAAGAATCCCTCCCGGTCCAACGCCGCGGAACGCTGCGCACCGGGATGGCCGCGGTGCGCCAGCAGCCGATGGCAATGCTCGGGCTGTCCGCGGTGGTGGGCGCCCACCTGGTGATGGTGGCGGTCATGTCCATGACGCCGGTTCACCTGCAAGCGCTGGACCAAGCGGGCGGACACCAGCACAGCCAGACCGACACGTTCGCGATCATCGGTTTCACCATCTCACTGCATATGGCCGGGATGTATGCGCTCTCGCCGCTGATGGGCTGGCTGACCGACCGGCTCGGTCGGACCCCAACCATCATCCTCGGACAGCTGATGCTGCTCGCCGCCGCCGCACTAGCGGGGGTGGGGGAGCAGGACACCTGGCTGGTGGGGGCCGGACTGATGTTGCTGGGCCTGGGCTGGTCTGCCTCGGTGATCGCCGGATCCACCCTGCTGGCCGAATCCGTCCCGGAGGCGGGACGCATTCCTGCCCAGGGCCTGTCCGACACGCTCATGGGGGCGGCCGGGGCCTTGGGCGCCGCGTTCTCCGGACCGGTGCTGGCCGCTCTGGGGTTCGCGGGCCTGAACGCGGCCGCGGCAGTCGTCGCCGTGGTCCTGCTGGGTGCCGCTGCCACTGCCTGGCGGCGGGATGTGCGCGCGGGAGCTGCCAGCTAGTTCCGGACCATGCCGAGCAGCCGGGCGAAGATGGCTTCGCCGTCGTCGGCAATGCCGTCATGATGGAACTCGTCGGTTTCCCAGACCTGGAGCCCGTTGACCTGGCCGGCCGTGTCCAGAGACAGTCCGCGCTCCACGTAGATATCGTCGCGGTACACGGCGGCGGCCACCGGGACGGTGTTCCCGGCCAGGCGGCCGTGGTCGTAGAGGGCGGGCCAATCGGACTTGGCGGCCAGCAGGTCGGCGACCTCGCGGAGCGGGACCAGTGCCGGATCCTGCTCGAAGTACCAGGGGTAGATCATCTCGCCGGTCAGCAGCGGCTCCGCAGCCTCCGGGGCAAACTGCGGGAAGTCCCCCAGGACGCGCCACGCGGCCCAGTTCGTCGCTTCGCCCTGGGCGTAGATCGACTCGTGCATCAGCGCGTACAGCGGGTTGGTGGCCCGGCTGACCAGCGTCGCGACCTGCTCAAGGAAGGTATCGGAGAGCCGCTGGCCGGTCGGAGTCTGGACGAAGGCGTCTTCCAGCAGGTAGTGCAGCGCATCGACCCGGGTGTTGCCGCCCAGGAACTGCCCGGCCATTTGGAAGCGGCCGGTGGTCAGCCGCTCACCGGAGGGCAGGTACTCGGGCACCGGGTCCAGATGCCGTGCCACGGCGGTGACCCGCTCACGGTCCTGCGGATAGCGGTCGAAGTACTCCCGGTTGCGTGCCTCCACCCGGGGGAAGGTGGCCCGGTAGACCCGGTCTGCTCCTCCCGCCAGTGGGGCCAGGCCGCCGGTGATCAGGACTTCCTGCAGCCCTTCCGGGGCGAGTGACAGGTAGGTCAGGGCGCAGAAACCGCCGTAGCTTTGACCGAAGATACTCCACGGACCGCTGCCGAGCTTCCGCCGGATCAGTTCGGCGTCCCGCACAATAGAGTCCGCGCGGAAACGCGTCAGGTAATCCGCCTGCTCCGCGGCGCCCCCGCGCAGCGGCAAGGTCTGCCGGTTCACCGGAGCGGATAGGCCGGTGCCCCGCTGGTCCAGCATCAGGATCCGGAAGGACTTGGCCGCTTCTTTCATCCAGCCGCTCAGCGAGGTGACCCGGTTGCCGCGGCCACCGGGCCCGCCCTGCAGGAACAGCAGCCAGGGCAGCCGTGAGGCCGAGTCGTCGTCGTGCTCCAAGGATGAATATTCCCGGGCAAAGACCTCCAGCGTTTCGCCGCCGGGATCGGCATGGTCCAGTGGAACGGTGAAGAAATGCTCCGTTGTCCGCAGCCGGCGGAGGCGGTACGCGCCGGCCACCCGGTGTGGCTGCCCGGTCACAGGGACACTCGATCCACCGCCCCGAAGGCTGACAGGGCATCGCCGGTCAGCCGGAACGTTGACCATTCCTCCTGCGGGCGGGCGCCCAGGCTGCGGTAGAAATCGATGGACGGGCTGTTCCAGTTCAGCACCGCCCACTCCACCCGGGCGTAGCCGGACTCCACCGCATGGCTGGCCAACGTCTGCAGCAGGGACTTGCCGTAGCCGCGGCCGCGGGCCTCCGGCCGCACGTAGAGGTCCTCCAGATAGATGCCGTGGACGCCCTCCCAGGTGGAGAAATTCCGGAACCAGAGCGCGAAACCCTGCACGCCGCCGTCGTCTTCGGCGACGTGTGCGAAGACCGACGGCTGAGCCGAGAACAGCGCGTCACGCAGCTGGTCCGGTGTGGTCTTGACCGCGTCCGGTTCCTTTTCATAGACCGCCAGATCGCGGATCAATTCCAGGAGGACGGGGACATCGGCTTCTTCGGCAGGGCGGATCATAGACATGTTCAGAGCCTATCGTCCGGAAGCAGGCCGCGTTGGTAGGGTCGGTCCATGGACGGGACGTTGGGGAAATTCGTTGACAACTTCGCTGCGCTGGTGGCACTGGCACAACAGGCGCAGCAAGCCACGGTCCGCGGGGACAACCTCCTGGACCGGCTGGGCACCTACCTGGAAACCGACGTCCGCGACCTGCCGACCGTCGTGGAGGAGATCCCGGGGCACCGGTTGGCGGACGCCGACATCATCCTGGCGGCCTTCGCCGGCGAGGACCCGGAGAGCGGGCTGATCGGAATCGGCGGCGGCGATCAACGCCACCACATGTCGCTGAGCGACATCCTGCAGCACGCTTCGCAGTACGGAGGCTTCCCGGTAGGCCAGCCGGACTACACCAACTTGGCCATCGGACCCGCGCAGCAGCGGCAGGCATTGGCCCTCGGCATGCGCTTGTTCCGCCGCAACGGACACCCGCTCGCGGTGCTGATCCGGGCGGCAAATCCCCGCTTCGGACAAACTATGGCCATGCTGGAAGTTTTGTCTCCCGAGCCGGACGCGGTGGCCGGGTTCCTGACCGCGTTTCGGGAGCGAATGCGCACCCAGAGCGTGCTGAAGGGACAGGTGGTTTCGTTCACCATGCAGGAATTCGGCGCCACCGGTGCCGGCGTGACCTTCCACGAGCGCCCGCAGGTGGCAGCCGGCGACGTGATCCTTGCCCCCGGGGTCCTGGCACGGATAGCCAGGCATGTGGTGGAGATGGCCGAGGCGCGCGGAAACCTACGCAGGCTGGGCCAGCACCTCAAGCGGGGCGTCCTGCTGTACGGCCCGCCGGGCACCGGAAAGACACATACCGTCCGCCACCTGCTCTCCCGCAGTGAGGGCACGACGGCGATCCTGCTCTCCGGCGGCTCCCTCGCCTTCATCTCCGAGGCAGCCCGGATGGCCCGCGCACTGCAGCCGTCCATCGTGGTGCTGGAAGACTGCGACCTGATTGCCGAAGACCGCAGCTTTGGCCATGGGCCCCAGCCACTGCTGTTCGAAGTCCTGGACGAGATGGATGGGCTCGACGACGACGCCGACGTTGCCTTCGTGCTGACCACCAACAGGGTGGAAGCGCTGGAACACGCGCTCGCGCAGCGGCCCGGCCGGGTGGATCTGGCGGTGGAGATCCCGCGGCCGAACACCGAGCAACGCGAGGCCTTGATCCGGCTCTACGCGCGAAGCCTTGCCTTTGGAACCGAGGCAATGGCGTTGGCCGCGGAACGAACCGCCGGCACCACCGCATCGTTCGCCCGCGAGCTGGTGCGCCGGACGGTGGTGGCCGCGGCTGCTAGAGGCAGCGAGCCCGGCGACGCGGACTTGCTGGCAGCAGTCGACGAACTGATGGCCGACGGCGAAGCCCTCACCCGCAGCCTGCTGGGCAGTGCTGGCGACGGCGGGGACCCGGCGGGCCCCTGCGGCAGATGCATGCCCCAGGGCCGCCGAACGCGGTCGGCTCCAGCGGCTACTTCGCCTACGCCAGCGAGCTGCAACTGGACTCGGACGAATCCTAGGCACAAGCTGGGGAACCTCTCCCGGACTCGGTGTTTGGCCGGCAGGTCTGCGAGCGGACCTGCTCAGGCTCCGCCGACGGGGCCGACGTCGAGAATTCGGACGGCAGCGGAACCGGTTTCGTTGCTGGCGGCCAAGTCCACCTCTGCGCTGATGCCCCAGTCCCGGTTGCCGGCCGGGTCGTCGAAGATCTGCCGCAGCTTCCAGACCGCCGGCTGCTCCTCGATGATCAGCAACGCCGGGCCGCGTGCGTCGGGCCCGGTGCCGATGTCGTCGTATTCCTCGAAGTAGGCGTCCATCGCGTCGGCCCAACGGTCTGCATCCCAGCCTGCCTCGGCATCCAGGGCGCCCAGCTCTTCTTCCTGCTCGTCGGCAAAAAGCTCTACCCGGCGGAACAGCTCGTTTCGCACCATCACGCGGAAGGCCCTGATGTTGTCGGTCAGCTTCGGCGGCTCTTTGGTGAGCACCGATTCGGCGGCGTGTTCGGCGGCCAGATCGGCTGCGCCCTTGCCGGCGGCCAGTTCTTCCCACTCGTCCAGCAGGCTGGAGTCCACCTGGCGTACCAGTTCACCCAGCCACGCAATGATGTCGGCCAGGTCCTCGCGCAGCGCGTCGGCTGGCACCGTCTGGCGCAGGGCCTTGTAGCCGTCGGTCAGGTAGCGGAGAACAATGCCTTCGCTCCGGGCCAGTCCGTAGAACTGCACAAACTCGGCAAAGTTCATCGCCCGTTCGTACATGTCCCGGATGACTGATTTCGGCGCGAGTTCGAAATCGCCCAGCCATGGGGCTCCGTGCCGGTAGGTCTCGAAGGCTGCCTCGAGCAACTCGGCCAGCGGCCGCGGATAGGTGACCTCGTCCAGCAGGGCCATCCGCTGGTCGTACTCAATTCCGTCCGCCTTCATGGCGGCCACCGCTTCGCCGCGGGCCTTCTTTTCCTGGGCCGAGAGGATTTGGCGGGGTTTCTCCAGCGTGGCCTCGATGATTGACACCACGTCCAGGGAGTAGCTGCCGCCGTCGGGGTCCAGAAGGTCCAGACTGGCGACGGCGAACGGAGAGAGCGGCTGGTTCAGGGCGAAGTTCGGCTGCAGGTCCACCTTCAGCCGGACAAGGTGACCGTTCTCATCCGGGGCGTCCAGCCGTTCCACCAGGCCGGAGACCACCAGCTCCCGGTAGATGCCCAGTGCCTTCCGGATCAGCTTCAGCTGCGAAGCGCGCGTTTCGTGGTTGCGGGTCAGCAGCCGCTTGGCGGCGGCGAACGGGTCCCCGGGACGCTCCAGAACGTTCAGCAGCATCGCATGGCTGATCGTGAAGCTGGATGTCAGCGGCTCAGGGTCGCTCTCCACCAGCTTGTGGAAGGTCGGCTCGCCCCAACTCACAAAGCCGGTCGGCGGCTTCTTCTTCACCACCTGGCGCAGCTTTTTCTGGTCGTCGCCAAACTTCGCCACGGCCTTGGCCATCGCCTTGGTGTTCTCCACCACGTGTTCCGGGGCCTGCACGACGACGGTGCCCGCCGTGTCGTACCCGGCCCGGCCTGCGCGTCCGGCGATCTGGTGGAATTCGCGGGCGTTGAGCAGGCGGGTGCGCACGCCGTCGTACTTGCTCAAGGCAGTGAGCAGCACGGTGCGGATGGGCACGTTGATGCCCACGCCCAAGGTGTCCGTCCCGCAGATGACCTTCAGCAGTCCGGCCTGGGCCAGTTGTTCCACCAGCCGGCGGTATTTGGGCAGCATGCCCGCGTGGTGGACGCCGATGCCGTGCCGGACCAGGCGGTTGAGCGTCTTGCCGAAACCGGCCGCGAAGCGGAAGCCGGAGATCAGCTCCGCAATGCGGTCCTTCTCCTCGCGGGTGCAGACGTTGACGCTCATCAGGTTCTGGGCGCGCTCGATGGCCTCCAGTTGGCTGAAGTGCACCACGTAAACGGGCACCTGCTTGGTGGACAGCAGTTCTTCCAGCGATTCCTGCACGCTGGTCTGCACGTAGTAGTAGTGCAGCGGAATCGGGCGCTCAGCGGAACTCACGGTGACCGTCGTCTTGCCGGTGAGGTCGGTGAGTTCCTTCTCGAACCGGGTGACGTCGCCCAGCGTCGCGGACATCAGCAGGAACTGCGCCTGGGGCAGTTCGAGCAGCGGGACCTGCCACGCCCAGCCGCGCTGCGGATCGGAGTAGTAGTGGAACTCGTCCATGATCACCGTGCCGAGGGCCGCCGCGGAGCCTTCGCGCAGCGCGATGTTGGCCAGGATCTCGGCGGTGCAGCAGATGATTGGGGCATCCTGGTTCACCGCCGAGTCGCCGGTGACCATGCCGACGTTCTCCGGTCCGAAGATGTCGCACAGGGCGAAGAACTTTTCCGACACCAGCGCCTTGATCGGGGCCGTGTAGTAGCTGACAGACCCGGTGGACATGGCATGGAAGTGGGCGGCGATCGCCACCATCGACTTTCCGGACCCGGTGGGGGTGGCCAGGATGACGTTGTTTCCGGTGACCAGCTCCATGACGGCTTCGTCCTGGGCAGGGTAGAGCGACATGCCGCGGGATTCGACCCACTCGGTGAACCAGGTGTAGACGTCGTCGGGATCTGAGGCAGTGCCGGTGTCCGGCAGCAGTTGGAGAAGATTCATGTTCTCTCCAGCTTAGGCGCTGGCGCGGCGGGACCATGCGGGGCGCCGGTCGGCATCATCCGTGGCGTAACGTACTGCCCATGCACTGGGACCCGCACAAGTACGTTGAGTACGCCGGCTACCGGAACCGTCCGTTCTTCGACCTGACCGGCCGCATCGCTGCCACCGAGCCTGCCCTCGTGGTGGATCTGGGCTGCGGCCCCGGCAATCTGACGGCTGCGCTCGCCGAGCGCTGGCCCGGTGCCAGGGTCACCGGGGTGGATTCCTCGGCGGAGATGATCCGCCAGGCCAGGCAGCGGGACAATCCGGCCAACACGGAGTTTGTGCCCGGGGATATCCGCGACTGGACACCGCCGGACGGGCTGGATGTGCTGGTCTCCAATGCCGCACTCCAGTGGGTGCCAGGGCACCAGGACCTGATGCGTTCGTGGCTGCGAGCCCTGAAGCCCGGTGCATGGCTGGCCGTCCAAGTGCCGGGTAACTTTGCTGCACCCTCGCATGCGCTCATGCGGGCGCTGGCCGGTGCGCCGCACTGGCACCGTCGGTTGGACGGGGTGCTCCGGCATGAGGATGCCGTGTCCGAACCGCAGGACTACCTGGAGCTGCTGTTGGACGAAGGCTGTGAGGCCGATGTCTGGGAGAGCACCTACCAGCAACTGCTGCACGGCCCGGATCCGGTCCTGGAATGGGTCCGGGGCACCGGGCTGCGTCCGGTCCTGGCGGTTTTGCAGGCCGCCGAAGCGGCCAAGTTCGAATCGGAGTACGCCACGCTGCTGCGCGATGCCTACCCGGAATCCGAACATGGCACAGTCTTTGGTTTTCGCAGGATTTTCGCCGTGGGGCGCAAGCTCGGCTGAGGCTTACTGGTCCCAGGTTTCCTCCGACACGTTCCCCTCCGGTGCCCCGTCTGGTGGCGGGGTGTGGGGCCGGGTCAGGGCGTGGGCGTCCCGCCGTTGACGTTCAGGGTCTCGCCGGAAACGTAGCTTGACTCCGGTGAGGCCAGGTAGACGTAGGCCGGAGCGAGTTCAGTGGGTTGTCCGGCGCGGCCCAGCGGCACGTTCTTGCCGAACTCGGGCAGCTTGTCCTTGGGCTGGCCTTCGCTGACCTGCAGCGGAGTCCAGAAGGGCCCGGGGGCCACCGCATTGACCCGGATGCCCCGGCTGGCCAACTGCTGGGCCAAGCCCTTGGTGAAGTTGTTGATGGCGGCCTTGGTGGAGGCATAGTCCAGCAGGAAGGGCGACGGGTTGTAGGCCTGGACCGATGTGGTGTTGATGATCGTCGAACCGGGCGGCATGTGCGGCACCGCCGCCTTGGTGATCCAGAAGATGGCGAAGATGTTCGTGCGGAACGTGTCCTCGAACTGCTCGTCGCTGATGTCTTCGATCTGTTCAACGGCGATCTGCCGGCCGGCGTTGTTGACCAGGATGTCCAGGCCGCCCAGTTGCTCGACCGCCTTGGCTACCAAGTCCCGGGAGGCGGCGGCGTCCGAAATGTCGCCCGGCAGCAGCGCCGCCTTCCGCCCGTCTTTCTCGATCACGGACGCGATGTGCTGGGCGTCGGATTCTTCCGCAGGCAGATAGGAAAGGGCGACGTCGGCGCCTTCCCGCGCGAAACCAATGGCAACGGCTGCACCGATGCCGGAGTCGGCCCCGGTGATGAGGGCCCTGCGGCCAGCCAGCCTGCCGGTGCCGCGGTACGACTCTTCGCCGCGGTCGGTCTTCGGTTCCAATTCCTTGTCCAGCCCGGGCTCCGGCTGGCTCTGCTTCGGCGGCGAGATGCTGGGGTAGCGGTCAACGGGGTTCTGGAACGTGTACTGATCCGATGTCATCGGTGGCTCCTTCCTGCGGCCGGTTCCGGAGGCACCCGGCAGCCATGGCTGCGTTGAAGCGGGACGGTGAGTTCCGGACGGCCAAGATGGTCAGTATGCTGATCGTATCGCCACCCTACGCCGTAGAGCACCGGCCGCAAAGCCCGGCCGCCAAAGCCGGACGGCTCGCCAGCTGGACCGCAACAATCCGGAAAGGGCGTCACCATGGCTCCCCTTGACCTGATACCCCTCCCTGTCGACTGGCGCCGGGCGCTGGTCCTGATGGCGCATCCCGATGATCCCGAGTACGGGATCGCGGCGGCTGTCGCCGAATGGGCCGGACAGGGCAAGGACGTCGCGTACGTCTTGGCGACCCGGGGAGAGGCCGGCATTGCCGGCCTGCCTCCCCATGAGGCCGGACCGCTGCGCGAACAGGAGCAGCGGGCCGCCTGCCAAGCGGTGGGGGTCGAGGAAGTGTCGTTCCTGGATTATCCGGATGGCCGGCTGGAGGAAACGCTCCAGCTGCGCCGCGATCTTGCCCGCGAGATCAGGACCTTTCGGCCCGACGTCGTAGTGACACTGAATCACCGGGACACCTGGGGTCCGGGAGCGTGGAACTCGCAGGACCATCAGGTCATGGGCCGGTCGGTCCTGAATGCAGTGGCCGATGCCGGCAACGAATGGATCTTTCCGGAGTTGACAGAGGAAGGGCATCGGCCGCACACCGATTCGTGGACGGCAGTCGCCTCCACCCGGCCCACGCATTATCTCGACGTCGGACAGCGTGCGCTGGACTGTGCGCTGCGCTCGCTGTCCGCGCATCGCCGCTATCTGGAGGCGCTCAGCGACCGGCCCGTGGAGGAACAGGCGGCGGAGCAGCTCGCTCTGGTGACCGGCGGCCGGCCCCGCATCAGCTTCGAAGTGTTCGGGCTGTAGCGGGGGCATTGAGGTTTCCTGCGTCAACTCGCGGAAAAGGTCAGCAAGCTTTCTACTTTGCGTGAGGCGATGTAATCTGGCTGCACCTGTTGAAATCCTGAACCGAAAGAGGTGCCGTCATGGGTATTGGCGACAAGTTCGATGCTGCGAAAGACAAGGTCACGGGCAAGGTAAACGAAGCCGTCGGCGACGCGACCGATGACAAGTCCCGCGAGATGAAGGGCAAGGCCCAGCAGGTCGAGGGCGAGGCCAAGGACAAGCTGGCCGATGCCAAGGCCCATCTGAACGAGGACGCCGACCGGGCCACCGATGACACCGAAGGTGGCGGCTTGCGCTAAGCGTTTCGCCAACTCGGGAGCCTCCGTGGACTACTGGTTCGCGGAGGCTTCCGGCGTCAAGAGAGCGAGACCTGGTTGTCGAGACCCCGGCTCCAGTCAGGTGTTGTGGGCCGGGATGCCTGTAGTGTCCCGTGCTTTAGCGTGTCACCATCCCGACGCCGCAAAAGATGGCGCCGCGATGTTTGGTGATTCGTTGCCATTCGTTGCCGCGGGGGAGAAGCGCTTGTAAGCTCACTGCAGTGGAGCCGAATCGGCTCCCGGGGCTACCTGGAGGCAGCGCGTGGACGGGTCAACTGCCGGTCGGTCAGGAGTGGCGCGTTTAGGTTCGGGGGGAACCTAATGCGGCATCGTCACCTGCCTCCCGCGGACGAGTTTCCGGTGGAGTTGGCTCTCCTCGGCGACCCCGAGCTGCTGGCGTTGTACGGCAGGGCCATGCGGCAACTCGAACGGGAGAGTATCCAATTCGGGGCGGCGGAGCCAGAGACCGAGTTCCGCCTTGAGGAGCTGCGCGTCGAGTTGGACCGGCGGGACAGCAGGGATGCGCTGAAGGCCAGCAAACGTCGAATCCGCGGGCTCTACGGCGGAATCGGAAGCGAGCCGCCGGATTCGCTGTATGGCGGAGACTTCTAGGCCGGTCTCCTGGCCACCTCGAAGTCGCCGTGGCGGGCATAGCGCGAGAAGCAGAAACATGGCGCCGTCCTCTTCGCTGCCGTGTGTGCGGTGCCCGAAAAGCGCCTGACGGCGGCTTCGGGTGGATGCAAGCTGCCCGCGCCTGTGGCGGCAGAAGCCACTCCCTTGCTGTGTGCCGCCTCATGTGCCGCACTCCCCGGCTTCGGTATAGTTATAGACAGTAGCCTTACCAATAATAATGTTGATGAGAAGGGGCGGACGATCATGATCGCCAACGACAGTTCACGTGCCCATGCCGGCGAGTACGATTTCGGGGGATCCGGGGGCGCGTTGCCGGATCCTTGGTGCTCCGCCTGCAACAGCGACGAGTACCTGGTTTTCGACGATGTCACGCTGCTTCCGCCGGGGCCGGGCGCTCCTGCACTGCCGCGGTGGGACGTTAGCTACTGGTGCAGTCATTGCGAGGGCTATTACGGCCATCAGACCTTCAAGGTGCCCGCGTCGGAAACAGGGACGGTAGGGATCGATTTCGGTGCCGAGGGCTACATGCACTGCGGGGAACCGATGCAGCCGGTGGAACGAGTCGATCAAGCCATCCTCGATCCTGTCGATGCAAGTTCGCCGGAGACCGGCCCGCTGCCGACGGTACGCGTAAACGTTGAAATCCTGCGCTGCCGCTGCGGCTTCAAGATGGAGGTACCCGTCTGAGGCTACGGCGGAGCAACATCCGTGCTCCCGGCATATCCCGCCGGCGGCACGGGACCGGATTCTCCTACCGCCACCCCGATGGTTCGCAACTTTCCGGCGACGAGCTCCGCAGGGTCAAGGCGCTGGCGGTTCCACCGGCATGGTCCGACGTGTGGATCTCGCCGGCGGAGAACGGCCATATCCAGGCTGCGGGAACGGACGACGCCGGGCGGCGGCAATACATCTACCATCCCCGTTGGCGCGAACTCAGGGACCGGGAGAAGTTCGAACGCGCGCTGGCCTTCGGCCGAACCCTGACGGCTGCACGCCGGAGGGTGACGTTGCTGCTCAGGTCGGGGGACACCACTCCGGAGGTGGCCTGCGCCGCGGCGTTCCGCTTGCTTGACAGTGCGTCATTGCGGATCGGCTCCGACGTCTATGCCGAGGACAACGGGTCCTACGGGGTGACCACCTTGCTGGTGCGCCATGTCCTAGTGCACGAGGACACCATCAAGCTGGATTTTCCGGGCAAGAGCGGGTTGCAGTGGGACGTGGAAGTGAAGGATCCGGACCTCGCCGCATGGCTGGCCATGGCCAGAGGGAAGCAGGCGGATGATCCCGCCATTGGCTACCGCAACGACGACGGGAGCTGGTCCGGACTGGCGGCTTCCGAGCTGAACGATTTCATTCATGGGCTCTGCGGGCAGGATTTCAGTGCCAAAGATTTCCGGACTTGGCAAGGGACCGTCGCCGCCGCGGTTGAACTGGCTCGCTATAACGGCAAGCCCGGAATCACGGCCCGGCGCAAAGCAGTGGTGGCCGCCATCAAAGCCGTGGCAGAGCGCCTTGGCAACACGCCCGCCATTGCCCGCTCATCGTATGTCGATCCGCGGCTGGTCGACCGCTTCATGGACGGCCAGGTTCCGGATGCCGTCACCTATTCCGCGGCCGAGCGCAGCCTGCCGTCTTTCCTTGGCAACGAGGAACAGAAATAGCCCGCGGCGCTAGAATGAGAGAGCCCCGGCAGGCGGGATTCCCCCCAACGTCCACGTCTGTCGGGGTTGTTGACGCATGCCTACCAGCCGCGGGATTTCCACTCGTCCAGATGGGGCCGCTCCGCGCCAAGCGTTGTTCCCTTGCCGTGTCCGGGATGGATCACGGTGTCGTCAGGCAGGTATCCGAACAACCGGTCGTGGACGTCGTTGAGGAGGGTGGCAAAGCGCTCCGGATCCTTCTGTGTATTGCCCACTCCGCCGGGAAACAGCGAGTCGCCGGTGAAAACATGTGCGGGGCCGTCCGGGGCGCGGTAGAGCAGCGCCACCGAGCCGGGGGTGTGGCCTCGCAGCTTGATGGCCTCCAGCGAGAATCCATCGAACCGGCCCACGTCCTGATGCTCGAGCGAAACATCGGTCGGCACTTCGATCGCAGGAATATCCTCCGCGCCGGCGGCTGTCTTGGCCCCGGTGGCGGCTACCGCGTCCGGCAAGGCGCGGACATGGTCCCAATGGCTGTGCGTGGTGATGATCAACTCGACTTTGGCGGGACCGGCCGCATCCGCGGCCCCGTCGCGCAGGAGTTGTTCAATGGCCGGAAAGTCGTCGGCAGCATCAATCAGTACCTGCGCGCCGGATTTTTTGGCTGTCAGCAGATAAACGTTGTTATCCATGTCGGAAACCGAAATGCCGCGGATAGTGACTGCAGGATCTTCATGAAGCAACATGCGTCCCAGCCTACCTACAGTCGACCCGGGCGGCTCCGGATGTCATTCTGGTTGTAGCAGTGGACAGGCCGGTTGCTGCGGACACGACGAGGAGGGGGCGCGGGCGATGGAAGCGAGTGGTTTTGACTGGCGGATGAACCGTGACAGCGCCGTGCCGCTGTTCGAGCAACTGAGGCTGCGGATCATTGAAGCGGCCGATGCCGGGGAATTGCCGGTGGGCACCAAGCTGCCGCCCGTCCGGCGGCTGGCCGATCATTTGGGTGTGGTGCCGAATACGGTGGCCCGCGCGTACCGGGAGCTGGAAACCGCCGGCCGGGTGGAAACGCACGGCCGGGCCGGCACGGTGGTCAGCGCCGGAGCGGGCAAGGCCCGGCAACAATTGGGCGACGCCGCCGAAGCATTCGCGCTGGCGGTTCACGGTCAGGGAATCGGCACGAAGGAGGCCCTAGCCGCCGCCAAGGCCGCCATGGAACGCCACGGCATCAAGTAGCGCTGTATCAAGTAGCCGGATAACACCTAGCAGATCAAGCAGGAGACCCGGGCCCCGCCGAAGCCGGCCCAAGAATCGTTGCCGAGCCGCGCCGTCGTGCTTTGCGATGGCGCCAGGCGGCGCCAAATGCGGACAGTGGTTGTCCGCGGTAGCCGCCGGCCGTGACCGATGTAATACAAGTTCGAACGAATTTTCGATTAGAGTAGATACCGTGCTAAAAGCAAGTGAAACGTCCGTCCCGGCGACCGATTCGGAGTCCGCCACCCCCGTTTCCCACCCCGCGGATATGTCACGCTTGGTCGTCAAGGGCGCCCGCGAGCATAACCTCCAGAACGTCAGTGTGGATCTTCCCCGCGACTCCATGATCGTCTTCACCGGGCTGTCCGGCTCCGGAAAGTCGTCCTTGGCTTTCGACACGATCTTTGCCGAGGGCCAGCGCCGGTACGTGGAATCGCTGTCGTCCTACGCGCGGATGTTCCTGGGTCAGGTGGACAAGCCCGATGTCGATTTCATCGAGGGACTGTCGCCTGCGGTGTCGATTGACCAGAAATCCACCAGCCGGAACCCGCGATCCACCGTCGGAACCATCACGGAGATCTACGACTACCTGCGCCTGCTGTGGGCCCGGGTGGGCCGGCCCTTCTGTCCGCAGTGCGGTGAGCCGGTGGAGAAACAGACGCCGCAGCAGATTGTGGATCAGCTGCAGGAGTTGCCCGAGGGGACGCGCTTCCAGGTCCTGGCACCGGTGGTGCGCGGCCGCAAGGGCGAGTTCGTCGACCTGTTCAAGGAACTGAGCGCCAAGGGATTTTCCCGCGCCAAGGTGGACGGCAAGCAGGTGCAGCTGTCCGAACCGCCGAAGCTGGGCAAGCAGTACAAACACACCATCGAGGTGGTGGTGGACCGACTGGTGGCCAAAGACGGTATCCACCAGCGGCTGACCGACTCGGTGGAGACCGCCCTGGCACTGGCGGAGGGCCGGGTGCTGGCCGACTTCGTGGACGTCGACGAGGATGACCCGGACCGTACCCGTGCCTTCTCCGAGCATCTGGCCTGCCCGAACGAGCATCCGCTGGCCATCGACGAGATCGAACCGCGCTCGTTCTCGTTCAACAATCCGTTTGGCGCCTGCCCGGCCTGCACCGGCATTGGCAGCAAGCTCGAAGTCGACGTGGACCTGGTGGTCCCGGATCCGGACCGGAGCCTGGCCGACGGCGCCATCGCCCCCTGGTCGCTCGGCAAGGCCACCCAGGAATATTGGACCCGGCTGCTCGAAGGTCTCTCGCACGAGCTCGGATTCTCCATGGACGAGCCGTGGAAGAACCTGCCGAAGAAGGTCCGCGACGCCGTGCTGCTCGGCAAGGACTTCAAAGTGGTGGTGCAGTACCGCAACCGCTTCGGACGGGAGCGTAAATACTCCACCGGCTTCGAAGGCGCCTTCCAGTACATCCACCGCAAGCATGAGGAAACCGAGTCCGAAATGGCCCGGGACCGCTACAAGGAATACATGCGGGAAGTGCCCTGCCCGGAGTGCAACGGCGCACGGCTGAACCCTGCCTCGCTGTCCGTGCTGATCAACGGCAAGTCCATTGCGGACGTTTCCGCCCTGCCGCTGCGCGAGGCCAGCTCCTTCCTGGACGGCCTGGACCTGACGTCCCGCGAAGCGCAGATTGGCCACCAGGTCCTCATCGAGATCCAGGCGCGGCTGCGCTTCCTGCTGGATGTTGGCTTGGAGTATCTGAACCTGGAACGGGCGGCCGGCACGTTGTCCGGCGGCGAGGCCCAGCGCATCCGGCTGGCAACCCAGATCGGTTCCGGCCTGGTCGGCGTCCTCTACGTGCTGGACGAACCCTCGATCGGCTTGCACCAGCGGGACAACCGGCGGCTGATCGAGACCTTGACCCGCTTGCGCGATCTGGGCAACACCCTGATTGTGGTTGAGCACGACGAGGACACCATCGCTGAGGCCGACTGGATTGTGGACATCGGACCGGGTGCCGGTGAACACGGCGGCGAAGTGGTCCATTCCGGTTCCCTGCAGGAACTGCTGGAGAACACACGTTCCATCACCGGCGACTACTTGTCCGGCCGCCGCCGGATTGAGCTTCCCGCCAAGCGCCGGAAGGTGGACAAGAAGCGCCAGTTGAAGGTGGTCGGTGCGCGGGAGAACAATCTCCGCGGCATCGACGCGCAGTTCCCGCTGGGCGTCTTCACCGCGGTCACCGGCGTCAGCGGCTCCGGCAAATCGACCCTGGTCAACGACATCCTCTACAAGGTGTTGGCCAACAAGCTCAACGGGGCCAAGCACGTTGCCGGCCGGCACACCAGGGTGGAAGGGCTGGACCAGCTGGACAAGGTGATCCACGTGGACCAGAGCCCGATCGGACGCACCCCCCGGTCCAATCCGGCCACCTACACGGGTGTCTTCGACAACATCCGCAAGTTGTTCGCCGAGACCAACGAGGCCAAGCTTCGCGGCTACCTGCCTGGCAGGTTCTCCTTCAACGTGAAGGGCGGCCGCTGCGAAGCGTGCTCGGGCGACGGCACACTGAAGATCGAAATGAACTTCCTGCCGGACGTCTATGTCCCGTGCGAGGTCTGCCACGGCGCGCGCTACAACCGGGAGACGCTGGAAGTCCACTACAAGGGCAAGACCATTGCCGAGGTGCTGGACATGCCGATCGAGGAGGCGGCGGATTTCTTTGCCGCGTTCACCCCGATTGCCCGCCACCTGCGGACCCTGGTGGACGTCGGGCTGGGCTATGTCCGGCTGGGCCAGCCCGCCACCACGCTGTCCGGCGGTGAGGCGCAGCGCGTCAAGCTCGCCAGCGAACTGCAGCGGCGCTCGAACGGGCGCAGCGTTTATGTGCTGGACGAACCGACCACCGGCCTGCACTTTGAGGACATCCGGAAGCTGCTGCAGGTGCTGCAGGGTCTGGTGGACAAGGGCAACACCGTGATCACCATCGAACACAACCTCGATGTGATCAAGAGTGCGGACTGGGTAGTGGATATGGGTCCCGAAGGCGGCTCCGGCGGCGGTCAAATCATTGCCAGCGGTACACCTGAGCAGGTTGCGGCAGCCGAGGGGAGCCATACCGGCCGGTTCCTGGCGGAGGCAATCGTTCGCCAGTGAGCCGCGACGGGATGACATATTCCGCCGCAGGAATGGATTCCGGCCGATCCGCGGATTTGTGGGAAAATGCCCGGGTGACTCATTTGCCTGCGCTGGTCTTGTTCGACCTTGACGGAACCCTTGTTGACCCCGCGGGCGCTATCACCAGTGGAATTGCCGGTGCCTTGGAGTGTGCCGGACTGCCCGTTCCGTCGGAGGACATGCTGGGGACGTTGGTGGGACCGCCGCTCGGCGATTCGTTGCGTGGCGCGGGCGTGCCGGAGGACAGGCTCGGCGAAGTGATCGCCCTGTACCGCGCGGGCTACCGTGCGCACGGGATGGCGGCAAGCCGCGTGTACCCCGGCATCGCCGAATTGCTGGAGCGGCTCCTGGCGGCGGGCATGACGTTGGCGGTTGCCACGCAGAAACCGACCGGCCTGGCCCGCGAACTCCTCCGCCTGAAGGGCCTGGACACTTTCTTCGAGGGCATCCACGGCGCCGACGGCGACGATCCGGCACCTGACGATCCGGGACTCGGCAAGGTGCCGATCCTGCAGGCGGCGCTGGAGGCCGCGGACGAATTCGGGCCGGTGATGATGGTCGGCGACCGACTCTACGACATGGCTGCTGCGCGCCATCTCGGCATTCCGGGCATCGGGGTCAGTTGGGGATTCGCCGCCGACGGCGAGTTGGAAGCCTCCGGTGCTTCCGCCGTCGTGCATTCCATGCCGGAACTCGAAGCCGTCATCGGACGGTTGGCGGTTGGCCAACCCGAGGCTGCCTCGGCCGGTGGACCGGTTCCGGCCGCATGAAGACGTTCGAACTGACCCGTGCCTCGTTCCGCGCCGCCCTCCGGGGCAGTTGCCGGCCGACCATTGAAGGCATCGACAACTTTCCCGACGCCGGTCCGGTGATCGTCGCCCCGAACCATCTGTCCTTTCTGGACAGCATCATCATCCAGGCCATGATGCCGCGCAAGGTCGCTTTCTTTGCCAAGGCCGAGTACTTCACCTCGAGGGGGCCCAAGGGGGCTGCCATGCGCTGGTTCTTCAGCAGTGTGGGCTCGATTCCGGTGGAACGGGGCGAGCAGGCGGCCAGCGTGGCGGCGCTGCAGAGCGCGGTGGACGTGCTGGGGCGCAACGAGGCTTTTGGGATCTATCCTGAAGGAACACGGTCCCGTGACGGCAAGCTTTACCGCGGGCGAACCGGTGTGGGATGGCTGGCCCTGACCACCGGAGCACCGGTGCTGCCGGTAGGGCTGATCGGCACCGAACAGCTTCAGCCCGCCGGAAAGATGACGGTCCGGCCGAAACACTTCACCGTCCGGATCGGCAAACCGCTGTACTTCGAGCGGACCGGGCCGCAGCATTCGCTGCCGGCACGCCGTTCGGCGACGGACCAGATCATGGACGCGATCGCGGACCTGACGGGCCAGGACCGCTCACACAGCTATAACAAGACGCCGTCGGAGTAACCGGCCGGCCGGCAGATCAGGACTGAGATGACGAAGGGAGTGACCGACAATGGCTGATCCGGCGTCCTACCGTCCGCGGACGGGGGAGATCCCCACCAATCCCGGCGTCTACCGCTTCCGGGACGAGCACGGCCGCGTCATCTACGTGGGCAAGGCGAAGAACCTGCGATCGAGGCTCAACAACTACTTCGCCAGTCCCAAGAACCTGCTGCCCAAGACCTATGCGATGGTGCATACGGCGGCTTCGGTGGAGTGGACGATCGTGGGCAGCGAACTGGAAGCCATCCAGCTCGAGTACACGTGGATCAAAGAGTTCACGCCGCGCTTCAACATCATGTTCCGGGACGACAAGTCCTACCCCTACCTGGCCGTGACCATGGGGGAGAAGTTCCCGCGCGTCCAGGTGATGCGCGGGGAGCGGCGCAAGGGCGTGAAGTACTTCGGCCCGTTCTATCCGGCCAAAGCGATCCGCGAAACCGTGGACACGCTGCTGCGGGTTTTCCCGGTCCGTAGCTGCAGCATCGGCGTGTTCAACCGCGCCCAGCGCACCGGCCGGCCGTGCCTGCTGGGCTACATCGACAAGTGCTCGGCGCCCTGCGTAGGGCGGATCTCGCCGGAGGACCACAAGGCGCTGGCCGCCGAGTTCTGTGCGTTCATGGGTGGGGAAGCCGACCGGTTCATCCGGGCGCTGGAAAAGAAGATGGCGGCGGCGGTGGCTGAACTCGACTACGAGTCGGCGGCGCGGCACCGCGACGACATAGCCGCGCTGCGGCGGGTCTTCGAACGCAATGCCGTGGTGCTCAGCGAAGACACCGACGCCGACGTGTTTGCGCTGGCGCAGGACGAGCTGGAGGCGGCCGTCCAGGTGTTCCACGTGCGCGGCGGCCGGATCCGCGGCCAGCGGGGCTGGGTGGTGGAAAAGGTCGAGGACCAGAGCACCGCGGACTTGGCCGAGCACCTGCTGCAACAGGTCTACGGCGACGCCGACGGACCGGATCGGATCCCGCGCCAGGTGATGCTGCCGCAGGAGCCGGAGAACGCCGCCGAGCTGCAGGCCTGGCTGAGCACGCTGCGCGGCAGCAAAGTGCAGATCCACGTGCCCAAACGCGGCGACAAGGCTGCCTTGATCTCCACCGTCCGGGAAAACGCCGAACAGGCCCTGGCGCTGCACAAGAGCCGGCGGGCCGGGGACATCACCACGCGTTCGGCCGGCCTGCAGCAACTGCAGGAGGCGTTGGATCTTCCGGTCGCGCTGCTGCGGATCGAGTGCTACGACATCTCCCATGTCCAGGGCACCAACGTGGTGGCCTCCATGGTGGTGGTGGAAGACGGGCTGCCGAAGAAATCCGATTACCGCCGCTTCGCGATCACCGGCGACGCCGCCCGCGACGACACCTCGGCCATGTACGACGTCATCAGCCGGCGGTTCCGGAACTATTTGGTTGATCAGGGACGCCTGGCAGCTCCGGCCGCCGCCGAACCAACCGCTGCGCCGGCGCAGCCTCCCGCGGACGGCGGGGACACCGCCGTCGTGCCGGGCGAGGCCGTGCCGGACGCGGCCGTGACGAAACAGACCGTGCTGGAAGAAGCGGTGCCGAACGACACCGTGCTCGAGGAGACCTTGACGCCGGCGCCGAAGACCAAGTTCGCCTACCCGCCCAATCTGGTGGTGGTCGACGGCGGGCCGCCGCAGGTTGCCGCGGCCTGCCGCGCATTGGCCGATCTGGGCATCACCGATGTGTTCGTGGTGGGCCTGGCCAAACGGCTGGAAGAGGTGTGGCTGCCCGGCGACGATTTCCCGGTGATCCTGCCGCGCACGTCCGAGGGGCTGTTCCTGCTGCAGCGCATCCGCGACGAGGCCCACCGCTTCGCGATCGCCTACCATCGGCAGAAGCGGGGCAAGGCCATGACGGTCTCCGTGCTGGACGGTGTGCAGGGACTGGGGCCGGCCAAGCGGAAGGCACTGCTGAAACATTTCGGCTCCGCGAAGAGGCTGAAGGCAGCCAGCGTCGAAGAGCTGCAGCAGGTGCCGGGCATCGGCCCCGCGATGGCCGCGTCACTGAGGCGGCAGCTGGCGCCCGGGGCCGCGGACGACGCCGCGCCGGCAGTGAATATGGCGACCGGCGAAATCATCGAATCTTAGTTAGGCTAGAGCTGAAATCGAGGGGTGTGTGGTCGGGATGGATGGTACGACGATGACGGTGGACGAGGATCTGACGCCGGAGAAGCCGGTGGAATCCGAACTCCTGGTGGTCACCGGCATGTCGGGAGCCGGCCGGACCACGGCGGCCCACGCGCTGGAAGACCATGGCTGGTACGTGGTGGACAACCTGCCGCCGCAAATGCTCGGCACGCTGGCCGAACTGGTGTCGCGGATGCCCCAGTCGCTGCCCAAGCTGGCCGTGGTGGTGGACGTGCGCAGCCAAAGCCTGTTCCGCGACATTCGCGAGGCACTGCATGCCCTGGCCGCCAGCGGGGTCCACTACCGGATGCTGTTCCTGGACGCCTCGGACGACGTCTTGGTCCGACGCTTCGAACAGGGCCGGCGGCCCCACCCGCTGCAGGGCGACGGCCGCATTTCCGACGGCATCACCGCCGAACGTGAGCTGCTGAGCAGTCTGAAGGACTCAGCCGACCTGGTGGTGGAGACCACCGAAATGAACGTGCACGCCCTCGCCACGGCGATTACGGAACTTTTTACCGACTCCGGCCCCATCGTGCTGCGCATCAACGTGATCAGCTTCGGCTTCAAGTACGGGCTGCCGGTGGACGCGAACTTCGTCGCCGATGTCCGCTTCATTCCGAACCCGCACTGGGTACCCGCACTGCGCCCCTTCACCGGGCTGGACGAGAAGGTCCGTGACTACGTGCTGGTGGATTCCGGCGCCGAAGAGTTCGTCAACCGCTATGTGGACGCGCTGGAGCCGGTGCTGGAGGGCTACCGCCGGGAAAACAAGCACTACGGAACCATTGCCATCGGATGTACCGGTGGCAAGCACCGGTCGGTCGCGGTCGCCGAGGAAATCGGCAAGCGGTTGGCCCAGTTGCCCAGCGTCAGGGTGACCGTCCAGCACCGGGACCTGGGGCGCGAATAGTGGCAATCCTGACCGGACCGTTGCCGCTGGTTCCGGTCCCGGGGACCTCCCGCAGCCGGACTGGGGAGAGCGGGGCGCCGCCCTCCGTGGTCGCGTTGGGCGGCGGGCACGGGCTGTCCGCCTCACTGGGTGCGCTGCGCCTGCTCACCACTGAGTTGACCGCCATTGTCACGGTGGCCGACGACGGCGGATCCTCCGGCCGCCTGCGCGAGGAGTTCGGTGTGCTGCCGCCCGGGGACCTGCGGATGGCGCTGGCCGCCCTGTGCGACGACACCGACTGGGGCCGGACCTGGCGCGACGTGATGCAGCACCGCTTCAAGTCGTCCCCGGGGTCCGAGCGGTCGCTGGACAACCATGCCCTGGGAAACTTGCTGATTGTCACCTTGTGGGAGTTGCTGGGGGACCCGGTGGCGGGACTCAAGTGGGCCGGCGCCCTGCTGGGGGCGCGCGGCGAGGTACTGCCGATGGCCACCGTGCCGCTGACCATCGAGGGCGACGTGCTGGTGGAGGACGAGGACGGGCGGTTGCGGAGCGCGCTGATCTCCGGCCAGTCCCGACTCGCCGCGGCCGGCCGGAACAGCCACGTGAATGACGTTCGCCTGCTGCCCGACGACGCCCCGGCCTGCGTGGAGGCGCTCAACGCCGTCGAACTTGCCGACTGGGTGATCCTGGGTCCCGGCTCCTGGTATACCTCCGTGCTGCCGCATCTGATGCTCAAGGAGATGCGCGAGGCGCTGTGCAACACTCCGGCGCGGCGGTGCCTGACCATGAACCTCTCGGTGGATACCAAGGAGACGTCAGGCATGACCGCGGCTGACCATCTGGCGGCCCTGAAGCGCTGCGCTCCCGGCATGCGTTTCGACGCGGTGCTGGCCGATCCGCGGGTGATCGAAAACGGGGAGCAGTTCGAGGAAGCCGCCGGAGAACTCGGTGCGCGCGTGGTCTTCGGTAGAGTAGGAAGCTCAGGCGGACGCCCCGTACACGATCCGTTGAGACTGGCGAGTGCCTACCACGACATTTTCGAAGGCCACAAGGATTAGGTAAGGACTAGGTGCATGGCGCTGACCGCAGCAGTCAAGGATGAGCTTGCTCGCCTCGACATCAAGAAGTCCCAGGTCCGGAAGGCGGAGGTCTCCGCGACGCTCCGTTTTGCCGGCGGACTTCACATTATTTCCGGCCGCATTGTTATTGAGGCGGAAGTTGATCTGGCTGCGACGGCCCGGCGGCTGCGTACCGCCATCGCGGAAGTATATGGGCACAGCGGCGACATCATCGTGGTCTCCGGCGGCGCCCTGCGCCGCGGGAACCGCTACGTGGTGCGCGTCGTCAGGGACGGGGAGTCCCTGGCCCGGCAAACCGGCCTGCTGGATGGCCGCGGCCGTCCGGTCCGCGGGCTGCCTTCCGTGGTGGTCAACGGTTCGGCTGCCGACGCCGAGGCGGTGTGGCGCGGCGCTTTCCTGGCGCACGGATCGCTGACCGAGCCCGGCCGCTCGTCCGCGCTGGAAGTCACCTGCCCCGGTCCGGAAGCGGCGCTGGCGCTGGTCGGTGCGGCCCGCCGTTTGGGCATTGGGGCCAAAGCACGCGAGGTCAGGGGCGTGGACCGGGTGGTGATCCGGGACGGTGACAGCATCGCCGCGCTCTTGACCCGGATGGGCGCCCATGATGCGCTGATGGTGTGGGAAGAACGCCGGATGCGCAAGGAAGTGCGGGCCACCGCCAACCGGCTGGCCAACTTCGACGACGCCAACCTGCGGCGCTCGGCCCAGGCCGCGGTGGCGGCTGGCGCACGGGTTGAGCGGGCGCTGGAGATCCTCGGTGAAGATGTGCCCGAGCACTTGCGCTACGCCGGCGAACTGCGGGTGGCGCACAAGCAAGCCTCGCTGGACGAACTCGGCCGTCTGGCGGACCCGGCGATGACCAAGGATGCCATCGCCGGCCGGATCCGCCGGCTGTTGGCCATGGCCGACAAACGGGCGGCAGAGTTGCGCATCCCGGGGACCGAAGCCAATGTCACGCCGGAGATGCTGGACGACTAGATACGGGATGGGCAGCCCGCCGGGTCCGGCGGTACGGTCAACGAAGACCGGTTTGAGAGCTGCCGGACGGAATCCTCCGTCCGGTTGGACAATCCGACCCAGCCGCGGACCGCGGCCGGGAGAAGACGGAGGAAACCATGAGCACGTACGAACTGCCCGAGCTCGACTATGATTACGCAGCCCTGGAGCCGCATATCTCGGCCCGGATCATGGAGCTGCACCACTCCAAGCACCACGCCACCTACGTGGCCGGCGCCAACACCG
>RJAE01000012.1 GCA_004000035.1 Arthrobacter sulfonylureivorans | reverse complement strand
TCATAGCGTGGGGGAAACGCCCGGTCCCATTCCGAACCCGGAAGCTAAGGCCCACAGCGCCGATGGTACTGCACTCGGGAGGGTGTGGGAGAGTAGGTCACCGCCGGACATTCTTTCAAAAGGGAAGGCCCCGCCAACGACGGCGGGGCCTTCCCCCGTTAACAATCCTTGATTCGTTAGTGGAGTCACAGGCAGGCATCGGCCTACCGCAAGAAGGTGAACCGTTGACTGCACTAGAATGGATCGATGGTATGGGCGCGCCACGAAAATCTGCGCCCGAACAAGACAACGTTTATAGAGATTTTGATGGCTGTGGTTGGTTCGATCGACCTGGCCCGCACTGAGAGGAGTTCCGGCATGGCTGATTTCCGGGGTCGTGAAGGACGAGACGACAGGGGTGCAGGCCGAGGCAACTACGGCAACCGGTCGGGTGCTGACCACTCGAGCGAGAGCGGGCCGCGAAAGCGCCCCGACTACGAGAATCGTAGTAGCCGGTCGAGCAACGACGGTGGCTACCGTCCGCAGGGCGATCGCCCGGGCCAGGATCGTGGTGAGCGTCGGGACTTTGGTGATCGTCGTCCGCAGGGTGATCGCCCGGGCCAGGATCGTGGTGAGCGGCGTGATTTCGGTGATCGTCGTCCGCAGGGTGATCGCCCGGGCCAGGATCGTGGTGAGCGGCGTGATTTCGGTGATCGTCGTCCGCAGGGTGATGGTCCGCGTCAGGATCGTGGTGAGCGTCGGGACTTCGGTGACCGTCGTCCGCAGAGCGACGGTCCGCGTCGGGACAGTGGTGATCGTCGTCCGCAGGGTGATCGACCCCGCCAGGATCGTGGCGAGCGTCGGGACTTCGGTGATCGGCCGCGTCAGGACCGTGGTGAGCGGCGTGATTTCGGTGATCGTCGTCCGCAGAGCGACGGTCCGCGCCAGGACTTTGGTGATCGTCGTCCGCAGGGTGATCGGCCGCGTCAGGATCGTGGTGAGCGGCGTGATTTCGGTGATCGGCCGCGTCAGGATCGTGGTGAGCGGCGTGATTTCGGTGATCGGCCGCGTCAGGATCGTGGTGAGCGGCGTGATTTCGGTGACCGTCGTCCGCAGGGTGATCGACCCCGCCAGGACCGTGGTGAACGGCGTGACTTCGGTGACCGTCGTCCGCAGAGCGACCGTCCTCGCCAGGACTTTGGTGATCGTCGTCCGCAGGGTGATCGACCCCGCCGGGATCGTGGCGAGCGGCGTGACTTTGGTGATCGTCGTCCGCAGGGTGATCGTCGTCCGCAGGGTGATCGACCCCGCCAGGACCGTGGCGAGCGGCGTGACTTCGGTGACCGTCGTCCGCAGAGCGACCGTCCTCGCCAGGACTTTGGTGATCGTCGTCCGCAGGGTGATCGACCCCGTCAGGACCGTGGTGAGCGGCGCGATTTCGGTGATCGGCCGCGTCAGGACCGTGGCGAGCGGCGTGACTTCGGTGATCGTCGTCCGCAGAGCGACCGTCCGCGTCAGGATCGTGGCGAGCGGTCCTATGGCCGTTCGGATGGCCCTCGTGAGCACAACGCCAGCGATCTGCGCAGTGCCAACCGCGTGGACCGCCCGCGTTCGCCTGAGATTGACGAGGATGTCTCGGGGTCGGAGCTGGACCGTGTTACCCGCGCACAGCTGAGGACCTTGGAGTCAAAGAACGCCGAATGGGTGGCCAAGCATTTGGTGATGGCGGGACGGCTGCTTGACGAGGACCCGGAACTAGCCTTCCAGCATGCCCTGGCCGCTAGCCGCCGGGGTGGGCGGATGGCTCCGGTACGCGAAGCCGTGGGCCTGACCGCGTACGCGGCCGGCCACTATGGCGAGGCCTTGAGGGAGTTCCGCACGTTCCGAAGGATCAGCGGTTCTAACGAGCATCTGCCCGTCATGGCCGACTGCGAACGTGGACTCGGACGCCCGGACAGAGCGCTGGAACTGACCCGTTCAGAAGACGCAGCGTCACTTGATTCAGCGGGCAAAGTGGAACTGGCCATTGTGGCTTCTGGCGCGCGTTCCGATTTGCAACAGTTCGACGCGGCGGTTGCGGCTCTGGAGATTCCGCAATTGGACCGGAACCGAGCTTTCTCATACAGCCCGCGACTCTTCCGCGCTTATGCGGACGCTTTGGACGCAGCCAGCCGTGCTGATGAAGCGCAGCAATGGCGGCGTCAGGCAGCGGTGGCAGAGAATGCCTTAGGCGTTGGTGAGTTTGCCGAGCCCGAGATCCTCGACTTGGTCGGCGAGGAACCAGAACCGGCCGGCAGGCCGCTGCAGGATTCCCGAGCCCCAGAGCAGGATCACGCTGGCGCCGGCGCAGCCGAGCAAGCGGATACGGGCGAAGCCGCGCCGTCTGAGGCCGAGCCGGCAGATGCCGACGAAGCCGCGCCGTCTGCGGCCGAGCCGGCAGATGCCGAAGAAGCCGGCCCGTCCGACGGGGAGGCTGCGCCTGTGGTCGACGCTGCGTCGGATGAACCATCCGAGGACAAGGACGCCCCGGCTCCCATCGAGGCCGAAGACAAGGACGCTCCCAGCACCGCGCACACGCCGGCCAGCAGGGACGATGACCGGTAAGCCGCTGATCTCCGGCTACGACGCCTTGCTGTCCGACCTGGACGGAGTCGTCTATGCCGGGCAGCAGGCTGTCCCCGGAGCGGCAGAGGCGTTGGAACGACTTGCGGACACCGGAACGGCCCTGGGCTACATCACGAACAACGCGTCGCGGTCGTCCGAGCAGGTTGCCGCGCACTTGCGCGACCTCGGCGCGCCGGCCACCGCCGACCAAGTTTTCGGATCGGCCCGAGCCGGCGCGCTGCTCCTTGCCCGGCACATCGCTGCGGGTTCCAAAGTGCTGGTCACCGGCAGCCAGACGCTGGCCGATGAAACAGTTGCGCAGGGATTCATTCCGGTCCGCTCTGCCCTCGAATCGCCCGCAGCTGTGATCCAGGGGTTCGACCCGGCGCTGGGTTGGATGGAACTGGCCGAGGCATCCTTCGCGATCGCCTCCGGCGCCTTCTGGATCGCCACCAATACGGATATGACCATTCCCCGGGAGCGCGGCATCGCCCCGGGGAACGGCGCCCTGGTTGCGGCCGTACAGGCGGCCACCGGAGCAGTGCCATTGGTCGCAGGGAAACCGGAGGCCGGCATCTTTACGACGGCGGCGGCAGCGTTGGGTGCCCACCGTCCGCTGGTGGTGGGGGACCGCCTCGACACTGACATCCTGGGCGGAAACAATGCGGGTATGGACACGGCGGTTGTGCTGACCGGCGTTGACGGGCCCGAAGCAGTCCTCGGCGCACGCACAGCGGAACGGCCGCGGTACCTGCTGGGCAGCTTGGCTGAACTGTATCTGCCGTATCCTGCGGTCATCCGCGACGGTGCCGGCTTCCGGTGCGGTGCCGCGAAGGCCACCATCGAGAACGGTGGACTTCGCGTCTGCGGCAACCGGGATGATGTGGACACATGGCGCGCAGCCTGCGCGGCGTGGTGGAATGCCTACCCGGACCAAGCCGCGGCGGCCACGCCTGAGCTTGTGGACTGAACGCCGCTATTAGACTGATTTACGGCGGTTGGGTACGCCGGCCGACGCAAGGGAGGAAAGCTTGGATCTGCCAGACTCGCGGGAAAGCGGCAGCCAAACGCCGCCGCAATGGCCCGCCCCCGCTGAGCCGACGGGGGACGAGTCCGTGAACAGCATCGTCGCCGAACTCTCCCAGATCCCAGACCTCTCCGTCAGCGAGCACGAACGGGTGTACCAGCGGATCCACGACGGTTTGTTGGCCGATTTGGAGACCGAGGCTGATTGACCCGATGCCTAGACTCGATCAGGAGCTAGTATCCCGGGGGCTGGCACGCTCCCGCACACAGGCAGCCAAACTTATCGCCGCCGGGCGGGTCAGCCGCGCCGGAACTGTCTTGACCAAGGCCTCGGCTGCCGTCGGCCCGGGGGAGCCCCTGGACGTCGCCCCTGACTCGGGCCCCGATTACGTCAGCAGGGCCGGACATAAGCTGGCAGGCGCACTGGCAGCCTTTCCCTCCGTGGACCCGGTCGGTTTGCGCTGCCTCGACGCCGGAGCCTCCACCGGCGGGTTCACCGACGTCCTGCTCCGCTCTGGAGCACGTGAGGTAGTCGCCGTGGACGTAGGCCACGGCCAACTCGTTGACCAGATCCGTACGGACAGCAGGGTCAGAGTGTTCGAAGGCATGAACGTCCGCTATCTCGAGGCCCGGGAGATCGGCGGCCCGGTGGACCTGACCGTCGCGGACTTGTCCTTCATCTCCCTGACCTTGGTCGTCGAAGCCTTGGCCAACGCCACGCGGCCAAACGGAAATCTCTTATTGATGGTCAAGCCGCAATTTGAGGTGGGCCGGGAAAGCCTGGCGCGCACCGGCGTCGTCAGTTCAGAGGCCGAACGTTTCCGGGCGGTGGGAAATGTTGTCTCGTCGGCCCTCGAAGCGGGGCTGCTAGTACGTGGACTTGCGGCGAGCCCGCTTCCCGGGCAGGACGGAAACGTTGAATATTTCCTGTGGATAAGCGTTCCGTCGGGCAAACCGGAGCGCAGAACGGGTAGTGTGCTGGAGGGGGAAGTGGGCGCGGCGATGGCCAATTTCCCTCATGTGTCCAGCCAATCGCCGGACCAGATTGACGAACCGAGAGGGCAGGAACCGGGAGTGGAGCGATGAGCCGGCGGATACTGGTGCTCGCGCACACCGGACGGGCAGACGCGATGGCGGCTGCCCACGAAACATGCGCCCAACTCCACGCCTCCGGGCTGGTTCCCGTCATGCGCCGGGAAGAAATGGCGCCTATGCGGGAAACATACGGAGACCTAGCCGTTCCGTGCGAGACGCTGGACGAGGACGTCAGTCTCGACTCCGTGGACCTGGGCATGGTGCTTGGCGGCGACGGAACCATCCTCCGCTCGGCCGAGCTGGTCCGGGAATCGGACGTTCCACTGCTCGGGGTCAACCTGGGACATGTCGGCTTCCTGGCCGAGAGCGAACGCGCGGACCTGGCGCAGACCGTCCATTGGGTGGTCAACCGCGAGTACACGGTCGAAGAGCGCCTGACCATCGATGTGCAGGTGTGGCTGGGCAAACGCAAGATCGGGCACACCTGGGCGCTGAACGAAGCCGCTGTGGAAAAGGGCGATCGGCAGCGGATGCTGGAAGTCGTCGTCGAAGTCGATGCCCTGCCGATCAGCTCGTTCGGCTGTGACGGCGTGGTGATGGCGACCCCCACCGGCTCGACGGCCTACGCCTTTTCGGCCGGCGGTCCGGTGGTCTGGCCGGAAGTGGAAGCTCTGCTGATGACGCCCATCAGCGCGCACGCCTTGTTCGCCAAGCCTCTGGTGGTTGCGCCGGACTCCATCATGGCGGTGGAAGTCCTGAGCCGGAGCGACGCCAACGGGGTGCTGTGGTGCGACGGGCGCCGCAGTCTTGAGCTGCCGCCGGGGTCCCGGATCGAGGTGACACGCTCGGACAAACCGGTCCGGCTGGCCCGCACCCGGCGGACCCCGTTCTCGGAGCGTCTGGTACGTAAATTCGAGCTGCCCACGTCGGGATGGCGCGGCCCGGTCAGCCCCTCGGAGGAACAGCCGCCCACCTCGTCGCTGCCGACGGTCCGCACCGTGGAGCCGCACTATACGCAGCCGGGCGGGAGGAGCTGACATGATCGAAGAAATCAGGATCCGCAACCTCGGCGTCATCACCGAGGCCACGCTGCCGCTGGGGCCCGGTCTGTCGGTGGTGACGGGAGAAACCGGCGCCGGCAAAACCATGGTGGTCACCGCGCTTGGCCTGCTGCTGGGAGCCCGCGCCGACGCCGGCGCGGTACGCAGCGGGGCAGCCAACGCCGTGACCGAGGCCGTGGTCCGGCTGGCCGCGGACAGCCCCGCCCTTGCCCGTGCGGGTGAAGCCGGGGCTGACATGGACGAGTTCGACGGCGGAGCCCAACTGATGCTCGCCCGCACGGTGAATGCCGATGGCCGCAGTCGCGCGCATGTGGGCGGACGCGGGGCTCCGGTGGGAACGCTGGCAGAGATCGGCGGTCACCTGGTGGCGGTTCACGGCCAAACCGACCAGCTGCGGCTCAAGAGCCAGCAGGCACAGCGCGAAGCGCTGGACAAGTTTGGCGGCGCCGCGCTGGCGCAGGCCTTGGCCGGGTACGCAGCGTCATTCGTCCGCTGGAGGGAAGCCAAGTCCGAGCTGGAGACGCTGCGGACTGAAGCACGCGAACGACTGCGGGAAGCCGAAGCACTGCAGTTGGCCCTCGAGGAAATCGACGGGTTGGACCCGCAGCCTGGCGAGGATAACGCGCTGAAGGCCGTGGCCGTGAAGCTGGCCAACGTCGAGGAACTGCGGGCGGCCGCCACCGTGGCACACCAGGCGCTGGTGGCCGAGGAATTCACCGACTCGCCGGACGCAACCACCCTGGTGGACGCGGCCAAGCGATCGCTGGAGCAGGTCCAGGATGAAGATGCCGAGCTGGGGCGGGCGGCCGCCCGGTTGGCCGAAGTAGGAATCATCCTCGCCGACGTGGCCGCCGAATTGGCAAGCTACGGAGCATCGCTGGACGGTGAGGGGCCTGGCCGGCTGGAGGAGATCGAAGCGCGCCGCGCCGATTTGGCCCGGCTCGTGCGCAAGTACGCGCCCAGCATCGACGAGGTCCTCGAGTGGGCCGCACAGGCCCGCACCCGTTTGGAAGACCTGACCGACGATTCCAGCCGGATCGAGCGGTTGGAGGCGGAAGTCGCCGGGCTGGACGAGGCGTTGGCCGCCCAATCCGCCGAGGTCACCGCGCTGCGTCGGGAGGCTGCTGCCGAACTGGGCCACCGAGTCGGCACGGAACTGTCGGCTCTGGCCATGGCCGAGGCCGAACTGGTGATCGGGATTGAACCTGCGCCGGCCTTGAGCGTGCACGGGGCCGACCTGATCACGTTCCTGTTGAAACCGCACCGGGGCGCCCCGCCGCGGCCGCTGGGCAAGGGCGCATCCGGCGGCGAACTCTCCCGCGTGATGCTGGCCATCGAGGTAGTGCTCGCGGAAGTAGACCCGGTGCCGACCTTCGTGTTCGACGAAGTGGACGCCGGCGTGGGCGGCAAAGCCGCGGTAGAGATCGGCCGCCGCCTGGCCATGCTGGGACGCTTCGTGCAGGTCATCGTGGTGACCCACTTGCCCCAGGTGGCGGCGTTCGCCGACCAACACATCCGCGTGATCAAGACGGCCGGCGGCGGTGACGGTGGGATGACTGCCAGCGACGTCCGCCTGCTCGACGACCAGGAACGGGTGACCGAATTGGCCCGTATGCTCGCCGGCCAGGAAGAATCCGAATCCGCCCGCGCACACGCTCAGGAACTGATTGACGGTGCCAGGGCGCTGTAGCATCTGCTGCAGCTACGACCAGCCCCGCCGCCGGCGGGGGAGAAGTTGACCGGCTGGTGTGTGTTCACACACTCGAGCGCGGTCGGAGCGGCCTTGAGATCCGAGGGCGTCCAGAAAGGTGATAGGCTCGAATTCCGTGGTGCAGCGATCAAATTCCCGGTTTTCCAAGTCGTCCAAGACGACCAAACATATCTTCGTCACCGGCGGCGTGGCGTCCTCGCTCGGGAAGGGACTGACGGCTTCAAGCCTCGGCCACCTGCTCCGTGCGCGCGGCCTTTCCGTGACCATGCAGAAGCTCGATCCATATCTGAACGTGGATCCGGGCACAATGAATCCCTTCCAGCACGGTGAAGTCTTCGTGACCGATGACGGCGCCGAAACCGATCTGGATATTGGACACTACGAGCGGTTCCTGGACGAGAACCTGGACGGCTCCGCCAACGTCACCACCGGCCAGGTGTACTCGACGGTGATCGCCAAGGAGCGCCGGGGCGAATACCTCGGCGACACCGTGCAGGTCATCCCGCACATCACGGATGAGATCAAGCGCCGGATGCGCCTGCCTTCCGAGCCGGTCGCCGGCAAGAAATCCCCGGACGTGATCATCACCGAGATCGGCGGCACGGTGGGTGACATCGAGTCGCAGCCGTTCCTGGAAGCGGCGCGCCAGGTCCGCCAGGACGTCGGGCGCAACAACGTATTCTTCCTGCACGTGTCCCTGGTGCCCTACATCGGTCCGTCGCAGGAACTGAAGACCAAGCCCACCCAGCACTCGGTGGCCGCGCTGCGTTCGATCGGTATCCAGCCCGACGCCATTGTGATCCGTTCCGACCGCGAAGTCCCCGCCGCCATGCGGGAAAAGATCGGCCGGATGTGCGACGTGGACATCGACGCGGTCATCGGCTGCCCGGATGCTCCGAGCATCTACGACATCCCCAAGACGCTGCACTCGCAGAATCTGGACGCGTACATCGTGCAGCACCTTGACTTGAAGTTCAAGGACGTCGACTGGTCCAAATGGGACCGGCTGCTGGCGGCCGTCCACAACCCGCAGCACACCGTTGAGGTGGCACTGGTGGGCAAGTACATCGACCTGCCGGATGCCTACCTTTCCGTGACCGAGGCACTGCGCGCGGGCGGTTTCGCCAACCAGACGCGGGTGAAGATCCGCTGGGTTCCCTCCGACGACTGCGCCACCGACGAAGGCGCGGCGGCCGCACTCAGCGGCGTGCATGCGATCTGCGTGCCCGGAGGCTTCGGCATCCGCGGTCTGGAAGGCAAACTCGGCGCGCTCAAGTTCGCCCGCGAACGCAAGCTCCCCACACTGGGCCTGTGCCTGGGCCTGCAGTCGATGGTGATGGAGTACGCCCGCAACATTGTGGGACTGGAAGGTGCTTCATCCACGGAGTTTGATCCGGACACCAAGCACCCGGTGATCGCCACGATGGCCGAGCAGCTGGACATTGTCGAGGGCAAGGGCGACCTGGGCGGCACCATGCGCCTGGGGCTCTACGAGGCGGCCCTGCAGTCGGGCTCCGTAGTGGCCGAGACCTACGGCAGAACCAAGGTCAGCGAACGCCACCGCCACCGCTACGAGGTCAACAACGAATACCGCGACCAGCTCGCTGCTGCGGGCCTGGTCTTCTCCGGCACCTCGCCGGACGGCAAGCTGGTGGAGTTCGTTGAGCTGCCCCGCGATGTGCACCCGTACTACGTCTCCACCCAGGCACACCCGGAACTGAGTTCACGCCCCACGCGGCCGCATCCGCTGTTCGCCGGCTTGATCGCGGCAGCCCTGGACCACGGCAAAGCCAAGGCCCCGGCAAAGTCCGGAGTCTGACGTGCCGGTGCAGCCGGACGCCTTCGCCGACATCCCGGATCCGCGCCCGTTGGTCGAAAGCCGCACGGTGTACCGTGGCCGGATCTGGGACGTGGTCAGCGATACCTTCACGCTGGGCCGGGGCGACGGCGCCACGCTGGTGCGCGACTACATTGCGCATCCCGGTGCCGTGGCCATCCTCGCGATGGATCCGGAGGGGCGTGTACTGCTGCTGAAGCAGTACCGGCAGCCCGCCAAAATGTCGCTGTGGGAGATCCCCGCGGGCCTGCTGGACATGGACGGCGAGGGCTTCGTGGATGCCGCGGCGCGGGAACTGGCCGAGGAAGCTGACCTGGTGGCCGGCCGCTGGGACGTGCTGGTGGACTTCTTCAATTCGCCCGGTTCCTCCAGCGAGGCGATCCGGATCTATCTAGCCAGGGACCTTTCCGAGGTTCCCGCAGACCAGCGGCATGAGCGTACCGAAGAGGAAGCCGAGATCGAGCATCTTTGGGTGGATCTGGACGACGCCGTGGACGCGGTGATGGCAGGCCGGCTGCACAATCCGTCGGCCGTGGCCGGGCTGCTCGCCGCTGCCCGGGCCGCCGCTACCGGCTTCGACAACCTGCGTCCGGCGGATGCCCCGTGGCCGGAGCATCCCAGCCAGCGTCCCGGCGGAGCCGCCGACTCCGGCCGGGACTGAGCAGCCATGTTGCCGGTGCAGGCCCCGCCAGCCAAGGGAGACGAATTCAGCGCGACGGCGCTGGGCCGCGCCGCGGGCGACTACCTGCAACACATGGCGGTGGAACGCGGACTGGCAGCCAACACCCTGGCGGCCTACCGCAGGGACCTGGGCCGCTACCTGAGGTTCCTGCAGGAACGATCGGTCACCGAGCCGGCCTCGGTCAGTCGCCACGATGTCACGGCATTTGCCCAGGCCCTGTCCGACGGGTCCGACGGCGCTGCCGCCCTCAGCGTCAGGTCGGCGGCCCGGACTATCGTGGCAGTCCGCGGCCTGCACAAGTTCTGGACGCTTGAAGGCATCACGGAGACGGACCCGGCCACGGATGTGCATCCGCCGATGCCCGGCAAGCGCCTGCCGAAGGCCATCTCCGTGGCCGACGTGACCCGGATCCTCGAGTCCACCGGATCGGACAGTCCCACCGGCCTGCGTGACCGGGCGCTGCTGGAGTTTCTCTACGCGACCGGCGCCCGGATCAGCGAAGCGGTGGGCCTGGACGTTGACGATGTCAGTGTCGAGCCGCAGGGCGACGGCCCCGCCGTCGTCCGTCTTTTCGGCAAGGGTTCCAAGGAGCGGCTGGTGCCGCTGGGCTCCTATGCTGCGCAGGCGGCCGACGCGTATCTGGTCCGTGGACGGCCGGGACTGGCCGCTAAGGGACTTGGCACACCGGCCCTGTTCCTGAACGCCCGCGGCGGCCGGCTAAGCCGCCAGAGCGCCTGGACCATCCTGAAGGCGGCCGCGGAGAAGGCCGGCATCACACAGCCCGTTTCTCCGCACACGCTGAGGCATTCCTTCGCCACCCACCTGCTGGAGGGCGGCGCGGACGTCCGCGTGGTGCAGGAGATGCTGGGCCACGCGTCCGTCACCACCACACAGATCTACACGCTGGTCACCGCGGATACGCTCCGTGAGGTGTACGCCGCGGCGCATCCGCGCGCCTTGGGCTAGGGCGGCGGAGCTGAGCGGGCAGGCCGCCGTTCCGGGCTAGACTCGCTCCCATGACCGTTGCCGTTGCCTTGTGCTTCCTGCTGAGGGAAGAATCCGGGCATAGCTGTGTGCTGCTCGGCCGGAAGAAGACCGGCTTCGGCGTCGGGAAAATCGTGGGGGTCGGCGGGAAGCTGGAAGCGGGGGAGTCCGACGGCGACGCTGCGTGCCGGGAGATGCAGGAAGAGACCGGGGTGTGCGTCAGGCCCGGGGACCTGGAACGGGCCGGACGGATATTCTTCGACTTTCCGGCCCGGCCGGCGTGGAACATGGACGCCGCGCTCTTCGTCGCGCGGCGCTGGAGCGGCGTGCCGCTCGAGTCGGCGGAAATTGCCCCATCTTGGCACCGCGTGGACCGGCTGCCGCTGGGGCTGATGTGGCAGGACGCCGGGCATTGGCTGCCGCTGGCGCTGTCGGGGGACCAGCCGCGGCTGCGGGTGGTGATGCGGCCCGATAACCAAACGGTGGCCGACGTCGAAAATCTCGACACCGGCCACCGGGTGGCCTGGCAGTTCTAGCGGCCCAGCGCCCGCTGGCCGGGTCCGTTGTACTCACTGAGCGGACGGATCAGCGAGTTTGATTCCAGCTGCTCCATGATGTGCGCGGTCCAGCCGGTGATGCGGCTGGCCACGAACAGCGGGGTGAACATTTCCGTGTCGAATCCCATCAGGTGGTAGGTGGGGCCGGCGGGGTAGTCCAGGTTCGGCTTGATGTCCTTCGCCTCGGCCATCGCGGTTTCCAGCCCGTCGTAGAGGCCGAGGATTTCGGGGCGGCCGTAGTGCTCGATCATCTTGTCCAGCGCGGCCTTCATGGTGGGGACTCGGGAGTCGCCGTGCTTATAGACCCGGTGGCCGAAGCCCATCACCTTCTTCTTTTCCGCCAGGGCCTGCTCCATCCAGGTCCGGGCCCGGGCGGCGGCCTCTTCACGGGATTCGTCGGTGCGGATGCCGATTTGTTCGAAGGTGTGCATCACGGCTTCGTTGGCGCCGCCGTGCAGCGGGCCTTTCAGCGCCCCGATGGCACCGGTGACGGCCGAATGCAGGTCGGACAGCGTGGAGGTGATGACCCGGGCCGTGAAGGTGGAGGCGTTGAACGAGTGCTCGGCGTACAGGATCATGGATACGTTGAACGCGTCCACGACCTCCGGGGCTGCCTCCTCGCCGAAAGACATCCAGAGGAAATTCGCCGCGTAGCCCAGGTCGTCGCGCGATTCCACCAGATCCTGGCCACGGCGCCTGCGCTGGTCGTAGGCCACGACCGCCGGGAACGCCGCAAACAACTCCAGTGCCTTGGCCAGGTTCGCCTCGGGCGAGGAATCCTCGGCCAGCCGGTGGCGGGCTCCGATCACGCTGGCCGCGGTCCGGCAGACGTCCATCGGGTGGGCTTCAACCGGCAGCGAATCGATGACCGACTTCACCACCGGATCCAGTGCGCGGCCGCCGCGTTCGGCCGCGGTAAAGTCCCGCAGCTGGTCCGCGTCGGGCAACTCCGAGTTCCACAGCAGATACGCCACCTCTTCGAAGCTGCAATGCCCGGCCAGCTCCTGGACGGGATAGCCGCGGTACAGCAGCGAGTTGGTCTCCGCGTTGACCTTGGAGATCTTCGTGGTGTCGACGACGACGCCGGCCAGCCCTTTGCGGATCTGCGGTGCTTCAGTGGTTGCATCCGTGCTCATGGCGACTCCTATGTCTTGTGGTCAGTGCTGACCGGGCACTTGGAAATTGAATACAGAGGTGTCGAATTGGTTATACGCCTCATAATCCACCAATTCGTACAAACGCGCACGCGTCAGCATGTTCGGGACCTGTGCTTGCTGGGTTCCCTCGGCCTTGATCGCGTCCAGGGTCCGCTCGGCGGCCCCCATCGCGCTGCGCAGCAGGGTCACCGGGTAGATGACCATGTTCACCCCTACCGAGGACAGCTGGTCGGCGGTGAACAAATCGCTCTTGCCGAATTCGGTCATGTTGGCCAGCACCGGCACGTCAACGGCTTCGCGGATGGCGGCGAACTCCTCCAGGGTGCGCATGGCTTCGGGGAAGATCGCGTCCGCACCGGCGTCGACCAGCGCGCGGGCGCGGTCCTGGGCTGCCGCCAGGCCGTCCACGGCCCGGATGTCCGTCCGGGCCATGATCAGGAAGTTCGGATCACGGCGGGCATCGGCGGCGGCCCGGATGCGTTTGCTGGCGGTCTCCAGGTCCACCACGTTCTTGCCGTCCAGATGGCCGCAGCGTTTGGGGTTGAACTGGTCTTCGATGTGGCAGCCCGCCAGACCGGCGTGTTCCAGTTCCTGCACGGTGCGGGCCACGTTCATCGGCTCGCCGAAGCCGGTGTCGGCGTCCACCAGGGCGGGCAGATCGGTCATCCGCGCGATTTGTCCGGCCCGGGTGGCGACTTCGGTCAGCGTGGTCAGTCCGATGTCCGGCAGTCCCAGGTCGTTGGCCAGTACCGCGCCGGAGATGTAAACGCCGTCGAACCCCTTCTCCTGGATCAGCCGTGCCGAGAGCGGGTTGAACGCGCCGGGGAACTGCTGCAGATTCCCGGACGCCAATCCCTCGCGCAGTGTCCGGCGCTTCTGCTCGGGCGTGGTGGCGGAGTAGAGCATTTAGAACAACCCCTTCGGGCCGGCGGAGAGGTCGATGACCCCATCGGCAGCCTGGATATTCAGCTGGTCCAGCTCGCCGGCGGCCAGTTCGGGCAGTCGCTCGACGGCGGCCAGGAACCTGTCGATTTCGGCATCCTCGACGATCCCTGCGGCCAGGGTGCGCAGCTTATTGACGTAGTGTTCACGGGTGAACGGGCGGGCACCCAGCGGGTGGGCGTCGGCTACGGCGATTTCGTCCGTGATGACGGTCCCGTCGGCCAGCGTGATCTCCACGGAGCCGCCGAACGCCTTCTCGGCGATGTCCAGCGAATGGTAGCGGCGGGTCCACTCCGGGTCTTCCTCGGTGCTGACCTTGTGCCAGAGGTCCACGGTGTCCGGCCGGCCCGCCCGCTCCGGGGCGTAGGAGTCGACGTGGTGCCAGGCGCCGTCCTGCAGGGCCACGGTGAAGATGTACGGGATTGAATGGTCCAGTGTTTCCCGGGAGGCCGTCGGGCTGTACTTCTGGGGATCGTTGGCGCCGGAGCCGATCACGAAGTGCGTGTGGTGGCTGGTCTTGATGAGCACGGACTTCACGTTCTCGGCGTCGGCGGCCTCCGGGTGTTCCCGGTGCAGCTTGCGGGCCAGATCGATCCAGGCCTGCGCCTGGTATTCGGCCGAGTGCTCCTTGGTGTAGGTGTCCAGGATGGCGCGCTTCGCTTCTCCCGGCGCCGGCAACGGAACGGTGTAGGAGGCGTCCGGCCCATCCAGCAGCCAGGCGATCACGCCGTCCTCGCCTTCGTAGATCGGCACCGGCGAAGTCTGCCCGCGCATGGCCCGGTCCACTGCCTCCACCGCCATCTTGCCCGCGAAAGCCGGTGCATGGGCCTTCCAGGTGGAAATCTCGCCCTTGCGCGACTGGCGGGTCGCCGTCGTCGTATGCAGCGCCTGTCCCACGGCCTGGAAGATGGTTTCCACATCCAGGCCCAGCAGCGTTCCGATGCCCGCGGCGGCCGACGGCCCCAAGTGGGCCACGTGGTCGATCTTGTGCTGGTGCAGGCAGATGGCCTTGACCAGGTCCACCTGGATCTCGTAGCCGGTGGCAATGCCGCGCAGCAGATCCCGGCCGTTCGAACCGACATGCTGGGCCACCGCGAGGATCGGCGGGATGTTGTCGCCCGGATGCGAGTAGTCAGCGGCCAGGAACGTGTCGTGGTAGTCCAGTTCGCGCACGGCCACGCCGTTGGCCCACGCGGCCCACTCCGGCGATGTTTTCTGCGCGATGCCGAAGATGCCTGCGCCGTTACCGCCACCGGAGACCGGGTGGCTCAGCGCCTGTGCACGCGCGGCGACGATGGGTAAGCGGTTCAGCGAGGCGATGGCCACCGAAGCGTTGTCGATGATCCGGTTGATCACCATCTCGGCCACGTCGGCGGAAACCTCCACCGGATCGGTGGCAACCTGGGCGATCTTGTAGGCGAGTTGGTCCTCGCGCGGCAGGTTCTCTTCGCTGCGGTAGACGCGTACAGGGTGGTCGACGGTCATGAGACTGTCCTTTCGGCTGGCATCGGGGATCGGTGGTTCGGATCGACGGTCTTGAAATGTTCTAGGCTTTGATGCAGGTGGATCCTGGTGGCTGCAGCGGCCACTTGGCTGTCGCCGGCGGCAATAGCGCCGGCGATATTCGCATGCTCGGTGGCGGAGGCCAGCAGCCTGGCGGGGTTGTCCCGGGCGAGCCTGCGGATGCGGACCAAGTGGACGCGCAGGTTCGACATTGCCTGATACAGGTAGGTGTTGGCTGCCGCCGTGTCCACTGCAGCATCCAGGCGGCCCACCAGATCGTAGTAGGACCGGGCATCGGGCAGGGAGTCCCGCATGGCTTCGGCTGCCGCCAGAAACTGATGCTGCAGCAGTCGGAAGTCCTCCGGTTCGCCGCGCTTGGCCGCCAACGCCGCTGCCTGGCACTCCAAGGCGGTGCGCAGCTCGAACAGTTCGATGACGTTCTCCAGCGAGACGTCGGCGACGACGACCCCGCGCCCCGTGTGCGCGGCTGTCAATCCTTCGGCGCTGAGGCGGCTCAGCGCCTCGCGAAGCGGAGTACGGGAGACGCCCAGGCGTGCCGCCTGCTCTACTTCACCGAGAACGGTGCCGGGGGGAAGCCGCCATTCCACAATGTCTTCGCGGAGCGCCCAATAGGCCCGCTCGCTTGCCCGCATCCGGCACCTCCCTTCGGGATCGTGGTGTTGGGAACTGTCTGGGACTACTGAGGAATACGACCAGTGTATACACAAGACCGCAGATATCAACAGAAACGGTGAAACTGGCTCACGTATAGGCCTGAATGTATACAACTCTCTTGTTTGGCAGGAAGGCGAAGGGTACTATGGCGGACATCACAGTGAACGGCTCCCGAGGGGTTAGCGTGAACACCTACCAAACAACGTACGAGGCCAGTTGCAATGAGCCGGAGGCGTTCTGGCTCGCAGCCGCATCCGCCATCCAGTGGGACCGCGCACCTGCCCAGGCGCTCGATGCCAGCGCGGCGCCGATTTACCGGTGGTTCCCGGACGGGAGGCTCAACACCTCCGTCAACGCGCTGGACCGGCACGTCGCGGCGGGCCGCGGGGATCACATTGCCCTGATTTACGACTCCGCCATGCTGGGCCTGCAGCGCCGTTATACCTACAAGGAACTGCTCTCCGACGTCGAGCGTTTCGCCGGGGTGCTGCGCGACCGGGGGATCGGGCCGGGCGACCGGGTCATCATCTACATGCCGATGATTCCGGAGGCGATCGTGGCGATGCTGGCTACCGCCAGACTCGGAGCAGTCCACTCCGTAGTGTTCGGCGGATTCGCCGCGCGGGAACTGGCTGCGCGTATTGACGATGCCCGGCCCTCCGTCATCGTGACGGCCAGCGGCGGAATCGAACCGACCCGAAGAATCGAGTACCTGCCCGCGGTGGCAGAGGCGCTTGCACTCGCAATCCATCCCGTGGACAACGTGATTGTGAAGGCCCGGGAAGGCTTCGCACATGCGGCTGGGGACTTCACGGCCGGCGCTACGGTGTGGCACGACTGGGATCGGCTCGCGGCGGCAGCTGAGCCGGCGGGGCCGGTGTCGGTGGCGGCCACCGATCCGCTGTACATTCTCTACACCTCGGGAACCACCGGCGCCCCGAAAGGCGTCGTGCGGGACAACGGCTCACATGCGGTGGCCATGGCGTGGTCCATGCGAAACATCTACGACGTCGGGCCGGGCGACGTGATGTGGACCGCGTCGGATATCGGCTGGGTCGTGGGGCATTCGTACATCGTTTACGCGCCACTGATCGCCGGCGCCACGACGGTGCTTTACGAAGGCAAGCCGGTGGGCACGCCCGACGCCGGTGCATTCTGGCGCGTGGTGGAGGACCATCACGTCAATGTCCTGTTCACCGCGCCCACTGCGCTGCGGGCCATCCGGAAGGCCGACCCGCTCGCCGAGCGGATCGGAGACCATGACATCTCGTCCCTCCGGACGTTGTTCGCCGCGGGGGAGCGCTTGGATCCGGAGACCTACGAATGGAGCGCTGCGGCACTTCAGGTGCCCGTGATCGACCATTGGTGGCAGACGGAGACCGGATGGGCCATCGCAGCAAACCCGCGCGGGATCGAGCAGCTTCCGGTCAAGGCCGGTTCTCCGACCGTCCCTGTGCCGGGCTATCGGCTGCGGATCGTCGACGGCGCCGGACAGCCGGTGCCGGCCGGGGTCGAAGGGAACATCGTGCTGCAACTCCCGTTGCCGCCGGGCACCCTGACAACCCTCTGGGGCAGTGACGAGCGGTACATCAGGTCCTACCTTGACGTGTTCGACGGCTTCTACACAACGGGCGACTCCGGCTACTTGGATGAAGACGGCTATTTGTTCGTGATGGGACGCACCGATGACGTCATCAACGTGGCTGGCCATCGGTTATCGACCGGTGCGATCGAGCAGGCGGTCGCGCGCCATCCGGCCGTTGCCGAATGCGCAGTCGTTGGCATCAACGACGCCCTGAAAGGACAGCGCCCCAGCGGCTTCGTGGTGCTTAAGACCGGCAGCGAGGTAGAACCGGCCAAGTTGCAGCAGGAGCTGATTGCGCTGGTGCGCTCGCAGATAGGACCGGTGGCGGACTTCAAGGAGGTGCGAATTGTCGCCGCACTGCCCAAAACGCGGTCGGGGAAGATCCTGCGCAAGACCATGCGGCAGATCGCCGACGGCGACGCGTACGCGGTGCCCTCCACCATCGAGGACCCGGCCGTCCTCGAGGATATTGTGCGCTTGATGCGCCCTTGATGCTGCTGGCCGGCATTCCCAGCGCCAACCATGCCACCGCGGCTCGCCGTCCAAGGGTTCAAAACCTTAGACCTCTACTTGAAGCTAAAGGCTCGCCGATCGTCAGCGGCCTGTCGATCGATATCCAGACCGTCGCTGTAACCTTGTCAGGAAGAAGTACGGCAGCGAAACGATGGAAGCTGGGTTTGATACGTGAGCAGCGAACAAGGTGCGACAACCACTCTGCGGCAAGCGGACGAGGATGTCCTGGGCCCCACCGGCCGGCCGCTGACCGAGTTCCCTGAACCACCCGCCTTGGCGTCGCACGGTCCCGCGCGGATCGTGGCAATGGTCAACCAGAAGGGCGGCGTGGGTAAGACCACGTCCACCATCAACCTTGGAGCTGCCCTGGCCGAGCTTGGCCGCAAGGTGCTGCTGGTCGATTTCGACCCGCAGGGCGCGCTGTCCGCGGGGCTCGGCACGAATCCGCATGAGCTGGACCTGACCGTCTACAACGTGCTGATGGACCGCAAGACGGACATCCGCGAGGCGATCCAGCCCACCGAAGTGGAGAACATCGACCTGCTGCCGGCCAACATCGACCTCTCCGCCGCGGAGGTGCAGTTGGTCAATGAAGTTGCCCGCGAGCAGGTCCTGGCGCACGCGCTGCGCAAAGTCGAGGACGACTACGACATCATCCTGATCGACTGCCAGCCCTCCCTGGGTTTGCTGACCGTCAACGCGCTGACCGCGGCCCACGGCGTGATCATTCCACTGATCTGCGAGTTTTTTGCGCTGCGGGCGGTGGCGCTGCTGGTGGAAACCATCGAGAAGGTCCAGGACCGGTTGAATCCGCGCCTGCAGATCGACGGCGTGCTGGCCACCATGTACGACCCGCGCACGCTGCACAGCCGCGAAGTGATCGGCCGCCTGCTGGAGGCGTTCGGAGACAAGGTCTTCGAAACCGTGATCAAGCGCACGATCAAGTTCGCCGACGCCACCGTCGCCGCCGAGCCGATCACCAGCTATGCCGGCAACCACGCCGGAGCAACCGCCTACCGCCAGTTGGCCAAGGAGCTCATTTCGCGCGGAGGCGCCCCCTGATGACGCTGACGCCGGCAGGCGAGATGCCTGCTGGCCGTCCTCCGCCAATTCAGGAAACGGTGCCGGCCGGCCCGGACAGCGACCGGAAGGCGGCCGGGTTCGCTGTGACTTTGGACAACTTCAGCGGGCCCTTCGATCTGCTGCTGGGACTGATTTCGAAGCACGAAATGGACATCACGGAGGTGGCGCTCTCCCGTGTCACCGACGAATTCATTTCCTATATCCGGGGCCTGCAGGCCGACGGCGACGACAAAGCCTTGGACGAAGCCAGCGAGTTCCTGGTCATCGCAGCCACGCTGCTGGACCTCAAGGCCGCCCGGCTGTTGCCCACTGGCGAGGTCGAAGATGATGAGGACATCGCCCTGCTCGAGGCCCGTGACCTGCTCTTTGCCCGGCTGCTCCAGTACAAGGCCTTCAAGGAGATCGCGGCGCTCTTGGGACAGCGATTGGCCCGGGAAGCTGACCGCTTTCCGCGGCAGGTCTCGCTGGAGCCGCACTTCGCTGCCTTGCTGCCGGAGCTGATCTGGCGCACACCGCTGGCGGAGTTCGCCGCGCTGGCGGCCAAGGCGCTGGAGCCCAAGGAACCCGCCCCCACCCAGGTCGGGCTCTCGCACCTGCACGCGCCGCCGGTCAGTGTGAAGGAGCAGGCCGCCATTCTGGGCGCCCGGCTCCAGGCCGGCGGGCCGCTGTCCTTCCGCTCGCTCACCGCTGACGCGGACGGCACCCTGGTGGTGGTCGCCCGCTTCCTGGCGCTGCTGGAGATGTTCCGCGACGCCGTCATCGCCTTCGACCAGGCGGCACCGCTGGGCGAGCTGACGGTCCGTTGGACCGGCCCCGACGCGGAATGGACCGGCGAGAACCTCAGCGAAGAATATGAAGACACCCCGATGCCGGAAACGGCCGCGGAGGGAACGGAGGAGACCCATGACTGATCCTGTCAAGGACGCAGCGGGCGCGCCGGAGATTGACGTGGACCAGTTGCCCGGCGGCGCCCGCGCTGCCTTGGAAGCGGTGCTGATGGTCATCGATGAACCGGCGTCGGAGATTGAATTAGCCACCGCGCTTTCCCTGCCGGTGGACACGGTCCGGGCGCTACTGCTGGACCTGCAATGTGATTACGACGGCGGTGCCTCCTCGGGCGGCCTGCCCGCCGCTGCGCCCCGCGGCTTCGAACTGCGCAACATCGCCGGCGGCTGGCGCATCTTCTCGCGCAGCGATTTCGCCCCGCTGGTGTCCGCCTTCGTGCTGGAAGGACAGACCGCCCGGCTGACCCAGGCAGCCCTGGAGACGTTAGCAGTCATCGCCTACCGCCAGCCGGTCTCCCGGGCCCGGGTTTCCGCTATCCGAGGAGTCAACGTTGATTCGGTGGTGCGGACGCTGACTCAACGCGGGCTGATCGAGGATTCCGGCACCGATCCGGAGACCGGAGCCATCCTGTACCGGACCACCTCGTATTTTCTGGAAAGATTGGGTATAGGAAGCATCGGCGAACTGCCGGAGATCGCCCCGCATCTGCCGGGGCTGGAAAACCTGTCCGAGTACGACGACGCTTCGCTCTAGACTGCCGGCAGCCGGCAGCGCCAGACCATTGACGTAGTTCCCACGGGTAAGGATCCACCATGACACAACCGCCTCGTTCCGGTTCCGGACGGAATAATCCCCGCGGCGGAAAGCGTCCCGGCGACGCCCGCCGTTCGGACGACGCCCAGCGTCGATCGGAAGGCGGCTCGGCCCAGGGACGCGGCCGTCCCGGCCAGGGGAGCGGTGCCGGCAAGCCGGGCGGCGGCCGCTCCGGCGCCGGAGCCGGACGGGACCAGAACCGCACCGAGTTCGGTCAGGGCGCCGGTCAGCATGGTGCCCGTAGGGGACCGGCAGAACCTGGCACGGGCAAGCAGGGGAGCCGCAAGCCGTCGACAGCGGGCCCCGGCGCAGGCAAGCCGGGAACCGGCAAACCGTACGGCAGCAAGGCCGCCGGCCAGGGCGGTTCGGGCAAGGCAGGTGCCGGCAAGGCAGGTGCAGTCAAGGCCCGCGGTGCGAAGCCGCAGCGCCCCGCCGGGCCCAAGGCCTTCGGCCGGGAGCGCTTCGGCCAGAATCTGGGCCCGGTCAGCCGACCCGGTCGTGGTTCGCGCGCCGGCACGGGCGCAGGAGCGGTCTCCGATTCGCACGATCCCGAGGGCGTGCGCCTGCAGAAGGTTCTCGCCGGGGCCGGTGTCGCCTCGCGCCGCGTGTGCGAAGAATTGATCCAGGCCGGCCGGGTTGAAGTGGACGGCGTCGTCGTGCGCGAGCTCGGCGTGCGGGTGGACCCCACCCACGCGGTCATCCACGTGGACGGTATCCGCGTGCAGATGGACGAGACGCTGACCTACCTGGTCTTCAACAAGCCCAAGGGCGTTGTCTCCACGATGGAGGATCCCGAAGGGCGCCCGTGCATCAGCGACTACCTAAAGCCCCAGCAGGGCCAGCGGCTGTTCCATGTGGGCCGGCTGGACCAGGCCACCGAGGGCCTGCTGCTGCTGACCAACGACGGCGAACTGGCCAACCGCCTCACCCATCCGTCCTATCAGGTCCCCAAGACGTACTTGGTGCAGGTCCGCGGGCCCATGGCCCACGGTGTTGGGGCGCAGATGAAGGCCGGAATCGAACTGGATGACGGCGTCTCCTCGGTTGATTCGTTCAAGCTGGTGGACTCCACGCCGGGACACGTCCTGGTGGAAGTCGTGCTGCACTCGGGCAAAAACCGGGTGGTACGGCGCTTGTTCGACGCCGTCGGCCACCCGGTGGAACGGCTGGTCCGGATCCAGGTCGGACCGATCCGGCTGGGCGATCAGCGCCAGGGCAGCATCCGCGCCCTGGGCCGCCAAGAAGCCGGACACTTGCTGGCATTGGTGGGGATGTAGCAGGTGAACCCAGCACATGTGCAGGCTACCCATCTGTCCGGACCGGTCCTGGTGATCGGAACCGGGCTGCTTGGAGCCAGCATCGGCCTCGGCCTGCGTGCCCGCGGCATTGACGTCCTGCTGTCGGATCCCTCGCCGTCGGCCCAAGCCGTGGCACAGGACATCGGCGCCGGACGCGCCCTGCCGGCAGACGAACGCGTGGAGCCACAATTGGTGGTCGTCGCGGCTCCGCCGGACGTAACCGCCGCCGTCGTGTCCCAGGCGCTGCGCGATTACCAGGACGCCGTCGTGGTGGACATCGCCAGCGTCAAGACGTCGATCTTCGAGGCACTGGCCAAGGACCCGGACCTGACCGAGGCCGACCTTGGCCGCTACGTGGGCACCCACCCGATGGCCGGCCGGGAAAAATCGGGTCCGGTCGCGGCCCGCGGCGAGATCTTCACGTCGATGCCGTGGGTCCTGTGCCCGTCGGAGCTGTCGTTGCCGGGCGCCGTGAAGACCGCACAGGCGCTGGCCATCGATCTGAGCGCCGTGGTGTCGCGGATGTCTGCGGACGAGCATGACACGTCCGTGGCGATGATCTCGCACCTGCCCCAGGTCATGTCCTCGCTGCTGGCCAGCCGGCTGCAGGACACGCCGGCGCATGCCTTGTCGCTCTCGGGCCAAGGCCTGCGCGACGTGACCAGGATCGCCGCCAGCGACCCGGCGCTGTGGGTGCAGATCCTGGGCGCCAATGCGGCCCGGTTGGTGGACCTGCTGTACGGCGTCCGCGAGGATCTGGAACGGCTGATCAACACTCTGGAACAGCCGGAGGCCGACGGCGCCCGGCTGGATATGGCCCAGCTGATCAGCGAGGGCAACGCCGGCCAGGCCCGGATTCCGGGCAAGCACGGTGCGCCACCGCAGGCGTTTGCGTGGCTGACCGTGCTGGTCGACGATACCCCTGGCCAAATCGCCCGCCTGCTCACCGAAATCGGCGAAGTGGGCATCAACCTGGAAGACCTCCGCCTGGCGCACTCGGCCGGTCAGCCGGTGGGGCTGGCGGAGATTGCGGTGCTGCCCAGCAAGCGCCACGAACTGATCGAATATCTCACCTCACATGGATGGAAGGTTGTGCAATGAGCGCGGCGGAAGTTGACATGGCTCGTTACCGGCTGGGCAAGGCCCTGGTGGTCGCCATCGACGGGCCCTCGGGCTCCGGCAAGTCGTCCGTCAGCAAGGAAACCGCGCGCCGGCTGCACGCGTCCTACCTGGACACCGGAGCCATGTACCGCGCCGTGACCTGGTACTGCGTCAACACCGGTGTGGATCTGGCCGATGCGGCTGCGGTCGAGCAAGCCTGCAAGGACGTGGACCTGCAGATCAGCACCAACCCGGACGATGAATTTGTGCGCATCGGTTCGACCGACATCACCGACGAGATCCGCGAGCCGTCCATCTCCGCTTCGGTCAGCGCCGTGGCCACCACGCTGGGCGCACGGGCCGAACTGGTCCGACGCCAGCAGCAGATCATTGCGGATTCAGGCCGCCGGATTGTTGCCGAGGGCCGCGACATCACCACGGTAGTTGCGCCGGACGCCGAGGTGCGGTTGCTGCTGACCGCCAGCGAGGAGGCCAGGCTGCGCCGGCGCGGCCTCCAACTGGGCGGAACCCAGAGCGACGCGGACCTGCACGAGCAGGTGCTGGCCCGGGACGCGAAGGATTCGACGGTGGTGAATTTCTCCGAGGCCGCGGACGGTGTTTTCACCGTGGATTCGTCCGACCTGGACTTCGAACAGACCGTGGAAGCGGTGCTCGCCGTCGTGCGGCATGCCGCGCACTGAGCCCGCCCGGGCCGGGGGATTCACAACCCCCGTCCGTTGGGGTCCGCGCTGGGGCCGGCCGGTGGGCAGGGTACTGGACCATCTGGTCTACCGGACCCGGGTCCATGGACGCGAAAATGTTCCGGCCGGCGGCCCGGTCATCTTCGCAGCCAACCACCTGAGCTACCTCGACGGTCCGGTGATGGTGGGTGCGGCGCCGCGCCCCATGCACGTGCTGGTCAAACAGGAAATGTTCACCGGGTTCCTCGGCACGCTCCTGCACTACTCCGGCCAGATTCCGGTGGACCGCAGCGGTGACCGGGCGGCCCTCAGCGACGCCAAAGCCTTGTTGGACGAGGGCCGCTGCGTCGGAATCCTGCCCGAGGGAAGCCGGGGCGCCGGGGACGCCGCCGAGGTCAGTTCCGGGGTGGCCTGGCTGGCCTTGATCAGCGGCGCTCCCGTGGTGCCCGTGGCGGTGCTCGGCACCCGGATCAGCGGAGAGCACCGGGACACCATCCCGCGGCCCGGCAGGGTCTTCCACGTAGCGTTCGGTACACCGCAGACCTATCGGCGGCTGCCCTCGGCGTCCGGGCGTGTTTCAATGGACACTGCAGCCGAAGCGATCCGCCGGCAGTTGTCCGGCCATGTCCGGCACAGCGTGGCGTTCACCGGGCAGCGGCTTCCGGCCGACAACACCCGCGACGACAACCGGCTTGCAGCCTACCCAGAAGGAACAGACGATGAGTGAGACCCAGCCCGGATCCTCCCCGGCGGAACGGCCGGCCGACGAGGAATACCGTCCGGCGGGCGAAGACCAGGTCGTCGAGCGCATGCTTGCGCTTGACGACGACGAAGCCGAGTTGCGGGCAGCATCGCTGCGCGCCGGCTTGGCGGACTATGAGCTTGATGACGAAGACGCCGCGCTGCTGGCCGCCGGAGAAGAACCCATCTCCGAGGAAGAGCCGCTCCGCGTAGCACCGGTGCTGGCCATCGTGGGCCGGCCCAATGTGGGCAAGTCGACGCTGGTGAACAGGATCCTGGGCCGCCGGGAGGCAGTGGTCGAAGACACCCCCGGTGTCACCCGTGATCGCGTCTCCTACTCGGCCCACTGGAACGGACGCCCCTTCACGCTGGTGGACACCGGTGGCTGGGAACACGACGCCAGGGGAATCCACGCCCGCGTGGCCGACCAGGCCGAGATCGCGGTGGACATGGCCGACGCCGTTCTGCTGGTAGTCGACGCCAACGTGGGCGCCACCGCCACCGACGAAGCAGTCGTGAAGATGCTGCGCCGCAAGAAGAAGCCAGTCATCCTGGTGGCCAACAAGGTGGACGACATGGCCCAGGAAGCCGAAGCCACCACGCTGTGGGGCCTTGGCTTCGGCGAGCCTTACCCCGTGTCGGCGCTGCATGGCCGGGGCGCGGCCGACATGCTTGACGCAGTCATGGACGTGCTGCCCGAATTCTCCGCCTACGGGGGACTGGAGCGCACCGGCGGTCCCCGCAGGGTCGCGCTGATCGGCCGCCCGAACGTGGGCAAGTCGTCGCTGCTCAACAAGCTGGCGGGCAGCGAACGGGTGGTGGTCGACTCGCTGGCCGGCACCACGCGTGATCCCGTCGACGAAATGATCGAGCTGGGCGGACGCACCTGGCGGTTCGTGGACACGGCCGGCATCCGCCGCCGCGTGCACATGCAGCAGGGCGCCGATTTCTATGCGTCGCTGCGGACGCAGGCCGCGCTCGAAAAGGCGGAGGTCGCCGTCGTGCTGCTGGCCGTGGATGAGGTGCTCAGCGAGCAGGACGTGCGCATCCTGCAGTTGGCGATCGACTCCGGCCGGGCGCTGGTGCTCGCCTTCAACAAGTGGGACCTGTTGGACGACGACCGCCGCCGGTACCTCGAACGCGAGATCGAGCAGGACCTGGCCCACGTGGAGTGGGCTCCTCGGGTAAATATTTCGGCGAAGACCGGCTGGCACAAGGACAGGCTCGTGCCGGCGCTGGACCGGGCGCTCGAGTCCTGGGACAAGCGCATCCCCACCGGCCGCCTCAACGCGTTCCTGGGCGAACTGGTGGCCGCCCATCCGCACCCGGTGCGCGGCGGCAAGCAACCGCGCATCCTGTTCGGCACGCAGGCGACCTCGCGGCCGCCAAAGTTTGTGCTGTTCACCACCGGCTTCCTGGACCCTGGCTACCGCCGGTTCATCACCCGCCGGCTGCGCGAAACCTTCGGTTTCGAAGGAACCCCGATCGAAGTCAGCATGCGCGTTCGCGAGAAGCGGGCACGCAAGCGCTGACCAAGCTGTGGCCGCCGGACAACGTGCCGGCGGCCGCCGCCCCGGGGCGGCGCCGAGTGGTCATGGCGGGAGTAAAAATGCTGTACAGTATTTGAGGTGGTTCCGCCGGATGCATGAAGGCGGAACTTCGGGTTGTGGCGCAGCTTGGTAGCGCACCTGACTGGGGGTCAGGGGGTCGCAGGTTCAAATCCTGTCAACCCGACGGAAAAGGGCGGCTGGCCAGTAGAAATACTGGTTAGCGGCCCTTTGTGGTTTCCGACACTAATGAACGTCCCGCCGCCCAGACGGGCAGCGGGACGTTGTCGTGTGGGTGGGCTGAACGCCAAGCTAGAGCCCTGGCTTAGCGGGCCGGATCATGCTGCTTCCTCACCTGCGCGGACGACCAGCCCTGCCGGTGGAGTCTCTCGAATCCGTCGAGGAGCAGGTCCAGCGCGAATTCGAACTCGAACTGATCGTCACAGCCGTGAGCGACGACCGAGCCGTCGTCGTGTTGCGCCGCGGTGGCGACGGTGACGATGTTCGGGTACAGCTCCTGCATCTGGGCGAACATGGCCGCCTGCGCTTCCGGCGTCAGCGCGGGCGGTGCTTCCGCCGCTGGGGCGGCCGACCCGTCGAAGAGTTCCTGCGTGAATCCCCACATCCGACCCCCCAAGGCGTGCATGACGTGGTGGGCCAGATCCGGGGTGAAGCCGCCCGCGAGGAAGATACCGGCGAACGAATCCTGATACTCCAGCACGGCGGGGGTGGGACGTGCACGGGATTCGATCGCCTGCCGGGCCCACGCATGGCGCTGGAGCGCCTGCCGGGCAGAGAGCACCCGCTGCCGGATGGCGTTTCTCCAATCGGCGCCTGGGGCCGGCGGGTCGATCTCCCGGATGAGCACCTCCACCATCCCGTCGAGCAGGTCCTCCTTGTCGGCGACGTGCTTGTACAGCGCCATCGGGACCACATCGAGCTCCTGCGCGAGCCGGCGCATGCTGAGCGCGTCGATCCCCAGCGTGTCTGCCAGAGCGACGGCGGTCTCCAGGACCCGGCTCCGGTTGAGGCGCACGCGCGTTCTGCCGTCGGCGTTCCGACTCATTCCGCCACCTATCATCACGGGGAAATCTACCGTGACAAGTGTACAGCGTACGCCTCACGCGACGCTGCCCGGCGCGCCGTTCGGCCGGTGGGGCTCCGGTTCCGCCGCAAAGGTCGAGTGGTCCGGTGAGGCCAACGGGCCTTTCCATTAGCTTGTGCAGGGCCTTGTGTGCCTATACTTTCAGCGATGGCGGGGAGTTCGTTCCTTGCCTGCAGCAACTGGACGTCCATGGTGCGAGAAAGGCAACCGATGAGCAATATTCCCGCAGACCTGAAGTACACCGCTGAGCACGAGTGGGTGGCTGCCGCAGATGCCGAGGGCACTGTGCGCCTGGGCATCACCGACTTTGCCCAGGACGCCCTCGGCGACGTGGTCTATGTGCAGATGCCGGAAGCCGGCTCCTCCATCACCGCTAACGACGTCGTTGGTGAAGTGGAATCGACCAAGAGTGTCAGCGACATCTACGCTCCGGTGAGCGGCGAAGTGGTGGCCGTCAACGACGCACTGGAGTCCGATCCGGCACTGATTAACTCCGATCCTTACGGGGAGGGCTGGCTGCTGGAGGTCAAGCTCTCGGATCCCGGGGCACTGGAGACCCTGCTCAGTGCCCCGGAGTATGAACAGCAGGTAGGCTAGAGCTACCGGAACCAATCGACGGCCAGCCGGTCTTGGACCGGTTGGCCGCTACATTTTTACGGAGGATCTATTGATGGTGGGCGACGCTCGCAACGCCGCAAACAAAGGGAACGGCGAAGGCCGGCACCCGGAGGCGCATGCGGAAACCACATCCATCTTTTTGCCGCCGCAGACTGTGGTCCACGCAGCCACGCCGATGCTCAGCTCCGAGGAGGAAGCATCGGTGGCAGCATTGCCGGCCGGCTCGGCGCTGCTGATAGCCCACGGCGGCCCCAATGCCGGTGCCCGGTTCCTGCTGGACCAGGACGTGACCACGGCTGGCCGGCACCCCGAGGCGGACATCTTCCTGGACGATGTGACGGTCTCCCGCAAACATGTCGAATTCCGTCGGTCCGGGGACGGCTTCATGGTCGTTGACTCGGGCAGCCTCAACGGCACCTACGTCAACAACGACCGGGTGGACAGCTTGCTATTGCGGACCGGAAACGAAGTGCAGATCGGCAAGTTCCGCCTGACCTTCTATGCAGGCACGGCGGCAAAGGGGCAGGGCTAACCGGTGCCGGCGTCCCAGCCAGCGCGGCGCACCCTCGGGTCGTCCCGGGAGGGCTACCGCAGCAGCGTCCTCAATATCGGCGAGGTGTTGCAGCAGCTGACGGACGAGTTCCCACAGATCAGCGCCTCGAAGATCCGGTTCTTGGAGGAAAAGGGGCTGATCAGCCCCCAGCGCACGCCGGCCGGCTACCGGAAATACACTGGCCAGGACGTTGAACGGCTCCGTTTTGTGCTGGCGTTGCAGCGGGACCAGTACCTGCCGCTCAAGGTGATCAAGGACTATCTGGACGCGATCGACCGCGGCGAGCGGCCTGAGGCGCTGCCCGGCGGAATGACGCTGGCGCCCCGGATGGTCTCCGACCCGCTTGCCGCTGAACTGAATGGTCGCGGCCGGGCACTAACCCGGGGCGAGCTCCTGCAGGTCAGCGGAGCTTCGCAGGAATTGGTGGACGACCTGCTCGCCTACGGCCTGATCCACGAGCAGGACACGCGGTTCGACGAACACGCTCTCAAGGTGGTCCGCGCCTGCATGCAGTTGGGTAGCCACGGAATCGAACCGCGGCACCTCCGGTCCTTCCGGGCCGCGGCGGACCGCGAAGTGGGGTTGGTGGAGCGGGCCGTGGCGCCGTTGGCGTCCCGCCGCGATGTCGCCTCCCGTGCGCGTGCCGCGGAAACCGCCAAGGAAATCAGCGATCTGTGCCTGAATCTGCACACTGCCCTGGTCCATGGGCATCTGTCGCAGATGGAGCGCTGAACGGAGGAGCCATGCTCGAACTAGAGGTTGTCGGAGTCCGCATCGAGCTTCCGTCGAACCAGCCGCTGGTGCTGCTCAAAGAAACCGACGGCGAACGTCATATTCCCATCTGGATAGGTGCTCCGGAAGCCAGCGCCATCGCGTTCGCCCAGCAAGGGATCAAGCCGCCGCGTCCCATGACGCACGATCTGCTGAACGATGTGGTGGAGGCGTTGGGCCGGCGCATCACCGAAGTCCGCCTGGTCACCGTCCAGGATACTGTCTTCTTCGCCGAGTTGGTTTTCGACGGCGGCGCTACGGTCAGCTCCCGTGCCTCGGATGCCATCGCGGTGGCCCTGCGTGTGCCATGCCCCATCTACTGCGCGGACGAGGTGATGGAGGAGGCGGGGGTCAAGATCGCCGAAGCTTCCGACGACGATGAATCCGGCGGCGAAGCGCAGGACAATGCGGAGAGCCAGTTGCGCCAGTTCCGCGAATTCCTTGCGGATGTGGAGCCCGAGGACTTCGAAAAATAGCGCTGGCGGGACTCATATTCCGGGTTCAGGCCGGCGGGGCCAGGGGGCTGCGGATCCGACACGCCGCAGCAAAAGTGCCAGCATCTTTGACCGGCGGCCCCGGCCGTTCTAACGTCGAAGCATACAGTTCCCATTGCACCGCAGGCCAACTCAGGGCAGACTGAGACCAGACCTCTGGGCTGACTGCGATGCTCACTTCCCCACAGGGAACTTCGACAAGGAGGGTTCACGTGAGTCCTAAAGGTGATGCAGGCGAGATGCCGCACGCTCGAACGACCGGTGCTGCCATACCCGCAAGCGCCCAGGGCCTGCTGTTCACCGAAGACTTGCCCGTGCTGGATGAGGACGCCGGTTACCGCGGCCCCACGGCCTGCAAGGCGGCCGGCATCACGTACCGGCAGTTGGACTACTGGGCCCGTACTGGCCTGGTGGAACCCGCCGTCCGCGGCGCGTCGGGCTCCGGCTCCCAGCGCCTCTACAGCTTCCGGGACATCCTGGTCCTGAAGGTGGTGAAGCGACTGCTGGACACCGGTGTCTCGCTGCAGCAGATCCGGACGGCCGTTGAACACCTGCGCGAACGCGGCGTGGAAGATCTGGCCCAGATCACCCTCATGAGCGACGGCGCCAGCGTCTACGAGTGCACCTCCGCGGATGAAGTCATCGACCTTGTCCAGGGCGGACAGGGCGTCTTCGGCATTGCCGTCGGCCGGGTGTGGCGGGAGGTCGAGGGCAGCCTCGCAGAGCTCCCCAGTGAACACGCCGCCGAGCAGCCCGAGTTCCACGACGATGAGCTGAGCCGCCGGCGCGCAGCGCGCAAAATCAGCTGACCTCAGCACAACTTAAACAACAGCGGGAGGGGCTCCGGTTTTCGGAGCCCCTCCCGCTGTTGATGTCGGATCGGGGCGGTTTTCGCCGCGGCACGGCCGAGGGGAGCCGCGTGGTTAGCTGGGCTGGCGGCGCAGCGCACGGCTGCGCATCCGGCCCGAATCAGTGATGTTCTTGAGCAGGTCGTCGAAGAGCGAGGCAGCCTGCCTGGCGGATTCGCCGGGCCACTGATGGACGGAATGTGCCGCACCTTGGATCTGCTGCCAGTTCGCCTGCTCCACGATGGTGGGGGAGAGCAGCAGGTCACCGAACATGGTCTTCATTTCCCCCAGCCGGTAATTGTGCTCGTTGGAGCTGGGCCGGACTCGGTTGGCAACTACACCTGCGGTTTTGAGATCCGGCGCGAATTCCTCCCGGAACAGGTCGATCGCCCGCATGGTGCGTTCGGTGCCGGCAACCGAGAAGAGGCTGGGCTCGGCCACCAGCAACACCCGGTTGCTGGCAGTCCAGGCCATCCGCGTCAGGCCGTTGAGGGACGGCGGGCAGTCTATGAGTACCAGTGAGTACCCGTTCACGCGCGAGAGTACGGTGGACAGCCGGCGCAGGTCCCGGCGGCTCAGGTCCGGGCGGTCGTAGATGCCGGAGTAGGCCGACCCGACGGCGACATCAAGGACCTTTCGGCCCGACGACGTGGACGGGCCGGATTCTGCTGCCCCCACCCACCCGCTCGGGGCGGCGTTCTGGGCCAGATCGGCTTTGCGTGCGTTCTTGAGCAGCCGGCCGATGTCGGTCTGGTGGGACGGCTTGACGCCAAGCCCTGTGGTGGCATCAGCGTGCGGATCCAAGTCGATGACCAGGGTGGGAATTCCCGCTGCCAGCGCCGCAGAGGCCAGGCCCAGCGTGACCGAGGTCTTGCCGACCCCGCCCTTGAGGCTGCTGATGCTCACTACTTGCACGTAAAAACCAAAACCTAACGTATCGAGTCGTGGGGCTTCTGCGCCGGATAAGTCTTCACGGCACCCTATCCATCATAGGTGGAGCGCCGCAGGAGACTGTGCCATCGGCGCGGTGCCGCGGCATTTCTCTTCCGCGCCCGCCGCGGCACCGTAACATCCGGGCCGAGAACAACAACAAGGAGGTGATCTGTGCAACACTGGCTTGCCAGTCCACCGGGCCGTCCGTGAGACTTGGCTCACTGAGTCGGCCGGCTACGGCGCCGGACGGTCGTGTCTCAAATTCCCAGTCCGGAACCCGGCAATGATGCAGGAGTGAAATGTTCTCAAAGATCCTGGTAGCCAATCGTGGCGAAATCGCCATCAGGGCTTTCCGCGCGGCCTATGAACTGGGCGCGAAGACCGTGGCCGTGTTCCCCCAAGAGGACCGCAATTCGATCCATCGGCAGAAAGCCGACGAAGCGTATCTCATTGGCGAGCCCGGACACCCCGTGCGGGCCTATCTCGACATCAACGAGATCATTCGGGTAGCCAAGGAATCCGGCGCGGACGCCATCTACCCCGGCTACGGCTTCTTGTCCGAGAATCCGGATCTGGCCCGTGCGGCTGCCGGGGCGGGAATAGCCTTCGTCGGTCCGAAGGCCGACGTACTGGAGCTGGCCGGGCACAAGGTCCACGCCTTGCAGGCGGCGCGCAAGGCCGGGATTCCGGTGCTGAAGTCCACCGACCCCAGCGCCGATCCGGAGAAGCTGCTGGCCGAGGCCGAAGACATCGGCTTCCCCATCTTCGTCAAGGCCGTGGCCGGCGGCGGCGGGCGCGGCATGCGCCGGGTCGATAGCCCGAAGGACCTGCCGGAAGCGTTGGCAGCCGCCATGCGCGAAGCCGACACCGCCTTCGGCGACCCAACCGTTTTCCTGGAGCAGGCCGTGCTGCGGCCGCGCCACATCGAGGTGCAGATCCTGGCCGACGGGCAGGGCAACGTCATGCACCTCTTCGAACGCGATTGCTCGCTCCAGCGCCGGCACCAGAAGGTCATCGAAATCGCCCCCGCACCCAACCTGGACGAGAACATCCGCCAGGCGCTTTACCGGGATGCAGTGAAATTCGCCAAGGCGCTCGGCTACACCAACGCCGGCACGGTCGAGTTCCTGGTGGACACCGTGGGCGAACGGGCCGGGCAGCACGTCTTCATTGAGATGAACCCGCGGATCCAGGTGGAGCATACGGTGACCGAGGAGATCACCGACGTCGACCTAGTGCAGTCCCAGCTGCGCATCGCCGCCGGCGAAAGTTTGGTCGATCTGGGTTTGTCCCAAGAGACCGTCTCCGTCAACGGCGCCGCCATGCAGTCCCGGATCACCACCGAGGATCCGGCCAACGGATTCCGGCCCGACGTCGGCAAGATCACCGCCTACCGCTCCGCCGGCGGCGCGGGCGTCCGGTTGGACGGCGGAACCATCTACACCGGTGCCGAGATCAGCCCGCACTTCGACTCGATGCTGGTCAAGCTCACCTGCCGCGGCCGAGACTTCGCGACGGCGGCGGCCCGCGCCAGGCGTGCCTTGGCCGAGTTCCGCATCCGCGGCGTCTCCACCAACATCCCGTTCCTGCAGGCTGTGCTGGAGGACCCGGATTTCCTGGCCGGCAATGTGGCCACATCGTTCATTGACGAACGGCCGGAGTTGCTCAAGGCCCGTGGCTCCGCCGACCGCGGCACCAAGTTGTTGACCTGGCTGGCGGATGTCACCGTCAACAAGCCGAACGGGGAGCTGCCGGTGGCCACCGCGCCGGTGGAGAAGCTGCCCGAACCGGCGCGGCAGGCGCTCGAGGCGACCGGCGCGCTGACCGCGGTTCCGGCGGCGGGCTCGCGGCAGCGGCTGCAGCAGCTGGGGCCGGAGAAGTTTGCCGCCGAGTTGCGGGCCCAAACGGCCGTGGCAGTCACGGATACAACCTTCCGCGACGCCCACCAGTCGCTGCTGGCCACCCGCGTACGCACCAAGGACCTGCTTAATGCAGCACCTGCGGTGTCCGCCCTGACCCCGCAGCTGCTCTCGGTCGAGGCATGGGGCGGAGCGACCTACGACGTGGCGTTGCGATTCCTCGGCGAGGACCCGTGGGAGCGGTTGGCGGCGCTGCGGCAAGCGATGCCGAACATCTGCCTGCAGATGCTGCTGCGCGGCCGGAACACGGTGGGCTACACACCGTACCCGGAGGAGGTCACCACGGCGTTCGTCCGGGAAGCGGCCGCCACCGGCATCGACATTTTCCGGATTTTCGATGCGCTCAACGATGTCTCGCAGATGGAACCGGCCATCCGCGCCGTGCGGGAGACCGGAACGGCCGTGGCGGAAGTGGCGCTCTGCTACACGGGCGACCTGCTGGATCCCGCCGAGGACCTCTACACGCTGGACTATTACCTGGCCTTGGCCGACCGGATTGTCGATGCCGGGGCCCACATCCTGGCGATCAAGGACATGGCCGGACTGCTGCGTCCAGCGGCCGCAGCCAAGCTGGTCTCGGCGCTGCGTGAACGATTCGATCTCCCGGTGCACCTGCATACCCACGACACCGCCGGCGGGCAGCTGGCCACGCTGTTGGCCGCCGTCGATGCTGGCGTGGACGCGGTCGACGCTGCCAGCGCCCCGATGGCCGGCACCACCAGCCAGCCGTCGATGTCGGCGCTGGTCGCTGCCCTGGCCCACACCGAGCGCGATACCGGCCTTGACCTGGCCGCGGTGTGTTCGCTGGAGCCGTACTGGGAAGCGGTCCGCCGCGTCTATGCTCCGTTTGAGTCGGGGCTGCCGGGGCCGACCGGCCGCGTGTATGCCCATGAAATTCCGGGCGGCCAGCTGTCCAACCTGCGGCAGCAAGCCATCGCGCTCGGACTCGGCGAACGGTTCGAGGCGATCGAGGACATGTACTCGGCTGCCGACAAGATCCTGGGCCGGCTGGTTAAGGTGACCCCGTCGTCCAAGGTGGTGGGTGATCTGGCCCTGCAGTTGGTGGGTGCCAACGTCGACCCGGAGGAGTTCGCGGCTGACCCGCGGAAGTTCGACATTCCGGACTCCGTGATTGGCTTCCTTTCCGGCGAGCTGGGTGATCCGCCCGGCGGCTGGCCCGAGCCGTTCCGCACGAAGGCCCTGGCAGGGCGCAACATCAAGCCCCGCAACGAGGTGCTCTCCACTGAGGACTCGGCAGCGTTGGCCGCGGATCCGGCCACCCGGCGGGCCACGCTGAACCGGCTGCTCTTTGCCGGCCCCGCCAAGGAATTCGAGAAGACCCGGGAGACGTACGGGGATGTCTCCGTCCTGGACACGCTGGACTACCTCTACGGACTGCAGCCGGGGTCCGAACACGTGATCGCGCTCGAGAAGGGCGTCCGCCTGATCGCCATGCTCGGCGCCATCTCCGAGCCGGATGAGAAGGGCATGCGCAGCGTGCATTGCACACTCAACGGCCAGCAGCGCAACGTGACGGTGCGCGACCGCAGCATCGAATCAGAGGTCAAGATCGCGGAGAAGGCCGACCCCGGACAGCCAGGACACGTGGCGGCCCCGTTCGCCGGCGCGGTCACGGTCATCGTCAAGCCCGGGGACACCATCAAGGCCGGCGACACGGTGGCAACCATCGAGGCAATGAAGATGGAAGCCGGTATCACGGCTCCGGCCGGGGGCACCGTGGCGCGGCTGGCGGTGTCCGCCGTCGAACAGGTCCAGGGCGGCGACCTGCTGCTGGTCATCGACCCGGCGTAGCCGGAAGGCCGGTACCCTGAACGGCCGGACAGACAACGGAAGGGCTGCCGCTTCCAAGCAGCAGCCCTTCCGTTGCGCCGGAGCGGTTATTGCCGGACGCTGGTGTAGATCTGCTCCACATACTCGTCGAAATCGGCCAGTACCTGCGCCCGCTTGATCTTCAGCGACGGCGTCAGGTGTCCGGACGCTTCGGTGAAGTCGGACGGGATGACACGGAAGGACTTGATTCCCTCCGCCTGCGAGACCGACCGGTTGGCCTGGTCGATCAGGGCCTGGAGGGCGGTCTTTACGGCGTCGTGGTTGGCCGCCTGCTCCACCGTGGTGCTGGCCGGCAGCCCGTGGCGTTCCAGCCAGCCGGGCAGGGCTTCCTCGTCCAGCGTGATGAGCGCGGAGATGAACGGGCGGTTGTCGCCGATCACCACGCATTGGGACACCAGCGCATCGGCACGGATCTGGTCTTCAAGCTGTGCCGGGACAACGTTCTTGCCGCTGGCCGTCACGATGATCTCCTTCTTCCGGCCCGTGATGCTCAGGAAGCCGTCGGCGTCCAGTTCGCCGATGTCGCCGGTGCGGAACCAGCCGTCCTGGAACGCCTCGGCGGTGAGATCCGGACGGTTGAAGTAGCCGCGGAGCACACAGACGCCCTTGGCGAGGATCTCGCCGTCGTCGGCAATCTTGACCGCGTTGCCGGGCAGCGGGGCTCCGACCGTGCCGATCTTGACCAGTTGGGGCGTGTTGACGGAGATCGGCGCCGTCGTTTCGGTGAGCCCGTAGCCTTCCAGCACCAGCAGGCCGATGCCGTGGAAGAAATGCCCCAGCCGTTCACCCAGCGGGCCGCCGCCGGAGACGGCATGCTCAACCCGGCCGCCCATCGCTTCGCGGATCTTGTGGTAAACCAGCTTGTCGAAGAGCTTGTGCTTGAGCTTGAGGGTCAGCGGCACCTTCCCCGCCGCGTCGGCCCGTGACCAGGCGACGGCGGTGTCGGCGGCGGCGTGGAAGATCTTGCCCTTGCCGCCATCCTCCGCCTTGAGCATGGAGCTGTTGTAGACCTTCTCGAAGACGCGCGGAACGGCCAGGATGAACGTGGGCCGGTAACTCTGCAGGTCCGGCAGCAGGTTCTTGATGTCCGGGGTATGCGCCACTGTGGCGCCCGCGGCAACGCAGAGCACGGAGATAAAGCGTGCGAAGACGTGGGCCAGCGGCAGGAACATGATGGTCTGGGCGCCCTCGTGGGCGACGTCCGGCAGCGCTGCGGCGGCGTTCTTGGACAGCTCCACGAAATTCCCGTGGGTCAGTTCACAGCCCTTGGGCCGGCCGGTGGTGCCGGAGGTATAGATGATCGTGGCCAGGTCGTCGAGGCCCGCCGCGCTGCGGCGTTCCTCCACCTCGGCGTCCGGTACATCGTTGCCGGCGGTGCGCAGGGAATCCAGCGACTCTTCGTCCAACTGCCACACGTGCTTCAGGTTGTCCAGGCCTTCGTCGAGGGCAGCCCGGCGGACCTTGGCTTCATGGGCGGCACTTTCGGCGAACACTGCCACCGCGCCCGAATCACCCAGGATCCAGGCGATCTGGCTGGGGGAGGAGGTCTCATAGATCGGCACCGACACAGCGCCCGCGAACCAGACCGCGAAGTCCACCAGAGACCATTCGTAGCGCGTGCGGGCCATGATGCCCACGCGTTGGCCCGGCTGGACGCCGGAGGAGATGAGCCCCTTAGCCAAACGTGTCACGTCGGCGAGGAAGTCGGTGGCACGGATGTCCTGCCAGGCCCCGGTCGAATCCTTGCGGGAAAACAGGGCAGGGTTCGATGCCTTCTGCGCCTGCTCAACCACCAGGTCGGCGATGTTGGCATCCCGCGGAACGTCAACCAGGACGGGCACGCTGTATTCGCGCACGTTAGCTCCTCACTACTTCAGCTGTGTCCAGCTCTGCTCAGCCTCCCTGACGGAGGTTGCCTTTAGCCTATAACCTAAATCACAGTGCCTACCGGCAGGTAACCTACGAAACGGTAACGGTCCTTCCCGCTCCAGCTGCCCGGCACGTGGGCTCGGCTTGCCTACGATGGGGAGGTGGAGAACAGCGGGCTGGCGGTGGGGATCGATATCGGCGGTACCAAAGTGGCGGCCGGTGCCGTCGATGGTGCCGGGAACGTGGTCGCGGAGCTGGTCCGCCCGACCCCGGGTCACGATCCGCGGGACGTGGAAGAGCTCATCGCGGCGCTGGTGCGCGACTTGGCGTCGGAGCACCGGGTGGTGGCGGTGGGCGTTGGCGCGGCCGGCTGGATGGATCTTGCCGGCGGCACCGTATTGTTCAGCCCGCACCTGGCTTGGCGGAATGAACCGCTGCGGGACAACCTGCAACGGCTGCTGCGCCGGCCCGTCACCGTAGTCAACGACGCCGATGCCGCCGCCTGGGGCGAGTTCCGGTTTGGTGCGGGGGCTTCGGAGCCGCGGCTGGTGTGCATCACCCTGGGCACGGGCATCGGCGGAGCCATGGTGATGGACGGCCGACTGGAGCGGGGCCGCTGGGGTGTTGCGGGGGAGTTCGGGCACCAGGTCATCATGCCCGGGGGACACCGCTGCGCGTGCGGAAACCGCGGCTGCTGGGAGCAGTACGCCTCGGGCAATGCCTTGGGTCGCGAGGCTCGGGAACTGGCGGCAGCGAATTCCCCGGTGGCCCAGCGATGGTTGCAGGCCGCGGGCGGCATCGTGGAGGACATCACCGGCGCAGTGGTGACAGAGCAAGCCAAGCGGGCCGACCCGGCCAGTGTCCGGCTGCTGGAAGAGACCGGCGAATGGCTGGGGCTGGGGCTGGCTAATCTTGCCGCGGCGCTGGATCCGGGCCTGTTCGTGATCGGCGGGGGGCTCTGTGAAGCCGGCGATCTGTTGCTGCAGCCGGCCCGCCATGCGCTGGAGCGGAACCTGACCGGCCGGGGCTTCCGCCCGCTGGCGGACGTCCGGTTGGCGGCCTTGGGACCGAGGGCCGGAATGATCGGTGCCGCAGACCTCGCCCGGGCCGCCGCCGGCTGATCCCGGCGCCGGTCGCGTCAGACGCGTGCCCCGTCGTCGTACCCGTCGCGTTCCTTCGGCAGCCGGAAGAGCAGGTAGACGGCGGAAGCCACGAAAAGGACCACCATTCCCAGCACTGCAGCCAAGGGTGCGCCGCGCCACAGCATGGCGGTCAGCAGCAGTCCCAGCGGAGATCCCACCGCGCCGATCCACGCCAGCACCAGCAGCGGCTCGCCGGCGCCCAACGGTTCGGGCTCCGGCGGTATGTAGCCCTCGTCGTCGTCTGGTTCCTCGACTGCGTAGTCCCGCGGGCCGGATGGTGCACCCGGCGACCCGACCTCCGGCAGACGGTTCTCGAAGATATCGCGCAGGCGTCGGGGATCCGTGCCGCCGTCCGCTGCCGGCTGCTCCGGCTGGGGTCCGTCCGGGTTGCCGGAGTCGGTTTCTTCCAGCCGGGCCACCAGATCCTGCCAGACGGCGTCGTCCCGGTCCTGCTCATGCCCCGGCACGGGTGGCTCCTGTGTGGGTTGGTGACGCGGCCGCGATGGTCTGGATGAATTCCGCCGATCGGCGGTAGATCAGCCCGGCGTCATGGTCCATGGTGGCCACATGATAACTGTCCGCGAGCGGCACCACCTCCAGCCGGTCGGTGCCGATGCGGCGCCGCAGCACGCGCATGGAGGACTCGGGCACCGTATGGTCCACGGCGGAGCGGAACACCAGCGTCGGAGCGGTGACCCGGGGCAGGTCGGCCACCACCGTCTTGAAGAGCCGGCCCAGTTGGTGGGCAGCCGCCACCGGGGTGCGGTCGTACGCGCCCTCATCGATGCCCGGCATGTTGATGTCGTTGCCAATGGCCGGCACCGATTTCAGCACGTATTTGATCAGTCCGGAGAACGGTGCCCGGGGATCGGCGATGGTTAGCCCCGGGTTCACCAGCAGCACGCCGGCGACAGGTCGGTGCGCCGCCAGCCGCAGCGCGAGGGCGCCGCCCATGGACAGACCGGCGACGAAGACCTGGCTGCGCTCGCGGGCGAGTTCGGCGAAGGCCTGCTCGGCCGCCCCGTACCAGCTTTGCCAGCGGGACGTTCCCAGATCCTGCCACGTGGTGCCGTGGCCGGGCAGCAACGGCAGCCGCACCGCGAAGCCGGCATCGGCCAAGCTCTCCGCCCACCCCCGCATGCTGCGCGGGGAACCGGTAAAGCCATGCAGCAGCACCACGCCCAGACGGGAATGGGGGCCGTGCCCGGAGCTGGAGAAGGCCCCGTCGAGAGCAGAAGTCATGGCACTATCGTGTCATTATGGGAGCCGTTCGGCCATTGATTGCCGTCCTATTCCTTTCCGTCCTTGCCCGCGGCGCAGCCACGCAGACGCCAAGCTGGAGTAGAGTCTCAAACGGAATTGTTATGCGGCCTGCGGCGGCGGAATGGAAAGGCACACGTGTTCTACTGGTTTATGAAGACCATTGTCGTGGGGCCGGTGGTTCGCCTGCTCTTCCGGCCGTGGGTCAAGGGCCTGGACAACATTCCGGAAAATGGGCCCGCCGTGCTGGCCAGTAACCACCTTTCATTCTCCGATTCGATTTTCCTGCCGCTGGCGGTGTCCCGGCCCGTCGTGTTCCTGGCCAAGAGCGAATACTTCACCGGCAAGGGAATCAAGGGCAAGCTCACGGCGGCGTTCTTCAAGATGACGAACCAGCTGCCGATGGACCGCTCAGGCGGGGCGGCCTCGGCCACCTCTCTGTTGGCCGGACGGGACGCGCTGCAGCATGGCGGTCTGCTGGGCATCTACCCGGAAGGCACCCGGTCGCCGGACGGCAAGCTGTACCGCGGCAAGACCGGCGTGGCAAAGCTGGTGCTGAGCACCGGGGTACCAGTCATTCCGGTGGCGATGATCGGCACCGACAAGGTCCAGCCGATCGGGCGACGCATCCCCAACATCCGCCGGGTGGGCATCATCATGGGCAAGCCGCTGGACTTTTCCCGCTACAAGGGCCTGGAAGACGACCGGTTCATCCAGCGCTCGGTCACCGACGAGATCATGTACGAGATCATGCGGCTCTCCGGGCAGGAATACGTCGATTCGTACGCCAGCACGGTCAAGGCGCGGCAATCGGCACGCAAGCCGGCCCGCGGGGAAGGCCAACGCCAGGCCGCCGTCGGGCTGCCCGCGGAGCAACCGGAACCGCGGAAGGCCAAGGCACCCGGTGCCATCACGGTGATCGGCGCAGCAACGCCTGCCGCCGAGGTGCCTGGGCCTCCCGGGCCAAGGCACGTGGAGCCAGGAACAGCGGGGCCGGCTTCCGGTGACACCGCAGCAGCCGCATCCCCGGCGGCCCCTTCAGGCACCGCCGCTTCAGGTGCCCCATCTGACGGCATGGCCGGTCGGAATGACGGAGCGGGCGGCGCCGCCGCTCAGCCGGCGGATACGGCCGGGCTTCCGGAGAGCCGCGGCACAGCCCCGGGAGCGGGTCAGGACGGCCCGCACTAATCCGGCCGCAATGTGACGGCAAGTCGTCGGAGCATGACCTCTCCACATGAAGCCGGGCCGAGCCGCGGTCTACGATTGAGGCGTGACCGATACAACCTTTACTGCTTCCGTTCCCGACCAGCTGCCCACGGCGGCGAACTACCCCGGTTTGGATGACTGGCGCGAGCTGCCGGTGGTGCAGCAGCCCAGCTGGCACGACGCCTCGGTCCACGCCTCCGCCGTGGCCGAGTTGAACACCCTGCCGCCGCTGGTCTTCGCCGGCGAGGTCGACGTCCTGCGGGAACGTCTGGCCCAGGCCGCCGACGGCAAGGCCTTCCTGCTCCAGGGCGGGGATTGTGCCGAGACCTTCGGCGCCGCCACGGCCGACAAGATCAGTGCCCGGGTCAAGACCATTCTGCAGATGGCCGTGGTGCTCACCTACGGCGCCTCGCTGCCCGTGATCAAGATGGGCAGGATGGCCGGCCAGTTCGCCAAGCCCCGTTCGTCCAACGACGAGACCCGCGAAGGCGTGACGCTGCCGGCCTACCGCGGCGACATGGTCAACGGGTTCGACTTCACCCCGGAGTCCCGCGCCCACGATGCCAGCCGGATGGTGCAGGCGTACCACACCTCGGCCTCCACGCTGAACCTGATTCGGGCTTTTACGCAGGGTGGATTCGCCGACCTGCGGCTGGTGCACCACTGGAACAAGGGCTTCACGGCCAATCCGGCACATTCCCGCTACGAGTCGCTCGCGCGCGAAATCGACCGCGCGGTGAAATTCATGGACGCCTGCGGAGCCGACTTCGACGCGCTCAAGCGGGTGGAGTTCTTCGCCAGCCATGAGGCGCTGGTGCTGGACTACGAGCGGGCCCTGACACGCATCGATTCGCGCACCGGCCTGCCCTACAACACCTCCGGGCACTTCCTCTGGATCGGCGAACGCACCCGGCAACTGGACGGCGCCCACGTGGAATTCCTGTCCAAGGTCCGCAACCCGATCGGCGTCAAGCTGGGACCGACCAGCTCGGCCGATGACGCCCTGCGGCTGATCGACAAACTGGATCCGGAACGCGAGCCCGGACGGCTGACGTTCATCACCCGCATGGGTGCAGGCAATATCCGCCAGAAGCTGCCGGAACTGGTCAAGCGGGTAACGGACAGCGGCGCCAAGGTGCTGTGGGTGACCGATCCCATGCACGGAAACACCGTGACCTCGCCGAACGGTTACAAGACCCGGAACTTCGACGACGTGATCGACGAGGTGCGCGGCTTCTTCGATGTCCACCACGAACTCGGGACGTTCCCCGGCGGCCTGCACGTGGAAATGACCGGCGACGACGTGGCCGAGTGCCTCGGCGGTGCCGATCCGATCGACCAGAACGCCTTTTTGGACCGCTACGAGTCTGTCTGCGATCCGCGGCTGAACCACATGCAGTCGCTGGAGATGGCGTTCCTGGTGGCCGGAGCGCTCTCCCGCCAGCAGTAGCTGCCCCAGCCTCACGAGAACACAGCAGAAGGCCCGGAACCATCGAACAGGTTCCGGGCCTTCTGCTCCCGGGTGCCTGACCCAGCCGACCCGGCCGACGGACGGCCAGGCGGCCGGAATTACACCACGGTCAGCGTGATGACGGAGCCTTCGGGGACCGACTCATTGACCGGATCCTGGGCCCGAACCGTGCCGAAGAAGCCGCCGAGGATCTCGTTGACTTCGACCTCGAAGCCAAGTTCCTTCAGTTGGCGCTCTGCGTCGTCCACCTGCAGGCCAACCATGTCCGGGACTTCGACCATCCGCGGTCCCTTAGAGAGCGTCAAGGTGACCGTGTCGCCGCGGATCACCTGGCCCTCGGCAGGAGCCTGCGAGGCGACCGATCCCTCCGGGACATTGCGGTCAAAGACAGCCTCGGCTGCTATCTCCACCTTCAGCCCGGCACCTTCCAGGGCGGCGGCGGCATCACCCTGGGGCTGGCCTATCACCTGGGGGATGTCAAAAGGCTTTGGTCCCTTCGAAACGGTCAGCTCGACGGCGGAGCCCCTTCTGAGCTGTTCGCCTTCGGCAGGTTTGTGGCTGAGGACCGTACCCGCGGCGACGTCCTCGTCGTAGGCCTTCTTGACCTTGCCGGCGGTGAGGTTGCCTTCTTCGAGCGCATCGGTGGCCTTCTCCAAGGTCATGCCGGCCAGCGGCGGGACCGCGAACAGCTCCGGCCCCTTCGACACCACGAGCGACAGATGCTCGAACCGGCGTACTTCGATGGGCGCGTCCGGCTCCGTGCCCACAGCGATTCCCTTGGCCACCTTTTCGTCGAAAACCTCCTGCAGCCTGTACTCCAGCCCTTGCTCCTGGAGCATGCTCTGAGCTTCCGCCACTGGCTTTCCGGCGACGTCGGGTACGGAAACGAGCGCGCCGGGGCCCATGCCGAAGAACCATCCCGCGGCGGCAACCAGCGCGGCCACGATCGCCAGCACGACGATCCAGATCACGCCGCGGCGCCGAGGATTGCCACGGCGCAGGTTCTGTTCCGGACGCCGGGCGCTGCGGGCGAGTTCCCGCTGGCGTTTCTTCGACTCCCGCGCGGAGAGCGGCCGTTGCTCGCCCGCCGGTGCAGCGGTCGCGCCGACGCTGAAAATCTGGGTGTGCTGGGCAGGACGGGAGATCACGGTGGTGCGGTGTGGATCGGCGGCGATGACTTCGGTGGCCGATGTCCCCGCTTCCCTGGCCGGTCCGCTCTGGAGATCCAACTGGGCATCGCTGAGCGACTTGTGCACGTGCCGCAGTTCGCCGAGTAGGGCCGTGGCATCCACCGGCCGCTGGTCCGGGTCCGAACCCGTGCACCAGAGCACCAGTTCGTCCAGGTCCGAAGCCAGCCCGGGAACCAGGGTGGACGGAGCCGGGACGGTGGAATTGACGTGCTGGAAAGCCACCTGGATCGGTACGTCTCCGGTGAAGGGCTGGCGTCCGGTCAGCATCTCGAACAGCATGATTCCCACGGAGTACACATCGCTGCGTTCGTCGGCCGCCGTGCCGGTGACCAACTCGGGCGGCAGATACGCCACCGTCCCGATCAGGGTGCCGGTGCTGGTGCTGGTGGTGACCGCGCGCGCCAGGCCGAAGTCGCCCAGCTTGATCCGTCCGTCGTCGGACATTAGGACGTTCTCCGGCTTGATATCGCGGTGGACCAGGCCGGCGGCGTGCGCGGCCGAGAGCCCCTCGATGACCGGATCCAGCACGGCCAGCGCGTGCCGGGGCGTCAGCGGCGCCGAATCGTTCAGCAGGTCGCGGAGCGTGTGCCCGCGCACGTATTCCATCGCCAGATAGGCGACATTACCGTCGATGCCTTGGTCGTAAACGCCCACCACATGGGGGTGCGAGAGCCGGGCCGCCGATTTGGCTTCGCGCTCAAAGCGCTCGAGGAAGCTGTGGTCTTCCGCGAGATAGGGATAGAGGACCTTGAGCGCTACATTGCGGTCCAGCCGGGTGTCGGAGGCCAGATAGACGGTGGACATCCCGCCGCGCGCCAGACGCGAAAGAACACGGTAGCGTCCGTCGATCAGGGCGCCGACCAGTGAATCAGTTGCCGGTTGCTGCACTCTACGATCCTAGTCCGATGAGCGAAAGGACCCGAATCAACACCGTGGTTCGGGTCCTTTCGCGGCGAGGGCCGTGGCCGGCTAGAACTTCTTCATGTGCGACTTCACCGAAGCCACATAGGCCTTGGTGTCCTTGTACATGCCGTAGGTCATCACACCGTACTGGCCCTGATAGTAGGACGCGATGGCGATGTCCAGGGACGGGCTGGTGGCGACCAGGGACCGAATGATCGCCACACCGGCGGTTGCGTTGTCATAGGGATCCAGCAGGTTGAGCTTGCGGCCCACCAAGTCCGAGGCCCACTCGCCCGAGGACGGGATGACCTGCATGGCGCCGATGGCGTTGGCCGGCGATACAGCGGTCTGCTGGAAGCCTGACTCCTGGTAGGCGTGCGCCAGCGCGAGCTTGGGATCGACGCCCATCTTGCGGGCGGTTTCAGCGATGATGTCCTTCATCTGAGCCTGGCTGGGCTGCGGCGTGGAGAGCAGCAGCCGCTTGTTCTCGTTCGCCTTGGACACCACGGCTTCGGGGTAGGTGTAGTGCAGGAAGGTGCTTGGCACCAGCGGCGCGGCGGACGCGGTGCCGACGTTCGACGTCGTTGTTTGCGCAGCCGTCGAATTGCCGGGGACGCCGATCTTCTGGCCCGGGTAGATGATCGACGTCGACTTTAGGCCGCTGGCCTGCAGCAGGCTGGAAAGCGTCACGTTGAGCTTGTCGGCGATGCCGGAGAGCGTGTCGCCGGACTTGACGGTGTAGCTGCCGGAGCCGGCAGCGTTGCTCTTGGCCGGTGCTTTGGCCGGAGTCTTGGACGACGTCGATGCGCTGGACACGGACCCGCCGGTTACCTTGATCTTCTGGCCGGGATGGATCACGGATGTGACCTTGAGGTTGTTGGCGGAGAGGATGGAGGCCAGGCTCATCCCGTGGCGGGCGGCGATGCCGGAGAGCGTATCGCCCGGCTTCACCGTGTAGTTGCCGCTCGCGGAGAGCTTGGCGGTCTTGGTGGAAGCTTTCGCCTGCGGCTTCGAAGAGGGGCTGGACACGGAGGACTTACCGCCGTTGACCTTGATCTTCTGGCCGGGGTAGATGACCGAGTTGATCTTGAGGTTGTTGGCCGAGAGGACGGCGCCCAGGCTCAAGCCGTGCTTGGCGGCGATGCCGGAGAGCGTATCGCCGGACTTGACCGTGTAGTTGCCGGAACTGGAGGCCTTGCCGACTCTGGTGGAAGCTTTAGCCGTGGTCTTGATCGAGGCGCTGGACATGGAGGACTTACCGCCGTTGACCTTGATCTTCTGGCCGGGGTAGATGACCGAGCTGATCTTGAGGTTGTTGGCCGAGAGGACGGCGCCCAGGCTCATGCCGTGCTTGGCGGCGATGCCGGAGAGCGTATCGCCGGACTTGACCGTGTAGTTGCCGGCACCGGATGTTGCCTTTGCAGCCGTGCTGCCAGCGGACTTGGCCGCGGCCGAGCCGCCCAGCTTGATCTTCTGGCCGGGATGAATGATGGTGCTGGCGCTCAGTCCGTTCAGCGAGAGCACCTTCTTCGTGGAGATGCCGTAGCGGGCGGCGATGCCGCTGACCGTATCGCCGGCGCGCACCGTGTGGACGGACGGCGTGGCCTGTGTCCGCAGCGCGGCGGGCAACTGGGCGGCGACCTGGGAGGCGGGAATGAAGGCGGCGGCGGGAACCGTGAGACCCGGTATCGCCGCCTTAGGCTGCAGCGCGGCGCGGGGCGGGAGTTCTGCCGCCTGCGCGGGCATGGCCAATGCGGCGGAGGACAGTACGACGGCGGGAATCGCCGCGGTTGCTGCCGCGGACAGTAGCACCCGGCGGGGCTGGCTGCGGTCGTTGCGCGTGATCGGGCGCTGATCGGTCATTGATGTCCCTCATCCTTGTTCTGCGGCCTGGCGAGCGTCCCCCAAAGGGCCGCACAGTGGTACTGGTGTGTCATTTGTTATCAATGTTAAAAGTGTGACTCAAGTGAATCTACACTATTGGCGCATAACACAACAGTTGCAGCTGGTGAATCAAGAATGAAGGCGGCGTGTCGGGCTTTTGAAATGGCTCCGGGTGGGTCGCCGTGGCACGCTTATACAGTGAGTGAACTTGAAGAACTGATTGCCGATTGGCTGCCGCTGCCCGACGTCGCAGAGCGACTGGACGTCTCGGTAAGGGACGTGCGCAGCTTGGTGGATGAACGGGCCCTGCTGGCAGCGAAGGTGGGGGAGCGCCAGATCCGCTCGGTGCCGGAAGCATTCCTGGTCGAGTCAGGCGTCCTCGAGAGCCTTAAGGGCACGCTGGCGGTCCTTGCGGATGCTGGCTTCAGCGATGAGGAGGCGTTGCGATGGCTTTTTACCGTCGACGATTCCTTGCCCGGCCGGCCCATTGACGCCCTGCGGGAAGGCCGAAAGACCGAGATCCGCCGCCGCGCCCAAGCCCTGGGCTGGTAGACAGCCGCCCAGCCAGCCGTACTTCGTTGCCCTGCATCCGGGGTCTGTCCGCCTAACGGCGGACGGACCCCGCCGTGCTTTAAGCGTTGCGGCGTACCGCTGAGTCCGCCAGCCGACCCAGCGCGTTGCGGACATCAGCGGTCACGGGCAGGGCAGCGAGTGCCTCATCGACGGCAGCCGTTCGTTCGGAAATCATCTGCTCTGCTGCCGCCAGGGCGCCGCTGCTGGTGATCAGCCCGCGGAGTTCTTCCACCGTCTGGTCGGGAAGCTCCGGCGAACCCAGCTTGGCCTCCAGCAGGTCGCGTTCGGCCGGCGTGCAGTGGTTAAGTGTGTGCGCGATCAGGACCGTGCGCTTGCCTTCGCGCAGGTCGTCGCCGGCGGGCTTTCCGGTGGTGGCCGGGTCGCCGAAGACGCCCAGGACATCGTCCCGGATTTGGAAGGCCTCTCCCAGCGGCAGCGAAAACGCTTCATAGGCGTCGAGCAGTTCGGCTGATGCGCCGGCCAGGGCGCCGCCCACGCTCAGCGGGTGGACGGTGGAGTATTTGGCCGACTTGTAGCGCAGGATCTGCAGCGCGCGGTCCACGGCGGCTTCAACCGGTCGGCCCGGGCCGGCAGCCTCCTCCAGCAGGTCCAGATACTGGCCGGCCATGACCTCGGCACGCATCCGGTTGAAGATGGCGCGGGCTGGTGTCCCCGCGGCGGCCTCCGCCCCGATGCCGGAAAAGACCTCCTCGCTGAGGGACAGGCAGAGATCACCGGCCAGCAGGGCGGAGGCCTGGCCGTAGCGTTCGGCGTCCAGTGACCAGCCGTTGCGGCGGTGCTGCTGTTCAAACCGGCGGTGCACGCTCGGGTTTCCCCGCCGTGTATCCGAGCGGTCGATGATGTCATCGTGGATCAGTGCCGCTGCCTGGAAGAGTTCCAGCGCGACTCCGGCCTGAACGGCCGGTTCGGCCAGCACCGACCCCCCGGCCCCGCGCCACCCCCAATACGCCAGCAGTGCACGCAGGCGCTTGCCGCCAGCGGTGAGGTCCGCGATGGCCTCCACCAACGGCGCCGCGTCCGGGGCCGCATCGAGCAACAGCTCCTTCTGCCCGCCCAGGAATTGCTGCAACATGCCTGCAACGGCCTGCCGGAAGTCGTCCTGCTCGGCAGGACTCGTTGTGGTCAGCGACGGCTCCATGCTGCTACCTCTTCTCTGCCCGAGCATGGCGGCATTCCTTCTCGGCCGTACGGCATGGGGTGGCGCTCCTCGCGATGGTTCTGATGTCTGCAGACCAGTCTAGACAATCGCGTGCGGTCGCCAGCGCGGCCATGGGGGCACGGGGGTGACGCGCCAGCCTACGATAGTCCTGTGACCTCCCCGGACCAGCAGAACTGCACCATCCTCCATGTGGATATGGATGCCTTCTTTGTTGGCGTGGAACTGCTGGAGCGCCCCGAGCTTGTTGGACTGCCGGTGATTGTGGGGTCCGCCTCCGGCCGGGCAGTGGTGCTGTCGGCTTCCTACGAGGCCCGCAAATACGGGGTCCGCTCGGCCATGCCCATGGCCCGGGCGCGCATGCTGTGTCCACAGGCGCAGATCATTGAGCCCAGCCACACGAAGTACCAGCAGGCCTCGGCACGGATCATGGCGATCTTCCGGGAGATCTCTCCGCTGGTGGAGCCACTCAGCGTCGACGAGGCCTTCCTTGACGTGGCCGGCGCAAGACGGCGGCTGGGGGAGCCGCTGGAGATTGGGGCACTGATCCGCCGCAGGATCTCCGACGAGCTGGGGCTGACCGCGACGGTAGGCATCGCGGCCTCCAAGTTCGTGGCAAAGATCGCTTCCACCCACGCCAAGCCGGATGGGCTGCTGCTGGTACCCGAGGCCGAAACGCTGGCCTTCCTGCACCCCTTGCCGGTCGGCGCCTTGTGGGGCGTCGGGGCGAAGACGGGCGAGGTCCTTGCCCGCCTCGGCATCCGTACCGTGGCCGATGTGGCACAGACCCCGCAGGCTGCGCTGCACCGCGTGCTGGGCGCCACCGGCGACCACGTCCATCGGCTCGCCTGGGGCATCGACGATCGGTTGGTGACACCCGAACGCATGGAGAAGAGCATCGGCGCCGAGGAGACCTTCGAGAAGGACGTCGACGACGACCAGATGCTGCACCGCGAACTGTTGCGGCTGGCGTACCGCACGGCGGCGAGGCTGCGCGCCGGCAGCCTGCGGGCCGGAACCATCGCCTTGAAGCTGCGCTATTCCGACTTCACCACCTTGAGCCGATCGCGGAAGCTGCAGGCGCCGTCAAACAGTGCGAAGCAGCTCCAGGCCGCAGCCGCAGCCCTCTTGGCGGAGCTTGGCGAGCGGCCGCAACCGGTCCGGCTGATCGGGCTCCGGGCAGAGCAACTGGAGGACGCCGGCCGCGGCGGCCAGCAGCTCAGTTTCGACGGACATGAGGATACCTGGCACAACGCTGAACAGGCCTTGGATGAAGTCAATCGAAAGTTTGGAGCAGCCGGCATCCTGCCGGCTTCGCTGCTCCAGCCCGGGGCCCGCCGGCCGATGCAGCCCGATCAGGGAGCCGGCCAGCAGGGGCAGCCGGAGCCCGGCGAGTGAAATCCGTGCCAGCGGGGTCACAGTTGCGTCACCGCAGCTTTCGATTGGCGGGTTTGCGCTCTATTCTTAGTAGAAGGGGTCAAAAGGTTCCGGTAGGTGTCAGGAACTCTTGTCCCGTGGGGTTCGTTGAACGACTGAGTCAGCCCTCGCGGGACTGGAATAAAGGAGGCTCAGATGCCACTCTCAGAGCATGAGCAGCGGCTGCTGGAACAACTCGAGCAACAGTTGCATGCTGAAGACCCGAAGTTTGCCAGCCACATGGAATCGGCCAGCGGCCGATCGTTGTCGACGCGCCACATCGTCGTGGGTTCCCTCGTCGCGATTGCCGGAATCCTGGTCTTGCTCACCGGTATCCTCAGCCAGATCATCGCCGTCGGGGTCCTGGGCTTCGTCATCATGGGCGCCGGTGTTTACTGGGCCACCACACGGCGGGCCGGGGCAGGGTCGCCGCGGTCGACCGGAAATAAGCCGGCCTCCTCGTCGAAAGGCGGCTTTATGGCCAATCTGGAAGAACGGTGGGACGAACGCCATCACGGCGAAGACCGCTGACCGTCCGACCCAGCCGGGGTAGCCGCCGAGCTTTGCTCCACTTTGCTCCACCAGGCATCTGAGCGCCTATCCGCACGAAGGTAAGGCCCGTTGAATGACGGGTCTTTTCGTGTTTAACGGGCATATTTGACGCCGGTTCATTCCTTTTCACCCCACTGTGGCCCGCCCGGCCGTGCAGGCGAACCTGTTCACGTCCTTCGGGCTCACCAACCCTCCACATCCCCTCCACATCGCTCCACCCGTGTACTTCCTTGCCGTGGCGCGGAGGGCGCCGAACATTTCCAGCTACAAAACCGGGTCGAAACAGTTGACTGTGGCGTGATGTGGAGTAAAGTGGAGGACATAAGAGGGTAGTGGTGACGCAGGGGGTCGACGGTCTCCTCCAATCGGCAAGGCGGTGGCGATGTTCCTCGGGACACATTCGCCGCGGCTGGACGAGAAGGGGCGCCTGATACTTCCCGCAAAGTTCCGTGATGAGCTTGCCGACGGTCTCGTCCTGACGAGGGGCCAGGAGCGTTGCATCTACGTCTTCAGTCAGAAGGAATTCGAACGGGTCCACGAGGAGATGCGGAAAGCTCCGATATCTTCCCGCCAGGCCCGTGACTACATTCGAGTCTTTCTGTCCGGAGCCTCTGACGAAGTACCTGACAAGCAGGGCCGGGTTACCATCCCGGCGGCACTGAGAAGCTATGCAGGACTGGGCAGGGAACTGGCAGTGATCGGTGCGGGTACTCGCGCGGAGATCTGGGACGCCCAGGCCTGGGACAACTACCTCCTGGAGCAGGAAACCGCCTTCTCCGAAACAGACGAAGACGTATTGCCCGGAGTCTTCTGACCCGGTACCACAACACAACACGCGGCACGGACGTTCTTGGATGAGATCTCCAGCCGCCCGGCAGGTTCAACCTGGCTCACTTCCCCGGAGCCAGGCGGAGCAGGCCAGGCGCGGATGGGGATCTGGTCCAAGGACCTTCGGCCTTAAAGACACCAGGGCCAGCCGGCCCGCCGAACGCGTCAGAGCGCAGCAGGAAGGGGCATCCAGGATGAACAGCGAGCGGCCAGCAGGGGAGCGCCACGTCCCGGTGCTCCGCGACCGCTGCATCAACCTGCTCGCTCCTGCCATCGAACGCGGCATCGAGGAACGAGGCCGCGCCGTCGTGGTCGACGCCACCCTGGGCATGGGCGGACATTCGGAGGCCATGCTGCAGCGTTTTCCGCAGCTGCATTTGGTCGGCATTGACCGGGACGAACAAGCGTTGGCGCTCGCCGGAGAACGGCTTCGGCCTTTCGCCGAGCGCACTGACCTGGTCCACGCCGTTTACGACGAGATAGCCGACGCGGTCGAGGACCTGGGCTTCGGGCAGATAGACGGCGCCCTGTTCGACCTGGGCGTGTCCTCGCTCCAGTTGGACGAGCGCGACCGTGGCTTTGCCTACTCCTACGATGCCCCGTTGGACATGCGGATGGATACTAGCCGGGGCATGACGGCCGCGGACGTCGTCAATACATACACCGAGGCGGACCTGGTCCGCATCATCCGGCGCTGGGGCGAGGAGAAGTTCGCCGGCCGCATCGCCTCCAGCATTGTTGCCGCCCGGGATGCCGCCCCGCTGACCACCACTGGCGAGCTGGTTGAAGCCATCCGCAAGGTGGTGCCGGCCGCTGCAGCCCGGACCGGCGGCCATCCGGCCAAACGGACTTTCCAGGCCCTGCGCATCGAGGTCAACGAGGAACTGGACGTGCTCGAGCGTGCGCTGCCCGCCGCCCTCGACGTGCTGGCGCTCGGCGGGCGGATCGTCGTGATGTCCTACCACTCGCTTGAGGACAAGATCACCAAATCGGTGTTCGGCCGGCTCGCGAAGTCCTCCGCGCCGCGTGGATTCCCCGTCGAGCTGGAAGAACACAAACCGCAGCTGAAGACCTTGACCAAGGGCACGGAAGTACCTACGGCAGCTGAAATCGAAGAAAACCCGCGTGCGGCGTCCGCCAAACTGCGGGCGGTAGAACGGATCCGGAACAGGAGTGCACAATGAGTGCCAGTGCCCACGCAGCCCGTCCCGAGCAGCAGCAGTACGTGCACGGCAGCGCGGCTCCGGCCGGCCGTCCCGGTGCTTCGCCCCGGCAAGCCCCCCGCCGTACCCCTCTGTCCGTCGTTCCCAACGGCCCGGCCCGCAAGCGCGTGCCGTTCGCCCTGTTCTGCTTCACAGTCCTGGTGCTGGCCCTCGGCAGCGTGCTGGTGCTGAACATCTCGGTCTCCAGCGGACAGTACAAACTGGTGGAGCTGCGCAACGAGCAGGTGTCGCTGGCCCAGGCGAACGAAAAACTGACACAGCAGCTGGAAAACAACCAGGCTCCGCAGAATCTGGCCGCGAAGGCGGCAGACTTGGGAATGGTAACGTCGCCGTCGGTCGGTTCCATCGATCTGGGAAGCCAGAAAGTTGCCGGAAAGCCGAAGGCTGCTGAACCGGGCGCGGCGCCGGAACTGTTGGTGGCGCAGCCGGAAAACCCCGGCCACCAGCCGGCAGCAAAGGCCGAGACCGGGAAGCAGGGCGGCGAGGCCGCGGCAGCAAAGCCAACTGCCCAGTCCGCGGCCGCGGCCGAGGCTGCGGCAGCAGAGAAGGCAGCGCCGAATAAGGCAGCGCAGAAGAAGGCAGCGAACAAGAACGACGAGAAGCAGCTCAACGGCGGCAGCATCCCGGCGCCGAAGCAACAGAGCGGGCAGTAACTGTCCGGCAACGCAAACGAGGTACCTGTGGCAGCACCAACGGCCAAGCGCCAGCCCCCCGACCGAACGGCGAGGGCCACCCGGCGGCTCCGGGCCGGACTCGCCATAGTTCTGGTCCTGTTGGTGATCCTCGGGGCCCGCTTGTTCCAGCTGCAGGGACTGGACACCGCCGGCATGGCGCAGGCTGCCGTGGACAAGCGCCTTCGCACCGTTGACCTGCCGGCGCTGCGCGGTGAAATCCTCGATGCCAACAACAAGGTGCTGGCCCGCAGCGTCCAGCGCTTCGACATCGTGGTGGACCAGCGGCTGGTCGAGGACTACACCCGGTTCGATCCGATCAGCCAGGAATCCGAAGACATCAAGATCGCCGATGCCATCGCGGAGCTGGCCGGGATCCTGGGCCAGGACGCGAAGACCGTCACCAAGGCCGTCACCGGAGACAAGCCCTTTAACTATGTGGCCAAGTCCGTCACCCCGGAGGTCCAGCAGAAGATCGAAGATCTGGCCTTCCCCGGGCTGTCCGCGCAAGAGACCACCATCCGCAACTACCCGGCCGGGGCGGTGGCCGGTTCCGTGGTCGGCTTCATGCGCTCGGACGGCGTGCCGCTCGAAGGCATCGAGGCTTCCCAGAACGACGTCCTCTCCGGGACACCGGGCACCAAGACCTACGAAATCGGCGCCGATGGCATCCGCATTCCGGTGGGCACCAATGAAGAGGTCCCCGCCGTCAACGGCCAGAGCGTCCGCCTGACCCTGAACACCGATATCCAGTGGTACGCGCAGGAAGTCATCGCCGAGACCGTGAAGGACTACGGCGCCGAATACGGCACGGTCGTCGTCCTCAATGCCAAGACCGGCGATCTGATTGCGCTGGCGGATTCCACCACGGTGGATCCCAATGACCCCGGCGCTACTCCCGACGGCGACCGGCAGTCGATGGCGGTGACACGCACCTTCGAGCCCGGCTCGACCACGAAGATGATCACCATGGCAGCCGCGATCGAAGAAGGGATCACCACCCCGGCGTCGCGGTACACCATCCCGCCCAAGTACACGGTCAACGGCCAGACCTTCCAGGACGCAACACCGCATGGCACGCTGACGCGCACCACGGCCGGCATCTTCGCCCAGTCGCTGAATACCGGAACCACCATGATCAGCCAGCAGTTGACCAGGCAGCAGCGGTATGACTACCTGCGGAAGTTCGGCATCGGGCAGGGCTTCGACATTGGCATCGGCGGCGCCAGCGCCGGTTTGCTGGCCGCTCCCGACACCTGGGACGGGCGGCAGGAATTCACCGTCATGTTCGGCCAGGGACTCGCGCAGACCGCGCTGCATACGGCCGTTGCGTTCGGCACCATCGCCAACAACGGCGTGCTGATGCAGCCGCGGCTCATCGACGCCTACATCGACCCGAACGGCACCGTGCAAGAGGCACCGGCCCAGAAGGGCAGCCGGGCCGTCTCCAAGAAGACCGCCAACCAGGTGCAGGACATGTTGGAAACCAACCCGAAGTACCACAGCGGCAAGGCCGGTAATATTGAGGACTACCGGATCGGGGTCAAGACCGGAACCGCGGAAGCGCCCTCCGCCAGCGGGGGGTTCAGCGGCTACACCATCTCGATGGCCGGCATCGCCCCGATGGAGGATCCGGAGTTCGTCGTCGTTGCGACCATCCAGCGGCCGCAGGGCGGCGTGCTGACGCTGACCGCAGGACCGACGTTCAAGAAGGTCATGACGCAGGTCCTCAACGCCTACAACGTGCCGCCGTCCACCAGCAAACGGGTCGACCTGCCGCTGGAATGAGCCAACCTGGAGAATATGTGAGTTCCACCGCCGACCAGTCCCACCGGTCCGCCTCGCCCCTGCGGCCCCCCACGGTCAGGCCGGTCCGTCTGGCGGAGCTGCGCGTCATGCTGCAGCACCGCGGCCTTCCGGTACCGGAAGGCGGCCCGGCTACGGAAGAGCTGGCCTTCACCGGCATCACCATCGATTCACGCTCGGTGGAGCCGGGGGACCTGTACATCGGCCTGCCCGGGGCTCACCGGCACGGCGCCGGCTTTGCCGCGCAGGCGGCCGCGCTCGGGGCAGCGGCCATTTTGACTGACGACGACGGCGCCCGGCTGGCCGCCGAGAATGCCCCGGGGCTGCCGGTGCTGAGTTCCGCCGACCTGCGTGCCCTCGTGGGACCCTTGGCGGCGGCCATCTACCGCAGCCAGCCCGAGGGCGGCGAGGCACCCACGCTGTTCGGCGTGACCGGGACCAACGGCAAGACCACCACCACCTACTTCATCAATTCCCTGCTGGCTGCACTGGGACTGGGCAGCGGATTGATCGGCACCATCGAGATTAAGGCGGGCTCCGAAGCGATTCCCAGCGCCTTGACCACGCCGGAATCGCCCGACGTGCACGGGCTGTTGGCCCTGATGCGCGAACGGGGACTGGACGCTGCCGCGATGGAAGTCTCCTCGCACGCCATTTCCTACCGGCGCGTGGATGCTGTCCGGTTCGACGTGGCCGGCTTCACCAACCTGACCCAGGACCATCTGGACCTGCACGGCAGCATGGACGATTACTTCGACACTAAGGCCCGCCTGTTCGCTCCGGGACGCTCCCGCCGGGCGGTGGTCTGCGTCGACGACCACTGGGGCCGCCGGCTCGCCGAACGGGCGCAGGCCGCCGGAGTCGAGACGGCAACGCTGGCCACCGGCGGCGGCAGCGCCGACTGGACCGTGCGCAGCGTGGTCCAGGAAGGCCTGGGACACCGGTTTGAGCTGCACGGCCCCGCCGGTGAGGTGCTGCGCCTGCACACCGGCTTGCCGGGCACGTTCAACATTTCCAACGCCGCGCTGGCCGTGGTCATGGTGCTGGCGTCCGGGGTCGATCCGGCGCGGCTGCAGGAGGCGCTGGATAGTGCGGACCCGCTCACCGTCGAGGTGCCCGGACGGATGCAGTTGATCAGCGAGAACCCGGCCGCCATTGTCGACTTTGCGCACAATCCGGACGCGCTGGAAAGGACGCTGGCCTCGGTGCGGCGTCCCGAACCAGGCGCCCGGGTGATTGTGGTGTTCGGCGCCACGGGAGAGCGCGACCAGACCAAGCGCCCGCTGATGGGGGCCATCGCCGCCCGGCTGGCAGACGTCGTCGTCATCAGCGACGACGACCCGCACGGCGAAGACGCGGCACAGATTCGCGCCGATGTGCTGGCCGGTGCCCGTGCCGCTGCCGACAGGGAACAGTTGCCAGCCGAAATCGTCGAGGTTTTCCCGCGCGCGGAGGCCATCGAGCGTGCCGTCGCCATGGCCGCGCCGTCGGATACCGTGCTGGTTGCCGGCCGCGGACACGAGGTCTGGCAGGAGGTCAACGGGGAGAATCTGGCCCTCGATGACCGGGTGGAACTGCGCGAGGCGCTGCAGCGGCACGGATTCGGACTGCTCTCCCCGAAGGCGGTAGAGTCCTAGATCGTCATGATTGAACTAACTGCAGCCGATATTGCGGCGATAACAGGCGGACGGGTCATTGGGGAGCCGGTCGACGGCGCGGGGGAGACCGCCGACATCACCGTGAGGTCCGCCACCACAGATTCCCGCGAGATCGAACCCGGCGGCCTGTTCGTGGCCAAGCCCGGCGAGAGCGCTGACGGCCACTTCTACGTCGGCACGGCCTTCGAAGCCGGCGCCGTGCTCGCGTTGACCGAACGCGAAGTTTCCGATTCCTCGGGCCGCGCCTTGCCGCAGATCATCGTGGCCGACGCCGTGCTGGCCATGGGTGCCATCGCTGCGGCCATCGTGGACCGGCTGCGCGCCTCCTCGGGGCTCGAGGTCGTGGGCATTACCGGCAGCGCCGGCAAGACCACCACCAAGGACCTACTGGCCGGCATCTTGGGCCAAGTGGCGCCCACCGTGGCTCCGATCGGCTCCTACAACGGCGAGGTCGGCGTACCGCTGACGGTCTTCGCCGCCGGTTTCGACACCCGCTACCTCGTGGTGGAAATGGGAGCCACAGGCATTGGCCACATCGAGTACCTGGCCGACATGGTCAAGCCGGGCATCGGCGTGGTGCTGGGCGTCGGCAGCGCCCACGCCGGGGAATTCGGCGGAGTGGAAAACATTGCCATCGCCAAGGGTGAGCTGGCCGAGGCGCTGCCCGCCGACGGAACAGCCGTGCTCAACGCCGACGATCCCCGGGTCAAGGCGATGGCCGCCCGCACCGGCGCGCACCTGCTCTACTTCAGCTCCGACGACAATTTCAGCCTGCCCGCCGGCAGCACCGCACAGCTGCTGAGGGCCCGCGGAGCCGGCATCAACGAGGCCGGCCACCCCGAATTCACACTGTGCTTCCCGGACGGCAGCGAACACACGGTCACGTCCGGCCTGATCGGCATCCACCACGTGGCCAACCTGCTGGCTGCCGCCGGCGCCGCCTGGGCTTTGGGCGTACCCCCGGAAACCATCGCCGCCGGCCTGAGCGGGCGCGGCCCGGCCAGCCGCTGGCGGATGGAACGGACCGAGCGGGCGGACGGCGTGACGGTGATCAACGATGCCTACAACGCCAACCCGGAATCCATGCGGGCGGCGCTGCGCACACTGGCCGAACTGGGCCGCGGCCGCCGCACCTGGGCCGTGCTGGGCGAGATGCTGGAACTGGGCGACGACACCGTTCACGAACACGACGCGATCGGCCGGACCGTGGTCCGGCTCAACATCTCGCGCCTGATTGTGGTCGGCGCCGGCGCCCGGGCCATGCACACCGGAGCCGTGATGGAAGGCTCGTGGGGCGACGAATCGATGTGGGTCGCCAGCCCGGATGAGGCCCGCCGCGTGCTCGACGAGCAGCTGGAACCGGGCGATCTGGTGCTGTTTAAGTCCTCCAACGGAGCCGGACTGCGGTTCCTGGGCGACCGGGTAGCATTAGGAAACCCGTCGTCGGACGATCCCGCGGCGGCTGCAGTGCGCGGTTCCGCAACCCAAGAGGAAGGCCTGGCGCAGTGATAGCCCTGCTGATCGGTTCTGCACTGGCGCTGGTCCTGTCGCTGCTCGGAACGCCGTTGTTCATCAAGCTGCTGGTGAAGAAGGGCTACGGCCAGTTCATCCGCGACGACGGCCCGACGGCGCACCACACCAAGCGTGGAACGCCCACCATGGGCGGCGTGGTCATTGTCGCCACCGTGGTGGTGGCCTATTTCACCACCCACTTGGGCATGTGGCTGATCAATGGGGGCGCACACCAGGGCCCCACCGCCTCCGGCGGCGTGCTGCTGCTGCTGATGGCCGGCATGGGCCTGGTGGGTTTCCTGGACGACTTCATCAAGATCTCCAAGCAACGCAGCCTCGGCCTCAGGGCCTGGGCGAAGATCGTGCTGCAGGGCCTTGTCGGCATCCTTTTTGCCGTACTGGCCCTGAACTTTCCGGACAGCCTGGGCCGCACACCGGCGTCGCTGAACATCTCCTTCACCCGGGACATTCCCTGGCTGGACCTTGCCTTTGGCGGCACGGTCCTCGGTACCATCCTGTTCATCATCTGGTCCAACATCATTGTCACCGCGGCCACTAACGGCGTGAACCTGACCGACGGGCTGGACGGGCTCGCGGCGGGCGCGTCGGTGATGGTCTGCGGGGCCTACATGCTGATGGGCATCTGGCAGTTCAACCAGAGCTGCGGTTCCGTCAAGGTGCCCGGTGAGGCCTGCTATGAGGTACGCGACCCGCTGGACCTGGCGTTGCTCGCCGGTGCGCTGGTCGGTGCGCTGATCGGGTTCCTGTGGTGGAACACCTCGCCCGCCAAGATCTTCATGGGCGACACCGGTTCGCTGGCTATCGGCGGCGCCATTGCCGGCTTCGCCATCCTGTCCCGCAGCGAGCTGCTGCTGGTGGTCATGGCCGGGCTATTCGTCATCATCTCGCTCTCCGTGATCATCCAGGTGGCCTTCTTCAAGCTCAGCGGCGGCAAACGGGTCTTCAAGATGGCCCCGCTACAGCACCACTTCGAGCTCAAGGGCTGGGCCGAAGTCACCGTCGTGGTGCGCTTCTGGATCATCGCCGGGCTCTGCGTGGCGGCCGCGCTGGGTATCTTCTACGCAGAATGGGTGCTCGGCTCGTGAACCGTCTTGATGCGCTGACCTCCTGGGACGCGGACTGGGCCGGACTGCGCGTGGTGGTCGCCGGCATCGGACTGTCGGGTTTCTCCGCTGCCGACACGCTGATCGAATTGGGTGCCGCCGTGGTCGTCGTCGATGGCCGCGACACGGAGGAAAACCGGGCCAAGGCCGACACCTTGAAGATTGTTGGCGCCCGGGAAGTCCTGCTCGGTGCCGAGCATGGCAGCGCTTTGCCCGACGTCGGCGGGGAACCTGCCGAACTGGTGGTCACGTCGCCGGGCTGGAGCCCGCAGACGCCGCTGTTGGCCGCCGCCGCGGACGCGGGAATTCCCCTTTGGGGCGACGTTGAACTGGCCTGGCGGGTGCGCGAACGCGCCGGCCGGCGCACGGCCGAATGGCTGGCCATCACCGGCACCAATGGCAAGACCACCACGGTGGGAATGGCCGAATCCATGCTGCAGGCGGCCGGGCTGCGAGCCATCGCCGCCGGCAACGTGGGCACACCCATCCTGGACGCCGTGCGCGATCCGATCGGATACGACGTGATCGCCGTCGAACTCTCCAGCTTCCAGCTGCACTGGACCCACAGCATGTCCGCGCTGGCCTCCGTGGTGCTCAACGTGGCCGAAGACCACGTGGACTGGCACGGGTCCTACGCCGCGTACCTGGCCGACAAGGCCAAGATCTACGAGCGGACCAAGATCGCGTGCGTCTACAACGCCGAGCAGCGCGAGACCGAGGAGATGGTCGAAGCGGCTGACGTCGTCGAAGGCTGCCGGGCCATCGGTTTCACCACCGGCATGCCGGCAGTGAGCATGGTCGGCGTAGTAGAGCGCCTGTTGGTGGACCGCGCCTACATCCAGGAGCGCCGCGACTCGGCGGCCGAACTGGCCAGCCTGGCCGATCTGGGCGACCTCGCGCCGCGGCATCAGGTTGCCAACGCGCTGGCGGCCGCCGCCCTGGTCCGGGCCTACGGCGTGGAGCCGGCCGCGGTGCGCGAAGGCCTGCGGCGGTTCGATCCGGGATCCCACCGGATCCAGAAGGTTTTGGAGCAGGCCGGGGTGCTCTGGGTCAACGACTCCAAGGCCACCAATCCGCACGCTGCCTCGGCCTCGCTGGCATCCTTTTCCTCGGTGGTGTGGATCGCCGGCGGCTTGTCCAAGGGCGTCAACTACGACGAGTTAATCGCGGACCACGCACGCAGGCTGAAAGCGGTGGTGTTGATCGGCACCGACAACTCGGCGCTGCTGGCCTCGTTGCGGCGACACGCGCCGGATGTCCCCGTCATCGACGTCCCGCCGGAGGAAACTGAAGACAGGATGCCGACGTCGGGTGTCCCCGCCGGCGAGAGCGTGATGGCGGCAGCCGTGGAAGCTGCAGCCGGCCTAGCCGCGGACGGGGACACCGTCCTGATGGCCCCGGCCGCCGCCTCGATGGACCAGTTCACGTCCTACGCGCACCGCGGCAATGCGTTCATGGAAGCCGTCCGCCGGTTCGGGGAAGGGCAGGCACCGTCGACCAAGGAGCAGTAATGGCCACCAGCGGCACCCGCAGCGGAAGCCGGACGTCCCCCCCCGCCGTCGTCCGCGCATCCGGCACCGCCCGGACAAAGGATGCCCCTGCGGTTAAGCTCCGGCGGCTCCGCGAACGTGGAACCGTCTTGCTGGACCGGATTCAGGGCACGGGAACGCAGTCCAGCGGCGCCAGCTATTACCTGATCCTCGGCTCAGCCCTCGCCTTGACCGCCATCGGCCTGCTGATGGTGCTCTCCTCGTCTGCGGTCGAATCCATCGCCGACGACAATTCACCGTTCAGCCTGTTCGTGCGGCAGGCGATCTTCGCCGGCCTCGGCGTCACGGCGATGCTGATCCTCTCGCGCTGGAGGCCGGCCACCTACCGAAGGCTGGCCTGGCCGGGCCTCGCTCTGTCGGTCATCCTGCTGCTGCTGGTTTTCACGCCGCTCGGCGAGTCCGTCGGCGGCAACCGCAACTGGATCACGTTGCCCGGCGGGACGTCCTTGCAGCCCTCGGAAGTCGCCAAGCTGGGCATGTGCCTCTGGATGGCGGCCGTCTTGGCAGCCAAAGAACGACTGCTGGGCAACTGGAAGCACCTGGTCATCCCCGTGGTGGTGCCCGGCGCCATCCTGATTGTCGGACCGGTGCTGGCCGGCAACGACCTGGGCACGGCGATGATCCTGATGCTGATTATTGCCGGCGGACTGTTCTTTGCCGGCGCGCCGTTGAAGCTGTTTGGCATCGCCGGTCTGTGCGCTACTGCGCTGGTGCTGCTGCTGGTAGTGGTCAGCCCCAACCGGATGGGCCGCATCCTGATGTGGACCGACCAGGGCTGTGAAACCACCACCGGGCTCAACATGCAGTCCTGCAACGGGCTCTTCGCGCTGGCCTCCGGGGGCTGGTGGGGCGTGGGCCTGGGCCAAAGCCGGCAGAAGTACAACTGGATTCCGGAAGCCCACAACGACTACATCTTCGCCATCATCGGCGAAGAACTGGGGCTGCTCGGCACCATGGTCATCCTGGCCCTGTTCGGCATCCTGGCCATCGCGCTGGTGCGCACGGTGATGCGCCAGGAGTCCCTGTTCGTGCGGATCTTCGCCGGATCCATCATGGTCTGGATCATCGGCCAGGCTTTCGTGAACATTGCGGTGGTCACCGGCCTGCTGCCGGTCATTGGGGTGCCGCTGCCGTTCATCTCCTACGGCGGTTCCGCGCTGACCGTGACGCTGGCAGCCGTCGGTGTACTCTTGTCCTTTGCCCGGACCGGTGCAGCCGGCCGGAAGAAGCCGGGAGGACTGATCGGCCGGCTGCGGCAGCACACGTCCGCCGGCACCCGCTGAACCCATCCACCAGAAGCCGAGCAGAAGGTAATCCAGCCACACCATGAACACTTCCGAGCCCTCTGTGGTCCTGGCCGGCGGCGGCACGGCGGGGCATGTCAGTCCGCTGCTGGCCATCGCCGGGGCCGTGGTCGAGGCAGCCCCCGCGGCCCGCATCCTCGCCGTCGGCACCGCCGCGGGCATGGAGACCCGTCTGGTCCCGGCGGCCGGCTACGAACTGGCCATCATCGGGCGCGTGCCGCTGCCGCGCCGGCCCTCGCTTGACCTGCTGAAGCTGCCGTTCAAATTCGCCGCGGCTGTGCGCCAGGCCGCCGGCATTATCGACGGTGCGAAGGCCGACGTCGTGGTGGGCGTGGGCGGGTATGTCAGCACGCCCATGTACATCGCGGCCAAGCTCCGCCGGGTTCCGATCGTGATCCATGAAGCCAACGCCAGGCCCGGCCTGGCCAACCGGGTGGGAGCCCGCCTGGCCGAGCGGGTGGCGGTGGCCTTCAAGGACACCCAGTTGCCCGGAGCCCGCTGGGTTGGCATGCCGATGCGGCGGGAAATCGCCACCTTAGACCGCCAGTCGTCCCGCAGCGCCGCCCGTCGGAGGCTGGGGCTGGCGCCGGAGGAACCGACGCTGATCGTCACCGGCGGCTCATCGGGGGCACTCAGCATCAACCGGACCATCGCCGCCGCGCTGCCGGAACTCGCCGCAGCCGGAATCCAGGTGCTGCACATCACCGGCCGGAACAAGGCGTTGCGGGATGCCGAGGGGAAGTTGCTCACCGCTCCCGGCTACCACCAGGTGGAGTATGTGGACGGCATGCAGGATGTCTATGCCGCGGCCGACCTGCTGTTGGCCCGCGCCGGTGCGGCCACGGTGTGCGAAGTTGCCGCCGTCGGCTTGCCCTCGGTGCTGGTGCCGCTGCCGCACGGGAACGGTGAACAGGCCCTGAACGCAGCCTCCCTGGTGGAGGCAGGTGGCGCGGTGCTGGTCCGGGACGGAGACTTCAGCGCGCGCTGGGTTACGGACGAGCTGGTGCCGCTGTTGAAGAATCCGGCGCGGCTGCAGCAGATGTCGGCGGCGGCGCACGGCCTGGGGATCCGTGACGCGGACGCGCGAATGGCACAATTAGTGCTCGAGGCAACGGGGGAGGAGCACCGATGAAAGCCACTGATTTCCACACCACCGCCAGGCTGCCGTTCGGCGAGCTCGGGGCGGTGCACTTCATTGGACTCGGCGGCGCCGGGATGTCGGCCATCGCCCGGATCCTGCTGGCCCGCGGCGTGCCGGTATCCGGTTCGGATGCGCGCGACTCGGCCGTCCTGCGGCAATTGGAGGCGCTCGGCGCCACGGTCTTCGTGGGTCACGAGGCGGGACATGTCGGCGGCGCGGACACGGTGGTGGTCTCCACCGCCATCCGGCCGGAGAACCCCGAACTGCAGGCTGCCGTTGCCGCGGGCCTGAACATTGTGCACCGTTCGGTGGCGCTGTCCGCCGCCATGGAGGGGAAGCGGTTGATCGCCGTCGGCGGAACCCACGGCAAGACCACCACCACGGCCATGGCCACGGTGATGCTGCAGGCCGCCGGGCGGGAGCCGTCGTTCGCCATTGGCGGCGATGTGGCGGCGCTGGGCGTCAACGCCGCGCACGGGGAAGGCGACCTGTTTGTCGCCGAAGCGGACGAATCCGACGCCTCGTTCCTCAACTACCGGCCGCAGGTCATCGTCGTGACCAATGTGGAGGCCGACCACCTGGACCACTACGGCTCCGCCGAAGCCGTCTACGCCTCCTTCGACCAGTTCGTGGCGCTGCTTCCCAGCGACGGCACGCTGGTTCTCTGCCTCGACGACGACGGCGCGCGCGCCCTGGCGGAGCGGGTGGCAGCGTCCGGCGCACCCTGCCGGGTGCTCGGCTACGGCTATGCGGCGGACGCCGAGTTGCGCATCGTTGAGAGCGAGTTCGCCGGCTCCGGCAGCGCCAGCCGGATCGAATACCGGGGCGGCAACTGCACGCTGCGGCTCCAAGTACCTGGCGAGCACAACATCCGCAATGCGGCTGCGGCCGTCGCCGTCGCCATCACGCAGGGCATCGATCCCGCCACCGCGGCCGAGGGGCTGGCCGGCTTCACCGGGGCAGCCAGGCGGTTCGAAGCCAAGGGCGCGGCAGCCGGGGTCCGCGTGTTCGATGACTACGCGCACCATCCCACCGAGGTCCACGCAGCCCTGACCGCCGCCCGCAAGGTCGCGGCCGGACATGCTGTACATGTGCTATTCCAGCCGCACCTGTTTTCGCGCACCCGGGAGTTCGCCGCGGAATTTGCACAGGCGCTGCAGTTGGCCGATTCGGCTGCCATCCTGGATATCTATCCCGCGCGTGAAGATCCGATCCCGGGCGTCACCAGCGAACTGATCACCAGCCGGCTGCCCTCAGGCAGCTACGCACCGGACCCGGCCCGCGCCGTGGCGGACATCGTCGCCCGCTCACAGCCCGGCGACATCGTGCTGACCGTCGGTGCCGGCGACGTGACCCAATACGGCCCCGTCCTGGTCGAGGCCCTGGAGCGGGCCTCCACCGCCGTGCAATGAGTCCGCGCAAGCCACGCACTCCCGCGGCGCGCCCTGCCGCCCCGGCCGGACGGCCGGACGCCGCGGCGCCAGCACCGGACGCTACAGAGCGGCAGCCCGTACCCGACAGCCCGGCGGCGGCCGGCGCGGGTTCTGGGGTACGGCTCACCTCCGGGAGGGTGACGGCGCTGCCGGCGCCGGCAGCCGGCCAGGCCGCTGCGTCCGGGACCGCGGAAACTGCCAAGCCGGTCCGATCAACCGGACCCGCCGCCGGCTCTGGACCGTCCGAGCACGGCACCGGGGCGCCGGCGTCGGCCGCAGGAAAATCCGCAGCCGGAAAATCCGTACCCGCATCTCCGCCCCGGCCCGGCGCGGCGGCCGACTTGTTGGCGCGCTGGCGAGGCCTGCGGCCCGGGCCGTCCCACCCCTCACCGGCCGGGGGAGCCGACACCACGGTGGTCAGTTTCCCCGAACCGCCCCGGCGCAAGACCCGGCGCCGGCTGCTGATCGCGGCGGGCAGCGTCGTCGTGCTCCTTGCCGTGTTGATGTCGGTGATCTTTCTGTCCCCGGCGCTGGCGGTGAAGACCATCACGGTCGAAGGCGCCGACCTGACGGACTCCGCCACGCTCAGCGAGGCGCTGGAGCCGTTGAAGGGAATCCCCCTGGCACGCGTTGGTGAACGGGAAGTAGCTGCCCAGGTGGACCACTTTCCGGCGGTCGAGTCCGTGGAAGTCGTCGCCAAACCGCCCTCCGAACTGCATGTGCGGATCATCGAGCGCACCCCCGTCGCCGTGTTGAAGGACGGCAAGAAGTTCGTGCTGATCGACGAATCGGGGAAGGCACTGGCCTCGGTCCGCAAGCGCAGCGAGGCCAAACTGCCGTTGATCGACGGCGCCAAGGCCGCCGAGGATTCTGATGTTTTCGCGTCGATCACCGGAGTGCTCGGAGCGCTGCAGCCGGAGGTACTGAAACAGCTCGACCACGCCTCTGCCCGGTCGGTGGACTCGGTGGAACTCCAATTGACCAACGGCCAGAAGGTACTGTGGGGGAATGCGGGGCAGCAGGAGCTCAAAGCCACCGTGCTGCAGGCGCTGCTGCAGGCGAAGGGCGTCAAGGGCAAAGCCAGCGTCATCGATGTGAGCACGCCCACGCGCCCGGTGACCCGATGAGGTCCGTTGCGGGCGGGCGCGAGACGCCACAGCCGCCGATCGCGCGACACGCGGAGCCCGGTCATTGTGCCGACCCGGCCTTCCGTCTAGCGTCTCGGATAGGAACTACTTGACATAACTCTAACCTTCAAGTTGAAGGTTAAGGTTCAGGTGAAACTACCGGACCGGGGACCCGCCCGCTCCGGCAGAACTGATCAGTGCACAGACTCGAGCAAGGGACACAGGACGTGGCAGCACCGCAGAATTACTTGGCCGTCATCAAAGTCGTCGGCATCGGCGGCGGTGGCGTGAATGCCGTCAACCGGATGATCGAGGTGGGGCTCCGCGGCGTGGAGTTCATCGCGATCAACACCGATGCTCAGGCACTGTTGATGAGCGACGCCGACGTCAAGCTCGACGTCGGACGCGAGCTCACCCGCGGACTGGGCGCCGGAGCCGACCCGGAGGTGGGCCGTAAGGCCGCCGACGACCACGCCGAAGAGATCGAGGAAGTCCTGCGCGGGGCGGACATGGTCTTCGTGACGGCCGGCGAAGGCGGCGGTACCGGTACCGGCGGCGCGCCCGTGGTGGCCCGGATCGCCCGTTCGCTCGGCGCGCTGACCATCGGCGTCGTCACCCGGCCGTTCACATTCGAGGGCCGCCGCCGGTCGAACCAGGCCGAAACCGGCATCGAGACGCTGCGCGACGAAGTCGACACCCTGATCGTGATCCCGAATGACCGCCTGCTGTCCATCAGCGACCGCAACGTCTCCATGCTGGATGCCTTCCGCTCCGCCGACCAGGTGCTGCTCTCCGGCGTCCAAGGCATCACCGACCTGATTACCACCCCCGGCCTGATAAACCTCGACTTCGCCGACGTCAAGTCCGTGATGCAGGGAGCCGGCTCGGCGCTGATGGGCATCGGCTCCGCCCGCGGCGAGGACCGAGCAGTCAAGGCCGCCGAACTGGCCATCGCGTCTCCGCTCCTGGAAGCCTCCATCGACGGCGCGCACGGCGTGCTGCTCTCGATCCAGGGCGGCTCTGATCTGGGCCTGTTCGAAATCAACGAGGCCGCACGGCTGGTGCAGGAAGTCGCGCACCCCGAGGCGAACATCATCTTCGGCGCCGTCATCGACGACGCCCTCGGCGACGAAGCGCGGGTCACCGTCATCGCCGCCGGCTTCGACCAGGTGGATGTCACGTCCGCAGCCCCGGCCCAGAAGCCGGCAGCGGCGCCGGCAGGTGCTCCCGCCGTGCCTGCCGCGCAGCCCTCCGTGCCGGTTTCCGAACCGACGGAGCACGGCTTCGGTGGCATGGTTGCGCAGTCCGCGCACGTGCCGGCCGATGCCGGTTTCGACATGGATCTTCCGGCCATCGTGGAGCCGGACCTCAGCGCGGGCCGGGTCGACGACCTGGATGTACCGGATTTCTTGAAGTAACCAGTCCAGGAGGGTCCGGCAGTGTTTTGGTGGAAGCAGCAGGTCCACACCGGCGTGTGGGCCGCATTCACCGACCGCTCGGCCGGCAACCTGGGCCTCCACGTGGGCGACGACGCCGCTGCCGTGCACCGGCGGCGTAGGTCGCTGGAGGGCGCCCTGCCGGTGCCGGCCGGCTCGCTGCGGTTCATGAACCAGGTGCACTCCGCCGAGGCCGCGGTCGTGTCGACCGACGGCCCGGCTTCGACGCAGGTGGCCGTGACGGCCGATGCGCTGGTGAGTCCCGACGGCGCGGTGCCGCTGGCCGTGATGGTTGCGGACTGCCTGCCGGTGGTGCTGGTGGGGACACTGCCCGACGGCGGTGCCGCCACCGCGGTGGCGCATGCCGGCCGCCGCGGACTGCTGGACGGGGTGCTGGCCAACGCCGTTGCCGGGCTCCGGGGCGCGGGCGCCGGCGCGCTGCAGGCATGGATCGGTCCGTCCATCTGCGGAGCCTGCTATGAGGTCCCCGAGCAGATGCAGGCCGACGCCATAGCCCGGATTCCCGAGCTGGCATCGAGGACCGCATGGGGCACCCCGGCACTCGATCTCGCCGCCGGGGCCACCGCAGAGCTGGCCGGACTCGGCGTGGAGGCACACCGGGTACATGGCTGCACCCGGGAGGAAGACCGGCTGTACTCCTACCGGTTGGATGAACGCACCGGCCGGTTCGCCGGCCTGGTCTGGAAGGACGCATGAGCACGAACTCCCGGAAGGCCGAACTTTCAGCGAATCTGGAACGCGTCCGGGAGCGGATCGCCCGGGCCGCCGCCGGCCGCCCGGCGGAGCCGGAACTGATTGTGGTGACGAAGTTCTTCCCCGCCTCCGACGTGGCGCTGCTGCATGATCTGGGCGTGAGAGACGTCGGGGAGAACCGGGATCAGGAAGCCGCCGCGAAGGCCGCGGAGCTGGCCGGCCGCGGGCTGCGCTGGCATTTCATCGGGCAGCTGCAGACAAACAAGGCCAAATCGGTGGTCCAATACGCTGACCTGCTCCATTCGGTGGACCGGCCGCAACTGATCCAGGCGCTGCGCAAGGCGATGGCGGCCGAGCAGGAACGGCGGCAGGCTGCCGGCCTCGAGCCCCGAGCGGATCTCGGCTGCCTGATCCAAGTGGACCTTGACGAGTCGGACCTGCCGAAGGCAGCCGGAACAGCGGCCCGCGGCGGTGCCCGGCCCGGGGAGATCAGGGCGCTGGCCGACGCCCTCCAGGAGGCTGAGGGATTGGCTCCGGCCGGGCTGATGGCGGTCGCGCCGTTGGGCGCAGACCCGGCCCGGGCGTTCGGACGATTGGCTGAACTCTCGCATCGGCTGAAGGAAGAGCATCCCGGGGCAGGCATGGTTTCGGCAGGGATGAGCCAGGACCTCGAAGCGGCGGTCGCCGCGGGCGCGACACACCTCCGTGTCGGATCCGATGTCCTCGGACCGCGACCGGCCGTGCGGTAGCGTTTTTGATAGGCAGGCTCTTTGCCGGAACCCAAGTTCGTGACCGGGGCCGTGCAAGGCATGCAGCAGCGCTGAAGACAGGATGGGAGCTACCATGGCAGGCACACTGCGCAAGACAATGATTTATCTTGGGCTCGCCGATGGTGACGAGCACTACGAACCCGAGCAGACGGACACCGCCGCTCGAGATGAGGAGCAGCCCGTGGACCAGCCCCGACAGGAGCGCCGCGCGGAGCCTGCGCCGGCACCGGTGAAACCGGCTGCCGAAGAATACCGTGCCCCGGTGACGCCGATCAAGCGCGCACCGTCAGCCCGCGAGGACGCCACCGTGCTGCACCAGATCACCACCGTGCACCCGCGCTCCTACAACGACGCCAAGATCATTGGCGAGAGTTTCCGCGACGGCATCCCGGTGATCATGAACGTCACGGACATGGGCGAAGCGGAAGCCAAGCGACTGGTCGATTTCTCCGCCGGCTTGGTCTTCGGCCTGCACGGTAGCATTGAACGGGTTACCAATAAGGTTTTCCTGCTCTCGCCGTCAAGCGTGGAAGTGCTGGGTGAGGACCGCAAGTCCAGCGACCAGCAGGCCAGTTTCTTTAACCAGAGCTAGCCTGCCGCACTTCCCGGGAGGCGTGCCGCCCGTCAAAATCCTTCTAGCGCTAGGAATCGTGGAACCGGCGTGTCCATCATTTTCGTCCTGCTGTACCTGATCTTGATGTTGTTCCAGCTGGGCTTGATCGTGCGCATCGTTTTCGAGGTCGTGCAAGCCTTCGCCCGGCGCTGGAGGCCGCGCGGCATCGCTCTGGTCGCTGCTTCCGTCATCTACACCGTGACCGACCCGCCGCTGAAGGGTCTGCGCAGGATCATTCCGCCGCTGCGGATCGGCGGATTCGCGCTTGACCTTGCCTTCCTCGTGCTGTTCCTCGCCGTGACGATCGCCATGGCGGTTGTGGCGGGTTTGGCCTGACCGACGGCGCGTTAGTGTTCGTCTCCGAAACGATATATTCTGATTCAGATATAGCTGGCGGATGTCCTTGCACGGGGACTATTCGCTACCGTTGTTATGAATCCAGCACGTTGCATTCATGACCCACACGAACCAGTATGAGGTGACCAGATGGCTTTGACGCCAGAAGACGTTGTCAACAAGAGGTTCCAGCCGACTAAGTTCCGCGAAGGCTATGACCAGGATGAGGTTGACGACTTTCTCGATGAGATCGTCGTTGAACTCCGCCGGCTGAACCAGGAGAACGACGAACTTCGCAAGAAGCTGGCTGAAGCCACGTCGGGCCAGGCTCCGGAGGCCTCCGTGCCGGCTCCGGTGTCGGCCGCCCCGAAGACCGAACAGGTCCGCGAACAGGTCAAGGAAGAACCGAAGGTCGAGCCCAAGGCGACGGAAGAGCCGAAGCCGGCTCCGGCCGCCGCCGCGGCACCCGAGACCGACCGCTCCGCTACCGCCGAGTCCGCGGCAGGCGTGCTGGCCATGGCCCAGAAGCTCCACGACGAGTACGTCACCGCCGGCGTGGAGCAGCGGGACAAGATCATCGCCGAGGCACAGCTGGAAGCCAGCAGCCTGGTCAATGACGCCGAAGAAAAGAGCCGCAAGACCCTGGGCAACCTCGAGCAGCAGAAGGCTGTGCTGGAACGCAAGCTCGAGCAGCTGCGTGGCTTCGAGCGCGACTACCGCGCCCGCCTGAAGGCCTACATCGAAGGGCAGCTGCGCGATCTGGAAGCCCGCGGCTCCTTCGCTGCCCCCGAGGTCAAGGACAGCGCCGACGCGTAAGCGCGGAAGGTAACTGACGGCCCTGTTCCACAGGGTTCCCCATGGCCGGCGCCGGGATCATCCTGCCGCCGGCCATTGCCTTTGGACACCGCATCGGTGCCCCGGACGGCACTGAAGACGAGAGAGACATGTCAGAAACTCCACCGGCAGCTGACCGATCCGACGACGGCGCGGCGGCCGAGACCGGACAACGCAAGGGCAGGGGCCGGTTCATCCTGCTGCTGGCAGGCTGCGCGGCCTTCGCCTATGCCTTTGACCAATTGACCAAGTGGTGGGTCGTGTCCACCATGACCGAGGGGCAGATCACCCCGGTGCTGCCGCCGCTGCTGCACTGGCATTTCATCCGCAACTCGGGCGCCGCGTTCTCCATCGGCCAGGACCACACCTGGGTGTTTACCCTGGTGATGTCGGCCGTCGCCATCGCGATCCTGGTCTACGCCCGCAAGGTCCGGTCCCTGTGGTGGTCCGTGGCGCTCGGCTTCCTGCTGGGCGGCGCGCTGGGGAATCTGACCGACCGGCTGTTCCGCGAACCCGCTTTCGGCCTCGGGCACGTGGTGGATTTCATCGCTTTCCCCAACTTTGCGATCTTCAACATCGCCGACTCCGCCGTCGTCGGGGCAGTCATCCTGTGGTGCGTGCTGACTTTCATGGGGATTGGCATGGACGGCACCCGGCAGACCGCCAAGTCCGGGGACCGCACCGCGAACGGGGACGGCAAGCCGCTCGATGGGGGCAGGCCGGCAGGGGAGAGCGGTGACTGACGACGTCAGGGTCGTCGAGCTGGACAGTAGTACGGCCGGCGAACGGGCAGACACGGTTGTCGCCGCCCTACTGGGAATATCCCGCTCGGCCGCCGCGGCACTTTTCGGCGGCAAATGCGTGGAACTGGATGGCCGAGCCATCGCCAAATCGGCAAAGCTCCCCGAACAGGGGAGCCTGCGCATTGCCGTACCGGAGCAGCGGGATCCGCTCGCCGTCGTGGTGGAAGAGGTTGAGGATTTGAAGATTCTCGGAGACGAGGACGATTTCGTCGTCATCGACAAACCGGTGGGTGTGGCGGCGCATCCGTCGCCCGGTTGGGTGGGCCCCACCGTGGTGGGTGCCCTGGCCGCGCGCGGCTACCGGATTTCGACGTCGGGTGCCGCCGAGCGTGCCGGGATCGTCCATCGCCTGGACGTGGGAACCTCCGGCGTGATGGTGGTGGCCAAGACCGAGCATGGCTACACCTTGCTGAAGCGGGCGTTCAAGGACCGCACGGTGGACAAGGTCTACCACGCACTCGTGCAGGGCCTGCCGGATCCGCTGGAGGGCACGATCGATGCGCCGATCGGCCGGCACCCCGGCTACGACTGGCGGTTCGCCGTGGTGGAAGACGGTCGCCATTCGCTGACCCACTATGAGGTCATCGAGGCCTTCGGCAAGGCCTCGTTGGTCGAAGTGCATCTGGAGACCGGCCGGACCCACCAGATCCGCGTGCACTTCTCGGCGCTCCGGCATCCCTGCGCCGGCGACCTGACCTACGGTGCCGACCCTAAACTTGCCGCGGCGCTGGGCCTGACCCGGCAGTGGCTTCATGCCAAAAAGCTTGGCTTCCACCACCCCGGCAACGGGGAGTGGGTTGAATACGAAAGCGAGTACCCGCAGGACCTGGCTTACGCGCTGCAGGCACTGGCCGAACACCGCGTGTAGCCCGGGACTGGCTGGCTCCGACACCTAGAATGAAACGGTGGCAGCAGTGACTTCTTCCAAGACCGGCAACGATTCCTTCGTCCATCTTCACAACCACACCGAGTACTCGATGCTCGATGGTGCCGCGCGGCTGACCGACTTGTTCAGCCACACCGAGGAACTGGGCATGAACGCCGTGGCGACGACGGACCATGGGTTCGTCTTCGGTGCCTTCGATTTCTGGAACAAGGCCCGCAACGCCGGGGTCAAACCCATTGTCGGCGTCGAAGCCTACCTGACTCCGGGCACCGCCCGGGCGGACAAAACGCGCGTGCGCTGGGGCGACGGTGGACGCAACGACGTCTCCGGCGCCGGCGCCTACACCCACATGACCATGTGGGCCGAGACTACCGAAGGCATGCACAACCTCTTCCGTGCCTCGTCGCTAGCCTCGCTGGAAGGCTACCTGTACAAGCCCCGGATGGACCGGGATCTGCTGCAGACCTATGGCAAGGGCCTGATTGCCACCACCGGCTGTCCGTCCGGCGAAGTCCAGACCAAGCTGCGGCTGGGCCTCTACAACGAGGCCAAGCAGGCCGCCTCCGATTTCCGGGACATCTTCGGCAAGGAGAACTTCTTCTGCGAGCTGATGGACCACGGACTGGACATCGAGCGCAACGTGCAGACCGACCTGCGGAAGCTGGCGCGCGAACTTGGCCTCCCGTTCGTGGCCACCAACGACCTGCACTACACGCACGCCGAGGATGCCAAGTCGCATGCGGCGCTGCTGTGCGTGCAGTCAGGTTCTTCGCTGGCCGACCCGAAACGGTTCAAGTTCGATGCGGACGAGTTCTACCTGAAGTCCCCGGCGGAGATGCGGGCCATCTTCCGCGATGTGCCCGAGGCCTGCGACAACACCCTGTTGATCGCCGAGCGCTGCAACGTGGAGTTCAACACCAAGGCCTCCTACATGCCGGTGTTCCCGGTGCCGGAGGGGGAGAACGAAGAATCCTGGTTCGTCAAGGAAGTCGAGAAGGGCCTGCAGTACCGGTTCCCGACGGGCATTCCCGACGATGTGCGCAAGCAGGCCGAATATGAGATCGGCATCATCCTCCAGATGGGCTTCCCCGGCTACTTCCTGGTGGTGGCCGACTTCATCAACTGGTCCAAGGACCACGGCATCCGCGTTGGCCCGGGCCGCGGTTCCGGTGCCGGCTCGATGGTGGCCTACGCGATGCGCATCACCGACCTGAACCCGCTCAAGCACGGACTGATCTTCGAGCGCTTCCTGAACCCGGACCGCGTCTCGATGCCTGACTTCGACGTCGACTTCGATGACCGGCGCCGCCCGGAAGTAATCAAGTACGTCACCGAGAAGTACGGTGACGACCGGGTGGCTATGATCGTCACGTACGGCACCATCAAGGCCAAGCAGGCGTTGAAGGACTCTTCCCGCGTGATGGGCTATCCGTTCTCCACCGGCGAGCGGCTGACCAAGGCCATGCCGCCGGATGTCATGGGCAAGGGCCTGACGCTGAAGGAAGTGCACGATCCCAGCGCCAAGCGCTACGGCGAGGCCGAGGAAATGCGCGAACTGCTCAAGTCCGACGCGGATTCCGCCAAGGTCTTCGAAACCGCGCTGGGCCTGGAGGGGCTGAAGCGCCAGTGGGGTGTGCACGCCGCCGGCGTCATCATGTCCTCGGATCCGCTCATCGACATCATCCCGATCATGCGCCGGGAGCAGGACGGCCAGGTCATTACGCAGTTCGACTATCCCACCTGTGAAGGTCTCGGCCTGATCAAGATGGACTTCCTCGGTCTGCGCAACCTGACGATCATCACGGACGCCATCGAGAACATCAAGATGAACCAGGACGTGGACCTGGACCTTGAAACGCTGGACCTGGACGACCGCGGGTCCTACGAGCTGCTCGCCCGCGGCGACACCCTGGGCGTCTTCCAGCTCGACGGCGGCCCGATGCGGTCGCTGCTGAAGATGATGCGGCCGGACAACTTCGAAGACATCTCCGCCGTCATCGCCCTGTACCGGCCGGGTCCGATGGGCGCCAACTCGCACACCAACTACGCCCTGCGCAAGACCGGCCTCCAGGAGATCACCCCGATCCACCCGGAGCTGGAAGAACCGCTGCGGGACATTCTGGATACCACCTACGGCCTGATCGTGTATCAGGAGCAGGTGATGGCGATTGCCCAGAAGGTGGCAGGCTTCTCACTGGGCCAAGCGGATATCCTGCGCCGCGCGATGGGCAAGAAGAAGAAGTCCGAGCTGGACAAGCAGTACGCCGGCTTCCACGAGGGCATGGTGGACCGCGGCTACTCCGAGGCTGCCATCAAGGCACTGTGGGACATCCTGCTGCCGTTCTCCGACTACGCGTTCAACAAGGCGCACTCGGCCGCCTACGGCCTGGTCTCCTACTGGACGGCCTACCTGAAGGCGCATTATCCGGCCGAGTACATGGCCGCGCTGCTCACCTCGGTGGGGGACGACAAGGACAAACTGGCGCTGTACCTGAACGAATGCCGCCACATGGGCATCACCGTGCTGCCGCCGGATGTGAACGAATCTGCGCTGAACTTCACCCCGGTGGGCAAGGACATCCGCTTCGGCATGGGCGCCATCCGCAACGTCGGCGCCAACGTGGTGCACGCCATGGTGGGTTCCCGCGACGAGAAGGGCAACTTCGCCAGCTTCAGCGACTTCCTGCAGAAGGTGCCGGCCGTGGTCTGCAACAAGCGCACCATCGAGTCGCTGGTCAAGGCCGGTGCGTTTGACTCGCTGGGCCATCCGCGCCGCGCGCTGGCTATGATCCACGAAGAAGCGGTGGACTCGGTCATCGTGCTCAAGCGCAACGAGGCCGCCAACCAGTTCGATCTGTTCAGCGCGTTCGACGACGGCGGCGAAACCGCCGGGGGACTCGCCGTTGATGTGCCGGACCTGCCCGAGTGGGACAAGAAGGACAAACTGGCCTTCGAGCGCGACATGCTGGGCCTGTACGTTTCCGACCACCCGCTGCAGGGACTGGACGGGATCCTGAGCCAGCACGCGGACATGTCGATCACCTCGCTGATCGGCGAGGACGGCCCGCCGGACGGACAGATCATCACCATTGCGGGCATGATCACCTCACTGCAGCGCCGGATCGCCAAGAACAGCGGCAACGCCTATGCCCGCGCCGAGGTCGAGGACCTCGGCGGCTCGATGGAGGTCATGTTCTTCGGCCAGGCCTATGCGCCGATCGCCACCGTGCTGGCGGAAGACCTGATCGTGGTGGTTCGGGGCCGGCTTCAGCGCCGAGACGACGGTGCGGTCACCCTGAACGCGCAGGAACTGACCGTGCCCGACCTCAGCGACGGGCACTCCGGTCCGGTGGTGATCTCGATGGCGAGCTTCAAGGCGACCGAGTCGGTGGTCACCGCGCTGGGGGACGTGCTGCGCACGCATCCTGGCACTACCGAGGTGCAGGTGCGGCTGAACAGCTCCCGCAAGGTCGAGGTGATGAAGCTGGGGGTGGACTTGCGGGTCAACCCGAACCCCTCGCTGTTCGGCGACCTCAAGGTGCTGCTGGGGCCGGCCTGCCTCGACGCCTAACCAGGCGGTGTCGAAGGGTCAGTAGAATGGGTGGGTGACTTCTGCAGCCAACACCTTTAGCGATTTCCCCACCCTGGACCTGCGCGGCCGCAGCCTCGCCACCGCCGAACTGAAGGCCGCGATGCCACGCGCGGACACCACGTTCGACGCCGCCACCGGCGCAGTCGAGGAGATCATCGGCAAGGTGCGCGCGGACGGGTTCGTCGCCTTGGCCGAGCTCGCGCGCAGGTTCGATGGCGTGGAGCAGCGTCATCCGCGCGTTCCGGCGGCGGCGCTGGGCGAGGCCCTGGACCAGCTGGACCCGCAGGTCCGTGCCGCCTTGGAGGAGTCCATCGCGCGTGCCCGGCGGTTCGCCGAGGCGCAGAAGCCGGCGGACACCGACGTCGAAATCAGTGACGGGGCAGTGGTGACGCACAAGTGGATCCCGGTGAACCGCGTGGGGCTGTATGTTCCCGGCGGGCTGGCGGTGTATCCATCCTCCGTGGTCATGAACGTGGTGCCGGCACAGGCAGCGGGCGTGGCATCCATCGCGCTGGCCTCGCCGCCGCAAAAGGACTTTGGTTCGCTGCCGCACCCCACCATCCTGGCCGCCGCCAAGCTGCTGGGCATCGATGAGGTCTACGCCATCGGCGGCGCGCAGGCGGTGGCAGCCTTCGCCTACGGTGTGCCAGCCAACGGTCACGGCCCGGCGCTGGAACCCGTGGACGTGGTGACCGGACCCGGCAACGTTTTCGTGGCCACGGCCAAGCGGCTGGTCAAGAGCGTGGTGGGCATTGACGCGGAAGCGGGCACCACCGAGATCGCCATCCTGGCCGACGAGACCGCCAATCCGGCGTTCGTGGCCGCCGACCTGATCAGCCAGGCCGAGCACGACCCGCATGCCGCCTCCGTGCTGATCACCGCGTCCGAGGAACTGGCGCAGGCCGTGCGTGCGGAACTCGGCCGGCAGATCGCCGGGACCAAGCATGCCGAGCGTGTCCGCCAGGCACTGTCCGGCCCGCAGTCGGGCACCATCCTGGTGGACGGGCTGGAACAGGGCATCGCCGTCTGCGACGCCTACGCCGCCGAGCACCTGGAAATCCAGACCGCCGACGCAGCCGGGGTAGCCGCCCGGATCCGCAACGCCGGGGCGATCTTCGTGGGCGACTATAGCCCGGTGAGCCTGGGCGACTACTGTGCCGGCTCCAACCATGTGCTGCCCACCAGCGGCACCGCCACATTTGCCAGCGGCCTCAATGTGACCACCTTCCTGCGGGCGGTCCAGGTGATCAATTACGGCAGTGGAGCGCTGCGGGAGGTCAGCGGACACATCGACGCGTTGTCCCGGGCCGAAGACCTCCCCGCGCACGGCGATGCGGTAACCGTCCGGTTCGCCTGAGCGGCTCAAACCCCAACATGTAGTAATCACAGTCTTGTAATTCACCTAGATATAGTTCTAGGATGAATTTGTTGCTGATCCCCACGGAAGGAGTGTTGCGTGTATTGTCCGTTCTGCCGCAACTCCGATTCCCGGGTGGTGGACAGCCGGCTGACCGATGACGGCTCGGCGATCCGCCGTCGCCGGCAATGTCCGGCCTGCGGGCGCCGGTTCACCACGGTGGAGACCACCAGCCTCAGCGTGATCAAGCGCTCGGGGGTCAGCGAGCCGTTCAGCCGCACCAAAGTGGTCAACGGCGTGCGCAAGGCCTGCCAGGGCCGGCCGGTGACGGAAGACGACCTGGCCATGCTGGCGCAGGAAGTCGAAGAATCGGTCCGGGCCAGCGGCGCGGCGGAAATCGACGCCCATGAGGTGGGGCTGGCAATCCTCGGCCCGCTGAAGAAGCTGGACCTGATCGCCTTCCTGCGGTTCGCTAGCGTGTACCAGGGCTACGAGTCGCTGGAGGATTTCGAGTCCGCCATCGACCAGCTGCGCCGCGACGCGCAGAAAAACGGCCAGCAGGGGCCGGAAGGCCGGCAACGGCCGCTGACAGCGCAATAGCGCACATAGACTCCGGTGGCGGCTGCGGAGGGGAAGCCGAGGCCGCCACCGGCACCAACTTTTTTACTTGGCGAAACCGAAATGGATGGCCGACTGCAGCGCTGCCCCGACGATGCCGGCGTTGTTGCGCAGCTGGGCCGGGATGATCGGCGTGGCCAGCTGAAGCAGGGGCAGGAAGTCCTCGCTCCGTTTCGAAATGCCGCCGCCGATGATGAACAGCTCCGGCGAGAACAAGAACTCCACGTGCGAAAAGTAGCGCTGCAGGCGTTCCGCGTACTCCTCCCAGTCCAGACCTTCGCGTTCGCGGGCCGCGGCAGAGGCCTTTGACTCGGCGTCGTGCCCGTCCAGCTCCAGGTGCCCCAATTCGGCGTTGGGCACCAACTTGCCGTTGAAGATGAAAGCGGACCCGATCCCGGTGCCCAGGGTGATCACCAGCAGGGTGCCCTTCACGCCGGACCCGGCCCCATAACGGGCCTCGGCCAGCCCGGCCGCGTCCGCGTCGTTGATGACCTGGACGGGACGGGACATCTTGGCGGTGAGCAGCGAGTCGACGTCGGTGCCGATCCAGCTGGGGTCAACGTTGGCCGCCGACCGGGCGACGCCGTGGCGGATGATGGCCGGGAAGGTGACGCCCACCGGGCGGTCCGGGCCCGGGCCTTCCGGCTGGGCGCAGAGTTCGGTGACGATGCGCGCGACGACGTCGGCCACGGCATCCGGCGTGGACGGGCGGGGGGTCTCGTAACGGATGCGGTCGCCGACCAGGTTTCCCTTTTTGAGGTCGACGATGCCGCCCTTGATGCCGGTTCCGCCGATATCGATCCCGATCGCAGAGCGTGCTGCCAGTTTGGCTGCCTTGCCGTCCTTGGTCGCCATGCCACCTCCGTGTGCGCTTGTATCCGGCGTACGGCGCCAGACTATCGGTAGCCTACCCGCTGCACCGGAGGGTATCGGACTACGGCAGGGTCAGGACCTCCGCGCCGGTGTCGGTGACCACGAGAGTGTGCTCGAACTGGGCGGTCCGTTTGCGGTCCTTGGTGACAACCGTCCAGTCGTCGCCCCACATGTCCCATTCGATGGTGCCCAACGTCAGCATCGGCTCGATGGTGAAGACCATGCCCGGCTCGATCACCCGGCTGTAGGCGGGTGCGGCGTCGTAATGCGGGATGATCAGACCGGTGTGGAACGCTTCGCCGACGCCGTGGCCGGTGAAATCGCGGACCACACCGTAGCCGAAACGCTTGGCGTAGGACTCGATGGTCCGGCCGATGACGTTGATTTCGCGGCCCGGCGCAACTGCCTTAATGCCGCGGCGCAGTGACTCCTGCGTGCGCTCGACCAGCAGCCGCGACTCCTCGTCCACGTCGCCGACCAGGAAGGTGTGGTTGGTATCCCCGTGGACGCCGCCCAGGTAGGCGGTGATGTCGATGTTGATGATGTCGCCGTCCTGCACCACGGTGTTATCCGGGATCCCGTGGCAAATCACCTCATTGAGGGAGGAGCAGATCGACTTCGGGAAACCGCGGTAGCCCAGGCAGGACGGATACGCATGGTGGTCCAGCAGGAACTCATGACCGATCCGGTCCAATTGGTCGGTGGTGACACCCGGTTCAATGTGCTTGCCGACCTCCACAATGGCCTGCGCAGCGATCCGTCCGGCGGTGCGGATTTTCTCGATGGTTTCCGGCGTCTTGACCTCGGAACCGGTGAATTTGGCGGGCGCCGGTTGCCACGCGTATTCGGGCCGTTCGATCGAAGCGGGGACCGGCAAAGTGGGGCTGACGGTGCCTTGAACGAGGGTTCCGACGGGTGCTGTTGCTGCGTTGTGGGGCATAGTATCGATCATATAGGTGCTGCAGCGGTGCCCGGGCGATCAGACGCCGGCAGGCGGCTACGCTGCAACGGCGCCGTCAACTTAAGGAGGCCGGCATGGCGGATTTCTGGTACAACGTCGTCACCCACCAGGTGGAAGCGGGCGCCCAGTCCGACTGGACCCAGCTGATCGGCCCTTACGCAACCCGCGAAGAGGCCGAGCACGCGCTGGAAAAGGTACATCAGCGCAACGAGGAGTGGGAAGCGGAGGACGACTGACGCGGCCGGCGGACCGTCCCGCCCTGGGCTGGCACACCCGCCCGGCTGGCGCGCCCGGCTGGCATACCCCGCTAGAAGGAGTGCTCCGGGCCGGGGAATGCGCCGTCCTGGACGTCCGAGCGGAAGGCGGCAGCGGCGTCGGAAATGATGCTGCGCACGTCCGCATACTGCTTGACGAACTTGGCCATCTTGCCGCCGCGCAGACCCACCATGTCCTGCCAGACGAGCACCTGCCCGGTGGTTGACGGACCGGCTCCGATGCCGACCGTGGGAACGTGCAGGGCCTGGTCAACCTTGGCTGCCGCCTCGGCCGGGACCATTTCCATCAGCACCGCAAACGCCCCGGCCGCTTCCAGCGCCAGTGCATCGTCAATCAGCCTCCCGGCGTCGTCGCCGCGGCCCTGCACCCGGTAGCCGCCCAACGCATGCTCGCTCTGCGGAGTGAAGCCGATATGGGCCATCACGGGAACGCCGGCCTGCACCAGGGCCCGGACGGTGTCCGCGTAGTACGCGCCGCCCTCCATCTTCACCGCATGCACACCCGTTTCCTTCAGGAAACGCACGCCGGTCTCCACCGCCTGCGCCGGCGAGACCTCATAGCTGCCGAAGGGCAGGTCTGCAACGACGAAAGCACTGCGGGCCGAACGGGCGACCGCCCGGCAGAGCGGCAGCATTTCGTCCACCGTGATCGGCAGTGACGTTTCGTTGCCCAGCACGTTGTTGGACGCCGAGTCGCCGATCAACAGCACCTCGATCCCGGCCGCATCGAAAATCTCCGCGGTGTACTGGTCATACGCCGTCAGCATCGCGAAGCGGCGGCCCTCGTCCTTGGCCTGCTGCAGGTGGTGGATGCGGGTGCGGCGGGCCGGGCGCGGAGCCGAAGACGCCGCGGGCGTGCCGTAGGGAGCCGGCTGCTCTGCGCCGGAAGGTTGTGAAGTGGGCATGTGATAGAGCCTAATCCTCAGACGTCTGCTTGCTCCACTTGTGCGCGGCCGCGTTACCGGCGGAAACTTCGGCGGTGCTGCCAGTAGGCTAAGGGAAGTACAAGGCAGGCTCTGGCAAGCGGCTTCAGATGCCGATTCAGAAGCCGCTTGCGGACATAGTGAAAGGCAGCCCATGGACCGTCAGCAGGAATTCGTCCTCCGTACCATCGAAGAGCGCGACGTGCGGTTTGTCCGGCTCTGGTTCACGGACATCGTCGGGTCGCTGAAATCCGTGGCGCTGGCTCCTGCTGAGGTGGAAGGCGCCTTCGAAGAAGGGCTCGGCTTCGACGGGTCCTCGATCGAGGGCCTGGCCCGGGTCTTCGAGTCGGACATGCTGGTCCAGCCGGACCCCACCACGTTCCAGATCCTGCCCTGGCGGGGCGAAGCGGAGCAGACCTCGCGGATGTTCTGCGATGTGCTCACGCCCGACGGCGAGCCCTCCAGCGCCGATCCGCGCAACGTGCTGAAGCGGACGCTGAGCAAGGCGGCGGAGATGGGCTTCACCTGCTATACGCATCCGGAAATCGAGTTCTATCTGCTCAAGTCCGACGAACTGGGTCCGGACGGGATTCCGGTGCCCGTGGACCGGGCGGGCTACTTCGACCATGTGCCCGGCGGCGTGGCACAGGACTTCCGCCGCACCGCCGTGACCATGCTGGAAAACGTGGGCATCTCGGTGGAGTTCAGCCATCATGAGGACGGTCCCGGGCAGAACGAAATCGACCTCCGCTACGCCGATGCCCTGCAGACCGCGGACAACATCATGACCTTCCGCACGGTGGTCAAGGAAGTGGCGTTGATGGAGGGCATCTATGCCACCTTCATGCCGAAGCCTTTCTCCGATCACCCCGGCTCCGGCATGCACACCCACTTTTCATTGTTTGAGGGCGACTCGAACGCGTTCTTCGAAGCCGGCGCCGAATACCAGCTGTCCAAAACGGCCCGCCAGTTCATGGCCGGGATCCTGCACCACGCCCCGGAGTTCACCGCCGTCACCAACCAGTTCGTCAACTCGTACAAACGGCTGTGGGGCGGGGGAGAGGCCCCCAGCTACATCTCCTGGGGCCACAACAACCGTTCCGCCCTGCTCCGTGTTCCGCTCTACAAGCCGAACAAGGGCCAGTCGGCCCGGGTCGAATACCGCGGCATTGACTCGGCGGCCAACCCGTACCTGTCCTACGCAGTGCTGCTCGGGGCAGGCCTGAAGGGGATCGAGGAAGGCTACGAGCTGCCGCCGGCGGCCGAGGATGACGTCTGGAGCCTGAGCACCGCCGAGCGGCGGGCCATGGGCCTCGATCCGTTGCCGTCCAGCCTGCACGACGCCATCCGGGCGATGGAAGAGTCCGAGCTGGTTGCCGGCATCCTGGGCGAGCAGGTCTACGAAATCTTCCTGCGGAACAAGCGCGCCGAATGGCACGACTACCGGCTGCAGGTGACCCCGCACGAGCTGAAGCGCAACATCGGAATCCTCTAGGACGAAAGACAGTGCTCACCACCCGGCGTTTGATCGCCCGAGGCTTCCACGACCTGGAGCGCAGTACCCGTTTCCTGCAGGCCAAGGAACTGTCCGGCGTCAGCCAGGAGCGGCTGGAGGCAGGCTTCGCCGTCAGCGCGGACCCGGACCAGGCGCTGGTCACCCTGGTCCGGCTGCTGGAGAAGAACCCTTCCCTGGTCGAGGTCATCAATACGGGTGGCGACGGCAGCGAGGCCCTGTTCCGTCTGCTCGGGGCCTCGGAAGCAATGGGCGAATTCCTGCTCCGCCGGCCGGAGCACCTGGACGTCCTGGACACGGATATTGGCCCGGAACCTGGCAGCGTGCCGGCGTCGCGGCTGCGCACTTCGATGCTGCAGGCCGTCCGGGCGGATCCGCTGTCCGACCAACCGGTAGCCTCCCTCTCCGGCAAGGACGCCTACATCGAGCTGCGGGGCACGTATCGCCGGCACCTGGCCGAACTCGCCATCCGCGATCTCTGCGCGGCCTCACCGGTCGACTTCATGCCGACGGTCGGCCGGGAGCTGGCCGACCTTGCCGCGGCTGCACTGGAGGCCGGGCTCGCGGTGGCCCGGGCCGAAGCAGCGGAACGCTACGCCGCCGAGGACGTTGCGGCGGTGAAGCTGGCCATCATCGGCATGGGCAAGTGCGGCGCCGGCGAGCTGAATTATATTTCCGACGTCGATGTGGTGTACGTCGTCGAGGCCGAGGGACTCGACGACGGCGATGCCGCTGCCATTGGCGCGGCTCTGGCCACCGGAACGGCCCGCGCGATCTCGTCCCCCGGGCCGGAGCCCGGGCTCTGGGAAGTGGACGCCAACCTGCGCCCGGAGGGCAAAGACGGGCCGCTGGTGCGGACCCTGGATTCCCATCTGACCTATTACCGGCGCTGGGCCAAGAGCTGGGAGTTCCAGGCGTTGCTGAAGGCCCGGGCGGTGGCCGGAGACGCCGAGTTGGGCCGACGGTATGAGGAAGCGGTCGCACCGCTGGTGTGGTCCTCCTCGGAGCGCGAAGGCTTTGTCGAGTCGGTGCAATCCATGCGCCGCCGGGTCACGGAGAACATCCCGGCCCATGAGCGCGGCCGGCAGATCAAGCTGGGGCGCGGGGGACTCCGGGACGTCGAGTTTACGGTCCAATTGCTCCAGTTGGTCCATGCCCGCGTTGACGAATCCATCCGCCAGCGGGACACCACCTCCGCCATCGGGGCCTTGAGCGTGGCCGGCTACATCTCCCGGGCGGACGCCCGCGAATTCGATGAGGCGTACCGATTCCTGCGTGTCCTGGAGCACCGGATCCAACTGGTGCATCTGCGACGGACCCACCTGATGCCGGAGGCCGAGCAGGCCCAACGCGTGCTGGCCAAGGCCGCACAGGGCGCGCTGCTGGATCGGCGCCCAGCACCGGCAGAGCTGCAGGAGAAGTGGCAGCAGACCAAGCGCCGGGTACGGGCGCTGCACGAGCAAATCTTCTACCGGCCGCTGCTGGCCGCCGCGTCCAACCTGAGCCTGGACGAAGTGCGGCTCAGCCCCGAGGCGGCCCAGGGACGGCTGGCCGCCCTGGGCTACCAGGATCCGCGCGGCGCCATGCGCCACATTGAGGCGCTGACCGCCGGGGTCAGGCGGAAGGCATCGCTGCAGCGCCAGCTGCTGCCGGTGCTGCTGGAATGGATCGCTTCCGGGGTTGACCCCGATGCCGGGCTGCTGGGCTTCCGGCGGTTGAGCGAACGGCTGGGGGACTCGCACTGGTACCTGGGCATGCTGCGCGACTCGAGCTCCGCCGCCGAACGGCTGTGCCACGTCCTCTCCAGCAGCCGCTTCATCACGGACCTGCTGGAGGTTTCGCCGGAATCGACGGCGTGGCTGGGCACGGACAAAGACCTGGTGCCGCTGAGCTTCGACGCCCAGTGGCAGGAGATCCAGTCCAAGATGTCCCGTCATCCGGTGCCGGAAGAGGCCATCCGGCTGATCCGGCTAATCCGCCGCCGGGAAACGCTGCGCATCGCGCTCGCCGACTCGTCCGGATTGCTGGAGCAGAGCCAGGTCGGCGCGGCCTTGGCCGACGCCGACCGTGCCGCAGTGCTCGGCGGGCTGCATGTGGCGGAAACCTCCGTGCTGGAGTCAGAGGACCGGTTGACGGCGCTGCTTGTGGTCGCCATGGGCCGCCAGGGCGGACGCGAAATCAGCTACGGCTCGGATGCCGACGTGATGTACGTGCACCGGCCGTTGCCGGGCGCGGATCCGGGCCAGGCCCAGCAGCAGGCGGAGCGCATCGTGGCCCGGATTTCTTCGTTGCTGAAGCAGCCGTGTACTCCGCCGGTGCTGGCCGAACGGGTGCTGGAGGTGGATGCGGCCCTGCGCCCGGAAGGCAAGAACGGGCCGATGGTGCGGTCGCTGGATTCATACCGGGAGTACTACCAGCGCTGGTCGCTGGTGTGGGAGGCACAGGCCTTGCTGCGCGCCCGCCCGATGGCCGGAGACGACGCACTCGCCGACGACTTCATGGCACTGGTGGATCCGATCCGCTACCCGGCGGATCTGGCCAGCGACCAAGTCCGCGAGATCCGCCGGATCAAGGCGCGGGTGGAGTCCGAGAGACTGCCGCGCGGCGCCGATCCGGCCCGCCATCTAAAGCTGGGCCGCGGCGGGCTCAGCGACGTGGAATGGCTGGTCCAGCTGCTGCAACTGCAACACGCCCACGAGCGTCCGGAGCTGCGCACCACCAACACCTTGGAGGCGCTCTCTGCCATCGCTGCCGCCGGGCTGCTGCCCGAAGACGACGCCGCCACGCTCGGCCGCAGTTGGAGCCTGGCCACCCGGATCCGTTCGGCCAATGTGATCTGGGCCGGCAAGAATTCCGACCTGCTGCCCGCCTCGCGGCGGGACCTGGAAGCGGTGGCGCGCTGGTGCGGATACGAGCCGGGGAATGCGGCGGCCATCGAGGAAGACTATTTGCGCTTGACCCGTCGCGCCCGGGCCATTTTTGAGCGCTACTTCTACGGTTACGGCACCTGAACTCCCAGTCAGGGGGCGCTCTGAGCGGCTGACGGCGGGGACCGACCCACCTGGGGAGGCACCGCCGTCGGGCCCTCCTGTGTGCTTTGGTGGCTGCCGGCAGGGGACCGGGTTAGGCTGAGGCCGGAAGCCAAGCGAAGGAGACTCCCAGATGACCGACATCGATGTGGTTGGACGCGAGCATCTGGCGGTGGCGGTTGGGTCGCCGCACGGACGCAGCGCCGCTTTGGTGGCGCAGGACGGTCCGCTGCGCCAAACCGTGATCGCGCTGAAGGCCGGCGCCGAGCTGGGGGAGCACAATGCTCCGCTCGCCGGCACCCTGCTGGTCCTCGAAGGGTCGGTGACCGTGGCCTCGGCGTCCGGACGCATGGTGGTCAATCAGAACCAGTTGGCCGTGATTCCGCAGGAGCGGCACTCGGTGGAAGCCTCCGAGGACTCGCTGTTCCTGCTGACGGCCGTCACCGAAACGCGCCGCTAGGCCCTGCGCACGCGCCGTCCGGCCCGCCCCGGGTCAGCACCGTCCGGGACATGGGTGCCCGGCAGTGGCAAAATGTGGCTTATGGGTGGCAACGGAGGATCCACACTCAGCGGCCGGACCCCGCGACCGGTGAAGAACGCGCTCATCGTAGCGCTCGCCCTGTTCCTGGTGCTCCTGGTGATACTGCGCATCGGCGTCGCCTATTCGTTCGTCCTCACGGTCACCGCGCTGCTGTTCGTTGGCGTGGTGGCAATATTCCGCAAGGCCCTGGGACGCTAGCGGGTGTCGACGCACGAAAGCGGCCCACTGGTTGCCGGGAGGGCAAGAGCGGGCCGCTTCGATAAGCTCACGATCGTGCGGACGCCGGAGCGGGCGCACGACTAGCTCATGTTTGGGCTAGCAGCCGTAGTAGAGCTCGAACTCGTAGGGGTTCGGGCGGGCGGCCAGCGGCGCGATTTCCTCTTCTCGCTTGTAGGCGATCCAGGTGTCGATCAGGTCCTGGGTGAAGACACCGCCGGCCTGCAGGAACTCGTTGTCCGCTTCCAGTGCCTCGAGCGCTTCCTCCAGCGAACCCGGAGCCTTCTGGATGTCCTTGGCTTCCTCGGCGGGCAGCTCGTACAGGTCCTTATCGATCGGGTCGGCCGGCTCGATGCGGTTCTTGATGCCGTCCAGGCCGGCCATCAGCTGGGCGGCGAAGGCCAGGTATGGGTTGGAGCTGGGGTCCGGAGCGCGGAACTCGATGCGCTTGGCCTTGGGGTTGGAGCCGGTGATCGGGATGCGGATGCCGGCCGAGCGGTTGCCCTGCGAGTAGACCATGTTCACCGGGGCCTCGAAGCCCTTGACCAGCCGGCGGTAGGAGTTCACGGTGGGGTTGGTGAACGCGAGCACGGCGGAAGCGTGCTTGAGCAGGCCGCCGATGTACCAGCGGGCAGTGTCGGACAGGCCGGCGTAGCCCTTCTCGTCGTAGAACAGGGGCTGTCCGCCGGTCCACAGTGACTGGTGGCAGTGCATGCCCGAGCCGTTGTCGCCGAAGACGGGCTTGGGCATGAAGGTGGCGGACTTGCCCCAGGCATCGGCCACGTTCTTGACGATGTACTTGAACTTCAGCAGATCGTCGGCGGCATGCGTCATGCTGCTGAACTTGTAGTTGATCTCGGCCTGGCCGGCGGAGCCGACTTCGTGGTGGGACCGTTCCACCTCGAGGCCGACGGCGTCCAGTTCCACGCAGATCGCGTCGCGCAGGTCGGCCTGCTTGTCGGTGGGGGCAACCGGGAAGTAGCCGCCCTTGACCGGGGTCTTGTAGCCCTGGTTGCCGCCTTCTTCCTTCTTGCCGGAGTTCCAGTGGGCCTCGACTGAGTCCACCTTGTAGAAGGAGTGCTCCGGGCTGGACTGGTAACGGACGTCGTCGAAAATGAAGAATTCGGCTTCCGGGGCGAAGAACGCGGTGTCGGCGATTCCGGTGGAAGCGAGGTACGCCTCGGCGCGCTCGGACACGCCGCGCGGGTCGCGGTGGTACGGGTCTCCGGTTCGCGGGTTCACGATGGAGAAGTTCAGGGCCAGCGTCTTCTCCACCCGGAACGGATCGATGAATGCGGTGGTGACATCCGGGATCAGCTGCATGTCGGATTCGGCGATGCCCTGGAAACCGCGGATCGAGGAGCCGTCGAAGAGCTGCCCGTTCACGAAGAAGTCGGCGTCAACGGTTTTCGCCGGCACGTTGAAGTGCTGCTGGACGCCGGGCAGGTCGGTGAAACGGATATCGACGAACTTGACGTCTTCGTCGGCGATGTATGTGAGGACCTCGTCCGCATTCTTGAACATCGGGTCATGCTCCTTACGCATTCTGGGGGAACCTGCCTCCGCTCTACGGGGCGGCAACAGTTACAACAGTAGAAGCAGGGAATTTCCCGTCAGTGTCGCAATTGTTTCGGGCAGGTTACTTAAATCGATGTGCACTGCAAGTTTAGCGGCAGCGGGCTGACGGCTTTGCCAGCAGCGGCGCCGGGCCCGTCGGCCCCGGGAACCTGCGTCGTCGGCGACCGGTAAACTTGAGGGGTGGTAAGCAGACGTGATCTTGGTTCCTGGCTTGAAGGCCCCCCGCAGTCCAACATGCAGCAATGGCCCGGCCAGCGGCTTGGGCTACCCCAATCCGGCAGCGGCTCGATAGCCCGGCCGGGCCGCCGGATCGTGGCGCTGCTGATCGACTGGCTGCTCTGTTACGCGATCGCCAATGCGTTCCTGGGCGGCGGCCAGTTGGCCATCCTCGGCGTGTTCGCGGTCGAGCAGTTGCTGCTGGTGGGAACACTGGGCTACAGCATCGGCCACCGGCTGCTCGGCATCCAGGTGCGCAAACTCGATGGGTCCGCTCCGGGTTTGCTGCCCGCGGTGGTCCGCACCGTCCTGTTGTGCCTGGTGATTCCGGCGGCCATTTTCGACGCCGACCAGCGCGGCCTGCACGACCGCGCCATGGGCACCATCCTGGTCCGCCGCTGACGCGGTAGGGACGCACGCAACTTCAGACACAAGACATACGTGAGGGGCTGCCGGTTCAAACCGGCAGCCCCTCACGTATGTCTTTGGGGAAGGATCAGCGTCCGCGCATGGCCTTGCGGTCCGGGCGGGCCTTGAACGGGTCCACGCCCTTCGGGATCGGCAGCTTGCTGCTGCCCAGGGCCTGCAGCCGCTTGTCCACGGCGCTGACCTCCTGCTTGGTCAGTTCCTTCTTGAGCTTCTGCACGGTCTTGGCCACCTTGCTCAGCTCCACCTGGCCCTCGCCGCGGCCGGTCTCGATCACATGGATCTTGACGTTGGGCAGGATGCGGCGCAGCCTGCGCCGCTCCGACTCAACCAACTGGCGCACGCGGTGCGAGGGGCCCTCGGTGACCAGCACAATGCCGGGTCGGCCCACGGCGCGGAACACCGCGTCCTGGGTCCGCGGATTCACGGCAACCGGCTGGTCCTGCAAGATCCAGCCGCGGCGCAGCACGCTCAGCGCCGCTCCGGAAGCCCCCGGCTGGCCTTCAATCTGCGAGAACGCCGCACGTTCGGCGCGGCGCGACAGGATGAAGGTGGCAGCCAGCACGCCCAGCGGGATGGAGATGATCAGCAGCGTGATCCAGTTGTTGATCAGCAGGCCGACGGCCAGGCCCACGGCAACGATGCCGAGGAACGCCAGCAGCATGAACCAGACAACGTTCGGGTCATTGCGCCGGGTCATCTGGAAGACCTGGCCGATCTGCTTCAGCCGGCCGGGCTGCTTGTTGGCTTTGGACGGCTTCTCAGCCTTGGGTTTGCGTGAGAAGAGACCCCGTTTCGGGGCATCGGAATCGGTGCGATTGGCCATAATGTTCAATTCTATCGTGACGGACGGGTCGCTCGCGCGCGGCCCCAGGACACGGCAACGGTCCGGCAGCCTGGCGGCCCCCGGACCGTGGTTCCGGCCGGTTCAGTTAGCGGGAGGCAACCAGCGTGGCAGCTTCCTGACGGGTGCTGCCGGATTCGCCGATATGCGCCAGCTCGGGCGGAAGCTCCAAGCCCTTCTTACGCATGGCGGTGGCCCACAGGCGGCTGGCCCGGTAGGACGAGCGCACCAGCGGCCCGCTCATCACACCCAGGAAGCCGATCTCCTCGGCCTCCTGGCTCAGTTCGACGAATTCCTCGGGCTTGACCCAACGCTCCACCGGGTGGTGGCGCTCGGTCGGGCGCAGGTACTGGTTGATGGTGATCAGGTCGCAGCCGGCGGCGTGCAGGTCGCGCAGCGCTGCGGAGATCTCTTCGCGTGTTTCGCCCATCCCCAGCATCAGGTTGGACTTGGTCACCATGCCCTGGTCACGGCCCTGGGTGAGGACGTCCAGCGAGCGGTCGTAGCGGAACGCCGGGCGGATGCGCTTGAAGATCCGCGGCACGGTCTCCAGATTGTGCGCGAACACCTCCGGTTTGGCCTCGCAGATCGCGGTGATGTGCTCGGGCTTGCCGGAGAAGTCCGGGATCAGGATTTCGACGCCGGTGCCCGGGTTGAGTTCGTGGATCTTCCGAATGGTTTCGGCGTAGAGCCACACACCCTCGTCGGCCAGGTCATCGCGGGCCACGCCGGTGACGGTGGCGTAGCGCAGGTTCATCTGCTGGACCGACTGGGCCACCTTGGTGGGCTCCAGGACATCGAGCGGCGAGGGCTTGCCGGTGTCGATCTGGCAGAAATCGCAACGCCGGGTGCACTCGGAGCCGCCGATCAGGAACGTCGCCTCGCGGTCTTCCCAGCACTCGAAGATGTTGGGGCAGCCTGCCTCTTCGCAGACCGTATGCAGGCCTTCCTTTTTGACCAGGTTCTTCATGCCCACGTACTCGGGGCCCATGCTGACCTTGGCCTTGATCCAGTCCGGTTTGCGCTCTACGGGGGTTGCGGCATTGCGGGCCTCGACGCGCAGCAAGCGGCGTCCTTCGGGGGCGAGCGTCACAGCAGGGCTCCTTCGGTCTGGCGGTGGCCAGGGTCGGTGTCGGTGGCGGCGGGGCCGGGGGTAGCGGCCTTGACCAGGGAGGTTTCGAACAAGCTCAGTTCCGCCTCCACCCGGTCGGCGATGTCGGCCGGAGCAACGTCCAACCCGGTTTCGGCCTGGATGGTGGTGGTGCCGGCATCGGTGATGCCGCAGGCAATGATCTGGCTGTAGGGCGCCAGATCATTTCGGCAGTTAAGGGCGAAGCCGTGCATGGTCACCCGGTGGTTGACCCGGATGCCGATGGCGGCGATCTTGCGGGCAGGGCCGCGTTCGTCGGCATCGACCCACACACCGGACCGGCCTTCGATCCGGGTGCCCGTTACGCCGTAATCGGCGAGCACGTTGATCAGGACTTGCTCCAGGATGTCGACGTAGTCGGCCACCTTGGTGGGATCGGGAAGGGCCACGATCGGATAACCCACCAGCTGGCCGGGGCCATGCCAGGTCAGTTTGCCGCCGCGGTCCACGCTGACCACGGGGGTGCCGTCCAGCGGCCGTTCGTGTTCTTCGGTCCGCTTTCCGGCGGTGTACACCGGGCTGTGTTCGAGCAACAGCACCGTGCTGGGGGCGGAACCCGCCACCACTTCAGCGTGCAGCCGGCGTTGCAGCGCCCAGCCTTCTTCATAGTCGACGTAGTCAGGGGCAAATCCCACCCGCGAAAACTCAAGTGCCATTCCGCAAGCCTACGCTCCGGCGTCCGGCAGTTCTATTTGTGTACCGGAGCGGGCTGTGGATAACGCCAGCGCACGGTTGCCGAACGGAGTAGAAGTAATGCATGGACGACGAAGAGCGGACAGGCTGCACCATGCAACCCGGTGCCGCCGGGCATGAGCCGCAGCGTCCGGCGGCACCGGGGTTCATCGTGCAGCGGTGGCTCGGCTGCGGCGCATCGGCATCGGTGTGGCTGGTCCGGGAAGCGGCGACAGGTACCGAGTATGCCTTGAAGGTGCTATCGGACCCGCGCGGCTCTGCTGCCAACCGCGACGACGCCGGTGCACCGCCTATGACGCGGCGCGCGGCACTGCATGGGCCAGCTGCCGAAGCCGGCAGGCCTGCGCCCTGGGCGGTGGTCAGCAACATGCCACTCCGGGAGACAGCGGTTGCGGCGGCGGACCGGGAATCGGCCTTGTTGACGGGTGGGCGGCATGAGCATCTGCTGCAAACGAATGGTCAGGTAGCAACGGACCGGGGGCCGGGGCTGCTGTTGGAGTATGCCGCCGGTGGTTCGCTGGCGGCGCTCGTCGCTGCCCGGGGACCCTTGGCGGTGGGCGAAGCGGTGACCATCCTGACTCCGGTGGCCAGTGCCCTCGACTACCTGCACGGGATCGGAGTTGTCCACGGCGATGTGTCGCCCGGCAACGTGCTGTTCACTGCCGTCGGCAAGCCGCTGCTGGCCGATCTGGGGGTTGCACGTGCGCTGGGCAGCGCACGGCCGCCGGCTGCAGGCACGCCCGGGTTCAGGGCGCCACACCGGGTGACGGACGAGGGCGGGCTGGACCCCGAAGCGGACGTTTACGCACTGGCAGCCATCGGATGGTTTGCCCTCACCGGACGGGTGCCCGGTGCCACTGCACACCGCCCACCGATGGGCGCGTTGGTGCCTGACGTGCCGGACGAACTGGTTGCCCTCTTGGAAGAAGGACTTGCGGAGCGCGCGGACGAGCGCCCGTCGGCGGCAGAGTTCGCCCGGCGCGTGATCAGGACCGCACGCCCCGAGTCGCTGGACCTGACGGCGTCGGCACATCCCTCGGTGGCCAGTCAGCTGCTGACCCGGCGCGAGAGGGAGCGAAGGCGGGCAGGCCTGCTGGACAAAAAGCGGCCGGCGCCGTTGCCCGGGTTACGGTCCCGGCCCCGGATCCGCACGCGGTTGCTGCTGCCGCTGCGGCTGCCGGAGCGTGGCGCGGGCGCCCGTGAACGGCGTCCGCCCGCCGGGGTCGCCGCCCGGCCCGCAGCGGGCCGGTGGGGCAGGGCAGCGCTCGCGCTGACGGCCGTGGCCGCGGCAGCGGGAATGACCCTCGTAGCAGCGAGCATCTCTGCTCCGCCGAGTGCCCGGGAGGCGGGGCAGGTAACCGGCCGCGGGCAGTCCGTGCAGCAGGTCGCCGCGGCGCCGCGTGAAGGACGGACTCCGGTACCGCCGCAAGCACGGGCCATGCCAGCGGACCTTGAGCAAGCACTGCATGGCGAGGACCCGGCCGCGTCCGTGCCCGCCCTGGCCTGGTTGCGCGCCGAAGCCTTGCGTACCCGGAGCGCCACACTGCTTAAGCGGGTCAATATTCCCGGAACCGCCGTCATGGACACAGACCGGGACATTATCGCGGCGCTGACCGACGCCGGCGATTGGCTGCAGGACTTCGAGACCACAGTGGAGGATCTCGCGATCGACCCGGCAGCGAAAACGTCGGGCCAACCGGTCATGGTGGCTGCGACGGTCATCACCTCGCCGTTCCGCCAGGTGAGGGCCGATGGCAGCGTGGTGCAGGACCATACCGAACCCATTGTGCAGCGGATTCAGCTGGAACTGGTACGGCAGGACGCCGGATGGCTCATCCACGCGGTCCATGAAACGCCGCCGCCCCGATGACCCGAGGGCTGCTGCTGGCCGTGACTAAGATCGAGGCATGACTTTATCCAGCTACTTCCGCTACCCGCACGTGCACGCCGATCTCGTCACGTTCGTCGCCGAGGACGATGTGTGGGTGGGCCCGCTTGCCGGGGGCAGGGCGTGGCGGGTTTCGTCACTTCAATTGCCGGCCAGGAACCCCAGGTTTTCGCCCGACGGCCAGGATCTGGTCTGGGGCGTGGTGCAGGCCAGCGCGCCGGAGGTGGTGACTGCCTCGGTCGACGGCGGCGGCTTCCGCCAGCTGACCTACTGGGGGCATGCATCGACAAAGGTCAAAGGATTCACGCCCACAGGGGAAGCCTTGGTGACCAGTTCGTTCCAGCGTGAAGAATCGCGCCACACCTGGGCCTACGCCGTGCCGCTGGACGGCTCCGGCGCCCGCCTGTTGCCCTTTGGCCCGGTCGAGTCCGTTGCGTTTGGGCCGGAGCTTGGCGACGAGCGCCCCGTGGTGGTCGGCAGCGTGCTCTCGCGCGAACCGGCCTGGTGGAAGCGCTACCGCGGCGGCACGGCCGGAAAGCTGTGGATTGACCGCGATGGAGGCGGCGAATTCGGGCGCCTCGCTGCAGAACTGGACGGGAACCTGGCCGATCCGATGTGGGTCGGAGACCGGATAGCGTTTCTCAGCGACCATGAAGGCCACGGCAACCTGTATTCGGTGCGGCCGGACGGGGCGGACCTGCGCCGGCACACCGACCATGACGGGTTTTATGTCCGCCACGCCTCAACCGACGGCACCCGGGTGGTCTTCGAGTCCGCCGGAGAGCTGTGGCTGCTCGATTCCCTCGAGGCGGAGCCACGCCGGATTGATGTCACGTTGGGGTCGGCCTCGACCGGCCGCCGCAGCCGCCCTCTTAACGTGGCCCAGCACTTGGCGTCGGCCATGCCGAATCCGAAGGGCACGGCGTCCGTCATCGAGGCGCACGGAACAGTGCATTGGCTGACCCATCGGGACGGTCCTTCCCGCGTCGTGGAGTCCACGCCGGGCGTCCGGGCCCGGCTGGCGCGGCCGCTGGGTGACTCGCGGGTGGTCTACGTTGCCGACCACGGGGGCGAAGAAGCCCTCTACATCCGCCAGGTTTTCGAACAGCTTCCCCAGCCGGACGCGCCGGCGCCTGCCGAAATCAGTGCGGCATCTGCTGAACCGGAACCGGTCGGCTTGCCGCGCCCGGTCTCGGCCTCCGCCGTCGTCAATCCGACCCAATCCCAACCCATTGTGGAAGTGCGCTCCGGCGGAAAGCAGGGCGGCAGCGGAGCGGACGTCCGGGAAGCCGAGGCACGTTCGGCCGCGGCGCTGGCTCCACAGCAGTTGCGCCGGGTGGAACTGCCCGGACCGGACCGGGTGAGCGCGCTCGCCGCCAGCCCGGACGGCACCTTGGCGGCGGTGGCCACCGAGTACGGTCAACTGCTGGTCCTGGACGCCGAAAGCGGGGAGCTGCACCGGCTCGCGGGCACCGACCACGGGGCCGTCAACGAACTGGCCTTCTCACCCGATTCGCGCTGGATCCTGTGGGCCGAGCCGGTGACGACCGAGGGCACGCGCACCCGGCTCCGGCTGGTCCGGGCAGACGGCACGGGCAGCATCATTGACGTCACCGACGGACGCTTCCGGGACCACGGGCCGGCCTTCACCCCAGATGGCAAGTTCGCCGCCTTCCTCTCCGAGCGGAGCTTCGACCCGGTCTATTCCACCCACAGCTTTGATTTGGGTTTCCCGGCATCCACCAAGCCGTTCCTGGTGGCCCTGGCCGCCGCCACCCCCTCGCCGTTCGGCCCCTCGGTGCACGGCACGTTGCCGGACGCGCCGCCGGCAGGGGAGAAGGACCACGACGGCTCGCCGGACGGGGACAAGACCAAGCCTGCCGCCGCGGAGATCGCCGTGGACTCCGAACGGCTGGCTGAGCGGATTATCCCTGTCCCGGTCCAGCAGGGCCGCTATACACGCCTCACCGCGGTGGACGGCGCGTTGCTGTGGCTGGCCAATGACCCCGCCGGTGTCACCGGAGAAGGACGCGCCTCAGCCGAGGATGCGGAGCAGTCCCAGCGGCTGGAGCGGTTCGACCTCGCCCGCCGGGAGGTTTCCGTGCTGGTGCCGGCCCTGGATGCTTACGAAATGTCGCAGGACCGCAAACGGCTGGTGTACGTGCACAAGTTGCAGGTCAGGGCCGTGCCTGCCGCCGGCAAAGTCGACGACGATTCCCCGGAGAGCGTGCTGGTGGACCTGAGCCGGATCCGGCTCACGCTGGAGCCGCTCAAAGTCTGGGGCCAGGCCTTCGAAGAGGCCTGGCGGCTGCAGCGCGACTTCTACTGGGCCGAGGACATGGCGGGCCTGGACTGGCAGGGCGTCTACGACCGCTACCGGCCGCTGGTGGATCGCCTCGGTTCCCACGACGACCTGGTCGACCTGCTCTGGGAACTGCACGGCGAGCTTGGCACCTCGCACGCCTACGTCATGCCCGCACCGGTCACCGAGCCCGGCGCCGGCAAGCAGGGACTGCTGGGCGCCGATCTGGTGCGGACCGACGCCGGTTGGACCGTGCACAAGATCCTGGCCGGGGAATCGTCGGATCCGCTGGCGTTGTCTCCACTGACCGCGCCGGGCGCCGCCGTCCAGCCGGGCGACGTGATCGCGGCGGTGGACGGAATCCCGGTGGATCCGCTCGCCGGGCCGGCGCCGCTGCTGGTGGGTGCCGCCGGCAAGACGGTTGAACTGACCATCGTCAACGGCACCGGCAGCCCGGAAGCGGGCCTGCAGCGGCGGATTGCGGTGATCCCGGTCCGCGACGAGGAGCGGCTCCGGTACCAGAACTGGGTCGCCGGCAACCGCCGCACTGTCCGCGACGCATCGAACGGGCGCTTCGGCTACCTCCACATTCCGGACATGGTGGCCCGCGGCTGGGCGCAACTGCACCGTGATCTGGACGTGGAGACGGCCAAGGACGCCCTCGTCATCGATGTCCGGCGCAACCGGGGCGGACATACCTCGCAGCTGGTGGCCGAACTGATCGGCCGCAAAGTCAACGCCTGGAACCTCGCGCGCGGCGAGCAGCCGGGCACGTATCCCGCGCATGCTCCGCGGGGCCCGGTCGTCGTCCTCACGGATGAATATGCCGGTTCCGACGGCGACATCATCACGCAGGTCAGCAAGCTGCGCGGCATCGGCCCCGTGATCGGGACACGGACATGGGGTGGCGTGGTCGGCATCGACGCGAAGTTTGCGCTGGCCGACGGCACCGGGGTGACGCAGCCGCGGTACGCCTTCTGGTTCACGCAGGGCGTGGGCTGGGGTGTGGAGAACTACGGCGTGGAGCCGGACATCGAGGTGCCGTTCCCGCCGCACGCGTACGGTGCGGGGGAGGACCCGCAGCTGGAGCACGGTGTGGGGATTCTCAAAGAGATGCTGGGCGAACTACCGACCGACCAGCCGCCCTCCCGCGCCGGCTACCCCGTGCTGCGCCCCGGACCGCTGCCGCCGCGGCCGCAGGACAGCTAACCGAAGCAGGGAACACAGAACCCCGCAGCCGGCGGCTGCGGGGTTCTGCTGTGGTCCGTCAGGCCCGAGCGGGCGCGGGCTCAGGAATTGAGCGCCGCATCCAGGGTGATGCTGGGCACCGAGGCCAGCGCCTTGGACACCGGACAGCCTTCCTTAGCAGCCTGCGCACTGGACTGGAAGTCGTCCTCGCTGATGCCCGGCACCGTGGCACGGACGGTCAGGCGGATTTCGCTGATCTGCGCACCGTCAGAGGTATCGAAATCCACCTCGGCAGTCGTCTTGATGCTTTCGGCCGTGTGGCCGGCTTGCTTGAGAATGTTGCTGAACGCCATCGAGTAGCAGGAGGCGTGCGCCGCCGCAATCAGTTCCTCGGGGCTGGTCTTGCCTTCCGACTGTTCAGTGCGAGCCTTCCACGTGACGTCGTAGGTGCCGATTCCGGACGATTCGAACGTCGTCTGGCCGCTGCCGCTGGCGAGATCGCCCTTCCAATTGGTGCTCGCAGAACGTGTTGTAGCCATGTGTCCTTCTTGGTCGATGTACTCGGATGCGTTCCGGCCGTTCCGGCCGGGTGCGGCCGATGCCGTCATCCTCATCCTAGGGGAGTTGCCGCGGACTGTCCGGTGGCACCGGGTTAAGCAACTGCGGCCGGCCCCCGTAGTCCGGGGCCGGCCGCAGCGTCAGGAGCTTCAGAAGGTCAGTTCCACAAGGTCGCGATGGCAACGTTCAGCAGCGCCAGGCCGCCGACGGAGTGGGCCAGGCCGGCGGAAATCGGCTCGCCCGCCTTGTACTTGCGGCGGCCGATGAACGCGAGGACGGCCACAACGAGCGCGATGACAAGCTTGATGGTCAGCTTCACGTAGTTCGCGTCCAGGTCCATCGCCGGGATCAGGCCCATCATGATGACGCCGGTGATGACCTGCAGGGCGGCGCCGTCGAACTGGCGCGGGTGGACGGTGGGCTTCTTCATGTTGCCGATCCAGATGCCGACGATCATGGCTGCACCGACGATGTGCAGGAAGACGAGGATGTTGTAAAGGATGTCCATAGGCCCAGCTTAGCGGCCGGTAGCGGGCGTCAATCCGCGGCATGCCGCGGCAAACCGAATATTTCTACCTGGTGTAGTAGCAGGAGTGGTGACGAAACGGCGGCGGGCTGCGTCCATGAGTGAACGCAGCCCGCCGCCGTTTCGTGGGTCGTGCCGACCGGCCGGGCTAGAGGCCCAGGTCCGCCTCGAACTGCCCGGCTTCCAAGCGTGCCCGCAGGGTCTGCAGGAAACGGCCGGCATCCGCGCCGTCGACCAAACGGTGGTCGTAGGTCAGCGAGAGGTACATCATCGAGCGGATCGCGATCGAGTCGTCGCCGTTCTCATCCTGGACCACCACGGCGCGCTTGACGATGCTGCCGGTCCCGAGGATGCCCACCTGCGGCTGGTTGATGATCGGGGTGTCGAACAGGGCCCCGACGCTGCCGATGTTGGTGATGGAGAACGTGCCGCCGGAGAGCTCGTCCGGACCGATCTTGTTGCTCCGGGTGCGGGCCGCGACGTCGGCAATCTTGCCCGCCAGGCCGGCAAGGTTGAGGTTGCCTGCGTCGTTGATGACCGGAACCAGCAGGCCCTTGTCGGTATCCACCGCAATCGCCAGATGCTCGGCGTTGTGGTAGGTGATCTCCTGCTTTTCCTCGTCGTACTCTGCGTTCAGCTTCGGGTGCTGCTTGAGCGCCTCCGCAACGGCCTTGGCGATGAAGGGCAGGTAGGTCAGCTTGACGCCGTTCTGATCCTGGAAGGACTTCTTGGCGCGTTCGCGGAGCTTGACCACCTTGGTCATGTCGATCTCGTGGACCTGGGTGAGCTGGGTGGAGGCGTCCAGCGATTCGCGCATCCGGCGGGCAATGACCTGGCGGATCCGCGGAGCCTTCTCCACGGTGCCGCGCTTGGCCGAGGCTGCTGCCTGGGCCGGAGCGCCTGCAGCGGCTGCTGCGGGAGCCGCCGGCTTCGCGGCGGATTCGGCTGCTTCCAGCACGTCCTGCTTGCGGATGCGTCCGCCCACGCCGGTGCCCTTGACGGTGGAAAGGTCCACCTTGTGCTGGTTGGCCAGTTTGCGGACCAGCGGGGTGACGTAGCCGGCGTCGGAGGCTGCAGCAGCCGGTGCCGGTGCTTCCTTCGGGGCTGCGGCGGCAGGCGCCTCTGCCTTGGGCGCTTCTGCCTTCGGAGCTTCGGCGGCCGGCTGTTCGGCCTGGGCGGGCTCCTCTACCGGGGCCTCGCGTTCCTGAGCCGGCGCGGCGGCAACCGGTTCGGCTTCCTTCGGCTCCGCCTTGGCGGGACCGGCACCGGTGCCGATGATGGCCAGCACGGAACCGACCTCGGCGGTCTCGTCCTCGGCGACCTTGATCTCCTGGACCGTGCCGGCCACGGGAGACGGGATTTCGGTGTCGACCTTGTCCGTGGAGACCTCGAGCAGCGGCTCGTCGACCTCGACCGTGTCGCCTACCTGCTTCAGCCAGCGGGTGACCGTACCTTCGGTCACGCTCTCGCCCAGGGCCGGGAGAGTGACTTCGGTGCCTTCGCCGGAACCGGCGGCCGGAGCTTCCTCAGCGGGGGCTTCCTGCTGGGGCTCCTCCTGCTTCGGTGCTTCCTGAGCGGGCGCCTCCTGCTGCGGCTCTTCTGCCGGGGCTTCCTCGGCGGGAGCCTCTCCAGCAGCCTGGCCGGAACCGGAACCGTCGCCGATGCGCACCAGCGGGGCTCCGACGTCGGCGGTCTCGTCCTCGGCCACCAAGATCTCTTCAATCACACCGGCTACGGGAGAGGGGATTTCGGTGTCGACCTTGTCGGTGGAAACCTCGAGCAGCGGTTCGTCGACTTCGACGCGGTCGCCGACTTGCTTCAGCCAGCGGGTCACAGTGCCTTCGGTGACGCTTTCACCGAGGGCGGGCAAGTTCACGGTTTCAGACATGTCGTCCCCGTTCTCCTTTGAGTCTATTTTCCGGCCTGGCCGGTACATCGAGTCTTATTCTTGAGCCTAGTGCACCCGTCCGGTGAGGACGGGTGCACTAGGGGGAAGCTTGTTATCCGTGCAGCGGACGGCCGGCCAGGGCCATGGCGGCTTCGCCGAGCGCCTCGTTCTGGGTCGGGTGCGCGTGGATGAGTGCCGCAACATCCTCCGGGTACGCTTCCCAGCTGACGATCAGCTGCGCTTCGCCGATCTGCTCGCCGATGCGGCCGCCGATCATGTGCATGCCCACGATGGGGCCGTCCTTCTCGCGGACCATCTTGATGATGCCGCTGGTGCCCAGAATCGAGCTCTTGCCGTTGCCGGCCAGGTTGTACTCGACCGTCTCCACGTTGTCCTTGCCGTACTTCTCTTCGGCCTGCGGCTGGTTTAGGCCGACGGAGGCGATCTCCGGATCGCAGTAGGTGACCTTCGGAACGTTGATGTCCTCGATCACGGCAGGCTTGTTGCCGGCGATTTCCTCGGCCACGAAGATGCCTTGCTGGAATCCGCGGTGTGCCAGCTGGACGCCCGGGACAATGTCGCCCACGGCGTAGATGTTGCCGACGCCGGTGTGCAGGCGCTCGTCGGTGATCACGAAGCCACGGTCAACCGTGACGCCGGCTTCCTCGAAGCCCAGCCCGGCGGTGCTCGGTCCGCGGCCCACGGCAACCAGCAACAGGTCGGCCTCGAACGTCTTGCCGTCGGCCAGCGTGACCACCACGCCGTCGTCGTTCTGCTCCACCTTGTCGAAGAACACGCCGGTGTTGAACTTGATGCCGCGCTTCTTGAACGCGCGCTCCAGCTGCTTGATGATGGCCGGGTCCTCGTTCGGGACCAGCGAGGGCAGGCCCTCAACGATGGTGACGTCCACGCCGAAGGACTTCCAGACGGAGGCGAACTCGACGCCGATCACGCCGCCGCCGAGAATCACGGCGCTCTTGGGCAGGGTGTCCATCTGCAGGGCGTGGTCGGAGGTGATGACCTTGCCGCCGATTTCGAGGCCGGGGAGCGTCTTCGAGTAGGAGCCGGTGGCCAGAACGATGTTCTTGCCCTTGTAGGCGGTGCCGTTGACCTCGACGGTGTCCGTGCCGACGAGCTTGCCCTCACCCTCGATGACGGTGATGCCCTTGGACTTGATCAGGCCGGTGAGGCCCTTGAACTTGCCCGCAATGATGCCGTCTTTGTAAGCGTTGACTGCGGCCATGTCGATTGAGTCCATGCTCAGGTTCACGCCGTACTTCGAGGCGTCCTTGGCATGGTCGGCCAGCTCGGCCGAGTGCAGCAGGGCCTTGGTGGGGATGCAGCCGTTGTGCAGGCAGGTGCCGCCGAGCTTGGCCTTCTCCACCAGGCCGACGCTGAAGCCCAGCTGCACGGCGCGCAGGGCCGCGGCATAACCGCCGCTGCCGGCGCCGAGGACCAGGATGTCGAATTCTTGCGCTGTTGCCGAATCGGCCACGTGAACGCTCCCTCGCGTGTTCGCAACGTGTGGTGACACGTCGATGAGTTGATTGGGTTGAAGATCGAAGTTGGTTTGAGTTTCACCTTAGCGGTACCGCATACCATCATCTACTTGGTGAGGTCACCAAAGGGCCCGATTGTGGGCGGATTCACGCCGGAAGGTGGGGAGGCGTACAGGCCTCAGGCGCTGCGGGCCACCACATCCTCCGCGTAGGCCACCAGTGTGCGGACTGCGACGCCGGTGCCCTCCTTCGGGGTGTAGCCATGCGGCGAGCCTTCATTAAAGGCGGGGCCGGCAATATCCAAGTGCGCCCACGGGATGCGCACGCCGGCAGTTTCGCCCACGAACTCACGCAGGAAGATCGCGGCCGTCAGCATCCCGCCGTACTTGTCGCCCATATTGGACAGGTCAGCCACCTGGGAATCCAGGCCGGAGCGCAGTTCCTCCGGCAGCGGCATCGGCCAGAACAGTTCCCCCGCCCGGTCCGCGGCCGCCTTCACGGCGTCCCGCACGCCTTCTTCGCCCATGACCGCGCCCACCCGGCTTCCCAGCGCAACCATCTGCGCGCCGGTCAAGGTGGCGACGTCCAGCAGCACGTCGGGATGTTCCTCGCTGGCGGCCGCCAGCCCGTCGGCCATCACCAGCCGGCCCTCGGCGTCGGTGTTGAGTACTTCCACCGTCTTGCCGCCGTACATGGTTAGTACGTCGGAGGGACGGGACGCGGTGCCCGAGGGCATGTTTTCCGCCAGGCAGAGCCAGGCGGTGGCCTTCACCGGCAAGCCCAACTCGGTGATCGCCAAAACAGCATTCAGAACGACGGCGGCACCCGCCATGTCGCACTTCATCGTCATCATGCCGGCGGCGGGCTTGAGCGACAGGCCGCCGGAGTCGAACGTGATGCCCTTGCCGACGAAGGCGAGCTTCGCCTTCGCACGGGCCGGGGCATATTCAACCTTGACCAACCGCGGCGGCCGCATCGATCCCTTGCCGACGCCGGTCAAGCCGCCGTAGCCGTCCTTCTCCAGCTTGTCCTCGTCCAGGACGGTGACCTTGACCGGCAGGCCCTTGGCCATTTGTGCTGCTGCCGCGGCGAACGACTCGGGGTAGAGGTGGCTCGGCGGCTGATTGACCAGGGAGCGCGTCGCATTGACCGCCCGGCCCAGCACGGAGGCCCGCTTGAGCGCCTTGGCCAGTTGCTTGTCGGCGGCAACCGGCGTGAGCACCGTGGCTTCGGCAACCGGGCGGCGGCCATCGTTTTCGCGGCTTCGGTGTTCATTGAAGGCATAGGCGCCGAGCGCGGCGCCTTCGGCCACGGCCGCGGCTTCGGCCACGGTGGCCGCCGGCAAGCCCAAGGCCACCGACTGGACCCCGGCCAATTGGCGCACCGCCGAGCCGGCGGCGCGGCGCAGGGTCTCGATGGTCACGGCATTGCCGGGCGGCAGCTTTCCGACGCCGGCCAACACCAACACGTCGGTGCCCGACTCCGGCAACCCCGGCAGCCGGTGGACTTCGTCGGCCGCGCCGGTGACGCCGAGCAACGGCAGGGCATCCGCCAAGGCTTGGGCGGACTTGGCTGATAACGGATTCTCCAGCAGGACCGGGCCGTCGCCGCCCTGCCCGACCGCGATGACGAGGGCCTCGGACTTGGCTTTTCTGACATCCTTGGCAATGGCGCTGAGCTTAAGCTCGGTCGTGGGGATCACGCAGATCTGTCCTAACTTGTCCTTCAGCCGGCCAGCGCGGAACGGGTGTGGCCGTCGCTCACCGGTTGCATACCGTTGTGTTTACAGTTAGTTGCAGCAGAAAAACCCGACCAGGCGTTCGCCGGAACAGGGCCTGCACCTGTCGATCGTAGTCTCTCCCGCACGGATGCGCTGTTTCTGACGTCTTGTACTCGGTCCGCAGCCGCGGAATTTTTCGGGCGGCCCGGGCGCTGGCATTACATAGGGCCATGCACGGCAGGGAAGATGATGCCGGAGGAGGAGGGAACATTGTTGGATCCACGGTCGCTGATGTCGACCAACGCTGAGTTGTTCGATTCACCCGCGCTGCGCGGGCTTGACCTCATTATGGGGTTCACCGGGGCAGCCGAAGCAGGTCACGTGGTGGAGCAGATCGGCGACGAATTGCTCGACGAGCTCGATGCCCAGCTGGTTGCCGCCTTCGATGCCGACCAGCTGGTCGACTACCGCAGCAGGCGGCCCAAAATCACCTTCGCGGGGGATCACTTCACTGACTACGAAGCACCCGCCATCGAGCTCTACCGGCTGGTCGACGGGCTCGGCACACCGTTCCTGCTCTTGACCGGTCCCGAACCCGACTACCAATGGGACCGTTTCTCCGGTGCGGTCGTCTGGCTGGCCAACCGGCTCCAGACGCGCCTGGTCGCATGGGTCCAGTCGTTGCCCATGCCGGTGCCGCACACCCGGCCGATTGGTGTCACCGTCCACGGTTCCCGGCAGGATCTGATCAACGGCATCACCACCTGGAAGCCCCAAGCCGAATTGCAGGCTGGCATCGGGCCGCTGCTGGAGATGCGGCTGGCCGAGGCCGGCCGGGACGTCGTGGGCTATTCCATCCATGTGCCGCATTATCTGGCGGACGCCCAGTACCCGCCCGCCGCCGTCGCCGCCTTGGAATACCTCGGCGCCGCGACCTCGCTGGTGCTCCCGACCGACCGGCTGCGCGAGAACGGCCGCGACGTCGAAGGACAGATTGACCGGCAGGTACAGGACTCAGCCGATGTCCAGCGCGTCGTGGTCCGCCTCGAAGAGCGCTACGACGAATATGCCGGGCACGAAGAGCGCCGTTCCCTGCTGGTCAAGGACAACGAAGAGCTTCCCGACGCCGACGAGCTCGGCGCCGCGGTAGAAGCATTCCTCGCCACGCAGCCCGCCGGCGGCGTCGACGGGGGCAAGGAGTCTTCCGCCGAGCCCGGAACCTCCGATTAGTCCTGCGCCCCGGGAAGCGGGCAATATTGGAGCAATGGATTCGCGGCGTGCATGGTGGGTGTGGGGAAGCGGGATCTTCGCTTATCTGGTCGCGATCACCCAGCGCACCTCTTTCGGCGTAGCCGGCCTGCAGGCCACCGAACGCTTCGACGCCACGGCCGCCGCGCTGTCGACCTTCACCGTGGTCCAGCTGGTGGTGTACGCAGGGCTGCAGATCCCCGTCGGCCTGATGGTGGACAAGTACGGGCCGCGGATGATGGTGGCCGGTGGAGCCCTGCTGATGTTGGCCGGGCAAACCGCACTGGCCTTTGCATCGTCCGTTCCGGAGGGGCTGATAGGCCGCATCCTCGTGGGAGCCGGCGACGCGATGACCTTCGTGTCGGTGCTGAGGCTGTTGCCCAGCTGGTTCAGTGCGAAGCGCATTCCACTGTTGACCCAGCTCACCGGCCAGCTGGGCCAAATCGGCCAACTGATCAGCGTCATCCCCTTCGTGGCAATCCTTAACCTTGCGGGCTGGACGCCGGCGTTCCTCTCCGTGGCCGCGATGTCCGCCCTGGCCTTCGTGCTGGCGCTCGCCGTGGTCCGCAATGAGCCGGCGCAACTTAAGAAGCGGTTGCCGCCGACCCTGCGCCAGACCGGGGCATCCCTAGCCGACGCCTGGCGGGAACCAGGCACCAGGCTGGGGCTGTGGACTCATTTCACGGTCCAGTTCCCGGCCAATGTCTTCATGCTCATGTGGGGCTACCCGTTCCTCGTCTCCGCCCAGGGTCTGAGCCCGTCGGCAGCCTCTGCGCTGATGACGGTAGCGGTGCTGACATCCTTCGTTGCGGGTCCGTTACTGGGCGGCTGGGTGGGCCGGCATCCGTTGCGACGCTCCACCATGGTCCTGCTGATCATTGGAACAATGTCGGCCGCATGGCTGTGTGTGCTGCTATATCCCGGCCCTGCACCGTTCTGGCTGCTATTGCTGCTGGTGATGGCGGTGTCCGTCGGAGGCCCGGGATCCATGATCGGCTTCGATTTCGCGCGGACGTTCAATCCGCTCAGCCGGGCCGGCACGGCCACCGGCATCGTCAACGTCGGTGGTTTCATTTCTGCGCTGCTGGTGATGTTCGGCATGGGGATTGTGCTGGATGCGTTGCTGGCCAGCGGTTTCTCGCAGGGCGAGCTGTATGCGCTGGACTCGTTCAAGCTGGCCTTCAGCATCCAATTTGTCTTCCTGATCGGCGGCACGCTGGCTATTTTGACGGTGCGCAAACGGGTGCGGACACGGATGTCCCATGGCGGAGTCATTGTGCCGCCGCTGCGGGATGCACTGGCCAGGGAGCGGCGCAGGCAGCGCGAACGGATCCGGGAACGCCGGGGGAGCGGCGGAAGCCGGCGCGGCTGACCAGCTTCCCTCCACAGGGCCCGCAGCGACCCCCTTTGTCCACATGCTCCATCCGTTGCGTAGCCGCTGAAGACGCCGGGGCGGCAAGCTCCTGCCATGGAGAAAAAGAGATTCACGGCACGCCAGTCCGTCGACGTCCTGAGCTTCGTGCCGCACACGCTGGGATTCATGCCCTCCCGCAGCGTGGTGCTCTTGTCCCTCTCCAGCGGCCGCCTCGGCGCCACTCTGCGCCTGGATCTTCCCGATATCGGGGACAACTGCCACCTGGATTTGTTCGCCGACACCGCGGCTGGCTACCTGCGTTCCGATGAGGACGCAGACTCCTCGCTGTTAATCCTCTACACCGACCATGCATGGCGCACGCCGGACCGGCCGCCACATGCCGAACTCGTTGCCGCCCTCGGCCGTTCCTTGGATGCCGTTGGGCTGCCGGTGCGCAGCGGCTGGACGGTCGGCAATAGACATTGGCGCGAACTGTACTGCCCCGACACCGCCTGCTGCCCGTTGCCCGGGCGACCGGTGTCGCAGATCCGGGACAGCGCATTGAATGCCGAACTCGTCTACAACGGCAGCACGTATGCGGCGTCGGCGGCGGAGGCCACAGCCGGGCCAGCGCCGGCAACGTCCCGCAGGGCACACCCAACTGCCGGGTCCATCCAGACTGGATCTGCCGGAGAAACGCCTTCGGGTGCCGCATCCGCGGTCTCGTATCCGCCGGCGGCCCTACAGGGGGAGACAGGCCAGTTGGCCGACGGACTTGCCGGAAGCTGGACTTCACCGTCTTTCTACTTCTATACCCTCCGCCGGTGGGAGGATTCCTTGACCGCGAACCAGGCGGGCAGCATGACTGCTCAAGCTCAAGCCTTCCTGCTCGCGAGCCTGACCGAGAACGCGGTACGTGACGCCATCGCCATCTTCGCCTGTTGCGGTCTCGAGACCGCTTTCCTGTGGGCGCGAGCGGCGGGGCTCCTCACTGAGCCAGATCCCCGCACAAACGCGGAGGCGGAATGCGCCCCGTTGCCGGAGACCGGGGATCCTGCGGCAGCCCGGGACCTGTCGAAGATCCTGGTCGGTGACTCGCACCAGGCACCGGATTGGGAGCGCGTCGACGCCACGGCGCAATTACTCGCACAGCTACATTCCGTGGGGGCCGGCCGCTCGCGCGCTGCTGCCGGAACGCTTCACGCCTGGATCGAATGGGCCAGGGGCCGCGGTTCGCATGCCCACCAGCGCGCCGAGGCGTGTCTGCGTGAACTGCCCGGATACCGGCTCGCCGAGCTGGTTCAGGAACTGGCGGGCAGCGGGATGCTGCCGATGTGGGCGCGCCGGCGGGAGACGGCTTGGCCCGGCCGGAGGCATTTGGCCGCGTAGCCGCGACGGAAGCGGGGCCAAATCCGGTTCTTCCGGCGGACTGAATCGTGAGACAATGGGAACCGAGACCCGGTTGGGTTCGTGTTTCAAACAGCGGTACTTCCTTCGGGAATACCGCAGCCGCGGATCAGGTTATGCCATGCAGACCCTGTGTCCGTGACTTGGTTTGAAATCAAACACGGACTTGACAGGGTCATAGTGGTGTTGCCCGCAGGTAGCGTCACAGACCGCCGTACGAAAGGTTCTCTGTGTCACCGGACAAGAAGACTGTTGCAGCTCCCGATGAGGAGACTGCTGCCTCCGCTCCGAAGAAGTCCGCGACTGCCAAGCGCACCGGCGCCCAGTCAGCGGCAGCGGCAGAAGCCGCTCCCAAGCGGCGCGGCCGAAAGCCGGGTGCTGCCGCCAAGAAGGATGCGGGCGCCGCCGAAGCGGCCACGGAAGAAGTCGACGAAGATTCGGAAGTAGAGACGGATCCCGCGGACGAAGATGTCGAAGCTACCGAGGAAGCCGGTGCCAAGAAGGGCAAGGAAGGCGAAACCGGTTCCGGCTTCGTCTACTCCGATGCTGACGACGACGATGCCCCCGCCCAGCAGGTAGTCTCCGCCGGTGCTACCGCGGACCCCGTCAAGGACTACCTGAAGCAGATCGGCAAGGTCGCGCTGCTCAACGCTGAGCAGGAAGTCGACCTCGCGCTGCGGATCGAGGCCGGTCTCTTTGCTGAAGAGAAGCTGGCCAAGGACGACGGCACCATGGAAACGCGGTTGCGCCGTGACCTGGAGCAGATTGTCCACGACGGCAAGCGAGCCAAGAACCACCTGCTCGAAGCCAACCTGCGCCTGGTTGTCTCGCTGGCCAAGCGCTACACCGGCCGCGGCATGCTGTTCCTGGATCTGATCCAGGAAGGCAACCTGGGCCTCATCCGCGCGGTCGAGAAGTTCGACTACACCAAGGGCTTCAAGTTCTCCACCTACGCAACCTGGTGGATCCGTCAGGCCATCACCCGCGCCATGGCGGACCAGGCCCGCACCATCCGCATCCCGGTGCACATGGTGGAAGTCATCAACAAGCTGGCCCGCGTGCAGCGCCAAATGCTCCAGGACCTGGGCCGCGAGCCTACGCCCGAAGAGCTGGCCAAGGAACTGGACATGACCCCCGAAAAGGTCGTCGAGGTCCAGAAGTACGGCCGAGAGCCGATCTCGCTGCACACGCCGCTGGGCGAAGACGGCGACTCGGAGTTCGGCGACTTGATCGAAGACTCCGAAGCTGTAGTTCCCGCCGACGCGGTCAGCTTCACCTTGCTGCAGGAGCAGCTTCACTCCGTGCTGGACACGCTGTCCGAGCGCGAAGCCGGCGTGGTGGCGATGCGCTTCGGCCTGACCGACGGTCAGCCGAAGACTTTAGACGAAATCGGCAAGGTCTACGGCGTTACGCGTGAGCGCATCCGCCAGATCGAATCGAAGACCATGTCCAAGCTGCGGCACCCGTCGCGGTCGCAGGTACTGCGCGACTACCTGGACTGATCCCACAACTCCACAATGCAGCAGCAGGGCCGGCTCACCGAGAGGGGGACCGGCCCTGCTGCCGTAAACGCATCGGTGATGACGCGGCAGAACAAGCCGCGGTGTGCCGCCGTCGGGAACCGCCGGCCCACCGGACAAGTAAAGGGCGCCGTTCCCTTTGGGGGAACGGCGCCCTTCAACGTGGGTGCCTGTCAAGCCTTGCCGCGCGCGGTGAGGCTGCGCCGGCAGCTATTCCGGCAGGGCCTATGAGGCGCTGGCGCCGGCCTTTTCGGTCAGGCGGCCGGTTTCGTCCTGCCACTCCGAGGCTTTCGAGCGAAGCTGCGGCTCGTGCTGCCGGGCGTGGTGCCCGCAGAAGAGGAGTTCGCCGCCAGAGGAGGCCAGGACCACCCGTACATAGGCCTGAGCGCCACAACGGTCGCAACGGTCCATTGCGGTCAGTTCACGGGGGGCTACTGCTGTTGTCATGATGACCTCCTTACGAGTGCGTCTATCCATACAACCATCCGGACCCCGCAAAACTTCGCATCTTTAGGTCACTTTCGCTCACCGCGTATCACATCTGGGTAACAGCAGGGAGCTGCGTCACATGCCGCGCCTCGGCTCGGCGCGGTGCACCAGCGCGATGGCAAAGGGGATTAGCCTAGTAACGGTCCGTTATTCGCGGCGGGCCGCGGCTAGGAACCGCAGTTCTGTCTTGCCAAGGAGCACCTTTACACGTGGCGCCAACGAAGTCTGAGTACACAGCACGCCATCTTTCCGTCCTGGAAGGACTGGAAGCCGTCCGCAAACGGCCGGGCATGTACATCGGTTCAACCGATTCCCGCGGATTGATGCATTGCCTCTGGGAAATCATCGACAACTCGGTGGACGAGGCCCTGGCAGGCTACGGGCAGAGCATCAAGATCACCCTGCACCCGGACGGGGCCGTGGAGATTCACGACGACGGCCGCGGCATTCCGGTCGACGTTGAGCCGAAGACCGGTCTGAGCGGTGTCGAAGTGGTGTTCACCAAGCTGCATGCCGGCGGAAAGTTCGGCGGCGGCTCCTACACCGCCTCCGGCGGCCTGCACGGCGTGGGCGCCAGCGTGGTCAACGCGCTGTCCTCCCGGCTGGATGTCCAGGTGGACCGCGGCGGCAAGACCTACGGAATGTCCTTCCGGCGCGGCGAGCCCGGAAAATTCATCGACCCGGCCAAGGGGCCCGGTCCGGAGTCCAGCTTCGAGCCGTTCGTCACCGGCTCCAAGCTGGAGGTCGTGGGGACCGCCAAGCGCGGCGTGACCGGCACGCGCATCCGGTACTGGGGAGACCGGCAGATCTTCACCCCTGACGCGAAGTTTTCCTACGAAGAGCTGCAGAATCGGGCCCGGCAGACCTCCTTCCTGGTACCCGGGCTGAAGATCACGCTGCGCGACGAGCGCAAGATGCCCGGTACCCCTGGCGAAAACGGTCCGTTCGAAGAGGTGTTCCACCACGACGGCGGCATCGCCGAGTTCGTCGACTACCTGGCCAACGACAGTGCCGTCACCGATGTCTGGCGCTTCCACGGTTCGGGCAAGTTTAAGGAAACCGTCCCGGTGCTCGACGAAAACGGCCACAGCAAAATTACCGAGGTCGACCGCGACTGCGAGGTGGACGTGGCCCTGCGCTGGGGCATCGGCTACGACACCACGGTGCGTTCGTTCGTGAACATCATCGCCACGCCCAAGGGCGGCACGCACCAAAGCGGTTTCGAACAGGCGCTGCTGAAGACCTTCCGCAAGGTGATCGAGGCCAACGCCCGCAAGCTCAAGGCGGGCAACGACAAGATCGAGAAGGACGACGTCTTCGCGGGCCTGACCGCTGTGCTCACCGTCCGTCTGGCCGAGCCGCAGTTCGAAGGCCAGACCAAGGAGATCCTCGGCACCTCGGCCGTGCGGGCCATCGTGTCGCGCGTGGTGGAGAAGGAGCTGGCAGCGAAGCTCGGTTCGTCGAACCGGGGGGACAAGGCGCAATCCGCGCTGCTGCTGGAGAAGGTCGTCAGCGAGATGAAATCCCGCATCTCGGCCCGCGTCCACAAGGAGACGCAGCGGCGGAAGAATGCGCTGGAGACATCCACCATGCCCGCAAAGCTGATCGACTGCCGCACCAACGAGGTCGAACGGTCCGAGCTGTTCATCGTGGAGGGCGACAGTGCCCTGGGCACCGCCCGGCTGGCTCGCTCCTCGGACCATCAGGCGCTGCTGCCGATCCGCGGCAAGATCCTCAACGTTCAGAAGGCCTCCGTCGGAGACATGCTGAACAACGCCGAATGCGCCGCCATCATCCAGGTGGTGGGGGCCGGATCCGGCCGCAGTTTCCAGTTGGATGCCGCCCGCTACGGCAAGGTCGTCCTGATGACCGACGCCGACGTCGACGGCGCGCACATCCGCACGCTGCTGTTGACCCTCTTCTTCCGCTACATGCGGCCGCTGGTGGATGCCGGCCGGGTCTACGCCGCGGTGCCGCCGCTGCACCGGGTGGAGATCATCAACGCCGGATCCAAAGCCAACGAAGTCGTTTACACCTATTCTGAAAACGAGCTGCACAAGCTGCTCGCCACCCTGGAGCAGGACGGACGGAAGTACAAGGAGCCGATCCAGCGGTACAAGGGGCTGGGCGAGATGGACGCCGACCAGTTGGCCGAAACCACCATGGAACCGAGGCATCGCACGTTGCGCAGGGTGCGGGTCGAGGATGCCGAAGCCGCCGAACGGTCCTTCGACCTGTTGATGGGGTCGGATGTGGCACCGCGCAAGGAGTTCATCGTTGCAGGAGCCTCCATGCTGGACCGTGAACGGATCGACGCCTAAGACGCCAGACCGGGCGCCACCAGCAGCACGGTCGGCACCGCCAGCAGCAGCGCCGAACCCAGCAGCACCGCCGATTGCGCGGGGCGGCCGAGGCCTGGAACGGGGGAGAGCAGCCGCCGCAGCCGGTGTGCCGTGACGAAGGTTTCCGTCTCTGCGGCGCCGAGCAACGCCTTGGCAGGGTCGCCGACGCCAGTGGCCACGGCCCCTGCCCCTGGCTGCGGCCGCTCGCCCGCCGCGACGACGGCGATGGCCCGCACGAGTGTCTCACGGTCCGAGGTCTTCAAGGCGTGATCGTCTGCGAGCATCTCGGTCAGTTCGTTCACGGCCGTCCGGGCCAGCTTCGAGGTGGGGAGCCACGGCAGCGCTGACCGCCAGGCCGCGAAGGCCCATAACAGCAGGTCGTGGCGCTGGTCCAGATGCGCCTTTTCGTGCGTCATCACGGCCTGCAGCTCCTCGGGGGAGAGTAACTCGAGCAGTCCGTTGGAGAGCACCGTGACCGAGCCGCCGCCGCCCGGCAGGCAGTAGGCGACCGGCGCCGGATGGTTGATCACCAGGGTCCGCGGGGAGTCTGCGGACGGGGAGCTGAGCAAGTTCAGCAGGTCGCGGTGCCGGCCGCGCTGTTTGCGGATCTTGTAGTAGGTCAGCAGCAAAGTGAAGACCAAATGGACGGTCAGCAGCAGGGCCGCGCTGAGCGCGAACACGTGAATCAGGTCAAGTCCGGCAGCAGGGCTGTCGTCCAGCAGCAGGCCGGTCAGGCCACGGAGACCCTGGAGCAGGTTTTCCCCCAGCGGTTCCAGCCCCCACGTCAGCATGGCGCCGATCATGGACAACCCGCCGGCCAAGGCGATGGCCTGCCACAGCACCAGTGCCGTCTCGGGGCTGCGGGCGGTCCAGCGTGCCCGCGAGAGCATGATGGGAGCCGGCCACGCCAGAATTACCGCCAAGGCGGCCAGCAGGTAGGAGGCCAGGAACATGCGGCTTTAGCTGGAGGAGAGGATCTTGCGCAGTGCCTCGGCCTCTTGCTCGCTGACCGTGCCGATGAAGCGGGCCAAGACGGCCTCGCGGTCCGGCGCCGAGCCCAAAACCTCATGCATCAGCTCCACGGTGTGCTCTTCGCGGCTGGTGACAGCCCGGTAGCGGTGTGGGCGGATATCCCGGCCGCGCTGGACCAGTCCCTTTTTCTCCAGCCGGGACAGCACTGTCAGAACCGTCGTAACGGCCAGTTCCTTGCCGTCCGCTCCGTCGGCGGTGGTCTGTGCCAGCAGGTCGCGCAGTTCGTTGGCCGTCAGCCCGGTTTCTTCAGAATCGGCGGCGTTCTGGGACCACAGCACGTCCATGACTGCCCGTTCCAGATCTCCGAGAGTAGCCATTTGGTTCCTTTTCGTCTCTTAACGTCGCATCCACGGCCTGCGGAACCTTCCCGCGACCGTGCTCTTGGTCTCTAATTTACCGTCTTTCGGGCAAATGTTCTACAGTACGTAGAAGATTAAGTTCTACAGGTTGTAGAAATGGTTCCGGACTCGTCCGGGAAGCACGTCAGTCCGGGAGGCACGGGTTGGAAGCACTGGAAATCGCGCGGTGGCAGTTCGGCATCACCACCGTGTATCACTTCCTGATGGTGCCCTTGACCATTGGTCTGGGGCTGCTGGTCGCGATCATGCACACGGCGTGGTATCGCACCGGCAAGGACCAGTACCTGCGGATGACCAAGTTCTGGGGCAAGTTGTTCCTGATCAACTTCATCATGGGCGTGGCCACCGGCCTGGTCCAGGAGTTCCAGTTCGGCATGGCCTGGAGCGAGTACAGCCGCTTCGTCGGCGACGTCTTCGGCGCCCCGTTGGCCATGGAAGCCCTGCTGGCGTTCTTCGTGGAATCCATCTTCCTGGGCCTGTGGATTTTCGGCTGGGGCCGGCTGCCCAAGGCCGTGCACCTGCTCAGCATCTGGTGTGCCTCGCTGGCCACCATCGCTTCGGCCTACTTCATTTTGGCCGCCAACTCCTGGATGCAGCACCCGGTCGGCGTCGAAATGATCGACGGGCGGCCGGTCATGGTGGACGTCTGGGCCGTGCTGACGAACAACACCCTGCTGGTGGCCTTCCCGCATACGATCTTCGGCGCACTCTCGGTTGCCGGTGGCTTCCTGCTGGGCGTCAGCTGGTACCACCTGTGGAAGCGCCGCCGCGACGGCATCGACACCGTCGGTGCTGACGGCCGCGTGGTCGTCGGTTCGGATCCAGCCCGCGGCCGTGACGCGGCCGACCACAAGGTCTGGCTCCGCTCGCTGCGGATCGGCGCCGTCGTCGCGGTTGTTTCCTTTGCCGGGGTCTCCCTCACGGGTGACCTGCAGGCCAAGCTTATGTTTGACCAGCAGCCCATGAAGATGGCCGCCGCCGAGGCCGCCTGCCACGACGGCACCGGCTTCTCCATCCTCTCGGTCGGCGACCTCGGGTCCAACGACTGCAGCGACATGGTGGCCGTGGCGGAACTGCCCGGGATGCTCTCCTTCCTGGCCAACGGCGACTTCGACACCGACATCCGCGGCATCAACACCCTGCTGCCGGAGTACCAGGAACGCTTTGGCACCCACCTGCCGGACAATCCGATCTACGGCGAGCGTGCCGGCACCGAAATCGACTACGTGCCGGTCATGGAGGTTACCTACTGGGGCTTCCGCATCATGATCACCTTCGGCATGCTGGCAGCGGCCGCCGCCGTCGTCGCCCTATGGGTGGTGCGCAAGGGCACCGTGCCCGAGTCGAAGTGGCTGATGCGGCTGGCCGTGTTCGGCATCCTGGCGCCGTTCGGCGCGAACTCGGCCGGCTGGATCTTCACGGAAATGGGCCGCCAGCCGTTCGTCGTCGCGCCCAACCCGGATCCGGACGGCATCGACAACGTCTTCATGTTCACCGCCGCCGCGGTCTCGCCGGGCGTCTCGCTGGCGGAGCTGATCTTCTCGCTGAGTGCCTTCACGCTGGTTTACGGCGCGTTGCTGGTGGTGGAAGTGAAGCTGCTCGCGACCTATTGCCGCGGCGGTGTGCCCTCGGCGATGCCTGAACTGCTGCACGGATCGACCGCGGAAGGCGCGGAGAAGGACGACGACGGTGGCCCGGACGGCGGCACCGGCGGCCGCGGCAAGGACAGCGGCGCCGATGATGTGCTCAGCTTCGCCTACTGAACTTATCTCCCACGGAACGATAAGAGGACTACATGGAAACCCTGCCCACTGTCTGGTTCATCGTCATCGCCTTCTTCTGGACCGGCTACCTGTTCCTGGAAGGCTTCGACCTGGGCGTCGGCATGATGATGCGCGGCTTCGCCCGGAACAACACCGAACGCCGCGTGCTGCTGAACACGATCGGCCCGGTTTGGGACGGCAACGAAGTCTGGCTGATCACCGCGGGGGCCGCCACGTTTGCGGCCTTCCCGCAGTGGTATGCCGCGCTGTTCTCCGGCCTCTACCTGCCCCTGGTCCTGGTGCTGCTGGCCCTGATCTTCCGCGCCGTTGGCATCGAATACCGCGGCAAGGTGGACTCCGACCGCTGGCGGTCCGGCTGGGACTGGGCGATTGCGCTGGGCTCGCTGGTCGCAGCCTTCGGGGTCGGCGCCATGCTGGGCCTGACCACCACCGGGCTGCCCCTCGACGCCAACGGCGACCGGGTGGGAGGAGCATTCGCCTGGTTCAACGGTTACGCCGTGCTCGGCGGGCTGGCCGTGGTGGGCTTTTGCCTGGTGCACGCGGCAGCGTTCCTGGCCTTGAAGACCGACGGCGACGTCCGGTTGCGGGCCAAGGCACTGGTGCTGCGCTGGCTGCCGGTGGGATTGCTGCCGATGGCCGCGTGGGCTGCGGCGCTGGTGCTGCGCAACGGCAAGACGGTCACCGTAGTGACACTGCTGGTTGCCGCTGTCGGCGCGGTGGCCGCCTGGCTGCTGGCCAAAGCCGGCCGGGACGGACTCTCCTTCGCCGGGCTCGGCATCTTCCTGGTCGCCGGGACGGTGACGATCTTCACCGCGGTGTTCCCCACGGTGCTGCCCTCCACCCTCGACGAGGCGTTCAGCCTGACGGTGGAATCCGCCTCGTCCTCCGACTACACGTTGGGCGTGATGAGCGTGGTGGCGCTGTTCGGCATCCCGGCCGTGTTGGTCTACCAGGGCTACACCTACTGGGTGTTCCGCAAACGGGTGAGCTCGTCAGCCATCCCCGCCGCACACGCCGTCGTCGCACAGTAAAGGAAGCACAGTGAAGGAAGCACAGTGAAACCCATGCTGCCGGTGGGCGCCGCCGGCAAACGCGCGCTGTACCTGCTGGGACTGGCCGCGGCGGTCAAAGCCGCCGGGCTGGTGCTGCTCGCGTCGGCGGTGGCCAGCGGGGTGGCCGGCTTGGCGGCCGGGACCTTTAGCTGGGACGGGGTGCTGCTGCCCGGCGTCATCGGCGCCCTGCTGCGAGCGGCGGCGGCCTGGGGCCAGGATGTGGCGGCACAGCGGGCCGCAGCCGGAGTCAAGGAGGACCTGCGGGCCCGCCTCTCCGCGCGGATCCTGGACGATGGAGGTGCCACCTCTGACGGAGCGAACTCCACCGGTGACGGCGCCCTGAGCGTGCTGGCCACCCGGGGCCTGGACAACCTGGACGACTATTACACCAAGTACCTGCCGGCACTGGTGACCTGTGCCGTGGTACCCCTGCTGGTGGGGCTGCGGATCCTGACCGCGGACTGGGTGAGCGCACTGATCGTGGTGCTCACGCTGCCACTGGTGCCGGTCTTCATGATCCTGATCGGCAAGCACACCGAAGACCGGACGGAACAAGCCGCCGCGGCCTTGGACCGGCTTTCCGACCACCTGCTGGAATTGGCCCGCGGGCTTCCCGTCCTGGTCGGCCTGGGCCGGGAGGCGGCACAGACCAGGGCGCTGCGCGATGTCGCCAGCGCCTACCGCGAACGGACCATCGCCACCTTGCGGGTAGCCTTCCTCTCCTCGCTGGCGCTGGAGCTGATCGCCACCATTTCCGTGGCCGTGGTGGCCGTGTTCGTGGGCATCCGGCTGGTCTATGGCGGGATGGAACTGGAAGCCGGGCTGCTGGCGCTGATCCTGGCGCCGGACTGTTTCCAGCCGCTGCGCGATCTCGGCTCGGCGCACCATGCGAGCGAAGACGGACTGGAATCGCTCAAGCGCAGCAAGGCCGTGCTGGACGCGCCGGCCGGCCGGCCGCTGGTGCCCGCTGCCGGTCCCGTGCCTGCGGCAGGCGGGGGAGCACCGGAAGTGCGGGTGTCCGGGTTGTCCGCAGGGTACCCCGGGCGGGGGCAAATAGTGGAAGGGCTGGATTTCACCGCGCCGGCGGGCCGTATCACCGCCCTGTCCGGACCGAGCGGTGGCGGCAAAAGCACCGTGCTGGAAGTGCTGGCCGGTCTGCGCCGCGACGGCGCGGGCATCCGGCTGGCCGGGGAAGTGTCCGGCATCCACCGCGGCCGGATTGCCTGGATTCCGCAACATCCGGTTCCCTCGGAAGCGACGGCGGCGGAAGAGGTGGCACTGTATGCGGGCCTGACCGGACCGGCCGGGCGGGCGGCAGCGACGGAAGCACTGTCACGCGTGAACGCCGCCAGCCTGGCGGACGCTGACACCGGCGACCTCAGCCCCGGCGAACTGCGTCGGGTGGCGGTGGCGCGGGCGCTGGCACGGATCGAACACGTCCCCGGCGTGGATGTGCTGCTCGCCGATGAACCCACGGCCCATGTGGACGAGCAGAGTGCGCGCGCCATTGAGGCGGCGCTGGCCGGGCTTCGGGGCCGCGTGACCACCGTGCTGGTGGCCCATGACCCGGACACGGCGGCGCTCGCCGACCACGTGGTGCCGGTGGTCCCGTCCCGCGGGGAAGCCGCCCCCGCCGCTCGGCCGTCGGGCCATGTTGTGGCCGCTGCCGCTGAGCCGGACACCGACCACACCGATCCTGCGGCCGAGGCACCGGGCGGCCGGACGGACGCGCCGGACGAGGACGTCCCCGCGGCCGGACCTGGCCTGTGGCGGCAAGTGGCCCTGCTGCGGCCATGGAGCCCGCGGTTCCTGGCAGCGCTGTGCTTTGGCCTCGGCGCGGCACTCTTCGCCGTCTCGCTGGCCGGTCTGTCCGGCTGGCTGATTGTCTACGCCAGCGAGCAACCCCCGATCCTGCACCTGATGACGTCCATTGTCGGCGTCCGGTTCTTCGGCATCGGACGCTCGGTGCTGCGGTACCAGGAACGGTTGAAGCTGCACGACGCGGTCTTCGAAAGCACCGACCGGCTGCGGATCCGGCTGTGGAACGGACTGCTGCAGCGACCGGCAGCCTGGCGGCGGCTGGCGCGCGGCGGTGGCGCCCTGGAACGTCTGGTCGGAGATGTGGACGAACTGCGCGATGTGGCGCCGCGGGCCGTCTTCGCCCCGCTGGTGGGCCTGCTGGTGGCTGCGGCCTCCTGTGTGGCCACGGCGCTGCTGATGCCTGCGGCCCTCGGCTGGCAGTTGCTGCTCTCGGCAGTCTGCGTGGTGCTGGCGCCGGCCGTGACGCGTTGGGTGGACCGCCACGCGCAGGCTGCCAACGTTCAGCTCAAGGGCAGGTCGCTGAATGCCGTGACACGGTTGCTGGCAGCCGCGCCGGATCTGGCTGCCAACACCGCCGCCCGGCCGCTGCTGCAGCGGGCCCGTCGGTTGGACCGGCAGGCGACGGCGGCAGTGCAGCGCAGTGCCTGGGCCCAAGGACTAGGCCACGGACTGACCGCCCTGGCCTGTTCGCTGGCCGCGGTGGTGATGATTGGAGCCGCCGGCGGCACCGCGCCGGGGGTGGCCGCCGTCGTCGTCCTCATGCAGTTGGCGCTGGTGGAGCCGTTCATGGCAGTCAACACCGCCGTGCAGCAATGGGGTGCCTGGCGCGCCGCCGGTGCGCGGGTGGCGCCGGATCTGGGCAGCACCGCGATCCCGGCCGACGTGGCGGCCGGGCACGCGGTCGAAACGCTGGAGCTGCGGGACGCGTCCTACCGGTATCCCGACGCGGCGCAGGACGCTTTTGCCGGAGTAGACCTGCGGGTGGAGCGCGGGCAATGGTTGGCCGTGACCGGACCGTCGGGCAGCGGAAAGTCCACCTTGCTGGGCGTGCTGCTGGGCTTCCTGCCGCTGGCGTCCGGCCAGTATCTGGTCAACGGCACGGCCGCCGATGCGCCGCGCTCCGCCATCGCCTGGATGCCGCAGGAGGCGCACCTGTTCAACTCGACGGTGCGGGCCAACCTGCTGCTGGCCCGGCGGCCTGAAGAGGCGCCGAGCGAGGAGCAGATGCGCTCGGCGCTGACCGCCGTGGGACTCGGCGGATTCCTCGCCGAGCTGCCGGAGGGCCTCGACACCCGGATCGGCCCGGGCGGGCACTTCCTCTCCGGCGGCCAGCGGCAGCGGGTGGCCGTGGCCAGGGCGCTGCTGGCGGACTCAGACGTGGTGCTGCTGGACGAACCGACCGCCCATTTGGACCGCGAGGCGGCGGACGACCTGCTGCTGGATCTGCGGCGGGCACTCGCCGGGAAAGCAGTGGTCATGGTGACCCACGACGAGCGCCAGGCCCAGTGGTGCGACCACCGGCTGCGGATGTCTACCGGCAGGTACGCTGCTGCCTTAGGCTGAGGCAATGACGAATCCCGACCTCCCGGCCGATCCCGGCGGAGGACTGCACTGGCGGGCCATGACGGAAGCGGACATTGACGGCTGGCACCAGTTGATCCATCGGATGGCCGCGGTGGACAAGCCCGTGTGGACCGAGACGAAGGCGGATTTGGCGGAGGCATTCGACGACCCTGCCAACAACCCGGCCGAGTACACCGCCATCGGGCTGGATGCCGACGGGACCGCGCGTGCGGTGGGCCGGGTCTACGCGAACGCCGGCTCGCCAGTCGCCCACACCTGGGGCGGCGTTGATCCGGACTGGCGCCGCCGCGGCATCGGCAGGGCGCTTTACGCGTGGCAGGCCGACTGCCAGCGGCGCCGGTTCGGCGCGGCCGGCATCACCGGCGGCGTCTTGCGGAGCAGCACCGAGGAACACGATCCGGCGCACAACGCGCTGATGGCCGCGGTGGGCGCCAAGGTGGTGCGCTACTTCACCGAAATGACCCGGCCGCTCCAGGAGATTCCGGACGCGCCGCTGCCGCAGGGCTTCGTGTTTGTGGACCTGGACCCGGGCGACAGCGACGCCGTGCGGCTGGCCCACAACGAGGCGTTCGCGGACCACTGGGGCAGCGAGCCACGGGACGAGCGCCGGTGGAAGACCCTGGTGCAGCACCCGGAGACCAAGCCGGAATGGAGCATGTCGGTGGTGGAGGCCGCCTCCGGCGAGACGGTGGCGTACCAGGTGGCCAGCTTCGATCCGGAGTACAAAAACCAGTCGGGGTACGACGAAGGCTTCACCAACCTGCTGGGCGTCCGCAGGCCGTGGCGCGGCCGCGGGCTCGCCCAGTCGCTGCTGGCCGAAGCCATGCGCCGGTTCCGGGCCGGCGGGATGGCACATGCGGGACTGGGCGTGGATACCGAGAACCCCAGCGGGGCGCTGGACCTCTACACCCGGATGGGCTACGTGCCGACCAAGCGCTACCTGGACTACGAACTGCCGCTGACCTGACTGGCCTGACCCGGCACGGGCCGCACCGCGGCGGCAGGCGCTGCGCGCCGCCGTCGTGCGTTGGTTCGTGCGACCGCTACGCGCCGACGTCGTGCAGGTGGTGAATGACATCGTGCAGTAAATAGCTGCCCAGGCTGGTGACCGTGAAAACCGAGCCGTTGCTGCGCGTGCCGCTCCGGTCCCACTCAGCCGGGGTTACGGCATTGAAGCCGGCCGCCGCATCGGCTGCCGACGCGGCCAGTTCCTGCGCCACGGCGAGCGGATCCAGGCTGGCGTACTGTCCCTCCACCGCGGCGGCATCCTGGTCCCAGTCCGGGAAGCCGGGATTGTCCTGGCCCAGCATCAGCTGCAGCCGGGTTTCGAATACCAGGCAGAGATCGCGCACGTGGGCCGCGTACTCCAGGACGGACCAGGTGCTGTTGTCCGGGCGGATGCCCACCCCCGGCTCCGCCAGGGCGGCCTGCCAGCGCGGCACGGAGGCCAGCACCGCTGGGCCGATCCGGTCCGGCGTGATGCCGGCCGGATCGAAGCCGCATTCGGGACAGGGCCGTTCGGTGACCCAGGTCCAGTCTTTGCTGTCGGGAGTGATCGGCATGCTGCCAGCCTACGAGTCTTCCGGCTCCTGCAGCGACAAGGACGGATCAGACAAGGACAGGCCGGACAAGGACGGGCCGACGGCGTCCACCGACTGGGACAGCGGTATGCCGGATCCATCGCGGCGGCCATGTTCGGTGGGCAAGGCCCGCGAGGCCCCGTTGGCGGAACTGGCCTTCGCGGGACCGTGCCCCGCCCAAGCCAGCGTGAGCACGTCTTCGCCCTTCAGGAAGCGGTGTGCGCGGACGCCACCGGTGGCCCGGCCCTTCGCCGGGTACTCGGCGAACGGGGTGACCTTGACGGACCCTGGGGAGGTTCCCGGCAGGGCGTCCTGCGTGGATGCAACGGTGACGACGACGGCGGCCGCATCTGAAGCCGCGATCGAGCCGAAGAACGCTACCGAATCGTCGACGGCCAGCTTGATCCCCGCCACGCCGCCGGCAGTGCGTCCCTGGGCCCGGACCGTGGATGCCGGGAAGTGCAGCAGCTGTGCCTGGCGCGTGATGAAGACCAGCTCGTCGTCGTCGGCCGGCACGCTCAGGCCCACAATGTAGTCCTTGGGCTTGAGCGCGATGATCTCCCAGTCCTCCCGGTTCAGCGGGTACTCCGGGGTGACGCGCTTGGCCACGCCCTGCGCGGTGCCGATGGCCAGCACCTTGTCCAGCGGCGCCAGCGCCACCAGGGATTCGCCCTTCGCGAGCGTGATGAACTCCTTGACCGGAACGCCGCCGGCCAGATTCGGGGAGCCGGCCGCCCCAGCGAGCACCGGCATGTCCAGCACCGGAAGCCGCAGCATCCGGCCCAGCGAGGTGACGGCTCCGATCTCGGCCCGCGCCGTGGTCTTCACCACGGACAGCAGGGTGTCGTGCCGGATCCGCTGGCCGTCCGCCAAGGGCTCCTGGTCCACCGTGCGGGCCAGCTGGCCGGACGCGGAGAGCAGCACCCAGCACGGGTCGTCGGCTATCTGCAGCGGCAGGGCCGCCTTGGCGTTCTTGCCCGCGGCGGCGGGGGCCGGCAGTGCCGTGCCGCGCAGTGGGGCAGCGGCCTCCGATTCGAGCAGCACGGTCCGCCGCGGCGTGGCGTAGAGCGCGGATACCTCGCCCAGTTCGGTGGAGACCAGTTGGCGCAGCGTGGACTCGTTGGCCAGGATCTCCTCCAGCTCCGCAATCTCGCGGCGCAGTTCGTCCTGTTCCTTCTCCAGCTCGATCCGGGAGTACTTGGTCAGCTGGCGGAGCCGCAGTTCCAGGATGTAGTTGGCCTGGATCTCGGACAAATCGTAGATGGCCATCAGCCGTTCGCGGGCGGCGGCGGCCTCGTCCGAGGACCGGATGATCTGGATGACCTCGTCGATGTCCACGATGGCAATCAACAGGCCTTCGACCAGGTGCAGGCGGTCCTTCTTCTTGCCCAGCCGGAACGCGGTGCGCCGGCGGACCACGCCGATGCGGTGGTCCACGTAAACCCGCAGCAGCTCCAACAGGCCCAGCGTGCGCGGCTGCCCGTCCACCAGCGTGACGTTGTTGATGCCGAAAGAGTCTTCCATCGGCGAATAGCGGTACAGCTGGGCGAGCACCGCGTTCGGATTGAAGCCGTTCTTCAGCTCAATGACCAGGCGCAGGCCGTGCTGCCGGTCGGTCAGGTCCACAATGTCGCTGATACCCTGCAGCTTCTTGGACGTGACCGCGTCCTTGATCTTCTCGATCACCTTTTCCGGGCCGACGCCGTAGGGCAGTTCCGTGACCACCAGGCCGGTGCGGCGGGCGGTGAGCTTTTCAACCTCCACCTTGGCGCGGGTCTTGAACGAGCCGCGGCCGGTGGCGTAGGCGTCCCGGATGCCGTCCAGCCCCACGATCTTGCCGCCCGACGGCAGATCCGGTCCCGGGACGAACCGGATGATGTCCTCGAGCGTGGCTTCCGGATTGGCGATCAGGTACTGGGCCGCGGCGATCACTTCGCCCAGGTTGTGCGGAGCCATGTTGGTGGCCATGCCCACGGCGATGCCGGAGGAGCCGTTGACCAGCAGGTTCGGGAAGGCGGCCGGGAGTACCTCCGGCTGCATCAGCTGGTTGTCGTAGTTGGGAACGAAGTCCACCACGTCTTCGTCCAGATGGTCCGTCAGCGCCAGCGCCGGGGCCGCCAGCCGCGCCTCGGTGTACCGCGGCGCCGCCGGACCGTCGTCGAGCGATCCGAAGTTGCCGTGCCCGTCGATCAGCGGCATCCGCAGCGAGAACGACTGCGCCATGCGCACCATCGCGTCGTAGATGGCGGCGTCGCCGTGCGGGTGGAGCTTGCCCATCACTTCGCCGACCACGCGGGCGGACTTCACATGCCCCCGGTCCGGCCGTAGCCCCATCTGGGACATCATGTACAGAATGCGGCGCTGCACCGGCTTCAACCCATCGCGGGCATCGGGCAGGGCGCGCGAGTAGATGACCGAGTAGGCGTATTCGAGGAAGGAGCCTTCCATCTCGGAGGTCACGTCAATATCGACGATGTTCTCCGTGAAGTCCTCTTCGGGGGCTGGAGTCTGGCGACGGGGCATGGGTAGTGCTTCGGTCCTTAGTTAAAAGTTGCGGATACAGTGAGTTTATGGCGCAAGAGGCTGATTCCCCGGATTATCCGGATTATTGGGAAGCGGATGTCGTGCTGCGCGACGGCGGGACGGCGCACCTGCGCCCCATAGTCCCGGCCGACGCCGAGGCGCTGCAGGCCTTCCACGTGGGGCAATCGGAAAGCTCCATCTACCTGCGTTTTTTCACCTTCAAGGCCAAGCTCAGCGCGCGCGAACTGGCCCGCTTCACCAACGTCGACTATGTCAACCGCGTGGCCTTCGTGACCACCATCGGCGACGAAATCATCGGGATCGGCCGCTATGACCGGCTCAACGATCCGTCCGAGGCCGAGGTTGCCTTCAACATTTCGGACGCCCACCAGGGGCGCGGACTGGGATCCATTCTGCTGGAGCACCTGGCGGCTGCCGCCCGGGAGAACGGCATCAGCAAGTTTTCCGCCGAGGTGCTGCCGGAGAACCGGAAGATGATCACCGTCTTCAACGACGCGGGCTATGAAGTACGGCGCCACTTCGACGACGGTGTGGTCGCCTTGGAGTTCGACCTTGATCCGACCGAACGGTCCCGTGCCGTCATGGCCGCCCGCGAACACCGGGCCGAGGCAAAGAGCGTTGCCGCCTTGCTCGCGCCCGGATCCGTGGCGGTGATCGGCGCCAGCCGGGACTGGGGCAGCGTGGGCTACTCGCTGCTGGAGAACATCATCGAAGCCGGATTCACCGGCCCCGTCTATGCCATCAACCCGCAGGCCTTTGAACTGAACGGCATGATCTCCTACGGGACCATCGCGGAGGTCCCGGACCCGGTGGAACTCGCCGTCGTTGCCGTCCCCTACGAAGAAGTAACCAAGGTGGCACGCGAATGTGCTGCCGCCGGGGTCAAGGGGATTTTGGTGGCCAGCGACGGTTTCTCCCAAGCCGGCAACGAAGGACTGCAGCGGCAGCGCGAACTGGTCCGCCACGCCCGCGCCCACGGCATGCGCGTGATCGGCCCCGGTTCGCTGGGACTCCTGAATACCGATCCGGCGGTCGCGCTGAATGCGTCCATGGCGCCTGCGATGCCGCCCCGTGGACCGCTTGGGTTGTTCAGCCAGTCGGCAGCTATCGGTGTGCTGCTCTACACCGCCGCCAGCCGGCGCGGGCTTGGCCTGTCCTCCATGGTCTCCGGCGGCAACCGGGCCGACGTCTCCGGCAACGACGTGATGCAGTACTGGGAAGACGACGCGGCCACCAAGGCGGTGGGGCTGTACCTGGAATCCATCGGCAACCCGCGTAAATTTTCCCGGATCGCCCGCCGGCTCTCGCTCAGCAAGCCCGTCATCGTGGCCAAGTCCGACGTGATGGGACTGCAGCTTCCGCCGGGCCACGCGGTGCGGACCACCCAGGCGCCGATCGGCGCGCTGGACGCGATGTTCCGCCAGTCCGGCGTGATCCGCGTGGAAACCAACGAAGAGCTGATGGACGTGGCGCAGATCCTGGTCAGCCAGCCGCTCCCGGCCGGCGCCAATCTGGCCGTCTTCAGCAACTCGTTGGCACTGGGCAACGTGGTGGCCGACGCCGCCAAGGCCCACCAGCTGGACGTGGTCCGGCTGGAAACCGGGATGGACCTGAACACCGGGCAGTCCAAAGCGCTGCCGGTGCTTCGCCAGCGGGTGCGGCAGGCGCTGTCGGCACCCGAGGTGCACGCCGCCGTCGTCACCCTGCTCCCCGCCACCGGAATCCCGACCTCGGTGCTGGCCGAAGTGCTGCGCGAATGCGCCGAAGAGGCGGGCAAACCGGTGGTTGCCTCCTTTACCGGCGTGCTCGACCTGGCGGAACGATCCGACGGACTGCTGGCAACCGGTGATGAATCCGGCGCCGGTTCGGAACCCGCGGTGGGCGGACTCCAGCAGGCGCTGCCGTGTTTTGCCAGCCCGGGCAGTGCCGTGAACGCGCTGGCAGCCGTGGTCCGCTATGCCGAATGGAAGGCCCGGGACAAAGGCGAGTACACCGAATCGGCCGGCACCGACCCCGCCACGTCCCAGCAGCAGATCGACGCCCTGCTCGCCGGGGTGACCGGGACCGACCTGCTCACACCCACCCGCGCGCAGACGGCCCGGCTGTTGGGCTGTTACGGCATCACCGTGCAGGAGTCCTCCGGATTTACCAACGACGAGGAGGCTGTGGCGGCTGCCGAACGGCTCGGCTGGCCCGTGGCGTTGAAGACCACCGATGCGCGGCTGCGGCAGCGGCTGGATCTGGGCGGCGTCCGGTTGAACATCACCGACGCAACCACGCTGCGCGCCAACATCGCGCACATGCGCGCCAGCCTGGCCCAGTTCGGCGACATTCCGTTGGAGGTCCAGTCGATGGTGCCCGCCGGGCAGGCCTGCACCATCCGCGCGATCGAAGATCCGCTGCTGGGCCCGGTGGTGTCCTTCGGGCTGGCCGGCGACGCCGTGAACCTGCTGGGGGACTGGTCGCACCGGATCCCGCCGCTGACCACGGTGGACGTGGCGGATTTGGTCCGCGGGCCGCGCGCCGCCGGCAAGCTCTTCGGCTACCAAGGCCTGCCGGCGGTGGATGTCCCGGCGCTGGAGGACCTGATTGCCCGGGTCGCACAGCTGAAGGATGAGCATCCCGAGGTGGCGCTGCTGGAGCTCAACCCGGTCCAGCTCTCCGACCGCGGCCTGGCCGTGCTGAACGCCGAAGTCAGGCTCGGCAACCACGCGCACCGAACGGATAGCGCGCGGCGCGCCATGCGTGACTGACCCCCGGGTTGGCCATCTGGCAGCAGGTTAGGGGAATATGGAACATATGAGCCACCTTTCGACGGCAGAACGCCGCAGTCTCGACGACGCCCTCAACCGGGCAGGCTTTTACCCGCTGCTGGTTTCCGACGTGGTCCACGACGCCCTGGATCAGCGCGAACCGCTGTCCCATCTGGTCCACCTGGAGACACACTTCGACCGCAATGAGGTGCACCGGCACATCACCGTGCTGGTCCTCACTGAGGACATGCTGGTGATTACCCACGTGGACGACCAGCAGCTGGACGACGAGGGCGAGCAGATGGTGGCTCAGATTTCCACCGAGTCCGTTCCGGTCAGCCAGATCCGTTCGGTGGTGCTCAGCTACGTCTACGCCCAGCCGCAGAACTACACCTCCGCCGACCAAGCCCGCGAGTTGACCCTGGCCATCGCGTGGTCCGGCGGCCAGCGCCTGGACATGGGCCCGGCCGGCTGCGGCGATCCGCAGTGCGATGCAGACCACGGCTACACCGGCAACATCGTCCAGGAAGACATCGTGCTCCGCGTCAGCGCGGAGGCGGACGGACTGCAAGCGGTGCAGAACGCCAAGGATTTTGCCCGGGCACTGCGCAAGCTCAGCACCAGCCACCCCGAACCCGCTGCTGTGCCGGGGCCGGTGCAGCCGCGCCCGCGCATCGGTAACCGTTTGGTCCGCGGCCACCACGGCCGCTGATCCGCGGGACTGACGCTGCGTGACCCTGACACACGAACCGCTTCCGGCCGCCCCGGGCTACGGCCGCAACTCCCTCGCCGAGGTGATGACCAGCGCCGCCGCCGCACTAGGCGCCGACGGCTTCAGTAATGTCCTGCAACTGCCGCAGGCCAGGCGTGTCTGCGTGGTCATGGTGGATGGGCTCGGCAAGGCGCTGTTGAAACAGCGCGGCGGCCACGCGCCGTTCCTGCGCCAGGCGATGGAGAACTCCCGCACCCTCGGGAGTGCCTTTCCATCGACGACGGCGGCGTCCCTCGCCAGCCTGGGGACCGGTCTGGCCCCGGGCCTGCACGGCATGGTCGGCTATGACGTGCTGGACCCGGACCAGGACAAAGTGGTCAATCAGCTCGGCGGCTGGGACGCCAAGGTTGATCCGCATGTCTGGCAGCCGTATCCCACGGTGTTCGAACAGGTGGCGGAACACCTGCCGGTCACCACCGTCAGCCTGCCCCGGTTCGCCGAGTCCGGGATGACCCGGGCGGCGCTGCGCGGCAGTTCGTTCAGGCCGGGTGCAACCAGCCATGCCCGCACCCTCGCGGCGGCCGAAGCCCTAGCAGCCACCGACCGAGCCCTGGTTTACCTGTACTTCAACGAACTGGACAAGGCCGGCCACCGGTTTGGTGCAGCCTCGGCCCAGTGGGGCGGCGAGCTGGAAGAACTCGATTCGGACATGCGTCGGCTGACCCGCCAGCTACCGGCGGATACGCTGCTGCTGCTGACCGCCGACCACGGCATGCTGGATGTGGCCGAAGAGTTCCGGTTCGACTACTCAGCCGATCCGGCGCTGGTCGCCGGAGTCCGGCACACAGCGGGGGAGCCCCGGCTGGTCCACCTCTACTTTGAGCCGGATGCCACGGCCGCACACCGTGAACAGACGACCGCAGCCTGGCGGGCGACCTACGGGAATCAGGCCTGGATCATCACCCGCGAAGAAGCCATCAACCGCGGTTTCTTCGGCCAAGTTGATCCCCGAGTGCTGCCGCGCATCGGCGACCTGATGGTAGCTGCCCGTGAACCTGTCGCTTTCTATGACACGCGCCGCGTTCCGGAAACCGCGATGTCGGTAGTCGGCCAGCACGGCTCGCTCACCAAGGCCGAGCGCGAAGTACCCCTGCTGACCTTGGCCGCCCCAACCAAACGGCGCTAGGAATGCGCCGGGCGCACGCCTGGCGCAGCATCCTTTTCCTCGAGCCTCGAGCCGGGCTTGGAACGCTCTACTTCAACCCGATCCCGGACTGCTGGCCGATCGAAAAGCGCTGATGCGCTAGCAGTAACGTTCCGATCGTCAGCAGTACAGGGACGTTCAGGAAAATGGCGACGCCGCCGGCGGTATTCACGAGTCCTGACAGGCCGATCCACCTGCACCATACCGCCCGCCACGTGCCTTCTGTCTTTGACTCTCGCCGACTGGGTTACGGGAGTCATGCGACCCTCGCCCACGGGAATAGCGGAGTCGTCTCAGCGTCATTGAACGCGAGGAACACACGTGCGCTGGGGCAATCGACTTCCATCGGGTAGGAGGAGACACCGGATCCCAAATTGTCGTAGGTAACTGGTTGAGTTGGGTTATGGACGGGATGGAGCATCGGGGACCGGTTTCTGGGGAGGGCCGGCGGTTGCCTACGCAGGAGGAGCGTGAGGTGGCGATCGCGGCGATTCTGGCGCGGATGAAACCGGCCCGGAAAGAGCCGGTGCCGGCGCCGGTGCGGTGGGCGGAGCCGGTGTTCGAGCCGGGTCCCGACCCGTCCGCGGGGCTGGTGGTCCCGCCGGCACCGGAGGAGGAGCTTGACCAGGGGAACCGGGCGTATCGGGAGGACTTCGCGGCCTGGGAGCTCGACGACGGCACCGACCGGCCGCCGGGGGTGGGGGCGGTCCCGGCGGAGTTCGCGGTCCTGCCGAACCTGCCCGAGGGGTGCTGGCTGCCGGAGGGGTTGTTCGAGTCGAAAGCGCACGCTGACTATTACGCCGAGCGCCTCGAAACACTGGTGGCGGGGGCGGAGCCTGCGGTGCTGCTGGCCATGCTGACCGGTTCCGGCACCGGCGGGCTGGGGTATCAGGAGACGGTGGAGCATCTGGCCGCGGTGCACCGGGTGAGGTGTTGGCTGGACGGCCGGGAGGTGGCGCTGGAAGCCCGGCTGGGGGAAACGGCGCTGGCGCAGTTGCCGCCGCCGGGGCCGGGCTGCACCACGTTGCGGCAGCGGCAGCTGCTGGCCGCGACGTCGGCGGCGGAGGAACTGGGCTGCCTGCTCGGCCTGCCCGAAGAGCGGGCCCGGGCGCGGCTGGACCAGGCGGGCGACCTGCACCGGTTGTTTCCCGCCACGCTGGCGGCGATGGCCGCCGGGGAGCTGGACCGGGAGCAGGCCGCGGTCATCGTCGTCCAGGGCC
>RJAE01000011.1 GCA_004000035.1 Arthrobacter sulfonylureivorans | reverse complement strand
CTTCCGGCCACGGTAGGTGCCGGGAGTGGAGGGAGCCAAAGAACCATCTTTTTTGGGGACTCGAAGTCCGGGTAACGGGAAGGTCTTACTGGCTCCCTCCAACTCCCATTAGGTAACGGCGGGAGACGGCTTCCATGGGGCGGTCACCCCCTGCTCCATGTCCTTCGCGAATTGCGCCAAGTCAAACAAACTCGCCTCATCTAGTGGGTCTGCCATAGATCCACGTCGCTGTCCGGCGATTCCTCTCCGCGGGCGGCCGATCGAAGACTGCCACAGCGCTAAACGGTTGAGTATCACCAGACGGAATATCAGACGGCCCGCAGCCTGAGGAATTCGAGGATCGTCATTGATTCGCCACAGCGGCGCCCGGACTACTGTTACAGTTCGGGCGCCGTTGAGTCACCGCACCGTGGGACAACTCGGCTTACAACGCCTGCGGGTGCCAGGTCCTTCCGCCGGCGGCAGCACCGAAACCGACACCCTCCGCCGGGGCGTAGTCGGGCCAGGCGAGGCCGGTGGGGGGCATGAAGTCGGCGGGCAGCAGGGCTTCGGTGGGGTCCGCGGCCTTGCGCTGCTTGAACTCCTCCGCGGCCGAGGCCAGCAACTCCGGCGAGGTGAGCATGTCCACGAAGGTGCCGGCGATGGTCTTGCCGGCCACTTCGATGGTCGGGTCGATGGCGGCGGGGATGCCGCCGAGGGCGTTCATGACCCAGCCGGGGTAGGCGCCCTTGCCGGGGGCGGGCTTCAGCGCGGGCCGGGAGATGTAGAAACGGACGGTCGGGGCGTAGTGGGTCATCTCCACGTAGTCGTCGCTGGTCCAGTTCTTCTGCCACGGGGCTAGGTGCTCGCGCAAGGCTGTCTCGGCGTCCTGCGGGGAGATCAGCGATTCGCACTCGTCCAGGAACGGCTTCTCCATCGGCTCGATCCCGAGTCCGGACTGGATGGAACGCGCGGCAGCCACGGCGTCGTCGTTGTAGGAGGGAGCGCCGACTTCCTCAAGGTTGTTGTACAGCGCCTGCGCCAGCGCGTGGTTGGTGATGCCGGGGCGGTTGCGGGCCACCCAGGTGGTCTCCACCCGGCAGTGCGCCATCGCGGCGGCGTGCTCGGCGTTGCGGTCCAGCACGGCCAGCACGTGCTCGGCCATCTCCAGCGTGGGGCAGCGCCAGGAGTACTGGATCTGCGCGATCCGCGCCGGCAGGTTGTCCGCGGTCGCCTGCCCGGAGCCGAGGATCGCGTCGGAGAGGCTCCAGCCGCCGAAGCTGGGCAGCATGGCGTCCTGCATCACCCGTGAGCTGGTGTACATCTGCATCAGCGCCACGTTCGCTCCCGGGGCGCGGGCGGCCGAGTGCGACGCCGGGATCGGCGAGTTCGGGTTGGCCGAGAGCTGCCAGCTCTCCGGCTCGTCGCAGATGAACGAGTAGACCTTCGAGTAGTAGGAGCCGCACTGGGTGTCCCAACGGGCGGTGTTGCAGAGCGGCAGCATGTAGAACGGGTGGAAGCTGACAATCGCGTCCACGCCGTCGTAGTAGCCGCGCAGCCCGTGCACCACCTTGGAGCCCTGCACCTTCTCGGCCGGTTCGCCGGTGTAGCGCAGGGTGCCGGCGATGCCGTGCACCTCCATCGCGTGCTTGGTGCCGAGCAAGCCGGCCAGCGTGGAGATGCCCAGCGCCGAGTGCGGGTCGGTGTGGCCGGGGGCGAACGCGCTCAGACCGTCGCGCGGGGTCTCCTCGGTGGACGCGGCCTGGCAGTTGCCCGGCACCGCGTCGTACTCGGCGTAGGTCAGCAGCACCGGACCGCCGCTGCCTTGCGTCCACTCGGCCTTGAACGCGGTGGGCATGCCGCCGCTGCCCTCTTCCACCTCGAAACCCTCGGCGCGCAGCCGCTCCACGTACCAGGCGGCCGAGCGGTATTCGCGCCAGGCCGGCTCCGCGAGCTCCCAGATGTGGCGGTGCCAGTCGGAGAGCCGGTCCATGTTGGCGTCGATCCACTCCCGCGCGGTCGCCTTGGCATCGGCGGCGAGGCCTGCGGGGACGGTGGCGGTGGCTTCCTGGATGGTGCTCACGGGATGGTCCTTTCGGGTGGTGCTGTTACTAAGGTGCAAAGGAAAGTACGACGGCGGTGCTCGGCTGGGGGAAGGCCGGCACCGCCGTCGCGGCATGGGGGGCTGTCAGGCAGCTTCGAACAGGTGCGTGGGGACGTGCAACAGGCGCACTCCCCCGGCGTCGATGGCGGCCGCGAGGGCGGGCGCAAAGTCCTCGGCGGACGTGATCCGTTCGCCGTGGCCGCCGAACGCCGTGGCCAGGGCGGCCCAGTCGGGCTGGACCAGGTCCACGCCCACCGGCGCGATCCCGCGGTCCAGTTCGTTCTGCCGGATCTCGCCGTAGCCGCCGTTGTCCGCGCAGACCACCACCAGGTCCAGCCGTTGCTCCACCGCGGTGGCCAGCTCCTGGACGGCGAACATCAGCGCGCCGTCGCCGAGCACGCAGACCACCGGACGCTCCGGCGCGGCCACCTTGGCGCCGATCGACGCCGGCAGGCCATAGCCCAGGGTGGCGTAGGCGGGCGTATAGAGGAAGGAGTGCGGCCGCTCCTGCCGGACGAAGCTCGCGGTGCCGAAGTACGTCACCTGCGAGGAGTCGCCGCCGAGGATGGCGTCGGCCGGCAGCACGGCGGCCACCTGCTCGGCGAGCGCGGCCAGCGGCGGGGCCAGCTCGCGGGCGGCGTCGCGCAGTACCGGACGCAGCCGGGCGGCGCGGTCGGCGCCGCTCTCCGCGCGGGGCGAGGCACCGCCGTCGTTGTTTTCCCGCAGTGCGGCGAGCAGCTGGGGCACGACGGCGGCGCTGTCGCCGACCAGCGGAACGTCGGCGACGATGTTCTTGGCCATCTGGGACGGCAGGATGTCCACGCGGATCACCGTGCCGCTGGGCTGCAGCTGGTTGAACCAGAGCTCGGCCTCGCCCACCTTGGAGCCGATGACCAGCAGGACGTCGGCCTCCTCGCAAAGCTGCTGTGCGGCGGGCAGGCGGATGTCCGAGCCCAGCGCCAGCGGATGCGATTCGGGCACGGCGCCCTTACCGTTGAGCGTGGTCACCACGGGGGCATCCAGCGCTTCGGCGAACTGCAGCAGGTGGTGGCCGGCGCGCAGCGAACCGCCGCCGGCCAGCAGCACCGGGCGGCGCGCCTCGGCGAGCAGCTGGGCGGCATGCCGGATGGCCTGCGCGGAGGCGCCGGCCGGATCGCGCGGGACGACCGGCTCCAGCAGGCCGGCCGGGCAGTCGCTCGGGCCTTCAAGCACGTTGAGCGGAACCTCGATGTGCACCGGCCGCGGCCGCCCGTAGCGGAACAGCTCGAACGCGTCGTGGATGGCCTGCGCGGCCTCGGTCCCGGTATGGACGCGGCGCGACCACTCCACGATCGCCCCGGCGGCCCCGGTGGCGTCCTTGGTCTCGTGCAGCGCGCCGACATCCGCGAACTCCTCGCCCTCGGGCACGCCCGGGGACAGGATGATCAGCGGCCGCGACTCGCAGTACGCGGTGCCGGCGGCGGAGAGCGCGTTGAGCAGGCCCGGCCCTGAGGTGGTGATCACGACGCCGGGAAGCCCGGTCTGCTGCGACCAGCCGTCGGCGCCGTAGCCGGCGCCCTGTTCGTGCCGGCTGGTCACCGCGCGGATGCCCAGGGAGCTAAGGTGCCGGTAGAACTCCAGGTTGTGCGTGCCGGGGATGCCGAAGATGGCATCGATCCCGTAGTTGCGCAGCAGCGTCAGCACGCTGAGTCCCACGTTGTCGGCCACGACGCCGTCGGGAAGTTCGACGGCGGGGGCGGGCTGGGTGCCCGGCCCGGCTGGGGCTTGGGTCGACAGCGATCCGGCCTGCTCAGACACGGTCTGCTCAGACATGGCTGCCTCCGGCGAGCGCCGGTTCCCCGGCCCGGCTGGGCTCGGCCTCAAACTGCGCCTTGCCGCCTACCCAGGTCTGCAGCACCTGGATCTGCGCGATGGTCTCCGGCTCCACGGCCAGCGGGTCGGCGGAGAGCACGGCGAAGTCGGCGCGCTTGCCCACGGACAGCGAGCCGAGGTCGTCCTCGCGGCCCAGAGCCCGGGCACCGTTGAGCGTGTGTCCCTCCAGCGCCTCCGCGGCGGTGATCTTCAGCGTGTCCGGTCCCAGCTTGTGGCCGCGCCGGGTCACCCGGGTGACCGCGGCCTGGATCGCTTCCAGCGGACGCGGCTCGGCCACCGGCGCGTCGGAGCTCAGGGTCACCGGAACGCCGGCGTTGATGAACTCGCCCAGAGGGTTGAACCGCTCGCCCGGGGTTCCGACCGCGGCTGTCACGCCCTCGCCCCAGTTGTAGTAGTGCTGCGGCTGGTTCACCGGGAAGATTCCGGCGTCGGCCATCCGGCGGATCTGCTCCGGCGTGGGCAGGCCGCAGTGCTCGATCCGGTGCCGGGCGTCGGAGTCCGGGTGCTCGGCCTGCGCGGCCTCGATCGCGGAGATCACCATTTCCAGCGCGGTGGGCGACTGCGCGTGCGTGGCGGTCTGGAGGCCGGCCGCATGAGCCTTCAGGATCAGCGCGGCGTAGTCGGCCGGGTCGTGGTAGAGCTGGCCGGTGCGGCAGGGGTCGCCCACATAGCCGTCCGGGAAGTACGCGGTCCAGCCGCCGAGCGTGCCGTCGGCGTAGAACTTGAAGCCGGCGAAGCTCAGGTGCGCGTTGCCGAACGCCCCGGTCATGCCGATCTCCAGCCCCTCCTCCAGCAGGTGGGAGAGGAAATACATGCTGTAGCGGATCTTCAGCTGGTCCGCCTCGGCCAACCGCAGGTACATGTCGAACTCGCGGCGCGAGACCTGGGCGTCGCCCACCGTGGTCACGCCGCCGACCAGGAAGTCCTGCTGAGCCGCAGCCAACTGGCGCAGGTGCTCGTCCGGCGCGTCGGCCAGGTGGAAGTTGGGCCCGTGGTGGCCCACCTTCACGCCGCCCAGTCCGGTGAGGATGTTGCAGGCGGCGTCGGAGAGCTCGCCGGTGAGCTCGCCGTCGGCGTCGCGGAAGAACTCGCCGCCGGCCGGATTGGGTGTGTCGCGAGTGATGCCGTTGAGCTCCAGCGTGTAGCTGTTCACCACGCCGCCGTGGCCAGAGGCGTTCATCAGGTACACCTCGCGGTCGGCGGCCACCTGGTCCAGCTCCTGCCGGGTGGGGTGCCGGCCCTCGGCCAGGTTGCGGTGCTCGTAGCCGTAGCCGCGCACCGGCTGCCCGGCCGGCGCGGTCTCCGCGGCCGCGCGCAGCAGCGCCACGATCTCCGGGATGCTGCCGGCCTTGTCCGGTCCGCAGTCCACCCAGGTCTTCATCTGCCCGTACATCAGCGGGTGCGCGTGCGGGTCCACGAACCCGGGCACGACGACGGAGTCGCCGAGGTCCCGGTGCTCCGGCTCGCGCAGCCCCAGCCCGGCAGCGGCCTGGCGGCATTCGGCCTCGGTGCCCACGGCCGCCACCCGCCCGGCGGCGACCAGCATCGCCGTCGCACCCTTGCCGGACGGATCCAGCGTGTGGATGGTGCCGGCGGTGACCAGCAGCTGCTGGAAATCGGCACCGTCGTCGAACGTCTTCAGCTTGCGCATTACTTAAAGCTCTCTTTCTTCCACATACCTTCTGAACCGGCACCCGAGGCACCGTCGGAACCGGCATCGCCAGCACCCGCAACACCGTCGGAACCGGCAGCCCCGGCAGCATCGCCGTAAACGTCGTCGTCAACGTGCTGCGGCGCGATCGCCAGGCAGACGAGGCCCAGCGCGCCCATCGCGGCGAACAGCCCGATCACCGACCACACCGTGCCGGTCGCATCCCACAGCAGCGTGGCGGCCAGCGGGGACAGGCCGGCCCAGAGGGCGGCGGCCAGACCGTAGGAGAGCGAGATGGAGGTGTAGCGCGCCTGCGGCTTGAACAGCTGGGACAGGATGGTGGCCACCGGGGCGTAGGTGAAGTTCATCGCCACGCGGACCACGGCGAAGGCCACGAAGATCATCCATTCCGGTCCGGTGGACATCAGCAGGAACTGCGGCACGATGAACACCACGGAGCCGACCAGGCCGATGGCCATCACGCGCTTGCGGCCCCACTTGTCGCCCAGCCAGGCGATGCCCAGGCAGGTGACCAGCTCGCAGAAGGCCGCCACGGACATGGCATTCAGGATCAGCGTCTCGTCCAGGCCCACCGACGGGTCGGTGCCGTAGGCGGTGGCGAACGTGGTGGCCAGGTAGTAGCCGCCGGTGGAGATCGGTAGCAGGCCGATGCCGATCAGGATCGGCTTCCAGTTCTTGCCCAGCGCGTACTTGATCGGCACGGTCTGCTCCTGGCCGGCCACCTTGTCTTCGAAGACCGGGGATTCCTCCACCCGGTAGCGCACCCAGAAGCCGACGGCGATCAGCACCACGGAGAGCAGGAACGGGATGCGCCAGCCGCCGTCCACCAGGAACGTCTCGCCCTGCGCGGACAGGATGCCGAAGATCAGCGTGGCACCCAGCGCGCCGGCCGGGTTGCCCAGTTGCGCGAAGCCGCCGTAGAAGGTCTTGTACTTCTCCGGCGAGTGCTCCACCGCCATCAGCACGGCGCCGCCCCACTCGCCGCCCACCGCCAGGCCCTGCAGCACGCGCAGCAGCACCAGCAGCACGGCGGCCCAGGAGCCGATGTTCTCGTACGTGGGCAGCACGCCCACCAGCACGGTGGACAGGCCCATCACCAGCAGCGTGATCACCAGCGACGGGCGCCGGCCGAACTTGTCGCCGATGTGCCCGAAGATGATCCCGCCCAGCGGCCGGACCAGGAAGCCGACGGCGTAGGTGGCGAAGGCCGCGGCGATGCCGGCCAGCCGGTCCGCCTCCGGGAAGAAGAGCGGGCCGAAGACCAGGGCCGCGGCCGTGGCGTAGATGTAGAAGTCGTACCACTCGATGGCGGTGCCGACGAAGGCCGCGAATCCGGCGCGGCGGGCCCGGGCGTGGCTGAACTGCGGCCGGGTTGCTGATGTGTGTGACATGGTCTTCCACCTTGGGGTGTAGGCGTGGGTGCCGGTGTGATCCATGCAACTGTAGGGCGGCGGCCAAGATCCAACAAGAGCAGAAATTTTGCGTTACGCACGGTTGAATTCAGTTTTGCGCAGGTTCTGGCACATCATTTTCCGGAACTGCTTGCATGTGGGCTGGATCACTGGATAATTGACGACGGCGGCGCTCACTTGGGAGGTTAGGGAAACTTTGGCGGTCAACGGCGAAACGATCGACACAAAACTGGTCCGCGCCCTGCAGCAGGAGGGCCGGGCCAGCTACCAGGACCTGGCCCGCGATCTCGGCCTGCCCCGGGCCACGGTTTCGGCCCGGCTGCGGGAGCTGCTGGACAGCCACACCGTCCGGGTGGTGGCCGCGGTGGATCCGGCGTTCCTCGGCCAGCACGTGATCGCCCACGTCTCCGTGGTGGCGTCCGGCCCGGTTCGCCAGATCGCCGAGCGGTTGGCGGAGTGGCCGGAGGCCGTGCTGGTCTCGGCGGTCGGCGGCACCCATGACCTGGTCGCCGAGATCCGCGTGTCCACCCACGACGAACTGCATGGCGTGCTCACCCGGCTGCGCGAGCACCCGGACGTCGCCTACATCGACACCCTGGTCTACACCCGCCTGGTCAAGGGCTTCTTCATCTCGCAGTACGCCGGCGAGGTCACCATCGACCATGTGGACACCCAGCTCATCGAAATCCTGCAGCAGGACGGCCGGACCAGCTACCGGGACCTCGCCGCCGCCGTCGGCCTAACCCCCACCGCCGTCCGCTCCCGGGTGCAGCGGCTGCTGGATACCCGGATCATCCGGATCAGCGCGGTGGAATCCCGCGGCGCCGGCGGCCGGCAGCTCTCCATGGGCGTCGGCCTGAATATCGCCGGCAGCAACGACGCCGTCCTCGAACTCCTGCGCCGCTCATCGCACGTGGAGTTCGTCGCCCAAACCGTTGGCCGCTTCGACGCCATCGCCACCCTCGCCGCCCAGTCCCCCCGCGGCCTCCTCGCCCAGCTCGAAGAAATCCGCAGCCTCCCCGCCGTCAGCCGCACCGACTCCTGGCTCCACCTCGAAGTCGTCAAAGAAGACTACGCAAGGCGCATCGCTTAGGAGAGCGGAATCAGCAACTCAAGACTGCTGAGTATCACCCCGGACTGAACCCGATCCCTTTGTATGCACATTTCGCCTGTCCTGTGACGCGCCACATGCCCTGTTTCGGGAGGGAGATTCAAAAAGTCCTAAGCATCTGACATTATTGCGGTTATGACGGTCCTGCAACTCATTTCACGCGACAGGCCTGAGGGTCAAGCGGAGTTATCGATTGTCCCTAACCCTTCCGAACGCCATCCAGATTCATTCGAACATCCCCCCACCCATCCGGCTCTTCTCGGCTCCCAGGACATAGTTTTTCTGGCCGCAGGACTTTGCCACGAAGGATTCCGAGTCATCGATGCGACCCTCGTGGACCGACTCTTTACGCACCTCGACGATCCGGTGTCGGAGGAATTGGCTGCGTGTCTAGTGGAACTTGTCAATGGGCAGGAGCTGAACGCCATCATCGACTTCCTTAGGACGAAATTCCGCGGTTGCTTCGTGGAGTCGATGCGGCTTCGGGATTCCACGAAGAAGGGGACCGTGCTCCTGCAGCAAGAGGGGATTGTCATCACGAGCCCAAACGTTAAGGCAGATGAACTCTCGCACTCCATGCGAAGCGCCGCCAGATGGGCCTACGCCAGTTGAAAGGTTCTTGGAAGGAGCCCCTGACAAAGGGCATCGAATTTACTGTTACCATACTGGTTTACAACTGGATCAAGGACTTCCCTCCCGAGCTCGACAACCAGCTCATGGACTCACTGTTTTCCATCGGCACGATCCTCATCTCGGCCTGTGCATCAGCCCTAGTATTCAACTTCGTCCTAGGCCTGCCCAGGGTTCAGGTGATGTGGATCGTCGGCCAGGAACCTCCAGTCAGCAACAGACCCGAGATCACATCCCCTAAAGCCGTCATATCATTTCGATATAGATTTGAGTCCGACACGTGGCTCGCTGGCTGGTTTTTGAAACAAACCCACAAGTACATTCTCGAAGCTGAGATTAGATTCTCCCCGGTGGAGAACCTTTCCGTCGCTAACCAACTCTGCGGTCCCGAGACTACGGTCGCCAACTCATGCATTACAACCCGGTTTGACAACGGCATCACAGCCGGAAACGGAGCGGACGGGGAAATTTCATTACGCAGAAATCAGAGGCGAAAAATTTCAACACCCGTGGACTGTACACTTTCGATCAGACCAACCGCTGCATTTCGCGGTAAACGTAGCGCTAGGATGCTTAGCAGGTTGTTTCTAACTGATGCATCAATACAAGGGTTCGTACTGAAGGGGGGCTCCTGATGGGAGTACTGACAAGCGGCATCATATCTATCAAACCTATGCGGGTTGCCTACGACGGCGGCCTCGAGCCCCTATTGGAACTTATCGAGGACAATAAGTATCCTTACACTCCAACCGCTCCCAGCCAAGGATTCGGTGGGCTCAACGATGAGCCTGCCATTGTTGGAGGTTCATCCGAGATGACCTTCCGGGTCGGTGGACCCATAGTCGAAGACTTTCGGGACGGGACCCCGCGACGCCTCCGAATTCGCTACTACTACGACACGGTAAACAAGCAGCTGGTTCGCCTCTTGGGTCAGCAAGCGGACTGGAAGAAAGTTCACTCCCGTCATGCGTTTGACCTTACCGTAGTTGAAAATTCCGGTGAAAAAGGTACCTCCGTGTTGGTCAGCTCGCGTGATGCTCCGACTATCAAGAACCATGTAACGAGCGCCGTGAAACGCATGTTTCCATCCACTAGCCCGACAGGAGTTGGGATAGAGATTGACGATATTCCGGAAGCAGTCATATCGGATTTTTTTATATGGATGCTGTACCGGTACAACGAAGATCAACAGCTCGCGGCTGACGTCTCCATCAACTGGGTAGGTGAGATGGCGACGAGAGATGGAATGCGTCGGGGAGCCCGCTTCACTGAAGACGCAGGGTTTGGGAGGATCGACATCTCTACCCACATCGCGAGGGGTACCTCGAACTTTGGACCCGCGAAAATCGACATCCGTGACGATAGCCTGGACGCGAATTTCAGCCTCGAGCTTCACTTCGACGGAGGATTCACCGTCTACAGATCCAGCCATTATGGAGGCGGGGAAATGCTGAGCAGCGAGGCAATGGGTCTTCGGCTCAGCGATGATCTTTGGATAACGGTACTTCCCAAAATCCGGGCTGCCTATAACACGGACACTGATTGGACCAGCACCGGCCGCTACAAGATGGCACAAATGGCTCTGGACAACGTCAGGAGTGGCCTCAACATTTAGGGGCTGAAGCGGACAGGTGGCGCTGTTTCAAGCCTTCCATGCCAGTAGCTCCAAGCTGGTCGCTGCTGGGCTGGTCGCTGCTGGGCTGGTCGCTGCTGGAAGGACAACTCGCTTCCAGCACATGGGCGAGGCTCCAGCCGCCGAAGCTGGACAGCATCGCTTCCTGCATCACCCGCGAGCTGGTGTACATCTGCACCAGCCACGTTCGCTCCCGGCGCGCGGGCCGCCGAGTGCGACGCCGGGATCGGCGAGTTGGGGTTGGCCGAGAGCTGCCAGGTCTCTGGCTCGTCCCAAGGACCCTGACCCCAAGGCCTGGTAACGCTATGAACCGTGGATGACGATCATCGTGGACCTCGACACCGGGCAGGCCCTCGACGGGTGGACGACCGCGACAGCAGGGGGTTGACGACTGGCTGTTCGCCCGTCCGCTGGACTGCGGCTCGGCTTGAAAGTCGTGGCTATCGACCCGTCGGCCACTCCGCAAGGCCCTACGGATGTGGCTGCCGTTGACCGCGGGCAGCGTGGACGCGTTCCATAGGAGCCTGCTCGGCAACAGCATGCTCACCGAGGTCCGTCAGCGGCTGCCCCAGGAAACCAACGGCCGGCGCGGCTGCTCCGGACCCGCCTGGATCAACCGGCTGCTGCAGCCGCTCCGCCGCGAGTTGTCGTCGGGGGCTACGCCCAGGCATCTTGGAACGTGGGCATGTCTTTGGCTACCACGTAGTTGACGAAGTCGACTTGAGCCGCGCCTTCGTTGACGGCCTCGAAGTGTTTCTTAGCGGCCTTAATCTTGCCAGCCTCTGAAGTGCGGAGATCGTCAGCGTCCATTGTCGATTTCGTCTCCGTGACGAAATATAGCTTTTCGTCGCCACCGCGCTCCACCAGTACGGCCCAGTCCGGATTGTAGGCTCCCAACGGTGTAGGAATTTTGAACCAAGAAGGCAGCTTGGCGTATACCTTGACTTCTTCCTTCTGCTCTAGCCCAGGGAGATTTTTGTCGCGGTTTCCGAAAACGAAGTTATGCTCGGTCAACGAGTCGAATAGTAAATTCTCGAAGACGGACTTCTCCAGAGGTATGGCGTTGCCTGTGTCCGCATCGGTTGCAATGTTGCGCTTGAGATAACCGGATAGTTCTTCGTTGAGGAATAACTCTTGGCTGTAGGCCTCGCTGTCAGCGAGTTTGTGGTATTTGATGCCGTCAAGCACCGCAAACTTCTTTGCCTTATTGATGACGTCTGCCGCTTGCTCTATAAACGACTGGGGATTCATGATGAACTTGTCCAGCTGGCCTGATTCAAGCAGGATGCTTCCGATGGTTTTGCGGGTCAGCCCAGTGTGATTTTGAAGCTCGGTCAAGATATCTGGGAGTGACTCAGAATCCGTGAACTCTACGTCCTGCGCCTCTCCGTCGCTGATGAGCGATCCGTGAACACCGCCCTCGTCGATTGCCGTGACCCGATGCTTGCCCCAAGAGGCATTGCGCTTCTTGACCTGCAGCTTTGTCTGCAGCCCTGTTATACACTTTTCCTTCAGGTCTCTAGCGTCAAAATTGAGGCGGTATGTGGTCCTGCCACTGATTCGCTTCCAAAGCTCCTGGAACTCCGGGCTTTCTAGAATGGCGCGCTTTGGTTTGATCACCATGCGGTCGCTCTTGGGAACCACGTTGAGACGCCCGGCCGCACGCTTAAGGATCTCAAGGATTTGGGGAGCCGCCGCCTTGAATTCCGGCGGCAACACCAACGTTCCGTCTTTTAGAACAGTCCGAAGAGAGTCGTTGACGTCTCCCGATGGCTTGATATATTCCTGCTCCCTAAGTAAAGTCCACAGCTTCGTCGAGCCAAAGGCCCCAAAGTTCTGGAGTTCGCCCCCTTCGTTGTGGAAATTGATTGAAGAGAATGCATTCTTGGAGATGTGCCCAAACTTCACGTCGAGATCTTTTTCCATCTCTTTTTGAAGACCTTCAGCAAAATCCGCATAACTCTCGTCAGCGATTACTGTTAGGCGGTTGACGTCGAAGCCCCGGATACGGTTACCGCGCTGATCGACGGCAAGTCGGAGGCCGCGACCGATTGTCTGACGACGTTGCGCTTCAGTTCCCATAGTCCTTAGAGTGCAAATTTGGAACACGTTAGGGTTATCCCAACCCTCACGTAGTGCAGAGTGGGAGAAGATGAAGCGAAGTTTCGTCTCGAAGGACGTGAGCCGTTCCTTGTCCTTCATTATGAGCCTGTATGCCTGTTCGGCCGCGTCACGGCCTGACTGATTGCTCTCGGATGTATCAACCGCACGATTCTTCTTATCAATCGAGAAGTACCCCTCATGAGCCAAACGTGCTTCCTCGGTTACATTGAGACCTTGAAAGAGGCGCGCGTATTTGGGCTTCTTCGCCAACTTTACGAACGCATCCTCGAACATGTCCCCATATACACCGATGGAGGGGGCGCCGTCGGCGTCGTAACCGCGGTACTTGGCCACTTCATCGATAAAGAACAAGCTCAGGACCTTGACACCAATCCCTTGAGTCTTGAATGCGAGCTCTTTGTCGAAGTGTTCTTCAATCGTCTTGGAGATCTTCAACCGGGCTGTCTCTTCAATGGAAACCTCAGCACCGGTCGACTGACCGAGGTAAAGCGGGTCGTCGATGGTACTGATGTCGACTCGTTCTTCGCCAGGTTGCATATAAATATTCAGGATCTTCATACTCGCGTAAACGGCGCGTCCGGTCGCTTGTTCAAGATCGTCGCCGCTCCGGACCCAGACAGGCTGTCTAGACGACGAGCCGCCGGCCTTGACGTCTAATTCCAACTGGGCATGGATCCTCCCGGATCGCACCGCTACGTTCAGGAGCTTGATGAAAGGAAGTGTGCGGTGCCCCTCTATCGTCAGCGAAGCGACTTCGATCTGCTTCACGAGCTCCTCCCGGTACGCGTCGATGGCATCCAATCGATACACCATATTGGACTGGTCGTTCTTCGGATGTGTCGCTGAATACCGGAATGTGGCAATCGCATTAAAGTCATCGAGCGCCTTACGGCCGGCGCCTCTTGCACCGCCATAGACGCTCTGGGGCTCGTCAACGATGACGATTGGATTGGTGGCTTTGATCAGATCAATAGCCTGCTCGCCGCCGAGCTGCTCACTTGCCTCACGGATCTTGTTCGTCGTCTTGTTTATTGCGGCAACAGTCACCAGCATGATCTGAACCTGTGGCGAAACCGCGAAGTTTCGAACCTCACCGAGCCTAGAAGAGTCGTACTGAAAGAATTCAAATGGCGTGTTCGAGTACAAGCGTCCAAAGTGTCCCTTGAGCATCTCCAGGCTCTTGTGTACCCCTTCCTTGATGGCAACGGAGGGCACGACGATGATGAATTTTGTAAATCCATAGTGCCTGTTGAGCTCGAAGATGGTGCGCAAGTAGACGTAGGTCTTACCCGTTCCTGTCTCCATCTCAACGGTGTAGTTCTTGGAGACCAGTGAGGTTTCCAAGCTGAGACCATTTGCCTGCTGCACCAATTGAAGATTCGTGAGCAAGTCTGACTCGTGTAGCCGCAGACGGTTGCCGTAGCCGAGTCCCAGGTCATCGACAAAGACATCGAGATGGCCCTGATGAGAGGCTTGGACAGTAAATTCTGAACGCATCACCTCCTGACCACGGAACAGCCCCACCACGGCGCTAATCGCATTTTGTTGGTAGACAAGGTCATCTTCAAAGTGAAACTTCACGGAACTGCCGCCTCAAATCGTGCGCAGGGCAGGGAAGCCCGACTGCTCAAGAATAGTAGCCAAATTAAGCTTGGCAACGTCGTCAGTAAAGGCAGCATCTCTGCAAACAATGGACGTTTCTGCATTGGCTTCAGCATTTTCGGCTTCGGACCATTGGACGATGGCTCTACCGAGCTCTTCCGCACAAAACTTATCAACTCTCATGGAAAGGCATGCGTACAGCGCCCCGAACCCTATGGAGTAGAGAGTATGATCTCCGACGATCTTGGTTGCAACAGGAGTCGTGAGGTCCAAGCCAAGCTTGATCATCAGCTCGAAGAGAATAGCGTATTCATCACGCTCCGGGTCTAGGTTGACTACCGCGTCGAGAACGTCCTCAGCTAGTGTTTCGGGTCGCCCGCGCCACGGCTTGATGTTGCTCTCCGCAAGCTTAAAGGAACGAAAACCTGTGTCTAGGCGATGAGACATGGTCGCTTGTACAGCGATACCCGCTGCGGTAAGACGCTTGCGGGTAACGTCCGCGATGTTGGAAAAATCACCTACCTCAACCGGCTCACCCAACTGGACGAGAATGAACCTGCGCTCACCGTGATCGGTAGCGTTTTGCTTCATCACGGCGTGCCCGGTACTTCCAGAACCAGCAAAAAAGTCGAGAACTATGTCCGACTTGTCAGTTGCAAGTTGAATCAACTCCGCGAGCACTTCCGTGTTCTTTGGGAACTGGAAAACTCCCTTGCCGACGAGCGACTCGACTTCCAAAGTCGCTGAACGGCCGTCTTTGTAAAATACGGACGAAAAGGGCTCGGAGCTAATTTCACTCAAGTAACTTTTTCTATTTGGAATTGTTGTTTCATCCGGACCAAAATGAATCCTCGGGGGATCTTGAGCAAGGGCCCAGTCGGTCTTAGTTGCATCCCAACGCCAGCCTGTGGACGGTTTCTTGCACGGACGTCCAGTCGTCGGGTGGATGATGTCGTGGCGGGGGCGGGACACCCGTCCGTCATCAGGTCCAGCAAAGTCGGCTGCAAAGTACAAGCCGCGATCGTCGGACCAAGAGTAGTGCTTATGGGCTTTCCGCGGATCTGAGGCTGAAAGTCCCTTGTACCAGCTCAGCATCTCAGTTCGAATTCTCGAATGATCGGGCCCAAAGCTCTCTCGAAGCGAGTCATAGTGCGCGAGAACCTCGTCCGCGCCCTCCTTGGGTTTACGCCAGACTTCGTTTGCGAGGACAGAAGCTTTGCTCTTCGCATAACAAACGATGTACTCGTGGACGCTGGCGATGAGCTTCGCGTCCCCCTTTTTTGACCGCTGCCAAACGACGTGGCCAACGAGGTTTTCTTCTCCGAATACATCGTCGAGGGTCAAGAGGAGGCGGGACAACTCGTTTTGGTCACAAGATATGAAGATGACTCCGTCGTTGGTCATGAGACTGCGGGCGAGCCGCAAACGAGGGTAAATCATCGTTAACCATTTGGAATGTTTTCTCCCGGACGCATCCGTGTTGGCTTGCAGCCTTGCCCCATCCTCGGCCATCTGTCGTTCAAGCTTCAAGTATGTCTGCATGCCATCAGAGAAGTCGTCCTCGTAGACGAACTCGTTACCGGTGTTGTAGGGCGGGTCTATATAGATCAATTTGATCTTGCCGGCATAGCTCTTTTGCAGCAGCTTGAGCACCTCCAGGTTATCGCCTTCAACGAAGATATTTTGGGTCGTATCCCACGCGACCGACTTGTCCTTCTCGGGAAGCAGAGTGCCCGTGGACGGAACAAGCGCAGCCTGGCGGGCCTTCTTCTTACCAGGCCAGTTGAGGCCAAACTTTTCGGTTGAATCGTCGATCTCTGCACCTAGAAGTTGCTGCAGCGTCTCGAAGTCGATCCCATTCTCTGTCACGGCATCCGGGAATAACTCGCGGATACGTTCAACGTTTTTTACGGTGATTTCCGCAGATTGGGAGAGCGGGTCACTTTCTTGGATGGGCTGGACGCTGCCGGAGGACTGCGTTGACATCTGAGTCATGGATTCCTTTAAATACGCTGAAACATCGATTTGATTTCGCCTGCTGCCAGTATATGAGCTACGTGTATCTGTTTCTAGCTTGTTCCATTTGGCTTCTCAGTCCTTGAATTTGCGTATTCAATGACACTCGCTCTGCCATTTGCTTCTCATTGTGGAGCCGTGCTTGGAGAGTTTGGATGGCTGCACTGAGAGACAGCTGCTGTTCAAGCACTGCTGGCAGGGAATCGGCCTTCGGCGGGTGGAGAAGACTGTCAGGGCCAACTTTCCATAACCGGGCGAGTTGAGCTGCCAGGATTTTCTGCTCCCAAGAACGGTACAAGGTCTCCAGGCTCGACGTACCTTGGCGAGACATTCTCAACAGCCCTAAGAAAGATTGCAGCGTTTCCGTAGTGCACGTAGTGATCCGGTCTAGAACAACGCGTGAACTGTCTGCGAGGCTGGTGTGTTTGGAGGCCATTGAAACGTAAACCGTCGTCCCTGCTGAGGCCAGGATGACCACCGGATTGGGGATGGAACGGTGGACCACTTCGATGAATCGCCGTATGGCGGACGTATCCGTGCCGGCTCCGAAAGCAAGGTTCACAAAATAGATTTCCGCGTAGTCACGAGAGAATCCGTCCGCGGTTTCACCCAGAAACGCAGGAACGCCGGTGGAATAGGGATCTACGACGGCGACAACAAAAATACTGTTAACGTCATTCTGCAGGATTCTGCGGTCAGGCGAGGTCAGGTCCGAATTCTCAATCAGGGCAGACTTCGAAATTCGTTGTGACACTCTGCAGGTGGACGGGAGGTCGAAGATGCTGAGAACACTGTCCAATGAAGCTATGTCCGCGTTTTGGGTCATGACTTCGTGGATTCGACCGGGGGTAGAAGAGCCAGCCATGTGATGACTTCAAAGTCCTGGAGGCCGATAGTAGGGGCTGCCGAACCGATTTGAGTGGCACCTCGCGAGAAAATTGACGCCACCTTCTCTTCCTGTGACGTGCCGCTGAGGCTGTTAATCGCAGTAGCTAGCAGGTCCTGGTAATGGGACATGTCCAGACCATTGCGCGTCATCTTATTGAAGACTGCCAGCGTATTTTCCGTGTCCGCATTGCTGAGGGCATGGGTCCTCAATAAATCCAGCGCCAGCTTCGGCTCTTCCGGGTGCTTCATCATTTGGCCGGCATCGGAAACATACGCAAGGTAGAACGGCGCCAGCGGGTAGCTGCCGGAGGGCGTGGCTCCGGCACCCGTGTTTTTCAAAACGAAGATTGCTCCTGGCTCCATGCCGTCGGAGGCGAGTTTCTGATCAATTCGGGTAACTGCATGCAGGCCCAGGGGTTTGGAGGCCAGGGAATCTTTGATGGTCTCAGTCTGACTAGAGATGTCCATGCGAAAATCACTGAGGGTAAGATCCGTGATGCTCAGTCCGCCCGAGAGGTCCTCCAAGTCGAGGGCTTGCCCCTGTAGCTGTTCGAGCTGATGGCGACGGTATTCCAAATCGTTCATGGATCCGCCCTCCTCTTCGACGAGGACGTTTTCTTCGCCTGTGGCGGAGACATCAAGAAGGACCATCCGCCCACTGACCCGTGCTTCCAGCTGGATGTACTCGTCAAGCTCTATGTTGGGCCAGAAGTTAATGAGCTGCACGGAGTCATTCGTTGATCCGAGCCTGTCGACCCGGCCGAAACGCTGAATGATGCGGACCGGGTTCCAATGGATGTCATAGTTGACGACCGTGTCGCAATCTTGGAGGTTCTGGCCTTCGGAGATGGTGTCGGTGGCGATCAGGACGTCAATTTCCGGACCATTGATTTCGCCTAACTTGTCACGATCCTTGGACCGCGGAGAAAAGTTGATCAGGATCGAGTTGGTGTCTTTCCGACAGCCCGGCAAGGTCGTCTGGTTCCCGCCACCGGTGACCTGGGCAGAGTGGAGACCAAGTTCGTCGAGGGCCCAATCCTTGACATGCTTGTAGAGGTACTCGGCAGTATCGCTGAAGGCCGTAAACACGAGGAGTTTCCGGTTGCCACTGTTCGCGGAGCCGTCAGCTTTGGCTTTGATGATCTTCTTGAGCTCATGAAGTTTTTCATCCCGTATGGGCGTTACTTCCCGGGATGAAGTCAGCAGCTGTTTCAGCTCGGCAGCGTCTTCTTCCAGATCCTGCCGCCAGCGAATGAGGTCCATGTCTTCCAGAAGGACCTTGATCTTGGTGCCAACGACGGCGTCGTCGAACAGCGGATCGTTAAAGTCGAGTTGCTCGTAGTCGTCGTCGTCGAAAGAGTCCAGAGAAACGCTGAGGCCCTTGTCGGCCTCATACGTGCTGATCTTTTCCAGCAAATTTTCGACCTGGCCCTGCAGGGCGTCCACGGTTTCGCTGAACGAATGGATGGAACTTTCCATCCGCTTGAGCATGTTCACACGCATCAGGTGGATCAGGCTGGATTCCCGGTCGCTTTGTTTAAAGATTTTAGATTCGCTGCCGGCAACGGTCTGGTCATAGAGCTTCTCGTAGTGGACTCGTTTGGACGGAAGTACATAGGCCAGGGGCGAGTAGCCTGCGAGGTGTAACAGACCTATCTGCTTGTTGACGTTCTCCAGTGCAGGATATTCCCTGTGGAGGTCGACGTCAGCCTTGATATTGATGGGGGTCAGGCGCGTCGGAAACTTTCCGACTTCTTCAGTTCCGTAATATTTTTCGATGTGCTTACGAGACCTGGCAATCGTCAGCAGGTCCAGCAGGCGAACATAGTCCAGGCCCAGGGCTCCGACCAGATCCTTCGCGTTCCGTGAATCAGCTGGTTTGTCTAGCCATGCGTTAAATTGGCGCTGGGCACGCTGCAGCGTCTGATCAACGCTGCGTATGCCCGCCGCTGCAAGTGCATCGTCTCGTCCCTCGGTGGCAAAAAGCACTTGGTTGCGCAGGTCCGTCATCTTCGTGTTGACCGGTGTTGCCGAGAGCATTAACACTTTAGTCTTGACTCCCTTCTGGAAGACGTCCTGCATCAGCCGCTGATAGCGGGTAATCCGGTCCTTGACCGGCGGGTTGTTGCGAAAGTTATGCGACTCATCGATAACGACGAGATCGTAGTTTTCCCAGTTGATGGTTGCCAGGTTTATACTGCCGGTGTAGCCGCTGGTTCGGTTCAAATCTGTGTGATGCAAAACGTCATAGTTGAACCGATCGACAAGGAGGATGTTCCGGCGGTCGTTCTGGGAGTAGATGGTCCAATTTTCCCGGAGCCGTTTGGGCGCCAGAACCAAGACCCGGTCATTGCGGAGCTCGTAGTACTTGATAACGGCCAGGGCCTCAAACGTCTTACCGAGACCGACGCTGTCCGCGATAATGCATCCGTTGTATCGCTCAAGCTTTTCGATAGCTCCCAGAACCCCGTCGCGCTGGAACTTGTAGAGCTTGTTCCACACGGCGGAGTCGTAAAATCCGGTGTCCTTCTTGATGATCCGGTCTGCATCCGCTTCCTGTAGGAAATCTTGAAAGATGCTGTGCAGAGTCAACAGATAAATGGATTGAGGGGTGTTGCCTGCATAGAGCTCCTGGAGCTTTGCGAGCAGTTCATCTTTCAGGTCCGAGGAATATTCGGGCGACTCCCACAGCTCGTTGAACTGTTCTACGAACTCCGCGACAACTGTCCCTTCGTCCGCGGAGATCATTGACAAGTTTTTACTGGGGACCATGCCAAGGGCTTCTGCGGTAAAAGGAGCTCCACGCATCGCAAATGCGGCAGATCCCTTATCGGCGAGGAACCACGCCTCGGCGGTGGAGGCATTGAGCTGCCTCACCTCGACTTTAGACTGAACCCATTCCGCGCATTTCCTGGCTACGGCAGATTGGGTCAGCTTGTTGCGCAGCAGAGTCTCGAACGGTGTTCCATTCACTCTCAGAGGTTCAGCCACAGCGACATCTGTCGGTCGGAACCCTGCGACCTGCACATTGGTCAGGAGAAACCGAACCTGTTGAACGGCAGATAGCTCCTGTTGAAGTGCTTCAAAAGCATAAATGGAAAACAGACCAGACAGAACAGAGATTCTGTCCTCGGCCGAGAGCTTTGATCGAAGAACCTCAGCAGCCCGGCCCTTCCCCCTGTTGTTGATTAGCACCATGACAGGTTATCGGCTCTTCACGTTTCGTGGGGAAATCCATGGCCGAATGAGCGGTCATGTCGCGTTCGGCGGCATTGACCGTCAGGATACGGAACCGGCAGTGCTCCGGGTTCCGGTAGCCGCGGCCGGCCCGCTTCATGTGCTTGATTGTGGTCTTTGTTCGCCTCGACCTTGGCGGTGATGGGGCCGGTGACGATGAGGACCTCGATCTCCTTCCAAAATTTTTTCACGGTCCGCCAGACACAGTTGGTATCGGGTATCGAGGCGGCGTAACGGTGGAGCTTTTCCTCGCCACAGCGGCGTCCGCCAGGGTGCCGGTGCGCAGCAGCAGGCGCAGCTGTTCCTTGGCCGACCAGGCGGGCCGGCACTTGCCAGTGGCGTCTTCCATGGCGAAGAAGCCGGTCAGGCGGTCCAGACCCGCCGCCGACAGATCGGACCCGGCGCGCAGCAGCCGTTGGCGGTGGGCCCACGCCGGTCGGCTGCCAACACGCGGCCATTCAGAAAGCAACGAAGGCCTCCAAACCAAAACCAGCGAAACCGCCAGCAGCCCCGCCGGAGTCACCGAAAGCGGGAGAAAAGGGCACAGCACCCGGGCTCTTGAAAAAACCAGTGCCGGCATCAGTCTCACTTCTGAATGCGAGAATCGCGGAAAGCACGGCACGTCACCTCGCGGATGCACTGTAGGAATCCGTACAGCCGATGCTGTATCCGCTGGTTCTGGCGGAGCTGGCAAGAGTCCTGAATCGCAATCCAGTCAGCGGTCCTCGCCGCAAATTGAGACCGACGTGGTGTCTTCCCTCCATCGAGGAAACGCCGATAACTGCGCTCATGACAAGAGACAATCCGTCAGCCAGTATCGCAGAGAACTAGGAGGTGCACTCGTCCTTTGTGAATCGCTACTTCACCCCATGTGTTTGGAGGAACTGGTAGACCTCCGTTTCGTCCACTCCGGGGAAGGCCCCGGGTGGAAGCGCGGCGAGGAGGTGGGAGTTGGCGCGGGCGCTGGGCCAGGCGTGGCCCGCCCATTGGGCGGCAAGGTCGGCGGGTGGGCGGCGGCAGCAGGATTCGTCGGGGCAGTTGGAGACGGAGCGCTCGCTGGTGTCGCGCCCGCGGAACCATTTCACGTCCTTGTAGGGAATGCCGATGCTCAGCGAGTACTCCCCCGACGAGTGCCGCTCCGTGATGGCGGTGCACCAGAAGGTCCCGGCCTTGGTGTCCGTGTACTGGTTGAAGGCACGGAATTTGTCCGGCACGTCGAACACTGCGCGAGAGGTCCAGTTGCGGCAGACTGGCTGGCCCTCGATGGCACCGGTATGGTCGGCTGGGAAATTCACGCCGTCATTCTCGTAGGCCTTGTGGATGATGCCTGAGACGTGGACCTTCTGGAAGTGGCATGGGATCCCCAGATGATGGGTGGCCAGGTTGGTGAAGCGGTGGGCTGCAGTCTCGTAGGAAACACTGAAGGCGTCGCGCAGATCCTCTATGGCCAGTTCCTTGGCGGCCTTGGCCTTCTGTAGGAAATCCACGGTGGCGTGCTCCGGCATGAGCAGGGCGGCGGCGAAGTAGTTGGTGTAGACGCGCTGGCGCAGGAAGTCCGCATAGTCGGTGGGCGTCTGGTGCCCCAAAACGTAGTGCCCCACCGCCTGCAGCAGCACTGACCGGGGATCGTGTTCGGACCGGTGGCCCTGGGTTAGGTAAATTCTGCTGTTCTTCAAATCGGTCACCGATCGGGTGGAATGCGGCAGGTCGCTGACGTACTGCAGGCTGAAACCGAGGTGTTCGGCGATGTCCGCGGCCACGTGGTGTGAAAGCGGACCGCCTTTGAAACCGACCGCCTTCAGTAGCTCCTGTGCCTGGGCCTCGATATCTTCATAGTGGTTGTTCCGGGCGCGCATTTCCGCCCGCAGCTCCGTGTTGGCCCGGCGGGCTTCTTCGGGGGTGGCGGCCTGTTCGTCCAGCCGGCGCTCCAACTCATGCTGCAACCCGACCAGCGACTCCAGCACGTCCATGGAAAGCCGCGAGCTGACGCGGACTTTCGGCAGTCCCAGCGATTCGTACAGCGGCCCGCGCTGGTAGCGTTCCAGCTCGATTTCCAGCGCTGCCCGGCGGCTGGGCGGCTCGGCCCCGAGCAGCTGGTCGATGCCCACGCCCAGGGCCTTGCCGAGCGCCTGCAGCATGCCCAGCTTGGGCTCGCGCTTGCCGTTTTCGATCAGCGAGAGCTGCGACGGTGCTGCACCGACGGCGGCACCGAGATCGTCCAGCGTCATGCCCTGGGCCTTCCGCAGGTGCCGCACCCGCCGGCCCAGGCTGATCACATCGACCTCGGGCTCTGCGGAGGCACCGTCGTCGTGCGTGGAGGGACGATGCCAGCTGGTGGTTGCCATTTCTTGAGGATACGAGAAGAACTGCAAATCTTTCCAGCATTTTTTATGGATTACCTGTTGTGACCTGCGGAATAGTCGATTTCACGAAGGATCTCGACAAGCTCGATCACCGACGGACCAAGGTTGATCACCGACGGCGACGAGTTCGACCCGCTATCAAGGAGAACAGCAATGACTGCATCATTTGAGCCGGCCCCGATGAACGCTGAAGAAGCGGCCAAGGCACTGGAGCTCGAGTGGGCCGCCGATTCCCGCTGGGAGGGCATCACTCGCGACTACACCGCAGCGGATGTCGTCCGCCTCCGCGGCCGGGTCCAGGAAGAGCACACGCTGGCCAAGCGCGGCGCGCAGAAGCTGTGGAAGCAGCTCACCGAGGAAGCCGCCGAGGGCCGCTACACCAACGCGCTCGGCGCGCTGACCGGCAACCAGGCGGTGCAGCAGGTCAAGGCCGGGCTGCGCGCCATCTACCTCTCCGGCTGGCAGGTTGCCGCCGACGCCAACCTCTCCGGCCACACCTACCCGGACCAGTCGCTGTACCCGGCGAACTCAGTGCCGCAGGTGGTCCGCCGGATCAACAACGCGCTGCTGCGGGCCGACCAGATCGAGTTCTCCGAGGGCATCCAGACCGTTGAGGACTGGCTGGTGCCGATTGTGGCCGACGCCGAGGCCGGCTTCGGCGGGCCGCTGAACGCCTACGAGCTGATGAAGTCCATGATCGCCTCCGGCGCCTCGGGCGTGCACTGGGAGGACCAGCTGGCCTCGGAGAAGAAGTGCGGCCACCTGGGCGGCAAGGTGCTGATCCCCACCGCCCAGCACATCCGCACGCTGAACGCGGCCCGGCTGGCCGCCGACGTCGCCGGCACGCCGAGCGTGATCATCGCCCGGACCGACGCCGAGGCCGCCACGCTGATCACCTCCGACGTGGACGAGCGCGACCGCGAGTTCATCACCGGCGAACGCACCCCGGAGGGCTTCTACAAGGTCCGCAACGGGATTGAGCCGTGCATCGCCCGGGCCAAGGCCTACGCCCCGTACTCGGACCTGATCTGGATGGAGACCGGCACCCCGGACCTGGAGCTGGCGCGCAAGTTCGCGGAGGCGGTCAAGGCCGAGTTCCCGGACCAGATGCTCTCCTACAACTGCTCGCCGTCCTTCAACTGGAAGAAGCACCTGGACGATGCCACCATCGCCAAGTTCCAGCGCGAGCTCGGGGCGATGGGCTTCACCTTCCAGTTCATCACCCTGGCCGGTTTCCACGCCCTGAACTACTCGATGTTCGACCTGGCCCACGGCTACGCCCGGGACGGGATGAGCGCGTACGTCGAACTGCAGGAGCGCGAATTCGGCGCCGAAGACCGCGGCTACACCGCAACCAAGCACCAGCGCGAAGTGGGCACCGGCTACTTCGACACCATCTCCACTGCCCTCAACCCCAACGGCAGCACCCTGGCACTGGTCGGCTCCACCGAAGAGGGCCAGTTCCACTAACGACGACGGGGCTCACCTCCGGCGCTGCGCCGGGACCCGCCGCGGCACGACCTTCCGACGGCCGCGGGCGGCCTTACGGAAGCTATTAGCCGCTTTCCGGGTCCCGGCTCCGCACCTCATCTGAAGGTCACCTTTGGCGCCCAGGCCGGACGCCGCCGTCGTACTGACAAAAGTTTTCTTGAGGAGTGAATGAGCGATGAACGATCCGATTACCTTGAACGGGATTACGTTGACGGGCACGCCGGTGTGCCGACAGGAGGAAGTGCTGACGCCGCAGGCGCTGGAGTTCGTGGCCAAGCTGCACAAGGCCACGGCCGACCGGCGGCGCGAGCTGCTGGTGCAGCGGGAGAACCGGCGCAAGTCGATCGCCCGCGGGCATGACCCGAAGTTCCTGCCCGGCACCCGGCACATCCGCGAGGATTCGTCCTGGCGGGTCGCTCCCCCTGCCCCCGGGCTGGAGGACCGCCGGGTGGAGATCACCGGGCCGGTGGAGAAGAAGATGACCATCAACGCGCTGAACTCCGGCGCCAAGGTGTGGCTGGCGGACATGGAGGACTCCTCCACGCCCAGCTGGTCCAACGTGATCAACGGGCAGCTGAACCTGACCGATGTGCTGGAGCGGCGGATCGACTTCACCTCCGAGACCGGCAAGGAATACAAGCTGACCGGCCGGACGCTGACCGACCTGCCCACCATCGTGGTCCGGCCGCGCGGCTGGCACCTGCCGGAGAAGCACATGCTGATCGGCGGCGAACCGGTGGCCGGCGGCATCGTGGACTTCGGGCTGTACTTCTTCCACAACGCCCAGCGGCTGATCGCCCAGGGCGGCGGACCGTACTTCTACCTGCCGAAGATCGAATCGCACCTGGAAGCCCGGCTGTGGAACGACGTGTTCATCCTGGCGCAGGACCTGCTGGGCATCCCGCAGGGCACCATCCGGGCCACCGTGCTGATCGAGACCATCACGGCCGCGTTCGAGATGGAGGAGATCCTGTACGAGCTGCGCGACCACGCCTCCGGGCTGAACGCCGGCCGCTGGGACTACATCTTCTCGGTGATCAAGAACTTCCGGGCCCGCGGGCCGCGGTTCGTGCTGCCGGACCGCACGCAGGTGACCATGACGGCGCCGTTCATGCGCTCCTACACCGAGCAACTGGTCCGCGCCTGCCACCGCCGCGGCGCCATGGCCATCGGCGGAATGGCCGCGTTCATCCCCAGCCGCCGCGATCCGGAGGCCAACGCCATCGCCATGGAGAAGGTGCACGCGGACAAGACCCGCGAAGCCTCCGACGGGTTCGACGGCTCCTGGGTGGCGCACCCGGACCTGGTTCCGGTCTGCCGGGAGGTGTTTGACGGTGTGCTGGGTTCGCGGCTCAACCAACTGGACCGCCAGCGTGAGGATGTCACGCCCGACGACGGTGGCCTCCTGAACATCGCCGGCACCGAAGGGACCATCACCGAGACCGGCATCCGCACCAACCTGGAAGTCGGCATCCAGTACATCGAGTCCTGGCTGCGCGGCAACGGCGCGGTGGCCATCCACAACCTGATGGAGGACGCCGCCACCGCGGAGATCTCCCGCTCGCAGATCTGGCAGTGGATCCACGCCCACGCATTGACCGACGACGGCGAGATCATCACCCGCGAATGGGTCCGCGAACTGCTGGAGGAAGAGTTCGCCGGCCTGCCCCGCTTCGACGGCGACAGGTTCGACGACGCCCGCGAAATCTTCGAAGAGTGTGCCCTCGGCGAAGAGTTCCCGGCCTTCCTGACCATCCCCGCCTACCAGAACTACCTGCTGGAGAAGTCGCCTACCAAGGTGGTTGCTGCAGCGTAAGTTGCCACCATCCGTCCGGCGGCGGGCCGGGGTTCTATAGCCAGCCCCCTTGGCCCGCCGCCGGCACCCAAGTCTTTCCGCAGGGCCGCCAGGCCCACGCTACTTTCGCCACAAGCAGCCCGATGGTCGGGCGGACCGGCGGCCCCTGCGGAAGCACAGAGATACGAAACGCCGGGTGCGGCTCCACGCGTGGGGCCGCACCCGGCGTTTCAACGCGACTGGGAGAATAAAACCACGCCTTATGGCGTAGTGGGCGAGGCAGCTGACGCAGGAACGACCGGAGCAGCCTCCTCCTCGAACCCGCCCTGCGAGTCCGCGCCGGTTCGCTTCGCCTGGACTTTCAGACCACCCAGGATCCCGAGGAGGAGCGTGAACGGGATGAGGAGCACGAGGAAGATGCCCGCAAGGCCAAGACCGGCGCCGATGACTGTTCCGCCTACCGCCCCACCCACTGCCGAACCGACGCGTGCGCCGAACTCCGTCGATCCCACACCAGTGCCGCGGGCCTTCGTCGGGTAGGCCGCCGCAGCGAGCACGGTCCGGGTTGGGCCGCAAGCGGTGGGAATGATCAGTCCAGTCACGGTAAGCACTGCGAGCAGGATTCCAAAGCTGGCATCGGGGATCAGACCGATGACGATCGCCATCGCAGCGGACAGGACCAGCAGGACGCCGATAATCAGGAATCTGGAGACCTTTGCGAGGACCGCCCCGAGTGCCAGGCCACCGATAACACTAGCGAAGCCGTAGACGCCGACGATCGTGCTGCTCTGCACTGTATCGAGGCCAGGGACGGGCAACTGGAGCAGCGTAGGAAGGTACTGAGCGATGATCAGCTGCGTGCCCAGTGACAAGAATCCGAAGACCCACAAGAGCACGGTGCTCGGCGCGAAGCGCTTGGAAAGGATGAGGCCGAGGGCTTCGCGACGGTCGTTCTTCACCGGCGCCTTCAGCTCGACGATCCCGAGATCCTCTCTTGAAGCGAGACGTCGCAGCACCCTCTGGGCCTTTTCGACCGCGCCGCGGGCGGCGTAGAAGGCCGGGGACTCGGGGACGACCAACGCAAGCACGACGATGAGTGCGAGCGGGATAACGCCGCCCGCAACAAGCAAAGCCCGCCAACCGCCCGTCGGAATCAGGATGCCAGCCAGGGTGGCGCCGACCGTGACGCCCAGACCCACCCCGGCATACGCAGCGGCGAGCAACGCGGAGCGCCGCTTCGCGGGAACGAGATCCGCGAGCAAGGTGTTTCCCGCCGCCATTGCTGCGCCCATGCCGAGGCAGGCAATCAGGCGCCATGCCGTGAACGAGGTGAAGTCGGTGGACGTTGCACCAAGTGTGGTTCCCACGCCGAATACCACGGTGGTGCCGACCAGGACTGCTTTGCGTCCCCAAAGGTCCGCTAGGCGACCGGCGACCACTGCGCCGAGACCCATAGCGATAAACCCGCTCGTGACGACGAGCGCGATCCCGCCGCCAATCGAAACACCCCATTCCTGAATAAGCGAGGGGAAAATATGGGCCACGATCGTCACGTCCATCCCATCAGCGAGGAGGATGAGCGCGATGAGCACGAAGTAGACCCAATGACGCCAGGTGAGGCCAATAGAGTCCGTTAGCTCTGACAAGCTACGCGGCCCGCCGATGGATACTGTCATGGAATTAAGAACCTCTCCGTTCGAAACGCGTTGATCAAGAAACGTGATGCACCCCACGTTATGAGGTTCGATACTATACGTATCGAATTGCAAGTTCAACGGCGGCTTGGCATTACTTCGAGGTTTAATCGGATGTCGGCGAGACCCTCACGCACTGCCCCAACAACGGTCGACGATGACCGGCGGAACGATCTCGTCAATGCCACCGCCGAACACGTAAACGCCGGCGTCCTTCGTCCTCCTGTACCACCGCGTGCGCCGCATCCTGCGCCGTCGGGCAGTTCCTCTTCAGAGTCGAGGCCGCACTCGGAAACGAGATCAAGTCCTTCGTCATCCCATCGGGATCTAGGCCGTCTGAGACAAGATCATCCGAAATTGGACTATCGGAGGTCCGTCGATACGATGGGCGCATGTTGCCCAAAGTTGATCTCGACACACCGTCACTCAAGCCGTGTGCGACGGTGGACAGCCCTTTCACCAGCGACCTGACTTGGCTGATGCATCGTGCGGTCGGAGTGCTGACCGGGAACTTCGATGCTGCTTGCCGGGACAACGGCTTGCACGATATGCGTGACACGCTGGTGCTTGCGGTGGCCGGAGATGGCACGCCGCGCACCCAGATCGAGATCGCCACCACGCTCGGTCTCGACAAGTCCACGCTGATGTCGATTATCGACCGGCTCGAAAAGCAGGGCTACGTGGTGCGGGACGCCGATCCTGCGAACCGTCGCATCCGCATTCCACGCACCACCGACGAAGGCCAGGCTGTGCTGAACCGCGCCCTTGCCGCACGCGATCAGGTAGTCGAGCAGACCCTTGCCGGCTTCGGCGAGGACGACGTCCGGCAACTGCGCACCCTGCTGTGGAAGATCGCCACCACCAAATAACCCGACCCGCCTCTCCAGCCGGTTGCCTCCCGGTGTCCGGCCCGCCCCTTGCCGCGCCCCCACGCCAAAACGAACCCCTAGTTAGGACTTGCCATGGATACCTCTGCCAGCGAAATCGCCGTCGATGCGCACTACGACCTGATCGTCATCGGCACCGGATCCGGAAACTCAATTCCCGGGCCCGAGTTCGAGGACAAATCGATCGCAATCATCGAGAAGGGAACCTTCGGCGGCACCTGCCTCAATGTCGGCTGCATCCCCACGAAGATGTACGTCTATGCAGCCGACGCCGCACTGGAGACCGCCCAGGCCGGGCGGCTGGGCGTGAATGCCCAGGTCAACTCCGTGGACTGGCCCGGAATGGTTACCCGCATCTTCGAAAACCGCATCGACCCGATCGCCGGCGGGGGTGAGGAGTACCGCCGCGGTCCGCAGACTCCCAACATCGACGTCTACGACCAGCATGCTGTCTTCGTTGGTGAACGCACGCTGCGCACCGGCCAAGGCCAGCAGCAGAAGATCATCTCCGGCGACCAGGTCGTCATCGCGGCCGGCTCCCGCCCCTTCATTCCCAACTCCATCGCCGCCTCCGGAGTGCGGTACTACACCAACGAGGACATCATGCGCCTGCCCGAGCAGCCAAAGTCCATGGTGATCATTGGCGGAGGCTACATCGCCATGGAGTTCGCCCACGTCTTCGAGGCCCTCGGCACCGAGGTAACCATCATCTCTCGCTCTTCACTGCTGCGTAGCCTGGACACCGAGCTGGGCGAGCAGTTCAACGATATCGCCGCCCAGCGATACCGTCTCCTGTCCGGCCGAACCGCCATCGGCGCCGAGGAGACCACCGAGGGCGTCACCGTCAGGCTCGACGACGGCACCTCCGTCACCGCAGAGGTACTGCTGGTGGCCACCGGGCGCGTGCCCAACGGCGACCAATTGGACCTGGCCTCTGCCGGGATCGAAATGACCGACGACGGACGTGTCCGCGTCGACGAGTACGGCCGCTCGACCACCGCCCAGGGTGTCTGGGCCCTCGGCGATGTTTCCTCGCCCTACATGCTCAAGCACGTGGCCAACGCGGAGATGCGCGCCGTGCGCCACAACTTGCTCCACCCGGACAATCTGCGGAAGATGCCGCACGACCACGTTCCGGCTGCCACCTTCACCTACCCGCAGGTCGCCACTGTCGGGCTGACCGAGGACCAGGCCCGAGAACAGGGCCACAATCTGACGGTCAAGGTGCAGAAGTATGGGGATGTCGCCTACGGCTGGGCATTGGAAGACACCACTGGAATCTGCAAATTGATTGCGAATCGCGATACCGGGAAACTGCTCGGAGCGCACTACCTGGGCCCGCAAGCCTCCACCCTGATCCAGCAGATGATCACCGTCCTCGCCTTTGACTTGGACATCCGCGAATTCGCGGCCAAGCAGTACTGGATTCACCCGGCACTGCCCGAGGTCACCGAGAACGCGCTACTCGGACTTGAGTTCAATTAGAACGAGGGAACGCTTTCCTCGTGGGTGCGGCTCTACCTAAAGAGCCGCACCCGGCATTTCACATGTTCTGGTGGTTCGCCCAGCCAGGACTTAGCTGGATGCGTCGTATCCGAAGGCCCGCACCTCTTGGGCGCAACGGCAAGCGACCGCGAACTTCGCGGCCCATTCCAAGGCCGCATCATACGAGGGCAGGTCCAGCACCGAGTAGCCGCCTTCGAGCTGCGCCGTCTGTGGGTAAGTGCCCTCACGCACGGTGCCATCGCCGTCGACCCTGACCGGCGGGACGCTCCCATCGATGCCGCCGCCGAACACCCACACGCCGGCGTCCTTCGCCTCCTGAACCACCGCGTGCGACGAATCCGAAACGGCCGGCAGGTCCTCTTCGGAAACGGCCATAGCGGCACTCGGAAACGAGATCAGATACTTCGTCATCGCGTCGACTCTCCTCCTTCGCAGCACGGGGGCACCTGCATCCTTGCCGATGCCAGTGCACAACACAAGGATTCCGGCCAGTCCGCTGCGGTTTCCGGGGCATTCAAGTTGTCGTGGCGATTAACCGTACTCCCCTGTCCGGCCCGTATGCCTACCTACTGGGATCGATGAGGATTTTGCCCTCGACTTTTCCTGCCGCCAATGCGTCCAGGGACGCGCCCAACTGGTCCAGCCCCACGGGCTCCTCCGCGAGTTCCGCCCCGAGCATTCCCTCTGCAAGGATGTCGAGTGCAACGGAAAGGTCTTCGTCGCACACATGGGCAAGGGTGGAATCCAGCGAGACCTCCCGGAAGACCATCGAATGGATGTCAAGCGCAGGAGCGCCCTTGGGGATGCCCACAGCCAGGACTCGTCCGCCGTCCCTGACCATCTGCATGGCCGCAGCGAGCTGACCGGGCGCTCCGCTGGCCTCAATCACCACATCGGGCTTGACGCCGCCCAGTGCCTCCGATATCTGCTCTGTCAGGTTCTCGGCCGGAGACAGGGTGCGGTCCGCTCCCAAGCGCAGCGCGCGTTCCAGTTTCCTCCCGGGAAAGTCCACCACGGTGACGTTGACATCGTTCAGATGCTTGAGCCCTGCCAACACGAACGATCCGATCGCGCCTGCACCAATAACCACCACGTTGTCCCCGTCTCTTGCCCCGGACCGCCGCGCGGCGTGGATACCGACAGCTAACGGCTGGGCGAGCCCGGCATGATCGACCGAGAGGCCCGCCGGGATGGGCCGTAGCGTCTTAACCGGCGCGGACACGTACTCCGCCATGCCACCGTGCACATTCAGGCCGAGAGTGCGGTAGCTGAGGCACAAATTCGTCCGCCCTTCATGGCAACGCTCGCACTCGCCGCACCAGACTCCGGCCCCGGAGGCCACCAAGTCACCAACCGAAAAAGCCGCCCCAGGATCGGCCTCCACCACTTCGCCGACGAACTCATGGCCGGGAATCAGCGGACCCATGTGGCCACTGTTGGGATGCATGCGCTCAACGGGAAACACTTTCGGGCCCGCGGTCCATTCCGAGGCGTCGGTTCCGCAGATTCCTGAGCGTAGGACGCGAATGAGCGCCTCGCCGGCTGCACGCTCGGGGACAGGCCGCTCTTCAATTCGGATATCGTGGGCACCGTAGTAGACGGCTGCTTTCATGGCTTGGGTCACTTTGCTCTCCTCTACTGCAATGCAGAACCGCATGCTGGCTTCGCCCAGCCCACGGATGTATACTCCTACTTTACATGTGAATCTACACACCCGGATTCTGGTGTGTCAAAACACAAAAAGTGCTTGAAGTGCGAGACATGGCTGGCCGCCAAAGGCCTACTTTTAGACAGAAGCGTTAAGTTTGAGTCAACACCCTGCAGGTGCGGCGGGGGGACTGACGAGATCCGGAGGGTGCACACCAGATGAGTAACTCGGCAGCAGGCTCGGGGCTGGAATCGGAGCAGCCGTCGATCGACAACCGGACCCAACTGGGAAGCCGGCTGAGGCGTGCCCGCGCGGACGCTGGCATGTCGCTACGGGAGATGGCCCGCAGGATCGACGTCTCCCCGAGCTTCGTTTCACAGGTGGAGCTCGGCAGGGCAACTCCCTCGGTGGGAACGCTGTACGCCATCGTCTCGGAGCTGGGCTTGTCCCTGGACTCTCTGATGCAAGACGACGGGTCCTCTGCGGCGGTCACCCTTCAAGAGCCACCTGACCCCGTCGTTGCAGAACGCCCCGCCGGCACCACCAGACATTCCCACGCGCCGTCAGATGAATCCGACAGCTCCGTCGTTCCGCTTCCGGAGACCGGTTCCCTGCCGGGCCTGCAGCGAGCTGATGAACGGCCTGAATTGTTGATGGGCCGGGTACGATGGGAACGCCTGACGCCTAGTGATGATCCGGTTGTGGAGTTCCTGCGCGTGACATATCCGCCGGGAACTGAGTCATGCCGACCGGACAATCTGATGCATCACGGCGGCAAAGAATACATACACATTCTCTCCGGCCAGCTGGAGGTCCAGGTCGCCTTCGCGCGGCAGACTATGCAGCCGGGCGACAGCCTTAACTTTGATTCGTCCATCCCCCACCGGCTGAGCAACCCTTACGATGAGGCCTGCGTTGCCCTGTGGTTTGTCGTCGGGAGACAAGGCTAGGCAACACGAAGGACGCCGGTAGGCGGGAACGCATTCCCGCCTACCGGCGTCCTTGTATTTTGCTCGCTAAACGGCTGTGTAGCCACCGTCAACGACGAGGGACGCTCCGTGTACGAAGCGAGCCTCGTCCGAGGCCAGGAAGACAATGGCGTAAGCGACGTCGTCGGGGTCGCCCACATGCCCGATCGGGTGTTTGGGTTCCATGATGTCCAGATAGCCGCGGAGGCCCCCCTCGCTGCGCTCGGCCAGCTCCCTGACGAAGGGAGTAAGGATGGTGCCCGGATGAACAGAGTTCACCCGGATGTTGTCCTTGCCGTACGTCGCTGCATCCTTCTTGGTCATGATGGTCACGGCGCCCTTGGCGGCGTGGTAGGGAGCCATTTCGTGTGAACCTACAAGCCCGTAAATGGAGGACATGTTCACGATGCTGCCGCCGCCGTTGGCCTTCATGTGGCCGATGGCGTGCTTGGTGCAGAAGAAGACGCCTTTGACGTCCACGGCGAAGACCAGGTCCCATTCCGCTTCCGTGACCTCGTGGGTGGGCTTGTCCACACCCGAGATCCCGGCGTTGTTGACGAGGATATCCAGCTTGCCGAAAGTCTTGCGGACGTCCGCAAAGACTTCTTCGACGTTGCTTTCATTGCTGACGTCCAGGCGCCAGAACTCGGCCTTACCGCCGGCTGCTTCGATGTTGCGCACCGTATGCTTGCCGTGCTCTTCGGATAGGTCGGTCACCGCAACAGTTGCGCCTTCCCGTGCGAACAGTTCCGCTGTGGCACGGCCCATGCCGTTGCCGGCACCGGTAATGATGGCAATCTTGTTTTCCAGGCGGTTCATGTGTCTTCCTGTCCTCATTCCTGTCAAATTGCGTGCTGCAGGCCGACCTTAGAGGCTGGCGTTGAACTGCAGGTGGACCTTGATGTTTTCCGCCGGCTTCTGGGACTCCTCAAGGGCGATCAGTGCGTCGTCCACAGGGAACGTCTTGGTGACCAGCCGGCCAAGGTCGATCTTGCTCTTGGCGAGGAATCGCAAGGTTGCGGGCCAGACGCCAGGTGATCCAATGGCCCCTAGAACTTCCAGTTCCTTGGACTGGATCAGGCCGAGTTGCGCGGGGGCGGTGCTGCCGACGTCGATGCCGACGTTAACCAGCCGTGCCCGTTGGGCGGCCAGTTCCAGAGCGGTCGCCATGACGTCGGGCCGTCCGGTGGCCTCGACAACAACGTCGGCTCCACGGCCCTTGCTTTCCCTGTCGAGGACGTCGCGGATTTCCTCCGGCGTGACGGCCTGATCGGCCCCGAGTTCCAGCGCCGCTGCGCGGCGGGCTGCGGACGGTTCGACGGCGATGGTGTGCGCGCCCAGCGCGGATGCTCCCGCGACAACGCCCAAGCCGATGGGTCCGGCGCCCATGACCACAACCACGTCGCTGGCATTGACGTTGCGGGCGCGCATGAGCCCGTAGAAGCCGCAGCTGAACGGCTCCACCATGGCTCCGCTGGCGTAGGAGACTTCATCGGGCAGCTTGTGCAGCCAGGATGGCTTGGCGACGAAGAATTCGGCCGCGGCGCCGCTGATGGAAAAGCCGAAGTGGTCCTCACCGATGACGCATTCACCGACTACCCGGTCGCCGACGGCAAAGTCCTTAACGCCGGAGCCGACCTTGACGATTTCTCCGGACCATTCATGCCCCGGAATGATCGGGTACTCGAACGGGATGATGTAGCGCCCTTCGAGCAGTTCGATGTCTGAGTGGCAGATGCCAACCGAGCGGGCGGCGACCAGGACTTCGTCCGCGGCAATCTCCGGGATGGGCAGTTCCTCCACCTTGGCGGTGTTCTCCGCGACAAACCTAAGTGCTTTCACGACGTTCGATTCTCCTTGAATAAATGGTGGGGATGGAAGGAAGCGAGTGCGCGGGTCATTGCCCCGCGGTTATTCCTGTTTTCCTGCGCTGGAGCTGGATGTAGAGTACGGCCGCCCCGATCACGATGACGCCCTGCAGCCAGAACTGCCAGGAGGTGTCAAGGCGCATGAAGTTGGCCATGGCCAGGATCACCTGGAGCAGGACCGCTCCGAGCAGAACCGCGACGGGAGAGCCGCTGCCGCCGCGCAGCAAAGTGCCGGCCACGACGACGGCGGTGATGCTCGAGAGCGTATAGCCGACGCCTTGGGTGGGGTCGCCGACGCCGACCTGGCCCACCAGCATGAGGCCGCCGAGGAACGTGAGCAGCGAACAGCCCAAGTAGGCAAGAAAAACGACCACGCCAGCCCGCACGCCGACCTTTTCGGCGATTTTCTCCGCCGAGCCCGCCGCACGCACCGACATGCCCGCCCGGGAATACTTCAGCAGTGCCCCCAGGCCGACGGCGAGCATCAGCGCAAGGATGAAGGCCACCGGGATGGGGCCGATCCGGTAATTGATCAGGTCCAGAATGGGAAACGCGATATACCCGTCAATCCGAGGACGCAGCAGTAGGGAAACACCCTGCAGACCAATGTAAGTGATCAAGGTTGCCGCGACGGGCGTGATGTTCAGGCCACGGACCAGACCACCGTTGAGCGCACCCACTGCCAGCGCAGCAGCAACGCTCACCGCAGCTCCAAGGATGATCAGGCCGGCTCCGGCATCTTCCGCCCAGAAGAATGAAAGTATCACCAGCACCAATCCGGTCAGCGGACCGACGGACAGGTCAATGCCTCCAGTCAGCACGACGAGCAGTTGCCCGAGCGCAATGAAGGACAGGGCCGTGGCAGCCAGCAGGACCGAGGAGACGTTCGCTTCGCCCAGGAACCGCGGACTCTGCATAGTGCCAAGGAGGGTCAGCACCAAGATGGCGCCCAGCAGCACATAGCCCGGCATGGAACGGCTCAACCAGTCGGGCAGCTTCCGGGACCGGGGCTTGCTCGCTTCCGCCGACGAGGAGGAACTGCGGTGCGCCGTGGAGGCCACCATCGCCTGCATCATATTGTGTTCGGTGACTCGGTCTCCGGTGAGTTCCTCGACGATGGAGCCTCGGGACATGACCAGCACCCGGTCGCAAAGGCCCTCCAGCTCCACCGCGTCCGAAGAAACCACCAAGATGGCAAGGCCCTGTGCGGCGGCGTCGCGGAGCTGCGAGTAGATTTCGGCCCGGGCGCCGGCGTCGACTCCCTGGGTGGGCTCTTCGGCCAGTACAAGCTTTGGGTCTGCCAGCAGCGCCCGGGCCAGAACCACCTTCTGCTGATTGCCGCCGGACAGGTTGCCAACCAAGGTGTCCGTGGTCGGTGCCTTGACGGTGAGGGCGCGGGACATTTCCAGGGACAGCCTGTTTTCCTGCGCACGGTCGATGACGCCGCGGCGGGCCAGTCGCCCGAATGCGCCCAGCACCGAGTTTTCCCGAATGGAGAACTCGCCCAGAACCCCCTCGTTGGCACGGTCAGCGGGCATGAAGGCGATGCCGGCCTTGGCTGCATCCGAGGGCTTCCGCAGCCTGAGGTCATTCCCATCCCAGCGGACCGTGCCGACCGGGGAGCCTAGTCCTGCCAGCGAACGCAACAGGTCGACCTGCCCGTTACCCGCTACACCGGCCAAACCAACGATTTCGCCGGGTCGAACGGTGAAAGAGACGTCGGCGAAGTCGCTGCCTCTGAGGGAAACCACTTCCAGGCCTGCGCCCTTCAGGAGCATCGGGTCAGTCTTCTCCGGGAAGACCGCCTCAATGCTGCGACCGGCAATCAGGGCAATGATCTCATCGTCCGTAAGCTGCCGCGGGTCATAGCTGCCTCGGACCTCTCCGTCCCGCAGGATGGTCATCGTGTCGGCCAGTTCGCGCACTTCCGGAATGCGGTGCGTGATGTAGACGACGGCAACACCGGCGGCCGCGACACTCCGGATGCGTTCGAACAGGAGATCGACCTTGTCCTGAACCAGCGGGGCCGTCGGCTCGTCAAGGATGAGGACCTTGGTGTCGATCGCCAGGGCCTTGGCGATCTCGATCAATTGCCTTTCGGCGATCGGCAAGTCCTCACATTTAGCGTTGGGATCGACGTTGGACCCCACGGCCGCCAGCTTTTCCCGTACCCACGCATCCATGGAAAAAATGGACGGCCGCAAGGTCCGTGGAATGGCCAGCGCCAGGTTCTCGGCGACCGTCAGATCCGGCAGCAGCGCCGGTGTCTGATGCACGATCGAAATCCCCGACTCCATGGCGTCGGCAATGGTGAGACGCGGTTTCTCCATATTGCCAACGCTGATCGTTCCCTCGGTGGGCGCCTGGGTACCGGAAATGATGGACATCAGCGTCGATTTGCCTGCCCCGTTTTCGCCGAGCAGTGCATGGACCTCCCCCGGCCGGATTTCCAGGTCCACATTCTTCAGGGCAGTAACAAGACCAAAGCGTTTCGTAACTCCTGAAACTTTCAGCACGGGAGCGGCTGCTTTGGTGGCAAGCTCAGTCACAAGGACTCCTTTGGGAAGAGCCGGCTGTGGATCCATTCCTTCCGGATCCACAGCCGGCAAGTACTACAGAGGGGCGGAAGTCACTTCAGGACTTCGGCGATTTTTTCAATGTCCAGCGAACTGGACAACAGGGCATCCTCGGGCAGATTCGGGTCACACTTGGGAGCGTTGGGCTCCCCGCTCACCGAGTCTTCGAACACGAACGGCACGTCCGCAGTTTCGGTCGGCGCCACGCCACCGGTCGCCTCGGCGACGACGTGCTGGGCAGCGAGCCGGACCATTGAAGTCTGCGAATTAACGGTGAGCAGTTCGAAGTCGGGATTACTCGGTTTGAGCTTGTCGTATTGGCATGAGAGGCCGTTGACGTCTGCCGTGGCAATCAGCGGAATTGGCCGGCCTGCCTGTTCGAAGGCGCTGAGGATGCTGGTGGCTGCGAAGTCGGCCACCACGGCGTCGATCTTCGGGTACCGGGAGAGCATCGTGGCGGTGACCTCTTGGGTTTTGGCCGGATTCCAGTCCGTTGGGGTGAACGGCTCCTCACCAATGAACTTGATCTCCGGCCGGTCCTTCAGAATTTCCTGGAGGCCGGCATACACCTGCATGTTCTGTGAGTTGGCCGGCGGGCCGCCAAGGAAGAGCACGTTACCGCCTTCCGGCAACGAATCAACGAGCCACTTCGCCCACAGGCGTCCGATCTCCTCGAAGTCGGAGGCGACGAACGTCGTGTAGTCCCTGCCCGCCTCCCCACCGGGAGAGACGCGGTAGGGCACCACGGCAATATCCGACTTGTACGCGGAGCGCAACGCCGGCAGGATGGCTTCCCCGGCGTCCGGGAAGGCCAGGATGCCGTTGGCTCCCTGCGAGGCCAGGCTGTTGATGTCGGCGATGGCCTTCTGGGTGTCCCCCTGGGCGTCGGAGTAGATGAAGTCAGTGACGCTGGAGCACTTTGACAGTTCCTCTTCCAGTTCGACACGGTTCAGCCGCTTCCAGCTGTTGCCGCCATAACCGTCGGCAAAACCGATGACAGCTTCGGTCTCGCCACACCAAGCGGGCCGGTCACCGGCACTGGCTGCTTCCGCGCTGTCGCCCGCGCCGGAGCAACCTGCAAGCAGGGTTACGGCTGCGCCAGATGCCACAGCAGCGGTCAAAAACCTCTTCATTCGCATTGTCTATTCCTTCGTCGTTGGAGCTGAACTCTGGTGTTCAAAAATGGTTAAGGGGGGTCTCAGTCGGACGCCGGCGAAGCGGCCCGGGGTTTGAATGGACCACGCAGCCTTTCTTTCAGGACGTTGCCATGCAATGCCACGCCCACAGCCAGGGCCAACGCCTGGATCAGGACCTGGATGCCGTAGCCGAGCCCCATGGTGAGGACAAGCCGGTCTACCTGCGTGAAGAAAAGTGCAGCTACCGCGCTGGCAATGACGCTGCCCTTGCCGCCCATCAGGGAGGTTCCGCCCAGCACGACCACCGCGACGGAAGGCAGAAGGTAAGCGTCGCCCTGGTTAATTCCGGGCGTGTTGACAACTCCAGCCAGCAGGATGCCGGCCAAGGAGTACATCACACTCGCGCCTATATAAGCGGATAGCTGGTATGGCTGAGGGCGAATACCAGCCGCCGCAGCGACCAGGGGATTTGCGCCGGTGATTTCGAACCGCCGGCCGAAGGCCGTCCGCTGGATGATGAACGCCATGAGCACCGTCAGTCCTACCGCGAACAGGACTGTCACCGGCACCCCAAAAAATGACGAGCTGACGAATCCGTAAAGCCCGCTGGGTGTGCGACGCGAAGCGCCTCCGGAAACCGCCCACGTGGCCCCGACCAGGACCGCATTCATCCCGAGCGTAGCCACGATAGGAGCAACCCTCAGATAGGCCACCACGAAACCACTTATCAACCCGGCAACCGCGGTGGTCAGCAGGGCTAGCAAGATCGCCAGCAAGACCATCGAGTTGTCACCGTTGGGCAGCTTGGTTACCAGCACCACCGAAAGGGAAAAGGCTCCCGGCACCGACAAGTCAATGCCGCCCTGCTGGATAACCAGCGTCTGGCCGATGGCAACCACTGCCAAGATAGCCGCGAACGGCAGCATGCTGGCCAGGGCGCCCGGGGCAACGCTCTGGGGCGCGAGTGCGGCGCTGACGGCAAAGAGGGCCGCGGTAGCTATCAGGATCATCATCAGACCGGAGGAACGGCCGGTGAAGGACAGCAAACCGGTCCGGCCCGGGCCGATCGGTCGCCGGTCCTGAGGTTTTTCCGTACTGCCGGAGGCGTCCCGCTGTGGAAAATCGGTGATGGTCACGGCTCTGTCTCCCCGTAATCGCAAGAATGGTCCGCAGCATGCTGTTCACTATTGCTACAACACACTGTGCACTCCTTATTCAAGAGTGTTGCGTATCACTTGTCAACATATTACGAAGTGAACGGCATTCTTGGGCAGAATGCCCAGAAATTATGCGCACTCTAGTACCCGAGTGTTCTCCACCAGTGTCCACCAGTGATTGACACTAGATGTGCTGCTGGCTACCGTTGGCTGAGAGCCCATCTGGCCGAACCCACCTTCTTGAAAGCAGGTTGCTGATGACCGAGTCAGACACTTTGAGCGCTACGGATGTAGAGCAGACCACGAATCACCTCCGAGCACTTGAGGGGCGGCGCTATGAGGCAGTGGTGAGCGGGGACTTTGATGCTTTCGCTGCCCTCTGCCATCCGGAGCTTGTGTATACGCATTCGAATGGGGAGCGTGATTCCCTCGAGTCGTACTTGCAGAAGTGCCGTGCGGGTCATTACGTGTACCACCGCATCGAGCATCCGATAGAAAACATCATTGTCGTCGGGGATGTCGCCGTCGTCGTCGGCGAGATGAACGCCGATATCACCGCCGCAGGTGCCGCCAAGCGGTTGGAGAACAGCGCCATCGGGGTCTGGGTCCGGGAAGACGATGACTGGAAATTCCTGGCCTACCAGCCCACGCCCAAGCCAGTTGCCGCAGCCTAAGGCCCGCTAGGAGGAGTGGAAATGTTGATCTTCAATCATGAGACCCTGGGTCAGAGGGTGTTGTTCGGATCGGGCAAGGCCGCGGAGAACCTGGCCGCGGAAGTGGCCCGGCTCGGCGCAAAGCGGGTGATGGTGATCGCCTCGGAGTTCGAGGCACCGATCGCCCGCAAGGTCGCCGCTGGCATCGACGTGGCGCTGGACTACGACGACGTCGCCCCGCACGTGCCGATCGAGAAGGCCGAAAAGGCCCGCGCCGCCGCCCAGGAGCACGGCATTGACCTGCTGGTCTGCGTCGGCGGCGGTTCCACCACCGGGCTGGCCAAAGCCATCGCGATGACCACCGGCCTGCCGATCGTCGCGGTGCCGACCACCTACGCCGGCTCCGAAGCCACCAACGTCTGGGGCCTGACCGAAGCCGCCCGCAAAACCACCGGCACCGACAACAAGGTGCTGCCGGCCACCGTGGTCTACGACGCGGAACTGACCCTCTCGCTGCCGGCCGAGTTGTCCGTCGCCTCCGGGCTGAACGCGCTGGCGCACTGCGTGGACTCGATGTGGGGTCCGCGCGCAGACCCGATCAACCAGGCCCTCGCCGCCGAAGGGATCCGCGCGCTCAACGCCGGCCTCCCCGCGGTCAAACTGGATCCGCAAGGCCTGCCCGGCCGCGAGCAGGCGCTCTACGGCGCCTACCTCGCCGCGGTCTCGTTCGCCTCCGCCGGGTCCGGGATGCATCACAAGATCTGCCACGTCCTCGGTGGATCCTGGAACATGCCCCACGCCCAGACCCACGCCACCGTGCTCCCCTACGTGCTCGCGTTCAACGCCCCGGAAGCACCGGACGCGGCAGCACGCATCGCGACAGCGTTCGGATCCGACGACGCCGTTCAGGGCCTGAACAACCTCCGCACGGTCCTGGACGCCCCCAGGGCGCTGAAGGACTATGGCTTCACCGAAGACAACATCCCCGAAGCCGTCGAGCTCATCCTGCCCGTGATCCCGGACTCCAACCCACGCAAACCCACGGCGGAGAACCTCGCCGACCTGCTCCGCGCCGCTACCGCAGGCGCCACACCTGGGCTTTAGGAGAAACCGTCATGACCGAAACCACCGCTCCCGCCGGAAGAAGCGGCATCAGCGCAGAGCAGCAGGCCGTCGAGCAGCAACTCGTCGATACCGTCATCGCGTCCTTCGACAAAACCGAAGACCCGCGGCTGAAGTTCTTGATGCAGTCGCTGACCCGGCACCTGCACGCTTTCATCCGCGAAGTCCGCCTCACCGAAGACGAATGGAACAAGGGCATCGAGTTCCTCACCAACGCCGGGCACATCACCGACGACAAACGCCAGGAATTCATCCTGCTCTCCGACGTCCTCGGCGCCTCCATGCAAACCATCGCGGTGAACAACGAGACCGTCGGCAACGCCACCGAAGCCACCGTGTTCGGGCCCTTCTTCGTCAACGACGCCCCCGAAATCCCGATCGGCGGGGACATCGCCGGCGGCGCCGCCGGCCAGCCCTGCTGGGTCGAAGGAACGGTCACCGACACCAACGGCAACCCCGTGCCAAACGCCCGGATCGAGGTCTGGGAAGCGGACGACGACGGTTTCTACGACGTCCAATACACCGACGGACGCGTCGCCGGACGCGCCCACCTCTACACCGACCAGGACGGCAAATACAGATTCTGGGGCCTGACCCCTACCCCCTACCCCATCCCGCACGACGGACCCGTAGGGCAGATGCTCGAAGCAGTCGGCCGCTCCCCCGTGCGTGCCTCCCACCTACACTTCATGGTCACCGCGGAAAACCTGCGCACCCTGGTCACCCACATCTTCGTCGAGGGCGACCCGCAAATCGAGATCGGCGACTCCGTCTTCGGCGTCAAAGACTCCTTGATCAAAAAATTCGACCAACAACCCGCCGGCACCCCCACCCCCGACGGCCGCGACCTCGGCAACCAAACCTGGGCACGAACCCGCTTCGACATCGTCCTCGCACCGGCAGACGCTTAGCCCGTCATTAGCAACCGTTCCCGGCCCCAAGACAAGCTTGAAGCGCACCTTGGCGGCACGTTCACCTTTTGGAGAAAAGCTATGCACGACGTCACTCTGTTCGATCCCGTCAAGCTCGGCGCCCTGTTGCTGTCCAACCGCGTCGTGATGCCCCCGCTGACCCGTAGCCGTGCCCTGCCCGATGGCCGTCCAGGTCCTTCCGCGAGGCTCTACTACGCCCAGCGTGCCTCCGCCGGATTGATTGTTTCCGAGGGAACTGCCATCTCTCCCGAGGGCGTGGGCAACCCAGACATTCCGGGCTTGTGGAACGACAAACAGGTCCAGGCATGGAAGCCAGTCACCGACGCGGTGCACAACGAAGGCGGTGCCATCGTGGCGCAGTTATGGCACACGGGCAGGGCTTCACACCCGACCCTCCAGCCCGAGGGTAAGACGCCGGTCGGTCCCTCCGCCATCGCGATCTCAGGCCTCACCTTCGCGCGCGACGGGCGCGTCCCGTACGTCATCCCGCGGCCCTTGGAGACCGAGGAAATCCCGGCCATCGTCCATCAGTACGCACAGGCAGCCGCTAATGCTCGGACCGCCGGGTTTGACGGCGTAGAGCTGCACGCGGCCAACGGGTACTTGATCGACCAGTTCCTGCAGGACAGTTCGAACCAGCGCGCGGACCGCTACGGTGGCAGCATTGAGAACCGCGCCCGTCTGCTCCTGGAGGTGGTCGACGCGATAACCAACGTGGTGGGGGCAGAACGAGTCGGCGTCCGTCTCTCCCCGAGCAGTACCTTTCAGGACATGGCCGACTCTGATCCGACGACGCTTTTCTCCTATGTTTTGGACGCCCTCGCTTCACGTGCTCTTGCCTACTTGCACCTTGTGGAGCCGGGCATCGTGGGCGATGACACCGTGACGGGACGTCGGCCAGCAGACGACATCGACAGCAAATGGGTGCGCAAGAACTACGCTGGCCGAATCATCGCCACGGGTGGCTATGACCGGGAGCGGGCCCTTCGCGCGGTGACGAGCGGAACGGTGGATGCTGTGGCCTTCGGACGCGCCTTCATCGCCAACCCCGACCTGCCCGTCCGCCTGATCACCAAATCCCCGCTCAACGAAGCACATCGGGACACCTTCTATGGCGGAGACGACCATGGCTACCTCGACTATCCATCGCTGGCAGCCGAGCGCCTCCTTGCGGACCTGACAGAGGGGCGTACCGAACCGGAACAGGGATTGCAGCTCAACGCACAGACGCCGTTGGAAAAGTGGCAATTGGCCTGGGCACAACAGCAATTGATCACACGCGCCTAATCAAGGAATAGGTCGATCCCCTGCCCTATTCGTATTATTTACCAAAAAATGTTTATCTCGCTTCGAACGAAAGCCAGCGGCGCCCCGACCTCTTTGAGGTCTGGGCACCGCTGACTCGAGCCGCAACTGCGGGCGATGTGGATTCCGTCAGTGAGGAAGCGGACCACGGACCACGTTGCGTTGGCTGCCCAGCCCGGTGATGGTGCTTTCCATGACGTCGCCGTCGCGGAGGAAGCGACCCCAGTGCGAGCCGTTTCCTTGCGGTGAGCCGGTGATGATCATGTCACCGGAACGCAGCGCAATGAGCGATGAAATGTAAGAGATCAGCTTGGGGATGTTGAAGATCATGTCGCCGGTGTGACCCTTCTGCATGACCTTGCCGTTCAGCGCCAGTGAAATCTCCAGGTTGTGAGGATCCGGGACGAAGGCGGCCGGGACCAGATACGGCCCGGTGGGAAAGAACGTCGGATGGTTCTTTGACCGCATCCAGTCCGTGCCCATCATCGGAATGTCTTTTCGGGGTACCAGGCTTCGTGTGGTCAGGTCATTGCAGATCGTGTATCCGGCAACATGACCCATGGCGTCGTCCTCGGACACTTGATATGCCTCGCTACCAATGACGACGCCGAGTTCCAGCTCCCAGTCATGATCCGTCCCGACGGGCGGAAGCACCACGTCGTCGTTCGCTCCGCTTACCCCGGATGTGGCTCCCACCCACACGTATGGTTCACCAGTGCGCGCGCGCTCATCCACTTCCCGGGCGGCCTGCTCCCGAAGCTCGTCTTCGGAAGCACCCGGGTCACCGAGCTTGTGCGCGACCGTGATCTCGATGACGTGCTGACGATAGTTGGCGCCCGCTGCCAGCAATTGGCCCATGGGGTTGACCGGCGGCAGGATGTGCAGCCCAGCCAACGGCATGGCGGCCGCCTCAGCGCGGCGCTGCTGGTCTTCGGCGAACAGGCTGAGGGCATCAAAATTCTGTTGCCAGCCTTGCAGAAGTGTGGCCGTGTTGACGACTCCGGGGAGCACCGTGGAGATGTTGTACACGGCTTCATCGATAACGAGCCCCGGGAAGGTCGATCCGCCGTCCTGAAAAGTGCCGATCGAGAATTGGACAGTCATGTGTTGTGCCTTTCATCGTCCAGCTCCGGCGCGTATGCCCACATAGGCAACGCGGATGTGGCCGCTGGAATTGATAGCTGCCGCGGGCCCTCTTTCCGCCTGATGCGGAAGAGTGCCTCACGCGGCTAATTCTGGAAGGCCGGCTTCTGCAGCGCGGCTTTCTGGATCAGTTCGGCTTCACTGCCTGGGACGAGACCCTGTTCGGTGGCAGTCGGTGCGTTAGCCGGAGGGAAGGCCTCGAGCATTGACTGCGGCAGCTCCCGATTACAGTAGAAGTCGTTGGCGCCCAGCTCAGGGGTCCACCGGTTGGGCTTCCAGTCCGGGACGTAATTGCGGTAGCCGCCGGTGTTGACTTCAATGCGCAGGCCGCTGGCCTCGCGGAAGTAAAGATAATCCTGCTCGCCGATCCCGTGGACGCCGGGACCGAACTCCATCGGTGTTCCGTTCTCCATGAGCAGGTCGGCCGCGCGCGACAACTCGGCCTGGTTGTCCACCCAGAACGCGTAGTGATGGATGCGGCCCGGGCGGTCTGACGCGTCCAGCAGAATTCCCAAGTCGTGCGACTTCTCGTTGGTGGTCAACACGCCGAAGAAGGTGATGTTGGGGTTTTCGAATCCGGCGTACGCCATGATGCGGAAGCCGAGCACCTCGTTGTACCAGGTTGCGAATCCCTCGATGTCGGGGGAGGCGATCGTGACATGGTCCAACTGGCGGGGAGCAATGCCGCGGTCGTTGCGCTTTGAGGGCCGGTCCGGGTAAACGGAGGCGAATTCACCCTCGCCCTTGTACAGGTCGACCTCCCAGAAGAGCTGCATCACGTGTCCGAAGGGGCCGGTGAAAACGTAGGAAGGCCCAAGGCCCGCACCGGCTTCCTTCCATTCGCCGGCGTACTCTGTGGCATCGATCCTGCGAGCTGCTTCCTGAAGCGCTTCCTCGCTGGAGGTGCGCCAGGCCATGGAAACCATGCCGGGTTCGTCGCCCTGGACCAGAACCACGCTGTAGGCGTAGTAGTCGCCCCAGCACCGCAGATAGACCTTGCCGTCGGCGCGGTCGACTACACGCAGTCCGACCTGCTCTTCGTAGTAGCGGACAGACTCTTCCAGATCGGTGGCGTAGATCTCGATGTGGGACAGGTGGGAAAGGATCTGGATCATTGTTGACTCTCTCTACAGCGGATTTTTCAGTGCTTGTGCTGGCCAGGTAGTTCCACTTTGATCCAGCTCCAACTATTAGGGAAGCGACATTTTTGGATAAGCGATATCAAGCTTCCCAATATCGATCCGCGGCAGCAGTCATCGCATTACTCGTCTGAAGGTGTTCCGACTACTTGGTCCCGCCCTGCTCATGTGCCGATTAGTCAGAGGTCAAAAGAGGCTCACATGCGCGGGACATTTGCTGTCTCAGCCATCGATGAGCTGGTTCATGCTCCTTGTCGGGATGCCACCAAAAGGCTTCAGAAATCGGCGAAAGCGGAATAGGCGGTGGAACAATCCGGAGCGTCTCGGTTATGTGCACGACCTTCTCCGCCAACAAGCGCGGCATCAGAGCCACCTTGTCCGACCCCGCCAGCAGCGCCGGAATAACGAAAAAGTTCGGCGTGATGGTTGTGACGGCGGGATCGATTCCCGCGATCTGCAACTGTCGGGCGGCTGGCGTGAAGGCGCCACGGCCGCTGACGGTCATGATCCAGGGCGACTCGAGAAGTTGCTGCGGTGTTGGCTCCTCCGGCGACCCGGAGGCCACAACGCAGGCCCATTCGTCAGTCAAGACATTCAGATGGGGTTGCTGGGCGAGATAGCCATGCGGGAGAAACATTCCGTCGACATCGCGAAGTGAATCCGGTGCTCCGTCGACATGAGCAGCAAGCACATGGTCGAAACGGATGCGGATGTTCGGGGCCGATGTGGCCAGCAATCGCAGCAGAGGGGCTCCGACTCGGGCAGTGGCGTAATCGGTGCCAAGGATATGAAATTCCCGGGAACTGCTCTGCGGGTCGAAGGCCATTTGCGCCGTCGTTATCCGTTCCACGGCCTGGAGAGCGCTCGGAAGATCCTCTTTGAGGTGCAGCGCCAGCGAAGACAGCGTGTAGGCGTTCCCCTGCCGCACCAACAGCGGATCGTTGAAATGACGGCGTAGCTTGGCCAGAAGGTTTGAGGCAGTTGGCTGGCTCACTCTCAGCCTGACCGCGGCCATGCTCACGCTCCTTTCCTCAAGGAAGACGCTGAGCGGCTCGAGAAGATTGAGATCCAGCCGGGCCCGCGGAGAGCGTTCCGACGATTGGGATTTGTCCCGTTCGCTCACTTTGGCACTCGCCTCCGTTCTCTGCGGAAAATCAACCGCATATTAGTATGCCCACGGGGACAAACATACTTCCTGGGCGTTCTTCATTCGTTGTGGCGGGGTGCTACCACGGAGGGTTCGACTGAGGCTCCCATCCTCGTTCGCGCAACCCGTTTCATGCTTTCGGCAGCCCCCAGGACGAAAGTGATTTTCGACACCCCTTGTCTTATACGATACGCGTCGTTTAGTATCACATCCAACCGGAGCCAGCGAAGATGCTTGGTGCCCAACTCGCGGGTCTGACTCGACGTGGACTGTGAGGAGACGCTGGTGCGAAACGGCCATAAGGACCAGCTCGGTAGAACCGAACCCCAACCGGCGGGGCGCGGCTTGGTTGCTTCCAACCGCTATTCCGTCGGCTCCCATCGACAGAATTATCCTGAAATCGGAGAAGACTTTCATGACACCACTCAAAAAGCCCACTGCGGCCGTCATCGGCGCAGGACCGGCCGGTCTCGCCACCGCCCTCGCCTTGCACCAGCGCGGTTGGGACGTGGGCCTGTACGAGCGCTACCCCGAGGTCAAGGCCGCCGGCAACATCCTCAATCTCTGGCCGACACCACAGAAGGCACTGCGCGCCCTCGGTGTCGATACGAGGGATCTGGGCGCGCCGGCTTTCACCCAGCTACGCCGCCACGACGGCCGCATCCGTGCGGAGTTTCGGATGCCGGCGGAGGTCGCCAATGAATACAACGGCGGATTTATCGGACTCATCAGGTGGGGTCTGTACAAGCGGATGATGGATGCACTCCCGGAGGGAGTCCTCCAGCTTTCGCACAAGTTCAATGGGTTCATCGACGATGGCGACTCTGTCCAGGTGGATTTCGAAGGCCGCGAACCCGTCACTGTTGATCTCCTCATAGGTGCCGACGGCATCGATTCCGCCGTTCGGAAGGAACTGTGGGGGGACTCACCCAAGCGTTACCACGGACTGCACCTCATGGGCGGATGGTTTCTAACCGATGAGCCAATCGGCACGAGAGGTGTGTTTGCCCACGACCGCACTGTACAGGGATCGTACACTCCGATCCGGCACGAGGGGCGAAATGGCTACGAATGGTGGGTATTGGAGAAGTGGACCCCGCAGGCACCGTTCACCCAGACCGACGTCCGCGCCTACGCCTTGGAACGGGCAGGCCACTTCGATGAACCGTTGCCGTCTTTCATCGAACGCACGGCACCGGAACACACCCATCGATGGGAGATTGTCGACCGCGTCCCAATGAAGCAATGGTCCAAGGGCCGCACGACCCTGGTCGGCGACGCGGCTCACCCCACTTCCCCATACGCTGCCTATGGGGCCGGAATGTCCATCGAGGACGGCTACTTTCTCGGTCGTTTCCTGGCCGGTGTCGCTGTGGCCGACTCCGCCGCGCTCACCTCAGCACTACAAGCCTTTGAAGATCACCGAAAGCCGCATACGTCGAAGGTAAGCCAGCAGGCTTATGTCACCGGCAAGATTTTCCATCATGTGCCGGCGTTTATTCGACCGCTGCGAGACTTCGTCTTCGACCACAGCGCGTTTCTCCAGAAGAGCCAAGGCGACGCCGTCCCTTCGCACATTATTAAGCAGCTGCCTTCAATCGAGGATGCTCCGCCGACCGCAGTCCGGTGAGCAGACCTCCGATAACCAGAATCGCCAGGTGCGGCTCCATATCTGGAGCTGCACCCGGCGTTCTCAAGACGGCAGCACTCTTGCCACGTCAGCCAGAAACGGAGCTCGGGCTTTGCATAATCATGGCGTGGATCTTGGCGCGGAGTTCCAGGTAATCCGGGCGGGACTTGGTGCTGATTTGGTCCCGGGTGCGTCCGAGTGGAACGTCCACGGTGGCCGAGACCGAGGCGGGCCTGCCCGACAGGACGATGACCTTGTCACCCAGATAGACGGCTTCCTCGATATCGTGCGTGACCAGCACGATTGTCACGCCGAGGCGTGCCCGAATGTCGAGCATCAGGTCCTCAAGATCGGCACGGGTCTGGGCGTCCACGGAGGCAAACGGCTCGTCCATGATCAGGACCTGCGGGCGGTACGCCAGCGACCGCGCGATGGCGGCGCGCTGCTGCATGCCGCCGGACATCTCCCACGGATAGAGGTCCTTGGCGTGCTCCAGTCCAACATCACGTAGGGCCTCGGTAACCCGAGTGGCTCGCTCGGCCGGCGACAGCTTATAGCGCCGGAGCGGCAACTCGATGTTCTTGCCCACGCGCATCCACGGCATCAGCGAACGGCTGTAGTCCTGGAAGACAACTGACACCTCGGCTGGGGGACGCGTAATTGCCGTTCCGTTGACCCGGACCTCCCCCGAGTTGGCGGTGCCAAGCGCGGAAAGGGTTCTGAGCAGCGTCGTCTTTCCCGTCCCGGAAGGTCCCACGATGCAGACGAACTCTCCCTCCTCTGCGGAGAAGGAGACGTCGGCCAACACCTGCTTCTCGCCGTACGATTTGCTGATGTTGACGGCTTCGAGCACCGGGGTTTTGGTGGCTTGCATGTCCAGATCTCCTGTTGTCATATCCGTGCCTTTCGGTGCCACGCGAGTGCGAAGTATTCGATCGCCATCAGGACGACGTTTAAGGCGTAGCCGATGATCCCGAGCAGGATCATTCCCGACCACATCTCCGGCAGCGAAAACTGCCGCTGGGCCTCAAGGATGAAGTAACCGATCCCGCGGGACGCTCCCAACAGCTCGCTAGCGAACATCAAGATGACGGAAACGGCGAGGCTCGCGCGGATCCCGGCGAAGATTTGCGGACTCGCGCTCGGGATGACGACGCGGAAGATCCAGTCGAAGGGCCTCAGGCGGTTGGATCGTGCGACGTCAACCAGGCCGGGGGAAATCCCGCGGACGCCGTCAATGGTGTTGAGCAGAATCGGCCACAGCGCGCCCAGCACGATGATGGTGACCCGCATCTCCTGACCGATGCCGATCAGCTGGATGGCCAGCGGCAGCAGCGCGACCGCCGGAAGGTAACGGAGGAACTGCAGGACCGGGTTCACGGCTGTAGCGACATAACCGTTTAGGCCGAGAAGCACCCCCAGTCCCACGCCGAGCACGATCGAGATCCCGAGTCCCCAGAGAATCGACTGAAGACTCGGCACGACGTGTTCCGGAACCAGCGCGAACAGCCACAGCTCCTGAAACCTCTCCAGAATCTGCGACAGCGGAGGGAAGAAGATCGAGGAGCCGCCTGCGCTGGCATACCACCACGCCAGGATGAGGATGAGGGGCAACAAAGCCGGCACTAGGAGCCGTGCGAGCCGTGAGCTCATGCCGCAACCTTTCGATGAGAGGGATGCCAGGCCAGGGCCTTGGCTTCAAGCTTGCCGAAGGCTGCGTTTGCTCCGACTCCAAGCGCACCGCACAGGAAGATGTAGGCGTACATGGTCGGTACCGCTCCGCCCAGTTGGGCGGTGAGGATCTGTTCGCCCAGTCCCCCGGCCGGAATGACGACCTGCGCGCTGATGGTTACCAGCAGACAGATCGCCGCCGCCAGTCGGACCCCGGTAGCAATGTAGGGCAACGCGGTGGGGACCAGGAGGAACCTGACCGTGTCCCATCGGCGGACCCGGAATGACATGAACGTCTGCAGGGCCGTCGGGTCCACATCGCGTGCCCCGTAAATTGTCTGCATGATGACCGCCCAGACGGCTCCAAGAAAGGCCAGCAAAATGGTGCTTTCCAGGCCGGAGCCGTAGAGCAGGACGACGAGGGGCACCAACACCAGGGCGGGAATGGTGCGCAGGAAGTCCAGCGTGAAAACGGACAGCCGATATGCCAGCCGGCTGGTTCCGAGCGGGAACCCCACCACGATGCCAACAACGACGGCGAGCAGCAGGCTGATCGCCCACCCGGCCAGGGTGGTGCCCAGCGGCTCCCAGACGGCGCCACTCGCGAAAATCGCGAGCAACGCCCGGCCTACTTCAACCGGCGTGGGGACCGCTCCGAGCTGGCCCAAGCCGGCCGTGATCTGCCAGATGACCAGCAGCACGGCCACCACGGCCAACTGGGCGGCCAGCGGCGAACCCCAACGCCCGGCAAGAAGACGACGTGCGGGAACCATCACGGCACCGCTAGTTGCCACTGGGCGCCCAGAGCAGGTCTTCGACGCCCGGGGCGTCCTCGGCAATAAACCCTTCACGCTTCATCAGGTCCACATAGGCCTGGATGTCCGCGTCCGAGATCTCTCCGTCCCAGCTGGGAATGACGGACTTGGCGATGGCTTCGGGCGAGAGCGAGGTAAATTCCGGGAGCACCTCACGCACCGCCTCCGGGTTTTCGTTCGCGTACTCCCCCGCCTTTTTGATGGCGGAGGCAAACTTCCCAGCGGTCTCCGGATTCGCTTGCACGAACGCATCGCTACCCACCCACAGCAGGGCATTCATTCCACCGAGGCCTTCGGTGAACGGCTGCGAGACGACGTCAAGACCCGCCGCTTTGGCCGCGGAGAGGAACGGATCGACGACGAAGGCGGCATCGACGCGGTTGGACTTCAGGGCGGAGACCATGTCTGGGTAAGCGATCTCGACCATCTCGACGTCGGAGGGGTCTACTCCTGCTTCTTCAAGGACCACCCGCAGGGCCAGATCCGGCGCGGACTTCAGTCCGACGAGCGCGACGGTCTTGCCGGCGACGTCGGCCAGGGAAGATATTCCGCTCTCGGGTGCCACCACCAGGGCGGTGGTATCCGCAGCGCCGTCGGTGGGGTACCGGTCGCTACCCGACACAACGCTGATCGGCAGCCCCTTCGACGCCGCGGTCACGGTCGGGACCGACGTCATCAAGGCCAGCTGCAGCTCGTCGTTGAGCAGCGACGGAATGGCGGTGGAGGCGGTCTGAATGATGGTGGGCGTGACCTCGAGGCCCTCTTCGGTGAAATAGCCCTGTTCTAGCGCAATGTAGAGGTTGGCGGCATTGGCGATCGGTGTGACGCCGACTTTCAGTTCCGTCACTTCGCTGGCTCCGGCTCCGTCCGCGGAAGCAGAAGTCTCCCCACCGGAGCAGCCGGCGAGGACGAGGGCCGCGGCGGCAATGGTTGCCACGGACGTGAGATTTCGAATGGAGAACCGCATGGTTATGTCCTTTTACTGATGGCCAAGCGGCCGGTTGGAAGAATGTTCGGGGAAGGCCCATCCTGGAGCCCGGAGGGCCTCCCCCAGCCGGATTACAGGTCCGGCTAATTCGCGACGGCGTGCCGTCCGAGCGCGAACTGGGCGTACTCTTCGAGCAATTCGGGGTCGTCGACCGCGCCCAGGTCCGCGACGTCGTCGAGTACGGCACCCTGCAGGAGGCGTTTCACCGGGACTTCCAGCTTTTTGCCCGTGCGGGTGTGCGGGATTGCCCGCATGAACACGATCTCGTCGGGCAGGTAGCGGGCGGAGAGACTATCCCGGATGGACTTCACGATCGCTGCCTCGGCCGCGGCGGGGTCGGCGCCGTCGGAGAGTTTCACGAAGAGCGGCATGTAGTACTCGGTGCCCAGCTCCGCGCCGATCACCAGCGCTTCCGCGACCTCGGGAAGGGTCTCGACGGCGGCGTAGATGTCCGCCGAGCCGAGCCGGAGTCCGTTGCGGTTGAGCGTCGAGTCGGACCGGCCGTGGATGAGGATCCCCCGCCAGCTGAACTCGATGTAGTCGCCGTGCCGCCATACTCCCGGGTAGGTCGAGAAATAACTGTCGTGGTAGCGGCTGCCGTCGTCGCCCCAGAAACGTAGGGGCATGGAAGGCATCGGCTGCGTGACAACGAGTTCGCCCTTCCCGGTGGTGGGGCTTCCGTCGTCGTCCCATGCCTCCACCCGGACTCCCAGGGCGGGGGCCTGGATGTAGCCCACCCGAACGGGCAGCGTGGGCGATCCGCCGACAAACACCGACGCGATGTCCGTGCCGCCGCTCATCGAGCTCAGCCAGATGTCGCCGACGTTGCCGTAGACCCAGCGATAACCGTCCGCGGACAGCGGCGAGCCGGTGACCTGGAGCGAACGCAGGGCGGACAGGTTATGCTCCTTCATCGGCACCAGGTCGGTCTTGGCACAGGCGTGCACGAAACCTGCACTGACGCCGAGGACCGCGACGTTCTCTGCCGCGGTCACCTGCCAGACCCGGTCGACCGTCGGGAACGTGGGGTTCCCGTCCACGAGCACCGCCGTCGCCCCCACACCGAGTGCGGAGATCAACGAGTTCCACAGCACCCAGCTGGTCGAGGCGACGTTGTAGTACCTGTCGCCCGGCCGCAGGTCCGAATGGATGAGGAGCATCTTCATCTCCTCGAGCAGCGCGCCGCCGTGTCCGTGCACGATTCCCTTCGGGATGCCCGTGGTGCCGGAGGAAAACAGCACCCACAGCGGGTGGCTGAACTCGACGTCGTGATACACCGGCTCCGCCGGCGAGGCCACGGCTTGCTCCCAGCTGACGGCCGGCACCGGTGTTTCGACCGGTGGCGTGGTGCCGTGCCGGGTCACCCAGATGATGTGCTCCGCCGTCGGGAGCTGGGCGAAGATTTCGCGGAACTCTTCCCGGCGGTCGCGCTCCTTGCCGCCGAGCCAGTAGCTCGGCGCGACGATGACAACCTTAGGGTCCAATTGGGCGAACCGCGAGACGATCGCTCCGGCGCCGAATTCCGGTGCACAGACGGACCAGATGGCCCCGATCGAGGCAGTGGCGAGGAGCCCCGCCACCGCCTCGGCCACGTTGGGAAGGACCGCAACGACCCGGTCACCCGGGCCGACGCCCAGGTCACGCAGGTGCTTCGCGAGCGAGGCGACCTCGCGCCGCAGCGCGTCCCAGCTGACCTCTTCCCGGGATCCGTCCTCGGCCACGGCGATCAGCGCCGTCCCGTCATGTCCTTCGAGCAGGTGGCGGGCGAAGTTCAGGGTGCGGCCGGGGAACCACCGCGTGTGCGGCATGGCATCCGGTGTGCAGACGGGCCCCTGGGAGCCGCCGAACTCCACGCCCGCGAATTGGGCGAAAAGCTCCCAGAACGTCTCCGGATGATCGACCGACCATTGCCAGATCTCGTCATACTCCTGGCCGATCTCCAGTCCCTGCGCGCGCAGGAAACCGGCAAAGCGACCGATTTCCGTTTCGGCGCCGGCCGATGGGCCGGGCCGCCAGATCACCTCGCCGTCGGCGGCTTGGGCATCAACAATCACGTTCGCTCCAAAGAGTGCGCATGCTCCTGGCGCCGGGCCGCGATCTCCGCCGCCGACAGGGGCTCGGTTCCGATCAGCACGAACAACATCCGCGCCGTCCGGTCGGTGCGGTTGGACCAGGCGTGGCTGGTGGCACGCTGGACCGCTATATCACCGGCCCGGAGGGTCGTTTCGCCTTCGTCAACCAACAGCGTGATCTCGCCGTCCAGGACCACCGCGTAGTCCAGCGAATCGGTGCGGTGGAACCAGAAGTGCTTGCCGTTGCTGTGTTCCGCGCCGGCTTCGGCCTCTTCGTGCCCGTCGATTTCACTGAAGATCACCGAGTCGGCTTCGTCCGGATAGACAGAGTCCGGCGGGAAGTCGGCGATGCGGAGGATGGTCTCGCCCGGGCCGGGGAAGCTGGGCAGATCCGCGTCCGCGGTGGCCGGGTCCTGGTCGGTGACGTGGTCGATGGGCCCCTGGGTGAGCCAGGGGACGGTGGCACCGAAGCCCGGGATCAGGTCGGAGGACCAGTGATTCGGCGCCGGTCCGTCCGACAGGATGATGGCGCGGCCTTGGTCGTCGTGTCCGGTGACTACCCGGCGGACGGGAGGTCTGGTGGTCATGCCTGCCATCCCTCGTGCGGGTAGGTACGGGGCTCGGGCCACCACGGGGCCTTTTGGCGTTCGGTGGAGATGGGGGTGCGCAGCGTCCCGACGCCTTCGAGTTCGAGTTCGATGACATCACCCGGCTGCAGGAAGCGTCCGATCTCGACGCCTGCACCGAAGCCCATGGTGCCGGAGCCGATGATGTCGCCGGGCTGCAGGCGGTCGGAAATGGAGACGTAGGCCAGCAGTTCGGCCGGGGTGTACACGAAGTCCTCCACCTTGGTGTCGGAGAGGACCTCGCCATTGACCCGGACCTGTCCCTTGAGTCCCTCGATGGATTCGATTTCGTCCATCGTGACTACCCAGGGGCCGATGCCGTAGGCGAAGTCCTTGCTCTTCTGCGGGCCCATTCCGATGGGCATCTCGACACCCTGCACGTCGCGGGCGCTGAAGTCGTTGAAGATGGTGATGCCGAAGAGGTGATCGGGCGCCTGCTCCGGGGTCAGGTCCGTGCCGGACTTGCCGACCACGTAGCCGATCTCGAGCTCCCAGTCGAGTGCCTCGGTGAAGTCCGGGTAGGACAGGACCTCGTCGTGCCCCAGGGACCTGGCGGTGGTCCCCTTGAAGTATCCGGGCCGCTGGTAGATGGAACGCGAAGGCTGCGCCTTGGCCACGATGCGGTGGAAGTTCTGGATGTGCTGCTCAAAGGTCAGGCCGTCGCGGATGACCGGTGAATCGACGGCTGCACGCCAGGAGACCTCGTCGATGGAGATCGACGCGTCATCTGCCGCCGCCAGCGCAGCGTGAGCGGCGTCGAGGAAGGCGTCGCCGCCGCCGATTCCCGCCGACAGGCTGCCCGGGAGCATGGTCAGGGCGATGGCCCGGGCGCGGTCCGGATCGGCCGCCTTCCGCTGCAGGGTCAGCGCGTAGGCGCGGGCCAGGTCGACGACGCGCCCCTCTTCGGGCCGGGCTGCTACGAGCCGGATTTGTTCGCCGTCCGGCGTTGCGACGGCAATTCTCCCTAGCTTCATGTCTTCTCCTCGGTAGTGCTTCTATGCTTCAGTTCGATACGTACAGTATCGCATGTAGTGCCCGCGATCACAATGGTTCTGATCGAAGCGGGGGTCTGCTGTGCGCAGGTTTTGCGGTCCGGGCAGGTTTCGCAGTGCCTGCGCTTATCGCTCGACGGTTTCAGTGGCCCGGCGAAGCGGGCCAGCATCGCAGAGCGCGGCGAGTTCGATACCCTGTGGCAGCATGCCGAGGCTCCGCCGGATGTCCGTGAGCACGGCGAGGCCTGAGGAGCTGACTTCCAGGGTGTCCGGCCGGGCTTCCCACGCCGCAGCGGCCGCCGTGGAGAAGCCGCATTGCGAAAGGAAGGCCACGCCGTCGTCGGCCGAAAGCGAGCGGCAGTACTCCGCGCCGCCGACCAAGGCACGCAGGTAGTCGTGCAGCTCTTCACAACCGACAAGCGGGGCCCGGACCACCAGCCCCTGGCCGGGAAAGTCCGGCAGCAGGCTGTTCACGGCTGCCAGGCAGCGCATGCCGGCCGCGACCGCGAGCTCGTCGATCGGCGGGCCGAGCAGCGTTGCGTCCGCATCCCCTGCCACCAGGGCGTCGAAACGCTCCCGAACTCCGCCCACCTCGACGTAGTGGACCTCGACGCCGGCGTCCTGGAGCACACGGCGGGCGGCCAGGGCGAAACCGTTCGACAGCGCATCCACCGCAAATCGGCGCCCCGCCAGATCAGCTAGGGACTCCGCCGAATCTCGCGCATAGAGCCCGAGGGGCGTGGTCTTCTCGACCTGGGCGACGAGCCGGAGGTCGGCGCCGGCCTTCGTCCACTCAAACAGGTTGTCGATGGCCGTGACCGCCACGTCCAGTTCTCCCGAGATCAGCCCCTCCAACTGGGAGGCGCTGGACGTTGCACGCGTGGTGTCAACATCCAGCCCATCCAACATCCCTTGGTGGGCGGCCATGAGGTACGGAACGGGCGGCACGAAATGGCTTTGCCGCAGGCTCATCGCACTGGCCCGTCAGCCATTGAAACCCCGAACAGATCCCCGATCTGCCGCACGTCGGGCAGGACCGACCGTTTCGGTTGTTGGATTCCCGGCCACAGCAGCTTCCCGTCAGACCGGCGGGGCCACGTACAGGCCCTTGTCCGGGTCGTTGAACATCTCCTTGGTAATGAATTCGTCCATCTCGCCGCCGGTCCCCCATTGGTCGGAGGTCTCCGGCTCGCGGACGTCGAAGATGCTGGGATGCCAGGTATCCTCGTCGATGGTGTCGAGTTCGGTGGTGTACTCCATCGTGTTCCCGTTCGGGTCGATGAAGTAGGTGAAGGTGTTGTCGCCGGCGCGGTGCCGGCCCGGACCCCAGATCTTCCGGAACCCGGCGCGCATGAGGCGGCCACTGCCGCGCATGTACTCGTCGATTCCGCGCAGTTCAAAGGACGCATGCTGCAGCGAGGCGTGCGGGCCGCGGGCGATCGCCATGCTGTGGTGCTGCGCGTTGCAGCGCATGAAGTAGAACAGGTCGCCGGTGTGCGGGTGGTTTAGCGTGTCGGACAGGCGGAAGCCAAGGTGCTGCTCGTACCAGGCCCGCATCTTTTCCGGCTCGGGCGAGTTCAGCACGACGTGCGAGAGCTTGACCGGGATGTCCTCGCGTTCTTCGACTTTGCGGTGCTTGCGGGTTTCGACGTCGCTGGAAACCTCGATGGTGCGGCCTTCGAGATCGAAGAACCGGAAGCCGTAGCCGCCACCGAACGTCTTCACATCGTCGGGTTCGCCGACCAGCTGCACGCCCTTCGCGATGAGGTCGGACGCGAGCTGGTCCACGGCGGCACGGTCCGCGGCACCGAAGGAGACCAGGTCGAGTCGTTTCTCATCCGACTTGCGGACCCGGACCGAGTAGTTCTCAGGCGAACCCTCGGCGGCGAAGTACGTGACGCCGCCGTCGTCCTCCATGACGGTGAGTCCCCAGTGGTTCTTATAGAAGTCGATCTGCTTTTGGTAGTTGGGTACGGCGATGTCGAAGTGCCGCAGGTGGGTGATCGGGCTGAAGGCCATGTGATCTCCTAATCTTGTGCCGATTTCTGGCGGGTGTTGGTCTAGAGGGACGCCGGTACGGCGCGGTCGACGGTGGGGATGCTGCGCACGATGCGCTCGAGCGCTTCGGGCGTGTCGGCGAGACCCAGGATGTAGTGGTCCGGCCGCATGACGACGGCGGAGGCGCCCACCGTTTCAAGGATCTGGCCGACCTTGGCCGGATCAAGCAGGACAACGACGTCGCCGTCCTCCTCGAGTTGGGCGCGCAGTTCGGCCGGGACGGCTTCGTAGAGGTCGCGGGAGGTCGCCACTAGGAAGTGTGCGCCCACCATATCGTCCAGCCGGACTCCGTCGGCGAGGATCGGCTGGATGCCCAGGTAGCCCGCCCTCTTGTCCGTGTCGCCCTCGTGTAGGCCAGGGCCCAGGGCCGGGGACACCGGGGCAGACGCGGCGGGGTTGGTCCGGATGAATTCGTCCCGCTGTTTCGCCACCTCGGCATCGGTGGTCTGGAGGAAGCCTGCAGCAGTGGCCGCCTGCTCCACCCAGAACCGCGCATGCGGCTTCCGCTCGGTTTCGTAGGTGTCCAGCAGTGATTCATCCGCCGAGCCGCGCTTGACCAGGTCCAGCTTCCAGACGAGGTTGGCCACGTCCCGGATTCCGGCACACAGGCCCTGCCCGAACAGCGGCGGCGCCTGATGCGCAGCGTCTCCGGCCAGGAAGACGTTGCCTACCCGCCACTGCTCGGCGATGCGGCCCCGGAAGGTGTAGATGGATTGCCGGTCGGCGGTGAACTTGTCAGCGGGCAGGACGCCGCGGCTGATCCGTTCGACCGACTCCGCCGTCACGATCTCCTCGGGGTCGTCGTCCGGCATCAACATGAATTCCATCCGCACTCTGTCGCCTGGCAGGCGGATCCACAGCGCGGGCCGGGTGTGGTGGCCCAAGAAGATCATGTCGGTTGCCAGGCCGGGGCTGTCCTTGAGGATTCCGTCCACCACCAGCCACTGGGCGTCCTCACCGATGCGTTCGGTGGCGATGCCGAACGAATTGCGGACCTCGGACCGGGCGCCGTCGGCCGCGATGGCCCAGCGGGCGCGGACCACCGATTCGCGGCCATCGGCGTCGCGCACGGTGACCTCGACGCCGCCGTCGACGTTTCGGACGCCGGCGGCCGCGCTTCCGCAGCGGAGTTCGACGCCGGGGAGCTTGTCGACAACATCCCTGAGCAAGTGCTCGACGTCGGGCTGGTGGAAGGTGAGGTCGTCGTGCCAGGCCTGGCTCCCGAACCGCCCGGTGGGGATGGAGATGAGCACCTCACCAGCCTCGTTCTCGATGTGCATCGAGGACATCGGCAACGTGACGTCCGCGAACCGTTCCGCAACCCCCAGTGACTGGAGGGTGCGGAAGGTTTCGCCGTCGAAGTGCACTGCACGGGCGGTGGGCCAGGCCTCGGTTTCTCGCTCCAGGCCAACGGCGGTCAATCCCGCCCGGCCAAGCAGCGCCAGCGCGGTCACCCCTACCGGGCCTCCCCCGATCACCACCACGTCGACATTGACTGCGTCGGTCATTTGGAATCCTTCGGTTCAGTACGTTTCGTTTCGGATAATGTAACACCGATCACTTTGTGCTCGCAAGGGTTCCGGCGAACCGCTCGCTGCGTTGCGTCAGGCCTTCCAGACGGTCTTGAGGTTGCAGAACTCGCGGATGCCTTCGGCCGCAAGTTCCCGCCCGAACCCGGAGCGCTTGATCCCGCCGAACGGCAGTTCCTGGTTGGAAACCGTCATGCCGTTGATGAACACCGCCCCCGCTTCGAGGTTCTCCATAAACCACTCCTCTTCATCCTCGTCCCGCGTCCAAACAGCGCTGGACAGGCCAAAGGAGGTCTGGTTGGCGATCCGCAGGGCGTCCTCGCGATCGTTCGCGCGGTAGAGCGAGGCAACGGGCCCGAAGGCCTCCTCCTGGACCAGCCGCATGTCATCGGTCAGCCCGGCCACGACCGTGGGGGCATAGAAAAAGCCTTTGCTGTCCGGGATGGTTCCGCCGGCCAGGATCTGGGCCCCCCGGTCCCGGGCGTCCTCGACAAGCTCGGCCAGTTCGTCGCGGCCCGAGCGGGTAGCCAGCGGGCCAACCTCGGTCTGCGGATCGAGGGGGTCGCCGACGACGAGGTCGGCCATCCGCTGCGCGAACTCGGCGGCGAAGGCGTCGTAGACCTCGGTATGCACAATGAAGCGCTTGCCGGCGATGCAGGACTGGCCGTTGTTGCTGACCCGGGCCCGCACTGCCGTGGCCGCCGCCTCGGAAATATCGGCACTGGGCATCACGACGAAAGGATCGGATCCGCCCAGTTCCAGCACGGCCTTCTTGACGTGATCGGCTGCGATCGAAGCTACGGAACGCCCTGCGGGCTCCGAGCCCGTCAGGGTCACCGCCTGAACCCGCGGATCAGCCAGCACGTCGGCCACCTCGCCGCCGCCGACCAGCAGGGTGCGGAAGGAACCGGCCGGGAAGCCGCCCCGCTCGAACAGCGTGTCGAGATAGAGCGCCGCCTGGGGCACGTTGGACGCATGCTTCAGCAGGCCGGAATTGCCCGCCATCAGCGCGGGGGCGGCGAACCTGATCACCTGCCACAGCGGATAGTTCCATGGCATGACGGCCAGGACCGTGCCGAGCGGCTCGTAGCGGGTCCAGGCCTGGGAGGCACCCACCGCCGCCGGATCCTCCAGGGGGCTGTCGGCGAGGAACGCTTCCGCGTTCTCGGCGTAAAAGCGCATGGCCTTCGCGGACTTCTGCACCTCGGCGACCGACTGCGCGATGGGCTTGCCCATCTCGACGGTGATGAGCTCCGCGAGGCTGTTCGCCTCCGCGGCGAGGATGTCCGCGGCAGCAAGCATCCAGGCCGCCCGCTGCTCGTAGGAGGTGGCGCGGAGTCGGACCGCTGCCCCGGCGGACTCGGCGATTCGAGCCTGGACCTCTTCGGATGAATGGGGCTCGAATTCCTTTTCGGTCAAGCCGGTGGTCGGATTCACAGTGGCGATTCCCATATGCTGAACGCTCCTTCTTGAGACGGGGTTGTGCTGCCGAGTATATGGGATACGATTCGTATCGGATGTAATGCCCATCTCATTCTCCGCCCCGCTCGTTGCGGGGCCCCGTAACACGAAGGAGTGAAAGCCCGTGAGTACCGATGGCGAATTGCCGCAGAACCTTCCGCTGTTCCTGACAGATTCCGACGTAGCCAAGCTGTCAGATTGGCCCGAGGCCATCCGGGCCATTCGTGCCGCCTACAGTGCCGCCGACGACGAGGCCCGGACGCCGGGCAGGATCTTTGCCCAGTCCGAACGCGAGTGGATGCGGATCATGCCGTCCGTCCCGGGAAGCGGCCAGCTGTTCGGCGCGAAATCGATCGTCGGATCCTTCGCGGACGGGCTCCGCGTCAGCTATCTCATCTCCCTCTTTGACAAGGACACCGCGGACTTGGTCGCGCTGGTGGACGGCAACCGGGTCACCGGCCTGCGCACAGCGGCGACCTCCGCCGTCGGCGCCTCAACGCTGGTACCGCAACGGCCCTTGCAGATCGGCGTGATCGGCTCGGGCTTCGAAGCGCGGTCGCACCTCACGGCGCTGTCCCATCTTGTCGAGTTCGCCGGCATCCGCGTGTTCAGTCCTACCCCCTCGAATCGTGAGGCGTTCGCCCGCGAGTTCGACGGCGTCTCCGGTGCCGCGGCCGTCGCAGTCGGCTCTGCCCAGGAGGCAGCGGAAGGTGCTGACCTCATCCTCTGCGCGGCACGGTCGAGGGACGAATCGCCCACCCTGCTGAGCGACTGGGTGGGCCCGAACACCGCCATCGTCTCCATCGGTTCGACGACGCCGGCTCAGCGCGAACTGCCCGCCGACCTGATCGGCCGGGCCGCCGTCGTCGTCGTCGACACCTATGACGAGGTGGTCAATGGCAGCGGCGACATGATCGCCGCCCGCGCCGACGGCATTGACGTCGATTCCGTCGTCGTCACGCTCAACGCTGTGCTCAGCGGTGCAACCCAGATCGACCCGGAGCAGGGCATTCGGATCTACAAATCGACAGGCTCGGGCCTGCAGGACGTCGTCGTTGCCGAGATGCTCCTCAACCGAGCCCGCGCCGAGGGCATCGGCACCGTCCTGCCGGTCGGCATTGTCACTACTCGTAAATAAACAAGGATTAAGGAGAACCCAATGGTGGATTACACACGGTCCGAGGCCCGCGCCTGGGCGAAAGAGAAGTTCCGCGGCACGATCGCCGTCACCCACCCGTCCTACACACCCGACTTTTCCGGGATCAACGAGAACGCGATCCGCCACGACGTACTCAAGCTGAAGGAACTCGGCTTTGCCGGCACCCTTCTGGTTGCCGAAGTGAATGTCACGGTGGAGGAATACGCCCGGATTGCCGCGGTGGCGCGTGAAGCCGCCGGGCCCGACTTTGGCATCTTTTTCCACGCCATCTTCAACACCCTGGAAGAGAACATCCGCGCCGCCAAGCTTGCCGAAGCCGCCGGCGTGGACCGCGCGCTGCTGGCCTACCCCGCGTCCTTCTGGCCGACGTCCCACGATCAGGTGTTCGACTACACCAAGGCCTTCTGCGACGAGACCGGGCTGGCCACCATGCTGTTCCCGCTTCCGGCCTGGGGCTTCGAGCGGATCCATCCGGCAGGCATGGATGTGGCCTTCGTTCGGCGTGTGCTGGATGCCATCCCGAACATCGTCGCGATCAAGGCGGAGCAAGCCTACCCCGGCATCCCCGGCGTCATGGAGATGTACCACCATTTCCGCGACGAGGTGCTGATCTCCTGCCCGATCGAGGCCGAGACCATCCCGCTGATGTCCGTGCTGGACTTCCAGTTCTCGGGCACGAGCAACACGAACTGGATGAGCGACTACTACCCCCGCGCCTTCGATCTGGCCCAGTCCGGCCAGTGGGAGGAAGCAATGAAGCTGTACTGGCAGGTCCATCCCGCCCGTCAGGCCAACGGCGCCGTGTCCTCGACCTCCACGCCGGGGACAAACATGATCAACCGCACCCAGTGGAAGTACCAGGAGTGGCTCGCCGGCTTCAACGGTGGGGCCCTCCGCGCGCCTTCCCCGAAGCTGCCCGACCGCTTCATGAAGCAGCTCCGGGCCTCGCTGGTGGCCTCCGGCCTGCCGGTCACGGACTCCCCGGATGAAGAGTTCGTGCGGGGCCGCGTCTCGGCCTGACGCTCACTGGGCTAGGAAACGCTTACAGCCGCTCCCTTGGATGTGACCGAGAAATCGGTCCGTCCTGGGGAGCGGTTTTGCGTGTGGTGCTGCGGCCCAGAGACGACGGAACCCATCGCTCTCATGCTGTGAGAGCGATGGGTTCCGTCTGCAGTGCGGTGCGCGTCCTAACCGGCAGGTGCCCGGAGTGCGCGGCCGGTTCCGCGGTAGATGGCCACCGTGCGGTCTCCGGCGCGGACGATGACGTCAACGATGACCCGCCGCGATTCATTGAAAGTAACCTCGGCCTCGGCAACCAGCCGCTCGCCAACGTGTGCGGGAGACAGGTAGGTGATGGTTGCGTCCGCCGTCGCGATGCTGGGGCCCAGCGTGTTCGCCGCCATCGCGAAGGCAGTATCGGCAACACTGAAAACGAAGCCACCATGGGCAATGCCATGCCCATTGGCCATCTCCGGTTCGACCTCGAGAACTGCGACCGAGCGGCCGCCGCTGGCGCCTTCCACCGCGACGCCCAGCCTCTCCAGGCTCCGGTCTGCCTCCAGCATGGAGCGCACCGGATCGTCAATCGTCATCGTGGTGCTCATGACAGGCGTTCGATGGCCATGGCCATGCCTTGGCCGCCGCCGACGCAGAGCGTGGCCAGTCCCAGCGTGGCGTCCTTGGCCTGCAAGCCATTGATGAGCGTGCCAACAAGCCGGGCCCCGGTGGCACCGAAGGGGTGGCCGAGCGCGATCGCCCCGCCGAACGGGTTCACCTTCGCTGGGTCCGCCTTGAGCTGGCGGACAACAGGCACGACCTGGGCGGCGAATGCCTCATTCAATTCCACGACGTCGATGTCGTCGATCGACAACCCGAGTCGGGCCATGAGCCGCTGTGAGGCGTTCACCGGGCCCAGCCCCATGATCTCCGGGGATAGCCCGCTGGCCGTGGTCCCCAGAATGCGGGCCAGCGGGGTGATCCCCAATTCCTTGGCCCGGCCGGCGCTCATGACGATGAGGGCGGAGGCCCCGTCATTGAGCGGGCTGGCGTTGCCTGCGGTGACGGTGCCCGAGGCGTGGAAAACCGGCTGAAGCCCGGACAGCCCGTCCATGGTGGTTGTGGGGCGTGGGCCGTCGTCGGCCGTGACCTTCCTGCCATCCGCAGTGGTGACCGGAGTGATTTCCCGGGCAAAGTATCCGGCCTCGATGGCGCGCGCGGCCCGGAGTTGCGATTCGAGCGCCCATTCATCCTGGTCCCGCCGAGTGGTGCCCGTGGAACGGGCAACGAACTCGGCGGTTTTGCCCATGTCGATGTAGATGTCCGGCAGTTCGCCGCGGTTCCGCGGGTCTGACCATTCGGCCCCGGATTCGAAGAGTTCGTCCGCGCGGCGACCCGCAGCCGCAAAACCCGGATAGGGGGAAGTCGTCACCGGCGGCGTCGAGGACGTGGACTCCACGCCGGCGACGAGGAAGGCCTGGCCGTCCCCGGCACGAACAGCCTGTGCCGCCATCGCCGTCGCCTGCAGGGACGAGGCGCAGAAGCGGTTGACCGTGGCCGCCGCGAGGTGGTCCATCCCCGCCATGACCATGACCCGCCGGCCGATGTTGTCGCCCTGCGCCCCTCCGGGAACCGCGCAGCCCACATACGCGTCGGCCAATTCGGTGGGGTCGAGTTGCGGTGTTGCCGCAAGGACTCCGGCGACGGCGGCCAGGGCAAGGTCCTCGGGCCGCTCGCTTGCCAACGAGCCCTTGCGGGCACGTCCGATGGGCGTTCTGCGGTAGGCGACGACGACGGCGTCATGGGGAGCTAGGGCGGGGATCACGAGGTGTGTCCTTTCGGCAGGTTCGCATGATTCATCGGAACGGACAGGAAGTCCACAGGATTTGTGACGGGCGGCGTGCCTCAGGTTGCCACTTAAAGCGAAGCATCGAGCCCTGAAGACCAATACTATACGGACCGTATCGAACCGGCAATGCAAAGGGTGCGTCCTTTAGAGGGAGCCGCAGATGTCCCTGCAGAACTCGGACTGACTGCTCCCCCGGCCTTCATCCGGCCACGACTGCCGAAAGCAACTTAGTGCTGGCTCTCGAGCCCCTCGAGAGCCGACTGCATGATGGCATTTGCCGCATCCGCGTCCAGAGGACCGGACTGGAAGAGGAGGCGGAAGTACACCGGGGAGTAGAGCAGCTCCGTCACCAGCATTGGCTCCAGGTCCGAACGGATCGCCCCTTCTTCCATTGCCCTTCGCACTATCGCCGTCACGGCGCGTGTACGGGGAAGCCAGAACCGGTTCTTGAACTCCTCCATTGTCGCCGAGTCATACTGCGCTTCCGCGACAAGTTGGGAAATGAGCCGCCCCTCCGGACCTGCATAAATCACTGCAAGCGAGGAGAGATGCTCCCGCAGGGCGTCGATTGCAGGCACATCTTCACGAACCGGAGTGCGCGCGACATGGTTCTCCAGAAAAGTATCGATGACAACGGCCGCTTTGCTCGGCCACCAGCGGTAGATCGTCGTCTTGCTCACGCCGGCTTCGCGCGCGATGCGCTCAATGGAGAGCTTCTGAACAGTGAGCGCGTCCGGCCCTGACTCGTCAAGCAGCGCCATGGTGGCTTCAAGAATCGCCTTATGACTTTGTTCGCTTCTGACCGCCATGCATCCACCTTCGAGCTTGAGACTTCCAATACGAAACGTACACCATAGATCGGTGCGCTGGGGCAACAACCCCCTGTAAATGCAGCTTCAGGAGCCAAAACATGGCCACTCAAGCCCTAGACAAGGACATTCGGCCATCCACGCGGACCATGGAACCTAGGGACCGCCGCCTGCGGCCTGGTGGCCTTGATCACAGCAGCAAGCCGCATTATCGTATTCAATACGATACGTTTAGAATCGATAACTTTTACGAGATCCAGGCGTCTTTACGGCGCCGTGAGCGGATCCCGAGGCCTTGCCATCGCTGCTTGTAGGGAGCTTCCCAAGGGCCGCGGTCATGATCTACCAAGGAGAAAACGAATGTCCCCAGAAGCCACTACCGTCGCCGAGGTGCTCTCCAGCCCCTGGAAGATCGACGGCCTGACGATCAAGAACCGCTTCGTGCTGAGCCCGATGGCCGTGCTCCAGCCCACGAAGGACGGTCACCCGAGCGACCAAACCATCGCCTTCCTCACCACTCGTGCCCGCGGCGGCGCGGGGCTGCTGATCATTGGCGGCGGCGTCGCCACCGAGCGAGGGAACCAAGAGGCGCCGTTCCAGCCGCTGATGCGATTCGACCGGGACGACTTCATCCCGGGGCTCAAGCGCATGGTCGATGCCGTACACGCGCACGACGTGCCGATCTTTGCCCAGATCTTTCCGAGCTTCGGGGCCATGGGCGTTCCGGCTGAAGGACGGCCCACTCTGGCGGCGAGCCCGAAACCTGTCCACATGGGTGCGCCCCGCCTCCCGCACGGGTTCTACATCCCCGGCGGGCGGACGAACCCGACTCCGCTGGAGATCACGGCGGAAGAGATCCTGAAGGTCCAGGAACAGACGGTCACCGCTGTCCGGCGTGCGAAGGCAGCCGGCTTCGACGGCATCGAACTTGGTGCCCACATGCGCTACCTCTACTCTTCCTTCCTTTCGCCGCGCACCAACTGGCGAACCGACGAATACGGCGGCAGCGCAGAGAACCGCGCCCGCATCCTGACGGACACCGTCCGCGCGATCCGGGCCGAGGTGGGCCCCGACTACCCGGTGGGTCTTCGGATGAGCGTGAACGACCATTTGGCGGACGGGCAGGGTCCCGAGGGGTTTGCGGAGACCGCGGCGATCATTGCGAAAGAGGGCCTGGGGTACATCGCACTCACCGACGGGAACTACGAGTCGATGGACAACAACCTTCCCTCGTCGTCGGGGTCCATGCTGGAGCATGCTGAGCCCCAGGCGTTCCGTGCCGCGCTGCCGAACACCCCGTTGCTGCTGAGCAGCACCTACGATCCGCAACAGAGTGCCGACGCGATCGCCAACGGCCACGGGGACGGCATCATGCTCGCCCGGCAACTGCTGGCCGATCCCGAATTCCCCAACAAGGTGCTCCAAGGCAGGCTCGATGAGATCGTCTGGTGCGATCATGACAACTCGTGCCTGCGCCGTTTGATTTTCAACGTGCCCGTCCGCTGCCACAAGAACCCGGCCATGGGACGCGAAGCGGTGCTCGGAGGGGTGAAGGAACCCGTCTCGGTCAAGCTCAAGCGCCCGGTGGAGGCCGCGCTGATCGCCGCCACCGGATCACCGACCCTCATGGGCATCGCGGAAAAATTGGCGAGCTCCAAATCGAAGGCGTCCAAGAACTGACGGATGGGATGGGTGCATTCAGGCTCCCTTGCTGGGAGACCTCAATGCACCCATCCACTGATGGTTAAAGACGTCGACGGCGGCGCCCGCCTCTGCGGGCACCGCCGTCGACGCGTCTAGACCTGATTCTTCGGCTTACATGATGGCGCTGGCTCCGCCATCGACGACGAGGTTGATCCCCGTGACCCACTTCGCCTCGTCGGAGGCGAGATACAGGCCCGCATAGGCGACCGCGAGCGGGTCTCCCGGCTTGCCATCGATGGTGCGCTCAATGATCGGAGCGACAGGCGCATTCTCGCCGAACTCGTCGAACATGGCGAGCACAGGCGGCGTCGCCATGACTCCCGGGCTCAAGCAGTTGACGCGGATGCCGGCCGCGACTCCTTCTGCCGCCAACTGTCGCGTGAGGGCGATGACCGCCCCCTTGGCGGCGGCATGGGCGGCCTGCGGCAGCGCTCGCGCGCCCTGGGTTCCGGCCCCCGAGCCGATGTTAACGATCGCGCCGCGTGATGCCTCCAGATGCGGCCACGCTGCCTGGCAGGCATGCCACACCAGGTCCAGCTCGTTCTGGAGGGTGAACCGGTAGTCGTCAGCGCTCATCTGGGCAAACGGCGCGAATCGCGGCAGGCTGGCGTTGTTGTAGAGAACGTCGATCCGGCCATGGCGTGCCACTGTGTCGGCAATCCAACGGTCGATGTCGGCCCGGTCGCTCAGATCCACCGGCGCGCTTGACTCGATCGATCCCCCGTCGGCCTCGACCAGGCGGACCGTCTCCGCTGCACTGTCAGGATTGAGGTCGCTCCCGACCACGATCGCACCCTCGGCCGCGAACAGCCGGGCGGTCACACGGCCCATTCCGCCTCCGATACCCGTCAGCAGGACAACTTTTCCTTCCAAGCGGCCAGCAGCCATGGATCTTCTCCGTTCACCTCGTAGTAACTCATCCCACGCAACCACGCGCCGATACTGGCCGGTACCCGATCGGTTGCATGGTGCAGTCCGTGCACACTTCTGTGCACGGACTGCACCATGACCCCGCGGACCCCCTACACAGATGTGAGGTGGCGCACCATGGACAGCACGCACCACCCACATTCACTGCATCAAAGGAGATGATGACGATGAGCAGCACCACCGAAACGTCGACGCTACCGACCCCGCCGGGCGTCTCTGAGGCCGAACTCGGAAAGGCGCTCACCGAGTTCGCCACGGCGATCGGCGCGGACAAGGTCGCCACCGACGCCGCGTCGCTGGAGGACTTCCAGGATCCCTTCCAGGTTCCGGGCACCGCCACCAACGTTCCCTCCGCCGTCGTCAGCCCGACGAGCGTCGAGGACGTCCAGGCAGTCGTGCGGATCGCCAATGAATACAAGGTTCCGTTGTGGCCCATCGGCCGTGGCAAGAACAACGGCTACGGCGGTGCCGCACCGCAGGTGCGAGGCTCCGTGATGGTCTCGTTCCGGGAGATGACCGGCGTGGAGATCAACGAGGAACTCGGCTACGCGATGGTCGAGCCTGGCGTGAGCTGGTACGACCTGCATGATGCGATCAAGGCCGGCGGACACGACCTCGTCGCCTCCATCGTCGACATCGGCTGGGGAGGCGTCGTCTCCAACACCCTCGAGCACGGGCTCACCTACATGCCCTACTCGATCGACCAGGCCTCGCACTGCGGGTTCGAGGTAGTGCTCCCCGACGGTGACCTGCTGCGCACCGGGTCGGGCGCCATGGACAATAACCCGACCTGGCCGCTGTACAAGCGAGGCCTTGGCCCCACCTCTACCGAAATGTTCATGCAGTCGAACTACGGCATCGTCACGAAGATGGGCTACTGGCTCATGCCGAAGCCGGAAATCTACATGCCGCTCTGGCTGCGCCTGTGGGACGACTCGCAGCTTCCCGCCGTCGTCGACGCGCTGCGCGAGCTCATGCTTGCCGGCACCATCGACATGCGCCCGCAGCTGTCGAATGCGCTGTGCATCGCCTCCATGCTCTCGACCCGCGCCGAATGGTACGACGGCGACGGTCCGATGCCCGAGGAGGTCATCGAGAAGATCGCCAAGGAGCTCGGCGTTGGCCGTTGGATGATGCGGTTTGCACTGTACGGCGACGAGGCCGTCGTGGACCACAACTTCGCGAAGCTCCAGGCGCGTTTCCTGCAGATCCCGGGCGTCGACATCTCCGGCGAGAAGCACGGCGCCGATGCGTGGGAGACGCTGCCGAATCCGCACGAGCGGGTGCAGATCGGTGTGCCGAGCCAGGATCTGTACAAGATGGCCGGCTGGTCCGGTGGCGAGGAAGGCGGCCATGTCGACTTCTCGCCGGTGATCCCGCTGACGTCCCACCACGCGCAGGCCGCCCAGAAGCTGATGTCTGAAATGTGTGCCGAGGCCGGGCTGGACTTCCTCGGCGGCATGCTGCCGATCAACGCGCGGGCAACCACGTTCATCAACGTGATTCCGTTCGACACGAAGAACCCGGAGCAGGTCGACAAGGCGTACGCGGTGGCGAAGCGGATGGTGGCCGAGGCCGGCAGGCGCGGTTACGGCGAATACCGCGCGCACCTGTCGTTCATGGACCTCGCCGCCGATCAGTTCGGCTTCAATGATCACGCCCAGCGTCGCTTCAACGAGACGATCAAGGACACGCTGGACCCGAACGGGATCATCGCTCCCGGCAAGTCCGGGATCTGGGGCAGCCGCCTCCGGCAGGCCGGTTACCCGAAGGCCTGATCGTGTGGGCCTGATCCCGCAAGCGGGAAGCCTTCGTCCGACCAAACGGCTGAGGGCTTCCCCGCAGGGTCCGGCACGGGTCGGACATCCTGCCGGCGCGACCGTAGATCTCTTCGACGTCGTGGTGAACAGCCATGAAATCAGGGTTCAGACCATGGTCGCGCAGAGTTTGCACCCCGGAGGTGAGTAGTCATGCACCTTCTCATCACCGCCTGCGAGAAAGCGTCGGTTGATGCTCGTCTCCCTCTACCTCGGCGGCTCCGCGTCTGCGAGGACCGCGACGAGACACTGGACAACGACTGACACGTTACATATCACACGGAAAGCCGGACATATGTCCAAATCGCAAAGGAGCGAGACTATGCCGATACATGAGAACCTCACGGTGGACACCCCGGTCGCGGACTGGCTAAACCCGCAAGAGCTGATGACAGACCCGTACCCATCGTATGCGCGCCTCCGGGAGGCAGGTGATGTCGTGTACGCCCCCGCACTTCAGAGCTATCTCGTGCCCCGATACACGGCACTGCGCGAGACCCAATTGCATCCCGAGTTGTTCTCCGTCCGTTCTTCGGACGTAAACACTATGATGGAGCGCGCGTTCGGTGGGAACCGCCCGATGCTGAGAAAGGACGATCCAGAGCACGCAGTCGAGCGCCAGGCGATCAACCCGACCCTACGCCCGCGACAGATCGCCCAGACGTGGTCGCCGCGCTTCGCTCAGACCGTCGAGCACTGGATCGATCACTTGCTCGAGGTCGGACCGGAGAACGCGGACCTGAACCGTGACTTCGCTGCCCCCGTCGCCAGTCAGAACCTCATCGACCTTATCGGATTCCCCAGCGAAGTCCATGTTGACAGCCTGCGCCGCTGGTCTACGGACTTCATCGACGGCTTGAGTAACGTTATGAGCGACCCCGATATCTGGGCGAGATGCGACGCATCACGCGCCGAAGTAAATGCCGTGCTGGATGAGCTTATCCCGCACCTGCGGCGTCACCCAGACGCTTCCATCACCTCCCATCTCCTCGAGGTTAACCTCCCAGAAGACGTCGTCCGGACGAACGTTATGCTGACGATCTCGGGGGGCATGAACGAGCCACAGCACATGATTACCAACATGGTTTGGGCACTGTCCACGCATCCAGATCAGCAGCGGACGGTGCGAGCAGGTGAAGTCTCTTGGGGCGATGCTTTCGAGGAGGTCGTTCGGTGGGTCTCTCCCATCGGAATGGCCCCTCGCGAGGCGACGGCTGACATCGAGTGGTTCGATGCAAAGATCCCCCAGGGTGCGACCGTCGGACTGCTCTTCGCCAGCGCCAACCGTGACGACTCGGTGTTCCCTCGTGCCGACGAACTCGACGTGACACGTAACGCGCGCGGCCACCTCGGATTCGGGACCGGCGTTCACCAATGCGCCGGTCGCTGGGCTGCGAAGAACGCGGTGGGCGAAGTCGCGGTGCCTCGCCTCTACGAGCGCATCGGCTCGTTGATGGTTGATGACTCGCGTCAGGTTTCGTGGCAGGGCTGGTTCTTCCGGGGACTGACAGCTTTGCCTGTCACCTGGGACTGACCGGCGCGTGGTGCGACGGGAAACCAATTTGGGTCTTAGAGTTTCCCGACGCTACTCCGTAAGAGAACAGATCTAGACGTTGCCGCCTATCGGGTCGCTTTATAGGGAGATAACAATGGTTAAAATCAGTTTCCATCACAGGGACGGCAGCTTGGATGTACTGAACGTCGACGATGGCACTTCGGTGATGCGTGCGGCGGTCACTAGCGGCATCGCCGGGATCGTCGGGGAGTGCGGAGGGCAGGCGATGTGCGCCACCTGTCACATCTACGTCCGGGAGGAATACCTCGACGTCCTTCCCCCGGTCAGGCACGACGAAGAAGAGATGCTCGACTGCACCACGGAGCCACGCGACGAACGGCGTTCCCGCCTCGCGTGCCAGCTTTCTGCCGGGAGGGACTTTGAGGCCATCGAAGTCGATGTCCCTGCCACGCAGTTCTGACCCGAACGGGATCATCGCTCCCGGCCAGTCCGGGATCTGGAGCATCCGGCTTCGGCAGGCCGGCTACCCGCCGGCCTGATCGCGCTATCCGGGGAGGCCCTCGTTCTACCTTAGGGCGAGGGCTCCCGTTGGAGTGCTGAGTTACCGGAGGTCCCTGGGGGCGCAACCGTGCTTCTCTCGGAACGCCCGGCTGAAGCTGGCAGGATTTAGATAGCCCCACCTCGTCGCAACAGCCGCAATGGATGTTTCCGGCGACTTTCGCAACTCTCCTGCGGCGCCTTCGAGCCGCTGTTCGCGGATCCAGGCCGACACGCCAGCGCCTGACGCCGCAAAGAGCTTGTGCACGTAGCGAGTCGACACGTAGTGGGCCCGTGCAATCTGCTCCGGGCCGAGTTCAGGATCCCGAAGGTGCTCCATGACATACCGCTGCATGCGTGCGAGGAGCATCTCGGAGCGCGGCGTTGATTCGAGCGCGCCCTCCTCGTCATCATGGCTGCGAAGGAGCGGCAGTATCATTTCCGCGGCGCCCTCGGCTTCGCGGCTCGGCAATCCCTCGCCCTCGATTACGGTCCGGGCGAGACTCGCAAGAAAGGGCGCAGCGAGGGGAGTGAGCCGTCCCTCCCCTCCGCCGATCCGTGTTGCGGTACGACGGGCGATGCCATCGGCCCGCGATCCGATGAACCACTTAGGAACGCTGAACACCAGTACTTCGAATCCGTCGCGGCCCTCGAAAGTCGACGGCCGCGACGTGTCCTGCCAGGCGATCGCTCCCGGCCGAAGGACACAACTCCGGCCGTCCTGCTCAATAAAAATCGATCCTTTAGTCAGCAGGTACAGCAGGATGCATTCCGGATCGGCGGCCGCGATCATTTGCTGTGTACGTGCCACCCGGTGCGGGAGGCCTTGGATAGAGCGGACCGCGACCGGGCCCATGTCGCCACCAGCCAATCGGGCCTCGAACGACGTGGCCCCGACTGCCTCTACGCGCATCGGGAAGAAGTGCTGGGCGATCCCCTCCGACCAGTAATCCCGGCGATCGGCGGGTGATACCGATCGGGTGTCCAGCACGGGCGCCATCAATCCAGCCCAACCGACATTACGAGCTGAGCTTTCCCATCGCTGCGCAACCAACCCATTTTCATCTGTCTCCTCTGACTACTGATCGGCGTGCACCAATTGGTGCACGCCGATCAAGATGAGCAACCGCCCGTGTACGTACCGTCGTCCCGCATATGGAACTAAGGCGACGTTGCACTTGGAGGCTTGGCTGCCATCTTAGCTATACGTCCCCGGAGCGGCGTCAGCTGCTCGGGTTGTTGAAGTACTCCTTGAGAACCTCATCCGGGAAGAACGTCTGCGGGTCGCCGACCAGGTCTGTGGAGTCGGTGGTTTTCCACGCCGGATCCACCATCTCCTCAAGATTCGAACGGTCCACAATGAAGGGGTCGTTGACAAACTGGTTGATCTTCGGCCCTTCGCCCTTGAGGATGCGAAGAGCGATGTCGACAGAAACTTGCGACTGCCTCACCGTGGGAGTCGTGGAACCAACATACGGGTAGTTTGCGTTCTGTGCGGCCCAGCTTGCGAAACCTTGGGTTGCGCCCAGGTCCGCAAGGGGCGGCACTTCGAGTCCCGATTCTTCGAAGGCGTTGAGCACTCCGAGGCCCATAGTGCCCGACTGCAGCACCGCATCGACTCCAGCCGGATTCGTCGCGAGGTACTGCAAGGTGGCAGTCTGCGCTGTGGTCGCTTCGAAGAAGCCTGTCACCTCGCCGGCGATGGAGACGTCGGGGCACAGCTCAAGCACATTCTGGAAGCCGTCCTCGGCATACAGTTCGGTTGAGATTCCCGGGATGCCGGTGACACGCAGAACATTGCCTGCCCCGCCAATGGCGCTCAAAGTGCTCGCGCCGGCTTTCATCGCCTGCAGCACGCTGTTGCCCGCCACCGACACCGCGTACTCCGAATCCACGACGGACTGCATGGCGATCACGGGAATGCCCGCCTCGCCCGCCGCCTTGACCGCGTCGACCGACGGTTCACCGGCCAACGGAATGAAGAAGATGACGTCCGGCTTGAGCGCCACGGCCTGGCTGAACTGCTGCAGCTGGAGCGGCACGTTGGTGGGGTCGTCCGGCGCAAGGTCGGCGACGATTTCGACGTCGGCAGCGGCCAGCTCCTTCCGGACCGTGTCCAGCATGACGTTGACGAATGCACTGGCCGGCGGCATGCCAACAATCGCTGCCGTGTAGCCGCCGTCCTTCTCCGACTTCCAGTCAGCCCAGGCGGACTTTTTGACCGGCAGCGGGTAGGCGTTGTAGGCCGCCGCAGTCTCTGGGCTGAACTCCTTGAGCAGCCCGTCCGGATCGTTGGCTCCGAGGTCCGGCACAGAGCCACACTGGCCCGCGGCCGCCGAAGCGGCCGGCTGAGCCACCGAATCGGCTTCTGGTGCTGCAGCCGCCGAGCATCCCGCGAGTCCGAGGGCCGCCAGCGTGACAACTGCGGTCCCGATCAGGGCAGGGCGCCCTACATTCGTGCGCTTCTTCATCTATGCACTCCTCCTTGAGTCAGCGCCGTATGCGCCTGTGAGAGAACAGTAGACCGATGCGATACGTTTCGTCTAGTATTATTCGTGGCATGCGTCACATGGCGTACTCAAGGAGGAGTGATATGGAAGATGGGTCGACAGGTCTTCATCTGTCAGCGCTGCGCAAACGCTTTGGAGCGACCATCGCTCTCGCCGACGGCCACCTGCACGTCAAACCGGGCGAGGTTCACACCCTCCTCGGAGAGAACGGCTCGGGCAAGAGCACGCTGGTCAAGATCATCGGCGGCGTGCACCGCCCGGATGACGGTGGCTTAACCCTCGACGGCGATGCGCTCACCTTCCGCTCCCCCCGGCAGGCCAATGCCGCCGGGATCGCGACGGTCTTCCAGGAGGTACTCACTGCCGGCAGCCAGTCAGTTCTTGAGAACATTTGGCTCGGAACGGACGGCATGTTCCGGCGCCGCCGCAGCAACGCTGAACAGCGCGCGACGGCCGCAGAAGTGCTGGGCCGCCTGGTCGACGGCATCCGGCTGGATTCTCCTGCCGGCGCCCTCTCCCTTTCAGACCGGCAGGCCATTTGCATTGCACGCGCGCTGGTTCGCGACCCGCGTGTTCTCGTTCTCGATGAGTCGACAGCAGCACTCGATGTGCAAACGCGTGATCGTCTGTTCGCGGAAATGCGGCGGCTTAAGTCTGAGGGCTGTGCCATCCTCTTCATCTCGCATCGCATGGACGAGGTCGAGGAGATCTCGGACCGTGTCACAGTGCTCCGCTCCGGCCGGACCATCTCCACCGTGGACCGCGGCACCATGTCCATTGCCCAACTGATTTCGGATATGACGGGTACTTCGAACGTCGCTGAGCATCAGACCCAGGAGCGCGAACTCGGGCCGACAGTCCTCCGCGCGGAAGACCTCCGGCTCTCCCCCGGATCCGAGCCGAGCAACTTTGAACTGCGCCGCGGCGAGCTCGTCGGGCTCGCGGGCCTTGAAGGACACGGCCAGGACGAGTTCCTTCGCCGGCTGGCTGGACTCAGCGAGGGTGAAGGCGTTGTAACCCAGATTCCAGCTGACGCTGGACGACGCCGCAACTCCGGCGGGGGCATCGCGTACTTGCCGCGCGAGCGCCGCGGAGAATCCCTGTTCGAATCCATGTCAATTCAAGAGAACTTCGCGCTCCCCACCATGTCGAAGGACCGCCGGGGGCCGCTACTGAGCGCGCAGCGCATGGCCGAACGGTTCGCGAGGGCCGCCAAGGGCCTCAGCATCAAACTCGGCAGTGCCAACGACGCCATCTCGACGTTGTCGGGCGGGAACCAGCAAAAGGTGCTGCTGGCTCGTTGGTTGGCCACCGATCCCACGGTGCTCTTGCTGAACGACCCCACACGGGGTGTGGATATCACGACCAAACGCGAGATCTACGCTGCGCTGCAACAGCTCTGCGCAGAGGGAATGAGTGTGGTCGTGCTCTCCAGCGAAGTTGAAGAGCACGTCGAACTCGTCGACCGCGTGCTTGTTTTCCGGAACCAGAGCGTGTTTGCCGAAATCGGGCGAGCCGAAATCGGCAACGAAGCCATTGTTGCAGCCTACTTCGGGCAGAAAGTCGCAGGTGTCGCATGAACCGGGTGCTAGGCATGTTTCAACGATGGCCCTTCGGATTCGCGATGCTGTTATGCGCGATCCTGCTGATCATCAACCTCGTTGTTTCTCCGAGCTTCGCCTCCCCGGCGCGCCTCGGCTCGACGCTGGCAACGCTGGCACCGTTCGTCCTGGTCGGCTTCGCCTCCACACCGGCCATCCTCTCCGGCGGCATTGATATCTCCGTCGGCCCCCTGGCCACCCTGATCAACTGCGTGTTCGTAGCCGTACTGATCCCCGCCGGGCTGGGTGACTGGCCGCTGGCCATCCCCCTCTTGCTGGCCCTCGCGATGGCGGTCGGTGCCATCAACGGCGTGCTCGTGGCGATTGTGCGCCTGCATCCGGTCGTGGCCACGACCGGCGTGCTCTTCCTGCTGATCGGCGCCTCGCTGACGATCGCCAAGAGCCCCATCGTGGCGCCGGACAACTGGACTCGGCCGCTGGCCGGCTCCATCGGTGTCATACCCGGTGCAGTCATCACGCTGGGCGCCGCGGCGCTTGTGTGGTTCCTGCTGAAGCGGACCGTCTTCGTCAGAAACCTTCTGGCGACCGGCGAGAGCGACTCTTCAGCCTACGGATCCGGCGTAAATGTGACGGCGATGCGAGTGCTCGCCTACACGCTGGGCGGATTGTTCGCCGGCATCGCCGGGATCGCCCTGTCGGCTCTGCTGCAGGCTTCCGGTTCCTCCCTCGCCACCACATACGCACTTCTCGGCCTGGCCGCCGCCGTCCTCGGAGGAACGAGCCTCGGCGGCGGCCGCGGCGGCTTGCTCGGAACCTTTTTCGGAGCACTCGCCATCTACTTGCTCCAGCAGCTGCTCACGTCCGCCGGGGTGCAACCTAACCTCATCGAATTCACCTACGGCCTGCTGCTGATCGTCGGTGTTGTGCTCGGAGCGACACTGCTCAGCCCTCGAATTTCACGGAGAACCGCATGACCGCCCAGCCTTCAGCCGCTGCCCTCACTCCTGTCCCATCCCGGGAGGGCCTCTGGTCCCGCACCCGCACGCTGGTGCTGCAACAGCCCATCCTTCAAGTGCTGGTGCTCGCCGTCGTGGTGGTGTGGCTCCTGATCACCGTTCCCGGCATCGCAAACCTGCGGTCTGCCTCCGCGCTCCTCATCATCGCGTCGCTGCTGTCGCTCGCCGCGATGGGCCAGACTCTGGTCGTGATCCTGGGCGGACTCGATCTGGCGATTCCCGGCTATGTGATCGTCGGCGCGTTCGTCTCAGCAAACCTGGCCGGCGGACAGGGTTGGCCCGTCCCGGTGGCGTTTCTCCTGACGATCGCCGTGTGCGGCGGCGCCGGAGCAGCCATCGGCTTTCTCTGCCACCGTCTGAAGGTGGAGCCGCTGATGATGACCCTGGGCATGGGAGCCGTCCTCACCGGAGGAACACTGTTTCTGACCAACGGAAACTACGCTTCCGCACCGCCAGACTTCCTGCGCGGTCTTGCCGGGGTCACGAGCACGACGTTCGGCCTTCCGCTTCCGCCCATCATCCTGATCGTGGCGGTTGCCGCAGTGCTGTTGTGGCTGGTGCTGAACCGCACGCCCGCCGGCCGCAGCCTCTATGCGACCGGGATCAACGTCCGCGCAGCGAAGCTCACCCGCGTCAACACCACCGCGGTGTGGACACTAGTGTTCGCTGCCTCGGGTGCACTTGCCGGAATAGCCGGCATGTTCATCGCGAGTTTTAGTTCCGGCTGGGCGCAATCGATCGGTGAACCGTACCTGTTTTCCGGGTTGGCCGCCGTTCTGGTGGGCGGGACTACCTTCGGCTCCATCCGCGGCAGCTTCACCAGGACAGTGCTGGGCGCCTTAATCCTCACGGGATTATCGACGATCATTGTGAGCAACGGCTTGGCCGAGGCTCAGAGCCGGATCATCTACGGAGTCATCATCCTGATCGTCGTCGCGCTCTATGGTCGGGAGCGGCACGTGCGCGACCGGTTCTGACAGCGGGCACGCCACCCGTCAGCGTCAGCGAGAGCCGCGGTCAGAGACTGCGGCTCTCGCTGACAGCGCAGGGAGGCTGACCGGATGCGGCCCGGCTAGATGTCGTCCTCGTAGGCCGGGCCGCCTTCGCCTTCCCAGGTCTCTAGGCGCCTGATCTTGGTGGCGTTGAACTTGCGGCGGACGCCGTAGCCGCCGTGGTCGTCGTCCTCAATGAAGACGACACCGAACTGCCCCAAAGCCCGGCGCAACTGCTCATTCTGCTCCGGCGTCAACGGTGCATTGCCCTTCTCAAAGTCCCTCACCTGCTGTTTGTCCAAGCCGGCGGACCGGGCGATGACCTTGGCGGAAACCTGCGTGAGGGCACGCGCCGCACGTGCCAAATCCGAGGTAATCATTAGTGGGTTCTTGCTCATGGCCCGATCATCCCAGCTTTCCGGCATGAGTCTAATCTCCTGCTTCGGCCTCATGGTGTAGTAATCGTCGGTCTAAGCCTGTGTACTGCACGGCGTTCGGCACTATTGACGGGCGGGTGCCCTAGATTGGGGGCATGGTTGCGCAGACGGTTCCCGATCCGGTGGAGGTTGTGGTCCGCAACGACGCCCCGGACGGGTGGGATGTTCTAGCCTCGCTGGGTCCGCTGGCGATCCTTGTGGCCGCACTCATCGCTGCCTTCATCGGCTGGCGCAGCATGCAGACGCAGGCTGAGGCTAATCGCCGTTCCCAGTGGTGGGAGCGGGCCGAGTGGGCGCTTGATGCCTCTACATCTTCCAGCATGGATCGGAGGGTGATCGGGCTCGGAGTGTTAGCCCTTCTCGCCGAAAGCACCCTGGCCGGCGAAGAAGAGGCGCGGATTCTGCAGGTCGCCTCGAACGACGGTCTGGCCCAGAAGGTGACGGTTCTGGAGGACGTGGAGGCCCCGCCGCCGTCCCCCAGAACAACTGAGACCTCACAGCAGGAGCGCGTCAGACTGGAGGCCGCCAGGCTCCGGGTGGTGACAGACCGGAAGATCGGGCAACAGACGCCCGAGTGGATCGTGGACCTGGCCAAGTGATGACCTACATCTACCCGATTCAGATCCTGCACCTTTTGGTGTCACCGGCTCATGCCTACTTTGGCCGGGCCAAGGATGGCGCGGCGGAGGTGCCCACCGCCGATCGCGACCGGGTGAAAGTAGTAGCGGGCAAAGGCATTGTGGGCGACAGGTTCTTCGGCAAGGCGGCCCACATGGACGCGGCGATGACGTTCCTGGCCATCGAGTCGTTGGCATCCATCGCGGAAGAGCTGGACGTCCCTCCGTTCGACCCGCTTTTGGCGCGGCGCAACGTGGTGTTGCGGGGAGCCCAGCTGGCTCCGCTGATTGGCGAGGAGTTCGCGGTGGAATCCGGCGGTGAGCAAGTGCGCTTCCGGGGCGGTCGGCACGCCCACCCTTGCGTCTGGATGGACCGGATGCTCGCTCCCGGCGCCCACGCCGCCATGCGCGGACGCGGAGGCCTGCGCTGCCAGCCGCTGTCCGATGGCATTCTCCATCGCGGCCCGGCCCTTCTGCTCAGTTCGGTCCCCCTCCAGCCTGAAGAGGCGGGTGCAGCAGTCCGGCCCCGGCCCGGGCGACTGCCGTGACTAGAACGGCGAGAGTGTGGACGAGAGTGAGCTGGGCGGCGCTTGCTCTCTTGATGGTCCGGCTCGACGGAGCACTCGTGTGGGAGCCAGAGACGTTGCCGGATGTTGTGTGCTAACGGCATTTAGGCACCGAACAGTTCCGGGAACATCACCGATGGCATTGATGCGGGGCCAATTACGTATTACGATATCGCTATGAGTACAGGCGAGACGATCAACGGGGCGCCGGTCTCCGAGGAGCAAATCGCGGAATGGGCAGCCGAGGCCGAAGCTGGGTACGACGTCGACGCATTGAAGAAACGCGGCCGCGGGCGGCCAGGGCGTGGTGCGAAGCCCTCGCAGGTCGTCGCTCTTCGTCTTACATCAGAAGAGCTCGCCGCTATCGATGACCGGGCGGCGCGTGAAGGGAAGACGCGTTCCGAGGTCATCCGTGAAGCTCTGGCCGCGTACGCTACGTGAAGGTCCACGATTCCGCACTCAAGCACGGCATCCTCCCTGTGGATGCAATGCAAGCTGCGACGTGGGCACTCTGGATCGAGGAGCTCGACGAAGAGAGCCCCGCGCGCCAGCTCCGGCTCGGATTCGACACGCAGGGTCGCCTGCTGGAGACGGTCGTGCTCGTGTTCGACAGTGGCAACGAACTCGTCATTCATGCCATGAAGGCGCGACCCAAAATGCTCGACCTTCTCCCGTAGGTGCCCTCCCACGGTTGACCACCCTCTGTCGCCACAACAAAAGCGGGTAGCTGGCACCTGGGACAACGCTTGGCACCGGTGCCGAGCACCGCCGTCGGTGTTTGCTAGCTTCGAAACAGGGCGCTGTAGGCGTTGAGCGCGGGCTGGCCGCCGAGGTGGGCGTAGAGCACATTGCTGTCGGCGGGGATTTGCTTGCTGCTGACCAGATCGATCATGCCGGCCATGGATTTGCCCTCGTAGACCGGGTCGGTGATCATCGCTTCGAGCGAGGCGCTGAGCCGCATGGCTTCCAGGGTGGAGTCGACCGGGATGCCGTAGCGGTCGCCGGCCCAGCCTTCGAGCACGGTGATCTCGTCGTCGCGCAGGTCCCGCTCCAGGCCGATCAGCTTGGCCGTGTTGCGGGCGATGCGGCCGACTTGCTCGCGGGTCTTGGCCAGGGTGGCGGAGGCGTCGATGCCGATCACGCGGCGCGGGCGGCCGCCGGCGTTCTCCAGCGCGGCGAAGCCGGCGATCATGCCGGCGTGGGTGGAGCCGGTGACGGTGCAGACCACGATGGTGTCGAAGAAGACGCCGAGTTCCTGCTCCTGCTGCTGCACCTCGTAGGACCAGTTGGCGAAACCGAGTCCGCCGAGTTTGTGCTCGGAGGCGCCGGCCGGGATGGGGTAGGGCTTGCCGCCGGCTGCCTCGACTTCGGCGATGGCGTTCTGCCAGGAGTCGCGGATGCCGATGTCGAAGCCGGACGGGTCCAGCCGAACGTCCGCACCCATGAGCCGGGAGAGCAGGATGTTGCCCACCCGGTCATTGAGCGGGTCCGGCCAGTCCACCCAGTTCTCCTGCACCAGCACGGCCTTCAGACCCAGTTTCGCGGCCACCGCCGCCACCTGCCGGGTGTGGTTGGACTGGAAGCCCCCGATGGAGACGATGGTGTCGGCGCCCTCGGCGAGCATGTCCGGGACGATGTACTCGAGCTTGCGGGTCTTGTTGCCGCCGAAGGCCAGGCCCGAGTTCACGTCCTCCCGCTTGGCCCAGAGCTGAGCGCCGCCGAGGTGCTTGCTGAGCCGCGGCAGATGGTGGACCGGGCTGGGCCCGAAGGTGAGCGGGTAGCGTTCGAAATCCGTGATGGCCATGTGTTCCTCGTTCTGCCGGTTGACGGCTACTGGTCTCCGTCGGAGTTCTGTTGACCGGTGATGTTGACCATCCAGTTCACGCCGAACCGGTCGGTGAGCTGCCCGAAGTAGTCGCCCCACGGCGCCTGCTCCAGCGGCTGATTGACGGTCGCGCCGTCGCTCAGGCCCTCCCAATAGCTCCGCAGCTTGGCGTCCTCGGCGGGGTCCTCTCCGCTGGAGCTGAGGCAGATGTAACCATTGTCGGCCGCGGACATATCGGCCGGCACGTCCGAGGCCATCAACAGGAAGCCGCGGTCCACGAACACCGACGAGTGCATGATGTTCGCCGCGGTCTCCGGGTTGTCGTCGCTCATTCCCTCTGCGTAGGTCATCTTGTTCAGCTCGCCGCCGAAGACGGAGTGGTAGAAGTCCATCGCCTCCGCGGCGTTGCCGCTGAACTGCAGGTAGGGGTTCAGGTCCAGTGCCATGGTGTGCCTTTCGGACAGAAGGTCTGCGGCTGCTCGCCGCCAACATTCTTGCCGGTCTTTCCTCCGCTGGGAAGAGGTGCCGCCGCCAGCACCCCGAATAGTGCCCGCGGCGAGCCAGTTGCAGGACACAGCCGTCATCGTACGCAGAAGCCGCCTTGCCTGGTGGTGGGCAAGGCGGCTTCACAGCGGTCGGCGGGCACCGTCGTCGTTGTTCTGTTGGGACGACGACGGCGGTGCCGAAGGAAACCCGGCGCTACGGGGCAGAGACCGTTTCCCGCTCGCGGCCGTCGCGGTCCGCCTTCTCCTCGGCGACCTTGGCGTCGTGGGCGGCGCGGATCCGGGCGTGCTCTGGGTTGCGGCGCAGCACCAGGTAGCCGATGCCGAGCCCAATGAACCAGAGCGGGGTGAACAGCAAGGCGGTCAGCGTGTCCGTCTGCGTGGTCAGCGCCCAGAGGATGAAGGCGAAGAAGGCCATGACCACATAGGGCATGAAAGTTCCGCCGGGCATCTTGAACTTGCTGTCCGCGTGCAGCTGCGGCCGGCGGCGGCGGTAGACCACGTAGCTGAGCAGGATGATGGTCCAGACGAACATGAAGCACAGCGCGGAGATGGTGGTGACCAGGGTGAAGGCTTCGGACACGCTGCCCTCGGCGTAGAGGAGCACCACACCGGCCAGCAGGAACATGCAGGAGAACAGCAGGGCGTTGCGCGGCACGCCGCGGCCGGACAACTTGCCGAACCGCTTCGGGGCATCGCCCTCCTGGGACAGGCCGTAGATCATGCGCGAGGTGGAATAGATCCCGGAGTTCGCCGACGAGGTTGCCGAGGTCAGCACCACGAAGTTCACGACGCCGGCAGCACCCACCAGACCGGCGAGGGCGAACATGCCCACGAACGGCGAGGCGTCGGCGCTGAACGCCGTCCACGGTTCCACGGCCATCAGCACGATCAGCGCGCCTACGTAGAAGATCAGGATGCGGATCGGGATGGAGTTCACCGCGCGGGGCAGGTTCTTCTCCGGGTCCTTGGTCTCGGCGGCGGTGGTACCCACCAGCTCGATGCCCACGAAGGCGAACACGGCGATCTGGAAGCCGGCCACGAAGCCCATGAAGCCGGTGGGGAACATGCCGCCGTGCTCCCAGAGATTCGAGAAGGAGGCGCGGGCGCCGTCGTGCTCGAAACCGGTGATGATCATGACCAGGCCCACCACGATCAGCGCCACGATTGCCACAATCTTGATCAGCGCGAACCAGAACTCGGTCTCGCCGAACGCCCGCACGGTGGGAAGGTTCAGCGCCAGCAGCAGCAGGATGCAGGCCAGCGCCGGCACCCACAGCGGCAGGTCCGGCCACCAGAAGGCCACGTAGTGCGCAATCGCCACCACGTCCGCAATGCCGGTGACCACCCAGCAGAACCAGTAGGTCCAGCCGGTGAAGAAGGCCGCCCACGGGCCGAGGATGTCGCCGGCGAAGTCGCTGAAGTTTTTGTATTCGGTGTTGCTCAGCAGCAGCTCGCCCATGGCCCGCATGACGAAGAACAGCATGAAGCCGATGATCATGTAGACGAAGATGACCGACGGCCCGGCCACCGAGATGGTCTTGCCGGAGCCCATGAAGAGGCCGGTGCCGATGGCCCCGCCGATGGCGATCAGCTGAATATGGCGGCTGGACAGAGCCCGCCGCAGATGAGGTTCGGTACTGGTGGTGCTCATGTGTTCCTTAGGGAGTGAGACTGCGCCGCTGCGGGAGTTTCCCGTCGAACCGGCCGGAACAGGCATCTTCGGCGTCCGGCCACAGCGATTTCAGGTCTTTTCCGCGTGCCCGGAAGGGGGCGGGCGGTGACCTACGCCACGAAAACTTATCTGCCACGGCTCCCGCGGGTCAAATCGAGAAGGGTGCTGAGCAGAGCACACGAACCATCGTGGCAGTGACAGACGACGGCGGCGGCGCAGTTGCCTCTACCGGGCCGACGCAAGGATCAGCGGGGGCTGGCCGGGCAGGGTGCAGATCAGTTTGGCGCCGGGGTGCTCGCTTGGGTCCGGAATGCGGTAGACGGTGAGTGTCAGCGGGCCGGCGTCGATGGTGGTGACGCTGTCGGAGGTGGTGGGCACCGCCGTCGTCATTTCCGGGACGATGCCGCCGGGGCCGCCGCTGCCGCGTACCGGGATGGCTCCGGTCAGCGGTTCGAGCTTCCCGTCCACGTCCAGGAACTGCTCGGCGCCGGAGCCGCCTTGCACAATGGCGGAGGCGAGCGCGGTGGCGTAGACCGGGTCGGCGCAGGCGTCGTAGATCCAGCGGTCGCCCAGCACCGAGTGCTCCATGGTCCCAGCCAGCCACTCCTCGGCCTCGGGCAGCGGTGCGCCGCGATAGGTCAGCGGGACGTGCACTACGCGGCCGCCGGCGGAGAGCAGGTGCGTTTCCATGCCGACCTCGCCGGCCGGGTCATCGAAGCGGAACGCGCCGAGGTGCTCCAGTTCGGCCGCGTCAGCCCCGAGTTCTTGGAACCACGCCTGCTTCGGCAGCCAGGCCGCCAGAAGATCCTGTTTGGAGGGATTCAGCACTGCGTCGTAGATGATGGCCATGGCTGTAGCCTACCCACCGCCGGAAAGCACCGGTTCGGAGGCCTCCGCGGAAACACTGCGACGTGGCCGGTTCCCGTGACGCCAGCACATTGCGTCTTCTGTATATCCCGCTGCGGGGATATTGTGCTGAGAAGGATGCGGACGTGACCTCTGGCAACCGTGATAGAGGCCCCGAGCGGCGTCGCAGCGCAGTCAGCAGAGCGGAGGTCCGGGGTGCCGACATCACGCCAGGTTGCGGCCCTGTTCAAGCCAGCGCGGTTGGTGGCTGCGGCACTCGGCTGCGCCGCCGTCGTCGTGGTCAGCGGTTGTGGCTCGCCGGCCGGCTCAGGAGGGCCCACCACATCAAGAGCGTCCGCACCCGATGGGTCCGCTTCAGAAGGGTCCACCGGCATTTGGGAGCTGCTCGACGCGGCGGAGGTGGGACCGGACTCAACGGAGCTGCGGCTGGGCGTGACCCGGCTTGAGTGTGCCGGCGGGGAAACAGGGACCGTGCTTGAGCCAGACGTTCAATTCGAGCGAGGCCGGATCGTCATCCGGACGGACGTCGAGCCGCTGACCGGCGATGCCTACGACTGCCAAGGAAACAACACTGTGCCCGTGGTCGTGGAGCTGTCCGAACCGGTCGGAAACCGCGATCTGGTCGACGCGGCTTGCCTGGGCGGCGAAGCCGTGACTACTGCGTTCTGCGCGGACGGCCCTGTGCGCTGGAGTCCGTAACCGGCGGAGGGCACGCGGCCGGTCACGGCCATCATGTGCTGCGGTGCCGGCTGGGCGATGCCTAGTATGTTCGCTGCACGGCGAACTGCAGCGGCGGCAGTTCGGCCCGGCGTCGCATCAGGTCGAGGGCGTGGGCATCCAACCGCCGGTCCTCGTCGGTGCGCAGCATCAGCTGGGGCACTTCGGCGGCATGGCCGGCGTCCGTGCGGGTGACGAAGATGGACATGCACTGGGTGGTGGGCCGCCACTCCCCGCCGCGCGGGTCGCGGGCGCGGACGTGCACGGCAATGTGCATGCTGTGCGGGCCGGTGTGGATGAGCCGGGCCTCCGCCTCCACCAGGTCGCCGATGTGGACGGGGTTCAGGAAGTGGATGCCGCCGGAGTAGACGGCCACCGCGTCCCGGCCGCACCAGGACATTGCGCAGGCCCGGGCCACCTCGTCGATCCAGCGCATCACGATGCCGCCGTGAGCATTCCCGCCCCAGTTCACGTCCGAGGGCGCGGCCAGGAACCTGAACTGCTGCGTCGGTGTGGTTCCCGCATCCGTGTAGGCCTGCGCGCGCATGGCGTCCCGGATCTCTGCCCGCGCGGCGATCCGGTCGGCAGCGCCCTCGGCCAGCCGCGCTGATTCATGGTCCGACGGCGACCACTGCTGGATCGCTTTCGGGCGGCCGTCCTCGCCCAGCGCCACGAACACCAGGATGCAGTCCATGGCGGGCCGGAACTCGCGTTCGCGGACGTCGGCCGCGTCGACGGTGACCACCACCTGCATGCTCGACCGTCCCGTATGGACAATCCGGGCGTCCACTTCGATCAGGTCGCCGTTGCGGATCGGCCGGGTGAAGTGCACGTTGCCGACGTATGCGGTGACGCAGTAGCTCCCGCTGAACCCTGTGGCGCAGGCGTAGCCGGCCTTGTCGATCCACTCCAGCACCCGGCCGGCCTGCACCGTGGTCCCGTCCTCCGAGACATCGGTCGGCGAGGCCAGGAAGCGCAGCGTGATCCGGTCGTCCATGTCTGAATGGTAGTCCCCCGTGCGCTGGCGCCCAGCCAAAGGAGGATCACGACGACGGCGGTGCGCACCGCCGTCGTAGTCCTTCTCCGGTGTGCGCGCCCAGCAGGGCCGCAGTGCCTACTCCGACCAGTCGTTGTTCTTGATGACCTCGACGAAGTCCCCGCGCTGGAATCCAGGCACGAAGTGGGCCAGAACGTCAGCCTTCACGTTGCCGAAAGTGGTTTCCGGGCGGTCCTTGATGCCTTCGGTGAAGGCGGCGAGGATCTGGTTCTTGAAGTCGGGTCTCGGGTGCGCGGCTATCACGGCGGCGCGCTGTTCGTCGGTGACGGCGTCGTAGCCGATGCCCAGCACGTCCAGTTCGACGCCGCGGGTGACCAAGGCGACCTCGGGTGCCATGTGGAGCGGAATCTCGGGGGTGGTGTGTAGGGCGATGGCGTTCCAGACCCGCTCGGCGGACTCCCCGGTGATGCCATGGGCATTCAGGAAGCGTCGTGCCTCGTCGGCGCCGTCGATCTCGAAGCGCTGGTCGGTGCGGCGGAAGCGCTCGGTCAGGCCCAGGTCGTGGAACATGGCTCCGACGTAGAGCAACTCGGCATCGAATTCCAGGCCCTGTTCGCGTCCGCGCAGAGCGCCGAAGACGAACACGCGCCGTGAGTGGTCGAACAACAGCGGGGATGCCGCCTCGCGCACCAGCTCGGTGGCCTCCCGCGCGAGGGCACTGTCCGGAATCTGCACGCCAGCAATGGATTCAGCCATGGTGTAACCCTTTCTCTTGGTCTTATCCCTTCCATCCTCGCCCGGTCACGTACGCTGGTGCCATGTCTCTTCAGCCACAAAAACCACAGATTCGGCCATGACCCACCGGATCGGCGTGATCGTTTTCGACGGCGTCACCATGCTCGACGTGACCGGCCCCGGCGAGGTGCTGCACCAGGCGGTGCTGGCCGGTCACCCGTATGAACCCGCCCTGATCTCCCCGTCCGGCGGCACGGTCACCACCTCCTCCGGACTTACCCTGTCCGGCACCACGGCGGCGGCCGACGCGGGGCCACTCGGAACGGTGGTGGTTGCCGGCGGGGACCCGCTCGCACAGCACCCGCTCGACGACGGACTGCTCACCTCTGTTGCCCTGCTCGCCGAGCGGGCCGCACGGGTTGCCTCCGTCTGCACCGGCGCCTTCGTGCTCGCCGAACTGGGTTTGCTTGACGGCCGCAGGGCCACCACCCACTGGCGGCATGCCGAGACCCTCGCCCTCCGCTACCCCAAGGTACAAATGGAGCCGGACGTCATCCACGTCCACGACGGCCGGTACATCACCTCCGCCGGCATCAGCGCTGGCATCGATATGGCCCTGTCGCTGGTGGAGGACGATCACGGGCAGGCAGCGGCCCGCAGGATTGCCCGTGAACTGGTGGTCTTCATGCAGCGCCCCGGCGGGCAGTCGCAGTTCTCCGCGCTCCCGGCACCCCCGTCCCGCACCAGCGTGCTGAAGAACCTAACCGCCTCCGTCCTGGCTGATCCGACGGCCGAGTACAGCCTTCCTGCCATGGCGGCGGCAGCTGCGGTAAGCCCCCGTCACCTGACGCGGCTGTTCCAAGCCGAACTGAACACCACGCCGGCCCGTTGGGTGGAACGGGTCCGGCTGGATCGTGCGCAGCAGCTGCTGCTGGACGGCTGCAGCATCACGGCGGCGGCGCAGCGAAGCGGATTCGGCAGCGACGAGACCCTCCGCCGCGTTTTCGCCCGCCAGCTGGGCACCACGCCCACCGAGTACCGCCGTCGGTTCACCACCACGCAACCAGCCCCCGCCGCTGACGCGGAAGGGGCCGGATGGGAGGCGGTCGAGACTGTCCTTGCTACCCGGCGGTGACCTGCCAAAGGTGGTCGTCAGGGTCGGCGAAGACCGCGGAGTAGCCCCAGGGTTGCTGGGCGGGCTCCATGACGATCTTGCCGCCGGCCTGCCTGGCCGTGGCGATGGTGTTGTCCACGTCCTCCGGCGAGGCGACCGGCAGGCCCAGCAGGCATTCGGTCTGCCCGCCGGTGGCGGTGGGCCGGTTATTGGTGACCCAGCCGAAGCCGCCGTGCGGCACGAACATCAGCCGCAGGCCGGAGTTCACATCGAACTGCAGCGGTTCGGGGATGCCGTCCTCGGCGGGTTCGCCGAATACGCTCAGGCCAAGTGCCGTGTAGAAGTCGAACGAGGCCCGGCGGTCCGCCGTCGGCAGCGCAAGAATCACTGGCCGATCGGCCGGTACGAGTGACACGGTAGGGTGCTCCTTCCGCTCGAAGGTTGCCATGCTCAGACGGACGCGGTCTCGGCCAGGATGGCGTCGATCTGGCCCATAGCGCTTTGCATGCCCTCGACCATGCCCATCTCGAGCATCTTCTGCAACTGATCGGCGGATTCAAACCTTGACTCGGTGGTCATCCGGGTGCGGCCGCCAACGGATTCCAGCGTCACCGTGGCGTACGTAGTGCCCATGTCCGCGACCGGCTCTCCGTCGTCGTCGGCAAACCCGTCCTCAAACACCAGCTTGTTCGGGGCCTCGATGGAGGTGAACTTCCACCAACCGCCGGCCGTCTCGCCGTCCGGCCCGGTCATGTAGTAGCTGGCCTTGCCGCCGGGAGTGAACTCGTGCTTGCTGAAGGTGGCGGGCCACTCGAGCGGCCCCCACCAGCGCTCGAGTTGGCGTGGATCTTCCCAGATCTGCCACACGCGCTCGACGGGTGCGTCGAACTCCGCAACGAGGGTGAATTTGAGACCGTCAAGGTCCTGTTTGGTGTCGATAACCGGCATGATGGTGCCTTCCTATCCGTCGGCGAGAATGTCCTGGATCCGGTCAACCCGTTGCCGCCAGAGCATCTCGTATTCATCGAGCAGTCGACGCGCTCTTCGCACTCCTTCAGGATGAGGCCGCACCATCTGCTCCCTACCGTGCTTCTCTTTAACCACCAGGGAAGCCCGTTCCAATACCGCGACGTGTTTCTGCACCGCGGCGAAACTCATCTCATACCCAGCTGCCAGCCCCGACACAGAGAACTCCCCGGTGAGCACTCTCGCCACAATGTCGCGGCGGGTGGCGTCGGCGAGTGCCTGGAACAGGCGGTCCAACTCGAGGCTACTGACTTGATCTACAACCATTTGGTTGTAGATTAGTCCTCGTCGGGAGTGCGGTCAAGGGGATGGAACTTAGAATCCTCCAAAGCCCGACGGCGGCACCCCAGTGGGGCACCGCCGTCGAGCATTAAGTGCGTTTGGCTTTCAGACCGCCGCAGGTTGTGGCCGGGCAACCAGTTCCGCACTGGTGGTCACGGTGACCATCGGCGAGAGCAGTTCCAGCAAGCCCAGGGTCGACTCGTGCGCCCGGTCGCTTTGTCCGGCACAGGCGTCCGCGACCACCGTGACGTAGCGTCCGGCGTCCACGGCCCCGAGCGCGGTGGCCAGGATGCAGCAGTCGGTGGCGACGCCGGTGAGGATGATTTCGTCGCCCGCCGGGATGCGGCCGGCCAGTTCCACGCCCCATTTGGTGAAGGTCGGCAGATCCAGCGTCACCGCCCCGACGTCGATCCCGGGCAGCTCCACCTCCCAGACGGCATCCGACGGGTCCAGCCGCATGCTCTGCCAGCGGTCGTAGTAGGCGGACCAGGAACCGGACTCGGCCGGATCCGGCACGAACCGCGTGATGATCGGGGTAAAGCCTCCGCCCACTAGCCGGGCGATAACCCCGGCGGCCGCATCGTAGCGCGGAACGTGCCAGTCGCCCTGCTGACGGAACGCACGCTGCATGTCGACAACCACCAGGTGCTGCTCCCCCGCTGCGGGGTGGGTCCGGTTCCCGTCCGGCATGTCCTAGCCCTCCTTGTCGGCGATGAGCAGCGGACGCCCGGACAGCCGCGGCAGCCGGTAAGTCACCAGGTAGACCACGGTCGCGATCACGGCACCCACATAGAACGACAGGTCGCCGATCTGCGGGAAAGCTGCTGCAACAGGGCCAGTGTAGATGGCGGAAATCCAGAACGGCGAGGAGCCCAGCACGCCGGCCGCCCAGGCAATGAACCCCCACTCGAACTTCCGCGACTTGTCGTAGAGCTCCTGGACGCCCTGCTGGCTCCGGCGCCCGCCGAAGAGGTAGTCGCAGATCAGCACTGCCACATACGGCGCAATGCAGTAGGCGGTCAGGTTCAGGAAGGCGGTAAAGCCGTCGTAGAACCCGTGCTGACCCCAGAGCGCCACCAAATAAGAGGCGATGCAGATGAAGACGACGGCGATGTGCCGGCTGACGGGCACGCCCATGGTTTGGATGGAGATGGCACCGCCGTAGACGTTGAGGAAGTTCTGCGTGAAGGAGGACAGGGCCACGATGCCGAGTCCGATGATCGCCCACGGACCCATCAATTCGTCCAGCGCCGCAATGGTGTCGGAGGAGGTGGCGGTGGAGCCGAGCAGCGCGCCGAGGATGCCCATCCAGGAGAGCGTGATGAAGTTGCCCAGCATGGTGAACCAGCCGGCGCCGCGGCGGTTGGCGGCACTGTTGGGCAGGTAGCGCGAGTAGTCGGAGGCGAACGGCATCCACGCCACGATGTAGGAGAAGAAGTAGCCGAAGAAAATGATCCAGCCGCCGACGCCCAGGAAACCCTCGGCGTCGGGGTTGGGGGTGTTGACCACCTTTCCAGAGGCCACCGTCACGACGGTGACGAAGATGAAGCCGGCCAGCAGCACGAAGGAGAGCACCCGCTGCAGGAAGTGGATCAGGTTGTAGCCCATCACGGCCACGCCGAGCTGCAGCAGCATCAGGGCCAGAGCGGACAGCCAGAACGGCATGCCGGTGAGCAGTCCGATGGCCTGCCCTCCGAGGATGACGGTCACGGAGGCCCAACCCACGCCAGCGAAGACGTTGACGTAGGCGACCGGCAGCAGGTTGCCGATGAAGCCCAGCGGGCCGCGGGCCTGCATCTGCTGCGGGATGCCAAGCCGGACACCCATGCCGGAGAGATAGCCCATCACCGTGGCGGCGACCAGGCCGGCTCCGAGAATGGCCAGCACGGCCGACCAGAAAGGCAGCCCGAAGTAGGCGGCACTGAAGCCCAGCACCACCAGCGGAAAATTCATCCCGGCGGCGAACCAGAGGAAGAACTGCGAGCGCGGCTTGCCGTGGCGCTCCACGTCGGGAATGTGTTCGATGCCGTACGGCTCGATCTTGGTGAGGCTGTCGCGATAGCCACGGTCCTCAGCGATGCTGCCCTCCCCGACGGGCACGCTGTTGGTTTGAGTGTTCACGGTGGTCCCTTAGATACTCGGTCGGTACCGGCGGCCCCTGTGGGCTGTCGGGTGGAACGGCCCGGGTCGGCGTCGCTGCCTGCCCGGGGTAGATCAGTCCAGCGGACTCGGTTCCGTGTCAGCGGCCGGCGGCCGCTCGGCAGATGGCACTGCCAGGACGGGCTGCTGCCGGGCCATCCGCTGGAATTCAGGGTCCCGGCGCAGTTCGATGATCAACGAAACGCCCAGTAGAGCAACGATGACGGTGAATGGCAGCGCCGAGAGCATGGCCGCTTGCTGCAGCGCGGCCAGGCCCCCGACGAGGAGCAGCAGGACCGCGCACATGCCGGTGAGCCCGCCCCAGATGCCCAGAACCGGCTTGCTCGGTTCCAGCGCCCCCTTGGATGACAACATGCTGAGCACGAAGGTGTTGGCGTCGGCGCCGGAGATGAAGAACAGGGCCACCAGGATCACGGTGACGATGGCGGTGACCTGCACCAGCGGCAAGTTCTCTAGCATCGCGAAGAACGCCGAGTTGATGTTCTCGTTCGTCGCCTCGCCTATACCTGCACCATTCATGTCCATGTTGATGGCGGTGCCTCCGAAAATGGTGAACCAGGCGAAGAAGACAACACTCGGCACGCCCAGTACGCCGGCGACGAACTGCCGGATCGTGCGGCCACGGGAAATCTTGGCCAGGAAGACGCCGACGAACGCACCCCAGCTGAGCCACCAAGCCATCATGAAGTAGGTCCACCACTGCATCCACTGCATGTCCTCGGGAGTACTCGGGGTAATCAGGCTCGCCTCAAGGAAGTCATTGAAGTATGTGCCTACCGAGCGGAAGAACAGGTTGGAGATGAAATTGGTGGGTCCAGTGATCAGCACGAAGAGCGCCAGCAGGACCGACAGCGACATGGTTACTTGGCTGATGTACTTAATCCCGCGGTTCACCCCTGACAGTGCGGAAAGCGTGAACAGCACTGTCACCACCGCAATGATGAGGATCTGCATGGCCAGGCTGGACGGGAGCCCGAAAACTCGGTCCATTCCCTCGGCGATTTGCGAAGCGCCCAGACCCAAAGACGTCGTCGTGCCAAAGAGCGTGGCAATGATGGCGAAGACGTCGATCAGCTTGCCGAACCAACCGTCTACGGCTTTGCCGAAAATGGGCCGAAGCATGGGAGAGACGAGACCGGGACGCTTTTTGCGGTGGGTTGAGTAGCCAATGGCGAGCCCGAAGATCCCGAACACGGCCCAGGCATGCGGCCCCCAGTCGAAGAAGCTGAACTGCATCGCCCGGACGGCGGCCTGCATGGTTTCCGGCTCGGCCAAAGCGTGCGGAGGCGCCATGAAGTGCGAGATCGGTTCTGCCACGCCATAGCTGATCAGGCCGATGCCCATCACGGCGGACAGGATCATGGCCAGCCAAGCCCACGTGCTGTATTCCGGCCGGTCCGTAGTTGACCCCAAACGAATACCGCCAAAACGGCTAAAAGCCAGGTAGAGCATGAGCCCTATGCACAACAGGGTGACCAGGAGGTAGCTCCAGCCCACCGACCGCGCCACCCAGTCCATGCTTGTGGTCATGGCTGCGCCCAGGCTGTCCGGCGACACCGCCGCCCAGAGGACGAACGCTGCAATCAGTCCCAGCGACACCCAGAAAACTACTCCAGGCTTTCGATTGGTCTGAATGCCGCCCGGCAGCGGATCGCTTGGCGTTCCGGTGGGCGGCTTGGCTAACTGTTGAACCATGAAAATCTCCGACTCTCGTGATCAAGCTGCCGGCAGGTGCCGCTACAGCGGGGACAGGCCTTCGCTGTCGTAGAAGCGGCCGGCCTGGTAGACCATGGGCGCCGCGTCGCTGACTTCGGCGTGCCGCACGCGGCAGATGAAGACGGTGTGGGTCTTTGCTTGGAAACGTTCCCGGATCTCGGCTTCCAGCGCGGCCGACGATCCGTCCAGCAGGGGGGAGCCGTTGGGGCCGGCGTGCCAGTCGATCTCGGCGAATTTGTCTGCCGCCTTGGATGCGAAGGTGGAAACGGTGCCTTGCTGCTGGTTGCTGAGGATGTTGATGCCCAGATGGGTGGACGCGAACAGCGCCGGGTAGGTGGACGAGGTCTTCTGGATGCAGACCATCACCAGCGGGGGTTCCAGCGAAACGGATGCGTAAGCGTTCACCGCGAGCCCCTTGGGGGTTTCCCCCTCGGTCGTCGTCACCACGGTCACGCCGGTGACAAACTGCCGGTTGAACGTCTTCATGATCTCCGGGTCCGGTTCCCCGGAGAGCGAATCAACAACGACGCCGGTGCCCGTCTCTGCGAGCGCGTCACCCAGGTGCCGGATGCCGAGCGAACCCAGCAGCTCGCTGCTGTCCCAGGTCACCGTTTCCTGCTTGATCCGGCCGCCTTCCATGGTCACGAAGTTGGAGCCGCGGGTCTGCACCCGGCGTCCGGTCGGCGGCACGCCCATGAAAGCGGCTTGGTGGGTTCCGGTTGAGGTCCAGAAGATGGCTGCGGTGTCGCCGTCGACCACCACTGCGTCCACGGTGGTGGCCAGGTCCGGGAAGGCCTGCCGGACGTCCCGGATGTCCGCCTGCAGTTGCGCAAGGCTCATGCCCTTGCCGCTGCCTTTGCTGATCCTGATGTAGTCCGGCGTCGCCAGCGCTTCGAGCGCCTCGACCTCGCCGCGGTCCCACGCCGCCGCCCAGACACTTGCCACTGCACTATCGAAAGTCTGTTGCATGGCAGTGAGCGTAATGTAGATCACCAACGAAGGTCAACAAGAAATGAAAACTCGTGGAATCCATTGGCTAGTTCTGGAGATCACACAGATTTCGGCCAAGCCCTTGACGAGCTGATGCATGCAACATAATCTCTGATGTATGCAACAGACGTTCAGCACCGAGCAGGGCCTCGCTGTTCCCGTTCACGACCTGCCGCTCCTCGACCGAGTCCGCGCGCTCATCCTGGGCGGTGACTTCCCTCCGGGCGCTCCGGTGTCCGAGGTCTTCCTCTCGCAGGAGTTCGACGTGAGCCGCACACCGATTCGTGAAGCGCTGAAGCAGCTGCAGCACGAAGGCCTGGTGGAGATCCGGCCGAAAGTCGGGACCTTCGTCCGGGAACCCACCCGGCGCGAGATTGTTGAACTGTTCCAGCTCAAGGAGAGCTTCGAAGGACTGGCCGCGGGTCTGCTGGCCCGCCGCGGCCCGGTGCGCGAGATTGCGGTCCTGGAACGCAATCTGGAGGAATCCGATGAGGCCGCCGCCGCAGGCGACGCCGAGCGCTATGCAGCACTGGTGCATGAGTTCCACCAGACCATCATCCTGGGCGCCGACAATAACAAGCTGGCTGAACACTACGGGCGCCTGATGAACCAGTTGGCCTACCACCGGCTGGTCCTGCGCACGGCCGGGCATCCCGGCCGGATCATCGCCTCAACCTCCGAACACCGCACGGTGCTGGAGATGATCAAGGACAAGGACCACTTCGGCGCCGAAGCGGCCATGCGCAACCACGTCTATGCATCCTCCCGCGAAGTCCTGACCGACTCGCGGACCCGAAACGACTGACCTTCTACTACACCATCTGGCCATCTGAGCCCTTGAAAGGACCCACCATGCGCTTTTCCATCTTCCACGGCCTCGGTGCCCCCGGCGATCTGGGCAACTACAACCAGCACATGAAGGATGCGCGCGAGTATGCGGTGGCCGCCGAGAAGTACGGCTTCTGGTCCACCTGGTACACCGAGCACCACTTCGGCCACGAGGGCCAGGAACTGACGCCCAACCCCATCATGATGGGCGTGGACATTGCCGCCCGGACATCGAAGATCCGCATTGGCCAGGCCGCTTCCATTGTGACGTTCTGGCATCCGCTGCGGCTGGCCGAAGACCTGGCGCTGCTGGACCAGCTCTCCGACGGCCGGCTCGAGGTCGGCGTCGGCCGCGGCCTGTACGGGCGCGAGGCACTGAACCTGAATCCGGCAGCCGATCCGCGCGACCAGGAGAAGAACCGTGCGCTCTTCGCCGAGACCATGGAGATCCTCGACAAGGCCTGGTACAACGACTTCTTCAGCCACAAGGGCGAGTTCTATGAGTTCCCGGCCCCGGGCGTGAAGTGGAACCACCCGCTCTCCCCCGCCACACCCGAGTACACCGAGGACGGCGTCATCACGAAGATGGCCGTGACGCCCCGGCCGCTGCAGCCGAAGCTGCCGCTGTGGCAGGTCATCGACACCCCGCGGTCCATCATCGGCGCCGCCCAGAACGGGGTCCAGGGCATCTTCTGGCTGCCGCCGGTCTCCGCACTCAAGGGCCGGTTTGACCTGTACCGCGAGCACGCCGCCCAGGCGCAGGGCCGCGAGGTGCCGCTGGGCGAGGGCATCGCGCTGGTCCGCGACGTGTACGTGGCCGACACCATGGAGCAGGCGCGCGAAGAGTTCGAGGAAGCGGTCATGAACACCTACCGCTGGATCACCCACTGGCGCGGCCTGTCCAACCTGATGGAAGAGGGCGAAGAACTCACCGACGCACACACACTGGACTTCGACATGCTGATGGACCGCAACATGCTGGTGGGCACGCCGGAGTACGTGACCGAGAAAATCCAGGAACTGCAGCGCGAAGTCGGCCTGGAGCACATGATGCTCTGGACCACCCACCCCGGCCTGAAGCACCAGAAGGCGATGCGCAGCCTGGAGCTGTTCTCCGAGAAAGTGAAGCCCCATTTTGACTAGCAGCACAGGGCCGGCCGCTTCGGGCGAACAGGCCGGCATCCGCAAGATCGTCTACTACCAGGAAGAAGTGCTGCAGGAAAACGGTGCACTGGCTCCGGCTCCGGTGTTCCGGGCGACCGCCGCTGCGGTGATCGCCAACCCGTGGATCGGGACGCCGACGGCGACAGACCTGGCGCCGGCGTCGAAAATGATCGCACCAGTGGTGGCGCGGCTGCTGACCGACCGGCTGATTGCCGGGCTGGGCGGTGCTGACCGGATCGAGGCGTTCGGCAAGGCAGCGATCGTCGGCACGTCGGGCGAGATCGAACATGCCGGAGCCCTGATCCACACCCCGTATTTCGGCAACCTGGTCCGCGAGTTCCTGGAAGGCACGTCCATCATCTGCTTCGCCGACGACCGTGCCGGCGCCGGCGAGCCGCTGGTGGTGCCGATGTGGCACAAGACCCAGGCCGCCACCCGCAGCCACTACCAGACCATCACCGCGCGGATCTCCGACGGCCCCCGGCCGGACGAGATCGTGGTGGTTGCCGCGGCCTCCACCGGCCCACGCCCGCACGCCAGAATCGGCGACCGCAGCACCGATCCCGCCGTCACATCCCGCATCCTCGAAGGAGCCACCGCATGAACGTCCGCAAGATCGTCACCCTGACCGAAGAAACCCTGACCGAAGGCGGCCGCCCGGTCGAACCCAACGCCCGGGTCGCCGTCGTTGCCGCCGTCATCGACAATCCGTGGCACGGCCAGGGCTTCGTCGAAGACCTCACGGCTGGCATCGAGGAGGCAGCCTCGAAGGTGGGCGAGCTCCTGGCCCCGCGCGTGGTCAAGGCCCTTGGCGGCACGGTGGAAGCCTACGGCAAGGCCGCGATTGTGGGGCTGGAGGGCGAAATCGAGCACGGCTCGGCGCTGATCCACACGCTCAAGTTCGGCGACCACTTCCGCAATGCCGCGAGCGCCACCACCCTGCTGCCGGCCGTGGAAAAGCGCGGCCCGGCTGGCGTCACCTTCGACATCCCGCTGAAGCACGTCACCGACGCGACCATCCGCTCGCACCACCAGAGCATCGAGGTCCGACTGGCGGATGCGCCGCATCCGGGCGAGATCGTGATCGCGCTGGCTGCCGCTTCCCAGGGCCGCCCGCAGCAGCGGCTGGCCCCGCTGGCCTCCGAACAGTAACCGTGGAGACGAATCTGCCGATCGTCCTGCTGCACGGCGTCGGGCTGGACCGCTCGATGTGGGAACAGCTGGGCGAACTGCTCGGCGAGTCCACCGGACGCACTGTGCTGGCGCTCGACCTGCCCGGCCACGGCGCACAGCCGCGGCTGGAGCGGCCGGTCTCGCTTGCCGACCTTGCCGACGACGTCGCGGCGCGGCTGCCGGGCAAGTCACATTTGGTGGGATTCTCCTTGGGCGCGCTGGTGGCACAGCATCTGGCCCGGTACCGGCCGGAGCTGGTGGCCAGCCTGACCAGCGTCAGCTCGGTGTGCCGTCGGACCCCGCAGGAGGCGGCATCGGTTGCCTCCCGGCTGGAGAATGCCGCCACAGATTTTTCCGGCAGCGTCGCAGCTTCCATCGAGCGCTGGTTCCCGGCCGGTTCAGGGACCGACGCAGGGACGGTGGACGGCATCCGCCGGACCCTGCTGGCCAATGACCAACAGTCGTACCTGCACGCCTACCGGGTCTTCGCCACGGCGGACTCCGAGATCGGCACTGAACTGGCCGCCATCACGGTGCCGTCGCTGGCGGTGACCGGGGACCAGGACCCGGGTTCGACCCCGGAGATGACCCGCCGCTTAGGCGAGGCCATCCCGGGGGCACGCACCGCCGTCGTGCCTGGGACACGGCACATGCTGCCGGTGCAGCGTCCGGCCGAACTAGCGCGCCTGATCACCGACTTCATCAACGAATCGAGTCACGATACCCATGACTAGGAACTACGACCACTTTATTGACGGCGGCTGGAGCGCACCCGCCGGGGGCGCCTACTTCGAGAGCACCAATCCGGCCACGCTCGCCGTCCTCTACTCCGCCGCGCGCGGCAGCAAGGCCGACGTGGACCGCGCGGTCGCGGCTGCACGGGCGGCGTTCGAGAATCCGCTCTGGCGCGACCTCAGCCAGACCAAACGCGGGCACCTGCTCCGCCGGCTCGGCGACCTGGTGGGCGAGAACGCCGAAGAACTGGCCCGGATGGAAACCGAGGACAACGGCAAACTGCTGCGCGAGATGCGCGGGCAGCTAGCCACCCTGCCGGAGTATTTCTATTACTACGCCGGCCTGGCGGACAAGGTGCAGGGCAGCCAGATTCCCACCACCAACCCGGCCATCCTCAATTACACCCAGCGTGAACCGCTGGGCGTGGTCGGGGCCATCACCCCGTGGAATTCGCCGCTGACCCTGACCACCTCCAAGCTCGCGCCGGCGCTGGCCGCGGGCAACACGATCGTCATCAAGCCCTCCGAATACACCTCCCGCACCGTCCTGCGGCTGGCCGAGCTGGCCGCCGAAGCCGGTTTCCCGGACGGCGTGGTCAACGTGGTCACCGGCCTGGGTGCGGAAGCCGGCGCCGCGCTGGTGGACCATCCGGGAATCGCGAAGATCTCCTTCACCGGGTCCACCGCCACCGGATCCGCGATCGCCGCGTCAGCCGCGTCCCGGTTCATCGGCACCACCTTGGAGCTCGGCGGCAAGAGCCCGAACATCGTTTTCGAGGACGCCAACGTGGCCAATGCGGCGATGGGCGTGGTTGCCGGCATCTTCGCCGCCGCCGGCCAGACCTGCATCGCCGGCAGCCGCGTCTTCGCACACCGGTCTGTCTATGACGAGCTGCTGGAGCGGGTTGCCCAGCGCGCCGGCAGCATCGTGATCGGCGACCCGCTGCAGGACAGCACCGAACTGGGACCTCTGGCATTTGCCGCGCAGCAGGAGAAGGTGGACTCCTACGTGGAACTGGGCGTCTCCGAGGGCGCCACCGTGCTCACGGGTGGCGGCCGGCCGAAGATCGGGCTGCCGGGCTACTTCTACGCACCGACGGTGCTGACCGACGTCGACAATTCGATGCGGGTGGTCCGCGAGGAAATCTTCGGTCCGGTCGCCGCCATCATGCCGTTCGACACGGAAGAAGAAGTGTTGCAGCTGGCCAACGACACCCAGTACGGGCTCGCCGCCGGGGTCTGGACGCAGAACCTGGCTCGCGCCCACCGGATGAGCCGGCGGCTGGAGGCGGGAACAGTCTGGGTCAATACCTACCGGGCGATGTCGCCGATGTCGCCGCGGCAAGGGTTCAAGAGCAGCGGGGTGGGCATCGAGCACGGCATGGAGTCCATGCACGAGTACACCCGGCTGAAGAGTGTCTGGATCAACACCGACGAGGGCCCGGTCGCGGACCCGTTCGTGATGCGAAGCTAGGAGGAAGACATACCACTGATTGACGTATCCATTGCCGAGGGGCGTTCGCCGCAGCAGCTGCGGGACCTGGTCAGCGCCCTGCACCGCGCCGCGGAAGAGTCCGTGGGCGCGCTGCCGGAGAACACCACCGTGATCATCCGGGAGGTGCCGGCCACCCACTGGTCGAAGGCCGACCAGACCATCGCCGAGCGCCAGCGGGCTGTCTCGGAACCTGTTACGGAAGGAAACCCCGCCTGATGTATGTGGAAATCAGCCCCACGGACGACGCCGCCGTCAAGGACCCGGAGAACCTGCGCGAGCTCGCCGTGCGCGCACCCGGCGGACTAGCCCAACAAGAGGTCGAGCAAGCCCTGGCAGCGGCCGGGCTGGGCGTCGTCGACAACGGCCATGCCTGGCTGGAGGTGGCGCAATTGCGGGCCAGCGGCACCGCTCAGCCTCCGCAGTGGGCCGAGGGGTTCGATGGCATGATCGCCTTCGCGAAAAGCCGTGGCTGGATCAGCGAGGACGGCCGCAGCGTGCGCGCACACATCGACTACGGAGAGTAGCCATTGCCGTGGTTCTGACTACCTAGCCGGGTACTCGCCCTCAGCGAGCTTGTCGCCCCACGTGGTTTCCGGTTCGTCGCTGCCGGATTCCGGAGCTTCCCAGAGGGCCAGGTGGCACATGAAGTTGTCGGCGGTTGCGCCGTGCCAGTGCCATTCGCCGGCGGGGGTGAAGACGGTGTCGCCGGGGCGGATTTCGATGACTGCTTCGCCGCGGGACTGCACATAGCCGAAGCCTTCGGTTACGTGCAGGGTCTGCCCGACGGCGTGCTTGTGCCAGGCCGTGTGCGCGCCGGGAGTGAACCGGACCAGGTTGAGCCGGGTCCTGGAGGGCGCTTCGCCGGCATAGTACTGGTTGAAGTAGACGTCGCCGGTGAACCAGTCGGCGGGGCCTTTGACGGTCGGGCTCTTGGGTTGCAATTGCGTGCTCATGCTCGTTCCTTTCGTCGTCTTCAAGGACCATCCGGGCCGAGCTCTGGATGTTCAGGACTGCCGCTGGTGCACCCCGAACTAGACGGTAAGCAGGACCTTGGTGGCGCTCCGTTCGTCCATCGCGCGGTACGCCTTCGCGGCATCTTCCAGCGGGAGCGTCAGGTCGAACACCTTGCCTGGCTCGATCTTGCGCTCCCAAATGAGCTGGATGAGCTCGGGCAGGAACCGGCGCACCGGGGCAGGCCCTCCGTGGAGGTGCACGCCGGAGAAGAACAAGCCGAGGCCGTCCAGCTTCACATCGTGCGTGACACCCACGTAGCCGATGTGTCCGCCGGGACGTGTGGAACCGATCGCCTGCTCCATCGACTCCTGTGTGCCGACGGCCTCGACGACGGAGTGGGCGCCGAGTCCGTTGGTGAGCTCCTTGATCTTCGCAATCCCCGCGTCGCCGCGCTCTTCGACGATGTCGGTGGCACCGAATTCGCGTGCCAGCGCCTGCCGGTCTGCATGGCGGGACATGGCGATCACGCGCTCGGCGCCCAGCTGCTTGGCCGCCAGGATCGCCGACAATCCGACGGCCCCATCTCCGACGACGGCCACGGTCTTTCCGGGTCCCGCCTCGGCTGCCACGGCTGCGAACCAGCCGGTGCCCAGCACATCCGAGGCCGCCAGCAGCGAGGGAATGAGATCTGCATCCGGCATTCCGGGCGTAGGGACCAGGGTGCCGTCGGCCAGGGGGACCCGGATAAATTCCGCCTGAGTACCGACGGAGCCCATCATCACATTGTGCACGCAGCGGGACTGATAACCCGCCTGGCAGATCTCGCAGGTGTTGTCAGACGCGACGAATGAACCGACGACGAAGTCGCCGACCTTCACGTTGCGAACATCTGCACCCACTTCGTCAACCACGCCGACGTACTCGTGACCCATCGGCGTTGGACCCGCAAGTTTCTCGATACCGCGGTACGGCCATAGGTCCGAACCGCAGACACAGACTGCCGCCGCCCGGATGATGGCGTCAGTTGGCTCGAGGATGGTGGGCTTCTCACGGTCTTCGACCCGGACATCGCCCGGGGCGTACATCACAACTCCACGCATGAGGAGTGCTCCTTTCGTTGGTACCTCACCAGTGAATCGCGCCCAACGCGCCCGCGGGAGTCCCTGTCGAAAGGTGTACCGACAGGGCACCCTTCGCGGGGGCGCGTTCACCTACCCTGAGAACATGGACAATCGGGCGGAGGTGCGGGATTTCTTGATGTCCCGCCGAGCGAAGATCACACCGGAACGGGCCGGATTGCCCGGCGGAGTGAATCGGCGCGTGCCCGGCCTCCGGCGCACCGAGGTGGCCGTCCTCGCCGGCGTCAGCGTGGAGTACTACTCCAAGCTGGAACGCGGAGCGATCGCCGGGGCCTCGTCGTCCGTCCTTGAGGCGGTGGCCGGGGCGCTCCAGCTCGACGACACCGAACGCGCCCACCTCTTCGACCTCGCACGGACAGCAGACGGCATTCCCGCTTCCGGACGCCCTCGGCGGCGGGCCACGGCGCAGCAGGCGGCCCGGCCGAGCCTGCAGTGGGCCCTAGAGGCGATTACCGACGGCGTTGCCTTCGTCCGCGACCCCTATCAGAACCTGCTTGCGACCAATGCGCTGGGCCGCGCGTTCTATTCCCCGCTGATCGGCGACGGCGGACGCACACCCAATCTCGCGCGGTTCCAGTTCCTCGACCCGGCCGCCAAGTCCTTCTACCCCGACTGGGAACTGTTCGCCGGGATGTGCGTCGGCATCATGCGCACGGAAGCGGGCCGCGATCCGCATGACCGCGCGCTCCAGGACCTGGTCGGCGAGCTCTCCACCCAAAGTGATACTTTCCGCCGGCTCTGGGGCGCCCACGACGTGCGCACCCACGGTACCGGCACCAAACGCTTCAACCATCCTGTGGTCGGCGAGCTCACCCTCGCCTATGAAGAACTCGCCATCACGGCGGAGCCGGGCCTGGTCCTGATGGTCTACACGGCAGAACCCGGCAGCCCCTCCGCTGAACGGCTCCGGCTGCTCGCCAGCTGGGGCGTGGACCACAACCTGCCCGCCGCCCTGAATGAAAGAGAGCGTCCCGCACTCTAGGGCAGCATCCACCCCTCGTCGAGTCCCTGCGCCGGCAGTGGGTCCGGTGTGGCCGGGGACCGGAGGCAGGCACCGCCGTCGTGATTTGCAGTGGACGGGCGGTTGTAGAATTGATTGGCCGCTTTTTCAGCGCCGGCCTCTTCCCCTTCAGCAAGGTTGTTTTTTCCCATGCCGCAATTTGCTTCCGCACTCGCGCGGGGCCTGACCGTCCGCCACATCCGCTTCATGGCCCTTGGCTCCGCCATCGGCACCGGGCTGTTCTACGGTTCGGCGGCAGCCATCCAGGCCGCCGGACCGGCCGTGCTGCTGGCCTACGCGATCGGCGGTGCGGCCGCGTTCCTGGTGATGCGGGCACTGGGCGAGATGGCGGTGCGGCACCCGGTCTCCGGATCGTTCGGCCAGTATGCCAGCCGCTACCTGGGGCCGTTCGCCGGCTTCATCACCGGCTGGACGTTCGCGTTCGAGATGGCCATCGTGGCGATCGCCGACGTCACCGCGTTCGGCATCTACATGGGCTTCTGGTTCCCCGACGTGCCGCGCTGGATTTGGATCCTCGCCGTCGTCTTCTTCATTGCCGCCATCAATCTGGTCAAGGTCAAGGTCTTCGGCGAGACCGAGTTCTGGCTCTCGCTGGTCAAGGTGGTGGCGATCATCGCCATGATCCTGGGCGGGGCGGCGATCATCATCTTCGGCTTCGGGCTGCCGGCCGGGGCCAACCCGGGACTGGAAACCATGTTGGGCTCGGGCGGATTCTTCGCCAACGGGTTCTGGGGGCTGCTGGCCTCCTTCTCCATCGTGATGTTCGCCTTCGGCGGGATCGAGACCATCGGCATCACGGCCGGCGAGGCGGAGAACCCCAAGAAGGCGATTCCGGGCGCGATCAACACCGTGCCGCTGCGGATCCTGCTGTTCTACGTCTGCACGCTGGCCGTGCTGATGATGATCTCGCCGTGGGACCGGATCGACGGTTCCACCAGCCCGTTCGTGCAGATCTTCGACATGCTGGGCATCCCCGCCGCCGCGCACATCCTCAACGCCGTGGTGATCACCGCCGCCATCTCCGCCATCAACTCGGACACGTTCGGCGCCGGGCGGATGATGTATGGGCTGGCCGAGCAGGGCCACGCACCCAAGGCCTTCGCGAAGATTTCCCGTCACGGAGTGCCGTGGATGACCGTGGCGACGATGGCCGCGGTGCTGCTGGCCGGCGTCGTGCTTAATGCGCTCCTGCCGGAGTCCCTGTTCTTGATCGTCGCCTCGATCGCCACCTTCGCCACCGTCTGGGTGTGGCTGATGATCCTGCTCTCGCACATCGCGATGAAGCGGGAGATCGCGCGGAAGGGCCTGCCGGCGTCGGAATTCCCGGTGCCGTTCTGGCCCGTCGCGTCCTACCTGGCGCTGGCCTTCATGGCGTTCATCGTGGTGCTGCTGGGCATTATGCCGGACACCCGGGTGGCGCTGGTGGTGGGCTGCGCGTGGATCGGCCTGCTGTTCCTGGCCTACCGCTTCGGCGTCAAGGGTGCCGGGCGGCGCCGCGCTGACCTGGCCGACGAGACCGGGAAGGACGACGGCGGTGCCGCGGCTTCGGAGACGACGGCCGACGATGCCTCGGAGTCAGTTTCCGCGCGGGCTAAGAACCGGTAACTGAACCCTGCCGAGCCCGCCAGCCGCCAGTCAGTCGTAGTGATACCTGCAGGACGCAATCCTGATCTCGTCAGCCTCGAGACGATAGACCAAGCGGTGCTCCGCGCTGATTCGCCGCGACCAGTAGCCGTGAAAGCCATGCTTGAGGGGCTCCGGTTTGCCGATGCCTTCGTTCCCGTTGCGGGCGATGTCACGAATGAGGGTGTTGATCCGCTTCAGCGTCTTGCGGTCCTGAAGCTGCCACCACTCGTAGTCAGCCCAAGCGTCCTCGTCCCACACGAGTTTCATTCGGCTAGTTCGTGCTCAACCCCATGCCCGCTTTCCAGCCGCTCAATTGAGGCCAACAAACGGCGGGCATTTGCCGGGTTGCGCAGCAGGTAGGCAGATTCTTTGAGCGACTCGTAGTCCTCCAAAGCCACCATGACCACCGGCTCATGTCCGGCGCGGGTGATGACCACTTCTTCACGGTCGTCAACCACCGAATTCAATGTTTCGGCGTATTTGGCCCTGGACTCTGAGTAAGACATGGTGCGCATGATGACCTCCTGACGTACTGAATATTGTACGTCCGAGGCCAAGAGCGGGACAAGGACGCAGGCTGCCAGCGCGGGCCAGCCTGCGACGCAGGAATATCAACACCGGAAGAGATGTTGACGTGTCCATGAAGATTGAAATCTGGTCCGACATCGCGTGCCCCTGGTGCTTCATCGGCAAGCGCCGCTTCGAGACGGCCCTGGAGGGCTTCGAACACAAGGACCAGATCGACGTCGAGTGGCGCAGCTACCAGCTGGATCCCACCCTGCCTGACCACTACGACGGCACCGAGACCGAGTACCTGTCCCGGATCAAGGGCATGCCGCAGGACCAGGTCAAGCAGATGTTCGGCCACGTGACCGCGCAGGCCGCGGGCGAGGGGCTGGACTACGACTTCGACAAAGTGGTGGTGGCCAACAGCTTCACCGCGCACCGCTTCCTGCACCTGGCCAAGGAACACGGGCTGATGGACCAGGCGAAGGACGCCCTGCTGTCCGGCCACTTCGAGCAGGGCAAGGACATCGGCGACACGGAGTATCTGGTGAGCACCGGCGTCGTACTGGGGATGCCCGAAGAAGAAATCCGCGAGACGCTGGCGGGCGACCGCTTTGCCGCGGAGGTCCGCGCGGACATTGCCGAGGCCCGTGCACTGGGAGTGAACGGCGTGCCGTTCTTTGTGCTGGACCGCAAGTACGGGATCTCCGGCGCGCAGCCGGCCGAGGCGTTTGCGCAGGCCATCCGGCAGGCGTGGAACGAACGCAGCCCGTTGACCGTGCTGCCGCAGTCGACGTCGGCCGATGGCGCCGTGTGCGGCCCGGACGGCTGCAACTGAACTAACTGACCGGCACCGGCACCGGCACCGGCAGAACGTTTTCGAGCGTCCTGCCGGTTTGCTGTTAACTCACTTCGGTCCGCGGACCGGCGGCCCGTCGAGCAGGGTGGGGACGTACTCGAGCAGCTGGAGCCGGCCGTCGAAGGTCCTGCTGTCCACCATTTCGAGCGCGACGTCGGGGTAACCGTCGTAGATCCGCTCGGACCCCGTTTTGCCCGTGATCACAGGGAAGACGACCAGTCGGAACCGGTCCACCAGGCCCGCGGTCAGCAGCGACCGGCTCAGGCTGAGGCTGCCGAGCGTGCTCAGGGTCCCTGTCCTGGTCCGTTTCATCTCCTGCACGGCCTCGATGGCGTCCCCGCTGACAAGCTCCGAGTTCGGCCAGGCCAGCGGTTCCTGAAGAGTTGAGGAAAACACCACCTTCGGCACGGCGGCCAGACCAGTCAGGCTGGCCTCTTCCTCGGTGGAGAAGCCAGAGTCCGCGGCCGCAGCTTCCGCCGACATGCCGGACATCAGCCGATACGTGTTCGCGCCCATCAGGATGGTGTAGTCCTTCTGCCCCTCCTGATTGAGCCAGGCCAGGTATTCCGGCCCCTCCAAACCCCACCAGCCGGGCCAGCCATCGGCCGAGGCATACCCATCCAGTGAAATGATAAGGTCCACCATCAGGTCAGCTGACGGCGCTGCTGCGGTTTCCTCGCCCATAGTGTTCTCCTCGGTCGGCTCGTCAGCCGCCGGGTCCGCTGGCGGCGTCTGGCTCCTTGGCCACCGGGTCCGTTGGCGGCGTCTGGCCGACATGCTACTCCCGAGACGATAGGTTGTTGAAGGGTGGCCGGATGCACGCCCCGGCCTGGCTGTTCCGTGCCGGGGCGCCGCGTCCGGGTGCCGACCCCGCGTGCCGTGCCCGGGTGCCGAAGCTCATAATGTTTCCCGCTCCGGCGGCCTGACAACCGGCGGTAGAGTAAGAAGGCTTGGCAGTCCTCATGGATGAGGATTTTGCCACGGACCCTTTTGTACCCGGTGACCGCTTGTCCGGCCTGTCCCGCAGTCCGACTGTCCCGCGGTGGTCCGCTTTCCCTTGACTGTGGCGTCCGCTGTCCCCCGAGCGACGGCGGCGGAGCACCCTGACTGCACCATTGCGGGCCGCTTCCGCATGGTTGCACGTGCACCTATTGGCAACGGCCCGTGCGGCCCGACTGTGGAGAGGACTGATAGCGGGATGGATCAGCAACCGGCGAGACTCTGGACGAAGAACTTCATTCTGGCGATCGTCGTCAACCTGTTCATCTCCATGGTCTTCTACATGCTGATGACCACCATGGCGCTCTACGCGGTGGACCGCTTCCAGGCCTCCGACACGGCCGCCGGCTTCGCCTCCAGCGCGTTCGTGCTCGGTTCGGTCATCGCTCGAATCTTCGCCGGACGGCTGCTGGATCTGGTCGGCCGCCGGAAGCTGATCCTAGTGACCATGGCCATGTTCGTGGCCGCCTCGCTGCTCTACATCCCCACCGATTCACTGGCCTGGCTGCTGGTGCTCCGCATTGTGCACGGCATGGCCTTCGGTGCCGGAACCACCGCCGTGGCGGCGTCCGCGCAGACCCTGATTCCGCACACCCGGCGTGGCGAGGGGACCGGTTACTTCGGCTTGTCCACCACGCTTTCGACGGCGGTGGGCCCGTTTGTGGGTGTGCTGCTGGCGGGGCTGGGCAACTACGACGCGATGTTCTTCTTCAGCGCCGCCGCCTCCGTGGCCGCCTTGGTGGTGGCCCTGTTCCTGCGGGTGCCTGAGCTGCCGGCCGCGAAGCGCCCCGGCAAGTTCCGGATGAGCATGAGCGACATCTTCGAGACGGCCGCGCTGCCGATTTCCTGTGTCATTCTGCTGGCGGGAGCCTCCTACTCCGGCATCCTGACCTTCCTGACCTCCTACGCGGAAACCCGGGGATCCACCGGCGCGGCCAGCGTGTTCTTCCTGGTTTACGCGGGCGCCGTGCTGGTCTCCAGGCTCTTCGCCGGCCGGATCCAGGACCGCCGCGGCGACAACAGCGTCATGTACCCGACGCTGATCTCCTTCGTGCTGGGCCTGCTGCTGCTGATCCCCGAGCCCACCATCCTGACCATCATCGGCTCCGCGATTTTCAGCGGCATCGGCTTCGGCACCGTGATGTCCGGCGCTCAGGCGATCGCGGTCAAGGTCTCGCCGACCATTCGGATCGGCACTGCCACCTCGACGTTCTTCCTGATGCTGGACATCGGCGGCGGACTGGGCCCGATCGTCCTCGGCGCCCTCATTCCGGTGCTCGACTACCCGGGCATGTACCTGATGCTGGCCGTGGTCATGGTGCTGGCCACGCTGCTGTACTTCTTTGCGCATGGCCGGAAGGGCGGCCGGGCCGTCCGCGCCTAAGTCCTCAGGGGTTCCGGTCGCTATCCGGTCGGTTCGGTGGGGGCGGGCGAGAGCCGCGGGCAGCTGAGCAGGCCCGGCGTTTGATCCACCCTGTTGACGGGAACCAGTTCTTTGTAGCCGGCGCCCACCACCACATCCACGCTGGCGTCGGCGCGGTCGTCGGCCACGTACTCGGTGTCCGGGATGTTGCGCTGCAGGTTGAAGGCGTTGGCCTCGCCGGCCTTGCCTGAAACAACGACGGCGCTCATGCCGTAGAAGCTCAGGGTCTTGTTGCCCACGGAGCCGATGTCGTAGCCGCGATCGGCCAGTTGGGAGGCCACCTTGCTGCCCAGCCCCTCCAGCTGCGTGCCGTTGTAGACATTGAGCCGGAAGGAACCGTTGTCCGGATAGTCGTAGGTGCCGGCCGGGCAGGTGATGGGCACGGGCGGTGGCGGCGGGCCCCAGCCCGGAATCTTCAGGTCTCCGCGGGCCACGGCAGTGGCGGTCAGCACCGCGGCAATGACCAGCCCCACCAGCAGCACCAGCACCACACCGTGCAGGATCCGGCGGTGGTAGATGTGCGGCTTCTCCACATTGCCGTCGTCTTCGAAGGCAACATCCAGATCGTCTTCGGTGATGACGCGTTGGCCCTGCCAGTCCAAGGGCTGCTTGGGCTGGCGTTTGGGTGGCTGCGGGATGCTGGTATCAGTCATCGACCACCAGGACCCTGGCGTGCAGGACGGCCCTCTGGTGGAGCGCCGTGCGGACCGCGCGGTGTAGTCCGTCTTCCAGATAGAGGTTGCCCTTCCACTGCACCACATGTGGGAAGAGGTCGCCGAAGAACGTGGAGTCCTCGGCAAGCAGGGCATCCAGGTCCAGCGTGGACTTGGTGGTGATCAGTTCGTCGAGGCGCACCTGGCGCGGCGGCACCCCGGCCCAATCCTTGGGGCTGACGTGGCCATGTTCGGGATAGGGACGATGGTCGCCGACGGCTTTGAAGATCACGGACCCAGCCTAAGGAACTCCGGCGCTGAATGAAACGCAAACCGCTGAGAGCCGCCGACCGTAGCCAAATGGTTACGGTCGGCGGCTGCGGATGGCGGGGTGGTCGATGCGCCGCGGTGGTGGATGGTATCGGTGCGGCAGGCAACACTGAGGAGTGCGGCCGGCGCCCTGCCTGTAAGCCAGGCGCCGCCGCTGCCCGGCTCGCCGGGCCGGCGAGCGCCACTGCCATGCCGGTCGCGGCCCACGTCTTCAGGCCGCGGTGATCGGCACCTCGCGGACGCCAAGGATCTCGCCGGTGATCCAGTCCTCCCATTCGACCCGCAGCCGGTACTCCCCCGGCTCCGGCGGATGCAGAATCACGTCGTACCGCTCGGCGGCTCCGAAGGCCAGCACAGAGGTCAGCAGCGGGTAGCCCGCGTCCCGGCAGGTAGGCGACGGCGCACCCGGTACGGATGTGTCCCGGAACGGCCGGCCGTCATGGGCGATCAGCTCCGCCATCCGCACGGGTTCGCCGTCCGCCGTCGTAAAGTGCATGTGGTTGGGCAGGTAGTTGGCGTTCAGGATGCGCAGCAGCGTGGGTTTCTTCGCGCCTCCGGCCACGTTGGCCCGCAGCGCCGACAGGCTCCACACCCGGTTGTCGCCGGAGCGGCGGCGGATCAGCTCGCCGCCCATCAGGTAAAAGTGCTTGGGCTCGAACCGGTTCAGCCCCACGTCTTCGCCGGAGAGCCCGGCCGCGTGGTGCAGTTCGTGCCAGCGCGGATCCAGCGAGTACGGGATCAAGATGGACTCGGTGTCGATGTCGTACTCCGGCCCGTCGACAAATGCCCGCCGCGCGCCCGGCGTCACCGGATAGTCGGGGTGGACCACCGGATCCACGATCACCGGGCCGAACATGCCCATCTGCGCGTGCAGCGTGGTGTTGACGTGGCAGTGGTAGAAGTAGGTGCCGGCCGCGCCGAAGTTGGGGTCTCCCGGCCGTCCCGGCTCCGGCGCCCACTGGTACGTGTAGGTGCCGCCGATCTCGAACGAGGTGTGCCCCACGCCGTCGTTGCGCGGGTCAGGCTCCAGCCCGTGCCAGTGGATGGTGTGCGGCCCCATCGACGGATGCACGGTGGCGTGGAAGATTTCCCCTTCCAGCGGCCGGATCAACGGACCGGGGAAGCCGCGTCCGGACTGCGGCGAATCGAAGCTCCACATTTCGAACTCCGCGCCGTCGTCGAACCGCAGGTCCCGGTTGAAGACCTCCAGGTAGACGGACGAGTGCGGCGTCTGCCGGAACTCCGTAACCGGGCGGTCCAGGTCCAGCTGGTCGGAGCTGAAGTCCACCTGGCTGCGGAACCTGTGCCGCGGGATCTCGTCGTCGTTGGTGGGCCGGGGGCTCGGCGTCGGCTGCTGGGTGGGCTGTTGCGTCGGTTCGGGCGTTGGTCCCGCGGTTGGTTCCGCAGTGGGGGACGACGTCGGTGCCTCCGTGGGCTGCTTCGTCGGCTCGTGCGTGGGGCCCCCTGTGGGCACGGTACTGGGCGAGGCCGTCGGTTTCGGTGTCGGTTTCGGCGTTGCCGTCGGCTTCGGCGTGGACGTCGGCGTCGGTTTCGGTGTGGGAGCAATTGTCGGCTTGCCGCGGCGCTTCCGCTCGTCGTCGTCCTTCTTCTTGCGCGCCTCCGCCTCCCGCTTCTTCCGGTCCTCCTCGCGCTTGCGTGCCGCCGCGTCACGCTTCCGCTCGGCTTCCAGCCGCTTGCGCTCCTTCTCCGCGCGCTTGCGGGCTTGCTCCGCCTTGCGCTTGCGGGCCTTCTCCGCCTCGCGTTTGGCCTGCTTGGTGGATTTCCGATCGTCCGGGTCCCGCCGCAGCGGCACGGTCACGTTGCTCATGCTCCCTCCCCGGGAATCGGTGCCTTCAGGTTCCAGTGCGCCACCAGGCCGCCCGGATACATGCCGCCGGCCGCGGTTTGCGACGGTTCGGCGTGGCAGTGCATCGGGTACTCCCAGTCGGTGGTCCGGGCGTTCCAGACCTGTTCAAGGGAATCCGGCGGCCGCTTGACCGGGATGATGCAGTCCTTCCGGTCCATCGGCTCCAGCTCCACCACGTCCTCCCACTGCTGAAGCACCACGTGGCCTTCCTTGTCCACGTAGCCGTCTTTCCGCGGCCAGTGGTAGTTGTTCCGCCGCACGGTCCAGAGGTGGTTCCCGTGGAAGTGGATCTGGTGGTAGACAAGCCCTGGGTTGATCAGCCGGACCAGCTGGCCGCCGCGCAGGGTGCCGGCGGTAGTGCCTTCGCCGAACTGGCGCACATCGAGCTGCCGCGGATACCCGGAGACCAGCGTTTCTTCTTCGCTGGCCAGATTCAGCGCCTCGTTCCGGGTCATCGCCAACGACTCGTAGCCGCTGCGTCCGTTGAGCGTGAAGTACCGCGGCACCGCCTTGGTCTGCAGCGGGTCAACGGTGCCGCCGGCGGCCTCGATCGCCGCCCAGTTCGACTCCACCGCGTGGCAGATCCACACCCACTGCCGCTCGAAACTGGCCTTGCCGGGTGTGATGTCCCACTGGTGCACCGGGTCCATCACCACCAGCGCGCCGAACAGCCCGAGCGTCCGCTCCACGGGAGCGTTGGTCGGATCCGTGTAGATGTACGTGCCGGCCGGCGGGCAGGGCAGCTCCAGCAGGGCGCTCTCCCCCGGCGCAATCGGACCGGTCCCGGCGTCCGCATGGTTTGGTCCGACGTCGTGCAGGACAAACTCATGGTCTCTGGCCAGCCGGTTGTGCACCCGGAAGCGCAGCGTCGAGCCGACCTCGGCGATGATGGTCCGCGCCGGGAAGTAGCTGGCCCAGTGGTTGCGCCGGATGAAGTACTGCCCGGGGTTCGCCGGATCCGGGCCGTACGGCAGCGGGGTGCCGCGGGGAGGCAGCGCGGCACCCAGCGGATAAGTCCGCGATTCCACCAGCCGACCGTCCGCGGTGAACACCTTGGGCACCACGGCCAGGCTGGGCGAGGCGTCGCGCAGCTCGGTGGGCCGGTCGCCGAAACCGCGGTGGTAGACCAGCGAGTCGTCCACCATCTTCAGGTAGCCCTCGTTGATGTACAGGTCCAGCACGCCTGGGAGGGGCACGACGGCGGAGGGCCGGGTTCCGGTGACGGCGGACTGAGCGGGGCGCCTCGGCCCAGCCGCCGTTGCCTGGGCCGGTGCCGCACCGCCCAGTCCACCCAGGGCCAGCGCGCCGAGCCCGGCGGCGGCCCCGTATTTGAGGAAGTTCCAGCGCCCCACGCTGGCCGTCTCCGGGGAACCCTCCCGAAACCCGGACTCCGCGGCACCGCCCAGCAGCCCGGCGCCAGGACCTGCTTCGTAGGCCCTGCCCGAGGCAGCGCTACCCATGGCGGCCCTACCCGCGCGACCATGGTCCGGCTCCGGAACTTGTTCAGTCATGATGGCCGCCTTCGTCCAGCCAGCCGGGTCTCAACGCCACCCGGGGCAGCTTGAGCTCCAGCGGCGCGGAGTGCAGCCACGGATCGGTGAACTCCGCCGAGAAGCTCTGCGCGTCCGCCGGCACCAGGAAGCTGATCCAGAAGCGCTCGGTGCTCTGGGGCGCCAGCCCCACCGCCTCCCCCGAGTCCCGGTTGGTCACCGTCGGCCCGCCGTCGCCGACCTTCAGCCGCAGCTGTCCGGGCGCGAACAGCACGTTGCCGTCCGAAGCGTTTTGTACCTCCAGCTCCACCAGCAGGTGGTCGCCCCAGGTCATATTCGCCGGCTGCGGCGCCGCCGCCATGATGGCGCCGTGGCCCGAGTGCCCGGAGTCACCCGGTGATGCGCCGGCCGCTGCGGACCCCGCCGCCGGCCCCGCCGCAGCGGAGGACTCCGCGCCCAAGGCGGGAACACCGCCGTCGTACGCCAACCGATGCTGGCGCTCCGCGGACACCAGCCGCACGCTCCCGAAGGACGTTTCCACGCCTCCCGGACCCAAGCCGCCCGCCCGTTGCTGGCTGGCCGTGAGTAAACCGGCACCCCCCGCGACGCCGGCGACTCCGGTTCCAACAAGTAGTCCAAAAACACGGCGCGAGAGACCGGACGGCAGGCTCGCGCTGCCCTCCGGTTCCGATGCGACCGCGCTATCCCCAATTAGCGTTGTCATTGCGGTACCGCTTCCATTCCCCCATGGATGTTAGAGACACATCCTTGCCCCGCCAGCTTGGGAAAAACTGGAGGGGTTCAAACCGTCCCGGTGGGCGACCATACTGGGATCATGACCCTCACCGCCGGTGCCCCCGTTCGCCCCGAGCAGCCACCCATCGGGCTGTTGCTGGACGTCGACGGGCCGGTCTCCTCGCCGGTGACCCGCACGGTGCCGCCCGAGATCATCCACTCGTTGCTGGTGATGGCCAAGCGCGGCTGGCCGATCGTGTTCAACACCGGGCGCTCGGACCATTTCATCCGCGAGCAGGTGATGGAGCCGATGCTGGCTGCCGGGATGCCGGCGGGAGTGCGCTGCTACGCGGTCTGCGAGAAGGGCGCCGTCTGGTTCAGCTTCACCGCGGACGGCCCCGGCACCATCCATGTGGACCACTCGCTGGCCCCGCCGCAGGAGTTCGCCGCCGAAGTGCGCAAGCTGGTCAGCTCGGGCTACTCCAGCCTCATGTTTTTCGATGAGACCAAGAAGGCCATGGTGTCCGTGGAGCAGGTGGTGGGCACGGAGAACCGGGAGTACCGCCGGGTGCAGGAAAAGTTCGACGCCGAGGTCCTGGCTTTGATGCGCCGGTTCAACATGGGTGCCACCCGGCTGGATCAGCACCTGCCGGACAGCGACGACCGGATTGACTACCGGGTGGATCCGAACATCATCGCCACGGACATCGAATCGGTGCAGCTGGGCAAGGACCTAGGCGCGCAGCGGGCGCTGGAGATGCTGGCCGCCGACGGCGTGGTGCCGCACGCGTGGCGGACCATGGGCGATTCGCGCACCGACTATGCCATGTCCGACCTGCTGCACCACCACGGGCATGCCGTGCTGCACGTGGATGTGCGGCCGGCGGAGGGAGTGCCGGAGAAGCCGTACCCGGTGCTGACCGCGGCCCACCTGGGCTTCCCGAAGGCCGTCCACGAGGAAGCCGGCGCGGCGTTCCTGCGGACCTGGGCCGCGATCGCGCAGACGCTGTAGGGCGGGTGGGCCGGCTCGGGGCGCCCAGAGCGCGGCGAGGGCCGGCCCCGGGGCGCCCAGAGCGCGGGGAGCATGCGGTGCCCAGGCCGGGCGGCGGGGCGCATTGCACGCCGGATTTCCCCGCACGTCAAGGAAAACTTTGCAGCCGCAGTAAATCGTAACGTCCGTAACAATTGACAGCGGAGCCGGTGCTAGCCTGCCAGCATGAACGCTTTTCAGGGAACCATTCCTGTCCTCGACATGAGCACCGCCCGGCTGGCGGACGGCAGCTTCAATCCGGACTTTATCGACCAACTGCGCGACGCCGCGCACCGCGTCGGTTTCTTCCAGATTGTCGGCTACGGCGCGGCCGACGGCCAGGTGGCCGAGCTCTTCGACGCGATCAAACGCTTCTTCGAACTGCCGCTGGACGAGCGGCTCAAGCTGGACAACCGGAATTCTCCGCACTTCCGCGGCTACACCCGGATGGGCACCGAGCGGACCCAGGGTCGGGCCGACGCCCGCGAGCAGCTGGACTACTCGCCGGAGAGCGAGCCGGTCACCGACTACTCGGACGACCAGAAGTACTGGCTGCTGCGCGGCCCGAACCAGTGGCCGGACGCCGTGCAACCGGACCTGCGCGAGAGGGCGCTGGCGTGGGCCGAGCTCATGTCCTCGGTGGGCCACGACTTGCTGGCCGCCATCGGCGTCGGACTGGGCCTGCCGGAGAACTACTTCGACGAGCCGTTCGCCGATACCCCGCACTGGATGGGCAAGCTGGTGCACTACGTGGGCGGCGTCGTGGAAGAAGCCGGCGACCAGGGCGTGGGCATCCACGCCGACTACGGTTTCGTCACCCTGCTGCTGCAGGACATGATCGGCGGTTTGGAGGTCCGGCCGCCGGAGTCCGAGGAATGGCTCCCGGTGGAGCCGATCGAGGGCGCCCTGGTGGTAAACCTGGGCGAGATGCTGGAGGTCGCTACCGACGGCTACATCACCGCCACCATCCACCGCGTGCAGGCTCCGCCGCCCGGCGTGGACCGCTACTCCGTGCCGTTCTTCTGGTCGCCGCGGTTGGACGCCGTGATCGATCCGGTTCCGCTGCCGGACGAGCTCAAGGCCGAGTCCCGCGGACGCACCGACGACCCGACCAACCCGATGCTCTCCAGCTTCGGCGCCAACATGCTCAAGGGCCGACTGCGCGCCCACCCGGACGTGACCGAGAAGTACTACCCGGAGCTCCTCGCCAAGAAGTAGCAACGCCCGGCCCCGGGTGGTCGACCAGGTCAGCCAAGCCCCGGCGGTCGATCAGGTCAGCCCCGGTGGTCGACCAAGTGAGCGCCAGCGAACGCGCGGAGACCCGCTTCCCCCGTGCACAACCACCGCCGGCGCACCCATAATGGCTGTGTGGGCAACATCCTGATCCGCTGGCGCGATGAGCTGCGCGGCACGTTTGCCGGACAGAGCGACACCGTCCCGCAATGGGAACTCGAGCTGGAAAACGGCGACGACGCGGGCTACTTCGCGCCGGATTCCGCGGTCTGGACGGTCCACCGCTCGATGACCACGCTGGTGGCGGGCATCCGGTCACTGCTCACCCAGACTCTGCACCCGGGGGCTCTGGCCGGCGTTGATGACTTCTCCGCATATCGCACCGCCCCGCTGGCCCGGCTGGCCAACACCATCCGGTGGATCTTCACCGTTACCTACGGGGACACCGCCGCGGCTAAGTCTGCCTGCGACTTGGTGCTGCAGTTGCACGAACGTGTCCGCGGCACCTACACCGACTCGGCCGGCGAGCAGCAGCCCTACTACGCCAACGATCCGCATCTGCTGCGTTGGGTGCACCTGACCTTCACCGACGCCTTTGTGACTTCCTATCTCACGTACGGCAGGCGGTTACCCGGCGGGCCCGATCAATATGTGGCCGAATGGGCGAAAGCCGGTGAACTGATGCAGATTACTGACCCGCCCCGTACCTTCGCAGAACTGCGCCGCCAACTGGACAGCTACCGGCCGGAACTCACCGCCTCGGCTGCCATGCAGGAAACAGTAGAGTTCGTCCGCCACCCGCCGCTGCCCCGCTCCCAACGGCTGGGGTACAGCATCCTGTTCGCCGCCGCCGTCGAAACCCTGCCCGAGGACCACCGCCGCCTGCTAGGGCTGCGGCCAATCACTCCGCTGCCGCTGCGGATGCTGATCAAGCCGGCCACCTGGCTGGTGCTCGGCGTCGTCCGGTTGGGCCTGAGCAAGACCGGCCCGAGCGAAGCCGCCGCCCGCCGCCGCATCGCCCGGCTCCGCCAGCAGGCCTGACAGTTCCGGGGTGGACGTGCCCGATACGCCTGGCGTAACTGCCCACATCTTGGGCCGCCGTACCGGGGCGACGACCGGTCGGAGCGGCAACGGCCCGCGGAGCGGCGAAGACTCGGCTCCACGGCCCGGCCGGGCAGCAGTACCGGGCTGCGTCTGTCCATGTTTTGGCGACCACTGAGACATACCCGCAGGTCAGGGCCGTTTGGATCTCCAAGACATGGACAGTTATGGCTGAACGTGGACAGCCACGCCGAAATCTCGGCGAACCCAAGCGGTCCCGCGCGGACGTAGTCGGGCCTAGGCGGACCTCGGGCGACACAGACCACTTAGGCGGCGCCAAGCACCGTCGTCGTCGTTAAGAAAAACAGCCGCCCCCGGTCTGCAGTGCAGATCGAGGGCCGCTGTTCTTGGCGGAGGATGGGGGATTTGAACCCCCGAGGGCGTGAACCCAACACGCGTTCCAGGCGTGCGCCATAGGCCGCTAGGCGAATCCTCCAGATGTTTGCTCACAAGAGCAGATACCAGAGTACCCGAAACCCTGCCGATCTGCCGAATCGGGCAGCAGGCCAGCGGGCGCGGGGCATCTGGCTGTGGCCGGGATCCGCAGGTGTGGAAACGGCCATCTTGAGGCTCGGCACGGACGGCCCCAGGTACAATCTCCGGGCGCCGAAACAGGCAGAGCGGGTCCCCTCCGGAGCGAATTCCACGTCGGCCGGTCGGATCGGACAGTAAGCTCTGGAAGCCTGAATCCGGCAGTGGCAAGATGTCGTCATAGAAGTGGTGCAGGGCTCAGGGGAAGCCTTCATCCGAGGGGAATGATGCGCCGTGGCCACCAATCCGGAGCCCGCAGAAGGCAGCGTTCCATCGGCGCGCATTGTGGACTGGCTGTTGGCCGGCGACCCGTCCATCCGGTTCCAAACCTTGCGCGATCTCTGCGATGCACCGGACTTTGAAGTGGCCAAAGCGCAGGCCCAAATCGCGGGCAACGGTTGGGGAGCGCTGCTGCTCCAGGCGCAGGATCCGGACGGCAGCTGGGGCGGCGGGCTCTACAACCCCAAGTGGACGTCCACCATGTTCACCTTGCTGCTGCTGCACTGGCTCGGCCTGCCGCCCGGGCACCCGCAGGCAGTTTCCGGGTGCCTGCGGCTGCTGGACGGGGCGGCGTACTTCGACGGCGGGCTCAGCTTTGAGCGCCATCCGAAGCGGGCCGAGAACTGCGTCACCGCGATGACCGTTCTGGTCGGCTGCGAGCTGGGCCAGCGGCTCGACGGCGATTCCCGGATCGACGACGCGGTGGCCTGGCTGCTTGCCGAGGAACTCGACGACGGCGGCTGGAACTGCGAGCCGCACACCTCGATGGGCAAGCATGCTTCCTTCCACACCACCATCAGCACGCTGGAGGGTCTGGCAGCGTACCGGCACAGCGGCGGCCCGCTTCAGGTAGCTGCAGCCGAAACCCGTGGCCGCGAATTCCTGCTGATGCATTCGCTCTACCGCTCGCACCGCACCGGCAGCGTCGCCCATCCGACGCTGGCCCAGTTCCGGTTCCCGCCGCAGTGGCACTTCGATATCCTGCGCGGGCTGGAGTACTTCCGAGCCGAGAACTGCCCCCAGGATGACCGGATGTCGATCGCCATCAAGGTGATCGCCTCCCACCAGCGCAGCCCGGGCAACTGGGGCGGCTACCGGCCGCATCCGGGCCGGATGTGGTTCCGCTGGACGCCCGAGGACATCAGCCGCTGGGCCACCCTCCGGTGCGCCCGAGTGCTGCGCTGGTGGGAGTCTGGCGGCAGCGCTGCCGGGGATTTCGGGACGCCGTCCGGAGTCGGGTAGACTATTCGTCGGCCCCTCATGCGGTGTCATCCTGTGAACTCCCCCAGGACCGGAAGGTAGCAAGGGTAAGCGGGCTCTGTCAGGTGCATGAGGGGTCTTTACTTAACCCCCGCCTGCTACCTATCCCCAGCCCCAGCGCTCCGGCGTGCGAGGGCCCAGTTTCAACCGATAGGGTTTCATCGTGAGTACAGCCCTTTACCGTCGCTACCGCCCGGACACATTCGCGGACGTTATCGGGCAGGAACATGTCACCGATCCGCTGATGGCGGCGCTGCAGAAGAACCGCGTCAACCACGCCTACCTGTTCTCCGGCCCGCGCGGCTGCGGCAAAACCACCTCCGCCCGCATTCTGGCCCGCTGCCTGAACTGCGCCGAAGGCCCCACCCCCACTCCGTGCGGCAAGTGCGATTCCTGCGTTGAACTGGGCCGCGGAGGTCCCGGCAGCCTGGACGTCATCGAGATCGACGCCGCGTCTCACGGCGGTGTGGACGACGCCCGCGACCTGCGTGAACGAGCCACCTTCGCCCCAGTGCGCGACCGCTACAAGATCTTCATCATCGACGAGGCCCACATGGTCACGTCCGCAGGTTTCAACGCGCTGCTGAAGATCGTGGAAGAGCCGCCGGAGCACATCAAGTTCATCTTCGCCACCACGGAGCCGGACAAGGTCATCGGCACCATCCGCTCGCGCACCCACCACTACCCGTTCCGGCTGGTCCCGCCGGAACCGCTGATGCAGTATCTGGAGCTGCTCTGCCGGCAGGAGAACGTGCCGGTGGCCCCGGGCGTCCTCTCGCTGGTGATCCGGGCCGGCGGAGGTTCCGTCCGCGACTCGCTGTCGGTGCTGGACCAGCTGATGGCCGGTGCCGGTCCCAGCGGCCTGGACTACGAACTGGCCGTCTCCCTGCTCGGCTACACCCATGCTTCGCTGCTGGACGACGTGGTCGACGCCTTTGCCGCGGCGGACGCGTCCACGGTGTTCAACGCGGTGGACCGCGTGGTGCAGACCGGCCACGACCCGCGCCGCTTCGTCGAGGACCTGCTGGAGCGCTTCCGCGACCTGATCATTGTGCGGGCGATGCCGGAGAGCGCCCACGCCATCCTCCGCGGCGTCCCGGAGGACCAGATCGCCCGGATGCAGACCCAGGCCAACCAGCTGGGCGCCGCCGAACTATCCCGCGCCGCGGACATCACCAACCAGGCACTGACCGAGATGACCGGCGCCACCTCGCCTCGCCTGCATCTGGAACTGCTTTGCGCGCGGATCCTGCTGCCTTCCGCCGACCAGGGCGAACAGGGTGTGGCGGCCCGGGTGGACCGGATCGAGCGCCGTCTCAGCTACGGCGGAGCCCCGGTGTCCGCGCCCATCGACAACGGACAGGCGCCCGTTGCCCATGCTGCCGCTGAACCCCAGCTCTCCGGGCCGGCGGCTGCCCGTGCCGCGCTCCGCGGAGCCAACGCCAACAAGGCGCAAACCCAGACCCCGGCCGTGGCTTCGAATGAAGCTCCGCGCCAGGATGCCGAGCGCATCACTCCCCCGCGGGTGAGTACCGCCGATTGGCCGCGCGAGGACCAGCAGGGTCCCGCAGCGGCCGCAGCCAATGCCCGCCCCGCTGCGCAGCCTGCCCAACAGCACGACGGCGGGGCTCCCGCCACTTCCGCGGGTACGGCACCGGTGGCTTCGGGAACCTCCGGGACCGCGATTTCAGACGCCGCTGGTGTATCCAGTGCCGCTGCGTCTGCTGCTCCGGCAGCTGAAGCCCCGGCAGCCGCCACACCCGCTGGCTCAGGCGCGCCCGCCGGCCCCGCGGTGGCCGGCCCTACGGCGCCTGCAGAGCCCGGCCCCACCGTTCCGTCGTCCGTTTTCGGAAACCCGCGGGACGCCGGCCAGCAGGACGCCGGCGTAAGGGGAACGGCTAACGCCGCCCGAGCACAAGAATCTGCCGCAAGTACGGCGACTGAGACGTCGGCCGACTGGGGCGGCTCCTGGGGTGCCATGCCGGAACCGGCCCCCGCACCGGAGAAGCCCGCCACCCAGGCGCCCGCTCAGGCGCCGGTGAACGCAGCAGCCGCACCGGCGGCCCAGCAATCTGGGTCTCCCCGTACCGCCGAAACGCCCGGCCAGCGGCAGCCGCAAGCCCAGGGACACCCCCCGGCTCAGCAGCCCGCACCACAGCGTCCGGCCCAGGAAGCACCGGCCGCCCAGCAGCAGCCGTCCCGTCCGGAACCGGCCGCAGCACCGTCGGCCGCCCAGCAGCAGCCGTCCCGTCCGGAACCGGCCGCAGCACCGTCGGCCGCCCAGCAGCAGCCGTCACGTCCGGAACCGGCCGCAGCACCGTCGGCCGCCCAGCAGCAGCCGTCACGTCCGGAACCGGCCGCAGCACAGCCTTCGCGGCAGGAGCAAGTGGCTCCGCAGACATCCGCTCCGCAGCAGGACCAAAGTGCCCCGCAGGCATCCGGCCAGATCGAGATGATCCGCCGTGCCTGGCCGGAGATCCTGAGCACCCTCAGCGGCATCCGCAAGGTGACGTGGATGAATGTCAGCGCCAATGCCTCTCCGCTGAGTCTCGACGGCACAGCGCTAACCCTCGGTTTCAAGAACCAAGGTTCCGCGACTAACTTCGGCAACGGCGACCACGCGGAGAACCTGCGTCAGGCCATCCAGCAGGTGCTCGGCATGGACCTGCGGATCCTGACCGTCGAAGACGCTTCGGTGACAGCGGGTGAGTCCGGCCCAAAAGTACCAACTAGCCGGCAGCAGCCGGCAGACGGTGGGTGGTCCGCCAACACCGCCACTGTAAACGCGCCCGCGCCCGTCCCGGAGCCCATGGCGCACAGCACTCCGCCGAATCCTGCACCGGCCTCCGCGCCGCCAGTTCCACCGAGCGGCCTCGCGCCCACCCCCGATTCGGCGCCTTCCGGTTTTTCGGCCACATCGGGCACGTCTGCTGTTTCGGCACCGTCGGTAGTCTCGGCAACCTCCGGCTTCTCGGCACCGTCCGGCGTCTCAAGTCCATCCGCAGGATCGGGGATGACGGCTCCGTCGCCGATGTCCGCTTCCTCGACTGGATCCGCACCATCCGCCGTATCCGCTGCTTCGGCGGCTTCCGGCCACTCGGCCCCCGGCGGCATGACCGGGCCATCGGCCGCGACCGCGGCCACCGGCATGTCTGCAGCCTCCGGCTTCTCCGCGGCATCGGGGGCGTCAGCACCCAGCGGCATGTCCGGGACCACTGCGGCCTCTGCGCCGTCGGCCGATTCACCGAGCAGCGCTTCCGGCAACGGCCAGCGGCCCGCAGCCCTGCCCGGGGAGAAGCCGGTGTTTGCCCAGCTGGCCGAGCGTATGTCTTCGGCGTCCTCCGCTACTGTCGCCGGGGCCCCCGGTGCAATCGCGATGAAGTCGGCCCCGGATCATGCCGCAACGGAAGCTGAACCTCCCTCTCCCAACGGAGTCGACCAGCCCAACGTGCAGTCCCCGGGCGCACAGATTCCAGACCGGAGCGCCCCAGCGCCGTCGGCTCCGACCTCGCCCTACGACGACGTCCCCTACGCCAACGACGAACCGCCCGCCGAGGAATGGGAGACAACGCCGGACCGGCAGGTGCCCGGCCAGAAGCGCAGCCGCTACCAGCAGCTGCTGGACCAGGCGAAGGCCACGCAGGCAACGGCAACCCCGGCAACACCGTCCCCGTCCGGCCGTGACCTAAACTTGAAATACGTCGAGGACATCCCCAGCGACGACGACGAGTCGATCGAAGACTCCGGACTGGTAGGCCGCGCAGCCATCGAACGGTTGCTCGGCGGACGCCTGATCGAAGAACGAAGCCACGACGGTTCCTGACCGCACGCGGAGAATGAAGGTTCAGTGTACGAAGGTGCTGTCCAGGAGCTGATCGACGAGCTCGGCCGCTTGCCTGGAATCGGCCCGAAGTCGGCCCAGCGCATCGCGTTCCATATTTTGGACGCCGATCCAGCCGACATGAAGCGGCTCGTTGATGCCGTGACCAACGTCAAGGAGCGGGTGAAGTTCTGCTCCATCTGCGGGAATGTCTCCGAACAGGACACCTGCAACATCTGCCGCGACCCGCGCCGGGATCCGACGGCCATCTGTGTGGTGGAAGAGTCCAAGGACGTCATCGCCATCGAGCGGACCCGTTCCTTCAGGGGCCGCTACCACGTGCTCGGCGGCGCGATTAACCCGATCGGCGGCGTCGGCCCGGAGCAGCTTCGCATCAAGGAACTGCTGAACCGGCTCTCGGACAAGCAGATCGAAGAAATCATTATCGCCACCGATCCCAACCTGGAAGGCGAAGCCACCGCCACCTATCTGGCGCGCATGCTCAAGGCCATTGGCATCCCCGTCAGCCGGCTGGCCTCCGGACTGCCCGTGGGCGGGGACTTGGAGTACGCCGACGAAGTCACCCTAGGCCGCGCGTTCGAAGGCCGCCGCATCCTGACCTAATGCCACGGGTCCTCGGCACTGACCTGGTTCGGCTCGGCGGCTCAAAGAGTCTCAGCAGCCAAGAACTTGATGATGGCCTCCGTCACGGCGGTCGGTGCATCCTGGGTCACGAGATGTCCGGCTTCTTGGATGACGTGCTCGGCCACGTTCTCGGCTGCTGCCCACGCTGGCATCGCCGTGGCGATATTGCCGGTCTTGTCCTCCGCGCCGCGTATTAAGAGCAAGGGAATAGGCGTCCGGTATCCGGCATCGGGGGCGACGAACTGCACGGTTGCCCGCCACACGTCGATGAACCCGCGTTTGGTGACCTGCGCGAACGCGCGTTCCGCATCGGCTCTCCCGGCGTCGGTCACGGCTGATGCCTTCGCCATGACCTTCGGCAGAGACCGAGCCGGAACAAGCGCGAGCGCGGGGGCCGCCAACCGCAGCAGGAACCGTTCGACGGACGAGAGCGGCCCAGCGTTCCAGGTGGAGTCCATCACGATCAACCCCGCGTACTTGCCGGGATTCCTCCGGACAACTTCCTGGGCGATATTGCCGCCGAGCGAGTGGCCCGCGAGTACGGGGCGCTCAAGCCCCAGCTCGGCCATAAGCGCCTCGACGTCCGTAACGAACAACTCTGCGGTCAGTCGCTTCGTATTGGGTTGGGACTGCCCCTGCCCGCGCAGGTCAAACAAAACTACCCGGTGTCCGCGTTCCGCGAGCGCGGCTGCCTGTGCCTCGAACATGACGTGGTCGGCGCCGGCACCATGAAGGAAAACAACCGCGGGTTCAATGCCGGGGATGTCCGTGTAGCGAAGTGTCACTCCAGACAGTTCGAGCTTGCCGCGCAGAGTCACCATGTGGTGAATGTAGCAAGGGGCGACGTCGGTTGGGCTCCACGGGTCTCCACGCAGGCGCAAGCGCCTTTGGTCGACCACCGGGTCCTTAGTCGGTTGGGCCCGGGGTGTGGTCGATGGGGCCGAGTTCGTAGACGGCGCCGGGCTCGGGCGCTCCCGCGACGGTCTCCACTTCGATGCCTCGCTCGGCCAGCTCGCCGGTCATCCGGGCCGTGGCCTCGGTGAGGTGCTCGGCGATGGCGGCCGCCGCAGCCTCTGCGTTGCCGGATTTCAAGGCCGCCATTATGGCCTGGTGGGAGGGCGTCACATCCCGGCGGACCACATAGCCCTGCTTGCTGCTGAAACTCGCCAACCGGGTTTCCACCACCAACGTGGACATGTACCGGGTCAGCCGGGTGTTGCCGGCGGCCTCCACCAAGGCGAAGTGGAAGTCCAGGTCGGCGTCGCCGATAGTCCGGGCGTCCGTTCCCTTGACCGCCTCGGTTAAGTGGTCGAAGGCCGCCGTCACCTTGGCGAGGGCACCGGCGTCGTTGTGTCGAATGAGGATCCGGGCAGCGTGCGTCTCCACGGCAATGCGCGCTTCAAACAGGTCGGGAAGGCGGTCCTCGGAAACGGTCGCGACCCGCAGGCCCTGCCCCGGGATGGCGGTCAGCAGGCCTTCCTGGACCAAACGTTGCGCGGCCTCGCGCAGCGGGCTGCGGCTGACGCCGAGCTGGCGGGAGATCTCCACCTCGCGCAAGGGGGAACCGACGGGAAGACCGCCGGAGTAGATGGCGTTCCGCAGCTCGGTGGCGATCAGGTCCACCGTGGACGGACGGTGCACTCGCAGGAAAGCCGGCGCGCCGGCCGGTGCGGAGTTGTGCGGCATCTGGATCCTTTTTTCTTCCGGCACTTCGAACACAGGCGTTCGCCGCGTGAACGTTCGGTTCGGCCTCTGCAGCCCGTTCCGTAGCCAAATTGTAACCGCAGCGGCCGAGGCCCCTGCAGCCCTTGTAAACACTGGGTTATGTCGGATTGTCGACAAACATACACGCTGACTCTCTAATTGTATGTTGACCAGAAGTTCATTACGGTTGTCAACAGTCACTACCGAATTCGGGTCGGGTCGGCTGGGTTGCGCTGCATAGGCGCGGGCTGGGTGGTTCGCCCCATTACACGACCGAAAGAGGAATTGATGAACGCGCGACTGACGAAGTCACGGACCGCTTTGGCGGGCGCCAGCATCCTGGGCATGCTGCTGCTGGCAGGATGCGGCGACGGCCAAATCGCCTCCGCCGAGGGCGGCGAAGGCGCCGCAACCGGCGACACACTGGCCAAGATCAAGGACGAAGGCACCGTGACCGTCGGCATCGCCGGCGAAGCCCCCTACTCCTTCCAAGAAGGCGGGGAACCGACCGGCGGCACCATCGCCATGCACGAGGAAATTTTCAAGAACCTGGGCGTGGACAACGTCGAGGTCGCCCTGGTGGACTGGGACGCGCTGATCCCCGGGCTGAATGCGGGCCGGTTCGACCTGGTCAGCGCGGGCATGTCAATCCTGCCCGAGCGCTGCGAACAAGCCGCGTTCAGCGATCCGGAAATCATGTACACCACCGCCCTGATGGTCAAGGAGGGCAACCCCAAGGGCCTGACCGACATGGATTCGGTAGCGAAGGCCGACGACATCAAGCTGGCCGTGCTGTCCGGCGGCATCGAAGCCAGCTACGCGGACAAACTCGGCATCGACAACGTGCAGTCGGTGGGCAATGCCCAGGACGGCATGGACACCGTGGCCGCCGGCCGTGCCGATGCCTTCGCGATGACCGCGATCTCGCTGAACTGGCTGGCCGACAGCAATAAGAATTCCGGCGTCGAGGTCACCGACGCGTTCGTCGCCACGATCGACGGCCGGGAGCAGATCGGCGCCGGCGGCACCGTGTTCCGCAAGGGCGACACCGAACTGATAGAGGCCTACAACGCCGAGCTGGGCAAGATCACCGAGAGCCCGGAAAGCTACGTGGACGTGCTGGGCGACTTCGGCTTCACCGAGGAGAACCTGCCGCCGAAGGATCTGACCACCGAGCAGCTCTGCGCCGGGGCAGCGGGCTAGTCCATCCCCATGGAGGCAAATTTTGCAGCGCTGGCTGAGGCGGCGCCGAGGATCTGGGAAGGCTTGGGCATCACCCTCCTTCTCACCCTCGGCGGAGCCCTGCTGGCGATCGTCATTGCGGTGGTCCTGGGACTGGGTGCCCGCCTGAACAACGTCTTCTTGCGGGGCATCTGCCGGGTCTTCATCGAATTCTTCCGCGGCACCTCGCTGGTGGTGCAGCTGTTCTTCTTCTTCTTCGTGCTGCCGCAGTTGGGCGTGGACCTTCCCGCCATGGTCTGCGGCATCCTGGGACTGGGGTTGAACTACGGCGCCTACTGCGCTGAAGTGGTGCGCGGTTCCATCAACTCCGTGCCCACCGGCCAGTGGGAGGCGACGACGGCGCTCAGCCTGTCCAAAGCACAGCGGATGCGCCGGATCATCTTCCCGCAGGCCTGGGCCCTGATGATCCCGTCGCTGACCAACTACCTGATCCACATGCTCAAGGGCACGGCCATCGTCAGCTTCATCACGCTGGCGGACCTGACCTTCCACACCGAGCAGTTGCGCCAGGACACCAACACCTTCTTCGCCTACGGCGTCAGCCTGGTCATCTACTTTGTGCTTGCCTACATCCTGACGTTGATGATGAAAGGCCTTGAGGTCCAGGCCAAGCACAAGCTGGGCCGCGGCGAATCGCTGCGCGACACCCTCAGCTTGAAGGCGCCGGACACAGCTGTTGCAGCGGAAGGAGGTAAGGGCTGATGAACGAATTATGGGATTGGGACGCCGCTTACGCCGTCCTCCCGGAGCTGTTGCTCGCCTTCCTGAAGGTGACCCTGGTGGTGACTGTTGTCAGTACCGCCATTGCTGCCGTACTCGGCCTGGTCATCGCCATCTTGCGAATGTCCGTGCCCAAGCCGGTTGCGGTTGTCATCAGCTTCGTCGGCGATTTCATCCGCATGACACCGATCGTGGTGCAGCTACTGTTCGCCTACTGGACGTTCCTGAGCGTTGATCCGATCATCATCGGCATTGCGGTCTTCGGCATCCACTACTCCACCTACATGGCGGAGGTTTACCGGGCAGGTATCGAATCCGTGCCCAAGGGCCAGTGGGAGGCCACCAAGGCCCTGTCCATGTCCACGTCCCGGACCTGGGTTGCCGTGGTCATTCCGCAGGCCCTGCGCGCCACCGTTCCGGCACTGGGCAACTACGCCATCTCAATGTTTAAGGACACGCCGTTCCTGCTCTCCATCGGCGTGGTGGAGATGGTCCGCGCGGGCCTGACCTTCGGTGGCAACCACTTCAGATATATGGAGGCCATCACGCTGGCCGGCGTGATCTTCCTGCTGGCCAGCTACCCGACCTCCCTGCTCATCTCCAGATTGGAAAAGCGCCTTGCCTACAATTACTGATCCCGACACCGTCCCCGCACCCCGCCCCGCTGCCAGCGTTCCCGCCATCAAGTTCGAGAACGTGGAGAAGCGGTTCGGCGACAACGTGGTCCTCAAGGACCTGAACTTCGAGGTCGCCAGGGGTGACCGCGTCACCCTGATCGGCCCCAGCGGTTCCGGCAAGACCACCATCCTGCGCCTGGTGATGACGCTGGAGGAGCTCAGCGGCGGCTACATCTACATCGACGGCGAGCCCCTCACCCATGAGGAGCGCGACGGCAAGCGGGTGGAGCTGGGCGAGAAGGCGCAGAAGCAGATCCGCAAGCGGATCGGCATGGTGTTCCAACAGTTCAACCTGTTCCCCAACATGAGTGTGCTGGAGAACATTATCGAAGCGCCGGTGCATGTGCTTGGCCAGTCCAAGGAGCAGGCCACCGCCCGCGCCATGGAGCTGCTGGAGAGCGTGGGCCTGCCGGACAAGGCCGACGCCCACCCGCTGGAGCTCTCCGGCGGCCAGCAGCAGCGTGTGGCGATTGCCCGCGCGCTGGCCATGGATCCCGAGATCCTGCTGCTGGACGAAGTCACCTCCGCGCTGGACCCGGAGATTGTGGGCGAAGTGCTGGGGATCCTGCGGCACATCGCCGACACCACGGACATCACCATGCTGATCGTCACCCACGAGATGCAGTTCGCCCGCGACGTGTCCAACCGCGTGATGATGTTCGACGGCGGCAAGGTGGTTGAAGAGGCCACGCCCGAGGTCATGTTCACGAACCCGCAGCACGAACGCACGCAGTCCTTCCTGCAGGCGGTGCTCGGCAACGGGGAAGACCAGATCGGCACCCGCTAAGCCGCCTCGTCGGAACGACGTTCCCTGATCGGCTGCGCAGATACCGCCCCTTTTGAGAGCTGAAATGGGCCGTATCTGCGCAGCCGATGGTGGGAAGACAGCGACGGCGGTGCGCTGCGGCACTTCGGTGAGGCACCGGCGTCGTTATGACCATGGCCAGTCACACTGATTGGCCGCATTCTCCGCCATAGCTGATGCGGCGTTAGAATTGCCCTTGCCGCGCCGTGTCCGCAGCCAGGGCCCGCGGCAGCATTCCATGAGCCCGTCCGCCGCCTCGCGTGGCACGGTCCGGGCCCCAACCCAGGAGTTGTTTAGAGCCCACATGAGCCTGATAGTGCAGAAGTTTGGCGGTTCCTCAGTCTCGGACGCCGAGGGGATCAAGCGCGTGGCCCAACGCGTGGTCGATACCCAGGCCGCCGGCAACCAAGTGGTGGTCGTTGTGTCCGCCATGGGGGATACCACCGACGAACTGCTTGACCTGGCCAACCAAATCTCCTCGGACCGCAGCGCCCGCGAAATGGACATGCTGCTCTCCGCCGGCGAACGCATCTCCATGTCCCTGCTGGCCATGGCGATCCAAGAATTCGGCTCCAGGGCGCAGTCCTTCACCGGCAGCCAGGCCGGCATGGTCACCGATGCCATCCACGGCAAGGCGCGGATCATCGACGTCTCGCCGCACCGGGTGCTGACTACCATTGAACGAGGCGACATTGCCATTGTGGCCGGCTTCCAGGGCATCAGCCAGGAGAGCAACGACATCACCACGCTGGGGCGCGGCGGCTCCGACACCACCGCGGTGGCGCTGGCGGCTGCCCTGGGCGCCGATGTCTGCGAGATCTACACGGACGTGGACGGCATCTATACCGCTGATCCGCGGGTAGTGCACAGTGCCAAGAAGATCGACACCATCTCCAGCGAAGAGATGCTGGAGATGGCAGCCTCCGGCTCCAAGATCCTGCACCTGCGCTGCGTCGAGTACGCCCGCCGCTTCGGTGTGAAGCTGCATGTGCGCTCATCCTTCAGCACTAACGAAGGAACCTGGGTGCTGCCCAGCCCCGACGACAAGATCAAGATTCAAGAGGGAGAACCCTTGGAACAGCCCATCATCTCCGGCGTTGCCCACGACCGCTCCGAAGCCAAGGTCACCATCCTGGGCGTGCCGGATATCCCCGGCAAGGCCGCGGAAATCTTCGGCATCGTGGCTGGCGCGCACTCGAACATCGACATGATCGTGCAGAACATCTCCACCCGCGGCACCGGTAAGACGGACATCTCCTTCACGTTGCCCATGGTGGAAGGCAAAGAGGCCCTGGACGCGCTCAATGCGGCCCAGGACGTGGTGGGCTTCGAGGGCATCCTCTATAACGAGAACGTCGGCAAGCTTTCGCTGATCGGCGCCGGTATGCGCTCCAACCCGGGTGTCTCCTACAAGTTCTTCGAGGCGCTGCACAAGGCCGGCGTGAACGTGGACATGATCTCCACCTCCGAGATCCGCATCTCGATTGTCACGCACGCCGATCTGCTGGATACCGCCGTCCGCGCGGTGCACGCCGCGTTCGGTTTGGACACCGACGAAGAAGCCACCGTGTACGGCGGCACCGGCCGCTGACCTGCGGCCTCCCGCCAGCTAACCGCCGGGCTCACCTGACACCCGGAGCAACTGATCAACAGGCGCCGTTCCCAGCCTTGGGAAGGGCGCCTGTTGGTTTCTCGATTGGTGTGGGGGTGCCGCGCACGGGCGGCACCGAGTCCGGCGTCAGTCCTTGTGCGGCCTGCGGTACGCGTAGCTGTGACCGGCTTCCCGCTCCACTTCGATTTGCGACAATTGTTCCTCCGACGCCTTCTCGGAGGCGTCGTGCCGGTGGACCACCGGGGAATCCGCATCGATCCGGTCCGCCGGGCCCCACACCTTTGCCGCCTTCTCCGTGGCACGCATGAATCGGTTCATGAAACGCGAATTCCCAGCCATCTGACTCACCTCTTGCTCAGAAGAATCCGTGGCATCAGTGTAACGAGGGGCGGTACGGAATAACAGGGGCCGACGAGACTCATCTAATGTGCTCGCGAAACGGGGCGCGTGCCTCATTTGGGAAATGCTCGCGAAAGTCTGGGGCCGAGCGGCGGGCGGCTGGGACCATGGCGGATGGGTCAGGGATTG
>RJAE01000109.1 GCA_004000035.1 Arthrobacter sulfonylureivorans | reverse complement strand
GGTCTTTTTCACTACTTGTAAAGTCCGTAAAATAAAGCAACTGGTTCCCTTCCTTGTTCATCATCGGCGTAATTTGTCCTGATGCATAAATACCATTTTCAGTTGGAATTTTAACATCTTTTTTGGCACCAAACATTGTCTGGTTCCACCAGCCTTGACTGTAACGACCAAAGAATTCATTTAAGCTATTCGCCGCTGAACTAGTAATCGGCGCATCAACGAAACTTGGAGCTTTTTGACTGTCATAAACGTTAACTTCTCCTGTTGTAGCATTTAATACCGCCGTTTTAAATTCATTATAGTGCATGCGACCAGAAACCCCATACTCTTTGTAAAGCGTTTGAATATAGTAAGGATTCCCTTGGTCGTCCAGCTCTAAATTGATTGTGCCAGTTGCTGCATAACCTGGATAAGCGGAATAAATTTTTCGTGCGGCATCTTTGCCAAAGTAAGCTGAAGGAGTATAAACAATTGGTTTTTCTACAAATTCTGGCTGTGCGT
>RJAE01000108.1 GCA_004000035.1 Arthrobacter sulfonylureivorans | reverse complement strand
GCCGAGCAGGCCGCCGCGATCGATGACCGGCTCACCCGGACCGCCGTCCACCTGCGCGGCCAGCACGGCGAGACCCGGTCCAGGGGGCAGCTGCGGGCGGACGTGTTCGCGGACCTGCTGGTGCATGCGGGGATGGATACCGGCCCGGCGGCCGGTATCCACGCCGAACCGTCGGTCACCGTCCCGGTGCTCTCGTTGCTGGGGCTGGGCGGGGAACCGGCCACGCTGGACGGGTACGGTCCGATCCCGGCGGACGCGGCCCGGCAGTTGTGTGCGGATGCGAAGTCGTTTTACCGGATCCTGACGCATCCGGAGACCGGGGCCAGGCTCTCCTACGGCAAGACCCGGTACCGGCCGCCGGCGGATCTGGCCCGGGCGGTGCGGAAACGGGACGAGGTGTGTCCGTTTGCCGGCTGCCGCAAACACGGCAAGGCCTGCCAGATCGACCACACCCATGCGTTCCGCGCCGACGGGGCGACGGGCGAAACGGATGCCGGGAACCT
>RJAE01000107.1 GCA_004000035.1 Arthrobacter sulfonylureivorans | reverse complement strand
GCCGAGCAGGCCGCCGCGATCGATGACCGGCTCACCCGGACCGCCGTCCACCTGCGCGGCCAGCACGGCGAGACCCGGTCCAGGGGGCAGCTGCGGGCGGACGTGTTCGCGGACCTGCTTATGCACGCGGGGATGGATACCGGCCCGGCGGCCGGGATCCACGCCGAACCGTCGGTCACCGTCCCGGTGCTCTCGTTGCTGGGGCTGGGCGGGGAACCGGCCACGCTGGACGGATACGGTCCGATCCCGGCGGACGCGGCCCGGCAGTTGTGTGCGGATGCGAAGTCGTTTTACCGGATCCTGACGCATCCGGAGACCGGGGCCAGGCTCTCCTACGGCAAGAGCCGGTACCGGCCGCCGGCGGATCTGGCCCGGGCGGTGCGTAAACGGGACGAGGTGTGTCCGTTTGCCGGCTGCCGCAAACACGGCAAGGCCTGCCAGATCGACCACACCCAGGCCTTCCGCGCCGACGGGGCGACGGGCGAAACCGATGCCGGGAACCT
>RJAE01000106.1 GCA_004000035.1 Arthrobacter sulfonylureivorans | reverse complement strand
AATAAAGAATAACGGCACATTTAACAGATACAATGTAATGGAGACAGGCACATTAAAACCCACAATTTTTGTTGAGAGGGTTGTTAAAATTTGTGCCAAGCCTGTTAAGCCACTGGAATAAATATTTCCTGGTTGATAGAAAAAGTTCATGGCAATTGATGCAAGAATAGCATAGACAATCGACACAGAAAATTTTGTTGTATAGTCATGAACTGGCAGTCCGTCATAAATTTTTTTCATAAATAATAGCCTCGTTTCAGGTTTTCAATAAATTACATTTCTTTTCATATTATACGTGGTTTACCGAGAGAAAAAAAGAGATTCCTATAATAATTACGGAAGATTCATCAAATGTTTATAGAAATGAAAAAAGAACGAAATCTTAACGATTTCGTTCTTGGGTTGTTTCATAATGGGCTCTTGGTCCACCAATATATTTAGGACGAGAATATAATGCTGTAACATGGGCCGCACCTAACGTTCGAATGCTCAAGCGAAGAGGA
>RJAE01000105.1 GCA_004000035.1 Arthrobacter sulfonylureivorans | reverse complement strand
CGGGGCGATGGCGGCGCGCGCGTGCTCCAGGTGCTCGTCGCTGAGCACCAGCATGCCGGTGCGCTGCAGGGGCTCGCCGTCCTCCAGCACGAAGGGCCCGTCGTGGATCACCTGCGCCGGGTGGTGCGCGTGGGTGGGGTGGCGGTCCAGGTCCTCGAGGCCGTCGTCGAACAGCGACATCGCGGCGGGCGAGCGGGCTCGGGCGGGCGGTGTGCGCCAGACCAATCACCGCCCGGCTTATATGCGCGGGTGGCCCCGCCCCGCCACCTGCGTATTTTAGACCGGCGCCTCGGTGTGCGAGCGGAGACATGGGGCTCTTTGGCCTTTTAAAGTACGCACATCGCCATCGTCTGGTCCGCTCGGAGGCCATCTCCACGCCGCCCGGGGTCCTCACGCCCATCGCCATCGACCTGTGGAACGTCATGTACACCCTCATGGAGAAGCACTACCAGGAGACGACCGAGGACAACGCGACCACGACCGCCCGCTGCCTGCTGCGCCTGCT
>RJAE01000103.1 GCA_004000035.1 Arthrobacter sulfonylureivorans | reverse complement strand
GGCACGGGCACCGCGATGGGCGCGCTCCTGGTGGGCGTGTGCGTCTACATATTCTTCCGCCTGAGGGGGGCGAAGGGGTATCGCCTCCTGGGCGGTCCCGCGGACGCCGACGAGCTAAAAGCGCAGCCCGGTCCGTAGCCTCCGCAGTACCGGCGTCGATGATGATGGTGGCGCGCGACGTGACCCGGCTCCCCGCGGGGCTCCTCCTCGCCGCCCTGACCCTGGCCGCCCTGACCCCGAGCGTCGGGGGCGTCCTCTTCAGGGGCGCCGGCGTCAGCGTGCACGTCGCCGGCAGCGCCGTCCTCGTGCCCGGCGACGCGCCCAACCTGACGATAGACGGGACGCTGCTGTTTCTGGAGGGGCCCTCGCCGAGCAACTACAGCGGGCGCGTGGAGCTGCTGCGCCTCGACCCCAAGCGCGCCTGCTACACGCGCGAGTACGCCGCCGAGTACGACCTCTGCCCCCGCGTGCACCACGAAGCCTTCCGCGGCTGCCTGCGCAAGCGCGTGCC
>RJAE01000102.1 GCA_004000035.1 Arthrobacter sulfonylureivorans | reverse complement strand
CAGCGGGGCCCCGACGAGCACCGCCGCCGCGGCCAGGTCCATGGCGCTCACGCGCGTCGCGCTGCTCGGCGGCGAGCCCGTGACGGTGAACGTCATGCCCGTGCCCACGGGCGCGTACAGGTCGCCGGGCGCCGGCGCGCCGAGCGCCGCGGCCTCGCGCACGTGCGCCGCGGCGTCCAGGCGCTCCGTGACCGCGGCGTCGTACGCGGCGTTCGCCTCCGGCTGCAGGGCGGACCACAGCGCCGAGAGCAGCCGCGGGGGGATGCACATGCGCGCCAGCACGGTGAAGGTGGCCAGCGCGCCCGGCACGGCGCGCGCCAGCCGCTGGCCCGTCTCCGTGTGCGCCCAGGGCGCCCACAGGTCCGTCTCCGAGAAGCGGCCCTCGGTCCAGTCGGCGACGCGCAGCGTGAACAGCGCCTGCCCGTCGCGCAGCGGGCGCCGCGGCGGGCGCGCGCCCGCGTCCAGCGTGTCCACCGCGTCCAGCGCGCGGTCCAGCACCGCGTCCAGCGTCTTGG
>RJAE01000101.1 GCA_004000035.1 Arthrobacter sulfonylureivorans | reverse complement strand
TGACGGCCGACGCGGTGGTCGTCGGCTATCGTAATCAGTATGACCCCGACCTGGGGCCCGGGTCGGGCGTCTCGTGCCTGCGCTCCTCCCTCTCCTTCCTGCGCCTGGTCTTCACGAACGGCGTGGAGGCCGCCCTGACGGCGGACGCCGTGGACGCGTGCCTGCGGGAGGGCCAGGCGTGGACGGGGCCCGACGGGGGCATGTGCGCCATCAGCGAGCTCCCGAACAAGATCGTCTACGAGGGCGCCGGCGGCGCCGCGCTGCACTGCGTCTTCTCGCGGGTGCACGGCGAGTGCAACTTCTTCACGCCGCCCGGCGAGGGCTTCCAGAGCACGCAGATCACGGCGCGCGCCTTCTTCGACGGCCTCTGGGCGCAGCGCGCCGAGTCCTTCACGCTGGTCGTGGTCGGCGCCGTGGGCCTGGGCCTCTACCGCCGCGGCGACGTCGTCTACGTCTTCGACCCGCACGGCCACGGGCAGATCACGCAGGCCTTCGTGGCGCGCCTGCGCCCGGCG
>RJAE01000100.1 GCA_004000035.1 Arthrobacter sulfonylureivorans | reverse complement strand
GACCGGGGCTAATACCGGATGGTTGTTTGAACCGCATGGTTCAAACATAAAAGGTGGCTTCGGCTACCACTTACAGATGGACCCGCGGCGCATTAGCTAGTTGGTGAGGTAACGGCTCACCAAGGCAACGATGCGTAGCCGACCTGAGAGGGTGATCGGCCACACTGGGACTGAGACACGGCCCAGACTCCTACGGGAGGCAGCAGTAGGGAATCTTCCGCAATGGACGAAAGTCTGACGGAGCAACGCCGCGTGAGTGATGAAGGTTTTCGGATCGTAAAGCTCTGTTGTTAGGGAAGAACAAGTACCGTTCGAATAGGGCGGTACCTTGACGGTACCTAACCAGAAAGCCACGGCTAACTACGTGCCAGCAGCCGCGGTAATACGTAGGTGGCAAGCGTTGTCCGGAATTATTGGGCGTAAAGGGCTCGCAGGCGGTTTCTTAAGTCTGATGTGAAAGCCCCCGGCTCAACCGGTGAGGGTCATTGGAAACTGGGGAACTTGAGTGCAGAAGAG
>RJAE01000010.1 GCA_004000035.1 Arthrobacter sulfonylureivorans | reverse complement strand
GCGATCTCGATGTCGCCGTTGTGGTTGATCCCGATCTCGCCGATCACGTAGACCGGCTGCCCGGCACCGACCTGCACGTCGCCGATCGCGACGGGAGCCGGCACACCGGCGGGAACAGTGTTCGAAACGGTAGCTTCGGTAGTCATGAGCTGCACTCTTTCTGTTATTGCTGTGGCTTGATGTTGGCGGCCGCGTTCGTCGTCGGCACCGCTACGCGCGGCGAGGATGAGTTCGCAGACCTCGCGGACTGCGCCTTCGCCGCCATGGTGCTGAAGCACAGTCCGTGCCGCAGCTTTGACCTCGGCGCGGGCATCGCCCACAGCCACCGGCCAACCAACGACGCCCATGGCGGGCAAGTCGTTGACGTCGTTGCCCACGTAGGCAACCCGGTCGGGATCCAGCCGGTGGGCGGCCATCCAGGTGCGGACAGCTCCGGCCTTGTCCGCGACGTCCTGGAGGACGTCGATGCCGAGCTTGAGCGCCCGGGCACTGACCACCTTGTTCCGCTCGGTGGACAGAATCAGTTGGGGAATTCCGGTGCTGCGCAGCCGGGAGATTCCCATGCCGTCTTCGCGGCTCACGCGGACGAATTCCTCGCCCTCGGCATTCACAAGGGCGTGGTCGTCGGTGTGGACGCCGTCGAAGTCCATCACCAGGGCATCCACGTCAAGGCCGCCGGCCAGGGGCGCGGTTGCCTGGTCGGCCAGCGCGCGGACCACGGCCAGGTCTTCCAGCGAGTCGATTTCGACTGCGTGCTCGGCGGGCACTTCCTGCAGCTTCAGCCGGCCGAAGAAGCGGTGCTTGCGGGTCAGGAAACCCTCGGTACGCATTGCGTAGAACGCCCCGGTTTCGCGGTACTGGGGCGTGCGGTCCTGCCGGCGGGGGCGCACTTCGGCGCTGTGCCCGACGGCGGTGACGGCACCGCCGTCGTCATGCATCCAATGGAAGGCGTGGCTCTCGGTTACGGAGAAGGCAACGTCGGTGCGGTCCGCCAGCACGTCCAGCACGGCTTCGTTCAGGTGTGCCGGATCAATGAACGGGGAGGTGCACTGCATCAGGACCGTGACCGCCGGCTGCCGTGGCAGCGACGCGAGCACGTGGAGCACCGCGGATTCGCTGCTGGCGGTGTCACCGGAGAGGTCCGCCGGGCGCATGACCACGCGGGCGCCGCAGCGTTCGGCTTCGGCGGCAATATCCGGATGGTCGGTGCTGACGACGACGTCGGTCACCGCCGGGGCCGCCAGCGCGCTGTCGACGGCGCGGGCCACCAGGCTGCGGCCGGCTACGGGCTTCAGGTTCTTGAACGGGATCCCTTTGGAGCCGCCGCGGGCCGGGATGACGACCAGGACTTCCTGGGGGTCGGTGTAACTCATTGGATTCACGGTAGGAAGCGCCGGTAACGGCCCGGGGTGCCCAAGGTTACGGGAAGGCGAGCAACAGCGGACGTTTCACCCAACCCGCCCTACGGTTCCGCATCTGTGGCCGATAGTGCGGCCGCCAGTACGCTTGGAGCATGCCCGGGCCCCGCTCTTCGCGCCGCAGACCGCTGCGCATTGTGGTGCCCAGCCGCAACGACCCGTTCCTCAGGCAGTTCACCGAGCTGGTGGGCGGGCCCCTGGGCCGGCACAGTGCTCCGGGCCTGGTTTCGCCGGGCTTCTTCACCGTTGAGCGCGTGCTGATCATCTTGACCACCTTCGCGGCGCTGCTCTCGGTCCTGGTCAAAACGCCGTGCCGGCTGGACGGTTGGGCGCTGCCGGACTACTTCTACATGGGCTGCTATTCGGACTGGCCGGTGCTGTTCGAAACCCGCGGGCTGGCCGACGGCGTGGTGCCGTTCGTCAGCGCGGGCAGTTCGTTCGAGTACCCGGTCCTGCTGGGGCTGCTGGCCGGGGCGACAGCGTGGCTGGTGCCGGGCGAGGGCGTGTCTGCGGGCCGGGCCCTGGCCTATTTCGACATCAACGCCACGCTGGCGGCCGTGGCCTGGCTGGTCACGGTGATCGCCACGGCACGGATGAGCCACCGGCGGCCCTGGGACGCAGCCATGGTGGCGCTGGCGCCGGGAATCGTGCTGGCGGGGACCATCAACTGGGACCTGTGGGCCGCCATGCTGGCGGCCCTGGCGATGCTCGCCTTCGCGAGGCGCCGGCCGGTCCTGGCCGGCGTGTTCATCGGCCTCGGTGCGGCGCTGAAGTTGTATCCGATGCTGATCCTCGGAGCTATCCTGCTGCTGGCAGTCCGCACCGGGCGGTACCGCCCGCTGGCCGCGTCCGCCGCCGCTGCGGCTGCGGTCTGGCTGGCCGCCAATCTGCCGTTCATGCTGCGGGATTTCGGCAGCTGGTTCCATTTTCTGGACTACAGCCGGCAGCGCGAGGCCGGATATTCGTCCATCTGGTACGCCTACAACCTGACCGCGCAGCGGCAGCAGTTGCCCGTTCTCAGCCCGGAGTTCATTAACACTGCATCTTTCATGCTGTTCGCGGCGGCCTGCGCCGGGATCGCGGTGCTGGCCCTGGCCGCGCCGCGCCGTCCGCGGATGGCGTCGCTGGTGTTCCTGGTGGTGGCCGCATTCGTGCTCACCAACAAGGTGTATTCGCCGCAGTTCGTCGTCTGGCTGGTGCCGCTGGTTGCGCTGGCCCATCCGCGCTGGCGCGATTTTTTGATCTGGCAGTTCTTCGAGGTGATGCATTGGTGGGCCATATGGATGCACCTGGGCCAGGTCACCAGCGGCGGCGAGGCGGTGCGGAACCTGGATGCGCCCTATTACGTGCTGGCAGTCCTGGTTCACATAGCCGCAACGGCATACATCATGGGGAAGGTTGTCCGGGCCATCTGGCTGCCTGAACATGATCCGGTCCGGCGCCTGGACACCGATGATCCCCAGGGCGGCGAGTTTGACGGCGCTGCCGACAAGTTCGCGCTCCCGATGCCGGGCCGCGTTCCCTCGGCACCGGTGGGCCCGGCGCCCGGCGCAGGAGGTGCCGCACGCGAATATTCTCCAATCGGCATAGATTCCCTCCGGCCGTCGTCTCGGTGGCCGGGCATTGCCAGCGGGGACGCGGAGGGCACAAGGTTGAAGCGAGGGCCGGAAGGGGAAGATCAATCGTGACGGACGTAGCGGTAGTCGGCGCCGGGCCGAATGGGTTGGCCGCGGCCGTGATCATGGCGCGGGCGGGCCTGGACGTCACGGTCTTCGAAACGGCCGCCACGCCCGGCGGCGGCGCGCGGACCCTGGAGCTGATCGAGCCCGGCCATTGGCACGACATCTGCTCGGCAGTGCATCCAATGGCCGCAGCATCGCTGTTTTTCCGCTCGTTCGGGCTGGACCGACGGATCCAGCTGCTGGCGCCCGAGGTCTCCTACGGCCACGTGATCGACGGGGCAGCGGCGGCGGTGGCCTACCGCGACCTGGAGCAGACCGTAGCCGGGTTGGGCGCCGACGGCGCTGCCTACCGGCAGCTGATGGGGCCGCTGGTGGAGCGGACCGATGCCCTGATGGAGTTCACCATGGACCAGCTGCTCCGCGTGCCGGCCCATCCGGTGACGGCCTTCAGGTACGGCATCCGGACCCTGGAGCAGGGCTCGCCCGCCTGGAACCTGCGTTTTAAGGAACAGTTCGCACCTGCCCTGCTGACCGGCGTTGCCGCACACACACCGGGAGGCGTGCGGCGCCCCTCGTCGGCGGGGGCCGGACTGATGCTCGGCGCGCTGGCCCATGCCGTGGGATTCCCCTTTCCCGCCGGGGGATCACAGGCCATCATCGACGCCATGGTCCAGGACCTGCGGGCCCACGGTGGCCGGTTGGAGACCGAGCATCGGGTCGCATCGCTGGCCGAGCTGACCGATGCCCGGGTGGTCATGCTGGATACTTCGCCCACGGAATTCCTCCGGCTGGCCGGCGGCCGGCTCCCGGCCCGTTACGCCCGTGCCTTGCGGCACTTCAGGTACGGACCCGGTGCGGCCAAGGTGGACTTCATCTTGTCCGGACCGGTGCCGTGGGCACACCCGGAACTGCGCCGGGCCGGCACTGTGCACCTGGGCGGCACACGGCAACGGATGGCAGCGTCCGAGCGGGCCATTGCCCGCGGCCGACACTCGGAGGACCCGGTGATCCTGGCGGCACAACCAGCCGTGGTCGATCCATCCCGGGCGCCGGCCGGCCGGCACGTGCTGTGGGCCTATTGCCACGTACCGAACGGCTCCACCCGGGACATGGAGCCGGTGATTACGGCCGCGCTGGAACGAGCCGCGCCGGGATTCACCGATCTCGTGGTCGACTCGGCGAGCATGTCCGCGGCCGACTACGCGGCGTACAACCCCAACTACGTGGGCGGCGACTTCGGCACCGGCGCGGTCAGCCTGCCGCAGCTCGCGGCGCGCCCCGTGCTGAGCCCCAAACCCTGGCGGACCCCGCTGGACGGCGTCTACCTGTGTTCGGCGGGAACACCGCCCGGACCCGGCGTGCACGGGATGGCCGGATACCGCGCCGCCGCACTCGCCCTGCAGACGCATTTCGGGCTGGCTGTACCGCCCCTGCAGCCTTGAAGCCGTGGCCCGCGGGGCGGATCGAAGGCAAGATGGTCCCATGGATCCCGTTGCGGCCCTGAATGAAATCGCCTTCTGGCTGGAGCGCGAACTGGCGCCCACGTTCAAAGTGCAGGCCTTCCGGAAGGCAGCCGCCGTGGCCGCCGGGCTGGACCCCGACGAGCTGGCCGCACGAGCGCGCAGCGGCCGGCTGAAGAGCATGAAAGGGATCGGGGCCAGCACCTTCGAAGTCATTCAGCAGGCGGTCGACGGCGAGGTTCCCGACTATCTGGTGAAGGTGCGGGAACGTTCGGCGGAGCCACTGGCCGAAGGCGGCCGCGACCTGCACCAGGCACTTCGCGGCGATCTGCACTGCCACAGCGACTGGTCCGACGGCGGCTCGCCGCCGATTGACATGGTCGACGCGGCGCGCTGGCTCGGCCGCGACTACCTGGCCCTGACCGACCATTCGCCGAACCTCAAGATTGCCAACGGCCTGAGTGCGGAGCGTCTGGCCAAGCAGCTTGACCTCGTGGCCCAGATCAATGCCGATGCCGACGGTATCCGGGTCCTGACCGGCATCGAAGCAGACATCCTGGAAAGCGGCGAACTCGACCAAACACCCCAGATGCTGGATCGGCTGGACGTGGTGGTGGCCAGCGTCCACTCCAAGCTCAGGTCGGACCGGGGCACCATGACCCGCCGGATGCTCGGCGCCATCAGCAATCCGCGCACCAATGTGCTGGGCCACTGCACCGGACGGCTGGTCAAGGGATCACGGGGAACCCGCCCGCAATCGGAATTCGACGCCGAGCGGGTTTTTGCCGCCTGCGCGGAAAACGGCGTCGCCGTCGAAATCAACTCGCGGCCGGAGCGGCAGGACCCGCCGGATGAACTGATCCAGTTGGCCCTCGACGCCGGCTGCCTGTTCAGCATCGACAGCGACGCCCACGCGCCCGGCCAGCTGGACTTCCTCCACTACGGTGCCGAACGGGCCGCCAAAAACGGCGTCCCCGCGGAACGGATCATCACCACGTGGCCGGTAGAGCGGCTGCTCGAGTGGTGCAGTCAGGGGCGGTGAGGTTGCTCGACCAGGGCGCGGCGCCACCGTCACGGCGATTCGGTAGGGATGTTCGGACTGGCATGAGGGGGAATCGTGCCACTGGTCAGCGCAATCGAACGGCAAGTTTTTGCTAGCCTGCCAGCCCCCGGGGCGGGACGTGGGTTTGCCAGTACGTGTTTCGCAGTGGTCTTCGGTCGGGGTCGATGTAGTCGGGCGGGGTGAACCAAGGGATCCCCTCCAGGACGTTGATTTCCCAGTTGCCTTGCTCGATCAGGTCGTGGTGCAGGCTGCAGAGGCAGACCCCGTTGTTGATGTCCGTGCGGCCGCCGGCCCACCAGGGCACGATGTGGTGCGCTTCGGTCCAGAACGCGGGCATGCTGCACCCAGGGAAGGCACAGCCCTTGTCGCGTAGGAGCAGCGCCTTACGGATGGCCCGGCTGAAGAACCGTTGCGACCGGCCCAGGTCCAGGACCTCGCCCTTGGACCCGAGAATCGCCGGGATGATTTCGGCATCGCAGGCCATCCGGCGCACCGTCTTGGCCGACAGAGATCCGTTGAAGACCGCGCTGCCGCCGCCCGAGAGCAAGCCGGCCAGTTGTTCATAGCCGGCGGTGACGATCACTTGGGTGCGGTGTCCGCCAGAGTCCGGGAGTTTGTCCACGTTCAGGGCGATCCGGCAGGCACCGATCAGGCCGGCCAGCAGTTTCTGCGCCCTGGTGAAGCCGTCCATTCCGGCAACCACCGCCGGATCCACGTCGCCGTGGCTGTGTTCCGAATCCGTGCAGCCTTCCGCGTCGGGCATGCCGGCCCCGTTTGCACCGGCGTCGTCGGTGCCTAATGCGCAGGCATCCTTGGTTGCTGTGTTGCGATCATCGTCCGCTTCACTATCTCCGCTACCGGACCCGACTCCCTCGCCGATCCGAGCGCCCTCAGTTGCGGCATCTGCCGCGCCGGTGCTGGCCGTGCCGGCATCCGTGGTTCCGGTGGGGCCCGTGCCGTTGCGGTCCGGTCCGGCAGGGGCGGCTTCGGTCCGGCTGTTCGCGGCGGTTTCGATCGCGTCGGAGCGGATGCGCGGGTTCGCGGCGCTGTTCATCACGGTGGCGAGGAGTTCGTACTGGTCGTCGGTGGTGTTGATGACGAACTGGTGCAGGCCCCGCCGGCGGCCGCGGTAGAACATCCCCTGCCGGGACCGCAGTTCCTCCTCCGAGGGCTCGGCGCCGTCCTGGTCGACGGCTGTTTCCCAGGTCTTCGCGACCATCGCCAGCGTGTCGGCGTCGCCCTCCGCGGCCTGCCGGACCAGCGAGGACTCCATCGCTTCCAGGGTCCCGGGGTCGGCGGCGTGGCGGGCCCGGGCGATCGAGTCGGTGACCAGGACGGCAGCGTTCCCGCTGAGCTCCCCGGCGGCCATCGCCTCCGCCAGGGCCGGCAGTGCCGGAGCACCGGGTTCGCCGTCGAAACGGACCGGCGCGGTGATTGCTCTTCCGACCCGCAGCCGGCGCCGTGCTTCGACGATGCCGATCCCCAGCCGGGAGCGCAGATACTCCGCGTTGTTGCGGAACTCGGTCTTGCGCCGACGCTGCCGCTGCTTGGCCCCGGCACCACTGGGTCCGTCGGGTCCCGCGGCGTCAACACCGCCGGGGTCGCCAGCGTCGCTTCCGGAGGCGGCGATGGCCGCGGCCGGGTTGGCCCACCCCGCCGCGCCGGAGGCATCAGGCGAGCCCACAACGGCACCGGCCTGGGCTGAGGTTTCCCCGTTCGCCGCGATGTCCGCCCGCTCCACCGCGTGCGCGCCGGCGGCCTGCAGGAATTCCACCGTCTTCGAAACGTCCTCGACCGCCGCTACAGTGTTGGCCAGCTCGCGGGTGCTCAACGACCCGGACTCCGCGGTGAAGCAGTGGGCGATATCCTGCAGCAGGGCGCGCACCTCGGCGAGGGAATCCTCCATCCCCCCGGTGCGGTCCAACGGTGCAAGCGACATACCACAATTTTATTCGCACACATATTCGACCCACCATCGAAACGGTCCAATGTGTAGGGATAGTGGCACGGGCCGCAACTGAGGCCACGATCAGCGGAACGTCGCGCTGTGCCCACGGCGCCGTGCCCAAGAGGCTCTAGTGGACGCATGCCGCCGTCAGGAAAAAAGAACGACATGGTGGGTCGTTCCGAGGGACCGTTGTGGCTTGCACTCCAAAGAAAGGGCGACCAGCTAACCAAAGATTGGTCCAATTAGCGGCGTACCCCCGGAGGAGCGTCGGCGGTTGCGGTGCTCCGCGGTGCCGAGAGCCGGCCGTCGCGCATGGTGGCGACGGCATCGGTGAGCGGAATGAATTCGGTGTCGTGGGTGACCATGACGGTGGCGACGTCGAATTCCCGGGTGACCTGGACCAGCAACCGCACAACAGCCTCGGAGCGTTCGTGGTCAAGCGCCGCCGTCGGCTCATCGACCAGCAGTACCCGCGGGCTGCCCATCAGCGCCCGCGCGATGTTGACCCGCTGGCGCTGCCCGCCCGAGAGCTGGTGCGGGCGGCGGTGGGCTGCATCGATAAGTCCCACGATGTCCAAGAGCTCCAAGCCGCGGGAGCGGACGTCACGCGGTTTCTCGCCGCGCAGATGGGCTCCGATCTGGAGTTGTTCCAGAGCCGTCAGCGAGGCCAGCAGGTTGGGCTGTTGGAAGACAATCCCCACCTTCTGCCGGCGCAGTTCGGCCGACTCCTTCAGGCTCAAGGCCGTAGCATCCACACCGTCCACCAGCACGACGCCGGCGGTGGGGCGGATGAGCGTGGCGGCGACAGCGAGGAGGGAGGACTTCCCGGAACCGGACGGACCTGCCAGGGACGTCAGGGTACCGGCCGGAACCTTCAGGTCCACCCGGTCCAGTGCCTTGGTGGTGCCGTCGCCGTCAGGGTAGTCGAGGGTGACGTTGAGAAGACTGAGTGCGTGTGTCATGGGGTGTTCCTTCGAGGAGTGGGTGCGGGCGCGAAAGCCGCGGAGCCGGTTGCGTGCCGTTGCAGTGCGGAGCGCCAGAATAAGGGCCGGGAAGGGTGTCAGCTGCCGCCGAGTGCCGTCAACGGGTCCACCCGTGTCACCCGGCGGACCGCCAGCACGGCACCGGCCATGCCCAGGATCACGATTCCGGCGATGGGCAGCACGGTGCTGGCCGGGGTCAGCAGGAACGGCGCGGCCTGGGAAGCGAAGGCCCCGCCCAGCACACCGACGCCGCCGCCGACTGCCGCGCCGGCCGCCAGGACCACCAAGGCCTGCGTCAACGCGTCGCGGAGCAGGTAGGCATCCGAACCGCCCATGGCTTTGAGTACGGCGATGTCGCGCGTGCGCTGAATAGTCCAGACAGTCAGGAAGGCCACGATGACCAGCGCGGAAATCCCGTAGAGGAAGCCCTGCATCAGCATCAGCGACCCGTTTTCGCTCTTGTAGGAGCCCAAGGCCTGGAAGGCTCCGGTGACCGAGGTGGCGGTGGTGCCGGCGGCCTGGTTGGCGGCCGTCGCGGCAGGTCCGGACGGATCGCCGTCGGACAGCTGGGCGGCAACAGCGGTGGCGATAGGGCCGCCGGCGGCACCGGCGTCGTTAATGTGGGCGACCTGCTGCCACTTGGTCAGCGAGGTCCACACCACCGGCGTGTGGGAGTACCACTGGTCGTCGACCACGTCGGAGACCTCCAGGTCCCGTCCGGCCAGCTGGACTGTATCGCCCACTTGCGCGCCCAGGTCCTCGGCCGCTGTCCGGCTCAGCAGCAGGGAAGTATCGGTCACGGGGGCGGGCGCCAGTGCGCCGCCGGGCACCACGCCGAAAACCGCCACATTGGTGCTGCCGGTCGCGCTCAACCGGCTCTGGCTGACGCCGAAGGCCTCCGCACGTTCCACCCCGGGCGCCTGCTGCCAGGCGTGCAACTGCTCCTGGCTGATCTGCGACTCGGTGAACGAAGCGGCTGGGCTGTTGCCCGCGGCCGAGCCGAAGACGACGGCGTTGGCATTGGAGCCGAGCTGCCGGATGGCGGACACGGACTGGTTTCCCAGCCCGGCGGTGAGCCCGGACAGCATCACCAGCAGCAACGTAATCAGGGCCACCACGGTACCCATGAGGAGGAAGCGGCCCTTTGCGAACCGGATATCCCGAAGTGCCAGGAACACGATTGGTCCTACTTTCATTGCTTGAGTGCCCCGTTTTACGGGCTGGCTCCAGCGTCCCGCGCAGGGCATGCGTGCACATCCGGTCGATGGTTGATCTGCGCCCGGCCGAAGGTTGATCTGCCGGTCAACCAATCGGTTGATGCCCGCGGTATTGAACCTCGGTACGCTGAGGACCATGCCTGCCCAGCCCCGTCCGCAAGACCGAACCGGTACACCGCGGAACGGGAACGGCCGGACCGGAACGGCGGAGGCAACCCCGGCGGAGGTAACCCCGGCGGAGGCAACAACAGCGGAGGCGATGCGAGAGGAAGCCGCTCCTGCCGGCCAACTGGTGCTCAGGATCCTGCGCGTGGGCCTGCACGTCGGCTTTGCCGGCCTGCTTGCCATCGCGATCGCCGCGACGCTGGCCGCGGATCCGGCCAGTCCAGCCAGTTATCTGGCCGCCGCCCTGGGGGCCCTGCTGGCGGTGGTGTACGTGGCCGGGACGGTCTGGGAGAAACGCCGCAGTGCCGCCGGAACCGGTCAGGACCTCCAGCGTTATGCCCCGTGGTGGCTGGCCCTGGTCACGCTGCTGTGGACCTGCCTGGTGCTGCTGAGCGGAAACTTCGTCTGGCTGGCCTTCCCGCTGTTTTTCCTCCATCTGCACATCTTGCGCACCGGACACGCTGTGGTCGCCGTCGCCGTCCTCACCGGCCTGGTGATCGCCTCCCAGTGGTGGCACGCCGGCAGGCTGGAGGCGGCCATGCTGATCGGACCGGTAGTCGGGGCGGTGTTCGCCGTGTTCATGGGGATGGCCTATCGGGCGCTGTACCTGGACGCGCGGAACCAGCGACTGGCCCTCGCGGAGCTGCGGCGGACCCGAGCGGAGCTGGCCAGGTCCCAGCACGAAGCCGGTGTGCTGGCCGAGCGCGGCCGGCTGGCCAGCGAAATCCACGACACGTTGGCCCAGGGCCTTTCCAGCATTGTGCTGCTGTCCCGTGGCGCCGCCGGCGCGCTGGACGCCGGGCAGCGGGACACCGCGGCGGAACGGATCCGGCTGGTGCAGTCCACCGCGGCCGACAACCTGGCGGAGGCCCGGCGGTTTGTCCGCGGCCTGTCCTCACCCCAGCTCGACGCGCAGCCCGGCGCTCAACTCGACCCCCAGCCCGGCGCCCAGCTCGACGCTCAGCTCGGCGCACAGCCCGGCGGTACCAGTGCGCTGGTGTCCAGCCTGCAGCGGCTGTGCGAGGCGACGGAAAGCCAGGCCGCCGCGTCCGGCCGCCCGTTGCGCTGCCGCTTCGTGCTGGACGGCGGACCGTTCCCACTGCCGCCGGCCTGCGAGGTGCTGCTGCTGCGGGCCTGCCAGGCGAGCCTGGCCAACGTGGTGGAACACGCGGGGGCCAGCACCGCCGTCGTCACGTTGGGCTTCTTGGAGGGCGAGGTCACCGTGGACATTTACGACGACGGCGCTGGCTTCGATCCCTCGGCCGCCGGTCCGCGGGAGGACGGCACCGGGTTCGGGCTGCGCTCGCTGGCCGAGCGGGCCGCCGCGCTGGGCGGCACGATGGCGGTTGAATCGGCGCCCGGGGAGGGCACCGTGGTGGCCGTCCGCCTGCCGTTGTCCGATGCCGGACGGGAACGGCCGTGAACGGGATCAGGATCCTGCTGGTGGATGACCATCCGGTGGTCCGCGCCGGCCTGCGCGCCATGCTGACGGACTTCGACGGCATCGCGGTAGCCGCCGAGGCGTCGGACGGCGCGGCCGCCCTGCGCGAACTGGACCGGCTGGACGGCTTGCGCGAACCGGTGGATCTGGTCCTGATGGACCTGCAGATGGGAGCCGGGATGGACGGCGTGACCGCCACGGCCAAGATCACCGGGCGCGCCGCCGAGGGGAAATCGGCGCCGCCGGTGCTGATCCTGACCACCTATGACACCGACGCGGACATCCTGGCGGCGGTGGAGGCCGGTGCCAGCGGCTACATGCTCAAGGATGCCCCGCCGGAACAGATCCGCGAGGCGGTGCTGGCCGCCGCGGCGGGCCGCACCGCGCTGGCGCCGGAAGTCGCCGCCCGCCTGATGGGCCGGATCCGCAGTCCCCAGCCTGCCCTGAGCGCACGCGAGGTGGAACTGCTGGAGCTGCTGGCCACCGGGATGGGCAACCGTGCCATCGCCCGGCAGCTGTACATCTCCGAGGCAACGGTCAAGACCCACCTGGTCCACATCTACGCGAAGCTGGGCGTGGAGAACCGGACGGCCGCGATTGCCGAGGCGGTCAAACGGCGCATCATCAGGACCCCCTGAGCGCAATCTTCCGGCTGGCGGTGGCGCCAGCGTATATCGTGCAAAGGGGCGGCTTCCATGGCCGCCAACAGCTAACGACGGCGGCGCACGGCTGCCGCGAGGAGGTACAGATGCGTCTGGGAACAGTACGGCGGAACGGGACCACGCAGGCGTTCCGGCAGGACGGGGACACCACGGTCTACCTGCCGGCCAAGGACGTGGGCGAGCTGCTGCAGCGCGATGACTGGCGCACCCTTTCCGGCGAACCGGGCCCGGCGCCCCAGCACGCGGAGCTGGAAATGCCGATCCTGCGCCCCGGCAAGATCCTGTGCGCGGGCCTGAACTACTACGCTCATGCCGAAGAAGTGGGCCAGGAAGTCCCGAAGTACCCCACCATCTTCACCAAGTACGCCAACGCGCTCGTCGGTCCGACCGACGATGTGGTGTTGCCCGCGGCCAGCACAAAGATCGACTGGGAGGCCGAGCTGACCGTGGTGATCGGTTCCCGGGTCCGGCAGGCCGACGAGGCCGTCGCCCGCGCGGCGATCGCCGGCTACACGGTGATGAACGACGTCTCGGTCCGCGACTGGCAGGGCCGCACCTCGGAGTGGTTCCAGGGCAAGAACTGGGACCGGATGACTCCGGTGGGCCCCGTCGTCGTCACGGCGGATGAGCTGGATCCGGAGGCCGGGCTGGCGGTGGAATGCGAGCTGGACGGGGTCACCAAGCAGTCGGGCAACACCTCGGACCTGATTTTCTCTTGCGCCAAGCTGGTGTCCTACGTCAGCGAGTTCATGACCCTGGAGCCCGGCGATCTGCTGGCCACCGGGACCCCCGCGGGGGTGGGACTGGCGCGGAAACCGCGGGAGTGGATCCCCGCCGGCGCACAGATGGTCACCCGGATCGAGGGGATCGGCGAGCTGCGCAACCACTGCGTGCCGGAAGTGAAAGGCTAAACGTCGCATTTGCCGGACCCGCAGCTTAGGATCAAGGCGTGACACAAACCCGGCTGTACGGGCGTGAGGATGAGGTGGCGCAGTGGCGCGACCTCGCCACTGCCGTGGAAGCCGGCCATAGCATTGAACTGACGGTCAGCGGCCCGTCCGGCATCGGCAAGACCACGGTGCTGGAAACGCTGTGCGCGGATGCCTCCTCGCGCGGCTGGAAGCTGCTGCGCGCCGCCGGCGCCGCCCGTCGCTCGTTGCCCGGCTCCATGTTCTGGCAGTGGTTCGCGCCGCTGGCCCAGCAGATGCCGGACCACGGTCCGCCCTTCGACGGGCAGGGCCGGGTGCTGCATTCGTTCCTGACCTCCGCCGGCGGTCCGCTGCACAAGGACGCGCTCACCTACTCCGCGTCCTGGGTGCTGCGCTCGCTGGCCCAGGAGGCCCCGGTGATCGCCATGGTGGACGATGCCCAGTGGCTGGATGACCTTTCGCTGCAGTCGCTCTCGGACATGGGAGTCCTGCTCATCGGGGCGCCGCTGCTGATCGTGCGCGGCGTGCGTACCGGCCAGGGCTCCGAACGCGGTGACGGGATCCGCACGGACACGCTGTTGCTGGATGGGCGCGACGGCGGTGCCCGGCACGGTGCGGCCGGCCACAGCGCGGCCGGCGAAGGCGCCTCCCGCCCCGGCGGGCGGGTGCACTGGCCGTTGGAACCGCTGGACCGCCGGGCGGTGGCCGAGTGGGCAGCCCATCGGACGCCCGGCGTGGATCCCGCAGAGGCGGCACGCATCCATGCGGCGGCGGGAGGGATGCCGTTCTACGTTGAAGAGATCCTGGAGGGCGGTGTCGAGGTCGGTACTGATAGGGCCAGCGCCGAAACCGCCGTGCTGGAATTCCGCCTCGACCGGCTATCGCTGGAAGAGCGGACGGTGCTGGATGCCGTCGTCGTGCTGGGGGAGGACGCCAGCCAGCAGCTGCTGGCACGGATGACCGGGCTGCCCACAGAGGCCATCGCCCCGGTGCTGAAACGGCTGGCCGCGGAGCGGTTCCTGAGTTCGCTGCGCCCCCGGCCGCGAATCCAGCATGCGCTGGTGGCCGAGGCAGTGCTCGCCACACTGGATCCGGAACGCCGGGCTGAGCTGCACGGCCTGGCGGCGACCGCCTTGCGGGCGCAGGGGAGCGAACCCGCCGTCGTCGCGGGCCACCTGCTGGCCACCGAGCCCGGCACTGATCCCGCTGCCGCCGAAATCCTGCTTGACGCCGCCAGCGGCGCCCGCCGCTCCGGCTCGTGGGAGCTTGCCGTCCGGTTGACCGGGCGGGCGCTGGCCGAAGAGGGGCTGCCGGCCGAGCTGCAGCGGAGGATCCTGATTGAAGCCTCGCTGGCATATCAGGCGGCCGACCGTATCAAACAGGCAGCGGAGTTCGGGCGCCGGGCGCTGGCGATGACCGAGGGCACGAGGGCGCGGGTAGAGCTGTTGGTGGATTTTGCCGAGGCGCAGTACGCCCTCAACCGGGTGGAGGAGAGTTCGCGCTGCTTCAGCCAGGCGCTGAAGGAACTGGAGAACGACGCCGAACCGGACACCGAGCTCAGGCGCCGCGTCATTGCGCAGGCCACCGGGGCGGGCTTCCAGCAGTTGCAGTTTGCGTCGCAATACGGCCAAGAACTGGCGGACATCCTGGCCCAGGATCCCGCCGAGGACGGCCCCAGCGACCGCATGCTGCTCATCCAGGAGGCCCTGCGGCTGAGCGTGACCGGCACGGATGCCAAACGCAGCGGTGAACTGGCCCTGCGCGGTTATGCCGGCGGAAAGCTACTGGCGGAGGTCGGCGCGGAATCCAACATCATTAACTATGCAACGGGTGCGCTCAACGGCTCGGAACAGGATGCCGCCGCGTTGGAGCTGCTGGATGCAGCAATCGCCGAGGCGCGGGCCAACTCGTCACCGATGGCTAATGCCACGCTGAGCTACTGTCGCGGAGCCATCCACCTCAACCGGGGACGGCTGCGGCTGGCCCAGATGGATCTGGAAACCGCCATGCAGGCGGCGGACACCGGCTGGCGAACGTACTTGGAAGTGGCCTGCGTGACGCTGGCCGAGATCTATATTGCCCGGGACGATCTTGCCGCCGCCGACGCCCTGTTGAAGCGCGTGCCGCTGGATGAAGAACGCGTGCCGCTGGTCCAAGCCATGGCCCTGCAACTGCACGGTGTGGTCACCGCCGGGCACGGTGAGCACCTTCAGGCCCTTGAGTTCTTCTCCGCAGCGATGGATTTGGACGTGGGGTTGGGCCCAACGTTGAGCCTGTGGAAGCGCAGCACCATCGAATCTGCCGCCCGCGCCGGACAGACCGAATACGCCGCCGCGGTTGCCGCGGAGCTGCTGCAGGAGGTTCGGTCCTTCGGCGCTCCCCGACTGACCGGCACGGCACTTCGGCTCGCCGCGCTGGCCCAGCCCGGCCGAACCACCGTCGTCATGCTGCGTGAGGCCATCGCGCTGTTGGAGGCGCATGAAGGCCGTTACCAGCTGGCTCTTGCGTTGGCGGACCTGGCGGAGACGTGCCTGCAGTCCACACAGGCCGACGACCTGCAGGTGTTCCGCACCGAGGCCCTGGCGGCCGCCCGGAAGTCCTTGGTGCTGGCGAACCGGATCGGGGCCGCCGCGGTGGCACGCCGCATGACGCGGCTGCTGGCCCAGCAGGACTCGCAGCTGCCGTTGATCGCGGAGAACAAGGCGGACCGGCTGACGCCGGCCGAGTACCGGGTCTGCGCGCTGGCGGCTAAAGGACTCACCAACCGCAAGATCGCCGCCGAACTGTTCATCACCATCAAGGCCGTGGAATGGCACCTGTCCCGCTCCTTCGCGAAGCTGGAAATCAGCTCCCGCAAGGCCCTGCCCACGGTGATGGACCCCCAGGACTGACGGCAGCCTGCGCAAACATGCTGCCGGCGGACCGCTCAACCTGCAATGCCACCAGATAGCCACCAGATCAAGGAGGGCACATGCGAGTTTCCGTACTTCATGCGGCGGGCCTGCCCCGTCCGTACAGCGAATCCAAGCCGCTTGTCATCGAAGACCTCGACACGCCGATGCCCAGACGAGGCGAGGTGGGCGTCGACATCACCTATTCCAGCCTGTGCCATTCGGACCTCTCTGTCGTCGACGGCAGCCGGGTGCGCCCCTTGCCCATGGCCCTCGGCCATGAAGCCGTGGGCCGCATCGCCAGCATCGGGGAAGGCGTGGACGACGTGAGGATCGGTGATCACGTCGTGTTGGTGTTCGTGCCCAGTTGTGGGCACTGCCGCACCTGTCTGGCCGGCCGGCCCGCACTGTGCGATCGGGCCGCCGAGGCGAACGGCAGCGGCGACCTGCTGCACGGGGAGGCGCTGCTCCGATCTGCCGACGGCGGGAGGATCAACCACCATCTCGGCGTCTCCGCGTTTTCGGATCACGCCGTGGTCGCCCGGGAGTCAGTTGTGGTGATCGACGAGGACGTACCGGATGAGGTTGCGGCCATGTTTGGGTGTGCTGTCCTGACCGGCATGGGAGCGGTGATCAACACGGCGCGGGTTGAAGCCGGGCAGTCGGTGGCCGTTTTTGGCCTCGGGGCTGTGGGACTGGCATCGGTTATGGCCGCCCGGATTTCGGGGGCATCGGACGTCATTGCGATTGATCCGAATACTGCGAAGCATGCCTTGGCGCTGAAGTCAGGTGCCACCGCGGTGGGGACGCCGGAAGAGGCCGCCGCGCTGGCAGCGATGGCGGCTGGCGGCGGCGTAGACGTTGCCATCGAAGCCGCCGGTTCCGCCCGCGTGCTGGCCGGCTGCCTGGAGGTCACCCATCGGGGAGGCGCCGTGGTGGCCGTTGGCCTCCCGCACCCCTCCCAGGAGCTCAGCGTGCCGGCGCTGCAATTCGCCGGCATGGGAAAACGCCTCCTCGGATCCTATATGGGGGATGCGGTCCCGAAGCGGGACATTCCCCGTTACCTCGGGTACTGGCGGGAGGGCCGGCTCCCGGTGGAACTGCTGCACACGGACACCTGCCCGCTGGACCAGATCAACGAGGGTCTTGAAGCCCTGGCTCAAGGGCAGGTTGTCCGGAGGCTCTTCAGGGCCTGACAGGGAGTGGTTCGAACGGAACGCATTTCCTCATCGGGTGCCGCACTGGCCTGCCTGTAGCCGTCACCGCTAAGTATCGTTTTATGCGGATGCCTCTGCCTGAGGTGTCTGTGTGCTCCGCTCCAAGGCGCGGTGGTGGGTACGCATTTGGAGCAGCGTAGCGTCGAGCAGAGGTGTTGCGACGAGGAGTTTCCGAGCGCGGGCGGCGAGGCCTCCGAGAATGTGCTCGGCCTCAACCGGATCACCGTGCTGGAGGTCCCGGTAGAGCGACGATGTGAAAGACGAGCCCGGTTCGGTGAGCAGGCCAATGCTTTGGGCGTGGCTCGCGGGGCTGACGGCGTGACCGGCGACTCGGGCGATCTCTTCTGTCTCGGCGATCGCCCGGAGGATATGGTCCTCGCCGCCAGCGGCGATGATATCCCCGATATTGCCGCGGAAGAGGCAGGTGATGACCCCGGCAGAGGCGATGAATGCCCATTTTTCCCACAGCCGCGTCAGAACATCATCATCGACGGTGAGCTCGATGCCGGGAACATTGAGCGCTTCTCGGATCTCATCCTTCAATGGCGAACCGTCAAGGGTGCCGACCGTCATCGTGCACAGCGGGGTCATCTGCAGGACCGCGCCGGCCTCGTCGAGGGTCGCAACGATCTTGACGAGGCCGCCTAGGACCTGGCCGGGGTATGCCGTCTGAAGGGCATCGAGGTGGTCCAAGCCGTTCAACACAGGCAGAATCATCGTCTTCGGCCCAATCGCCGGAGCAGCAGTGATGAGCACCTCGGCAAGGGCGGGAGCCTTCACGGCAACGATGAGTAGGTCGTAGTAGTCACCGGCCTCGATCGCTGTGACTGCATTCGCATGCAGGGTGCGGCGGCCGTCTGGCGCGTCCAAGGTCAGGCCATCGCGCGTGAGCACTTCCGCGCGGCGTTCGCGGACGAGGAAAGTTACATCACGCCGGGCTTCGATGAGGCGGGCGCCATAGCCGCCACCAGTCGCTCCGGCTCCGGCGATCAAGATTCTCATGGGGCTCCTTGTGCCTTGCGCGTATACATTGCCCATCACGGCTTCTGACCATTGTTGCGCAGGCGCTGCTCGTCCCACTTCTCGGCAAAAACCTCGCCCAAGACTTTGCCTGCTGCAAGCGGCCGTCCAGTAAGGACCGATCCACCCTAGGGTTTTCTAACTAGGGTGGATTGATCTGGAATACGCGCGGGTCCTCGACCATGATTGAAGGTGTCAGCAACCGGAACGGGAGACCGAACCGGAGGCGGCGGCATTGGGATCCGAGTTGGGGGACCTGCCTGCGGGCGGTGGATCCAGATGCCGCACACGAAATGGCTCGAAGTGAGTTGGCTAATGGGGAGGCCTGACTTTGAGCCATTTCGTATGCCCGGGCCATGACAGACTGGTTCCGTGGCCCATCTCGACGTCTCCAACATTGACTATTTCCTCTCCGACGGCCGCCAGTTGCTCAACGGCGTCGGCTTCAAGGTCGGCGACGGCGCCAAAACGGCCCTGATCGGTCCCAACGGCACCGGCAAGACCACGTTGTTGCGGATCATCGCCGGGGACGTTGCCCCGGACGACGGCGCCGTGGCCCGCTCGGGCAGCATGGGCATCATGCGCCAGTTCGTCGGCCAGGTCCGCGACCAGACCACCGTCCGGGACCTGCTGGTCGGCGCCGCGCCGCCGGCCCTGGCCGCCGCCGCCCGCGCCGTGGACGAGGCGGAGCTGGCCATGATGGAGCACGACGACGAGCCCACCCAGATGCGCTATGCCCAGGCGATCGCTGATTGGGGCGATGCCGGCGGCTACGAGCAGGAGACGGTCTGGGACGAGGTCACCATGGCCTCGCTGGGCGTGCCCTTCGACCGGGCGCAGTACCGCAACGCATCCACCCTGTCCGGCGGCGAACAGAAGCGGCTGGTGCTGGAGGCACTCTTCTCCGGACCGGACGAACTGCTGCTGCTGGACGAGCCGGACAACTACCTGGACGTTCCCGGCAAGCGCTGGCTGGAGGAGAAGCTGCGCGAGTCGCGGAAATCGGTGCTGTTCGTCAGCCACGACCGTGAGCTGCTGGCCAACGCGGCCACCCGGATCGTCACCTTGGAGCCGGGCGCCCTCGGTGCCACCGCGTGGATCCACGGCGGCGGCTTCGAAAGCTACCTGCAGGCCCGCGACGACCGGAACGCGCGGTTCGAGGAACTGCGCAAGCGGTGGGACGAGGAGCACGCCAAGCTCAAAGAGTTGGTGAACATGTACAAGAACAAGGCCGCCTTCCGGTCCGACATGGCCAACCGCTACCACGCCGCCACCACCCGGCTGCAAAAGTTCCTCGAGGCCGGTCCACCCGAAGCCGTCCCCATCGAACAGAACGTGCAGATGCGGCTCAAGGGCGGGCGCACAGCCAAGCGGGCGGTGGTGGCCGGCAAGCTGGAGCTCACCGGGCTGATGAAGCCGTTCAGCACCGAGATCTGGTTCGGCGATCGCGTCGGCGTGCTCGGGTCCAACGGCTCCGGCAAGTCCCACTTCCTGCGCCTGCTCGCCGGCGGCGGCACCGACCCGGAGAAGGAGCACCTGCCGGTCTCGGAGGTCAAGATCGCCGACGTGCCGCACAACGGCACGGTCAAACTCGGTGCGAGGATCCGGCCCGGTTTCTTCGCCCAGACCCACGTTCGGCCGGACCTGCTGGGCAAGTCCTTGGTGGACATCCTGCACCGCGGCGACGACCACCGCTCCGGTCTGGGCCGCGAAGCCGCCGCCGCCGTGCTGGACCGCTACGGCCTGGCCCGGCAGGCGGAACAGCTGTACGACTCGCTCTCCGGCGGCCAGCAGGCCCGGCTGCAGATCCTGCTGCTGGAGCTGTCCGGCGCCACCCTGCTGCTGCTCGACGAGCCCACCGACAACCTGGACCTGCACTCCGCCGAGGCGCTGGAGCGGGCCATCGACGCGTTCGAGGGCACGGTGCTGGCGGTGACCCATGACCGCTGGTTCGCGCGCAGCTTCGACCGGTTTCTCGTCTTCGGTTCAGACGGCAAGGTCTACGAAAGCGACACCCCGGTCTGGGACGAGGAACGCGTTGTCCGGAACCGCTGAGCCCAAAGGTCGGGCGAGCAAAACCGCGCGCCGTCCGTCCGGCGGCCCGCCCCGCCAAGCGACGATGGCGAAGTACGCCACCTTCGTCATCTTCGGGCTCAACGGGCTGGTTTTCGCCAGCTGGGCTGCCCGCATCCCGGCCGCAGCGGCAACACTGAACATCAGCGCAGGCCAAATCGGCGCCCTGCTGCTGGCACTCGGCCTCGGCTCGGTCATCTCGCTGCCCTTGGCCGGACCGGTCGCGGCAAGGATCGGCACCGCCAACACCGTCCGCGCCGGCGGACTGATCGCCGCGGTCAGCGGCGCGGGACTGGCTGCCGCGCTTGCGCTCGGATCGGTCCCGGGCGCTGCCGCCGCGCTGTTCTGCTACGGCATCGGCGTAGCCTGGTGGGACGTGGCGCAGAACATCGAGGGCGCGGATGTGGAGCGGAAGCTGCTGCGCACCATCATGCCGCAGTTCCATGCCGCCTTCAGCCTCGGAGCCTTCACCGGGGCCATGCTCGGCGCCTGGCTCGCCGTGCTCGGTGTCTCGCTGTCCGTCCATTTGGCGGTGCTGGCCGCGGTGGTAGCGGTCGCCACCTGGCTGGTGCCGCGGGCCTTCCTGCCGCACCTCAAGCGTCTTGAGGACGACGGCGCTGCTCACCGCGGGCGGTTCGCCGCCTGGCGCGAACCACGGACGGTGCTGATCGGCGTCGTCGTCCTCGGTGCAGCCCTGACCGAAGGTGCCGCCAACGACTGGATCGCGCAGGCCACCGTCGTCGGGCTTGATGCCAGCGAAGCCATGGGCGCCGTGATGTTCGGCGTCTTCGTGGCCGCCATGACGCTGCTGCGCTTTGCCGGCGGCCGGTTCATCGACCGCTGGGGCCGGGTGGCCGTGCTGCGGATCAGCCTGGGCACCGCGCTGGCCGGCCTGCTGCTCTTCGTCGTGGCGCCGAACCTGCCGCTGGCTTTCGCCGGAGCGGTGCTCTGGGGAGCCGGTGCAGCGCTGGGCTTCCCGATGGGCATGTCCGCCGCCGCCGACGACCCCATCCGCGCCGCCGAGCGCGTCTCAGTGGTTTCCACCCTGGGCTACGTGGCCTTCCTGGCCGGCCCGCCCTTCCTCGGTTTCCTCGGCGAACACGTCGGCATCCGCAACGCCCTGCTCGCCGTCGCCGTCCTCATGGTGGCCTCGCTGCTCACCGCCCCCGCCGCCAGGGAGCAACGGCCCCCTCGGCCCTAGCCGGACAGGGCAACTCTCCCTCAGGGCCTGAACCGCTCGGCAAATTTGGCGCCCGCCACGTTTTCCCGACATACTGTTGGCATCATCCCGACAGTATGTCGGTAAAACAACCATGTGACGATGAGGCCAAATTTTATGTTTCTTGCGCTGAGGGAACTGTCCTTCGCCAAGGGTCGGTTCAGCTTGATGGGAGCCGTGATAGCGCTGATCTCGGTGCTGACGGTGATCCTGTCAGGACTGTCATCCGGCTTGGTGAACGACGGAGTGTCCGGGCTGAAATCGCTGCCTGCCACGGCGTTTGCCTTTGACGAGGGAACCAAGACCGACAACGCGTTTTCACGCTCGGTCGTTGACCAAGACCAAATAGAGAGCTGGCGCGGCCAGGAGGGTGTGGCCGAGGCCGCTCCCATGGGCAGCTCCATGATGAACGCCACCAGCGACAGCGGGAAGCAGGTGGATCTCGCCTTCTTCGGCATCGAGCCGAACTCTTTCCTGGCCCCCGAGGTGTCCGAGGGCCAGCAGGTCGGCCCCGTTGCCGGGATCGTCGTTTCGGAGACGGCTCGCGATGAAGGAATCGATCTGGGAACCGTCCTGACGCTGGACCGCATCGACACTGAGCTGACGGTGATCGGCTTCACCCAGGGCCAAGCCACCTTCGGGCATGTCGACATTGCTTATCTGCCGCTGGCCACGTGGCAGTTGATTGCTGCCGGGCAGGCTCCGGCCGGAGCTCCCACCGCTGATCACGTCGATGGCCTCGATTTCGAGCTGGGAAGTGTCGTGGCTCTCCGCGCCGCCGACGGCCGCTCCATTGACCTCGCTGCGGGAGACGCCGTCGCCGGGACCACGTCGATGCCGTTGGCCGAATCGTTCAACGCTTCGCCCGGCTATCAGGCCGAAACCATGACGCTGAGCATGATCCAGGTCTTCCTGTATGCCATCTGCGCGCTGGTGGTGGGCGCATTCTTCTCCGTCTGGACCATCCAACGCAGGCATGAGATCGCCGTCCTGCGGGCCATCGGTGCGCCCGTGCGGTTCCTGCTGCGCGACGGGTTGGCCCAGGCGGCACTTCTGCTGGTCCTCTTTACCGCCGTCGGCTTGGCCGCGGGTGTTGGCCTCGGCGCCGCGATGCCGGCGGGCATGCCGTTCGCCCTGGAATATGGGCCGGTGATGAGCGCGGCTTTCATGACGATCGTGCTCGGACTGGTTGGCGCCGCCGTCTCGATTGTCCGTATTGCCCGCATTGATCCCCTGACCGCACTGGGAGGACAACGATGAGCCAGCTCGCGCATCAAACCGATCTCCGTTCTTCACGCCCACAAGCTCTGGCTGGGCTCGAACTGGAAGATGTCAGCCTCACCTTGGGCGATGGCGAAGACCGCATCAAGGTCCTCGACCGGGTCAGCCTGACCGTCGAAAGCGGCGAGTTTGCCGCCGTCGTCGGCCCTTCCGGCTCAGGCAAATCTTCACTGCTGGCCATTGCCGGGGCGTTGTCGCTCCCGGACACAGGAACGGTGCGGGTGGGCGGAGAGGACATTACGGCGCTGAAGCCCTCTGCCCGGGCACGGCACCGGCTGGAGAACGTTGGTTTCGTGTTTCAGTCGGGAAACCTCATTCCTTCCCTCACCGCGGGCGACCAACTCCGAATGGTGAATCGGCTGGCCAAGGGACCGCGCAGCTTCAGCCCGGATCCGCTGCTGGAAGCGGTGGGCATGACTCACCGCGCCAAACATCGGCCCGGCCAGCTTTCAGGAGGCGAACGTCAGCGCGTCGGCATCGCCCGGGCGATGGTCACCCGACCGGCCGTGATGCTGTTGGATGAGCCGACGGCGGCCCTGGACAGTGCTCGCAGCCACGAAGTTGTGGCGCTCCTAGCTGAGCGCTCGCGCGAACTCGGCATCGCCACGGTCATGGTCACGCACGACATCTCTGTGCTGGAGCACTGTGATTCTCTGTATGAGATGGAAGACGGTCGGCTGAACAAGCGCTAGCGAGGACATAGTGGTGGCGGCGACGGTGGAAACGCCGGCGCCGCCGCCACTCCCATCTGCGGGATAACCTAGGGGCAGCCGTGGAACACCAAGATGGGAGGGGCAGACCGGTTTATGCCGCGAATCAAGGCGTCCAGCGTTGTTGAACATCGCGCTCAGCAAGAGGAAGCCATCCTCAATGCCACTTTTGACCTGCTCCACGAACTGGGCGCGCCGCCCACCCTGGCCCAAGTCGCGGTCCGGGCAGGTATGGCCAGAACGTCCATCTACCAGTACTTTAAATCGCCCACGGAACTGTTGCAGGCTGCCGCCCGGGAAGTCTACCCACGATGGTTTGCACGCGTTTCCGACGCCGTGGAAGCGGCCGCAACACCAACAGAAGCGGTATTGGCCTATGCGACGACCTGCATCGATCTTGTCGCCGAAGGCGGCCACGCCGTAGGAACTGCGTTGGCTTCAATCACACCGGATCCAGACCTCGACGAGCAGGCCGAACAGATGCATGCTTCCGCCCGCCAGCCGCTCATCGATGCCTTGCAAAGACTGGGGATCGCCGAGCCTGAACCAATTGCCGACCTTGTCACAGCGGTCATCCACGCCGCAGGCCAGATGCTGGAACAAGGCATCGAACGTGAAAAGGTGCACAGCCACCTCCGCACCATGCTGGGACACTTGGGCTAAGCGGCCGCACGGAACGGGTCAGTCCAACTGCTCGGGCGCGACCACCGGGGCCGAACGTCTCACTCTTAAGGGCCGGCTCGGTGTCCTCGGTGCGACACGGGTGGGATGAAGTCGCGGTTTCGAAACAGGGAGCTGACCGGGGGAACCGGGTGGCCGCGGAGGTGGATTCCCACCGCGACCGCCACGGCTATCGCCCCGAGAACTCCGCAGATGATGTCCGTCATGGTGTCCTGAAGGCTGGCATTTTGTGCGTGGGTGCCCAGGAGGCCGTCGCTGGTGAACTCTGCGATTTCCCATGCGGCAGCAACGAAACCGCCAGAGGCCACCACCCCGGCCACCATCAGAAAGGGCGGAAGGTCGAGGTGTTTCCTGCGCCCGACAGTACCGAGGGCGAACGTGATGGCGCACCCCACGAGCACCCCCGAGAAGACGTGGATGACCTTGTCCCAATCGGGCCTGAAGGCATAGAGCCCCAACCGGGTGCCGGCGAACGGTCCCGCAAGCAGGAACCCCAGATAGCAGCCGTGCAACCACGCGGGGAATCGGGCCTCGATGACCCGCTCCAACGAGGAGGGAACCAGTGCGGCCACGGCCAACAGGGCCGGAACCAAGGCCTCGCTCCAGGCGCTGGCTACGGCGGCTGCTCCCAGGAAACCAAGAAAAAGCAGCTCGACCGGGATCAACATCGCCATTCCGGGGACGGCCAGGAACGACCGGATGCCCGAGCGGATCGGCAGGGCCGGGGTGCCGGTATCTCCTTCCCTGCCGGTGGGCCGGCCGACCATCGGCGCACCGCTCTTCGTGGACCGTGGGGTACCTTGCGGCACGTCGGAGGCGCTGGCGGGGTCGGGGGCGGAAGGCAGGCTCATGATGTGGGGCTGCCGACTAGGATGACGCCACTCGCGCGGCCAGATCTGTGACCTGGCGGCGTGAAACCATAGCGGTCCAAGCGGTGATGCGCTGCCAGCGCCTCCAGAGGTAGCGCCTCGCTCTGATCCATGGACCCCCCCTTTTAAGCCGGCCTTTACAAGCTTGCTTAATGTCGGTCACGCTATCGGCCCGACCCCCGGTGCGCAAGGAGTGAGATCCGGGGGCGAGCGAGGGCACTCCATTCCGGTGACTTTGTGCCTACGGGGCTGTGGTCCCAATCGCCCCAAGAACGCTCGACTGATGGTGATGCTTAGCAGGTATCCGCATCAAGTCTGCCGGCAGACAGGCGAATCCTGATTTCATCCGCCTGGGACGCAACCTCCCGGCGCTGGTCGCGCGTGAACCTTCTGACCTGCATGTCGAGGATTGCGCGGCAGACCATTTCGTCCAACTCCAACAGTTCGCTAAGGCGACGGATTGCTGCGTCGATGTCCTCTGAACCTTCGACCACTTGGAAGACCTCGTCGCGCCGATCCATCGCCTTCAAAAGTCCGTCGAGGATTTTCTGGCTGAACTCGGCCTGCATCCGATCCTCCGCATTCATGCTGTGATTCTTCCACGCTCGGATAGCCTGCCGGAGAGAGTGTCCGTTGAGGGATCGGCTTGCCCGACAACGAGGTCTGCGGAAATCGACGCCAGCGAGGATTACCCTCGCGTCGCCAGGGGCCATCCGGGGCAAATCAGGGCATCCCCTAGTAGAGCGGCGTGGTCCCGGCCCCGTAGCGTCATCCATTAGGACGATCCAGCCGGTCGCCAAGATCATCCCTGCGTGCGGTGTGCGGGCGGCCGGCAATCCGTAACGTAGCTAGTGGCCCCGAGACGGGCGCCATCCCAATCCACGAAGGACGGTTCAGATGATCGAGGCACAAGGCCTGGTCAAGGTCTACGGAAACAAACCGGCAGTGCAGGGCGTCTCCTTCACTGTGCAGCCCGGCCGGGTCACCGGCTTCCTGGGCCCGAACGGCGCAGGCAAGTCGACCACCATGCGGATGATCATGGGACTGGACCGTCCCACCTCCGGCGACGTGCTGGTCAACGGCAAGCACTACGCCAAGCACCGCGCACCGTTGCGCGAAGTCGGCGCCCTGCTGGACGCCAAGGCAGTTCACACCTCGCGGACCGCGTACAACCACCTGCGGGCGATGGCCGCCACGCACAGCATCCCCACCAAGCGGGTACACGATGTGATCGAGCTGACCGGCCTCGGCGCCGTGGCCAAGAAGCGCGTCGGCGGCTTCTCCCTCGGCATGGGGCAGCGGCTGGGCATCGCCGCCGCCCTGCTCGGTGATCCGCAGACCATCATCCTGGACGAGCCGGTGAACGGCCTGGACCCGGAAGGCGTGCTCTGGGTGCGCAACCTGGTCAAGGCGCTCGCCGCCGAGGGCCGCACGGTGTTCCTGTCCTCGCACCTGATGAGCGAAATGTCGCTGACGGCGGACCATCTGATCGTGATCGGCCGCGGCCGGATCATCGCCGATGCGCCCATTCAGGACATCCTCAACAACCGCGCCCAGAGGGTCCGGGTGCGCACCGACCGCCCCGACGTCCTCACCCGGGCATTGGCCGGCGAAGGCGTCAGCGTTGAAGCACGCGAACCGGAACTGCTGGAAGTCAGCGGTGTCGCCGCGCGGGCCATCGCTGAAACAGCCCTCGCTCAGCAGGTGCTCGTGTACGAGCTCACCCCGCTGCAGGCGTCCCTGGAGGAGGCCTACATGGACCTGACCAAGGACGAAGTCGAATACCACTCCGGCCCGGTGGCCGACGTACATGACCATGCCGGCACTGCAGAGTCCGGACGGCACGCTGCTGTCGCCGCCGGCGCCGGCCAGGAAGGAAACTGACCATGAGCGCTGCAACCCTGACTCCCCAAGCCGGGCGCGTCACCGGCCCCGGCGTGAGCTTCCCCCGGACGCTGAACAGCGAGTGGATCAAGTTCACCACGCTGCGCTCCACCTGGGTGCTGCTGGCCACCACCGTCCTGGTGATGGTGGGCATCGGCCTGCTCGGCGGCTGGGGCATTGCCAGCGGCATGGAGCAGATGGAAGCCGCGGGCCAGGATCCGGCCGCGGCGGGGATGGACTCCTCCCTCCTGTACCTGATGACCAGCGGCGGCCTTGACTTCGGCCAGCTGATCATCGGCTCGCTGGGCGTGCTGCTGATCGCCTCCGAATACTCCACCGGCATGATCCGCTCCACCATGACGGCCGTGCCGTCGCGGCTGTCGCCGCTGTTCGCCAAGGCCCTGGTGGTCGCGGTGGTGGCCGCCGTCGTCGGAATTGTTTCCAGCTTCATCACCTACTTCCTGCTGCAGCCGATCCTGGCCAATTACGGCAGGGAATTCGGGCTGGACGTGGACCACCTGATGCAGTCCATGCTGCTCTCCGGCGTGTACCTGGCCGTGGTGGCCGTGATGGGCCTCGCGCTTGGGTCCCTGCTGCGCAACAGCGCCGGCGGGATCGTCACCCTGGTGGTGCTGCTGCTGGTGCTGCCGATCGTCGCCCAGATCATCCCCTTTGACTGGGTCCAGGACGGCGTCATGCCCTACCTGCCTTCCAATGCGGGACGGCAAATGGTGATGCTGGAAACCGCCGACGGCGACCTGACCCAGTGGCAGGGCGGACTGGTGATGGCGGCCTGGGCCGCCGTGCTGCTGGCCGGCGCCGCGGTGACCACCAAGGCCCGGGACGTCTAGCCGCGGCTAGGCTCGATGCATGACTGACAAGCCTTCGGTGAGGGAGGCGGCGGAACGAACGGCCGCCGTCTCCTTCACCGAAATTTCTTCCAAGCGCCGCGGCCCCATCCGGCGCTATTTCCATACCCACCCGGTGGCGATGGACTGGGTGCTGATCGGCATCCATCTGTTGTTCGGGTTGCCGAATGCCGTGATGACAGCGGCCGACGGCGAGTGGTCGCCGCTGCTGCTGCTGTTGGCCGGCGGCGCCGCGCTGGTGTGGCGCCGCCGCTATCCGCTGGTGGTGCTGGCGGCCATTGCCATGGTGGACATGCTGATTGTGCTGCTGACCAGCACCGGCAGCGGCTCCTTCGCCATGTGGTTCGCCGTCTACACGGTGGCAACCACCCAGCCCGCGGTGCGCGCCATCGCGGCGGCGGTGCTCGCCGTCGTGCCGATGATAGTGGTCATGGCGGTCCGGATGCCGCCGGAGATCGCCAAGCAAATCGCCAGCGGGGAGGTCCCGGCATTTGTTGGCCTGATCACCGGGCTGGTGCTGATCCTGGCGAACATCATCGCCGCGGGCATCGGGGTCACCGTACGCCGGGACCGGCTTCACGATGCCGAGTTGCAGCGCTGGGCGGCGGACAACACCAAGCTGGCGTCGGCGAACGAACGCACCCGCATCGCGCGGGAGATGCATGATGTGGTGGCCCACTCGCTGTCGGTGATGATCGCGCTGTCGGATGGCGCCGCCGTCGTGGTCCGCAAGGATCCGGAACGCGCCGGGCAGGTCCTGGACCAACTCTCCGCGACCGGCCGTACCGCGCTGGCGGACATGCGCCGGGTGCTGGGAGTGCTGCGCACCGAGAACGGTGTGGAAGCGGCCCCATTGGCGCCGGCCCCGTCCGGCGATCAGCTGAGCGGGCTGCTGGACGGCTTCCGGGCGGCCGGCCTGCCGCTGCGCACGGTGATGGCCGGGCCGCCGCTGCCGGAAGACCAGAATTTCCGGCTCACCGTGTTCCGGATTGTGCAGGAGTCGCTCACCAACGTGCTCCGCTACGCCAAGGGAGTGTCCCGGGTTGACGTGGCGTTGATCCGCGACGGCGACGCCGTCCACATCACGGTGGCCGACGACGGCCGGCAGGTTGGCACGTCAGACTCGCTCGGTGCCGGCCAAGGCCTTGTCGGGATGCGCGAACGGGCCGCCATCTACGGCGGCCGCGTTGCCAGCGGTCCGCGATCCGGCGGTGGTTGGATGGTGGAGGCAACACTGTATTGGCCCGGAGAGGAAGGCAAGAGTGTCTGAGAGCACCGAAAGCAGCCCGGCGGGGCCGGTGAAAGTCCTGCTGGTGGACGACCAGCCGCTGCTGCGGATGGGCTTCAAGCTCATCCTCGAAGGCGAGGACGACGTGGCCGTGGTGGGGGAGGCGTCCGACGGCGCCGAGGCGCTGGAGCTGACGCGCTCGCTGGCCCCGGACGTGGTGCTGATGGACGTGCGGATGCCGGTGCTGGACGGGATCGAGGCCACCCGGCAGATTGTCGACGCCGGGCTGCCGGCCCGGGTGATCATCCTGACGACCTTTGATCTGGACGAGTACGCGTTCGCCGGGCTGCAAGCCGGAGCCAGCGCCTTCCTGCTTAAAGACGTGGCGCCCGCAGAACTTGTCCAGGCGGTGCGCCTGGTTTCCTCCGGCGACGCCGTGGTGGCGCCGAGGGTGACGGCGCGCCTGCTGGAGACGTATGTGCGCGGCCTGGCCCCGGCCGGCAGTCCGGCGGCCCCGCCGCAGCGCGACCCGCTCCTGGATGACCTGACCCCGCGGGAACTGGAAGTGCTGGGAACAATTGCGGAGGGCTTGTCCAACGCGGAAATCGCGCATCGGTTCTTTCTCTCCGAGGCGACCGTGAAGACGCACGTGCGGCGGATCCTCGCCAAGCTGCACCTGCGCGACCGGGTGCAGGCCGTCGTCTACGCCTACGAGACCGGACTGGTGGTGCCCAGCCAGGGGCTGGATTACTGACGCGGCCGGTTCGCGGGCGCGGTCTGTCGTCCTCGGCCCGGAACCTCGGCCGAGCTGTGGAGGACGGGTCGGCGGCGCGGATTTACGCGCCCGGTCCGGTGTCCGGTAGCATTGATGAGTCTGTGCTGTCAGCACCAGCCGGTAATCCTTGTGACAATAGCCAAAACACGTTGGAACATCGCTGTGCGGTGGCAGGCAGGCAACGCAACAGAACCTCCTGTTACGGAAAGACCGTGACCGCTTAGCCCGAAGGAGGTGGGTTCACAATGCGTGCTTATGAACTGATGGTAATCATCGACCCCGAGGTCGAAGAGCGTACCGTAGAGTCCTCGCTCGATAAGTTCCTCAACGTTGTCCGCAACGATGGTGGAACCATCGACAAGGTGGACATCTGGGGACGCCGCCGGCTCGCCTATGACATCAAGAAGAAGTCCGAAGGCATCTACGCGGTGGTCAACTTCACCGCAACTCCCGCCACTGCTGCTGAGCTTGACCGCCAGCTTGGTCTCAACGAGACCATCCTGCGCACCAAGATCACCCGCCCGGAGGAGCAGAAGATCTCCGCTGAGTAATCAGCTGTGATCGCCGCGTCCTTCCCGGACCGGCATTGACGAAGACAATCCCGCGCACCACCTGGCAAGCGGGACTAGGACATCAGGAGGCAACATGGCAGGCGAAACCGTTATCACGCTCGTCGGTAATCTCACCAACGATCCCGAGCTGCGGTTCACTCCGTCCGGGTCCGCGGTAGCGAACTTCACCGTTGCATCCACGCCGCGGACCTTCGACCGCCAGTCCAACGAGTGGAAGGACGGGGAAACCCTGTTCCTCCGCGCGTCGGTGTGGCGCGAAGCTGCCGAGAACGTCGCAGAGACCCTGACCAAGGGCATGCGCGTGATCGTTCAGGGCCGGCTGAAGTCCCGTTCGTACGAAACCAAAGAAGGCGAAAAGCGTACCGTCATGGAGCTTGAGGTCGACGAGATCGGCCCCTCGCTGCGCTACGCCTCTGCCAAGGTCACCCGTACCCAGCGCTCCGGCGGCGGGCAGGGCGGCTTCGGCGGCGGTCAAGGCGGCCAAGGTGGCTTTGGCGGCGGCGGCGGTTTCGGTGGAGGCCAGAACCAGGGCGGTTGGGGCGGACAGCAGTCCGGCCAGCAGCCCGCACCCCAGGATGATCCTTGGGGAGCACCGGCCGGCGGCAACTCCGGCGGCTGGGGCAACGGTCCGGATTCCAACGAACCTCCCTTCTAAAAACAAACCCCATCCCGTGGAAAAGATCCACGGGCTCCACGAGATAAAGGAGCTCCACGATGGCTAAGGCTGAAATTCGTAAGCCCAAACCAAAGTCCAACCCCTTGAAGGCCGCTGACATCACCGTCATCGACTACAAGGACGTAGCTTTGCTGCGCAAGTTCATCTCTGACCGCGGAAAGATCCGCGCCCGCCGCGTGACTGGCGTCACCGTGCAGGAGCAGCGCAAGATCGCACTGGCTATCAAGAATGCCCGCGAAGTTGCCCTGTTGCCCTACTCCGGCGCTGGCCGCGGCTAAGCGAAGCGAAGAGGAGAGAGTACTGACATGGCAAAGCTCATTCTGACCCACGAAGTGACCGGTCTCGGCACTGCTGGCGACGTCGTCGAGGTAAAGAACGGTTACGCCCGTAACTACCTTCTGCCCCGCGGCTTCGCCCTGACCTGGACCAAGGGCGGCGAGAAGCAGGTGCAGTCCATCAAGGCTGCCCGTGCCGCTCGCGAGATCGCATCCCTGGAAGACGCACAGCAGCTCGCAGCCAAGCTGTCCGGCAAGCCGGTCACCCTGACCGTCAAGGCCGGAGAGTCGGGCCGCTTGTTCGGCACGGTCAAGCAGGCCGACGTTGCTTCCGCCGTCGAGGCCGCTGGCCTCGGTGCCATCGACAAGCGCAAGGTCGAACTGACCGAGCACATCAAGTCGGTGGGCAACTACCAGGCGACCGTGCGTCTGCACGAAGAGGTCTCCGCTGTCATCGACCTGAAGGTCGTTGCAGGCTAATAGCCTCACGTTACGCAGCATGCCGGGTCCGATGTGGGCCCGGCATGCTGCGTTTAACGCCCGGTACGCTGTAACGCATGAGCACACACCAGTTCAGCCAAGTGGACGTCTTCGCCACCGGATCGTGCACGGGAAATCCGCTGGCCGTGGTCTCGGCAGCAGAGACGCTGGACGGCGAGCAGATGCAGCGCTTCGCCAACTGGACCAACCTGTCAGAGACCACCTTCCTGTTGCCGCCCGACAGCCCGGATGCCGACTACCGGGTCAGAATCTTCACGCCCTCCGGCGAGCTGCCTTTCGCCGGACACCCGACCCTCGGTACGGCCGCGGTCTGGCTCGCCGACGGCGGGCAGCCACAAGCTGACGGGGCGATCATCCAGGAATGCGCCGCTGGCCTGGTGAAGGTGAAGAACGACGGCGGACGGCTGGCTTTCGCCGCCCCGCCGCGGCGGAGAACCGGGCCGCTTCCGGACGAGAACGTCGCCAAGATCTGTGCAGCGCTTGGGCTGGCCCGCGGCGACGTGCTGCGCCACCAGTGGGCCGACAACGGCCCCCAGTGGCAGGCCCTGCAGTTGCGGGACGCTCAGGCCGTCCTGGACGTGGTTCCCGACTATGCGGCGCTGTCCCCGTTCGGCGTCGGCCTGGTCGGCGCCCACCCGGCGGAAACCGGAATCGACTTCGAGGTCCGCGGGCTGATGGGCTTCGAGGAGCTGCCGACGGAAGATCCGGCGACCGGCAGCCTGAACGCGGCGCTGGCCCAGTGGCTGATCGGCGAAAACGAAGCCCCCGAAAGCTACACGGTGCGGCAGGGAACGGCGTTGGGGCGGGACGCCCGGTTATATGTTGATGCCGACGGGGAGGACATCTGGATCGGCGGGGACGTGCAAACGCTGATCACCGGGACCGTTCACCTCTGAGCCCGCCGGCTCCCGGCGGACAGTCGACCGACGAATACCGGCGCCCGCCAACAGGCACCTAACGTGTGCCAGGTTAGCTCTGGAAGGATTCTGCCTCCGCCGTCGTGATGGTGCGGTAGCCGAGCTCAATTAGTTCCTTGAGCACGTCCAGATCGATGTCAGCCAGCTTGTTGACATACAGGCAGGCGGCACCGGTCTTGTGCTTGCCCAGGCGCTCCAGCAGCGGTGCGGACTCCGGCGCGTAGGTCAGTCCATACAGGGCCAGATTGCCCTTCCTGGGGGAGAAGCCGACGGCGGCAGCGTCACCTTCGTGTCCGCTCGCGTACTTGTAGTGGTAGCTGCCGAATCCGATGATCGACGGCCCCCACATGACCGGTTCCTGGCCGGTGATGTCCCGCATCAACTCCACGACGGCCTCGCCGTCCTGCCGCCGCACCGGATGTTCCACAGACGCGAGGAATGCCTCCACGGGAACGTCCGTCGGAGCGGTTTTGTTCTCAGCCATGGGTTGAAGTGTCGCAGAAAGCCGGAGGGGTTGCCACTATCCGCCGGACGCGTCGCCCGGCTCTGCCGTTAGGACTCTTCTTCCGGTCCAATCAGATCCACAAACTCGCGCGCGTCAGCCTCGGTCGCTTCCGAATGGTCCAGGAGCATTCGAACGGCATCTTCCCGGTCGCCGCCGAGAGCCGCGGTGCGGATCCGGTCAAACACGTCGTCGTTCAGCCGCGTGCTGGCGATTTCCCTGATGGTGTCGCCTTTGGACACGATGGCCCGGTAGCGGTACCCCCTCGGCGCGGCTCGTGGGGCGGGAGCGGACTCTTGCGCCGGAGCATCCTCTGCCTGGGCCGGTGCGGGGGCCTCCTGTCCTGGCTCCGCATCCTCCCGCGGCTGTTCCGGCGCCGCCTGTCCTGGCTCCGCATCCTCCCGCGGCTGTTCCGGTGCTGCCTCCCGCAGCTCCTCGTCCTCGGGTCGGGGCAGAGGGGCATCGTCTGGGGACGCCTTATAGGGCTGCGGGTGCGCCGACATTTGCGCGACGGCGCCGGCGGCCTCGCGGAGTCCTGCTCCCGTGGCATTCCGATACTCGCGGATGGCGGAGAGGGCCTGCCCTTGCGCGATCAGCGCATAGATCGCTGTGTGTTGCTGCTGGTTCAGCCGGCCGCTGGCTTCGGCAGCAGCTTCCCTGGTCGTTGCCGGTGTGGGTTTGCCCGGCGATCTGCGCACTCGGCCGGCGCGGCCGGGCTTGTTCCTCGCCGCGAGACGCATGATGACCAGTCCGATCGCGATGACCAGTACGACGATCAGCAGCGGCACCACAAATTCCATACTTGAATCCTACGTCCCGCCCCGGAAGCGGCTTCCCGGCCCGGCCTCCGGCGTATCACACCGGTGTAATTCACACTGTGGATAACCAGTGGATAACTTTTGCCTACGCTGCAATTTCCGATCTGTCAACAGGGAAAAACCGGAGAAAATCCACGGCCAAATTCTTTTAATCCACAGTCCGGGGACAACGTTTGTGCAGGTCAGAGGCATGTTACTGGTGAGTTAAGTTTAGTATCCACAGCTCTACACACAGCCTGTGCACAAGACACGCCTACGTATCCACATTTTATCCACAGGTGCGGTGGATAAGTCGCTTGGTGGAAGCGGGGAAGGGGGCTACCGTTGCGGAGTATCCCACTCAGAAGTCCGCGCACGGGCTGTAGTCCGGCGCGCCCATCCGGCAGTTCGAGCAAATGTCCGAACCGCCTGATAGGTCTGGTCCAGAAGGGGATGCGGTACCCGTTCGAGGAACAAAGAAAGCAGGCAGCGGTGTCGTTAGCGCACGCGGATTCGGCAACAGGTCGGGATTCCGAATTCGGCCGCACGCCGCCGCAGGACCTCGTGGCCGAGCAGTCGGTGCTGGGCGGCATGATGCTTTCCAAGGATGCCATCGCCGACTGTGTCGAAGTGCTCCGCGGCGTGGACTTCTATCGCCCTTCCCACGAGAGCATCTACGAAGCCATCATCGACCTGTATGGCCGTGGCGAACCGGCAGACGCCGTCACCGTCTCCGACCTGCTGACGAAACGGGGCGAGATCTCCCGCATCGGCGGACCCGCTTACCTGCACACGCTGATTCAGTCCGTGCCGACAGCTGCCAATGCGGGCTTCTATGCGGAGATCGTCCGCGAACGCGCAGTGCTCCGCCGCCTCGTCGACGCCGGCACCAAGATCGTCCAGTTGGGCTACTCCCACGACGGCGAGGTCGACGCGATCGTCAACGAGGCGCAGGCGGAGATCTACAAGGTTGCAGAGCGGCGGACCGCCGAGGACTATGTCCCGTTGAAGGACATCATCGAAGGCACCGTCGACGAGATCGAATCCGCCGGCCATCGCGGCGAGGGTATGACCGGTGTCCCCACCGGATTCTATGAACTCGACGAACTCACCCAGGGCCTGCATGGCGGTCAGATGATCGTGATCGCGGCACGCCCCGCAGTTGGCAAATCCACCTTCGCATTGGATTTTGCGCGCTCGGCAGCCATTAAAAACAACATGACGACGGTCTTCTTCTCCCTGGAAATGGGTCGAAACGAAATCGCCATGCGCCTCCTCTCCGCGGAGGCCACCATCGGCCTGCAGGACCTGCGCAAGGGAACCATCAAGGACGAGCAGTGGGGCAAGATCGCTACCACCATGGGCCGGATGAATGACGCCCCGCTATTTATCGATGACAGCCCCAACATGTCGCTGATGGAGATCCGTGCCAAGTGCCGGCGGCTCAAGCAGCGCCATGACTTGAAGCTGGTGGTGCTCGACTACCTTCAGCTGATGTCCTCCGGCAAGCGCGTCGAATCCCGCCAGCAGGAAGTCTCGGAGTTCTCCCGTGCGCTCAAGCTGTTGGCCAAGGAACTCGAGGTTCCGGTGATCGCGCTTTCGCAGCTGAACCGTGGTTCCGAGCAACGCACCGACAAGAAGCCGATGGTTTCGGACCTGCGTGAATCGGGTTCGATCGAGCAGGATGCGGACATGGTCATCCTGCTTCACCGCGAGGACATCTACGACAAGGAATCCCCGCGTGCGGGCGAAGCGGACGTGATTGTGGCCAAGCACCGTAACGGTCCGACCAAGACCATCGTGGTGGGCTTCCAGGGCCACTACTCCCGCTTCGCCAACATGGCGGTTGAACACGGTTAGTTTCATTTGCTTGAGAATCAGCATGGAAACAACGGCCCTTGTTTCTGAAGTGATGCTGTCGACTCTGGTGCCCTTGCCGCGATCGGGCACAGCGGCTTGCGCTGTTGCCGTGAACCAGAATCAGGTCCGGGAGGGCAGGGCCGACCAGGCGTCCAAAGCGTAGTAAGTCCGGCGCTGGTATACCAGTGCAGGGGCGAGCGAGCCCCCGTCGAGCACCTGAAGAACCTGAGCGGCCAGAACAACGCCGGTTCCGGCGGGCATCCGGTCAAGGGGCTTGCACCGGAGCACTGTGCCGACGCCGCGGATGATCGGCTCGCCAGTCGGCGCGGTGTGCCAGTCCATGTCGAACCCGAAGCGGTGCGAACCGGGCCGCGCAAAAAGTTCCGCAAGCCGGCGGTTGGCGGTTGTGAGCAGGTGAACGGCAAGCGACTCACCCGCCAGTAGCGCGGCTCCGGATTCGGTGCCGCGGGCGATGGAAAGCGCGAGAACTGAAGGTTCCGCAGATACCGAAATCACCGAAGACGCGGTCATGCCCGCCGGACCACCCGGCCCCGCGGCGGTGACAATCGCTACACCGGCGGGATGGGCGGAGAACGCGGCGCGAAAGGCGTCGGCGAGGCCTGGAGGCTGGGCGTCCTGCCGCATGGGACCCATCCTGGCTCCTTTCCTGCGTGGGGACCTAACGCCCCGAAGGGACCTACCGCCCATGCTAGGACCGCGGGGCACGGCCCGCCAGAGACCGCTTGTTCCGATGCGGCCGGCTGCGGCCCAAGGACCACATCATTGACCTGCCGGGACCGAGAGGCTTCAAGTGGCGAGGCCTTCACCGCAGCGAAGCGTGTTGCCGTGAGGAGTGACCTCGACCGCCGTTTCGACGGTCGAGGTCACCACCGACATGGTGTTCAGGCGTCGTCCTGCCGCCGGGCTGCCTCGCGTCCGGCCAGGTAGCCGAATACCAGTCCGAGCGAGATCGTTCCGCCAGCGCCTCCGTAGAACCCCTTCGTGGGTGCGCCGCCTGCGTTGCCGGCGGCGTACAGGCCATTGATGACCTTGCCCTCGGTGTCCAGTGCCCGTCCGAGGGCGTCGGTCTTCGGGCCACCGACAGTGCCGAGTACGCTGGCCTCGACCTTGAGCGCGTAGTAGGGCGCCGTATCGACGGGGCCCAGCACGCTCGACCTCGGGCTCTTCAGCACGGGCCGAATGATCTTCGCCAATGGCCGAACCACGACTGAACGCAGGCGCTCGGGGTCGTTCCTCTGTGCCACTCGTCCCGCGAGCTTGCTCGCAATCGGGCCGACGGCCTTGGCGATGAGCACTCTGGCCTTGGCTGTCGCGGCGGGGAAGCGCGCGTCGGGCGCGCCGGGAAGCCGAAACAAAGGCAGCCGGCGTCTCTGTCCGCAGGGCCTTGGCCACCATCAGTGCCTCCACGCGGCTGCCGGTCAAAACCATGGCGCTGGGGCACCTGGTCAACACGCTCAGCCGCCGGGCCAGATCCTGTGGGAGGCCGGGCCGTGGCGGTCGAACACCGCTAGTCGTCGGTACTTAGTCCGGCGTCGGGCAGTTCCAGTATTCGCGCTTCATCCGTAGGAGATCGCCGTTCTTGGCTGGATCGAGCACATGGCTTTTCCAAAGCTGCTCAGGGCCCTCGATTTTTTCCGTGAAGTAGGGATCGGAAACCCAGATATCGAGCATTGTCAGGGCCGCTGTTTGCCGGCCCCGGTCATTGCTTTCGGGGGCGTCCAGCAACTCGCCTTCCCAGGCGCAGTGCCAATTATTGGAGGCTATGGTCTCGCCAGGCGATTCGGCCTCGTACAGTCCGTGAGGGTCGTTGTAGCCGCCGGGAATACCTGCAGGCCAGTTCGTTTCGGCGGGAATGGGGTGAGGAAAGCTTTCGACCGCGGCCAGATAGAAAGCAGGGATTTCGTCAAGACTGATGAAGCCCAAGTCGTCGACCAGGGGTCTCCAGCGGGGGACTGCTCGTCGGGACGGCGGTTGTGGACGAGGGCAAGGCCTCGGGCTCCGTGGCAGCTTCGGTGGTTCCTGCCGGAGTCACCGGTGCAGAAACCTCAACTGTGGACCGTTGCCGCAACCAGCCAACGGCAGCATCAGGGCAGCAGGAATTGTCAGTGCAGCCAAACTGTGCATCGTGCCCCTGCCTGTCATGTAACGATGTTTGTCCTAGGCTGCCCCGGCCGGCGTGCGTCCGGGGCAGCAGAACCTGCTGGGGGATCTTTACCCGGCCAGACCGGGGTAGGGCTTCCATTCCGGGGCGGGCGGTTTATCAGCGGTGTCGCCCTCCACGTACTGGCCGTTGCCGAAGAGTTCACCGTTCCGGTCGCGTGTGCGGGCGACGGCGGGAATGATCAGCGGCCAGGCTCCGGCGTCCCAGCCCTCGCTGCCCCAGTGCGGCAATACCACCCAGCCGGCGCCCTCGAGGATGTCCATCCGGCGTATCCGTCCCCGGGGCGGTCATCTGCGGGAAGGACGGGAACGATGGCCGTTTCCCCGGTGTCGGCGGTGATGGCGACGATGGTCTGAATGCTCATGACGCTGTGCTCCTCTCACTCAGGCGGGGCAGGTGTGGTGGCCGACAGAACGGGATCTCCCTCTCCCCCGTTGTTTTGCCTGCTGGCGAAGCAGCGCGGAGCTGAGGCCGTCGGAGCCGGGCAACCCGAAGGGCAGGCGGCCATCCGCAGGACGGTTGAGCCGGTGGAGCAGGCACGTGTGATCCACCGGACAGCAGCAAAAAACAGAAAACGCTTTCACAGTCCGAGCGTCAGCGAGGCCCGCACCGGTTTCGAAGGCTCTCAGGTATTCCTGGGTACACCCGCGGATCATATACGATTCCGTTCGCGCAGCATGGCCCAAAGGACGTTCAGGCACCGCTGGGCCAGGGACAGGCTGGCCTAGATGTGGATTTTTCCTTCACCGCGTTTGCGGTCGTAGCAGGCCCATGAGGCGGGGCAGCTTTTCAGGGCCGAGAGTGGGCAGAAGTAGAACTCGCGCAGCAGCCGCCGGTCGTAGCGTCGGGGCCGCTGGTGGTTGCCGGTGATCCTGCCCGGAGTTCCTGGGCGCCGGTGTCACTCCCGCGACGCCGCCGCCCCACCTCCAGAAACTGAAGGTTTTCACGTGCGGTACCTGTGCGCACTTTATGGGGCAGATGATGTGTCTGGACCTCCCAGGCCTGCTTCGCGATAATAGTTCTCAATGTGGTCCCGAATTAGATCGGACGCCCCCACACTGTCTCCGCGCCGGATAGCGGCGATAATTCCGTGGTGTTCACTGCGTAAGCGGTTGCAGGTTAACTCCCAGTCGGGCAAATTGCTGGTAAGTTCGCCGGCGTAACGCTGGATGGATTCGCGCAGGGAGAACATCATAGCGCTTATCAATACGTTTCCTGCGGCCGAAGAGACGGCAACGTGAAAGCGCGCATCAAGGGTAAGGAACTCCGCCGCCCCTAGGTCCTTGGCATCCATTGCAGCCAGAAGCGCTTCTGCCTCTTCGAAACCCTTGGATTTCGCGTCTGCATGAGCAGCCGCCCAGGTTTCGAGGGCAACGCGGGTTTGAACGATGTCCTTGACCTGCAGGTGCGATGTCGACATGTGTAGTTTGATCGCGGAGGCGAGGGCTGTTGTCGGATCGGCGGTCACCAAGGTGCCTGCGTCTGGACCGGAACCGACGGCAGAGCGGACCACCCCCATAGCTTCCAGGATGCGGATAGCCTCGCGAACCGAGTTGCGGGATACCGAGAGCTGCTGGGCAAGGGCCCGTTCGCCGGGGAGCCGCTGGCCAAGGGCCAGCCGGCCGGTCTGGAGTTCGTCGTCGATCCAGTTGAGGACCAGCTGATGACTTTTCATCATCTGATCCTACCTTGCGTGGTCGGACCACAGCAGATAGCCTGTTGCCCGAATGTGGTCCTACCATACCTTTGCTTCAATACCGATTAGAGGTTACAAATGCATCAGAACGCTCCTCCTGCGCTCCAGCGCCGGGTTCCCAAGCTTGGTGAACTGGCCCCGCTTATGCAGATCAAGAAGCCCGCGGCTGGAACCAAAGCGCGGTTGAAGAAGGCCAACACGATCGCCGACCTGCGTGTCATAGCCAAGAGGCGCACTCCCCGCGCACCCTTCGACTACACCGACGGTGCGGCGGAAGCGGAGATCACGCTCCGCAGGGCCCGGGAGGCTTTTCTGAATTTGGAATTCAGACCCGGCATTCTTCGAAACGTCCGAGACGTAGACCTGGGCACGACAATTCTGGGGCAGTCATCAATGCTTCCCTTCGGGATAGCACCTACCGGGTTTACCCGCATGATGCAGTCCGAGGGCGAATACGCGGGTTCAACGGCGGCGGCTGCGGCGGGCATTCCCTACACGCTCTCCACCATGGGAACGGCTTCCATTGAAGATGTTGCGGCCGCCGCGCCTGAGGGAACGAACTGGTTTCAGCTGTACCTTTGGGCAGATCGGGAACGTTCAATAGGCTTGATTGAACGCGCCGCTCGGGCTGGTTATGACACGTTGATGGTTACGGTGGACACTCCCGTGGGCGGAGCACGTCTGCGGGATGTCCGTAACGGCATGACCATTCCACCGGCGTTAACCCTGAAAACAGTGCTGGACGCTTCATACCGTCCCGCCTGGTGGTTCAATTTTCTGACACACGAGCCTCTGGCCTTCGCCTCCCTGTCGCGTTACTCCGGCACCGTGGCGGAGTTGATCGATTCCATGTTCGATCCCACATTGTCCTTCGACGACCTGGCATGGCTGCGCGAGAGCTGGAAGGGCAAGCTCGTGGTCAAGGGGATCCAGACTGTCGATGACGCGAAACGGGTAGTCGACCACGGTGCTGACGGGATCGTGATCTCCAATCATGGCGGCCGGCAGCTTGACCGGGCGCCCATCCCCCTTCATCTTCTTCCCGCAATCGCCGGCACGTTGAAAGGCCAAACGGCCATCATGCTAGATACTGGAATCATGAGCGGCGGAGACATCGTCGCCGCCCTGGCCCTGGGGGCCGACTTTACCCTGATCGGCCGCGCATATCTCTATGGTCTGATGGCAGGCGGGCGGAAGGGAGTGGACCGCGCCGTCGAGATACTGCGAATGGAAACCGCCCGTACCATGCGGCTTCTGGGAGTCGACAAGATTTCCGATCTGAACCCGGACCACGTGCGTCTTTTGAACGGTGCGTAAGCACCGCTGCCGCATCTAACCTCGCTCAATATCGGAGACAAAATGGTCCGGAGTTTACCTCCAAAGATATCCAGCGTCCGGAGCACGTCTTTTGACAGCCATTCTTAACGACCGAGTTCACCGGCCCCCAGTCAGGGCCACGTCGCGGCCGCCGCGGCTTGAGTCTAGCGGGGGTTACCCGGCTGGCAAGATAGAGACTCGTGTTATGCCTAGTCAGAAGTGGTGTTTGATCGCCTGAAGTGTATGACCTAACTTTTCTGGCGTGCCCATCTTTTGAGGTCGAAGATCGTGGCGAGCCGGGCGCGGGTGTCGATCTGTTCGGTGAGCGTGCGCCGCGCCTTAGGCTGACCTCCGGTGGAGGGATAGATCATCACGGTTTCCTGGATGCCTGCCAGCCTCTCCAGCAGGTCCCTCACCGAGTGGTGCTCGCCCGCGTTCTCGGCTTCCCGTCGCATGAGGTGGGCGATCTGCAGGGCCAGGACGCCGGTGAAGGAGTGGACGCGGATGCTGTGTTCGGTCCAGTGGTGCATGGGCGAAAACGAGACCACGGCTGTCCTTGAGCTCCCGGAACCCAAATTTGGCATCCGATTGTGAGCGGTAGGCCCCTGTTGGATGTGCCCGGTGAGTTCCCCGGTCGTTCGCCGGGCCTTGCCACGTTCAGGGTCTCGGCAAGCTCAGTGAGCTTCGTTTGGGGTTTGGCCAGAGTGGGTGAGGATGGCCCGGCGTTCGGTCTCGCAAACCACCCGCGCCCCTCCACCGCGGTGAGCCCGCTGAACCGGGATTCATCCACCAGGGCTCGGCCCGTGGCGGGCAGCTTCAGTAGGTCGAGGACGTGGGAGGGCGGGATGGAGCCGGCAAAGGACATCGGTGTCGGTGACGCGGGTGAAGTTGGCCGAAGTACCCGGACGTAACTTCTCTAACGCAGGTCGATCTCGGTAAGGGAGCCGGTCGGCCCATCGTTTTGACCGCTCTGACCGTGTAACGCCGTGCCGCCAGCGGGATAAGCGTTCCACGTAAGGAGCTTCCAGCGCCCGCTGGTGGACCGCTCGACGAGCGCGCTACCGGTGTTGTGCAGTTCGGCGTCCGCCGCGAAACTATCAGGTAAGTTCTCGCAGCGCAGGCCAGTCCAGACGCGAATTGCTGCCCCGTGGCTGACAATGACCGGAAACTCCTCGCCGCGCCCCATCACTCGGTCGACAACGTCGTCAAAACGATCGAAGAACTCGCGCCCGTTCTCAGCCCCTGGCATGCGAGGACTAAGGTCGCCTGCCGCCCAACCCCACGCGATCTTCACGTAGCGGGCGAGGGCTTCCCCTCCCGCGGCCATCTCCATGTCCCCCGCGAGGATCTCGTGCACCCCGTGCTCGACCGCGACCGTGAGGGCCCGCTCTTCAGCGAGCGGCCGACCGGTCTGCTCGGTGCGCACCATCGTCGACGCTGCGACGCTGCTAACTGGATAAGCGCTTAGCGCGCGGGGGACCGCTGCGGCCTGCGCGCGACCGAGGTCGGTGAGGTCGGGCCCGGGGATACGGCTGTCGAGCAGACCGAGGACGTTGGAGGGCGTCTGAGCGTGCCGAAGAAGCAGAAGTCGCATAGTTGGCAACACGGTAAGAGGGGTCAGTGCCCGGGAGTGAGGATTGTCCTGACCACGAGGCCGGACTGCTGTGCTTTGACGACCTCATTGATGTCGTCAAGGTCCGCCGTGCCACTGATCAAGCGCTCGATAGGTAGGCGTCCGCTTCTCCACAGGCCTACGAGCATGGGTAGGTCCCGGTGCATGCTGATTCCCCCGTGGAAGCTGCCGGTGAGTTTTTTGTCGTCATGAAAGAGTTCGTAGGCGGGGATCTCTACGACTTGGTCCGGGCGCCCTGCTCCCACAACCGTAACTGTGCCACCACGGCGTACGGCTTTCCATGCTGCGAGAACCGTCGGCGGATGCCCGACTGCATCGATGACGACGTCCAAGTTTGTAAACGACGCCGTGAACTCCTCAAAGCTGGCTGCCTCGGTGGCTCCAAGAGTCAGTGCGAACTCGCGACGTGCGGCCAGCGGGTCGACTGCAATGACACGCGCAGCGCCGGCGACGATGGAACCCATGATCGCGTTCAGTCCCACCGCACCACAACCGATCACCGCAACATTGTCCCCCGGCTGGACCCGTGCACTGCGCAGGGCGGCGCCGGCTCCCGTAGGCACCGCACAGCCCATCATCGCAGCAACGTCGAACGGTACGTCATTGTCGATACGGACCACTGCATTGGCTGGCAGCACGGTCTGCTCCGCGAAGGTGGAGGTGGACATGCCCTGATGCACTAGCTGGCCGTTAATGCTCAACGGCGATGGCCGCGCGATTCCATGGCCCGCCCGCGCGTCCGCGGAAGAGCGGCGGTTCGCGCAGAGATAGTCGTCACCTCGGCGGCACGCGGTGCACCGACCGCATGGGGGAACCCAGACGATTACGACGTGGTCGCCGACCGAAATATTCTCAACCCCCTCGCCGAGCCCGGTGACCACGCCGGCACCTTCGTGCCCGAGCACAACAGGGGTGGGTTGTCCGAAGGACGTGGTCAGTGAGAGGTCTGAAGCGCAGATACCGCACGCCCGGATATCGACGGACACCTGCCCGGCGGCGGGGGCGGAGATGTCGACGTGCCTGACATCGAAGGGGGTGCCTGCTTCCCACATCACGGCTGCTCTCATGGGGTGTGTCTCCTCGTCGTCATTGGTCTCTGACACGTGTCAGTCTTGAAGGTGGATGGATGTGTAGGTGAGGTACTGAGTCAGGCCCTCGGGCCCAAACTCGGTCCCCAGGCCGCTTGCCTTGTGGCCACTGAACGGTGCTGAGGCGTTCGATCCGTAGTGATTGATCCCTACGTTGCCGGTGTCGAGTCTTTCGGCGACGGCACGTGCGCGTTCGACGTCGGCTCCGAAGACGGTGGCCGCAAGGCCGAAGGGTGAGTCATTGGCGATCGCGACGGCTTCATCAATGTCTGAGTATGGAATCACTGCGAGAACGGGGCCGAAGATCTCCTCCTGGGAGATGCGCATGTTGGGGATGACATCTCGGAAGACTGTCGGCTCCACATAGAATCCGCGCTCCAGTTCGGTGGGGACTCCGCCCCCAACCACCGTCTTGGCACCTTCGGAGCGTCCGATGTCTACGTACCGCAGCACGCGTTCGCGCTGGCGTGCCGACACGAGCGGCCCGAAGAACGTCGCTGGATCGCACGGGTCCCCGATCGGGGCAGATGAGACGACATCTGCCACGAGATCAAGTAACTCGTCATGCCGGTGGGCGGGGACCAGCAGACGGGTGCAGGCCTTACATGTCTGTCCCGTGTTGCGCATGGAAACACGGAGGATGTTCGCGGCGAGAACGGAAGGGTCTACGTCATCCAGGACGATGGCGGGGGACTTGCCCCCGAGTTCGAGGGTGACCGGGCGCAGTAGCCGCCCGCATGCGGCACCGATAGCGCGGCCGACCTCGGTCGAGCCTGTGAACGAAATCTTGTCAACGCCCGTGTGATCCACCAGCGCGGTGCCTGCTTCGGTCGAGCCGGTAACAAGGTTGACGACGCCAGGCGGAAAGCCGGAGGCTTCCACTGCTTCCATTAGGAGGCGGGCTGCCATGGGAGTCTCCGGGGCCGGTTTCAGGACCACGGTGCAGCCGGCCAGGAGAGCGGGGCCCAGCTTGATGATGATAAGACCCAATGGGAAGTTCCACGGAGTGATCAGCCCTGCCACTCCCACAGGGTGCCTTCGTACGACTGATGAGCCCGCGGCCATAGGGTTTAACCGAACGTCCGCATCCGTGAGCAGGTTCACGAGGCCGGCAACGTGACGGAGGTGGGCCGCTGCGTGCCCGGGGGCGGAGCTGCTTTCGGCAACGGGTGTCCCGTTCTCGGTCGTGATGAGTTTGCTCAGTGCGCCCGCGCGTGCCTGGATCTGGTCCGCCAGTCGAAGAATCAGATCTGCACGCTCGGCCGGTGAGGTGCCGGCCCAGACCGGGAATGCCCGACGTGCCGCGCTTACGGCGTCGTGGATGTCCTCCCTGTTACCGTCGGGAACGGAAGCCCACTCCTCACCGGTCGCTGGGTTTACCACGGGGGACCGGCGGACCGAGTGCGACGGCCGCCAGCGACCATTGATGTAGACGTCGTCATGCTGGTCGATCATGAGCAGCTACCCTTCTTGACAAGATGTTGTGTAAATCACATACTACATAAACAGTTGATCCATTCCAATGGTCCTACCTATCAGCGGAAGCGTGGGTTTCGGATCGAAGTCAAACCTTGGAGGCAAAAATGCAGGAACACACGCTCATCGGCTCAGGCATCAAAGCGTTTACATCCGAGAAAGGTGCGACAGGCACGATCCGCTTCCTCGACTCACCCGAAGAGGTGCTCGAATTCATCGATGGGCCGGACGTCGAGTCAACGGTGGTCATTTCCCGCGGTGGAACTACAACCTTCATGTCGCCTGCGCTCATGGCAGGTGTCGCCGGGCTGATCACTCTTCAGGGTGCGCCTGAAAGCCACCTGGGCATCCTTTCCCGCGAGTTCGGGATCCCGTGCGTAATGTCCGCGTATTTCAGTGAAGGGATCTCCACCTCCCGCGGTGAGACCATCCCGGCGGACGGGACCCGGGTCCGGCTGGACATCGCCGGCGACGAAGGCCAGGTCTTCCTGGTGGGTGTCAAAGGAGGGGGAAATTAATGGCGGAAACCATAGACGTGGAGAAGTACCTCTCCGCGTTTCTCGGCGAAGTGCCACAGGGCATCGAGGGCGACAAACAGATGCGCTCTCGCGTCGCCGTGCCATTCATGGACACCACCGATGAGGATGTTAGACGGGACGAACTGAACGCTGCTGAAGTCAATAGCTGGCTTGACTATGCGGCGTGGAACCTGTTCGACTTCATCCTGGGGCGGGCATCCGAAGGAGAGTCCGGGCTCATTCCGCGTCAGGAGTATGAGACCATTTCGTTCGTTCAACAGTGGAACAACTACCCCCGATTCATCCGGATGCTTACGGAGGAGATCGGCGTCGACGGCCTTCTCGACCTGGCGAAGACCTCGAGCCGGGAGATCGGGACCAAGGTCAACGTCACTCGTAACTGGGCCGCTTCGGTGTGTCCCATCCTGGGCCGAGGCATCGGCATTGAGCTTGAACAGGACACAGCCGACGGGCGGCGTGAAGACCTGGACACGATCATCCAGTTCGGGCGCCGGCTCCAGCACGGTACGTGGGGCGGCGGCAGCGGATTCGTCTCCGGGCGCCAGTACGCCGTACCCACGCTCGCACCGGATGTGCTCCAGCTGTTGATCGATCAGGTGAAACCGCTGGAGGACCCGGAGGAGCTTGCCGCCTTCCGCAAGTTCAATGCCCGTACTGAGCTCTTTGGCTTCATGTTGCACTACGACTGCCGTGCGGGCATGGCTGATACGGGACCGTACCCCCTGCCGGGCGGACGGTTCGCCATCGTACGCGACCACTTCCTCAATGAGACCGCCTACCCGTGGGCGGGTGTAGCAGCAGGGCTGCCCTATGCCGTAACTCAGATCATGGTCTTCTCATCCGAGAAGGTGGCGGCCACCGTCAATGAGATCCAGACGACCTTCACGCAACCCTCCAATTACCTCGACTATCTCGAGGGTGGGGTCGTCTTTGCCCGCGACAAGATCGATACACCGATGAGTGACATCAGGGTCCTGTCGAAGGAGGAGATGGCCAGGATCTCCGATCACTGTCAGCGGGGAACGCTTGACATGTACAAGGTCCTTGCCAAGAAGTCGAAGGAAGAGAAAATCCGTGACGGGGTCATGGTTTACACCAGGGAGTTCCTCCTGCCCCATGCCTCGAAAGTGGGCATCTGGGACAAGTTCCAGGAAGAGGGGTTCGATACCATGCACCCCAATGCCATCGCTGCCTGGCCCGTCCTAACCAGTGACCGCGCCGCCGAAATCCTGACTCCGGTCCTGCTCTTCGGCAACGGCTTTCCCCATGTTTCGAATATCCGCAAGTGACGGAGGAAGTTACTGTGACCATTACCAAGCCTGACTCGGATATCGACCTGATGGACCTTGCCCCGTTCATCGACGGCACCGAAAACGATCTTCTTGCACGACTCCGGGCGGCAGAGCCCCTGCACTGGAACACGGAACCCGAGGGGCCGGGGTTCTGGTCGCTCACACGCTACTCGGACATCATCGAGGTGGTGAACGACCCCCTGACCTTCATCAACGGCGAGGGCACCCAAATCCTCAGCCGCAAGGTGGAAGGAGGAACAAGTACCGTCCACAACACCGACCCGCCCCGCCACGGAAAACTCCGCAAACTTGTCACACCGCATCTTCGGGCGGTCAAGATATCGGAGTGGCATGACGTCATCGCCGAAGCGGTCGACGACATCCTCGACTCAGTAGCCGAGCAGAATGAAATAGAACTTGTCAGCACCGTATCCGCTCTCCTGCCAATCCGTGTGCTCGGCCAGGTGCTGGGCGTTCCCCTCGAGGACTGCGGACTGCTCTTGGACTGGACCAATCGGGTAGTTTCTGACGACCCCGAGTTCATGAAGGGTCCGGACGAGAAAGAGCGTGCGCGCGAGGAACTTTTCGGTTATTTCCGCGAACTGACTGCGAAACGCCGCGCCGAGCCGCGCAACGACATCATCTCGAAGCTCGTCGCCGCAGAAATCGACGGCGAGCCGCTGAGCTGGGAAGACCTCGCCGCCTACTATTTCGTGCTGGTGGGTGCGGGCAACGAGACAACTCGCAACCTGATCACCGGCGCCGTCCTCGCATTCGACCAGTTTCCCGATCAGTGGGACGCACTCGTGGCGGACCATTCGCTCCTCAGGCCCGCAATCGAGGAGCTACTGAGGTTCGTCACACCCATCCGTGCGATGCGCCGCACGGCGGCCCGAGACGTCGAGTGGCAGGGAACGACAATCCGTGAAGGCGACAAGGTTGTTCTCTGGTTCCAGGCCGCCAACCGCGACCCGGAAATTTTTGAGGACCCGGACGCCTTGCGCATCGGTCGATCACCTAACGACCACCTGGGATTCGGCTGGGGCATCCATGCCTGCATGGGCTCACATCTGGCACGCGCCGAGGTGACTACGTTCTTCCAGAAGGTGTTGGAGCGCGGGATCCGATTCCGCCCCCTAGAAGAACCGGATCGGCTGCATACCAACCAGTTCCACGCTTTCAAACGGCTGCGGGTGGCTGTCGAAACGTCATGATCACCACTACAGAGATGAACGGAGAAGCAATGAAGCTCGTCGTCGATTGGGACCTGTGTGAGGGCCACGGGCAATGTGAGTTCGCGGCACCCGACGTGTTCAGTATCAACGACAACGGAGACCTCGAGGTCCTCGAGGGTCCGCTGCCCGGTAGCGAACTCGCCTCGGTGGAGCAGGCCGTACGTCGCTGCCCGGTGCGCGCCTTGAAACTTGAGGGCTGATTGCCAGTTGCCAACCCGCAACTGACGAGTACCGATGAGGCTACTGGCATGAAAGGGTATGTCGAGCCCGGCGGCCCGGTCCTCGCTCCCTGTCCGGATCCGGTGCCACGGGCGGTTGATTGCCTGCAACCAGGAGCCTAGAGCGCGTGTAGGCAGCAGCGCTCGACGGTTAGATCCGGCGTCCAGAGGCCGCTTCGCAGGCTCAGAGCCGGCGAAGTCCAACGCGACGGCCATGGGCAGAGAACGTCCTTTCAGGCGGCGAAGCGGGACAGCTATTACCGGAAATACGGATAATCCCGCTAAGCCGTCTTCGCGCCCTCGGAAATGTCGGTTGGGATTCGCTTTCTTCCCGTCAACCAGATCATCACTTTGTATCAATCATTTCCGCGGCCATCCCCTAACCTAGAGACCATGACCATGGAGGTTCCGTGTCCATCAAAGTTGAAATCGACGAGTTCCACATACTGCACGCACTGAAGGTGCGAGGCTTCGCTGATGCCGAACAATTGTCAGAGAGCGTCGGCATGCACGCCGCCGACATCCATAGTTTTCTGACAACTGCCGGCGAGAACGGGCTTGTCAAGCACCGCTCCGGGAGGATTAAGGGCTTTACGCTGACTTCCTCGGGCAGGGACAGACACTCCCAACTCCTTGAAGCAGCTGTGACAACAGATAGGATCACGGCTCTGAACCCCATCTACGAAGCATTCCTCGTGCCTAACCGGCAGTTCAAGAAGGTGACGACGGACTGGCAGCTCATCGCAAAAGGTGATATAGGAGTAGTATTGCCACGTCTCATTGATGTCCACGCGCAGGTGTCCTCCATCCTGGCTTCCGCCTCTGCTGTCATGAACAGGTTCGAGTACTATCAGCCGCGATTCGACCGGTCCTTGAACGCCTTCCGCAGCGGTGAGGGTGGCGCCCTCGCCCGTCCGCTCTCGGATTCGTACCACGACATCTGGATGGAGCTTCACGAAGATCTTCTCACAACACTCGCACGGGAGCGGACTGACGCTGACGAGTGAGGCGGAGGTTCAAGCTGATTGGTACCAACGGAAGTCAGCGCCAATACAGTTGTCTTAGTGTGCCGGGCATGGCCAGTAGTGGATGGGTGAAGCCCGAAGGTCTTGAGCGGTTGAACGATTATGTCTCGCTTGGCGTGATGACGCAGGTTTCCCTCCTGATGTCGTCGACGAGGTGATCGAGTGCACCGGTGCGGCGAGCAGCCCAACCGGCTTCTGCCGGCATGGCTGATGGTTTACTACGCGTTGCTTTGGCGTTGTTTTCGGTCGGGTCGCATGAAGAAGTCATGCGGTCGCTGCTGGCCGGGGATGGAATGGCTCAGCGGCCGGTTCCATGTCTGGCAGAAGGCGGCGATCTGCGAGGCCTGCACCCGGCTCGGCCCGGAGTTGATCGCCGCGCTAGTCACCGGCCGTGCCGGCCGGAGTCGGGTTCTACAAGGGCCGGCGGCTGGACGGAACGTGTCTGGAGAGCTGGGGAGGTGTCAGATGGTTTTTGTAGGTGTTCCGGCGTCTGTCCGCATGGGAGAACACTATGACCATGACAAATGGAAACGACGGGCTTAAGGACGAGCTCGCCGGCGAAGGTGGCTACCGCCGGGACATGGAGAGACTCAGAGACAGCGGATCCTTGATGAGCTGATGAAGCAGATTGATTCCGGTGAGCTGCAGATCGATGGGAAGGACGGCTTCCTGAACCAAATGATCAAGGCGGTCCTGGAGAGCGGACTCCAGACAGAGCTCTCCGAACATCTAGGTTACGATAAGCGCGGCCCGGTTGCTGCCGAACGCGCGCAACGGCTCTTTTCCCAAGACATTGGCCACCCAGGTCGGAGACGTTGAACTGGCCATACCGCGCGATCGTAAGGGCTCCTTCACTCCGCAACTGGTACCCAAGGGAACACGCTGCACCGGCGGCTTGGACGACATGATCGTCAGCCTCTACGCGGGCGGAATGTCGATCCGCGATATCCAGCACCATCTTGAATCCACCATCGGCACTGAGCTCTCACGCGAGACGATCTCGAAGATGACCGATGAGGTCCTTGAAGAAGTCCTCGTTTGGCAGCAACGGCCGTTGGATCGGATTTTTTCAATCCTGTATCTGGACGCCCTCGTCCTGAAGATCCGTGACGGCGCGCAGATCCGGAACAATGCCGCCCACATTGCGGTCGGGGTGGACATGGACGGAATCAAGCACGTGCTCGGGACCTGGGTGGAGGCAACCGAAGGCGCAAAGTTCTGGGCCGGCGTCTGTGCCGAGCTGGCCAACCGCGGGGTCAAAGACGTGCTGGTCGTCTGGTGTGACGGCCTGACCGGATTCCCCGAAGCAATCGCTGCAACCTGGTCGCGGGCCACCGTGCAGACCTGCGACGTGCACCTGATCCGTGCATCCATGCAGTTCGTCGGTTACCAGGACCGTGAGAAGGTCGCAGCCGCCCTCGGACCGATCTATACCACTGCGACGATCGACGCTGCCGAAGGAGCGCTCCATGACTTCGAGACCTCGCCCTTGGGCACTAAGTCTCCGGCCACGGATGCCTCTTGGCGCAACAGTTGGAACAATTTCATCCCGTTCCTGGCCTTCCCTCCAGCACTTCACCGGAGCATCTGCACGACCAATGCCATCAAATCGCTGAACTACTACCAAACCGCGCAAAATCATGAAGAACCGCGGCCATTTTCCCAACGTCCTCGCTGCGGTCAAACTACTCTGGCTGGCCATCTGCGGGCTTACAAGCGATCCTGGGTCCGCTCTTGGTTTCGGGCTGGCCATAGGCGCGCGCGTAGGGCTGGATATCCGCTCACGTAACAGGCCATCGAGCGCGCCGGCAGCAGCCGGTTGCGCTGTCCGGCACGCGCGGGTCTGAGCGATCACCACATCGACCGTCTTCGGTCGGAACACCGTGTGAGCGCACCAGTGATCATTCAACCGTCAGAACCCTCGGGCTTCACCCATCCGCTACGCGCCATCAAAGACCAGCACCTGACGGACCGAAGCAAACGGTGTTGGCGGCAGCGTAGTCGGATCAGCCAGGGAACAACTTTGTGAAGTGCGAATAGTCGTAAAAGTCCGAACTCGTGCCGTGACCGGTTAGGTTATTCATCGTCCATTTCTTCATGACCATCATCGACATTGAACCAGGCCAGTACTCCGCGGGGAACTGCGTGATGCTTTCGCCCACGAGGTGCCACTCGCGGTCATCGGCATCCACGAGGTCAAGAGTGGTGCGCACTTGGTAGAGGCCGTTTCGTTCGGTGCGTCCCGCGCCGTTCTTGAAACCGATCACGGATCCGTTCCGCATGAGGTACCCATGGGTCAGATCGAGGTCGAGCGGCTGATCGAGTGGTACGGTGGGATCGAACTGGAACATCGCATGAACCGCGAGATCGCGAGAGAAGTGCGCCTGCAGCCACGTCATGGTCCCCGGCTGGTACTCACTGCGCACACCCCAGCTGTGATCCATAGTCGACAGCGAGTCGACCTCATATCGCGAGCCGCGGAGAGTGACTTCGCCGGTGACCTTGCCTGTTAGGTCGAAGTGACCACCCGCCCACAGCGCGGACGCGGAGAGGTCAGTGCCCGTGCGCTTTGCCCGGGGATTCATTTCGGCGTCATGCATATCGAACGGAGCCATGAGTGCCTCGAAGGTCACCTCCACGTCGAGCGCAACGTCGTTGTGAAACGAGATGTCCCAGACTCGGTTGGGTTCGCGGCAGACCACCGTGAGCCCGTTGTCGAGCGTGAAGTTCGTCAGGGGCTGTTTCCTGAGCGGCAAATAGGCACGATGGTCCCAATAGTCGATCTCCCAGCCGGAGGTCACCTTCCGCGAATTGGCGAAGATCGCGGAATTGACGACGCCCAGATTTGGGCGAAAGAGCGAGTATAGACCAATGTGCGCCGAAGCCTGCGGAATTTCAAACCCAAAGTAGTTAGTTTCAGCCCACAGAGGTTCGCCAGCGGGCAGTTCGTGGAACTCAGCGTCATTATCGAGAATCATTGTTTCATGCTCCGATTCAGAAGTAATCAGGATTTCGGACTAAACCGTCGAAGACGGAAGGATCCGCACAGAGGACCTCAAGCCTCTGCTGAGCAACAGTCGGGTATTACCAAACTCTTCAAGCATTGTGAATGCACTGATGTTGCTCTCAATGGTCATTTTCATACTCGCGTCAAGGGCGGCTCATGATATATGGCACAGCGACCGCAACGAGGATTAAAGGTGCAACCTGTAAGTGAGATGAGTTAGCTACAGCGCCGCTGGGCACACCCGGCGTGTTCCCGGGGTCCGGTTTTCCTGTATCAATTCATACACAGTGGATGGGCGCTTTAAAGGCGTTTTCACTCTCAAATTAGGTGGCCTCAATCAAAGTATCAGCCGGAACCCCTCTCCTTGCCCGAGCCTTGGAAAAGGGGTCGCTGTGCCGACGGTTGTGTCCTGGCTGTCGCTGGGTTAGACAGGGATCTCGAGCTGCGTAGCCCAGTTCTCGAGCTCTGCCAGCTGGGGAAGTGCGAATGCGAGCAGATCGTCCGGGGGTCCGCCATCGTTTCCGCCAACTTCACCAAGCCAGATCTGTCCCGTGGATCCGTCAATCGTAATGACGTCGCCCTCACGGATCTCCCGGCCGCTGACGACAAGCCTGTCCGTGTACCAGGTGATGTTATGGGCGCCGACTACGGCGGGGATGCCCCACCCGCGTGCGACGACCGCAGCGTGGCTGACCAGTCCCCCGGTGGTCGTTAAGACTCCGGCCGAGGCCGCCATCCCGGCAATATCCTCGGGGCTGGTTTCACGGCGTACCAGGATGATGTCCCCCTCTGCGTCGGCTGCGGCTTCGCTGCTTAGGACGACGGCACCTGTTGCACGTCCAGGTGAGGCGCCCAGGCCGAGATCGATTAGATCTGTGTCAGAGGCGGCCGCTGCGCCGCCTGCCAGGACCTCCTTGCGGGCCTTCTCGCGCGTCTCGACGGGAACCCGTTCCAACGCTTCCTGCGGGGTGAGGCTGATGTCAGGATCATGAACGAAGTCGACAGCAGCCCGCACTGCGGCCACGGACCCTCGCTTCCCTACCCGGGTTTGGAGCAGCCAGAGGCGTCCGTCCTCGATGGTGAACTCGACGTCGCAAATGTCGCGGTAATGAGTCTCGAGGCGACGCAGAACGGCAAGAAGCTCTGCGTACACCTCCGGCTGATGCTCCCCGAGATGTGTTATCGGCAGCGTCCGGGCCGTGCCCGACACGACCTCTTCGCCTTGGGCACGAGGAAGATAATCACCATAGGGGCCAGGTTCGCCGGTTGCCGGATTGCGGGTGAATACTACTCCAGTGCCTGAGTTTTGCCCTCGATTGCCGAATACCATGGCTTGGACGTTGACTGCTGTACCTATGGTCTCGTCAATATTCTCCTTGGCGCGGTAGGCCTTGGCCCGGTCGCAGTCCCACGACTTGAAGACCGCCTCGATCGCCTCGCGCAACTGCTGCCAAGGGTCTTCCGGGACCGGACGGCCGCCCAGCTTAAGGATGCGGGCCTGAAGCGCCTCGACTGACGCTTTCACTTGTTCCACCGTCTTACCCACTGGCCCGCCGTCGAGTTTCTCAGCGGAGATTCCCATGACGGTCGTGCCGAACATGTGCAGAAACCGATGGAAGCTGTCCCAGGCGAACCAGTCATCGCCGGACACATTGGCAAGACCGGTCACCGTTCGTGCGTTCAGGCCAAGGTTCAGGACGGTGTCGAGCATTCCTGGCATGGACACGGGGGCGCCGCTGCGCACAGCGACGAGGAGCGGATCCTCGTGACCCCCGAAAAATCTGCCCATTCTCGCCTCAAGCGCTTTCATATGCGTGGTGAGGGCGGCATCAAGCTCAGTCGGCCATCCCTTCTGGCGGTACTGGCGTGAAACCGGAAGTGTGATGGTGAACCCAGGTGGAACCGCGATGCCTAGAGCAGCCGTCATCTCTGCCAGCCCGGCCCCTTTACCACCGAGAATGTCAACCAGCTTCCGTGCCGGTATGGCGTGCTCGTGATCGAAAGCATAGATCGCAGCAGGCTCTCCATAAGTGGAGTCAACGCCCTTGGTTTGTGTCACAGCGTCCCTTTCGTCCAAAAATAGGTCTATGGTATGACCATTGAAACTATGGAGCCAAAGGTAGCATCACACAGGCCAGATGTGAAGGAATCCTGTGATTCGCGTCACCGCAGCATCGGCCAAAGGTGAACTGGGAAGGGCGGGCATTATGCCGATCGAAAACACAAGGATTCAGATTCCGGGGACCAGCAACCTAAGGGATGTCGGGGGCTATCCGGCGGGCGAAGGTATGTCAGTTGCCCGTGGCCGCTTGTTCCGCTCGGAAGTGCTCGTGGGGGAAGGTGGGAACGACATACACGGCGTATGGAGTGCCGCAAACGCGCACAAGTTCCAAGAACTGGGAATTCGGACCGTTATTGACCTGAGGGCGGTGCATGAAGTTGAGCGCACGCCGTCGTACTGGAAACAGGCCACCGGCGCAGATATGCTTGAACTTCCTATCGCTGAAGGCGGCGAAGGCACTGACACCAACTTCATACGACGCCTCCAAGCCGGCGAGATGGCGCGCTTCACGGAGGCGGACTTAGCGCAGTACTACCGCGATACCCTGGACCGCCACGCGAGGACGTTCGCTGCTGCTGCTACCGTCCTTGCCGACGTAGAGCGTATTCCCGTGCTAGTGCACTGTTCTGCAGGCAAGGATCGCACCGGGCTCCTGATAGCCCTAGTACTGGAGGTCCTAGGCGCGCCTAGGCCTCTCACCGTCGCCGACTACGCCCTCACCGGAGTGCTGCGCCCTAATCGTGTCGAGGCTTACGCTCCGATGTTCCAAGAGGCGGGGGTATCCCTCGACGACGTGCGAGTGTTGTTTGAAACCCCAGCCTCGGCCATGGAAAGCGCGCTACAACACCTGGATGATCAATACGGAGGAACAGCGCTGTACCTCCTGAGCGCCGGTGGTATTTCGAGGGTTGTTCTCGAACGACTCAGGAGAACCCTCCTTGTCCGTTCCCAGGCGTTTGTACGGGTCCAGGCCGACGGAGCTTATCCTCGCTGACGCTCCCGATCCTGTCTTCATCAGGGCCGGGCTGCGCGGTGCCCGGAAGAAGACGGCACCGACTAGCGAAACGGACTGAAGGCGTGAACGCGGATGCTGGTGCTGTGGCGGACCTTAACGCTGCTGGGGATCCGGGCCCCTTGGGTTGTGATGACCTGACCGTTTACAAAAAAATTTGCGAGACCCCTTGACGTTACCGCCCTAAAGCCTATGGTTGGACCATATCAATGGACTAATTATTGAAATACAAGTACTGGGCATCAATCACACTCAGCGATCCTTTCAACTGATCCCTGGAAATCAACACCTTTCTAGCCACATTTTCACAATCCCGCACAGGAGGAGTTAATGCAGTTGGCATTCACGCAGTTGAGCAAGGAGGCTCGACACGTACTCGACCCGCTCCGCGCCAAACATCGAGAATCTCTGGTCTGGGTCATCCCGGCGCCTGACCCCCACGTGACCGCATTTGTGTATACATGGGTCAATGCACAGGGTTTGGCAGGCGCTGCGCTTGCAGTCTTCGGGCCGTCACTGCCGGAACAGATCTTCGAGAAGGTCGACCAAGTCCAGGTCCCTCAGGACATGTCGTTCGACCGTTGGGAGGTCGGCCCGCTCACTATGAATCTGGCCGAGGACGGTATGAGTTCTCACGTCTCGTTCTCAGGTGCCCGTGTCGAGATCGATCTGGAGTTCACGGGATTTCATCCTGCGTACGCTTACGGCAGCCATCCGCAGGGGTGCCCGTCGTTCTTCGCCGACGACCGCGTCGAACAGAGTGGCCTGGCCGTGGGCAATCTCAGGATCGACGACCGTCACTACACCTGGCGCACCCCTGCCCAGCGAGACCACTCTTGGGGAGACCGAGACTGGGGGGCGATGCACCACATGAAATGGGTCAACGCCCTCACAGCCGACGGGCAAGCAGTCCATGCAGTCGAGATTCTCGCCTTGGGGCAGCGCTTCCTCCGAGGATACGTCCACGTCGACAACACCCTGGCGCCCCTGACAGGACTGGAGATGAGCTACGACCTCGACGAGAACATGCTCCACAAGAGCATCGACGCCGTGTTCACGGATGATCTGGATCGTTCCATCAAAGTGCGGTTTACCGAGGGCGGACCCCACTTCCAATGGGACGTCAACCCCCGCCTGACGCTGCGTGACACCGCCATGCTCGCGACGATCGATGGAGCTCAAGGCGTGGGTTACGTCGACATGTCATGGCACCCGGATTACCTCACCTACAACGCCGGCGCCATTCATGGCACCACCAGAATCGAGTCCTGATGAGCACCCCTGCACAAGTCCAGACATTGTTTGACGCTACTGACCTTGAGCCTTCCGTGCGGCGCCTTATGGACCGCAAGGCGCGCGCGACCCATGGCGCGGGTCCGTACGCTCCGGTCGGTGCGTCTGCGGTGGAAGCCGGTCTGTCCTCTTTCTTTAAGGCTCGCGAACCAGACATCACCGTCGGTGCTGTCACTTCCATGGGTGGCGGGGCCTCGAAAGAGCAATACGTCGTCATGCTCTCGAAGGGCGGCGCCGTCGCTATCCCGTATGTACTGCGCCTCGATGCCCTCCAAAGCGTGATGGAGTCCGACAGGCTCCGCGAGTACGACGTGCTCCGACTAGTCGCCCCGTACGTACCAGTACCAGACGCGGTCTGGGTCGATCCGAACGGAGAGGCGTTCGGCCGTCCGTTCCTGATGACGAGCTTCATGTCAGGAGTCTCGAAGCCGACAGCCACTGCAAACGACAGCGTCTCGGGGATGCAGACCAACATGCGTGCCGACCTGCGCGCAGCACTTAGCCCCCAGTTCGTCGACGCTCTTGCGGCTATCCACCGAGTCCCAGTTAATCAGGATAACCTGGGCTCCCTCGGGGTCCCTGACGCGGACCCGTACCAAGCAGCTCGGTGGCAGCTCAACTGGTGGAGCCGCGTCTGGCGCGACGACAAAGTCGTCTCGCACCCTCTCATTGCACAGGTCGAGGTGTGGCTGCAGACCCACCTCCCGGCCGACAACGGTCTCGTCGTCGTGCACGGCGACTACCGGACCGGGAACTACCTGTTCGACGAGAAAACTCGGAAGATCACCTCGATCCTCGACTGGGAGCTAGCCCACATCGGCGACTATCACGAGGACCTCGGCTGGGCCGTTCAACGCATGTACAGCACCGTCGTCGATGGTGAACGCCTGGTCACAGGGCTGATGCCTCGCGAGGAATTTATTTCGAGTTACGAACGGGCCTCCGGGCGGACCGTGTCACCGGTGTCCCTCCACTACTACGAAGTTCTGTGCGCCTACAAGAGCACCGTTGCCACGCTGGCATCGTCGGTCCGAGCCGCCGCCGCTCGGCACAACCATCAGGACGTGCTTCTTTCCTGGCTGGCATCCTGCGGCTACGTGTTCGCCGCCGAATTGTGTGATCTCATCGAGAGGAAACCCGCATCATGAACCCGAGCATCGATGTTCGTATCGACAGCATGATCCGAGCGCTCACAGACTTCATCATTCCGGAGCTGGATGCAGGTGGCACAGGTGCCGCACATGCCGGGCTGGTGCTGGGCCATCTCCACGTACTGCGCGGGCAGATAGACCTGGCCGGGCCGTTCGAGCGGTTCGAACTTACGCAGTCCCTTAAACTTGCTTCTGAGCTCCTAACTGTGATGAGTGGGGGCGAGCGGACTGAGACTGGGCTAGCCGGTCTCCGAGCTGCAGTCGAGGGCGCGGACGACAGGGACCCTGCGACCATACGGTCGTCTACGGAATCCATACGTAGCAGCATCGAGGACCTGATTCGAGCGGCCGCTGTGGATGGAGACACTGCGGTCACCAGTCAGGTCCAAACGATTGTCCTAGTGCACGAGCGAGAGCAGGCCAACGTGAATCGGAGCTTTTTCGCTGGCATGGGTTGGGAGAGCGGGGAGTCCGCCCTTCCGGACCTGCATGCCCTTCTCTTCTCACCCGCAAGCAAGTAGAAGCGACGCTCCTGAGAGCCCCGACATAGAGGCGTACTCCGCATCGGTGTGTAGGGGATCCCACTCTCCGCCTGGTTGTAATACCTGTGACTTTTCCGCCTCATCGGAGTCGTCCAGAACTGGCCGCATTGACAAGTGACCGCTGCGGGCGGCTTGCCTGGTCGGAACAGATTCGTCGCGGCCAAGGTGATGCGGTCAGCTGGTTCGGTGAGCGCTCGTGCCGCGTTCTCGGCCTCCACTAGACCGGCCCGAGTTGTGCCAGGGGGGTCGAAACGTTCGACTAAAAAACTTTTTGTCTGCCTCTTGACCCTTAGATTTTAAGCTCTATGGTAGGACCATAGGTATGGAGCAAACATTGACCCACGTCCTTGGACATTGCTCGCTCCGTCTGGCATCAAGCACTCCTATACAGGTTGGGCCGCAAGGTCCGCAAAAGAAAGGACCATCGCAGTGACAGAAATCGACTTCGAGGCCATGCTCGAGAACTACCGGGGGGTGCATCCACTCGGCGCCGAGGGGGATCAGAGCATCCTTACGACGCTGAATACCCAGGTGGTCGATACTACCGACGCGAATGTCAAGCAGCAGCGGCTCACGGTGGAGGAGATCGACGATTTCCTGCTGTACGCCGGTTGGAACCTCTGGGATCTGCTTGCTCGTCGCTCTACTGAGGGGGAGTCCGGGCTCATCCCGCGCCAGGAGTATGAGACCGTTTCGTTCGTCCAGCAGTGGCTAAAGTTTCCCCACCTGTATGATCTGATCACCGAGGCCGTTGGTGGCGCGGACGGAGTCGTCGACCTGGGTCGAACCGCGCAGCGCGAGCCGGCCAACAAGCTCAACAACACCCGCGCGTGGGTCAACATCTGCTCGTTGATGGGGCGCGGACTGCTTATCTCGCTGGACATGCTGAAGCCATACGAGCAACTACACGAACTCAATTCGTCCATCCAGTTCCAGCGACGGATCCAGCACGGCGCGTACGGCTCTGGGCGTGGTTTCGTTTCCGGTCGTGACTACAAAGCCCCCGTACTGAACGAGTCGTGGGTCCAGAAGTTCTTCGAGGAGCGAACCAAGATCGAGGACGCCGAGCACCTGTCGTTCAGCCAAAAGTTCAACGCCGCGACGGAGCTGTTCGGCTTCCTTCTGATGTTCGACACCCGTTCCGCGACCAACACCAGCGGACCCTACGCGCTGCCGGACGGGTCGACAATGCTGGTACGGGATCACTTTCTGAATGAGCCGCTCTATCCCTGGATGGATGCGGCGGCAGGCCTGCCGTACTGTGTCACGCAGGTGATGATCTTCGATAACGAGGCTCCCCGCTTCAAAATCAGCGACATCGGTACGACCTTCACCGAGCCCGCCATCGACTATTTTCCGCACATGACGCATTTCAGCGTCTACGCACGGGATGCCTGGGACAGCCCAATCAGTGAGTTGCGTCAGATCGACCTGGATGAGCAGCGGGAAATCCTCAAGAAGTCGCGTCTCGGTCTGATCAAACTGTATGGGCGAATCGCCGCCATGAGCCGCCGTGACCGCATTATGGCCGGTGTTCTCGTCTACACCCGGGAGATGATGGCGCCGTTTGCGCGAGCGGCGGGCTTGTGGGACTCGTTCGTCAAGGACGGTTTCGATGAGTTCCATCCGCTGACGTCCCAGGCGTACTACCCGCTCACCACGGGGGCAGCACAAGATCTGCTGCCGCCGGCGTTCATTCTCGGAGAGGCCTTCACGCCCGTCGGCAGGAGCGCCACGTGGTGACGGACGCCTGCCCGACCCCAAAGACCTGCCCGACCCCTGAGAGAGGAACGTCATGAGTTTGCAGCCGAGCGACCACCTCCGGCACCACCTGTCGGGAGCATTCGCACGCGAGAGCGTCGCCTATTGCCTGATTCTCCCGGAGCACGGACTGATGGGGCACTGGTACACGTGGGTGAACGACAAGGACGAGGCGGGATTCGCCTTTGTTCTTCACGGCGAGGGACCAGAGCCTGTGTTCTTTAGCAGTGAGACCGGATTGCCAGCCGAAGGACAGAACTTCGATGACTGGCACCTGGGACGGGTGAACCTGAAGGTGGGGGAACCGCTCATGACGGCTCGCGCTGACTTCTCTTCGGAGGAGCTATCGGTCGAGTTCGAGTTCCAAGGCATCCATCCGGCATTCGACTATGGGTCGAATCAGGAGGGCACTCCGTCGTACCTGGCTCAGAACCGCTACGAGCAGGGCGGACGAATCGTCGGTCAGCTTCGCTGGGGTGACCGCGTCCTGGACTTCGATGGGCCTGGCCACCGCGATCACTCGTGGGGCACGCGGGACTGGGATGCGATCCATCACTACAAGTGGATCGCCGCCGCCGGCGACAAGTGTTCAGCGAATGTCATGCTGACCCTGGCCGAGGGAGAGGTTGACACCAACGGCTACGTCTTCCGAGACGGCGTCCAGTCGCCGATCGTCAAAGCTTCGATCGCCACGGTGTACGGCGAAGGATTTGTCCATGACGAGCTCACGGTCATCTGCGAAGACGAGTCAGGGCGCACGACCACGCTCGAGCTCCCGCATCGCCACACTTTGGCCAGATGGGACGTAATCCCGACGTTCAACTTCACTGACACCTGCTTCACCGGCTCCATGGAAGGTGAACCCGTGCAGGCCTACGTGGAGTACACCTGGCCCCGGGCCTACCTGGACCACCTGCTCGCTCGCTAGCCGCGCGGTGTTCGGCCGCTCCGCACTGCGCCCACCGCAGTGCGGCCGGTACCCGTGCGTCCTGACGCCGGCTCTTAAGGCTCTCAGGTGCATGTGCGCTGGGCAGATCAGTACGTCAGCCAATCCAGGCCACACCGGTTACTTGTCAAGCGTTTAAGCACGCTGTTATCAAATCCAACTGTACGGCGAAGTATCGAACTGAGAATCGGCGGATGATCCCGTCCGTCATGCCAGAACCCTACAGGCAGTCGTGAACACCCGTCCTGCCGGATATGAGGAGCGAAATGAAGAAGACGTTCAAACCACTGATTGCGGCGGCCTGCCTCTTGGTCGTCGCCGGGTGCGGGAGTAGCAGCGGCTCTGCCAACGCAGGCGACAACTCCGCGTGGAAGGGCAGCACGCCTCTGAAGGCGGGCAAGATCGGTGTCCTCAACGTGCTCGCCTCCTCCGAGACCCAGGCTCACTGGGGAGAGACCACCAGCAAGGCGCTCAAGGCCATCGGATGGGAGGAAGTGAACGTCGACGGCAAGGGAGACCCCGCCATCGAGGGTCAGGCGATCAACAGTTTCGTGCAGCAGCAGGTCGATGCCATCCTGATCATCGGCGGCATCGCGGTTCCCACGGTTGCCGCTCAGCTTCGACAGGCGAAGAGCGCGGACATCCCGGTCCTGGCCACCGGAGTGATGTCGCCCAACGAGGACGGGTTGCTCACGGGTGTTTTTGCCCCGGACGACGCTGAGTTCGGGAAAAGGCTCGCCCCCTACCTCGTTGAGAAGTTGCCCAAGGGCGCGTCTTATGTTGCCCTCGATCTCACAGCGGCTGCCGGAGCGCAGGCTCCGAACGACGCAGTGCAGCCGCTCCTTGAAGCAGCAGGACACGGGCGCGTCGGAGGGGTGGACCTCGACCTTTCGGGAGATCTGGCCACGCAGGCTGCCAAGGGAACCGGTGACCTTCTCTCCGCGCACCCCGATGCCAAGTTGCTGTTCGGCTGCTGCGACTTCACCGCGCCGGCCACCGACCCGGTACTACGTCAGTCCGGTCATGAGGAGGTCATTCAGTCAGTGCGCTACGACAACCTGAGCACGCTGCAGCTGATCCGCAAGGGGTCGAACGTCGTCACCCAAGCGGTCAACGCCGACGCAGGACCTTTGGCGGCCATTTCCCAGATCGTGGCCCATAAGTCCAAGGACACGAAGATTGATTCCGGTGCGCCCAAGGACCTCTGGACGTGGGAAGTTGTTGACAAGACGAATTTGCCGCCGGAGGGGGAGTTCTTCTACGAACCCGACGAGCAGATTGCGGCGTGGCTGAAGAATCTTCAGTCCGAGTACAGGAGGTAAAGTGCCATGTCCACCAACACGACCACCTCCCAGAACCGCCAAGGCGACCCGGGGGCACCGGAGAAGGCTCCGGCACCCCCGCGGGTCGCCCACCTCGCCCAAGGACTGACCCGCTGGTCGGTGCTGATCGGATACGTGCTCATGGTCGCGATCTTCGCGATCCTTCGGCCAGACACTTTCCTCACCATCTCGACGGCCACGAACCTGCTGGATCAAGCGACGATCCCTACCCTGCTCGTGTGCGGGCTCACCTTCATCCTCGCCTCGGGTGAGTTCGACCTCTCGTTCACGGCAGTTCTCGGCCTGAGCGCGGGTGCAGTGATCATCCTGATGTCGAAGCACGACTGGCCTGTTGCCCTTGCCTGCATGGCGGCCCTAGTCCTCGCGGGCGGCCTCGGCCTGATCGTGGGCCTTCTGGTCACCGTGGGCAGGGCCTCATCGTTCATCGTCACGTTGGCGGTGAGCTCCGTGGTCGTCGGACTTGAACTGGCGCTGACGGACAACAAGACCATCTTTGAGAACGTCCCGATCTCGTTCACCAACGTCGCACAGCAAGAAGTGCTCGGTCTCCATCAGTCGGTCTGGATCATGGTGATCCTCGTCGTGATCTCCGGCATCATCCTTCACGCGACTCGACTGGGCCGGCACATCAGTGCCGTCGGCGGGAACGCCACGGCTGCCTTTTTGGCCGGCATTAGCGTTCGTCGGGTGCGCATCAGCTGTTTCGTGATCGTGGCGCTGCTAGCCGGCCTGGCTGCCATTCTCAGAACCTCTACAGCGGGATCGTACTTCCCCAACTCTTCAGCCGGTTTCCTGCTGAACAGTTATGCCGCGGTGTTCCTCGGTGCTGCGGCCGCCAGGTCGGGGCGCTTCACCATCCTCGGGTCTGTCTTCGGCGTGGTCTGGTTGCTGACTCTGCAGACCGGACTCACGCAGCTGAATCAGCCTGCATGGGCATCGACCTTGCTGCAAGGCCTCATCCTGTCCATCGCAGTGCTCCTAGCGGCCCGTGGCAGACGTGAGGGTGAAGCATGACGGCCTCGACTGGGCCCATAGCCACCGCGGGCGCACCCTGGCTCGTCGCGCGGGGTATAACCAAGCACTATGGCGGGGTAAAGGCGCTCCGGGGGGCCGACCTGGAACTACGACCTGGCCAGTTCCACGGGTTGATCGGCCCCAACGGCGCAGGGAAGTCCACGCTCGTCAACATCCTGAGCGGGGCCACGACCCCTGACACGGGGGAGATCACGGCCGAGGGCTCCGAACTGCGTCTGCACGACCCGGCTGACGGCATCCGCCATCACGTAGTGCTGATGCCCCAGAAACTGGCGATCATTCCGGGCGCGACTATCGCCGACAACATCACCCTGGGTCGGGAGCCCTCAAGTCGCGGCCTGTGGTCCCCCAGCGAGAATCGGCGCCGGGCTGCTGCGGCTATGGAAATCGTCGGCCTTGGCTTGGATCCACGAGGTCAGGTGAGTGAGCTCTCGGCGGTTGAGAAGAGACTGGTCATGTTGGCGCGCGCCATCGATCAGCGGCCACGCCTGCTGATCCTCGATGAACCTACCTCGGGCCTTCCCCCGAACGAGGCCGCGCTCGTAATCAGTGCAGTGAAGGGGCTCATGAGAAACAGTGCTCTCTCGACGGTTCTCTTCGTCTCACACGACCTGTCCGACGTGGCCGAGGCCAGCGACGCGGTGACCTGTGTGCGCGAGGGCGTGACGGTCGAGAGCCTTGTCGGTGATGCCATCACCAAGGAGCGGTTGGTCGAGCTGATGCTCGGCGCCCAAACGGCGGGCCGGGAAACGGTGAGCGTCGAGGATTTCGCGCGCGAGGCTCCCGCGGAGACCCAGCACTCGATCGCAGTGGAGGGATTGCACGGAGCCCTGCTCAAAGGCGTCAGCGCGCAGTTCTCGGCCAACTCTGTGACCGGTGTCGCCGGGCTCCTGGGGTCTGGTGGTGACGAGTTGTTGTCGGTTCTCGTCGGGTCCAAGGCACCGAGCGCAGGTGGAGTCCTGATCGACGGCCACGTGCAGAAACTGAAGTCACCAGCTCACGCGCTGAAGCTCGGCATCTGCTACCTCGGTGGGGAGCGAACATCCACGACGTTCCCGGGACACCCGATCCGGGAGAACGTCAGCGTCTCGGCGCTGGGCAAGTGGTTCGGACGGCTGGGGTTCATGTCGAACGCACGCGAGAGGGAAGGGGTGACGACACCGCTGGCGGCGCTCTCGGTGGAAGCTGACCCGGAACGACATTTCGCAACGCTCTCTGGCGGCAACCAGCAGCGCGCCCTGATTGCGCGGCTCATTGCGGCTGACACGTCAGTGGTTGTGATCAAGGAGCCCACGGTCGGGGTCGACGTGCGTGCCCGACAGCAATTGTGGGATGCAGTTCGTGCCCTGTCCACCGGTCGCACGGTGATTGTGGCGAGCGGGGAGCCGGAAGAGCTTGTGGCGCTCTGCGACAGGGTCCTGTGCATTCGCCGAGGTCGTTTGGTGGCCGAGCTCGAGGGATCGCAGTTGAGCGAGCACGCGATCACCGCCGCGATCTCGTGAGCAAGTGGTAATCTTCGTTAGTTCGTCGGGGATTACGCGGCCAGGGTTTGTTCATATTTGGCCAGGCGGCGGAGGTAATCGTTGAGGTCGTGCCGGGTGTATTTCCAGTCGAAGGGTTCGGCGGTTCCGTTGTAGCGGTCCTGGAAGGCCAGGATCCGTGCTGCGAGCTCGTCGAGGTCCTTGAAGTCGCCGCCGGCGATGGCCTTGCGCTGCAGGATGGAGTAGTAGATTTCGACCTCGTTCAGCCAGGATGCGTGCACGGGCAGGTGCACCAGGACCGCTGTCGGCCAGGCCGAGCGCATGCGTTCGAAGGAGCGGGCGCCGTTGTGGGAGGCCCCGTTGTCCACGATCCAGAACACCCGTGTCGCTGAGCATAAGGCTCGGTCTTCATTGCAGTCTCCACCAGGTCCGCGGAAGGAGCGGCCGATGGTCGCCGCCTAGATCGACTCTGCCACTCCGCGGGCCACGGCCTCGCGCACCAGCTCCGCGCCCGACCAGGGCGAGAGCGGCACCCCGGTCTCAACCGGCAGCGTGCAGGCCAGGGCCTTGATCCCGGCCCTCTGTACCGGGGTGAACCGGGGCGGGCGCCCGGACCGGGGCAGGTCGGTCAGCCCGGGCAGCCGCTACCGGCAGAACCTCCTGCGCCACTTGCGTACGGTGTCCGGGTGCAGGCCCAGCTCTCTGGCGATCGCCGCATTCGTGGCCCCGGCCGCGGCGGCCAGGACGATCCTCGCGCAGAAAGTCCCGGTGTTCGGCCCGTCCCGAGGCCGCCCGGGCTCTCAGGACGGTTTCCTCGGCCTCGGTCAGGACGATGACAAACGGGCTTTAAACTCCCATGCCTTCCGTTGTACGCCGTACCCCCGCAGACTGGCAGGGGCAGAATGGAGGCATGGCCAGGATCCCGGAATCGACCAAGCACTCCTGGAGAACCGTCTGGCCGCCCGCGCCCGGGAGCGCTGGCCGCAGGTCGAGCGGATTTAGGTGCGCTTCCGGGCCGGATTCGCCTACGTCGACGCCGTCCTGCCGGCGGCGAGACCCTGCCCCGTGCCGGCTGCGCTACGCCGGCTACGCCGGCTACGCCAACCAGTGGGGCTTCGCCATCTACCGGGCCAGCCACGACGACTACCAGGATTCCTGGCTGACCACCGGATCACCGGCAGGAACCGCCGAAGACGCCCTCGACACCGCCTGCGGCCTCTACCTGAACGACCCCACCGCCTGGAACCTCAACCCCTGACGAACTAACGGAGATGCCTCCTAGTTTCGGCCTAGATGGATTCAGTTCGATGCAGAGACGTGCATGTCCTATTCCAGTCCGCCGGCCTGGCCGGGACAGGTGCCTGAGGGCGGAATCCATTAGTCGGCTGCCAGCCGCCGTATGCGTTGGGGAGTGGGCGGCACCCTTCGCCCCGCACCTGCTCGGCTTGGCCGACGACGAGGTCGACCGGATCATCTGGGTTTACTCGACCGCCAAGGCGGCACGCAACGCCGCCTCACGCCAGACCCGGATCGAGGCCGGTGCCGCCGCAGCGGCACGCGGGCCGCCTGCCCTCGCAGGCCCAAATGCCGATTCAAGGCCCACGTGGCTGTTCAAGAAGAAGAAGCCGCAGCCCTCGCCCGTGCCGGCGCCAGACGCTGGAGCACCTCACCATGAACGAAACCACCGAGGAGACATACCGGCAAGATCGTCGCGGTCGGCTTGGCGAGCACCCGCTACCGCAAGCACACCCTGATCCGGCACTCGATCAACTGGAACACACGACTGGACGTGCTGGACTACGACGCAGCGACCGAGGGATGTTCCCTGCTGATCACCAACGGCGCAGCGATACCCGACGCCGGCGTGCTGGGCGCTTACCGCTACCGCCCAACCTAGAACTCCCACCCCACCTGCATAAGGCCATCCAGTACGCAGGCCCGTCCTTTGGCCAGGGGACCGGGTGCTGTACCTCGATCTGCAGCGCATTCATGCCACGAGCCGCAGGCCGGCGCACGTAGACCTTATTCGCAGGCAGTGGCCGCGATCCCGCTCCAAGTCCCACAGTCATCATCCAAGCGTGCAAGAACTGGCAGGCGGGGAAAGGCAAGCTGACTGACTAGTAGCTATCCTTCTTCCGCTTCCCCCAGCCAGCGTTCGTGCAGGAGCTCAAGGTACGCGCGGACTGTTTTTTCTGCCTTCTCCGGATCTCGACGTCGAAGAGCATCCAACAGATCCTTGCGGACATCCCACATTATGTCTCCCAGAGTAGGAGCACCGATGCGGAGCGAGACGGAGGCCGTCAGGTCGAGCAACGGCTTGATCATCAAGGCAAGGACGGGGTTGCGGGCGACCGCGACGAGTTTTTCCTCGAACTCGAGGTGCGCCTGCAGGCGGGCCGGCCAATTCCCTTCCTTGGCTGGGTCCTTGGCTTTTTCGACCAGGGTTTCCAGCTCGTCGATCTCCTCGTCCTGAACTTCTTCGGCCGCGCGGCGCGCGACAAACGTCTCCATCGCGATACGGGCCTCCATGAGGTCGGCAATGGAAAAGCTTGCGAGGGAAAGCCCGTCCGACAGCCCTTGGGACAGCGCGTCCTCATTGGAGGAGGCGACAAATGCTCCGCCCGTCGCGCCCTTCTTCAGCGTAACCAGCCCCGCGATCTCCAGCATGCGGATAGCTTCGCGGACGGTATTCCTGCTGACCCCCAGTTGGACGGCAAAGTCTCTTTCGCTGGGCAGCTTTTGCCCTGGCCTGAGGTCCCCGGACCTCAGCTGACTCCGAACCTGGTCGATGATGTCGTCAAAGGCCCGGCGGGTCTGGGCCGGGGTGAAGGTTACGGTTCCTTCCGTCATGGGACGGTCCTTTCCATTTCAGGCCTTCTCAATTTCAACAGAGGTAAGGTCTCTCGGCGGTGAGTTCGAAGCGGCCGACGCTCGACGAGTGGAGCCCCAACCGGATAGAGCAATCAAAGGACGTTCAACATTGTTGGCCCTCTTCCGAGGGCTATCATATCAATGGCTGGGCCATTTGTCTGATGCCGACCATACTGGCTAAAACTGCAGAAGGACTGCAGGTGCAGCTCTCGTCTGTGACTGTGCGTCGAATCCGCCCGTCAGACAGGAGTAACACGAACCCTGTCGCGGCAACATGTCGCCCTGATGAGAAACTTCCGGGTTCCAGCCGACCGTTGATGGTCCGCAGATGGATCTGCCATCTCTCGCCGCACCCGCGCGGGATTGAACTTCTGCTTCAGATTCCCCGGGCGCAGTTACGTGTCAATTCCATTCGCGCTTTCGCTCAGAGCCGATCGGCAATCCTGATGGCCGGGACCAGCTTGCCCCGATCCTGCAGTATTGCTGGACCCGACGAGAGGGGCGCTACCCGTTGGCACCGCCGCCACAGGGGAAGGCGTCAAGAGTTACTCGTCGATACCTTCGCCCAACCAGCGCTCATGCAGGAATTCGAGGTAATTTTGCACGGTCCTCTCCGCTCCGCCGGGTTCCCCACCGCGCAGGTCGTCCAACAGCCTGCTCCGGGCTTCCCAGACGATATCCCCAGCGGTCGGTCCGATGCGGAGCGAGACGGAGGCCGTCAGGTCGAGCAACGGCTTGATCATCAAGGCAAGGACGGGGTTGCGGGCGACCGCGACGAGTTTTTCCTCGAACTCGAGGTGCGCCTGCAGGCGGGCCGGCCAATTCCCTTCCTTGGCGTGTTCCCTGGCTTTTTCGACCAGGGCTTCCAGCTCCTCGATCTCCTCGTCCTGAACTTCCTCGGCCGCGCGGCGCGCGACAAACGTCTCCATCGCGATACGGGCCTCCATGAGGTCGGCAATGGAAAAGCTTGCGAGGGAAAGCCCGTCCGACAGCCCTTGGGACAGCGCGTCCCCATTGGAGGAGGCGACAAATGCTCCGCCCGTCGCGCCCTTCTTCAGCGTAACCAGCCCCGCGATCTCCAGCATGCGGATAGCTTCGCGGACGGTATTCCTGCTGACCCCCAGCTGGACGGCAAAGTCTCTTTCGCTGGGCAGCTTTTGCCCTGGCCTGAGGTCCCCGGACCTCAGCTGACTCCGAACCTGGTCGATGATGTCGTCAAAGGCCCGGCGGGTCTGGGCCGGGGCGAAGGTTACGGTTCCTTCCGTCATGGGACGGTCCTTTCCATTTCAGGCCTTCTCAATCTTGAGAGAAGCAAAGTCTCGGCCGTGCTTCGACCCCTCGCGGCACGGCCTGCTCTCAAGCCCCCTGAAGTTACTCTTCTGCTCTTTATTCCCCGGTCCAATTGCTGTCTTATCCCTTCTTCCTCGGACGCTCCCAACTGACGTCTACGCTTGATATGTCCAAACATATCAATGGCCGGACCATTTACTGTCCGCAATGGAAAGATCTACTAAGAATGGGCAACAAGGCCGGAGGGTTGACCGCGACGTACTGGTAGTCGTATCCAAAGCAACCAGGACGGCGGCGGCTTGAAGGCGGAGAGCAGGGGAATGCCCGCCAGGAGGCGGAGCAGTGCATGCTGATTGTCTCCGGACACCTACACCGCCCGGGATATCCCGCACTCTCCTTTTCCCAACGTGACGGTTGACACAGGGCAGCATTAGGCCCACAATATCAATGGATGGGCCATTGGGCCTTTGGGGATCCGATTCCTCCTCGTGAATATTCCCTTCTCTACTGAACGACACTTCAACATGAAAGAAGGACTAATGAAGAAACCGGCGTTGATTGCCGCTACGGCCGCAGCCATGCTGCTGTCGTTGGCTGCGTGCGGCGGCGGATCCGTTTCTGGAGACCCCGCGCAGACGCAGGAGGAATCAGGACTGACCACGCTCAAGGTCGGTTTCGTCCCGGCGGCCTCGGCCGGCGCTCTGCAGCTGGGCATGGATAAGGGGATTTTTGCGAGGCACGGCTTCAAGCTGGAATTGACGCAGGGCACAGGCGGAGCGGCATTGTTGCCGGCGGTTACCTCCGGGTCCCTGGATCTGGCGGTCGGCCACCCGATTTCGGTCCTGACAGCCCAGGACAAGGGGCTAGACATGAAGATCGTGGCCGGGTACGGGTATTCACCCGAGGACCGTCCGGACAGCAACGGCGTCGTAGCCCTCGAGGGATCGGGGATCGAAACGCCGCTGGATCTGGCGGGCAAGACAGTATCGGTCAACACCATCAACGGGCCCGGTGACCTGACCATCAAGGAAACGATCACCAAGAAGGGCGGCAACCCGGACGAGATCAAGTTCACGGAGATGCACTTCCAAGACGCGCAGGCCCAGCTGGAGCGAGGCAACGCCGATGCGATCTGGCTCTCCGAACCGTTCCTGACTAACGCCATCAACGCCGGACACCACCTGGTCACCTCGCCCTACGCGGAGGCGGTACCCCAGCAGAGCACCCAGCTGGTGTTCACTTCCGAGAAGTGGGCCGCAGAGAATGCGGACGTCATCGAGAAGTTCCAGCCGGCCCTGAACGAGGTCCTGGACTATGCGACCGAAAACGAAGACGAGCTGCGGGAAGTCCTGCCCGACTTCATCAGGATGGACCCGGGCGTGGCTGACAAGGTGATCATCGAAGACCTGGACGCCGAAGTACGCCGGGATTCGCTCCAGCAGTTCGCCGAGCTAATGGCAAAGTACGGCTACACGAAGTCCACAGTCGCCGTCTCGCAGATAACCGCCGGCTAGCGGCTGCCACCCCTAACGAAAATTTCCCACATTACGAGGAGGCTTGAACAATGGCTGTTGTCACCAAGAAGGCATGGACCGAGCACGAATACACCACCGACTACGACATCTCTTCGGCAGCCTTTTGGCTGCAGACGTTCGATGAGCGCGAGGCGACCTTCGCGAAGCTTCGCAAGGAGGCGCCCGTCAGCTTCCACCGCCCCACCGAGATCCCCCTGGAACACGAGGAGAAGGGATTCTGGGCCATTACCAAGGCCGAGGACCTGGCCGACGCGGCCCGGATGAGCGACGTCTTCCTCTCCGGCTACGGGCTCCACGTAGACCCGTACCCCTGGGACGGCTCATCTTCGAGTTTTTTCCACACCCAGGACGGGGCCCTCCACCAGCAGAACCGGGCCCTCGTCAGCGCGGCCTTCACGCCGAAGCAGGTCGGTCGGCTCGTCGACGACATCCATGGCGCCGCCGCGTCGATCGTCGACGGCCTCGTCGGGGCCGGAGATGTGGACTTCGTGACAGCGTGCGCCGAGCGCCTCCCTGCCATGACCGGCGCACGATTGATCGGCGTCCCGGACTCCGAGCTGGAGCAGTTCATCTCCTCCGCCGGGGCGCTCATCGGCAAGGCGGACCCTGAACTGGGAGACCCGAAAAATCCGCTGAAGGCGTTTATGGCCGCGCGCGAGTACATGTTCGACCTCGGCCGCAGCCTGGCCGCCCACCGACGGAAGAAGCCGGGCGACGACCTGATCACCAACCTGGTCCGGGCCGAGCAGAACGGCCACCACCTGTCGGATGATGACATCGGGGGTTTCGCCTACCTTATGGCCATCGCGTCGAACGACACGACGAAGCAGACCACGACCCTGACCATGATGGCCCTTGACGCCAATCCGGACCAGAAGCGCTGGCTCATGGAGGACTTCGACGGCCGGATCGCCACGGCGACCAACGAGTTCCTGCGCTACGCGAGCCCGGTGATCCACCACGCCCGCACCGCTGCCCGGGACGTGGAGTTCAAGGGCCACCAGATCGCGCGGGGCGACAGGCTGGCTCTCTTCTACTGCTCCGCCAACCGCGACGAGGACCGTTTCGCCGATCCGATGAAGTTCGACCTGTCCCGCACGCCGAATCCGCACGTCTCCTTCGGCGGAGGCGGGGTGCATTTCTGCCTTGGCAACCGTCTCGCCACCACCATGTTGCAGGCGATCTTCGGGCAGCTGCTGCGCCGCACCGAGATCACTGTCACCGGTCAGCCGGAATACCTGGTCAGCAACCTCATCCACGGCGTGCGGCACCTGCCGGTCCACATCGCCGCCGCATAGCACCAGTCGTCCCCCCAGAGAAGGAGAGAAACATGAAGATTGAAGTCGACAGGGGCAAATGTGTCGGACTCGGCCTGTGCGAGGCCGCGTCGCCCGACCACTTCGAGGTCGGAGACGATGGGCAGCTGGTTCTGGTGTCCGACATGGTCACCTACGGGCAGCGCGCCGAGGTCGAAGAGGCCATCCGTTCCTGCCCCACGGCCGCGCTGAGGCTGCTGCCATGAGCGCCCTGGGTAATAACGACCGCCTGGTGGTCATCGGCGCTTCCCTCGCGGGACTGCGGGCGGCCGAGGCCGCCCGGGCCGAGGGGTTCGCCGGCGAGATCGTCATCATCGGGGACGAGAAGGAGCTGCCGTACGACCGCCCGCCGCTGTCCAAGCAGTGCCTGGTGGACGGCGCGCCGATCCCCTACCTGCGCGAGGAGAGAACCTACACGGAGTCCCTGAAGGCGACCTTTATGCTGGGCCAGCCGGCCTCGGCCTTGAACGCCGCCGAAAAGACCGTCATCGTCGGCGACCGGCCCATGCGCTATGACGCGCTGGTCATCGCTACCGGCGCCAGCCCGCGCTACCTCCCGGCCCTGCCTGAAGCTGCGGGCATCGTCACCCTGCGGAACTTCGACGACGTCGCCCGGTTGCGCCAGGCGGTCGAGTCAGGGTCGCACATCACGATCATCGGCGCGGGCATCATCGGCGCCGAGATCGCGTCTGCGGCCCGCGGCCGGGACTGCCAGGTCACGATCGTCGAGGCCACCGAGCACCCGCTGGAACGCGCCCTGGGCCGTTCGATGGGTTCCCTGCTCTCAGAGATGCATCACAGGAACGGCACCGACCTGCGCTGCGGCGTCACACTGTCCGAGGTCCGCACCCTGTCGGACCAGGTGACCGGTATCGTCCTGAGCGACGGCAGTGAAGTGGCCACGGACCTGCTGCTCGTTTCCATCGGCGTCGTACCGAACACCTTCTGGCTGCAGGAGTCGGGCATCGAACTGGAACCCGACGGAAGCATCGCCTGCGACGAACACCTGCAGACGTCCCTGGAGAACGTCTACGCGGCCGGCGACGTGGTGAGCTGGCCCAACGCGCTCACCGGACGCAGCGGCCGGCTGGAAACCTGGACGAGCGCCAACGAGCAAGGCGCGGTAGCCGGGGCCAACGCCGTAGGCGGCGAAGGGGACCGGCAGCCGTATGCGACCGTCCCCTACTTCTGGAGCGACTGGTACGGCAACAGGATCCAGTTCGCCGGGACGGCCGCCGACGCCGTGCCGGAGGTCGTCCACGGCTCGGTGGAGGAGGACAAGTTCGTTGTCCTGTACCGGTCCGGCGACGCCGTCACCGGTGTCCTGGCCGTCAACGAGCCGTCGAAGATCATGAAGGACCGGCGGAAGATCCGCAATGGGGCCACCTGGCAGGAGATGGTCGGGCACTACCGCGGGATCGGTGCGGGAGCGCCCAGCCGCGCCCAGCAGCCCGCCCCGGTTGTCTAGGAGGGACACTATGGCCGACGAACGCCACCAAGCACCGCAGGACGGGCTCACCTGGAACATCAAGGGAAGTTTCCGCGAGTACGTCCGGTCGCTGCCCGACGGAGTGGAGACCTGGACAGGCGACGCGGGACGGATGGAGCCGGAGGCCCTGGTCTTCGACTTCGACGGAACGGAGCCGAACGATACCGGCCGCCGGATCCTGCGGTTCCGGGGCTCGGTGCGCTTCCAAGGGTACAGGGGCGCCCTGCGCGTGGACATCTCCGACCCCTGGGTGGAGGAAACGGCCACGGGAACGGTCCTCACAGCCGACACTGCCCCTGCGGGAACCGGTCCCCGCAGGATCTCGATCGCGACCGTTCACGAAGCCGCCCATGCCGGCCCCGAAGGCCGCGCGGACCACGTCCGGGCGGCCACGCGGCTGACCGTGGAGGGCTCCGCGCTGCTGGGTTCCGTCTACCCGCCCGGATCTGAAGCGGACCCGGTGATCTACCGGGTGACCGGCCTTCCCGTCAGTTAGTGCCGTGTCCGTGGTTAGCACTTCCGAGATGCCTCTATGGTTTTCGTCAAGCGGCTGATGGCTTGGTTTGGTGTTTGCCTTCGGCTCGTTTTGCGCTGGTAGGCCCGCGATGGAGGGTGGTACAGGATGCGAACGCGGAGAGGAGCAGGCGCGTTTGAGTTTCCTGTTCCGCGCCGACTGTCGTTTTCTCCGCGGATGGAGGTCCCGGAACGGCGGGTGACGATGCGATGCCGGCGTTGGTGGCCAGGTGGGGGCTGCACTGGTGAAGTGTTTGCCGGTCACCTCCGTGAGAATGCGCGCAGAGCCCTACACACCGATGCCTGGCACCGACATCAGGACCTTTGAGCCTCCACGAGGGTTTCGCGTGGGCGGCGATCTCATCGCTTGGCAGGCAGGGCCAGCAGCTGCTCTGAGAGTTTCGGCAGCACGATTGCGGCCGTGCTGGTGCCGACCATGATGACGGATTGCGGCCCGAGCGTGATGAAGCGGCGTCTGTGAGGCGTTCCTGGCGGGGGGCGGGACCTTTTGCCGTCGTGCTCTAACGTGTCCGCGTCCGGCGGTCTTGAGTGCGGCCAGTGGCCGGATTGCTGGTGAGCAGGCCTACAACGGCCGGATGATCTAGGTGCGTTCCGAGGGCCGGATGGCTCTGGGGTGAGCAGTCCGTGGGTTCGGTTGGATGTGGCGGTGATCTGGGCGAGGTTATCATCGAAGCTGTCGAGCACGCCGAGTTCGGCCAAAGTCTGATCGTTCAGGGCGACGGAACGAATGATGTGTGGCATGGTGGCGCGCTTCGGCGATGGTCGCAGCTAATATGGCATCGGTTTTGGTCTGGCCCGGATGCCGGTCAACATTCTGACCATGGTCAAGCCGGGCAGGTATCCCACGACCGCGCCGGTGGCCTGGGCGGTCGCGGCGGGCAGCGCGTCGATGGTTGCTGGCTGATCCACCACGAGCAGGATCTTTCCATGGCCAAATAAGCCGGCGAGGATTTCCCACAGCCGCGCTTCATCGTTCGGCAGGGCCTGCCGAAGGGATTCTTCCTTGCCTTGTCCAAGGCGACGTGTGTTGGCTGGTCCATTGCGGCAGGCGTCAGCATCACGTTACGAAGGACCCGTGGTCGTGCCTCTTTCTCTAACGGTGGGTCTGGGCGTGGTTGGCAGGCTGAGTCCGAGCCTGGACCGCGCGGCTCGGTTTCATCCGGCCCTTCCGGGGTACCTTTTCTCTGACTTTCCTGCGAAGCGGGTTGAAGTCGCTCTGGCCCGTTCCTGTGGCTTGATAGTAAGGTAACCCGAATCCGTAGAGACCCGGTCCGTGTGGCACCTTAGAGTTGCGCCTCCCAACAGCTGCCCTTCCGGACTGACGCCGCAGCATTATCCCTCGGCACGGAAGGAGTCACCGCATGACCATCGTGGAAGAGCAATGTTTGCGGCCGCGGCGGCTGTCTGTTGTTGCGATGCCTCATCGTCCGCTCCATGAACGAACGCAGGGGCCGCCCTCCCGGGCGGCCCCTGCGCGCCTGCTAATGGTTATTGGCGGGTTCCAAGGCCCGCGCAGCGTACGAGATATGGTCCGTATAACGGACGGCCACGATTTCGACGCGCTCCCCGACGCGCGGGTTTCTAGCGCCGACGTACCTAGTGGCCAACCGGACGTTTTCGTCGAGGTCCACGATGCACACGCGGTATGGAAGCTCGTCCACGAACACCGCGGGCGCCGCGTGGATGGTCGTGTGGGAATAAAGCGTTCCCTGCCCGCTCAGCTCGATCCAGTCGACTTCCTCCTCCCAGTCCTGCGGGGAGATGGGTTTGGGCGGAAAGGCAGCCTGTCCGCTGCGCCGGCCGGCGGTGGTGAGGAGGCGGCCCTCGCGCAGCCCGTCCCAGAATCTCCGGGTGAATTCAGTGACACGGGGAGGGTACGGGTGAGGACGGTCGACATTGATGGTGTGAATCACTGGTGGATTCCTTCCAGGATGTGTACGAGGGCGGCGTTGTAGTTGCCTAGTTCGGCGCTCGTCAGGCCGATCTCTGCCCCGTGGACTTGGCGTTCTCCGGCCAGGCCCATGAGCTGCTCGAAGATCTCCACGAAGCTGTAGAGCGGGGTGACGTAGGCGGGGTGGCCGCGCGAGGTCAGTCCCCCCGAGGTGGAGATCGGAATGTCTCCGCCCAGCGCCGTCCTGCCCTCGGAGGCCCACCTGGCCCCTTTGCCCACTGGGGTGAGGCCCAGAGCCTCGGCTGCCAGGACCTCCACGATGGTGCAGGGCGCGTATAGTTCCGCGACGTCGATGTCCGCGGCGGTGACGCCAGCCGTCTCGTAGGCCTGGCGGGAGGCACCTTGGACGGAGGCAAACGCTGTCATGTCGTTGGGGATTTCGCTGATCTGGTGCGCTCCCTCGTGGAAGAAGCCCCGACCGCGCACCCGGACGTAGGGTTTACCCAGGCTCTTCGCATACTCTTCGTCCGCGAGAACGAGGACCACGGCGCCGTCGCTGCGCGGCGGAACCTCATACAGACCGAGGGGCTCGACGATCGGGCGCTGTTCGAGCACCTCATCAAGGGTGATCGGTTTGCGGAACTGTGCCAGCGGGTTCAATGAAGCGTGCATCCGGTTCTTCACTGCAACGGACGCGAGTTCCGCCCGGGATGAGCCGTGGTCGTGGATATACCGGGTGGCGTCCATCGCGTACCACGCGATGGGTGTGATGCCGAAGATTGACTGGAAGTCCACGTCGCCGGTCGCGCGCATTGAACTCATCATATGGTCCTGTGCCCGTGCCGCGGTCTCGAAATTGACTCCCAGCGCCAGGGAGACCCGGGCCCGTCCGAGGACGATGTCGTTCGCCGCATTGTCGAAGGCCCAGCCGCCGGTCATCCCGTTGCCCAAAACCTCTGAGACCGTTCCGTGGCATGGCAGCCTCAGATAGTTGGCCATGAAGGTGGCGAAGTACTTTTGCAGTGTGTAGTGCCGGTTCATGGTGAAGCTCAGGCCTTGGACGTCGCTCTTGTCGATGCCCGCCTGGCGTACTGCCTCCACAACGAGCTTGGCCAGCACTTCGTGCTCCAGGACTTGGTTCGCGTCCTCGGGCTTGCTCTGCCACTTGCCGACGGGCAAGGCGGAACAGCCGATGATCGCCACAGATTTTTCCATGTTTTCCTTTCGTGGGGTTTGACAAGATTGCATCGTGATCTCCATCATAGCAATGGATGGACCAATATCCCATTGATCCATTTAAAAGCAGATGGAGGCAGACCTGTGGACGATTCGTACGACTCCCGCGGAACAGGGGGCTATCTTGACGGTCTGAGGGTGCTCGAGGTCGCCGACGAGTTGGGCGAGTATGCCGGCAAGGTACTCGGCGGGCTTGGCGCAGACGTGGTCAAGGTCGAGGAGCCGAAGGGCGAGGAGACCCGGGCGTACGGCCCCTTCGCCGGCGACGTGGCGGACCGCGAGAAGAGCCTGTACTTCTGGCACTACAACCACGGCAAGCGTTCGGTATGCCTCGATCTGGAGACGGAGGAGGGCCGCGCCGCCTTCCTCCGGCTAGCAGTCCAGGCCGACATCGTGATCGAGACCCGGCCGCGCGGGTACATGGACGAGCGCGGCCTGGGGTACGAGGCGCTGCGGGAGTTGAACCCGGGCCTGCTGTACATGCGCATCAGCGCATACGGCGACGACGGCCCCTGGGCGGACTACGTCGGCAGCGATCTGGTGCATCTGGCCCTTGGCGGCGTGATGATGAACTGCGGCTACGATCCGGACCCCTTCGGCCACTACGACACCCCCCCGGTCGCCCCGCAGATGTGGCACGCCTACCACATCACCGGCGAAATGGCGGTGATGTCAATCCTCGGCGGGCTCAGTTACAGGCTCCGGAGCGGCGAGGGCCAGTACATGGCGACGAACGTCCACGAGGCGGTAAGCAAAAACACCGAAACGGACGCCCCGGACTGGCTGTTCCTGCGCCAGAAGCATCTGCGCCTTACCTGCCGGCACTCCATGGTTTCGGCCAGCCTGCCGGCGCTGGCCATTACCAAGGACGGTCGGTACCTGCTGCCCTACAAGACCTACCTCAAGGGATCCGTCACCGCCAACGGGGGCGCCTGGGGCGGCACCGTGAACGTGCTGCGCAAGTACGGCATGGAGGTGGACCTTGACGGAGACGCCTACACCGATCCGGCCGTCCGATCCTCCCCGGAGGTTACGGACAAGCTCTCCGCGCAGGTCGAGAAGCTGGTGGGGCGGACCATGTTCGCCGCAGATGTCTGGCGCGACGGGCAGGACAACGGTCTGCCTTGGGCGCCAGTCCGCCGCCCGGAGGAGAACATCGAGGACGGTCACTGGCGGATGCGCGAAGCATTCGTCGACATCTACCATCCCGAGCTAGGGCGTTCCGTGACCCACACCGGGGCCAAGTGGCACTCCCAGGACGTTGCTTGGAACAGCGGCGCACCCGCTCCGAGGCTTGGCCAGCACACCACGGACGTCCTCGGCGAATGGAGCGCGCCGCGCAGACCCCATCGCCTGCAAACCGGTCCGGCACGACGCGCCACCGGGCAGCTCAGCCCCCACGGCAAGCCGTTCGCCCTCGCAGGAGTGCGGGTCATCGATCTGAGCTGGATGCTCGCCAGCGCCGGCGCAGGCCGGTTCCTGGCCTCCATGGGCGCCGAGGTGGTCAAGGTCGAACACGAAAGCCGCCTGGACGGCATGCGCACCGGGCAGGGCCTCTGCCCGCCGGGCGGAAGACCCGAACGGGAAGCCGCCACCGAGGCCTTGCCGACCCCCCTCTACACCCAGGGAAACCCCAACCGCAGCGGGTCCTTCATGGAAATCAATGCGGGCAAGCTCGGGATCTCGCTCAACCTTAAGTCTCCCGAGGGCAAGCAGATCCTCGAGGACCTTATCCGCGGCGCCGACATGGTCGTCGAAGGCTTCTCGCCCGGGACCATGAAGCGGATGGGCCTTGGCTACGACCGGCTCAAGGAGCTCAACCCCTCGATCATCTACGTCCAGCAGTCCGGCTTCGGTGAATACGGAACCTACGGCCGCGCCCGTGCCTTCGGTCCCACCGCCCAGGCCTTCACGGGCATCAGCGAGATGTCCGGGCTGCCCGAACCCTTCCCACCTGCCGGCATAGGCTACTCGTACCTGGACTGGTTCGGCGCGTACAACATGGCCAACGCCATGCTCGCGGCCCTCTACCGGCGCGACATTACCGGCCGGGGATGCCACATCGACGCCTCCCAGGGCGAGGCCGGGCTCTACCTCACAGGCACCGCCATCCTTGACTGGTCGGTGAACGGGAGACACTGGAGCCGCTACGGCAACCGCTCCCCATACAAGCCGGCCGCTCCCCACGGGGCCTTCCGGACCGTGGGCGAGGACCGCTGGATCGCCATCGCGGCATTCACCGAAGATCATTGGCGCTCACTGGTGGAAGTTCTCGGGAATCCCGATTGGGCTGACGATGCCCGGTTCGCCAACCTTGCATCCCGGTTGAAGAACCAGGACCTCCTTGAACCACTCCTGGAATCCGAGACCATCAAGCGGGACGCCTTCGAACTCATGGATGCCTTGCAGGCCAAGGGTGTCCCGGCAGGAGCCTGTCAGGACGCCCAGGACAGGTACGAAAGGGACCCGCAGCTGCGGCACCTGCAGTGGACCGTCGAGCTGCCTCAAACGGAGATCGGCACCTGGCCGGTGAAGGAACACCCCGTCCGCATGGACAAGACCCCGCCTTACATCGGAGGCTTCCTCGGCAGGTCCGGCCCTAACTACGGGGAAGACACCGACCGCGTACTCGCTTCGCACCTAGGGTTCGATGACACGCGCATCGCGGAACTGCGCAGCCACGGCATTGTCTAGCCAGCCACATCGCCGTGCTGGGGAACGGAAACAGCAGTCATGAGCAGTACCACCGGCGTCAGGACGACACCGACCGTGCCCGCCGTCCGCCGGAAGCGACGACAACAACCATCCAAACCGTTCCTCGGTGCCGCGGGGATCCTCGGCTTCCTCCTTCTCTGGGAGCTGCTCCCCGCCGTGGAAGTCCTCGACGCGAACTACCTGCCACCGGCCTCCAAAGTGCTCGTCGCCCTGGCACACGACCTCGGGCTCGCCGCCTTCTGGGGCACCGCCCCGAGTCCGCCTCAACACGTGTCTAGCGACGCCCCCACGGTCTAAGCCGTGACAGGACCGGCGCCCAAAGCGCCAAACAGTGATCGGACCTCGATCACGGACCACAAAATCGACGGCCTGACCGGGCCGCGAATGGAGGAACAGTGACAGAAGCATCGACCAACCAGTACACCCGCGCCGGGCTTGAACACATAGCACTTCGGGAATTCACCATGACAATCGACGGCCAGGCTGCATCCTCCGGGGAGTGGTTCGACGTCATCAATCCCGCCACCGGGCAAGTCCTGACGCGCGCTCCGCGCTGCTCCGAAGAACAGCGCGACCGCGCGGTTGAAGCGGCTCACCGCGCCTTCGACCATTGGCGGACCGACGCAAGCTTTCGCCGGGAACGCCTGTTGGCCATCGCCGACGTGCTCTCCGCCAACGCGGAAGCGCTTGGTGCCGTCATGACCGCGGAACAGGGCAAGCCCCTGCCGGAGTCGATCGCCGACGCTCACCGATCCGCCGACTGGTTCCGCTACTTCGCCGATCTGGACACATCCGCAACCGTGATCCAGGATGACGCTGACGGCTTCGTCGAAGTCGTGCGAAAACCTTTGGGTGTGGTCGTGGGCATCATCCCCTGGAACTCCCCGCTCCTGCTGATTGCTTGGAAGACCGCTCCCGCCCTGCTCGCGGGCAACACGATCGTCATTAAGCCGTCGTCCTACACCCCACTGACCGCATTGCTCGTCGGCGAAATCCTCCGACCCCTGCTTCCCGCCGGCGTCTTTAACATCGTCTCCGGCAAGGAGCCCCTAGGGAGCCAACTGCTGGTCCATCCCCTGGTGCGGAAGGTGAGCTTCACCGGCTCAACCGAGGTGGGCAAGGAGGTCGCCCAGAACGCTGCGGCAGACCTCAAACGTGTCACTCTGGAGCTCGGGGGCAACGACGCTGCCATTGTCCTGGACGATGCGTCACCTGACGAATTCGCCCGGGACCTGTTCTGGGCCGCCTTCAAGAACAACGGTCAGATGTGCGCGCTGATTAAGCGCCTGTACGTTCCCGAGGCACAGCGCGCGGAGTATGTGGAAGCCCTCGCCGCTGTTGCCCGCGAAGTCCGCATAGGCGACGGCATGACCGAGGGTGTGCAGCTGGGGCCGCTCACTACCCGGGCACAATTGAAGAGTGTCAGAGACCTGGCTTCATACTCCATCTCCGCCGGCGCCAAGGCCGCCACCGGAGGAAAGCCTCTCGAGGGGCCCGGTTACTTCTTTGAGCCCACCATCCTCACTGGGGTCACTGATGGCGACAGGATAGTCGACGAAGAACAATTCGGCCCCATCCTCCCGGTCATTGGATACTCCGATATCGAGGACGTCCTCTGGAGGGCGAACAACAGCATGTACGGTCTCGGCGGTTCCGTATGGGGCGTCGACACCGACCGTGCCCGCGTGGTCGCGGCCCAACTTGAATCCGGTCAGGCATCGGTCAACCACCACACCCGGGGCATCCTCCCCAATCTCCCCTTCGGCGGCTTCAAGTGGAGCGGCCTCGGTGTAGAGAACGGCATCTGGGGACTCGACGCCTTCAGCCAGGTCCAAACCCTTGCAGGCCCCGCACGCAAGACCGTCTAGGTCATCACAACACCATATTTAGGAGCAAACATGTCATTGACTGGAAAACGGTTCGTCGTCACCGGCGCCGCCTCCGGCATGGGAAATGCAACAGCCGCCAAACTCTGTAAGCAGGGAGCAGAGGTCTACAGCCTAGACCGCAACGATCCTGCGGCGCCCGTTGCCGCGCATTTCCCTGTGGACCTGTCTAACCCGGAAAACATCGACTCCGTGGTCCGGCAGCTCGACGGCAGGTTTGACGGGCTGCTGAACATCGCCGGAGTTCCTGGAGGAAAACTCCCCAACGACTTCGTCTTCTCGGTGAACTTCCTCGGCCTGCGGCATCTGACCGAAGCCCTCGAACCCCGGCTGAACCCCGGCGGCAGCGTCATCAATGTTTCCTCCAACGGCGATGTCATGTGGCCCACCCGCAAGGAAATTCATAAAGGACTCATGGCGGCAGCTTCCTTCAATGAAGGCCTCGAGTGGTACCGCCAGGTCCAACCGGAGGGAAAGGCCTACAACTTTTCCAAGGAAGCGGTCAGCTACTACACGCTAACCAAAGCCCTCAATTTCGCCCAAAAGGGACTGCGCATCAATGCCGTCTGCCCAGGAATGACAAACACGCCCATCATCGGCGACTTCATGGATGTCATGAGCGAGGACCGCATCGAGCGCATCAAGAACCTCGTCGGCGGTTGGGCTGAACCCGAGGACATCGCCGATGTGATCGTTTTTCTGACCTCGGATGAGGCCCGATTCGTCAATGGACAAACCATCGACGTCGACGGTGGTCTGAAAGCCGGAATGGCTGCCGGCGATGTTCCTTACCCCGGGTACTAGCCATCAGCCACCATCAGTAGTCCAGCGGCAACAAGGCTTTTCCAACATCCCATTCACGGGGTGAATCCATGGGTCCGCCGTCCCCTTCAAGCCCGGGTACGGCGGACCCTCGCCTGCCTTCGCCCACCTTGATGCGACGCTGTCGCGATACGAAATCCTGTCGGACTCTTTGATAAGGCTCGATCTGGCCAGATAGCGAATGGCCGGGCAGCCACGGTGCGCAGACCGCCTTGGAACGTAGCAGCGACGAAGATTGAGAGCCTCAGCGAGGAGAGACAACATGCATGGGACCCCGAGGGATAGCGTCCGCGCCGCCATCGCCATCCATTCCGATATTGTGGGCGAACGGCTAAACCTCTCCGGTGAGCGGCTAATTGCTTGCGCGATGCCCTTCGGGTACGAGAATACATCCCCCGACGAACTCATTCAGAACTTATAGGGCGACACTAGGGGATGTCATCATTTGGCAGGAAGCATGAGCCGCAGTCCGCCGCTGTGCAAGATACATCGACGCGAGGATGCTCAATGCCTTCCCAGCGCGTCCTTGGATGGAGAGCTCGCCACTTGGGCCAGCCATGATCGCTGGACCGACACCCTAGGTCCCGGAGTTCTAGAACACGACCTATACAAGAAGACCCGAAGTTCAAGAGCCACTCACTAGACCCACCCCGAAACCTGATGGCGCCTGAAACGGCGCCGCCGGAGACGGATGCCTCTGACAAGGGGAACACCGGCTTTAGCCCCCGCCGGCATGTGCCGGCGTCCGTTCCATTGGCTGCTGCTGTAGCCGTGCCGGATCTGGACCTAATCCCTATTCCGGATCAGGCCCCCGCCGAAACTTTGCTTCAACGAAGGCGGCTCCCTGCAGCGGCATCCCCGCGACTAGGTGCAAATCCGTGTGCGCCTTATCGTCTTATCCGCATCCGTCGACGTCGGAATCATCTCCTCTCCATCAGCCCCTCAACCGCATGGTCGATCCGCCCCGCCACCTGTCGCACACATACCCCAGCACGGCAGCAGTATCCTCTGGGAAGTCCTCCCTCGCGATGGCGCGCCGGGCGTTATGGTTCACGTTGTTCGATACTCAACCCGGGCCAGGAGTGTGTGCAGGGCCAGTTCGGCCATCGCCGCTTTGCGCTGTGTCGGCGTTTCCGCGGACTCGGACAGGGCCGCGGACATCAGCAGGTTTGGGACAATCAGGCGTTCATGTTCCTCCCAGGAAACAAGCCGGGCTTCCTCCTCGACCAGCACCCAGCAGCACGGGCTGTCCATGCCTGAGGTCCTTGCCAGAAGCACGGTTAAGCCACTAATGAACTGTTCAACGGCGACTCGTGCATTTTTCTGCAGGTTCAAATCGTCAGGTCCGGGAATGGGATAGGGCCTCGGATAGACTTGCCCGCGACGTGCGGTAGGAGTTCACGGGGTGCGACCAGTCCTCGTAGCCGAGGGAGACGGCGGCCACCACAATCCGGTCCTCAGACAGGTTCAGGACCCGTCGGACAGCATCAGAGTGCATGGCGATGGCCGCCTGCGGAATTGCCCCAAGACCAATGCTTTCGGCAGCCAGCAGGAGGGTGGCGATATATCCACCGCAGTCCAGAACCCCGTAGATGCCCATGAGACGGTCTGTGGTTATGATGCCGACATGCGGTGCACCAAAGAACCGCAGGTTTTCGCGTGCTTGGGCGGTTCGACGCTCGAAGTCCTCCCGCTCGATTCCAAGGCTCGCATAGAGCTGGTAGCCGGACTCGCGCCGACGCTCCTGGTATACGCCCTCATACCCGGCAGGGGGAGGGAGGTCTGATCCCCGTTCCTCGGCTGAAGCAGCCTCTAAAAGCGCCGTACTCAGCCGGTCCCGGGCTGCGCCGGAGAGCAGTTCGACCTGCCACGGCTGCGTGTTACACCACGAGGGTGTTCGCTGGGCGATCCGGAACACGGTCTGAAGATCCTTTTCCGGAACGCCCTGGGCCAGGAAAGAGCGGCAGCTGTGGCGTGTCAGGAGGAGCTCTTCAAGCTCGTTCTCAGCTGGCAACATGCTAAGTGCGGATGGTGCCGCGTTCTGCGGCGTGCTGGGCGATGTCGCGTCCGGCACGGTAGCCGAAGATCAGGGCGGGGCCGATATGGGAGCCGTACCCAGGGTAGCCGCCGCCGAAAACGGACACTGCGGCCGCGCCGACGGCGTATAAGCCGGGGACTGCCTGCCCGTCCTCCGTGACCACCTCGGAACGCTCGTTGATGCCGAGTCCGGCGAAAGTGCCCAAGTCGCCCATCCGAATCTTCGCCGCATAGAACGGGCCCTTGTCCAGCGGGGCCAGGTTCGGGTTAGGCTTGTGCCCCATGTCGCCGCGGAAGTTGTTGTAAAGAGTGGATCCTCGACCGAACTCTGGGTCCTCGCCCCTCTCCGCGCCCTTGTTGAAGTCTCTGACGGTCTCCTCAAGGTTCTTCGAATTAACGCCGATCTTCTGAGCGAGGTCGGAGAGGGAATCGCCCTTGACCAGGTAGCCGGTCTTGTAGAAGTAGCCGCGGGGCATTGGCCACGGCTTGGCGTAGCCGATGCCGTACTTGTGCATGGTCTTCGCATCCGCGATGACCCACCCCTCGGTGTCCGGTTGGCCATCGTTGTGGGCGAGCATCTGGCTGCCGAAGTCATGATAGCTCAAGGCCTCGTTACCGAAGCGCCGGCCCTCGCCGTCTACTGCAATCAAACCCGGCAAACCGATTGCGCGCAGGTGCGGGAAAAGCCGTTGTCTGCCGCCGAGCAGGTGCCGGAACACGGTCACCGGCGCCCAGGAGCCCACCGAGTGCACGGAGTCGTCCACGTACCCACCCACGGTCTTCCCCAGTGTCACGGCGTCGCCGCCGTGGCCTACGGTCGGGGTGAAGTGGTTGTCCCCGTTCGGATCGTGCGGAAAGTGCTGACGGCGCAGTTCGGTGTTGCCGGAGAAGCCACCGGCGGCGAGGATTACCCCGAGCCTGGCGTGGACCTGCCCGGCATGATCCCCGCCCAGAGTGGCGCCATCGACGATGCCGTCCCTGTTCCGGTGGAGGGAAGTAACGGGGGAATTCACCCACAGGCGCACGCCGAGGTCGTCCGCAGTCTTGAGCATCCGGGTAATTAGCGCGTTGCCGTTGGACCTCAGGACTGCCCGCTTGTACAGGGCGGTGTCGATCCAGGTCCGCAGCAGCTTTCTGGCCACATAGGCGAAGGATTTGAACGACTGGTTGACGTGAAAGAACTCATTGATGTCCGGGCCCACTTGGGGCATGTATCCGAAGACCGTGTAGGAGGACATATAGGGCTGTATCAGCAGGCGCTTGTCGCCCAAGACCCGGGCATCAACATCCTTCGGAATGATCGCCCGTCCTGAGAGTCGCGCGCCGGGCAGGTCCATCTGGTAGTCCGGGGCTTTCTCGGGGTAGATGAACTCGACATCGGTTTCTTCCTCAAAAAAGGAGATCGCCTCCGGCACTGCATCCAGGAACTGCCTAACGCCCCTTGCATTGTAGGTGTCCGGCGCCAGGCTCTTCAGGTAGGTTTCCGCCTCGTCACGAGTGTCACCCTGCACAACTCCCTGCTTGTTTCCCGGAACCCATGCCCAACCAGCGGAGATCGCCGTGGTGCCGCCGAAGAACCTTTCCTTCTCCGCCACGATCACGCTCAGTCCCTGCGACGCTGCCTTCAAGGCCGCTGCCAGTCCGGCCACGCCGGACCCCATGACCAGAACATCGCACTCCACTGGCTTCCCCATCCTCGCCTACTCCAAACCCGGAACTAATCCGATCGCTCATTGGTCCATCCATTGATATGATCAATCCCACAAGGAGTTATGTCAAGGCTGTTGCTCGCGACATGGAGGTCCAAAGCCACAAACAGGACCAGTAGTCCGGCAACCAGGATCGCCATCCCAACGAACTGGCCCAGATGGATCCCGGTCCAAGCAGCGCTATTCGCATACTCGGAGAACGCCGCTACATGATCGTTGGCACTGGCGGCGCCCGGGTGGAAAATCCCGGCTAGCAAGGAGACGAGCACGCCGGCACAAAGCAGAGTTGCGGCCATCCGCAACGACGAACGGATGGGCGGTGAAGAACCCGGCTCACTTTCCGGAGCCTGCCGGATGATGCCGTCCGCTGGATCCATCTGAAGCCACCTCCCGACGGTGCCCGGCTGCGTTTACAGCCTTGGCAGAGGAAGGCCCTTTGGCGCTGGCCAGCAACGGGTGGAGCCCGATTTTACCAACAGTCTGCTCCGGGCGTCACCACTTCGGCAAGGGCCGTTCTGGACTGATTTCGTGGGGGCACACGGACGCGACGAAGCGGGACCGCACCTTCTGTGGAAGATGCGGCCCCGCAGGCTGCATGGCAGCTAGTTATCGAACTGAACGCTCGCCCGTCCGAGCCTTCGGAACTGCTTCGGATTCATCCCGTCGCAGCGCTGCTTCCCGTCCGGCCAGGTAGCCGAATACCAGTCCGAGCGAGATCGTTCCGCCGGCGCCTCCGTAGAACCCCTTCGTGGGTGCGCCGCCTGCGTTGCCGGCGGCGTACAGGCCCTTGATGACCTTGCCCTCGGTGTCCAGTGCCCGCCCGAGGGCGTCGGTCTTCGGGCCGCCGACAGTGCCGAGTGCGCTGGCCTCGACCTTGAGCGCGTAGTAGGGCGCCGTGTCGACGGGTCCGAGCACGCTGGAGCGCGGGCTCTTCAGCACGGGCCGGATGATCTTCGCCAGCGGCTTGACCACGACTGAACGCAGGCGCTCGGGGTCGTTCCTCTGTGCCACTCGTCCCGCGAGCTTGCTCGCAATCGGACCGACGGCCTTGGCGATGAGCACTCGGGCCTTGGCTGTCGCGGCGGGGAAGCGCGCGTCGGGCGAGTTCTTGCCCAGCCGGGGATAGTAGGCACCGAAGTAACGGTCGAACATTGTGTCGCCCCGGTTGAACTGCGAGTCGCGGCCTCGTGCGGCGTCGGGGTTGAACCGGTCGACGGTGCGGAGCAGCCCCACCTCGTCGACACCGATCTTGGCCGCCAGCTCTGCCAGGGTGTCGGCGCGGTGGAGGTACTCGGGCACCTCTCCGCCCGGGGTGACGCCAAAGATCCCGAACTTCTCCCAGTAATTCTGGTCGAAGATGAGCCATGCCGTGGCATTGGGCAGGGTGCCCGTCTCCGAGTCAACCTCGCGCATGATCTGGCCGAACTGGTCGTAGGCCAAGGCCTCGTTCGCGAAGCGCTCTCCCTTGCTATTCACCATGATGCTGTGCGGCAGTGCGCGCTCTCCCAGGAACACGCGACTAAGGGGCTGGCCTTCCAACTCCTCGCCGGGCAACTGCACCCCGGGCATCCACCAGGCATCGTCCATCCCGGTCAAGTCGGCGCCTATTTCGTTGGCCAACTGGACTGCAATGCCATCGTGGCCCTTGGGTGAAACCTGCACGCCGAAGGGCGCCTCGAGGTACTTCGTGGTGGCCTCGTCCGAACTCTCGAACCCGCCGCTGGCCAGCAGCACACCCTTGGTGGCGCGCACCGTGTGCTCCACGCCATCAGCCCGTACGACGACGCCCTGCACCCCCGACTCATCCGTGACCAGGCGGACGGCGGGCGTCTCGACACGCACGTCGACGCCGTTGCGCAGGCCGCCCTCGAGCAGGGCGCCGACTAATGCCGGTCCGGCGAGCCAGACGTCATCGATGCCGATTCCACCCAGCAACCAGAACGGGAGCGGGTTCTTGGCCATGCCCGTGGTCAGGGCAGGTCGGACGTACTTTGCCGCCTCGCCCAGGCCTTCGGGGGAGTAGGGGCCGGGGAAGAGCGCCCGACCGACCGATGCGCCATCAATGTCGGAGCGGTAGTCCGGCCAGATAGTCGGGATCCACCCGAAGGAGGTGTGCTCTTCGATGTACCGGGCGACGTGCGGTCCGGCTTCCAGGAACTGCTCTACCAAGTCGTGGTCGAGGACCTGGTCGCGACCTTGGCCGTAAATGTAGCGCCGGGCCTGGTCCAGGTTGTCCTTCACCTTCAGGTCCTTGGTCGAGAAACCGTGGTTGGGGATCCAGGCGGCACCCGCAGAGATGCCGGTGGCGCCTCCGACGAGTTCACGGGACTCGACAACGAGAACTCGTGCGCCTTCCCTTGCAGCGGTGAGCGCCGCCATCAGGCCTGCTCCGCCGGAGCCCACGATGACGACGTCCACTTCCTCCGGGATGCCCTTTTGGGGAACTGTCCCAATGGAGCCACTGTGCTGAGTTGTACGGTCAACCACGATTTCCTCCTTGCTATTGGTTCCGCAGGCGTCCTTGTCATTTGGCCTCACTGGGATGGGAACCCAACGCCAGACAAATACATGCAGATGCATTTATCTTAGTCCCATTTAGTTGACGCGTCAACTTATTCGGGCTGCTGGCGGACGCGCTGTTCGGTGCGTGCCTAAGTCACCTCTCGGCACCTGTGCGCGGGATCCCGGCCCGGACGGCAAGCGGTAAAGACGATTGGCTACCCCCTAGCACCCTTCCATGGGAAGCGCCCGCTCAGCCCACCGGCCTGAGCGGCAGCGCCAGCGAGCATCGGTCGGAGGTCCGTCACGCCCATTACAGCCGGACAACATGAGGACGAACTGCCACCGTTCTGGCCTCGGAGGCGCGGGCCGGGGTCATAGAATGGCCGAAACGACGGCGATGGGGGACAGCAGCGTGCAGCGGAATTGGTTTCTCGGCGGTCGAAGACGGATGTATGGACTGGGCGTGGCGGCGCTGATGGCAATGTGCAGCTTGGCGGCCTGCGGACAGTTGCCGGGCGACCCCGGACAAAAATCACGGCCAGAGGCAGAGTTGGTCGATGCCGTTGATTGCACAACAGCGCAGCACATCGTGGAGCCCGGGAAGCCGTCCGCGCCTCCGCCACCAGTGGCCGGCAGCGTGCCCGAAGCATTCGTGCCTGTCGAAGTCATCCGCTGTGACGCCTTCATGATGGCGACGGTCGAAGATGCCGAGGGCCTGTGGTCGGCGGTCACGGAGGAGCGCCTCACCGGGAACATGGACGGACTGCTGGACGCCCTGGCACAGCCGAGCGACCCACCCAGAGCGAACCAGGCCTGCACGGCGGACATGGAACTGGTTCCCGATCTCTGGCTGCTGGATGAACAGGGCAGGGCAATGCGCGCGGCATGGCCGACGAATTCCTGCGGCAAGACGAAGCCCGGCGTGCGCGAGATCCTTGGTGGCATGGAGGTGGTCGAGTCGACACAGCACAAGATGGAACTCATCCAACCGAAGGCGGCACTGGACGCCAACTGCCAGGCCGAGTGGAAGGAACCGGTGGCGGTCGGAATCGACGTGGCGCCGATACCGGCCCCGGAACTGGGCGCGGAGGGCACCGGTGCCACGGTCTCCGGTTCCGCAGGCCTGGTTCCCGAGGTCGGCGAGGTGGACTCGCTCAGGGTCTGCCACTACAACATTGATCGGCCCGAAGCCGGCGCAGCGCCGACCGCCGGTACGCACGCGGAGGTGGAGTTTTCAGGCACGGAGGTATTCGGCGGAGAGTTTGTTGGTGGAGGCAGCCTCGACAGTCCCGGAATGAATGCCGTACTTAAAGCATTGAAGGCGGACGCGCCCGCTGCCGAGTGCGACGACAAAGCGACGGAGTTTGCGGTCTTGTGGCCGGTTGCCGACGGGCTGGACGTCGGTGCGCCGCTGACCGTGGAAATCGATGGCTGCCAGCGGCTCTTTGGGCCTGACGGCGCAGCCCGGACCCTGCCGCACGAGGCGAGCACCGCCGTCGTCGTCGCGTTGGGGAAGTGACGCGGGGAGATGGCGATGGAAAAAGTGGCACTGGTGACCGGGGCTTCCTCCGGAATCGGCGAACACACCTGCCGCGAACTGGTGAGCCGCGGTTTCACGGTCTACGCGGCAGCGCGCCGGCTGGAGCGGATGCGCCAACTGGAAGTGCACGGGGTCCGCGTGCTCGGCATGGACCTGACCGACGACGCGTCCATGGTCGACGGGGTGCAGCGGATGCTGGCTGAACAGGGCCGCCTGGACGTGCTGGTCAACAATGCGGGCTACGCATCCTTCGGCTCCGTGGAGGACGTGCCGCTGGCTGATGCCCGGCAGCAGTTCGAGGTGAACCTGTTCGGGATGGGGCGGCTCATTCAATTGGTCGCCCCCGCCATGCGCGCGCAGGGCAGCGGCCGGATCATCAACGTGTCCTCGATCGGCGGCGTCTTCTACGAGCCGCTCGGCGGCTGGTATCACGCGGCCAAATTTGCGGTGGAAGGCTTATCGGACTGTCTTCGAGTGGAACTCAAGCCCTACGGCATTGACGTGGTGATCATCGAGCCCGGGCCCATTCTGACCGAGTGGAGCTCGATTGCGGTGAACAGCCTGCTGCAGAGCTCGGAGGGGACAGCGTACGAACGGCAGGCGGAGAGCGTCGCGCAGGCGATGTCAGGGGCTTATACGGAGCGGACGGGAACGCGCCCGGAGGTGGTGGGCCGGCGTATCGCCCGCATCGCGGCCGCGCACCGCATCCGCAGCCGGTACCCGGTGGGCCGGGGCGCGCGGACCATCATGAGCGCTCGCCGGCTGCTGCCGGACCGGGTCTTCGACGCCGTGCTGGCCCGGGTGTACCAGCGCTGAGCGGACCCCGGGACCGCGGGGCAAAAACGTTGGAGGTCCGGCACGTGCGCACAGGCCGGACCTCCGGGGACGCAGCGGGCGTTCGGTTACCGCTGCCCGGTTGGGGCTTGCTGCCTCAGAGGGACGCTCCCAAGTGGTCGCGCAGGGTGCGCCCCGAATACGAGGACCGGAACCGGCCTCGTGCCTGCAGCTCCGGGACCACGCCGTTGACGAACTCTTCGAGCGAGGACGGGTAGAGCGCGGACATGATCACGAAACCGTCAGCCGCTTCCGAGTCGTAAAGTTCGCACAAGTAGTCGGCGATGTCCGCCGGATCGCCGACCGGCTGCGGGTGCAGCTGGTTCATGGCCTGGGCGTTGGCAAGGTCGCGGACGGTCATGGATTGGCGGCGGGCTGCGGCGAGCAGCATCTGTTCGAACCCCTCGCTGCCGGTGGCTCCGCGGTGGGCCAGCAGCAACTCCTCGGCGCTGCCGTCCGGGTTGAGGTCCTCCCGGGCCGCGTGCAGGAGCCGGCCCAACTTCGTCAGGACGCCTTCCTCATCGAGTGCCGCTTCCAGGCTTTGGACGGTGGCGAAGGCGGCGGCGCGGGTGGCACCGGTGATCGGCTGGACCGCCGGAAGCACGGCCAGCTGATCCGGATTCCGTCCGGCGGCCGCAGCCCGGCTCCGAAGTTCGCTCCGCACGGCCCGCATGGCGTCCGGTGTGTCGGCCACGGCGAACACGACCTCGGCCCAGCGGGCGGCGAACTCCATGCCGCGCGGCGAAGATCCTGCCTGCATGAGTACCGGCCGGCCCTGCGGACTGCGCGGCAGCGTGATCGGACCGCGGCTCAGCGGCCGGCTCCTGCCGGAATGGGGCCGTTCCGGTATCCGGTGCACCAGGTCAGGATCCGCGAACCGACGTCGCGGACCGTCCAGCGTCAAGGCCCCGGGCTGCCAGGATTCCCACAGGTCCACCACGGTCTGGACGACGTCGTCGGCCCGGTCATACCGCTCCGCCTTGGGCGGGATGGCGGTCAGGCCAAAGTTGGCGGCCTCGGCGTCGGTGGTGGAGGTGACGATGTTCCAGGCGACCCGGCCACCGGAGAGGTGATCCAGCGAGAGCAGCTTCCGGGCGATGCTGTAGGCAGGGGTGAAGGTGGTGGAGATGGTCGCGGCCAACCCCAGATGCCGGGTGGCCCCGGCAACCAGCGACAGCGTAATCAAGGGGTCGAGATAGATGGCGCCTTTGCCGCCGGTGACCAGCGTGGTGGCGAAGTCGCCCGTGTTGTCCTCCGGGACGGCCAGCGCGTCGGGCAGGAACAGCATGTCAAAGCAGCCTCGTTCCAGCGTCCGGCCCAGATCGAGGTAAAACTCCGCGCTCAGCCAGTCCCGCCGGGAGAGCGGATGCCGCCAATTCTCCGAATACTGGCTGGTGGGCGGGTTGACCATCGCCACCAGGTGCATGCCGTCAGCTGAAGAGCGCATCGTATCCTTCCAAAAACCCCAGGACGTGGCTGGCGTACACGATCCCGCCGAGCACGGCCAGGACGGCTGCTGCCATCAGCCAGTCGGTGCGGGTGAGGGGAATTTTCCGCCAGGTGGTCCGCGGGGTCAGCCCAAGTCCACGGGATTCCAGCGACTGGGCCATCCGTTCGCCTTTGCGCACCGAGACCACCAGCAGGGCAAAGGCCGCACGACCGTAGGCGGCCAGGCCGCTGGGCAGCGAACCGTCCGGGCGGAGCTGCGCCCGGACGGCGTGGGCCTGACGGATGGTCTGCCACTCCCGGGGCATCTCCTGCAGCATGCGGTAGCCGGCCAGCACGGCATAGGTGATCCGGGAACCGAGCCTGGCATGTTGATGCAGGCTTCCCATCAGCGCCACGCCGTCGGTGGAAGCGATGAAGCCGATGGCGAGAATGCCGATCACCAGGGTCCGCAGGGCCAAGGAACCGCCGACCGACAGTCCTTCGGCGGTGATCCGCAGGGGGCCGGCATCCCACAGGATGTAGCCCGGGCGGCTGAGCGCGTTGACCATCAAGATGCCCAGACCGAAGGCGAGGAAGGGGACGTGACCCAGCGCCAGCGTTCGGAGGGGCAGCCGGGTGGAAGCAACGACGGCGGCCAGGGCCACGACGTAGAGCACGGCCGGGGTGACCGGATCAAAAATGAAGACCATCGCCAGCGACACGACAAACAACAGCGCGAGCTTGACCGTGGGATTGCGCCGGGCGAGGACACTGCCGGAGGCGAAGGACGCCGGTAATTCGGCAGATTTGGCGGTCATGCGCGGCTCCCGGCCAGGCGCTGCACGGAAGACCCACCGGAAACTGCCGCATCCAGCCGGTCGAGGACGCGGCGGATTTCGCGGTCCGAAGCGAACTCTGCGAGCAGCCAGTCGAGCAGCGGCGGCAGCCTGAGGCCGGCTCGCGCCAGGACATTCGCGTCGCGCAGGACGTCGAAGACGGCGCCGTCGGCAATCACGGTGCGCTCGGCGACGACGACGGCGCGGTCGGCCAGCGCGGCAACGGTGCGCAGGTCGTGGCTGGAGAAGAGAATGGCGCTGCCGCCGGCCGCCGCCTGCTTGAACGCGCTGGCGGTGGCAATCGTGTCCCGCCGGTCCAGGCCGAACGTCGGCTCGTCCGCCAGTAAGGACGGCCGTTCGTGGGCCAGCATGGCAGCGACGCTCAGGCGGCGCTTTTCGCCGCCGGACAGTCGGAAGGGGCTCTGGTCGGCCAGATGCGTGAGCCGGTGCTGTTCCAACAGGTGGTTGAAGAAGTCCGGCGCAGCATCGGGCCGCCCGTGCCGGACTTCCTCCGCGACGGTATGCGCCACGAACTGGTGTTCGGGGTTCTGGAACACCATGCCGGGGCGGGCACCCAGCACCGTTCCTTCGGCGGGCGGGAGGAGCCCTGCGAGGGTGAGCAGCAACGACGTTTTGCCCGTTCCGTTGGCTCCCAGCAGGGCCGTGATCTCGCCGCGCCTGAGCTCGACGTTGACGTTTCTGAGGATGGCCGGTTCCACCCGGTCCGCGCGCCGGCGCCGGCGCTTCTTCCGTCCGGCGCCGCGTGAGACGGAGACATTCTCCGCGGCGAGGACCGTGTCGCCGGCACCGGGCGCGTCTGGAGCGCCGCCGTCGTCGTCGGGTAGCGCCAGAGCGCGGAGGGCAGAGCAGACGTCGCGCGAACCCAGGCCGCCGGGCTGCCCGGTGACTGCCAACAGTTCCGTTTCCAGCGGCAACCAGCATCCGCGGGCATTGAGCCGGCCGGCGCTGCCGGCCAGCACAGCCGCAGTGGCGCCATCGGCCAGGACCTGCCCTGCGTCGCCGAGCACGAGGGCCCGGCCCGGCAGCCCGGCAATTCCCGCCCGGCCGGCGTAGTCGTCGAGCCGGTGTTCGACCAGCACCACAGCCGGACCGTAGGCGGCTGCGGCCGCGTCAATAGCCTGACGCACGGCGGTGAGGCCGGCCGGATCGAGCATGGAGGTCGGCTCATCGAGCAGCAGGAGGGCCGGTTCGGCGATCAGGCTGGCGGCGAGTGCCACACGCTGGCCCTCGCCGCCGGACAGCTTGTTCGTCTGGCGCTGCCGCAGACCGGCCGCACCGACCAACGACAGCGCGTGGTCGATCCGGGCCGATATGTGCTCCGGCGGCACGGCGCGGTTCTCCAAAGGGAGGGCCAGTTCCTGTTCAACGTCCGGCAGGCAGACCCCGGAGGAGGGATCCTGGGCGAGGACCCCGACATGGCGCGAGAGCTCGACGACGGACGCGTCCGTCGTGGCCGTCCCCTTCACCGACACGCTGCCGGTCAGCGTGGACAGCACCGTGTGCGGCACCACGCCCGTTATCGCCTGCAACAGCGTGGATTTTCCGGACCCCGAAGCCCCGAGCACGATCAGGTGCTCGCCGGGTTCCAGCCGCAGCGTGATGCCGCGCAGCACGGCGGCATCACGCCGGGGAAACTCCACAGCTACGTCGTGGAGCGCCAGGGCAGGCTCAGCGGGCATTGGTCTTGCCCAACCGGGCCCGCCCGATCGCGAAGTTGTCCACGACGCCGGTCTTCGCCAAGGCGTCGACGATGACCTTCGCCAGCAGCCCGCCCAGCACCACCCCGGAAATCAGGTGGATGACCAGACGGGTGAAGAACAGGTCCTGGCCATACCAGCCGGACCGGAAGGCCGAATAGAAGAAGACCAGACCGGCGCCGAGCAGGCCGGACAGGGCGTAGGTGAGCCAGCTGTAGGAACGGTAGCGGGTGGCCGCGAACGGGATTTCACTGCCGATGCCCTGGATTGCGGCCGCGATGAAGAGCAGCGGGCCCACCGCCGAGCCCAGGAATACGACCTCGATCACCGAGGCCAGGACCTCCGCGATCACGCCGGCAAAGGGACGCTGGACGATGGCAATGGCGATCGGCGCGACCAGCAGCCAGCTGCCGGCCAGAAAGTGCTGCGAAAGGTCTCCGGCGGGCCCCATGAGGAGCGAGAGGGCAGTCCAGGCCTGGACGAAGACCCAGTAGAGGAAGCCGAAGACGACGCCGAGGACGACCAGCAGGACCAGGTCCTTCAGGCTCCAGGAAGACCGTGTGCGGGCGGGACCAGATGATGTTGACATGGGGGTTCCTTCCGGGCCAGCGTCAGGACGCACTGGGGCTGTTGATGGACAGGGTGGCGTGCGTGACAACGTGCTGGACGGACCGCCCAATCAGGATCCAGCCAGCGGCGATGGTCTGCAGGACCTGGGCGACGTCTCCGTCCAGCCGGGTAACGTAGTGGTCTTCGGTGACGGTCACGCCGGTGGACTTGGCGTAGTCGATGGTGGCGTAGATGTCGCGCATGTGGTCCGCTGCGGCAGTGTCGGTTCCGCCGTCGGCGAGCGGGTAGATCGCCCAGTCTGCCGCTGTCTTGATTCCGGTCGGTTCCAGTTGCGGGATCTCCGAATACAGCGCCGCGCCGCCCTCGGGTATGTCGCAGCTGACGCCACCCGGGCAGCCGCGGGACAGGTGGACCGCGGCCGCTACGTGCGCTCCGCTGCGTCCGGCCCCGGCAATCACCTGGCTCAGATAGCGCAAGACGTCCTGTTCGGCGCCCGAGACGTAGGTGCTGACTTTCCCCGTCTGCACCTCGAGCCCGGTGGCGTCGGCGCTTCGCAGCGCCCCCAGGATGACGTCGACGTAGTCATCGGCCATGACCGCCAGGGTCAGTCGGGCCCCCACGCCGAATTCACGCGGCGTGGCCGTGAAGGATGTCCCGGCGTCGCCGGTGGAGGGATGGTTCGCTGCCGCGACGGCAGCGTCAGGTGTTCGCATGTTCGCGCCCTTCTGTTGAGTGAACAGGGCACGGGTGTGAGGGTTGCTCCCTGCGCTGGCATGATCCAGATCAGGTTCAACGGTCGAAACTTGAGAAGTTTCCTCTCAGCCCGGCTCACCGGACTCCCGTGTACAAGCCAGCAGCCTACCGGCAGGCCCGCCGGGTGGCGAAAGCGCGCGAGTACGACGGCGTCATACTTCCGGCCGGACCTGCTGGACCGCGCGGCGGGCGGCCGGAACCTAGGGGCGCATGCTGCCGGTCTCCACGAAGCGCTGGTGCCAGGACAGCGCCTCGCCCAGCAGGTGCGGGGTGTGCTTGCCGAAGCTGTCCCGGCAGGCCCGGTCGAAATAGTCCTGCAGCATTGGCCGGTAGTCCGGATGCGCGCAGGTGTCGATGATCTTGCGGGCGCGCTGCTTCGGGGCCAGGCCGCGCAGGTCGGCCAGGCCGTGTTCGGTCACCACAATCATGGTGTCGTGCTCGGTGTGGTCCACATGGCTGGCCATCGGCACAATGCTGGAGATCTTCCCGGCCTTGGCCGTGCTCGGCGACATGAACACGGACAGGTAGCCGTTCCGGGCGAAGTCGCCGGAGCCGCCGATGCCGTTCATCACCTTGGTGCCGGCGATGTGGGTGGAGTTGACGTTGCCGTAGATGTCCGCCTCGATCATGCCGTTCAGCGCAATGCAGCCCAGCCGGCGGATCAGCTCCGGGTGGTTGGAGATCTCCTGGGTGCGCAGGATGATGCGCTCGCGGTAGTAGTCGACGTTGGCGTTGAACTCCTCGACCCCGGCCTGGCTCAGTGAGAAGGATGTGGCCGACGCCATCCGCAGCACGCCGTCCTTGATCAGCTTCAGCATGCCGTCCTGGATGACCTCGGTGTATGCGGTCAGCCCGCGGTAGCCGCCGGCGGCCAGGCCTTCCAGCACCGCATTGGGGATATTGCCGACGCCGGACTGCAGCGGCAGGAGCTTATCCGTCAGGCGGCCGCGCTGGACCTCCTGGTCCAGGAAGTCCAGCAGGTGGCCGGCAATTTGCTGCGAGGTCTCATCCGGCGGATTGAACGGGGAGTTGCGGTCGGGGGCGTCCGTGTAAACGATGGCCACGATCTTGTCCGGGTCCACCTGCAGATACGGTTCGCCGATCCGGTCGTCCGGGTGCAGCAGCTGGATCGGTTTCCGGTTCGGCGGCAGGGCGGTGCCGTAGTAAACGTCGTGCATGCCCTCCAGCTCGGCCGGTTGCGCGCTGTTGACCTCCACAATGACCTTGTCGGCTTGTTCCAGCCAGGTCTTGTTGTTGCCGACCGAGGACGAAGGAATCAGCCGGCCGTCTTCAAGGATGCCGACCACTTCGACGACGGCGAGGTCCACGTCGCCGAAGAACCCGTACCAGGTGTGCTGGGCGACGTGGCTGAGGTGGATATCGATGTAGTCCAGTTCGCCGGCGTTGATCCGTTCGCGCAACGCTGGGTCGGATTGGTAGGGCAGGCGCAACTCCATGCCGTCGACCTTGGCCAGTGCGCCGTCGAGCTCGGGGGCGGTTGATGCGCCGGTCAGGACGCGGATCTTGAACTGCTCGCCCGCGGCATGGGCGGATTCCATCCTCGCGGCCAGCGCCTGCGGCACGGCCTTCGGGTAACCGGCCCCGGTGAAGCCGCTCATGGCCACCGTCATGCCGGGTTTGATCAGTTCGGCCGCCTGCTCGGCGGACATTACGCGCTCGAGCATGCGGGCATTGCGAATGCGGTCTTGCATCATGCCCCTTCGTCAGGATCTTCCCCTCCACCTTAGGCGCCGGTCACAGAGGTCCGGGCCTCGGTGACGGGCGGAAGCGCCGCACGGAGCCGGTCCTGCGCCCGGCGGTGCTATGGCTGGCGCAGTTGTTCCTCCGCGGTCTGCCGCACGCAGGCGGAGAGTTCATCGAGGATCGGCGAGCTGATTTTCCAGCGCTGCCAGTACAACGGCACGTCCACCGGCAGGTCCGGGGCCAGCTGCCGCAGCGTGCCGCGGCGGAGGTCCGCCAGGCACTGTTGTTCCGGCAGCAGGGCCCAGCCGATGCCCAGCCGGACGGCGGCCGCAAACTCTCCGGAAGCCGGCATGTAGTGGCGGGGCGCGGCCAAGTCCTCGCCGGTCAGCGTCCGGTAGAAACGCTCCTGCAGGTCGTCCTTGCGGTCGAAGTCCAGCACCGGCGCCGCGCCCAGCCACGCCAGGTCGTCATCCGGTGTCCCGCTGGGCCGCCAATGGTCCAGGTAGTCGCTGCTGGCCACCGCCCGGTAGCGGAGCGAGCCGAGGGCTTCCACCGAGCAGCCCTGGACCGGTTCCGGCGTGGCGGTCACCGCCGCGGTCACGCGTCCCGACCGCAGCAACGACGTCGAATGCTGCTCGTCTTCACGGTGCACCTCAAAAAACACGCTCCGGTCGCGCGGCATCCGGGCCAGCGCGCCCAGAAACCACGTGGCGAGCGAATCCGCATTGACCACCAGCGGCAGGGCCAGCCCGGTCACGCTGCCACCGAGTTCGCGCTGCGCATCGGCCTGCAGGACCCGCACCTGCCGTGCCAGCCGCAGGACCACGTCGCCGGCAGCGGTCGGCTGTACCGGGGTGGTGCGCTGCAGCAGAACCTGGCCGGCCGCTTGCTCCATAGCCTTGATCCGCTGCGAAACGGCGGAGGGAGTCACATGCAGGGCGCGGGAGGCGGCATCAAAGCTGCCTTCTTGCACGACGACGGCGAAGGTCGCCAGATGCTCAAATTGGAACGGCTGCATAAGCTCATCTTACGGATCCTAAATTTCTTTAGCTGTACTGGTGTCAGCCGTTCGGATAGCGTCGTCTGCTGTGACTACCGCTATGGCCCCCACCGTCTTGCTGGGACTGGGTACCGGACTGGCCCTCATCATCGCGATCGGGGCCCAGAACGCCTTCGTGCTGCGCCAAGGGATCCGGGGCGAGCACATCGGCGTCGTCGTCCTGATCTGCGCCGTCTCCGATGCGGTGCTGATTGCCGCCGGGATTGCCGGAATCGGTGCGGTGATCGAGGCGGCGCCGGCAGTGGTGGACGTGATCCGGCTGGGCGGGGCCGCCTTCCTGCTGGCGTACGCCGTCTTCGCCGCCAAACGGGCCATCAAGCCAGGCGCGCTCACCGCGGCGGAGAATCAGCGCGGCGGTTCACTTACCTCCGTCGCAGCCACGGCCTTGGCCCTGACCTGGCTGAACCCTCACGTGTATCTGGACACCGTCCTGCTGCTCGGTTCCATCGCCAACACCCAGGGCCCGGACCTGCGCTGGTACTTCGGCGCCGGCGCGGTGCTGGGCAGCATTGCCTGGTTCGGTGCGCTCGGATTCGGCGCCCGGCTGCTGCGCCCCATTTTCGCCCGGCCCGGTTCCTGGCGGATCCTGGACGGGCTGATCGCGGTGGTCATGCTGGCGCTGGGGCTGCGGATGGCCTTCGGCTTCTGAGCGGGTATGCAAGGATGCCGGTATGGTCAGCAAGCTCCTGTTCCTGGCGGACACGCACCTGCCGAAGCGTGCGCGGCGGCTCCCGGAGCAGGTCTGGGATGCGGTGGCCGCGGCCGACGTGGTGTTCCACGCCGGCGATTGGGTCACCGCGGAACTGCTGGACGAGCTGGAGCAGCGCAGCCGACGGCTGATCGGCGTGTACGGCAACAACGACGGCGACGACCTGCGCTCGCGCCTGCCGGAAATCGCCGCCGCAACAGTCGAGGGCGTTCGCTTCGCCATGATCCACGAGACCGGAGCGGCTCAGGGCCGGGAAGAGCGGTGTGAGGCGCGCTTTCCCCATGTGGATGTGCTTGTGTTCGGGCACAGCCACATCCCGTGGGACACCACCTCGCCCGGCGGCCTGCGGCTGCTCAATCCGGGCTCGCCGACCGACCGCCGCCGGCAACCGGTTTGTACCTATATGACGGCGACGGCCGACGGCGGAAGGCTCGTTGACGTGAAGCTGGTGCCGGTGGATAAGGCTGCCGGCCGCACGGACGGATAGGCCTGCGGGGGCGGACCGCGTCACCTCGCGGGCCGGGGAGCGCTGCCGGAGGCGCGGGCACTACGGGAGGTGCGGCGCTCCGTCGTCGTTGTCTTGTTGGACCCGGTGCACGGACAGCGCCGGAGGGACGGCCAGCGTTTGGTAGACCACGCAGTAGCGCTCGGTCAGCCGGAGCAGGGTCTCCAGATCCGCGTCGTCGGCGTCGCTGACCAGCTCGAACCGGACGCGGATGCGTTGGAAGCCGACCGGACTGTCCTTGTCCACCGCCAGCGTTCCGCGGAAGTCCAAGTCGCCCTCGGCGTGGACGCGGCCGGCCACCTCCAGTCCCAGTGAGGCCGCGACGGCCTGCAAGGTCACTCCGGCGCAGGCCGCCAGTGCCTGCAAGAGCATGTCCCCGGAGCAGACCAGGCTGCCGTCGCCACCGGTGGCAGGGTGCAGTCCGGCCGCCACCAAGGCACGGCCCGTGGCAACGGTACAGCTGGTTCCTTCACCGAGTTCGCCCTCGGCGTAAAGCGTGATCATCGCGGCGTCGGGCTGGTGCCGGTACTTGGCCTTCAGTGGAGCCTGAACGGCCCGCAGATTCTGCGTAGTCACGAAACCATCATGCTCCCGTCGGCCGCCGGTGTATATGCGCGCCGCCGGCCGTCAAAAGCGCATGGATACGCGCGATTTTGCCTCTGCGCCTCCTCGTCTCAGCGCGCAGTAGCCGCAGACCCGGCAGCGCGGATGAGGAGAGGGTGCCGGGCCAAACTAGTTGCCGTACGCGCAACGAAGCGCGCCTAGTCCTGATTCCCCTCCAGTCGGCTGAACGACACGCCGTGAACAGGTCTCGATTTTGCAACGTTGATTACTTTCCGGTAGCGTCCTCGGAGTGCGCAGGTCAGATGACCACGCCAGGGGGTGCCGGAACGTACGGCGCGATCCACCCAAAGAAAATATGCCCGGACGCTGCCCACGCCTTTCGCCGTCAGAATGGCAGACGTCCACATGACCTCGATCTTTACGAGTGGCTGACGGCGGCGCAGGGATGTCCGGGGACGGACTGAGCGCAAGGCGGCCTCAGCGGAGCATTGTGAACTTACAGAAAAACAAGAACTTCAGTCGTGCCCTGCGTGGCGGCCTGGCCGCCTTGGCCCTGACCGGTGCCAGCGTGGCCATGGTCGGACCGGCGGCAAATGCCGCCGATGGCGCCACCTGGGACGCTCTGGCCGAGTGCGAGTCGGGCGGCAGCTGGAGCACCAGCACCGGCAACGGCTTCTCGGGTGGCCTGCAGTTCACCCCGAGCACCTGGGCGGCCCACGGCGGCACCGGCTCGGCAGAGAATGCCAGCCGCGCGGAGCAAATCGCGGTGGCGGAGAAGGTCCTGGACAACCAGGGCTGGGGTGCATGGCCGGCTTGCTCGTCCAAGCTGGGACTGTCCGGTGGCGGCGGAGGAGCGCAGGTGAGCAGCCAGTCTGCCGAGATCCAGCAGGCCCCGGTCCAGCAGGCTCCCGTCGCCGAGGCGCCGGTTCAGCAGCAGGCGCCGGTCGAGCAGGCCCCCGTCCAGCAGGCGCCGGTCCAGCAGGCTCCGGCCCCCGCGGCCGCACCCGCCGTCGAGGCTCCGGCCGTGAGCGGCGAAACCTACGCCGTCCAGTCCGGTGACACCTTGGCCACCATTGCTGAGTCAATGGGACTCCAGGGCGGCTGGGAAGATCTGTTTGCGGCCAACACGGATACCGTGTCGGATCCGAACCTGATCTTCGTGGACCAGGTTCTGCAGGTTCCCGCGCAATAATTAGCACGCTAATAAGCAGGCCGTGAAGCGCCCCGTTCTCCACCCGGAGGGCGGGGCGTTTCCGTCTGGCAACGCGGCCGGGAGCCATAGACTGGCAGCAAACCGAGGGAGAGGACCGGCCGCTGTATGCCCACCATTGAGAACCGTCCCTGGCTGCAGAACTACCAATCAGGGGTGCCCGCCGAGATTGAGATTCCCACCGAGTCCCTCTCGCACATGCTGGACGACTCGGTCCGCAGGTTTGGGAAGCAGACCGCCTTGGACTTCTTCGGGGCGTCCACCAGCTACCAGGAGCTGGGCCGCCAGATTGACCGGGCAGCCGAAGGCCTGCGCCGGCTGGGTGTGGGCCCGGGCAGCCGCGTGGCGCTGATCCTGCCCAACTGCCCGCAACATGTGGTGGCCTTCTACGCGGTGCTGCGGCTGGGCGCCGTCGTCGTCGAACACAATCCGCTGTACACCGAGCGCGAGCTCCGGCACCAGTTCGAGGACCATGGCGCCACGGTCGCCGTCGTCTGGAACAACGTGGTGGCCAAGGTCCAGGCGTTTCCCGTCGACCTTGCCGTCAAGACGATCGTGTCGGTGGACCTGACCCGCGCCATGCCGCGGGCCAAGCGGCTGGCCCTCAGGCTGCCCGTCCCCGCCGCCAGGAAATCCCGCAAGGCTTTGACCGCTCCGGTGAAGAACACCATTTCCTGGGAGAAGCTGCTGAAGTCCAAGCCGCTGAAGCAGGGCTTTCCCCGCCCCGAGGTCACCGATCTGGCGGCCATCCAGTACACCTCCGGCACCACCGGACACCCCAAGGGTGCGATGCTGACCCACCGGAACCTGCGGGCAAACGCCGAACAGGGGCGCGCGTGGATGCACGGTGTGGCCGAGGGCAAGGAGGTCATGTACGCCGTGCTGCCGATGTTCCACGCCTTCGGCATGACCCTGTATCTGACCTTCGGCGTACTCACCGGCTCGCGGGTTGTTCTCTTCCCCAAGTTCGACGTGGATCTGGTGCTCTCCGCAGCCAAGAAGATCCCGCCCACCATCTACTGCGCGGTGCCGCCCATTTATGAGCGGACCGCGAACGAGGCCCGGAAGCGCGGGGTGTCCCTGAGCTCGGTGCGGTTCGCCATCTCCGGGGCCATGAACCTGCCGCAGGCCACCGTGGACCTGTGGGAGGACACCGCCGGAGGCCTGCTGGTGGAGGGCTACGGGATGACCGAGACGTCCCCGGTGGCGATGGGCAATCCGTTCGCGTCCACCCGCAGGAACGGGACCATCGGCGTTCCCTTCCCCAGCACCGAGATGCGGGTGGTGGACCCAGACAATCCATCCCGCGACGTCGAGCCCGGACAACCCGGCGAACTGCTGATCCGCGGGCCGCAGGTGTTCCAGGGCTATTGGGGCAAACCGGAGGAAACCGCCGCCGTGCTGCTCGACGGCGGATGGGTGCGCACCGGCGACATCGTCACCGTGGACGGGCAGCACAACGCGCGGATTGTGGACCGGGTGAAGGAACTGATCATCACCGGCGGCTTCAACGTCTCGCCGTCGGAAGTCGAGGATGCGCTGCGGTCCCATCCGGACGTGGTGGACGCGGCAGCGGTGGGCATACCCCGGGCCGAGGGAGGCGAAGAGGTGACGGCCGCCGTCGTGCTCCGCCAAGAAGGCGACCTCACGCTGCGCGAGCAGGAGATGCGGGACTATTGCCGCGGCCGGCTGGCGGCGTACAAGGTTCCGCGGCGGATTATTGCCGTGCAGGAACTGCCCAAGTCCATGCTCGGCAAGGTGCTGCGCAAGCAGGTCAAGGAGCAGCTGGCCGCCAGGTAATTGCGCCGTATTTCGGCGGCGGCCCGAAGCTGCCAGGGCTGGGCGGAGCGCGCCGACAGGAGTACGTTAAGGGCAACTAGCGTCCACTGGTGGGAGGCGTGGCCATGTCGGCACAGAAGAGGGGGCGCCAGGAGGCTGTCCCGGGAGCCCCCGGCGAGGCAGTTGCACCATCGATGACCGCGCGGTTGCTCGCCGAGTTCCTGGGCACGTTCATACTGGTCTTTGGCGGTGTGGGCACAGCCATCTTTGCAGCCAGCTTCCCCGGTGCGGACGCGGGCAACCCGTTGGGCGTGGGCTTCCTGGGCGTGGCGCTGGCCTTCGGACTGACCGTGCTGGTCGGAATCTACGCCTTTGGCCACATCTCCGGCGGGCATTTCAACCCGGCGGTGACCGTGGGGCTGGCATGCGGCGGCCGGTTCCGCTGGAAAGACTCGGTGGGCTACATCGTCGCGCAGCTCGTCGGCGGCATTGTCGGTTCCAGCCTGGTGTTCGCCATCGCGGCCGGCGGCCCGGATGGCTTCCTCGCTGCTGCGCAGGAATCGGGCTTCGCCTCCAACGGCTATGGCGACCTCTCGCCCGGCGGGTTCTCGCTGCTGTCGGCACTGCTAATCGAGATCATCCTGACCGCCGTCTTCGTGTTGGTCATCATGGGGGTGACCGAAAGCCGCGGCGCCAAGGCATTCGCGGGCCTGACCATCGGCCTCACGCTGACGCTCATCCACCTGATCAGCATCCCGGTCACGAATACGTCGGTGAACCCGGCCCGTTCGCTTGCCGCCGCCCTGTACGGCGGTGCCGACTATTTGGCCCAACTCTGGCTGTTCATTCTGGCGCCGCTTATCGGGGCGCTGATCGGCGGCATGGTGTATCGGTTGGCACTGGAACCTCGGGGCAGACAGGCCGCCCGCTGACGATAGTGCGTGACGCGTCACATTTCTGCACGGCGGCAGGGATGACCTGTGAGCCGTGACATAGTTGTGCCGGTGGTTACGCGCTAAACCGCGCTTCCGTTGGGGGAGACCGCGGGCTGCCACCTAGTTTTTCGATATTTAGGAAGTGACATGAAGCGAACATTCCTGACCCTGCTGGCCGGTGTCTCGGCTTTGGGTCTGGCGGCCTGCGGCTCCGGCTCACCCAGCGGCGGCGAGGCCGGCGGCAACGAACCCGCAGCCTCGGGCGGACTCACCCCGGTTACCGTCGGTGTGATCCCGATCGTTGACACCGCGCCGCTCTGGCTCGGCGATTCGAAGGGCTTCTTCGAAGAAGAGGGCCTGGATCTGGACATCCAGAACGTCGCCGGTGGCGCTGCCGCCATCCCGGCTGTGGTCAGCGGTGGCTTCGACTTCGCCTTCGGCAACCTGGTGTCGGTCATGGTCGCCAATGACAAGGGCCTGGACATCAAGCTGGTGGCCAACGGCAACTCCACCTCGGGCGATACCTCGCACGACTTCGGCGGCGTGGTGGTCAAGGGGGATTCGGACATCAAGTCGCCCAAGGACTTGGCCGGCAAAACCGTCTCCGTCAACACCCTGTCCAACATCGGCGACACCACCATCCGCAGCGTGATCGAAGCCGACGGCGGCGACCCGGACAGCGTCAAGTTCGTGGAGGTAGGCTTCCCGGACGCGCCGGCAGCACTGGCCAACGGCCAGGTTGACGCGGCCTGGATCCTAGACCCGTTCCTGTCCCAGTCCGTGGATGACGGCGGCCGCGTGGTCTCCTACAACTTCGCCGACTTCGACAAGAAGCTGGACATCTCCGGCTACTTCGCCACCGGCGACACCGTGGCCAACGATCCGGAACTGGTCAAGAAGTTCCAGGCCGCGATGAACCGCTCCCTGGAATACGCCCAGGAGAACCCGGACGAGGTCCGCGACATCGTGGGCACCTACACCAAGATCGACGAAGCCGCCCGCGCGGAGATGGCCCTGCCGGCCTTCCGCAAGGACTTCAACATGGAGGCGGCACAGAAGCTCGCCGACGCGGCCCTGAAGTACGGCACGCTGACCAAGCCTGCGGAGCTGGACAAGTTCTTCCCGTAAGCACCACGTCTTAAACCAGTACGACGGCTTAGGTCCCCCTTCCGTTCGCTACGTCGGACAGCGTCTCTCCCGCAGGGGAGGGGCGCTGCTTGCGTTCTGCCAGCCGCAGAGCTGAGCGGTTCAGGGCTGAGCGGTCAGATCCGGCTGCGCTCGCCGGGGTCCTGCCACTTGCGGGCCGGCGGGGTCCAGCCGTCGATGGCGTCCAGCAGTTCGGCGGCGGAGCCGGCCACAATGACGGCATCGCGGTAGGCCTGCTTCAGGAAGCCTGCGCTGACCAGGGAGTCGATCGCCGCCAGCAGCGGGTCCCAGAAGCCGTTGATGTTCAGAAAGGCCACCGGCTTCTCGTGGATGCCCAGCTGCAGCCAGGTCCAGGCCTCGAAAATCTCCTCGAGCGTGCCCACCCCGCCCGGGAGTGCAACGAAGCCATCGGCCAGGTCGGCCATCATCTGCTTGCGTTCATGCATGGAATCCACCACGTGCAGGGTGCTCAGGCCGGTGTGCCCCACCTCCGTCCGGTCCAGCGACGAGGGAATCACGCCCAGCACCTCTCCGCCGGCAGCCACGGCGCTGTCCGCGACGGTGCCCATCAGGCCCACCTGTCCGCCGCCGTACACAATGCCGATGCCGCGGGCCGCCAGCTCGGCGGCAAAGGACGCCGCCTCCCGCGCGTAAAGGGCGTCTGTTCCGCTGGCTGAACCGGTGAAAACTGCAAGTCGCATGCTGCAATTATCCCAGTGCCGCTAAACTCTCGGGTCATGACCGCAGTGGATGGACAAGACCGCCCGGAACCGCCCGAAGCGGCCAACGAACTGGACACGCTGCTGGGATTCCTGGAGTTCCACCGGGCCACGTTGGAATGGAAATGCGCGGATCTGGGCGCGGACGGACTCGCTGCCAAACTGCCGCCGTCCCGCATGACCCTGGGCGGCATGCTCAAGCATTTGGCGTTCGTGGAGGACTACTGGCTATCCCGCCGGCTGCACGGACAGGAGCCGCAGCCGCCGTGGGACGGCGTGGACTGGAAAGCGGAGCCCGACTGGGACTGGGAATCGGCTGCAGCCGATACTCCCGAACAGCTCCGGGAGCTGTGGGCCTCCAGCGTGGCGCGCTCCCGCGTCCTGACCGCTGAAGCAGTCGCAGCCGGCGGGCTGGACCGGCTGGCCCGCAGGCCTGGCCGGGATGGCAGCGTTCCGAACCTGCGCTGGATCCTGGTCCACCTGATCGAGGAGTATTCCCGGCACAACGGGCACGCCGACCTGCTGCGCGAGGCAGTGGACGGACTGGTCGGGGAGTAGCCGCGAACACCGGCGGACGTTCAAGGCAGCCGGCCGAGGCAGGAGTTATTCTGGCTCTTCGCGAGGGTACTCTTCGTCCTCGTCCTCGCTGATCGCCTCCAACTGCTCCTGCATGTCCGCCTCGTTCGCTTCCCAGCCGAGCGGCGGCAGCGTCGAAGCCGGTTGCTCCGAGGCATCCTCATCTACCGGGCGGTCCTGCCAGGCGCGGTCGGCCTCGTCCGCTTCCGGGACTTCTGCATCGTGGTTGCCGGTGCTGGTCATTGCGGCCCTCCTGGTGTCTGCTGCGGTTGAACGTGGCGGATGCGGTGCATCCGTCGGTGGTACGCCGGCCTAGCCTCCGGCGACCGACTGGATGATGAGCAGTTCCTGCCCCGGGGCAACCAGCGTGGCCGGCCCCTGCAGCGTGCGGATGTCTTCGCCGTCCAGATAGAGGTTGACGTAGCGGCGGATGGCCCCGGTTTCATTGCGCACGCGCCGGTTGAACACCGGGAAGTCGCCGGCCAGGTCGTCCAGAATCTCCGCGACGGACCGCGGACCGGACGCGGGCACGCTGAGCTCCCGCTGCTCTCCGGTTACCTTGGCCAGCAGGCTGGGCACGACGACGGTGACCGTCTTCTCTGCTACCCCCACCATGGCGAGTCCCTCCTCTTACAGACTGGCGGCCCGGACGCAGAGGACGTCCGGCAGGCCCGAGGCAACCTGCACGAAGACTTCGCCTTCGTCTGCGCTGGCGTACACCGAACCGCCGCGCGTGCCGAAGTAGAATCCGGCCGGATCGCCGGTGTCTACGGCAGCCGCATCACGGAGCACCACGTTGTAGTCGAGGTCGGGCAGGCCGGTGCCGAACCGCGCCCAGGTGGCACCGCCGTCGTCGGTCCGATGCACCGCCAGGTGCCCGTCCGGCGGGATCCGCTCGCCGTCGGCCTTGATCGGGACCACCCACGCGGTCCGCGACTTCCGCGGATGGGTGAGCATGACGAAGCCGAAGTCGCTGGGCAGGCCGTCGGCAATGGATTGCCAGTTGTCACCGGAATCGTCGGACCGGTAGACGCCGTGGTGGTTCTGCGCGAAGAGCGTGGACGGTTCCACCGCGTCCCGCGCGATCTTGTGGACGCACTGGCCCACCTCGGGATTCGGATCGGGCATGAAGTAGGCGCTGATGCCGTGGTTGCGGGCCTGCCAGCTCTCGCCGCCGTCGGTGCTGCGGTAGACCCCGCCGGTGCTCATGGCAACATGCACGGTGTCCGGATCATGCGGACTCGGCAGGATCGAATGAGCGGCCGCCCCGCCGTAACCGGCGCCCCACTGGTCCTTGTCCGGGTGGTTCCAAAGGGCGCGGTTGAGTTCGAAGTGTTCCCCGCCGTCGGTGGACTTCCAGACCGAAATCGGTTCGCAGCCCGCCCAGACCACGCCCGGACGGTCCGCCGCGTCCGGCTGGATTTGCCAGACCCGCTCCAGCGCGGCACCGTCGCCGTCGTTAAAGCGGATGGCGCCGTTCTCCGGCTCGGTCCAGGTCTCGCCCAGATCATCCGAGTGGAAGACTGTCGGTCCCCAGTGCTCGGAGCGCGCCCCCACCAGCAGCCGGGTGGACCCGTTGCGTTGGTCGATCCCGATGCTGGGGATCTCGTTCATCAAAAAGTGCGGGCCGGACAGGGACCAGTTGGTCCGGTCCTGGCTGGTGGAAAGCCACAGCCCCTTCTTCGTCCCGATCGCCAGGACGGTTTCCCCAGTAGCCATGCCACCCATTCGACCACTGCGGTCCGGCGGGCGCAACGGTTTTGCGATGAAAGGCTTCAGGAGGGGCAGAATGGGGAAGCCGACGCCACGCCAGGAAAGAGGATATGAGCACGCAGCCGCCAAGCCAGCCGGGGTCCCGCCTGTGGCTCTGGGTCCTGATGGCGGCCGCCGTGTTGACCCAGACGTCGCTGAACCTGGCCCGGCCGGTAGTGTCCTACAAGCTGCTGGCCCTGGGCGGCGACGCGGCGGTGATCGGTGTGGTGACCGCGGTCTATGCGGTGCTGCCGGTGGTGGCCGCGTTGTGGCTGGGACGGGTGAGCGACCGGATTGCCTCGCTCAAGGGCATGGTGGCGCTCGGTTCGGTGATGCTGGCCGTGGCCGCCGTGGGGCTGGCGCTGGCGCAGGACTTCCTGCTGATCGGCATTTCCATGGCCCTGCTCGGGATGGGGCATTTGGTCTTCACCATCGCCGGCCAGTCCGCGATAGGGCGCTACGCCCCGCTGAACCAGATGGACAGCGGCTTTGGTTGGTTCACCGCGGCCTTTTCGCTGGGCCAGCTGCTCGGCCCGTTGCTGGCCGGAGTGCTGCTGGGCACCGGCACGGAGGGCGTGGGACCGGATTGGCTGGGCGCCATCAACCTGGCCCTGTTGCTGGCCGCCGGTATTGCCCTGGCCGGGGCGCCGGTGATGCTGATCGGCGCGCATCCGGGGGCGGCCAGGCGGCGGTTCCGTCGCAAGAACGACGACGGCGGTGCGGGCGGCGGTGCCGTCCGGCCGCCGGTGGTGAAGGAGCCAGTGCTGCAGATCCTGCGGCGCCCCGGGGTGGCGTGGAACATGCTGGCGTCGATGGCGCTGCTGTCCGTGATCGACATCCTAGTGGCATTCCTGCCGCTGGTCGGCGAGGAACTGGGGGTGGCGCCGTTCTGGGTGGGCGTGCTGCTGGCCGTTCGCGCCTGCGCGTCGATCATCTCCCGGGTTCTGCTGCCCTGGCTGGTGCAGCGCTGGAGCCGGATCCAGCTGCTGGTGGCCAGCCTGCTGGGATCCGGTATCGCGATCGCGGTGACGCCGTTTGTGCTGGAACCGTTCTGGCCGGCGGCCGTGGCGCTGTTTGTGGGCGGATTCCTGCTGGGGCTGGGCCAGCCCCTGACCATGACGCTGATCAGCCATGCGGTCCGGCCGGAGTCCCGCGGTGCCGCGCTGGCCCTGCGGCTGCTGGGCAACCGGGTGGGGCAGGTGGTTCTGCCGCTCGCCGCCGGCCTGGTCGCCGCGCCGCTGGGGCCCGGGGGCGCCATCTGGTTCTCCTGCGCGGTGCTGGGTGCGGCCGCGGCGGCCCGGCTGACGGTGCGGAGCGAAGCTGGCAACGGTGGTCGACCAAGCGAGCGCTAGCGAGCGCGTGGAGACCTGCGCCCCGGTGGTCGACCAAGCGAGCGCAAGCGAGCGCGTGGAGACCCGCGTGGAGACCCGCCACCCGGAATCGCACGCGGCTTCGACACCTCGCTCGTCCCTCACTCGGCGAGGCGCCGCTTAGCGATTCCGGCCGCCGGGCCCTCGGTCGCCGACCAAGCGAGTGCCAGCAAAGCTCCGCCGCCCAACGGTGGTCGACCAAGTGAGCGCCAGCGAACGCGTGGAGACCGGACGGAGACCCGCGAGGGATCTCGGGAAAGTTCCCGGAATCAGACCCCGAGGGTCTCGCGCAGTCGGGCTACGTGTCCCCTGGCGTCTACGTCGTACTCGGCGTGCTTGATGGTTCCGTCCGAACCGATCACAAAGGTGCTGCGGAGTGTGCCGGTGAAGACCTTGTCGCCGAACTTCTTGTCGCCGTAGGAGCCGTACGCCTTGGCCACGGCAAAATCGGGATCGGACAGCAGCGGGAAGGTCAGCCCCTCGGCGTCGCTGAATGCCTGGATGGCGTCGGCACCGTCCGGCGAAATCCCGATGACGTCATAGTTGGCGGCCTGCAGGGAGTTGAGGCTGTCGCGGAAGTCGCAGGCCTCGGTGGTGCAACCGGGGGTGGCGGCCTTGGGATAGAAGTAGACCACAACGTTCCAGCCGGCGTAGTCGGACAGCGAGACCTTCTTGCCGTCGGCATCGGACAGAGTGAACTCGGGGGCGGGCATGCCGGGTTGGAGCTGGGACACGAATATCCTCTTTCGTTGGAAGAACCACTGGGACTGTGCTTTCCTCATCGAGTCTAGTGGCGCGCCCGGCCCCGGAAGGCGCCGCTGCTTCAACCATTGCATGAGGCATCGGGGGCCCGGCTTGCTGAAAACCTCGGGCAAGAGTTCCGGTCATGAGGGGCTTCTCGCACAGGAACCTACGGCAGCCATCTATATAGCCGCCGTCAATGGTGGTGAATGAGGTTGCCAGGAAGCAGCCAACAGACGACATATGCGCTGTTATCGGCGTCGGCAGTGAGTGACATAGCTCGGGTGGGGAATACCGCCGTCCGCGAATAACGGAGTCCGCCAGGCGCCAGCCCGGCACCGGATCCGGCCAAAGTCGAGTCATCCTGATGGCTCGAAGGAATGCCGAGAGGGCCGAAAAAGCTGGAGCACGGCCATCACCGGGTCCAGGGGCCAAGCCATTATGGGCTCGCCCATCGCCAGCCAGAAGGCCGTCAGAGCGAAGTCACGAACAGCGCGGCAGGCACCTCCGAGGCCGGCGGCAGGAATCGTGCCTCCATGAGCCCGACCCGCGGCACCAGCTCTCATGCCAGCAGGAACGTGAGAATCCCGCCAAACCCAGCGACTGGATCGTGGAACGCTTCTTCACCGGATGGCTGAGTGCCGGCCTAGGGGAGGTGGCGGCGGTTGGAGACGGGCGTGACGTTGTTGCTAGTGCCTGTGCCTGGCCCATGACGGCAGCCCAGGATTTCTCCCAATGAATCTGTGGACGCGCAGGCGCTTTGCATAGACGACACGTGAGCTGCCCACGTTCCCTGTGAGGCGTCGGACGCCCGTGCTCCCTGAAAGGTCGCCGGCACCCCGCCCGTGTCTTGGCAGCGGAACGGGGTGCCGACGGGCCTACTTTTGGGGGAGAAGCTTTTCGAGGTCCGGGGCTTCGGACAATGTGCCGTATCTGGTTGCGGCCTCAGCCAGGACTGCTGCAGCTACCTGATCGAAATCGACACGGAACCCCGGAAGAATCATTTTCTTGCGGAGTTCTTCGTTGATCTTCGTGTAGTTGCCAACGATTTCGCGTACTTCTTCAGGGTTCTCCCCGGCATAGGCGAGCGACTTGTTCATGGCCGTCGTAAATTTTTCAACCAGTTCGGGGTTGCCTTCGATGGCCTTAGCCGTGGTGAAGTAGCCGCCAATGTCCAGATTGGGGTCTGTGTCCCGGTAGTTGTAGGTAATGACTCGCGCTCCGTGACTAAGTGCTTCGGTCAGGAACGGTTCAGCAATCCATGCGGCGTCTACCTGCTGGTTCTCCAGGGCGGCAGGGGCCTCGGGGAAGGGCACCTCGACGAATTCGATGGACGATTGATCCCCGCCGTCAGATTCCACGACATAGCGGATCGTAGTGTCGCCAATGTTTGAAAGCGTATTAACCGAGACGCGTTTCCCTGCGAGATCGGCCGGAGTCTTGATGTCAGAGTTCGCCGGGACAACGACTGCTGTCGCGTCGGCTTCCCCTTCCATAGCACTTGATGCGCCGTTGGTGACGAACCGCAGGTCCAGCCCTTTATCGGCGGCAACGAGAATGGACAGGGTATTGGAGTATCCGAAGTCGAAGTCACCACTGACGACGCTGGGAACGACGGCCGCCCCGCCCTCGCTGGACTGAAGTTCGAGATCGAGTCCTTCCTCCTCGAAGAACCCTTTTTCCTCTCCCAGATAGATGGGCGCTGTCGCTACCAGAGGCAGTACACCCACTGTTACCTTCTGCAGCGTTCCGTCTTCAGTGGTTGCCGTGCTGCCGGTTCCGCTCGGGCTACCGCTTCCGCAGGCGCTAAGCAGGAATACAGAGGCGACTGCCAGTCCTCCCAGCAGTTGATTATTCAGCTTCATTCCAGTTCCTGTCGTTGTCCCTGTGGTTCGTGGGATTCTTTCAATCGTGTAAGCGCAAACTTTTCGCATTGCGAATAAACGCTTACCCTACTGGCGGCTAACGGAGACCGTCAAGGCGCAGGGCATAGCTTGACAGCCGCCGCGCCGCGGGGGAAAGATAGCAACAGCGAAATCCGAAATCTTTTCGATTACCGAATATAGGGGCTAACATGACACAAAAACTGCGGGTAGCTGTCGTCGGCGGCGGGATCGGCGGCATGACTGCCGCGATCGCCATGCTGCGACACGGCATGGACGTTCAGGTATATGAGCAGGCACCCCAGCTCGGTGAGATCGGCGCGGGCGTACTGATGACCCCGAACAGCCTGCGGCTGCTTGAACGTATGGGACTTGGTGATCCCCTTGCCAAGGTCGGTGCGCCGGTCGGGAAGGGGTCGCAGTACTACCGGATGGATGGCACACCGGTGGCTCCCATCCTGACGACCGATTCCAGCGGTTGGAACGGCATGTACGGGATGCACCGGGCTGACTTGCTCGGAGTACTGGCAGCAACCCTGCCGGATGAAAACATCAACGTCGGCCATAAGTGCATCGGCTTCGAACAGGACGATAAGGGTATCCGGCTCTATTTCGAGAACGGTGCGACAGCCGAGGCAGATATCGCAATCGCCGCCGACGGAATCCAGTCGGTTCTGCAGAAGCACGTGGTGCCCCCGTCCCGACCCGTCCACTCGGGATCCGTCGCCTACCGCGGTCTCATACCCGCCGAGAAACTTCCTTCGTGGCCAAAAGGCGTCTCACAGCTATGGATGGGAGAAGGCAAACATTTTCTCGTCTACCCAGTGCGGTCCGGCAGTCTCATCAACTACGTCGGATTCGTCCCAAGCGACGAGCGAACGAAGGAATCCTGGTCTGCACCCGGCGATGCAGCGAAGCTGGCTGAAGAATTTTCCGGCTGGGACCCGCGAGTCCGGGAATTGCTGGCCCAAGTAGAGACCACTTATTGGTGGGGACTCTACGACCGTGAGCCGCTGGAAAAATGGACCAGCGGGCGCCTGACCCTGCTCGGCGACGCCGCCCACCCGATGCTGCCCCATCTGGGCCAGGGTGCGAACCAATCCATTGAAGACGGCATAGCCCTTGCAGCAATCCTCGCCGCCAGCGACGCGGAACAAGCACCCGCAGCGCTCGAAACCTACGAACGGCTACGCCGGCCACGCACCACCAAGGTCCAACTCGGAGCCCGCGACAACGGCCGCAGGTACGACTCGGAGTATCAGGACTTGGCTACCCGCGACGCTGAAATCGCCGGATCAGTCAGTTTCCGCTCGTGGCTCTACGACCACGACGTCGAAGCCGCCGCCCATCAAGCCATGGCAGGGGTCAAGTAGCAAATCTTGCGGTATGCGAAAAGAAAAAGTATAACCAACCAATGACATCAACAGCAGGAGTGCCGTCTACTCCGGAACAGGTGAAGACGGAGCGCCAGGAGTCTATGGGCGGGCTCGCTAAAGGGCTCGCGATCATGGAGAGCTTCACGCCCCGCAGACCACACATGACCATCAGCGAGGCGGCAGCGGCGTCGGACACTACGCCGGCTGCCGCCCGCCGCTGCCTGCTGACCCTGGAGAACCTGGGATACGTCAGCTACGACGGCAAATACTTCCGGCCGACTCCCCGATTCACCCGGCTCGCCGTCTCCTACACCGACACCGCACCGCTTATCACGCTGGGGCAGCCCAGGATCGTCGCCGTCCGTGACGAACTCGATGAGTCCGTGTCACTGGCCGTGCTTGAGGGCAATGAAGCGGCTTTCGTCGCCCGTGCCGAGGCGTCCCGGATAGTTTCAGCCGGAGTCCGGCTCGGTTCCAGGCTCCCGGCATACGCCTCAGCGACCGGCAGGGTCCTGCTTGCCTCACTCGCCGATGACGAACGTGATGCGCGTCTGCGACAGGCGGCGCCAGAGGCTACAACTGATAACACGCTGCTCACCGTCGACGAAGTACGTTCTCGAGTGCAAGAAGCACGCGAAGAAGGCTACGCGTACACTGACGAAGAGCTCGAATACGGTGTTCGCACCATGGCGGTGCCAGTCGTTGATTCCACCGGGACCACGCACGCAGCAATGAGCGTCAGCGCGTTCGCGGCCCGCACGCGCCTTGACGAAATGCGCTCACGATTCCTCCCCGTTCTGCGCCGGGAAGCTGAGTCACTGGGCCGCATGCTTTGAACGAAGGGCGCTGACCGTCGCCACTGGGGGTTCCGGTGATTGCCTCTGGAACCAGCCAGCCTTCACACGGGGTGCAGTAAGCATGTGTGCCGTTCTGCCGGGACATCTGCGACCGGTGACGGACGAGGAGGAACGAAGAGCAGGTGAATTTATCGTCCGTCTGGGAATACCTGAACAGTCCGCTCCTCTGCAATGAATTCGCCTCCCAGTCCGCTCCTCTGCAATGAATTCGCCTCCCAGTCCGCCGGTATCATCCAGTCCGTCGGCCTCATCCAATTCCAACCCGGCCCTGTGGCGGCGTCCGGCGAACTTGGGGACTGCACAGCCTCCAGAGATTTTCTCCTGGACTCCTTGCCGTCTGTACGGACCTCGTCGTAATCGGGTGCCACCGGGTTTGATCTCTTTCTCGAGAAGGGATGCCCTGCTCGCAGACCTTCGGAAGGCACAAGAACAGCCCGGCAATGACCGCCGGGGCTGTTGACGGCTCGATCAGTGCGCTGCCAGGTATTTCTCCACGACATCGGAGCTGAGCCTTCCGCGGGCGTTGACAACAATATTGTTCTCTGCCGCCCAATCGCGTACATCTTTCGGTGCGGGTGCACCTTTAGCAGCAGCGGCCTGGCGGGTTTTGCCGGTCCTTCCAGTCTTGCGGGCAGCCTCAACGTACATCTTTAGGGTCTCGCGCAACTGTTGCGCGTTCCCGTCGGAGAGGTCGATTTCATAGGAGGCACCATCCAATGAAAAGTTAACCGTAGTGTCGGCTTCTGAGCCGTCCAGGTCATCGATGAACCGTACTACGACTTTTTGAGCCACGTTAATTCCTTCTATGCGTGCAGATCTGATAGGGCCTCTGAGGGCGTTTTCAGCAATTATTCCACTCGTCTATCCGATAGGCCACTCTGCCTCGTCGCTGAAAGGGCGCCAATCTCTTAGAGATACGTCACAATAGATACCGGCGGGCAAAGTCTGCGGTTCACAAGTAATGTTCCTAACACCACTCTGAAGGGGCTCCAATGAATAACCCACCCGCTGGCTGGTATAAGGATGCTAATGATCCCTCATTACAGAGATGGTGGGATGGAAATATGTGGACTTACCATACTCAGGCGAATCTGCCTGGCGAAGTTCATCATCCGGTGAAGACTGGTGCCGCGCCTAGGAGCAAAGCTGCACTGTCGAACCCGGCGGCAGTGACCGGGTTCAGCCTTGGTATTGCTGCTTTTTTCTTGTTTAGCGTACCCGTCTTGGGGCTGCTTCTCTCTATTGGGGCAGGGGTGAATTCCGGTATCGGTCTGTCGAAACAGCAAGATGGCATGGCAAAGAGGTATCGGGTCTTCGCAATCATCGGCCTAATTCTGGGCATTATCTACTCACTGATGGCACTCCTCGCAATCGCTGGCGCCCGATAGCAGCGCCAAACCTGCAACAGTCAATTCTCAAATCGGGCAACTCATATCACCCGTCAAACGCAGCCGGTACAGCTAAGACCGAAGGCTCAGAGATCAGGAGCCGCCGGTCCGGAACTCGGCCAAGAGCGGGGTTGTGATCGGAGATCCGTCAGGGAGCTTCAGTGCGGGTCAAGCCGGTCATCTCGTACGGGAGGAAGTCAAAGGACCCGGTGTGCTGGCTGTGTGTCGTAAGCGCCGTTATCGGTGCTAAACCGATTGTGCGGCTTTGAAGGCCGTGATGAAGGAGCGGGTTCTCCGTGCGTACTGTTCGAACAGGCGGATCAGCGAGGTGGGCTGGCGCGCAGTTGAAGGCGGGTTCAACCTGCAGGATTGTGTTCTGGCCCTTGCGTCACATCTTGGATGACCTCATTGCGGCGGAGAAACCAGGGTTTGAACGGCGGGTCGAATCGGGCAAATCGAGGCGGCCCCGAGGCCCTCATGCCGGCGGCGGTGATGGCGTCCTGGAGCGCGTGGTTGCGCTTCGCGAAGGCGGAGCCGGATCCGCCGCCGGAAAAGCGAAGAGCGGCGGCAGTAGAGCCCGGCACGGTCCGGATCCTGACCTGCGGGTCAGCGGGGACCGGGGCAGTATCTTCAGTCATTCCGGCAGGAAGCACGAACGCGAGCACGTACGGGCCTTCGTCTGATTCGCCGGCGGCGCGAGGGCTATGCATCGGTCCGCGTTGAAGGACCGGCACCGTCATCTGCACCTTTCGGGATGGCGGCGCGGCGCTCTGGATCACGGGCGCAGTCATCGCCAGGGACTGTCGAGCCGTGTTGTTGCCGCTGATGTAGTTGAAAAGGGGGCGAAAGGCGGCGTTACCTGCGCGGTCAAAGGACGCGCTGACTTCCACCTCTGCCACTGTATGCACGGGGTAGCGCCGCAGCTCAAAGTCCGCGTATCGATGCACTAGCTCGTAGGGCTGCTGCTCGGTCATCGCCTCGTACGATACGCTCCCGGACCTGTGAGGGAAAGGCCCGAACGCAGCTCATCAGAAGGCTTCCCGGTGAAACCCCTGACCGTCTTCGACGTCTTAGGGCCCGTCGCCCGGACAGCTGCGTCACTCGCACCGGCCCGGTTTGGTCCAGCACACATATTTGCAGCACCGTCGGCTTCCGGCAGCCTGCCGCGCCTTGGCGGAACGTCATTTTTGCGCTGCTTCTGCGCTCTGAGGGTTAGTGTGTCCATCCCGGTCAGGCTGCTTCAGCGGATGTTCACCGTACTGAGGGCGCGCGGAATGCGGTGCAGCTTGAGGGCGCCGAGCACCCGTCACCGCCGCAGCCCTCACCCGGCCTCACATCAAGTTCAAAACTGTTCGCAGGTCCCGTCTCGATATCAGCGGCAGCACCTCCAGGATCTATTGGCTTCCGTAAGCGCTGTTATCGGCATTTTCCTTCTCGACGGGCTGTAAAGCCGGTTGGCCACCTACGCGGCTCTGGGTCGAATTACCGCCGTTGGCGGCGAGTTTCCCAAGCCCACTGGGAACTGCGAGTCTGGGGCTCTTGCTCCCGTTCATCAGCTACCTGGTGTGGTCGGCAAGGGGTGGGTGGAACCGTTGGCCCTCCGGATGAATGCCACGACTTCCTGCATTCGTTTGCGGAGATCCAAAGGGAGACTGTCTGCGGGCCAAGCCTTGCAGGCCTCCCGCGCCACTTTTACCTTGTCGGGGCGACCCTTCTGCGCATCGGAATCGGCTTGTTTATCCTTCCGAGGAAACACAGGGGATAGGTGCAGCGGGTCCGCCCACCTGTCGGTCGGAGGCTGGTAGCTGCTGCGGGTGTGGACTACTTCCACGGAGATGCGGAGCGTTTCGGGCGGAACGTAGTTTTCTATGGTGCGGCATGCCGTGATCCATGCGAACCCTGGCATGTCGTCCCGATTGAACTCTTCGCGAACGCGTCGCTTCGTGGCGTTGATGGTTCCTGACGCGGAGGTCTTATCGCTGTCGATGAGAATCGCTGAATGCCGGTTGAGGCGTCGGAGCGAAATGAACTCTTCCACTGACGGATCATCGGCAGTGAGGTGACGGAGTAGCCCGCCTCCATAGAACATCAATGAGTAGTGAATGCCTTCGATGAACTCATCTGGGGCAATCATCTCGAGCCAGTGTCGCAAGTAGATGCGGTCCGAGGGCCCTTCGACCCAAATGACCGAGTTGGCTTGAATCAGGTCCGATGGCCGATAGCCAAGGTCGCCGCAGAGGTCGGAAACTGCTTGGAGAGTTGCGGCCTCGCTGACACGAGTGCCTTCTGTGGCATCGTGCTTTACGTGCAGCACGCAAGCGCGTTCGTAATCGAGCAGGTGGGCGGAGTGCGTCGCGATCAGGTATTGATTGCTCGTTGCTTCACAGAGATAACGCACGAGCTTGCGTTGCAGCAGCGGGTGCAGGTGAACCTCGGGCTCCTCAATGCACACGAGAGTGTTCTCGAGCAGGGTGGCGGCCACGGCCAGGATGATGACTTGGTGGATTCCGGTCCCAAGACTGGCCAGCGGAAGGACGCGGCCTCCTTGGTGAACCTGTATCTCATCCTGGGAGGAAGGAATGCCGATGGTTACATCGTTGTCCTCCAGGATGGTCCGCGCGAACTGCGTGATTGCTTCGAACCGCGGGTGATCGAAGGAATATCGCTTCGTCGAAGGGTTCTGAAGGTCGGCAAGGCGACGGATGAGATTCCTGCCGCTGTAGTCCTCCGGAAAGGCCGTGGTATCGACGGATTCCTCGCTGGCAGAGATCTGGCGAAAGGCTCCCACGGTCTGAACGGGTGGGGGAGCGAAGGGGAACACCGCATTGAGGACACGGCGAGCATCGTCCGTGGCTGCTCCACCGCCACTTGAGGTCAAGTCTAGGGAGGCACCATTCAGCACGGGATTTCCTGTTCCGACGGCTGCCAGCACCTCCTGAAGGAATCCTTGGTCAAGGGACCACGATGTAGCCCGCATGCGTTCGGGCCGGTCAGTCTCACCGGAATATGTCAGCCATACGTCATCTCCCGGGACTGGGTGGAACACCTCATGCTGGAGGAGAGAGAAAAGGCTTGGAAGGTCCCCGAGCCCGCTTGCTCGCGCCCGCAAGTCTTCGACATCGGCGAGGGGGTACGCGACCTGCAACCGTAACTGGGGGCCTTCGGGTTGGGGGCGGTCGACCCATTCTAGAGGCGGGACTTGATTAGTTAGGAAAGACTGGGCAAATCGGAGAATGTTGGACTTACCCGAGTTGTTTTGGCCAGCTACTAGTGTGACCTTGCGTAGCCGGCCAAGAGATTGAAGCTCGCGGAGGCTACGGTAGCCGCCGACGCCGAAGCCCGGCAGCAGTACCTTTTGATTCATAGAGACATCCTTCCAAATGTCTACCTAACGATAGTTCGCAACATCTCGCGAAAGGATCCTTATGAGGTCTTGAACGATAGAGCACAGGTGCCGGAAATCAGGCTGACCCGGTGGGATCGCCGAAGCCTCGTCGCACATCGCGAGACCCGTGGCGCTGGACCGGGCTGCCCGACTAGTTGTACTGACCAGAGACGTTGGTTAAGCGGCTGATGGGTGGCTGGTTCCCGGTTGCGGTGTGGGGCCGATGATGATTGTACTCATGGATCCACGTCGGCAGGGCCTCGCGGCGGACGGTCTCGCTGCCGTAGAACTTGGCGTAGGCCCATCCGTCGTTCAGGGTCCGGTGGAATCGCTCGATCTTGCCGTTGGTTTGGGGCCGGTAGGGCCGGGTCCGCTTGGGTGTGATGCCCAGCTCGGTGCAGGCATCACGCCAGGCATGTGAGCGATAAGCGGACCCGTTATCGCTCAAAACCCGCTCCACGGTGACGTCCCTGGCCGCGAACCAGGCCACGGCTCGCTCGAGCACGGCGATGGCCGTCACTGACTTCTCGTCGTCGTGGATCTCGGCGTAGGCGACACGCGAGTGGTCATCGATCACTGTGTGCACGAAGGCGGTGCCCATCTTCGGGTTGTGGTGGGCGCTGCGGGGTTTCCCGGGTGTCGCCACACGGTTCTTTTCCCCCTGCTCCCGGCCGACGAACCGGTGGCCGCCGCCGTCGGGGATGTTGCCGAACTTGGTGACATCCACGTGGATCATCGCTCCGGGATAAGGATGTTCGTAGCGTCGGATCGGCTCGCCAGTGACGCGGTCGATGTAGCGCAGCCGGTTGATCCGGCACCGCACCAGCACCGCGTGCACGGTTGAAGCGGCCAGACCGAGACGGTAGGCGATCTGGACCGGGCCCAGGCGCTTGCGCCAGCGCAGGGCCACGATCTTCTTGACCATGACCTGTGGGGTGCGGTTTGGGCTGGTGCGGGGCCGGCTGGGCCTGTCGGCCATGCCGTCCTTGCCGTGGGCGCGGTAGCGCTCTGCCCAGCGTTTGGCCGTGGGCCAGGAGACCATGTACTGCTTTGCCGCGGTGGCCACGCTCCATCCCTGGTCGACGATGAGCCTGGCGAGTTTCAAACGTGCTTTAGGGGTCAATGCTGCATTAGCGTGGGACATGAAGGCCTCCTGTTTGTGAAGCGGTTTCTTAGACAGCTCCACTCCACATCAGGGGGCCTTCGTCATCCCATCAATCAGATCGTGTCGTCACACGAATTCAACCAACCTGCCTGGTCAGTACAACTAGTTCAGTAAACTTTGCAGGTGACCCTTGACATGAATACCTCATGGTCTACCTGCCCGACAAAATTGGTTGGTGCTCATGGAAGCAGCCTCCTCCCCCGGCCCGATCGTGCCAACAACAGGCATCGCGCGCTGTCCCAGCTCTTCAGGGGCCAGTTCCGCGGGCCGGTGTACATCTCGTGCTTCCCTGCCTGAAAGACGATGCGAGTATCTGTCCGCCGTCGCCTGGGAGACCGAAGTCTGGTGTGCTCCGAAGAACCGGATCACATGGTCCACTTCAACGGAGAGCGGTTCCTCGGCCCGTACCCAGTGACCAAGAGTAAGGCCATTCAACAACCGCCTGTAACGAAAGGGTTCTCCTTGGCTCCTCCAGAAGAAGTTGTCGACCCCGTTGAGCAAGTTCTCCACTGGCGCGACGTAGCCGCCAGCGGCGCCAAAGATGCCCACAGAAACTACGCAGCAATAGCGCCGGGAAATGCGCCCATGGCGATAAGCGAGCTGTCCTCTGCTGCTAGCGGAGCTGCATGCAGGGCAGAACAGGCGGCGGCCAATGCCCAAACTGCCTTCGAAATGCTGGCAGAAAATGCAGTTCGGCGCGAAGAGGCAAGCCAAGCTGCGGAAGCGGCCAATGACTTCGCGAACGAGGCTAGGCGCTGGGCAGAGAAGGCCAAGGATGCCAATGAGAGTTCTCATGGTAGGCGCTGATGACAATGGCTGCGTGGTGGGTCAAACGGTTTAGGTGAAATAGCGGTTTAGGCTCATAGCCCTGGCAATCGAATGGACTTGATCGTACAAGTCGCTGGATTCGAACTGCTCTTTTACCTGAAATGGATTCTCTGCTAGGAGCGCTGCCACCAAAATGCATTCTGGCTGTGCGGCCAGCGCGTGCATCTTGACATCAAACCGCAGCGACTTAGGACCAATTGTTGCCTGCAACTTATCTAACTCGGGGCGACTATCCGTCTTGAATTTCCGTGCGAGCTCCGCCAGGTCATCTGGCGTTCGGTCTGTACGCGCACAGATCTCATCGAGATTCTCGAGCGACAAGGAACGACTTCCATGCGTCCATCCGAGATCCTTGGCATCCTCGCTCAGCGCTTTCGACAGTTTTAGAACGGCATAGGAAGGAAGCTGTGACACAGATCTGACACCCCTGTCTAGTTCTTGGTCCAACAGCTCGACAAGAGCCAGTACGCGGGCGAACTGTCTCTGCGTCTTCTTGGGAATCTCTTCCGGTCCCTTATAGATAAACTCATGCTCAGTTTCCGCCCACGTATGCTCAGCTAGCGTGCGGATCTGCACCTCGCATCTCACTTTTTTGCTCAGCGGAGTCTCCGCCCACTTGCAAAGCAGGTCCAGATGGAGGCCGGCGTAAGTTAGCGCCTTCACCTCTCGGCTGGCTTCCTTGTCGTCGATGTCGAGGACTGTGAACTCGTCTGACGACTCGAAAGCATCGGCTACGGGCCACTTCTCGGAAGCCAATTGGACGATGATTCGAACACCCAAGAGGTCCGAGCATTCTTCCCAAGGATTCTCGTAGCGTGTTGGCCGATCGGAATCTTTAGGCGGTTTGCCTTGCTTGACGAAGAGGCTTAGAGGTTCTTTGTCTCGGACTTCAATCTTGTGCGGTTTGATGCCAGCGGCGCGTAAAGTCGCGGACACGTGAGTGCTAATTTCACGCAAGACTCGCCTGTACTCTTCGCGATGGACTACGTACTCGTCGTGCGTCCGCTGGGCGGACCAAGAAGGCTCAGTGATTGCCATTAGCGGGACCGTGTGTTGGTCACTGTGCCAAGAGGTACTCCTTCAATAGTCACATCGTAGAGTTCCGCGCTGCCGGATCCCAGTCGTTTTGCCACCTTGACTTGGCCGTCGCCTCCGACAAGGTGGGGAGGAGCTACAAGAGATATGTCGCTGCCGAGGCTGATTCGCAGATTCTCGAGTTTTGGCTTGATGCGACGGCTGTCCTTAGCGAAGGCAGTCATAGGAACGCCACGGTTTTCAGCGGCCCTCAACACATCCATTTGGTGGCTATGCGGGATGAAGTCGGCTATGAAGTCCTTCGCATCAATCGTTTGAGAGTTGCTTTTGATTGCGATTGCCAATGCGGCCTGGGCTTGGATCTTCTCGCCCGCATCCAAACTGCTCTGCTGAATTGCGGACGTCATCTGGTCGAGATAGCGCTCCGTCATAACCTCGGGCTCATCGGCCAGTTGCATGCCCAAGAACTCGCCCAGATAGTAGTTGGCAAATCCACCGCCGTTTTGGATGTCTGCCAAGAAGCCCTCCACCGGGTCGGCATCAGTCGCCGGTGAAAATAGGACGGAAACCTTATAGATGCGATTCTGCTCTCCGAATACAAGGTCCGGGATGCGTTTAATCGCCAACGTGCGATCTCCATTTTCAAGCACTTGAAGCTCAGCCTGCATGGCCTCTTGGTGTTCGACTTTGGCCACCAACACGCAGGCCGCGTCATCGAGAGTCGCATCTGCTACAACTAGCAATCCAGTCTTCGCGGTGAGTCTTTGCGAGGCTGCGAGTCTCACAGCCAATTGCTGGCTCATGGTCTTCAGGTCTGGGGTTGAAAAATGCTGGCGCAAGAGGGCAGGGGTTGGACTATCGACGTCTGGATTGGGAACGATCCTAAGCGCGCGCTTATCGAGCGCATCGCAAAATCTATCTGTTAGATAGCCGGTGTCTTTGACGTCGAGTTCTACCGGCACATCTGTGAGCAGGGCGTCAAAGCTCTTTTCGCCACTTTCGCCTAGCGCAATTTGATGCATGTAAATTGAGCTCAGCTCGAGTGTGCTGTAGTCCGGCAAGATTCCCCCGAATTATCTTCATCGATGACGATGAGCCATCGCCGTGTGAAAAGTGTTGTCGGCAGCGCAGTCACGTGTCGACAAGGAGGATTCTACAGCGACGACGCGGGTCCCCTGGCGCACTTGGCCGCTTGTTTGTGGCTAGCCTCGTTAGCGCATCGTCGTTTCTACCGCCAAGCGATCACAAAAACGCAGCCACGACGCGCCGAACGATTCCGAAGACGCGCATACGTCCGCACGTATTAGAAGGCGAACCGAACACCGGAAGGCGAAACTCTGAAGCGTTGCAGCAGAAAAGAGGCCGACGAGAGGCACTCACTGGGCGACCCCTTGACTAGCTGCATTCGGGGCTTTCATCGACGGATCGACGAATCGAGGTGGCCCATGAGTCCGTGGTCGGTGTAGATCCTGTCTTTGGGCACACCCAATGTTGCCAGTCCGTTTCTTTGGGCGGTAAGGTCCTGCTCGTTGGTCGAGACACGGGCGTAGCCGATGCTATGGGCGGACAAGCTGCAACTGTAGCGTTTGGGCTACGTTCACCGGGCTTTTTTGCGGGCGAGGTATACGCGAATCTGAGAAGCCGATACTAATACGGGATTTTTCCCGAAAGGGAGTGGTCTCTGAGTGTCGCGGTGGGGGACCGGCTTATGCGGCGAAGTCAAACGAAGTGAACCGTCGCGCTCCCGAAGCAGTCGACGAGGAGGGTGCTGCTAGCTTAGCCTCGCGTTCTCGGACTCGTGCTAAGGGGCCAAGGTGCCGCTGATGGCGCCGGCGGTGGGTCTTCTCGGTCCAGACAGACCCCAACCCTGCCCATACCCGACCAGTCCTCGGCTTTTGAGCGTCCGCACGAACGCGTCGGAGCGGAACTGGGAGCCGCGGCCGCTGTCCACCACAGTTCACTGCGGCGACCTCAATGGCACGGCATCGCACAGCGGCGAGCCAGAGACTCCTTCATCGGAGTCGATGGAGTAACCGACGATCCGGTTTGAGTAGACGCGACGACGTCCTTGATCGCGCAGAGGTAGAGCTAGCGGTAGCGAATTGGAACTTTACTCTGAGGGCTTTGGGGCGGCATTGGCCTCGGGGCGGGGCCGCCCAGATGCCGAAGAGGCAGTCCGTGAAACGCCACCACACTTCCTAGGTTCTCCAGTGCCGGTGTAGCCGGGGATAAGGTCCGAACTGAATCCGAAACTACACCGACACTGGAGGTCATCACGCAAAGCGCCAGATGAAACCACCGCATCCTAGCCGCTCGGGGGCAGGGCCTTGTAGAGGTAACTAGCTAGCGGTCAGGCTGCTGATGTCGTCATCCAACCTTTGCAGCAGTCAGTCCGTAGCCGTCACACGCCGGGAGATCCGGGTCAAGCACTACGCGGGACTGCGTCTCCCATGAGACGCTGTGAGTCCGCCGGTGAATGCGCCATTCGCCATCAAAGCGTCTCATCTGGTCCCGGTACTGCACAGCACGAGTCAACAGGAACGGCCCGCTGTCATCCCGTCCGATAAGGTAGGCCGTCGAATATGAATGGACGTGGGCCTCGTCGCCTTCAAAACGAGTGAGGACTGTACCGACGAGGTGAGTAGTTCTATCGAATTCACCCAATCCGCGGGCCAAATCCAATACACCGTCAATCTGCAGCTCCGACTCTAGGTGTGATAGCTGATACTTGACCCGCACATCCGGTGTGAAACATGACTCAAGCAAAGCCTGGTCTTTGGTGTCCAGGGCAACCGCGTAGCGGCTCAAGAGCTCGCGGACCTCACACTTGGAGCAGTGATTCGTCGGAGTATTTTCCTGCATCATATTTATCTCGATTCATGATTCTTGGATGGCATCCCAGAATGCCATCCTGTTTGTATAAGACACGATTTCCTGGGTGTAGTTTCGTTGCCTGATTGAATTAATGAACTAGGAAATCATTGACGAGCCGGTTGAATTCATCTGGCAATTCTGAGTAGGGAAAGTGCCCGCAGGGCATCAAAGCAGACTGGGTTATGGGAAGAAGTTCCTTCATGACGTCTGCCATCGCGGGCGGATTGACATTGTCATTCTCACCCCAGATCAGCATTGTCTCGGCCTTGATGAAAGGCAGGCGCCTGCGGGTGTTGTAGCGGGCGCGAGTCTCGGGATTCATCATATGATCAAGTAAGCGGCGATAGGATGCCAGGCAATCAGGGCCCGAAATGTTTGCTTCTTCCTCCTTTGCGATTTCCTGCTGGGTTTCATGGCTCTCGTTAGGATAGCGAGCTTGAACATCTCGGAGCAGATCGTCATGATTCGGAGACTGAAATTCGGTCATTTCAGGGAGTTGCCTTGCCGAGACGCCGCCGCTTCCCGCGAGAATTAGGCGCCGAACTCTCTCGGGGCTCTCATATGCCAAAAGAGTCGCCACCCAGCCCCCCATTGAATGTCCCAAAACGTCACACGGCCCAAGTTTCAGGACATCTTGAAACTCGCGGACGAAGTCGACTAAATATGCGAACGAGTACGACTGACCGAGCCTTCCGCCCTGACCCCAGCCGAGGATATCTGGGGCGAGTACCTGGCGTCCGCCCTTACTTAAGTCTTCCAACGCCCGCAGCCAGTTGTTTCCTCCATAGCTGTAGCCCACGCCGTGCAGAAGAATCAGGGGAGGCTCTGTAGTAGATGTCCCGGCCGTGAAATACCGGGTGCTGCCGTGCGACATAGCTACCGAACGCTCGAGCATGCGTAAACGATCCGACCATGACTGCAATGAATCCTCCGTGCCTCAGAGTTGAACACTTCCTAGCCCTGCACCACGAGTTACCAGGCTTCCGCGCCTTTGTGGTGACTTCGCTCACCCCAGCCTATCCATTGTGCATCAGATTGTGAACTCTTTCGTCAACATATTTTGATGCAGGGCAGTAAATCCAGATTTCGCAGGCAAGAGCGTGGTTCCCGTAGGCGGAAAAGAGTCACCCGTTCGTCTCATTTTTGGCCACCAATTGCCTGGAACGGGCTGCGCCTCCCTAGGTGGAGCTGACCGAAGATCCGCCGGGCCGATCCTGCGTAATCTAGGAATCCGAGAAAGGGGCGTGCGGTGATAGGGGAGCGCCCTCGTTAGCGAGCAGGCAGGCGAGGGCCTCTCACATTCACCCCCCTTTATGTCGTGGATGAGGTAAGGGGGAACACCGTAAAGTTGGACTGACAACGCGAAAGCCGAAGCCCGGGGTGGCTGCTTGAAGTAGGCGTAGCCAGCGACGTTGGTTAAGGGGATCCAACCCGGGAGTGCTACGCGGCGTGCGCCTCATCGCATAGAAACGGGCGCAGGCCCTTCCTTTGTTCAGGGTGCGGTGGACATGCATTGCGCCGTACCCTGAGCGGTATGCAGATCCGTTGTGCTTTAGGACCAGTTCCCCGGTGGCGCCGGTAGCGCGGCGCGGTACCCCTTGTCGGATTGTGTTGGGCAAGCGCGGACTATCCGGCGTTGTCGAACGGTTCTTCCTTACCGTGCACCCTTCCCGCCATTCAGTGCCGCCACGGGAGGGGATGTTGCCGAACTTCGTGACGTCGACATGGATCATCGCACCGGGGTGTGGGTGCTCATACGGGCGGATCGGTTCACCGGACCGACACGGCTGCACCGTCGAGGTGGCCAAACCCAGCCGCTGGGCGAGTCTAGACAGGACCCAGACTCTTGTGCCAGCGCGGCGCCAGATCTTCCTGGTCGCGGCCCGGGGTTCGGTTCGGGTGCTTGGGCTCGGCGCTGGACTAGCGCGGGACATGAAGGTTTCACTCTTAGTGAAGTAGTTGCTTTGGCAAGCTCCACTCCACATCGGGTGGCTTCGCCTTCCCTTCAATTCAATGCGTATCGTCACACGAATTCGACCAAACATGCCTGGTCAGTAAACCTGGGTCATTCGTACTCTTGGAGCGCTTCGTTCTCTATGGATGCTTCGCCCGCACGAATAACCGCGCTGGCTACGCTCTTGAGGTGTGCCTCCATGGCGGACGATGCCCGCTCGGCATCCTTCGCGCACACTGAGTTGATAATTTCCAGGTGCTCTGGCAGTGAGACATTTGGCCTGTCAGGCTGCAGCCGGAATTGATGGTGCACGCTTTGGACACGTAGTCGCGCGATCAGCCCGGTTGCCGTTTCTTGGCGACTGATCTCCATGAGGCGGCGGTGTAGTTTCTTGTTGCACGTGGAGTACAACAGGTGGTCACCTGTCGCCACTGCATCGCTCATCGCCTGGCCCAAGGTCTGCAACTCGACGATTTCATCATCTGTGATCGATTCTGCGGCCTTAGCGGCGCACAAGCTTTCCAACGCCGCCCGCACTTCAATGATTTCGACTGCTTCAGCCAGTGAAACAACGCGGACCCGTGCACCCCGATTTTGGATACGTTCCACTAATCCTTCGGTGGTCAGCTCTGCAAGGGCCGCACGCACATTCCCTCGACTGGCCCTGAATTGGCTCGTTAGATCCGTCTCGACCAGACGCTGGTTGGGCACCAAGTCACCATTCGCAATTGCTTCTCTCAAGCCGGCTGCGACGGCGGCGGCATCCGGTTCCTTCTTCATTCCGTTTTGCGGAGCGGTGTGCGCCTTGGTAGACATCGGGCAAAACTTCCTTAGGATCTGGTTGCTAACGAATTCGTTGACAATAGCTTACGCGGATTCTCAGTGTACTTAGAAGGTCAAGACTGGAGTCTTGGACCACATTTTGGAAGTAAACCTCAAACCGCTTCCGTCGACGCCACTTCGGCGCTACCTGGCCCTCAAAGGGCGCTTTATGCCTTCGCCTACGGCGCCTGTGCACCTAACGCGCGTGAGAGTCCACGTGCTGCAGTCACCAGAGCGGGCACAAGGGGACGGGTATCGGCGGAAGCCGGCACTACAAGCGATAGCGCTGCCACCACAGCGCCCGATGGACCGAATAGGGGGGCGGCAATAGACGTCGCAGTCTCGTCGATTTGCCGCGCGCTGATGACATACCCCTGTTCGCGCACCTCCGCCAAAGCCCTCCTGAGGGCGTCGGGATCAGTCAAGGTGTAACTGGTTAGAGCTGGAAGTGGAGAGTTGAGAACCTTCTGTCGGAGCGACCAAGGCGCGTGGGCCAGGAGAACGAGCCCTATTCCGCTAGCGTGGAGTGGCATCCGGGTTCCAGCCAAGCTATCCAAGTGAACTGATTTTGGGCCCGATATGCGCTCAATGTACAAAGCTTCGGCCCGGTCCAGTACCCCAAGCAGAACATTCTGGCCCGTAGCTGCGTAAACATCACCCAGGAACGGCATAGCCGTGTCCCTCAGGTCAACACTCCGCGATGCCACAACTACAAGCTCCCAAAGGCGCAGTCCAATCTGATACTGGCCGCGTTCGTCTCGGTCCAGCGCACCCCAATTCACGAGCTCGGCGGTAAGTCGATGAGCCGTGGGCAGTGGGATATCAGCTTCCCTGCTGATATCGGTAAGGGTTCGGGTGGGGTGCCGGTACGAGAATGCGGACAAGATCGCCAAAGCCCGTGACAGAACTGTACGGCCCGGGTTTAACGATGCTGGGCTCAAATCGAAACACCTCCTCCTGTCTATACCCCACCCGAAACCCGATACCATCCCGGCGGGATGGGCTGCGGCATTCACTCTGCTGCCCTCTTTACCGACAGAGCAGGTCTAATCCCGATACGAAATCGTCTGACTGATTGCAGGATCAGGCTGAGGGCAGCTGCCATGGGCAAGGTTTACATGAACGCCGTCGGCCAATAATGCCCTATTCCGTCCGTGCTACCGCGTCATGTGCGGGCACGGCTACGATAGACGTCCCGCCAGTCGTCGGCGGCAACTAGCACCGGATCATCGATTCCGCCTTTCAGTGGGCGAAAATCGGCGTTGGATACCCCCTGGCTCTCGAGTCTCTGCCAGTCCCAGTCGATGGCAACGGGTTCGTGGGCAGGGACGAATTGATCCATATACCGACCTCCACAGAAATGAGCCGGCTTGGCTTTGTCCCAAACGATGAACCCGTCGTCGTCCACACAGTCGGAATTAGCCGACGCCTCCAGGACTGCGCCCACCACGGTCATTCGGTTGATCCACTTATGCGTCCACTCCACTTTCAGTTCGAAGTGCGCGTAGCATTCAGCGATGCGCGGAGGCGTCACAGCGACCGAGGGGAGGGGCACCAACTCCGCCTTCTCCAGTTCATTCACTTCGCTACGCCACGGCAAGCCAACGGTAAGAGCCTTGTTCAACATGGCAGGGTCGAACGGAACCATGTTGATCACGAATTCACCAGTATCTTGTATGTTCGTGTAAGTGTCTGTTCCCTCAGTGCAGGTGAAGGCGAGATGGACTGGCCCGTGGGCCACGCGCACACACGTCCCGTACGTCGCCGCGTTAACCCTTCCTGACCGATCGACTGTCGTGATCATAACCAAAGCAGAACTTGGGGCGAAGATATTGTCCCAATGTTCCGGAGGAATAGCGGTCTTGGTAGTGGTCACAGGTAAACCACCTTTCGTGAGAGGGTCACTGATTGATTCCAATCTGGCTTATTTTTGGTTGACTACTAGTTTCTCCAGGTCGGGACTGTCCCCAAGAAGCCCGTACTTTTGTCCCAGTTGCACGGTTTCCCTCAAGCCTGCCATGTTGATGCCAGGTTCAAAATTTGGAAAGGTTACAGACTCGAGCTCGTCTACACTGATCTGCGTATGCTTCGAGAGAGACTCAAGAACTGCTTCCCGGTTTTCGGGTTTGTTCATTTCCTCGACGACTTTGTCCAAGGCGGCAATAAGCTTTTCAAGCGTTTCTGGATTTTCTTCGGCAAATTTGTCCGTTGTCACATAAGTTCCGGGGTTGGCCGGGTTTTCTTGTACTCGATAGGGGTACCCGAGCGTTTTCGCTCCCTCAGCTTTTAAGGTTTGCAGGAACGGTGCGCCGATCATTGTCGCATCGATCCGTCCAGCGAGTAAGGCTGCGGGCATGTCGGGGAAAGGCAGCGCAACCAATTTAACGGTTGAGGGGTCGACGCCGTGCTTTTCGAGGAAAGCTAGGGTGTATATCTCATTCGTCCCGCCGCGTACATTTACGGCCATCGTCTTTCCTGCAAGTTCATCTGGGGAAGTGATGTCAGCGTCGGGTCCGGCAACAATCTCCACGTAGTCTTCTGGGGATTCCTCTTCCGTTAGGCTGGTTGAGGACGCTGCTAGAATCCGGACTGGTAAACCTTTCTCTGCTGCCTGGATTGCCGGGAAGCCTCCGGCCATCACGATGTCCGTGCTACCGCCAAGCATTGCCGGGATGCCTGCGTTCCCCCCTGCCGTGGTTGCGGTTTCGAGGCGAACTCCATACTCCTCAAAGATTCCATGATCCATTCCGTAGAACGCCGCAGCGTTATCAACGATCGGCAAAGTCAATATCCTGACGGTTGGATCATCCGGGCCGGCGGCATCGGAAGAGTCGCCACAGGCTGAAACCGCAACGACCAGCATGGCAGCAAGGCCAAGAGCCGATATTTTTTTCATGAACATAGCCACATTCCTTTTTGTGATGTGATGTGATGTGTTGAGAGGAGAAGACGACGGTCCCGATTCGAATCTCCAGCCAACGAACCGCCGGTGCCCGGAGAGCTAGTTACCACTAATGCTCTGACGAAGCCATCGTGATCACCCCGCCCAGCCAGGCACGTAGGTCCTGGCCCCCGTTTCGGCGGTGACAATAACGTGGCTCATGCCAGTTCCTTGGTTACCTGGGGGTAGTGGCGCATGTAGGCCTCTCCCATGGTTTCGGTGATGAATCCCAGGTTGGGGCCTGCGTTGCGTTTTACCTGT
>RJAE01000001.1 GCA_004000035.1 Arthrobacter sulfonylureivorans | reverse complement strand
CGGCGCCGGGGGCAGGCCCCCAGGCGGCAAGATCTGATGGGGTGCTGTCCTCCGCTGTGGCAGGATTCGCGGCAAAATGAGCCGGGGCGGTTGGTGCGGTTGCGTCGGGATTGGGGACCGGCTTGGCGCCAAGCTCCTCCGGCTCGGCGCCATGCACGGCTTCCGGCACCTCGTCGGGCATGGCGGCGTGGCCGGAGAGATCCTCCGGCTCCTGTGCCTCGTCGAACGGTTCCGCTGCCATACTTCAACGCTACGCAGCGCAGGCGCGGGGTAGAACGGGTGTTCGACGTAAGTGCACAAATGCCAGGGGACACGGCCCTGTGGAGGACAAGACGGGCTGTGGGGGTTTTGGTGACCGTCGAAACGTGAGCCATTACGACGGTTGAATACTGAGTCACCTGTACGAATGATGGGATGGGTGATCGCGGTGGAAGATTGGGCGCTGATTCGGCGGTTTCACCTGTCCAAAGGCCGGGTCCCCCACATGTTTCAGGGAAAAATGTGGGGGTGCCAGGATCCGCCCAGAGGTCCCGGCCGATCCAATCAGCTATGAGCCCGGGGACCGAATCCAGTGCGCCCCGGTGTTCCTTGCGGTCAGGATTTCGAGCGGCGCAGACACGGAATCCGCCGCCCCGCTGAGAGAGTAGGCCCGCGATGCCGGCTGGAGCAGGAGGCAAAAATCAGGCCGCCGTCCTGTCCCGGGAAGTCGCCGCGATGAAGGCCTACGGGGCCGAGACCCGCACCTGGACCGCCGGGTTCCCGGTCAGGATGTCGCCGGAGGACTTCAGCTTCGAGCACCAGCACGGCCTGAAACGGAAACCCTCGCGCACTTGGCCACCGGCGCCCTCCTGGCCGAGGACCACGACGTCGTGTTTCTGGGTCCTCCGCAGTCGCTACCCTGGAACTGCCGCCTGGTACAGGGTGAACTGGTTGGCCTGCTCCATGAACGCGTGGCCGACAACCGGCCCGTCGACCGAGCCGGTATGGATCCACATCGCGGATTCGAGAAGCTATAGGGATTGTTCCCGTAGGGCGGGTAGCCCCAGGGCATCTCGTAGTTGTCGAAGACGCTCGTGAGGTACCAGGTCCCGAAGGAACTGGTCAGTTGCACCTGAGTGGCGATGTTGCGCCCGCTCACCGGTGATTTCCAGGTCTTCAACGCTTTCCACTCCGCGTTGTTCCCCACGTGGAAGGTAAGGGCGCCCTCCGGTGTGCCATTGGGCGTCCCAAACGAGTTGCGGCCGATCTCCAGAATCGGTTTGAGGGGAGCCGAGCCGTTGGGCGCGCCGTACCACTGGCGCCAGGTGAAGACGTCGCCATTGTTGAACGTCAGCGCCCCCCAGGTATACGCAGTCGTCCACACCTGCTGCACGGAGTTGAAGTTTCACCACTGGTGCTCAAACCAGATCGTGCCCGTGAGATGGCGGGTCTTACCGCCGATGGTGACGGTGCCCTTGCTGCTCGAAATCGGACCGGTGTAGTAGTAGGACAGCGCGTACATGTTTGCGGGATCCAGGTTCTGCCCGTTCCAGGGGATGTTCTGATTCTCAAAGACGCCAAGCCCGACCGGCATGTAGCCGTACGGTGACTTCGCCGTGTTCTCCAGGTCCATGGCGAGGGGTGAGTTCCCGTTGTTTGCAGCAACACCCGTGAATTGGAAGGGCCACGTGTCCGGTTCGGCACGGTACACAGTCGTGAATTCCACATTCTCGCCCTTGGCGTTGTACTGGAAGTCGTCCGGCGAGGTCGAGTCCGGCGGCCGTCTCGCCTGCAATGAGCCAACAGCAGTCGGCTGGTGCGCCCAGATCAACTCCTTCTTGGCGAAGTCTCCGAACGAGAAGCTGACGCCTTGCTCCCACAGCGAGGGCCCCCCGGGAGCACTCGGGTTGTTAGTGATGTTGTAGAAAATGCCGAACTCTTCCCCGGTGTCGTCATCGGTGAAGAAGCCGGTCCAGTAATGCCACTCCTGGAAATGGCCGGTGTCGTAGATTCCGCCCGTGTGCCATTTGTGGTCCTGCGGCAAGAGGTACAGGGCATGGCCGCTGACTTTCTGGAGCGCGCCAGACTGGCCGTTGGAGTCGGCGCTTGCCGGAGGAGTGATAATCGCCTCCAAGAGACCTGCCGTGGCGGCCATAGCAAGACCCGATCCCAGGACCTTACGACGGTTGATTCCTGTTCCTGACGCACGGGCGACGTCCGCACTTTCACCCTCGCTCTCGTTCACCGGGCGATGTTTCTGCTCTTTACTCTCATACATAGCCAAAACCCTTTGGTGGCCCCCACTGGCCTTCGTATCCGCGGTCGGCTAATCGTGGATACGTCGCGGGTCCGTGGCACTGGTTGGCCGATCCGGACGCCGCGCATCAAGAGCTTTATAGGAGAGAATGCGGCTCCGGGCATCCGGTTCGAGCATTTCTCGCGGAACTTGGTGCGGCCGGGCCGGTAGGGCCGCGTTCGCAACCGTCACGTTTAGGTTCGCCCCCCTCGCCACCACCCATCCAGTTCCACTTGCGGCGGCGCGCGGTCCGGTGCTTCGCAATTCATGTCGACCTCGGCGACTCCACGCTTCCACATGGCGACCTCCCGGGCATTGGTCAGCTCGAAGTATGCTCCGATCCACCTCATCCAGCATCCACCCGGATGTTAATGCAGGGCAAGACCCACAACCCTAGCCGAACTACTCGGCACAGATCAGGCTGCTCCGACCCGGGAGCTCATCAGCTCGGTGCGTGCTTTGGTGGCGGATGCCACAGACATTTTGCGGGGGCCGGCTCGGCACCTCTACGGGCTGAACCCAGCCAAGTGACCACGGCGAGAGGCGAGAATCGGGTGCAAACTGATTCGTCACGCGATTGGCTGGCAACCACACCAATCCGCGGCATGCGCGCACAGCAAAACCCGGCTGCCCGGCCGCCACAGGGGCGGCCAAAGCAACCGGGCTTTGGAGCGAGTCGGGGAATACGCGGCCTAGATGGCTGCCTCACCACGTTCGCCGGTGCGCACCCGCACGGCTTCTTGGACGTCCACCAGCCAGACCTTGCCGTCACCGGCATGACCGGTATTGGCCGTCGCTACGAGGACATCAACGATGTCGTCCGCCTGTTCTTCCGTGACCAGCACTTCGATGCGGATCTTGGGCAGCAGGTCCACGGTGTATTCCGCTCCGCGGTAAACCTCGGTGTGACCGCGCTGCCGGCCATATCCGCTTGCCTGGCTGATGGTCAGGCCCTGGACGCCGTAGCTTTCCAAGCTGTTGCGGATAGCGTCGAGCTTTTGCGGCCGAATGATCGCTGTCACCAGTTTCATGCGTTGACCTCTTCCTTGATGGTGGATCCGACGCCCGCGTTATGCGCGCTGCGGTCGGTGGCCGGATGCGGGATGAACGTGCCGCCGGTCCCCAGGCCGCCGAATTCGTAGGCGGATTCGGCGTGCTGGGTCAGGTCCACGCCGGTGACCTCTTGCTCCTCGGTCACCCGGAAACCGATGGTCTTGTGAATCGCCAGGCCAATGAGGACGGTGAGCACCGCGCAGAACACCACGGATACGGCCGCCGCCACGGTCTGTGCCCACAGTTGGGCGAAGCCGCCGCCGTAGAAGAGGCCGCCGCCCACACCTGCGACCGGCAGGGCAATGAAGCCCAGCGCCAGCGTGCCGACCAGGCCAGCCACCAGGTGGACTCCCACCACATCCAGCGAGTCGTCATACCCGAACCGGTACTTCAGCCCGACCGCCAGCGCTGCTAGCACGCCCGCCACCAGCCCCAGGCCAACGGCGCCCACCGGGGAAACGTTCGCACAGGCCGGAGTGATGGCCACCAGGCCTGCAACCACGCCGGATGCTGCCCCCAGCGAGGTGGGACGGCCGTCGCGGACGCGCTCAATCACCAGCCAGCCGAGCATGGCGGCGGCCGGAGCGGCCATCGTGTTGACCCAGATCAGGCCGGCTTCCTCGGTCGTTGCAGCCGCACCGCCGTTGAAGCCGAACCAACCGAACCACAGCAACGCGGCGCCAAGCATCACCAGCGGAATGTTGTGCGGGCGCTGGGCCGGGTCCTTGCCGAAGCCCTTGCGCTTGCCCAGGATCAGGGCCAGGATCAGGCCGGCCACGCCGGCGTTGATATGCACCACGGTGCCGCCGGCGAAGTCGATTGCCTCTCCGGCCCACGCCCCAATGGCTCCGTCGGCGCCCAGCAGCCCCCCGCCCCAGACCATGAAGGCCAGCGGGCAGTAAACCAGCGTGACCCAAATCGGCACGAAGACCACCCACGCGCCGAACTTTGCCCGGTCGGCGATGGCGCCGGAGATGAGCGCCACGGTGATGATCGCGAAGGTAGCGCCGTAGCCGGCACCGATCAGGTCTTCGGTGTTGAGCAGCGACTCAAGGCCGAAGGCGGCGAGCGGGTTGCCGAAGAGCTGAGCCACGCCCTCGCCACTGCTCATGGAGTAACCCCAGAGCACCCAGACCACCGCCACCAGCGCGATCGCGGAAAAACTCATCATCATCATGTTCAGGGCCGATTTGGCCCGTGTCATGCCGCCGTAGAAGAACGCCAATCCCGGCGTCATGAGCAGCACCAAAGCTGCCGAAATCATTACCCAGACGTGACCTGCTGACAGATCCATCTTCACGTCCTCTCGTCCTTCGGCAGGTAGCTTCCCGCCGCTGACTCAAGCCTGACGACGGCGTGTTTCAGCAAACCGGAGCGTGTATTGCGGGCGCGTTACAACAAACCCGCCCAGGTAAAACCGGCTTGTCCGGCGTGTTTCGGCAGTGTTACGGCGGCAGCAAACGCACGACGGCTGTGTCCGCCTCCCACGGCCGACGTGGCACTTTTGGGCGGGGCCCCTGCAGCGCACGACGGCGGTGTCCACCTCCAGCGGCGCGTGGCACTTTGGGCGCGGCGCGGCCTGGCTTCTTGAACGCACGACGGCGGTGCCCACCCGGTCATTCGGCATGGGCCTGTGCCCCCGGCCACTGCCACAATTGACACCGATCCAACCGGGCTAGGCTTGATGACATGCCAGTTTCACGCCGCACGGAGCGCCACATCCGCCTGCCTGGTCTGCAACGTCCGGGTAGGGAGGCGCAGACGCCGCTGCCGCGGGATATCAAGGTCCTGGTAGCGGCGGCTTTTGTGATTGCGCTCGGGTACGGGTTGGTGGCGCCGGTTTTGCCGCAGTTCGCCGCCAGTTTCGACGTCGGCGTGGCGGCCGCCAGCGTCATCGTCAGCGTGTTTGCCCTGGCCCGGCTGGTGTTCGCGCCCGTTGGCGGCGCGCTGGTAGGCAGCTGGGGCGAACGCCGGGTCTACCTCACCGGGCTGCTGATTGTGGCTGCTTCAACCGGCGCCTGCGCGATGGCGCAGGACTATTGGCAGCTGCTGATCTTCCGCGGTCTCGGCGGCCTGGGCTCCACCATGTTCACCGTTTCCGCCATGGCGCTGATCCTGCGGCTGGCCCCGCCGAACGGACGCGGCCGGGTCTCCAGTCTCTACGCGGGCACCTTCCTCATGGGCGGCATCCTGGGACCGGTGGTCGGCGGCCTGCTGGCCGGGTTCGGGCTCCGGATGCCCTTCGTGGTCTACGCCGTGGCCCTGCTCGTGGCGGCCGCCGTCGTCGCCGTCCTGCTGAAGAAGCCCGCGCCCAGGACCGCCGACGACGGACCGGCGCCGGTGGCGATGGAGCTGCGCGAGGCGCTGTCGGACCCCGGCTATCGCGCCGCCGTCGTCTCCGCTTTCGCCAATGGCTGGGCCACCTTTGGGGTCCGGATGGCACTGATTCCGCTGTTCGCGGCAGCCGTGCTGGGTGCCGGCCCGGCGACCGCCGGCCTGGCGTTGGCCGTCTTTGCCGTCGGCAACGCGATGGCCCTGACCTTTTCCGGCCGCCTCGCGGATACCGTCGGCCGCCGCCCCCTGGTGGTCGCCGGGCTCACCGTTGCCGGCCTTGCCATCGCAGCCATCGGTTTCATCGATTCCGTACCGGCGTTCGTGGCAGCCTCGGTCATTGCCGGCTTCGGATCGGGCCTGCTGGGGCCGGCGCAACAGGCCGCTGTGGGGGACATCATCGGCAACGACCGCACCGGCGGCAAGGTGCTGGCAGTTTTCCAGATGGGCACCGACGCCGGGGCCATCATCGGCCCGGTCCTTGCCGGCATGCTGGCCGACCGGCTGAACTACGCCTGGGCCTTCGGCGTCACCGGAGCGGTCATGCTGGCCTCCGCCCTGCTCTGGCTGGTGTTCGGCCGGGAGACGCTGATGAAGCCCGTCAAGGAAGCTGCGGCTGACTGACCTGCGGCGGACTGACCTGCCTCAGGCGGCAATGCCACCGGCAATCGCCGTTTCTGCGCCAGACTCGCGCCTGTAGCCAAGGACCGTGTCCACCGCTATTGTCTGACCCATGACCGTCGGGGGACGTATTTTCGCGGGGTTCGCCGTGCTGTTTTGGGCGATATTGCCCGGTTTCGGGCTGATCGATTTGTCCACCATGTTCGTGGAGGATTCTTTCTTCGCCGAGGTTGCCGCGCTGGAGACGAGCTGGGGCGTCCTCACCACCTTCGCGGTGGCCTTGCCGTTCGGCTGGGTGGCGTTCCGGCCGCAGGATGTCTGGCCGGTACTAGCCTTGCTCTGGCTCACGACGGCGGCGCTCCTCCTGGGTGCCTTGCTCGGCTTCAGCTTCGGCCCGGTGGTGATGGCCGGGGTGCTCGGCGTCATGTCCCTTGGACTGCTGTGGTCCGCCCGACGGGCCGGAGCCCGGTATGAGAAGCCGGTGCTGTCGATGGACTGGCCACTGCTGGTGCTGGCCCTGCTGGCTCTCCCCTGCTGGGCGGCCTACGCCTGGTACGCGCTCGACTTTTCCCGCACCACAGGATCAGAGCCCGAATACTGGACGATGGGCATCGATCACTGGCCGGTCCAGGGTGCCCTGGGCCTGACGCTGGCCGCAGCCAGTTTGCTGAATGCGCTCTGGCCCCCGGCCCGTACCCTGCTGGGGACCGCGCTCGCTTTCAGCGCGGTATCGCTCGCCATCAGCTGGCTGCTCGGTCCCGAGACAGGAGGAAGCGTGGACGTGCAGTGGCTGGCAATCGCCGCGCTCGTCTGGGGCTTGCTGATCGCGCTGCGCACACCGGGCCTTCCGTCCGAACCGGGCGCGCAGCCGGCGAAGCGTCGGCAGAACCTGCGCTCCAGCGCGGCTTAATTTCGCTCCACCGCGGTTTAACTCCCCCGCGGTTAAACGGGAAACCCTCCTGCCGGACGTCATGCCCGGCAGGAGGGATCGCCGTCGTGCGTTGTGCTCTGCCCGTGGTTGAAGCGCGGCCTTTGGATAAGCGGCCTGTCCTGCTAGTTCAGCAGCGCGTCCACGAAGTCTTCGGTTTCGAACGGGGCCAGGTCGTCGGCGCCTTCGCCCAGGCCCACCAGCTTGACCGGCACGCCCAGGCTGCGCTGGATGGCGACGACGATGCCGCCCTTGGCGGTGCCGTCGAGCTTGGTCAGCACGATGCCGGTGATGTTGACGACCTCCGCGAAGACCTTGGCCTGGTTCAGCCCGTTCTGGCCGGTGGTGGCGTCCAGCACCAGCAAGACTTCATCGACCGTGGCCTGCTTCTCGATCACGCGCTTGACCTTGCCGAGTTCGTCCATCAGGCCCACCTTGTTCTGCAGGCGACCGGCGGTGTCCACCATGACCACGTCGACTTCCTGCTCGATGCCGGCCTTGACCGCCTCAAAGGCGACGGAGGCTGGATCCGCACCATCGACGTCGGACTTCACCGTGGGAACGCCCACGCGCGAGCCCCAGGTGGCGAGCTGCTCGGCCGCGGCCGCACGGAAGGTATCCGCGGCGCCCAGGATCACGTCCTTGTCCTCGGCCACCAGCACGCGGGCCAGCTTGCCCACCGTGGTGGTCTTGCCGACGCCGTTGACACCCACCACCATCATCACGGCGGGGCGGTCGGCATGGCGCATCACGGCCAGCGATCGGTCCATGGACGGGTCCACCAGCTTGATCAGTTCCTCGCGCAGCATGGCCTTGACCTGCTGCGGGTTCCGGCTGCCCTCCACCTTCACCCGTTCCTTGAGCGCATCCACCAGTTCCAGCGTCGGTTCCGTGCCGAGGTCGGCCAGCAGCAGGGTCTCTTCGATTTCGTCCCAGACGTCGTCGTCGATTTTGTCGCTCGCGAGCAGCGCCAGCAGCCCCTTGCCCAGCGCGTTGTTGGACTTGACCAGCCGGGCGCGCAACCGGGCCAGACGGCCCTGCACCGGTGCCGGCGTCTCCACCGGGATGGTCTCCAGCGCTGCGGCGTCCTCCGGAATTTCGACGCCGGTCGGCAGCGGTTCCTCTTCGGTCGGCACTCCGATGGGCGGTGCCGTGGCTGTCGGCCCGCGGGGCGCTTCCAGTGTGTCGGTGCCGCCCCCGGCCGGCGGCGCGGCCGGGTCGTTGGCGTCCCGGGTGGTGCTGTAGGTGCCCGGCGGAGTCCTGCGCCCGCGCAGCAACAGCGTTGCCACGAGGCCGATGACGGCGATGGCGATGACTACGTAAATGATGATGGTTGCGTCCACGGGGTCTAGCCTACCGGCCACCACCGCCCGCCGTGCAGCCGCACCGGAGGACCGTTTTCCGTCCGCGGTACACTGCGGGCATGTCCACCAAAGGCGGGGATCGGGGCGGCGCCGAGGCTGCACCGGCGGGTCACGAGCAGGGCGCACCGGCCGGTCACGAGGAAGATGCGCTGACTCCGCAGCCGCGCACCGAGCCGGGGCTCAAAGGCCCGGCCGCCGACATGCTGCTGCACGCCGTCCACGGACATTTTCTTCAACTCAAGGAACTGGCCGGCCCGGCCCGGCGAAACGCCCCTGATGCCGTGCACCAGATGCGCACCGCCACTCGCCGGATGCGCTCGGTCTTGAAGGCCTTCCGCAAGCTGTTGGACCCGCCGCCGAACCGGCTGCAGGCCGAGCTGAAGTGGCTCGCCGGCGAACTGGCTGCCGCCCGGGACGCCGAGGTGCAGGCCGAACGCCTGGGGCGGTTGCTGGCTGTCGCCATCGAGGACCAGACCGACGGCCGGGCCCCGGGCCACGGACAGGACAACGGCGCCGGTACGGACGAGCAGGATACCGCGCCCGGAACGGACGAAGCCCCCGGGAACGTCCGCCCGGATCTGGCCCGGCAGGTGGCCCGGCAGGTGGATCGGCAGCTGGAGCGGACGGTATTGCCGGGCGCTCCCGGCACCGCACCTGCCGTCCGCCGGCTGAACGCCGAGCTGGCGGAACGGCTGGACGCCGGACACCGGCAGGTGGTGCTGGCCCTCAACGGCAGACGCTACCGCCGGCTGATGACGGACATCGAGGATTGGCTGGACCACCCGCAACTGGCCCCACTGGCCTCCGAACCCGCCCGGCAGGTCGTGCCCCGGCTGGTGGGCCGGCAGTTCAAGCACCTGCGTGCAGCGGCCAACTCCGCCCTCGCCGCCCCGGAGGGCACGGAGCCGGACGAAGAGGCGCTGCATGCGGCCCGCAAACGGGCCAAGGGGCTGCGCTATGCCGCCGAAGCGGCCGCCGTGCTCTCCCCCGTGGACGTCGCTGCCTTGGGCCAAGCAGCCCACGAAATCCAGAGTGTGTTGGGCGAACACCAAGATGCCGTGGTGGCACGGCAACTGCTGCGCCGGGTGGCGGCCAAGGCAGCCTACGAGGGCGAGGATACGTTCCTCTACGGCCGTCTTGACGCCCTTGAACAAGCGGCGGCCCAGGAGGCAGTGTCACAGTTTCAGACGCTCTGGCGCCGCTTTCCCTCGGCCAAGCCGAAGAGCTGGGGCAAACCGTGGAAGCCGGCCTGACCGCGCGTGGCGGCGGTTACGGTCTGACCACCGGCAGCGGCGGATAGGCCTGCCGCATCAGGCGACCGCGCCAACCGTCGTACCGGCGGACCGCGCGGCAACTGTACGATCAACGCATGAAGCCGTTCCTGCTGCTGGCCACACGCGCCGACGACACCGCAGCCGATGAGGAATATGCGGCCTTCGCCCGGTTCGGTGGTCTGGAACCGGATCAACTGCGCCGGGTCCGGCTGGAAGCCGGGCCGATGCCGGCCATCAACCTGAACGACTACAGCGGCATCATCCTGGGCGGCAGCCCGTTCACCTCCAGCGACGACGACGCGACCAAGCCGGCCGTCCAGCTGCGGGTGGAAGCCGAGCTGGAGCAACTGCTGGACACCGTCGTCGCCCGCGATTTTCCGTTTTTGGGGGCCTGCTACGGCGTGGGCACGCTGGGCCGGCACCGCGGCGGAGTGGTGGATCGCCAGTACGGCGAGCCGATCGGGGCAGCGCAGGTGGTGCTGACCGACGACGGCGCCGCCGATCCACTGCTTTCCGGCCTGCCGCGGGAATTCAGCGCCTTCGTAGGACACAAGGAAGCCTGTTCCGTGCTGCCCGCGGGCGCGGTCCACCTGGCCAAATCCGAGCATTGCCCGTACCAAATGTTCCGGCTCCAGAACAACCTCTATGCCACCCAGTTCCACGCCGAACTGGACACCGAAGGCCTGCTGACCCGGATCTGGATCTACCGGGATGCCGGCTACTTTCCGCCGGACCAGGCGGAGGCCGTGATGGAGCAGGTGCGCAACAGGACGGTGTCGGTCCCGCAACGAATCCTGCGCAACTTCGTCGCCCGCTACGCCACCACCTGATTCCACCAACAGCCCACCACAACACCGAAGCGAGGAAACTGACGTGACTTTGAAAGAACAGCTGCAGGCCGACGTCGTCGCCCATATGAAGGCCGGGAATAAGACGGCGCTGACCACCGTCCGCAATGTGCTGGGCGAGATCACCACCAAGGAAAAGTCGGGCAAGACGCCGGTGGAGCTGGACGATGCCCAGACCACCGCCCTGCTGCAGAAGGAAGCGGCCAAGCGCCGCGACACTGCCCGCATCTACACCGAGGCCGGCGAATCGGAGCGGGCCGCTGCGGAGAGTGCGGAAGCTGAAATCATCGAGGCCTACCTGCCCAAGCCGCTCAGCGAAGCCGAGGTGGCGGAGATCGTGGACAGCACCATCGCCGGCCTCAAGGCCGACGGCGTGGAACTGTCCATGCGGCAGATGGGAGCGGTGATGAAGCCGGTCACCGAGAAGGTTGCCGGCCGCTACGACGGCAAGGCGGTCAGTGAGATGGTCCGAGGGCGCCTGTCCCAGCAGTAACCTCCGGCACGGTTGAGGCGCCGCCCTCGCCGCCTAGGCGGAGTGGCGGGCGATAGGCGGAGTGGCGGGCGTTAGGCGGGATGGCCGGCGTCGAAATCCTTGACGTCGCTGAAGGACAGCAAGTCGGTGATGTCGCCCCCGCGCGTCTGAAGCGGGGAGAGCAGGAAACCGGTGTGGTCGCCCATGTCCACCTTTTTCACGACCCGCCCCACCATGACCCGCGCCGCGTCCGCCAGCAGCGGAACGTCCTCCGGGCCCGGTTCCCAGTCGCAGCGGGAGAACTTGTCCACCTCGTCACCGGTCGTTTCGCCGAAGAGCTCCGCGAGCGCCCGCTGGCGGCGCGCCAGCACATGCACCGCGAGGACGCCAGCCTCCAGCGCCACGGGATGGGTGTGGTTCTGCTGCGAGATGCAGACCAGGAACAGTGCCGGCTTCAGGCTGCACTGCGTGGCGAAGCCGACCAGGCAACCGGACCGCGCGCCGCCGCGGCCCACGGCGGTGACCACATACATCGGATAGTCAAAGTCCTTCGCGAAGTCGCTCATGGGCTGTTCCGACGGTGCCTGTTTCTGCGCCATGTCCCCATCATGCCGTAAATCACAGCGGCCCTGCCTGACCCCCTCGACGGCGGCGGGCGTCCGGTCCGGACCCACCCTTCGGCCCTGCTGGCGCCTTGACGGCCTATCTGGTGCGTGGTTGGGTCGAAATACCCCACCCGACCAACCGATCCTTTCCATGGCCTCTGCACCTTGCACCGTCCATGAGGGTCACCACCAACAACGGGAGGCATTAATTTGAAGAACGTTTTTATTCTGGGACTGACCGATTTCCAGGCCGGCGAACTGCAGACTGTCCGCGGAGCCGAGAACTACACTTTCCACAGCCTGCTGGACTACGACCGGCTGGTCGGCGCGCAGGACATTGATTTCCACGGCCTGCTGGAGGCAGCGCGGCAGCAGTTGCGGGAATTCGATGGCAGCGTGGACGCGATCGTCTCGCACTGGGACTTCCCCACCAGCGTCATCGGCCCCATCCTCGCCAAGGAGTACGGCATCGCCGCGCCGACGCTGGAAAGCGTGCTCAAGTGTGAGCACAAGTATTGGAGCCGGCTGGAGCAGCAGGCGTCCATCCCCGAGGTTGTTCCGCAGTTTGCCTCCTTTGATCCTTTCGACGACGGCGCCTTGCAGCAGATCGACATTCCGTTCCCCTTCTGGGTCAAGCCGGTGAAGGCGCACTCTTCCAACCTCGGATTCGAGATCCGCAGCGAAGGAGACTTCACCGACGCCATCCAGCAGATCCGGGCGGAGATCGAACAGGTTGGCGACGCCTTCAACGAGGTCCTGAAGATGGTGGACCTGCCGCCGGAACTGCAGAACGCCGGCGGCAACACCTGCCTGGCCGAACAGTTTGTTTCCGGCACCCAGGCCGCCCCGGAAGGCACCATGTTCCGCGGCTCGTACAACGCCCACGGGGTCTTCGACATGCACAAGGACGCTGCCGGAACCAGCTTCGAACGGCTGGACTACCCGGCGAACAGCGTCCCGGAGACGGTCCAGCAGCGCATGATCGATCTGGCCGAGCGGTACCTGCGGCATGTTGGTTTCGACAACGGATGCTTCAACGCCGAATTCATGTGGGACCAGGCCGAGGACCAGCTCTGGCTGATCGAGGTCAACACCCGCATTTCCCAGTCGCACAGCGATCTCTTCGCCAAGGTGGACGGGGTATCCAACCACGAGGTCGCCATCGACATTGCGCTGGGCGTCGAACCGTCCATGCCGCACCGCAAGGGTGAATTCGCCGTCGCCTCCCAGTGCATGGTCTTCCACGACGACGACTCCATCGTGACCCGTGTCCCGGACGAACAGGACATCGTCCGGCTGGCCAAGCAGATCCCGCACGCCAATTTCACCCTGCAGGCGCAGGTGGGAGACCGGTTGTCCGAACTGCCCAACCAGGACAGCTACCGCTACGTCGTCGGCATCCTGTATCTGGGCGCCGATGACCGGGACCAGCTGGTGGAGCGCTACAACGCAGCGGTCGACTCGCTGCCGTTCGAGTTCGAGCCCGTCCCCGCCGCCTAGTCCCCTGCCCTGTGCCGGGCCGCAGCCACGCGGCCCGGTACACGCGCACCCGGTGCAGGCAGACAGGTGCAGGTACACCCGGTGCGCACCGCCGGTGCAGACAACAGTCGAAAGGAGCACTGAGCACTGCATGAAAACCATCGAGAACTTTCCGCACAAGGTCCGTGCCATCGAAAACGTCTTCATTCCCATGCGCGACGGCGCCCGGCTGGCGGCACGGATCTGGATGCCGGAGGGTGCCGAGCAGCTTCCGGTGCCGGCCATCCTTGAATACATTCCGTACCGCAAGCGGGACAACTCCCGCGGCCGCGACGAACTGAACCATCCGTACATGGCCGGCCACGGCTACATCAGCGTCCGGGTGGACATGCGCGGCAGCGGCGATTCCGACGGCGTGATGACTGACGAATACCGGCCGCAGGAACACGAAGACGCCGAAGACGTCATTGCCTGGCTGGCCGACCAGCCCTGGTGCGACGGCAAGGTGGGCATGATGGGCATCTCCTGGGGCGGATTCAACAGCCTGCAGATGGCCGCCCGCCAGCCTCCGGCGTTGAAGGCGATCATCAGTGCCTCGGCCACCGACGACCTGTACGTGGACAACATGCATTACATGGGCGGCTGTCTGCTGGCCGACAACCTTTCCGAGGCAACCGTGATGTTTGCCTTCAACAGCCTGCCGCCGGACCCGGAAATCGTCGGCGACAGGTGGCGCGAGATGTGGCACGAGCGGCTCTCCGGCAGCGGCCTCTGGCTGGAGACCTGGCTGGAACACCAGACCCGGGACGAGTATTGGAAGCCGGCGTCGGTCTGTGAGGACTACTCGCAGGTGAAGATCCCGGTCATGGCCGTGGGCGGCTGGGCGGACGGCTACACCAACGCCATTTTCCGCCTGATGGAGAACCTGGATGTGCCGCGCCAAGGACTGATCGGCCCCTGGGGGCACAAGTACCCGCATCTGGGCGTGCCGGGTCCGGCCATCGGCTTCCTGCAGGAAGCGGTGCGCTGGTGGGACCACTGGCTGAAGGACAAGGACACCGGCATGATGGAAGAGCCGATGGTCCGGGCCTGGATGCAGGATGCGGTCTCCCCCGAGCCCTCCTACGAGGACCGTCCCGGCCACTGGGTTGCCGAACCGTCCTGGCCGTCGCCGAACATCGAGAACCAACGCTGGCAACTGGGCCGTTATGGCCTGTTCCCGGAAGGCTCACCGGTGGAGTCGGGCGGCGGCGTTGATCTGCTCTCGCCGCTGAGCGTGGGCATGTTCGCCGGCAAGTGGGCTTCCTACGCGGCACTGCCCGACCTGCCCTCCGACCAGCGCGAGGAGGACGGCGGCTCACTGGTCTACGAGACGGAACCGCTGGAAAGCGACCTTGAAGTCTTCGGCCGGCCGGTCGCCGCGTTTGAGGTGGCCTCGGACAAGCCCGTCGCCCAACTGGTGGTCCGGCTCTCCGATGTGGCGCCGAACGGTGAGGCCACGCGGGTCACCTACGGACTGCTCAACCTGACGCACCGCGACGGCAGCGAGCAACCTCAGCCGCTGGAACCCGGCGAGCGCTACCGGATCGAAATCCCGCTCAACGGGCTCGCACAGTCGTTCCCGGCCGGACACCGGCTGCGGCTGTCGGTCTCGACGTCGTACTGGCCGCTGGTGTGGCCGGCGCCGGAACCGGCGACGGTCACCATCTTCTCCGGCGGCACATTGGACATCCCGGTGCGCCGGCCGCGGGCTGACGACGGCGAGCTGCGTCCCTTCGCGGAACCCGAGACGGCCCCGGAGCTGGCCACCACTCTGCTGAACCCGGGCAACCACCACTGGCGGACCATCCGCGATCTGGAGACGGGCACGTCAACGGTGGAGATCATCAACGACCAAGGCCGCTTCCGAATCGACGAAACCGGCACGGACATCAAGCGGGTGAGCAACGAGTGGTACAGCTCCCGCGGGAACGACGTGAATTCGGTCCGCGGCGAAACCCAGACCATCCGCCGCTACGAACGCGGCGACTGGCGGATCGAGGTGCAGACCCGGACGGTGCTGACCTCCACGCCGACGGATTTTGTGGTGAACGCGCAGCTGGATGCGTACGAGCTGGACGAGGACAAGGGCAACCCCCGCGTCTACTCGCAGAACTGGCAGCGCAGCATCCCCCGGCAGCTGGTCTGACCTCGCTCAGCTGATCAGGGCTCAGCTGATCAGGATCTGGGTCGAAGACTCCTTGAGCTTCGCATTGGCCCAGCATTTCCCTGTCCACCCGCACCGGCCAGTCCTGCCCCGCGGTGTGCGGGGACTGCTTTTTTAGGAACGACGCCGGTCCACGGCTGCGGAGAAGTCCGGCAGGTTGCTTTCGGTGACCGGCTGGATTCCCGTGACCGTGGCGAAGCCGGCGGCCAGCAGCGCGAAGTCGCTCTCCGGCGGGGCCTGCTCCTGGCTGTCCGCGATGGCCAACCGGAGATGGTCTTCGCCCCGCTCGGCCACAGTGGTCTGAACGATGCCGAACTCGGCGAGCGTCGCCGTCCTAAATTCGGGCAGCTCGGATCCGTCCACGTTTGGCACGTTGAGGTTCAAGACGGTGCCCACCCGCTGGTCCATCAGGTACGGCAGCAACCCGGTGGCCAGCACGGCGGCTGTTTCCCAGTTCAAGTGCGCCGGGTTCAGCCCGGTGTCCAGTGAAACTGCCATGCCGCGTCCGCCGTTCACTCCCGCGGTCAACGCGGCGCCAACGGTGCCCGAGTGCAGGATCACCCGGCCCACGTTCGCCCCTCGGTTTACACCGGAGAGGACCAGATCGGGCCGGTCGCCGAAGGCACCGTGCGTGGCGATCATGGAGATGAATCCGGGGCTGCCGTGCACGGCAAAGGCCGGCACCGACTCGAGCCCTTCCAGCGTCCGCTGCTCAACCCGGATGCGGCCCTCGTCTTCCCACGCCGTAATGGACGCGCTGCTGCCGCTGGCTTCGGCGACCGGGGCCGCGACAGTCACGTTCAGCCCGGCCTCCAGGGCGCCGGCGGCCAAGGCATGCAACCCCGGGGAGTCGATGCCGTCGTCGTTGGTAATCAGCACCATCTTCGGCGTCTTCATTGTTTCCACACCTTTCGGGCCAGTTCCTCCGGGCTCGCCTGCTGGTCAGCGGCCGGCTCCTCGGCCTGATACGCCGTGACGGTCACCAGCTTGGTCAGGTTGCGGATGGCGCCCTCTTCGCCGGTGCCGAGGCCATGGCGGGTGACATTCAGTGCGCCGGCGGCAGTGCCCAGCACCACCGCCTGGTGCATGGTCTTGCCGTCGGCCAGCGTGGCGGCGACGCCGGCGGTCAGCGAATCCCCCGCGCCGTGGGTATCCACGCTCTGCATCTCCGGTACGCGGATCTCGCTGAGCTCGTCCTCGTGCAGCATCAGCGACGGCAAATGCGCCCGGGTGACAATAACCGTGCCGGCACCTTCCTCGTGCAGGGCGTGCATGGCCTCGATGATCGCCTCCGGTTCGTCCGACGAGGCGCGCCCGCTGTCCGTGAGTTCGTCGTCGGCAATCTTGGCCACGCTGACGCCGCCGGCGAGCGCCGCGGTGAGCCGGTCGCCGGTCAGGTCGGTGATCACCCGGCAGCCCGCGGTGCCCAGGTCGGCGGCAAGTCTCCGGTAGACGTCGGACGGGACGGCGTCTTCGCGGACCGCCCCGCTGAGGATCATGGTGCCGGCTTCCATGCCGGCCTTCAGCGTCTGCCCGTAGAGTTCGTCCAGGTCGTGGCGGGTGAGCTTTTCTCCCGGGTTCTCGGCCACCAATTCCCGTTCGCCGGCCCGCCGGTCGTGGATGTAAGCCCCGCTGCTACCCTGCCCCTCCACCGGGATCACCTCGACGCCTTCATCCTCTATCAGATGCCGGATCACGCTGCCCGTTTCACCTGAGAAGACGGCGCACATGGTGACGGACGCACCCAGCCCGGTCAGCATCCGGGCCTGCCAGACGCCTTGCCCGCCGGCATGCAGATGGATATCGGGGCGGCCGTCAACATCCTCCACGGTCACGGTCAGTCCGGGCGACGGGGCGAAAACAACTACCGAACCCATTGCGCACCTCGATCCAAGCGGCTTGTCCGGCCTTTACTACATAGCGCCATGCCTGCCTCCTTTGCTCGGGCAGTCAACACGGCAACGCCGCTGCCCGGTATCCGTCTGCAGTGGTCCTTGTCTTCGACACTAACGCGGGACAACTGGCCGGACAATCGGCGAACCGCCCGGTGGTCGACCGGTCTCTACTCGGCGCTGGCGCGCCTCCATCGACCACCGGCAGCCCCGGTGGTCGACCAAGCGAGCGCCAGCGAGCGCGTGGAGACCCGCGCGCCGCACCTTGAAGAAACGCTCCGACCCGCCGGCGGCTAGGACGGCATTGTTCCGGCCAGCACCTGGTCGATGATGTCGTGAACGCGTTTCTCGGCAAGGATTTTGAAGTGCCCGGTGCTTTCCAGCCGGATGTTCACGCCGCCTTCCAGCCAGCAGCCGCCGGGAATGTGCGGGTCGAAGGCGCTGTAGGCGGACACGATCCGGTGGTTGACGTCCAGGTTCGCCAGCAGCTGCCGCAGCATCCGGTTCTTCGGAGAAAACGCCCGGACCATCGGCGTCACGGCAAACGCCGCGTAGCGGGAACCTGAAAAGGGGGTCCCGATTGCCACCATCCGCGGCACTCGCCCGGCGGACTCCGCCGTCGTCATCAACAGTTTGCCGATCAGACCGCCCTTGCTATGCGCAATAATCGTCACGTTCTCCAGATCATGCCGCCGCAGGTAGTCGCCCACGACGTCCGCCATGCGCGCGATGCTGCCGACGTTGTAACCCAGCGGCTCGACCACGTGAACCGGATGCCCGCGGCCGTGGACATGCTCAATCAACGGGAGCATGAAGGTCCAGGACTCGTAGATGCCCGGGATAACGACTACGGGGCTCGCACCGCGCGCGCCGGACCGCAGGTACTGCGCCGGGTCGGCCCGGGCGAGGAACCCGCGGACGTGATGCCGGCCGAGGTAGATGTAGTCCTCAAGCCAGCCCAGGGCCCGCCGCAGCACGCGGACCAGCCGGAGCAGCCGGTTCACGACCGGTCGCCGACGGCGGCGTCCCCGCCGGGTCCAGCCGGAGCCAAGCACAGCTGCGCCACCCGGTCGGGTGAGCGGAACATCATGACGTGCCCCTCACCGTCTATGTTGTCCACCGTAGTTCCGGGCAGGGCCTCAGCCAGCTCCCGGCACCAAGACAGAGGCACGATCGGGTCCCGGCTGCCGCGGATGATCCGCACCGGCACCCGGACGCGGGCGATCCGGTCCTCCAGCTTCTGGTAGAGCATCGCCGGCAGCGCGGCGAAGTACCAGCGTGGGCCGCAGCGCAGGTAATCGGCGACTACAATCGCGTCCACGGCCAGCGGTTCCCGGAACGCGTCCTGGAACAACCGCCAGCCTTGCTTCCAGGGGTTACGCTCGCGCCGATTAGTGGTCGGTGCCAGCAGTACCAGTGCGGTGGCCGCTTCCGGATGCAGCAGGGCCAGCTCAGCGATGACTTGGCAGCCCATTGAGTGGCCCACCAACACTGCCGGACCGATCCCTAACTCCTCCATAGCGTGGTGAACCATCTGCCCCAGTTCCACCAGATCGAGGGCCCGCTCCGGCTCGGGCAGCCAGCCGTAGCCCGGCAAATCGACCAGGTGGACCGTGCCATGCCGAGCGAGTTCGGCTGCGAGGGGTTCGAAGTAGCGGGCGGACACTCCGATTCCGTGCACCAGCACGAACGCTTCCGGGCCGGTGCCGACGGTTCGGACCCGAAGCCGGCAGCCGTCGACGGTCAGCAGCTGCACCGTTTCCCCCGGAATCTTCACCTTCGCCTGCCTTCCCGCCTCAGTCCACCAGTGCCTTGGCGTGCTCGAGCCGCTGCGAGATCACGGTGGTCACGCCGTCGCCGCGCATGGTCACGCCGTACAGTGCGTCGGCCACTTCCATGGTGCGCTTCTGGTGCGTGATCACAATCAGCTGGCTGGACTCGCGCAGCTCCTCGAAGATGGTGATCAGCCGCCCTAGGTTGGTGTCGTCCAACGCTGCTTCCACCTCGTCCATCACGTAGAACGGCGACGGCCGGGCCTTAAAGATCGCCACCAGCAGTGCCACCGCGGTCAGCGAGCGCTCGCCGCCGGAAAGCAGGGACAGCCGCTTGATTTTCTTGCCGGCCGGCCGGGCCTCCACTTCGATGCCGGTGTTGAGCATGTCCTCCGGATCGGTGAGCACCAGCCGGCCCTCGCCGCCCGGGAACAAGCGGCCGAACACCCGCTCGAACTGCACGGCGGTGTCCCGGTAGGCCTCGGTGAAGACCTGTTCCACCCGCTCGTCGACTTCCTTGATGATGTCCAGCAAATCCTTGCGGGTGGCCTTCAGGTCCTCCAACTGGGTGCTCAGGAACTGGTGGCGTTCCTCCAGCGCGGCGAACTCCTCCAGCGCCAGCGGGTTGACCTTGCCCAACGCGGCCAGGTCGCGTTCGGCCTTCTTGAGCCGCTTCTGCTGCTCCTCGCGCACGAACGCAACGCCCTCGACCACGTCGTTGCCCTCTTCGTCCACCGGAGCGCGCAGCGCTGCCCATTTGTCGGTCGACGCCGCAGTGGCGACCGGTACCGGCTGGTCCGGCCCGTACTCGGCAATCAGATGGTCCGGAGTCAGGCCCAGTTCTTCGATGGACCGGGTCTGCAGCGCCTCGATTTTCAGCCGCTGCTGGGCCCGGGCCAGTTCGTCGCGATGCACGGTGTCGGTCAGTTCGCGCAACTCGGCTGCGAGCGCGTCGGTGGACGAGCGAACGGTGGACAGCTCAGCCTCCCACGCGGCGCGCACCTCTTCGGCCTCGTCGCGTTCCCGTTCGGCCAGGTCCACCGAGACGTCCAGCCAGGCCAGTGACTGCTGGGCCCCCTGGGCCACGGCGGCGGCCTTGGCCGCCTGCAGCCGGCGCTTGCGGGCACGCTCTGCCGCCTGTGCCCGGGCATGGCGTTCGGTCGCGGCGGCGCGTTCCAACGAGGCCGCCCGGTTGCCGATGGCCGTCAACTGCTCCTCGCCCGACCGCAGCGCCAGCCGGGCTTCCATTTCCACTTGGCGTGCCTGGGTCGCCGCGGCGGCGAGCGCATCCCGCTTGTCGGTGGACGGTTCGGCTTCAGCCGGAGCGTCCTCGGCGGCCTGTGCCGCGCCCAGCCGTTCGGTGATTTCGGCCAGCTTCTGCTGCTCGGTCACGATGTTGGCTTCGGCGGCAGCCACCAGCTTGGCCAGCCGTTCGCTCTCGCCGGTGGCGGACCGCAGCGCGGAGCCGAGCTGTCCCAGCCGTTCGGCGACTGCCGCCAGCCGGGCATCGGAATCATGTAGCTGTTCCAGGGCAGCGTCGGCCCGCAGCTTGGCTTCGTCCCGGCGCGAGGTTGCGCCGGCGATCGCAAACTTGGCCCGCTCGCCCCGGGCCGTGGCAGCCTCCAGCCGTTGCGCGGTCTCGTCCACGGCGGCCTGGACTTCCAGCAGGCTGGGACCGCCCGCAGAGCCACCGCGAGCGGAGCAGGACGTGAAGGTGTCGCCCTCGCGGGTGACCGCGGTCAGCGCCGGGTCGGCTGCAATAACGCGGGCGGCGGCCTGGAGGTCTTCAACCACGACGACGGCGGCCAGCAGCGCGCGGACGGCACCCTCGACGTTCTGCTTGGCCTGGACCAAGCTGTTCGCCGGAATCGCCCCCTCCGGGGTCTCCACGCGGTCGCTGGCGCTCCCTTGGTCGACCCCCGGGGACCGGTCGCTGGCGCCGGTGGTCGATGGAGGCGCGCCGGCGCCGAGTAGAGACCCGTCGACCACCGAGCCGGCGATGAGCAGGTCCACTTGGCCGGCGTCGTCGGCCTTCATCAACTCCAGCGCCCGGACAGCGGCGTCCGGGTCGGCAACGGCAACGGCTTCCGCCAGCGGCCCCAGGGCGGCAGCAATGGCAGCCTCGTAGCCCGGCTCCACGGCGATGAGGTCCGCCAACGGGGCGAGCACGCCGTCGGTGCCGGAGGCCAGCAGCGTCTCGCTGCCGTCCCGACGGTTCAGCCCGACTTCAAGTGCTTCCTTGCGGGCGGTCAGGGCATCGCGTTCCCGTTCGGCCTCGCGTTCGTCGGCCCGCAACTGCTCCAGTTCCGCTTCGATCTCGGCCAGTTCGTCGCTGGCCTCCTCATAGGCGGCGTCCAGGCCTTCTTCGCCTTCTTCCACCCCGGCCGCCTGGGATTCGAGCGCGGTGAACTCGGCCTGGGCGTGGCGGCGGCGCTCCTCGCCCTCGGTGATCGAGGTGCGGAGCCGGCCCAGCTCCGCCTCGGCAGACTCCACCCGGGAGCGTGCCGCCCCCACCTGGCCGGCCAGCTTGGCCAGCCCTTCGCGGCGGTCGGCCGCGGCGCGCAAGATGTTGGTCAGCCGCTTCTCTTCGTCCTGCGCCGCCCGCTCTGCCGCCGCGCGCGCTTCGATCGCGTCGTCCAATACCTCACGGCGATCTTCGAGCTCGAACTCCAGCTCGGCCTGCTCCTCGCGGACTTCGGCCGCCTGCTGCTCCAGGATCTCCGGGTCCCGTCCGCTGTCCGGCTCCTGGTCGGCGGAGCCGAGCAGCCGCCGTCGTTCATTGGCAAGGCTGGCGAGGGCACGGAAGCGTTCCCGCGTGGACGAGAGCTGGTACCAGCTGTCCCGCGCGGCGTTGAGTTTGGGCGTGGCCTCCGCCGCCAGCCGCTCCAGCTCGGCCAGCCGGCTGCGGCCTGACGCCAGGGTCTTCTCCACCTCGGCCTGTCGGGATTTCAGCGCAGCCTCGTCCGCCACCTCCTGCTCCAGCGAGGTGCTGAGTTCCACCAGCTCGTCGGCCAACAGCCGGGCCCGGGCATCGCGGACTTCGAACTGCACCTGCTGGGCCCGGCGGGCCACTTCGGCCTGCTTGCCCAGCGGGGTCAACTGGCGGCGGATTTCACCGGTGAGGTCGGTGAGCCGCTGCAGGTTGGCCTGCATGGACTCCAGCTTGCGCACTGTCTTTTCCTTGCGGCGGCGATGCTTGAGGATGCCTGCGGCTTCTTCCACGAAGCCGCGCCGGTCCTCCGGGGTGGCGTGCAGGACCTTGTCCAGCTGGCCCTGGCCAACGATCACGTGCATCTCCCGGCCGAGGCCGGAATCCGAGAGCAGTTCCTGAATGTCCAGCAGCCGGCAACTGCTGCCATTGATGGCGTATTCGGAGCCGCCGGTGCGGAACAGGGTGCGGGAAATGGTGACTTCGGAGTATTCGATCGGCAGGGCGCCGTCGCTGTTGTCGATGGTCAGCGAGACGTGCGCGCGGCCCAACGGCGGCCGGCCCGCGGTGCCGGCGAAGATGACGTCCTCCATCTTGCCGCCGCGCAGGGTTTTGGCGCCTTGTTCCCCCATCACCCATGCGAGGGCGTCCACCACATTGGATTTGCCCGACCCGTTCGGACCGACAACAGCGGTGACGCCGGGCTCGAAGTCGAAAGTCGTCGCCGACGCAAAAGACTTAAAGCCCCGCACAGTCAGAGATTTAAGATGCACGTTGTGTCTCCCGCGGCGGACGTTTCCTTGAAACAATCTACCGTGTCCACCGCGTATTCCCCGGCACCACGGCCTTGTCCCGCCGGACAAACAGGTGTAGTACCTAGCGGAGGTGGCCGGTCTGCACAGGCCACGGAGAACGAAGTCCAGGCCGTGTCCGGATAGGGGTGCAACCTCCCGTGTCAGATCCAGCCAGCTTTCCGGGGCAGCGTATTGCCGCCATTGTTCCCTGCCACAACGAAGAACAGACAGTTGCCGCAGTAGTCCGGGATCTACAGCAGGCAGTGCCGGGGATAACGGTCTACGTCTATGACAACAACAGTTCCGATAGCACCGCGGAGCTGGCGAGGGCAGCCGGAGCGATCGTCCGGTACGAAGCGCGCAAGGGCAAGGGCAACGTTCTCCGGCGCGCATTTGCCGACATCGACGCCGACATCTACGTCACGATCGACGGCGACGACACGTACGAGGCAGCGGCCCTGCCTCGCATGATCAATGCCCTGTTGGAAGGCCCGTACGATCATGTGCTTGGTGTTCGTTCCTCCGGAGAAGCCGGGCCATACCGTCCGGGACACGAAATGGGCAACCGGATGTTCAACCGGGTGGTCAGCCTGCTCTTCCGGTCCCAGGTTTCCGACATGTTGTCCGGGTATAGGGTGTTTTCCCGCCGCTTCGTCAAGTCCTTCCCCGCCGTCTCCAAGAAATTCGAGATCGAAACCGAACTCACGGTGCACATGACCTCGCTGCGCCTGCCGCAGGTCGAGGTGGAGGTGGGATTCGGTGAACGGCCCGAGGGAAGCGAAAGTAAACTCCATACCTACACCGATGGCTTCAAGATCCTGTACCTCATTCTTCAGCTTGTCCGCCATGAACGGCCGACCCTTTTCCACGGCATCATCGCCGCAGCGCTGGCCTTGGTCTCGCTTGGGCTGGGGATTCCCGTGGTGCTTGAGTTTTTTGAAACCGGCTTTGTACCCCGCTTCCCTACGGCGATCCTGGCTGCCGCCTTCATGGGGCTGGCGGTTCTGGTGGGCTGTATCGGCATCATCCTCGACGGCCTGAAGCGCGGACGGCGTGAAGCAGCCCGGTTGGCCTACCTGCGCCTGGATCCGCCGCCGCACCCGCAGGATGCAGATGTGGTGCCGCCGGACGCCGCAGGAGTGCGTTTCGACGGGACGAAAAAGTGACCGGTTCATCGGCCCGCTCGCCCCGCGGCAACACCGGCAGCCCCACCGACGGTCGCACCGCGTGGACTGCGCCGGACTACTGGTGGCTTTCAGTCTTGGGCGTCGTCGCTCTTTTGGCGACCGCTTTTCTGTGGGTGGCGAACCGGCCGGGGCGCATGACCAATGATTCTGCCCATCAGCTCAAGCAGGTCCTCGGCCGGATTCCGCTGGACGACTGGCACCCTGCCATCATGACGGTCAGCTGGACCGGCTTGTACAAGCTGACCGGCGAAGTCAGCTCTATGGTGTTGGTGCAGATCGGCTTGACGTTCGTGGCAGCACTGCTGCTGGCGATCTACCTGCACGATCTCACCCGGAGCCGGCTCGTGTCCTCGCTGGCCCTCGCCATTCCCTTGCTGCCGTTCACCATCACGTTTTTAGGTGTGCTGTGGAAGGACGTGCAGATCATGATCGCGTTCTTTGTCGGTACGGTCCTGATCTTGCTGGCCGAGCGTTTCTCCACCGTCCGCTACCCGCTTCTCGGCCTGTCCCTGCTCTTCCTGCTCTATGGCGCCATGGTCCGCAAGAACGCGTTCTTTGCGATCCTTCCGCTGGTCTTCCTGCTCTACCGGGCGTGGCGGAACGGATCGCCGGGGCTCCGCAAACGGTTGACTTCGAACAGGAGACGCTTGCTCGGCGGTTACACGGCAGCCGCCGTCACGTTCCTGCTGCTGTTGCTGGGCGCCGGTTCAGCCTTCAACGCCGTTTTCCAGCCCAAGCCAACGGGCCAGCTGTCCCAAGTCTTCCTCGACGACATCATCTTCACCGTGCCCGCCCAGGACATTCGGGCTGCGGATCTCCCCCAGGATCTGGAAGACAAGTTGCTCCACGCCCGCGATGTCTGTCGTTCCAAAGACGTGATCTGGGATGCCTACTGGAAGTGCTACGGTCGCGGGGCAACCGGCAAGCAGTTCGAACCGATCGCTTATCAGCCGGAAGTACGCAACCTCTGGTTGAGCGACGTCGTCACCCACCCGGTCCGGTATGCGTACTACCGCGCGCAGACCTACGCCCGGTTCCTGTTCGTCGGCAAGAGCGAGTACGCGCCGATCACGGCGGGCCGCCACGCGGTCCCCGCCGACTACCACGTACAGCCCACCAAAGCCGACAACATCTTGTCCGACTATGTAGTGGAATTGGGTGCGAAAACGTTCCCGTGGTTCTTCAGGGCGTGGACCTGGCTCGCAGCAGCCGTAGCCATCATCTTGCTACTCCCGAAGGCAAAATATCTCCGGCCCCAGATCGCGGCGCTCGGCTGGTCGGCGTTTCTTTACCTTCTCGGTTACATCCCGATTGTCCCGGCCTCTGATTTCCGATATAGCTATTGGCCCGCAATCGCCTGCACTCTTGCCGGAGTGCTCTTCATCGCTGACCGACGCTTGAACAAGAAACCGCCCGAAGGTTCTCCTGCCCCTGCAGGTGAATCAGGGCGGGCAAGGGGGAACACGCTTCGGGGTCACCGAATAACTGAAAGGGTGTCCGAAGCACGGCTAAAGCTTGGTCAAAAACGCGTCGCAGAGCAGTAGCAGAGACAATTGCCACAAACCAATGCCTTTGTCCGTATGTGCGGAACGTTGGCGCGGGGTGCATAGTTAAGACTTCGGGTGCCCATGCCGGATTCTCCGCGTATAGGTGACCGTCCCCGACAGACGAATAAAGGCTGGATATTGATCGGTAACGCGACGTTTCGACATGACAACGCGGCTTTGCTGGCCGTCTCGAGCGTAGAGGCTCCGGTAGCCGTCACTTCCGCTGAGTTCGATGAGCGCCTCGCCCCCAGCCTGAAGCGCCTGAAGCTCTCCCGGAAGCTGCTGGAACGTGTTGCCGGCGTGACCGAGCGCCGCTGGTGGTCACCCGGTTCATCCTTCGACGACGCCGCCATCGAGGCCGGTGCCAAGGCCCTGGCCGAAGCCGGCGTGGAGCCGGACCAGATCGGCCTGCTGATCAATACGTCCGTGACGCGCAAGAACCTGGAACCGTCCGTGGCGGTGAAGATCCACCACGGGCTGGGCCTGCCGTCGTCGGCCATGAATTTCGACCTGGCCAACGCCTGCCTGGGCTTCGTCAACGGCATCACGCTGGCCGCCAACATGATCGATGCCGGACAGATCAAGTATGCGTTGATCGTGGCGGGCGAGGATGCCCAGCCCACCCAGGAGACCACCTTTGAACGCCTGAACCATCCGGATTCCACCCGCGCCGACTACTTGCGCGAATTCGCCACGCTGACGTTGGGCTCGGGGGCCGCCGCCGCCGTGATCGGCCCCGCCGACGTCCACCCCGAATCGCACCGGATCCTCGGCGGCGTCTCCCGTGCCGGCACCGAGCACCACGAACTGTGCGTCGGCGGGCCGGCCGGCATGTTCACGGACACCAAGGGCCTGTTGGAGAACGGGCTGGAACTGGTGGTCAGCGCCTGGCACGAGGCCCACCGCGACGGTTGGAACTGGACCGCGATGGACCGGTACGTCACGCACCAGGTCTCCACCTCGTACACCAACGCGATCATCAAGGCCGTCGACCTGGTCCGCGAGCGCGTGCCGATTACTTTCCCGAAGTGGGGCAACGTGGGGCCGGCCTCGCTGCCGATGACGCTGGCGCAGGAGTCGCAGACCCTGAGCAGCGGCGACCGGGTGCTCTGCATGGGAGTGGGCTCCGGCCTGAACACCACCATGATGGAGATTGCGTGGTAGGCAAACCCCTCTGGCCCGGAGTCGACCCGGCCTGGTCCCGCCGCGTCCGCGTCCCCTCCACCGCCGCGGTGGATCCGGCCGGCAGCGCCCACACCTGGCACCTATTGGACAACGGCCCGCAGTTGGCCGAAAGCGGAATCGAGCCGGCCGGCACCCTGCTGTGCGTGCACGGCAACCCGACCTGGTCCTACCTCTGGCGCACCCTGCTGGGCGCGGCCGGCGACGCCGTGGCGCCGTGGCGCGTGGTCGCCGTCGACCAGTTGGACATGGGGTTCTCCGAGCGCACCGGGCGTTTCCGCCGGCTGGAAGACCGCATCACGGACTTGGGCGATCTGACCGCCGAACTTGGCATCACCGGTCCCGTCGTCACCGTCGGGCACGACTGGGGCGGCGTGATCTCGCTGGGCTGGGCCACACGGCACCGCGCTCAGCTGGCCGGCGTCGTGCTGACCAACACTGCCGTTCATCCCGCGGGCTTCGGCCTTCCCGCCCCGCTGAAACTCGCCCTGCACCCCGCCGTCCATCAGTGGGGTACGACGACGTCGGCCGCCTTCCTGCGCGTCACGCACGCCTTGGCGCATCCTCCTTTGGAAAAGGACGTCAAGGACGCGTTCATGGCACCGTACCGGCACGCCGCCCGGCGCACGGGCGTGGGCAACTTCGTGGCGGACATTCCGGCCGACGAGAGCACGCCCAGCTGGAACACGCTGATCGAGGTGGCCGAGGGCATCCGCGATCTGGACGTTCCGGCGCTGATCATGTGGGGCCCCAAGGACCCGGTCTTCTCCGACCGCTACCTGCGCGATCTGATGGACCGGCTGCCGCAGGCGGACGTGCACCGCTTCGAAGGCGCCGGCCACCTGCTCCCCGAAGACCGCGACATCGCCACCCCCCTCTTCACCTGGCTCGCCGCCCCGGTGGTCGACCAAGCGAGCGCCGGCGAGCGCGTGGAGACCCGTGGTGGTCGACCAAAGGCCGCCAGGCCTGCGCGGAGATCCGTGGAGACCCGCCCCGGGACCTTCCGCCCGATGCTCGCCGAGCTCCACGAACGCCGCACCGACAACTCCCCCGCCGTCGTCGACATGGCGCCCCTGGCCGCCCCCGGCGCCGGGCCGCGGACGCTGACCTGGGCCGAACTCGCCGGGCAGGTGGACCTGTTGGCCGACGGACTCGCCGGGATCGGTGTCAAGGCCGGCGACCGGATCAACCTGTTGGTCCCGCCCGGCATCGAACTGACCAGCCTGATCTACGCCTGCCTGAAGCTCGGAGCGGTCATCGTGGTGGCCGACGCCGGACTCGGACCGGCCGGGCTCAGCCGCGCCATCAAGGGCGCCGGGCCTCAGTTCATTGTCGGCATCGAACGCGCCTTCGTTGCCGCCCGGCTGTTCAACTGGCCCGGCCAGCGCATCAGCGTCACCGAGATGGGCGAGGCCAAGCGCAAGCTCTACGGGATCGCCCACACCGTGCCCGAACTGGTGGAAGCAGCCGCGGCAGGCTCGGCGGCCAACCGCCCGGTGGTCGACCGGTCTCTACTCGGCGCTGGCGCGCCTCCGTCGACCACCGATCAGAGCGCCCCGGTAGTCGACCAAGCGAGCGCCAGCGAGAGTGCGGAGACCCGCGTGGCGCCCCCCGCCCCCGACGACGACGCCGCCATCCTCTTCACGTCCGGCTCCACCGGTCCGGCAAAGGGCGTGGTCTACACGCACCGACAGCTGGCGGCCATGCGGGACACGCTGAAGGACACCTACGGGCTGGAGGCCGGCACGTCGCTGGTGGCAGGCTTCGCGCCGTTCGCCCTGCTGGGCCCGGCCCTCGGCGCCACCTCGGTCACACCGGACATGGACGTCACGGCGCCGAAGACGCTCACCGCAGCCGCCCTGGCCGACGCCGCCGCCGCAGTGGACGCCACCGCCGTCTTCGCGTCGCCGGCCGCACTGGCCAACGTCCTGGCCACGGCCGACGGACTGACCGACGAACACCGCGTGGGGCTCTCCAGCGTTGAGCTGTTGCTCTCTGCCGGGGCCCCGATACCGGAACCGCTGCTGGCCAAGGTGCAGTCGCTGGTGCCGTCTGCCACCCTGCACACGCCCTACGGGATGACCGAAGCGCTCCCCGTCACGGACATTAGCCTGGACGGCATCCGCGCCGCCGGTACCGGCAACGGCGTCTGCGTCGGCACCCCGGTGTCCGGAGCCACGGTGGCCATCGCCGCGGTGGCTCCGGACGGCAGCGTCTCCGACCAGCCGACCACCAACCCCGGCGTCACCGGCGAGATCCTGGTCAGCGCCCCGCATGTGATGGACCGCTACGACCGCCTCTGGGTCACCCAGCGGCACAGCGCGTCCGTGCCTGGCTGGCACCGCACCGGCGACGTGGGTCATCTCGACGCCGAGGGGCGGCTCTGGGTGGAGGGCCGGCTGGCGCACATCATCACTACTGCTGCCGGCGTCGCCACTCCCGTGGCCGCGGAGCAAGCGGCGGAAACGCACGACGGCGTCCGACTGGCTGCCGTCGTCGGTGTCGGTCCGGTGGGTGCCCAGGTACCAGTTGCGGTGGTGGAAACGCTTCCGCCGGCCACCAAGCCGGGAACCGCGCCGCGTGCGCTCGGCGAACAGGTGCGCGCCGCCGTCGCACGCTCTACTGGTTTGGATCTGGCGGCGGTGCTGGCGGTGCCCGAACTGCCTACCGATATCCGGCACAACTCCAAGATCGACCGGGCCAGGCTCGCCGACTGGGCGGCCAAGTCGCTGGCCGGCGGACGGATCCGCAAGCCATGAGCAATAACGAACCGGTGGACGACCGGTCTCTACTCGGCGCTGGCGCGCCTCCATCGACCACCGACAAGAACCACCCTGTGGTCGACCCCTCGGTGGTCGACCAAGCGAGCGCTAGCGAGCGCGTGGAGACCCGTGTGGAGACCAAAACGGTTCTGGTTACCGGCGCCAGCGGCATGCTCGGTGGCGCCGTCGCGCGGCTGCTGCTGGAGCAGGGCCACCGGGTCCGGACCTTCCAGCGCCGTCCGGCCGACATCGGCCCCGGTGCCGAGACGGTGTTGGGCTCGTTGACCGATCCCGACGCCGTGGCCCGGGCCGTGCGGGGTGTGCACGCCGTCATCCACTTGGCCGCGAAGGTCTCCTTCACCGGTGAGTGGAGCGAGTTCGTGGCCACCAACATCGACGGCACCCGCACCCTGCTGGCCGCGGCCAAATCCGCCGGAGTGCGCGACGTGGTGTTCGTATCCTCCCCGTCCGTGGCACATTTCGGCGAAGCGATCGCCGGTGCGGGTGCCGGGACCGCTGATCCGGAGCGGGCCCGCGGCAACTACGCCCGGTCCAAGGCCGCCGCCGAACTTCTAGCCCTCGCCGAGGACTCCCCCGGCTTCCGGGTTGCCGCCATCCGCCCGCACGTTGTGTGGGGACCCGGCGATACCCAGTTGGTGGAGCGTGTGGTGGCCCGGGCCCAGGCGGGCCGTCTGCCCCTGCTGGACAATGGCGCCGCCTTGATCGACACCACGTACGTCGACAACGCCGCCGCGGCAATCGTCCGGGCACTCGAACGGATGGAGCAGGCACATGGCCAGGCACTGGTGGTCACCAACGGCCAGCCCCGTCCGGTCGGCGAGCTGATCGCCGGGATTTGCGACGCCGCGGGCGTGAAGGCGCCCGCCTGGTCGGTTCCGGGCTGGCTGGCCCGGGGCGCCGGTGCCGCGATCGAGGGTGCCTGGACCGCTGCCGGAAAGCGCGGACTGGTCAAGGACGAGCCGCCCATGACCCGGTTCCTGGCCGAGCAGCTGTCCACGGCGCATTGGTTCGACCAGCGCCGCACGCGCGAAGTGCTCGACTGGACACCCGACGTCAGCATCGAAGACGGGCTACGCCGGCTGGCAGCCCACTACCGCCGAACGGCAAGCTAGGAGTAACTGTGGAGAGCGTCAAGCTGATCGAGTCGTGGCCGGCGGACAACGTGGCCACCGCCGTCGTCGGCGCGGACGGCACTGTCCTGGCCGCACACGGCGACCAGCAACGCCGCTTCCCGCTGGCCTCGGTGACCAAGCTCCTCAGTGCCTATGCCGTGTTGATGGCTGCTGAAGAAGGCGCGCTGGAACTCGATCAGGCTGCGGGGCCGGAGGGTGCCACGGTACGTCATCTGCTGGCCCACTGCGCCGGCTACGACTTCGGTGACCGCACCATCCGCTTTACCCCCGGAGCCCGGCGGCTCTACTCCAACGCCGGCTTCGAGGTTCTCGGCGAAACGTTGGAATCCGCCACGGGCATGGGCTTCGCCGAGTACCTGCGGGAAGGCGTGCTGGCGCCGCTCGGCATGGCGGACACCAGTTTGGACGGCTCGCCCGCCGCCGGCGCCACCTCCACCGCCGCTGACCTGTCCCGCTTCGCCGCCGAACTGCAGAGCCCCTCGCTGCTGGCCCCGTCCACGCTGCAGGAAGCTACTCAGCTGGCCTATCCCGGTTTGTCCGGCGTGCTGCCCGGCTTCGGACGCCAGCAGGACAACGACTGGGGCCTGGGCTTCGAAATCCGCGATCACAAGGCCCCTCACTGGACCGGTGCGAACAGCTCGCCCAAAACCTTCGGCCACTTCGGCCAGTCCGGCACCTTCCTCTGGGTGGATCCCGACGCCGGTGCCGCCTGCGTCGCGCTTACCGACCGCGCCTTCGGCCCCTGGGCAGCCGAGGCCTGGCCAAAGTACACGGACGCCGTGCTGACGGAACTGGATCGTTAGGCCCGGGTCCTACCAGCGGCCGTTGCGCGGGCGCGGTTGGCAGACGGGGCAGGTGTAGGACGAGCGGTTCATGAAGGTGTCCCGGCGGATCTTGGTGGACAGGCCCAGGTCGGTGCAACGGTAGCAGTGCTCATTTTCCCGGCCGTAGGCGTTCAGATGCCGTTCGAAGTAGCCGGATGCACCGTTGACGTTCACGTAGAGCGAGTCGAAGCTGGTACCGCCGGCGGCCAACGCCTGCGACATGACCTCGCGGCAGGCATTGAGGAGGCGTTCCGCGTCCTTGCGGCGCAGCGTGTCCGTGGGGCGGGCGTAATGCAGCTTCGCAGCCCACAGCGCCTCGTCCGCGTAGATATTTCCGATTCCTGAGACCAAGGCCTGGTCCAGGATGGCGCGCTTGATGCCGGTCTTGCGGGTACGGAGCCGCTTGTAGAACGCATCAAAGGAAAAGGCCGGGTCCAGCGGGTCGCGGGCGATGTGTGAGGCTTCGACAGGGATCAGCGGCAGGCCGGTTTCGGAGATGCCGCCGGCGTGGCCGTCGCGGGTGGGTGCCAGGTCGGCCAGGAACATGCCGCCGAAGATCCGCTGGTCGACGAACCGCAGTTCGGCCGGCATGGGAGAGCCGTCAGGGTCGCTGGCCGGGCTCAGGGTCAGCCGCACTTTGAGGTGCTTCTCGTCCGGCTGTGCGCTGTCCTCGACCAGCAGCTGTCCGCTCATGCCAAGGTGCGCCATCAGGGCGAGCTTGGGCTCATTCCCGGCGTCGCCGTCGGATCCACTTTCTACGCCGGCCGCATCCGCCTCCAGCAGCGGCATCCAGAGGAACTTGCCGCGCCGGACGACGTCGGCAACGTGCGCGCCGACCAGGTTCCCGCGAAGGTCCTCGGCGCCGAGCGCGTGCCGGCGGATGGAGCGTTCATCAACAATCTCGACGCCGGTGATGGTCCGGCCGCGGACCCACTGGGCCAGCCCGCGGCGGACAACCTCCACCTCAGGCAGCTCAGGCATCTGATCCGTTGTTCTCCGTCAAAGATTCGGATAAGGAACCGCGAAGGTCCCGCCACGTCGAGGCGGCGGCTTCCTGTTCGGCTTCCTTCTTGGAGTGTCCGGTCCCCTGGCCGTGTTCGGCGGTGCCGATCAGGAGCGTGGCCACAAACGTCCGCGCGTGGTCCGGGCCCGAGCCCTCCACGCGGTACGTCACGTTGCCCATTTTCCGGGCTGCAGCCAGTTCCTGAATGCTGGTCTTCCAGTCGGTCCCGGCGCCAAGCGCTGCGGCGTCCGCCAGCAGCGGTCCGATCAGGCGCATCACCAACTGCCGGGCGGTTTCGATGCCGTGGCACAGGTAGGTGGCGCCGAACAGGGCTTCCATGGTGTCGGCAAGAATGGAGGACTTGTCCGCGCCGTTGGTCAGCTTCTCGCCCTGCCCGAGCAGCACATGCTGACCCACATCGAGGGAGCGGGCAATCCCGGCCAGGGCCCGGGTGGACACCACGGCGGATCGCCGCTTGGCCAGCTCGCCCTCGGGCAGATCCGGGTTGTCCCGGTACAGCGCGTCGGTCACGGAGAAACCCAGGATCGAATCGCCCAGGAACTCCAGGCGCTCGTTCGTGGGCAGGCCGCCGTGTTCGTAGGCGTAAGAACGGTGGGTTAAAGCGAGACGGAGCGTCTCGGCGTCGAGATCGACACCGAGACGCTCCAAAAGCTCTTCAGTTGAAGGCATACCGGACGATATTACGCGTCGGCTACCTTGCGGCCCTTGTACTCAAGGAACAGCGCGGTGCCTGCCGAGTCGGTGACAACCTTTGCCTGGTGCGGCAGGCTGTAGGTGACACGGCCGTTCTCAACGGTCTTGACCAGGTTGGGCGCGGTGGCCTTCCACTGGGACCGGCGGGCGCGCGTATTCGAGCGGGACATCTTCCGCTTGGGAACAGCCACGGCTAACTCTCTTCTCTCTCGTCTGACTCTTTACTTTTCGGCGCCTCGTCGGCGGCCGTGCCGGCCAGCCCAGCTAGGGCTGCCCAGCGAGGATCCACAACCTCATGATGGTGACCCGGATCCTCTTCAAGGCGCATCCCACATTCTGGGCACAAGCCTTGGCAGTCTTCCCGGCACACCGGCTGGAACGGCAGGGCGGTCACCACTGCGTCCCGCAGCGCCGGCTCGAGATCGATTAAATCGCGCTCAACCCGTCGCTGTTCGTCCTGTTCTTCTTCCTCAAGGAGTTCAGCATCCTCGTAGTAGAAGAGTTCCTGCACTTTGACGTCAAGGTCGTACGCGATGGGATCCAGGCAGCGCCCGCACTCGCCCGTGACAGCCACGGATACAGTGCCGGAAACCAGGATTCCCTCGTGCACGGCCTCAAGCTTCAGGTCCAGCTCCATATCGGAGCCTTGCTGAACGCCAATGAGCGCTACCCCGAAATCCTTCGGCGCAGCAATATGTTCTTCAAGAGTCCGCATGGTGCCCGGGCTACGCCCGAGGTCCTTGACCGCAAGGGTCAAGCGCGAACTTTGATCATGGTTCAAGACCAATGTAATGAAAACTCCTCAAGAACATACGACCGACGTATCATCTTAGCCCGGAACCGGCGCTGACCCAAACCGGGCGTCCTGCGCCGGTGTCAGCCCTGCCCGGCCGCTGCCACGAGCGGCTCGGCCTGGATCTGGTCGGCGAGGTCAACGATCCAGGAACGCAGCTCCGGCCCGAGGTCTTCGCGCTCCGTAGCCAGTGAGATGACCGCCTTGATGTAGCTGAGCTTGTCGCCTGTGTCGTAGCGCCGCCCCTTGAAGACCACGGCGTAGACCCCGCCGCCGTCGTCCTCGGACTTGGCCAGGGTCTGCAGCGCGTCGGTCAGCTGGATTTCGCCGCCGCGTCCCGGCGCGGTCTGGTCCAGGACATCAAAGACGGCCGGATGCAGCACGTAGCGGCCGATCACGGCAAGGTTCGACGGCGCGTCAGCCGTGGCCGGCTTCTCCACCAGGCCGTGGACCTTCACGTGCGCAGCGCCCTCAACGGCGCTGACGTCCGCGCAACCATAAGCACTGATCTGCTCCGGGTCGACTTCCATCAGGGCGATGACAGAGCCGCCAGTCGCCTGCTGCACAGCGATCATCTCCGAGAGCAGCTCGTCGCGCTCGTCAATGAGGTCATCGCCCAGCAGGACGGCGAAAGGCTCGTCCCCTACGTGCTGTTTGGCGCGGAGAACCGCGTGGCCCAGCCCCATCGGATCGCCCTGGCGAACGTAGTGGATATCCGCCAACTCGGAGGATTCACGCACGGCTGCCAGCTTCGCGTGGTCGCCCTTGGCCTCCAGCGTCTCCTCGACAAACGGCACGCGGTCAAAGTGGTCTTCCAAGGATCGCTTATTGCGGCCAGTGATCATCAAGACGTCGGTCAGGCCGGAACGTGCCGCTTCTTCGACCACATACTGGATGGCGGGTTTGTCGACGACCGGCAGCATTTCCTTAGGCATGGCTTTGGTCGCCGGCAGGAACCTGGTTCCCAAGCCTGCAGCCGGGACGACGGCTTTGCGTACTAGTGGAGCATGAGACATGGGTACGAGATTAGCCGAAGCAACCACTCAGCCGTAATCGCACCACGTTACTCGGACGCTGATATCGGGGCTGCTCCCCCGGCGCGAAAGCGGTTGAGGACCGCCTTGGGCACGAATTCGGAAATGTCTCCGCCCAGTGACGCAACTTCTTTGATCAGCGTTGAGGAGACATGCGAATAGCTGTTCTCGCCAGCGAGAAACACTGTCTCGATTCCGGCCAGATGCCGGTTCATCTGGGCCATCGGCAGCTCGTAGTAGTAGTCCTGCGACGAGCGCAGGCCCTTGACGATGACTCCGGCCCCACGGCTGCGGCAGTATTCAGCGAGCAGGCCGTCGCCCATTGGTTCAACGCTCACCCCGCGGAGGTAGGACAGCGTCTCGCGGGCCATGGCGAGCCTTTCCTCCAGACTGAAGCGGTACTTCTTCGCGTAGTTGGTCGAGACGGCGACGATGACCTCGTCATACATGCTCGCGGCACGGGCAATGATCTCCACGTGGCCTTTGTGGAGCGGGTCGTAGGATCCTGGGCAGATAGCACGGCGCATAGAGTCGAATCTAGCCGATCCGGCAGGCCGCGCACCACGCGCAGCGGTAACACTTCAGTGGTAATACTGGGAGTCATGAGCACAGCAATGAGGCAACTCGTCCACGGACGCCGGGACGACGTTGCTGCCCCATGGCAGCGGACCGCGGCAGGTTCGAACCTCCTCGGCGACGACGGCGGGCTCGGTGTGACGATTTTCGAAGAGATGACCACGCTGGCGGCCCGGACCGGTGCCATCAATCTGGGACAAGGCTTCCCCGACGAGGACGGTCCGGCCGAAATCGCTGCCGCCGCGATGGACGCGATCCGCAACGGCGCCAACCAGTACGCGCCGGGAAAAGGGACGCTCACGCTGCGCACCGCCGTCGCGCGTCATCAGGAGCGGTTCTACGGGCTGACCCCGGACCCGGAAACTGAAATCATCGTCACCACCGGAGCAACGGAAGCTCTGGCAGCGACCCTGCTGGCGCTGACCGGACCGGGCGACGAAGTCCTGACCTTCGAACCCTTTTATGACGCCTACGGCGCGGTCATCGGATTGAGCGGCGCCCGGCACACCACGGCGCCGCTGCTGGCTCCGGATTTCCAGCCCGACCTCGATGCACTGGAAGGTGCCTTCTCGGAGCGCACCCGCATGGTGGTGGTCAACAACCCGCACAACCCCATGGGCAGCGTGTTCTCCCGTGAAGCGCTGACCCGGATCGTCGAACTGGCACACCGCTACGATGCGCTGATCGTCACCGACGAGGTCTACGAACACCTCACCTTCGATGTCCCGCACATCCCGATCGCGACGCTGCCGGGTGCGGCGGAGCGGACACTCACCATCTCCTCGGCCGGAAAGACGTTTTCCTTCACCGGCTGGAAGGTCGGCTGGCTCTCCGGCCCGGCGGATCTGGTGGCGGCGGTGCGGACGGTCAAACAGTTCCTCACGTACAGTTCGGGCGCTCCGTTCCAGGATGCTGTGGCACTGGGGCTCGGACTGCCTGACGCCTTCTACAACGGCGTCGCCCGAGACCTGAAGGCCAAGCGCGATCTGCTCAGCGACGGCCTGCGGGAAGCGGGCTTTGACGTCTTCACGCCGCAGGGCACCTACTTCGTCAACGTGGACACCGCTCCGCTGGGCTTTGCCGACTCACTGGAACTGGCGCGGCGGATGCCGGAGCAGATCGGTGTTGCTGCCATCCCGGTGCCGGTGTTCTGCCACCCCGACGGCGCCCGGCGGACCCGTTCGCTGCTGCGCTTCGCTTTCTGCAAGAAGACCGAGGTCCTGCAGGACGCCGCCCAGCGCCTCGCCTCCCTGAAGAAAGGCGCCTGAGCCATGGCTGAACGTTATCTCGGCGGCAGCGGCCTGCACGCCAGCATCGAGAAGGACGACCGCGTTCCGGGGTCCTACGTCCTCAGCATCGGCGGCTCGGAGCAATCGCACGTCAATCTGCGGCATCCCGACGACGTGTTCTACGAATACCTGCGCAGGATTGCCAACGTCGTCGATCTCTCGGGCCCGAGCGGAGTCCCGCTCCGGTTCCTCCATCTGGGAGCCGGCGCCCTGACGCTGGCCCGCTATGTGCAGGCCACCCGCCCCGGTTCCGAACAAGTGGCCGTGGAGTTGGAGCGGGAACTGTTGGACTTCGTCCTCGAGCACCTGCCGATGCCTGAAGGCACCGATCTCGAGGTCCACTTCGGCGATGCGCGGCAGGAAGTGGCTTTCGGCGATATTGAGGGGGCGTTCGACGTCATCGTGCTGGACGTCTTTGCCGGCGACGACGCCCCGGAACATCTCACCACCGCTGGCTTTTACGAAGAGTTGCTGGACGTGCTGGAGCCCGACGGTGTGCTGCTGGTCAACGTGGGCGATGATCCGCCGCTGACGTTCGCGAAACTGCAGGCCAGAGAGCTGGGGTCGGCCGCCGGGTCCGTGGCTGCCCTCGCCGAAACCGGCATGTTCACCAGCACCAGGGCCGGCAACATCGTGCTCGCCGCCCGCCGTGACGGCTGGTCGCCTGTGTGGACCGACGCGCTCCTGGCCGCAGGTCCGCATCCGGCGGCAGTGCTCACCGGCCCAGAGCTTGAGTCATTCGCCGGGGGCTGACGGCTCCATCGCCGGCTCGGCGAACCATAGCTGGGTCTCGCCGTACTTCTTGACCGCAAACCGCTCGAGCCCTTCCGGCCATGCGGGTTCCGGGGAACGCGAAGAGCGCTCGACGACGACCACCGCGCCGTCGGCAAGGTAGGCGGACAGAGAGCCGAGGACGCCGCTGAGCGCGTCCTCCCCCAGCGGATAGGGCGGATCCATCAGCACCAGGTCCCAATGTTGTCCCGCCGGCAGGTCGTCAAGGAAACGTTCCGCTTTCATGCGGTGAACGGTGGCCGTCTTCCGGCCCAGCTTCTGGTTGACCAAATCGGCGTTTCGCCGGCACACCGTGGCGGCCTTGTCTGCTGCCTCCACCAAATCGACTGTGGCGGCGCCACGGCTGGCAGTCTCGACTCCCAGTGCCCCGGAGCCGGCGAAGAGGTCGAGCACCCGTGCACCCGCTATGACGTCGTAGGACTCCAGCCGGGAGAACAGCGCTTCCTTGACCCGGTCCGTGGTCGGCCTCGTGTTGTCGCCCGGGACGCTCGCCAGGGTCAGTCCCCCGGCCACGCCGGCCACAATCCGGCTCACCGGCTACCCGCGCTCAAGGAAGGCCTCGCGTTCGGGGTTAAGGTACAGCTCGATGGCCTCCGCCAGCTCCGGATACTGGGACAGCGTGGAGTCATGCTGCAAGATGGCGGTGGCGTCTTCACGGGCACGGGCGATGACTGCTTCGTCCTTGATCACCCGTAGGAGCTTCAGGGTCGATTTGCCTCCCGATTGCGAGGCCCCGAGGATGTCGCCTTCACGCCGCAGCTGCAGGTCGGCCTGGGACAGTTCGAATCCGTCGGTGGTGGCGGCGACGGCCTGCAGCCGCTCCCGGCTGGGGTGGCCCGGTTCCAGCTGCGTCACCAGCAGACAGGTCCCCGGGAGGCCGCCTCGGCCCACCCGGCCGCGGAGCTGGTGGAGCTGCGAAATCCCGAAACGGTCGGCGTCCAGGATCACCATCATGGTGGCATTATGCACGTCGACGCCGACCTCGATCACCGTGGTCGAGACCAGGATGTCCAGGGTGCCGTCGTTGAACTCCGCCATGGCGGCGGCCTTCTGCTCGGACTCCATCCGCCCGTGCAGCATGCCAATCCGCACGCCGGAGAGCGCCGGCAGGCTGCTGATGTGCTCGATGATTGCGGCCACCGAAGCCATCGGCCGCTGTTGCTCCTGCTGCAGATCGTCCGGCGGATCCGCCTCCTCAAGCTCGTCGTCGCCGATCTTGGGGCAAACCACGTAGACCTGCCGGCCGGCGTCGACCTCTTCGCGGGCGCGCTGCCAGATTCGGTCCTCCCACGCAGGGTGTTCCTGCAGCGCCACCATGTGGGTGGTGATCGGCGCGCGCCCCGCAGGCAGTTCGGTCAACACCGACGTCTCCAGGTCCCCGAAGACCGTCATCGCCACCGTTCGGGGAATGGGAGTGGCGGTCATGACCAGCAGATGCGGCGGTGTGTCGGCCCGGCTGCGCAGTTTGTCCCGCTGCTCCACACCAAACCGGTGCTGCTCGTCCACCACCACCAGTCCCAGGTCCAGGAACTGCACGGTCTCGGACAGCAGCGCATGGGTGCCGACGACGATCCCCGCTTCCCCGGTTGCTACGTCCAGCAGGGCCCTGCGCTTGGCGGTTCCGGCCATCGATCCGGTCAGCAGCACCACCTTGGTGCCGTCGGCGTCGCCGCCGAGCATGCCGCCCTGTGCCAGCGGGCCGAGCGTTCGGCTGATCGACTCGTAGTGCTGGCTGGCCAAGACCTCGGTCGGCGCGAGCAGCGCCGCCTGGCCGCCTGAATCGACCACTTGAAGCATCGCCCGGAGGGCGACCAGGGTCTTTCCCGAACCGACTTCCCCCTGCAGCAACCGGTTCATCGGCGCATGGCCTGCCAACTCCGCGGCGATGGTCTCTCCGACGTCGCGCTGCCCGTTGGTCAGCTCGAAGGGCAACCGGGCATCGAACTTGTCGGCGATTCCGCCGATCCGTCCCGGTCGCGCGGTGGCCTGCTCTGCCGCCGCGATGGCCCGCTTCCGTCCCAGCGCCGCCTGTAGCACCAGCGCCTCCTGGTAGCGGAAACGGTCCCGGGCCGCGTTGGCGGCCTCCATGGAGGCCGGCCGGTGGATCTGTTCATAGGCCTCGGCCTGGGAAAGCAGGCCGTCGCGGATGGCGATGTCCGGCGGGATGGGGTCTCCCAAGCGGCTGAGGTCCACGATGTCCAGCAATGCATCCACCGCGGCCTTGATCCGCCAGCTGCCGAGTTTTGCCGTGGCCGGGTACATCGGTACCGGACGCAAGGCTTCCTCGGCGTCGAAGTCGAAGGCGTCCTCGAGCAGTTGATAGTCCGGGTTGGTCAGCGTGAGGCTGCCCCGGTAGGAGGTCACCTTGCCGGAGAACATGGCCAGCGTGCCGGGCTTCAGTTCGCGTTCGGCCTGGTAGCCGTTGAAGAAGGTGAGGCTGATGTCCGAGGAATTGTCGGTCACCACGACTTCGGTCAGTGAGCCGCGGCGGGCGCGCATCCGGCGCGACGTGCACTTCAGGACCCGGGCCACCAGGCTGGCGTCCTCATCACGCGGCAGCTCGGCAATCATGGTCAGTTCGCCGCGCTTCAGGTACCGCCGCGGAAAGTAATTGAGCAGTTCCCCGGTCAGGGTGATGCCCAGGTGCTTTTCGAGTGCCGTCGCCGAACGCTTGCCGAGCCGCCGCTCCAGCGGAACACCCAGCTCATCGGGCAGGTCAGCCGCCATGGGTGTGCTCCGGCGGGCCCGCCAGTTCCGTCATGGTGACGTTCATCGGCTCACCCAGCTCCCGGATGAGTTCCAGGGCCGCATCGCCGTCCGGCACGTGGGCGTGGACGCGCCAACGGTACCCGCCTTCGACTTCGGTCACCGCACTCATGATGACCGAATCGCCCAGCTCATCCAGCTTCAGGCGCAGCGTGGCAGCATCCAACGGGCTGAGGTTGATGGTGCACATTACCTCGACGCCTTCGTCGATGTGGTCCAGATGCAAATGCGGATCCTGCACGTTGAAGCCGTGCAATCCGTCCAGCAATTCGGGCTGCAGCCCCTCACCCAGGGCACTGGCACGCAGGGTGTCCATGATGAGCAGGAAGCCCACCGCCCCGGCGTCGACAATATGGGCCGATTCCAGGGCACCCAGCTGGGCCTCGGTCCTGACAACCGCGGCGAGAGCCTCCTCCACGATCGCTTCCAGCGTCGCCGCCAGTCCATGATTGCTGTCATCGTGCTGGGCTCCGTGCGCGGCCGAGGCGGCCCGCGACACCGCAGCGATGACGGAGAGCATGGTTCCCTCAACCGGCTCGCTCAGCGCGGACCAGCAGCGGATCTCGGCACGCTGCAGGGCCGCAGCCAGCAGCGGTCCGGTCAACCGGGTGGTTCCACGCAACGGCTCAGCCAGGGCAGCCAGGAAAACGGACAACAAGGTGCCCGAGTTTCCGCGTGCTTCCTCCATGGCTGCCTGGCCTGCTCCGGCCAGGAGTTCACCGACGTCGCTCGTGGGGTTTTCCGAGGCGGACTGAGCCGCCGCCCGGATGGTCAGATAGAGGTTGGTCCCGGTGTCGCCGTCGGCCACCGGAAAGATATTGATTGCGTTCAGGCGGTCACTGTGGTTCCCGAGTACCACTTCGGCTTTTGACAGCCAGCGGCGCAGCGCTTCGGCATTGGCAGCAATCTTCGTCTGCAACATGGTCCCATCTGCATGCGCCGGCGATGCCCGCCAACGATCGTCCTCAGTTCTCCGGCGTTAACTGAGCCTACCGCAGCCTGCCCAGCCCATCGGCAAGCCGCGACGGCGCTGTGGAACTACTCCAGATCCGCGGTGCTCAGGTATTCGGCGAGGCTGTCGCTCTGCAGAGCATCCGCGATCTCGGCGATGGCCTCCTCATCCGGTACCACGATCGACTGGCCGTCCGCGGACGTGCCCGTGCCGAGTGTTGGAAGGGTGAACATCTGAACGTCATTCGAGCGCACGTCTCGAAGCGACACTCCCAAGGAGCCTGCGGTCATGGCGTTCAAGTCATTATCAACGCTGACGAAGGGGGAAAATTCGTCGACAACCTCGTTGATGCGCACCGGGTTTGTCAGCGTTTCCGCCGTCAGGAACTCGGACATCAGAGCCTTGACGAAGAGTTGTTGGTTGCGGACGCGCTGATAATCGCCGTCGCTGAAGGCTTTGCGCTCCCGCACGAAGGACAGGGCCGATTCGCCGTCCAGAGTCTGAGTGCCCGCCGGGAAGTGTTCCCCGGTCGAGCCGTTCGCTGAGAAGGCCGCCGGGTTGTTGATCTCTACCCCGCCCAGGGCATCCGTGAGTTCCTTGAACCCCGAGAAGTCGATGATGGCCACGTGGTCGACGCGCGTCTCGAACATGCCTTCAATGGTTTCAACCACAAGCGGCACACCACCGAACGCCATGGCTGCGTTGATCTTGTGCTCACCCTGGCCCGGGATGTCCACCCATGTATCACGCATGATCGACATGACATAGACGTTCTCCCGGTTTTCCGGGATATGCATCAGCATCATGGTGTCAGACCGGCTGCCATCCGAAGTCTCGGTGAGGTTCTCCCCCGAGGTGTTGCGACTGTCCGAGCCCATGAGCAGAATGTTGACGGATTTGTCGTTGGGGTCCTTCTCCGCCCGGTTACTCGGGAAGGCCGACTCAATCGTCTGCGACTTGCTGTTGAAAGAGTTGGCGAGGTTGAAAATGTAGCCACCTCCAACAATCGCGGCCACAACAACAATGCCCAACAGAGTGAAGAAGACCGTTCGAATGGGGTCTTTCTTGCGCTGGCGGCGCTGCCGCCGTGGGCGGTACTCGTTGTCATGTTCAGCAGTCAATGAGGTCTCTTCCTTGGGAGGGGCTACCTAATAGGATAAAGCCCGCGGCAGGCTTGCCCTTGCAGGAACCCCACTGGGCGTGGCCGCCGTCACGGCGGCCCCAGCGGCCTGCAAGGACCGGGATACGCTAGCAGTATGACCCGTGTTTTCCCCAATCGCCTCCGCTTTGCTGCCCTGTTGTCGCTTGGATTGTTGGGAACCCTCACGGCTTGCTCGCCCGTGGTCACTGTTGACGCAGCACCGGATGCTGCCAATCCCGGCTGCGCTCCGATGATGGTGATCCTGCCCCAATACGTGGCCGACTTCCCCCGCCGCGAGACGAGCAGCCAGGCCACCGCCGCTTGGGGGGAACCGTCGCAGGTGATCCTGCGCTGCGGAGTCCAGGTCCCCGGTCCGACGACTGATCAGTGTGTCTCCGTCAATGACGTGGATTGGGTGCTGCGCGAGGGTGAGAACGGCTATTGGACGGCGACGACGTATGGGCGCACGCCGGCCACGGAACTGATTTTCAAGCCCGACGACGTGGCGGAGAGTTCCGTACTGATGGATCTGTCCGCGGCAGTCTCGGAGGTTCCGCAGGAACGCAAGTGCCTGAGCATCTCGGACACGTTGTAGGTCCGCACGCTGCGGGTCTCCACGGGTCTCCACGCAGGCGGGTCTCCACGCAGGCGCAAGCGCCTTTGGTCGACCACCGACTACTAAAGCGCCTTTGGTCTACCACCGGCTAAGGGTGCAGACGCCTTTGGTCGACCACCGATAAAGCAGGCAAACGCCCTCTTCGGCTAGCGCAGGCCGGTCTTGCGGTTGAGCGCCAGGTACAACAGTTCGTCGATCAGTTCGGTGTAGGGCAGTCCGGACTTGGCCCACATCTGCGGGTACATGCTGATGGGCGTGAAGCCCGGCATGGTGTTGATCTCGTTGATGATCAGTTCGCCGTCGGGCGTGTAGAAGAAGTCCACTCGCGAGAGGCCCTCTCCCCCGAGTGCGTCAAACGCCAGGGCTGCAAGCTCCCGAACCTTTTCTGTGGCGTCCGCCGGCAGATCTGCCGGACAGCTCAGCGCGGCAGCCGCCCCATCGATGTATTTCGCTTCGAAGTCGTAGAACTGGTGCTCGCCGGGCTGTACCGCAATCTCTCCCGGCAGGCTGGCGCGGGTCGGTTCGGTGCCACGGCCCTGAAGCACGGCTACTTCGATTTCCCGACCGTTGATGCCGGCCTCCACGACCACCTTGGGATCGTGTTCGCGCGCTGCTTCGATAGCGGACCGCAACCCCGACGGTTCGGTCACGCGGGTAATCCCCATAGATGATCCGGCGCGGGCGGGCTTGACGAAAACCGGGAACTGAAGCGAGGCCGCCCGCTGGAGCGCAGCTTCGGCGTCCTGCTGCCACTGGCGATCGGTGATGACCGCGTAGGGGCCCACGGAGAGGCCGGCCGATTCGAAGACCACCTTCATGAAGTGTTTGTCCATCCCCACTGCAGAGGCCAGCACGCCGGCGCCGACGTAGCGCACGTCAGCCATCTCCAGCAACCCCTGCAGCGTCCCATCTTCACCGAACGGTCCATGCAGCAGCGGCAGCACCACGTCCACGTTGCCCAGGCTCTGCGGAACCTGCGCAGCCGGAGCCACGACCAGCTCAGGAGCGGTGTCGCGGCTGGTCAACATGACCGGTTCAGCGGACGCGGTAATCTCCGGCATGGCTCCGGAGGCCAGCGACCATTGGGCCGGATCATCGGCGACCTGCACCCACTGGCCGTTGCGCGCTATACCGATGGGAACGACGTCGTACTTGTCCTTGTCGATGGCGCCCAGGACGCCGGCGGCGGTGACGCAGCTGACCGAATGTTCGCTGGAGCGTCCGCCGAAAAGTACCGCGACGCGGGGCTTGCGGCCGGCTGTTGGCGCCGGCGCGGCCGGGCTGGATTCGTGATTCACTGCAGCTCACCTTCGGACTTGAGTTCACGGGCCAAAAGCCGTGGGGCCAGTTCCTCGACGGCGATCTCCCCCTCGAGGACGGCCACCACCGCCTCGGTAATCGGCATGTCGACACCGAGCTTGGTGGCCAGATCCAACACCGCACGGCCGGACTTGATGCCTTCGGCCGTCTGGGTCATCTGTTCGGACACTTCATCAAGCGTCAGCCCCTCGCCCAGCAAGCGGCCGGCGGTATGGTTGCGCGACAGCGGCGACGAGCAGGTGGCGACGAGGTCGCCCAGCCCGGCCAGTCCGGCCATGGTCTGCACGTCTCCGCCCAAGGCGAGGGTGAGCCGGGTGGTCTCCGCGAGTCCGCGCGTGATGACCGTGGCCTTGGTGTTGTCGCCCATGCCCTTGCCGTCGCAAATGCCCACGCACAAGGCAATGACGTTTTTGACAATTCCGCCGATCTCAACCCCGGTGACGTCGGGATTGGTATACGGGCGGAAATAAGCGGCGGTGCAGAGCCTGGCAATCCACTGCGCCACATCTTCATCCGTGCAGGCCACCACGGACGCGGTTGGTTCCTTGCGCGCGATCTCCATGGCCAGGTTGGGGCCGGAAATGACGGCCACGCGGTCGTCGGACAGCCCCAGCTCTTCCTTGATTACTTCGCTCATGCGTGCGTCGCTGCCGCGCTCCAACCCCTTCATGAGCGAAACCACCACTGCCTCCGGATCCAGCAACGGTTTCCAGGAAGCCAGCTGCGGCCGGAGGGTCTGGGCCGGCACGGCCAGCACTACCAGCGGGGCGTCGACGACGACGTCGGCCACATCAGCGGAAGCAACCACGTTGCCGGGCAGGACGATGTCCTTGAGGTACTTCGCATTCCGGTGGTGGGTGTTGATTTCCTCCGCCACCTCGGGGCGCCGCGCCCACAGCCGAACTTCGACCTCGGGGTGTGCGTCAGCAACTACCTTGGCGAAGGTAGTGCCCCAGCTTCCTGCTCCGAGTACTGCAATGGTTGCAGGCAGGTCGGGGCGTTCGGTCACAACTTCTCCTCTGGCGGTAATTCTTCCGTGTGCACCGTTGGGCCGGCACCGAAGTCCCGGCCGGTCGATTTCTGCCCGTGCGCCGAAGGATCCCAGCGGAGCGCAGGAGGTTCTTCGCCGCGCACCTCGGCAAGCAGCGCAGTGATGCTGTCCATAATCCTATTCGTTGCGGCGTCGAGCACCGTCTTGGTGATCGGCATGCCGCCGAACTCCGACAGATCGACCGGGGCACCGGCCACGACATGAGCCGTCTTGCGCGGGAAAAGGCTCGGTTTCTTGGCATAACGCGGCAGCAAGTCATTCGCTCCCCAATGGGCCACCGGGATGACAGGCGCTCCGGTCTGCAAGGCGAGCCGGGCTGCCCCCGTATGCCCGCGCATGGGCCACAGATTCGGATCACGCGTCAGCGTGCCTTCCGGATAGATGATGACGGCGCCGCCTTCATCCAGCACGTCCCGGGAGATTTCCAGGGAGCGGTTGGCGCCCGAGCTGCTCCGTTCGACAGGAATCTGGCGGGCCCCGGACAACAGCTGGCCCACCACCGGAATCTTGAACAGCGAGGCCTTGGCCAGAAAATGCGGCAGGATGCCTTGGTTGTAGACATAGTGGCCCACGACCAGCGGATCAATCTCCGTGTTGTGGTTCGGACAGACGATAATTCCCTGGTTGCTGGGGAAATTTTCGGTTCCTGTCCAGTTCCGCCGCAAGACCAGGTTCAAGGCCGGCCGGACTAGGCCGGCCAGGATACCGATGACCACACGCTCTTTGGTACCTGCTCCCATCGCTGCCTACTCGACGTCGAAGTCCGCGCCGAGGCCTTCCAGTTTTGACTGGAAGTGCTCGTAGCCGCGATTGATGAGTTCGATACCGGTGACCCGGGAGGTTCCGGTGGCAGCCAGTGCGGCGATCAAGTGGCTGAATCCGCCGCGCAGGTCCGGAATGTCGATCTCCGCACCGGAGAGCTGAGTGGGCCCGGAGATGACGGCAGAATGCAGGAAATTCCGCTGGCCGAAACGGCACGGAATGCTGCCGAGGCATTCGCGGTGCACCTGGATGTTCGCCCCCATCCGGATCAAGGCTTCGGTAAAGCCGAACCGATTCTCGTAGACCGTCTCGTGCACAATCGAGACGCCTTCCGCCTGGGTCAGGGCAACCACCAGAGGCTGCTGCCAGTCCGTCATGAACCCGGGGTGCACGTCGGTCTCGAGCACCAACGGCGACAGGCTCCCGCCGGGGTGGTAGAACCGGATGCCGTCGTCGTCGATATCGAAGGCCCCACCGATCTTGCGGTAGGTGTTCAGGAAAGCAGTGAGATCCCCCTGGTTGGCGCCTTCAACGTAGATGTCCCCCTTGGTGACCAGCGCCGCCGACGCCCAGGAAGCCGCCTCGTTGCGGTCGGGCAGAGCACGGTGGTTGAAACCAACCAGTTCCGGCACACCCTCAATGCGGATGACGCGGTCCGTCTGGACGGAGATGATGGCGCCCATCTTCTGCAGCACGGCGATCAGATCCATGATCTCCGGTTCGATGGCAGCCCCGCTGAGTTCCGTGATCCCCTCGGCCCTGGTTGCCGTCAGCAGAACCTGTTCGGTTGCCCCGACACTGGGATACGGCAGCGTCAGCTTGGCGCCCTTCAATCCCTTGGGTGCCGAGATGGAGATGCCACCGGGACGCTTGTCCACGATGGCACCGAACTGGCGCAGCACGTCGAGGTGGTAGTCGATGGGGCGGTCGCCGATGCGGCAGCCGCCCAGATCGGGGATGAATGCCTCGCCGATGGCGTGGATCAGGGGGCCGCAGAAGAGGATCGGGATGCGGGAATCACCGGCGTGCGCGTCGATGTCCTTCATCTGGGCCGTCTTGACGTTCGTGGGATCCAGCGTCAGATCACCGGTCACCGGGTCTTTGGAAACCTCCACGCCGTGCAGGCGAAGCAGGCTGGTGACGATCTCCACGTCCCTGATCTCCGGCACATTCCTCAGGACGGAGGCATCGCTGGCGAGCAAGGAGGCGACCATCGCTTTGGGAACCAGGTTCTTGGCACCACGGACGGGCACCTTTCCCGTCAGGGGTACGCCACCACGAATGGTCAAAACACTTGCCATGAATACCTGTTTCCTCAAGCTAGTTTAACGCAGGACTGGGCCTAGGGCTCAGCTAAGCATATTGGCAATCCGTGACCATTCCGAAATAAACGGACCGCGCGTCCCGTGCCTTTCTGCGCGCCGGCCGATGACTTACATAAGGCGGGCCATTCACGCAAATCGGCGCCCTTGAGGGAACTGTTTCAGTTCCCTCAAGGGCGCCGATCCGGTGCAGGATGCCTGCGGTCAGACCTTGGCGGGAAGCGTTTTCGGCTTCCACGATGGCCGGGTGGCCTCGTAGGAGGTGATTTCCGCCTCATGGTGGAGGGTCAGGCCAATGTCGTCCAGGCCTTCAAGCAACCGCCAGCGGGTGTAATCGTCGATCTCGAACGGAGCGGTGATGGTTCCGCACATGACGGTTTTCGCAGCCAGGTCAACCGTGATTTCGGTGCCCGGGTGGTTCTCGAGTTCCTTCCAGATCAGCTCAATATCGTCCTGCGCCACCTCGGCCGCCAGCAGGCCCTGCTTCCCGGAGTTCCCGCGGAAGATGTCGGCAAACCGGGACGAGAGCACTACGCGGAACCCGTAGTCCTTCAGGGCCCAGACAGCGTGTTCGCGCGAGGAACCGGTGCCGAAGTCGGGGCCCGCCACCAGGACGGAACCGCGGTTGAACGGCTCTTGGTTCAGGATGAAATCGTCGTTCTTGCGCCAGCCGGCGAACAGGGCATCTTCGAAGCCGGTCCGGGTGATCCGCTTGAGATACACCGCCGGGATGATCTGGTCGGTATCCACGTTGGACTGCCGCAGGGGCACGCCGATGCCGGTATGGGTGGTGAACTTCTCCATGGTGCTTCAGGCTCCTTAGGCAGCAGACCGCGTGGCGGCGTCGTTGGTGACTGGGTCCAGATCCGAGGGCGAGCTCAGAGTGCCGCGCACAGCAGTGGCGGCAGCAACGACCGGCGAGACCAGATGGGTCCGGCCGCCCTTGCCTTGCCGGCCTTCGAAGTTGCGGTTGGACGTGGAGGCGCAGCGCTCCCCCGGAGCCAGCTGGTCCGGGTTCATGCCCAGGCACATGGAGCAGCCGGCGAACCGCCACTCGGCACCGAACTCCTTGAACACCTGGTCCAGCCCTTCGGCTTCGGCTTCGAGCCGGACGCGCGCAGAGCCGGGAACCACCATCATGCGCACGTTCGGCGCCTTCTGCCGGCCGCGAATGATGTCCGCGGCAATGCGCAGGTCCTCGATCCGGCTGTTGGTGCAGGAGCCCAGGAAGACGGTGTCCACCGGGATCTCCTTCATCGGAGTGCCCGCTTCGAGCCCCATGTAGGCCAGCGCACGTTCCGCCGCAGCCTTGGCGTTCTCGTCGGCAAAGTCGTCAGGCGACGGCACCGCCTCGGACAGGGAAACACCCTGCCCGGGGTTGGTGCCCCAGGTGACGAAAGGCTCCAGGGTGCTGGCGTCCAGGAAGACTTCGGCGTCGAATTCGGCGTCGTCCTCCGTGTGCAGAGTCTGCCAATACTCGACGGCGGCATCCCAGTCGGCGCCTTCCGGGGCGTGCGGACGGCCCTTGAGGTACTCGAAGGTGGTCTGGTCCGGGGCCACCATGCCGGCGCGGGCGCCCGCTTCGATGGACATGTTGCAGATGGTCATCCGGGCTTCCATGCTCAGCGCGCGGATGGCGGAGCCACGGTATTCGAGCACATAGCCCTGTCCGCCGCCGGTGCCGATCTTGGCGATGACCGCCAGGATGATGTCCTTGGCCGTGACCCCGGGACGCAGCGTGCCTTCGACGTTGATAGCCATCGTCTTGAACGGCTTCAGCGAAAGCGTCTGGGTGGCCATGACGTGTTCGACCTCGGAGGTTCCGATGCCGAAGGCCAGTGCGCCGAACGCGCCGTGCGTGGAGGTATGGGAGTCGCCGCACACCACTGTCATGCCCGGCTGGGTGAGCCCCAACTGGGGACCCACGACGTGCACGATCCCCTGCTCGGCGTCCCCGAGCGAGTGCAGGCGGACGCCGAATTCCCGGCAATTGGTGCGCAGCGTCTCGATCTGGGTCCGGCTGGTCAGGTCGGCAATCGGCTTGTCGATGTCCAGCGTGGGAGTGTTGTGGTCCTCGGTGGCGATGGTCAGATCGGGTCGACGCAGCTTGCGCCCCGCCAACCGCAGGCCCTCGAAGGCCTGCGGGGACGTGACTTCGTGCACCAAGTGAAGGTCGATGAAGAGGAGGTCGGGCTGGCGGGCTGCGCCTTCCCCTTCGCCGCGGCGCACCACGTGCGCCTCCCAGACCTTTTCAGCGAGCGTCCTGCCCGCAGTGTTACCGGCCATGGCCAGATCCCTCCATCAATTCCCAACGCAGGCGGTGCCTCCCAGCGGGAGACCTGCTTCAAGTGTGTAATTCAACTCTTCCAGTACCGGCTCCGATCCCGCCAGCGAAACGACTTGCATCTCAAATAGTGAGATGACAGTATCATTCTATGGACAATCCTAGTGGTGTCGGTGTCATCGACAAAGCGGCCATGGTGCTCGACACCCTCGAGGCCGGCCCTACTTCCCTGGCCCAGTTAGTGGCTGCCACCGGGCTGGCCCGGCCAACCGCCCATCGGCTTGCCTTGGCCTTGGTGCACCACCGGCTGGTCAGCCGGGACATGCAGGGCAGGTTCGTGTTGGGCAGCCGGCTGGTGGAACTGGCCGCCGCTGCAGGCGAAGACCGCCTCATTGCGGCGGCAGGCCCGGTCCTGATGAATCTTCGCGACGCTACCGGTGAAAGCGCTCAGGTCTTCCGCCGGCAAGGCGACGCGCGTGTCTGCGTGGCCTCGGCGGAGCGGCCTATTGGCCTGCGGGACACCATTCCGGTGGGGACGCAGCTTTCCATGAAGGCCGGTTCCGCCGCCCAGGTCCTGCTGGCGTGGGAAGACCACGAACGGTTGCTGGAAGGCCTGCATGGCGCGCGCTTCACCCCGACGGTCCTCGCCGGTGTGCGCCGCCGCGGCTGGGGCCAAAGCCTTGGCGAACGCGAGCCCGGAGTGGCGTCGGTCTCGGCGCCGGTCCGCGGACCATCGGGGCGGGTCATCGCCGCTGTTTCCATTTCCGGCCCGATCGAGCGGCTCACCCGGCAGCCCGGCCGGCTGCATGCCGAGGTAGTCTGCAACGCTGCCGCACAACTCACCGAGGCCCTGCGAAAGAGCAACGACTAGCAGCCGTTCAACCGCCGAAGTGGTCCCACCCCATGGCCTGAACGGCGGCGCCGTCCAGCGTCGCGGGAGCCGACCCGCTTTCACGCACCGTTCCGACGGCCACGAATCCGTCCGGTAGGGCCTCAGCTGCCGGGAACGTGGACAGCAGGCCATGGTCTTCTCCGCCGCCGAGCACCCATTCCATCGGGTCGGCTCCCAGCAGGGCCGCTGCCTCGCCCAGCGGTTCAACAAAGTCCTGCAGCGCTGCCGCGAACAGGTCCACCGAGACGGCGCTAGCGCGGGCCAGCCGGGCGGCGTCGCGGAGCAGGCCGTCCGAAATGTCCATCATGGCGGTGGCGCCTGCCTTGGCGGCCGCCGGGCCTGCATGCAGTGGAGGCTCGGGCCGGGACTGAATGTTCGCCAGCGCCTGCAGCGAAGCTTTGGCCTCGGCGATAGGGTGCCTGCTATCGAGCAGGCACAGTCCAGCCGCCGCCCTCCCCAGCGTCCCGGCCACGGCCACGATGTCCCCGGGGCGCGCACCGCTGCGGAGCACCGGACAGCGGCTTTCCAGATCGCCGGTAACGGCGGCCGTGACGACCAGCGCATCGCCCCGGCCCAGATCGCCGCCGACGACGGAGCACCGGTCCGCGCCAAGTTTCCGGATCGCCTCGGCCACCCCATCGGCCAGATCCTCAACCCACGCCACCGGCGTCGACCCAGGCAGGGTGAGGCTGATGACTAAAGACGTGGGCACGGCCCCCATGGCGTTGATGTCCGAGAGGTTTTGCGCCACGGACTTCCAACCGACGTCGTAGCCGGTCGTCCGGTATCCCGAGGGCCACTCGAGCCGGAAGTCCTGGTCCTGGACCAACGTGTCGATCGAAATGACGGTCCGGGCATCCGGTGCGTCGATAACGGCAGCATCGTCGCCGGGGCCGACCGGGACTTTGGCGGGGCCAAGGCGCGGAAAGATCCTCTCCAGCAGGGATCCCTCATCCAGGTCATTGATCATCAGTTCATCGGCCAATCTTGCAGTTCTCCCTTGTCATCACCGGGCCGCGCCAAACTTCGCACGGGTCACGCAGTTTTCCGACGGCGTCATTCTCCGGCCGCCGCCGCTACCGCCTGCCGGAATTCCTTGTACACGGCGACCTCGTTTGCCACAGGCTGGACGATCCGCTCTTCCGCCACCTGCGCCACGGAGGCATGCAGCCGCCGTCGTGCCTTCGCTGCCCTGGATGTGGCTACCAGACGCGAAATCAGACCCGATGCCAGCGCCAGCAGCGCCCCGGCGAGGATCCCGGCGGCCAGCAACAAGGTGGGCACGGGGAGGCCCTCCACCCTTGGTGTTTCCGGCACCGGGAACTGGAAGTATCCCAGCGTCGCGATGCCCAGCAGCCAGAGCGCTCCGGCCAAGGCCGCCGCCAAGGCGCACCATTGAATCACGCCGAAGACGGGCCACCACCAGGACGCCCGGTCAGAGCGCAGATCGGTGCGCGCCAGGGCTTGGTCCAAGTCGTCGGGGAGTGTGTCCTCTCCGGACCGTGCGGCCCGGCGGATGGCTGCGCGCCACGGGGCGCTTGCTCCTTCGCCGGCTCGGTCGGCGAACTGTCGGACCGCCTTGTCAGCCTGCGCCTGTTGCGCCGGGCCCGGCGCCGGCATCGACGATCGATTGAGCATCGGGCTGACGTCTTTGCGGTCCAGGTTGAGCCGTTTGAGCGGATCCCGGCGCAGCTTCCCCAGCCAGCGGACCACCGGCCAACCCGTCCGGGCATGCGACTGGCGACGGTAGGACGTGGCGACGGCGTCGCAGATCGCATCAACGCCCGCGGCCTGCGCGAGCTGATCGGCTAGTTCCGCGCGGGCAGGCTTGCTGACGCCTGCCGGCGCTGAGCCAAGGTGCACGTGAAGCGAGTGGGCCGCGATGCGGACATCGGCGACGAGCCGGTTGGTTGCGGCCTGCCGCTGGTCGGCGAATGCCGTAATCGCCGCCTTGAGCTCGTCGATGCCGGCGCCGGTCCGGGCGGAGACAGGATAGACGTCTGTCCGGCCCAGCCCGTCCTGGACCAGGATGTCCTTGAGCGATGCCATGACCGGTTGCAGTTGGTTCCCTGCCAACCGGTCCACCTGATTCAGCACCACCAGGGTCACCGCCCCGTGGGATGCCAGCGGCCGCAGGAATCCGTGATGCACGGCGGCATCGGCATATTTCTGCGGATCCAAGACCCAGACCAAGACGTCCACTTGCCCCGCGAGCCGCTGCACAATGTCGCGGTGCTCGACGGCGGTGGAATCAAAGTCGGGTAGGTCCAGCAGGATCAGGCCGCCATGTCCGCCCAGCGACTCATCGGCAACAAAGTGCCGGTGGGCTACCTGCAGCCAGTCCAGCAGCGGCTCACTGCCGACCGTTCCCCAAATGCCGGCCAGTGTTTCCGATGTGGTCGGACGACGTGCAGCCACGGTGGCGTGATGGGTTCCGGATACGGCGTTGAAGAGGGAGGACTTGCCGCTGCCCGTCGCTCCGAAAAACCCGACGACGGTATGTTCGGCGGACAAGGAGCGACGAGTGCTGGCGCGTTCCAGGACGTCGTTGATCGGCGCGAATTCCGCTTTCGGCAGCACGCCCTCGGCCAGTTCGGCAGCCGAGTTCAAGGCCTCCAGCCGCGCCTCCAACACGGATGCTTCGGGCTTCCCCCGGTGCCGGCTCATTCCGGTGCCTCCGTCTCCGTTGTGGCACCGACAGCGAGCAATTTTTCCGCCAGTGAGCGGAACGCCTCGGCTTCTTGCTGCTCCTGCGGCGGGACTCTGGAGAGGAAGCGCTCCGCCTCAGCGTGCATCAGCCTGCGGGTGCGCTCCTCGAGCTGGGAACGGGCCTTGCGTGCCAGCCGGCGGACGGCGTCCTCGCCGAACACTGCCTCGAGCAGCTTCTGGCCCACCACGGCCGTGCCGCCGGCCACGCCGATTTCCAAACCCGTCAGTCCGCCGGTCGCCGCGAAAATCACCACCATCAGGGCCACCCCGAGCCCGTTAACTCCGAAGGAGAGCATGCGCGCGGTGAACCGCTTGTCCTCGCCCTCGCTACGGATCAGCTCCAGCAGGTCCGCCTGCCATGCCCGGATCTCCCGCGCCACTTCAGCCGAGAATCCGGCGCTGGGAGTAGACAGGTCCTCGCCTCCGAGCAGACCCTGTCCTGCCGGATCCACCCGCCAGCCCGCGTCGGATTGCTCCGCCCCCTTGGCCGCGGCCTCGACGACGACGGCCTGAAGCCCGGACTCGATGGCCGCCTCGACCACCACCGAGGGGGCTGGCTTGCCGGAGAAGAACGCGCCGATCCGGTCCCGCAGCCGGCCTATTCCGCTCTCGATGCCGCGGATAAATTCTCCGGTTCCGACAAAGTCCTGCCACCGGGCCAACACCTCGCCGCGCAGCAGCGTCCCGTCCTGCGTTGCCGCGAGGGCTTGGACGGTGGCGGCTTCGTAGGCGCTCTCGACGATCTTGCGGAGCCTCTGGCTGGCAGCGTATTGATCGTCCGCCGCGACGGCGCCGGCCCGGACTGTGTGGGCCAGCGAGCGCACGGCCCCACCGAGCGTGCGACGGGCAATGTCGGCACGGCTGGAAGCATCGGCGGCGAGCTCCTCGAGCCACGCGCGGATCGGGTCCACGGCACCGGCCGGCAGCATGCCCTGGCCGTCCAGCGCGGACTCATGGATGACGAACAGCTTGGCGGCGGCGAGCCCCTGTCGCTGCAGCAGCCCGGCCAAGTCGGTGCGGACCTCCAGCTCAACGTCCGCCGGCACCCGGTCCAGGACGACCGCGACCTCGATGTCCCGTTGTGCGGCATCCAGCAGCAGCGCCCACGGCACTGCATCCGCGTAACGGTTGGCCGTGGTGACGAAAATCCATAAGTCCGCGGCCGCCAGCAGTTGTCCGGCCAGCCGTCGGTTGTCGTCGGAGATGGAATCGATATCCGGCGCGTCGAGCACCGCAATGCCGGCAGGGATGCTGCGATCCGCCAACAACACCAGTGAGCTCCCCGCCGGCTCGGCTGTCAGCTCTGCCCCGCCGACGTGCGCCTCGGCCGCGGCGTGTGGCGGTGTTCTGGTGATCCTGCTCAGGCCCGGCAGGATCCGCCGGTCCTTAAACCAGGGCGCATCGCTCGGATGATGCAGCAGGACGGGCTGGCGGGTGGTTGGCCGAATGGCGCCGGCACGCGTCGCCGGATACCCGGCCAGCGCGTTCACCAAGGTTGACTTACCGGCGCCTGTCGAGCCTCCCACCACCGCCAGCAGCGGTGCTTCCAGCCTGCGGTAGCGGGGCAAAATATAGTCGTCCAACTGGGCCACCGCGGCGCGGATTGCGACGCGTTCCTCGGCGGCGCCCGGCACGTCCAGCGGCAGGTCCAACGACTCGAGCGTGCCGCGGCTTTCTTCCAAGAGCGCGACGGCGTCCACCGCTCCCCTGTCCTGGCCCTCGGGCAACATGCTGGTCACGCTCCCCATCATGCCAGCAGAAGCGGTCGACCATGCGGACCATCGCCGCTGCGAGACGCACGTCTCCTGGCAGACAAAAACCGGCCCCGGACATGATGTCCGGGACCGGCTGTTGGTGACCCCAGCGGGATTCGAACCCGCGTTACCGCCGTGAGAGGGCGGCGTACTAGGCCGCTATACGATGGGGCCGCATAGCTTGCACTGTTGAAAGGCCGGTGCTGCCTTGTCCTGCTCGGACAGTGACCCCAGCGGGATTCGAACCCGCGTTACCGCCGTGAGAGGGCGGCGTACTAGGCCGCTATACGATGGGGCCGTAGGTTTGTTTGGAGTTTGCCTCCGCACAATCCAGCCCCCGCAAAGCGGAGGCCGTAGCGCTGGGATACCAGGACTCGAACCTAGAATGACGGTACCAGAAACCGTTGTGTTGCCAATTACACCATATCCCAATGGCACTTTCGGAGCCGATGGAAACGGGCTTCTGCCCATTCCTTGGCGCCTCAGCACGAGTAATTACTTTACCGGATGCCTGCTCGAAAGTGCAAAACGAGCAGCAAACGGACGGCTGGACCGTGCGCTGCTCCGATTCATGCTCAGCCGCGGAACGACTTCAACCGTGCCAGCGAGGACTCCTTGCCAAGGATCACCATGGACTCGAACAACGGCGGAGAGATGCGGCGGCCCGAAACAGCGGTTCGGACCGGACCGAAGGCCAGCCTGGGCTTAAGCCCCAGGCCATCCACCAGGGCCGCACGCAGCGCCGCCTGGATGTTCTCCGCCGTCCACTCCTCGACCGGCTCCAGCGCCGCCAGCGCGGCATCCAGCGCCTCGGTGAGGTTCTCCGGCAGCCCCTTGCGGGCGTCTTGGGCGACGTCGATCTGGTCGTCGTTCTTGAACAGGAAAGCGAGCATCTCCGGCGCCTCGCCCAGCAGCGTGATGCGCTCCTGGACCAGCGGGGCGGCATCGGCCAGAATCATCTGCTCGCGTTCGGTCAGCACTCCGCCGACCAGGCCTGCGTGCTGCAGGTAGGGAACCAACCGGAGCTTGAAGTCACCCGGTTCCAGCAGCCGGACGTGCGAGCCGTTGATGGCTTCGGCCTTCTTCAGGTCAAACCGGGCAGGATTGGCAAGCACGTCGTGGATGTCGAAGTTCTCCACCAACTGGTCAACGGTAAAGATGTCCTCGTCAGCGGACAGCGACCACCCCAACAGCGACAGGTAGTTCAGCAGCCCCTCGCGGATGAAGCCGCGTTCGCGATGCAGGAAGAGGTTGGATTCCGGATCACGCTTGGAAAGCTTCTTGTTGCCTTCGCCCATCACGTACGGCAAGTGGCCGAACAGCGGCATGTAGCGGGCAACGCCGATGTCCACCAGGGCCCGGTAGAGCGCGATCTGACGCGGCGTCGAAGAGAGCAAATCTTCCCCGCGCAGCACGTGGGTGATGCCCATCAGCGCATCGTCGACCGGATTGACCAGCGTGTAGAGCGGCTTGCCGTTCGCCCGCACCACCACGAAGTCCGGGACGCTGCCGGCCTTGAAGGTGATCTCGCCGCGGACCAGGTCGTTGAAGGTGATGTCTTCGTCCGGCATCTGCACCCGCAACACCGGCTCGCGGCCTTCTGCCTTGAAGGCAGCGACCTGCTCCGGCGTCAGGTGCCGGTCGAAGTTGTCGTAGCCGAGCTTGATGTCGCGGCCTGCGGCGCGGTGCCGCTCCTCGACCTCCTCCGGGGTGGAGTAGGACTCGTAGACATGGCCGCGCTCTTTGAGCTTCGTGATCACGTCCTGGTAAATGTCGCCTCGCTGGGACTGCCGGTAGGGCTCGTGCGGGCCCCCGACTTCAACACCCTCGTCCCAGTCAATGCCCAGCCACTTCATGGCCTCCAGCAACTGCTGGTAGCTCTCCTCGCTGTCGCGGGCAGCATCGGTGTCCTCGATCCGGAACACCATGGTGCCAGCGGTGTGCCGGGCGTAGGCCCAGTTGAACAGCGCGGTACGGATCAGGCCCACGTGCGGGGTGCCCGTGGGAGACGGGCAGAAGCGTACGCGGACAGGGGTTTCGTCGTCGACAGTGGGAATGGCAGCAGCATTAGTCATGATGGCTCCCAGTTTAGTCTGCTGCGCCAGTCCCCTGTTCCGGCCGAACAGCCACTACTTCGTGCGCCTGCTGCGGCCCAGCCAGGTGGAGAGGAGTCGATACAGGTAAAACAGCGCCAACAAGATTCCGACGCCGAGAAATGTGCCTGCGAGCCATAACGGACCGCCCAAGTAGTGCGTGGCACGGGCTGCCACCGAAAAGGTAGCTAGCGATCCGAACGCAAAGACTGCGAACGATCGACGGCTGGCACGCATGAGGATCAGCGGCGTGCCGTGTTCGAGAGCGTTCCGATGCCCTCGATCTCCACCTCGTAGCGCTGGCCGGCTTCGATGGTGCCGACGCCGGAGGGGGTGCCGGTCATGATCACGTCGCCGGGCAACAGGGTGAAGGCCTGGGAGGCGTAGGAGACCAGTTCTTTGACGCCCCAGATCATCTGCGAGGTGTTGCCGTCCTGCTTCAGTTCGCCGTCGAGCCGGCCCCTAATGGCCAGGTCTTCGGTGTCCAGCTCGGTTTCAATCCACGGACCGAGCGGGGCCGAGCCGTCGAAGCCCTTGGCGCGGGCCCACTGGTTGTCGGTGCGCTGCGCGTCCCGTGCGGTGAGGTCGTTGCCGCAGGTGTAGCCGAAGATGACATCGTCCACCCGCTCCACCGGGACGTCCTTGCAGATCCGACCGATGATCACGCACAGTTCGGCTTCGTAGGAGACCTCGTCGGAGAACTCGGGCAGCACCAGCGGCTCGTTCGGACCGATCACCGAGGTGTTGGGCTTGAGGAACATCAGCGGTGCGGCCGGGGTCTCGTTGCCCATTTCCTTGATGTGTTCGGCATAGTTGCGGCCGATGCCGATCACCTTGCTGCGCGGGATGATCGGGGCCAGCAGGCGGACGTCCTCGAGCTTGTGCCGGGCTCCGGTGGGCTGGACGCCGTTAAAGAACGGGTCGCCGGCGATGACGGTGACCTGCTCGCTTCCCTCCTCGCCTTCGACGATGCCGTACTGGGGGTCAGAATCGAGGACAAACCGGGCTATACGCATGCGTTTAGCCTACTGGTTGCCGGTGCATGGATTCCAAGCCGAGCGGGCGGGTCAGCCGCGCAGGTACTCCAGTTGGGCCGCGACGGAGGCTTCGGCGGCGAGCCGGACGGCGGCGTCGATGTCGGTGTAGACGTGGTCGGTGACGTCGTCGACGCTGGCGTCGGCGCCGAGTTGCTCGAGGGCCGCGCGGATCTGGTCCAGCCGCATCTGGCGGTGGCTGGCGTATTCGCGGCAGATCGCCGAGAGGTCCGGCAGCGTGCCGCCGTGGGCCGGCAATACCCTTGCTGGGCCAAGCACCTCCAGCCGGGCCAGTGAGTCCAGGTAGGGGCCGAGCCGGCCGTCCGGGTAGGCAATGATGGTGGTTCCGCGCCCCAAGATGGTGTCGCCGGTGAGGACCGCGCCGTGCGGGCCGTCTGCAGGCAGATGGAAACTGACCGAGTCGGCCGTGTGGCCCGGCGTAGCCAGAACGTGGATATCGACGCCGGCAGCCTGGATCACCTCGCCGTCGCTCAGCGGTTCCCCACCGAAGCAGAGCGCCGCGTCCAGCGCCCGCACGAGGGCACCGGTCAGGTCATGGAAACGCTCGCTGGCCTCGGTATGGTCGATGTGGTGGTGGGTGATCAGGACAAGCTCCACTTCACCGGCTGCCGCCAGCTCGGCGAGATGCACCTCGTCCAGGGGCCCCGGATCCACCACGACCACTCCCCTGCTCTCCGGCGCTGCAATCAGGTACGACTGTGTCCCGTCCAGACTCATGGGCCCCGGGTTGGGAGCCAGCCGGTAGCGGGTCAGGTCGCTGCTGCGGACGAGGGCGGAATTCTGTTCAGCGGTCACAGAGCCATCCTCGCATTCCCCGTCCCAACGCCGCAGAGCTGCCCAGCGGAAGGCGCGCACCGTCGTCGTAATATTCGCGCAATATGAAGGAATCGATTCATATTCCGGACAGATGGTGGGGCAATGTGACGTCGGTCGCATAGGCTAGTGGCCTGCACGGGCCGCTCAGGGCGGCGCGACGATGGCTGGAGGATGCGCCACATCACCGGCCGGACGGGGGGATCAGTGCTGGAGGAAGTTCACTCAACCTACGATGTGCAACTGGACGACGACGGGCTGTTGGTGCTGACGCTCCATCGCGGTCTCAGTGTCAGCGCCGAGCTGGCGCAGCAGGTAGTTGACCGTCTCTTCGAGCTGGTCGGCGAGCGGCAAGTGGTGATACTGCTGAGGATGGCCGGCGTGCGCTGGGCGACCGCGGAGGTGCGGTTGATCGCCCATACCTTCACGCCCTCTCTCGCCGTGGCGGTGCTCGGCAGTGGGCCGGTGGACCGCGTGCTGGGGAACTTTTTCCTGCGGATTTTCGCCGATGACGGTTGTTCCCGATACTTCGACGACGAGGCCGAAGCGCGGACCTGGCTGACAGCGCATGCCGAGCGTCTGCGCATGCTGGAGATCGACGGGAGCGTCGTCTAACTGCGGACACCGGCCCGGGTGTCGGGGTTCACGGCGGAATTAGTTCACGCGCAGCGGGGTTGCCCTGATGGAACCATTGCTGCTGCACGATAGGAAGAATTCTCCATGGCGGAAACCAAGAACACGTTGTCTCTGGCCGAGCTGCTGGCCGAGTACGACGAGGCCGAGCATGACCATGCGGCGGCCGAACGCAATAGCGGGATGCAGCACATTCACAACCATGCCAACGGGGACATCGTGTGGTTCCCCACCTGGCAGAAGAACCGCGAGACGACCGACTGGGAAAATGCGGTCAACGAATTCACCGCCGAGCTGGAGGCCGCTGCGGAACGCGGTGACGATGTCTTCGACGCGGCCTCGGGCCTGCTGGCTTCGCGACTGCAGAACTTGCTGGAGCAGGCTGGGGACGCCGCGGACGCCAATGCGTTCATTCGCGCGAACTTGGCCCGCTATCTGTCGGAGACGTGGGCGCTCGGCGATGCCTACGCGCTGAAGAGCGGGAAGGACCTTCCGGGGGCGGCCTCGCCGGCGGGAATCTTCGCGTCCTTCCCGTACGAGGTCTACGAGCGCGACGGCGGCAGCTTCGCCTCCGCACTGTGGAACGATCTGGTGGATGCCCGGAAGAACCGGATTGCGGCCGAAGAGGCTGAGCGCAAGGCGCTGAAGCCGGTATCGAAGAAGGCCCGCAAGGCCGCCGAGCGCAAAGCCGCTACTCGGAAGCGGTAGCCGCACTAGCGGCGTGGCCCCTCGCTAGGGCTGGCGCGCACTGACGGTGGGGCTCCAGCCGGAAGGCGGGGTTCCTCGAAGTCGGGCCCCGGCGTCCTCCTCCGCCTGGGTCAGAGCAGAAGCAGGAGGAGGACGATCAGCGGCAGGATGGCCTGGGCCAGGGCACTCTGCCAGAGGCGGCGTTCGGAAAACCAGAGCACCGCCCCGAGGATCACGTGGGCGATGCACGTGAAGACGATCATGGTCTCGCCGATGGCCGTCCTGCCGCTGGCGGCGATGAAGACCCCGGCGATGAGGACCAGACCCCAGAGCATGTTGTAGAAGCCCAGGTTGATGGTCCAGAGCCGGACCGCCGCGACGTCCTGGGGCCGGATGAGGAACAGCTTGTGGAAGCGCGGGTCGCGGAAGTAGAACGCCTCGGCAATCCCGACGGTGATCAGGACCAGGCCGAAGATCACGGCTAGGAGGTAGGCCACCCCGGTCATGGACCAAGTGTGGCCCGGCCGGCCCCGGAAAGGAAGCGGTGGTTAGGCCAGGCGGGTGAGCCAGCCGCGCGAGTCCTCCACCGCACCGGTCTGGATGCCGAGCAGTTCCTGCCGGATGGACATGGCCACTTCGCCGGAACCGGCGCTCGGGGACGCGATGGACCAGCCGTCCGCTTTCAGCTCGCCAATCGGGGTAATGACGGCCGCGGTGCCGCAGGCGAAGGCTTCGGTGATGTCGCCGGCGGCCACGCCGTCGCGCCATTCGTCAATGGTGATCTTGCGTTCCTGCACGTCCAGGCCGCGGTCCTTGGCCAGCTCGATCACCGAGGAGCGGGTGACGCCGTGCAGGATGTGGCCGTTGAGTTCCGGCGTGACCAGGCTGCCGTCCTTGAAGACGAAGAACACGTTCATCCCGCCGAGTTCCTCGATGGCGTTGTCGTTGAACTTGTCCAGGAAGAGCACCTGCTGGCAGCCGTTGGCTTCGGCTTCGAGCTGGGCGGCCAGCGACGCGGCGTAGTTGCCGCCGCACTTGGCCTCGCCGGTGCCGCCCTCGCCGGCGCGGGAGTAGCGGTCGGAGAGCCAGATGGACACCGGCTTGAGCTCGCCGCCCCAGTAATTGCCGGCCGGCGAGGCAATCACCCGGTAGGAAACCTCATGGGCCGGACGCACGCCCAGGAAGGCCTCGGTGGCGATCATGAACGGGCGCAGGTACAGCGCTTCGCCGTCGCCCGTGGGAACCCAGGCCTTGTCCGCGGCGACCAGCTGGCGGAGCGACTCGATGAAGGTCTCTTCGGGCAGCTCCGGCAGCGCCAGCCGGCGGGCCGAGGTGTTGAGCCGGGCGGCGTTGGCCTCCGCACGGAAGGTCCAGACGGATCCGTCGTCGTGCTGGTAGGCCTTCAGGCCCTCAAAAATCTCCTGGCCGTAGTGCAGCACCGCCGCGGCCGGATCCATCATGATGGGCCCGTAGGGCTCGATCCGCGCATTCGACCAGCCGCCGCTGCCGTCTGCGTCGACCTTGTAGTCGACCACGGCCGTGTGGTCCGTGAAGTGTTTACCGAAGCCCGGGTTCGCCAAAATGGCGGCGCGCTCCTCGGCACTCTTCGGACGATCCGAGCGCTGCTGGGTGAATTCGAGGGTTTCAGTCATGGGTTCCTCCGCGGTGAGGGCACGCCCTTGTGCGTCAATAAATGGTTTTGGTTAGTAACCGCTAACTAGCCTACTGCCAAAGCGGCGCTGATGGCATCGCCGATTTGCGCGGTGGTGCGGGAGGCACTCCCTCGGGCTGCGACGTCGTCCTCCACCGCCTTTTGCACGCGGGCGGCGGCGTCCGCCAGGCCCAGGTGCTCCAGCAGCAGCGCCACGGACAGGATCGCCGCCGTGGGGTCGGCCTTCTGCTGGCCGGCGATGTCCGGGGCCGAGCCGTGGACCGGTTCGAACATCGACGGCGCGGTGCGGTCCATGTTGATATTGCCCGACGCCGCGAGGCCGATGCCGCCGGTGATCGCCGCGGCCAGGTCGGTGATGATGTCGCCGAACAGGTTGTCGGTGACGATCACGTCGAAGCGCGCCGGGTCGGTGACCATGAAGATGGTGGCCGCGTCGATGTGCAGGTAGTCGACCGCGACGTCTGGGAACTCAGCGCCGACGGTCTCCACGGTGCGGCGCCACAGGTGGCCGGCATGAACCAGCACATTGTGCTTGTGCACCAGCGTGAGCTTCTTGCGGCGGACCGAGGCGCGGCGGAACGCGTCGCGGACCACACGCTCCACACCGTAGGCGGTATTGACCGAAACCTCGGTGGCAATTTCGTGCGGCGTGCCCACCCGCAGCGCACCGCCGTTGCCCACGTACGGACCCTCGGTGCCTTCACGGACGACGACGAAGTCCACCTCGCCGGGGTTCGCCAGCGGGCTGGCCACCCCGGGCAGCAGCTTGGCCGGGCGCAGGTTCACGTAGTGGTCCAGCGAGAAGCGCAGCTTGAGCAGCATCTCCCGTTCGATGATGCCGGACGGGATGCGGGTGTCGCCGGGGGCGGCACCGACGGCGCCGAACAGGATGGCGTCATGCTTGCGGAGCTGCTCCAGCGTTTCCTCGGGCAGGGTCTCGCCGGTGGCCAGCCAATGCTCGGCGCCCAGCGGGTACTCGGTCAGCTCGAAGGTGGCATCGCCGCCGGCAGTTGCCGCCTCGAGGACCTTCACCGCCTCCGCCACGACCTCCGGACCGATGCCGTCGCCGGGGATGACTGCCAGGGAGAATGCCTTAGTTGCTGCGCTCATGGAATCATTTTAGGGAGGGCGTCCACATTCTGGGCAAACCGTCCCAATATGTGAACTGCTTGGCTGGTGTAGACCCCCTCCTAGCCAGCAGGATCAGACCTGGGCATGACGCGTTGGCCGGCGCGGACATCCTAAAGTTGTGGATCATGGGCGTGCACCACAGAATTTACCGCTGGCTACAGGCCAACACCGGCAAGGTCGACCTGATCCTGATGCTGCTGGCCCTGGTGGCGTTTGTGCTGCCGTATTTGGCGATGTCCCACCCGGCAGCGTTCGCCCTGTCCGCACTTCTGGTTGTCCCTCTCGCGTGGCGCCGTACGTATGCGTGGCAATCCGGCCTTGCGATGGCGGCGGCTGCGCTGCTCAACGTGGCTTTCATCGGCGAACCGCTGCCCGCGCAGGTGTTTGTGCTGGTCACCGTCTACTCCTTGGCGGCCTACGGCCCGCGCTGGGCCAGTCTGGGCGGCCTGGTGCTGGCGCTGTTGGGCGGAGCGATGTACGTGGTCCGTTACGGAATCACAGAACCGTTCACCGGAGGCACCGCGCCGTTCTACTTGCTCTTCCTCGTAGCAGTCGATGCCTTGGTGCTCGCCTGCTGGATGTTCGGCGACCTGGTGCGCAACCGCCGGCTGACCGTCCAGGCGCTGGAGGACCGGGCCCGCAGGCTGGAGGTGGAACGCCAGCAGGAACGCGATTTGGCCGCTGCGGACGAACGCAGCCACATCGCCCGCGAGATGCATGACATCGTGGCGCATTCGCTCTCCGTCATCATCACGCAGGCCGACGGCGCCCGGTACGCCAGCGCACAGGACCCCGCCATTGCCACTGGCACCTTGGCAACCATCGCGGAAACGGGGCGCACCTCGCTGCAGGACATGCGCCGGCTGCTTGGCGTGCTGCGCGGAGACGAAATCGCGTCCACCCGGCCGCTGCCGACGCTTGCCGACGTGGAAACCCTGGTGGACACCGTCCGCCGCTCCGGGCTGGACGTGCAGCTGGAACATTTCGGCCAGCCGAGGCGCTTGATGCCGGCGGGCGCCGAACTGACCGCGTACCGGGTGGTGCAGGAAGGCCTGACCAACGTCCTCAAGCACGCTGGGCCCGAGGCCTCCGCACAGGTGCGGCTCGAATGGACTGTCCGTGGCCTGGAACTGCAGATCAACGACGACGGCCGGGGCGCCGGCGCCGATCCGGCCACCGCGGGGAGCCAACAGGGCCTCACCGGGATGGCCGAACGGCTGGCGCTCTACGATGGAACGGTCGAAGCCTCACCCCGTACCGGCGGCGGATTCGCCGTCCGCGCCTTCATCCCGTACACCGAGGCCTGAGGCCAAGCGCCACTAGGCCCAACTGTCCCCAGCCCACCTGGCGCCCCAGCCGACCCAGAAAGATCGCGATGACCGACTCCCCAATCCGCGTTGCCCTCGTTGACGACCAGCAACTGGTCCGCGGCGGCTTCAAGATGCTGATCAACTCCCAGCCGGACCTGGAGGTAGTGGCCGAGGCAGGCGATGGGCGCGAAGCCGTGAGCGCGCTCGCAAAGGTGCGCGCCGACGTCGTGCTGATGGACGTGCGGATGCCGGGCATGGACGGGATCGAGGCGACCACCCGGCTGCTGGACACCGCCGCCGCACAGCCGGCCGGTTCGGACCGGGCGGAGCTGAAGGTGGTGGTGCTGACCACGTTCGACCTGGATGAGTATGCGCTGGCTGCCATCCAGGCCGGAGCCAGCGGGTTCCTGCTCAAGGACGCGCCGCCGGAGGAACTGCTGGGGGCCATCCGCACGGTATACCGGGGCGACGCGGTGATCGCGCCGTCCACCACCAGGCGGCTGCTGGAACACGTGGCACCGCTGCTGCGCGCTCCGAGCCCGGCGGCCAGCCGAAGTCACGCGGCCGTCGAGTCGCTGACGCCCCGGGAGCGCGAAGTGTTTACGCTGATCGCGGAGGGACTGTCCAACCCGGAGATCGCCGGGCAGCTGTTCCTGTCCGAGGCGACGGTGAAGACCCACGTGGGTCACATCCTGGCCAAGCTCAACGCCCGCGACCGGGTGCAGGCCGTCCTGATCGCCTACGAAACCGGGGTTGTTGCGCCGTAGCGTGCCACGTCCGGGGCCCGATCGGTTCGAGCCACGGTCAGCCTGGCTTCAGCCGGCCGAGCTCCCTCCGCCGGACTTCAGCCGGCCGAGCTACCTCCGGCCGGACTTCAGTCGGCCGAGCTCCCTCGTCCGAGCTACAGGTTGCCGTCTGCGAAGGAGTCGAAGATCTGGCGTGTCTTCGCGTCCAGGGGCAGCATGAACTGGCCGTCTGCGCTGTACCCGAATGGGGGCTCGGGCACTTCGCCGCCGACCTTGCGCGGATCCGCCTTGTAGGCCCAGGCGCCGAGGGTCAGCGCCTGCTCCGCGGTCAGGTTGGTCTCCACCAGTGGATCGGCGGCGGAGAGCAGGTCGACGAGCCCGGCCGGACCGTTCATCTTTGCCAGTGCGGCGAATCCGACCAGCAGGACGCCCTGGTGCGCTGAGCGGTCGAAGTCGCCACCCGGCAGGGTCTTTCGTTCGCGGGCGAAGTCCAGCGCGGTCTCGCCGTCGAGCTTGCTCTTTCCCGCCTTGACGTCAAGCACCGGGATGGGGGCGTCGACGGTAACTCCGCCTATTTCATCGACCAGGTTTTCGAAGCCCCTGAAACCGGTGAGGATGTAGCCCTCCATCTTCAGGCCTGTCACGTCCGTTACGACCTTCTGCTGGGCCTCGGGCCCACCCTGCATCATGGCCGCGTTGATTTTCGCGTGCCCGCCGTCTGGCATATTCACCCAGAGGTCACGCGGAATGCCCAGGATTCCGCCGCCGCTCCTGCCGTCCACGCCGACCACCTGAAGGGCATCGGCTCGGGCTTCGCGAACTTTCTCGCCCTTACTCTTCTGGGCGTCGGAGCCGATGATCAGGACGTGGCGCTTGCCGCCCAGAACTGGTTTCTTGATGTCCAGCGACGGCCACCACCCACCGACTGCGGTCCAGGTGCCGTCCTTGTCGACGGCGAGGGTCACGTCCTTGCCCGAAGTCAGGACGGCCATCTTCTGCTTGTTCCATTTGCCGGTGGCCGCCTTGACTGTGATCTTGGTGTCCACCGGTGTGCGGTCTGCGAGCGCAGCTGCGGTTCGCTTGTTGGCCTCCAGCTCGCCGCCCTCGTAGATGGCTGTAGCAAGTTTGGCCAGCGCGGCCGGCATGTCCCCCGTCTCCACTCCGGTGACGGGTGTGGGCGTCGCCGTGGCCGACGTCAGCGGGCGGGCCGGCTCGTCCTTCGCGGCGCAGCCGGTCAGGACCAGCAGGGAGACAAGGGGCAGGGCTGCAATCCGGGCGAGCTTCATGCCTCCATATTCCACGCCGCCCCGTCCGGATCAAAAGGTTTCACCACTTGCGGCGTGTCCCCGTCCGCCGAACCGGTTGCGCCGGCGCTGACCACAAACCCTGACGTGGCGGTTCACGCGTCTGCCGGGCACGGCTTCTCCACCCTGGGTATGAGCGGGGCGGCCGCGAATACCAGCCCGGCGGCGGATCCGCTCCGGGGTGCCGATTCCATACCGTAGGGGTATGACCACAAGTACTGAGCAATCACTCGCCGGCGCTGCCCCGGACGGCGCCGCCTCGGCCGCGGCCACGCGCGGCCTGAACAAGACCTACGGCACCGGAGATACCCGTGTGCACGCCCTCAAGGATGTGGACGCCGGCTTCGACGCCGGCAAGTTCACCGCGATCATGGGCCCGTCCGGATCCGGCAAGTCCACCCTGATGCACTGCCTGGCCGGGCTGGACACCGCCGATTCGGGCAACATCTGGATTGGCGGCACCGAAATCACCGGACTCAGCGACTCCCAGCTGACCAAACTGCGCCGCGAGCGCGTCGGGTTCGTGTTCCAGGCGTTCAACCTGGTCCCCACGCTGACCGCGGAGCAGAACATCACGCTGCCCATCTCACTGGCCAACGGCACCGTGGACAAGGATTGGTTCAGCTATGTCACCAAGACGCTGGGCCTGACCGACCGGCTGGCGCACCGCCCGCACGAGCTGTCCGGCGGACAGCAGCAGCGGGTGGCCGTGGCCCGGGCGCTGCTGACCCGCCCGGATGTGGTCTTCGGCGACGAGCCCACCGGCAACCTCGACTCGAAGGTGGGCGCCGAAGTGCTCTCGCTGCTGCGCCGGTCCTGCCAGGAGATGGGCCAGTCCATCATCATGGTCACGCACGATCCGGTGGCCGCCTCCTACGCGGACCGCGTGGTGCTGATGAACGACGGCGCTCTGGTCGGCGAGCTGGACCGCCCGGACACCGACACGATCCTGGCCGCTTTGGCCAAGCTGGGGGCGTAGGCCATGTTGCAGGTAGCACTCGCACAGCTGCGGCAACACGTGCGGCGGTTCATCGCCGTCGGGCTTGCCGTGGTGATGGCGGTGGGTTTCCTCACCGCCACCCTGATGGTCAATGCCTCCACGGAGGCGTCGCTGGGCAACAGCATCGGCGCCACTTTTCGCAACGCCGACCTGGTGGTTTCGGAGGGCCAAGATAAGCAGCTGGATGGCTCCGCGCTCGATGCAGTGACAGGAGCGGCGGGCGTGGGCGAGGTCTACGCGCACCGGCAGGCGTCCATCGCTTTCGGCTCCGCCGCCGGCGCCAGCTATGGCGCGTTGCAGAACACCGCGCCGGCCGGTCTGGAAAACCTGGAGCTGCTGGACGGTGCGCTCCCCGGCGACGGCGAGGTGGCGGTGGACGCCGGAACCGCGGAGAAACAGGGACTGTCCGTGGGCGACAAGCTGGAACTGGCTCCGCCAGCCGGCATGGTCGCCGCCGAGGACGTGGCTGCCGCCGGAACCGCGCTGATGGTCTCCGGCATCGTCAAGCCGTCCAAGGACCCGTTCATGATGGTCCAGCCTCAGCTCTTCGCCACTGACGCCCTGCAGCAGCAGCTGGCGGGCGCGGACAATTCGTGGCTGCGCAACATCCAGTTTGATCTGGCCGCCGGCGCCGACACCGCCGCCGTCAAGGACACGGTAACCGCCGCACTGGCCGACGCCGGGTTCCCGGAAGCCTCGGTGAACACCGCAGCCGATCAGACCAAGGAAGTGGTGGCCAGCCTGACCGGCGGTGCCGACCAGCTGACCATTGTCCTGTTGGCGTTCGCGCTGGTGGCGCTGCTGGTCTCTGCCCTGGTGGTGGCCAATACCTTCTCGGTGCTGATTGCCCAGCGGACCCGCGAGCTGGCCCTGTTGCGCTGCATCGGTGCCGACCGCGGGCAGATCCGCCAGTCGGTGCTGGCCGAGGCCGTGCTGGTGGGCATCAGCGCCTCGGTGGTAGGCGTGCTCGGCGCCGTGGGCCTGATGGCCGGCATCATCACCGTGCTCCAGGGCCAGCCCGACACCGAGTTCGCCACGCTGGCCGTTCCGCCGTACGCCGTCATCATCGGCCTGGTGGTCGGCATCCTGATGACGGTGCTGGCCGCGCTGGCTCCGGCCCGCGCCGCCACGCGCGTGGCCCCGCTGGCAGCCCTGCGGCCGGCGGACGAGGCCCGCGCAGGCAATAGCAAGGGCAAGGTCCGACTCGCGGTGGGCCTCGCACTCGCGGTGGGCGGCGCCGTCGTGCTCGCGCTGGGGGCAGTGTCGGCGGACCTGCTGATCGCCCTGCCGGGCGGAATGCTGTCCTTCATCGGGCTGCTCATGTGTGCCACGCTGTTCATCCCGCCGCTGGTCACCGCCGTCGGCACCCTGGCGAAGCCGGCCGGCGTCCCGGGCAAACTGGCGGCGGTCAACGCCGTGCGCAACCCCGGCCGCACGTCCGCCACCGCCACCGCGCTGCTGATCGGCGTGACGTTGGTGGCGATGATGATGACCGGCGCGCAGACCGCGCGGACCGCCTTCGACGGCCAGTTGGGCGCGGAGTACCCGGTGGACCTGTCAGTCGGCGACCTCACGTCGGCGGGGCGGCCGCTGGATGCATCGGCTGCGGCCACCGCTGTGAATTACGACGGCGTTGCGGCCGCCGGCTTGGTGACGAACGGCGGTTACGCCGAGGTGCACGGGTCGCGCACCGGGGTGTACCAGCTGGCGCCGGAGCAGTTGGCCCTGCTGCAGGATAAGACGCTGGTGCTGGACGGGAACACCGTGCTGATGCCGCAGGGCTCCGAACTGAAGAAACTGACGGTCACCGGCAGCAAAGGCTCCAAGGAGCTGACCGTTGTGGAGGCCGACAGCTGGACGCTGCCGCCGCTGATCTCCTCCGCCGTGGCCGCGGAGATCGGCGTGCCGGAACTGCCCGCCGCCGACAGCGAGGACTACTACTCGTCCTTGCCGCAGCTGTGGGTCTCGGTGGACCGCGATCTGGACTCGTGGGCCCTGCTCGACCTGCGTAGCCAGCTGGCCGCCGGACTGGAGGTGAACGAGTACCAGATCTCCGGCGCCGCGGTGGAACGGGCCGCGTTCAACCAGGTGATCGACGTGCTGCTGCTGGTGGTCACCGGGCTGCTGGCCGTGGCCGTGCTGATCGCGCTGGTCGGTGTGGCGAACACGCTCTCGCTCTCCGTGCTGGAGCGCACGCAGGAGTCCTCGCTGCTCCGGGCGCTGGGGCTGACCAAGTCGCAGCTGCGCAGCATGCTGGCGCTGGAGGCGGTGCTGATCGCTGGCGTCGCCGCACTGATCGGCGCTGTGCTGGGCGCGGTGTACGGCTGGCTCGGCGCGCAGTCGGCGCTGGGGGCATTCGCCACCGTGGTGCCGGATGTCCCGTGGCTGCAGCTGCTGGCCGTGCTGGCCGTCGCCGTGGTGGCCGGACTGCTGGCCTCCGTGATGCCGGCCCGCCGCGCCGCCCGCCTCTCCCCCGTGGAAGGCCTGGCCACGGTCTAGCAGGGAGTCGTTCCCCTCAAACGAAGTATCAGCAGGCGCCCTTTTCACGCTCGAGAAGGGCGCCTGCTGACTAGTGGTTGGCCGGCCGGCGTTCCGGCTCACCTTGCCCATTCGGTCTGCATCTGGGCGACGGGATGGATATTGACCATCTTCACGCCGTCGGCGGTGGTGGCCGTGAACTCATGCCAGGTATGCGCGGGGATGACAATTACGGTCTCGGACGTTGCATGGCCGGACTCACCGTCGATGGTGAAGTCGATCTCGCCGTCGAGCAGTACAAAGATCTCCTCATACGGGTGGCGGTGGCGTTCGGCGCCGCGGGAGTTGACGAAGAAGGACGCGTGCGCGCCGTGTTCGGAGCCGTGGAAAACGGCGGCGCCCGCGGCAGGACGCAGACCAGCGAACGACAGCGTCTTGTAAGTCATCGGAACATCCTTCCGCCATGGAGTAGCCGACACTCTACCGATTGGGCGACCGCGGGCCTAGGGAACAGCAATCTGGACGTGCTCCTCCCCCGCGCGGGTCGGCGGCGCAGACATCGTCTGTGACGAGTGCTACGTTGGCCCGATAGACCAGCGACAAGCGCCGTGTGGACGGAGGTCGATCGTGAGTAAATCCACCGCAACCGAAAAGCAGCCGGAGCTCAAGAGGGCCATCGGCACCAAACTTCTGCTGCTCTTCATCGTGGGCGACATTCTGGGAACGGGCGTGTATGCCCTGACCGGGCAAGTGGCCGGCGAGGTGGGCGGCGCGGCCTGGGCTCCGCTGCTGCTGGCGTTCATCGTGGCCACCATCACCGCGTTTTCCTATCTGGAGTTGGTGACGAAGTACCCGCAGGCAGCGGGCGCCGCGCTGTATACGCACAAGGCTTTCGGGATCCACTTCCTCACCTTCTTGGTGACCTTCGCCGTGCTCAGTTCCGGCATCACGTCCGCCTCCACGGCAGCCAAGTTCCTCGGCGAAAACTTCATTGCCGGCTTCAACCTGGACTGGGACCAGACCGGGGTGACCTGGGTGGCCATCATCTTCATGGGCGTCCTGGCTGCCATCAACTTCCGCGGCGTCAGCGAATCGGTGAAGTTCAACGTGGTGCTGACCCTGGTGGAGTTCACCGGTCTGCTGATCGTGATCCTGATCGGATTCTGGGCGATGAGCCAGGGCAATGTCGACTTCAGCCGGGTCATGGTCTTCGAAACCTCCAACGACAAAAGCGTTTTCCTCGCTATCACTGCCGCCACCTCGCTGGCCTTCTTCTCCTTTGTAGGCTTCGAGGATTCGGTCAACATGGCCGAAGAAACCAAGGATCCGTCCCGGATCTTCCCCAAAGTCATGCTCACCGGCCTCGGCATCACGGTGATCGTGTACCTGCTGGTGTCGATCACCGCGGTGGCCATTGTGCCCATCGGGCAGTTATCGGAGAGTCCAACGCCGCTGCTGGAAGTCGTGCAGGTCGGCGCGCCGGGCCTGCCGGTGGACGTCATTTACCCGTTCCTGTCCATGTTTGCGGTGGCCAACACCGCGCTCATCAACATGCTGATGGCCAGCCGCCTGCTCTACGGCATGGCCCGCCAGGACGTGCTGCCGCGATTCCTGGGCAAGGTGCACTCGAACCGCCGCTCCCCGTGGGCCTCAATCATTTTCACCACGCTCATAGCCTTTGTCCTGATTTTCGTGGTCACCAACGTGATGGGCGCCGAGACCGTGACGGCCCTCGGCGGCACCACCGCGCTGCTGCTGCTGGGTGTCTTCACGATTGTGAACCTGGCGGTGCTGGTGCTGCGCCGGAACCCGGTGGACCACAAGCACTTCCAGACCCCGACGGTGCTGCCCTATCTGGGCATGTTCACCTGCCTCTTCCTGGTGGGGCCGTGGGCGCAGGATCCCATTGAGTACCAGATTGCCGGGCTGATGATCGGCCTAGGTTTGGTGCTGTGGGTGATCACCTGGCTGTGGAACCGGGGCGCCTACGGCAAGAGAACCAAGTTCCGCCACCCGGAGGAACTGGGCGAATGAGAGCGCGCATTTGTGGGTAAGGACAGACATAACAACGACGGCGGAATCCGTCCGCTTGAGATGACGGGCAGCAGAAAGGAAGACCATGGCCGCTGACAAACTGTCGACAGGCACGCTGAACCAGAAGGACATTGCGTCGTATCTGGACTACCACCTGCTGGGCTCGGCGGCCGGCGTGCAGTTGTTCGACGCCGTCCGCCAGGCCTGGGCGGGCACACCTCAGGAAGCCGAGTTCCGGAAGCTGCGGGAGGAACTTTCCGCAGAGCGCAAAGAACTGAAGGCACTGCACCGCAGCTTCGGCCACGGGCGCAACAAGCTTAAGCGGCTCGGCGCGATGGCCGGTGCAGTCATCAGCAGGCTGAACCCGCTCAATCCGACGCGTGCTTCAGGCGGCGTAGGGACCCAACTGGAACTGGAGTCACTGCTGTCCGCGCTGCGCGGCAAGCAGTGCATGTGGCAAATCCTGGCTGAGCTGGCGCCCATGGATCCCCGGCTAGATGCCCTCCGCTTCCAGGAACTGGAGGCGCAGGCGGTGGCCCAGCAGAGACGCGTGGAGCGGATGATGAACAGCACCGCGGCCCAGCGGTTCCTCGCTTCGCCATAGCTAAGGCGCTCCGTCAGAAGCTGAGGGCCGCCGGACACCTTCCTTGCCGTACACCAGAGTTAGCCGGCGGCCGGCTCCTCGTACTTCGGGAAGATCGGCGTGGGAGCCGGCAGCGACGTTCCCGGCACCAGAGCCGTGCCGATGGCAGCGAAGTCGCGGGCGCCGTCGTCGTGCTGTCCCAACACATCCAGCAGTTTGCCCGCGGACGTGGGCATCACTGGCTGGACCAGGATGGAGACAATGCGCAGCACCTCCAGCGTCACGTAGAGCACCGTGTTCATCCGCTCCACGTCCGTTTTGCGCAGCACCCAGGGGGCCTGTTCCGCGAAGTAGGCGTTGCTGTCGCCGAGCACGGTCCAAATGGCTTCGAGCGAGCCGTGGAAGTCCTGCACCTCGTAGGCCGCACGCGACTTCTCCAGCAGGCGCTCAGCGCGGGCCAGCAACTCGTGGTCCTCCGGCGCCAACGTGCCGGGCTGCGGGACCTTGCCCTCGCAGTTCTTGGCCACCATGGACAGCGAACGCTGGGCCAGGTTGCCCAGGTTATTGGCAAGGTCAGCGTTCATCCGGCCGACCACCGCGTCGTGGCTGTAAGATCCGTCGGCGCCGAAGGGGACCTCGCGCAGCAGGAAGAAGCGCACCTGGTCCAGGCCGTACTGGGCAACCCAATCGGCCGGGGCCACCACGTTGCCCAAGGACTTGGACATCTTGACGCCGTTGTTGTTCAGGAAACCGTGGATCATCACGCGCTTGGGCAGTTCCAGCCCGGCGGACATCAGGAAGGCCGGCCAATACACGGCGTGGAAGCGGGAGATGTCCTTGCCGATGACGTGGACATCGGCCGGCCAGTACTTCTTGAAGGACTCGGCCTCCGTGTCCGGGTAGCCGACGCCGGTGAGGTAGTTGGTCAGCGCGTCCACCCAGACGTACATGACGTGCTTGTCATTACCCGGAACCGGGACGCCCCAGTCGAACGTGGTGCGGGAGATGGACAGGTCCTCCAGCCCGCTCTTGACGAAGCTGATGACTTCGTTGAAGCGGCTGCGCGGAGCGCCGAAAGTGGGCTGCTCTTCATAGAGCTTGAGCAGCTTGTCCTGGTACTGGGAGAGCCGGAAGAAGTAGCTCTCCTCCTCGGTCCAGGTCAGCTCGGTATCCGTCTGGATGGAATAGCGTTTGCCGTCCTCGCGGAGCTCGGTCTCGTCCTCGGCGTAGTAGGCCTCATCGCGGACCGAGTACCAGCCCTCGTACTTGCCCAGGTAGATGTCCCCGGCCTCTTCCATCTTCTTCCAGACGGCTTGGGAGGCCTCGTAGTGGTCGGCGTCGGTGGTGCGGATGAACCGGTCGTAGGAGATCTCCAGGACCTGGTGGGCGGACTTGTAGGCCGCCGTGTTCCGGTCCACCAGTTCCTTGGGCGTGATGCCCTCCTTGGCCGCCGTCTGCGCGATTTTCATGCCGTGCTCATCGGTGCCGGTCAGGAACATCACATCGTAGCCGTCCAACCGCTTGAAACGGGCCATCGCGTCCGTGGCGATGTACTCGTAGGCATGGCCGATGTGCGGCACGCCGTTAGGGTACGTGATGGCCGTGGTGATGTAGTACGGGGTCTTGGGCTCAGAGGAGGTCACCCTATGAAATTACCCTCTGCGTTCGGCGGTTGTCGAAATGCGCAACGCCATCGATGCTGCCATGTGATGCAAGGATGGCCTTCGGCAGCGCAGGAGTAGCGAGTCGCGCCCGGCAGCGCAGGAGTAACGGGTCTCGCCCGGCTGCGGCCGAATCAGGTGAGGCGCACCGCCGTCGTTCTTTATCCACAGAAGGGAAACTGGGATCGACGGCTGCCGGGACATGCGGCACGTTGGTGCCATGGACGAACTCATCGGCAGCTCCGGGCAGAAGTGCCGGATTGATCGGATAGTTAGCTACAACGAACTGCGGATGCACGGGCTCGAGGAACGGCAGATCGCCGCCGCCGTGCGCGGCAAGATCCTGCGCCGCTTGCGGCGAAGCGTCTACATCTCGGAGGAATACTGGCAGGCGCAAAAACCGTGGGACCAGCACGTACTGCTGGTCCAAGCCCACCGTGCTGCCTCAAGCGGCGACCTTGTCTACAGCCACGCATCGGCGGCGCGGTTGTGGGGTCTGCACGTCTGGAACGCACCGGAACAAATCCACGTGATCCAGCGTGGCCGGCGGGGCGAGAAGCCCGGCGCCACGGGGGTAGTACGGCACACTCATTCGGTGCCGAATGAGGACGTGGAGACGCTGGCCGGCGGCATCCGCGTAACATCCCGCGAGCGGACGGTACTGGACTGTGCCCGCACGCTTCCGTTCGAACTTGCCGTTGTCATCGCCGATTCCGCACTCCAGCGTGGTGCGAGCCTGGAGCAGATGCATCAGATGGCAGACGGCGCCCCCAAGTCACGTTTCATCACGCGCGTTCGGCAAGTTCTCGCAGCAGTGGACGGCCGGTCAGAATCGGCGGGCGAGACGAGGTTGCGGCTGAAATTGCGGGCTTGGAACTTCCCCCGGCCGGTTCTCCAGCATGAAATCAGAACAGCCGAGGGCACGTACCGCGCCGACTTCGCCTGGCCGGAGCTAAAGCTCATTTTCGAGTTCGACGGCGAAGGCAAGTACCGCGATGCTCAGCCCACGGACCAAGTGCTTCTTGACGAGCGCAAGCGGGAGACCCGCCTCATGGAAGATGGCTGGACGATTGTCCGAGTCCGGTGGAGCCATTTGGACGACGAGGCCGGGCTCAAGCAGCGTTTAGTCAGGAAGTTCAACGAGGCCTTCCGCAATGCGGCGGGCCGCGCTGCGTGACCAGATGTGCAGCGGGCGTGTGGCGACGCTGCGCTGGGAGCCGGGGCGAAGTTCCGTCGGGCGGCGCCCTAGCGGCCCGCCTCGAGATCCTCAGTTAGCGCCGAGAGGCGTGGTTGTAACCGGTGATCTGGACGCCAACCCCTGACCTGGTGTCGAGATCAGGGGACGTGCCCGGTGATCTGGACGCCAGCCCCTGACCTGGTGTCCAGGTCAGGGGCTGGCTACGTCGAACGTGGGCCTGGCTGGCGGCCTTAGTTCATCTTGGTGCTGCTGTCGGCGGCCTTGATCAGTTCCTGGTCATGGGAGGCCACGAGCACGGCGATGCCGTCCTGGGTGGTGTCCTTCAGGATATGGATGATCTTGTTGGCCTGTTCGCGGTCCAGGTTGGCGGTGGGCTCATCCACTACCAGGACCTTGGTGCCCAGGATCAGTGCGCGGGCGATGGCGACGCGCTGGCGTTCGCCGCCGGAGAGCTGACCGGGACGGTGCCGCATGCGGCGGCCCAGGCCTACCAGATCCAGCAGGTCCTTCGCCATCTCGGTGCGCTCTTCGACTTGGCCGTCGGGCACTGCCGGCAGCAGCACGTTCTCCAAGGCGCTCATGCCGTCGATGAGCGCGCCGCCCTGGTCTACGTAGCCGATCAGCGCACGGCGGCGGTCGGAGATCTCGTCGTCGTCCATGGTGCTGAGGGCATCGCCCTGCCAGAACACCTCGCCGGATGTGGGCTGCTGGAGCCCGGCAGCCACGGTGAGGATGCTGGTCTTGCCGGAGCCGCTGCGGCCGGCCAGGCAGTGCATGGTCCCGGCTTCGAGGCCGAGGTCGAAGTCGTCGGCGATCACTAGAGGTTCGGCGCCGCCGTCGTACCGGATGGTGATGCCCCGCAACTCCACCGGCATGGCGTGGTCCTCGGTGCGCTCCTTGATGGCAGCGCGGGTCAGGCGTTCTTCAATCATTTGCGGGTCCTTGTCATCAAAACAAACCAGAGGAGCACGGCCAGAATGCCAGCGGCAGCGGCCCACACCGCGGTGTGCGGTGCAATAAACAGGGCGGTTACGACGGCGCCGATGATCGCCAGCGGCAGGGCGATGGCAGCGGTGATGCCGGCCTCGCCGCGGCGGGCCTGCAGCAGCAGCGTGGGCGTCCAGCCCATGGCGCCGAGGATGGCGAACTGTTCGCGCTTCCGCTGGGCTTCAAACCGGGTGGTCATCAGCGCCAACAGGAGCGCAGTCACGACGCCGAGCAGCGCCAGCGCGATGTTGAGCCCGCTCAGCTGCGACGCGGCCAGCGACCCGAGCGCGGTGCTGCCGGCAGCACGCGGGATGTCGGCCAGCACGGCGACCAGCGCTCCGGCCGCGGCGCCAAGGACGGCCACGGCCAAGGCAATGGCCACGGTATTGAACCGATTGGTGCTCAGTTGCCGGGCGGCGAACTGCAGCGGCGTCTTCACGGACGGCACGCCGGCAGCACCGGACGGTTCGGTGTCCGCCTTCGGGTGCGGCTTGAGCATGGCGGCCGAGATGAAAGCGGCGGCAACGTAAACCACCAGCGCGATGAGCGACACCCACAGGGTCACGGCGCTGCGGCTGATGGCGCTGGCAATGATCGCCACCGCCAGCACGGCGACGCCGCCGACCAGCAGCTCGTTCAGGAACCAGGAGCGGATGCGGCGCCGGTTCCAGCCCATGGCCCGCAGCGTGACGGCTTCGGTCCGGCGGGAACGGGTGAAGGCCACGGAGCTGGCGGCGGTCAGCAGTGCCGCGCCGCCGACGGTGAGAGCCAACAGCGCTGCACTGGATGCGCTCAGGGCACCGTGGACTTCGCCGGCAGCGCCCTGGCGGACCCAGGACTGCTGCACGGTGCCGAGATCGCTGACCGTGCCGGAGGCGTCCTTGTGGTAGTCGGGAACATAGATGGATACGTCTTCGCGGGCGGAGCCGGCGACGACCTGGGTCTGCAGACCCAGGTCCTCGATGGCTGCGGCGACGGTGTTGATCTGGTCTTCGGCGTCGGCCCATGAGCCTCCGGCGTTCACGCGGACCCGGACGGCGTCGATCACGGCCTCGTCCGCGCTGGTGCCGCGCACTGCTGCGAGCCCGGCGAAGTCGGTGATGGCACCGGCGGACTGCACGGCCAAGCCGGCGCCGCTGAGGCCCGGCTTCATCACCGTTTCGTCGATCTTTTTGCCCTCGGCATCGTGGGTGATGGTCACCGGCGTCGGGTCATAACCGCCCAGCGGCAGGTAGTTCACATCGCCGGCGGCTTCCCGGACCGCGGCGGCGTCAAAGGTGCCGTAGACGAAGGGCAGCGGAGTGGCGGATTCGGTGCCGGAATCGACGGTGCTGCGGTAGGACTGCTCTTCCACCGGTCCGCGCTGGCTCTGGTCCGGTTCCAGCTGCCACTGCAGGGTCTTCTCCGGCAGCTTGTTGACCTGGACCCAGCCCTGGGGTGTGGCGGTCTGTTCGGCGCTGCCGTTGCTGGCGGCGTCGCCGAGCGCGTAATCCGGGTTGGACATGAAGTCAGTGGTCCACACCGGAGGCTGGTGCAGGCCGGCGACCATCTGGACGCCGCCGGAGCCGAGCAGGTAGTTGTAGTCCTCGCCGCCGGGCCAGCGCAGCTGGAACGGCTTGCTGGACGCGAAGGGCAGGTAGCCCTCCCCCAGCTCCTTGCTGACGGTGCCGACTTCCTTGACCGTGTTGCCGGAGTCGTCCAATTCTTCGATCTTGACCGAGTAGGTCAGGTCCAGGTCGGTGCCCGACCGGACCACCATGGGGATAACCTGCGACTCGTCGTCCAGTGTGCCCGCTTCCACCGCGTTCTGGTACTGCACGAAGAACGGGCTCCAGAACTGGAACGGGTGCCCGTCGATCGCGGCGCCTTCGCCGCCCTCCGAGAACATGCCCATACCGAACTGCGAAGAGAAATACTGGCCCAATTCCTGGGCGTTGCGGTCCGTGGCTTCCGGCGCCTGCTTGAGCGGGGCCAAGAAATCGCCGGCATCGCCGAGCAGCGCGGATTCGGCGGCCGGATCCACGGCAACCACGGTCTCGGTGATCTGCGGCAGCATCGGCAGCGCAATGGTGGTATCAAAATCGCCGTGCATGCTGCCGCCGGCCGGATCCGGGAACTTGATTCCGGTCTCGCCCTTGGGAGCCACGGTGCGCAGGCTGGTGCCGCCGGGAACGTCCAGTTCCTCCAGCTTCGCCTGGCCCAGTGAGCCTTCGGCGGCGGTTTCGAACAAGACGGTGTCGCTCAGGCCGTCGGAGCTGACGGCCTTGGCGGTAATCCGGTAGTTGGTCGCTTCCGGGTTGAACACGGAGTCCGGCTCCGGCCACTCGCCTTCCGGCACCGCGTCCTGGATCCCTTGCGACTTCAGGTACTGCTCGATGTTCGGGTTATAGCCGACGTAGTCCGTGGCTTTCAACTGCGGAAACTCGATGTCCTGGACGACCTTGGATACCAGCGAAATCGGTGCAGCGACGGAAACACCGTCGATCCCGCGGACCTGGTCGAGGTCTGATGCGGCAATGCCGCCGTTGCCGGAGAGGAAGTCAGGCTGGCGCAGTTCGTCGCCCGCGGTGCCGCCGGGAAGCACCAGGATGTCGTACACGCCGCGGGTGTTTTCATCGACCACCCGGGTCAGCGATGCCTGCGCCCGGCCCTGCACGAAAATGGAGAGAACCATCGCCGCAATGAGGACGGCAACCGTGAGTACGAGCGAGCGGCTGCGCATGAAGCGCGACGCAGCGTTGAACCGGATTTCCAAAAAATCACTCCATACGGCGGCAAAGAGGCCAAAGGTCGAATTGACCCGGCATTAAGGTTCTCATGAGGTGCGTGCAGTCGAGGAATCGACATGCGTGTATGGCCAAAGCCCGCCCGTGCCCTGCACATGCAGCGCGGACCGGGCGGGCTTTACGGCGTCAGAAACGTCAGTCCTGCAGGTCCACTTCGCGCGCAACGACGGCGCCGATCTCCACGGTGAGCTGGTCGAGCAGGTCCTGCGGCAGGGCGCTGTCCACGGTCAGCACGGCCAGAGCCTGCTTGCTGTCCTCATTGCGGGCAACCTGCATGCCGGCGATGTTGACGTCATGCTCGCCCAGCAGCCGGCCGAGCGTGCCGATGACGCCGGGACGGTCCTCGTAGAGGAACACGATGACGTGTTCGCTGATCGGCATTTCCACCTCGTAGCCATTGATGGCCACGATCTTTTGGATCTGCTTGGGGCCGGTCAGCGTTCCGGATACGGAAATCTGCGAACCGTCCGACAGGGCGCCGCGGATGGTGAGCACGTTGCGGTACTCTTCGGACTCGATGGTGGTGATCAGGCGGGTGTTGATGCCGCGCTGTTCGGCCAGCACCGGGGCATTGACATACGAGACCTGCTCCGAGACGACGTCCCTGAACACGCCCTTGAGCGCGGCCAGTTCCAGCGCCTTGACATCCAGCTCGGCGATTTCCCCGGCGACCTCGACGTCGATCTGTGTCACCGAATCGTGCGTCAGCGCCGTGAAGATGCGGCCGAGCTTTTCCATCAGCGGGATGCCCGGGCGGACGTCCGGGGCGATCACCCCGCCGGCCACGTTCACGGCGTCGGGCACCAGCTCACCGGCCAGCGCCAGGCGCACCGACTTTGCCACGGAGATGCCGGCCTTTTCCTGGGCTTCCGCGGTGGAGGCGCCCAGGTGCGGGGTGACCACCACGTTGTCCAGTTCGAAGAACGGCAGGTCGGTGCTGGGCTCGTTGACGAAGACGTCGATGGCGGCGCCGGCGATCTTGCCGCCCTTCAGCGCGTCGTACAGGTCGGATTCGTCAATCAGGCCGCCGCGGGCCACGTTGACCACGTAGGCGGTGTCCTTCATCTTCTCGAAGGCGTCGGCGCCAATCATGCCCACGGTCTCCGGGGTCTTGGGCATGTGGATGGTGATGAAGTCCGACTGCTCCAGGAGTTCGTCCAGGCTGACCAGCTGGACGCCCAGCTGGGCCGCGCGGGCGCTGGTCACGTACGGGTCATAGGCCAGGATCTGCGTCTCGAAAGCCTGCATGCGGGCGGCGATCAGGGCGCCGATGCGGCCCAGGCCGATGATGCCGATCTTCTTCTCGTAGAGCTCGGCGCCGGTGTACTTGGAGCGCTTCCACTCGCCGCCCTTGAGCGAGGCGTTGGCGGCCGGAATGTTGCGGGCCAGCCCCAGGATGTGGCCGACGGTCAGTTCCGCGGCGGAGATGATGTTGGAGGTCGGTGCGTTCACGACCATGACACCGGCTTGGGTGGCGGCCTTGATGTCCACGTTGTCCAGGCCCACGCCGGCGCGGGCGATGATTTTGAGCTTCTTGGCCGCGGCGATGGCTTCGGCGTCCACCTTGGTGGCGGAGCGGACCAGGATGGCGTCGACGTCGGCAATCGCGGCCAGCAGCTGGGACCGGTCGGCTCCATCGGTCTGGCGGATCTCGAAGTCAGGCCCGAGGGCTTCGATGGTAGCTGGGGAGAGTTCCTCGGCAAGGAGAACTACTGGTTTTTCCACAGGGGTTGTTCCTTCGCTGCATGCATGGTGATGGCCGTGCGTATAGATGGGGGTGGGTCCAGTCTAGAACGGCTACCGCCCGGTCCCCCAGTTGTTACCGGTGCCGGCGGGCCCGGCGCCATCCCGCCGGGCCCGCCGGGAAGGCAAAACGTGACGGCCGGCGCCCTCTGCGGGCGCCGGCCGTGGCACGGGACTAACGGGCTGCGACGCCCTCGGTGTAGTCGTCGTCGGACTTGATCCAGGAGAACAGCTTGCGCAGCTCGCGGCCGGTGGCCTCGATCGGGTGGTCTTCACCCTTCTGGCGCAGTTCCAAGAATTCCTTGGCGCCGTTGGCCTGGTCGTCCATGAAGCGCTTGGCGAAGGAACCGTTCTGGATGTCGGCGAGGACGGCCTTCATGTTTTCCTTCACCTCCGGGGTGATCACGCGGGGGCCGGAGACGTAGTCGCCGAACTCAGCGGTGTCGGAGACCGACCAGCGCTGCTTGGCGATGCCGCCCTCGACCATCAGGTCGACGATCAGCTTCAGCTCGTGCAGCACCTCGAAGTAGGCGATCTCCGGCTTGTAGCCGGCTTCGGTCAGGGTCTCGAAACCATACTGCACCAACTGCGAAGCGCCGCCGCAGAGCACTGCCTGCTCGCCGAACAGGTCGGTCTCGGTCTCTTCGGTGAAGGTGGTCTCGATGACGCCGGCGCGGGTGCCGCCGATGCCCTTGGCGTAGGACAGTGCCAGCGCCTTGGCGCCGCCGGTGAAGTCCTGCTCGATGGCGATCAGGTCCGGCACGCCGCGGCCGGCTTCGAACTCGCGGCGCACGATGTGGCCCGGGCCCTTAGGGGCAACCAGGGCGACGTCGACGTTGGCCGGCGGCTGGATGAAGCCGAAGCGGATGTTGAAGCCGTGGCCGAAGAACAGGGCGTTGCCCTCTTCGAGCTTGTCCGCGATGGAGTCGGCGTAGACCTTGGCCTGGACCTGGTCCGGGGTGAGGATCATGATCACATCGGCCTCGGCGGCAGCGTCGGCCACGGAGAGGACCTTGAGGCCCTCGGCCTCGGCCTTGGCACGGGACTTGGAGCCCTCGGCCAGGCCAACGCGGACGTCCACGCCGGAATCGCGCAGGCTCAGGGCGTGGGCATGGCCCTGGCTGCCGTAACCGATGACAGCGACCTTGCGGCCCTGGATGATCGAGAGGTCGGCGTCGTCGTCGTAATACAGCTCAGTCACTTGGGTTTCTCCTGTTGGGGGTTTCATGGAAAGGAATCAGGCGGAACGCAGCGCGCGGTCGCTCATGGAGCGGGACCCGCGGCCAATAGCCAGCGTTCCGGATTGGACTATTTCGCGGATGCCAAACGGCTCCAGCACTGCAAGCAGGGCCTCGAGCTTATCGGCGGTGCCGGTGGCCTCCACAACCAACGAGTCGGTGGACACGTCGACCACGGAGGCACGGAACAGATCTGCTGCCTGGGTTACCTGCAGCCGTGTTGCGGCATCCGCGCGGACCTTGACCAGGATGTGGTCGCGTTGCACGGAAGTTTCGGGAACCAGCTCGACGATCTTGATGACGTTGATGAGCTTGTTCAGTTGTTTGGTGACCTGCTCCAGCAGATCGCCCTCGGCCTCGACCACCACGGTGATGCGGGAGAACCCGTCTGCCTCCGTGGGGCCGACGGCCAGAGAATGGATGTTGAACGCGCGGCGGGCGAAGAGGCTGGCGACGCGGGTGAGCACACCCGGGACGTCCTCCACCAGCACTGAAAGGGTATGGCGGGCCATGCCTAGTCCTCCTCTTCCCATACGGGGGTCATGTCGCGGGCAATCTGGATGAGGTCGTTGCTCACGCCGGAGGGGACCATCGGCCACACCATGGCGTTGGGGCTGACCACGAAGTCGATCACCACCGGACGGTCGTTGATCGCCAGCGCCTGCTGGATGGTGGCGTCAATATCCTCCACCCGTTCGCAGCGCAGGCCCACGCAGTCGTAGGCGTCGGCCATCTTGACGAAGTCCGGCACGCGCACGGTGTCGTGGCCGGTGTTCAGGTCGGTATTGGAGTACCGGCCGTCGTAGAACAGGGTCTGCCACTGGCGGACCATGCCCAGCGAGGAGTTGTTGATCACCGCCACCTTGATCGGGATGTTGTTCAGCCGGCAGGTGGCCAGTTCCTGGTTGGTCATCTGGAAGCAGCCGTCGCCGTCGATCGCCCAGACCACCCGGTCCGGGTTGCCCACCTTGGCGCCCATCGCGGCCGGCACCGAGTAGCCCATGGTGCCCAGGCCACCGGAGTTCAGCCAAGCGTGCGGGCGCTCGTACTTGATGAACTGGGCGCTCCACATCTGGTGCTGGCCCACGCCGGCAACGTAGACGGCTTCCGGCCCGGTCAGCTCGCCGATCCGTTGGATCACCTGCTGCGGGGCCACCAGGCCGTCGTCGGGCTCGGCGAAGCCCAGCGGATAGGTCTCGCGGAGCCGGTTCAGCATGGCCCACCAGGCAGAGAGGTCCGGCGTGCCTTCGGCGGCGAACCGCTCGCGGCAGGCGTCGGCCAGTTCCGGAATGATCTCCTTGACGGAGCCGACGATCGGCACATCGGCCGTGCGGTTCTTGGAGATTTCCGCCGGGTCGATGTCCGCGTGGATCACCTTGGCACCCGGCGCGAAGGTGCTCAGCACGCCGGTGACGCGGTCGTCGAAGCGGGCGCCCAGCGTGATCAGCAGGTCGGCCTGCTGCAGCGCGGTCACCGCGGAGACGGCGCCGTGCATGCCGGGCATGCCCACATGCTGCGGGTGCGAATCCGGGAACACGCCGCGCGCCATCAGCGTGGTGGCCACCGGGGCGCCCACCAGCTCGGCCAGCTCGCGCAGCTCCTGGGAGGCGTGTGCCTTGATCACGCCGCCGCCCACGTAGAACACCGGGCGCTCGGCCGCGGCGATCAGCTTGGCCGCCTCGCGGACCTGCTTGGAATGCCCGCGCACCACCGTGCGGTAGCCGGGGAGGTCGATTTTCGGCGGCCAGGAGAAGGTCATCATGGACTGCTGGGCGTCCTTGGCGATGTCCACCAGCACCGGGCCGGGGCGGCCGGTGGTGGCAATGTGGAACGCTTCGGCCAGCACGCGCGGAATCTCCTGCGCCTTGGTGACCAGGTAGGAGTGTTTGGTGACCGGCATGGTGATGCCGACGATGTCCGCTTCCTGGAACGCGTCCGAGCCGATCACGGCCGAGGACACCTGCCCGGTGATCGCCACCATCGGCACCGAATCCATGTGCGCGTCGGCAATGGCGGTGACCAGGTTGGTGGCACCCGGGCCGGAGGTGGCAATGCAGACGCCGGCGCGGCCGGTGACCATGGCATAACCCTGTGCGGCGTGGCCTGCACCCTGTTCATGACGGACCAAGATGTGGTTGATCTTGGCCGAATCCATGAGCGGGTCGTAGGTGGGGAGGATGGCCCCGCCCGGCAACCCGAAGACGTCATCGACGCCCAGTTCTTCCAGCGAACGGACAACGGCTTGTGAGCCGGTCATTTCCGTGGGCGGCACGATGTTGTTCGGCCCGACTACCGGGCTGAGGCCGTCCACGACGGAAGAGACAGAGGCAGCTACATCTTTGGTTTTGGCGGCGTCGGCCGTGGCCGGCGCCTTGTTGGCCATCAGCGAGGGGCTGATTGGCGATCCCTTAGTCATCGGATTTTCCTTTGCGGATCTTACGTTTCTGGCGATGTGCTTGCCGTCCTCCGCGAGCGGAAGAAGGCCCTGTGCTCTTCTGCAAATAAAAAAACCCCGTCGAGCCGGTTGGCTCCGATGGGGTTTAGCGCGTGACGTGGTCGAACCAGACGGGCGTTTACGCCACGCGCTTGATAAGGACGACCACGGATACGCTTTGCATGGCTTCAGTTTCTGCCACGCGGATACCAGTGTCAACCTGAGACATCAGCGTCTCACTATTTGGGCAATTTCGTCCAAAAAATGGACTCCCCCTGAGTACGACGGCGGGGCGCGGCCCAGTGCAGGGCGCGCACCCGCCGTGGTGGTTCAGCAGGAGCACGGCCGCCTTGGAGCCGCCGTGCTGCCGCTGAACTTGCGCCGCTTAGCCGCAGTACGCGCCGGTGGAGGCGGAGTTCACCAGCTTGGCGTACTTCGCCAGCACGCCGGTGGTGAACTTGGGTGCCAGCGGCTCCCAGCCCACCCGGCGGGTTTCCAGTTCGGCCTCGTCCACCAGCAGGTCGAAGCTGCGGGCCGCGATGTCCACGCGGATCCGGTCGCCGTCGCGCACAAAGGCGATCGGACCGCCGTCGACTGCTTCCGGCGCCACGTGGCCGATGCAGAGCCCGGTGGTGCCGCCGGAGAACCGGCCGTCGGTGAGCAGCAGCACGTCCTTGCCCAGCCCGGCACCCTTGATCGCGCCGGTGATGGCGAGCATTTCGCGCATGCCCGGACCGCCCTTGGGTCCTTCGTAGCGGATCACCACCACGTCACCGGCCTTGATCTGGCCGTTGTCCAGCGCGTCCAGCGCGCCCTGCTCGCGTTCGAACACGCGGGCGGTGCCTTCAAAGACGTCGGCGTCGAAGCCGGCGCTCTTGACCACGGCGCCCTCGGGGGCCATGGAGCCGTGCAGGATGGTGATGCCGCCGGTCTTGTGGATCGGGTTGTCCAGCGCGCGCAGGATCTTGCCGTCGACATCCGGCGGGTTGATCTCCGCCAGGTTCTCGGCCACGGTCTTGCCGGTGACGGTCAGGCAGTCGCCGTGCAGCAGGCCGGCGTCGAGCAGTGCGCGCATGATCACCGGGACGCCGCCGATCTGGTCCACGTCCGTCATGACATAGCGACCGAACGGCTTCAGGTCGCCCAGGTGCGGGATCTTGTCCCCGATCCGGTTGAAGTCCTCGAGCGTCAGGTCCACCTCCGCCTCGCGGGCGATCGCCAGCAGGTGCAGCACGGCGTTGGTGGAGCCGCCGAAGGCCATGGTCACGGCGATGGCGTTCTCGAACGCTTTCTTGGTCATGATGTCTCGGGCGGTGATGCCCTTGCGGAGCAGGTTCACCACTGCCTCGCCGGACTTATGCGCGAAGACATCGCGGCGGCGGTCCGCCGAGGGCGGCGCGGCCGAGCCCGGCAGCGACATGCCCAGGGCCTCGCCGATGCAGGCCATGGTGTTCGCCGTGTACATGCCGCCGCAGGCGCCCTCGCCGGGGCAGATGGCGCGTTCGATCCGGTCCAGGTCGCCGCGGCTCATCTTTCCCGCGGCACAGGCGCCGACGGCCTCGAAGGCGTCGATCAGGGTGACCTGCTTTTCGGACCCGTCCTCGAGCTTCACGAAGCCGGGCATGATGGAGCCGGCGTAGAGGAAGACGGCGGCCAGATCCAGCCGGGCCGCGGCCATCAGCATGCCGGGCAGGGACTTATCACAGCCGGCCAGCAGCACCGAGCCGTCGATCCGCTCCGCCTGCATGACGGTTTCCACCGAGTCCGCGATGACCTCGCGGGAGACCAGCGAGAAGTGCATGCCTTCGTGGCCCATCGAGATGCCGTCGGAGACGGAGATGGTGCCGAACTGCATCGGGAAGCCGCCGCCGGCGTGCACGCCTTCCTTGGCGCCCTGGGCCAGGCGGTTCAGGGAAAGGTTGCAGGGGGTGATCTCGTTCCAGGAGCTGGCGACGCCGATCTGCGGCTTGGCAAAGTCGTCGTCCCCCATTCCCACTGCTCGGAACATTCCGCGCGCCGGAGCGGCGTGGATGCCATCGGTGACTACCCGGCTACGGGGCTTGATATCAGGGGTTACGTCCGCGCTCATGGGTTTGATTCTATGACCCGCACCGCAGTGTTCAGGGCATATTACGACGGCGGTGCCTCACCGGCTCCGCCGAGGCGCGGCCGGCGCGCCGATATCTGTGGTGTTGGCCACGCTCGCCTGTTAGTCTGCGCCCATGAATGCCGGAAGCAACGAGTACTTGGCCCGAGCCGTTGAAATCGCCGTGGAGAACGTCGGCAAGTCCGGAGGCCCGTTCGGCGCCACCGTGGTCACGCGCGACGGAAAGGTCTTCGACGGGGTCAACCGCGTCACCGCCACGAACGACCCGACCGCCCACGCGGAGGTGGTGGCGATCCGCCGTGCCGCCGCGGAGACCGGGTTTAACCTGTCCGGCGCGGTGCTGTATTCCAGCTGCGAGCCTTGTCCCATGTGCCTGGCCGCGGCGCTGTGGGCGCGGATCGAGCGGGTTGTTTATGCCGCGGACCGCGACGACGCGGCCAGCTCCGGCTTTGACGACGCTCTGTTCTACGACTACTTCGGCCCCGAGGGCGATAAGCAGCTCATGCCCGTGGTCCGCGACGGCTACGAAACGACCGACTATCTGGCACCGTTCCGGCTCTGGGACCGGCTGCCGGACAAGGTGGAGTACTGACCCGCCCGCGGGCCTCACTCCCCCGGTGATCGAGTAAGGCCGCTTGCGGCCCGCACTCCCCCGGTGATCGAGTAAGGCCGCCCGCGGGCCTCACTCTCCCGGTGATCGAGTAAGGCCGCTTGCGGCCGCATCGAGATCCGGCCGCGCCGAGCGCTAATCGAGCGGACGCTAAACGAGCCGGCCAAGGTCCGACGGCGTATCGATGTCGCCGCCGTCGGCCAGATCCGAGCAGTCCACCAGGTCCACCAGTTCGGGGTGCGCCGACAGATAAGGTCGTGCACCGGCGTCGCCCGTTGCCTGCTCCGCCGCATGGGCCGCCAAGCCGGGCGCGAAAAGCACCGGATGCCCGCGGCGCAGCTTTCCGTCCGGACGGCGGTAGCCGGCGGCGGTGATCCGGCCCGGCTGACCGGCGCGGATCAGGCGGGCCACCAGTTCCGGGCCGATACCGGGCTGGTCCACCAGCGCGACGAGCACCGCCTGCTCCGGCTGCGCGCTCTGCACGCCGAGTCGGAAGGAACCCGCCATCCCTTCGCTCCACTGCTCGTTGACCAGCACCGTGTAGCCGGACAGATTCACGCCCGAACGCACTTCGGCCGCGCCGGCGCCCAGGACTACCGCCACGTTGGCGCAGCCGCCCTGCCGGAGCACCTCCGCGATCTTTCGGACCAGCGCAACGCCGTCGGAGCCGGCCAGCAGCGCTTTCGGCCCGCGGCCCAACCGCCGCCCGGCCCCGGCAGCCAACAGCACCCCGTGGACTGGCGTCTCCATCTGGTCCGCCCCCTCAGCCCTGCTGGCTGGCAATCGCCGCAGCCTCCTGCTGCAGCATGCCGATGACCCGGTGCACGCTGCTGCGTTCGGCTACATCGCTGCGGGCCAACACCACGATGCTTCGGCTGGCGCGGATTCCCTCAAGTGGCCGCATCACGAAGCCGCGGGCCGTCTGTGCCTTGCGGGAAGTGAAGCGCGGCACGATCGCCAGCCCGTGGCCGGCCGCCACCATGGCCTCCATGACGCGCAGGTCGGCGTAGCGCGTGGTCCGCTTGGCCAGCCGGCCGGTGCGTGCTTCGATCTGCCGCAACACCTGCTCAAAGGGAAAGCCCGGGGGCACGCCGATCCACGGATAGGCCACCACATCTTCGGGCTTGAGGGCGTCGAATTCGGCCAACGGATGCCCGGCGGGCATCGCCACATCCAGCGGCTCGTCCAGCAAGGGCAGTACGGTGATGCCGCTCCGGGCAAAGGCCTCCACGCCCTGCTGGCTATGCGCCAGCACTAGGTCGTAGTCGGCCGCCAGCCGCAAGAAGCCGTCCACGGAGGGATCCTCCATACAGGGCTCGAAGTGCAGCCCCTCGATTTCCTGCAGCCGGTACATCAAGCCCGGCAGGAACATTTCCGCCGCGCTGGGAAAGAACGCGGCACGGATCTGGTTCTGCCAACCGCTGCGGTAGCCATCCACGGTGGCCTGTGCCCGCTCCATGGCGGCAGACACGTCCGAGGCAGCCGCTGCCATCGCCAGCCCGGCTTCGGTCAGGCGCACTCCCCTGCCGGCTTTTTCCACCAGCGTGACGCCAACTTCCTCCTGCAGCACCTTGAGCTGTTGGGACACCGCCGAAGCTGTGACCTTCATCGCAGCCGCCGTCGCGACGACGGACCCCCGGTCGCCGAGTTCCCGCAGAATCTGGAGCCGTCTGATGTCCATAAAGCGATCCTACATAGTGTGCTTAGTAACGTTAGATTGAACTTGACGGTCTGAGCAGTCGAGAATAGAGGCATGACAGTCTCAACAGCCCTGATCGTAGTGGGGATGGCCGCCGTCTTGGCGCGCCTCGCCGTCGTTGTTCGCCGTGACCAGGGGCCGGTGCCGCGCAGCCACGCGTGGGAGACCGATCACGCGGCCATGCCGGTGAAATCGGTCGACGCCGTCTGACCTTTCCACCACCGCAATCGAGCGCCGGGCACCACAAGGGCCAGGCGCTTTTTTGTGGGTCCGGCCACCTAGGCTGGCCGGGAGCAAGGCTCGCTTCCGCCGCCGCAGGCGCCGCCGCCCAGCCCATCCACGCCGATCCGAAGGCCACTATGCCCACCAGCGACGAACTCAAGGACGCGCTCAGCGCCATCTTTGATTCCCAGATTCCCAACTACGGCGACTACAACCTGGTCTTCGGCAGCACCCGCCAAGACAATCTGCAGGGAGCACCGGGCGGCGGCACCGGGCACTGCTACGTGATCGGCTACCGCTGGCGGCCGCAGGAACTGGTCATCGCCCCGTTCGACGGCACCGGCCTGACCGCTGGCGGGATTCCGGTGGCCATCAACATGACCAACCTGTCCCACGCCGTCCAGTTAGGTGGCGGCGAGTACGAAGTGGGCACCAGCACGGGCAAGACGTTCCGCTTTGGCGTGCAGGCCGAAGGCAAGCTGCCCGGTGAGGGGCGCACCATCGACCAGTCCGAGGACCAGCCCGACTTCCACCGCTTCATGGCCGAATTGATTTTCCGGGCGTAGCCCTGCCGCTCTTCCGGGCTGATTTTCAGGGCTGGGTTTCCGGGCATGGGAAGCCCCGGATGAGCCCTCAGGACGCGGCCGCGGGCTCTATGGACACCGCTCTCCCCCGCACGTAACGTCGGGACCAGTTGCACCATAACCATCAACTGGAAGGTGAAGTCCATGGACTGGATATGGGTCATCGGGATCGTCCTCGTCATGATCATTGCCGCCCTGTTGTGGTGGCTGTTCTCCCGGAACTCCAGCTCCACTGAGGCCGGAGCCCTGACCCACTCGCCGACCAATCCCACGCACGGCCCTGCCGGTGCCGCCGGCCAGAATCCCGTTGCAGGCCACCTGCCGGCGGCCGATCGGGTGCCCGCTGCCGAGCCTGAACTCCCCGCAGCCCAGCAGCTGGCCGCAGCGACGGCCGCGACCGCCCAGGCGAGCCAAGCACCGCCGTCCCACAGTTCCGAACCACCGGCGGGCCCCACGGACGCAGCCCGTGACCGGGAGCGGCAGGCACGCGACACGGACGCCGACCGTCCGCTCGGAGACTCGGGCAGCCGTCAGGACCATGTTGCCGACGCCATCTATGAGGACGAGGTCAGCGGCCCGGCCGACGAAGACATGATGGTGGAAGAGACGATGCCAGACTCTCCGGGCGCCAGCGGAACCACCACCGCGCAGGGCTCCGGCACCGAGGAACCGCCGCCGGCCGCGGTCGAGGACGCGGCGGCCGAGCAGTCGCCGCCCACGGCCGAACCGCTTTACGATGAAACCGAATGGCTCGGCTATGCGGGCGAAGCGGTGATCGAACCGTCCGTCGCGGCTGAGAACGGAGACGGGCCGGACCGGCGAAGGGGATAACGCGTGGATGCCGACAGGAAAGATCGGGCCAAGCCGCTGCGATACGCCGGGCTGGGGCTGGCCGTGGTGCTGACCACCGTCCTGGCCGGTTGCACCGGCGGCGTCAACGGCGCTCCGAACACCGGCGGCAGCGCCGCGTCCGCTCCGGAGGTGCGCACCGCCGCTTCGGGGCTGGACGAGCCGTGGTCCATCGCGGTGCTGCCGGACGGCAGCGCCCTCATCTCGGAGAACAACACCGGCCTGATCAAGCACGTGGTGGACGGCAAAACCGTGAGCACGGTACCCGTGGAGTCGCCGCTGGAAACCACCGGCGAGGGAGGCTTGCTGGGGCTGGAGCCCAGCCCGGATTTCGACGCCGATGCGCGGCTTTACGTCTACCTCACCTCGCCAGAGGACAACCGCGTGGTCAGTTACCGCTGGAAAGACGGCCAACTGAGCGACGGGCGTGAAATTGTGACGGGAATCCCCAAAGCCGGGAACCACAACGGAGGCAGAATCAAGTTCGGCCCTGACGGCTACCTCTACATCGCCACCGGTGACGCCGCGGTGTCCTCCAGGTCCCAGGATCGATCCTCGCTCGGCGGCAAGATCCTTCGCGTCACTCCCGACGGCGACCCCGCACCCGGCAACCCGTTCGGCGACAGCCCGGTGTACAGCTATGGCCACCGCAACGTGCAGGGACTGGCCTGGGATGAGGACCGCAGGCTGTGGGCCACCGAGTTCGGTCCGGACCGGGACGATGAGCTGAACCTGATCGAAGCCGGCGGCAACTACGGCTGGCCGGAGGTGACCGGTGCCCCGGGCGACGATCGCTTCATCGACGCCACGGTGGTTTGGCCGTCCACGGCCGACGCTTCGCCCAGCGGCATGGCTCTGGTGGACGGAACGGCATGGATCGCGGCGCTGCGCGGCCAGCGGCTGTGGAAGGTGGAACTGGACGGCACCGAAGCGGGAGAGCCCGAGGCATTTTATGAGGGCACCTACGGCCGGCTGCGCGACGTTGCTGCTGCTCCGGGCGGAGGGCTCTGGGTGCTGACCAACGGCACCGGCAATGACCGGATGCTGTCCATTCGTGTGAAGTAGGCTACAAAGGCCCTCTCGATTTCACTTTCGCGGAAATGTCCTGCTAGAGTTACATGTCGTTGCGAGGGAAAAAGCAGAGGGAAACCGCCGCTGAAACCTTCAGGAACAGATGCACCTCTAGCTCAACTGGCAGAGCAATTGACTCTTAATCAATGGGTTCCGGGTTCGAGTCCCGGGGGGTGCACAGACAAACCCCGTCCGACTAAGCGAAAGTCTTAGTCGGACGGGGTTTCTTTTCGTCCCGAGGCAGCAAGAAGCGCGGCCGGGCCGTCATTCCGCCGAGTCGTGGCGCCCACCGCGGGTCTTCACGCCTAGGGTTGGTTGAACGCGCCATTTACGCCTGCTCAAGGGGACCCGTGAAGAAACTCTCCACCGCCGTTGTGCTGATTGCGCTGGCAACCGGTGCGACTGCCTGCTCGGCTGGACGAATGACCGTTGCCGACTCCTGCGAGGAGATCAAGGCGATCACGGTGGAGATGGCGACCAGGGTCCAAGCCTTCGCGATGAGCGAACCGGACGACGAGAGCGTGAAGTCCTACCTCGCCGAGGCAGCCGACAAGTACCGCAACCTGTCAGAGCGAGTCGCCGAGCCGTTGGAGGCACCGCTGCAGGCAGTGTCCGACAACATCGAGAACCCTGACGCCGAGAATGAGGCCGCGGGCGACCAGATCCTTGAGATCTGCCCTTCCCTGTCGCAGTAAGACCAAGCCGAAGCAATCCGGCTTCCCTGTGCCCTGGACCGAAATGGCGATACCCAGTCGGGGTTTGTGCTCAATGGGCCAGCGCCGGCAGCGTGCCCGCGGGTGAACGTGCCATTCAATAAGCTGCTCATCGTCAGTAGGATGAAGGTCCAGCCTGCTTGGAGGAGTCCGTCATGAAAGCTGCGCGCTATTACGACCAGAGGGACATCAGGATCGAGGACATTCCGGAACCGGAGCTCAAACCCGGAACGGTTGGCATAGACGTGGCGTGGTGCGGCATTTGCGGAACCGATCTGCACGAGTACCTTGAAGGACCGATCTTCATTCCGCCCAAGGGTTCGCCACACCCCATTTCGGGCGAAGAGGCACCGGTGACCATAGGACATGAGTTCTCCGGCACGGTCTCCGCGCTCGGCGACGGCGTCACCGACCTGGAAGTCGGCCAGAATGTTGTGGTTGAGCCCTACATCATCCACGACGACGTCGAGACCGGCCCCGGCCATGCCTACCAACTGTCCAAGGACATGAACTTCATCGGTCTGGGCGGACGAGGCGGCGGGCTGTCCGAGAAAATCGTGGTGGAACGGCGTTGGGTCCACCCGATCGGGGACATTCCTCTGGATCAGGCCGCCCTGATCGAACCGCTCTCGGTGGGACACCACGCTTTTGTGCGCAGCCAGGCAAAGCCTGGCGACACCGCCATTGTCGGCGGAGCCGGGCCCATTGGCTTGCTGACCGCCGCAGTGCTCAAAGCGTCCGGTTTGACCGTCTATATCTCGGAACTCAGCGAGGCACGCAAGAAGATGGCCCGGGACACCGGTGTTGCGGACCAGGTGTTCGACCCGAGGGAAGGCGATGTCGCCCAGCGTGTCCGTGACCTGACAGATGGAAAGGGAGCCGACGTCGGTTTCGAGTGCAGCTCGGTCCCGGTGGTCCTGAACATGCTGATGGATGCGGTCCGGGCGGGCGGCGTCATCGTCAACGTCTCCATCTGGGGTCACAAGCCCGAAGTGGATATGCCTTCCCTGGTGCTCAAAGAGATCGACCTGCGCGGCACCATCGGTTACGCGAATGACCATCCCGGCACCATCAAGCTGGTGCAGGAGGGCAAGCTCGATTTGGCCCCGTTCATCACCGCGAAGATCCCGTTGGACGACCTCATCTCCGGCGGCTTCGACCAGCTCATCAATAACAATGAGGAGCATGTGAAGATCCTGGTGAACCCGACGGCATGAGTTTTTCCCCAGTCTCCAGTGATCTTTGCGGCCGCCTTGGCTTGACCCAACCGCTGCTCAATGCCCCAATGGCCGGGGCCGCCGGCGGCCGTCTGGCTGCGGCGGTATCGTCGGCCGGCGGCCTGGGCATGGTGGGCATCGGCGGCGGTGTGGCCACCGATTGGCTAGAGCGCGAGCTGGCCTTGGCTGCTGCCCCGGGCAAGCCGTGGGGCGCAGGGCTGATGGCATGGGTGCTGGAGGAATCGCTGGAGCCGCTGCGCGTGGTGCTGGAACACCGTCCGGCACTGGTCTGTGTCAGCTTCGGAGATCCCGGTGCGGCCGCGTCGATGGTCCGCGACGCCGGTTCGTTGGTGGCCATGCAGGTGGGGAACGCCGCAGATCTTCAGCGTGCGCTGGAAGGGGACATCGACGTCGTCGTGGTCCGTGGCAGCGAAGGCGGCGGGCACGGCCGCAATGAAGTGGCGACCCTGCCACTGCTGCAGTTGGCGCTGGAGAAGACGGACAAGCCCGTACTGGCTGCCGGCGGGATCGCCACGGCACGAGGGGTGGCGGCCGTGCTGGCGGCCGGCGCGCAGGGGGCATGGATCGGCACTCGGTTCGCGGCCTGCACCGAATCCATCAGCCACGCCAAGGTCAAAGAAGCCATCGCCGCCGCCGGCACGGATGACACGGTGTACACCCGGGCTTTCGACATCGCCCAGCAGGTGCCGTGGCCCGCCGAATTCGGCGGCCGCGCGCTGCGCAACCAGTTCAGCGACCGTTGGGCCGACGACGTTGAAGGACTGCAGGGCGAGGTGGCTGCATCGCCGTCGGTCACGGAGGCAATTGATGCTGCACGCCGGGATGCGGACGTAGCCCAGGCTCCTGTCTATGCCGGTCAATCTGCGGGCATCACACACGGAGGGGAATCTGCCGCCGACGTGGTGGCGGATCTTGCCGGGTTCCGCACCTACTTGAGGGCGTCAGCGTCCCGCTGGTGAATTCCTGGGTGCCGCTGGTGAAGGCCTTCGGTGAAGGGGTCAGTCGCCGTCCTCGAAGCTTTCGAGCTCGACGATGTCGATGGGTTCGCCCGCGCCGATGCCAAAACGGGTGTTGCCCAGTCTGCGGATGATGACGGTCAGCCGTTCCTTGAGCTCGTCCATCTGGTCGCCGTTGCCGCTGCTGAGCAGCCGTTCCAGTTCGGCGGCCTGCTTGAGCGCCAGCTGCCCCTCGTCGCTGATCTGTACGATCTGCCGCCGTCGGTCCACCTCGCTGCGGGCCCGGACAATGTGCCCGTGCACTTCGAGCCGGCCGAGCGTCTTACCCATGGTCTGAGCCTGTACGCGCACACGGTTCGCCAATTGCGCTTGGGTCATCTCGCCGTCGGCGGCCAGCACCTCAAGGGCGATGACACCGGCGTGGGTCAGTCCGAGGCCGGCCAATTTGTCGTTCCACTCATGCTCCACCAACCGCGCGGCGGTGGAGAGCAACCGTGGCATCGGCCAATTCTTCAAATCCGGCATGCCCATAAGTATACGTATGTTGCCCCGGCGGGCCGAGGACTGACTTGGCTATGCTGGTGCTGGAACCCGAAACTGCTAAGGAGCTGCCCCATGGCCGAACGACTGTCTACCGGCGACATCGCCCCGGAATTCACGCTTCAGGACTCGGCGGGCAACACCGTGTCGCTGGCCGACTATCGTGGCCAAAACGTTGTGGTCTACTTCTATCCGGCCGCGTCAACACCGGGCTGCACCAAGGAGGCCTGCGATTTCCGCGACAGCCTCGACTCCTTAAAGAGCGCCGGCTATGCAGTGCTGGGCATCTCCCCCGACGCGCTGCCCAAGCTGGTGAAGTTCGCCGACAACGAGCAACTGAATTTCCCGCTGCTCTCCGATGAAGACCATACCGTGGCCGAGGCGTATGCGGCCTGGGGAGAAAAGAAGAACTACGGCAAGGTCTACGAGGGCCTGATCCGTTCCACCATTGTGGTGGATCCGGCGGGCAAGGTGGCTCTGGCCCAGTACAACGTCCGCGCCACCGGGCACGTGGCGAAATTGCGTCGTGACCTCGGTCTGGACAACTAGGCCGTCTTTCGGACGGTTCGGGCCTGCCGAAGGCCTGACTGGATGCCGGTAGACTAATTGCTGTTCCTCGTCGGCCGGAGTCCGGCGCGGAGCAACATGCGCGAGTGGCGGAATTGGTAGACGCGCTGGATTTAGGTTCCAGTGTCTTCGGACGTGCGGGTTCAAGTCCCGCCTTGCGCACCACCGTTAAGAGCCCTGCAGCCCAGAAGCTGCGGGGCTCTTCGGGTTTAACGCCGCGGCCTCTCCGGCGCACGCCCCGCACCCGGCGCCCTGCCGGCGGCAGATGCGCACCGCCGTCGTGCTTGCTGGGGCCCTGTCACCAAATTGTGATGCTTTTGTCCCACGCCCGAACGTGAAACCGATGCTTTCGATCTCCCGTGTGACTAAGCTCTCATCAAGCGGAGCCGTGCCATCGTGCGGCTCCGCCGGTCGCCGCACACACAGTCGGCGCCCCACCTCACGTCCACGAGGAGCAGTCCATGTCATTCACTGGAACCACTTCAGGTGGCCCGCGCCGAGGCCGGCGCACCGCAGCCGCTATAGCCGGCCTGGCCGCCGGCGCACTCATTTTGTCCGGCTGTGCCGAAAGTGAGCGCGGCGGCGGAACGGACGCCGAAAGCGAAGGCGGCGTCAACTCGACGTTCGTTTTCGCCGCATCCTCCGATCCCAAATCGCTGGATCCGGCATACGCGAGCGACGGCGAATCGTTCCGCGTGAGCCGGCAGATCTTCGAGGGCCTGGTGGGCGTGCAGCCCGGTACGGCCGATCCGGCACCGCTGCTGGCCGAGTCCTGGGAGGCGTCCGACGACGGGCTGTCCTACACCTTCAAGCTGAAGGAAGGCGTAAAGTTCCACGACGACACCGATTTCAACGCCGAAGCGGTGTGCTTCAACTTCGACCGCTGGTACAACTTCACCGGCGTCCAGCAGTCCCAGGCGGTCAGTTACTACTACGGCTCGCTCTTCAAGGGCTACTCCGACTCCCCCGAAACCGCAGTCTATGACTCCTGCGAAGCCGCCAGCGACACCGAAGTGACCGTCAAGCTGGCCAAACCGTTCGCCGGATTCATCGCCGCATTGTCGCTGCCAGCCTTCGCGATGCAGAGCCCGACGGCGATGGAAGAGTTCAAGGCCGATGAAGTGGGCGGCTCGGCCGAGGCTCCGGTACTGAGCGAATACGCCGAGGGGCATCCGGTGGGCACCGGCCCGTTCAAGTTCGACAGCTGGGAGGCCGGCCAATCGCTTGAGCTCTCCTACTTCGACGGCTACTGGGGCGACCGCGGACAGATCGACAAGATCATCTTCCGGATCATCGACGATCCGAACGCCCGCCGTCAGGCCCTGGAGGCAGGACAGATCGATGGCTATGACCTAGTGGCCCCGGCCGACACCCAGGCGCTGGCGGACGCCGGCTTCAAGATTGTTCCGCGCGATCCGTTCACCATCCTCTACCTGGGGATCAACCAGAAGGTGAAGGCGCTCTCCGACCTCAAGGTCCGCCAGGCACTCTCCTACGCGATCGACAAGGACGCGCTGGTCAAGCAGACACTGCCCGAGGGCACCAAGGTTGCCTCCCAGTTTGTGCCGGACATGGTCAACGGCTACAACGACGACGTGACGACCTACCCCTATGACCCGGCGAAGGCCAAGGAGCTGCTGGCCGAGGCCGGCTACGCGGACGGACTGGAGCTGCAGTTCAACTACCCGACGGGCGTTTCACGGCCGTACATGCCGACGCCTGAGCAGGTGTTCACCAACCTGAGCGCCCAGCTGGAGGAAGTGGGCATCACCATCAAGGCGCAGCCGGACAAGTGGGCGCCGGACTATCTGGACAAGGTCCAAGCCAGCGAAGACCACGGGATCCACCTGCTGGGCTGGACCGGCGACTACAACGACACCGACAACTTCGTCGGCGTGTTCTTCGGACAGGAGAAGCCGGAGTTCGGGTTCGAGAACAAGGAACTGTTCGACAAGCTGGCCGAGGCCCGCGGCACCAGCAAGGTAGAAGAGCAGACGCCGCTGTACGAGGAGATCAACGCGAACATCGCCGAGTACGTCCCGGCCATCCCGCTGGCGCACCCGGCCCCGTCACTCGCCTTTGCGCCCCGGGTGGAGTCCTACCCGGCCAGCCCGGTCAATGACGAGGTCTTCAACACGATCAAACTGACCGAGTAACCCCCGCCGCCGGGGCCCGCCCAGCGCGGGTCCCGGCGTTTCCACCCCACGGCAACAGGACGAGGCGCTTCCAACGGGCGCCGGAAGGATACTGTGCTCAGAGTCATTGGCAAACGCATCGCGTTGCTCATCCCGACGCTCATCGGGCTCTCGCTGCTGCTCTTCCTGTGGGTGCGCAGCCTGCCCGGCGGCCCGGCCACCGCATTGTTGGGCGACCGTGCCACTCCCGATGCCGTGGCACGGATCAACGAGCTCTACGGCTTCGACCGGCCGCTGATCGAACAGTACTTCGTCTACATGGGCAAGCTGCTCCAAGGCGACTTCGGCACCTCGATCCTGACCGGCCGGCCGGTGCTTGAAGAATTCGGCACCCGGTTTCCGGCAACACTCGAACTGACCATCGTGGCGTTGATCTTCGCCGTCGGAATCGGGATTCCGCTGGGGTATCAGGCCGCGAAGAACTACGGGAGATGGCCGGACCACTCCTCGGTGGTCCTGTCGCTGATTGGCATCACCGTTCCGGTCTTCTTCCTGGCCTTCATCCTCAAATGGATGTTCGCCATCAAGCTGCCCTGGTTCCCCACCGACGGCCGGCAGAATCCGCGCATCGATGCAACGCACGTGACCGACTTCTACGTGTTGGACGGCATCCTCACCCGCGAATGGGACGCGGCATGGGACGCCTTCATGCACCTGGTCCTGCCCGGCATCGCGCTGGGCACCATTCCGCTGGCCATCATTGTCCGCATCACCAGGGCGTCCGTGCTGGAGGTCCAGAACGCCGACTACGTCCGCACTGCCAGAGCCAAAGGGCTGCAGGAGAAAACCATCCGCAACCGCTTTGTGCTGCGCAATGCCATGCTGCCGGTGACCACCACGATTGGGCTGCAATTGGGGCTGCTGGTTTCCGGCGCGGTGCTGACCGAGACGGTCTTCGCCTTCAGCGGGATCGGCAGGTTCCTGCGCGATGCCATCTTCAATCTGGACTATCCGGTACTGCAGGGGTTCATTATTTTCATTGCCTTGATCTATTCGCTGATCAACTTGCTGGTGGACGTTTCCTACAGCGTCATCGACCCGAGGGTGCGTGTCTGATGAGCACAACACTTCCTCCCCAGCCCGGCGGCGATACCGACGTCGCTGCACCGGTGCCCGTTGTCCGGGACAGCGGCGGCGGCACCAGCCTATGGAAGGACGCCTTCCGCCGGCTGCGCAAGAACCCCCAGGCGATCGCCGGCGCCGTCATTGTGGGACTGTTCCTGCTGGTGGCGCTCTTGGCCCCGCTGCTGGCCCGCTACGGCGGCGAAGAGCTTCCCGGCCGCACCTACATCACGCCCACCCACATCCCTGGCTTCGGCGAGGTCGACGGCTTCCCGCTGGGGCTGGACCGCTTCGGCGGCGACCTGCTGAGCAAGCTGATCTGGGGCGCGCAGGCGTCGCTGGTCATCGGCGTCATGTCCACCGCCATCGGGCTGGCCGGCGGCCTGCTCCTGGGCATCATTGCCGGCGGTTTCGGCGGCAAGATCGACAACGTGATCATGCGATGCGTGGACATCCTGCTCTCCGTGCCGAACCTGCTGCTGGCGGTGTCGATTGCGGCCATCCTGGGCCAGGGGGCCTTCGCGGTCATGATCGCCATCGGCGTGGCGCAGGTGCCGATCTTCGCGCGGCTGCTGCGCTCATCGATGATTTCGCAACGCAGCGCCGACTACATGCTGGCGGCGCAGACGCTGGGCCTCAGCCGAGGCGCCATCATCATCAACCACCAACTGCCCAACAGTCTGGGCCCGGTGATTGTGCAGGCAACGCTGACGCTGGCCACCGCGGTGATCGACGCCGCCGCCCTGTCCTTCCTCGGCCTGGGCGGCGGGCGGCCGCAAACCGCCGAATGGGGCCGGATGCTCACCTACGCCCAGGCCGAGCTCGGCATCGCCCCGCAACTGGCCTTCCTGCCCGGCCTCTGCATCGCCATCACGGCGCTGGGCTTTACGCTGCTGGGCGAATCGCTGCGCGAAGCTCTGGATCCGAAGACCCGGGCCAAGTAGCCGCGCCGCCGGCCACGCCGGCGCAGCGGCTGAATGGATTCAGCCGACCGGCGTGGCCGGTGGCTGCCTGCCGTTGCGGCGGCGCTGGCGGGCCATGTGCAGCATGGCCGCAAAGCCCGCGATGAAGAACAGTTCCAGCACCAGCAGCAGCCAGACGGCGCCCCACTGGCCCTCCCCCATAAAGATGATCGCGCCGAAGGCCACCAGCACGGTGCCGATCACCAGCACGAAGACTGCAAACCCGGTGGCGACGGCGGCACTTCGCACGCCGGTCCGGAAGCCAAAACCTTCCGGGCGGTGGTCGTCAGGCTCCGGCGTGGATCCGGGTCCGGCTGGCTTAGGACGCAATCTCCGGATCCTCCGCCTCGATGTCCAGTTCGTTGCTCGGTATGGAGGCCAGCAGCCGCCGGGTATAGGGGTGCCGCGGATTGGTGAAGACTTCCTCCGAGCTGGCCGCCTCCACGAGTTCGCCGTCCTTCATCACGCAGACGAAGTCGGAGATCAGCCGCACGACGGCCAGATCATGCGAGATGAAGAGGTAGCTCAGTCCAAGTTCCGACTGAAGGTCGCCGAGCAGCTTCAGGATCTGCGCCTGGACCAGCACATCCAAGGCCGACACCGGCTCATCGCAGACAATCAGGTCCGGCTTCAGCGCCAGCGCCCGGGCAATCGCGACGCGCTGGCGCTGGCCGCCGGAGAGCTCGGACGGGTAGCGGCGCAGCATGCTCTGCGGCAGGGCCACCTGGTCCATGAGTTCCCGGACCCGGGCCGCGCGTTCCCTGGCGTTGCCGCGCTTGTAGGTGGACAGCGGCTCGTCCACGATGCGTTCAACCGTGAACATCGGGTTCAACGACGAATACGGATCCTGGAAAACCGGCTGCACCCGCTGCCGGAATTCCCGCAGCTGCGGCTTGGACAGGGTGGCCACGTCCATGCCGTCGAAGGACATGGTGCCGCTGGTCGGTTCGATCAGCTTCAGCAGCATCCGTGCCGTGGTGGTCTTGCCGGAGCCCGATTCGCCGACGATCGCGACGGTTTGTCCGCGCGGAACATCCAGGGTGACGTTCTTTGCGGCGTAGAAATCTTCGGCCTGGCCGCGGATCTTGTACACCTTGGTCAGGTCGCGCAGCTCCACGATGTTGTCCGGAGCCGTCCCGTGGGAGGAGGCCCCGGCGTCGTGGTTTTGGAACACCTTTTCTGCACGGTCTGCCGGCGCCGCCGGGCTGGAGGTATAAGCGCCCGGCAACAGGCGCACGGCCGCCACGCTGGGCGCCGCCTTCACCAACGACCGGGTGTACGGGTGCTGCGGGTCCTCCAGCAGTTGCCGCGCCGGTCCGGCCTCCACCACCGTGCCCCGGTGCATCACCACCAGTTCGGCGGCGCGTTCGGCTGCCAGTCCCAGATCGTGGGTAATCAGCAGCACTGCCGTGCCCAATTCCTGGGTCATCGAGTCGATCTGGTCCAGGATGGTGCGCTGCACCGTCACGTCCAGTGCCGAGGTCGGCTCGTCTGCGATCAGCAGCCGCGGCCGGCAGGCCAGGCCAATGGCGATCAGGGCACGCTGGCGCATGCCGCCGGAGAACTCATGCGGGTACTGCTTGGCGCGTTCCTTGGCGTTGGGCAGTCCCGCCGCCTCCAGCACCTCCACCACCTTCCGGTCCACATCACGCTTGGTCGCCATCCCGTGCACCAGCAGCGTCTCGGCCACCTGCGAGCCGATCCTGGTGACCGGGTTCAGGTTGGACATCGGATCCTGCGGGACCAGGCCGATCTGGCGGCCGCGGATGGCCCGCATCCGGTTCTCCGGCAGCCCCACCAGCTCCTGCCCGTCGAAGCGGATGCTCCCGGCGGTCACCCGGCCGTTGCCCGGCAGCAGGCCGATCAGGGACATGGCCGTGGTCGACTTCCCGGAACCGGATTCACCCACGATCGCCAGCGTCTGGCCCTGTTCCAAGCGCAGCGAGGCGCCCTCCACTGCGGCGACTTCCCCGTACGTCGTGCGGAACGCAACGGCCAGATCCCGGACCTCGAGCAGCGCCGCGTCGTCGGCAAATTCGGTCATAAGTCCATCCTGCCCCATCGAGAGCCGGATGTGGCCTACCTCTCATCGGGAATTCGCCGCTCGGGGTGCAGGACCGGCGTCGATTAGACTTGAGGATCAACCCCGCCTGCCCCGAGGAGCCCGAAGCGTGACACCACTTCCCGCGCGCCGCACCGTGCTGCAGGCCGGCGCAGCGGCAGCGGCTGTGTTGCTCGCCGGCTGCACCTCGGAACCCAGTCGGCCCGCCCCGTCCTCGACGGCGGCTGCCCAGCCGACGGCATCGCCCGAGGACACCACCTTTTCCATGGGAATCGCCGCCACTCCGGTGACCTTGGACCCCGCGCTGGCAGTGGACACGGAGTCCTACCGGGTGACCCGGCAGATGCTGGAAACCCTGATCGGCGTGGATCCGGCTACCGGTGTGCCGGCGCCGCGGCTGGCCGTCGAATGGACCGAGTCGGACGACGGCCGCTCCTACCGCTTCCGGCTGCGCGAAGGCGTCATCTTCCACGACGGCACCGCCTTCAATGCCGAAGCGGTCCGCACCAACTTCGAACGCTGGTATCGGCTCCCGGAGGACGCCCAGCCGGTGGAGGGCGGACTGGCCTTCCGGTCGGTCTTCGGCGCGCTGGCCGACGACGAGGGCGAATCGCTCTACGAAAGCTGCGAGGTGGTGGGACCGCTGGAGGTCCAGCTGAACCTGACGCGCCGGTTCACCGGGCTGGTGGCATCGCTGGCCATGCCGGCCTTCGCCATCTCCTCGCCCGCCGCGCTCAAGGCCGGACGGGCCGACCGGTTGACCGAGGAACGAAATGGCAACAAGGTCTCCCGCTACGGACTGGCTCCGGTGGGCACCGGCCCGTTCGCCTTCGCCAACTGGGATCAGGATCGCGTGGCGCTCTCCGCCTACGACGGGTACTGGGGAGCGGCCGGCGACGTGCGCACCGTGGTGTTCAAGGCGCTGCCGGATCCGGCCGCCCGGCTGCGGGCGCTGCAAGCCGGGGACATCGACGGCTACGATCTGGTCACCCCGGCCACCTACGCGGACCTGGTCCGGGCCGGCATGCAGGTGCTCCAGCGCGACCCGTTCTCGGTGGCGTACCTGGGCATGAACCAGGCCGCCGACGGGCTGAAAGACATCACCATGCGCCAGGCCATCGCCCACGCCATCGACCGGAAGACGCTGATCGAAAGTTTCTACCTGCAGGGCACCACCGAGGCGATGCAATTCATCCCGCGCAGCCTGGGCGTGACCAACGAGACCATCCCGTATTACGAGTACAACCCGGAGCGCTCGCGAGAGCTGCTGGCGGAGGCCGGGTACGACGGCGGCGAGCTCACCTTTTACTATCCGCTCGACGTGACGCGGGCCTACCTGCCCACACCCGAGAAGGTGTACGCGGAGCTGAGCCGCCAGCTCACCGCCGTCGGAATCAATATCAAGCCGATGCCGGTTCCGTGGGATGAGGGCTATCTGGAAGCGGTCCAAGGCTCCGACGATCATGCCCTGCATCTGGCCGGCATCAGCGGCAGCTACCGAGACCCGGACAACTTCGTGGGTCCGCTTTTCGGCAGCAAGTCGCTGGAGTTCGGCTATGACAGCGCGCAGATCCGCAGCAAGATTGCCCGGGCCAAGACCTTGCCGGAGGGCGAAGACCGCGTGGACGCGTACCACAGCATCAACGAGCAGCTGGCCCGCGCGGTCCCCGCCGTGCCGCTGGCGTTCCCGATTTCGGCGCTGGCCATGGGGCCTCGGGTGGAGAGCTACCCAGCCAGCCCGCTGCTGGACGAGGTCTACAATCTGATTCAGCTGGGCCCGGCCTAAACTGGGGTGAGGCTACTGCGGCAGCGGCTGCCGCGCAGTTTGGCCGATGTTTTACTACGGCTTTACTACGGCACACCCCGCCGCGTCTGTCTATTGGGTCACAACGGAGACGACAAATTTTAGTCTCGCTGTGGCATCGCGCTAGGCTTCTGAATGCTGGCAAAGCTGCTATTGGAGATTGAAGTTGACTGCAAACACCCCCTCGGGATCATCCAACAACGTCGACGTCGCGCTGATTGGCGGCGGCATTATGAGCACCACCCTCGGCTCCTTCATCAAGCAGCTGCAGCCGGACTGGAGCATCAGCCTTTTCGAGAATTTGGACGAGGTTGGCATGGAAGCCTCGGACCCCTGGAACAACGCCGGAACCGGGCACGCCGCGCTCTGCGAGCTCAACTACACCCCCGCCGCCGCTGACGGATCCGTTGCCACCGCCAAGGCCGTGGGCATCAACGAGAAGTTCCATGTGTCGCGCCAGTTCTGGTCGCACATGATCCGCGAGGGGCACATCTCCTCGCCCAAGGAATTCGTCAATCCGCTGCCGCACATGAGCTTTGTCTGGGGCGATGACCACGCGGACTACCTCAAGCGCCGCTATGAGGCGCTGAAGAACGAACCGCTGTTTGAACAGATCGAGTTCACCGAAGACCACGCCACCATTAACGAGTGGACCCCGCTGATCATCGGCGGCCGCGACGCACAGCAGCGTGTGGCAGCATCCCGCGTCATCGGCGGCACCGATGTGGACTTCGGCTCGCTGTCCCGCAAGCTGGCCGGCTACCTGACCGCCAACGGCGTCGAACTGAACTACGGACACCGCGTGCTGGACGTCTCCCGCAACACGGACGGCCGCTGGACGCTGGAAGTCAAGAACAACGCCACCGGCGAAAAGACCAAGGTCAACGCCCGCTTCGTGTTCATCGGCGCAGGCGGCGGTGCACTGCACCTGCTGCAGCGCTCGGGCATCCCCGAGTCCAAGGGCTTCGGCGGCTTCCCGGTGTCCGGCCAGTTCCTGCGCTGCACGGACGAAACCGTCATTGCCGCCAACAACGCCAAGGTATACGGACAGGCTTCGGTGGGCGCCCCGCCCATGTCCGTGCCTCACCTGGACACCCGCTTCGTCAACGGCAAGCGCTCCTTGCTCTTCGGCCCGTACGGCGGATTCTCGCCGAAGTTCCTCAAGACCGGCTCGCTGCTGGACCTGCCGCTGTCCGTGCGCCCGTCCAACCTGATCCCCATGCTGGCCGTGGCAAAGGACAACTTCGGATTGGTCAAGTACCTGGTCACCGAGGTGCTCAAGACCCGCGAGGGCAAGAACAAGGCCCTGCGTGCCTTCCACCCGGAGGTTGCGGGCGACCAGTGGGAACTGATCACCGCCGGGCAGCGGGTCCAGGTCATCAAGAAGGACCCGAAGAAGGGCGGCGCCCTGCAGTTCGGCACCGAGATGATCGCCTCCGCCGACGGCAGCATTTCCGCCCTGTTGGGGGCCTCCCCCGGCGCTTCCACCGCGGCGCCGATCATGATCAGCCTGCTGGAACGCTGCTTCCCGCTGGAGTTCAAGGGCTGGGAGCCCAAGCTGAAGGAAATGATCCCCGGCTATGGCGCCAAGCTGAACGAGAACCGGTCGCTGCTGGCCGAGATCACCGCGGACACCGACAAGGTGCTCGAGCTGGCCTGACACCGGTCCGTTACGGCGGTCCAGCCCTGACAAACTAAGCTACATCCCATGCACAAGCTGGCAACGCTGTCCCTGGCGAACCGGGCGCTGATCGCGCTGATTACGGTCTGTGTGGCCGTTTTCGGCGTGATCACCATGGGCTCGCTCAAGCAGGAACTCATCCCCTCGCTGGAGTTTCCGCGGGTCACCGTGGTCAGTTCCATGCCCGGCGCCTCCCCGGAAGTGGTGGACAAGCAGGTCAGCGAACCGCTGGAGCGCGCGCTCACCGCCGTGGAGGGGCTGGAATCGTCCTCGGCGGTGTCACGCACGGGGTTCTCCACCGTCAACCTCACCTTCCTCTACGGCACCAATCTGGACCGTGCCCGCAGCCAGGTGGACCGCGCCATTTCCAACGTCCGCCAGCAGCTGCCCGACGACGTCTCGCCGCTGTCCCTGGCCGGCAGCATCGACGATTTCCCGATCGTCTTCATGGCGGTCTCCTCCGATGTGGACCTGAGCGAGCTGAGCACCGAGCTGAACCGGCTGACCGTGCCCCGGCTGCAGAATATCGCCGGCGTGCGCGGCGCCGAAGTCTCCGGCGGCCCCGGCCGGCACATCGCCATCCTGCCCGACGACGAGGCCATGGCGAAGGCAGGCGTCGGCGTGTCCGCCCTGGTGGACAGCCTCGCCAGCAGCGGCGGGCTGGTCCCCGCCGGGGCCGTGCAGCAGGACGGCAAGAGCCTCTCGGTGCAGATCGGCAGTCCGCTGGACAGCCTGAAAGCCATCGAGAACCTCCCGCTCTCCCCCGCTGAAGCAACGACGGCGGAGCAGCCTTCCGCATCTTCCTCACCGAGGGCGGGGCAGGCACCGGGACAGTTCCCGGGCCAAGGCCAGCCGGCGCCGCCGGGCAACGCGGCGGACCAGGGCCAGGTTCCGGTCCCGGACACCGCACCCGGCCAGGCACAGCCCGGCCAGCAATCGGAGGCCGCCGCGGCAGCTCCCGCCACCATCGGCGAGGTGGCCAAGGTGTCCATCGCCGATGACGAGCAAACCTCGATCACGCGGACCAACGGGGACCTGACGCTGGCCCTGGCCGTCACCAAGACGCCGGACGGTGACACGGTGGCCATCTCGCACGCGGTCAAGGACATGCTGCCCGAGCTGGAAGCGGAACTGGGCGACGGCGCGCAGATCACCACCGTGTTCGACCAGGCGCCTTTCATCGAGAAGTCCATCAAGGACCTGACCACCGAGGGCCTGCTGGGGCTGGGCTTCGCGGTGCTGATCATCCTGGTCTTCCTGCTCTCCGTGCGCGCCACCCTGATCACCGCGATCTCCATTCCGCTCTCACTGCTGGCCACGTTCATCGGCCTGAATGCGCTGGGCTACTCGCTGAACATCCTCACTCTCGGCGCGCTGACCATCGCCATCGGCCGGGTAGTTGACGATTCGATCGTGGTGGTCGAGAACATCAGGCGGCACCTGAACTACGGCGAAGCCAAGCGCGAGGCCATCATGGCCGCGGTGCGCGAAGTCGCAGGCGCAATCACGGCCTCCACGCTGACCACCGTGGCGGTCTTCCTGCCGATCGCGTTCGTTGGCGATCTGGCCGGTGAACTGTTCCGGCCCTTCGCCGTCACCACGGCCCTGGCCTTGCTCGCCTCGCTGGCGGTGTCGCTGACGATCGTGCCGGTGCTGGCCTACTGGTTCGTCAAGTCGCCGGAGCCGCAGTCGCTCTCCGATGCGCTGGCGGTGCGCGAAGCGGCTTCGGAGAAGGAACGCCGGTCCCTCCTGCAGCGTGGCTACCTGCCGGTGCTCGCGGGCACCCAGCGGCACCCGGTGGTCACCACCGTGGCGGCCCTGCTGGTGCTGGGCGGCACCGTAGCCATGGTCCCGCTGATGCAGACCAACCTGCTGGGCGACAGCGGCCAGAACAGCTTCAGCCTGCGGCTCCAGATGCCGGCCGGGTCCAGCCTGGAGTCCACCGACGAGGCATCGGTGCCGGTCGAGGAGATGCTGGCCGGGATGGACGGCATCCAGGATGTCCAGGTCACCATGGGCAATGCCGGCGGCGGCGTGGGCACGTTCCTTTCCGCGGGCGCCTCGGTGGCCCAGTACACCGTGATCACCGAGGAAGGCATTGATCAGGCCGCGCTGCGGGACAGGGTGCGCTCCGCCGTCGAGGAGCTGCCCGGTGACGCGACCTTTACGCTGGGCACGCAGGGTGGTGGCTTCGGCACCTCCAGCACCGTGGATGTGGAGATCTCGGCCAGCGAACCGGGCCAGTTGCAGGACGCCTCGGACCGGCTGGTGGAACGGCTGCAGGACCTGCCGGGAGCCGCGGAGGCGTCCAGCAACCTGTCCGCGGCCGAACCCGTGGTGCAGGTGTCCGTGGACCGGGCCAAGGCCGTGGCCGCCGGCCTGGACGAGGAACAGGTCGCCGGCCTGCTGGCATCAACGATCAGCCCGTTGCCCGGCGGCACCGTGCGGATCGGCACCACCGACTTCCCCGTGCTCATCGGCGAAGGCAGCGACTTCGCCAGCATCGACGAACTGCGCGACGTCGAGTTGCCGACGGCCGCCGGACCGGTGCCGCTGACCGATCTGGCCACGGTGAAGGAAACCGACGTGCCGACGTCGATCAGTGCCAGCGGCGGCGAACGCACCGCCGTCGTCTCCGTCACCCCGGAGGGAGATAACCTGGGTGCGCTCAGCGGCGAGGTGGCAGCGGTCCTGAACGGCACCGAGCTGCCGGCCGGTGTCACGGCGAGCCTGGGCGGCGCGGCCACCCAGCAGGCCGAATCCTTCGCGCAGCTGGGCTGGGCGCTGCTGGCCGCCGTCGCCATTGTTTACGTGATCATGGTGGCCACGTTCAAGTCCTTGGTGCAGCCGCTGATCCTGCTCGTCTCCATTCCGTTCGCGGCCACCGGCGCGATCGGGCTGCTGGTCCTCACGCAGATCCCGCTGGGGCTGCCGTCGCTGATCGGCATGCTGATGCTGGTGGGCATCGTGGTGACGAATGCGATTGTGTTGATCGACCTGATCAACCAGTACCGGCGCCCGCATGACGGGCAGCCCGGCATGAGCGTAGCGGACGCCATCACGCACGGTGCGCGGCGCCGGCTGCGGCCCATCCTGATGACCGCGCTGGCCACTATCTGTGCACTCACGCCGATGGCGCTGGGACTGACCGGCGAGGGCGGCTTTATTTCGCAGCCGCTGGCCGTGGTGGTGATTGGCGGCCTGGTCTCCTCCACCGCGTTGACGCTGGTGCTGGTGCCGGTGCTGTACCGGCTGGTGGAAGGCCGGCACGAGCGCCGGACGATCAAGCGCAATACACTCGAGGCAGAACTGGTTCCGGCCGGGCGCTGACCCCGGCGGGTGCCCCCGAGCCTTGGAGGTACCGCGTATGAGCGAGCCTGACGCAGCGCAAGCCGGCACGCCCGGCCGGCTGGCCCGGTCCATCGGCCGGTTCGTGGACGGGCTTCCGGCGCCGGTGCGAAAGTTCGGCCAGCAGCTGGGCGGCTGGCAGCGGATCCAGCTGGCGTTCAAGACGGCCGTGGCATGTGGCATCGCCTGGTTGATCGCCCGGCAGCTGCCCGGCGAGGTGGCCGACTACCCGTATTACGCCCCGCTCGGTGCCCTGATCAGCATGTATTCCACCGTCGCGGATTCGGTGAAGACGTCCCTGCAGACGCTGGCCGGGCTGCTGCTGGGCATCGGGCTGGCCTGGGTCCTGCTGCTGACGGTCGGCCTGCACGTGCTGACCGTGAGCCTGCTGGTGTTCCTGGGTGTTTTGGTCGCCGGGCTGCCGCGGCTCGGCGCCGGGCGGGACTGGGTACCGATGGCCGCGCTGTTCGTCCTGCTGGTGGGCGGCTCCGATGCCGGCGACTACTCGCTTGGCTATGCGGTGCAGATGGCCGTGGGGGTCCTGGTCGGCATTACCGTGAACTTCCTTTTGATTCCGCCGCTTAACTTCAGCGCCGTGGGCCGCAGCTTGCAGCAATTGCAGTCCGATCTGGCGGGCCAGTTGGAGGAAATGGCCGAAGCACTGCTGGAAGACTGGCCGCCCGAACGCGACGAGTGGGCCAGCAACGGAGAAAACATCGTCCGGCTGAGCGAGCAGGTGAGGCAGGCCGTCCAGACCGCCGACCGCAGCCGCAAGGCAAACCCGCGGCGACGGTTCCAGGACCGGGATCTGGAGGCCGACTGGTCGAATTTGCGCACGTTGGAACGCGCGGCGTTCCACACCCAGGACATGACCGAGGTGCTCGGCGCGGTGATCTGGGACGATCACCTGCGTATCCCCGAGCCGGTACTGGAACCCATGTCCGAGGCGCTGAAGGCCTCGGCGGCCGCGGTCCGCAGCCTGTCCGCCGACGACCTGCAGGAGAAGCTTGACGCCGCCGACGCGGCCCAGCAGCAACTGGCCCGGGAGCTGGCCGGATCAGTCACCGCGGATACCCCGGCCACGGCAGCCGGTTATGTGGTGGTCAGCCTGGACCGGATCCTGGGCGCCATGCGCCGCCAGTTGAGCGATTCCAAGGACTAGCAGCCGAAAACAGCGCTAGGCCGGGTCGCCACGCGCCCTGACCACAACCCGGCAATGCGGCCGTGCCCCGGCCCACACCACGGCGGGGAATCTTTCCTCGCGACGCGCCGTTGACGACAGTGAATGCAAATGCATGTAAACTGATTCCGAAGCAAGCATCACGAGAGGCACATCATCATGGAACTCGGCGTATTCAGCGTCAGCGACGTCACCCTGGACCCGACCACCAACCGCATGCCCACCGAGCGCGAGCGGATCAAGGCGGCGGTGGCGATTGCCAAGAAGGTCGAAGAAATCGGCATGGACGTCTATGCCGTCGGCGAGCACCACAACCCGCCGTTCTTCTCCTCCTCCCCCACCACCCTGCTGGCCTACATCGCCGCGCAGACCGAGCGGATCACGCTCTCCACCGCCACCACGCTGATCACCACCAACGACCCGGTGAAGATCGCCGAGGACTTCGCCATGCTCCAGCAGCTGGCCGACGGCCGCGTGGACCTGGTTTTGGGCCGCGGCAACACCGCCCCGGTGTACCCCTGGTTCGGCAAGAACATCCAGGACTCGCTGGAGCTGACCGTGGAGAACTACGCCCTGCTGCGCAAGCTCTGGGATGAAGAAGTGGTCAACTGGCAGGGCAAGCACCGCACACCGCTGCACAACTACACCTCCACGCCGCAGCCGCTGGACGGCGTCGCGCCCTTCGTCTGGCACGGCTCCATCCGCACCCCGCAGGTAGCTGAACTGGCCGCCTACTACGGCGACGGTTTCTTCGCTAACAACATCTTCTGGCCGAAGGAGCACTACATGCAGCTCATCGGCCTGTACCGGGAGCGCTACGAGCACTACGGCCACGGCACCGCCGACCAGGCCATTGTGGGTCTGGGCGGTCAGTTCTTCATGCGCAAGAACTCGCAAGACGCGGTCAACGAATTCCGCCCGTACTTCGACAACGCCCCGGTCTACGGCCACGGCCCGTCGATGGAGGACTTCACCGCGCAGACCCCGCTGACCGTGGGCAGCCCCGAGCAGGTGATCGAGAAGACCCTGGCCTTCGCCGACTACTTCGGCGATTACCAGCGCCAGCTGTTCCTGATCGACCACGCCGGGCTGCCGTTGAAGACCGTGCTGGAGCAACTGGACCTGTTCGGCGAAGAGGTGCTGCCGGTGCTGAAGAAGGAGTTCGCCGCGCGCAAGCCGGCACACGTGCCGGACACCCCCACGCACGCCAGCCGCAAGGCCGCCCGCGACGCCAAGCAGGCTGCCGGTGAGGCGGTGGCCAATGGCTGAGTCCTCCAGCCCTGATGTCAGGACGACGGCGGAGGCCTGGGAATCGCTGTTCCGCACCCAGGTGGCGGTCATGCGCCGGATGCAGCAACTACCCGAGTTCAAGAAGCTCGCGATGCGGGAGTACGACGTGCTCTTCAATCTGAGTTTGTGCCCGGGCGGCTGGAGCCGGCTGAACGAGCTGAATGAGGCGCTGCTGATTAGTCAACCGAGCCTCAGCCGGATGGTTGACCGGCTGGAAAAGAAAGGCCTGGTTCTCCGCCGCACGGCCCAGAACGACCAGCGAGGCATCGAGATATCGCTGACCGACGAAGGCCGCGCGCTGCAGAAGAACATCGGCAGGGAACACGTCAAGCACCTTCACTCCATGCTGGCGCCGCTGCTCACCGAGGATGAGTTCGGCCAGCTCCGGGGGCTGACCGACAAGCTGCACTCCGGCCTGAAGAACGACTGACCCGCCAACGCCCGCCTGGATTCACCGGCGCTGTGTCGTCGGTGCTGGGTAGTCGGCGCTGGGTAGTCGGCGCTGGGTAGTCGGCGCCGGGTACACCCGGCGCCACATTCACCAGAAGCCGGCTCGGGTGCATCCTCAGCTGCGGGAAAAAGGCCCGGTTGCTGCTGCTGATGCGGCAGTAACCGGGCCTTGGTGTTGCCAATGTGGCGCCCAGTGTACGGCAAGCGTCCGGGCCGGGAGATCTAGGCCGTTCGGGTGCGCGCTTAAACCTTCCCGGCCGGAAATTTGGGCCGCCCGGCGTACACGAACCGGCCCGGCAGCGGAGATCTAGGCCTTCGCGTCTCCGGCGATCTGCAAAGTCATGATGACCTGCTGCACCGTCTTGAAGCGCTCGGTGGTGATGAAACGCTCCGCCTCGGCGATCAGCCCGTACTTATCCAGCAGGCCGGTCTTTTCGCCCGGCGCCGGCGTGCCGTGGCGCACCGCCGTGCCAAAGGAGTAGACGCCCACGGGTTTCGGGCCGTTGACGGTGTTTTCCACGGTGCAGGCCTGGAATCCGTTGCCGGCCGGCTTGTCGGTCAGCCCATAGGAGCCGAAGTACTTGTAGCCCAGCAGCGTTCGGTATACGAACACCGGCTCGATGGTGTCAGCGGATGCCACGGCGGGCACCTTGGCCGGTTCGCTGAGCAGCACCCGCAGTTCGGTCACGCCACCCGCGCTGCAGGTGGCCTTCGGCAGCTTCAGCCGGGTGTGCAGTTGGGCGGCCAGTTTGCCGGAAGAGTCGCGGATATCCAGATGCAGTCCGTTGTCCGAGGGCTGGCTGGGCTTGACCTGCCTCTGCACCACCCAATCGGCGGGGATCTCGAAGCTGAGCACCCGGTCGGGGTCGGTGTAGACCTTCCAGCCGTCGATGGTGGCTTTACGCACCGGCGCTTTCCCTAACGGTGCCGTGGTTCCGGAGGAACCGCCCCCGCCTGCCACCGCCGCCGGTGACGCACCCGGGCTGGCCGAGGCACCGCCGTCGTTAGTTGGCAGCAGATTGCAGCCGGATACCAGCGCCACGCAGAGGGCCGCTGCAGCACCACGGCCCAGTAACTTCCCTGTCCTCATGGCCTGCTCCCCCTCCGTCAGGTTCCTACCGTAGCCACTGTGAGGGCCGGTCCGGTAGAGCACCACGCCGTGTCCCGCCCGATACCCACTCGGTACCCGCTCCGGGCTCCACGCGCAGCCGTGACAGGAGCCTACCCGCCACAACGCCGGCCAGCGATATCCGGATAGAGGTTCACTTCTCCCGGCTCCGGGACGGCCTCAGCGACGCAGCGCCTGGACCTCTTTGACCGCGGCGACGACGGAACGGGCTGCCAGCGCGATCTCGGATTCCTTCACGCCGGCGGTAAAGGTCAGCCGCACCGCGGTCTGTGCCACGGCCCTTTCGATGCCCATCGCCAGCAGCACCGCCGATGCCTCGTCCGAGCCGGCCGCGCAGGCGGAACCGCTGGAGCAGACCACCCCGCGGCGTTCCAGCTCCAGCAGCACCGCCTCGCCGGAGGTTCCGGGGAAGCAGAAGGAGGCACTGGCCGGCAGCCGTTCGGTCCGGTGCCCGGTCAGCACCGTGCCCGGCAGTTCGCGCTGCACTGTGTCGATGAGGTAGTCACGGTAGCCGGTGAGCCGTGGCACGTCGGCCGCCCGGTCGCCGTCCGCCAGTGACAGCGCCGTGGCCACGGCGACCGCGCCGGCAACGTTCTCGGTGCCGGACCGCCGGCCGCGTTCCTGTCCCCCGCCGTGCAGCACCGGCTCCAGCGGAAGCCGGCCAGCAACGTAGAGCAGGCCGCAGCCTTTGGGCGCACCCAACTTGTGGCCGGACACGCTCAGCGCGTCCACGCCCAGGGCCGAGACGTTCAGGTCCAGCCAGCCGGCGGCCTGCACGGCGTCGGTGTGGAACGGCACGCCCGCGGCCCGGCAGAGGGCGCCGATCCGGGCAATGGGCTGGATGGTGCCCACCTCGTTGTTCGCGTACATCACCGTGCACAGCGTGGTGTCCTCGCGCAGCGCAGCTTCCAGTGCGTCCACGCGGACTGTGCCCGCGGCATCCACCGGCACCCGCGTGGCCGCGAAGCCATGGAACCGGACGAGGTAGTCCACCGCCTCCAGCACCGACGGATGCTCCACCGCGCTGGTGACGATGTGCCTGCCGCGCGGGGCAGCGAGCGCGATCCCTTTGATCGCCAGGTTGTTGGATTCGGTCCCGCCGGACGTGAAGATGATCTCGCCGGGACGGCAGCCCAGCACCTCCGCCGCCTTGCCGCGGGCATAGTCCAGCGCCCGCAGCGCCGCTTCGCCCACGGTGTGGTGGCTGGACGGATTGCCAAAGTCCTGCGTCAGCGCCGGCCACATGGCCTCCAGTACCTCGCGGCGCACCGGCGCCGTGGCCGCGGCATCCAGATAAATCACGACGACGCTGCCCCGCCGGCCGCGGGAGCTGCCTGCCGCTCCGCGGGGTCCGCGGCGATGCGGATGTCCAGGCCCAGGTCCAGCGACCGGACGCTGTGGGTCAGCGCGCCGGAGGAGATGATGTTCACCCCGGTCCTTGCGATTGCGGCCACGGTCTCCAGCCGGACATTGCCGCTGGCCTCGACCAACGCCCGGCCGGCCACCTGCCGGACGCCGGCGCGAAGCTCGTCCAGGCTGAAGTTGTCCAGCATGATGGTGTCCACGCCCGCGGCGAGCACCGGCTCGATCTGCTCGGCCCGGTCCACCTCCACCTCGAAGTGCACGGTGTGCGGCAGCCCGGCCTTCGCCGCCCGCAGCGCCTCGGTCAGGTCGCGGGTGCCGTCCGCCGTGAGAACGGCCAGATGGTTGTCCTTGGCCATCACCGCGTCGGAGAGCGAATAGCGGTGGTTCTGCCCGCCGCCGCAGCGCACCGCGTAGCGCTCCAGCGCCCGCAGCCCCGGCGTGGTCTTGCGCGTGTCCACCACCCGGGCTCCGGTACCGGCGGCTTCGGCGACGAAGGCCGCCGTCTGGCTGGCGATCCCGCTCAGCCGTTGCAGCAGGTTCAGTGCCACCCGCTCGCCCAACAGGATTGCCCGGGCGTTTCCGGACAGCACCGCCAGCACGTCTCCGGCGTCGAAGGCGGCACCGTCAGCGGCCTTCAGGTCCACCTGCACGGACGGGTCCACTTGGCGGAACACCTCGGCCAGCACCGGACCGCCGGAGAAGACGCCGGGTTCGCGGGCGGCGAGCTCGGCGGTGGCCGTGGCGTCGGCAGGGATCAGCGTGCTGGAGGTGATATCTCCCCACGGCGCATCCTCGGCGAGCGCCCCGGCGACGATTCGCTCCAGGGCGGTGCCGTCGATCGGCTGGATGTCGATCGGCTGGATAGGGTTCATGGCTGCTCCTGCAGGATTCGCTGGGACGTTGGGAAGTAGTCGGGCGCAGTAACCGTGCGGCCATTGACGAAGGCCAGCCGGGCACGGTCGGCCGGCGCCTGGCTGTGGTCGCTGCGGAAATGCGCGCCGATGCTGTTCTGCCGCGCGGCGGCGGCCGCCACCACTAGCCGGGCCACCGTCAGCAGGGCTGCGTCCTCGGTCGAGGCGGCACCGGTGGCCGGCAAATGCCACTTCGCCAGCTGCCGCGCAGCCTCCTGCAGCGCCTCACCGTTGCGGACCACGCCGGCGGCGGCGGCCATCACGGTCTGGATCTGTTTCCGCGTGCCCGGCGTGGTTCCGGCGGCCGGCACGGTACCGGCACGATGCACCCCGGCCGCATCGGCCGGGCCGTCAACATCGAGCGGCACCGCGTCGAACCCCGGTGTATTGTCCGGCCGGTCCAGCGCGGCGACGGCGCGGCGGGCGAAGACAAGCCCCTCCAGCAGGGAGTTCGAGGCCAGCCGGTTGGCGCCGTGCACGCCGCTGCAGGCCACCTCGCCCACCGCGAAGAGCCCGGGCACCGAGGTCCGCCCATGGGCGTCGGTTTGCACGCCGCCCATCCAATAATGCGAGGCCGGACGCACCGGCAGCGGCTGGCTGGCCCAGTCGAAGCCGAGCGAGCGCACCGTTGCATCGATCAGCGGGAACCGCGCGGCCAGGAAGCCGGGGCCCTTCTCCCGCTCCACACCGGTGGCGTCCAGGAAGACCTGCGGCACCAGGCCACGTTCCTCCTGCAGCCTCAGCTGCTGGTGGATGCAACGCGAGACCACGTCCCGCGGCGCCAGCTCGGCGGCCGGGTGCAGTGCCGGCATGAACCGCTCCCCCGCCGCGTCCACCAGCACGGCGCCTTCGCCGCGCACCGCCTCCGAGATCATGAACGGTCTGCCGCCGGTGGCCGCCGGGTCCAGCAGGGTGGGGTGGAACTGGATGAACTCCAGGTCGGCCAGCACCGCACCGGCGTGCCACGCCAGCGCCACACCGTCGCCGGTGGCCGTCGCCGGGTTGGTGGTGGCCGGGAACAGCTGCCCCGCTCCGCCGGTCGCCAGAATCACGACGTCGGTGTCCAGCTGCGCGGGCACCGCACCGTCACCTTCGGTCCGCACATCCAGCAGCTCCACTCCGGTGACCCGGCCGCCGCCGGTCAGCAGCCGCCGCACCGTGGTGTGTTCGAGGATCTCCAACCGGCCGGCTTCGGCCAAGCGGCGGCCCACCCGGATCAGGACTTCGGTGATGCCGGCACCGGTGCGGTCGCCGCCGGCATGCAGGATCCGCGCGGCCGAGTGCGCACCCTCCAGCCCGAGCGAGAATCCGCCGCCGTGCCGGTCGAAGGCCACACCCCAGTCTTCCAAGGTGGCGATCTCCCGCGCCGCGCCTTCGCACAAAAGGCGGACGGCGCCGTCGTCGTTCAGCTGCGCGCCCGCGGTGAGCGTGTCCGCCACGTGCGCCGCCACGGAATCCCCCGCCGCAATACCCTGTGCGGTCACCGCGGTGATGCCGCCCTGGGCGTGCCAGGTGTTGGACTCGGCGAGCGCGCCCTTGGTGATCAGGGTGACGGCGGTGTCCGCACGTTCCGCGGCGAGCGCGGCGGCGTAGAGCCCGGCGATGCCGGACCCCACCACCACAACGCGCCGGGCCGGTTTCCCGTTCACGGCTTGGCTGCCAACATCCGTTCCAGCGCCACGCGGGCGGGGACGGCCACGGAATCGGGCACGGTGATCCGGTTGAGCACCTCGCCGCCGGGAAGTTCTCCGGTGCCGGCATACGCCTCGAGCACCCAGGCCAGGTAGCCCGGGTGGATCCGGTACATGGTGGAGCACGGGCAGATCACCGGGTCCAGGCAGAAGATGGTGTGCTGCGGGTACTCGGCGGCCAGCCGGTTGACCATGTTGATCTCGGTGCCAATGGCGAAGACCGTCGGTTCGGTAGCCGCGGCCACCGCCTTGCGGATGTAGTCGGTGGAGCCGGCCTCGTCCGCGGCATCCACCACCGGCATCGGGCATTCGGGGTGCACGATCACCCGGACGCCCGGGTGGTCGGCGCGGGCCTTATCGATCTGCTCCACCGTGAAGCGCTTGTGCACCGAGCAGAAACCGTGCCAAAGGATCACGCGCGAGTCCAGCAGCGCGGCTTCGTCGTTGCCGCCGAGCACCTGGCGCGGGTTCCACATGGGCATCTGCTCCAGCGGCACGCCCATGGCCTTGGCGGTATTGCGGCCCAGGTGCTGGTCCGGGAAGAAGAGCACGCGGTGGGCGCGTTCGAAGGCCCACTCCAACACCGTCTCGGCGTTCGATGAGGTGCAGACGATCCCGCCGTTCTCGCCGCAGAACCCCTTGAGCGCGGCCGACGAGTTCATATAGGTAACCGGGATGACCGGGACCTTGCCGTCCGCGTCCGGCCCGGTGCCGAGCACGCCGGCGAGCTGGTCCCAGCACGCCTGCACCGAATCGATGTCCGCCATGTCCGCCATCGAGCAGCCGGCCGCCAGGTTCGGCAGGATCACCGCCTGGTCGGGGCCGGAGAGCATGTCCGCGGTTTCGGCCATGAAGTGCACGCCGCAGAACACGATGACCTCAGCCGCCGGCTTCTCCTTGGCGGCCCGGGCCAGCTGGAAGGAATCGCCCACGAAGTCGGAGTACTTGACCACTTCATCGCGCTGGTAGAAGTGGCCCAGGATCACCAGCTTGTCGCCGAGCTTATCTTTGGCGGCGAGGATCCGCGCGTCCAGCTCTGCGTCGCTGGCCAGCCGGTATTCGGCCGGAATCTCGCCCTGCCGCGGGGTGGCGGCCGGCGCCGGGTCGGCCAACGACGCGCCAGGCCCGTACGACGGCGCCCACGCCCCGCTCGCCGACGCGGTGTCGAAGGACCACGGTCCTTCGGCCAGGCCGGGCGTGCAGGTGGACGCGGGCGCGCCCGAGCCGGCGGCCTGCGCTTCCTCGCGGGTGATCAGCTGGATGGTGCTGTTGACCGATGGCATGGTGTTCTCCGTTGTTTTTAGCAGTTGGTCAAGTCTGGGAGTCGGTGGGGCAGGCTAGGCGGATGGGCTGCCGCTGAGCTGGGCGGCACTGCCGGTGTAGCGGTAGAGCCGGGGCGGCCGGTGCCGGCCGCCTTGCAGATACTCGTCGGTGGGTTCAATGTCCGGCGTGGCACGCAGCTGGCGACGGAAGTTGGCCGGATCCAGCTGCTTGCCCAGTACTGCCTCATACACTTCGCGGACCTGGGCCAAGGTGAACGTGGAGCCCAGGAAGGCGTAGGCGATGGAGCTGTATTCAACTTTGTTGCGCAGCCGCCAGAGCGCGTACTCCACGATCCGGTTGTGGTCGAACGCCAGCTGACCAAGGTCATCGGCGCGCACCCAGCGGACATTCTCTGTTTCGCGGGCAAGCGCTGCCTCGTCCGGCTTCACCAGGGCCCAATAGACAATCGAGACCACCCGCTGGACCGGTGAACGGTCCAGGCCGCCGAAAGCGTAGAGCTGCTCCAGATAACTCGGCTGCAGCCCCGTGGTCTCCTGCAGGTTCCGTGCCGCCGCGTCCTGCAGCGATTCGTCCGGGCTCAGCGGCCCGCCAGGCAATGCCCAGAGATCGCGGAACGGCTGGCGGGTACGGCGAACCAGTGGCAACCACAGAGTGGGGACGCCGGCCTCCGGATCCGGACGGAGGGCGAAGATGACGGTGGAGATGGCCAGTTCCGGGGGCTGCTGCGCGCGCTCGGACACATTGGCCGAATAGATCGGCATGGCTGGCTCCCTCCGGAATAGAGTAAAAGTCATAATGACTAGAACAGATAATAGCGCGTTAAGGTCACTTTGACCCAATCAATTCCACCGCCCGCAGGAATGTGACGTGGCCACTGCTGTAGCCGCGGCAGCAGCCATACTTACGCACCGCGACCGGCACCGCCGCTACCTTCCCGCCAGCTAGAGTACGGTCCATGCCCGTTTCGCCTCCGCACTTGGTTGCCGTCCCCGCGGGCAGCGTCCTGCTGCGGGACGCCCGCTCGGAGAGCTCCCGCGAAGTCAGCCTGGAGTCGTTCAGGATTGGTGCTACCCAGATCACCCGCGCCCAGCACGCAGCCACCTCCGGTTCTGCCGAAGCCGTCGGCGGATCACCGCAACACCCCGCCCATCCCGCGACATGGTTTGAGGCGGCCCGGTGGTGCAATGCAGCATCCAGGGAGGAGGGGATCGAACCCGCTTACACGATCCGCGGTCGTGACGTGCATTGGGATCTCAGCGCGGACGGCTTCCGGCTGCCCACCGAGGCGGAGTGGGAATGGGCCTGCCGGGCGGGCACATCCGGCCCGGCCTACGGAACGCTGGCTGACATTGCCTGGACAGCTGCCGACCATCTGGAGGGGCCGCAGGAGGTGGGGCTTAAGCGGGCCAACGACTTCGGCCTCTTCGACACGCTCGGGAACGTCTGGGAGTGGTGCTGGGACTACGCCGACCCGGCTCGCTATGCCGACTACCGGAGCCTGCGCGGCGGCGGCTGGTCCGATCGTTCGTGGAGCTGCCGCGCGTCCGTCCGCCGCGCCAGCGCTCCCGATGCGGTCTTGGAGGATGTTGGCTTCAGAGTTGCACGCGGAGCGGTCGGCGAAAAAGGCTCCGCCGCCGCCCAGGGCTGGTCGGCGGCGGCTGACCGGGCGCGGGCAAGGGCGATCTGGCCTTTGCCCGTGGGCTGGACACCGCTGGCGCCGTTGCCCGCGGGTGCTCCTGGCGAAAGCACGGACTTCGGGCACTAGGCTTCAGGCATGCAGCCAGAGGAGCAGCGCCGGCGCTTTGAGTGGCCGGACAACGACGAGATCCTGCGTCGCCGCTACGGTGCTAAGTCCCGTCCCGCCCACCACCGAGTGATTCTTGGCCGCTACGCCTTCATCAAGGGCTGGCTGGTGGCATTCGGGTCGTGGTTCGTGTTTTCCCTGACCGTGAGCATCATCGATACGGTGATATCGCCGGACACGACCGCCCTGAGCATTTGGGGCTTGGTGCTGATGGGCAGCTTCTTCTTTGCCGCACTCTTGGGCGCACCGATCGCTTTGGTACTCGGCTTGCTGCTGCGCCCGGTTCGGCAGCAGGGGATCCACGTGCTGGTCTTCACGGCGGGCATCGGCGGGTTCACTTGGGCAGTTTTTACCGGTCCCGCTCCGGAGACGGGAGCCTTGCCTGCCGTCTTCGCAGCGATCGCCGGAGTCACTGCCGGGCTCGGCCGAGCGTCGGTGATTCCCGACGTCGAAATTCACGACGACGACGGCGCTGCTGGTTCCGCGGGGCCCGCCGCCGTCAGCGGGGATCCGCAGCAGCTTTGACCAACGGAAGCGTCCGCTCCTGGAAGTGGCTGTTGAGCACGATCACGGAGGAGGAGCGCAGCACCGTATTGGTTGCCATTACCTGATCGAGCACGCGCTGCAAATCGGCGTTCGACCGGGCAACCACACAGGCCAGCAGGTCACTTTCGCCGGACACGGTATGCAGTTCCAACACTTCCGGAATGTCGGCGAGCGCCGCCGCCACGGCGTCGTGGCCTGATTCCTGCCGGATCACGAAAGAACAATAGGCGCGCACAATGTAGCCCAGCGCTTCGGGTGAGAGTCGGGGTCCCCAGCCCGAGGTCACGCCGGCGCGTTGCATCTTGTCCAACCGGGCCTGTACTGTGGCACGCGCAACTTTCAGTACCCGCGAGGCTTCCAGCACGGACATCCGCGGGTCCTCCGTGAACAGCGTGACGATGTCCGCATCGAGAGAATCGATCTGCATGACGCTGGGCGTCCTTTCGCGTCGGTAACCGCCAATTGCGGAAACTGCTAGACAAATTGTCAGCCCCTGTGCTGATTTCACCAAACAACAGGACAGTCGATGCCGCGACCGCGACCCGCCACCACCCACCACCGCGAGCCCACCGGCCCGGCGCCCGTCGGCCTCGGACACGGCATGAAGCAGCGCCAGTTGATCATGATGGGCCTTGGCAGCGCCATTGGTGCAGGCCTCTTCCTCGGTTCGGGAGCGGGCATCCAGGCCGCCGGACCGGCCGTCCTGGTTTCCTACTTGCTGGCGGGCACGCTGGTGATCATCGTGATGTGGGCGCTGGGCGAAATGGCGGCGGCCAACCCCAGCAGCGGCGCCTTCTCCACCTATGCCGAGAAGGCGATGGGCCGCACCGCCGGCGCCACCATCGGCTGGCTTTGGTGGCTGCAACTGGTGGTGGTCATCGCCGCCGAGGCGGTCGGCGCCGCCGGACTCTTGGCCACGATTTGGCCGGTGTTGCCGGCCTGGCTGCTGGCACTGGTGTTCATGGTGGTTTTCACCGTGGTCAATTTGTTCGGAGTTCGGAATTACGGTGAATTCGAGTTCTGGTTCGCCATCTTCAAGGTCCTCGCCATCTTGGCCTTCCTCGCCGTCGGCGCCGCCCTGCTCTTCGGCTGGCTGCCCGATGTTCCTTCCCCCGGGCTGGGCGTAATCTTCGGCGGTGACGGCTTCGCCCCCAATGGAATTGCCGGAATCGGCGCCGGGCTGCTGGTGGTGATCTTTGCCTTTGGCGGCACCGAGATCGTGGCCGTCGCCGCCGCGGAAACGGAAAACCCGGGCCCCAGCGTCGCCAAGGCCATCCGCACCGTCGTCTGGCGCATCCTGGTGTTCTACTTCGGTTCCGTGCTGGTGATCGCCCTGACGGTACCGTGGGATTCGGAGGCGCTGGCATCGCCCTTTGCCGCGGTGCTGTCCGCCGCGCAGATCCCCGGGGCGGATGCGGCCATCACGCTGGTCGCGGCCATCGCCCTGCTCTCTGCACTGAATGCCAACTTGTACGGCGCTTCCCGGATGATCTTCTCCCTCTCGGAGCGGGACGAAGCGCCCGGGGCCCTGCGCCGGCTTAGCCGCAGGCGGGTTCCGATCCGGGCAGTGTTGGCCTCGGTGGCGTTCGGTTTTATTGCCACCGTGCTGGAACTGATCTTCCCGGAAAGGGTCCTGCCGGTGCTGCTGAATGTGGTCGGCTCCACCTGCCTGGTGGTCTGGGCGATGGTTTTGCTGTCCCAGCTGGTGCTGCGCCGCAGGGCGGACCGGGACGGCACCGAGCTGCCGTTCCGCATGCGCGGCTTCCCGGCCGTCACCTACATCGGCCTGGCCCTGCTGGCCATCATTCTGGTGCTGGGCTTCTTCTCCCCGAGCACCGGCATCCAACTGCTTTCCACCTTGGTACTCATCGCCGGCATCGCCACAGCGGCGAAAATCAACGCCCGCAGAAACTCTGCAAAAAGTTCCCGCCTACCCTAAACCTCCTAGCAGTTTGTCTACGCGGAGGCGCGAAGTAACAGACGAACTGCGCACGTTGTGCGGTGAATCAGTTGCATATTGCGCACCCCCTCTCCGGGTGACTATCGTCACGGTAAGCAACCGACGCCGTCGGCCGCCGCCTGAGCGGTGGGCCCGCGGCACCGAAACTACATGGAGGAGCAGGCATGAGCGACGTTCTTGCCCTGGACCTGTCGGCCCAGCCCGACCTGTCCGCCGAAGACCTCAAGCAGCTCTACCGGCTGATGGTGGCGGTGCGCCATCTGGACGAATCGGCCATCCGCTGGCAGCGCCAGGGCCTGATACCCGGCTACGCGCCGGAGCTGGGCCAGGAAGCCGCGCAGGTCGGCAGCGGCTACGCGCTGGACATGGCCCGGGACTTCGTTTTTCCTACCTACCGGGAAATGGGCGTGGCCCGCACCGTGGGTGTGGACATGGTCGAGTACATGTCCACCCACAAGGCCAGCTGGCACGGCGGACTCTATGATCCGCAGGCCGCCCGCTTCGCGCCGATCCAGGCCGTGGTGGCCGGTTCCGTGCTGCACGCCGTCGGCTGGGCCCACGGCCAGACGCTTTCCGGTACGCCTGCCGGCGAGCTCGGCGTAGCCATCACCTACTTCGGCGACGGCGCCAGCTCGCAGGGCGACGTGCATGAAGCCATGAACTTCGCCGCCGTCATGAAGGCCCCGGTGGTCTTCTTCATCCAGAACAACGGCTTCGCCATCTCGGTGCCCACCGAGCGCCAGGTGGCCGGCGGCTCGGTGGCCGCCCGCGCCGCCGGCTACGCCATGCCGTCGCTCCAGGTGGACGGCAACGACGTGGTGGCCGTCCACCAGGCCACGGCTGCCGCCCTGGCACACGCCCGCTCCGGCAACGGACCGGCCATCGTGGAAGCCATGACCTACCGCCGCGGCCCGCACTCCACCAGTGACGATCCCGGCCGCTACCGCACCCTGGCCGAGGAACGCGCCGACGGCGGCGAGGATCCGTTGGCCCGGATGCGCAGCCGGCTGCTGGCCGAGGGCCTCGCCGGCGAGGACTTTTTCACCGAAGCCCTTGAGGCGGCCCAGGCCGAAGAGGAACGGATCCGCAACGGCGTGGGAGCACTTGGCTCCCGTCCGGGCACCGAAATGTTCGATTTTGTTTACCAAGAACCCACCCACGCCTTGAAGGCCCAGGCACGCGCCTGGCGAGAGGAGTCCGAGCATGTCTGAGCACACCACCCTCAGCGACCTCGAAGCCGCCATCGACAACACCTTCGCAACCGATGCCCAGCAGGCATCCGTTGACGTGGTGGAGCCCGGCATTGTCACCGCCGTCGAGACCCTCTCCATGCAGCAGGCACTGAACCGCGCGCTGGCGGAGGTGCTGGAGGAAAACCCCAAGGCACTGGTGCTGGGCGAGGACGTCGGGCTGCTCGGCGGCGTCTTCCGAATCACCGATGGCTTGCAGAAGCAATTCGGCGAGGACCGGGTTTTCGACACTCCGCTGGCCGAATCGGGCATCCTGGGCATGTCGGTGGGCCTGGCCATGGCCGGCTACCACCCCATCCCCGAGGTGCAGTTCGACGGCTTCGCCTACCCGGCGATCAACCAGATTGTCTGCCAGGTGGGCCGGATGAACTACCGCAGCCGCGGCACCATGCCGATGCCCATCACGCTGCGGGTACCCAGCTTCGGCGGGATCCGCGCCCCGGAGCACCACGGCGAGTCGCTGGAATCGCTGTTCGCCCATGTACCCGGCCTGAAGGTGGTCTCGCCGTCCAGCCCGAACGAGGCCTACCACCTGCTCAAGCACGCCGCGACGCGGCCGGACCCGGTGATCTTCATGGAGCCGAAGTCCCGCTACTGGCAGAAGGGGCCGGTGGACACCAGCGCCGACGGCTACTCCCCCGAAGGTTCCCGGATTGTCCGCGAAGGCAAGCACCTGACGCTGGTGGCCTGGGGCGCCATGGTGGCCCGCTGCCTGCAGGTGGCCGAACTTGCCGCCGAAGACGGCATCGACGTCGAAGTGCTGGACCTGCGCTGGCTCAAGCCCATCGACGCCGAAGGTTTGGCGGCGTCCGTGGCCAAGACGCGACGCGCCGTCGTCGTGCATGAAGCACCGCTTACCTCCGGCCTGGGCGCCGAAGTGGCGGCTCTGATCACCGAGCGCTGCTTCGGCACCTTGCGTGCACCCGTTGAGCGGGTGACCGGATTCGACGTACCGTACCCGTCAGGAGACCTGGAAGACGAGTACGTGCCCAACATTGACCGCATCCTGTTCGGGATCCAGCGAGTATTGGAGAATCGCCGTGGCTGAAATTTCGTTCCCCCTGCCCGATCTGGGCGAAGGCCTGATTGAGGCGACCGTGCTGGAGTGGCTGGTCGCCGAGGGCGAGCAGGTCGAGCGCAACCACCCGCTGGTGGAGGTGGAGACCACCAAGTCCGCCGTTGAGCTGCCCTCGCCGCAGGCCGGCAAAGTAGTGAAAATCTACGGCGGCCCCGGCGACACCATCAAGGTGGGCGACCCGCTGATTGTCTTCGAGGTCCCCGACGACACCGCCGGTATTGTGGGCACTGTACCGAAGGAAGAAGCGCCAAGGCGCCGCGTCCGCTTGACCGCGGCGCTCGACGACGAGGACTAAACATGGGAACCCACCGGGTGCACACCGTTGAAGGCGTCGACCCGCACCTGCACGTGCAGGTGTACGAGGCGGCCGAGGGCACCGAAGGACCTCGCCGGCCAGTGATCCTGCTCCACGGTTTTGCCTCCTCCGCCAAGCTCAACTGGGAGGACGCCGGCTGGATCACCGCGCTGACCCAGGCCGGCCGGCGGGTGGTGACGGTGGACCTTCCCGGCCACGGCGAAAGCACGGCGCCCGAAGAAATGGATGCGTACGCGCCCAGCCGGATCCGCGCCGACCTGCTGCAGCTGATCCAGGACGCCAAGGTCCGTCTTTTGAAAGAGGACGACAGCGACACCGGGGTGGACCTGATCGGCTACTCCCTGGGTGCGCGGCTGGCCTGGGAATTCGGCGCCACCCAGCCGGAACTGGTCCGGAGGATGGTGCTCGGCGGCCCGGGCAGCGCGGACCCGCTGGCCGACTTCGACCTGCGTGCCGCGCAACGCTTCCTGGCCGACGGGACGCCGATCGACGACGTCAACACCGCCGAATTGCTGCGGATGGCCAAGCTGGTGCCGTCCAACGACATCTTCGCGCTGATGACCATGATCGAAGCGGTCAAGACGGAACCGTTCGTGCCCGCCGAAGCCGTGCCGAAAATGCCGGTGCTGCTGGTGGCCGGAGACAGGGACGACCTGGCGGCCACCGCTCCGGAGCTGGCCGCGCTCGCGGAGGCGGCCGAGTTGATGTGGCTGCCGGCCCGTACGCACGCCAATGCGGTGACTTCCCGCGCCTTTAAGACCGCCGCCATCGAATTCCTCGCCGGATAACCCTTTTCGCTTCCAACCGGAGACGCGGAGCAGGCTGTTCGTCGCTACAATGGCCGACGACAGCAAATCCCGCGGCGTGGAGGCTTGATGGAGACAATCCTGGGCGGGCGCTACAGGACGCGAGAGCTCATCGGGATCGGCGGGTCAGCCTCTGTGTACCGGGCCGTGGATGAATCCTTGGGCCGCGACGTGGCCATCAAGATGTTCGCTCCGACGACGCCCGATGACGACGAGTACCGGCGGCAGCATACTGAGACCTTGCTGCTGGCCACCCTGAATCACCCCGGTCTGGTCACCTTGCTGGACGCCGGCCTGCACACCGCCGACGACGGCGCCACCGCCAGTTTTTTGGTGATGGAACTGATCGAAGGAGCCGACCTTCGGCGCAGATTGCGCGGCGGCCCGCTGACGTCCGTCGAAACGGCTCAGATTGGCGCCGATCTGGCCGACGCACTGAACTACATCCACAACCACGGGGTGATTCACCGCGATGTGAAGCCTGCCAACATCCTGCTGGCCAACGGCCACCTCGAGGACACCTGGCACCACCCCAAGTTGTCCGATTTCGGCATCGCCCGGATGGTCGAAGCCAGCATGACCACCGCCCAGGGCGCAACCATCGGAACTGCCAACTACCTCAGCCCGGAACAGGCGTTGGGCCACCCGGTCACCGGAGCCGCCGATGTGTATTCGCTGGCACTGGTCCTGCTCGAATGCCTCACCCGCGAGAAGGCCTTTTCCGGCACGCCGATGGAGGCCGCCCTGGCCCGGCTGCTGCGCGACCCGGAGATTCCAGGCTGGCTCCCGGCCCGCTGGAAAGATCTGCTGACCCGGATGACCAGCCGCAATCCGGATGCGCGGCCCACCGCGCACGAGGTTGCGCTGAGCCTGCGGAACCTGGCGGAAGCCCCGCTGCCCGAGCCGTCCGCTGTCGTTTCGCCCTCGCTTGGTTCCACCGGAGCCGATGAAGCCGGCAACGTTGCCGCGGCATCCGCGGCAACGGCATCCGCCGTGGCCGAACTGCCCTCGGCCGGGCAGCCCTCCGCCGAGTCGCCCGCAGAGCGTACCGGCGGCAATACCACCGGGAACCTGGCCATCCCCGCGCCGCCGAACCGCGCTCCCAGCGTGGGCTGAACAGCAGCCATTCATAGTCTTTGAATCGTCCTCGGCCGCCGCTACAGTGTTAGCCAGATCCCGGGTGCATAGCGGCCGCGCGTCGACCATGAAAACGGGCAGCAATATCTCGACGTAGGGCGCAAACTTCCGCCAGCTAGCCCTACGGCCCTTCGGTCCGGTCCATCCGTGCGAGCGCCACCAAGAACAACATCGAGCGAAGCCAGTGCCCGCACCTTGCAACTCCCCGACCGATCGTTCGAGAAATGTTTCGCCACCCTCTTGACGTGGCTTCCGCCACACGCGATGATAGATCGTATACGATTTCGTACTTCACAGGAGGATGCTTTGTCCGAAGGCAACGTCACCCAGTCCGCCGCCACGCTGCAGGCGGTGGATAGCAAGATCCTGGAGGATGCCGGCAAGGTGCTGGCCGTACACCTCTCCTACAGTTCCCGGGCGGAACAGCGCGGACGGGTTCCCGCCAACCCTTCCTACTTCATGAAGGCCTCCTCCTCGCTGGCCCTATCGGGCGGCACCGTGGAGCGTCCCGCCAACACCGAGCTGCTGGCCTTCGAAGGTGAAATCGCCTTGATCATCGGCAAGCCCGCCCGCCGCGTCTCCGTCGAGGAAGCCTGGAATTACGTGGGCCAGGTGACCGCCAGCAACGATCTGGGCGTCTACGACATCAAGTATGCGGACAAGGGCTCCAACATCCGTTCCAAGTCGGGCGACGGCTTCACCCCGATTGGCCCGGCCCTGCTGCCGGCTTCATCGGTCAACCCGGACGCGCTGCGGATCCGCACCTGGGTCAACGGCGAGGTTGTCCAGGACGACACCACCGCCGGCTTGATCTTCTCCTTTGCGCGGATTGTGGCCGACCTGTCCCAGCTGATGACCCTGCACCCGGGAGATGTCATCCTCACCGGTACCCCGGCCGGATCCTCCGTGATCGTGCCGGGCGACGTCGTCGAGGTGGAGGTATCGGACGAAGCCGCCGGCCTGAGCACCGGCCGCCTGTCCACCACCGTCACCCAGGGCGAAGCGGAATTCGCCTCCTTCGGCAACACCCCCAAGATCACCGACCAGGACCGGATCGATGCCTTCGGCAGCGAAGAAGCCGCAGGCCTGGCCCCGGCAGTCACCGGCAAGTCCGCGCTGACCGAGGAGGTCAAGGCCAAGCTGCTCTCGGTTGCCACCGCCACCATCTCCGGCGCGCTGCGCAAGCGCGGGCTGAACAACGTCAGCGTTGACGGCCTGCTGGCCACCAAGCCCGGCCAGAAGGTCATCGGCACCGCGCGCACGCTGCGCTACGTGCCCAACCGTGAGGACCTGTTCAAGTCCCACGGCGGCGGCTACAACGCCCAGAAGCGCATCATCGATGCCATCGGCCCGGGCGAGATCCTGGTCATGGAGGCCCGCGGCGAAAAGGGCTCGGGCACGCTCGGCGACATCCTGGCCCTGCGCACCCAGGTGCGCGGCGCGGAAGCCATCATTACCGACGGCGGCGTCCGCGACCTGTCCGAGGTGGCGGCACTGGAAATCCCCACGTTCTACAACGGCGCCCACCCGGCGGTCCTCGGCCGCAAGCACGTCCCGTGGGACACCGACGTGACCGTCGCCTGCGGCGGCACCACCATCCAGCCCGGCGACATCATCGTGGCCGACGACAACGGCATCCTGGTCATCCCGCCGGCTCTGGCCGCAGAGATCGCCGACGAGGTCGTGGAGCAGGAACGCCAGGACACCTTTGTCTTCGAGATGGTCAAGGAAGGCAACAAGATCGAGGGCCTGTTCCCGATGAACGCCGAATGGCGCACCCGTTACGACGCATGGGTCGCGGAGCAGCCGAAGTGACCACCCTGGCCCCCAGCAAATCGGAGCAGGCCTACGAGCTGCTGCACGAGCGGATCGCCAAGGGCGAGCTGGTGCCCGGCTACCGGCTAGTCCTCGGCACCATCGCCGCGGAACTGGGCTGCAGCACGGTGCCGGTGCGCGAGGCGATCCGCCGGCTGGAGGCCGAGGGTCTGGTGACCTTCGAGCGCAACATCGGCGCGACGGTTGCGGCCGTTGATGCCGAGTTGTACCTGCACACCATGGAGACGCTGGCTGTGATCGAGGGAGCTGCCACGGCTCTGGCCGCTCCGCTGCTCTCCGCGGTGGACATGGCGGAGGCGCGGGCGATCAACGCCGAGTTGCGCCGCTGCCTGGAGGACTTCGATCCGCCACGCTTCACCCAGCTCAACGACAGGTTCCACGCCGTGTTGTACGAGCGCTGCCCCAATCCGCACATCCTGGACCTGGTCCACCGGGGCTGGAACCGGCTCAATGCCATGCGGGCCTCCAGCTTCAGCCACATCCCCGGCCGTGCCCGCTCCTCCGTGGAGGAACACGAGCAACTACTGGATTTGATCGACGCCGGTGCCAGCACCAGCGAGGTGGAGAAGGCGGCCCGGGCCCACCGGACCAACACGCTCAACGCCTATCTGGCCGCGGACGGCATGCCGCCCTCGCCCCTCTAGACCCAACCGACTACCCGAGACCGCAATTCCCAATGGAAAGGACCATCATGGCCGAGCACTTTGTTCCGGACAACCTGCCCACCCACCTGCAGCACTACATCGGCGGCAAGCTCGTCGACTCCATCGACGGCGACACCTTCGACGTGCTGGACCCCGTCACCAACAAGCCGTACATCAAGGCAGCTTCCGGCAAGGTCGCCGATGTCGCCGCGGCCGTCGCCGCCGCCAAGGACGCTTTCGAGAACGGTCCCTGGCCGACCATGCTTCCGCGCCAGCGCTCCCGCGTGCTGCACCGGATCGCCGACATCGTCGAGTCCCGCGGCCAGGAACTGGCCGAAATGGAGTGCTTCGACACCGGGCTGCCGATCAAGCAGGCCCTGGGGCAGGCCCAGCGCGCGGCGGAGAACTTCCGCTTCTTCGCCGACCTGATCGTTTCCCAGCACGACGACGCCTTCAAGGTCCCCGGCCGCCAGGCAAACTACGTCAACCGCAAGCCCATCGGTGTCGCCGGCCTGATTACGCCGTGGAACACCCCGTTCATGCTCGAGTCCTGGAAGCTGGGACCCGCGCTGGCCACCGGCAACACCGTGGTCCTGAAGCCGGCCGAGTTCACCCCGCTCTCCGCCTCCCTGTGGCCGGGGATCTTCGAGGAAGCCGGCCTGCCCGAGGGCGTCTTCAACATCGTCCACGGCTTCGGCGAAGAAGGCTTCGCCGGCGACTCCCTGGTCAAGCACCCGGATGTCCCGCTGATCTCGTTCACCGGCGAGTCGCGCACCGGCCAGATCATCTTCGCCAACGCGGCCCCTTACCTGAAGGGCCTGTCCATGGAGCTGGGCGGCAAGTCCCCCGCCGTCGTCTTTGAAGATGCCGACCTGGAGGCCGCCATCGACGCGACCATCTTCGGCGTCTTCTCCCTCAACGGCGAGCGCTGCACCGCCGGCTCGCGCATCCTGGTCCAGCGGAGCATCTACGACGAATTCGTCGAGCGCTATTCTGCCCAGGCCAAGCGGGTCAAGGTCGGCCTGCCGCACGAGGAAACCACCGAGGTCGGCGCACTGGTCCACCCGGAGCACTTCGACAAGGTCATGTCCTACGTGGAGATCGGCAAGCAGGAGGCCCGCCTGACCGCCGGCGGCGGACGCCCGGCGGAATTCCCGGAGGGCAACTTCATCCAGCCGACCGTCTTCGCCGACGTGGCCCCGGACGCCCGGATCTTCCAGGAGGAAATCTTCGGGCCGGTCGTGGCCATCACCCCGTTCGACACGGACGAAGAGGCCCTGGAACTGGCCAACAACACCAAGTACGGACTGGCGGCCTACATCTGGACGAACGACCTCAAGCGGTCGCACAACTTCGCCCAGAACGTGGAGGCCGGCATGGTGTGGCTGAACTCCAACAACGTCCGCGACCTGCGCACCCCCTTCGGCGGCGTGAAGGCGTCCGGCCTGGGCCACGAGGGCGGCTACCGCTCCATCGACTTCTACACCGACCAGCAGGCCGTCCACATCAACCTCGGCGAGGTGCACAACCCGGTCTTCGGCAAAGCCGAAGACGCCGCCGCAGTGACGGACGCCTAACCCTTATCCCTACCGCTCGAAGGAGAGAATCATGAGCAACGTCATCCCCAAGCCCTCCGTCCCGGCCCCGGACATCCTGCGCTGCGCCTACATGGAGATCGTGGTGACCGATCTGGCCAAGTCCCGCGCGTTCTACGTGGACCTGCTGGGCCTGCACGTGACCCACGAAGACGACGAGGCGATCTACCTGCGCTCGTTCGAAGAGTTCATCCACCACAACCTGGTGCTGCGCAAGGGCCCGATCGCCGCCGTCGCCGCCTTCGCCTACCGGGTCCGGAACCCGGAGGACGTGGACCGCGCCGAGGCCTACTACAAGGAGCTGGGCTGCCGCACCGAGCGCCGCAAGGAAGGCTTCGTCAAGGGCATCGGGGACTCGCTGCGGGTGGAGGATCCGCTGGGCTTCCCGTACGAGTTCTTCCACGAGGTGGACCACGTGGAGCGCCTGCACATGCGCTACGACCTCTACTCCGCCGGCGAACTGGTGCGCCTGGACCACTTCAACCAGGTCACCCCGGACGTCCAGCGCGGCCGCAAGTACCTGGAGGACCTGGGCTTCCGCGTCACCGAGGACATCAAGGACTCCGACGGCGTGACCTACGCCGCCTGGATGCACCGCAAGGGCACCGTGCACGACACCGCCCTGACCGGCGGCAACGGCCCGCGCATGCACCACGTGGCCTTCTCCACGCATGAGAAGCACAACATCATCCAGATCTGCGACAAGATGGGCGCGCTGCGCATGTCCGACCGGATCGAGCGCGGCCCGGGCCGCCACGGTGTGTCCAACGCGTTCTACCTGTACATCCTGGATCCGGACGGCCACCGTGTGGAGATCTACACCCAGGACTACTACACCGGTGATCCGGACAACCCCGTCATCACTTGGGACGTGCACGACAACCAGCGCCGCGACTGGTGGGGCAACCCGGTGGTCCCGTCCTGGTACACCGAGGCCTCCCTGGTGCTGGACCTTGACGGCAACCCGCAGGAAGTCGTCGAGCGCACCGACAACTCCGAGATGGAGGTGACCATCGGCGCCGACGGGTTCTCCTTCACCCGTGAGGACGACGAGGACGGCACCTTCCGCGGCCAGGCGTCGAAGGGCTTCAAGATCGGCAACCAGGTCTAGTTCCTTCAGGCCCGCTTGAATAACGACGCCGGTGGGCGGCTTCCGTACGGAGGCCGCCCACCGGCGTTTGCGTACCCTTGCCGCTTCCGACAGCCGGTGCAACACTGGCAGCTACTGGGGGCCGGTCAGCGGCCGGCGGGGCTGCCCGTTGGCCACCACTCTAGGGGGAAGAGGAACGCCCATGTCTGCTCTGCACAAGCTGATGGCACGGATCGAACAAACCGAGGCACTGGACAAGGTTGCGCAGCCGATCGCCGGTCTGGTGGGCCGAATTGTTAAACCGCGGCCAATCCGGAACATCCTCAGCGGCAGCTATCTGGGGCATCCGCTGCACCCGCTCATGACCGACCTGCCCATCGGCGCGTGGACCATGGCGACGCTGCTGGACACGGTGGGCGGCCGCCGCGCCGAGCCTGCCGCCGACCTGCTGGTCACGGCCGGAATCCTGACGGCGGCGCCCACCGCCTGGGCCGGGCTCAACGACTGGTCGGATACTCAGGGCGGGGACCGCCGGGTGGGAATCGTGCATGCCGCCGCCAACGCAACGGCACTGGTCTGCTTCACGGCATCATTGGTGGCCCGCCGCTGCGGCCGCCGCGGCGTCGCCAAAGTGATCGCCTTGGGCGGGTTCGGTCTGCTCATGTCCGGCGGTTACCTCGGCGGGCATTTGAGCTACTCGCGCGGGGTCAACATCAACCACACTGCGTGGCGGGAGGGGCCGGCCGAATGGACCAGTGTGCTGGCCGCGAGCGAGCTGACAGATGACACGCCGCAACTAGTGCAGGTCGGTGACCTGTCGTTGGTCCTGTACCGCAGCGGCGGCACCCTCCGGGCTCTGGACAGCGTCTGCAGCCACATGGGCGGACCGCTGGACGAGGGCACGGTGGACGACGGGTGCATCACCTGCCCCTGGCACGGCAGCACGTTCCGTCTGGCGGATGGCAGCGTCGTCAGAGGCCCTGCCAGTTCCGAGCAGCCGGCCTACGAGACGCGCGTCCGCGAGGGACACATCGAAGTCCGCCGGCGCTGATCCACGGTTGCCCGGGGCCCGTGTGCCGCTGGCTCCGGTCAGCCCGGTGGCGGCAGCGCGCGGAATCAGCTGCTGCCGGCCCGCCGTAAGGACGCACGCGAGCCGCGGCGGGCATCGGAGACGGCAATCACCAGCGTAGCCATGACAGAGACAGCAGTGACACAGAGTCCCGCGGTGATCGCCGCGGTCCAGCCCGCCATGGCCTGGACGGAAAAGGCGACGGCGGTGATCACCGCGATGCCCACGGCGGTGCCAATCCGCTGCGACGTCTGCAGCACTCCCCCGGCGCTGCCGGAATACTCCAACGGCACCTCGGCCAGCGTCAGCGTCTGGTTGGGGGTAATGATCAATCCCTGTGCCATGCCGATGAAGGACAACGTCAACAGCATCCACCAGATGCTGAGCACGCCGGCCGCCTCCAGTTGGATGACCGCGATGGTCAGGCCCAGCCCCAGCAACGCGCAGAGGATTCCGACGACGATCGACTGCCGCCCTTGCTCCAGAACTCGCTTGCCGGACCAGTGCGAGGCATACGCGCCGAGCAGGGCGGCGGGCAGGCCGATCAGCCCGGCCTCAAGCGCGGTGCCGCCCAGACCTTGCTGGATGTAGAGCGCCACCAACACCCACACGCTGGTCACACCCATGAAGTACAGGCCGGCAATCACGGAGCCGTTCGAAAAGCTGTGCGTGCGGAAGATGCGCAGGTCCACCATCGGGCTCCGGCCACGACGTCGGTAGGCATGTTCCCACCACGCCCACGACGCCAGCAGTGCCGCTCCGCCGGGGAGCAGCAGCCAGATCCAGGGACCGGTCCCGCGTTCCACGAACGGCAGCAGCAGCGCCAGCACCGCCAGTCCCAGGAGCACAGCTCCGAGCGGATCCAAGTCGCGATCGGCTGTGGCAGCATCCCCGCGGCCGTCGGCGTGCCGGGGCTTGAACCACATCAAGGCGAGCACAATGGCCAGGATCCCGAAAGGAACATTCACCAGGAACGTCCAGCGCCACCCCTGCTGCACGCCGACGAACTCAATGATCATCCCGCCGAGCAAGGGCCCGATGGCCACCGAAATCCCAATCACGCTGCCGAGTGCGCCATAGGCCCGGCCGCGTTCGGCGCCGCGGAAGTACTGCTGGATCATGCCCACGGCCTGCGGATTCAACAGTCCGGAACCCAGCCCTTGCAGAAAGCGTGCGATGTTCAGGGTGAGCGGGTCGGGAGCCAGTCCGGCGGCCACCGAGGAGAGCGTGAAAAGCGCGACACCCGCGATGAACAACGGCCCGCGGCCCAGAATGTCGCCCGCCCGGCCGGCGGCCACCAGCACCACACCGAAGGTCAGCGCGTAGCCGGAAAGCACCCACTGCAGGTCCGAGTCGGACGCCCCCAGCCCGATCTGGATGGACGGCAGCACCACGTTAACAATGCTGACGCTGACCAGCGACATGAAGATGGCCACCAGCAGCACGGCCAGGATCCGCCAGCGGCCGGGATCCGGCACGAAGCCCGCCTCGGCGCCGTCAGGGCCGTCGGGGCCGACCGAAAGGTCGACAGCAGGACGGTTCTCTGGCGCGGAGTCGGAGTCTGGGGTCACCCCTCATTCATACGCCCGGCGCACTCCGCTGCCAAACGGCGAGGGACCTTCGCGCCGCAACGCGGGCCAAAACCTTAGTCAGCCTGCGCTTCTAGCGGCGCTGGCGCAGCCGGTGCAGGTAGAGGGCCGCCGACATGGCCGCCGCCAGTTCCAGCAGGATGACGCCCAGCATCATTTCGGTGTGCGGAAGGGCCGCTGTCAACGGCGCGGACGGGACGGCGGTCCCGGCGTGGCCGCCAGCGATCACAGTGCTGCCCGCGGCTGAGGCCATCCCGTGCCCGGCATGGCCGCCGGCATGCGAGCCGGCCCCCGTCAGCAGCAGGGTGTGGAAGGCTGCCATACCCAGCGCCGCGAACATCAACATCCGGGCGGGTCCGGCCCCGCCGTGGCGCCACGTTTTCAGTGCGCACGGCAGGCAGAACGCCGCCATGGCCAGCATCAACAGACTCTGCCACGGCGTGTCCAGGTGCTGCCAGGCCATCCACAGGTGGGCGGCGATGGATATGAAGGCGACCACGGCGCACAGCCGTGCCAGCGGCACAAGCCACGCGCCGCCGTCGTGCGGTGCCGTGGATCTCAACTGCGCGACCGCGGTCATCTCCACACCCCCTGGTTAGCGGTGGCAGTGCCCGCCGGCGGCAGGCTTGCTTGCCGGCACGTCCAGCACGGGGCTGCGGTCGAAGAAACCATCCGGGCGGAGCCTGAATCCGGCCGTGTCTACGGGCATAATAGGCCAGTCCTCCACCCGCGGGTAGTGGGTCAGGCCGAAGGTATGCCAGAGCACAATGTCCTCGCCATCGATGTTGCGGTCCTGCGCCACGTAGGCCGGCAGCCCGGCGCCGCCGGCATGCTGGTTTACGAAGTCGCCGGTCGGGTAGCGCTCGTCCTCTGAGTACTGGGTGACCCACAGGTCCTTGGCGGCGAACGCCGCGCGCTTGGCCACCGACGACTCCGGGTCGGCCAGCAGCATGGGCTGGCCCTGTGGCATCAGCTTGTAGGCCACCGGCTCGCCGAGCCGGTTTGCGGATTCCGGGTTGGAGATGTGCCAGGTCCGGCCGGCCGGCATGTTGGCTTCGCGGACGCCCTCGGCCTCGGTCTTCAGCAGCGTGCGACGGCGGCTGAAGGCGTTGCCTCGCTCGTTGCCTTCGCCGAGGGGAACCCGCACCGCTTCCTCTTCCTCTACCCGGTTGGTGAAGCCGTCCAGTGCCATGTCCAACCGGGCGCTGAACAGGTGCTGGTGGTACGGCGCGCCCAGTCCCGGGGCCATCTCGGAGGCGTACTCGTAGCCCTTGCCCGGGTAGGCGCTGGTGAACACGATCCCGGTGGCCTTGGCCTCGAACTCGATGGTGCCGTCCAGGTAGAGGTACCAATAGAAGCCGTAGTCATAGTTGCCGATGGTGGTGAAGAAGGAGACCACCATGCGCCGGTTGCGGCGGGTGTAGTTGATCCCGGTCCACAGGTCGGAGTGCTTGGCCAGGATGGAGTAGTCCTCCTCGTGCATGCAGATGCCGTTGCGGATCTCGCGCGGGTTGCCAAAACCGTCGGCGATCACGGGCGAGAGGTAGGTGATCTCGCCCAGGCAGTCGCAGCCCAGTTCCAGCGAGTTGGCGTACTGGCCCACCAGGTATTCGCCGGTGTCGAAGTAGTTCTGCCAGGAGCGCACCGGCGACGGGTCGCCGTAAGGGACCACCATTTCCGCGATGGATGCCCGCTTGATGATGGAGCGGGTGCGGTCGCCGTCCTGGAAGCCGATGTTGTGCAGCACCACGCCCTCTCGGACGTCGAAGCCGACATCGAAAGACCACTTCTCCCACTCGATGTGGTTGCCGCCGGTGACCGTGAAGCTGGGGCCCTCGGGCTGGGTGATCTCGATGGGCTTCTGCGTGGTGCGGAGCTCGCCGGTCAGGTCCGGATCCGTGTAGTTGCCGTGCTCGGCCGGAACGGGCATGGCACCGAAGTCCAGCACCTGGTCCACGGTCTTGTTCACGATGTCCACGTAGGCCACCAGCCCGTCGATCGGGTGTGCCCAGGCGCTGTCCTCGGGGAAGTTCTGGTAGAAGGCCAAGCCGCGCAGGATCCGCCGGCCCTTCTCCTCCGGATACTCGAACACGCCGGCAGAGAGCGGAGCGACCCGCACCTTGTCGATCTCCAGACCGCGCTCGGCGATGGCTTTCAGCCAGCGCTCATCGGTGGAGAGGATCGCTTCAACAACCTCGAACTCCTCCTCCAGCACCGGCAACTCGCCGGTCACCGAGGTATCCAGCTCGGCCACCGTCAGGACCTTGCCGGAAGTGACGGAGACGGTCACGTCCTTCGGCGCGGCACCGGTGACATCGAGCAGGAAGGCGCGGAAACGCCGGTCTTCGGTCGCTTCGCCTCCGCGGCGCGGCGGGTCCAGCAGCCCGAGGTAGGCGAAGCGGGTGTTTTCCCCCGCCAGCCCCGCCTCGGCCAGGATGGTGCGGACGGCGGTGATTTCTTCGGCGGAGGCCAAAGCATAGGAGGAAACAGTGGCGGCAGCAGCGGTGGTCATAGCGGCCCTTTCACGAACGACGGGGAAAACGCGGGCCGGAAAGCAGCTGTGAGCGACACCACGTTCTTTTTTCTATGTTCGTAGAGAATAACCCTCAGTAGGATTCAAGGCAAGGGTTTTTTCTACGCACGTTTTATCTGGAGGCTGCCGGTGCCGAAGATCGTCGACCACGACCAACGCAGGATCGAACTGGTCCAGGCTACGTGGCGGATCATCGCCCGGTACGGCATCGACGGTGCCACCATGCGTGAAATTGCCGCGGAAGCGGGCTTTGCCAACGGCGCCCTCAAGCCCTACTTCCCCACCAAGGACGACCTGCTGGCCTTTGCCTTCGGCTACGTTTTCGACCAGACAAACCGGCGGGTGGCCGATTCCATCCGCGGCCACAGCGGCCTGGACGCCCTGCGCCGCTACTGCATGGAAGTCCTGCCGGTGACAGACGTGACCATCAGCGAGGCCCGACTGGTCATCCCCTTCTGGCAAAAGGCCCTCAACGACCCGGACAAGGCCGCACTCCATGCCGACTCGATGGAACGTTGGCGCGTGGACTTCATGCGCTTCCTCGCCGAGGCGCGGGAAGCTGGCGAGGTCCACACCCAGGCCAGCGATGACGTACTGGCAGGGCAGCTCATGTCCTTCCTGTTGGGCGCACAGATCACGGCCTCCCTCACCCCGGACCACCACTCCCCCGAACAGTTGATTGAACATCTGGACAGCTGGCTCCGCATGGTCGCGGCGGATTCCTGATCCACTTCTTTTTTCGCCGGTTGTGGAAAATAGATGACAAGGCGGCGGAGCAGGCGCTATGGTATGGGGACTGTGTCGTGAGACACACCTGATCCAGGTTCCAAGCGAAGGGGCCACCGTGACGCTTACCTATCCCGAACGCAGCACCCACAGCCAATCCGGCACTGCCAGCGACTTCCGCGGCTCCGCGCCTTCAGCCGTGCAGGTCGCCGAAGCCCACTCGTTCTCCGAGTGGAACACGCTCATTTCCGAGTCCTTTGTGCCCCTGCAGGCCCGCACCAACTCCCCCACCGGTTTCCGCGGCCGCCTGCGGTCGCGCGTCCTCGACGAATTGTCGGTAGTGGAAGTGACCGCGAACAGCCACAAAGTGCTGCGCACGCCGGCGCTGATCACTCGGTCCGACCGCCTCTACTACAAACTCAACCTGCAGCTGTCCGGCACCGGCATCCTGATCCAAGACAACCGCGAAGCCGCCCTGCGGCCGGGTGATCTGGCCGTCTATGACACCCACCGGCCCTACACCTTGGAGTTCGACGACGACTTCCGCACCCTGGTGTTGATGTTCCCGCACGACGCGCTGGATCTGCCGACGGAGTCGGTGGCCGAACTGACGGCTGTCCGGATGGCCGGGGATGCCGGCATCGGCCGGATGATCAGCCCGTTTATGGTGCAGCTGGCGGACAACCTTGAGCTGCTGTCGGGCCCCAGCGGCCACCGGCTGGCCCATAACGCCGTAGACCTGCTGGCAACCTTGTTCGACAGCGAGCTGCACAGCGGGGACGGGCCGCCGCAGCGCGGCCACCACAGCGAGTTGCTCGCTCGTATCCGCCAGCACATCGAAGCGAACCTGGGCGACCCGGAGCTGTCACCGGCAGCCATCGCCGCAGCCCATTTCATCTCCACCCGGCACTTGCACAGCATTTTCCACGACGCCGGAACCACGGTGGCCGGATGGATCCGCGCCCGCCGGCTCGAGCGCTGCCGCCGCGACCTGCGCGATCCGCTACAGGCCGACCGCGCAGTCGGTGCCATCGCAACCCGCTGGGGCTTCACCGATGCCGCCCATTTCAGCCGGGTCTTTCGCAGTGCCTTCGGTGTCCCGCCCAGCACGTACCGGCGCACCTGACCGCGCCGCTTCCCGCAGCGGCCTTGGGTGGGAGCCCATAACGAGGAACGCAGCAGGCAGACCCGAACCAGGTGCGGGCCCGTCTGCTGGGAAGTGTGCGGAACGGACGACGCCTGCCGCTAGCGGCCCGCGACGGCTTCCAGGAGCTGGCGGAACGCCGACAGGTTGCGCGGGGCCGTGCCCGGATCCCGGGAGGCATCGATGCCTGCTTCCCGAATGGCTCCGATCAGCAGGCCGGCAATGGCCTCGATGTCGAGTTCGGCGCGGAGGCCGCCCTTGTCCTGCTCGTTGCGAAGCTCGCGGACAAAAGTATCCAGCGTATGCTTCGACGCGCTGCCCCGCCGCCTGCCGATGCCGAAGTGCTGGGGTCCGGAGACGTTGTAGAACAGGCTCAATTCACGGCGGGCGGCCAAGTCGAGCATCGCCCGCGGGTAGGCGCAGAGCTTCTCGATCCAATCGTCCTGCCCGGCGGCATCGCGCTCAGCAGCGTCGATGAGATCCTGCCCGATGGTCCGGTAGGCCTCGGACATCAGATCCGTCCGGCCGCCCGGAAAATGGGCGTACAAGGTTGCCCTTGATGTTCCGGCACGTACCGTGATCCGATCAATGGTGGCGGTCTTGGCGCCTGCAGCATCGATGATGTCGATCGTCGCGCGCACCAGGTCTTGGCGGGTGCGAAGTTGTTGCCGTTTCCGCAGCGGAAGCGGCTCTGGCAGTTCGGGTACGGTCCCCTGCCCGGGGGCGCGGTCCATGGTGGTGTGCTCCTGTTCCGCGGCGCTCATACCCGCGCCGCCGGCTGCCCGGCTTCGGCCAGTAACGCGGCATCCAGTACGTCGATAACCCGGTCCAGTTCGTCCCCTTCGATCACCAGCGGCGGACGGATCTTGAGAATGTTCTCGTTCGGTCCGATTCGGCTGATCAGGATGCCGGCACCCACTAAAGCTTCGACGATCCGCTTAGCCAGGTCTCTGTCGGGGCCTCCGGCGCTGTCGACGAGCGCCAGTCCGAAGAACAGGCCGCGCCCCTTGGCCGCTGCTGCCCTCGGATGGCGCTCGACGAGCTCGCCCAGCCGCGCCGCTACATGCCGTCCGAGTTCACCTGCACGGGCAACCAGCCCCCGGTCGATGATCTCGTTGAGCACGGCGTGGCCGGCAGCGGCTGCCGCAGGTGTGCCCGCGAATGTATTGAAATACATGTTGGTGCTGCTGAATGATTCGAGGACGTGCTCGGTGGTGACGACTCCACCCAGCGGGTAGCCATTGCCCAACGGCTTACCCAGGGTCACCACATCGGGCTTGATTCCCGTGGCCTGATGGCCCCACCATTCGTCGCCCAACCGCCCGAGGCCGGTTTGCACCTCGTCCGCGATCACCAGCCCTCCGGCTGCCCGGACCCGTTCAGCCAGGCCCTCAAGGTAGCCCTCGGGCACGCGGGGCAACCCCTCGGTGGAGAATGCCGGCTCAATAAGGAGCGCCGCGACCCCGTGGCCTGCCTCCTGCAGTGAAGCAATGGCGGTGTCGACTGCGGCCAGGGCTGCCTGCAGCATATCGCCGGGGCGGCCGGCCTGGCCCTCCCCGTCAAGGTCAGGAACGTGGATGGTCCGGACATGGTCACCGAGCGGTTCCGAAACCGTGAGGCCGGTGGTGAGCGCGGCCAGGCTGATGGTGTTGCCGTGGTAGCTGTGGTCCGTCACGATCATGCCGCTGCAGCCAGTCATGTGCCGTGCAATGCGCAGTGCCAGTTCGTTTGACTCCGAACCGCTGTTGGTGAAGTACACCCGGTCGAGTGGGGCGTCAAAGGTGCGCAGGAGCAGCTCGGCATAGTCCACAATCGGCGCACTGAGATAGCGCGTGTGGACGTTGAGCGACTTCATTTGCGCGCATACCGCTTCGGCCACCCGCGGATTCGCGTGGCCGACCTGCGGGACATTGTTGTAGGCATCCAGATAGCGCCTGCCTTCGGCATCGACGACCCACGCCCCTTCCCCCGAGACCAAGTGCAGCGGCCGGTCATAGAACAGCGGGGAATAGGGCCCGATGGTTGCCGCCCGGCGGTCCAGCAATTGCTGGTCCCCCACGGCCTGTCCCTTGGAATGCACCTTTGCCAGTGTGCCCGTGTAGTCGCGGCACATCTCGACGACGACCGGCAGGACTTCGGCCCGAAGGAAACCGCTCGTTTCATCGTCAGGACGATCGGCGGCCCACCCAAGGTATGTGAGCGCCCTCGCCAGGACGAAGGTATCCAATTCTTCGAGGGCCCGCTGCGGAATCTCCGCCGCCTTGCGGTAGCCGTCCAGCAGGGCGGCCCGGTAACAATCGGCGTGGGGATGCCGGTGGTACCAGAACAAGATGGTGGCCAGGTCGAAGAGCCACCAGCCCTCGCCAAAGTCATCGAAATCGATCAGAACGAAGTCACTGCCGGCCGCCAGCACGTTCTCCGGTGTGAAGTCGGCATGGATTACGCCAAAGAACTCGGGCGCAGTGCCCAGGCTGAGCAGGCGCTCGCGGATGCGCTTTTCGGCGGTATCGATCAGGCGGCGGTCCTCAGCTGTCCCGGCAAGCCGCCGCGGGTCGCCCCACAAAGCCCCGGGTCCGGTGAGTCCGTCCAGATCCCACGCTGGCCTGGAATAGCCGGGGATCTTCCCGATATGCCGGGAAGCGCTATGGAACCGGGCACAGATCTCCCCCAGCCGCGAGAAAACCCCGACAGTCAGCGCATCGGTCCCCATCCAGGCATCACCTGCATCGCCAAGAGGGCTGCTGTTGTCCACCCAGTGCTGGGCATCAATCTGGTAGGCCTCGCCGTCGCTGCCACTAACCTCGGCGAAAAGACCGCCGGAGACTGTCCGCACCACATCCGAAACGGGAACGCCTAACTGGTGAAGGGCCGCCATGAAGGCGCCCTCGGTCCGGACTTCGTCGTCAGTTCGGTGCCCGAGCCTGTGGATCCTCACCGCGTAGGAGGCATCGCCGTCGGTCACGCGGAAAACAACGTTCTCGCGCTGCTTGACGAAGTCGATGGCGGCGCCGGGGCCAATGCCAAACATCGGCAGGGCGTTTCTGGCGATGGCCAGGGCTTCATCGCGGGTCAACTGCGTCATGAGACTCCTCGTACGGACGGGATGGGGGCTGTTCGGGCCGACTATACCGGCAGTTCAGGAAAAGGAGAATCCTTTGCAAGAAGTATAAAAAACAGACCGACAGTCTGCATTTCGGACCGCTCTTCCATTGCCCGGGATCTGTGACTACTTTGACTCATGTCCTCTTCAGCACAGCTGGCGGCAGGACACCCAACGAGTGGAGGAAAGCGGGAGTACGCATGTCGTCGTCACCATCAGCCGGGACCCAGCTCCCCCGGCGCGTCCTCATCACCGGCGGTTCCTCTGGTATCGGGCTGGCGGTGGCGCAATTGTTTGTCCAGGCGGGTTCCGACGTCGGCATCATGGGACGCGATCCGGGCCGGCTGGATGCAGCGCTGGCCGAACTCGGCAGCACAGGACCAGGGCGGGCGGCCGGAGTCTGCGCGGATGTCGCAGAAGATCCGCAGGTGGACAAGGCGGTGACCGATCTGGCCGGGCAGTTGGGTGGTCTCGACGCGCTCGTCACCTGTGCCGGCATCGAAGGCGAAATGGGAGCGGCCTGCGAGGACGTCACGGCGAAGAGCTTCCGGGAAGTACTCGACGTCAACGTTGTCGGCACCTTCCTGGCAGTCAAGCATGCCCTGCCCTACCTCAAGAAGTCCGCGGGCAGCAGCGTGACGATGGTCGGCTCTGACTCCGGTTTCGTCGCGGTGCCGGGCATGCTTGCGTACAACGCGTCGAAAGGCGCATTGGTCCAGATGACCCGCGCCCTCGCCGTCGAACTCTTCGACGAGCACGGCATCCGGGTCAACAGTGTCTGCCCGTCCATTGTTGACACACCACTGGCCCGGCGCGGCCTCGGCGACGAGGCCATGGACCAGCCGTCCTTTCCGCTGCAGTCAGCCGAGGACATTGCCTGGACGGTCAGCTACCTGGCCTCACACCGCTCGCGGGCGGTCAACGGGGTCAACCTGCTCTCCGACTTCGGCTACACCGGCCGTTCGTCCTTCCCTGCATAAAGGGCTGCAGCCGCCGCTCGGCCCGGCCAGCTTACGGCGCGCATTGTCTAACTTCATGCACGGAATGACAAGCCGGAACTGCTGTTTCGGGTCCACACTGGCTCTATTAGTCCGGGAGCGTGGTTCGTTTCCGATATTCACCACAACTCATTCGATTGGAGTTCTGTTGTCTGAAAAACAGACCGAGGTGTTGGCACGCAACCAGCTCGGAGTAAGTTCGATCGTCTTTCTCGTACTCGCTGCGGTGGCTCCAGTCACGGTGCTCATTGTTGTGCTCCCGCTCGCGATCGCGCACGGCAACGGCGGCGGTGTTCCCGTCGCGATCCTTATGGTCGCAGCGGCCCTGCTGCTCTTTGCGATCGGCTACGCACAGATCACTAAGGAGCTGACCAACGCTGGTGGCTTCTACGCGATCGCGGTGAAAGGCCTGGGCAAGACTGCGGGCCTCATCACTGGCATCATCGCCACGATCGGTTACAACGCCTTCGTGGCCGGCGCCCTTGGAACCATCGGCTTCTTCGCCGGCATGGTCGTCATGCCCGAACTCTTCGGTGAGGCGTTCACGCTCGATTGGTTCTGGACCGGTTTGGTGCTCTTCGTCATCGTTTACCTGCTCGCCATCTCAGGTATTCATGTGAGCGCCGTCGTTTTGGGTGTCGCGCTCGTGCTCGAAATCATCATGGTCTTCGTGTTCGGCTTCTCCGTGCTCTTCCAGCAGGGCTTCAATTTTTCGGTGTTCGCGCCTGAAATCGTCATGGGTGGATCATTGTGGATCGGCCTGCTGCTCGCGGCCACCGCGTTCATCGGCTTCGAGGCAACGGCGCTCTTCGGTGAGGAAGCGAAGGATCCGCACAGGACCATTCCCAAAGCGACCTACGCGTCCATCATCATCATCGGTCTCATGCATGCGTTTGCCGCATGGGCGATCGTCAGCTCGATCGGTCCCGACATCGCGCAGGCGACGGCAATTGAGCATCTCGAGGCGGGCGACCTCACCCTGATGCTCATCGACAAGCATCTTGGGCCAGTTTTCGTCGTCATCGCCCTGGTGCTCGTCGTGGTCAGCCTCTTCGCCGCGCAGCTGGCATTCCACAACTCGGCCGGACGCTACCTCTACTCGCTCGGTCGCGCACGTGTGCTGCCGCGGTGGCTGGCTAAGACCAACTCGAAGGGAGCGCCGCAGCGCGCGCTGCTGACCAACCTGATTTTTGCATTAGTCATCGCGGCGATCTTCCGTTTCGCCTTCCCGGATCTGCCGTCGATCCTCACACTCGTTCCGGTGGGTCTCGGCTTCGCGACACTCTCGATCATCATCGTGCAGGCGATCGCCGCCCTTTCAGTCGTCGTCTACTTCCGCAAGAAGCGCGACCCGCGACTCTGGACGACCCTGATCGCACCGGCCATTGGCTTTATCGCGCTCGCGGTCTTCAGCGTCATGGCGATTGTTCAGTTCCCGCTCGTCGCAGGTTCCGAGGAGCCCTATGTGCTCGTGCTGCCGTGGATACTCGTGCTCGCTGTCGTCGGCGGCATCGTCTACGGCGCTTACCTCAAGTCTAAGAAGCCTGAAGTGTACGCAGGTCTCAGCGACGATCTTGAGAAGTTCGACGATTTGCTCGTCGAAGATGCGGACACTCTCAGGAAGTAGCGCCGCCTCTCGATATCCAAAAGGGTGGATGCCCCTGACGCCACGTAGTGCGCGTCAGGGGCATCCACCCTTTTCGGGAAAGCTATCTGTCCGGCCAGTCCACCCCGCGTCAAGACAACGCGCGCGCAGGCCAAAGCCCTTGGTGCCCACGCACTCCCCCTCGCTAACTGCCGGACGGCCCTCTTCAGTGCGCGGGCGCGAGGGAAGTCAGTGCGCGGGCGCGAGGGAAGCCGGATATAAGTGCACCCGTGCGACCACTCTCCGTGGCTCCGACACTGGCTCGAGCCTGGCAGCCTGGCAGCCTGGCACTGATGTCTACCTGAAGGCCCACGTCGCTGAGCTCTACCGGCGCAACGGATTCGGCGCCGACGACGGTTGAAGACAACCTAACCGGGGCCTTAGGCCGGGGTTAAACGAAAGGGCCGGAGCAGCAGGCGTTGGGGGGAATCCTGCGGCTCCGGCTCTTCCACGCCCGGACCCAAGTCCGGCCGAGGCGGTGCGGGCCCCCGTTCCGAACCCGACCGTTGACACGAGCTTATCCGGGTAGCGGCACGGCCGCGATGGGGAGAACTACCCATCGAGCTGAAAACGTTTACCAGAGGTAACCACTATGATGCTGGCGGCTATCGCTACAGGGCACACCATGCGACCCGCGGCCACCCCCTGACGCAGCCCGCGGACCGACCGACGCAGTCCCCCGCTCGGTCGGCACAGTCCCTCGCCCCGGTTCGCCCTGTCCCTCGCCCCTTGGCAGATGGGAGAGGATACTGGAGGCCGTGGGACTGTTGAGCGGGACGCCTTCCCCTTTTGTCGACCGGTCCGATGCGGCGCATCAATTGGCGGCCGAATTGGCTGATTACCGCGGGCGCGACGACGTAGTCGTACTGGGACTGGCTCGTGGCGGCGTTCCGGTGGCTGCTGTTCTGGCGAAAGAACTCGCCGTCGACCTCGATGCCCTCATTGTCCGCAAGTTGGGGATTCCCGACCAACCGGAGGTGGCCTTCGGCGCATTGGCCGCCCACGGCGGGCACACCGCCGTCGTCATGGTGGACCACATTGTGGCCGAACTGCGCCGCCGCAACTACAGCGAGCAGCGCCTCCAGGCCGTCCAAGCCACCGAACGTGCCGAACTGCAGCGGCGCCAGGAGGCGTATCTTCACGGAAGGATGACAGAGGTCGGCGGCCGCACCGCCATCCTGTGCGACGACGGTCTGGCAACCGGCGCCACCATGAAGGCCGCGATCAAGGCTGTTCGGCAGAGCAAGCCGCGCGCGATCGTCGTCGCCGTCCCGGTGGGGCCCCCGCAGACCTGCGCAGAACTGGAAAAACTGGCCGACGCCGTCGTCTGCCTACGTCAGCCGCGGGGCTTTCGAGCCGTCGGCGAGGCCTACCGGCACTTTAACCAGGTCAGCGACGACGAGGTACTGGCCGCGCTCCCACGGTAGCTGCTGCCTGCAGCCGAGACAGCAGCGGACCGCCGCCGGTAATGTACCGACGACGGTCCGCGTAGCTGTCCTTGCACTCCCTACTGGGAGTCGCGCGCCTCAGGGTGCTGCTGCAGGTACTCCTGATGCGCAACCTCCACCCGCAGGTTCTTGCCCTTCGTCTCCTTGACCGAAGTTACGGCCGCGAGCGAGATGACGCAGAGCACCATAATGTAGATTCCAATGGAGATGGTGCTTCCCGTCGCGCCCAGCAGCACTTCGGCGATCAACGGGGCGAACGCGCCGCCAAGAATCGCGCCGATGGCGTAGCCGATGGATACGCCGGAGTAGCGGACGTGGGCCGGGAACATCTCGGCGTAGAGAGCCGACTGCGGACCGTAGGACAGGCCCAGCCCGATGGTCAGGACGAACATCGCGATGCCCATCAGCACGATGCTCGCGGTGTCGATCAGCATGAACATCGGGATCTGCCACAGCAGGACCCAGACGTAGCCAATCTGGAAAGTCCGGATGCGTCCGATCTTGTCGGAGAGAATGCCCCCGTACATGGTGAAGATCAACCAGCCGAAGGCCGCCAGCGTGGTTGCCAGCAGCACAGACGGACGGTCCATGCCCAGGCCGCCATCCTCCACCGGCTTGGTGGCGTAGGAAGCGAAGAACGCGATCAGCAGGTAACCGGCCGCGTTGTTGGCAATGAAGATGAGCGCGGTCTGGATGACTTCTTTCCAGTTGTGCTTGAACAACTGGCCCAGCGGAGCGGCCGATTCCTTCTTGCGATCCTGCATCTCCTTGAACACCGGTGACTCATCCACCGAGCGGCGGATGAAGTAGCCGACGAGGATCAGCACGATCGAGAACAGGAACGGTACTCGCCAGCCCCAGCTCATAAAAGCTTCTTCTGTCAGCATGGTACTGAGCAGCCACATCACGCCGGTGGCAAGGATCATGCCGCACGGAACACCGATCTGCGGGTACGCACCGAAGAAGCCGCGCTTGTTGACCGGGGCATGTTCGACGGACATCAGGGCAGCGCCGCCCCATTCACCGCCGGCCGAGAAACCTTGCAGGATGCGCAGGAACACCAGCAGGATCGGAGCCCAGATGCCAATCTGGGCGTAGGTCGGCAGCACACCGATCAGCGCGGTGGCTGCGCCCATGAGCACCAGCGTGAAGACCAGCATCATCTTCCGGCCAAGACGGTCACCGAGGTGCCCGGCGACGATGGCGCCGAGCGGGCGGAACAGGAAGCTGATGCCCAGCGAGGCCCACGCAACGATTTGCGCCAGGCCAGAACTCTCCTGCGACAACGGGGCAAAGTACAGGGAGGCCAGCACCAATCCGGCGGCTTGAGCGTAGATGAAGAAGTCGTACCACTCAATGGTGGTGCCAACCAAGGTGCCGGCGAGCACTTTGCGCTCTTCGCGGCGTGTGGCCGGGCTGATGTTGCCTGCCAACTCTTCTGACGTGGACATATTATTCTCCGTTGTGTTCACAGAACGGTATTTACCGAACGGTCGGTAATGTGACCCCAGCCATACTACCGGACAGTGATAGGGGACACATAGTGTCGTCATATCAATTGGGTAACGTCGCTCCGCTCGCCATTGCATCCCCACTCCCCGCCGCCGCCCGCAGAGTGCCGCCCGCCGCGAACGTTCTATAGTTGGACACTTCGTCCTGATATAGAACAATGGAAGATGTGAGGCGTTGCACAGCCCTGTGACTCCGTCTCCAACAAAGCGCGCTCCCCAGTTACTCTTCCTAGGATGGTCCGATGAGCCAGACTCCCACCAAGCCCGCCGCGGCGCACTCGCAGACCCTGTCGCGCGGCATAAGAGCGCTGGAGATCCTAGCCGAAGCACAGTCGCCGATGACCATCGCTGAGCTGTCCGAAGCTTTGGAAGTGCACCGCTCGATCGCCTACCGGATCCTGCGCACTCTTGAAGACCATTCGCTGTTGATGCGGGATTCGGCCGGACGTGTGCAGGCGGGGCCAGGGTTGGCCGCGCTGGCACGCGGTGTGTCGCGCGACCTGCAGTCGGCGGCGCTGCCGGAGCTGACCACGTTGGCGAACGACCTGATGATGACCGCTTTTATCGCTGTCTGGGATCAGCACGATTGCGTCACGCTGGTCACGGTGGAGCCGCGGCACACAACGGCGCTGGTCCAGCATCCGGGCACGCGTCATTCCTTCGCCGCCGGAGCGCCGGGAATCGCCATCCAGTCGGCGCTGACCCGGGAACAGTGGGAGCAGCATGCACCGGGAGAACAGATCCGGCCTGAAGCCCAACTGGCCAAGGAAACCGGCTATGCCGTGAGTCATGACGAGGTCATCCCGGGTGTCTCCTCTGTGGCGGTGCCAGTCTCCGTTCCCGGACAACTGCCGGCGGCTATATCTGTGGTCTACATCCGCACCGATACTCCCGACCGGGAGATCGCGGCGGCTCTGAAGCGCTCTGCTGCCACCATCGAGGCAGAACTGCGCTGATCTGCCTCAGCGCCGCCCGCGACTGACGACGGCGGCGGCAACCAGGCCGAGCACCAACAGCATGCCCGCCGCGCCAATCGAGACCAGGAAGGCGCCGGAATGCCCCGAGGTTTCGGCCAGTGCACCGGCGAACGCCGAACCCAACGCCGAGCCGAGGACAACGCCGCTGGCCAGCAGCGTCATGATCGTGCCAAGACGCTCGTCCGGAGCGACCACGCTGCCAATGCCGTAGATGGTGACCATGGTCGGCCCGACGGGCACGCCGACCAGAAGCAGCACGAAAATCATCGGCAGCACGTCGTCCGGCAGCAGCAGCAAGAAGCAGAATGCCGTCATCAAGGCAGCACAGACGACCCAGCGCCAGGCATGCGTCCACCGCGCCGGCCAATAGGCGACAGAGAGGGCGCCGAAGGCCGACGTCAGGCCCAGCAGAGCGTACAGCAGGCCCGCCGCGTCGGCCGCTCCGAAGGTGCCGCCGAAGGCGCTGAGTGCGTTCTGGGTTGCCCCGAAGAACGTGCCCATGGCCACCATGCCCAGCACCGGGATGGCGACCAACGGCCAGTTGATCCGCACCGGAGTGGCGGCCGCAGCCGCTTCCGGATGCGCCTTGACCAGTTCCGGTGTCACCGGGACCACCGTGCGGTAAGTGGGGTGCACAGCAAAAGCGGTAACCATGGTGACGGTCAGGGCGGCGGCGAGCACGAAGGGCAGCCATGGCGCAATCAGCGCGGCCAACAGCCCGACCAGCGCCGGCCCCAACACGAACGTCAGCTCATCCGCCGTGCTTTCGTAGGACAGCGCCGTGTCCAGCGCAGGCTTATCGCTGCGCGTCATCGCCATCCAGCGCACCCTGGCCAGCGAGCCCACCTGCGGGCACGTGGCCCCGACGAGGAACGAGGCCGCCAGCACGGCTGCGGCTCCGGCCCCGCTGGTCCCGATGTAAACGCACGTCAGCAGCAAGCCAATGGCACAGGTGTGCGCCGCAGCGGCGATCAGGAGAACCGGCCGTTGGCCCGCTCGGTCCGCCAGATAGCCGAACAACGGCGCCCCCGCGGCCGAACCGATGCCCACCGCACCGGCGGCGAAGCCACCCGAGGCGTAGGACCCGGTGGTCACGGTGACCAGGGTCAGGGCTCCGACCGTCAGCATCGCCAGTGGCAGCCGGGCCAGGAATCCGATGGCCAGGAAGGAAGCGCCCGCCAGCCGGGCCAGCCGGGCGTAGCGGCCGAAGGGATTGCGTCGCTTGCGCGGACCGGCGGGAGCGCCGGTCGCGGAGTGTTGCCGTGCGGGCGCGCCTGAATCAGGAGATATCATACGTTTTTCCGTTGGTTCGAACCGCGCATCGTCCCGCCTCCCGATGCGCACAACCCGGATAACGCAACTATCATACCGGTGTCACGCCACGCCGGTGAGTACCATACGAACGGATGAGCCGTGGCGTCCCTTCGTGACTTGAAGTTGGGCGCCGATCCGCTGCTTCATTTCTGCCACATGGCTGACGAGTCCAATCACCCGGCCGCCGTCGCGCAGTCCCTCCAAGGCGTCCATGACCTGCTCGAGCGCCTGCTCATCAAGGCTGCCAAACCCCTCGTCGACGAAGAGCGTTTCAATGTCCACGCCGCCGGCTTCGGCCTGGACGACGTCGGCCAGGCCCAGAGCCAGCGCGAGCGAGGCCATGAAGGACTCACCACCGGAAAGCGTCGCCGTGTCGCGCCGCTGCCCGGTCCATTCGTCACTGACGTGCAACCCAAGTCCGGACTTCTTGTTGCCGGATTTGGAATCGTCGTGGACCAGGCTGTACCTGCCGTCAGTCATCGCGATCAGACGTTCGGACGCCGCGGCCGCGATCTGTTCCAACCGGGCGGCAAGGACGTAAGTGGTCAGCGTCATTTTTCGCTCGTTCTCGCCCAATCCCCTGACCGTGTCCGCCACCGACTGCAGCAGCTCGTGCCGTGCGGCAATCGGCGCCAGTCGGATTTGTTCCTCCTCGAAGCGCCGGCGGTACGCTGCCAGCTGTTCCTGCGACGCTGCCAGCACGCCGTGCCGCACCTGGTGCTCTCGAACCTTGCGGTCCAGGACATCGGCCTGATCGCGTGCCTCGTCCATTTCCCCGGCCCCCGGCAACGCCACTCCGTTCTCGAGGGCGGTGCGGGCGCGGATCACTGGTTCGGAGGACTCCAGCACCACCAACCGCTGCCCGGCTTCGATGTGGGCGGTGTGGCGCCGCTCCAGTTCCTGCAGCTGTGCCGGCGCCAGTAGCGACACCCGGACTTCTTCTTCCCTGGCGAAGTTGGATTGGTCGATCGCCGAGGCAAGCTCGGCTTCCGCCTGATCCAATGCGTTGCCGCAATGGCGGTGCTGCGCGAGGATCCGTAAGGCATCGGCCAGCAGCTGGTCCAGGCGGGACAAGGACGCCGCATGATCGTGCAGGCTGCCCCCATCAGGCAGCGCATCGTGCAGCTTCCGTTCCAGCTCGTCCGTGCGTTCCCTTCCGGCTTTGAGTTCGGAATCCGCGCTGGCCTTGGCCACGGCCAAGGCCGAGAGCTGCTGCCCGATCTCTTCAAGCTGCTGCGTCGTGGCGGCCGAATGTTCCTGCAACTCGCGACGCCGGTCCCGCACAGCCACGGCGTGGTCCAGGCTGGCTCGGGCAGTGGCCACGGCCGCAGCGGCTTCGGTGGCATCGGTCGCCCCGCCGCGGGAAACCAGGGCGGAAAGCTCCTGTTCCAGGTCGGCGTAGGCCTCGCGTGCCTCGGTGTAGAGTGCTTCCGCGGCCGCGTGTTCATCCCGGGCCGCGGCTTCCTGCTCGCGGGTGACCAGTCGGCCGGAGGCTGCCACTGCTGGTTGCGGGTGCTCGATCCCGCCGCACACTGGGCAGGATTCTCCCTTTGCAAGGGTGGCAGCGAGTTCGGCTGCGGCCTGGTCCAAGCGCTGTTCAAGCAGGGACAACCAGGCTTCCTTGCACGCGAGTTGCCGGGTGTGTGCTGCATCGCGGCGGGCGCGCGCCGCTTCTGTCTTGGCCCGACATGCGGCATGGTCGGCCACCGCTTCCCGGACGTGCTGGGCTTGTTCAAGGCGCTCGGTGAGCAGGCCGATGTCCGGTGTCTCCGCCAGTGCGGCCAGTTGCTCCTGCAGGCTGCGGCCGGTTGCGGCGTGCTGTTCGCGGTCAGCGGCGGCAGCAGCCAGGTCCAGCGCCAACTGCTCCGCGCGTCGCTCGAACCGCTGCACCTCGGAACGGGCCGATTGCAACCGCTGCTCTTCGGGCAGCAGAGCCCGGATTCGCCCAAGTTCGGCAGCGAGCCGGCCTGCCGCTTCGTCGAGCACCGCCTGTCCGGCATGGTCGGGTTCCGGACGGCTGGGAACGAACGCCGGATAGAGCGGATGGGTCTCTGCCGCGTCGATCCGGTCCAAAAATTCCTTGGCGGCGCGTTCCATGGCGAGCGCGGCCTGGTCGCGATGGCGGATCGGCGATGCCAACAATTCCGCCGACCGGTGCGCTACCAGCGTGTCGACCAACGCGGCGTGGCCGTCTGCGGCTTGGCGGTGCTCAACGGAGAGTTTCTCCAGCTCGGCCAGTGCCGCGCGGTCGGCGAGTGCCAGCTCGCGCCGCCCGATGGTTTCCCGCAGTCGGCCCAGGTCTTCCTGTCCGCGGGTGGCCGCGTGCTGGACCGAAGCGGCAGCGGAGGCAATTGACGACTCAAAGGCAGCGATCAGGTCCGCGGCAGCCAGCGGCTGGGTCGGCATGTCCTCGGCAGCCAGGTGCCGAGCCGCTTCCTCCGTTGCCCGTTCCACGAGTTGATCCGCTCCCGCGACGGCGGCCTGATAAGCCGAACGCGCCTTGGCCGCCTCGTCCGCGAGCGTTTGCTCCACCGCCTCGTAGCGGTCGGTTGCGAAAAGCCGCTGCAGCAGCGGCCGGCGCTCTTTGGCGTCGGCCCGCAGGAATGCAGCAAAGTCGCCCTGCACCAGCAGAACCACCTTGGTGAACTGTTCAAGGCTCATGCCCAGGACGGACAGCAGTTCGGCGGCGGCCTCGTCGTTGCGGCCGCTTTTCTGGACCCACGCGCCGTTCACCTTTTCGCGCAGCAGGGTGTGCGCCTGTTCCGTCACCGAACCGGACCTTGCCCGGGACGATGGACGCTCCCATTGCGGGTTGCGGGTCACTTCGAAGCGGCGGCCGCGCGCCGTAAATTCGCAGACGACTTCGGGTTCCGTCTCCGGCTCGGCGTGGTCGCTGCGCAACCGCTTTCCCTGCTGGCGCGCGCCGGGAACGGACCCGTACAGCGCAAAACAGATGGCGTCCAGGATGCTGGTCTTGCCGGCACCGGTCGGGCCGTTGAGCAGGAACAGTCCCTGCGAGCTGAGCTCGTCGAAGTCGATGGTTTCCCGGGCCGCGAAGGGCCCGAAGGCTTGTATTTCCAGCCGGTGGATCCTCATGCCGATACCTCCGCCGCCTGCACGGCCTGCAGCGCGTCTGCCAGCAGGGCCCGTTCGGCTTCGTCGGCCGGCCGCGAGCGCACGTGGTCCAGGAATCCGCAGCAGACCTGCAGATCGTCCTGGGCCTTGGCGATGCGCTGGCTGTAGCTCATGGTGTCCCGCCGCGGTCCGGAGGCTGGCTCAAAGCTCAGCACCAAGGTGTCCGGGAAACGTTCGCGCAGACGTTCCATGGCCTTCAACGGCCGTTCGTCGTCCGTGATGGTGATCTGGCAATAGGCATCTTGGGCCCAAGCGTGGTCTGCGGATTCCAGCAGGTCCCGCATGCTCCCCTTGAGCACGGCGAGCTTGCGCTGGGCGGGCCAAGAAACGTTTTCAACGGAGCTGAGCCCGTCCGCCGTGAACTCAAGAATGATGCCGCCCTTCTCATGCCCGGCCTCGGAGAAGGAATACGGCAGGGGCGAGCCGGAATAGCGCACGGTTTCGCTCAGCTTCTGCCGTCCGTGCAAGTGTCCCAGCGCCACATAGTCAAGACCGTCGAACAGGTCCAGCGGAACCGCTCCCACTCCCCCGATGCTCAGGTCCCGTTCGCTGTCCGAGCTGATACCCCCGCTGGCGAATGTGTGCGCCATGACGAGGGAATAAACGGGCCCACCTGCCTTCCGCTGTGCAAGGTCGGCACGGATGCGGCCTAGTGCCGACCGCGTCACTGCGGTATGGCTGGGAGCCGCAGCCCCAAGCTCTTCCGCGCACATCCGCGGTTCGAGATACGGAATTCCGTACACGGCCAAGGTGGCCCCGCCAAGGTCCAGCTCCACCGGGTCTGCGAGTTCGTCCAGCCGGGTGCGGACGTGGACGCCGCCGTGGGCCAGAATGCCGGATCCAAAACCCAACCGGGTGGCCGAATCGTGGTTGCCGCTGGTCATGATGACGGCGGCTCCGGCGGCACGGATGCGAGACAGCGCTTCGGAAAAGAGGTTGACAACATCCACGCCGGGCAAGGCACGGTCGTACACATCGCCGGCGATCAACACTGCATCGATGGCCTCGTCCCGCACGGTTTCCAGGAGCTGGTCGACGAATGCGCGCTGCGCCTCCAGCATTCCGACGCCATGGAATGAGCGGCCCAGATGCCAGTCCGACGTGTGCAATAACCTCATGCTTCAAAACTATCCGTCGGTCAGGACAGTTTCGGACAAGCGCAACGGCACGCCCCGAAATCGGGACGTGCCGTGGTGCTTGCAGCATTCGGTTATTCGGTGTCCGGGCGGGGCTGGTTCGGCTTGCGGTCAAAGAAATCGCGGGCTTCGGCCGCGCCCTGGTCGTCCGCAGGCGTCGGCTGGTCCGGCTGGTCGTCCACAGCGACGTCGGGAACATCACTCCTGCCGGCAGCCGTCCCGGCAGCCGCACCCTCCACAGGTGCGTCGGCAGACCCAACCGGAGCACCGCCGTCGTCCGTCTTCCTCCGCGATCCCGGCGCCATCTCGGCACTGCGGTACAGCAGCCCGGCGATCACGGCACCGAGCAGCGGAGCCACCCAGAACAGCCACAGTTCGCCCACCGCGCTGGGACCGGCGAAGTACACCGCGGCGGTGGAACGGGCAGGGTTCATGCCGGCATTGGAGATGGGCAGCATCACCGCGGTGAGCACGGCGACGGCCGTGCCGACGGCATAGGGTGCGCTGCGCAGCCGGTCGCGGGACGAGGTCGCGCCCAGGTAGACGGCCACCAGCAGGCCCGTCGCGATGGTTTCGGCCAGGAAAACGCCGGCCATCGAGAAGCCCAATTCATCGCCGCTGGCAAAGCCGTTGGCGATGGAAGCGAAGACGCTGGCCGACTGCGCGCCGGCGGGATGGCTGCCAATAATGACCCACAGCACCACGGCGGCCAGCGACATGCCGACCAGCTGCGCCAGGATATAGGGCAGAATCGACTTCCAGGCGGTGCGGCCGGCGAGCGCGCTGCCCAGCGTGATGGCCGGGTTGAATTGGCCGCCGGAGATGTAGCCGAAGGCGAGCATGCCGGCAATAACCGCAAAGCCGAAGCCGAAGGGAACGCCGAACGCGCCCTGCGGATTGAACATGCCGATCCCCAGCGCACCGAAAAACAGCAAGAACGAACCTGCCAGCTCGGCACCGATCCGGGCCGAGTAGCTGCGTCCTTCGCCGAGCCGGGGTGGGGCGGCGGGGACGGCCGGGGCCGGTGCCGCCGGGTGGGCTGCTGCCATGGATATTGTCCTTCTGCCGGGCCGGCGGGACGCCGGCGATTGACTCAAAACTACTCCACTCTGTCACCGGGTTCTGGGAGAACCCTGAACGCTTCCGGGGAAGCCCAGCCGGGCGAAATGTCCGAATGCACGCCTAAGCTGGTAGTCGTGACTACCGACGCCCCGCTTCCCGCTTCCCGGTCCGATGCCCCCACTGCCCACGTTGTACCTGACTACGCCTCGCGGGTGCGCGGCTGTCTTCTGGGCGGCGCGCTGGGAGACCAGCTGGGAGCAGCCGTTGAATTCGACTCCTTCGACGAGATCGCCGGACGAGTCGGGGCCGACGGTCTGCGCGACTTCTCGCAGCTGCCGGAGCCGGGGCATTTCGGCGACGACACGCAGCTGACGCTGTACACGCTGGACGGATTGACCGAGGCCCTGGAGTGGGCCAACGCCGGCACCGCCGCGGACGAAGCCGCCTGCCTGTGGCTCGCCTACCTCCGCTGGTACGCCACACAGGAAGGCCGCTTGCCGGAGAACGCGCCGGCGCCGCAGCCGCGCTGGATCGACGGCCAGTCCGTCCTGCACGCGCGGCGCGCTCCGGCCGAGGCCTGCCTGTCCGGACTGGCCACCGGCGAGATGGGAACCCGGTCCCGTCCGGTCAACCCGGACGCTTCAGACGGCAGCACGGTGACACGCTCCGCGCCCTTCGGACTGCTGCCGTTCGTCGACGACCAGACCGTCCAGCGGCTGGCGACCGACGGCTCTGCCCTCACCCACGGCCATCCGGCGGCACACCGCAGCGCGGCCACCGTGGCGACGTTGATCCGGCTGCTGGTGCATGAACAAGCCACACTGCCGGGTGCCGCCGTGGCCATGCTGGCCCGCACCGAGCAGGATGCCGGAGCCGCCGAACTGGCCGGCCGGCTGCGCGCCGCCGTCGAGCTCTCCGCCCGCGGTCCGGTGGCACCGGCCGCCCTGACCGCGGCACTCGGCACAGGCCGGGAGGCCGAGGAAGCTCTCTCCATCGCCCTGTACGCGGTGCTGGCTACTGCGGACAGCACGACGCCGGAACAACACTTCCGCAGGGGCGTCGCCGCGGCGATCAATCACGACGGCGACAGCGACGCGACCGGCAGTCTCGCCGGTAACCTTTTGGGCGCCCGTTACGGCGAAGCTGCTTTGCCCGCCGAATGGCTTGCCGCGCTGGAGGGACCGGAAGTCATCCTCGGCATGGCCAAGCGCTTCCTGGCCCAGACGCAGGGTTAAGGCATGCGCCACGACAGCCACCCGGCGGTCCTGTACCGGCAGGACGGCAAGACGATCATTGTGACCGGCGCCAGTGCCGGACTTGGCTATTTCGCAAGCGAGCAGCTGGCCGCGGCCGGAGCCACGGTAGTGATGGCCGCACGGAATGAGGCCCGCGGCCGCGCTGCCATGGAAGCCGTCCGGAGCCAGGTGCCCGGAGCAGACGTGCGCTTCCAGCAGCTCGATCTGGCTAGCCTGGACTCGGTCCGGCAAGCCGCGGAGGAACTGGCCGGCCTTGGACGGATCGACGCCCTGCTGGCCAATGCTGGCGTGATCGGCTCCCAGGAGCTGCAATTCACCCCAGACGGCTTCGAGCTGCAGTTCGGCACCAACCACCTGGGCCACTTCGCATTGATCGCCAGGCTGATGCCTGCACTGACCCTCAGCCGCAGCCGCGTGGTTCACGTGGGCAGCATCAGCCACCGCTGGGTGTGCCCGGACTTCCGCCGCGCAGCACTGCCGGCGAAGTACTCCAGCTACCGGTCCTACGCCTTGTCCAAGCTCGCGGTGATGAGTTTCGGGTTTGAGCTGGCCCGCCGGCTGGAAGCGGCGGGTTCGAAGGCCTCGTCCGTGGTGGCGCATCCGGGTTACGCCCGGAGGTACTTCACGCCCGACCGGCCCGGCCTCCAGCTCTCACAACCGGCCAGTCGCTGGCAGCGGCGTCTGTACGGCCTGGTGGCGCAGGGCAAGGATGCTGGAGCGTGGCCGCTGGTACAGGCGACGGCTGGCGACGGCGTCCGAAACGGCGACTATTGGGGGCCCGACGGACGCTTCCAACTGACCGGGGACCCCGCCGTCGTTGCGCCGGAGCCAAATGCCCGCGAGCGCAACGCTGCCTCCCGGCTGATCGACCTGTCCGAAGAGCTCACCGGGGTCCGCCTGCGGCTCTGACGCCGGGCGCTACCAGTCAGGCGCTGTGCGCGGGACGCATTCGGTCAGGCGCTGTGCGCGGGCCAGCGTCCGCCGATCATCTGCAGGAACTCGCCCTCGGACAGCACCTCGATCTGCTGGCCCTTGCCATGCAGCTGCAGCACCTTGTGCGCCTTGGCCGTCACCCGGCCGCTCTTGAGGTCGGAGGCAACGAAGCCGTCTCCGACCACCAGCACCGTGGTTTTGCGGGTCACGTTGCTGGCCGGTCGCGCACCCAGTTCCGCGGCGCGGTTCTTAGCCTCTTGGCGGGAGAGGCCCAGGTTACCGGTGAAGACCACGGTCTGGCCGTAGAGCGGGTGGGAGTCGTCGGCGTCCTGGTTCGGCTCCGGATTGCTGCCCTCGTCCGGCCAGTAGGTCCAGGCGGAAGACGGTGCCGCACCACCGGCAGACCCCAGCTCCTGGCGTTCCAGCGCCGTCCGCGTGGGTTTCGAGACAGCTGCTGTTCCGTGGATGTACGCCTCAAGGCGTGTGGTGCGCATCTGCATAGCTGTCAGCAGGTCCGGAATGCTTCCGGCCGTGTTCCGGCTGGCAATGTCGATCATGATGCCGGCGCAGGCCCGTGCGTCCGCCACGGCGTCGTGGTGGTTCAGCAACGGCACACCGGCGGCTTCTGCCACGAACGGGAGCGAATAGGACACCAGCGAATAGCTGCGTCGCGACAGGATGACTGTGCAGGCGTAGTCGTACGCCGGGCCGGAAAGTTCAGAGACTTCCAATGCCGACCGGATAACCCCCATGTCGAAGGCGGCGTTGTGGGCGACCAGCATGTCGGTGCCGATGAAATCTGCCATGTCGGCGAACAGTTCCCCGAAGCGGGGCTTTGCCGCAACCATGCCTGCGGTAATGCCGTGGATCTGGACATTCCGCGGATCGAAATGGTCAAAGCCTTCCGGCGGGCGCATCAGCCACGAGGCTTCGTCGACGATCCGGCCGCCACGGACCTTGCTTAAGCCGACGGAGCATGGCGAGCCCCTGAACCCGTTTGCCGTCTCGAAATCGATCGCCGTGAAGTCAATTGCCACGGATCAACCCTAATTGACGGCCAGGACAGTTCCGGCCCGCCAACACGCAGCACGGCGGCTCCCGCTTGGTATGCGGGAGCCGCCGTGCTGCTGATGATGTGAGCGCTGATCAGGGCTTAGATCAGGGGGTCGCGCGACGCAGGGTCAGGTAGGACCCACCGGCGAGAACCGCGCAGAACAGCGCCGCCCAGGCGGAAACACTCAGCGGTGTCTGGGCCACGAACCACTGCCCCACCAGCGGCCACCAGCCTTGCCAGCTGGTCAAGCCCAGCAGGCCGATCAGGACCACGGCGATGGCGATCCATGTGAGCAACATCCCGGTGGCCTGCCAGCGCTTGTAGATGGTGGCAAACCAGAAACCGATCATGAATAGCGCCACCATGGCGATGAAGTAGAACAGGATCTGTACCACCGCATGCTCATTGGCGATCCAGTCCAGGGCATACAGCTGTCCGTTGAACCCCCAGCCATTGGTGGCAACTTCCACCAGGCCCAGCAGGTAGTAGAGCACGCTGATGACCAGGGCCACGGTGGCGAATAGTCCCACGGTGCCGATGTAGAAGGTCCTCCGGCTCACGCTCATGGCCTGCGAAAACGGGAACGTGAGGGTCAGTGACTGGATGCCCAGCGCCATGAAGTACCACATCACCGCCTGCGAGGCGCCGGAGTAGAACGTCTCGCCGCTGGCCGGAATCATCGCCCAGATGGCGAGGGTTATCAGGAAGGCCGACACCATGATGATGGCGGGGATCCCCAGGAAGGTCCACTTGTTGATCAGCTGCATGCGCGCAACGTTGACGACGCGGTTCATTTAAGGACCTCCAGTTCGGAATCGGTATCGACGACAGCATCGGTTGCGGCCATGGTCTTGCGCACCACCAACTGCTGGAGCGAGACCGGTGCCAGCTCCAGACCAAGTTCGGCTGCTTCGGCACGCTCGGCATTCGTCATCCGGCCTTCGACGGTCCACGAAGCCAGTGAGCCCAGCGACTCGCGGTGCAGCACCTCGCGGCCGGCCGCGAACGACTGGACCGCGGATGCGTTGCCCGCAACGGTGACGGCCGTGCCGCGGATCGCCTCGGCGTCGTCATCCATGATGATCCGGCCGCGGTCGATCAGGACCACGTGCTCCAGCAGGTTCGCCACTTCATCGATCAAGTGCGAGGAAAGGATGATGGTCCGCGGGTGCGCGGCAAAGTCCTCGACCAGCCGGTCGTAGAAGATCTGCCGGGCCACGGCGTCCAGCCCCAGATATGGTTCGTCGAAGAACGTGATTTCCGCGCGGGACGCCAGCCCGATGATCACGCCGACGGCGGAGAGCTGGCCGCGTGAGAGCTTCTTGATCCGCCGATTGAGCGGCAGCTGGAATTCCTCGACCAACTGGTCGGCGAAAGCTTGGTCCCATTGCTTGAAAAACAAGGAGGCGGATTTGAAAGCCTGCCGCGCGTTGAAGTCGTCGGGGTACTTCTGCGATTCACGGATAAAGCAGATCCGGGACAGCACGCCGTCGTTCTCATAGGGGCGCTGTCCGAAGACCAGCGCTTCACCGCTGGTCTGGAAGCCCTGGCCGGTAAGCACCGACATCAGGGTGGTCTTGCCGGCACCGTTTCGGCCCAGCAGGCCGTAGATCCGGTTGCCTTCCAGGCGGAGGCTAACCTCGTCCAGCGCCTTGGCATCGCGGTAGGTCTTGGTCACCTGCCGCAGTTCTATGGCGGCGGGTGTGGTCGGGTTATTCATCGGGACACGCTTCCCTCTGTCATGTCGCTGGTGGACTCGGTGCGGTGGAGCATTTCTGTCAGCTGTGCGGTGCTGATGCCCAGTTTTCGTGCCTCCCGGGTCATCGGCTGGACGTACTCCCTGAAGAAGTCGTCGCGCCTTTGGGCTAATAGCCGGGAGCGGGCGCCGGCTGCAACGAACATGCCGATCCCCCTCTTCTTGTACAAAATCCCGTCATCCACCAAGCGGTTCACGCCCTTCGCTGCAGTGGCGGGATTGATCCGGTAGAAAGCGGCGAACTCATTCGTGGACGGCACCTGGCTTTCTTCGGCCAGTGCCCCGTCCACGATGTCGTTCTCGATGAGCTCCGCAATCTGCAGGAAGATCGGCCTTGAATCGTCGATCACAGCCGCTCCTTCCAGGGACCCCGCACCGGTCATTCGGTGAAGGGGTTAGTTACTGATGTAACTAACCATACAACCTCGGAGGCACTTGTCAAGCAGACGTTGTGGCTATGGGAACGGACGTATGAGAGTCCGCGAGGGAACGGCAGCGTCGGCGGACGCTCCATTGCGGCGAAGGTGCACTGCCGGGTAGCGAGCCACGGCGGCTTCAGACGAGCGCTGCCGGCGTGCGTGCGGGCCTGAAACGCCGGAGACGTCCGATAACGAGCGGTTCACCTCCGGCAGCGATGACCGGGCTTCAGCACGGGCAAGTGCCCGGACGACGGCGGGCTGCAGCCTACGGAACGTCTAGATCGCGGTGCGTGGGGAAGCTACGCTCTGCGCCACGACGGCGGGCGAAAGTCGCTCAGTGCAGTTCGGAAAGGTGCATCGAACTCAGCAACTGAGCAGCAGGACAACTTCGAACCGCAGTAGAAATCCAGGGGCGACCGGTCAGCGGCCGGGGTACTAGCTCCGGCGGTTCCGGATCTTACGCAACCTCGTGGTGACCCAGTAGAGCACCGCAAGAACGACGACGACGATGACGATCTTTTGGAAGATGCCCGCGTATTGTTCCACGATGTGCCAGTTCTCCCCTAGGTAGAATCCAGCAAACACGAAGATGGAGTTCCAGATCAGGCTGCCGGCGCTGGTCAGCAGCAGGAACTTGGCCACCGGCATGCCTTCAATTCCGGCGGGGATGGAGATCAGGCTTCGGAAAATGGGGATCATCCGCCCGAAGAACACAGCCTTGTAGCCGTGTCGGTTGAACCAGGCCTCGACCTTATCCACGTCCTCCAGATCGATCAGCGGAAGCTTTGCGGCGATGGCCCGCATTCGCCTCCGGCCCAGCCAAGCCCCCAGACCGTACAGCGCCCAGGCACCGAAGACCGAGCCCAGCGTGCTCCAGATCAGTGCCTCGATGAGGCTGAAACTGCCGCGGCTCGCAGTGAAGCCAGCCAGCGGAAGCACCACTTCACTGGGCAGCGGCGGAAAAAGGTTCTCCAGTGCAATGGCCAGTCCGGCGCCAGGGGCACCAATGGTCTCCATCAGGCCGACAGCCCAGTCGGCTACACCGGTGAGTGCACTGGTATCGCCGGAGGTTTGTGCGGGGATGTGGGCTGACAGGGAGGAAAGGCTCATCATGGTCATCGCTTACAAGTTTGCCTCACCGAACCCGATAGTCCGAACCGGACTCGGCTTCACCGCTGACGCAAAGGCTGTCGGAAGCTGTCGCCGTGACCAGCATCAGACCAGATCGATGGTGCGCTGGGTGTGGGGACTACGGCGGCGTTTCAGCCCTGCGCATCGGCGGCACTTTGCCAACTATAGGCGCGCTTGGCGCCGGGGGTCGGCCACGCGTCTGGCGTCAGCGTCCCCCGCTCGTCCAGCCCGATCTCCTTCAGCCTGGACTCCTGCCTCCTGGCGGCCATCCATACCTTCCGGCGCGCCGGTGTCACCGAGGTGCATCTGGGCAGGAAAGAGCGACACGGCCATTTGGTGGCTTGGGACATGAACGAGCCGATGCCAGAACAAGCGCGTAGCTGGGTTGCTTGGCTGGCCGGATGCGGGCGCGTCCTAGCGCAGTGCCGCCACCAGGTGCGGCAGCAGTGCGCGGAACGCTTGGCCGCGGTGGCTGATGGCGTTCTTTTCCTCCGGCTGCAGTTCCGCGCAGCTGCGGTCCATGCCGTCTGGCTGCAGGATCGGGTCGTAGCCGAACCCTCCGGAGCCGCGGGGTTCGGTCAGGAGGACGCCGGCCAGGCGGCCCTCTTCGACGGCTTCCAGCCGCGGCGACACGATACCGGCGGCGCAGACGAATGCGGCACCGCGGTGCTCGGGCGCTATGTCGGCCAGTTGGGCCAAGAGGAGGCGGAGGTTGGCCTCGTCGTCGCCGTGTTTGCCGGCCCAGCGTGCGGAGAAGATCCCGGGGGCACCGCCGAGCACGTCCACGGCCAAGCCCGAGTCGTCGGCCACCGCCACAAGGCCGGTGGCCTCGGCCACCGCGCGCGCCTTCAACAGGGAATTTTCCGCGAAGGTCAGGCCGGTTTCTGGGACGTCGGGCGCACCGGCTGCAGCCGCGTCGATCACCTGAGTGTCCACGTCGAGTCCAGGAATCTGGCCGCGCAGCAGTTCGCGCAATTCGCGCAGCTTGCCTTGGTTATGGGTGGCCAGGACCAGACGCGGTTCCCCGTCAGCCACGGATGACTTCTCCCAGCGTCTCCAAGAGCGTGTCGCGCTGGATCTGCGAGAGCTGGGCAGTGCCGGCCAGGGCCAGGTCCAGCAGGGCGTCGAGCTCTGCACGGTCGAACGGTGCGCCTTCGGCGGTGCCCTGGACTTCCACGAACTGGCCGGACCCGGTCACCACCACGTTCATGTCGGTTTCCGCGCGAACGTCTTCGACATAAGGCAGGTCCAGCATGGGCACGCCGTCGATAATTCCCACGCTCACGGCGGCCACGGTGTCGGTCAGGGGCCGGGCCGAACGGGCAATCAGTTTCTGCTCTTTGGCCCAATGCAGCGAATCGGCGAGGGCCACAAAGGCGCCGGTGATGGCCGCGGTGCGGGTCCCGCCGTCGGCCTGCAGCACGTCGCAGTCCAGCACGATGGTGTTCTCCCCCAGTGCCTTGGTGTCGATTACCGAGCGAAGCGAACGGCCGATCAGCCGGGAAATTTCGTGCGTGCGGCCGCCAATCTTGCCCTTGACGGATTCGCGGTCGGAACGGGTGTTGGTGGCCCGGGGAAGCATGGCGTATTCGGCGGTGACCCAGCCACGTCCCTCGCCCTTGAGCCAGCGCGGCACGCCGGCAGTCAGCGAGGCCGTGCACAGCACCCGGGTGTTGCCGAATTCGATCAGCGCGGAGCCTTCGGCCTGGTTGGACCAGCCACGGGTGATGCTGATCGGGCGCAGCTGGTCCGGCGTCCGGCCGTCGGCTCGGGCAGTGACGGCGGGCAGGGCGGAGCTGGAATCAACATCAGTCATGGCACCAGCCTATCGGCTCGCGCCGACCGCCGCGGTTCAGGCTGGGAGGCGCAGGCTGTGAGTCTCAGGCCGCGAGTCAGACGATGTAGCTGACGCCGGCCACGGCCACGGCCAAATCGCCCTGGTAGGTTTCGCGGGCCTCGTTGACGGTGCGCACGGAATCGTTCCAGACCGGCAGGTGGGTCAGCAGCAGCCGCCGGACCTGGGCTTCGGTGGCGGCCGCTCCGGCCCGCTTCCCGGTGAGGTGCACGCCGTCGACCGCGTCGTCGCGGCCTTCGTGGAAGGCTGCTTCGCAGAGGAACATGTCCGCGCCGGTGGCTGCTTCAACCAACTCGGGGCAGCTGTCGGTGTCACCGGAATAGGCCAGCACCCGCGTCACCGGCCCGTCGGGGGTGGGTTCGGTCGCCTCGACGCGGATGGCGTAGGCCTCTTCCACCGGATGGCGTACCGGGTAGGGAGTGATGGTGAACGGGCCCAGCTTCACCGGTTCCCGTTCCGACCAGTGGTGGAAGTCGAATTCCTCGGTCATGCCGGGATCCAACTCGAGTCCGTAGGCCGTGGCCATCCGATCAGCGGTGGCCGCCGGTCCCCACACGGGAATGCGGCCCTTGGCCCAACCGCCGGGATTCCAGCGCACGGCCACATGGAGTCCGCACAGGTCCATGCAGTGGTCCGGGTGCAGGTGGCTCAAGAAGATCGCGTCGATATCCTCCAGCTCCATGTAACGCTGTGCGGTGCCCAGGGCGCCGTTGCCCAGGTCCAGCAGGATCCGCCAGATGCGTTCGCCGTCGTCAGCACTCACCAAATAGCACGACGCCGGGGACTGCGGCCCGGGGAACGAGCCGCTGCAGCCGATGATGGTCAGGTTCATGCCCGCTCCCCCTGGTTGGGCTGGCGTGCCGCGCCGGCAAACGGCGAGATCCTGGGTGCCGACGCCGCGCCGGCGCGCGCGGCGGCAACCATCTCCGGAGTAATGCGGGCCATGCTGCCGGTGGGATAGTGTGCGGCCACGTGGTCGACGTGCTCCACGTCAATGACCTCTGGCCCCAGGAACCGGCGGGCCAGCACCTCGAAGGATGCGGCATCGCCGGTGGCAACGAAGTGGTGCTGGCCTGGTGTTCCTTCCGGCCGGAGCAGGTCGTGGGAGACCAGTGAGCGGTAGACGTCCTTGGCGGTCTCTTCCGCGCTGGACACCAGCGTGACGCCGTCGCCCATGACATAGGAGATGACGCCGGTCAGCAACGGATAGTGCGTGCAACCGAGCACCAGGGTGTCAACGTCCGCACGCTTGAGCGGCTCCAGGTACTCTTCGGCGGTGGACAGCAAGTCCTGCCCAGCGGTGACGCCGGCTTCCACGTATTCCACGAAACGCGGACAGGCCACCGAGGTCACGTCGAGGTGGGGCGCTGCGGCGAAGGTGTCCTCGTAGGCCCGGGAGCCTACGGTGGCCGATGTGCCGATCACGCCGATCCGGCCGCTGCGGGTGGAGGCGACGGCGCGGCGGACCGCCGGCTGGATCACCTCGATCACCGGGATGCCGTAGCGGGCGGTGTAACGCTCCCGGGCGTCGCGCAGCACGGCGGCGGAGGCCGAGTTGCACGCTATGACCAAGAGCTTCACGCCGGCGTCGACCAGTTCATCCATCACGCCCAGCGCATTCGCGCGCACCTCGGCGATCGGCAGCGGACCGTAAGGGCCGTTCGCGGTGTCGCCCACGTACAGAATGGACTCGTTCGGCAGCTGGTCGATCACCGCGCGGGCAACAGTCAGCCCGCCCACCCCGGAATCGAAGATACCGATCGGAGCTGCGGGTTGGATCAACATCTTCGGTGTCACTGCCTTTCCGGGCTCATATTGACTAGAGGATAAGACCTCGGTGGCCGGTTGGGCGAACTTCTGCCCGGCTTCTGTAAGCCATCTCACAGCCCTGCCGGGGGTGAGGGATGTCCCTTCGCTGCGCTACGGAGCGTTAGCGCTCGTCGCCGCGATGGCGTTCCAATCCGTCCAGCAGCGCCTGCATCAGCGTTTCCTGAAGCCAGGTCATGAAGTTGTAGACCAGCGCCAGGTAGGTCTCCAGGTCCTCGGCCTGGGACCAATCGTCGATCTCATGCAGCGCCTGCGCGTCTTCATCCGTGTGGATGTCCAACCGCTCGGCCAGCACCAGCCGGACGTCATTGACGGCGCGTGCGAACAGCCGGGCCTGTTCATCGGTCAGTTGCATGGGCGTGTGCTCCAGCAGCAGTGCGCTGGCGCGCAGCGCACCGAGCTTGTCCTCGCGCAGTGAGCGCTCGGTGAGCCTGCGGAACTCCAGCGCCTCGCCGTCGTCGTGCTGGACCGCGTCGGGGAGCAGCCGCAGCAGGGCCGCATCCTGGGGCTTGGCGGCGTCGAGGTCCAGGCCCACCATCGCCGCCAGCGGATCCTCGTCCTTCCGGTCGATCTCCAGCATGGCGATCACGTCACCGAACAGCTTGCTGATCAGGTCCCGCTCGGCCGGCTCCAGGAACCCGGTAATCCCCTTGCGCGTGCGCTTGAATGCCTTGGCCATCTACGCCTGGTCCGCCTTCTGGTAGGTGGCCCACAGGCCGAACGAATGCATCGCCACCGTGTCCCGCTCGGCCTGCTCTCGGCTTCCCGTGGCCACCACGGATTTGCCCAGCTGGTGCACTTCGAGCATCAGCTTGTGCGCTTTGGCCTCCGAGTAGCCGAAGTAGCTCTGGAAGACATAGCTGACGTAGCTCATCAGGTTGACCGGATCGTTCCACACGATGACGACCCACGGGACGTCTTTGGCCGTGAGTTCAGACGATTCCGTGCGGCGGGATGTCTCGATATCCGCGTCCAGCACGGTTGTGCAGGAGGGAAGCATGCTCACGGTCATGACTTCCATTGTAGGCAGGCGTCGCTTCAGGGCCTGCCAGCGGCCCTGAAGTACTCAGACGGCGAACACAGGATTAGAGTCGAGGATGTGAACACTGCAGCCGGCTGGAGACACCCCAGCACCTCCCTGTACACCGACCACTATGAGCTGACCATGCTCCAGGCCGCCTTGCATTCCGGGGCAGCCCAACGGCGCTCCGTCTTCGAGGCCTTCGCCCGGCGGCTGCCCGAAGGGCGCCGGTACGGAGTGGTGGCCGGCACCGGCCGGATCTTGGAGGGCATCGAGCACTTCACCTTCTCGGAGGACCAGCTCGACTTCCTGGCCCGCACGGACGTGGTGGACGCGAAGACCATTGACTGGCTGGCCGATTTCCGTTTTTCCGGCGACATCTACGGCTATGCCGAGGGCGAGGCCTACTTCCCCTATTCGCCGATCCTGATTGTGGAATCAAGCTTCGCCGAAGCGTGCGTGCTGGAGACGTTCATCCTGTCCGTGCTGAACCACGACAGCGCCATCGCTTCGGCCGCTTCCCGGATGACCGGCGCGGCCGGCGGTCGCCCCTGCATCGAGATGGGGTCCCGGCGCACGCACGAGGAGTCCGCCGTCGCTGCAGCCCGCGCCGCGGTGATTGGCGGCTTCTGGAGCACCTCCAATCTCGAAGCCGGCTACCGGTACGGCGTCAAGACGGTGGGCACGGCCGCCCATTCCTTCACCTTGCTGCATGACAGCGAGCAGAAGGCGTTCGAAGCGCAGCTGGCTTCGCTGGGCGTGGGGACCACCCTGCTGGCGGACACGTACGACGTCGAGACCGCCGTCCGTACGGCCGTGGACTTGGCAGGTCCCGAGTTGGGCGGCGTGCGGCTGGATTCGGGGGACCTGATTGCCCAGGCACAATGGGTGCGCAAGTTGCTGGATGATCTGGGCAACCACCACACCCGCATCACCGTCACCTCCGACCTGGACGAATATGCCATCGCCGCACTCGCCTCGGCCCCGGTGGACTCCTACGGCGTCGGCACCGAGCTGGTCACCGGGTCCGGCGCGCCGACTGCCAGCATGGTCTACAAGCTGGTCAGCCGCGAGGGCCCAGACGGCGAGCAGGTCTCGGTGGCGAAGGCCTCGAAGAACAAGATTTCCGTGGGCGGCCGAAAGTACGCTCTGCGCCGGCTCAACCAGCGGGGCGCCGCCACTGCCGAGGTGATCGGCATCGGCCATCGGCCGTTCGACGACGGCAACGACCGGCCGCTGTTGCAGCAATTTGTCACCAACGGCAAACTGGCGGATGGCTGGACCGACGACGAAGCCGTCCGCCGCGCCGCTGAACGCCACGCCGCCTCCATGGCCGAGCTGCCCGGCGCCGTACACCGGCTGCAGCGCGGCGAGGCCGCCATTCCCACCGAGTTTGAGGAGCAGCCATGACCCGGGCACTGATCATCGTCGACGTCCAGAACGACTTCTGCGAAGGAGGCGCCTTGGCGGTCGACGGCGGCGCGAAGACTGCCGCCGACATCAGCGAGCATTTGGACACCCGGCCGGACGACTACGACGTCGTGGTGGCGACCCAGGACTGGCACGTCGATCCGGGCAGCCATTTCTCCGACGAACCGGACTTCGTGGACAGCTGGCCGCGGCACTGCGTGGCAGGCACGCGCGGGGCCGACCTGCACCCCGACCTGGACACCGACCGGATCGACGCCTACTTCCGCAAAGGCCAGTTCGACGCCGGCTACTCCGGTTTCGACGGCCTGCTGGCACCGGCTGACGAAGTAGCCACGGGTGAGCGCGAGGGCGACGAGGAAGAAGAAGACACCGAGATGCCCAGCCTGGACGACTGGCTGCAGGAGCACGAGGTGGATGAAGTAGTGGTTGCCGGGCTGGCGACCGACTACTGCGTCCGGCAGACCGCCCTCGACGCCGTACAGGCCGGCTACGCCACGTCAGTGAACCTGACGCTGTCGGCGGGAATCAACGACGAGCGAGTCGAGAAGACGCTGGCCGAATTCAGCGACAACGGCATCGACGTCATCAAGTAGGGCCTGCGCCGGAATCGCACGCTGCTTAGACACCGCGCTCGTTCCTCGCGCGGCGATGCGCCGCTTAGCGATTCCGGCCTCCGGCCCCTTCGGTGATCGGCCAAAGGCGCTTGCGCCTGCGTGGAGATTCCATCCCCCTTCCCGGTGATCGGCCAAAGGCGCTTGCGCCTGCGTGGAGATCCTGTCTGGGCGGAGATCCGCCTATTTCATGTTGCTCTCGAGATCGTTCAGGCGTCCCTCGATAAGCGCGATGCGTTTGGCACGGCTCCAGTTCTGAACCTGCTTCTCCCGTACGAATGCGTCTTCTACGCGGGTGAATTCCTCGCAGTAGAAGACGAACCGGTCGGCGGCGCGCCGTTTAGGCAGCGCCTTCACCGGAACCGTGCTCGTTGAGCCGCCGTTCAAGATCCCATGTACTCCCGACGTAGAAGCTGTTGTCCGCGCATTGCAGGATGTACATGTAGGGCATGTTTCCTCCTGTCCGGAGGAATCAGTGTGCCAAAGAGCGACGGGAAGGGCAGGGGATTTCCACAGGACGCCAGCGAGCCGGATCTCCACGCAGGCGCAAGCGCCTTTGGTCGATCACCGGAGGGGGCGGATCTCCACGCAGGCGCAAGCGCCTTTGGTCGATCACCGGGGACGGGCGTGGGCTATTTGCGGCCGATGAACCAGTCCTGGAGCTTCTTCAGGCGCTTGTTCAGCTGTGCTTCGTTGGCCTGGGCCACGGCCGGACCGCCGCAGACCCGGCGCAGCTCCGAGTGGACCATGCCGTGCGGCATGCCCGAGCGGGCCGACCAGGCGGAGACGTTCTTGGCCAGCTGGTTGCGCAACTCGGTCAGCTGCCGGTGGTCCACCAAGGCCGGCGCCGGCTCGGCGGCGGCAGCTCCTCCGGCCCGCTGGCGTTTGCGGGTCTGCTGCTCCTGCTGGCGCTGGCGCAGCAGCACGCCCACTTGCTCGGCGTCCAGCAGCCCGGGGATGCCCAGGAAGTCCAGTTCGTCTTCGCTGCCGATCTCTCCCCCGGTGCCGAACTCGGCGCCGTCGAACAGGACCCGGTCGAAGGAGGCCTGGGAGTCCAGCGCTTCGAACTTCTGCTTGGTCAGCTCGCCGGAGGCCTTGTCTTCCCGGTTGGCCTGCTCCATCAGCGCCTCTTCGGGAATGAAGCCTTCGTCGTTGTCCTTGTCCGGCCGGTCCAGCGCGTGGTCGCGTTCCAGCTCCATCTGGTTGGCCAGCTCCATCAGGTTCGGCACCGACGGCAGGAAGACGGACGCGGTTTCGCCGCGCTTCCGGGCACGCACAAAGCGGCCCACGGCCTGGGCGAAGAACAGCGGCGTGGCCGTGGACGTGGCGTAGACGCCGACCGAAAGCCGCGGGACGTCCACGCCTTCGGAGACCATGCGCACGGCGACCATCCAGCGGCTGTCGCCGGCGGAGAACGATTCGATCTTCTCGGAGGCACCGGCGTCGTCGGAGAGGATGATCGTGGCGGATTCGCCGGTGATCTTCTTCAGCTGGCCGGCGTAGGCACGCGCGTCGTCGTGATCGGTGGCGATGACCAGCCCGCCGGCGTCGGGCACGGCCCTGCGGACCTCGGTCAACCGCTTGTCGGCGGCAGCCAGCACGGACGGGATCCATTGGCCCTGCGGATTCAACGCCGTCCGCCACGCCTGCGCCGTGATGTCCTTGGTCACTGCCGCTTCGCCGAGCGAGGCTGCGTACTCGTCCCCCGAGCTGGTCCGCCAGCGCATTTCGCCGGAGTACGCCATGAACATCACCGGTCGCACCACGTGGTCGCGCAGCGCACTGCCGTAGCCGTAGGTGTAGTCGGCCCGCGAGCGGCGGATACCGTCCTTGTCTTCGGCGTACTCCACGAAGGGAATGGCCGCGGTGTCGGAGCGGAACGGGGTACCGGTCAGCGCCAGCCGGCGGACGGCCGGTTCGAACGCCTCGCGGATGCCGTCGCCCCAGCTGAGCGCGTCGCCGCCGTGGTGGATTTCGTCCAGGATTACCAGCGTCTTCGCGGCTTCGGTTTTGGCCCGGTGCAGCATCGGTTTCATCGCCACCTGCGCATAGGTGACGGCGACGCCGATGAAGTCGCGGCCATGCGAACCGTCGGAGTTCTTGAAGTTCGGGTCGATGGCCAGCCCCACCCGGGCGGCGGCGTCCGCCCACTGGCGCTTGAGGTGGTCCGTCGGCGCCACGACGGTGATCCGGTTGATGAGCCCGCGCTCCACCAGCTCGGTGGCCACGCGCAGCGCGAAGGTTGTCTTGCCGGCGCCGGGCGTGGCCACGGCGAGGAAGTCCTGGGGTGCCATCTCGAAGTACTTCTGCAGGGCCTCGGCCTGCCATTGCCGCAGCTTGGGCGCCGTGCCCCATGCGGCCCGTTCCGGGTATGCCGGCGGCAGCACCGGTCCCGCGCCAAATAGTGTGTCGTTGTTCATTCGGTGGCCTCCTCCCGTTGTTCCTGTCTGTCTTCCGTTCGTTCCGCGCTGCGCCACCCGGTGGCAATGCCGCCGGCGGCCACCACGGCTAGCACCAGCCAGATCACCACGTAGACACCGATCGCGCCGGGGTTCTCCGGGTCGCGCAGCAGCGAAAACAGCGCTCCCGCTCCTGCGGTTCCCACCACGCCGCCCAGCTGGTCGGCCAGCTGTAGTGACGCGGAGTTCCGTCCGCGCTCTTCCGGAGCGGACATCTGCAGCACCAGCACCGAGGTGGTGGACAACGCCACCCCCATGGAGAACCCGGCCAGCGCCCAGACCACAATAAGCGCCCACAGCGGCACCGATGGCGGCGAGACCAGCGCCATCAGCCCCATACAGGCGGTCAGGATGCCGGAGCCGACCACCAGCATCCGGTGCCGCGCGGTCTGCACCCGTGCCTGCACCCACGAGCCGATGCTCCAGCCCACCGCGCCGGCCGTCAGTGCCAGGCCTGCCGTGGCTGGGGAGATCCCGTGCGCCGCCACCAACATCAGCGGGATGAATGCTTCGGCACCAAAAAACGCCAGATTGATCAGCCCTCGGGTGGCGATCACGCTGGGCAACCCACGGCGCAGCCGCAACGTGCCGGCCGGCATGAGCTTGGGCAACGCCACCAGCGCCAGCACCACTCCCCCGGCCGCCAGCGCATACAACAGCACCAGCTGCCCGGCGGGCCCGCCGGCGACGGCTTCGAACAGGGCCCACTGAGCCAGGAACACGCCGCCGGCCAGCATCAGGCCGCGCACCGCCTGCAGGCGGCCGACGCGCCGGTCCGTGGTCGGGTTCTCGGGTGCGCCCATGCTCCGGGTCCGCGGCCAAATCACCAGCACGGCCAGCAGGAAAATTGGCGCAACGCCGTAGAACACCAGGCGCCAGGAAATGTACTCCGCGACCACGCCGGCGGCCAGCGGTCCCACCAGCGAGGGCACCACCCAGGCCGCGGCCAGCCAGCCGAACACCACCGGCTGCATCCGCTGCGGATAGACCTGCCCGATGATCACGTAGACGGCCACGATGGCGAAGCCGCCGCCCAGCCCGGCCACGGCACGTCCCGCGGTGAAAATCCAGAACTCTCCGGCCACCCCGGACAGCACCAGGCCGGCCACCATCAGCACCAGCCCTGCGCCGAGTGCCGGCCGGGGCCCCTTGGCGTCGCACCAGACGCCGGCCACCACGCTGGCCAGCAGCGAGGCCGTCAGGAACATGGAGAAGGCCAGCCCGTAGGCGGACTTCCCCTCCAGATCCGCCGCCACCACCGGCATCGCCGTGGCCACCGCCACTGCCTCGAAGGCGGCCAGCGTGATCACTGCCAGCAAACCCAGCGTCAGCGGCCGGTAGGCAGCCGACATGGCGCCGGGCGCGCGGACGGCAGTGGATTCGGTCATCAAGGAACCAGGGCTGACTTTCTTTGCAGGCAGGCGGAAGCGCGGCGGGTGCCGGAAGCGCCCGTTTCAGGTGTGGTGGGAGCGGCTATTTCTTCTTGCCGGAATCGTCGCCGCCGGGGCGCAGGCCTTCGTAAATGGCCTTGCAGTCGGGGCAGACGGGGAACTTGTTCGGGTCGCGGCCGGGCACCCAGACCTTGCCGCACAGGGCGATCACCGGTTCGCCGGACAGCGCCGACTCCATGATCTTTTCCTTGCGGACATAGTGCGCAAAGCGTTCGCGGTCGCCTGGCTCAAGCTCTTCGCGGAGTTCTTCACGCTCGATCGTCGCGGTGGACCCGCCCGGGGTCTGCGGCGCGCGGGGGTCGTTTTCGAAAGGATCCGGGGGAAGACTCATGCCTTCCATCTTAACCCCTGAAAAAGGAAGGACGACGGCGGAGGGCAGCCTCCGCCGTCGTCCCCGCCTGCCGCAGCAGGTGAGTTGGTCCTCTACTTGTTTTTCGCCACAGCCTGAAGGAGTTCAGGCGCGCGGCGGTCGTACCAGCGGCCGCCCAGCACGATGCCGACCACCAGCAGCACCGCACCAAGCACGACGCCGACCAGCAGGGCCAGCCAGCCCCACAGCGCGTCGCCGGTAAAGACGCCGATCAGCGCCAGCACCAGTTCCGGCAGCGAGAGCAGCACCAGCACGCCGAGGCCGCCGAGCTGGACCAGCATCATCCGGGCGGTCGATCCGGGCGGGGTCTTGAACGGGCTCTCCCCCGGCAGCGGCACGTTGTAGGTGTACCGGGCCGAGACCACGCTGGACAGGCCCAGACCGGTCAGCAGCACGCCGAGCGCCACCCCGGAGACGGGGGCCAGCAAGTGCCATTCGCCGATGAAGACGAACGGCAGCACGGTCAGCACGACCGTGGCTGGCAGGGCGATCACCGCGCAGGCGACGGCGCGCCCGATCCTGTCGTCCCGGCCGCTCACGCCGGTGCTGACGTGCAGCGCGAACGCCGTATTGTCGTAGGCGATATCGGCGGAAATGCCGAAGGAGAGCAGGAAAGCGATCATCGGGCCCAGCCACAGCATGAAGGTGAAGTCGCCGGTCTGCGAGAGGCCGAAGAAGACGGCCACCGGAATGAGTGGAATGGACACCAGCGACGCGCCGTAACGCGGATCCTTGAACCAGTAGATCAGCGCCCGTGCCGCCACCGCTCCTGCCGGGGTGCCGGGCATCCGGGAGAACCAGCCCAGCTTGCCGCCGGCTTTGCGCGACACAGCGTTGTACGGCGGCGTCACCAGTGCGCGGGCCAGGCTCAGCTTCCACAGCCAGGCCATCACGGCCAGGAAGGCCACCGCGATGAGCAGCCGGGCCGCCGCGGCGCCCCAGTTGCCCAGCGCCAGATCACCCGGGACGGCCCAGACCGCGCCCAGCGGCGACCAGGCCAGGCCCTCGGCCAGCGACGGCAGGAAATCCTGCGAGCTGCGGAAGCCCTCGGTGATGCCGATCATGATCGGCCCCAGCAGCACCAGCGGGATGATGCCGATGACGCCGCTCAGGTCCTTGAACCGGCGCGAACTGGCCAGCGTGGTGGACGCCGACGTGGTCACGCGGGAGAGCACCACGCAGGTGAGCGTGGCGATCACCGCGCACAGCACGGCGGCCACGAGCGCCACCGGGTGCTGCCACCATGCGGCCGCCTGCCCCAGCGCCGCCACCAGGGTCACCACGCCCGGGATGCCCACCAGGCCACCGATGGCGAGCCCCAGCAGCAATTGCCGCATGGGTACGGCATAGGTGACGAAGCGGGCCGGGTCCAGTGTCATGTCCACACCGGTGGCCATCATCGGGATCAGCGCCCAGCCCAGGAAGGCCGCGGAGCCGCCCAGCACCACCACCATACGAGCCATTTCCGGCTCGGTGTAGCTGAGGAAAAACAGTCCGGAGATCAGCAGTGCCAGCACACCGATGGCATACAGGCCGCCCAGGATCACGCCGACCAGCTGCCACGGGCTGCGTTTGAAGCCGTTGCGCAGCAGCGTCAGCTTCAGCCTTACGAGGTGCGCAACCACTCGAGCCCCTCCGCCTGGGTCCGGCCGCCAACCAGCTGGACGAACCGCTCTTCCAGGCTGGCACCGGCGCGGACCTCGTCCACTGTCCCGGCCGCCAGCACATTGCCGCCGGCGATGACCGCCACGTGGTCGCACATGCGCTGGACCAGGTCCATGACGTGGCTGGAAACGATTACCGTTCCGCCGGAGGCCACGTAGTCGTGGAGGATGTCGCGGATGTTCGCGGCGGAGACCGGGTCTACCGCCTCGAACGGTTCGTCCAGCACCAGCAGCTTGGGTGCATGGATCAACGCCGTGGCCAGCGCGATCTTCTTGGTCATGCCGGCGGAATAGTCCACCACCAAGGTGCCGGCGTCATTGGCCAGATCCATCGCCCGCAGCAGGTCCGGCACGCGCGCGGCCACCGTCTCCCGGTCCATACCGCGCAGCAAGCCGGCGTAGGTCACCAACTGTTCGCCGGTCAGCCGGTCGAACAGCCGCACGCCGTCGGGCAGCACGCCCATCAGGCGCTTGGCTTTCAGCGGCTCGGCCCAGACATCCACCCCGTGCACCCACACCTGGCCGTAGTCGGGGCGGAGCAGCCCGGTGGCCATGGAGAGCGAGGTGGTCTTGCCGGCGCCATTGGGGCCGACCAGTCCGTAGAAGGACCCGGCCGGCACGTCCAGATTGACGCCGTTGACGGCGATCTTCTCGCCGAACCGCTTGGCCAGGCCGCGCACCGCCAGCGCGGGAACGGGGGCCTGGGCACCGTAGGCGGGGGCGGGAGCCTGGGCGCCGCCGGCCGGCACAGGCGGCTGGCCGGGGTTCTGGTCGTCCGGCTGCTGGGCCGGGGGCTGTGATGGGTGCGAACTCATACTGCCACGCTAACAACGCGGCGTCCGCGCCGGCATCATCCGCAAGGACTAATAATTCTCCGCCACGGCGGCACGCTCGTACTGCGGCGCCCACGCTAGATCGTGACCCAGTTCGACGGCGGCGCGCTGCCACCAGTGCGGATGGCGCAGCGCCGCGCGCGCCAACAGCACGGCGTCGGCGGAGCCCTCCCTGATGACCGAGTCGGCCTGCGCCGGCGTAGTGATGAGCCCGACGGCGCCCGTCGGGACGCCGGTCCGGCGACGGATGGCTGCGGCGAAGGGCACCTGGTAGCCGGGCCCCAGCGGAATGTTCACGCCGTGTACCGCGCCGCCGCTGGACACATCCACCAGGTCCACCCCGCGGGCGGCCGCCTGGGACACCACGTCGGCCACCGCTTCCGGTTCCAGGCCTCCGTCCGCCCAGTCGCTGGCGGAGACACGCAGCAGCAGCGGCATGTCATCCGGGATCACGCCGCGGACCGCGTCCACCACCTCCAGCAGCAAACGCGCGCGGTTGGCCGCCGAGCCGCCCCACTCATCGGTGCGGGTGTTGATCAGCGGGGACAGGAACTGGTGCAGCAGATAGCCGTGCGCGCCGTGGATCTCGATCGTGTCGAAACCCGCCCAGACCGCACGAACGGCCGCGTCGCGGAAGTCGGAGACGATCTGCCGGACGCCTGCTTCGTCCAGTGCCGCCGGTGCAGCGTAGCGGCCGAAAGCCTCGTTGGTCGGACCGACGGTCTGCCAGCCGCCCTCGGCGTGCGGCACGGAACCGGACTCGCGGGCAAACGGCGCGTAAGTCGAAGCTTTGCGGCCGGCGTGGGCCAACTGGATGCCGATCTTGGTGTCCGCCGAACCGTAGCGGTGCACGAACTCCGTGATCCGGCTCCACTCCTGCGCCTGCGCGTCGGTCCAGATGCCGGTGTCCTGAGGACTGATTCGGCCGGTGGCGTTGACCGCCGTCGCCTCGGTCAGAATCAGCGCCGCCCCGCCGGCGGCGAACTGGCCCAGGTGCATCAGGTGCCAGTCGTTCGGCGTTCCGGGCGCATCGTCCCGGCGGACCGAGTACTGGCACATGGGGGCCACCCAGCCGCGGTGGGCCAACTGCAGTCCACGCAGCCGCATTGGCTCAAACAGTCCGCCGGCTGAAGCCTGCCCCATTTAGAAGAGCGCCCGCGCCAAGGCCTGGCGTGCCTTCGAGACCCGCGGGTCGGAGCTGCCCACCACATCGAACAGTTCCACCAGCCGCGCGCGGGCCGCTTCCCGTTCGTCTCCGGCATGCCGGCTGATGAAGCCGACCAGGCGCGCAAAGGCGTCCTCGACGTGCCCGCCGGACACGTCCAGGTCGGCTACGGCCAGCTGCGCCTGCAGGTCGTCGGTCTGATCGGCGGCGGCGCGCCGCAATTCATTGGCATCGGCACCCTGCAGCCGCTGGAGCAACTGCACCTGGTACAGCCCCGTGCGGGCCTCGTTGTCGGCCGGCTGTTCGGCCAGCGCCTTCTGGTACGCCGCCGCTGCCCGCGCGTAGTCGCCGGCCTCGATGGCATCGAATGCCTCCTGATGCAGCGGCGGCAGCGGCTTCTCCTCCTCAGCCGGAGCGTCCGCTGCGCCGGGAGCCGTGCCGGTCACGCCGTTGGCCTGTGCCACCTTGAGCAACTCGTTGACGAACTGCCGCAGCTCGTCCGCGGACGCCGCACCTTGGAACAGCGGGATCGGCTGCCCCTTCAAGAGCGCGACGGCGGCCGGCACGCTCTGCAGCTGGAAGGCCTGGGCAATGCCGGGGCTGGCGTCGACGTCCACCCGAGCCAGCACAAACCGGCCGGCAAACTCGTTGGTCACCTCGGCCAGGGCGGAGGCCAACTGCTGCGCCAGGTCGCTCCACGATGCGGTCAACTCCACGATCACGGGAACCTGGGCGGACAGTTGGACGAGCGACTGGAAGCTCTGCTCGTTGACCTCGACGATGTAGCCTGCGGTGTCGCCGTCGCCCGCGGCCGGCGCTGCGGCGGCCGCAGCCGGCGCTGCGCCGGCCGGTTGCTGCGGCCTTTTCAGCGCCGACAGGTCAACGGCGCCGCGCAGGCTGACGGAGGACGGCGCGGGGCCCTGCTCTGGAGTTGGAGTGGTCATGACATCACACTAATACGTCTCGGTGCGCGTCCGGAATTGCGGGGCGAAAAGCGAAGCTGCCCGGCCGGGTTGCCCCGGCCGGGCTTGGCCCTACTTCAGCTTGGCGTCCACCAGGCCCTGGGCCACCCCGACCACGGTGAGCTCTTCATCGGAGCCGGCCGGCGGCACGCGCAGGAAGACCGCTTCGCTGTAGGTCACGTCCACGCCTTCGGTGGTGGAGTCTTCCCCGGCCAGCGCCGCAAACTCGGGCGAGAGTTCCACGGTGGCGCCGGCTTCGGCCGGCACGCTTCTGGTCACCGACTTGATGTGGCCGAACACCACGGCGCCGCCGTCGGCCGTGCGCAGCGCGCTCAGCGATTTGTTGTCGACGCTGCGGCGGAAGGAGATGTCCGCGCTCTTGTTGGATTTGACCTGATCCTTTTGGATCTTCTGGATCTGGTCGGAGAAGGTGTTCTTGCCGATCTTGTTCTGGTGTTTGCCGCTGTCCAGGTTTTCGGCGACCATCTTCACGGCTGCCTGCGGCGAGTAGAGCAGACCTTCCTCGGCCTCCAGCGGAACGGCCGGCGTCCCGCCGCTCTCGGTGGACACCTGCGGGAACGTTGTTCCCGGCAGCATCTGCATCGCACCCATCATCCGGTAGTTCGACCGGGGATCCTGCTGGGTCAGCACGATCACCTGCGGCACCGGATTGTCCTCGCCTTCGGTCACCGTCACCACGGTCCGCGGCCATCCCTCACTGGTGCTGACCATCGAGGCCAGAATCGGTCCGGCGGCCACCGGGACCGGAGCCGCCGCCTTGCCGTTTTCGGCCCGGACCGTGTAGTTGGCCTCGCGGACCGTCAGCGCCGCTCCGCCGACGCGCGGTTCCAGCTTGCCAGCGTCCCGCGCCTTGTCGGCAGCCGAAACTGACGCCGCCACCGAATCCATGATCCTCGTCAGCTGGCTCTCCTGCACGACCGGCGAGCCGGCTGCTTCCTCGGCTTCCGGGGAAGCAGCTGCATGCGCGGGCAGCACTGTGCCGGCGGCAAGCACGACGGCGGTGCCCGCCGCCGCCGCGGCACGCAGGCCAAGCGCGGGGCGCACCCTCAGGGAACGGCGGCCCGAGGAACGCGAACCCTCCTCCGGATTCTCCATGCCGGGCCTTGTTGATTCGGCTTCATCAGCGCGGCCGGCGGGCACGGCGGCGTCGGTCTCGGCAAGCGGCGCGGTCGCCGGACCGGCGACGGTCCGCTTGGCGGTTCCGCCGCTGGGGTCCGAGTCGTTGCCCGGCGAGTCGTTGCCCGGGGTCTGGCGGTTCGGACGGCGGGATACAACTGCCATCGCCACACCAAGCACCACCAGCAGGGCGCCCAGGATGATCAGGGCAAGCGACCACGGAACGGACGTGTCGTTCGGCCAGGTGACGGTCACGTTGGTTGGAGCCGGCGCGCTGCCGTCGGAGGCCAGCAGGATGGACCACTCGCCGTCGGCCGGAGCCACCCAACGGTGCTCAAGGCTGCCCTCGGCCTGCTCCTCGCTCACCCAGAGGTCGGATCCGGCCGGGTTCGGCACTTTGGCATCGCCCTCGGTCACGGTCCCCTGCAGTTGGCCGTCCTCGATGCCGGTCAGGGAGGTGTGCGCGGCCTCCCCGACCCATGCGTCGACGTCGCCGGCACGGCCGATCGCCAACAGGAAGTCGCCGTCGGCCTCCACCGAAACGTCCACTTCTTCCTCGTGGACACCAAAGACTTCCGGTTCAATCACGGTGACCGGTGCGGTGGCGTCCGCCGTGTAGCTGGCGGATGCCCGCTCGGGCGGGGCCCAGACGGTGCGCTGGGCGATGCCCAGCGCGATGGCCAACAGCCCGATCACCATCAGGGCCACGGAAATCTTGAAACGCACAAAAATACCAATCGTCGATCGTGCAGGAAGGAAGGGCCGCAGGTCCGCCCAAGCCTTTACTGCCGGGGCGGTTGCCCGGCGTCGGTTACACTTTATAACCCTATGGTAACGAACCGTCTTGCGGTCCGCTCGAAGCCGGATTCCCCGCCGGCCCACGCAGTCCCTGTTGCCTGACCTCATCCGCTCCAGCGCCCCGCCATACTGGTAGTCTTTCGCTCAGAATTGACCGCATCCTGCGCCGTTGCTGACTACCGCGACACAGAAGCGCCCGCCCGTAGCTTCAGCGGCTGCAGGCGGAAGAGAGGATGCTGCGTGAGCGAACACCGGGACGGTCCGATGCCCGGCGCGGGCAACGGACAGGATGCCGAAGACCATCGGGCTGCCGCCGATTCACCGGCCGAACCTGCGGCCTCGGCGCCCGTGACGGCCGCACGCCAGCGCGCGGTCCTGGGCGCCCTCGGGCGCATCGGAGCCTCAATGCCCCGCGCCAGGCCCCGCATCCGGTTCGAGATGCCGCCCGAGTCAGATCCGCCTACTGCGCCCTCTGAGCAGGGCGGCTCAGACATGTCCCCCGCGCGGCACCCGATCCATTTCGGTTTCATGGCAACGGTCGGCGTCGGTTTCGCCCTGCTGCTCTACTTTGTGCTCATCAACGTCGGTGCCTTGCTGGCCTGGATTGCGGCGGCGCTGTTCATAGCCCTGGGGCTCGACCCGATCGTCCGCTGGCTGGGACGCAAGGGGCTTCCGCGTCCGGCCGGCGTCATCATTGTGGTGCTGATCCTGGCGGGGTTGGTCGCCGCCTTTATCTCCACGCTGATCCCGACCATCGTCAACCAGACCACCCAGATCGTGGCCAATGCCCCGCGCTACGTTGACGACTTCCTCAACTCGGCCTTCTTCCAAAGCGTCGATGAGCAGTTCCAGGTCCGCGAGCGCATTGACGTGGAACTGGCGAAGTTCTTTGCCAATTCCGAGAATGTCACCGGTATTTTCGGCGGTGTCCTCGGCGTCGGCAGTGCCGTCCTCCAAGGGGCCTTCGGGGCACTGATCGTGCTGGTGCTCACGCTGTACTTCCTGGCGTCGCTTCCGGCGCTGAAGATTTGGGCCTATCGGCTGGCCCCACGGTCCAGGCGCCAGCAGGTGCAGCGCCTGTCCGAAGAGATCAGCAGCAGCGTGGGCAGCTACGTGATCGGCCAGGCCTGCGTGGCACTGATGAACGCCGCGGTGGCCTTCATCGCCATGTCCATTGCCCAGGTGCCGTTCACCACCCTGCTGACGTTCGTCGTCGCTTTGCTGGCGTTCATCCCGCTGATCGGTGCGGTGATCGCCGGTGTGCTCGTCTCGCTGGTGGCCCTGACCGTGAGCTGGCAGACGGCGGCGCTGTTCGCGGTCATCTACTTCGCCTACCTGCAGATCGAGGCCTACTTCGTGTCGCCGCGCGTCATGCAGCGGGCCGTGGCGGTTCCCGGCGCGGTCGCCGTGATCGCCGTGATTGCCGGCGGTTCGCTGCTGGGCGTCCTGGGCGCGCTGATGGCGATTCCGGTCGCAGCATCGGTGATGCTGCTGCTGAAGGACGTCTTTATCGTGCGGCAGGACCGCGCCTGACTCACCGTTCAGCGGTAACGGAAACTGCGGGTCTGCCAGCAGCGCGGGTGCCAGTGCCGCCGCTCGGCCAGTGCCGTTTCGCCGCCGAACAAGGAATCGGCGCGCCAGGCCACCAGGTGCTCGATCCCGGGGCCGATGGTGCGGTGACAGCCCGGACAGGTGTAGTCCTTGGCCGCGTTCGAGCCGGTGATCCGCCGGACGTTCCATTCGCCGTCGGGGGCGTTCTGGCGCTCGGGGATGCCGGCGCGGGCGCGGTCCAGGTCCAGTTCGCTTTCCCGCGTCCACTTGCTGCTGCCCGTCCCCGAACGGCGGCGCGGACGGTTGGATCGGGGCATGCCTTCCATTCTGCCCCAACGCCGCGGCCCGGGCCGAACCACCCACCCGGCAGCAGGTAAAGTGGCCTACTGTGCGTCTTGTCATTGCCCGTTGCTCCGTTGATTACATCGGCCGCCTCCGCGCCCACCTTCCGCTGGCCACGCGCCTGTTAATGGTGAAAGCGGACGGCTCCGTCCTGATCCATTCCGACGGCGGTTCCTATAAGCCGCTCAACTGGATGAGCCCGCCGGCCACGCTGCGCGTTGCCGAGCCGGAGACCGACGACGCCGAGTCCGGGGTCCAGGAAGTCTGGCACGTCCAGCACGCCAAGAGCGATGACCGCCTGGTGATCAGCATCCACGAGCACCTGCACGAGTACAGCCACGACTTGGGCGTGGACCCGGGGCTGGTCAAAGACGGTGTTGAGGCCGATCTGCAGCGCCTGCTGGCCGAACAGATCGACCGCCTCGGACCGGGCCACACCCTGGTGCGGCGCGAATACATGACGGCGATCGGCCCGGTGGATATCCTTGCCCGCAACGCCGACGGCGGCACCGTGGCCGTAGAGCTCAAGCGACGCGGCGACATCGACGGCGTGGAACAGCTGACCCGCTACCTGGAACTGCTCAACCGCGATCCGCTGCTCGCCCCGGTCAAGGGGATTTTCGCCGCGCAGCAGATCAAGCCGCAGGCTCGGGTGCTCGCCACCGACCGCGGCATCGCCTGCCTGACCCTGGACTACGACGAAATGCGCGGCGTGGACGACGCCGACTCCCGCCTGTTCTGAGCCGGCGGAATCCACATCGGCTGCCGTTAGGCCGCCCGGCCTAGAATCGGATCATGAGCTCCCCCGGGCAGGCCGGCCCGCAACCGCAGTACGTCCGGGGCCGGATGGTCTCGTCAGGAACCACGCTCGACGACGGTGTCGTCGCCTTTGCGGGCGACCGGATCCGCTATGCCGGCCCCGCCTCACACTTCGATCCCGCGGGCTGGCACCAAGTGGACCTGCCGGCGGAGAGCCTGTTGCTGCCCGGGCTGATCGACACCCACTGCCACGGAGCTTACGGCGGCGACTTCTCCTCCGCAGACGAGGAGGGCACCCGGCGCGCCGCCGGCTTCCTGCATCGCAGCGGCACCACCACCGTGGTGGCCAGCGCCATGGCAGGTTCCCGGGACAACATGCTGGCGGCCGTGCGGCTGCTGGGGGAACTCTCCCGCGAGGGCGTGCTCGCCGGCGTCCACGCGGAAGGCCCCTTTCTCTCGCAAGCCCGCTGCGGCGCGCAGAACACCGACTATCTACTCGCACCGGACACCGGCATCGCCGCCGGGCTGGTCGAGGCCGCCGGCGGGCATCTGGTTTCGATGACCTATGCCCCGGAGTTGGTCGGTGCCGACGAACTCGTTGATCTGCTCACCGAGCTCGGCGTGACGCCGTCCCTAGGGCACACCGACGCCGATGCCGCGACGGCCGCCGCCGCGCTGGTCCGCGCGGCGGATGGTTTAGCGCGGGCTGGCTTGGACCGGTACCGCCGGCGGCCGCTGGTCACGCACTTGTTCAACGCGATGCCGCCCCTGCACCACCGCTCCCCCGGTGCTGCGGCAGCCTGCTTGCGGGCCGCCTCCGCGGGCCGCGCCGCCGTCGAACTCATTGCCGATGGAATCCACCTGGATCCGGAGACCGTCCTGACCGTTTTCGATCTGGTGGGCGGCGCCAACATCGTGCTGGTGTCCGATGGGATGGCGGCCACCGGACTGGGCGACGGCGGGTATGAGCTGGGCGCCAATGATGTGAGTGTCAGCGGCGGCGTTGCCAGGGTGGCCGCCAGCGGCGCCTTGGCGGGCGGCACGGCCACGCTCCTGGACTGCGTACGTAGTGCGGTTGCGGCCGGAGTCCCGCTGGAAACCGCCGTCTCCTCGGCTTCCGCCGTTCCGGCCGCGGTGCTGGGATTGGCGGAGGAAGCCGGCGCACTGTCCCGCGGCCTCAGGGCCGACCTGCTGGTGACCACCGGAGACTTGGCCTTGACCGCGGTGTTGCGCGGGGGCCGCTGGCTGGACCCGCTGCCGCGCTGAACCAAACGGCAGGCTTAACCACGAATCGAACTCTTCCTTAATTTTAGATTGAATGCCCTTTGTACCGTTGACCGCCCATGTTGCTTATGTGATGCTTAACTCAGTCTTTGTGTAGGTGAGTTTTTCATGCTCGCAAGACATGTTGCGAGTGTGAAGCTCCTCAGCGTCCGGCCCGATGGCCTTGTTGTTCGGATCTTCCACGGAGTAACCGGGTTGGTACGAGGTGTACCGGCTTGATTCTGTTTCACGATGAGGAGATTTAAATGGCACAGGGGACCGTCAAGTGGTTTAACGCGGAAAAGGGCTTCGGCTTCATCACTCCGGATGAAGCTGACGGAGATGTCTTCGTTCACTACTCCGAGATCCAGTCGGGCGGCTTCAAGACGCTCGATGAAAACCAGCGCGTGAACTTCGAGATCGGCCAGGGAGCCAAGGGCCCGCAGGCCACCGGCGTCACTGTCATCTAGCTTCGGCTTCAGCACCGCGCTGCCCTATGGCAGCGCAGCGCCAGCAGGACCCCTCCGGATGGTTCCGGAGGGGTCCTGCTGTTTCCGGCGTCAGGCCGGCAGCTTCGGCGGCCCCAGCCGGACCACGTCTCCGCCCAACGCCCGCAGCCGCTCGTCGAACCGCTCGTAGCCGCGGTCGATGTGCTCCACGCCGTGGACCTCGGTGGTGCCATCCGCCACGAGCCCCGCGATCACCAGCGCGGCCCCGGCACGGATGTCGTTGGCCTCGACCGGCGCGCCGGAGAGCTGCGCGACGCCTTTAATCAGTGCATGGTGCCCGTCCAGCCTCACCACCGCGCCCAGCCGGGACAATTCGGAGGTGAACCCCCAGCGCGCTTCGAAGACGTTTTCCGTCACCATGCCGTGCCCGTTGGCCACGGCGTTCAAGGCGACAACAAACGGCTGCAGGTCCGTGGGGAAGCCAGGATACGGCAGCGTGGAAACGTTGATCGGGTCCGGACGCTGCGGTCCTTCCACCGTGAAGCCGTCGTCCCTGCGGGTGATCCGGCAGCCGGCCTGCGCCAGCTTGTCCAGCACCACGGCCAGGTGGCCCGGATTGGACTCGGCAACGTCCACGGTTCCGCCCGTGATGGCAGCGGCAAAGGCCCAGGTGCCGGCAACAATGCGATCCGGCACGGTGCTGTGGCGCACCGGGTGCAGGCTCTCGACGCCGGTGACCACCAGGGTTGGCGAACCGATCCCTTCGATCCGCGCACCCATGGAAACCAGCAGGTCGGCAATGTCCGTAATCTCCGGTTCCCGCGCGGCATTGTCGATCACCGTCACTCCCCGGGCCAGCGTTGCCGCCATCATCAGGTTTTCGGTAGCCCCGACCGACGGATACGGCAGGCGATGGTGGGCGCCGTGAAGCCCGTTCGGCGCCTTGGCCACCAGATACCCGTGGTCGATGCTGATCCGCGCACCCATTTGCTCGAGCCCCGCCCGGTGCATGTCCAGTCCGCGGCTGCCGATGGCGTCGCCCCCGGGCAGCGCAACCTCGGCCTGTCGGCAGCGGGCCACCAGCGGGCCCAGGACGGAAATAGAGGCCCGCATCGCGCGGACCAGGTCGTAGTCGGCTTGGTGCGCCGGAGCCGCCGGCACGTCGATGTGAACGCTGGCAGCGTCGACGTCGTAGTCCACCGCGCAGCCGAGCCGGCGCAGCAGTTCGGACATGATCCAGACATCCTGGATGTCGGGCACATTGGTGATCGTGGATCGTCCCTCCGCCAGCAGCACCGCCGCCATCAGCTTCAAGACGCTGTTTTTGGCGCCCGAGACCTCCACCCGCCCGTTAAGGGTGCTGGGCCCGCGCACCACGATCACCTCATCCATGCAATCCATCCTACGGTTGTGGCAGGGCTGTGCTGGTTAAACGGCTGGCGGCGCGGCTCCCGGGGGAACCGCGCCGCCACATCCGGGACTAGCGCCAGGTGCCGATGCCGATCACCGGTCCGGCTTCGAGCCAGGAAGAGAGACCTGCGTAGACGTCGAACGTCATCGCCATCGACAGATCCTGTTTTTCATGCGTAAGCATCACGACGATCGCACCGGGCTGGATCTTTGCCCGTTCGGCTTCGGTCGGTTGCCGCCACCCTTGCAGCTCCAGCGAGCTGCGCCGGAACTTGTAGCGCGGCTTGGGACTCAACGACAGCAGGCGCAACCATTCCAAATGGGTGTCCGTATAACGACAAACCCCCATCTGCCAGCTGCCGGGCAGCATGGCGATGGAGGCGTCGAAGGTGCCCAGAGCGCGCCGCAGTTGATAGCGGCGCACCCCGAAGGCAATCAGTGCCAACACCAGCAGCAGGAAGACTGCGGCCAGAATGGCGAACGTGATGTCGAGACCGTTCACCGGCGGCTAGCGGGTCGCCGTGGCCTCGTCGCCAACCGTCGCATTGTCTGCGACGATGACAACACGGTTGCTGTCGACGGAGAAGAACCCGCCGTCGACATTTACGGTAATACGGTCACCAGAGACCGGCTCGATGGCCAGCTCGCCGGCGGCCAGGACTGCCAGCACCGGGGTGTGCCCGGGCAGGATCCCGATTTCGCCGTCGCTGGTCCGCGCCTTGACCATTGTTGCCTGGCCGGACCACACAAAGTGGTCCGCCGCGACAATCTCAACTTCCAGTTCAGCAGAAATATTAGCCACAGGCCTTACTTCCCGGTCTGTTCCTGGATCTTGGCCCACTGGCGCTCAACATCGTCCAGGCCGCCCACGTTGAAGAAGGCCTGCTCGGCGATGTGATCGAGCTCGCCGTCGCAGATGGCCTTGAAGCCTTCCACAGTGTCCTTGATGGAAACCGTGGAACCCTCGACGCCGGTGAACTGCTTGGCGGTGTAGGTGTTCTGCGACAGGAACTGCTGAATGCGGCGGGCCCGGGCGACGACGATCTTGTCTTCTTCGCCCAGTTCATCGATGCCGAGGATGGCAATGATGTCCTGCAGTTCCTTGTTCTTCTGCAGGATCTGCTTCACGCGGACAGCGGTGTTGTAGTGATCCTGTCCGATGTACTGCGGATCCAGGATGCGGGACGTGGACGTCAGCGGATCCACGGCCGGGTACAGGCCACGCGAAGCGATTTCACGGGAAAGTTCCGTGGTCGCATCCAGGTGGGCGAAGGTGGTCGCCGGAGCCGGGTCGGTGTAGTCGTCCGCGGGGACGTAGATCGCCTGCATCGAGGTGATCGAGTGACCCTTGGTGGAGGTGATGCGTTCCTGCAACACACCCATCTCGTCGGCCAGGTTCGGCTGGTAGCCCACGGCAGAGGGCATACGGCCCAGCAGCGTGGAAACCTCGGAACCGGCCTGGGTGAACCGGAAGATGTTGTCGATGAACAGCAGCACGTCCTGCTTCTGCACATCGCGGAAGTACTCCGCCATGGTCAGGGCAGACAGGGCCACGCGCAGTCGCGTTCCCGGCGGCTCATCCATCTGGCCGAACACCAAAGCGGTGTCCTTGAGCACGCCGGCTTCTTCCATTTCCACCCAGAGGTCGTTGCCCTCGCGGGTACGCTCGCCAACACCGGCGAACACGGAAGTACCGCCGAAGTTGCGGGCCACACGGGTGATCATTTCCTGGATCAGCACGGTCTTGCCCACGCCGGCGCCGCCGAACAGGCCGATCTTGCCGCCCTTGATGTACGGGGTGAGCAGGTCGATCACCTTGATGCCGGTCTCCAGCATCTCGGTGGAGCCTTCCAGCTCGGCGAAGTTCGGCGCCTTGCGGTGGATCGGCCAGCGCTCGGTGATTTCCAGCTGGGACGCTTCGACGTCCAGCGGCTCGCCCAGGACGTTGAAGATGTGGCCCTTGACGCCGTCGCCCACGGGCACGGTGATCGGGGATCCGAGGTCCTGCACGGTGGTGCCGCGGACCAGTCCGTCGGTGGCCTGCAGCGAGATAGCGCGGACCAGGTTGTCGCCCAGGTGCTGCGCGGTCTCGAAGGTGATGGTGCGGGTCTCGCCGTTGAGGGTGACCTCAGCGGTGAGCGCGTTGTACATTGCGGGGATTGCGTCCGCCGGGAATTCGACGTCGACAACCGGGCCGATGACACGGGCGATACGGCCGGTAGCGCCCGTAGCGACGGAACCGGTTCCGTGCTCGATGGTTTGGGCAGTCATCTTTCTCACTTCTCAGTTTCGATGGCGTGGTTTATGTGTGCTGTTGCTGCAGGGACTGATTAGGACGCTGCCAGGGCGTCCGCGCCACCGACAATTTCGGTGAGTTCCTGCGTAATCTCTGCCTGACGCGCGTTGTTGCGCAGACGCGTGTACTTCTCGATCAGGTCCGTGGCGTTGTCGCTGGCGGACTTCATCGCTCGCTGGCGGTGGGCAAGCTCGCTCGCCGCAGCCTGCAGCAATGCCGCGAAGATGCGCGATTCGATGTAGCGCGGCAGCAGTGCGTTCAGAACCTGCTCAGGCTCCGGCTCGTACTCGTACAGCGGCAGCAGGTCGGTCTCCGCGGTGGCCTCTTCTTCCACAACCTCCAGCGGCAGCAGTCGGATGACCGCAGGCTCCTGGACAACCATGGACTTGAAGCGGGTGTAGACGATGTGAATCTCGTCCACGCCACCGTCCTCGAACGGCGTGTTGAAGTCGGAGAGCAGTTCCTCGCCGATCTCGCGGGCGGTGCTGAACTCCGGAGAGTCAGTGCCGCCCGTCCAGACCTGCTGGTACTGGATGTTCCGGAAGTCGAAGTAGGCCTGCGCCTTGCGGCCGACCAAGTAGTGGCGGACTTCCTTGCCTTCTCCGTGAAGCAGCTCGGTCAGGGACTGGGCCTGCTTCAGCACGGACGCGGAGTACGACCCCGCCAGACCGCGGTCGGACGTCAGCACGAGCACGGCGGCCCGGCGGATTTGCTCCGGCTCGGTGGTCAGCGGATGGTCGATCTCGGACTGCGAAGCCACAGCAGAAACGGCACGGGTGATCGCATTGGCGTACGGCATCGAAGCCGCGACACGGCTGCGGGCCTTGCCAATGCGTGAGGCGGCGATCAGCTCCATCGCCTTGAAGATTTTCCGCAGCGACGAAGTCGATGCGATCTTCTGGCGGTAGACCCGAATCTGGGCTCCCATACTCTTCCTTTCCTCGTCCTCGGCGGCCGGGCGGGACCGCGGTGTGGTCCCGCCCGATCAACGAAGATGAATTAGCGCTTCTGCTTGACGATCTGTTCCTGGGCGACTTCGTCTTCGGCCAGGGCATCGTACTCTTCGCGGCCGGCGCCAACCAGACGGCTGTCGCCCTCCCCGAAGAAGCCCTGCTTGAAGTCCGCAATCTGCGACTTCAACTCGTCCACCGTGGAATCCTCGAGCAGGTTCGTCTGCGCGATGGTCGTCAGCACGGAGCTGCGGTGCCTCAGGTGCGAGAGGAAGTCGGTCTCGAAGCGGGTGACGTCCTCGACCGGAACATCGTCCAAGTAGCCGTTGGTACCGGCCCAGATGGAGACGACCTGGTCTTCCACCGGGTACGGCGTGTACTGGCCCTGCTTGAGCAGTTCCATCAAACGGGCACCGCGGGTCAGCTGCTGGCGTGATGCTGCGTCGAGGTCCGACGCGAACATGGCGAACGCCTGCATATCGCGGTACTGGGCCAGGTCCAGCTTCAGGGTGCCGGAGACCTTCTTCATCGCCTTGACCTGCGCTGCGCCACCCACGCGGGAGACGGACACGCCGACGTCCACGGCCGGACGCTGGTTGGCGTTGAACAGGTCGGACTGCAGGAAGATCTGGCCGTCCGTGATCGAGATGACGTTGGTCGGAATGTAGGCCGAGACGTCGTTTGCCTTGGTCTCGATGATCGGCAGGCCGGTCATCGAGCCCGCGCCCAGCTCGTCGGAGAGCTTGGCACAACGCTCCAGCAGGCGGGAGTGCAGGTAGAAAACATCGCCCGGGTAGGCCTCGCGTCCCGGCGGCCGGCGCAGCAGCAGCGACACGGCGCGGTAGGCTTCAGCCTGCTTGGAGAGGTCATCAAAGATGATCAGGACGTGCTTGCCGCCGTACATCCAGTGCTGGCCGATGGCCGAACCGGCGTAGGGCGCCAAGTACTTGAAGCCGGCCGGGTCGGAGGCGGGCGACGCCACAATGGTGGTGTACTCCAGCGCGCCCTTGTCTTCCAGGGTCTGGCGAACGGCAGCGATGGTCGATGCCTTCTGGCCGATCGCCACGTAGATGCAGCGGACCTGCTTGGTGACGTCGCCGGATTCCCAGTTGGCCTTCTGGTTCAGGATGGCGTCGACGGCGATGGCAGTCTTGCCGGTCTGGCGGTCACCGATGATCAGCTGGCGCTGGCCACGGCCGATCGGGATCATGGCGTCGATGGCCTTCATGCCGGTCTGCAGCGGCTCGTGCACGGACTTGCGCTGGGTGACGCCCGGAGCCTGCAGCTCCAGTGCACGGCGTTCGGTCGACTCGATCGGGCCCTTGTCATCGATCGGGAGGCCCAGCGGGTCCACGACGCGGCCCAGGAAGGCGTCGCCGACCGGCACGGACAGGATCTCACCGGTACGGTGGACTTCCATGCCTTCTTCGATGCCGGTGAATTCGCCGAGGATCACCACGCCGATTTCGCGGGTGTCGAGGTTCTGGGCCAGGCCCAGGACGCCGTTCTCGAAGCGCAGCAGTTCGTTCGCCATGGCCGAGGGAAGGCCCTCGACACGGGCGATGCCATCGCTGGCGGTGGTCACGTGGCCGACTTCGACCCGCTCGGCGCTTCCGGGTTCATAGGACGCCGCGAACTCGTTCAGCGCATTGCGGACGTCGTCGGCGTTGATGGTCAATTCGGCCATCTGCAGTCCCTGCTCTCCTGTGTTTGTGATCATCGCGGGGTGCGCGACGACCGGTGTGTAATTCAGTCTGTGTGAGGCTTCCGGTCCTAGTTTCCGAGGAAACTACACCGTGAGGCTCCTGCGGAGTTCAGCCAGGCGGGAGATTACGGACGCATCCACAACCTCATCCCCGACCATGACCCGCACGCCGCCAACCAGTCTCGGATCAACGTTGACGTTCATCTTCAGTCCGCGGCCGTACAGCCGGTCAAGGCCGGCCTGCAGGCGGGTCGTCTGCTCACTGGTCAGCGGACGGGTAACGCTGACCTCCGCGATCCAGCGCTGTTGGCGCTTGGCCACCAGCTGGACGAACCGCTCTACCAGTGCCGTGGGCTTGATGCCGCGCGGTGCGGACACCGCCTGCCGGATCAGCAGCTGGGCTGCGGGACCCGCGCTTGGCACCAGCTGCAGTGCCAGCGCCGTCTTGGCTTCGTCCGAAGCCTGGGGCTCAACCAAAGCGCGCTGCAGGTCGTGATCCGACCCGACAACGCGGTTGAACGCGAACAGGTCGCTCTCCAGACCTTCGAGTCCGTCGACGCCCTGGCCCTTCTCTGCAACAGCGACGGCAGTGGTGGCCGCCAGGGTCTCCAAGGCGTCCCCGATGTCGCGCGCAGAGGCCCAGCGCTTGGCAGCCAGCGAGGTGACGATGTCCCGGGCATCCGCCGAGACCTTCCCCTCGAGGAGACGGCCGAACATGTCGGCCTTCTCTTTGCTGTCGCGCGACGGATCGGTCAGGGCACGGCGCAGTCCGGCATTGCTGTCCAACAGGCCCAGGACCCCAAAGAGTTCCTCTGCCAAGGACAGCGAAGCGGTGGGAAGCTTAGCTTCCAGCTCCTGCAGTGCCGCTTTCAGCGACTCGCTCGATACACCGGCCATTATTTAGCAGCACCTGCACTCTGGGACTCAAGGTCGGCGAGGAAGCGGTCCACGACGCGTGCAGAACGCTCGTCGTCGTTGAGCGATTCGCCGACAATCTTGCCAGCCAGTTCGGTCGCCAAAGATCCGACCTCGCTGCGCAGCGATGTCACGGCAGCCTGACGCTCGGCGTCAATCTGCACCTGGGCCTGCTCGCTGATGCGTGCGGCTTCGGACTGCGCCTTTTCCTTCAGCTCCGCCAGGATCTGGGCGCCTTCGGCGCGGGCGTCCTCACGGATGCGGTTGGCTTCCGTGCGGGCTTCCGTCAGCTGCTGCTTGTACTCGTCCAGTGCGGCGCTGGCTTCAGCCTGGGCTGCTTCCGCCTTCGCGATCCCGCCCTCGATGGCTTCGGTCCGCTCTGCAAACGTCTTCTCAAACGTCGGAACGACGAACTTGGCGACGATGTACATGAGGATCGCGAAGCCGATCAGCGTGACGAGGATTTCCCAGACGTTAGGGATCAGAGGGTTAGTACCCTCCGCGGCGGCGAGGATCATTGCCTGATTCATATCTCACCCGTCCTATCTATTCGGTGTGGATGGTTCGCGTTGCCTTGATTAGAGGACGAACGCGAACACCAGACCGAGGATGGCCAGAGCTTCAGTCAGAGCCAGGCCCAGGAACGCGATCGGCTGCAGCACGCGCTGTGCCTCCGGCTGGCGGGCAACGCCGTTGATGTAAGCAGCGAACACGAGACCCACACCGATGGCACCGCCGATAGCGGAGAGACCGTAACCGACGAGGTTGATATTGCCTTGGATGTTGCCTTCCATTTTTTTCCTTTCAAGATGCCCTGGGGGCAGGTTGTTGGTTCAGGTTCTTCCCCAGAGGGGAAATTTAGTGTTCCTCGGCCAGGGAGCCTTGGATGTAGATCGCGGTCAGCAGGACGAACACGTAGGCCTGCAGGACCTGGATCAGGATTTCGAAGAAGTACATGCCGACGCCGCCGGCGAGCGTGAGGATGCCCAGCGGCTTCAGCCAGAAATCAGCATCCACCAGCAGGAATTGCGTACCAGCTGCGGCCAGCATGATGATCAGGTGGCCGGCCAGCATGGTGGCAAAGAGACGGAGGCTGTGCGTAACCGGGCGTACCAAGAAGGTGGAGATGATCTCGATCAGGACGACCAGCGGCAGGATGGCCTTCGGAACACCGGAAGGGACCACGGCCAGCTTGAAGTAGCCGATGCCGTGCTTCTTGATGCCGAGCACAATCCAGGTGAAGTAGACGATGCCGGCCAAGGCATAGGCCGTGCCCACATGGGACGTAGTCGGCATCTGGATCAGCGGAATGGAGCCGAAGAGGTTGTTCACCAGGATGAAGAAGAACAGCGAGAACAAGAGCGGCACGAACGGCTTGAAATCGCGCTCACCGATGATGTCCTTACCCACCGAGTTGCGGACGAAGTTGTAGCTCATTTCGCCCAGGTACTGCAGCTTGCCGGGGACAAGCTGGCGGCGGCGGGCCGCCGCAATAAAGAACCAGGAAATCAAAACGACGGACAGCAGTACCAGCAGCATCTGCTTGCCGAAGCCCTCGCCGTAGGGGGCCATCCACGGAAGAATCTCCGGTAGATGCATGTCTTCGAGGGTCGGTGGGACGAAGCCACCTTCATTAGCGGCCGCCGGAAGCGCAAGCGCGATCAACGCGTTTCCTCTCTGCAGTGTCCATCTTTGGGCGTTTCAGGGTGGGTCGCCGTCAAGGCAGGCCACCATATGAAGTTTTCTAACATTTAGGTGTGGTCCCCCGGGCCGCCCTCATGGCGACGCCGAGCGCCGCGCGTGAGCTTGTGTTTGCGGGCTAAGTAATATCCGCCTCCAGCGCCAAGAACGGCGCCGGCGAAAATCAGCCAGCGGGTATCCAGCAGATAGTCCAGCCCCCACCCTATCAAACCCCAGGCGATGATCCCGCCAACAATATAGGTAAGGACGCTGTTGCCGCCCTGATAGGTGGAACCGTCGCCGGAATCGTTGTTTACGGGGCCGGATGAGCCTTTAGCTGCCATGGGAGGACTCCCCGTTCGGCTGCTGCTGACGCTCTTCCGGCGCTGGTACGGGATCGTTGTACAACTGATGCCGGGTGCGCGAAAAAGCGAACACTTCTGCGGCCTGCCACACCACGACGGCGGCAACCGCCGCGACGAAGAACCAGGTCCGCTCCAGCCAGTCCGGCGTCCCGAGAAGGAACAGCGCGGCGCCGAATCCCACGACTTTGATGACGTAGGTGGCGATGAATGCACCAATCGCACCGGACGGATTCGACCGTCCGACAAAATGGCCCACCAGCAAACTAATGCCGAAGAACAGCATCACCAGCACGGCGCCGAGCAGGGCGCTCACCGCACCGGCTGCGCCGGCCACGATCGCCGAAGTTGCGATGATCAGCACGGCGGCTGCGCCGCTTGCGGTCAGGGAAGCACGGAGGATCTTCAGCCATGGCGACCGGGTCGGACCGGATGCGTCGATGGCTCCGCCGGCGGCAGCAGTGCCGTCGTGGCGGAAAGCGCGCATTGAAGTGTCCGTTTCGGTCGCAGGCGAAGTCATCTGGCCGGAACCGGCCGGAATAATTCTACATGAGATAGAACTGGCCGACGAGTCAGGACCTGCTGTTACGCAGCGGGTCCCGCAGCGTTCGATGAGCGTCGGCTGAAGATCACTGGCGAACGCAGATAGAAAACAACGACGGCGGTGCCCGCAACGATGGCGGCGGCCTTGCCCATCAGGTCCGACTCGGCAGCCAAGTAGCCGCAGAAACCTGTCAGCAGTGAACAGCCGGTGACCAGCAGCGCCGACTGCAGATGGCTGAAGCCCACGTCCGTCAGCCGCTGGTAGACGTGCGTGCGGTGCGGCGCGTACCACCGCTCCCCCGCACTGATCCTGCGCAGTAGTGTGGCCAGCGTGTCCGCCAGGTAGATGGCCACCGGCCCCAACAGGTACTCGGCGGGTACACCGTCCAGAAACGCCGTCAGGCCGAGCATGGCCAGCGAGGCTCCCAACAGGTAACTGCCGACGTCGCCCAGGAAGACGTTGCCCCGCCCGAGATTCCACGGCAGGAACGCCACGAACGCGCCAGCAACTACCGCGCCGCCCACCACCAGCCAGCCGTGGCCGGTGACTGCCCCGGTTACGGCGAACATGAGGCCCACGGCGGTGCCATGAAGCCCCGAGATCCCGTTGACGCCGTCCATGAAATTGGCAATGTTGATGTAGGCGGCCAGGGCCAGGGCGCCCAGCGGCAGCCACCACCATGTCTGGCCGGTCAGTTCGATGGCCAGCGCTGTTCCGCCGGCGCCGATGCCCAACTGCAGAGCGGCCCGGCCGCGGATGGACAGCCCGCGGAAGTCCTCGACCCAGCCCAGCAGCGCGGCCGCCGCCGCCACGACGGCAACCGCGAGCAGCAACTGGTGTGCTTCCGCAGCGCCGCCGAAGCCGGCGATCAGGAGACCGGTCAGCAGGCCGATGGCCACAGTGATGCCGACGCCGCGCACCACCGCCCGCGTGTGCGAAGAACGTTCATTCGGCACATCAAGCACCCCGTGCCGTTTGAGCAGCGGAATCAGCGCGAACGGCAACAGCAGGCTCAGCAGAAGGGCCGCAGCGACGGCCACCACGGCCGTGGTCACGAGGCCCGCTCCCGCCCGTCGGACTCAAGGTCGTCCTCGGGGGCAACCGCCAGCGGGACGGTGTCCAGCGCACCGGTCGAAGCGGAGACCAGATGCTGCCGGCTCTTCCAGTCGGCCAGGCTCATCCGGTCCGGATCAAGCCCGTCGATGCTTGCGTGCGAGATTTTGGGGTGCAGCGGCCGCGAATCGCTTTCGCCCTCCCCGATCAGGTCCTCGTGCAGCTTCTCCCCCGGGCGCAGGCCGGTGAACACGATTTCGACGTCCCGGCCCGACATGGCGATCATCCGCTCGGCTACATCCAGGATCTTCACCGGTTCGCCCATGTCCAAAATCAACACTTCGCCGCCGGTTCCGATGGCGCCGGCCTGGATCACCAGCTGGCAAGCCTCCGGGATGGTCATGAAGAACCGGGTGGCCGCCGCGTCGGTAACCGTGACCGGACCACCCTTGCGGATCTGCTCGCTGAACAGCGGCAGGACCGATCCGCGGCTGCCCAGCACGTTGCCGAACCGAACGGAGACGTACTTCAGTCCGGTTTGCTGCGCGACCCAGGCTGTCAGCTTCTCAGCTACCCGTTTGGAGTGGCCCAGCACGGTGGTGGGGTTGGCGGCCTTGTCGGTGGAAACGTTGACGAAGGTCTCGACCCTGGCAGCGCGTGCAGCACGCAGCACGTTGAGCGAGCCGAGCACGTTGGTCTTCCAAGCTTCTTCCGGATACTGCTCCAGCAGCGAGACGTGCTTCAGCGCCGCAGCGTGGAACACCACTTCCGGCTTGCGGTCCAGGAAAATGGTTTCCAGCGCATCGGCGTCGCGAATGTCGGCCAGCACGGTGTCCTTGCCCGTGAGCAGACCCTGGCCGGTGATGGAAATCTGGGTGCCCTGCAAGCCCGTCTCGTCGCGGTCCAGCATGATCAGTTCGGCCGGCTGGAAGGCGTGGATCTGCCGGCAAAGCTCGGAACCAATGGACCCGCCGGCGCCGGTGACCAGCACCCGCCGCCCGGTCACGTAATGGGCGATTTCTTCCACGTGGATATCCACCGGCTGGCGCCCGATCAGGTCTTCAATCGCCACTTCGCGGAATGAAAAGTCCTGCCGGCCGGTCAGCATGTCCTTCAGCGGCGGCACCACCAGGACCCGCACATTGAGGCCGGCGATGGTGTCGGAGATCTTTCGCATCCGCACGGAGTCGATGTCCGCAATGGCCACGAGCAGGACGGTTGCCTGGGTGCGCTGCACGATCTCCGGCAGGTCTTCCATTCTGCCCAGGACCGGAACGGACGCGATGCGCAGGTGCTTCTTGGCCGGGTCGTCGTCGATCAGCCCCACCGGCAGCCACGGCGAGGCGGGATCGTTGCTCATCCGGGTCACGATGTTGTTGCCCACAAAGCCGGCGCCGAAAATCAGCGTCCGTTCGGCCTGCTCGCCCGGCTTGGCTTTGCTTTCCACATACATCCGCTTCAGGTAGCGCACCGCCGCCATGAACAGGCAGGCGAAGGGGAACGCGATCAGGCCCGTGCCGCGCGCGATGCCGAGCGAGATGCCGAAGGTCAGCAGTCCGAGGGTCAGGATCACGGACACCGAGATGGTCACCATGACCAGCAGCTTGGCCTCGTGGAAACTGCCGAAACTGTAGCGGCCCTTGTACAGTGCGAAGGCTGACCCGACGGCCACCTGGGCCGCTATTGCCAGCACGCACAGCAGGATGATGCCGGGAATCTTGGCAGGGCTCAGCGCCATTTCGTAGCGCAGGAAAACCGCCAGCAGAATCGCCACGACCCAGGCAAGGGAGTCCAGCAGGATCTGCGACCACAGCCACAGGGCGCGATCGCTGCTGGCCGTTTTGCCGGCCGGAAGAGCGGAATCGCGACTCATGCTTCTACCGTCTCCCCGAGGCCCAGGACATCCGGGACGACGGTGCGCAGGGTTTCCAAGCTGATCGTTCCTTCGCGCACCACCCGCAGCGGGCTGGAAGTGCAGTCCACGATAGTGGAGGGCACCGCCGTCGCACCTTCGGCAGGGCGAAAGCCGTCTTCCAAATAAACGTCCACCGACTCAGCCAACTGCTCCATGGCCTGCGCGGCCGTCTGCGCCGAGGGATGGCCGGTGCGGTTCGCCGAGGAGACGGCCAACGGTCCGGTGGCAGCAAGAAGTTCCAGCGCCAGCTCGTCGTCGGGCATGCGCAGGGCCACGGTGCCCTTGGTTTCGCCCAGGTCCCAGGTCAGCGACGGCTGGGCAAGGAAAATCAGGGTCAGGCCGCCCGGCCAGAAGGCATCGGCGAGGGCGCGGGCTTCGTCGCTCACGTCGGTGGCGAGGCCGTCCATGGTCTGCGGCCGCGGCACCAGCACCGGCGGCGGCATTTTCCGCCCGCGGCCCTTGGCTGCCAGCAGGGTGGCCACCGCCTGGGGCGAGAACGCGTCGGCGGCGATCCCGTAGACCGTATCGGTGGGCATGACAACACACTGCCGGTCTGCGAGGGCGGCTTGTGCTGCCGCCAGACCCTCGCTGCGGTCTGCGGCGTCGGTGCAGTTGAACGTGGTGCTCACAGTTTCATTGTTCCATTCTCATAACCGTCGAGCGGACGTGGCCCGCTCGCGCCCGGTTAGATCGTACTCGGTAGCTACCTGCTGCCAGCATCCGGCAGCCTGCAGCAGGGACAGCACCGCCGCGGCCTGGACCTCGGCATGCTCCATGATGAAGTAGCCGCCGGGCTTCAACAGCCGCGCGGCGGTTGCCGCGGTGGCGGCCGGCAGTTCCATCCCGTCCGCTCCCCCGCCGTAGAGCGCCATCTGCGGATCGTGGTCGGCGACCTCGGGCTCGCGCGGGACCGCTTCGGCGGGAATGTACGGCGGATTGGACACGACGACGTCGAAGGTTCCGTCATGCCCGGACAGCGCGGTGCGCAGGTCCTCCCTCAGCAGGGTGACGCCCAGCGGTGCCAGGTTCCGCTCGGCCCAGGCGTGCGCGAGCTCGCTGAGTTCCACCGCGTACACGGTGGCCGAGGGCACTTCGCTGGCGACGGCGGCGGCGATGGCGCCGGAGCCGGTGCCCAAGTCCACTACCTTGGCCGCGGGCAGGGCCAGCGCCTGGTCGATCGCATGCTGGGCGACGGTTTCGGTCTCCGGCCGCGGCACGAAGACACCCGGCCCCACCTGCAGTTCAAGGTGCCGAAAGAAGGCCCGGCCGGTAATGTGCTGCAGCGGAACACGTGTGGCACGTTCGGCCACCAGGTCCTCAAGGCCGTCCGGAGAAGCCGCGTCCATCAGCGCCAACGCACGGACACGCCCCAGCGATACGCCCAGCAGGTGGGCGGCGAGCAGCTCGGCGTCCACCCGCGGCGAAGGGACACCGGCCTCTGCCAGCCGCGCGGTGGCGGCGGAGAGGGCTTCGGCAAGATTCGTGCCGGGCACCGCTGGCTAGTTTTCCTCGCCCAGGGCGGCCAGCCGGTGTTCTTCGTCCGCCTGGATGGCTGATTGGATCACGGGTTCCAGTTCGCCGTTCATCACCGCATCCAGGTTGTACGCCTTGTAGCCGGTGCGGTGGTCCGCGATCCGGTTTTCCGGGAAGTTGTAGGTACGGATGCGCTCGGACCGGTCCATGGTGCGGATCTGCGACTTGCGGGTCTCGGAGTTCGCGGCGTCGATCTGCTCCTGCTGGTGGGCCAGCAGCCGCGCACGGAGCACTCGCATACCGGCCTCACGGTTCTGCAGTTGCGACTTTTCGTTCTGCATCGCCACCACAATCCCGGTGGGCAGGTGGGTGATGCGCACCGCCGAGTCGGTGGTGTTCACGGACTGGCCGCCGGGGCCCGAGGAACGGTAGACATCGATCTTGAGGTCGTTCTGGCTGATGTCGATTTCTTCGGGTTCGTCCACTTCAGGCAGCACCAGCACGCCCGCAGCCGAGGTGTGGATGCGGCCCTGCGATTCGGTCACCGGAACGCGCTGCACGCGGTGCACGCCGCCCTCGAACTTGAGCCTGGCCCACACGCCTTCGGCCGGGTCGTTGGAATTGCCCTTGATGGCCATCTGGACGTCTTTGTAACCGCCCAGATCGGACTCCGTCGCGGAGATGATTTCGGTCTTCCAGCCGCGCGATTCCGCGTAGCGCATGTACATCCGCAGCAGGTCACCAGCAAACAGCGCAGCCTCGTCGCCGCCTTCGCCGCCCTTGACCTCGATGATCACGTTGCGGGCGTCGTCCGGATCGCGCGGGATCAGCAGCCGGCGGAGCCGTTCCTGGGCGGTCTCGAGTTCGGCCTCCAGTCCTGGCACTTCGGCCGCCAGTTCCGGATCCTCGTCGGCAAGTTCGCGTGCCGCCTCAAGATCGTCCGACAGGTGCGACCAGCGCTTGTGCGCCTCCACAATGCCGTTCAGCTCCGCCGAACGCCGCCCCAGCTTCCGCGCCCGCGCCTGGTCGGCATAGACAGCAGGGTCGCTCAATTCCTTCTGCAGCTCGGCATGCTCATCCAGCAGCCCCTGAACGGACTCAAACATCTTCAAACCTCTTTCGACTCACAACAAGTCTAAATAGCAACGACAAGGACTGGGACAAAAAGCCGACTTAACAGCAACAGCCGCTGAGTTTTTTGCCGGCCAGGGAGTGCGGTCGAGGCCTCCCAACCCTCGCAAGCTCGGGTCGGGTCCCTCGGCATCTCCCTGTCGGGCCTACCGGAGCCGGGCGGCTCAGGATCGGAGATCCTGGGCCGCCCGGCGTAGGGGCGGGGCCGGCAAAAAATCAGCGGCTGTAAAGCAGCTACTTGTCGTTCTCGGCCTTCGAGCCGAGCGTCGTCTTCTGGACTTGCATCAGGAACTCCACGTTGGACTGCGTTTCCCGGATCTTGCCGGTGAGCAGTTCCAGCGCCTGCTGGGTGTCCAGTCCGGAGAGGACGCGGCGCAGGCGCCACATGATCTTGACCTCTTCGGGCGAGAGCAGGTTCTCCTCGCGGCGGGTGCCGGAGGCATTGACGTCGACGGCCGGGAAGATGCGCTTGTCGGCCAGCGAGCGGGACAGGCGCAGTTCCATGTTGCCGGTGCCCTTGAATTCCTCGAAGATGACCTCGTCCATCTTGGACCCGGTCTCCACCAAAGCGGTGGCGAGGATGGTCAGCGAGCCGCCGTTTTCGATGTTGCGGGCGGCACCGAAGAAGCGCTTCGGCGGGTACAGCGCGGACGAGTCCACACCGCCGGAGAGGATGCGGCCGGACGCCGGGGCGGCCAGGTTGTAGGCTCGGCCCAGACGGGTCATCGAGTCCAGCAGGACCACCACGTCCATGCCCATTTCCACTAGGCGCTTGGCGCGCTCGATGGCAAGTTCGGCCACTGTGGTGTGGTCGTCGGCAGGACGGTCGAAGGTGGAGGCAATGACCTCACCCTTGACCGTGCGCTGCATGTCGGTGACCTCTTCAGGCCGCTCGTCGACCAGCACCATCATGAGGTGGACCTCAGGGTTGTTGGTGGTGATCGCATTGGCAATGGACTGCAGGATCAGGGTCTTGCCGGCCTTCGGCGGGGAGACGATCAGGCCGCGCTGGCCCTTGCCGATCGGTGCCACCAGATCGATGACACGGGGGCCGATCTTCTTCGGCTCGGTCTCCAGGCGCAGGCGCTCCGACGGGTAGAGCGGAACCAGCTTGGTGAAGTCCACGCGGTCCTTGTTGTCTTCCACCGGCTTGCCGTTGACGGAAGTGAGCTTGACCAGCGCGTTGAACTTCTGCCGGCTGCTCTGGCCGCCCGAATCGCCGTCGCGCGGGGCGCGGATGGCACCCACGACGGCGTCGCCCTTGCGCAGGTTGTACTTCTTGACCTGGGCCAGCGATACGTAGACGTCGTTCGGTCCGGGCAGGTAGCCGGAGGTGCGCACGAAGGCGTAGTTCTCCAGCACGTCCAGGATGCCGGCGACGGGCAGCAGCACATCGTCGTCGGAGACCTCGGTGTCGTCGACGTCCGGGCCGCGGTCGCGGCCACGGCGGCGCTCGTTGCGGTCGCGGTAACGGGTGTTGCTGTCATTGTCGCGGCGGTTGCGGCGGTTGCGGTTGCGTCCGCGGCCACCGTCCTCGCCGTCGTCCTGACGGTTGTCCCGGCTGTCCTGACGGGTGTCGCGGCTGTCCTGACGGGTGTCGCGGCTGTCCTGACGGTTGTCGCGGTCGGCCTCGGTGCGGTTGCGGGTGCGGTCGCGGCTGCGGCGGTCGGACTGGCCTTCGCTGCGGCCGGACTGCTGCTGCTGCGCGGCGGCGTCCTGGCCGCCCTCCTTCTCGTCCTGCTTGCCGGCCTCGGCGGTTTCCTGCTGGGCATCGGTCTTGGTCTCGGCTGCGTCCTGCTGACCGGAGTCCGAACGCCGGTTGCGGCCGCGGCCGCGGCGCTCTTGGCGGACTTCGCCGTCGGCCTGGACGGCCTCCGCGGCGGGAGCCTGGGCAGGGGCTTCGGCCGGCGCCGCGGTGGCGGTCGCGGTGTTCGCGGCCGAGCCCTCGCCTTCGGCAGATGCCACCGTGCCGTCGCTGCTGGCGCGGCGGTTACGGTTGCGGGTGCGGCTGACCCGCTCGGCGGCCTTGTTGAGGTCACCGCCGGACGTGCTGCCGGCGCCCTCGCCTGCCGTGCCGGTGGTCGCTTCCTTGGCCGGAGCAGTAGTTTCGGTGCGCGCCGGCTGGTCCACCTTCTTGGCTGCCCGGTCTGCAACCGAGGAGCCGCGCTGGTGGTCGGAAATCGCGGTGACAAGGTCGCCCTTGCGCATCCGGGAGCCGCCGGTGATGCCGAGCTGTCCGGCCAGCACCTGCAGCTGGGCCAGCTTCAGGCCAGCAAGGCCTGCACTCTTCGGTGCAGGTGAGTCTATGGTGTCCACACCTGCAGTCAGGTCAGTGGTTTCGGTCACGAAGGATCCTTCCCCCTCGTCGGGCGGTGTGCATATGAAGCGCACCGCGTTGTTTGCCACCCGACCGTTGCATGAGAAGCCCGGCCGGGGTCCGTTATTGCCTGCGGCGTCATGCCGAGGAAAGTCCGGGTGAACAGATATGAAAGCCTTTGAAACAAGCCGTCCGGCTGGAACGAGGGAGGTCCTGTCCGGCCGATGGCCGACAGCAACGCCGTTGAGTGCCGCGGAAGGCTCCTGAAAGGCTGCACCTGGAACGTGGATCCTGCCTCAACGGCTGCTCGGCTTGCGTGATCCGGAGCATCCGGGCAGGATTCCTCGCCGGTTAATCCCGGGGGTGCACTTCCACTTTAGCACCATCTGTGTCCACTGCCAGTTTCAGAACACGCCAACCCCCCGGCATGTCGTGCTGCTCCAGGTGGGCGGCGATGGCCTTCTGGACCTGCGCCGCTTCCGCCTCATCCGCGGCGAGCGTCATGACGGTGGGTCCGGCGCCGGAGACGACGGCGGCATGGCCCTGGCTGCGCAGCGCATCGATGAGCGCGGCACTGGGTTCCATGGCCGGTGCCCGGTGCCGTTGATGCAGCCACTCTTCGGTTCCGGCCCGCAACAGGGACGGGTCGCGGGTGAGTGCCTGGACCAGCAGTGCGGCGCGGCCGGAATTCGCGGCAGCAACGTGGTGCGGCACCGAAGCGGGCAGCAGATTACGTGCCGTTTCGGTGGAGAGTTCATAGGAGGGAATCGCCACCACCGGCACGATGTCATGGCAGATCGGAACACAGGTGCTGTAGAACACCCCGACTTCCTCCCAGGAGATGGCCAACTGGCCGCTCAGGGCCGGCGCCACGTTGTCGGGGTGGCCTTCCAGGCCGGAACAGATCTGCAGGATCTTCCCGGCGCCCAGGCGTTCCTGCTCCGGAAGCAGGGCATTGGCCAACAGCACTGCGGACACCACCGCGGCGGCGGAGGAACCCATCCCCCGCCCATGCGGGATCAGGTTTTCGGCTTCCAGACGCAACCCACCGGCGTCGTACCCGGCCTGGCGCAGCGTGCTGCGCAGGGTGCGGATGATGAGGTGTGATTCGTCCGTGGGCAGGTTGGCCGCGCCTTCGCCCGTGACGGACGCCTGGAAGACGCCGTCGTCGGTCGACTCCACCGTGACGGTGTCATAGAACGCCAGGGCCAGGCCCAGGCTGTCGAAGCCCGGACCCAGGTTGGCGCTGGTGGCCGGCACCCGCACCGTGATGCGCTGGCCGGGCGCTATGCGGCCGGCCACCGCGGCGTCCTCCCCTGCCAAGGTGCTGCTACTCAAGACCCAGGGCGGCGGCCACGCTGACCACGTCGAAGTCCACCTTGATCGGCGACGCTTCGCTGCCATCCTCGGTTCGCAGTGCCCACTGCGGGTCCTTCAGGCCGTGACCTGTGACGGTAATGACGATGGTCTTGCCAGACGGCACTTCGCCGGCGGCGTGCTTCTTGATCACGCCGGCCACGCCTGCAGCAGAGCCCGGCTCGACGAAGACGCCCTCCTTCGAGGACAGCCAGCGGTGCGCGGCCAGGATCTCGTCGTCGGTCACGGAATCGATCAGCCCGCCGGACTCGTCGCGGGCAGCGATGGCGGTGTCCCAGGAGGCCGGGTTGCCGATCCGGATCGCGGTGGCGATGGTCTCCGGTTCGGTCACCGGGTGTCCCAGCACCAGCGGGGCGGCACCGGCGGCCTGGAAGCCCCACAGCGTCGGGGTCTTGGTGGCGACCGGGCCGAGCATGCCGGCAGTGGCCGACTCGTACGGCGCGGCGTACTCCTGGTAGCCCTTCCAGTAGGCGGTGATGTTGCCTGCGTTGCCCACCGGCATCACGTGGATGTCCGGGGCGTCGCCCAGGTAGTCAACTGTCTCGAAGGCCGCCGTCTTCTGGCCCTGGATGCGTGCCGGGTTCACCGAGTTCACCAGGAACACCGGGTAGGCCTCGGAGAGTTTGCGGGCTACTTCCAGGCAGTTGTCGAAGTTGCCGTTGATCTGGATGATTTCGGCGCCGTGCGCGATCGCCTGGCTCATCTTGCCCATGGCGATCTTGCCGGCGGGAACCAGCACCGCGCATTTCAGCCCGGCCTGGGTGGCGTAGGCAGCCGCTGAGGCGGAGGTGTTGCCGGTGGATGCGCAGACTACCGCCTTGGCACCCGCCTCCACCGCTGCCGTCATGGCCATGGTCATGCCGCGGTCCTTGAAGGACCCGGTGGGATTCATCCCCTCCACCTTCAGGTACACCTCGGAGCCGGTCAGCTCGGAGAGGGCCTTGGCCCGCACCAACGGGGTGCCGCCTTCGCCGAGGGTGATGATCTCGGTCTGCTCCGTTACCGGCAGCCGGTCCGCGTACTCACGGATAACGCCGCGCCATTGGTGGGCCACTTAGATTCCTTCTACTCGCAGGACAGAGATAACAGCGTTGACAATGTCGAGCCCGCGCACGGCTTCGACCGTCGCGGCCAGCGAAGCCTCGGACGCCCGGTGCGTGACGAAGCGCAGCTCCGCGGTCACCTGGCCGCCGTCGTTGGCAGTGTCATGGGGGTCTTCGGCATGAATGGTTTGGCGCATCGTCTCGATGGAGACGCCGTGCTCGGCGAAGACGCCGGCAATCTGGGACAGCACGCCCGGCTGGTCGGCCACGTCCAGGCCGATGTAGTAGCTGGTCTTGATCGAGTCCAGTCCGACGGCGGGCAACTGGACCGTGGCGGTCTCGGTCCGTCCCGGGCCGCCGCCAACCATGCGTCGGCCGGCGCTGACCACATCGCCCAGCACGGCGGAGGCGGTCGGCGCCCCGCCGGCGCCCTGGCCGTAGAACATCATCTCGCCGGCGTTTTCGGCCTCCACGAAGACCGCGTTGAAAGCTCCGTGCACGGCTGCCAGCGGGTGCTGGCGGGGCAGCAGGGTCGGGTGGACGCGCACGGCCACGCCCTCGCGGCCGTCGAGGCCGCGCAGCCGTTCGGCGATGGAGAGCAGCTTGATCACGTAGCCGGCGTCCTTGGCCGCGGCAATGTCGTCCGCCGTGATGGAGCTGATGCCCTGGCACTGGACGTTGGCCAGATCGAACGGGGTGTGGAAGGCCAGCTCGGCGAGGATGGCTCCCTTGGCTGCGGCGTCATGGCCTTCGACGTCGGCGGTGGGATCGGCTTCGGCGTAGCCGAGTTCCTGCGCTGCGGCCAGCGCGTCGGCAAACTGGGCGCCGGTGGAATCCATCTGGTCCAGGATGTAGTTGGTGGTGCCGTTGACGATGCCCATCACCTTGGTGATGCGGTCACCTGCCAGCGACTCGCGGATGGGCCGCAGCAGCGGAATGGCGCCGGCAACCGCGGCTTCGAAGGAAAGCTCGACGCCGGCTTCGTCGGCGCGGGCGTACAGGTCCTGGCCGTCGGCCGCCAGCAGTGCCTTGTTACCGGTGACGACGGCGGCGCCGTTGTCGATGGCGCTGCGGATCAGCGTCCGCGCCGGTTCCAGCCCGCCGAGCAGCTCGATCACGATGTCGGCGTCCTTGATCAGCGGCTCGGCCTCGGTGGTGAACAGCTCGGCTGGCAGGTCCACGGTTCGCTTGGCGGCGACGTCGCGCACGGCGATCCCGGTCAGTTGCAGCCGTGCGCCGGTACGCGCGGCGAGCACTTCGGCGTCGTCAATCAGGATCCGGGCCACCTGGGCTCCGACGTTCCCGCATCCCAACAGTGCTACTTTCAGCGTTTTCATGCTGCCCAAACTCTCAGTCTTTTATCTCGCTCGCCATGCCTGCTGCCCGCCGGGGGTCAGCCCAGGTCGCGGGCCAGCAGGTCGTCTTCGGTTTCGCCGCGGATGATCAACCGCGCCTCGCCGCCGCGCACGGCAACCACAGGCGGCCGGGCCACATAGTTGTAGTTGCTGGAAAGCGCCCAACAATAGGCCCCGGTCGCCGGCACCGCCAGCAGGTCCCCCGCCTCGATGTCCTCGGGCAGGTAAACGTTCCTGACTACAATGTCACCGCTCTCGCAGTGTTTACCAACCACACGGGAAATAATCGGCGCTGCCTCCGTCACACGGGAAGCCAACACGGCCGAATAATCGGCGTCGTAGAGCACCGGGCGGGCGTTGTCGCTCATGCCGCCGTCCACGGACACGTAGCGCCGGGGACGGCTTCCGCCGCCGTCCACGTCCACCTGCACGGTCTTCCGGGTGCCGGCCGAGTAGAGGGTGAAGGTGGTGGGCCCGGCGATCGCGCGGCCCGGCTCAATCGAGATCCGCGGCACCGGGATGCCCAGCCGCTCGGTGGCAGCGCGCACGACGGCGGCCATCGCCTGGGCGAGTTCGGCCGGCGGCCGCGGGGTGTCGGCTTCGGTGTAGGCAATGCCGTAGCCGCCGCCCAGATCGAGTTCATGCAGGTCAACGCCGTGTTCGTCGCGGACCTGCGCCACGAAGGTCAGCAGCCGCTCGGCCGCCAGCGCGAAACCTTCGGGCTCGAAGATCTGCGAGCCGATATGGCAGTGCAGGCCCAGCAGGTTGATCGACTCGTGCGCCAGCGCCGCCGCCACGGCCTGCGCGGCGGGCGAGCCCGCGGACTGAGCCGGCGCCCCGGCGTCGTGCTCCGCGCCCTCCCGCTTCTGGCCGGCGCCGGCCATCGAGAGGCCGAACTTCTGGTCTTCGTGCGCGGTGGCAATGAACTCGTGCGTGTGCGCGTGCACGCCGGGGGTCAGCCGCAGCATCACGTTGGCCATCTCGCCGCGGGCGGCCGCGATGGCGCCGACCCGTGCCAGTTCATCGAGGCTGTCCACCACGATGCGGCCCAGCCCCATGTCCAGGGCGCGGTGGATTTCGGCGTCCGACTTGTTGTTGCCGTGCAGGCCCAGGTTTTCCCCGGGGATGCCCGCGCGGGCGGCAACGGCCAGTTCCCCGCCGCTGCAGGTATCCAGCCGAAGCCCTTCCTGGGCCACCCAGCGGGCAATTTCCACGCTGAGGAACGCCTTGCCGGCGTAGTAGACGTCCACGCCGCCACAGAGCGAGCTGAAGGCATCGTCGAAGGCCTGTTTGAAGGCACGCGCGCGGGCGCGGAAGTCGTCCTCGGACACCACAAACAGCGGCGTGCCGAACTGCTCCTTGAGCTCGCCGACGCCGATGCCGGAGACTTCCAGCTCTCCGGCTGCACCGCGGGCCACGTCCTGGGCCCACAGCTTGGCGTCCAGCGCATTGACATCCTGCGGGCAGGTCAGCCAGTCCGGGGCCAGGCCAGACGCGGCGCCGGATTCGTGTGCTGCGGGCATTACATCCTCTCCGGGGCGCTGACGCCCAGCAGGTCAAGGCCGTTGGCCAGCACCTGGGTCACGGCGGTGTTCAACCACAGCCGGGTACGGTGCGTGTCGGTAACTTCGCCGTCGCCAATCGGGGTGACGCGGCAGGCGTCGTACCAGCGGTGGTAGGCGCCGGCGATGACTTCCAGGTGGCGGGCGACGCGGTGCGGTTCGCGGAACTTCGCAGCCATGGCCACCACCGACGGGTAGGCGCCCAGCACGGCCAGCAGTTCATTCTCGGTGGCGTGGTCCAGCAGCGAGGCGTCGAACGCGCTGCGTTCCACGCCGGAGGCGGCAGCATTGCGGGCGACGGCGCAGGTGCGTGCGTGGGCGTACTGCACGTAGTAGACCGGGTTGTCGTTGCTGTGCTTCACCAGCAGGTCCAGGTCAATGTCGATGTTCGAATCGGCGTGCGAGCGGGTCAGGGCATATCTGGCCGCATCCACGCCCACTGCGTCGACGAGGTCCTCCATGGTCACCACGGTGCCGGCGCGCTTGGACATCCGCATCGGCTTGCCGTCCTTAACCAGGTTGACCATCTGGCCGATCAGCACTTCCACCCGGTCGGCGCTGTCGCCCATCGCGGCCGCGGCGGCCTTGAGCCGAGCGACGTAGCCGTGGTGGTCGGCGCCGAGCATGTAGATGCACAGGTCGAATCCGCGGTCGCGTTTGTTCTTGAAGTAGGCGATGTCGCCGGCGATGTAGGCTGCGTTGCCGTCCGATTTGATGACCACGCGGTCTTTGTCATCGCCGAAGTCGGTGGACTTCAGCCACCACGCGCCGTCGTTGAAGTAGAGGCTGCCGGAGCCTTTCAGCTCTTCCAGCAACTTCTCGACGGCGCCGTCCTCGAACAGCGAATTCTCGTGGAAGTACACATCGAAGTCCACACCGAATTCGTGCAGCGATTTCTTGATGGCCGTGAACATCAGCTCCACGCCGCGACTGCGGAATTCTTCCTGCGGGTCCGCGGCGGAGAGCGCGTCCGGGTTCTGTGCCAGCACCGCGTTGGCGATGTCGGCGATGTAGTCTCCGCCGTAGCCGTCCTCAGGCGCCGGCTCGCCCTTGGCTTTCGCCAGCAGGGAGCGGGCAAAGCGGTCGATCTGCGAGCCGTGGTCGTTGAAGTAATACTCGCGGGCCACGTCCGCGCCTTGGGCAACGAGGATGCGCGCCAGCGAATCGCCGAGCGCGGCCCAGCGGGTGCCGCCCAGGTGGATCGGCCCGGTGGGGTTGGCGGAGACGAATTCCAGGTTGATGCGCTGCCCGGCCAGGTCGTCGCTGGTGCCGTAGCCGGTTCCCGCTTCGACGATGCTCTTGGCGAGCAGGCCGGCCGCGGCGGCATCCACGGTGATGTTGAGGAAGCCTGGCCCGGCAATCTCAACCCGGGCGACGCCGTCGATCTTCTCCAGACGGGCACTGAGAATCTCAGCAAACTGGCGCGGATTCATGCCGGCCTTCTTGCCCAGCTGCATGGCAATGTTGGTGGCCCAGTCCCCATGCTCCCGGTTCTTCGGACGCTCCACCCGGACCTCGTCCGGCATTTCGACGGCGAAATCGCCGGCGTCGACGGCGGCCTGCAGGCAGGCGGCAATGGCAGCGGAAAGTTCTTCAGGAGTCACCCCACAAGCATAGGGCAATCGCTTCTGCCGCCCGGCTTTCCACGGCCCGGCTGTGACGGGGCTCGCACCGAGCTTTCGCGGAGGGCGCGGCCGCTCCCCCACAACGGTGCTTCAAGCGTGCAGCGTTGCGCATTTCTTCTGGCGGGTCGGATGCTGATAAGCTCAATAGGTCCCGCAGGGCATCAGGCGAACAGCCGGTGCCGCGCCCTCGTAGCTCAGGGGATAGAGCGTCTGCCTCCGGAGCAGAAGGCCGTAGGTTCGAATCCTATCGAGGGCACTGATGAAGCAGGACCTGGGAATCCCCGGCCACACGGCCGGGGATTCCTTCGTTAACGTGCCCTACCGGGCTGCGCTGGCTGCGGGCTGGCGATCCCGCGTTACCGCACCGCCGGCGGCGCCGCTGCCGCGGAAGGTTCGGCGGTAGGCCGCCGGGCTCACGCCGACGGACTTGGCGAAATGGTGGCGCAGCAGCACGGCCTGGCCGAATCCGGTGATCCGCGCAATTTCGTCGATGTTCAGGTCCGATTCCTCCAGCAGCTCCTGCGCGCGGAGCACCCGCTGCGCGTTGATCCAGGCGGCCGGCGTGGCACCGGTTTCGGCCCGGAACCGGCGCGCGAACGTGCGCTCGGACATATGCACCCTGTCGGCCAACTGGGCGACCGTCACGTCCTGGGCCAGGTTTTCATCCAGCCACACCAGCAGGTCTTTCAGTGTGTGGCAGCCGGCCAGCGACATCGGGCGGTCAATATACTGCGCCTGCCCTCCGGCCCGGTGCGGCGGTACCACCATGTCCCGCGCGATGGCCGTGGCCACCGAGGCCCCGAGTTCGGTCCGGACCAAGTGCAGGCAGGCGTCGATCCCCGCGGCCGTCCCGGCACTGGTGATGATGCGGTCGTCCTCGACGTACAGCACGTTTTCGTCGACTTCGATCTGCGGATAGTTGGCCGCCAACTGATGGGAGTACTGCCAGTGCGTTGTGGCGCGGCGCCCGTCCAGCAGCCCCGCTTCGGCCAGCACAAAGGCCGCCGAGCACACGGACAGCACCCACGCGCCGCGGGCATGCGCGGCGTGAAGGGCGTCCCTCAGCTCATCGGGGACCTGGTCCATCTGCTGGTAGGGCGCAACCACCACCAGGTCAGCGTCGGCGGCCGCCTCCAGTCCAAGCGGGACGTTGAGCGAGAATCCCAGCTTGCTGCTGACCACTCCGGGCACAGTCGTGCAGATCCGGAAGTCGAACGCCGGAACGCCTGTGCCACGGTCGGACCGGTCGAGGCCGAAGACTTCGCAGACCACCCCAAACTCGAACGGCGCGGCCCCCGGAAGCACCACCACAGCTACTGTTTTCAACATGCAACTAGTATGGCAGTTTTTTGTGCTTTATGGTCGTTTCTGCCACTCTTTTTTCCGCTCCAGCGGGATCACCATAGAGGCATGGAACTCTTTCTGATTACCGCACTTGCACTCTTCGTCATCGTCGCCACCATCCGAATGATCATCCGTGACGGCCGCGGCGCCACTCCGCCGGAACCTTCACACGCCGATTGGACCGCCGGCTCCGTCCCGAGTCGCCCTTATTCTGACCTCCCCCGGTTGGTTTGAGCAGACCGTGGGCTGGCCAAAATCCACGCCGATCTAAATCCCACCCCGAGCCCGACCGCAACCCGGCCGGGCTTCGTCTTGCTACTGGCGGTGGGCGAACAAGTCCCGCAAGAGTGCAATCTCGGCCAAATGATGAATCATTTCCCGGTTGATGTGCAGCACCAGCGTCCCCATGGACCGGTCGGCAAAGGCGCCTTCCGCCGGACCGCACGGCCGGCCAAGCCCGTCCTCGTCGAGTGCCCGGACCCCGTGGAGCCAGCGCTCGTAGTATTCGTCCAGCAGGGCCAAGGCCCCGGCTGCGGTCCCGGGATACTCGAAGGACTCGTAGCCCACCCGTGGGCCGCCAAAGTGTGAGGCGTTCCGACTCCCCAGCACCCCCACCAGAATGTGGTTCAGGCGCCAGGCCACCGTGGTTACCGGCGGCGGTTTCGGTTCCGGGACGGCGAATTCGATGACGAAGTCTCCGGCGCCAACTGCCATCTGGGCGGTGCTGGTGCCACGGTGGCGGACGTTCCAGCAGCCTTCGGCGGGCTCCCAGAAATACTCCTCGTCCGTGAGTCCATGCAACCGGGGCCGAGCCTGGGCGTCCCAGTGCCAGGTCAGTTGCTCGACCAATTCCACTGCAGCATTGAAAGACATCGCCGCTCCCATCACGCTTGCAACTCCGCCACGCGGGCCGTCGAGTCCATCTTGGAGGGTCAGCCCGTCCTTGCCCAGTGTCCAGTGCCCCTGGGCCGACCTTGAGGCCGTCATCACGGACAGCTCTTGTCCGCAATCATGAGTAGATTGGTCGTAGTCCGGAAATTCCGGTTCCCGTCCACAGCGGAAAACACCCGCCAGGGCGGCCGCTTCAGACACAGGTGACCATGCTCGAAACGTCAGCACGGCTGCTGCAATTGCTTTCCCTGCTCCAGATGCGCCGGGAGTGGACCGGCTCCGCCCTGGCCGAGCGGATGAGCGTCACCGAGCGCACGGTGCGCCGGGACATCGGCAAACTGCGCAACCTGGGTTATCCCATCAACGCCTCCCCCGGCGTGGCCGGCGGCTACCAGTTGGGTGCCGGTGCCCAGCTTCCGCCGCTGCTGCTTGACGACGACGAGGCCCTGGCCGTGGCGCTTGGCCTCAGCGCGGTGACGGCCAGCCCGGTGGCCGGCGTCGGCGAAGCCTCGCTGCGGGCCCTGACCAAGCTGGAGCAAGTGCTGCCCTCGCGGCTGCGGCCCAAGTTCTCCACGCTGAAGAATGCGGTGGTCACCCTGGCCGGACCCACCGCCGCGGTGGATCCCGAGGTGCTGACCGGGATTTCCAGCGCCGTCGCCGAGCGGCGCGTGATCGGCTTCCGCTACGCCAAGGCCGACGGTGAATCCTCCCGCCGGCTGGCCGAACCGTACCGACTGGTGGACACGGGCCGCCGTTGGTATCTGGTGGCCTTCGACACCGGCAGGCAGGACTGGCGCACCTTCCGGGTGGACCGGTTCGAGTCGGTCCCGACGCCGCGGGAACGCTTCGCCCCGCGAAAACTGCCGCAGCCGGACCTCGCCGCGTACGTCCAGCAGTCGATCACCCGGTCCCCGTACCAGTTCGACGTCGTGGTGCGGATCGACGCTCCGCTACAGGCGGTGGCCGAGCGGATCCCGCCGAACATCGCCACCCTGTCCGACGACGGCGGTGCCACCGTGCTGCGCGCAGGTTACGACTCGCTCGACTATCCCCTGGTACAGCTGGCCGCCGTCGGTTTCGCCTTCGAGATCCTGGAACCGGCGGAATTCCGGCAACGCGCTGCGGAGCTCGCCGACCGCTTGTCCGCCGCCGCGGGCACGGAAACGGCGGCCGCCCCACCCGCGTAGGTGGGACAGCCGCCGTCGTACGCTGCCGTGGGCTGTTGCTCCGGGAGCGCCGGTTGCTACTGGAGCATGGTGCGGTCGTCCACCACGCCCTTGATCTTTTCGAACTCGTGCAGCAGGTCCGGCACGGTGGCCTTCAGCTTCTGCTCTTGATCCAGGTCCAAGATGATCCGGCCGTCATGCATCATGATCAGCCGGGTGCCCAGCCGGAGTGCCTGCTCCATGTTGTGCGTGACCATCAGGGTGGTCAGCTGATGGCGGTCCACCACCTCGGCCGTCAGCCGGCTGACCAGTTCCGCACGCTGCGGATCCAGTGCGGCGGTGTGCTCGTCCAGCAGCAGGATCTTGGGACTGCTGAAGGTGGCCATCAACAGCGACAGGGCCTGCCGCTGGCCGCCCGAGAGCAGTCCCACCTTGGCCTTTAGCCGGTTCTCCAGCCCCAGTTCCAAAGAGCGCAGCTCCTCTTTGAAGAACTCGCGCTTCTTGCGGGTCACGCCCGGGCGCAAACCGCGCCGCTTGCCGCGCTCGTAGGCGATGGCCAGGTTCTCTTCGATGGTCATTTCCGGCGAGGTGCCGGCCATCGGATCCTGGAAGACGCGTCCGATGAAGCGTGCGCGCTGATGGTCTGCGAGCCTGGTGACGTCCTTGCCGTCAATGCTCACCGTGCCGGTGTCCGGACGCAGCTTGCCGGAAGTGATGTTCAGAATGGTCGATTTACCGGCGCCGTTGCTGCCGATGACCGTGACAAATTCGCCGGCCGCCAGCGTCAAATTGATGTCCTGCAGGGCAACGCGCTCGTTGACCGTGCCCGCGAAGAAGGTCTTGTGAACGTTCTTGATATCCAGCATGTCAGCCCTTCGCTCCCGTCAGGGATTTCTTCATCTTCCCCAGACCACCGACCCGGGCGAAGACCTTCCATTGCGGAAGGAGCAGCGCCATCACCACCAGCACGGCGGAGACCAGCTTCATGTCGGTCTGCTTCAGTCCGGCTTCCAGGGCCAGCTGGATGACCACGCGGTACAGCACCGAGCCGAACACGACGGCCAGCGTGGCGATCCAGATCAGGCGGGTGCCGAAGATTGCCTGGCCGATGATCACTGAGGCGAGGCCCGCCAGGATCAGGCCGATGCCCATGCCGATGTCGGCAAAGCCTTGGTACTGGGCAATGAAGGCCCCACAGAGTGCTACCAGTCCGTTGGACAGTGACAGGCCGAGGATCTTTTGGTTGTCGGTGCTGACGCCGAAGCTGCGGATCATCTGTTCGTTGTCGCCGGTGGCCTGCATGGCCAGTCCGACGTCGGTGTGCAGGAACCAGTCCATGACCACCTTCACCGCCAGCGCGACCAGCAGGAAGATGGCGATGGCGCCGATGCCACCGAGCAGGCCTGCTTCGCGCAGCGGAGTGATCAGGGTTTCTTCACGCAAGAGCGGAAGGTTGGCCTTGCCCATGATGCGCAGGTTGATGGAATAGAGGGCGATCATGGTGAGGATGCCTGCCAGCAGGCCGTTGATCTTGCCCTTGGTATGCAACAGGCCCGTGACGGCGCCGGCGGCCATGCCCGCAATAAAGGCCAAGACCGTCGCCAGGACTGGTGGCATGCCGTTGATGATGCTGATGGCGGCAACTCCGGCACCGGTGGTGAAGCTGCCGTCGACCGTCAGATCGGGAAAATTGAGGATGCGGAAGGTCAGATAGACCCCCAGGGCCATGATCGCGTAGATCAGCCCAAGCTCAACCGCGGTAATCATAGGTAAAGGACCTTGGTTCTCTCGTGGGATCCGTCCGGCGGCCGGGGTGGCCGGACGCCGGACGGACTGCGGACTTCGTCAGCTCGCGCTGGAAGTGCCTTCGGGTTTACTTGAAGACGTGGTCGGCCTTGGCCTTGGCAGTGAAGCCATCGGGCAGCGTGACGCCGGTGCGCTTGGCAGCGGCCTCGTTGACGTAAAGTTCCAGCTCGGTCTGGGTCTCCACCGGCATGGATGCCGGCTCGGCCTCGCCCTTGAGGATCTTTACGGCCATCTCACCGGTCTGGTAGCCCAGCTTTTCGTAGTTGATGCCGTAGGTGGCCACCGTGCCGCGCTTCACCGAGTCGCCTTCGGCGGCGATGGTGAGGATCTTCTTGGACTCGGCCACCTGGATCAGCGACTCGAGGGCCGAAACGACGGCGTTATCGGTCGGGACGTAGAACGCGTCGACGTCCAGCGACTCGGCGGCCTGCTGGACTTCGGTCGAGTTGGAGATGGCCGCTTCCTTGATCTCCAGGCCCAGTTTCTTGCCGGCTTCCTTGGCCCACTCAACCTGGACGCCGGAGTTGACCTCGCCCGAGGAGTAGACAATGCCCACGGACTTCGCGTCCGGATTCAGCTCCTTGACCAGGGCCAACTGTTCTTCGACGGGGTTGCGGTCGGACGTACCGGTGACGTTGGAACCCGGGGCGTCCATGCTTTCCACGAGGTCGGCGGATACCGGATCGGTGACGGCGGTGAACAGGATCGGGGTATCCACGATGGCCTGGACGGCCGCCTGGGCGGTCGGCGTGGCGATCGCCAGGATGAGGTCCTTCTTGTCGCTGGCGAACTTGCCGGCGATGGAGGTGGCCGTGGCCTGGTCGCCCTGCGCGTTCTGCTCGTCGTAGGTCACGGTCTCACCCTCGACGTAGCCGTTGTCGGCCAGCGCCTTCTTGAATCCTTCGCTCGCCGCGTCCAGGGACGGATGCGAAATAATCTGGCTGATGCCGATTTCTACGGATTCGGTGGCGCCATCGGCTGCGTTGCCCTCGGACGATGCCGAGTTGCCGCATGCCGAAACCAGCAGGGTGGTGGCCAGCAGGCCTGCACCCAGGCCGAACATGGTCGAACGTTTCTTCACGGTGTTCCTTTCGAATGTCCATCATGTGCCGGTAGTCCGGCACATTTCCGCCGTGCTGCCCCTCCCCGGCGCAGCTGTTGCGGTCCGCCACACACGGCAGCGTCATCGGCGCCGGAGATATGGCAGGCGATCCCTGCGGAAAGCGTCCTGAAGATCTTACCTGTGAACCGAGTCACATTGTCTAATCAGAACCGCGGGGTCAGGACAACCATATGAGATTCGTCTCCCCCGCCGGACAAATTGCGTCCCTATGTCGCCGGATAGTTATTTTTGTCCACCAGCGGCTGGCTGCCCTGGCTCCCCGTCCGGCCGGGCCGGGGCCGCCGGTCCAGCCGTTAGACTGTGATCAATCATGGCTGTGAATATCACGTATCCCTCGGCCCTGCCCGTTTCCGAGCGGCGCGAGGACATCATGGCGGCCATTGCCGCAAACCAAGTGACCGTCATCGCCGGCGAAACCGGTTCCGGCAAAACCACCCAGATCCCGAAAATGTGCCTGGAGCTGGGCCTGGGCGAGAAGGGTCTGATCGGCCACACCCAGCCCCGGCGGCTGGCGGCCAGAACCGTGGCCGAGCGAATTGCCGAAGAGCTGGATGTGAAGATCGGCGAGGAAGTGGGCTTCCAGGTCCGCTTCACCGGCGAAGTCGGCCGCGAGACGCGGATCAAGCTGATGACCGACGGCATCCTGCTGGCCGAGATCCAGCACGACAAGCTGCTGAAGAAATACAGCACCATCATCATCGACGAGGCGCACGAACGCAGCCTCAACATCGACTTCATCCTGGGCTACCTCAAGCGCGTCCTGCCGAAGCGCCCGGACCTGAAGGTGATCATCACCTCGGCCACCATCGATCCGGAGCGATTCGCCCGTCATTTCGGCAGCGACGACGACCCGGCGCCCATCATCGAGGTCTCCGGCCGGACGTACCCGGTGGAGATCCGCTACCGCCCGCTGAACCAGCCAGCGGACTCGGACGCCGACAACCCGGACCCGGACGAACTGGAGGAAGACCGGGACCCGCTCGACGCCGTCTGCGATGCAGTGGACGAACTGTCCCAAGAAGCACCCGGCGACATCCTGGTCTTCTTCTCCGGCGAGCGCGAAATTCGCGATGCCGCCGACGCCCTCGCGGCCAGAATCAAGACCAACCGCCGGCTGGCGGGCACCCAGATCCTACCCCTCTATGCCCGGCTCTCACTCGCCGAGCAGCACCGCGTTTTCTCCCACGGAGGCCAGCGCCGGATTGTGCTGGCCACCAACGTGGCCGAGACCTCGCTGACCGTTCCCGGCATCAAGTACGTGATCGACACCGGCACGGCGCGCATTTCCCGCTACTCGCACCGCACCAAGGTCCAGCGACTGCCGATTGAACGAATCTCGCAGGCCTCGGCCAATCAGCGCTCCGGCCGCTGCGGCCGTGTCAGCGACGGGATCGCCATCCGGCTCTATTCCGAAGAGGACTACGACTCCCGGCCGGAATTCACCGACCCCGAAATCCTGCGCACCAACCTGGCCGCCGTCATCCTGCAGATGACCGCCATGGGTGTTGCCCGGGACTCCAAGGACATTGAGGCGTTCCCGTTCGTGGAGCCGCCCGAGACCCGTGCGATTAACGACGGCGTCACGCTCCTGCGCGAACTCGGCGCCCTGCCCGAACCCGGCGGCAAAGGCGGGGCGGCGGCGAAAGGCGGACTCACCGCCGTCGGGCGCAAACTGGCGCTGCTGCCGGTGGACCCTCGGCTGGGCCGGATGATCGTGGAAGCCGGCCAGCGCGGATGCGTGCGCGAGGTGATGGTGCTGGCGGCGGCGCTGACCATCCAGGACCCGAGGGAACGTCCCACGGACCAGCAGCAGCAGGCCACCGAGAAGCACAAGCGCTTCGTGGATGAGAAGTCCGACTTCACCGGCGTCCTGAACCTGTGGCGCTATCTGCAGGAGAAGCAGCAGGAGCTCTCCTCGACCCAATTCCGCAAACTGTGCCGCACCGAGTTCATCAACTACCTACGGGTCCGGGAATGGCAGGACCTGTTCGCGCAACTGCGCCAGCTTGCCAAGCCGCTGGGCATCATGCTGGAGTCCGGGCGGGATGTGGACCCCACCGGCAAGCACGATGACATCCACAAGTCGCTGCTGGCCGGCCTGCTCAGCCACATCGGCGCGTATGAGGAACGCAAACGCGAATACGCCGGCGCCCGCGGCACCCGGTTCGCCATCTTCCCGGGCTCGGCACTGTTCAAGAAGTCGCCGGACTGGGTGATGGCGGCCGAGCTGGTGGAAACATCGCGGCTCTGGGCCCGGGTGGCGGCTACCTTCGACCCCGCGTGGGCCGAAGAGATTGCCCCGCAACTGTGCAAGCGAACGTATTCGGAGCCACACTGGTCCAAGAAGCTGGGCTCGGTGATGGCCTATGAGAAAGTCACGCTCTACGGAGTGCCGATTGTCCCGCAACGGCGGATCCAGTACGGGCGGATCGACCGTGAGCTCAGCCGCGAGCTGTTCATCCGCCACGCCCTGGTGGAAGGCGACTGGCGCACGCACCACAAGTTCTTCCACCGCAACCGCAGGCTGCTGGCCGAGGTGGAGGAACTGGAAACCCGGATGCGCCGCCGCGACCTGCGCGTGGACGACGAAACACTGTTCGAGTTCTACGACGAGCGGATCGGACCCGACGTGGTCTCCGAACGGCACTTCGACAAGTGGTGGAAGGACGCCCGCGCGGACGATCCCACCCTGCTCGATTTCGATCCGGACGCGGTGCTGGCCGCCGACGCCGAGGAACTGGACGCATCGGCGTTCCCGAAGACCTGGCAGCAGGGGTCGTTCGAGCTTCCGCTGAGCTATGAATTCTCGCCGGTGGCACCGGGCGCGACCCCGGATCCGTCCGACGGCGTGACCGTGCACGTGCCGGTCCTGTTCCTAAACCAGCTGGACGAAGCCCCCTTCCGCTGGCAGATCCCCGGACTTCGGGTGGAACTGGTGACAGCGCTGATCAAGTCGCTGCCTAAGCAGATCCGCAAGAACTTTGTCCCGGCCCCTGACGTGGCCCGGAGCGCGGCGGCAGCCCTGGCAGCGGACTTCAACCCGGCCGAGGATGCGCTCGAGCCCTCGCTGGAACTGGTGCTGCGCCGGTTGAAGGGGCACATCATCCCGCCCGGTTCCTGGAATTGGGACACCGTACCGCCGCACCTGCGGATGACCTTCCAGGTGCTGGACGGCAAGGCCAAGGTGCTGGACGAGGCCAAGGACCTGGCGAAGCTGCAGCAGGAACTGGCGCCGGCCAACCGGCGGGCCATCGCCGAGTCCCTGGGCGCGACGCCGGGTCTCCACGCGGCCGCGAGCGGCCTTGGTCGACCACCGGGCCAGCCGTCGCCGGACAAGGGCCGCGGCGCCGCCGGCAAGAAACACGGCAAGCACGGTGGCCGGCAAGGAGCCGCGGCCGGAGCCGCCCCCGGTGCCGGCGCACCACCGTCGGCCTCCCCCGGGCTGACTACCGGTGGCGTGCAGGAACGCAGCGGCCTGACCGCCTGGCCGGATGGTGACCTGCCCCGCGAGGTCAAGCGCGAGGTGGCCGGCCACACCGTGACCGGATATCCGGCGCTGGTGGACGAGGGCGCCACCGCGGGTGTCCGGGTCTTCCAAACCCCGGCGAGCCAGCAGGCGGCCATGCGCTCGGGCGTCATCCGGCTGCTGGTGCTGCGCGTTCCCTCGCCGCAGCGGTATGTGCTGGACCACCTGAACAACACGGAGAAGCTGACCTTCACGCAGAACCCGCACGGCTCGGTGGCGTCGCTGATCGATGACTGCACCCAGGCCGCGGTGGACAAGCTGGTCCCCGCCGAGCTGCCGTTCACCAAGGCCGGCTTTGATGCCCTGTACGAGCAGGTCCGCGCCGAGCTGATCGACACCGTCTTCACCGTGACCGCGATTGTGGAAAAAATCCTCTCCAGCGCCCGGCGGATCCAGAAGGAACTGAAGTCCAACGCCAGCCTGGCCCTGATCAGCCCGCTCTCCGACATCAAGAGCCAACTGGAGCAGCTGGTCTACCCCGGATTCGTGGCCGCCACCGGCTACGCACAGCTCAGCCAACTGCCGCGCTATCTGGAGGGCATCGAGCGCAGGCTGCAGAAACTGCCCACGGCCGTGGGCCGGGACGCACAGCAGATGTCCGTGGTGCAGCGGCTCGAAGACGAGTACGACGACGCCCGGGCGGCCCTGAAACCGGGCAGCCTGGACGGTTCCGGACTGGACAAGGTGCGCTGGATGCTGGAGGAACTGCGGATCAGCTTCTTCGCGCAGGAGCTGGGCACGGCCTTCTCGGTCTCCGAAAAGCGCGTCCGGGCAGCCCTGCACGAGGCCCTCGCCGGCTGACGCTGACCTCAGGGTTTGGCGCCCACGTCAGGGGCTGGCCGCGAGGGCCGGGCCCGAGGTCAGGGGCAGGCCTCGACCTCAGGGGTTGCTGCCCCTGCTCTCAGCGTCACCACAGGGTTTGGCGCCCACGTCAGGGGTTGCTGCCTCACATCTGGACGACGCAGGGTGATCTGGACGCCAAGCCCTGACCTCGCGGGCAGCCGCGACGCCCGGGGCGATGTCCGCCCGGCGCTACCAGGCGAAGCACCGGATCAGTCGGCCGGGACGAAGTCCCCGTGGCCCGCGTCGCGAAGCGCTGCCCGAAGCCGCTTGGCTGATGCCTCCATCACGTCCGGATCGGGATTCTGCTGGGCGCGTTTGAAGTCGAACTCGGCCTCCGAGTTCGACGGCCAGACGTGCAGGTGCAGGTGGTCCACTTCGAAGCCGGCGATGATCAGGCCGGCACGGGCGGCGCCGAAGGCCTCCACCTGGGCCTTGCCGATGGTCTGGGCGACCGCCATGAGTTTCTGGAGCAGTTCGGCCGGGGCATCGGTCCAGCGGTCCACTTCCTGCCGCGGCACCACCAGCGCATGGCCGTCCGCGAGCGGACCGATGCTCAGGAAGGCCACCACCTCGTCGTCCTTCCAGACGAAGCGGCCGGGAATCTCGCCGTCGATGATCTTGGTGAAGAGTGTGCTCATGTACGCAATCCTTATCAGTCAGTAAGTCAGTAAGTAGGTTCAGGCAGTCAGTTGGGCAGCGGTCAGCGGATCCGTGGACCGGCGAAGGTTCAGTCGTTGAGCGAGGCGATGTCCAGCACGAACCGGTAGGCAACGTCGCCGGCCACCATCCGGTCATAGGCCTGGTTCAGCTCCGGGGCGCGCACCAGTTCGACGTCGGCGGTAATCCCGTGTTCGGCGCAGAAATCGAGCATCTCCTGGGTTTCGGCGATGCCACCGATGTTCGATGCGCCGTAGGCAATCCGGTGGCGCATCAGCAGGTTGACCGGCACCGGCGGCATCGGCTCGGGGGGCACACCCAGCTGGATCAGCGCGCCGTCGCGCCGGATCGTCCGCAAGTACGGCGCCAGGTCGTGGGCCGCGGACACCGTATCGATCACCAGGTCCACGCTGCGTCGGGCTGCGGCGAGCGCCTCGTCATCGCCGGTCACCACCACGTGGTCGGCACCGAGCGCACGGGCGGAATCGGCCTTGTCCGGCGAGCTGGTGAAGACCGTCACGGACGCGCCCATGGCCTTGGCCAGCTTGACGGCCATATGCCCCAGCCCGCCGAGCCCCACCACGCCGACGGAATCGCCGGCTTCCACGCCGAAATAGCGCATCGGCGAGTACGTGGTGATGCCGGCGCACAGCAGTGGTGCCGCCGCGGCCGGATCCAGCTCCGGCGGCATCCGCAGCACAAAATTTTCATCGACGACGACGGAGGTTGCGTATCCGCCCTGCGTCACCTCACCGCCGTGGCGCCGGTCGCGGGCGCCGTAGGTGCCCACTGCGCCCTTGTCGCAGTACTGTTCCAGCCCCTCGTCGCAGGCGGCGCAGTCGCGGCACGAGTCAACCATGCAGCCCACGCCCACCAGGTCACCCACGGCGTGCAGGGTCACGTCCTGGCCGATGGCGGTGACCCGGCCGACGATCTCGTGGCCGGGCACCAGCGGGTAGTCGATCTCGCGCCACTCCCCGCGGACGGTATGCACGTCGGAATGGCAGAGGCCGCAGAACGCGATGGCGATCTCCACGTCGTGCGCCTCCGGGTCGCGGCGTTCAACCTGAAGCGGGACCAGCCCGGAATCGGGGGCCTCCACTCCGTAGGCCGAGGCCGTATTCATGCTGCTCCTCGATGTCTGCCGGTCCGCGGCCGCGTGGGCCAACCGTTCCTGCTCCGGTGAAAGCGGTTTTCCCAGCGGCGGGGGTGCCGGACGGCCAAGTGTCATGAGCCCGACGCTACCGTTTGCCGGACCGCCATGCCACCGGGACGCACCGTGTGTGACGCTCCGGATTCCGTGGTGCACGACGCCGGTCGGCTGCCGTTCACGGTGTGGCGCCCGTGGCTATCGGCAGGTCCGGATGCCCGCACCACTGAGACCACGAACCGGGAAACAAGGCCGCATCGATGCCTGCCTCGGCCAAGGCCGCAATCTGGTGCGCGGCGTTGATACCCGAGCCGCAATAGACAGCCACGTCCCGACCGTCGGCGCCCAGGTCCTTGAACCGCGCGGCGAGTTCCGCGGCGGGCAGGAACTGTCCACCGGGGGCGAGATTCTCCGTGGTCGGTGCGTTCACCGCGCCCGGAATGTGGCCTGCGCGCGGGTCCACCGGCTCCTGGTCACCTCGATAGCGCTCGGCGGCGCGGGCATCAAGCAACAGCGAGGTACCGGCGAAGTCCAGCACGTCGTCCAGCTCCAGACGGGGCATCCGCCCGCTGCCCAGCTGGACGTTTCCCAGCGATGCCAGCTCGTCGCCGTTGTCGAGTTCGTACCCTTCGGCGCGCCACGCGGCCAGTCCGCCGTCGAGCAGGTACACGGTGTCGAAGCCGCCGTCGCGCAGCAGCCACCACACCCGGGCGGCGGACAGGCCGCCGTTGTCGTCGTAGGCCACCACCAGGTCGTCGTTGTTGATGCCCCAGTCCCGCGCGGCCTCGCGGAAGGCCTCCGGCTCCGGCAGCGGGTGGCGTCCGCCGGCCGCCGACGGCGCGGACGCAAGTTGCGACGGCAGGTCAACGTAGACCGCACCGGGGATATGGGCCTGGCGGTAGCGGCGTTGGCCGTCGCCGTCGCGGTCGCCGAGTTTCCAGCGGACATCCAGCAGTACGGTGCGCTGTCCGGAGATCATCCGTTCACGCAGCGTCTGCACGTCCATCAGAGTCCTCATGAGATCTCCTCCTGACTGCTGGCGGGCGTCGTTGCCCGCCGGTGTCCGGCCAGTCCATCACAGCGGCGGGTACCGGGCCAAGCGTCCGCCCGGACACCGCCTGCCCCAACGGTCAGGCCAGTTCCACGCTGTCCCCCGGCGACAGGTGCCGGTAGCTGGTGCCGTAGTGGCCGCCGAAGAGCGTCACGTGCTTTTCCACCAGCGGCAGGCCGCGGTCGCTGAGCCCGGCGTCGTGGATCGGGTAGGCATGCTCGGCGCGCATGGCGGTGACAAAGTCGATCACCTCGGCCGTCTTCGACCACGGCGCGTGGATGGGCACCAGCACGTTCTTCACCATCAGCCCGTGCGGCACGATGAACGAATCCCCCGGGTGGTACAGATTGTCATTAATGACGTAGCCGATGTTGGCCACCACCGGAATGTGCGGATGGATCAACGCATGCTGGCCGCCGAAGGTGCGGATGCTAAACCCTGGCACCTCGAACTCCGTCTCCGGTTCGGCTGCGTGGATCCGCGCCGACGCCGCCGGGGCGAGCGCTCGGAGCTCGGCCGCAACCGAGGCCGGAGCGTACAGCTGCATTCCGTCCGTCTCCGCGAGCAAGGCCAGCACCCGGTCCCGGTCCAGGTGGTCCGCGTGCTCGTGGGTCACCAGGACGGTGGCGGCCCCGTCGAGAGCCTGTTCCACCTCGGAGAAATTGCCGGGATCGATCACCAGGATGTGCCCGTTCTCTTCGAGCCGGACGCAGGAATGGGTGAATTTTGTCAGCTGCATGGCACCAACCCTAACCGCGCCGGGCGTCAGGCGGTATGGCAGTCCCGCCGGCCCGGCAAATCAGGCCTGCTGGTAGGCTGGAAAGAGCCCACGGGCGTCCAGAACCAGCAGCAAGGAGCCGAACCGGCCATGTCCGTCCCGTCAGCCAAACCGCAGGCGCAGCGCCGCGGTCCGGAGCAGCGAGTGACCCGCCAGCGGGTAGCGGTGGCCACCGCCTTGGACAGCCTGGAGGACTTCGTCAGCACCCAGGAACTGCATCGTTTGCTGCAGGAGCGCGGCGAGCCGGTCTCCCTGGCCACCACCTACCGGATCCTGCAGTCCATGGCCGACGACGGGCAGCTGGACGTGATGCGCAACGGCGAGGGCGAAGCGGTCTACCGGCGCTGCGCCGTCGAGCATCACCACCATCATCTGCTCTGCCGGAACTGCGGCAAGACCGTGGAGATCGAGGCTCCTGCGGTGGAGCAATGGGCGGCGCGGATGGCACGGGAGCACGGCTTCACGCAGGTGGCGCACACCGTGGAAATGTACGGGCTGTGCCCGGAATGCAGCGCCGCCCAGTAACGCCATCGCCCCGTAGCCCCGCAGCGCTGTAACCCAGTACTCCGGTGCTTATCCGGCGCTGACCTTCACCGCGGGCTCGGTGCGCCGCCCCACCCTGCCGCGGCGCTGCCGCCGGGCGCCGGCCAGCCGGCACACCACGTAGATCAGGAACGAAATCGTGGTCACGTAGGGGCTGATCGGCAGGCTGCCGCCGAGAGCCAGCAGGATCCCGCCCAGCGTTGCGGTCACGGCGAACAGCACGCTCAGCAGCACCACCACCCGCGGCGAACTGCTCACCCGGAGGGCGGCGGCCGCGGGGGTAATCACCAGCGACAGCACCAACAGGGCACCGACCACCTGGATGGACAGCGCCACGGCCAGTCCCAGCAGGAACATGAAAACGATCGCCAGCGCACCCACCGGCACGCCGCGGGCCTCGGCCAAGTCCGGATCGGCGCTGGCAAAGGTCAGCGGACGCCAGATGGCCAGCAGCCCCAAGACCACCACCGCCGACCCCGCGGCCAACAGGTTCAGTTGCACGGTGTCCACGGACACGATCTGCCCGGTCAGCAGGCCGAACTTGTTCGCGGAGCGGCCCTCGTAGAGCGAAAGGAACAGGATGCCCAGGCCCAGCCCGAAGGACATGATCACGCCGGTGATCGAATTCCGGTCCCGGGCGCGCATGCCCAGCACGCCCAGGACGACTGCCGCTATCACCGAGCCCACCAGCGATCCGAACACCACGTTGGCGCCGATCAGCAGGGCAAAGGCCGCCCCGGCGAAGGACAGTTCGGCGATACCGTGCACGGCAAACGCCAGGTCCCGCATCATCACGAACACGCCGATCAGGCCGCCGACCAGGCCCAGGATGGCGCCGGCGATCAGCGAGTTGCGCACCAGCGGAAGCAACTCGGCGTAATCGCTGAAATTGAAGACCGCGTTCAGCAGCTCCGAGAGGTCCATGCCTACTCCCCCTCGCCGTGCTGGTGCGTGGTGGCGTCCGGCAGGCCCACCACAATGATGCGGCCCTGGTTGTGGATGACTTCGACGTGGCTGTTGTACATCCGCGACAGCACCTCGGTGGTCATCACCTCTTCCGGCGTTCCCACCCGGAACTGGCCGCCGGCCAGGTACAACACCCGGTCCACGTAGTCGATGATGGGATTGATTTCATGCGTCACGAAGACCACGGCGCTGTTCTTTTCATGGCACTGCCGGTTGATCATCGCGCTGACCGCCTGCTGGTGGTGCAGGTCGAGCGAGAGCAACGGCTCGTCGCAGAGCAGGACTTTGGGGTCGGATGCCAGCGCCTGGGCCGCCCGCAGCCGCTGTTGCTCGCCGCCCGAAAGCTGCCCGACCGGGGCTTCCGCGTACCCTTCGGCGCCGACCATCTCCAGCAGTTCGTCTACCCGCCTGCGATGTTTGCGCGCGTTCAGCCGGATGCCCCACCGATGGCCGTCCAAGCCCAGGCCCACCAGATCGCGGGCGCGCAGCGGTGTCTCCGGGGCGAAGGTCTTCTGCTGCGGAATGTAGCCGATGTCCCGGCTGCCGCGCTCCAGCCCCCGCCCGTTGATCTCGGCCGTGCCGTGGCTCAACGGCTGCAGGCCCAGCAACACGCGCAGGAAGCTGGTCTTGCCGGAGCCGTTCGGACCCAGCACCGCGAAGAACTCCCCCGGCTTGATGGTCAAATCCAGGTCATGCCACAGCACGCGCCGGCCGAAGGACAGCGAAGCACCCTGCAGGCGGACGGCCTCGGTCGTGGCCCCGCTCATCCGCGCAGCGCTTTCTCCACGGCGTGGAGGTTTGCCGCCATCCAGCCCAGGTAGTCCTGGCCTTCGGGCAAAGTTTCGGTGAAATCGACGACGGCGATGCCCGCCTTCTCCGCCAGCAGGCGGAGGCGCTGTGTCTGCGGTCCCTCGGTCTGTTCGTTGTAGGCGACGAACCGGACCGACCCGCCGGTGACCAGGTCTTCGGCTTCTTTCAGGGCCTGCGGGGATGCATCGCTGCCTTCCTCCGCGGCCTCCATGAAGTCGTCGGGGGTCTTGTTTTCCAGCCCCAGGGCATCGAACAGGTGCAGCGGCACCGGATCGGTGGCCGCCACGGCTTCCCCGCCGGCGGCTGCGGCCAGTCCGTCCACCTCGGCCTGCAGCTTGTCCAGTCCGGCCTGGAACTGCCCGGCGTTGGCCTTGAAGGTGTCGGCCTGCTCCGGGTCCAGCGCGGATAGCTTCGCGGCGACGGTGTCTGCCACTTTCGCCATGGTGGACAGGTCGTACCAGACGTGTTCGTTGAAGCCGCCGTGGCCGTGCTCCGCGTGGCCGTGGCCTGTGTGGCCGGCGTCGGCGTCTGTGGCCGCAGGATCGTGCGGCGCCTCGTCTTCCGCCCCGGGCAGCGGCGACAGCTCCACCGCCGTGATGATGTTGTGGTGGTCGACGCCGGTATCGTCAGCGAGGGTGTGCATGAACGTGTCGTAGCCGCCGCCGTTTTCCAGCACGAGGTCGGCCTTGGACACCGCCAGCTTGTCGCGGGCCGTTGCCTCGTAGGAGTGCGGGTCCTGGGCCATCCGGTCGATGATCGACGTGACCTCAACCTGGTCGCCGCCGATGCTGCGGGCCAGGTCGCCGTAGACGTTCGTGGAGGCGACCACGCTCAAGGTGCCGTCCGCTTGGTCCGCGCCCCCGGCAGCCGCGCAGCCGGACAGCAACAGTGCCGTCGCGGCCAGGCCTGCCAACACAGGGGTGGTACGGGAGTGCCTCACGGGCGACCTCGGTTCTACTCACAGATGAGAATCAATAACAATAAGGATTTCCAGCTTAGCGCATTGCGAACCGTTCGCATTACCGTGCGCCGAGGGCGCGGAACCGCCGCAGCAGTTCCGCGCCCTCGGAGTGGATTACTCGCCGGTCCGGCGCAGGCCCTGGGCCTGCGTCTCGTCGCGGATCTCGCCCACCAGCACTTCGATCACGTCCTCGAGGAACAGCACGCCGTGGGTGCTGCCGTCGGTGCCCAGTACGCGGGCCAGGTGCGACCCGGTCCGCTGCATGACGCCCAACGCGTCCTCGATTTCCTCGTCCAGCGCCAAGTTGGCCAGCGTGCGGACCTTGGTGACCGGAATCGTCTTATTGAACCGGTCCTCCGGGATGGTCATGACGTCCTTCAGGTGCAGGTACCCGGTCAGGTTGTCATCGGCGTCGGCCACCGCAAACCGGGAGAACCCGGTCCGGCCCACCACCCGCTCGAACTGCTCCGGAGTGGTGTCGACGCCGATGGTCACCAGCTGGTCGAGGGGCACCATCACGGTGGCCGCCGTGACGGCCGAGAACTCCAGCGAACTGGAGATCAATCCGGCGTCGTCGTCCACCAGTCCGTGCTTGGTGGACTCCTGCACGATCGACTGGACCTCCTCCAGCGTGAAGGTGGAGGTCACCTCGTCCTTCGGTTCGATCCGCATCGCCCGGAGAATGTGGTTGGCCGACCAGTTCAGCGTGGCGATCACCGGCCGCACCACCTTGGACACGGCTACCAGCGGCGGCGCGAGCAGCAACGCGGCCTTGTCCGCCACGGAAACGGAGATGTTCTTCGGCACCATTTCGCCAAAGGTCACGTGCAGGAAGGTCACCACGATCAGCGCCACGGCGAAGGAAATCCCATAGGAGATCTCATGCGGAACGCCCAGCCAGCCCTCCAGCGGCAGCAGCAGCAGTTCCTTGATGGCCGGTTCGGCCACGTTCAGAATCAGCAGCGAACACACGGTGATGCCGAGCTGGGCACAGGCCAGCATCAGGGAGACGTGCTCCATGGCCCACAGCGTGGTCTTGGCCCGCTTGGAGCCGGCTTCCGCCAAAGGCTCGATCTGGCTGCGGCGGGCGGACATGACGGCGAATTCCGCGCCGACGAAGAAGGCGTTGCCAAGCAGCAACACGACCAACCAGAAAATACCCATCGCCGCCATCAGAGCTCACCTGCCTGGCCGGCATCGGGCAATACCGCACCGGTTGCCGGATCGGGAATGAAGCGCACGCGGTCCACCCGCCGTCCGTCCAGCCGCTCGACCTCCAGCGTGCCACCGTCCACCGGAACCCTATCGCCGACCACGGCAATCCGGCCCAGCTCGGCCATGATGAAGCCGCCCACCGTTTCGTAGCTGGCCTCGTCCGGCACGGACAGCTGCGGGATCTGCTCGGTGACCTCATCCGGGCGCATCAGACCGGGGAAATACCAGTTACCGGTGGCGCTCTGCAGCACTCCGGGCTTCACCCGGTCGTGTTCATCGGCGACCTCGCCGACAATTTCCTCCACCAGGTCCTCCAGCGTGACCACTCCAGCGGTTCCGCCGTATTCGTCGAGCACGACGGCGAACTGCAGGTTCGCGGCACGCAGTTCGGAGAGCAGCGAATCCAGGTGCACCGTCTCCGGCACCCGCAGCACGTCGGTCATGATGGTGGCCGCGGGCAGGGCCGCACGCTTCTTGCGCGGGACGCCGATGGCCTTCTTAATATGCGCGACGCCGCGGACGTCGTCCGGGGAATCGCCGAGCACCGGGAACCGGGAGTAGCCGGTACGGCGTGCCGCGGCGATCAGGTCGGCCACGGTCTGGTCCGCATCGACGAACTCAACGCGGATCCGCGGCGTCATCACATCGGCCGCGGTCCGGCCGGAGAAGGACAGCGTCTTGGCCAGGAAGTTCGCGGTTCCGGCGTCCAACGTGCCCATTTCGGCGGAACGGCGCACCAGCGACGCCAGCTCGGAGGGAGTCCGGGCTCCGGAGAGCTCTTCCTTGGCCTCCAGCCCGAACAGGTGGAGCACCTTGTTGGCGAAGCCGTTGAGCATCAGCACGAACGGCTTGAAAACGGCGGTGAAGACCAGTTGCGGCCGCGCCACCAGCTTGCCGACTGCCATCGGCAGGGCAATGGAAGCGTTCTTCGGCACCAGTTCGCCCAGCAACATGGAGAGCAGGGTGGCGATCACCATGGCGATCACGGCACCGATGGGCTGAATGACCGCCTCGGCCAGGCCCAGCGCCGCCAGCGGCGGACGCAGCAGGCTGCTGATGGCCGGTTCCATCAAGAAACCGGTCAGCAGCGTGGTCAAGGTGATGCCGAGCTGGCAGCTGGAGAGCTGTGTGGAGAGGGACTTCAGGCATTTCATCAGCGGCACTGCGCCGCGGTCGCCCTTGTCGATGGCGCGCTGCACGGTGGGCTGGTCGAGGGCCACCAGGGCGAATTCAACCGCGACGAAGAACCCGGTTCCGAGGATCAGCAGCATGCCGGCGGCGATTTGGATCCATTCCATTTAGCGCGCCACCGTCCTGCAGATCAGGCGGGCAGATGGAGGGTGGTCATCCGAGCCCGGACTAGAGGGCTCCTGACCGGCCGCGTTGGCGGCAAGTGTGTGATGGGCACGTGCACGGGATTTGCCGGTGCTGGGTGACGCCTCGCATCTGGCGGCCGCTTGGGCTGCCTGTGCTCCCGCGGTGCGGCATGCTGCCTGCCCTGCGGGGCGCGTCACGGACCGGCTCCTAGAATAGCTGTCCATTATGCGCACTAGCGTAGCAGGCGGGCCGCCGTCGCGGGCTGCCTGGGTACAGCTACCAGCTCTGCGGAACCGGGCGGCCTTCTTCATAGCCGGCGGCCGATTGGACGCCGACGATGGCCTGTTCGCGGAACTGCACCAGGTTCTGCGCACCGGCGTAGGACAGCGAGCTGCGCAGGCCGGCGGTGATCTCGTCCAGCAGGTCCTCGACCCCGGGACGCAGCGGGTCGAGGTACATCTTCGAGGACGAAATGCCCTCCTCGAAGAGAGCCTTGCGCGCCCGCTCGAACGCGTCCTCGCGCCGGGTACGGTTCTGCACCGCACGGGCCGATGCCATGCCGAAGCTCTCCTTGTATTTGCGGCCGCTGCTGTCCGTGAGCAAATCCCCCGGGCTTTCGTGCGTCCCGGCAAACCAGGAGCCGATCATCACCTGGCTGGCACCGGCCGCCAGCGCCAGGGCCACGTCCCGCGGATAGCGGACCCCGCCGTCGGCCCATACATGCGCGCCGAGCTCCCGCGCGGCCTCCGAACATTCCTGCACGGCCGAGAACTGCGGACGGCCCACGGCTGTCATCATTCGGGTGGTGCACATGGCGCCCGGTCCCACACCGACCTTGACAATGTCCGCGCCGGCTTCCACCAGATCGCGCACTCCTTCGGCGCTGACCACGTTGCCGGCCACCACGGGAACCTGCGGGTCCAGGCTGCGCACGGCGTCCAGCGCGTCGAACATCTTGCGCTGGTGCCCGTGCGCGGTATCCACCACCAGCACGTCCACGCCCGCCTCCAGCAGGGCCTCGGTCTTGCCCTTGACATCACCATTAATGCCGACGGCGGCCGCCACCCGCAGTCTGCCCTGCGGATCCAGCGTGGGCGTGTAGATGGTGGAACGGAGCGCGCCCGAACGGGTGAGCGCGCCCAGCAGCACGCCGTCGTCGTCCACCACCGGCGCGAAGTTCGCCGATGCCGAGTCGAACAAATCGAAGGCCTGGCGCAGCGAGCTGTCCGCCCCCGCGTCGAACATGGAAGCCTCCAGCAGCAGCGGGTGGGCCGCCATCACCGATTCGAGCGAGGCGTAGCGGTCCACGCCTTCGCAGTCCTCGGCGCGCACCACGCCCACACACTTGCCGGCGTCGTCCACCACCGCAACGGCTCCGTGCGCCCGCTTATCCATCAGGTGCAGGGCGTCAATGACGGTGCTGGCGGCGGTCAGCTTCAACGGTGTTTCGAAGATGGTGTGGCGGTCCTTGATCCAGCCGGCGACCTCCGCGAGCACCTCCAGCGGCACATCCTGCGGCAGCACGGCGAGACCGCCCCGGCGCGCCATCGTCTCCGCCATGCGGCGTCCGCTCACGGCGGTCATGTTCGCCACCACCAGCGGAATCGTGCTGCCCGTGCCGTCGCCGGCGGATAAGTCCACGTCCATCCTGGACGTGACGTCCGAGCGCGAAGGCACCAGGAAGACGTCCGAATACGTCAGGTCGGTCATCGGCTGATTGATCAGGCGCATGGATGCTCACTTTCCTCGGTTCACCGGCCAGGCTCCCCCAGCAAAGTCTAGAGGCACCGGTGCCGGGAACGAATCGGGGTGCTGTTCGGCGGCACGGGTGGCAAAGATTAGCCTGCGTTGCGAAAGTGTCATTAGACTGGCTACTGGTCCAGATCTAGTGCGCGCCAGACGCGCACTCGCAATTCCGCTGCTGACCGGCAGGTCCGGAAGGCAGCCAGGGAAGCGTGTGATCAGCAGGGCAAGCGGCAACTCACGGAAGAGGCGTATTACAAGTGCCAGAGCATCCCAACCTTCGTCTACCCGAGGAATTTGGCGGTAACGAATGGCTCGTTGACGAGATCTACGAGCAGTACCTCCAGGACAAGAATTCCGTGGACAAGAAATGGTGGAGCATCTTCGAGGCGGCCAATGGCGCCGGCAGCTTGGACGACACGGCTGCCGCTTCCGCCGCCCCCACCTCGGCTCAGTCTCCGTCCCGCCCCGCTCCGGTGAAGGACACGCCCAAGGCCTCGGGTGAGAGCACCGCCACCGATCGCGCGGGAACCAAACCGATTCCGGCCGACAACGAGCCGGCACCGAATACCTCCACGGACACGGACACGGCCGCTGCCCCGGCCAAGCCCGCCGCGAAGGCGGAGCCGAAGCCGGCACCGATCCCGGCCCAGCTGCCCAAGTCCGCGCCCAGCGCAGTCGCCGAAGAAGACACCGTCTCCGTGCTCCGCGGCCCGGCCAAGGCCATCGCCACCAACATGGACGCCAGCCTCAGCGTGCCCACCGCGACGACGGTGCGCGCGGTTCCCGCCAAGCTGCTGATCGACAACCGCGTGGTGATCAACTCCAACCTGGCCCGCGCCCGTGGCGGCAAGGTCTCCTTCACCCACCTGATCGGCTACGCCGTGATCAAGGCGCTGGGCCAGTTCCCCAGCATGAACGTCCACTATGACGAGATCGACGGCAAGCCGGCAGCGGTCCAGCCGGCCCACGTGAACTTCGGCATCGCCATCGACATGCCCAAGCCGGACGGCAGCCGCCTGCTGGTAGTGCCGAACATCAAGCGCGCAGAGACCATGAACTTCTCCGAGTTCTGGCATACCTACGAGGACCTGATCAAGCGGGCCCGCGCCGGCAAGCTGACCGCCGACGACTACGCCGGCACCACCGTCTCGCTGACCAACCCGGGCGGCATCGGGACCGTGCACTCCGTGCCCAGGCTGTCCAAGGGCCAGGCCACCATCGTTGGCGTCGGCGCCCTCGAGTACCCGGCCGAATTCCGCGGTGCCAGCGAAAAGACCATTGCCGCCCAGGGCGTCGGCAAAATCATCACGCTGACCTCCACCTACGACCACCGCGTGATCCAGGGCGCCGGCTCGGGCGAGTTCCTGCGCCTGATCGAATCGCTGCTGCTGGGCGAGCAGGGCTTCTACGACGAGATCTTCGAAGCACTGCGCATCCCCTACGAGCCGGTCCGCTGGCGCTCGGACAACCAGGTGGACGTCGAGCTGCAGGTCAACAAGATTGCCCGCATCCAGCAACTGGTCCACGCATACCGCGTCCGCGGCCACCTGATGGCGGACACCAACCCGCTGGAATACGTCCAGCGCAAGCACCCGGACCTGGACATCACCACCTACGGGCTGACCCTGTGGGACCTGGACCGGGAATGGGTCACCGGCGGATTCGGCGGCGCCGACCGCTTGAAGCTGCGCGACATCCTCGGTGTGCTCCGCGATGCCTACTGCCGCACCACCGGCATTGAGTACATGCACATTCAGGATCCGGCCGAACGCGAGTGGTTCCAGAACGAGCTGGAGCGCCCGTACGCCAAGCCCAGCCGCGAAGAGCAGCTGCGCGTCCTCGGCAAGCTGAACGCCGCCGAAGCGTTCGAGACCTTCCTGCAGACCAAGTTCGTGGGCCAAAAGCGCTTCTCGCTGGAGGGCGGCGAATCCCTGATCCCGCTGCTGGATGCCGTGATTTCGGACGCCGCCGACGACGGCTTGGACGAGGTCGCCATCGGCATGGCCCACCGCGGCCGGCTGAACGTGCTGACGAACATCGCCGGCAAGACCTACGCACAAGTGTTCCGCGAGTTCGAGGGCACCCAGGACCCGCGTAGCGTCCAAGGCTCCGGTGACGTGAAGTACCACCTGGGCACCGAAGGGAAATTCACCTCCGACAACGGCAACGAGACCAAGGTCTACCTTGCCGCCAACCCTTCCCACTTGGAGGCCGTCGATCCGGTGCTGGAGGGCATCGTCCGCGCCAAGCAGGACCGACTGGACCGTGGCGACGAGTTCCCGGTACTCCCGGTGATGATCCATGGCGACGCGGCCTTCGCCGGCCAGGGCGTGGTGGCGGAAACCCTGAACCTCTCCCAGCTTCGCGGCTACCGCACCGGCGGTACCGTGCACATTGTGGTCAACAACCAGGTCGGTTTCACCACCTCGCCGCATTCCTCGCGGTCCTCCGTGTACTCCACCGACGTGGCCAAGATGATCCAGGCTCCGGTCTTCCACGTGAACGGCGATGACCCGGAAGCCGTGGTCCGCGTGGGCCAGATGGCCTACGAGTACCGCCAGCGCTTCCACAAGGACGTCGTCATCGACATGGTCTGCTACCGCCGGCGCGGGCACAACGAGGGCGACGATCCCTCGATGACGCAGCCGATGATGTACAACCTGATCGAAGCCAAGCGTTCCACCCGCAAGCTGTACACCGAGGCCCTGGTCGGCCGCGGCGACATCACGCAGGACGAGGCGGACCAGGCGCTGCGCGACTACCAGGAACGACTGGAGCGCGTCTTCGCCGAAACGCATGCAGCGCAGACCTCGCCACTCCCGATCATCACCAAGGACTCCGCCGCCGTGTCCGATCTGGAGCGCCCGCTCTCGCAGCAGGCCGAGGACACGGACAACGTGCCGTCCGGCACCGCCATCTCGACAGAGACGCTGGCGAAGATCGGCAAGGCCCATCTGGAAATTCCGGAAAGCTTCACCGTCCACCCGAAGCTGAAGGCCCTGCTGGAGCGCCGCGAGCAGATGTCCCGCGAGGGCAACATCGACTGGGGCTTCGGCGAACTGGCTGCGTTCGGATCGCTGCTGATGGAAGGCGTCCCGGTCCGTCTGGCCGGCCAGGACTCCCGCCGCGGCACCTTCGTGCAGCGCCACGCCGTCTTCCACGACCGTGTGAGCGGCGAAGAGTGGGCACCGCTGAGCAACCTCTCGGACGACCAGGCCAAGCTGTGGATCTATGACTCGTTGCTGTCCGAATACGCGGCCATGGGCTTCGAATACGGCTACTCGGTGGAGCGCCCGGATGCGCTGGTGCTCTGGGAGGCGCAGTTCGGCGACTTCGTCAACGGCGCCCAGACCATCATCGACGAGTTCCTGTCCTCGGCCGAGCAGAAGTGGGGCCAGCGGTCCTCGCTGGTGCTGATGCTGCCGCACGGGTACGAAGGCCAGGGCCCGGACCACTCGTCGGCCCGGATCGAGCGCTTCCTGCAGATGTGCGCCGAGGACAACATGATCGTGGCCAACCCGACCACCCCGGCCTCGCACTTCCACCTGCTGCGCCGCCAGGCCTACAGCCGGCCCCGCAAGCCGCTGATCATCTTCACGCCGAAGCAGTTGCTGCGGTTGAAGGCTGCTGCCGCCAAGGTCGAGGACTTCACCACCGGAACATTCCAGCCGGTCATCGGAGATGTCCAGGACCTCAGTGGCAATGACGTGGACCGCGTGGTGCTGGTCTCCGGCCGGCTCTACTACGATCTGCTGGCCGCCCGCCAGAAGAACTCGGACACCAAGACCGCGCTCATCCGGGTGGAGCAGTTGTACCCGCTGCCGGTCGAGGAGATCAAGGCAGAACTGGCGAAGTACCCGAACGCCGAGGTGGTCTGGGCCCAGGACGAGCCCGCCAACCAGGGTCCGTGGCCGTTCATGGGTCTGTACCTGCCGGAGGCCCTCGATAAGCCGCTGCGCCTGGTTTCCCGTTCGGCCTCCGCTGCGACCTCCACCGGTTCGGCCAAGCGCCACGCTGTGGAACAGGACGTTCTGGTCAAGAAGGCCTTTGAACGCCGGTAAGTAGGATGGTGGGCGGGGGGCCGCAGGGCGCCCCGCCCACTTTCTTTTAAGCACCGTTTCTTTTAAGCACCGTCTCCAGCCCGTCGAACCAGAAAGCTACTCGTGGAGCAACGCAGAATCAGGATCGCCGCAGTGGGAGAACAACTGCTGGCCGGCGTGGGAGACCCGCGCGCCCTCGGTTGGTTGGGCCGAACCCTGGCCCGGACCAACCCTGATCCAGCCACCTTGGAATCCTTCGTTCTGGCATCGCCGAACGAAGGGACGGAGGAACTGGCCGGCCGCTGGCTTCAAGAAGCCGGCCGGCGTTTCGATGACGGCTTCGAAAACCGGCTGATCATCGGCCTGTCCGGCCGCGACCTCGAGCTCGGCTTGTCCACGGCCCGCAGCCGCCTGAACCTGGCGAACATCCTGGACGGCGCGGCCCAGCTCAGCGTCAAAGTCTTCGTTGTGGGTCCGCCCCCCGGGCTGGATGCCCAGCGCAATGCGCAGCTGGCCGAGCTGTCGACCGCCTTCGGCGATGTCACCACGCGCCGCAAACACGTCTTCGTCGACACCTTCACACCCTTGCTCAATCACGAGCAGTGGCGCACCGATTTGGCCGGTAACGGCGGGACCCCGGGCCAAGCGGGCTACGGTCTGCTCGCCTGGCTGGTCCTGCATCGGGGCTGGTATCCGTGGTTGGATCTGCCCGAGCCCTTCTGACTACCCGCGCCCGCAGGACGGCGGGTCTGCACCTTCAGCGCCCAGACGGCGGGACCGGACATGCTCCGGTCCCGCCGTTCCTGTACCGGTGGGCGGCACACCCTTGCCACCGGGCGTATCGCGATATATCGTGTCTTCATTACGAGATATATCGCGTTGGGAGCGGTGTATTGCCACCAGGCAGGACAAGCCATGAACGATACGTGGAGCATCGATGGTCCACAAACAATTGACGTTGACGAGGTCCGCATGCTCAAGGCCTCCATCGTCAAAGGGCGGCTGGACATCATCGTGCACGAGGAGCCGACCGTCAGGGTGCAGGTCTCCGAAGTCAGCGGCGCGCCGCTGGAGATGACCCTGCGCGACGGCACGCTGGAGATCAGCCACAACAAGGGCGGCGAGGGCCCGTTGGGGTTCTTGGCACGGCAGGTCAACCTGGCCGTCTCCGGCTACCGGGAAGAGGCCGTGATCAGCATCGCCCTGCCACGGAACGTTCCCGTCAAGGCCTCCACCGTCAGCGGGGACGGCCTGGTATCCGGCCTTGCCGCCAACGCGGATTTGAGCACCGTGTCCGGGTCCATGATGGCCGACGAAACTACCGGCGTGCTCACCGTCAATACCGTCAGCGGCGAGATCATCGTCCGTCACCACGGCGGCACGCTGGCGGCGAAGAGTGTCTCCGGCGAGGTCACCGCGTCCGGCGACCTGGACCATGTCCGGGCCAGCACGGTCAGCGGCGACTTGAGCTTCGACCTGCAGGGCGCACCCCAGGATTTGGCCGTCAATTCCGTTTCCGGCAACGTCACCGTACGGGTGCCCGAACAATACGGCGTGGATGTGGCCGCTTCTTCGGCGACGGGCAGCATCACCGTCAACGACCAGAAGTTCTTCGGCTTCTCGGAGAAAGTGAAGACCCGGATAGGACCCGAAGGCCGCGGGCTCACCGTCCGGTCAACCACGGTCTCGGGCACCTTGGCGGTATTCCACCGGGACACGGCCGGAAGCCAGGTGAACTGATGCCTCCCGTATTCGCCCACGGCGCCCTGCGGCTCTATCTGCTCGCCTTGCTGGCAGAAGGGGACAAGCACGGTTACGACATCATCCGCGCCCTCAGCGACCGGTTCGGCGGCACCTACTCCCCCAGTGCTGGCACCGTCTATCCCCGGCTGGCCAAACTCGAGGAGGAGGGACTGGTTGCCACCGCCTCGGACGGACGGCGCACGGTCTACAGCATCACCGACGCCGGACGGCGGGAACTGGCCGCCCGCCAGGACGAGCTGGCCAACGTCGAAGCTGATATCTCCGCGTCCGTGCGGCGCCTCGCCGATGGGTTGCGGGACGAGCTGCGCAGCTCCATGAAGGGGCTCCGGGCGGACCTTGCCGCCTCGGCCGAGGCCGCCCGCAGCAAAGCCAGGACTTCTCCGCGGGCGGCCGACGCCGCCGGGCTTCGGACGGTAAAGGAACTGGAGCACCTGCTCAACGACTTCCGCGACGACGTTCGGGTGCGCTTGCGCCGGCGCAGCGCCACCGGAACGGTAGACGAAGTCGCCGTGCAGACCATTCGGACGGTGCTGGACCAGGCCAAGGCCTCCATCACCGCGGCGCTGCGCTGACTTCCGGCGTGCAGCTCCTTCAGTTAGGAGCAGGCGCGGGCATATGAAAGACTGGTGCGCAGTTCTTTTTCATCCAGCAAAGGAGGCAGCCATGAGCAAGCGTGCACGCAAGCGTCGTGACCGTAAGCGCGGCGGCGCAAACCACAGCAAGCGCCCCAACACCTAAACGGTTGGGCACCAGCCCGCACGGCTGATGCTGCTGACGGAAGAACCCCCGTGCCCGGTTGGGCGGCGGGGGTTCTTCTGTTGTGTGCTGCTGTGCCCTGGCAGGCGGGCCGGGCGAAAAGACTAGACGGTGTCTGATTCCCTGATGTGGCCTATCTTGTCCAGGATGCGTTCCTTGAGGGTCTGCGGTGCAGCCTCCTGGCAGGAGCGCTTCACCACCAAACGGATCAGGCACTCCAGGTTGTGTTCTTCGGCGCATTCTTGGCAGCTGTCCAGATGCGCCTTAATCTCCGCGAGGTCGTCTCGGGAGAGTGCGCCGTCAACGTACTCGTAAATCCGTTGCATCCGGTCGTCTTCGCAGTCGCCCAGTCCGTGGCAGTCGCTCATTTGACGTTCTCCTGTTGTGTCCCCACCGCCGCTGCGGCGTTTTTCCTGTCCTTGGTACCGCTGATGCCGCGTTCGTGCGCATAGTCGGCAAGCAGCTCGCGCAACAGCTTGCGTCCCCGGTGCAGGCGGGACATCACGGTACCGATGGGGGTATTCATGATTTCCGATATTTCCTTGTACGCGAAGCCCTCTACATCCGAGAAGTAAACGGCCAGCCGGAATTCCTCCGGGATGGCTTGGAGGGCGTCCTTCACATCAGAATCCGGCAAGTGGTCCAATGCCTCTGCTTCCGCAGACCGCAGTCCTGAGGAAGTGTGGGAGGCAGCTTGGAACATCTGCCAGTCCTCTACCTGATCCGTGTTGGACTGTTGCGGTTCGCGCTGCCGCTTCCGGTAGAGGTTGATGTAAGTGTTCGTCAGGATCCGGTACAGCCAGGCCTTGAGGTTGGTCCCCGGCTTGTACTGGTGAAACGCCGAAAAAGCCTTGGTGTAGGCCTCCTGCACCAGGTCCTCGGCATCGCTGGGGTTGCGTGCCATCCGCATTGCGGCCGAGTACAGCTGGTCCACATACTGCATCGCGTCGCGTTCAAAGCGGGCACGGCGCTGCTCGGCAGTTTCCGTCTGGACGTCAACCTCATCCGGCTGCCCCGTTGTGCCGGGGTTGCTGCGGTTCTTGGCGCCGTCCGAATTCTCAGTCGTCATTGGCTCCCAGTCTACGCTGAGCTTCACGAACCCCTGGGCCGATGCTGCGCCGTCTACCAGCCCCGCGTGGGCTGGTTCGGCAAGCGCTGTAGTCACAGGTTTCCCTTCGTTCCGACACGTCCTGGACCGGCGACAATGCACCGGCATTCCTGTCAGACGTAACGTTCGATGCCGCCCGGCTATTCCCTGCCGATGATGCCAAGCCGCTCCGTAAGGTGTGCGGTGGCAACAAAAGTGCCAGACTAGTGTCCAGTGCCGCCTTCCCGCGGTCCGGCCGAGGGGAAGGGCACAGATTCCTTCGACGCACGCCGACGCCCAGGAGGCTTCCATGTCAATCGTCCGCCTTGCCGCCCGTCCCCTGCTGGCCACCAGCTTTATAGCGACCGGCTTTGACCGTTTGCGCCACGCCGACGAAACGGCTGCGTCGCTGCGGCCGCTGGTTCAGCAGACAGAATCCGTCCTTCCCGCGGCAGGAGCGTTGGTCGGGCAAGAGAAGACGATTGCACGGGTCATCGGCGCAGCCCAGGTGGGAGCAGGCGTCCTGCTGGGCATGGGCAGGTTCTCCCGGCTTGCTGCTGCCCTGCTGGCCGGCACGACCGCCGTCAACACACTGGTGGAATACCGGACGGCGGATTCCGCCACACCGGAAGCCAGGCGGGTGCGCCGCAACCGGCTGTTGAAGAACCTGTCATTGATCGGAGCCGTCATGCTGGCATCCGTTGACACCGCCGGACGGCCCGGGCTGGTCTGGCGCGCCGAGCACCTGGCGGCCGATGCCCGCCGCAACGTCCGTTCCATCGGCAAGGGCGCCCGGCGCAATGCGGAATCGATGGGCAAGGACGCCCGCAAACAGCTGAAAAAGGCGGAACGCGCAGTGCGGGAAGCCACCTCGGATGTGGTGGGATCCTGAACGCAATGCCCATGGTTGCCAACAGTTGGCCGGCTCCCTATGCAGAGAAGCCGATCGACGCAACGGTCCAGATCCCTGCTTCCAAGTCGCTGACCAACCGCTATTTGGTGCTCGCTGCGTTGGCCGACGGCCCGTCACGGCTGCGCGCCCCGCTGCACTCACGTGACACCTTTTTGATGGTGGAAGCGCTTCGTTCCCTGGGCGCCCGGATTACCGAGGCGGAGGGGGACGGCCGGTTCGGCCCCGACCTGCTGGTGGAACCGATTGATCCGGCGCGTCCGCTAGGCGATGCCGGAGTCGATTGCGGTCTGGCGGGCACCGTCATGCGGTTCGTGCCGCCACTGGCGGCGCTGTGTACCGGAGACGTGGAGTTCGACGGCGACCCCGCGGCACGGCGCCGGCCGATGTCCCCCACCATCGACGCGCTGCGCCAATTGGGTGTGGCAGTGGAGGACGGCGGAAGCGGCAGCCTCCCGTTCCGCATCACCGGCACCGGCAGTGTGGCCGGCGGCCATCTGGCGATCGATGCCAGCGCGTCCTCGCAGTTCGTCTCCGCCCTGTTGCTGGTGGGTCCGCGCTGCCGCGACGGCCTGCATCTGGAGCACGTCGGCGAGCGCGTGCCGAGCCTGGACCATATCGCCATGACGGTGCAGTTGCTGCGCGACCTCGGCGTGAGCGTGGACGATTCCCGTCGGAACCACTGGGTGGTCTCCCCCGGCCCGATCCGCGCCTTCGACACCCGGATCGAGCAAGATCTCTCCAACGCCGGCCCGTTCCTGGCCGCCGCCTTGGCCACGCGCGGGCGGATCAGGGTGCCCAACTGGCCGGCTTCCACCACCCAGGTGGGCGACGCCTGGCGGGACATCCTGCCCCGGCTCGGCGCCACGGTCACGCTGGCGGGCGGGACGCTGACCGTGATCGGCGGCGAAAAGATCACCGGCGCGGACCTTGCCGATACCAGCGAACTGGCTCCCACCGCGGCAGCCCTGTGCGCGCTGGCCGACGGCGAGTCCCGCCTGAGCGGCATTGCCCACCTGCGCGGCCACGAAACCGACCGCCTGGCCGCTTTGGTGACGGAGATCAACCGCTTGGGCGGCGACGCAGAGGAGACGGCCGACGGACTGCGGATCCGCCCCCGGCCGCTGCACGGCGGGTTGTTCCATTCCTACGAAGACCATCGCATGGCCACCGCCGGTGCCATCATCGGCCTGGCCGTGCGCGGCGTGGAGGTCGAGGACATCGGAACGACGGCCAAGACCATGCCCGAGTTCCCGCAGCTCTGGCAGGAAATGTACGCAGCCGCGCCGGCGCCCTCGGCCACCGAGGGCTGACGGTGGCGCGTAGCACTGGAAGCTGGGATGAATCGGATGTGCGCATCCGTCCCAACAAGCGCGGAACGCGTCCACGCACCAAGGACCGCCCCGCCTACGAGGATGCCGAGCTCGGCCGGATCGTGACCGTCGACCGTGGCCGCTACACCGCCGTCGTCGATGAAGACACGCTCGGAGAGCGCGTCGTCGTCGCCGCCCGCGCCCGGGAGCTGCGCCGCACCCCGGTGGTGGCCGGAGACTTCGTGGCGCTGGTCGGCGATGTCTCCGGCGAACCCGACAGCCTCGCCCGGCTGGTCCGGGTGGAGGAACGCCGTACCCTGCTGCGCCGCAGCGCGGACGACACCGACCCGGTGGAGCGTGTGGTGGTAGCCAACGCGGATCAGCTCGTCATTGTGGTGGCCGCAGCGAATCCCGAACCTCGTACCGGGTTCATCGACCGGGCGCTGGTGGCCGCGTACGACGCCGGGATCAGCCCGCTGCTGTGCGTCACCAAAGCGGACCTGAAGGATCCCGCCGAGCTGCTCTCCAACTACGAGCATCTGGACCTGCCGGTGATCGTCAGCCGCACCGCGGCCGTGGACGCTTCCGGCGTGGATACGCTCTCCGACGAGGGCCTGTCCGCCCGGCTGGATACCGAGGCCGTGGCGGAGCTGCGCAGTTACCTCGACGGCAAGGTCACCGTCACCCTGGGCCACTCGGGCGTGGGCAAGTCCACCATGGTCAACGCGCTGACCGGGGCGCAGCGGGCCACCGGTGGGGTCAACGCCGTTACCGGGCGCGGCCGGCACACCTCGTCGTCGGCCTTGGCGTTGAAAGTCCTGGACGCGCCGGCCGGCACCTGGATCATCGACACCCCGGGCATCCGGTCCTTCGGATTGGCCCATGTGGATCCGGACCGCATCCTGTCTGCCTTCCCCGATCTGGAGCCCGGCACGGCCGACTGCGCGCGCGGCTGCAAGCACGACGCGGCGGCCATCGACTGCGGCCTGGACGCCTACGTGGCTGACGGCGGGGCCGGCGATGCCGGGGTTGCCCGGCTGGCGTCGCTGCGCCGTTTGCTCGGCGCCGAGGAACGGCCGGAGGCCAAAGAGCTCGGCACGGTCTAGTCAAGGCGCCCGGTTTGCGGGCGCTGCCTCCCGTGTCCGGACCGCACTTACCGATAAGTTGAAACCTATGACCCACGCTCCGCAAACCTACAACGACGATCTGCGCCTGGCCCACGTGATGGCCGACTCGGTGGATGCGCAGACCATGGCCCGGTTCAAGGCCCTAGACCTGAAGGTGGAGACCAAGCCGGATCTGACGCCGGTCACCGACGCCGACCGCGCCGCCGAAGAAGCCATCCGCGGGCAGCTCTCCCGGTCCCGGCCGCGCGATGCGGTGCTGGGCGAGGAGTTCGGCAGCAGCGGCCACGGCGCCCGACGCTGGATCATCGACCCGATTGACGGCACCAAAAACTTTGTCCGCGGCGTACCGGTCTGGGCCACACTGATCGCCCTGGTGGACGAGGGCCAGCCGGTCGTGGGCCTGGTCAGTGCTCCCGCGCTGGGCAAGCGGTGGTGGGCAGCCAAGGGAACCGGCGCCTACACCGGGCGTTCGCTGGCCGCGGCCACCCGGCTGCAGGTTTCCGCCGTAGACCGGCTGGAGGATGCGTCCATGTCCTACTCCAGCCTGGGCGGCTGGAAGGAGCGCGGGAACCTGGACGATTTCCTCGATCTGACCGAAACGGTCTGGCGCACCCGCGCGTTCGGCGACTTCTGGTCCTACTGCCTGGTCGCCGAAGGCGCCGTGGACATCGCCTGCGAACCGGAATTGAACCTCTACGACATGGCCGCCCTGGTCCCGATCGTGACCGAAGCCGGCGGGACGTTCAGCTCGTTGGAGGGCGAAGACGGCCCGTTCGGCGGCAACGCGCTGGCCACCAACGGCCTGCTGCACCAAGCGACCCTGCACCGCTTGAACCCCGAACTCCGCGGCCAGCGCCCGGCGGGTTCGGCCACGGCAGCGTACGACGACGAAGCAGCCGGCAGCATTGAAGCCAACGGCGAGAGCCGGTAACCGGCCGCTGCACAAGGAGCACCACGTGGCACACGGCGGCCCCCGGATGGACGATGACCGGCGCCGGGCATACGGCGACACCTTCCAGCAGGGCGGCGAACACTACGACCGCATCCGCCCAGGCTACCCGGACGACGCGGTGGATTGGCTGCTGCCGGCCAACGCCCGCACCGCCGCTGATCTCGGCGCCGGCACCGGCAAATACACCGCCGCGTTGGCCGCACGGGGGCTCCAGGTGGTGGCGGTGGACCCGTCCGCGGACATGCTCGCCCAGCTGCAGCGCAAGCTGCCCGGTGTGACCACGGTGGTGGGCACCGCGGAGGACACCGGGATTGCCGGCGCGAGCATGGATGTTGTCACCGTGGCCCAGGCCTGGCACTGGACGGACCCGCTCCGGGCCAGTACCGAGGTCGCGCGGATCCTGAAGCCCGGCGGCGTCCTGGGACTGGTGTGGAACCAGTTGGATACCGGTGTGCCGTGGGTGCACCGGCTCACCCGCATCATGCATGCCGGCGACGTGCTCAAGCCGGATTTCCGTCCCCGCATCGGTCCGGAGTTCAGCGGACTCGAAGGGCACGACACCCGGTGGCAGGATCCGCTCAGCACGCTCGACGTGATGGAGCTGGCCAAGACCCGCAGCTATTACCTGCGCGCCAACGAGGCAACCAGGACGAAGGTGCTGGCCAACCTCGACTGGTACCTTCACGACCATCTGGGCCACTCCCCCGGGGCACCGATCGGCCTGCCGTACCTGACCCACAGTTGGCGGGCCCGGGCGGTCTGAGCGGCTGAGTGACGTCACAGTACCCCTTGGCTTGTATTGAGGCTTACCGTCCGGCAAAATTTAGGCATGCCGAAAAATTGGGTGAAGGTGTGCCTGCTGGCCATGGCCGCCATGCTGGCGATGGCTGGCTGTGTGCGCCCGCCCGCTGCCGCCTCGGCGGGCGACCGGCCGCTGGTCCTGACCACTTTCACCGTTCTGGCCGACATGGCCAACAAGATCGGCGGCGGATATGTGGAGGTCATCTCCATCACCAAGATCGGCGCGGAAATCCACGGTTACCAGCCCACGCCGTCGGACTTGGTCAAAGCGCAGGATGCCGACCTCGTCCTGGACAACGGGCTGGGGCTCGAACGCTGGTTCGCGCGGTTCCTGAATGCAGTCCCGGCCCCGCATGTGGTCCTCAGCGACGGCGTGGAGCCGGTAAACATCACTGCCGGCAACTATGAGGGCCGGCCGAATCCGCACGCGTGGATGTCGCCGGAGGCGGCCAAAATCTACGTGGACAACATCGTGCACGCCTTCAGCGACCTGGTGCCCGCACACGCCGAGGATTTCCAGCGCAACGGCGCGGCCTACCGGCACGAACTGGACCTGGTAATGGAAGATCTGAAGGCAGCCTTCGCCGATCCGGCGGCCGTTCCCGCCCTGGTCAGCTGCGAAGGGGCCTTCTCCTATCTGGCCCGCGACGCAGGGCTGCACGAGGCGTATCTCTGGCCGGTGAACTCGGATGCCGAAGGCACGCCCCGGCAGATCAAAGAAGTCATTGGACAGGTCCGCCAACACCGGATTCCATCGGTGTTCTGCGAATCGACCGTCAACCCGGAATCGATGCGGCAGGTGGCAATGGCCACCGGCGCCCGATTCATCACGCCGCTGTACGTGGACTCCCTCTCCGGACCGGACGGCCCGGTCCCCACTCACCTGGACCTGATCAGGCATGACATCTCCCTGATGAAGGAAGGACTGGCACCGTGAGCACACATGTCATCCCGGCCGGGGCCCCCGCTATCTCGGTGGCAGGCCTGCGCGTGGCCTATAACGACGTCGTCGCCCTGGACGACGTCGGCGTAACGGTGGCGTTGGGGACCATCTGCGGGCTGATCGGGGTCAACGGCTCCGGCAAGTCGACGCTGTTCAAGTCGCTGATGGGGCTGGCGCATCCGTCCTCCGGCACGGTGGAACTGTTCGGCCTCTCGCCCCGGCAGGCGCGGAAGTTGAACCTGGTCAGCTACGTTCCCCAGTCCGAAGACGTCGACTGGACCTTCCCGGTGTCCGTGCGGGATGTGGTGATGATGGGCCGCTACGGCCGGCTTGGCCCCATGCGCCGGCCGCACCGCGGGGACCGCGAAGCTGTGGAAGCGGCGCTGGAACGGACGGGCCTGAGCCACCTGCAGCAACGGCAGATCGGCGAGCTGTCGGGTGGCCAGCGGAAACGCGCCTTTGTGGCCCGCGGGATCGCCCAGGACGCCGGGCTGCTGTTGCTCGATGAGCCGTTCGCCGGCGTGGACAAGGCCTCGGAAGCTGGCCTGATCACTCTGCTGAAAGAGCTGCGCCACGAGGGCAAGACGATCCTGATCTCCACGCATGATCTGGCCGGCATCCCGCAGTTGTGCGACGAGGCCATCCTGCTGCACCAGAAAGTCCTGGCGCACGGATCGCCGGCGGAGGTGCTGACCAATGACAATCTGGCCCTGGCCTTTGGCTCCGCGCTGATCGGCCCCTCGGAAGGAGTCCGCCGTGGACTTAGCTAACTGGCTGCTGGAACCGCTGCAGTACGGGTTCCTGACCCGCGCCCTGCTGGTCACGCTGGCAGCCTCCATCGTGTCCGCGGTGTTGTCCTGCTGGCTGATTTTGATGGGCTGGTCGCTGATGGGCGACGCGGTCTCCCATGCCGTGCTGCCAGGGGTTGCCTTGGCGTACATCATCGGCGTGCCCTTCTCGCTCGGCGCCTTCGTCTTCGGCGCGGCCGCGGTGGCGCTGATCGGCGGTGTGCGCTCCTCCACCCGGTTGAAGGGCGACACCGTGATCGGCGTGGTGTTCACCGCGTTCTTCGCCGCCGGCCTGGCCATCATCTCCAAGACGCCCAGCCAGACCGATCTGCAGCACATCTTGTTCGGCAACGTTCTTGGCGTCAGCGACGGCGAACTGCTGCAGGTGCTCGGCCTGGGTGCGGTGACACTGTGCGTGCTGCTGTTCAAACGCCGCGATCTCACCCTGTTCGCCTTCGACCGCGTCCACGCGCACGCCATCGGGCTCAACACCCGCTGGCTGTCGGTGCTGCTGCTCGGGCTACTGGCGCTCACCGTCGTCGTCGGCCTGCAGGCAGTGGGCATCGTGCTGGTGGTGGCCATGCTGATTACGCCGGGCGCCACCGCCTTCCTGCTGACCCGCAGGTTTGACGCCATGCTGGTCATCGCCGCATCGGTCACTGCCGCGGCCTCGATCGCCGGCATCTATGCCAGCTACTACCTGGACGTCGCTACCGGTGCGGCGGTGGTCCTGGCACAGGCGCTGGTCTTCCTCGTGGTCTACCTGTCCGCGCCGCGAACCGGGGTAATCTGGCAGTTGGTACGCCGCCGGTCGGAGGGTCGGCGCACCGCCGTGCAGCCGGAAACCAGCAGCACCAGGCTGTAAGCCTGCAGTCCTTCACGGACGTACGAAGAAAGGGTGAAACCGCATGCCACCGGCAAGGAAAACCGCGCTCAGCAGCGGCTCGTCCAGCGTGCAGGACTACGTCAAGGTCATCTATGCCTTCACCGAGTGGCAGGACAAGCCCATCACGTCCTCCCAGCTGGCCGTGCGCCTGGGCGTGGCCAACTCATCGGTCTCCGAGATGGTGCGCAAGCTGGTGGAGCTGCAACTGGTGGACCACAGGCCGTACAGCGCCATTGAACTGACCGGCGCCGGCCGCCGGCTGGCGCTGACCATGGTCCGCCGGCACCGGGTGCTGGAGACCTTCCTGGTCCAGGAACTCGGCTACGCCTGGGACGAGGTCCACGACGAAGCCGAACTGCTCGAACACACCGTCTCCGACACCTTTATCAACCGGATGGCGGCCAAGCTAGGCAATCCGCAGCGCGATCCGCACGGCGACCCCATCCCCTCGGCGGACGGCACGGTGCACGTGCCCAACGCCGTGCAACTAGAGGAACTCGACGGCGGCCACACCGGCCGAATCACCCGGATCAGCGACGCCGACGCCGATCTGCTGCGCTTCTTCAGCTCCGAGCAGATCAGGCTCGACGACCGCGTGGAAGTTGTCGGCCGGCGCCCCTTCGGCGGTGCCTTGGTGGTTCGTTTCGGCCCCACCGGATCCGCCCGGGAGCTGGATCTGGGCGACCAAGCGGCCGCCGCGCTGTGGGTACACAGCGACCCGCACCCCGGCTGTCTGCTCGCTTCCTGAGTACGACGCCGGCCGCGCGCCGCTCCGTTGGTACCGCACCTTCCGTGCCGTCCAGCGGGGCCAGACGGCGTTGACCGCGCCCACAAGCGCCGGCTGATCGGTTAGGCTCGGCTGTGTCCGAGCCTCGGCAGATGGAAGCAGAAGAAAGGTGTCTCTTGGCGACTCTGGGAATTGAAGAAGAATACCTGCTGCTGGATCCGACCACCGGCCTGCCCGCCCCGATGGCGGACAAGGTCGCCGAAAACCTCGAAGGATCGTTGCATGTGGCCCGCGGGGAAATCCAACGGGAACTGCTCACCTGCCAGATCGAAACCGCCACCGCAGTCTGCTCCACGCTCACCGAAGCCGAGGAGTCGCTGTTGAACTTCCGCCGCGAACTTGATGCGGCTGTCCGGAAGTCCGGCATACGGGCCGCTGCCACGGGCACCGCGCCGCGGATCCAGGACGACTACCCGGAGGTCACGGACAATCAGCGCTACCACCAACTGAAGGCCAGTGCCAAGGGCATTGTGGCCGATCAGTTCGTCAACGGCCAGCACGTCCATGTATCCGTCCCGGATAAGGAAGCCGGGGTGCAGGCCCTGAACCGGATCAGGCCGTGGATGCCGGCGGTGGTGGCGCTCAGTGCCAACTCGCCCTACTGGCTGGACCGCGACAGCGGATTCGGCAGTTGGCGGATCGTGCACTACCGTCGCTGGCCGGTCCAGGGCTGCGCGCCGGTCTTCCGCGACGCCGCCGACTACGAGCGCCGCATCCAGCGCCTGGTGGACTCCGGCGTGATTATTGACCGGGGTGTCCTCACGTGGCTGGCGCGGCTCTCCGACCGCTACCCCACCCTTGAAGTCCGTGCGGCAGATGTGCAGCTCGAGGCCCAAGACGCCGTGTTGATCGCGGCAGTGATCAGGGGCCTGATCTCCACGGTGCTGGCCGATGAGGCCGCCTCACGGACTTTCCTGCAGCCGGAGCCCGAGTTGCTGGATGCCGCCGTTTGGCAGGCCGGACGGCAGGGCCTTGCCGATCGGCTGGTGGACCCGGAGTCCGGTTTGCTGCTGCCGGCGCGCGACGTGGTGGGCATGCTGCTGCGCTACATCCGGCCGGCGCTGGAGGAGGAAGGCGATTCGGCTTGGGTGGATGCCAGCATTGAACGGCTTTTCGCCACGGGAACCGGAGCCGAACGGCAGCGTATAGCAATGGAGTCCGGCGGGCTGCCGGCCCTGTTGGATCTCTATGCGACGTCGCTGACCGCCGAACCGTAGTCCGCGGCGAGGCGAGACGAGCGGCCAATTCGCCCGCTTCGCCCTGCCGCCCGCCGAAGGCGGCTAGGTGAGCAGGGGCGCCATGATCTTCGTAATCTTGGCCGAAGGTTCCACCCCGAATTCCCTCCAGAGTCGGGACTTGAAAACTTCGAACGCCCGCAATGCCTGGGCATAATTGCCATCGGCAATGTGAGTCTCCAGCAACAGCCGCTGGGCGCTTTCGCGCAGCGGTTCAATGGCGATGGCAAATCCCGCCGCGTCCGTCGCCTGATCAGTCTCGCCGCGCTCCAGATATCGCGTGGCGAGGCGTTCCAGCGCCGATATCCTCAACTGCTTCCACCGCTCCTGCTCTGCCATGACCCAGTCCTCGTACCATCCGGGCAGTAGCTCGGCAGTGCGCAGCCGATCGAGCATGGCGGGCCGCACGCGGGCACCGGGGTCCCCATCCAGGGCGGCTAGTCGCCGGCTGATTTCATGGACATCAACCTCCACGTCCGCAGCAAGCGCCAGCGGATCCCGGCTCTCCACCAGCAACCCTTGCAGCTGGTGGGAGATCATCCATATTGTCTCCCGGAGGCTCCCCGTCGCCTGCTTGTCGGAACTGTCGGGCCAGAGCAGTCCGGCCAGGAACGCGCGTGGCTGGCTGCCGTACAAGGCCAGAACGGCGATGAGGCGCTGCTGCCGGATGGTGACTTTGACAGGAAGTCCCCCACGGCGAATCTGCCATCCCCCTAATAACTGGACTTCCCAGATGTGTTCTGTTGCATTCATTTTTGCGCCCCCCAAGGCATTTGTTAGGCACCCCTAGCCACTGCCGAAAACGTCTCCCCGATCAGCTTCCCATCCTGTCCGGCGTTGTCAACGTAGCTAAAGGATTCATCCTGAAAATAACCTGAGTATCGCTAAAGGCCGCCGACCGGCCGGTGGGCGCAGATGACCCCGGTACGGAACCCCCAAGTTGCGGCAGGTGGCGCCCCGGTCCATGGTGGTAGGTGATGATTACCAGACGCGAAGCAGCCCAGTTCCTTGATATCCCGCCGGAGATGGCCAAACGCCACGGCATCCCTTCACGCATATCCCAGGAGGAGCTCGCCGCGCTGGACGCCAACTCGCCGGCTTGGCTGGCCCAGTCGCGCGCCAACCGCACGGGCAAGCGGCCTGTCTGGACATCGCTGCAGTGCGTCGTGTGCGGCCACGCAGAGACGGCGCGGCCGAAGAAATGGTGGCCGGAATTCACCTACGTCTACTGCCAGCACCATGACCCCGGAGAGCTGCCGGATCTGCCCACCGGATGGGTCCGCAGCGAGTATGACGGCATCGGCGCCAGCTTCATCGGGATCGTCGACGTGGCGCTGCCCGGCTCCTGACCCAGCGGCCGAGTGGCGCAGGAGGCCAGGGCATTGCGCTGCCCGGCAGGAAAAGAAAAAGCCCCGGAAATCCGGGGCTAAATCAGTGGAGATGGGGGGAATTGAACCCCCGTCCGATGTTGTGTTGCCAGGACTTCTCCGGGCGCAGTTTGCTTCGGGTTTTCTTGGCCCCAGCCATCCTGCAAACAGGTGGCTGACCCGGGCCCAGCCGTCTAAATGTCCCGAATACCCCAACGGCGAAGGTATCCAGCAGTGGCTCTCTTAATGACGCCAGCATCCGGGGCGAGAGCATCCCCGGGCTGACGGACTTGCAACGCTACTTAGGCAGCGAGTGCGAAGTCAGTGCGCTTAGATTCGGCACTTATTGGTTTGCAGAGAGCGTTTCCGAGATAACTCTGCATCCTCGGCCCGCTTCCCCTGGCGCGACTAACATCGTCGAAACCTGTCATCCCCGTATGTAGTTATCAAAATAACCATGTGTGCCGGCCAGTTACCTGTCCGGACCATCCAGTGTAACCCATCCCCGCAGCTGTCTATTCCCTCATTATTCTAGCCAGCATGCCCGGGCGAGATTACTCTCGAACCATGGTCGTGCGTGCAGCGGAGGGCACACCGCCGGGAGCGATTTCCATCTCGGCTACATTCGGCATCGAGGAAGAATTCCTGCTGATGGATCCCCGGTCGGCACAGCCGGTGCCCACGGGGCCGGCGGTGCGGGCTGCCCTGCGCCTGGACACCAACCCGGACTGGGTCAGCACCGAGTTGCTGGACTGCCAGGTGGAGACCGCCACGCCGGTATGCCACACGCTGGCCGAAGCGGCCGAGGCCCTGCTGGACTTCCGCCGGGATTTGGCCCACAGCGCGGTCTCAACCGGGGCAGCCGCGGCCGGAATCGGGGTGATTTTCGACGCCGATCTGCGCCCGGCGTCCGTGACCGACACTCCCCGCTACCGCGGTATTGCCGAACGGGCACCGGCGCTGGTCGCCGACCAGTACGTCACCGGCATGCACATCCACGTTGAAGTGCCGGACCCCGAGGTGCGGCTGCAGGTACTTAACCGGCTGCGGCCCTGGCTGCCCTTGCTGACCGCGGTAGCGGCCAACTCGCCGTTCTGGCGGCATGCGGACAGCGGCTTCGCCAGCTGGCGGACCATCCTGTACCGACGGTGGCAGATCCAGGGGTGTCCACCGTACTTTGCCGACCTGCACGATTACCGCGTCCGCGTGCGGCAGCTGTATGCCTCCGGGGTGGCGCCGGACCCGGGGCATCTCTCCTGGGTCGCGCGACTTTCGGACCAGTTCCCCACCATCGAAATCCGGGCCTCCGACAGCCAGCTCACGGCGGCTGACAGCGTGCTGCTGGCCGGACTCGCCCGGGCGCTCGTAGCCACCGAAGAGGCCGCCGCCGTCGCGGGGCGACCGGCCGCCAACCACTTCCCCGAGCACCTGGATGTGGCGCTCTGGCAGGCCGCCCGATTCGGGCTGTCAGACAAACTGGTGCATCTCGACTCGGCCACCCTCTGGCCCGCTTTTGACGTCCTGGAGTTGCTGCTCCGGCACATCGACGACGCCCTGGAACAACATGGGGACTGCGGCTGGGTGCATGAGCAGTGCGCCCGGCTGCGTCTGGAGGGCAACGGCGCGCAGCGCCAGCGGGCGGCGCTGGCTACCGGAGGCTTGGCAGCGTGGCTCGATTTGGTGGGCCGGTCCATCACGGCAGGCTGACGTTGCCGGAGCACCAAGGGTCCGCCCCGGCATGACCGCGGCTCCTGCGGGTTAGGCCCCGCGGTTCTTTTCCCGCATGGCGCGCAGGGCCTCGCGGTTGTCCTGCTTCTCGCGCAGCGTCTGCCGCTTGTCGTAATCCTTCTTGCCGCGACCCACGCCGATCTCGACTTTGGCCAGGCCGTCATTGAAATACAGCTGCAGCGGCACAATGGTGTAGCCGGACTCCCGGGTCTGGCGCGCGATCTTCTCCAGCTCGGCCCGGTGCAGCAACAGCTTCCGGCGGCGCCGGGCGGCGTGGTTCGTCCAGCTCCCGTTGAGGTATTCCGGGATATAGACGGACTCCAGGTACAGCTCGTCGTTGTAGAAGATGGCGAAGCCGTCCACCAGCGAGGCACGGCCCTCGCGCAGGGACTTCACTTCTGTTCCCATCAAGGCCATCCCGGCCTCGTAGGTATCCATGATGTGGTAGTCGTGCCGGGCCTTTCGATTGGTGGCCACTACCTTTCGGCCACTTTCTCTGGGCACGGGTAACTCCTTCGTCGTCGGAACGTTCCATTATAACGGCGCCGCGGGGATTAGTCCCGCGGCGCCCGCTCCAGCCGGAGCTTTAGAGCAAGTTCAGCGGATTCACGAAGTCGGCATTCAGGATGGTTTCGAAGTGAAGGTGGCACCCGGTGGAATTGCCGGTGCTGCCCACATAGCCGATCAGTTGTCCCTGCCCAACCTGCTGGCCCGCATACACCACGTACTTGTTCAGATGGTAGTAGTTCGTGTCCAGCACGTTCCCCGCCACCCAGCCGTGGCTGATCGTCACGCTGTTGCCGCCGCCCCAGACCGAGCCGTCGGCGCGCTCCACCGTGCCGGCGGCCGGTGCATAGACCGGAGCGTTGCAGCCGGGTCCGTAATCGATCCCGCTGTGCAGATAGCCGCCGGTGCCGAAAAAATCGATGGTGCCGGGCGGGGTGCTCCGCCAACCGAACCCGGAGGTGATGACCCCGCTGGTTGGGGCGATCAATCCAAAGGACGACGGCGAAGAGGTGGCCGGCTTTGGCGGCTTGACCTTGGGAATGATCTGCGGCACCGGCTGGCCGTTGTTCCGCGCCGCCTGCTGGGCCGCCTTGATCCGGGCCTGCTCGCGTTCCCACGCCTCCTGGGCCTTGCGCTGCTCTTCGGCTTCGCGCCGGGCCTTCTCCTCCGCCTCGCGGCGCAGCCGTTCCTGCCGCTCCTTGATCTGCGCGAGCACCTGCTGCTGGGCCTGCTCGGACTTGGCCAACTCCTGCTCGATCTCCGGCTTCCGGGCCTGCAGGCTGTCCGACAGCGCCGAGGTCTCGGAAATCAGCTGGTCGACCTTCTGCTTCTCGGCCGCGGCCTCGTCGCGGGCGGTCTGTTCCGCCGCCAGCGCGTCCTCGGCCTGTGCCTTCAGGTCCCGGATTTCTTCTTCCACGGCCTCCAGCCGGGCCTGGGAGTTCACGTTGGTGGCGTTCTGCTGGGACAGCTTGTTCAGCGCCGCGTTCTGGCTGCGCAGCGCCTGGTCGGCCAGGTCGATGGTGCTGGCCAGGCTCGCGTCGCCGTCGGATCCGAAGAACAGCGACAGGTTGGACGGCACGCCGCCCTGTTTGTAGGCCTGGGTGGCAATCTGGCCGATGACCTTCTTGGTCTCTTTGAGCTCTTCGGCGTCGCTGGCCAGCTGCTGGTTGATCTTGTCCTTGGTCTGCAGGGCCAGGTCCACGCGCTGCGCCAGGGCGGCCACCTTGTTGGCGGCCGCTTCCACCCGGCCCTCGGCCTCGGAGAGCTTCTGCTGGGCTCCGGGCAGCCGGCTCTGGTACTCCTTGAGTTCCTTAACCGTCTCCACAATGTCCGCGTCAAGGAACTCCAGCGAATGCTCGATCTCCTCGATTTCCTGTTCCAGCGCCGCCTTGCGGTCGTCGAGCTCGTCGGCCTGGGCCGGTCCGGCAGAGCCCAGCGAGAAGGCGAGCAGAGCCGCCATGGCTGCACTCAGAATCCCCTGCGGAAGACATTTCTTCCGCGGCGTTGAACGGCTCACAGCCTGGCTCCCCATTGTCAAGTTCTGCTCACGTTTCATGATTCTAGACCTTCAGGTAGCGGCGCAGGGTCAGGAGGGACGATATTCCTGCAAGGACAGCCCCCAACAGCACCAGCGCGGGGCCGATGACCAGCATGGTGTTGGAGGAAATGAATGCGGTATCCGGGTACTGGCTGGCAAGCCAGTCACCGATGAAGAAGTGCGCCACGGCCCACAGGGTGACCGAGGCCAGCAAGGCCCCCACCACGGCGGCGATCACGCCTTCCAGCACGAACGGAAGCTGGATCACCGCCTTCGAGGCCCCAACCAGGCGCATGATGCCGGTTTCCCGCCGACGACTGAAGGCCGAGAGCCTGATGGTGGTGGCGATCAGCAGGATGGCGCAGACAATCATGATGACGGCGATGCCCACCGCCACCAGCGAGGCAATGTTCATGACGTTGAAGACCTTTTCCAGGATCTCGCGCTGGTCCACCACCACCTCCACGCCGGGCAGCGAAGAGAAGATCTCGTTGATGACCTCATACTTCTGCGGATCTACCAGGGAGATGCGGAAGGATTCCGGCAGCTGGTCGGCGGTCACCGAATCAACAATCGGCGAATTCGCGAACTGGTCGCGGAAGTGGCCCAGCGCATCCTCCTGCGATTCGTACAGGTAGGTGTCCACGTACTGCTCCACCGCCGGACTGGTCAGCGTAGCCTCGATCTCGGCGCGCTGTTCATCCGTCACCGGGCCGGACGCGCAACTGGCCGCCGTCGACGTGTCAACACACAGGAAGACGGCCACCTGGACCTTGTCGTACCAGTAGCCCTTCATCTGGTTGATCTGCATCTGCAGCATGCCGGCGGCGCCCACGAAGGTGAGCGAAATGAACGTCACCAGCACCACGGAGACCACCATGGACAGATTCCGGCGCAGGCCGGACCCGATTTCACCGAGGATAAAAGCCAGTCTCATTTGGCCTCCTCCGGCTCGCCGAGGTAGATGCCTTCGGCCTGGTCCCGGACCAGCACGCCGTCGCGCAGTTCGATCACACGCTTGCGCATTTCGTTCACGATCACGTTGTCATGCGTGGCCATCACCACGGTGGTGCCGTTCTGGTTAATCCGGTCCAGCACCTTCATGATGCCCAACGAGGTGGTGGGATCCAGGTTGCCCGTGGGTTCGTCGGCCAGCAGGATCCCGGGCTTGTTCACCACGGCCCGTGCGATGGCAACGCGCTGCTGCTCGCCGCCGGAGAGTTCGTGCGGCATGCGGTGGTCTTTGCCTTCCAGACCCACTGTCTTGAGCACCTCGGGCACCGTCTCGCGGATCACGGCACGACTGCGTCCGATCACCTGCATGGCAAATGCCACGTTCGCGAAAACCGTCTTGTTCGGCAACAGCCGGAAGTCCTGGAACACCACCCCGATGCCGCGGCGCAGTTTGGGCACGCGCCAGCTGGGAATGTTGGCCACATTCTGGCCGGCGACGTAGACCGCGCCGCGGGTGGCACGGTCTTCTTTCAGAACCAGCCGGATGAACGTTGATTTTCCGGACCCGGAGGAGCCGACCAAGAACGCGAAGTCCCCGCGGTCGATCTCCAGGCTGATCCTGTCCAGGGCAGGACGCGAGTTCTGATCGTAGATCTTCGTGACGGTATCGAATCGAATCATGACTACTTTGTGCCTCAGTGCCGAGGACGAGGGCCTGTGCTTGGGGGAAGAAACCTCAGCCTCTCGACTATAGGCACGCAGTCTTGGGTTTAGCCTGCAGCATTCGGGGTGTGTCGTTTCACCAACGCACCGACGGCCTGGCGGACGGCTCCGGCCACCGCGGCGGCACCCGGGCTGTCCATCACGATCGTGTAATGGTTGGTTCCGGGCACGTCGCGGACCTGCAGGTCCGGCAGCCGACGGGCCCACCCGTCCACGTAGCCGGGCGTATACAGGCCCGCGTCTTCGTTCAGCAGGCCGCGCGGCGCCCGCAGCAGCATGGCCGGCACCGCCAGCGACTCCAGCGCGTCCATCAGGGCCGCCCCGCCATTCAGGTCCGCGGTGTCGCGGGCCATCGCCGCGTAGTTCGTCGACGGCCGCAGCAGCGGCGGTTCGCCGGCGAGGTCGTAGTCGACGTAGTCCTCCACCAGCGCATTCCAATGCTCGGCGAAGGCCGGATGCACGCGCCAGAAGTCCCGGTAGGCGTCCCGGCTGCGGAACGTTGCCGCCAGCCGTTCGGCCGCCGGCCCCAGCACGGACTGGATGACTTCCTCGTCGCTGAGCCCGGCGGGCACCTGCAGCGGCAGCCCGCCGTCCACCAGCACCAGCGACTCCACCAGCTCCGGGTGCCGCCGCGCCAGCACCACGGAGGCGAACGCTCCCATGGAATGACCGACGACGACGGCGCTGCCCACCCCGTGTGCCGCCATCACCGCAGCGAGGTCGTCGGCGTGGGCCGCCATGCCGAACGGTCCGGGCAGCTGGTTGCTGCGGCCACGGCCGCGCAGGTCCGGTGCGATCAGCCGCACGCCGTCGAGCTCCTGCGCCAGCAGGCCCCAGGTGCGGTGCGACGCCGTCACACCGTGCACGGCCAGCACGGCCGGTGCCTCCGGATCCTGCGGCCCCCACACGCCGGTGCGCAGGGTGCCGCCGCGGACCGGAACGTCCAGCGTTGAATAAGGCAGGGCTGTCGGTTCAGCGCTCATCGGCTGGACCATCCGCCGTCCATCGTGTAGGACGCGCCGGTGACCATGCCGGCGTCGGCGCCGGCCAGCCAGCAGGCCAGCGAGGCCACTTCGTGCGGTTCGGTCAGGCGTTTGACCGCGCTCTCGGTGAGCATCACCTGGGCCACCACTTCCTCCTGGGGCAACTGGTGCAGCCGGGCCTGGTCGGCGATCTGTTTCTCCACCAGCGGCGTCTTCACGTAGCCGGGATTGATGCAATTGCTGGTCACGCCGTGGGCGCCGCCCTCCAGCGCCGTGACCTTGGAGAGGCCTTCGAGCCCGTGCTTGGCGGAGACGTACGCTGATTTGTAGGCGGAGGCCCGCAGCCCGTGCACCGAGGAAATGTTGATGATCCGTCCGAAGCCTCGCTGGTACATGCCGGGCAGCGCCGCGCGGATCAGCAGGAACGGGGACTCCAGCATCAGCCGCAGCATCAGCCTGAAGTCCTCCGGAGCGAACTCCTCGATCGGATTGATCCGCTGGATGCCGGCGTTGTTGACCAGGATGTCAGTATCCACCGTCGCCGATTCCAGCGCCCGGGTGTCGCTGAGGTCCACTTGCCACGCGACACCGCCGATTTCCTGCGCCACGCGTTCGGCGGCGGCACCGTCCAGGTCCGCCACGGTGACTTTGGCGCCGCGCTCGGCGAGGGCCCGGGCACAGGCTTCACCGATGCCGCTGGCCCCGCCTGTGACCACGGCGCTGCGGCCTGTCAGAGTCTGTTCAGCCATGGGGTTGTCCTTCCGTCCCGTGCGGTTGTCCGGGCGCCAGCGCCCGCTCGATAAACTGCATCATTTCTTCAAAAACATCGTCCGGCACTTCCCGCGGAACGGGCTGCGCGCCGGAGTCGTCCTCCCAGAGCACCCAGCGCATGCCGATCAGCTCGCCGATGCCCATCAGCGCCCAGGCCGCGACGTCCGGATCCATCGGCCGGACCTCACCGGTGGCCTGTGCCGCCTTCAGCCCCTCGATGTAGCCGTTGACAATGCGGGTGTAGTGCATCCGCAGGGCGCCCGGCGAGACGAACTCGGCCTGTCGGACAATCCGGTAGAGCGCGGGGTGCTCCGCGGTGAAGCGGAAGAACGCCTTGAACCCGGCGCGCTCGGCTTCCAGCCGGTTGCCGGCCGACTTGGCCGCCTCCGTCATCGCGTGGCGGACCCGCCGGTTGAGGTCCTCGACCACTTCGTCGAAGATGGCCTGCTTGCCCTGGAAGTAGAGGTAGAACGTGCCCAGGCCGACTTCGGCCGCCTCGGTGATCTTCACGATCGAGGCGTCGTGGTACCCCACCGAAGCGAACACGGTTTCCGCCGCTGCCAGCAGCTTGGCGCGGGTCCGGGTGCCCCGGGCGGTGCGTGGTGCGGCACTCATGATTCCTGCTCCGATCCGGCAACTGCTGCGGTCCGTGCGGCACGCTCGGGCCGGACCGCGGCCTGCCGCAGCCGTCCCCGGGCCACCTTGTTCAGCGCCGTCCGCGGCAAGGTTGGGACAAAGTCGAAACGCCCGGGGACCTTGAAGGCGGCCAGCTGAGCCTTGCAGTGCTCGGCCAGCTCTTCGGCGTCGGTGATTTGTCCCGGGCGGACCACCACGTAGGCCAGGCCCATCTCCCCCCAGCGTTCGTCAGGGACCCCGACGACGGCGGCCTCCGCCACCGCGGGATGCGACAGCAGGGTCTGCTCCACCTGGGCCGGCGCCACGTTCTCGCCGCCGGAGATATACAGGTCCTTGATCCGGTCCACGATCCGGTAGAAGCCGTCCGCGGTGCGTTCCACCAGGTCCCCGGTGCGCAGCCAGCCGCCGGCGAGCGCTGCCGCCGTAGCCTCCGGATTGCGGAAGTACCCCGCGAAGACGCCCGGACCCGAGACCAGCAGCTCGCCGGTGGCTTCGCCGAGGAGGATCTCGCCGGTGGCCGGATCCGCCACCGCCACGCTGACGTGCGGGTAGGGCTTGCCCGCGTAGCCGATCATGGACGCGGCATCTTCATTGGGCAGGCAGAGCACGTTCGGCGACGCCTCGGTCAGACCGTAGCCTTGGCTCAGTGCCACGCCCCGCTTGTGCCAGATCCGCAGCAACGGTGCCGGCATGGACGCCCCGCCGACGATGGCGTGCTGCAGCCGGGACAGGTCGGCGGACGCGAAGTCCGGGTGCTCGGCCAGCATGGCGTATTGGGCGGGCACGCCCATCATGGTGGTGACCTTGCGCTCGGCGATCAGCTGCAGCACCCGGCCGGCATCAAACGTCCGTTCCAGCACCACCGTGGCACCGGTCCACCACGCCAGCAGCGGCTGGATGTTCCAGCCGCCCACATGGAACTGCGGCAGGGCCGCCAGCACCACATCGGAGCTGGACAGCTCCATGGTGCGGGAGAGCGAGAGGTTGGTCCAGAAACAGTTGGCATGCGTGAGGATGGCGGCCTTGCTGTGCCCCTCGGTGCCGGAGGTGAAAATCATCAGGAGGGCGTCGTCGTCGCGCACTTCCCGCTGCACCGCGGCCTCGACCGCGGTCCCAGCCGTCCGCCGGGTGGGGTGCGGCACCTGCCGCTCCACCCCCGAGGGCCCGGGCGCCGCGGTGCGCGGCGGCAGCGGCAGCATCGCGGCGGCGGCCGCGGCGAGCGCATCGAATTCGTGCTCCACCAGCAGCAACGCCGGGTCGGCCAGTTGCAGCTGCTCGGCGATCTCCCGCGGGGACAGGCGCCAGGACAGCGGCACCAGGACCAGACCGGCCTTGGCACAGGCGAAGAACAGCACCACGTGGTCGGCGGAGTTGCCGGTCAGGGTGGCGATCCGGTCCCCCACCCCGTAGCCGGCGGCGAGCAGCCGGCCGGCCAGGGCAACGGCCCGGGCATCGAGCTCGCGGTAGCGCAGGACGACCCCGCGGTCATCGATCGCCACCCGGCCGGGCGTGGACACGGCGCGGTCGGCGGTCCAGCGGCCCAGGGTATGGAGCCCGTCCTGCTGGTTGTGCTGCTGGTTCACTCGGCATTCTCCAGTGCTTGGCGCTGCCGGGCGGCTGCCTGGCGGCGCTGGCCGCGGCTGAGGGTGGCCCTGTGCACCGCTCCGGTGATGCCGCCGGGCAGGAAGAGGACCACCAGAATGAACAGTGTACCGAGGATGAACAACGGCTCCGAGAGCGGAATCCGCAGGATGTCCGGCAGCCCGGCGATGGCCTCCGACTGGGCCAGCGCGGTGAGCCGCTGGTCCAGCAGCGTGTAGAACACACCGCCGATGATCGCACCCCAGCGCGAGCCCACGCCGCCGAGCACCACCATGACCAGCAGCGTGATGGTGAAGTCGGCAGAGAGGCTGCGTGGGACGGCGCCGGACTGTAACAGCAGGTAGACCATGCCCACCGCCGAGGCCAGCACGCCGCCGACCACGAACACCAGCAGCTTGACCAGGTAGGGTTGCACGCCGATCACCCGCACACGGAGTTCGTTCTCCCGCACGGCCGCGGCCACATGGCCGGCCCGGCTGTACTGCACCCAGGTCACCACGGCGAAGACCACCAGCAGCACAATCAGCGCCAGCCAGTACAGGTTGCGGGTGTTGGCCACGCCCAGCAGGGCCTCGGGCAGGTTCTCGGTGGCCAGGGTCAGGCCCTCTTCGCCGCCGGTGGCCTGGCCCGGGTTGCGGCCCACTAGCACGTGGCCGGCCTCGGCGAAGGCCAACGTCACCATGGCGAACGGGATGCCGGTCACGCGCAGCCCCACCGCACCGACCACGTGGGCCAGCACGATCACCAGCAGCAGCGTCAAGCCCATGGCCGGTAACAGCGGGATGTCGAACGTATCCAGGATGACGCCGAGCCCGTACACTCCGGCACCGAAGTAGAGCGCGTGGCCGAAGGAAAGCAGCCCGGTCACGCCCAGCAGCAGGTGGTAGCTGAGCGCCGCCGCGGCCATCAGCATGCACATGGCGAGCAACTGCAGCGAACCGGGCGTGTAGGTGGGCCCGGGCAGCACGCCCGGCAGGGACAGGTTCAGCAGCGGCAGCAGCGCCAGCAGGACCACGCCCGCTCCCCCGGCACCCCACGTGAGCAGGCTGCGGCCGCCGGCGGCAGCACCGCCGTCGTGCTTGGCTTTCCGGGGCCGCTGCCCCGCGCCTACGGCCGTCTCGCCGGCGCTTGCGGACCCGGCAGCTGCCGGCTGCGCCTCGGACTGCGGGTCGGTCTTGCTGGTGGTCATGATTTCCTCCCGAGCAGGCCGGAGGGCCGGAAGAGCAGGACAAGGGCCAGGGCCACGACGACGACGAAATCCCCGGTGCCGTTGAGGTAGAAGTTGGCGAACTGTTGCAGCAGCGCCACCACCACGGACGCGATGGCCGCGCCGGTGAGCGAACCGAGGCCGCCGATCACGGTGACGATGAAGGCGAAGATCAGCAGCGATCCGCCCAGCAGCGGCGAGACGTACTGGAAGTAGTGGCTGGCGAGCACGCCGCCCAGGCCGGCCGCGGCGCCGCCGATGGCAAAGACCAGCGTGAAGGCTTTGCGGACGTCGATGCCCAGCGCGGTCACCATGGAGCGGCTTTCCACGCCGGCGCGGATGATCATGCCGTAGCGGGTGCGCTTGAGGAAGAACACCAGGCCCAGCAGTACCAGCACCGCGGCGATGATGGCCACGAAGCGGTCGTTCGAGATCTGCGCACCGAGGATGCCGGTGGTCTCGCGGAACCATTCCGGTCCGGAGATGTGGATCGTGTCGGTGCCCCAGATCCCGTCGAACAGCGCGACCGACGCCAGCGAGAGGCCGACGGTGACCAGCACCTGTTCGATATGCCGCTCGTAGAGCTTGCGGATCAGCACGAATTCGGTGAAGGCGGCAAACAGCGCCCCCACCACCGCGCCGACCAGGAGCGAGCCGAGGAAGGTCCACCAGTTGTCGGCCCCGGCGCGGCGGGCGAATTCCCAGCCGGCGAACGCGCCCAGGGTCAGGAAGGAGCCGTGCGCGAAGTTCAGCACGCCCATCAGGCCGTAGATCAGGCTTAGCCCGGAGGCCACCAGGAAGTAGAGCGCGCCCAGCCCCAGGCCGGTGACGGTCAGCAAGACGATGGTACTCACTTCTGCGCTCCGTTCGGGTTGGTCTGGGTGTTCGCCGGGGCAGCGGCCTCGCCGTGCCCCGCCTCGGCGTTTTCGCCGTGCCCTGCGTCGGTGTCTTCGCCGTGCCCTGCGGCTGCGTCCTCGCCGTGCCCAGCGTCGGCGTGGACGCCCAGCAGCCGCTGGGTCAGGTCTTCGTTGTCTAGGAACTCCAGCGCGCTGGCGGTGGTGTGGACCACCCTGCCGCCGGAGAGCACTACCGCGCCGGCGGCCAGTTGGCGGACTACCTGCAGGTTCTGTTCCACCAACAGGATCGGCACCGTTTCCGCGGCCCGTTCCAACGTCTCGGCGACTTCCTGCACGATCTTGGGCGCCAGGCCCTTGGTGGGTTCGTCGATCAGCAGCAGCTTGTTCTCATTCAGCAACGCCCGCGCCAGCGAGACCATCTGCTGCTGCCCGCCGGAGAGCGTGCCGGCCATCTGCGAGGCGCGCTTGAGCAGGTCGGGGAAGAGTTCCTCCACCAGTTGGCGGCGCGGGGAGGCGTCCCGTTCGGCCAGCCGCAGGTTCTCCGCCACGGTCAGCTTGGAGAAGACTTCCCGGTCCTCCGGGACGTAGCCGACGCCGCGGCGGATGATCTTGAACGTGGGTTCCTTATCGATCCGCTCCCCGTCCAGCGTGACGCTGCCGGTCCGCGAGATCAGGCCGATGACCGCCTTGATGGTGCTGGTCTTGCCCACTCCGTTGCGTCCAAGCAGCGCGGTGATGCCGGTGGCCGGGACGGAGAAGCTGACGTCCTCCACCACTTGCTGGCCGGCGATGTGGGCGGTGAGGCCGGCAATTTCCAGCACCGGGCGGGCGTGGGCACCGGCCTGCGCTGCCGCCGGTTGCACGGCGGCGGCCTGGGCCGGGGCGCCGGTGGCCCCGGCGTGCGCTGCGTCCGCGCTCGGCTGAGGGTGCTGGCTCATACGGGTTCTCCCAAGTAGGCGCTCTGGACGGTGGGATTGGCCATCACCGCGTCCGGGGTATCAATGGCCAACAGCTTGCCGTGGTGCATGACGGCCACCCGGTCCACCAGCCCGAGGACCACATCCATGTGGTGTTCCACCATCATCACGGTGCAGCCGCGGTCGCGGTGCATCCGGCGGATGATCGTGCTCAGCCCCGGGACATCGCCGGAGGCCACACCGGCCATCGGTTCGTCCAGCAGGATGACGGCGGGATCGCCGGCCAGCAGCATGGCGATCTCCACCTTGCGCTTATCTCCGTGCGAGAGGTCTCCGGCCGCGGTATGCAGCTTGTCCTCCAGCCCGACCTCGGCCACGTTCTGCTGCGCGACGGACGTTGCGGAATCCGTCCGCGAGGGGAACCGGAAAACCGACAGGCTGCCGCCAAGGGCGGCCTGGGCTGCCAGCCGGACGTTTTCCAGCACACTCAGCCGCGGAAACAGGCTCGAGGTCTGGAACGTCCTGCCTAGCCCGGCCCGTGCCCGGTGGTGGATCGATGCCGAGGTGACGTCGGCGCCGTCGAGCTGGACGGATCCTTCCGTCGGCTTGAGCACACCGGAGATGAGATTGAACAATGTGGTCTTGCCGGCACCGTTGGGTCCGATCACGCCGACCATTTCGCCGGTGGCCACGGAGAATCCGACATCCTCGAGGATGCGGGCGCCGCCGATCTGCAGGCCGAGGCCCTGCACCAAGAGCGCGGGCTGATCTGGGGAGGTCATCATGTCACTTTCTGTGCGGTCACGGACCGTAGTGGTTGCCGGGACGGTCCGCGGCCAGGGCCGCCGCCCACCAGGTGGGTGGGGCGGCGTCCCTGGACCTGCGGCACCTGTAGCCGGAGCTGTGTTGCGGGGCTTCGGTTACTGGGTTTCGGTTACTTGGCTTCCGGCGGAGCTACTGCGTCGGCCGGGATCGCCTTGATCAGCTCGGGCACCCAGTCGCCGCCCTGCTCCACGAGCTTGGCCTGGTACATCTCCTGCACCAGTGCGTGATCGGAGGCGCGGACGGTGGTCTCGCCCTTGGGCCCGTCGAACGTGTAACCCTCCAGCGCGGTCACCATGGCGTCGACGTCGGTGCCGCCTTCCTTGACGGCTTGGACGATCATCTGGCCGGCAACGAAGCCGTCCGGGGTGAACAGGTCCGCCTTCTTGCCCTCGGCCTCGACGCTTTCGATCATGGCCTTCTCCACGTCGTTTCCGGCGGCGCCGGGGAAGTAGTGGTTCAGGAAGCTGATCTTGTCCGAGGCGGGGCCGTAGGCACCGAAGGTGGCGGCGTCGCCCAGTCCGGTCACGATCGGAGCGGCGTCGAACGCGCCCTGCTGGCTCAGTGCCTGCCACATGGATCCCGACGTCGCGCCGGCCCAGGCAACGAAGACCAGATCCGGCTTCGCATCGATCAGCTGGCGGGCGAACGGCGTGAACTCGGTGGCGTCTTCCGGCACCAGGACGTCATCGACTTCGGCGCCCTGCTCGCCGAGCACGGCCTTGACGGCGGCGAGGTTGCCCTGGCCGAACGCGTTGTCCTGGCCGAACACCACTACCTTCTTGCCCTTGAGGTCATCCACGAAGGTTCCTGCGGTGGCCACGTCCTGCAGGCTCTGGCGCCCGGACCGGAAGGTGTAGTCGTTGATGCCCTGCAGTGCGTCGGTGGCGGCCGGGCCGGAAATGTAGAGCACCTTGTTCTGCTCAGCCTGCTCGGCGAGCTTGAGCGCGATGCCGGACACCACCGTGCCGGCCAGGATCTTGTAGTCCTTACCAATCAGGTCCTTGGCGACGTTGACCGCCTTGTCGGGATCGCCGCCGTCGTCATGGTAGGTCAGGTTCAGCTTGGTGCCGTTGACCTCGCCGGTGCCCTCGGTGGCGTAGTCGATGCCTGCCTGCAGGCCCTGGTAGTAGGCCGCGCCATAAGCGGCGAGCGGGCCGGATTCGGAATAGACGATGCCCACGTTGATGCTCTCGGGCGCGCTGCCGGCCTCGCCGGCCGCGCCGGCGGTCTCGCCGCCGGTGGTGGGCGCGCATGCGCTCACGGCAAGTCCGGTGGCCAGTGCTGCGGCCATCAGGAACTTCTTTGTTGCCTTCACTCCGATGCCTTTCGTTGAAGAATCTTGAGGGAAAAAAAATCTGGAACTGTCTGAACCTGATGGTCGGGTCACCCAAACCTGAAAGGTGATTCAGATTACAGTTAATCTATGGCGCGGCTCACAGTAGTGTCAACATCAGGGCCCCGGAGCTAGGTCACGATTCGGTTGCAGAGCTCCTGAGGACGGCGAAAGCCCGGCCGCTCCAGAAGGAGGGACCGGGCTTTCGTGCAGCCTTCGAGGTTAGTTTTCCGCGTGGCGGCTGTTGGCGCGCCACCGGATGCCGGCGTCGATGAAGTCATCGATTTCGCCGTCCAACACGGCACCGGTGTTCCCGACCTCGTGTTCGGTGCGCAGGTCCTTGACCATTTGGTAGGGGTTCAGCACGTAGGAGCGCATCTGGTCGCCCCAGGACGCCTTGACGTCGCCGGCGAGCGCCTTCTTCTCCGCGTCCTGCTGCTCCTTCTTCAAGAGCAGCAGCCGGGACTGGAGCACGCGCAACGCGGCGGCGCGGTTCTGGATCTGTGACTTCTCGTTCTGCATCGAAACCACAATCCCGGTGGGAAGGTGGGTCAGCCGGACCGCGGAGTCGGTGGTGTTCACCGACTGACCGCCCGGACCTGAGGAGCGGAACACGTCCACCTTGATCTCGTTGTCCGGAATGTCGATCGAGTCGGTCTGTTCAATCAGCGGGATGACTTCGACGGCGGCGAACGAGGTCTGGCGGCGGCCTTGGTTGTCGAACGGGCTGATCCGCACCAGGCGGTGGGTACCGGCCTCCACCGAGAGCGTGCCGAAGGCGAACGGTGCCTTGACTTCGAACGTGGCCGACTTCAGGCCGGCCTCTTCGGCGTAGGACGTATCCAACACCTGGGTCGGGTAGCCGTGGCGCTCGGCCCAGCGCAGGTACATGCGCATCAGCATTTCGGCGAAGTCGGCAGCGTCCACGCCGCCGGCGCCGGAGCGGATGGTCACCACGGCCTCGCGCTCGTCGTACTCCCCCGACAGCAAGGTGACGACTTCGAGTTCTGACAGTGCTTTCTTGAGCGAGGTCAGTTCGCTGGCGGCCTCGGCCATGGAGTCTTCGTCGCCGGCGTCCTCCTGGCCCAGTTCCACCAGGACCTCCAGATCGTCGATCCGTGCGGCGAGCTTCTCCAGCCGTTCCAGTTCGCTCTGGCGGTGCGACAGTTTGGAGGTAATCTTTTGCGCCGCGGCCGGGTCGTCCCACAGATCCGGCACGCCGGCCTGCTCGCTCAGCTCGGCGATATCCTTACGGATCCTCGCCACATCGGAGACTGCTTCGATGGATTCGTACGTGGCGCGTAACGCGCGGATTTCAGCGGGAAAGTCGATCTCAGCCATGGTTCTCCAAGCGTACGCCATGGTGAGGAATCCTCTCCCCCCGGCAGGTCAGGCCTTCCTCCTCGCGCTCCTGCGGCGCCGGTCTGTGTGGCTTCCGGGCGGTGCGTCGTGGGCGGCGCTGGCAGGAAAACCTGCCGGCGCTTTCCGGCTGCCCCTAGCACCGGGGCGGAGCTTGCAATAACCTTTGGGAGTGCGGACATGCAGGTTGTTCACGCTCCGCGCACGGGGACGAGGGCATCCTGATTTACATTCCACCTTGTGGGGAGGCTGCAATGTCCAGTCAAAGTCACGGCCCGGGTCACGCCCGGCGACGGCGGCACAAGCCCGAGAGCCGGCACGACGGCCAGACGCCACAACCCAAGAGGTCACGAAGAATTCTGGGGGCTGTCAGCGCGGTGATTCTGGCCGCCGCAACCATCGTGGCCGGATCCGGACCCGCAGCCGCCGAGGACGAAAGCGACTACACAGTCGTCCTCAAGGACAGCGTCACGAACGTCGATTCCACCGCCGCGGCACAGGGCAAGGAGTACGGGTTTAAGCTATCGAGCACCTACGAACACGCGCTGAAGGGCTACTCGGGGACAATGACGGACTCGGAGGCAGCCCAGCTCGGTGCCGATCCGGCCGTTGATTTCATTGCGCCCGAGCGGGCATTCACGTTGGCAGAGGACGAGGCCGATGACACTGAGCCACCCGCGGTCACTGGTTTCCTGCCCACTTGGTGGCTGCGAGTCGGCGGTACCCCGCAGGAGGCGGCTGCGAACGGCCAGGAGATCACGGTCAACACCGCCGTGATCGACACTGGAATCGACAGCACCCATCCAGACCTGAACGTCGTTGGCGGGGTGGACTGCTCGTCTGGAACTGCGGTCGAGGTAACTCCCGTCGACCTGAACGGCCACGGAACGATGGTTGCCGGAGTTACTGCGGCGAAGAACAACACCTTCGGAGTCATCGGCACCGCCTACGGCGCCCCGCTCTGGTCCGTCCGGGTTATGACAGACGGCGGAACCATCTCAGAGGCTGCCCTGCTCTGCGCCGCCGACTGGGTAGTCTCCACCCGCACGGATGCGGACCCGCAGAACGACATCCAGGTCGCCAACATCAGCATCGGCGGCCCCGGCCAAGACCAGGGAAATTGCGGCAACGGGGTCGATGCCCTGCACAAGATGATTTGTCAGGGATCCGCGGAGGGAGTCACCTGGACGGTTGCCGCCGGCAATGCGGCGGCGGACTTGGCGAACACTATTCCGGCCACGTATGACGAGGTGCTCACTGCCACGGCCATGGCGGACTACGACGGCCGCCCCGGCGGCAAGGCGACGCCCATCTGCAGCGGAGGGTCAGTTCCCAGCCCCGACGACCAGCTCGCTAACTTCTCCAACTTCGCGACTCAACCTGCCGACATTGCGCACACCGTTGCAGGCCCCGGAGTCTGCATCACCTCCACCTACCCGGGAGGCCTCTACAACACGGCACACGGCACCAGCTTCTCCAGTCCTGCTGTCGCCGGCTCGGTGGCCCGCTGCATCTACAGCGGGGTCTGCCAAGGCGACGGGCAGTCCGTGATGAAGGCATTCCTCGCCGCCGTCGAGGCGTACAACCAAGATAATCAACAGTATGGGTTCATCGGTGACCCGCTCCGGCCGGCTTCCGGCCAATACTTCGGTTACCTCACCACCACCGCTTTGTGCGACTAGACAGGTCAGCGCGTGAGCCCTGGGCCCGGATCCAGCACCGCCTTATTGCCAGCCGGTGGCGGGAGCTCCCGGCCGGCGTCTCAACTCTGAGAGCTACATCTGGACAGCGCCGGTCTGCTGAAGCAGCTTCAGCATGTCGGTCGCGCCCCAGTGCTCCACCACTTTCCCGTCCTGAACGCGGATGATGTCGATACCGCTGAACTCCACCGTGTTGCCTGTGGCAGCCGTACCCATCAGTTCGCCCCGGTGCGTACCGGTGAGGACGACGCGGGCCGCCTCCAGATCTCCGTCGACCATCGTGGGCTCAATGGCCTTCGCCTTGATGTCCGGGAAGGCCGACCTAAACGTCTGCACGTAGAACTTGATGCCCGCCAGGCCGGACGGCTGCCCGGGCATGGGCTCTTCATGATCCGTGTAGTTTTCGCTGCCCAACTCGTCGATCAGGTCAAGATTTCCTCCCTCCATGACCTCCCGGTAGAACCGCTCAATCAGTCCTGATCCGCCAGCCATTTCCGATTCCTTTCCTCGGTTCGAAATTCCCCCGCTTCAAGGCTCCCACCGGCGCAGCTGCGACACGCCGCCTATGTGTGGCTCCCAGGGCCGTACCCCCCACGCCAAAAGGTTCTCCCCAGTCAGCGGTCGGTATATGAGTGCACGACTCCAGCCGTGGCTGAAGAATGTGAGCTTTTCCGGCTGTGGTGCTGCTAGGCTGATCGGGTTTTGGCCGGTTTGAACGGGGGAACCGTGTACGAGGAAAAGTCCTGCCCTCTGGGTGATGGCCGCACGTTGGCCTACTACGATCTTGGCGACCCTTCCGGTCCTCCGGTGGTGCACCACCATGGGGCGCCCAGCGGCAAGCTGGAAACCGCGTTCTTCAACCTCGGCGACGCGGCGGCCAGGGCCGGTGTGCGGCTGCTGGTGGTGGACCGGCCGGGAATCGGCGGATCCACGCCCAAGCCGGGCCGCACCCTTCTCGGGTGGGCCGACGACGTCGAAGTGTTCGCGGATCGGCTGAGCCTGGCAAAGTTCAGCGTGATGGGGTACTCGATGGGCGCCCCTTCTGCCCTTGCCTGCCTGCACCGTATCCCGCACCGCATCGACGGCGTCAGCATCGTCTCCGGGGCCGGCCCCTCCGACGTCCCCGGTCTGGCCGACGGCCGATCGCCCGACGTCGCCCGGGTCCTCAAGTTCGCGCAGCACCGCCCGCGCGTGACGTCCGCTGTCCTGGCCTTCATGAAGTTCGGCACCCGCAGCCCGGAGAAGATGATCGCCGCGTCAGGCAAAAGCATGCCGGAGGCCGACCAGGCCGTCGCGGCCCGGCCCGGAGCCGCACTGCGATTCGCTGCCTTCCTCGCGGACGCGATGCGACAGGGCACAGCCGGGGTACGCGACGACATGAGGCTCGCCGCGTCGCCTTGGGGATTCACCGTCGATGACCCCGGTGTACCGGCGTTCATCTGGCACGGGACGGTGGACCGGAACGTTCCGGTGGCGACGGCGCACTGGCTCTCCGGCCGGCTGCCCTCCGCCGAACTGCAGTTGGTCGAGGGCGGCGGGCACATTTCCGTGCTGGACGCCTCGGCTGAAACGGTCCTGCTGCAGTTGCACCAGCAAGCACTTCGGTAACTACCCATCGTCAGGGATCATGCCGGCCACCAGCTGGCCCTCACGCCCCATCAGCGTCTGAGCTCTGAGCGTGCGTCGCTGGAGACGGTCACCGGTATGCCTGCCGGGACCAGAAAATTGACCAACGGTGGCCGAACCACCGCGCTCAGCTCGACGTGCGCCGTACGCCGCTCCGGGGAGCCGGTGCCGCCGCCAACCGTCAACTGGTCGAATCTCCCGTAGGCATCCGTCTCCGACAAGTAGCGCAGGACCGATCCCCGCACTGATCCGCTGTCCAACGATGGCACAGGAGCACCTGAGTCAGCTTCGACGTCGGCCAAGGCGAAAGTATCTGCGGCTGCCAACGCTGCCCCGTCTGCGACAGATAACAGCTTTTTCCTTTCGACGTAAACGGTGGATGCCCCCATCACTACGGTCAGGATCAGCAAGCTCAATAAAACGAAGCCGATGAGCAGAACCAGCACCTGGCCGCCTTCATCGCTCCTCCCCTGCTGATTCCTGGCTCCCAGAAAGCCACGCGCAACTCTGGTATTCGCGGGTCCCTCGACCATCATCCGTACCGTTCCACGATTTGAGTCGCCGAGGAGTTCACGGTCGCCATGCTGAGCCCGGTGCCCCCGAGCAGCGGCAGCGGGACCGTAATCGAGACTTCCGCCGTGACCGACGATCCGGCTTCCAGGCACGCACCGTTGCCGCAGCTGATCCTGACATCCAGCTGATCCGGGCCAATACCGAAATCTCCCGCGGCAAAGAGCGCCGCCTGATGCGCCGCCTGACCTCCAGTTGCGGCGTCGTCGGACCCGGCATACACTTTCGCCGCTTGGTCAGCCGCATTCACCACAGCAAAAGAGGCGGCCTGGACCTGTGAAACGCTGATAACGAAATAAACCATCGGCACCAAGAGCAACGTTCCAAGGAAGACGAACTCAACGACCGCACTCCCCGCTTCCCCTCCCTGACCGTCGCCCAGGCATTCCCTCAGCCGCTGCCGCAGGCGCATCAGCGCGCCCTTCCGACTGGTCCGGGCTTCGGCACCCGCTCGGCGGCCCCCTGCCCGCGGCCGTCCAACCGCTGTGCGGTCAGCGTGGAATCGCCGCATGACCGTCAACTTCCAACGCACCGCGCGGTCCGATCAGTCCAAGGGCAGGCAGTGGGGCTCGGACCGTGACCCGCAACGTGCGTACGCCTGACCGGAGGACCTCCTCGACGTGCACATCTTGCGCATAGTCGCCGGTCAGCGCAGCGGAGATCAAGGCCACTGTCCGCTCCTGCGCGTCGGCGGCACCACGATCGGCCAAGGTTCCGTAGCGGGCACCGGACCCTGCGGCGTCGATAAGTGTGTTGCGCACGTGCAGGATGAGGGTCAACTGCATGATCGACACAAACATCAGGGTGAGGACTCCGCCGACCAACACGAAGTCCACGCTTGCCGAACCCCGATCGGCTGACCGGCCACGGTCCTGGTCGGGAATACGGCGGGCGGCTAATTCGGAAAACGGCCGCAACCGGCGAACCCACGGACGCTTTCCCACGTCAGGGCTGCGTCACGCGACCAATTGCGTCATTAAACAGCCCCTCCAAAGCGGGCTTGGCTAGCGCCAAGATGCCTGCAACAAGGACAGCCGACATCAGCGTGATCATCACCCACCCCGGGACGTCTCCGCGTTCGCCGTCCCCGGACCGAACCGACCTTCGCAAGCGATCCAGCCCCCCGCTCCACATCAATGACATCGTCGCAACGACCCTGAGCGATAGTTGTGTCATGTCCTGGTTCCTTCCCAGTTTGCGAGTTGGCTCGTAGGTTCCTTCTCTGCTTCACCAGCCGAGATTGATCAGTGCAATCCCCGGATACACGGCAAACAAAACCGTCAGTGGTAACACGCCGAACACCAGCGGCACCATCATGCCGATTTCCTTCTTTCCCGCCGACTCCATCAGATTGCGTTTCGCCATATCGCGCACGTCCTGGGCTTGAGCCCTTAGGACATCCGCAAGCGGGGTTCCGCGTTCAACAGCAACGGTGATCCCATCGACGAAGCGGACCAGCGCAGGCAAACGGGTCCGGTGTGAAAACTCCTGCAATGCCGTCAGCACCGGCGTGCCCGAGCGGGTCTGTGCAAGTACCACCGCAAATTCCTGAGCCAGCTCGCCGTGAGCGCTGCGACAGATTCTTTCCAGTGCACCGGTCGCGCTTTCCCCGGCGCTGACTGCAAGTGCCATCAACTCCGCCAAACTCGGGAATTCCGCCAGCATCTTTGCCTCGCGGCGATGTATCTGGGCGGTCAATAGATGGTCCCGCAGCATGAACCCGCCAGTGGCCAACCCAACGGTCAGAATCACCGCAAGGACCGGATCCAGCGAGCCTCCTGCCGCCGTCGTAATCATCCACGCGATGCCGATGAGGAACCCAGCGACCGCCCACAGCAATTGCTCGGCGCGAAAATCGACCGTGCTCTGCTTGCGTCCGGCTTGCAGCAACCGCTTCGATAACAAGGTCGAACCGAGATTGAATGTTCCCAGCCATGCGACCGAGTCACGGAGCACCGGTCGGAAAATTCGCTCCAAGGGACCGAACGGCGTGACATTTCCTGGTCCGCTGTCCAAGAGGCGCGATTTCATCTCTATCGCCTTCAGCTGTGGCGCAATACGATCGGCAAATTTCGTTGGCCGGAAGAACGGCAACCGCGTAGCCGTCAGCCACAGACCAATTCCCAGGGCAATGCCGATCAACACAGTGAATGCCGCCGAGTGGTTCATCGGAGCACCCGCTCCTCTTCGGGGAGCGATCCAATGCGCAGCATGAGGCGATAGCACACCAGCGACACGACTAGACCGCCCAGCAGCACGGCCGCCCCGGCCGCGGTGTTGTAGGCCGCCACCGCTTCGGGCCTCGTGGCCAACAGCATCAAGATGATCCAGGGCGCAGCAACGGCCAGCCGGGCAGCGTTAACCGTCCATGACTGGCGCGCCTCGAGTTCGCTGCGGGTCCGTGCGCTGTCGCGGAGAAAGTCCGCCAAGGTCCCGAGCAACCTGCCTAAGTCGGTGCCGCCAACCTCTCGCGTCATGCGCAGCGCTTCAACGATGCGATCAGCCACGGGGTCCGAAAGCCTGGCTTTGAGCCGTTCCAACGCATCGTCGAAATGCCCGCCTGCCCGATAGTCGGCGGCGAACGCGCTGAAGGCCGGCCGCAACTCCACCGGTCCGCGCGTTCCCAGCTGAACCAGTGCCTCGGGCAGGGACAGGCCCGCCCGGATCGCCGACCGAAGATGGTCGACGACGTCCGGCCAGATTTCGCGTAGGGCGGCGGTACGGCGGCGCGCCCTCCAGCGAACGAGAACGAGCGGGAGCCAGCCTCCGAACAATCCGAAACAGGCTGCGATCGGGCCCGACGCCGTCAGGGCAAAAACGATCAGGAAAGTAGCCGCGGCCATTCCCACGCAGCTGGCCAGGAGCGCCTTCGACGAGACCTTCTCGATACCGGCCTGATTGATCACGAGCTGGAGCCGGCTGAGCCGCTTCTGCCTTGAGGGCCTGCCCGGCGGTTTTTCCCAGCAAGACCACCAGATCAAGAACAAGCCGACACCGCCTACAAGTCCCGCCGCCGCCGTCATGACACGGGTTCCAGCAGCTGCATCACTTCGTATCCAGCGCGCATAAACTTTTCCTCAGCCGGACTCGCGGAGGGACTGACCTCCAACTGGCCGCCCTGCCGGCTGAAAACGGTGGACGTCTCGATGATGCCGTTCTCAACTCGGCGGCCCAGCGAGACGATCTCCACGACCTGTCTCTTGCCGTCAGGCCGGCGGGCACAATGGACGACGAGGTCGATGCACGATGCCACCGTAGGAACCACGAACGCTGACGAGATGTTCTGGCCCGCCAGCAGCGGCAGCGTGCAAATCTTGGTAATGGCGTCGTGAGCACTATTTGCATGGACTGTGCACATCCCAGGCATCCCCAATATCACTGAGACGCCATGCAGAAAAACTGGGCATTTCCGCACCATAGACTGTGAGAATGGCGATGACTCCCGGAGATTGGGCGACAGTAGGATCTGCCGTCGCAACGGCAGTATCAGCAGGCGTGATCGCCTGGCAGACCGTGGCCACTCGGCGAGCGGCGACTGCCAGCGAAAAGGCTGTAGGACTGGCCAACAGCACCCTTGAACAGGCACGCTTACAGACTCAGCACTCGCTGTTCATGGTGGCCGAAGCGACCCGAGCCCGCCTCGATGCGGAAGCACCGAAGCTTTCTACCACCACAATTGGCGACCAAAGGTCTTGGGAATACCTCGTGAGCAAGACGAATGGGGTTCCGCTGGAAGGCCTGACACAGGTCGAACGTGGGCATGTCTTCAACAGCCCACAGGAGGACTCTCTCTACCTTTGGATTGAGGTGCCCGTACACATTCACAACGACGGCCCGGGTAGAGCTGACCTTGACTTCTACCCGCCGACACACGCACCAGCGCCAACAATAAATGGTGAAAAGAACTGGGTATCCACTCACGGGCGGACCATAGAGGAAGATTCCACTTACAACGGCATGCTCCTCGTTGGTACCACTATCAGTGGGTGGCTTGAGCAGAGAAGGCTTGGCGAGCAACGGAGAATGGGCGGACCGACATTCTCCCCGGTCAGCGGCGGCTGGGCACTGCGCCTTCATTCCGAGGCGGGAGTCGCACAGCATCAACCAGTCGTCATTGAAGGCTCGATTCTCACACCCGTATCGGAAGGTGTGTGGAGGTTGACAGGGCTGCAGAATAACTTCACCGATGGTGCGGAACTACAAGTCCTCCCACTCAAGAAGCTATATGTTGTTGAACGCACCCCTCAGGAAAAGCTTCTCCCTGGCATCGACTGGGACGGTTTGACTTCGGCCACTGAATCAGGTGACGTAAAGACAGCACCGTAGGCTCGCCGCTTGCATGACAGGCAGCCCCGACACTGCTCAGACACGATACATGATTGTGGATCGGAAACAGCCGCCCGTGGACGTGGTTGCCCCGGTAAACTGCAATCGTGGACGTCTCAATAATCGCAGTTTGCGTGGCGGGCTTCAGCCTGCTTTCGACTCTTGTATTTGGGTTGCTCAACTACCGCTATACAAAAAAGGCCCATGACCGAGCCGACGCTACAGAAAATCGAGACGCTGCTAGCGATGCTCGATCCACTGAGCGCTCATACGTTGTTTGGGACGCCCGTCTCGTCGATTCAGGATACGTGCTGTTAGCAAACGCAGGCCACGACATTGCAAAGGATCTTCGGGTAATTTACACAATGTTGTTGCCCGCAGGTGAACACGTCTTCCCGCCCATGAGCCTTCGGTCCCACTACCCATCTGGTGCTGACGCATTGAGGAACCACTTTACGCATACCGCTGTAAAGGAGTTCGTTGGCCCAGGACAAGCAGTTGGCCTTCCGGTTCCCGATGTACCGCCATGGAGTATTTCTGGGCAGGAAAATACGATGAAGCGGATCGGCCTCAGTCTACAAATAGAATGGTATACAGAACGCGGAACTTACAGATCTGTAGATCTACTCGCAGAGGAATTGCCGATCCTGTCCTCGATGTTTGAGTTCGAAAGCATCAAGAAAATTCCATGGGATCCAGAAATGGGCCCGACAGAAGCTCTCACACCGAAGAAGACCCCAGACGATCACCGGAGAGAATACAGTGCCAGCTTGCTTGAATCCTCGCCGGTTGCGGAATCATGAGAGTCCAAGTGAGTGCCAGAATCAGGCATCACCAAAACGAACCTTAACATAGGCCGATCTCATCAGCGGCGACGCAAAGCTTTCAGAGCCTGGAAATTCATACATTTGCTCACCGCGGGTACGGGCTTTCCTCACGCCACTCATCACGTATGTCCCCGAAGTGGCTACTCCACCCGCCTTTATCGGACGGGAAGCCAGACGGGGGCTTATTGCCGTCGTAATACCAGTAGATATTAGGGTCACCCACCGCTCCAATTGCGAAGTAGTAACCCGTGACGGTTTTCCGGTAAGCGAACCATGCCTGCCCATCACGTCTTACCTTCATTACGATGCCGTGGGGGTCGGGCAACCCCTGCCTTTCGAACGAGCCGACTACAGAAAGGATTTCTCGGGAAAACACTTTCCTGTTCCGGTAGTGCCCTGCATGACAAAGTGCGAGCCATTCAAGGGAGCGCTTTGTAGCTTGAAATTCGCGGCGATCCAGCTGGCGTCCGTCTTCGTCAACTCCTTCCACGCCGGCGTAGTCAGTAAGCCTCTGTTTCGCGGTCTCCAGCCGAATCCTCTCGGCGGCCATCTCAGCCATGTAAATTTGGGCTTCTTCACGAGCCCCTCTAAATGATCCTCTGGCGACAGCCAACTTCCCCCGCTGTCCCGGGAATCTGTCAATCGCCTGAAGATTCACCTTCAAAGCACTACTGATTCCTAGCTGGACTTTCAGCGGGATGCGCTGCCGATCTGCGAACCGCCGGAGTCGTGCCGTCATGGACTCGTATCCCGCTAATATGGCGAAGGCGTATGCGAAAGGTACGGCTGCGAACGCGAGCCACAGGGGGAGGAATAACTCTCGCAAGAAGTCGGCAATTATGAACGTCTCCGGGTTGGTGGCATAACTAGCGGCGGTGATTGAGAGCAGAACGAGAGCAGCGAGCGACAAAATGATTGCCGGGATGCGGCCCATGGGACGTGTTTCAGGTTTTGCTTCAGCAAAAGCCTGGAACAGCACAAGAAAGGCAACAATCGGCAATAGGGCGACCTCTATCCAGAGTGCGAAAGTCTTGACGTTGACCAAGAATTCAAACAGTGCGGCAAGCCGCACGGTCTCCGCCAATTGATTTCGAAAATATCCATCCGATTTGGAGGCTTTGACTATAGCGTTAATGTAAAGAATCACACCGCTAACAAGAAACCATCCAATCGTGGCGCCGAGCAACTTTGGCGTCCAGACACCAATCATCCATGCACACCACACCACACCAATTAGAAAAGTCGCGTAGGTGATCAATGAAGTAAGAACTTTCCATTGCCCTAGGCTCTTGACCGCTGTCCAGGCCGACTCCCTGCATTGGGGCAGAACAAATATCGCCACCAGGAATACTGCAAGCCAGATCCCTGCCGCGAGCTCTCTCGTGCTGGCGTAATCCGCCAACGACCAGTTCACATCGTCACCTTTGTTTGAACGCAAACACCGCAACCAATTCAAATCAGCCCATACGTGCTATTTGCGTCTACAACAACTTGTCAAAAACGTCCTGATAACCATAGGATCTAGCACCCCTTGACCCTGGGTCCCCAGGGTTGCCGGGATTCCCCGGGTCTCCTGGGTTGCCGATATTTCCCAAATTTCCCAGGTGCTTGTCAACAACCATGTCGTGGTCCAACTCCCCGATGTACTGCCCAGAAAGCTTGTACACGTGGGTCCCCTGTAGCTGTCCTATTGCTTTGCCTGCTAGCTCGTGAATGTATTTGCCGCGGAGGAATCCCACCGCTTTCCCTGAAGCGTCGTACAAGTATTTCGTCACTTATGCTTACCTTCCCGTGGCTGTAGTGCAGTAATGATCAAAATAGCCTATTCGTTGGGCATCTACGCCATCGAAGGGTCATGCACGCCTGCCGTTTCCGTAGTGCAGCAGGATCTGCACTCAGACGACTGATCATTACCGTGAAAGACATCCCTCTGCCCTGTGGACGAACGAGCGACGGAATGACATGCTTGGCTTACACCATCTTGGGGTTCCGACTGGCCGAGTCCACTAGTTGTAGTATTGGTTGACCGCGAGCAATGACCCGCGAGTTCCGCCCGTTTCCCCTCGCTACCTCTAGTTGGAACCGAGCGGGACCACTCGTCCGGCTCCCACCGTTCTAAAGTCGGAACACAGCAGACACCGGCCCCTTCGGGCCGGATCCATAGCATCAAACACAGATAGATCGAAACAGCATCGCTGGCCTACTGGCCTGCCTTGCCGCTTCGGTCTATCTGCTTTTAACCGCCAATCACAATCAGTCAAAGTAAAGGAACCGAAATGCCGCAGCTCCGAGGCGAACACCACTACGCCGCCAAGATCAACGCCGAAGACGTGCGGTCGATCCGCACACTTTACCTCCCCGGCTCATCCACCATGCCCGGCATTGCCGCGGATTTCGGGATCAGCACTCAGCAGGTCAGCAACATTGTCAACGGCAAGGCGTGGAAACACATCGACTAGCAGCAGGGCCGCTGGCGCGGCCTGCCCTCATCCGTGGTGCGGCTGGGACTCCTCGCCCCACTCATCGGTTCCCGCCTTAGGGTGCACAAACCGTCTCAACGAGGCTTCTGGCCCCACGTGCACCAGCACGCGGCAAGTAGAAATCAGAACAGCCCAGAAATCGGGCAGTGAGGACAGCTTTGGAAGATCAGGAACCGGCAGCTCATGCCGCCGCAGAAGGCCAGGAATCCAAGCCGGACGGACACACCAATCCGAAACTCAGGCTGTGCAGCATCCGTGGATGCCGGAAGCCTCACTATGCACGGACGTGGTGCAATCCCCATTGGCAGCGCTGGCGGAGGCACGGCGACCCTCTCGGCGGCGGGGCGGGTAGGCTGACCGGATTGCCGGCCGCAGAGCGGTTCCGCCACTACACGACCAAGAGCGATGCAGGTTGCATCGAATGGACAGGAGCACGCGGAGCCGACGGCTACGGCGTGTTCAGGGTAGGCGGGCGCAATCAGTATGCCCACCGCTTTGCCTTCGAACAGGAACATGGCGCCCAGTCCGCCGTTAGCTGGCAGCTTGACCACATCTGCCGCAACCGGGCATGCGTTAACCCGGCACACCTCCAGCGTTGCAGCAATTGGTTCAACGTCACGCTTGCGAAGATCAGGGCCGGACGTGGCCAGCACTGGGAAGCCGCCGTCATGGAAGCGTTCGGACTAAGGGTCTGGTTGTATGACAGCCCCGCTGACGCGGGGCCGAGCAGGCGCGGAAATGCAGTAGCGGGCGTGGCAGCGTGAACGGGTTCATCCAGCGCTGGCGCGCCGCCGTGGAAGCTGCCGCGCTGACGGAGGAACAGCGGCGCATCTGCGCTGTGCTGGCCTCGCAGGTCTTCGGCCTCTCTCCGGTAGCTTGCACGAATGCGAGGGCGCTCAGCCGCTCCTGCACCATGGACCACCAGCAACTGGGCGAGGCCCTACGGGGCCTGCTGGATGCAGGACTTGTCATCGGGTACCGCTCCAGCATGCTCGGGCACTCGGACGGCTACAGGTTGGCACTGCCTGACGAGACGAGCATCAGCAGCTATGCCATACGGCCCCCGCTGGCGCGGTTGCCTACAAGACCCGGCAAGCCAGAAGCTCCTACCCAGAACCTTAGAAGGTAGGCACCGCCGGAGCCCGATCTTCAGGACCCGAAAACCGCCTAATGCTGCCGCGGAAACGGGCAGTGGCAGGGGTCCAGGCACCGGCAAACATGTTACAAGTCCGAAGGGAAGATTCATGGCCAAAGCGCAGCTTTGCCGGATGGACGGCTGGGACCGTCCGGTGGACTGCGGAAAGGCTGCCGATCGGAGGGGCCGCTGCCAGCAGCACTACATGCAATGGTTCCGCCGTCAGACCAAGTGCAAGGAGGCAGGCTGCAAGCGGCTTACCGCAGGCCACGGCTACTGCCGCCCGCATGAACGGCTGGCGCTGAGCACTCGCACCCCTGCGGCGCAGGCTGCAAGCCTCGACAGGTTCCGGCGCGGCATCGAACCGGACTCGGTTACCGGCTGCTGGCTCTGGCAGGAGCGCCCCAACGAAAGCGGCTATCCGCTCTTCCATGCTGGCGGTGCATGGCTGGCGCACCGCTTCGCCTACGTCTGGTTTGCCGGTGGACATAAACCCCGTCACGTGCTGGACCACCTCTGCAATCAGCCGCTCTGCGTCCGCCCAGACCATCTGTTGCCGATGACCAACACGAACAACCTGGCGCTTCGGCGGCAACGCGACGAGGCGGAATGCACGGAGTTCTGGCGTCACTCAGCAATGACGCCGAACTATCTGTCAGCGATCCTATGGGCCGCAAAAGTTGGCCTGCCGTACAGCAAGCCCGACCCCTGCCGCAGTCACCGCTGACGAACAATCACTACTTCTACAGGCCACGACGAAGCCGTGGCAGCAAGGAACCCATGACCGAGAAGCATCTCAATGACTCTGAAGACGAACCGTTCAGCGTGCCGATTCAGGCACTCCGCCCTGGGGATTACTACAGGGTCCGCCCTGACGAACTCGCCGTTCATCAGTTGATCGACGCATACCCCACGCGCGGCGGCGCTCGCCGCCGGGGTCAGCGGATCATCATGTACCGGGCAGTGATCCATGCCGCCAACGCAGACGGCACGCCCCGCACTGGCGGGCTTGCCAGCTGGAAGCCCCGGCCCGTCTACCCCGTCAGCGCTTCAGCCGCTGGCGACATCATCCGCGCCGCCATCCAGCAGCGCATCCGCACCAACACCGAACAGAAGGACTCCTGACCATGGCTCCCCAGCCGACCACTTACACCACGGACGCCGCGACCCAGCGCCTCCGGGCTTACGCCTCTGCTGCCACCTCGAATCGCCGGGACCGCGGCGGAGAGCCTGCCACCTCGGCAGCACTCCGGGCTCTCTATGCCATCCAGGATCGCAAGATGAATGACGACCAGTAGGCCGAGGCTCCGCCCCGGCTCCACCTCCAACACCTCCACCTCCACCTCCACCTCCACCTCCACTGAATCGAAGGACGCACCCATGACCAAGACCAACACCACCATCGACGCAACGGCCAAGGCTTTGACCGCCGCCAAGACCGCCGTCACCAAGGCCAGGAACGCAGCCGAAGCTCTGGCCACCAAGGCCGATGAAGCAGCAGCCCGCCTCACCGACATCGCATCCAAGGCCGCTAGCGGTTCACCCGATGTCACCGCGGAGAATCTGGCAGCAGCCGAAGCCGCTGCGCGGTTCGCCACGCTCGGTGCCGAAGCAGGCGCGCCCGCGCTTGCAGAAGCTGAGGCCGCGCTCGCCGTTGCATCAAAGGCGCACGCGACGGCGCTTGTTGAGAAGCGGCTCAAGAACGCAGCAGACCTCGACGCTGACCAGATCAAGGCCGACTTCCGCGCTGAGCTGGCCGACGTGTGGAACCGGTTTGAAACGCGGTTCGCAGACCGGAACGCCGCCATCGCCGAGGCAGCGCAGACGCTCAAGGCAGGCGGACACCACGCCGCGCACGACAGCACCGGCGGAGGTGCGGAGCTGTTGCTGTCCTCATCGGGATACAGCGTCAGGGAAATTCCTACGCTCTTCCACGAGGGGCAGGCTCTCGTGCCTTTTGAGCCCAACATTGCCGGGCAGGATGTCGCGGCGGACTTCAAGACTTACGTACGGCATGGCCAGTGGATTTGATCTGCTGACCTAATCTGCGATTCCGAGGAGGGCGGGGCTGCGGCCCCGCCCTTTTCATGCCAATGTCAGACAGCGAATAAGCCTCGCTTCCCCGTCAGCAAAGGTCGAAGGCGTCAAGAAAAACTTCTAGACCCGTTCCCAACAAAAATCGCTTACTACGTCCGGGGCCGGCTTTGAAGCACAAAGGGTCCCTCCCCACCCAGCGGCTGGCAGGTGACGGCGCTTCTCACACGAACGCCTGCCTGTCCCCTTGATCGCTAAATCCGCCGCTAATCCTGGCGGTCAATCGAGCGGACTGCACTACCTCTTCCCACTCATGTTCCTTGGCGAAGTCAGGCCGCACGGGCTTCCACTGAATTAGCCGCATAATTTCATGTGGGGCGCGGCCAGCAGCTGGGATGTTGCACCCACGGACCAGGCCGTGAGCCTTGGAGACAATTCCATCCTTGGTGATGAGCCAGTCGTCGTTCACCACAGTCAACAGCGGAGGCTGGAACTGCCAGTCTGCCTGCGCGCTACGGCGGTTCGCGATCGCTAGGCGGAGAAAACGGACCAGCGTCTGGAAAGCCAATGTTGGATCGAAGGCCTCAGGTTCTGCAGAGCCTCCCCTGGTTTGAATCTGCTGAACCATCGATGCAACAAATTCCTGAATCGGCTGATCCTCATGCCACTGGACGCTTGCGCGTAACATGTGTGGACCGTTGATCTCCACTTCCAACTTAGGTTCCAACGTTCCAAACCGGACGTCGGCAGAAGTAGTGAAGTACCGAAACGTGAGAGTTATGCCGTTCGGCTCACGGCTGGCAGGTACTGTCACACCATCAGCCGTAATCGCCTTGACCTCGTTAGCGCGAGTCAGAACAGCAGCAAGGGATTCACGGCTGATACCGGATTCAAGCCGCGCGAGCGCCGCCTCCTGCTCCTCCCTAGTACGACCGGCGACGACTGACGAGATAGTGCTTAGTTCCTCAATTTTCGCACTGAGTGATTCCGTGCGCTCACGGCTGCGCTTATCGACAGCCTCGACGGCTTCCTCAACTTCATCAGCCCACGGCTCCAGAACGTCGGTCGAGATGGTCTTCTTGAACTTCGGCTCCAGAATGAAGAGGACAGCGGCAGCAATAAGGGCAGTCCCCAGATTGGCAAGAATCGACGGCCAGACCCCATGCCACTGCAGCCAGCGTTCACCTGCCGGAGCACTGAGGGTAACTAGCACACCGACTATTCCTGATGAAATTACGGCCTTCTTGTTGGTCTTGTACTCTTTGGCTTCACGTTTCACCGCTCCAGAGTATCGGCAACTGTGGCATCCATCTCATCAAGGGATCGTTAGGTGAGACTCCAAAGACACGCAGCGGCAGGGAACCAGAAGCCTTGATTCTCTGAGGAATTGACTGTCACATCAATGTGTCTCATTCTCTCCTTCTCAGCAATTGACCCTCATAACCTTTATTGAGACAATCCTTTATAGACAGCACGGCTGCGCTGACGCGCCGCCGCCGTAAGACACCAGAAGGCAGGGGACCTTGGCCGACATCGGATACGCGCGAGTCAGCACCGTAGACCAGAACGCAGCGCTTCAGCACGACGCACTCAAGAAGGCAGGCTGTGAACGCATCTTCACAGACCACGGCGTCAGTGGCACGCGTGCCACCCGGCCGGAACTGGACAAGATGCTGGAGCACCTGCGCCCCGGCGACACCGTCATCGTCTGGAAGTTGGACAGACTTGGGCGCAACACTCGCAATCTGCTTGCGCTGATCGATGACTTGGAGACCAGGGGGGTCCACTTCCGCAGCATCACCGAAGGCATCAGCACTACCGGCCCGATGGGCCGGGCCATGCTTACTGTCATGTCGGCGTTTGCTCAGCTTGAACGGGACCAACTTGCAGAGCGGACAAGGGCAGGCATGGCTGCAGCGGCGGAGAACGGGCGCAAGGCTGGCAGGCCCAGCGTTTCGGCTGACGCTCAGGCAGTAAAGCGATCACGCGAACTGAAGGCCCAAGGCCTCAAACCTGCCGACATTGGAAAGATCATCGGAGCATCACGCGCCACCGTTTATCGCTATCTGGCGATGGAAGCTGTTTGAGTAACAGAGCGCCGGCCTGCCGCCGGCGCTCTGTTACTCCTCGATGGGCGCCAGCACGATCTCGCCAGCCTGCAGCCGCTCAACAATGTACCGGTCGGCAGGGAAGTCCCAGTACTTCAGAAACCGCTTCAACTGCTTGTCGCTATACCAGCCCGGAGTGACCGTTGCCCCAACACCGTCATCAAGTTCCACGATGGAGAACTCCGGAATCTCCGCGATGACGTTGATGAACTTCTTGCCCATTGGCTTTCCTTCCCGAGACGGACTGATGGCTACAAGCTAGAGCACAAACTGTCGAGAGTGGGACGAACTTCGATCCGAGCTGACAGGGTCAAGCCGCTGAGCAGACCAGAGTGCACTGGACCCTACAGACCCCACTGCTTCACGAACCCCCGGTAAACCTGCTTGGGGTCCGCGCCGATGCTTACGGGGTTTAGCTTTGCAACCTGTTCCCCAGGAAGAGGCCCCGCTGCATCAAACCGTTGCCTCGGCACCACAACCACTGTGTCAGGATCAAACTCGCGCGGTGAGCCTTTTGAGTGCGGATACATGATGATGTGAAAGCGTGACCGTATGAAGTCCCTGCGATCATCGACCGGCATCGCAAGCCAATTGTGGAACTCCTTGTCGGCTTCGGCCCTGTCGGCACCGAAGTCTCGGAGTGGACCTACGGCGGGAAGACTGCCCCGCCCTAACCTGGCCAGCTCCTCCTCGATACCTACCCTCTTGGCTGCGATTTGAGCATTGAAGCTGACCAGCTGCGAAACGGTAAGCGCGCCATCAGCGAGCGCCACGCCTGCCTCGCGCTCCCTCGCGTCTAGCGCCTTCAACTCTGCCGACAGCTCGGCGGCCCTAGCTTTGTCTTCGGGACTCTGTACCGCGGCCTCGATGCCGTGGAAGATCGACCTGTATACGGCCAGAAGCGCCACGTTATCAACGAAGCCCTTACGCTTACCGACGTGGCCCAGCCCCTTGGCCGGGCACCTGTAGACCGTATGGTAGACGCCGGTCCGGCTGCTCACTGTTGCCGACTTCGCGGGAGTGCCACAGAAGCATTGGGCGATGCCCGCTAAGAGGTGCACGGCCTTATTGGACTGAGATCGCCGGCGACTGGGATCAGACAGCAGCGCTACCGTTGCACGCCATATGTCCTCGGAGACGATTGGCGGCAGCAGCTCGGAATCCCGGTGCAGAATCTGCCCGTTGAATTCGTAGAGGCCCGCGTTCCTGGGCCTCAGCAACACCTGCCTCAACTGTGCGTACCCCCACGGCTTGCCTGCCGTCGTCAGCAGCGGCCCACCGTCGCGTGTGGGATCATTCCAAGCTTTGATGATGGACCCCAGCGACTTACCGTTCAGGATTTCGTGGAAGGCCGAGGCTAACGCCTCGGCTTCAGGATTATTGATCTTCAAGCCCTTGCCCTCGGGCTCCCATCCGAAGGGGCGGGCACCGCCGTTCCACTCTCCCGCCGCCGCCTTCTGTGCCGCCTTTGCTTTAGCTCGCTCAGACTTGGTGGCCGATTCGAAACGCGCAACCTGACCCATGATGCCAGCGCGGAGAAGACCATCGGCAGAGGCTAAATCAATCTTGCCGCCGCCCGTCACCGCATACGTGAAAATCGGCTCCTGTCCTCGACCGCCTTTGACGACATCAGCGTAAGTTTCCAGCTCGATCGGCCTACGGTGTAGACGGTCCATGCGCCAGCAGATCACCGCGTCAGCTTCGCGGGACTCCAAACGCTTCAGCATCGCCGCGTACGCTGGCCGAAGCCTGCCGCTATATGCGGACGTGTCGTTGTCGCTGTAGACATCCGTGACTTGGAAGCCGTGGGCGGTGGCATACTCCCGGCACGCCAGCTCCTGCCGCTGAACTCCCAGCTCGTCGCCGTTTCGGGCTTGGCTGATCCGGGTGTATATGAAGGCCGTTTTTGTCATTCGCCGATTCTATGTGCATTGTGCCTGAAGCGTGTACGGGAATCCCGCTATTAAGCGCCACGAGCATGTCCAGGCTCTCTGCTTCCCTGACCTCTCCGACTATCAACCGATCGGGCCTCATCCGCAGGGCCTCTTTAACCAAGCGCCGCAGCGGTATGGCTCCTTCGCCTTCCAGATTCGGTTGCCGGCATTGGAGTCCGACGACGTCGCGGAGGGGCAGTTGCAGTTCAAATATTTCCTCGACCGTGACCACGCGCTCCCGGCTGCCAATCGCGGCTGCCAAGCAGTTGAGCATCGTGGTCTTCCCGGCCTGGGTAGCTCCAGATACAAGGATGTTCAGTCCGCTGCTGACCGCTGCCCCAAGGAACCGGGATGCTTCCGGCGTCAGCGATCCCAGCTCGACCAAGTGCTCCAACCGGGAAGCCCGGGCAATGAACTTCCTGATGTTGACGGACCAGTGCTGGCGGGTGATGTCCGGAATGACCACATGCAGGCGTGACCCATCGGGCAGGGCAGCATCGACAAAGGGCGAGGACAAGTCCAACCGGCGGCCGGAGGACTTGAGCATCCGCTCGACCAGGTCCCGCACCTGTTGTTGCGTGAGCGTCACCGATGTCAGCTCAGACTCTCCGCTTCTGGCTACATATACCTCCGACGGAGAGTTGATCCAGACTTCTTCAATCGAGGGGTCGTCCAGCAGCGGCTGCAAGGGCCCGAATCCGGCCACGGCGTCAAAAATGTACTTGCGTGCATGGTCCAGTTGCCCGAGGGGCGGAAGGGTTCCCAACAAAGAGCGTTCGTCATAGTCAGTCACGGCTGCTTCGACCAGCCGTCGGACCTCCGGACCTTGGCGGGCAGGGTCCAATCCGCGTTGGCGGATCAGTTCGCGGACCTCACCCTCGACGATCCGGATGCCATCCATCCGTTCCCCCTTTTCAACCCCCAAGCAGAACTGCCCCGCGACGTTGAGACCGGCGGGCAGCTGTTTGCACTGACCCTAAACGACCAATCTGCTGACGGGCTAGGCCCAACAGGTGGATTGTGGAAAACCCGTCCCAACTTTCAGCCACCACTGGCCAGAAAGCCGTCGCGGGTGATAATGGCGCGATGCAATAGGCTGAGGGGCAGTATGAAAAGCATTCTCGACGTCCTCGTGCCGCTGCTGCGTACCTTGCCGGCCGGCAGCCGGCGTTTCCTCACCGGCTACGGCACGGCGTCCGCAGCGTTGGCCCTGCTCGACGTCGTCGCGTTGGGTTTGATCGCAGCGCTCCTGCCGGCCCTGGTGGGGAGCTCCGACGCAGAGCTGCCGCTGGTGGGCAACGTCGCCGAAAACGGGATGGCGCTGCCGATCCTGACCTTCATCTGCCTCTTGATCGTGCTCAAGGGAATCCTGGCGGTGCTGCTGCTGCGTTTCGCCACCAAGCGCTTCGCACGGCATGAGGTGGCGATCGGCGACCGACTGTTTGCCGCCTACTTGGCCTCGCCGTGGGAGAAGCGGCTGGGCCGCAACTCCGCCGAGATTGTCCGGTCGGTGGACGTGGGCGTCGGGATCACGGTCTCCGGGGTGCTGATGCCGGCCATGAGCCTGTTCGGCGAGCTGGGCACTTTGGCGGCGGTCGTCGTCGTGCTTTTTGTGGCGCAGCCGCTGATAGCGGTGGTGACCATGATCTATCTGGGCCTGGTGGCACTGCTGCTGGCGAAGGTGATCTCGCCCCGCGCCGTCGCGATTGGCCGGGAGAACCGCGAATGGTCCAACCGGACGGCCAAGACCCTGTACGAGGCGCTGGGCGCGCTCAAGGAAATCACGCTGGCCGGCCGCGGACCCGAGGTCCAGGAACAGGTGCACGGCACCCGCACCAAATCGTCGATAGCGCGCGCCGGTGCCATCCAGATTTCGCAGATCCCGCGCTACGTGCTGGAGACCGCGCTGGTCCTCGGTTTCGCGCTGCTGGGCGGCGTGGGCTACCTGACCGGCGGACCGGCCGGAGCGGTCAGCGCCGTCGGCCTGTTCGCCGTCGCGGGTTTCCGCTTGATCCCGTCGCTCACGCGCTTGCAGGCGGTGCAGTCCTCGGTGAACACCAGCGCGTCCTTTGCCCGGCAGATCGTCGAAGACATCCACGAGGGCGAAGCCGAAATGAACCGGCAGCGGGATGAACGCCCGCAGCACGAACTGCCGGACAACGCCGCGGACATTGAGCTCCGGGACGTCGCTTTCAGCTATCCGGCTGCGGCGGCGCCGGCTCTCCACAGCGTGAACATCAGGATTCCGGCCGGCAGCCACGTGGCCTTCGTCGGTGCCTCCGGCGCCGGCAAATCAACCATGGTGGACCTGCTGCTGGGGCTGCTCGAACCAAGCCACGGACACGTCCTGGTGGGCGGCGAACCGATGGAGTTTGTACTGGACTCCTGGCGCCGGCGCATCGGCTACGTGCCGCAGGAAGTCTCGCTCTTCGATGCGTCGATCGCGCAGAACGTCGCCTTGGCCTGGGACACGGCCCGGGTGGACCCGGAGCGCGTGACCATTGCCCTGCGCCGTGCGCAGTTGCTGGACACCGTGATGCAGCGCGACGGCGGCTTGGACGCCTTGGTGGGCGAGCGCGGCATGGCCCTCTCCGGCGGGCAGCGGCAGCGCCTCGGCATTGCCCGCGCGCTCTATGACAACCCCCGGGTGCTGGTCATGGACGAGGCCACCTCCGCCCTCGACACCGCCACCGAGGCAGCCGTGACGACGGCGATCCGGCAGCTGCACGGCGACGTCACCGTTATCACCGTGGCGCACCGCCTGGCCACCATCCGGGATGCGGACATTGTGTTCTTTATGCGCGGCGGAACCGTGGCGGCAGCCGGAACCTTCGACGAAGTGGTAGCCAGCGTCCCCGACTTCGCCGAACAAGCCGCCTTGGCCGGCCTCGGAAAAACCGAGAACCCGGTAGACGAACGCCGGTAAGACGGCAGCGGCTGCGTCCGGTCCCAAGACCGCAGCGCAGCCGCCGCCGATTGTCCGGACGAGCGGCTGTCCGGACGAGCGTCCTACACGGAAACCATCCCGTGCGGATCGATCACGTACTTCTTGGCCGCCCCCTTGTCGAATTCGCGGTAGCCCTGTGGTGCCTCGTCCAGACTGATGCTGGTGGCGTTCACGGCCTTGGAGATGTCCGCCTTGCCGGCCAGGATCATGTTCATCAGCTTGCGGTTGTACCGCTTCACCGGGCACTGACCGGTGGTGAACGAGAGCGACTTGGCCCAGCCAGTCCCCAGGTTCACGCCGATCTGGCCGACCTTCGCGTTCTCGTCGACGGCGCCCGGGTCCCCGGTGACATAGAGGCCGGGAATGCCCAGCGCGCCGCCCACCTGCGTCACGCTCATGACGTCGTTGAGCACCGTGGCCGGCGCTTCACCCGCGTTAGCGCCGTGTCCGCGGGCCTCGAAACCTACCGCGTCCACCGCGGCATCGACCAACGGGACGCCGAGGATCTGCCCGATCCTGTCCGGCAGCGAGCCTTCCTGGCTCAGGTCGATGGTCTCGCAGCCGAAGCTTGCGGCCTGCTTCAGCCGTTCGGCGTTCATGTCGCCGACAATGACGGCCGAGGCACCCAACAGCTGCGCCGAGAAGGCCGCGGCCAGTCCCACCGGCCCTGCCCCGGCGACGTAGACCGTGGAGCCCGTCGTCACGCCGGCGGAGAAGGCACCGTGATAACCGGTGGGGAAGATGTCGGAGAGCATGGTCAGGTCCAGGATCTTCTCCAGCGCCTGATCCCGGTCCGGGAACTTGAGCAGGTTGAAGTCGGCGTAAGGGACCATCACGTATTCAGCCTGGCCGCCGATCCAGCCGCCCATGTCCACATAGCCGTAGGCTGCGCCGGGCCGGGCGGGGTTCACGTTGAGGCAGACGCCGGTTTTGCCTTCGTTGCACATCCGGCAGCGGCCGCAGGCGATGTTAAAGGGCACCGAGCATATATCGCCCTCCTTCACGAAGAGCACGTCGTCACCGGTCTCGACCACCTCTCCGGTAATTTCGTGGCCGAGCGACTGGCCGACCGGCGCGGTGGTGCGCCCGCGTACCATGTGCTGGTCGCTTCCGCAGATATTGGTCGCGACCAGTTTGAGAATCGCGGCGTGCGGTGCCTTCTGCTGGATTCCCATTTTGCTGGCGACCTCGGAAGGCAGTTCCAGCTTAGGGTAGTCGATCGTTTCAACCGCTACTTCCCCTGGGCCTTTATAGACGACTACACGATTTCCCGTCATGGTTGTTCCTCTCGTTTTTATCCAAAAACCGCGCTAAAGCCGACGGACCCTGCGCAGCCGCATTTTTTCTCTCACCCTGGTTTTTATTCTTTGCCGGAATCGGGTCTATTGTCCTTTTCCGACGACATTGACTGATCGTCGGCGCGTGGCTCGCCTTCAGGGACTTCGCGCGGGCGGACGACCAGATCATAGGCAACGGCGGCAGCAATGCTGCCGATGAAGGGACCGAGGATGTATAGCGGGTACTGGGCCCATTCGACCGCGCCGCCGAAGATGGACTGAACCAGGTTCGGTCCAAACGTTCGGGCCGGGTTGAGCGAACCCCCGGTCAGCGGAGCCAGGACCAGGATGGCGCCGGCGACAGCCAGCCCGATGATCAGGCCGGCCCAGCCCTTGGGCGCCCGCTTGTCCACCGCCACCGCCATGATCGCGAGCATGAGCAGGAAGGTTCCCAGCGCCTCCGCAACAATGCCTTGGCCGTAGGAGACTCCCGGACCCAACGCGGTGGCGCCTCCGCCAAAGTCCACCGCCCGCGTTCCGAACGACGCCACCAGCAGGAGGCTGCCGACAGTGGCGCCGACGAGCTGGGCAATGATGTACGGAGCCACTTCCACCCAGGAAAAGCGCCTGGTCACCGCCAGCGCGAAGGTCACAGCCGGATTGATATGGGCACCCGAAACCGCCAGGAACGCATAGATGGCCACGGCAATGGCAATCGCAAATCCCAGAGAGATAAACCCTACTCCCGGATAGTTCAGATCCCCGGCTCCAACAGTCAGAGCCGCCAGCACCGAGCCAACTCCGAAAATCACTAGTACTGCCGTGCCGAGCACTTCGGCTGCAAGCCGCCGCATTAAAGTCGGGGTCATTTTGCACCATTTCATGTGGATGCGAGGAAATGTTACGAAAATGGAACAAGGTGAAGTGCTGTGAGTCTAGGCGGGCGCTCCGAAGGCCGTCAATAGGGCAAGATGCTTGCATCCTTTAACCAGGGCTTATGCAATCCGGCCGCTTCATATCGGAGCTGCGGCCCGCGGTCTAGCCGGCTACTTCTGCATAGATCCCGGCCAGACGGCGCACCAGACGTACCGGGTCGTGGTGTTCTTGGAGCCAGGTCCGGCCGCCCAAGGCTGCCGACGTGCCGGACGGGTCAGCCAAGGCGGAGCTGGCCGCAGCTGCCAGCGCCTCGACGGAATCCCCCTGCAGGATAGGAGGCGACTGGTAGTACCCCTCCCCAATCGGCATGACGACGGGAACGCCGATGCCGATGGCCTGCAGTTCGCTCATGGCCAGGATGCCGGCACTCTGGCCGACCACCACGTGCGCCGACGCGAGCCAGTGCAGGTAGTCCGGCTTGGGCATCTTCGGCATCAGGACCACGCCGAGCTCTGCGGCCTGCGGAGCGCCGTCGCCCCAGTCCAGCCCCTGCAGTTCCACACCCGGCCCGACGGCGGCCCGCAGCGCCCGCGCCAGCTCCAGCTGGTGCTGGCCGCCCTTGGAGGAATGCCAGCGGGAGGCGAAAACAATGCGCGGGCGGTCGGCGGGCCGCCACTCGGGCAGTTCCTCCAGGTCCACCGGATTCGGCAGGTAGACCGCGTCGGCCCGGGCTGCTTCGGCGTGTTCGCGCAGGTCGGGGGTGGAGTACAGGACTTTCACCGCATGGTCGGCTCCCCACTGCAGCGCGGGCCGGCGGGCGGGTTCGTAATACTGAGTGCGGATGTCCGTGCCGTGGAAATGCAGCAGGAACGGCTTGACCGGGCGGGACCGCACCACGCCGATCCGCGAGCCGGAATGAACGTGCAGTAAGTCCGAGCGCAGGATGGCGGCCGCCCGTCGGACCTGCCAGGCAGCACCCGCGGCGAGCTTCCCGGCCCGGGCGGCCACGGTCGCTGGCTTGCCCTCGGGCGGCAGCACGTTGAAATGCCGCCACGGCTGTCCCTCGCGCCGGCCGTACTTGACGAAGGTGGCACCGACGTCGGCCGCGTCATAGATGTGCAGGACGCGTGGTTCGGCGGCCACCGCTCAGGCCTCCTGCCGGGCGAATAGGCCGTCCACCGAGTGCTCCCAGCCCTTGATCTGATGCTCGGAGGACAGCTCGCGGGCGGCGGCGTGGGCGTTCGCCTTCCACTCGTCCACCAGCTGGGGCGTCAGCGTCTTGAGCACCTGCACCAGCGCCGACGGGGTGAAGTCGGCGGTGACCGCACCCAGTCCGTGCCGGCGCAGCAAGGTTTCCATCGCCGGCGAGGGGCCGATGATCAGCCCGGTCCGGGCCTGGACCGCCTCGAAGAACTTATTGGGCAGGGCGTGCGCAAGGTTGAAGTTGGTGGGCGGGATGATCGAGATGGCGACGTCGTATTCGGCCACGGTGTCCACCAGTTGGTCGTACGGGACCGGCTCGCGGAACCGTACCCGCGGCAACTCCTCGCCCAGGGCCTTGAGCTCGGCAACGTAGGCCGGTTCGTTCGGCATCACGATCAGGTCCAGCTCCAGCTGCTCCGGGGCACCGCGCATGGCTTCCATGATGTCTTCGATCTTGCGGTAGCGCTGCCCGGCGGAGCTGTAAATCATCCGGATCTTCTCACCGGTGGGCCGCGGCTGCTTGTCCGCGTACGGTGCGGCGTTCGTGACCACCGAGGCCGCGACGCCGAAGTCCTTGGTGTACTGCTCCGCGATGCCCTCGGCCACCGTGGTGACCGAGCGTGCGGCGGGAAGGTAGGTGCGGCAGAGCCAGCGCACGTAGGGGGCCACCAACGCCCGCCACGCCGGCTTGTTGAAGTGCTCCTTCGGCGCGAACTCGTGCAGGTCTGCGTGCACGCCATGCTTCGGCTCGAGGCTCAGCGCCAGCGGCACGGTGTTGGTGTCGTTGGCCAGCACGGCATCAAACCGCTGGCCGCGCAGCAGCTTGCGCGCCTGCGCCACGGCTGCAATGTTCCAGTACACGTCCACGTAGCGGCGAAGGGCCAGCCGCTGCGGATCCCGGGGCCAGCTGGCCAGCGCGATGTCCAGCTCGAAGTGTCCGGCGACGCCGTCCGGTGCCGGACCGAACCCGCAGGTGAACAGCCGGTACTTGTCACGGAACAGCGTGATCTGCTTGAGCACCCGCGGGTCGCTGCGCAGCGGCGAGAGCGAGAGGATCAGCAGGGAGCGGGGTCCAGTCAACGAGGCTGCCTTCCATCGGTTCTGTCGGATGCCGGAACGGCCAATGATCCAGCGGCCGCGGCGCCTGCCGCCGAGCGGTGCAGCCGGCATGCCGCGGTGAAAACGAGCGAGTTCAGGTTGCTCCGCAGCGGTGCTTCACGCCGGATGTTCGCAAGCCAGCGCCGGGTGAAGGTGCGCTGCAGCGCGCCGGCGGCCGCACGCCGTCGTAATTCAGCCGAAATTTCCTCGCCGGAGACCGCGTCACGCAGCACCAGCAGCAGGCGTTCATCCGGGGCGCTGAGCAGGCGTGGCGCGCCGGGTGCGGCGGCGGTCAGGGAACGCACGACGGCGGAGATCGCCTGCCGGTCTTCGGCTCCCCATGGGAACTGCGCACCTCGGCGGACGGCGGCGCTGATCACGTGGCCGCGCAGCAACTTCACCGCGATGGCTTCCCGCTGGGCAGCGGGCTGCGCCGGAAACCACGCTCCGGAAACCAGCGAGGTGACGTCTTGGAACTGACTGCCCAGCGGCAGCACGGCGGACGTCACGCGTTCGTCCGCGTCCTGCCCCACCAGGTACGCCGGGGCGTGGGCCGGGTAGGCGATTTTCTCACCGGAGAACCACAGCCGCAGGCCGAATTCCAGGTCTTCGCCGGTGCGCAGCCCCTGGCTCAGCCGCAGCCCCAGCCGGCTGAGGGCCCCTCGCCGGATCAGCCCCAGCGGTGCGGTCCGATAGGCCAGCCGGTCACGCAGCGGATCCACCAGCGGGCCACGGAACACTCGGGCTCGCGGGGTCAAAATCCGCGGACCGCCGCGGTAGCGGACCGGCGCGATCACGGCGGCGGCGCCGGTGGCCTGCGCGGTATCCAGCCAGGCGGAGACGGCTCCGGGCTCCAGCGTGTCGTCCGACCCCATGATGCCGACGAACCCGGCATGCGAATGGTCCAGGCCATAGTTGAAGGGGCCGGCCGGGGACGGAATGGCATCGGCCAGTTCGATGAGCCGGACGGTCTCCGGGAGGCCGGCCAGCTGTTCGCGCACCGGCCCGGGATCCATGTTGTGGCACACCACGACGGCGCCGACGCGTCCCGGCGCTGCGGCCAGCACGGACTCCACCGCCCGCCTGACCGGCCGGTCCGCGGTGTGCACGGCAATCACGATCTCCGCTTCCGGAACCGTCATGGGCCGTCCGCCGGCCGTGCCGTTTCATCGGGTCCGGCCGCGTCTTCCGGGCGCGGCGCTTCGTCCAGCGCAATCCGGCGGGCCAGCTTGGTAATCCGCGCCTCCAGCTGGCGCGTGCGCTGGAACGAACTGGCCATGAAGATCAGGAAACACACGATCAGCCCGTACAACACCAGGTCGGTGCCGCGGCCAATGCCCAGCGCGTTCGCAGCGGCGGTCAGCATGCCGGGGAAGAAAACGGACAGCGCCGCCAGCACGGCGAACAACAACAGCAGGATCCGGCGCACGGCCTGGTGGCGCGCATTCTGGCCCCCGCGCATGAGCGCCAGCGCGCCGAGGGCGACGGCCAGGACCAGGACAATTTGGACGACTATGAGCATGGGATCACCGGAAGAAGAGGTCTGCGAGGATGTTGACGCCGTTGAGCAGGGACTGCCCCTTGGACTTGGAATATTCCGTATAGACAATGTGTACCGGTTGTTCCACCACCCGCGCCTCGAGCGCGGACAACTGATGGATCAGCTCGGATGCGTGCGCCATCCGGTTCTGCGTCAGGTGGATCTTGCGCGCCACCTCTGCGGACATCGCGCGCAGTCCGTTGTGGGCATCGGTGAGGCGGTAGCCGGTGGACAGTCTGGACTGGACGGCGGCTGTGCGCAGCACCAGCCGCTTCAGCGCCGACACGTCTCCCCGGCCGTCCAGGAAACGGGAGCCCAGCACCACATCCGCCTCGCCGTCCCGGACCCGATTCAGCATGGCAACGGCATCCTGGACCCGGTGCTGGCCATCGGCGTCGAACGTGATGATCGCGTCCGCCTCCGGATCCTGCACGGCATATTCGAAGCCGGTCTGCAGCGCGGCACCCTGGCCAAGATTCACCGGATGGACCACGACGACGGCGCCCGCCTTGCGCGCCATGGCGGCGGAATCGTCGCTGCTGCCATCGTCAACGCAGACAACGTTCGGAAAGGTCTGCAGCAACTCGGAAATGACCGAGCCGACGACGGTGGCCTCGTTATACATCGGCACGACGACCCAGCAGCGACTCACCCGCCTAGTATTCCACAACGGGAATGGTCCCAGCGGCCGCAGCGCCCAGCGCTCATCGCCGCCGCGGGGCCGGCGTCTGGGCTGCCAGATCCTGGTAGTGGCCGTCCAGCTCCCGGACGCTGCCCGCCAGGCTCCGCCGGTCAACCACAAACTTGCGTGCGTCCCGGCGCATGGCCAGATATTCTGCGCTGCCCAGCTGGAGCAATTGCTGCAGCCCGTCCTGCAGCTGGCGGAAGTCCGCTTCCGGTGCCAGCAGACCGGTGACGCCGTCCTCCATCATTTCGGGAATGCCGCCGCTGCGGTACGCCAGCACCGGCGTCCCGCAGGCCTGGGCTTCCAGCAGCACCAGGCCGGCCGCTTCCCGCGCGCCGCCGGCTTCCTGGCTGGGTGCCACCAGGATCTGGGCCTGCTGCATCCAGGAGCGGACACCGGCCCGGTCCTGGCGGCCCACAAAATCGATGTGCGGATGGCTGGCCGCGTGCTCGGCCACGGCGTCACGCAGCGGTCCGTCGCCGATCACCACCAGCCGGTGCCTGGCTTTGCGCCAGACAGCCAGCGAGGCGTCCAGCAGATCCCGGATGCCCTTTTGCATGTTCAGCGAGCCGACGAACAGCACAACCGGCATCTCATCGGAGTGATGTCGGGTCGGTACAAAATAATCGGTGTCCACGCCTTGATAGTGCACATGGATCTTTCCGGTATCGAGTTCCAGGTCGGCTGCCCGCCCGGCCATGTAGTTGCTGACCACCAGGAGGCGGGAGCTGTGTGCCGCGGCGGCCAGGACGTTGCGGTGGTGCCACCGGGCCATCATCGTGTCCGCTGGATTCGCCAAGGACACCAGATCGGAGCCGTGCATGGTGGTGATCAGCGGGGCTCCGGAGACGGTGGACGCCTTGACCGCGGGCTCCGACCACGTGGCGAAGTGCTGGTGGATGATGTCCGGTCCAAAGCGGTTCACGGCCACGGCCATGGACCGCATGAACGCGGGCATCACCAGCTCGCGGCGGCGGAAGCCCAGCCCCGGAGCCGGGACGAAGTCGGTGATGGGGACTGTGACCGAGGCGTCCTCGATCTGGGCCACCAAGGTGAAAACGTGGAAGTCGTGCCGATCCTTCAACCGCTCGGCGTGCGCCGTGACGAAGTACGTTGGCGGAATCCGCAACGTGCTTTTGGTGATGGCGATCTTCACGAGGCTCCTGGACCGTTTCGGCTGCCGCCGGCTGTGTCCGGCTTCCATCGCCATCCTAGCCCGGCGTCCTGCACACCACCTCGGGTCTTCCGCCTCCGGACGGGTCCGGCAGCAGCGTGCGGCCGTCCGGCGCGCCGGATGCGCCGCCGCGCACAGCCAGTCGATCGCCGGACGGTAATCTTTCAATGTCCGGCATCCGCCCGGCATCGGTGACAAGGAGCAGTGGTGGCCCAGCAGATCCTGTGTATCTCATTCTCGGATATCCAGGCCGATTCCCGCGTGCTGCGGCAGCTCAAGCTGCTGGCCGAGGCCGGTGAAGTCACCACGCTCAGCTACGGCGAACGTCCGCCCGGAGCCACCCACCATCTGGAAATCGACGCATCGCTGCCATCGCTTCCGCAAACGCCGCTGGGCGTGCTGCTGCTGGCGCTGCGCCAGCATTCCGCGGTGGAGCTCAGCGCTCCCGCAGTCAAGCAGGCCCGCGGGCTCGTTGCGGGCCGCCGCTTTGACCTGGTGGTGGCGAACGAAGCACGGGCGCTGCCGCTGGCCCACGCGGTTGCCCAGGGCGCTCCGGTCTGGGGCGATATGCACGAGTGGGCCCCGGAGGAACGCTCGCATGTGCTGCCATGGAAGCTGCTGGTCGCACCGTATATGCGCAGCATCTGCGCCAAGTACCTGCCGCGCACCACGGCGATCACGGCCGTGAACGGTTCCATTGCCCGGATGTATGCCGAGCAGTTCGGCTGCACCGTGGAAGTGGTCCGTAACGCCGGCCCGTTCCGGCATTTGGAACCGTCCCCGCCGCTCCCCGGGAAGATCCGGCTGGTGCACAGCGGCGCGGCGGTGCCCGGCCGCAATCTGGAAGGCACCATCGAGGCGGTCAAGATGCTTGATGACCGCTTCACGCTGGATCTGTACCTGGTCAAGGCACGCGACGGCGGACGCTATTGGCAGCAGCTCAAGGACCTGGCCGCCAGCGACCCACGCATCACCTTCCACGACGCGGTCCCGCCGGAAGAGCTGCCCGCGACCCTCAATGCCTACGATGTGGGGGTTTTCTCGCTTCCGCCGCAGACCATGAACCACCAGTTCATGCTGCCGAACAAGTTTTTCGATTTCGTCCAGGCCCGACTGGCCCTGGTGTTCAGCCCGTCCCCGGAGACCGCAGCCTTAATGAGGGCCTACGATCTGGGCGTGGTCACCGAGGACTTCAGCACCGAGTCGCTGGCCCGCGCTCTGGCATCGCTCACCACGGAGCAGGTGGACAAGTACAAGGCCAACGCGCACGGCGCCGCCGCGGCGCTGAGCTCCGCGGAGGACGAAGCGGTCTCCCGCGGCATCCTCGCCGCCGTGCTCACCCCCTGACCGAGACGGTCCCGGCGGGACTTGGGCCGGCTCGCGGGAGCGGCTAGCGCGGGCGGAAGGCTTCGGCGGCGTCGGCTATGGCTGCGGCCGCCCGGCGCCCCACGCTGCGCAGCGAGTAGTTCCGTTCCACCCATTCGGACAGCCGGCGGCGTTCGACGTCGTCCACCGGCTGTTCCAGCGCTTGGGCCATCGCCTCGGCGGCCTGTCCGGCGTCCCAGTCCACGCTCTGCCCCAGCTTGTGCTCGGTGACCAGCTGCCGCAGCGGCCCGACGCCGGCGTAGACCACCGGGGCTCCGCAGCTGAGCGAGACGAAGGCCTTGGTGGCGAAGGCGAAGTCATAGCCGCGGGCCGGCCGCACCGAGGCGAGCCCAGCGGTGGCGGTGCGCAGCGCGCGGGCGATGGTGCCGCCGTCGGCCGTTCCCATGAAGCGGATGCGCTCCCCCGCCGGTACCGCGCGGCGGCGCAGCTCCTCCAACTCCACGCCGCCGCCGTACATCAGCAGCCGGGCATCGGGGTAGCGGTCCAGGATCTTCAGGAAGCCGTCAACAAACACGCCGGCGCCCTGGATCTCGGACATGGTCCCCGCGTAGACGAAGGTGCGGCCGGGATGTGGATCCCCGGGCCCGGCCAGGCTGAAAGTATCCGTGTCGATGCCGGTGCCGACTTCTGCCACCCTGGCCCGTCCCGCGGTCAGCCGGGCCAGCGCCAGCGTCACACCGGTGGAAATGCTCAGCACGCCGGACGCGCCGGTGATCACCCAGCGCTCCACCATCCGCAACACCGCGACCACCCGCGGATCCACGCCGATCCCGGCCGCGGCGTCGGAGCTGACATCGGCGGAGAAATAGACGTATGGGCGGCGGCGCAGCGCGGCAGCCAGCCGGACCACCACGCCGGTGGTCGGCGGCGGTTCCACCAGCAGCACATCGAACTGTTTCTGCGCCAGCAGGCGGAAGAACAGCGGAAGGTCGAAGCTGGCGTACTGGAGATAGCCCCGGACTGCCCCGCTGGCATCGCGCAACACGGGCCAGCGCAGGATCCGGGCACCTGCTCCCTCCGCGGCGCGAAGTCCCCGCGGCGGCCGGGTGGTCAGCACGGTCACCTCATGGCCGGCCTCGGTCAGCGCCCGTGCCGTGGCGGCCAGCCGGTAGGCGGCGGCGCCGGCTTCCGGGAGATAAATCCGGGTGGCCAGCAGGATCCGCAGGCCCATCAGCCCTGCAGCCCGACGGTGCGGGATTCCTTTGCGCTGGCGATCATGGCTTCGGCCACGCGCAAGGTGTTCAGCCCTTCCCGCATGGTCACGATGGTCGCCGCGGGACGGTCGGTGCCGGCACCGCCGTCGTGCTCCGCGGCCGCGGCGGCCGGGGCAGGTTGCAGCAGACCCCGGTTGGCCAGCACCGCGTCGCGGAACGCTTCGTGCTCCACCTTGAGCGGTTCGCGCTTGGCGATGGCCAGCCGAGTGATGTTGCCTTCGGAGACGCCGCGGAAGTTGGCCACGGACTCCCACTCGGTGTTGATGGTGCCGTTTTCGTGGAAGGTCAGATCGGCGGTCAGGGTGTCGGCCACGAAGGCGCCGCGCTCGCCGGTGACCACGGTGACGCGTTCCTTCGTAGGCGACAGCCAGTTCACCAGATGGCTGGTGATCACGCCGTTGTCCAGCAGTCCGGTGGCCGCCACCATGTCCTCATGCTCGCGGCCGGAGCGGATGGTGGTGTTGGCGCTGACGGAAGCGTAGGCGGCCTGCGCCAGCCAGGCGGTGAGGTCGATGTCGTGCGTGCCCAGGTCCTTGATCACGCCGACGTCGGCGATCCGTGCCGGGAAGGGACCCTGCCGGCGGGTGGCGATCTGGAAGATCCGGCCGAGTTCACCCGATTCCAGCCGGGCGCGCAGCGACTGCAGCGCCGGGTTGTAGCGTTCGATGTGGCCGACGGCGCCGACCAGCCCGCGGGCCTCGAACGCAGCAGCCAGCTTCTCGCCGCCGGCGACCGTGTCAGCGATCGGCTTTTCCACCATGGTGTGGATGCCGGCTTCGGCCAGGGCCAGGCCGACCTCCACGTGCAGGCCGGTGGGCACCGCGCACATCGCGATGTCGATCCCGGCATCGATCAGTCCCTCCACCCCGGAATAGACCGGCAGCCCGGTCGCCGCGCCGTGCGGGTCGCCGTAGGCGTCGGCGACGGCCACCAGTTCCACGCCCTCGGTCTCGCGGAGCACGCGGGCGTGGTGGCGGCCCATCATGCCCAGCCCGATCAGCCCGGCGCGGAGAACGGTTTTCCCGGTCCCGACCATGGTCAGGCTCCTGCCTTCGCGAGTGCGTTGACCGCGGTCGCGATCCGGTCCAGGTCCTCGGCGTCCAGCGAGGGATGCACCGGCAGCGAGAGCACCTCGGCCGCCGCCGCCTCGGTCACCGGCAGGTCCGCGGCGATGTTGAAGGAGGGCAGCCGGTGGTTCGGGATCGGGTAGTAGACCCCGGAGCCGATGTTGTACTCGTCCTTCAGCGCCGCGGCGAAGCGGTCCCGCTCCCCCGCGCCGATCCGCACGGTGTACTGGTGGTAGACGTGCACGGCGCCGTCGGCGACCTGGGGCGTGCCGACGCCGGCCAGGTTCGCATCCAGGAACGCGGCGTTGGCCTGGCGCTGCTCGGTCCAGCCGCAGACCTTGCCCAGCTGCACCCGGCCGATCGCGGCATGCAGGTTGGTCATCCGGGCGTTGAAGCCCACCAGTTCGTTTTCATACTGGCGTTCCATGCCCTGGTTACGCAGCAGCTTCAGCCGCCGCGCCACCTCATCGCTGCCGGTGGAGACCATGCCCCCTTCGCCCGAGGTCATGTTCTTCGTCGGGTACAGGCTGAACATGGCGAACTCACCGAAGGTGCCCACCCGGCGACCGCCCAGCGACGCGCCGTGTGCCTGAGCGGCGTCCTCGAACAACAGCAGCGACTTCTCCGCGGCCAGCGCGCCCAGCGCGTCCATGTTGGCCGGGTGCCCGTACAGGTGCACCGGCATGATCGCCTTGGTCCGCGGCGTCACGGCGGCGGCGACCGCCTCCGGGTCCAGGCAGTAGTGCTCCGGCTCGATGTCCGCGAACACCGGCGTGGCCCCGGTCAGCGCCACCGAGTTGGCGGTGGCGGCAAAGGTGAACGACGGCACGATCACTTCATCCCCCGGACCGATGCCGGCGGCGAGCAGGCCCAGGTGCAGGCCCGAGGTGCCGGAGTTGACCGCCACCGCATGCCGGCCGTCCAGCAGCACCTGCGAGAACTCCTGCTCGAAGGCGGCCACCTCGGATCCCTGGGCGAGCATGCCGGAGACAAGCACCGCGTCCACCGCGGCCCGCTCCTCGTCACCGATGATCGGCCTGGCCGCCGGAATGAAGTCCTTGCTCACTGCTGTTCTCCTCGTGTTTCGTGGCCAATTTCCTGCAAGATGCCCGCATCCTCTCGGTACCGCGCACCGGTGGCCGGACACACCCACACCGCAGGGTCCGCCGGGTCCTGGACCAGCCGCTGCCCGGCCCGGCCCACCCAGCCGATCCGCTTGGCCGGTACCCCGGCCACCAGCGCAAAGTCGGGCACGTCGCGGGTGACCACGGAGCCGGCGGCCACGGTGGCCCAGGCGCCGATGGTCACCGGCGCCACGCAGACCGCCCGTGCGCCGATCGACGCGCCGTCGCCGATGTCCACGCCCACCGGCGTCCAGTCGTCGGCGCTCTTCAGCGACCCGTCGGGCGAGACGGCGCGCGGGTAGGTGTCGTTGGTCAGCACCACCGCCGGGCCGATGAACACGCCGTGGCCCAGCCGCGCCGGCTCGTACACCAGGGCGTAGTTCTGGACCTTGCAGTTGTCCCCGGCCTGCACCCCGGTGCCGATGTAGGCGCCGCGGCCCACAATGCAGTTTGCGCCCAGCACCGCATCCTCGCGGACCTGTGCCAGATGCCAGATCTTCGTTCCCTCGCCCAGCCGGGCTGCGTCGGCCACATCGGCCGAATCGGCGATGAACACCATAGGTTCCCTCTTTCCGCTCACGGCGAGCGCCGCCGTCGTCGTCAATGTGGTGTTGCTGCCGGCCCTAGGCCTTGCCGATCACCCGGTAGGCCACGCCCGGCCAGCGCTCGGCCGAGCTGACCCGCCGGCCGTCGATGAACACCTTCACGCCGGGCAGGTCGTCCGGGCCCAGCTGGGCGTAGTCGGTGTGGTTGGCCTGCACCACCGCGGCGTCGGCCGGTTCGCCCAGATGGTAGGGCGCAAACCCCAGCGCGGTGAGCTCCGCATCGCTGAACAGCGGATCATGCACGACGGCGGTGCCTCCCCGCGTGGTGATCGCCTCCACCGCGCCGAACACCCCGGAGAACGCCGTTTCCTTCACGCCGCCCCGGTAGGCCGCGCCGAGGACCACCACGCGGGCGCCGGCCAGGTCGCCGTAGGCGCCCTCCAGCAGGCCGATGGTGTAGTCCGGCATCCCCGCATTCGCGGCGCGGGCCGCGGCCACCACGGTGGCCGACGGGTCGTTCCACAGATACAGCCGCGGATACACCGGGATGCAGTGCCCGCCGACGGCGATGCCGGGCTGGTGGATATGGCTGTACGGCTGGGAGTTGGAGGCTTCGATCACCTGGTAGATGTCGATCCCCGCGGTGGCGGCGTAGCGGGCGAACTGGTTCGCCAGCCCGATGTTCACGTCGCGGTAGGTGGTCTCCGCCAGCTTGGCCAGCTCGGAGGCCTCGGCCGAGCCCAGGTCCCAGACCCCGTTACCGCGCGCCAGGTCGGGGCGGTCGTCGAAGTCCAGCACCGCCTCATAGAACTTTCGTGCCGCGGCGGTCCCGGCCTCGGACAGTCCGCCGATCAGCTTGGGGTACTTGCGCAGGTCCTCGAACACCCGCCCGGTCAGCACCCGCTCCGGGGAAAAGACCACGTGGAAGTCCTGCCCCTCGAGAAGTCCCGAACCTTCCTCCAGCATCGGCTTCCACCGGGTCCGGGTGGTCCCCACCGGCAGCGTGGTCTCGTAGGACACCAGGGTGCCCGGGGTCAGATGCCGGGCCAGTTCCGCGGTGGCGGCGTCCATCCAGCCGAAGTCCGGCTTGGCCTCGGCGTCGACGAACAGCGGCACCACCAGCACCACGGCGTCGGCGCCGGGCACCGCCTCGGCATAGTCGGTGGTGGCGCGCAGCCTGCCCGCGGGCACCAGCTCGGCCAGCTTCTCTTGGAGGCCCGCCTCGCCGGGGAACGGCTCGGTGGCGGCGTTGACCAGGTCCACCACCGCGGCGTTCACGTCCACGCCGATGACCTGGTGCCCCTTCGAAGCAAACTGGACGGCCAACGGCAGCCCGATCTTTCCCAGAGCAATGACAGCGATCTTCAAGAGCTAAGGCCTTTTCTCGTTAGGTCAACGTGGCGGCCGCTTCCGGCCCAGAGTCAAGCGTATCGCTTGAACCGGCGGGCTTGAGGTCCACCGGTTATCCACAGGTCGGTCTGCCGCACAGGAAAGCACCCGGGCATTCTGCCTAGGTTCGTCTCATGGCCCTTCACCTGACGCTGGCGGCCGCGCCCGGACTCCCGGCCCCGGCGGCTGCCTGGATCGCCGAGCATTCCGACGCAGTTTGCGGACTGGAGGCCGGCCTCAGCGCTGCGCCGTTGGCCGCCTGGCTGCGCGCGCGGCTGGCCGGCGTGGCCTTCACGGTTGCCGGCCACGGCTTGGCTTCGCTGACCGCCGGGGTGCACCCGCTGGTCGACGGCGCCGTCGTGGTCTGTGCCCCGGAGGACGCCGTCTTTCCCCTTCGGGATGCTTTCCCGCTGCCGCCGCTGGGGCTGGCCGTGACCGCGGGGCCCGACGCCGGCAGGCTGTTCGGCCTGCAACGGGGCAGTTTCACTGTGGGCCGGCATGCCTGCGCACTGACGATCGCGGATCCGTCCTTGTCGCGACTGCATGCCACGCTGGAGGTAACCGACCGCCACGTGCTGCTCCGCGATGCCGGATCGGCCAACGGCATCGTCTGCGGCGGCAGGCGCGCCGGACGTGTGGTGCTGGCGGCGGGGTGTCCCGTGTGGATCGGCAACAGCCAGCTGCGGCTGATCGTGGGCAGCGAACCCGGCGAACCATTCCTACCGGATGGCGAGCTGGCCGTTCCGGTTCCGGTGGCGGAAAAACGCCCGGAACCGCGGACCACCATGACGCTGTTGCTGGCCGGGCTCCCGCTCATCGCCGGCCTGGCCCTGGCCCTGCTGACGGGCATATGGTTCTTCCTGGTCTTCAGCGCCATGTCCCTGCTGGCCGCCGGCGTGCCGTACGCCGCCGGGCGCCGCCAGCGCCGACGCTACCGGGCGGCAGTGGCCGCGGCCGCGGCAGCCGATGCCCGCCGCCGCCAGCTGGCGGCCCCGGACGCTGCCGCGCTGACAATGTCCCTGCTGCGCCGCGGAACCCCGGCCGGAGGTCCAACGGTGCACCGGCCCGTGGGCCGGCCGAGTCCGGAACATGCCTGGGTGCGACTGGGCACGGCCAGCCTGCCGGCGCACATCGGCGCGGCGGAGGCGCCGGTCCCGGAGCCTCCGCTGCTGGAGCACGTTCCGCTCTGCGTGGACCTGATGGCCGAGCACCGGCTGCGGTTCGAGGGAACACAGTCAGGGCTGGACGGCATGTTGAGGTCGGTGCTGTTGCAGGCAGCCGCCCGGGCCGGCGGAAGCGTCCTGCAGGTGGTCTGCTACGCGTTGCCTGAACCGGTCCGTTCGTCGGCGCGGTTCCTGCCGGGAGTCCAGCTGGCGGAGCGGCCTGGGCAGCTGGCCGAGTTGCTGTCCGACGGACGCGGCAGCGCCGTCTTGCTGGTGGCCGGACGGCATGCCGAGGCAGCGCAGGCGCTGGCGGGCTGCGCCGCCCCGGCGGCCGAGCTGTGGTTTGGCGGTCCCGCCGGACCGGGGACGCGGATCGAGGTGTCGGGAGCGGACAGCCGCCTGATCCGTGACGGAGGAAACGTGCGGTTTTCGGCGGACCTTGCCACCGCTTTGGTGCTGGATCGCTTTGCCCGGCTGGCGGCGGTCTCCGGAAAGGGCGCGGAGCCCATCGGATCCGTGCCCGCCGGCTGCCGGCTGCAGGCATTGCTTCGGCCTCAGCCACTTGCCCAGCGCTGGTCCGACGGCGACCGCGCTCCCGGCCTGACCGCCGTCCTCGGCGCAGGCGCCGCCGGACCGCTGGCGCTCGACCTTGCCGTGCACGGACCGCATCTGATGGTGGCCGGGACCACCGGCGCCGGCAAGTCCGAGCTGTTGCGCAGCCTGGTCCTCTCGCTGGCCCTGACCAGGTCGCCGGATACCGTCAACTTCCTGCTGGTCGACTTCAAGGGCGGTTCCGGGCTCGGCCCGCTCGCCCGGCTGCCGCACTGCGCCGGCCTGCTGACGGATCTGACGCTTGAAGCGGTGAACCGGGCGCTGGCCTGGCTGCAGGCGGAAGTGCGCCGCCGCGAAACGCTGCTGGCCGGCCTCGGCCTCAGCGACATCGCAGCCTGCCGTCCGGGAACGTTGCCCCGGCTCGTCGTCGTGGTGGATGAATTCCGGATGCTCGGCGAGGACGCGCCGCAGGCGCTTCCGGAACTGATGCGCGTGGCCACGGTCGGCCGCGCCCTCGGCATTCACCTGGTGCTTGCCACACAGCGGCCGCAGGGTGCCGTGTCATCCGACATCCGCGCCAATGTCACCACCATGGTTGCGCTCCGGACGCAAAACTCGGCCGAGTCGCGGGACCTGCTTGACTCGCCCGTGGCGGCGGACATCCCGGTGACCGCACGGGGCAGGGCCTATCTGCGCGTCGGCACAGGGGCTGCCGTGCTGTTCCAGTCAGCCTCCAGTTCCCTGCCGGCCGCAGGTCCGGCTCCCGTCTTCCGGACCGTGGACGACTGGCTGCGGGAGGAAGAGGGACCAACAACGGACCTTGCGGAAGGAACCGAACAGCTCGAGCGCCTGGTGACGGAAGCTGCCGGCGTCGCCGGCGGGCTGGGCCTGACGGGAGCCAGAGGGCTGCTGCCAGCCCTGCCCACCGATCTGGCTGTCGCCGACCTGGCCGGTGACCCGTCCTCGCTGCACACCGGCGGGGAGATCGCGATCGGGCTCTTGGACTTACCCTCCCGGCAGCGGCAGGAACCCCTGCACTGGCGGCCGGAGCGCGACGGGCATCTGGCGGTTCTCGGCGTCGAGGGCGGCGGGCACCGGGAGTTCCTCCGGACGCTGGCGGCCCAGGTCCTGGGCAGCCCGCCGGAGCGTCATTGCTATGTCCTGGACGGTGACGGATCGCTGGGCCCGGTGTGGCGCGCGGAGCGCACGGGAGCCTACGTCGGACCGCAGGACGTCGAGCGCGCGGCAAGGGTGCTCCGCCGTCTGGCCAACGAGGTCGCCTCCCGGCTGGGCACCCTGGCGTCGGCGCCGGATCCGGCCGCACCGGCGGCCGGTGTTCCGTTGGTCCTGCTGGTGAGCGGTTGGGGCCGCTGGCTCGGTGTATTCCGGTCCGGCCGGCTCGGCTGGGCCGAAGATTGTGTGCAGGACATCGCCCGCGATGGCCAAGCGACGGGAGTCGTCCTGGCCGTGACCGGGGAGCGGGAGCTGGCCAGCAGCCGGTTCCTGCCCCTGGTGGCCAACAGGCTCCACCTTCCCACCGGCACCGGTCCCGAGACGTTGATGAGCTGGCCGCGGCTTCCGCCGATGGAACCGGTGCCGGGCAGGGCGCTTGTCCAAGGGCGGATCGGCGGCGGGGGCGGTGTCTGCCAGTTGGCCACCGACGCGGCGGGCGCTCCCCCGCCTGCCGGGGCCCTGATCCGCCCGTTTCGGGTCGAGGCGCTGCCGCGTTCCGTTGCCGCGAGCGCGCTGCCCCGCGTCTGGCACGGGAGTCCGGTGATCGGGGTGGAAGGGGACGAACTGGAACCTTCCACGCTGCCGTTGCCGGCCGGCGAGGTGTATTTGGTCCTCGGACCGGAAGGCAGCGGGAAAACCAATCTCTTGGCCCTCCTGCAGCGGGCGCTCGACGGGCTGCGGCCCTGTTCGGCACCGCCCGACGGCGCGAACGCCGACGGTTTCTGGGCCGGCCACGCGCCCGTCGCCCGGGGCACGGTGCTGCTGGTCGACGACGCCGCCAACCTGGGCGCCCGGGCCCAGGAGGCGGTTGCCGCGCTGGTTGCCGCCGGCGCGTCGGCCGTCGTCGCAGCCTGCCCCGGGCCGCTGTTGTTGCAGCAGGTCCCGCTGGCCCTGCGGGCCCGCGCCGGTGGGCGCGGCATGGTCTTGTCACCGCGGGCCGGGGCGGATGCTGATTTCTTCGGTGTCAGGCTCGACGACGGGTGGAGACCGCCGGGACGCGCCTACCGGATCGGATCCGGTAGAGCCGTGCCGTTGCAGGTCGCCGTGGCTACAGAGCGCGCGGAGCGGCACCCTTGACCAGGAAAGCCGTCACGGGCTTGGTCAGCAGCAGGCCAAAGGAGGCTCCGGCCGCCACCAGCAGGACCGGGCCGAGCGCAAACTGGCCGCCCTGGATCATCGAGATGGCCACCACCACAACGAACACCTGCCACACCAAGGCGGCGGCCCTGGTCCAGCGGTAGCCGCGGAACAGAAAATGCCCGACCACCAGCAGCCAGATGCCGAAGACCAGCATCAGGACCAGCAGGAAGATGCTGCCGGCTAACGATATCGGGGTCTGCGTGGCCAGTCCGTAGCCATACAGTGCGGCTCCGGCCAGCAACGCGAGCGCCTCCAGAACGACGGCTGCGGCGATGATCAGGATGGCAATCGGGCGGGAGGCAGGGCTGGACGAGGGGGCAGGCATTGACACATTCGCACCCTACCTTAGATAGTCAGGTATCAGCTTCCGGACCGGGAGCCTCACCAAACCACCCGTGTGATGAATGACTCACGAATTACGGCCGGTTAAGTCGGCATGACCCCTTGTTTACATGGATTTAACATGAAACGCTGGATGGCGAAGCAAAGGGGGCCTGTCTGGCTCCCTTTTCTATGAGTCTGTTCGTGAATGTTTTCACGAATTCCCAGCCGGACACTAAACCGGACACCATTTAGAGGAGTATGTGATCAGCATGGATTGGCGTAGCCGCGCGGCATGCCTGGATAAGGACCCCGAACTGTTCTTCCCTGTGGGGAACACCGGGCCGGCACTCCTGCAGATCGAAGAGGCCAAGAGCGTATGCCGACGCTGCCCGGTAATCGATACCTGCTTGCAGTGGGCCATCGAGTCCGGCCAGGACGCCGGTGTATGGGGCGGGATGAGCGAGGACGAGCGCCGTGCGCTCAAGCGCCGCGCTGCCCGGGCCCGTCGGGCGTCCTGACCCGAACCCAGGTTTGATCAGAGGCCGCTGCCGATTCCGGCAGCGGCCTCTTGCATTCCACATGCCCAGCTGGCTTCGGCTCAGCGGGCCGCATGGTTGTTGAGCACCAGGTCGATCCGCACGCAGGTTCCGCCGCCATCGCGGGGCGTCCACTCGATCCGGCCGCCCAATTCGCTGGTGACCAAGGTCCGCACAATCTGCAGCCCCAGGCCCTCCCGCCGAGGTTCCTCGGGCAACCCCACACCATCGTCTTCCACCGAAACGGTCAGCAGTTCCTCCTCACCGCGCCGGGACCGCCGGGCAGTCAGCAGGACTGTGCCGTGCCGCCCGGCCAATCCGTGTTCGACGGCGTTGGTCACCAGTTCGTTGATGACCAGCGCCAACGGGGTGGCGAATTCGCTGGGCAGTTCGCCGAACTCGCCGCTGCGCTCGGTGCGGACGGCCTGGGTGGGTGAGGCGACCTCGGCCGAGAGCCGGAACTGGCGCCCGATCAGTTCATCGAAGTCGACGTTCTGCGCCAGGCCTTGGGAGAGCGTCTCATGGACCAGGGCGATCGTTGCCACCCGCCGCATGGCTTGTTCCAGCCCCTGCTTGGCTTCGTCGCTGACCATCCGCCGCGATTGCATGCGCAGCAATGCCGCCACCGTCTGCAGATTGTTCTTTACCCGGTGATGGATCTCCCGAATGGTGGCGTCCTTCGACACCAGCTCCATCTCCCGCCGGCGCAGTTCCGAGACGTCCCGGCACAGCACCAAGGCACCGAATCGTTCCCGCTCATTCCTCAGCGGGATCGCCCGGAGCGAGAGCGAGACGCCGCGGGATTCGATCTCCGTGCGCCAAGGCATCCGTCCGGTCACGACCAACGGCAGAGTCTCATCGACCATCCGCCGGTCCTTGAGCAAGGCAGTGGTCACTTCGGCCAGGGAGCGGCCTTCCAGTGACTCGACGTCGCCGAGCCGACGGAATGCGGAGACGCCGTTCGGGCTGGCGTACTCCACCACCCCGTCGGCATCCAGCCGAATCAGTCCGTCTCCGACCCGGGGGGCGCCGCGGCGCGACCCGGTCGGAGACGCGAAGTCCGGCCACAGCCCCAGCGTTCCCATCTTCAGCAGGTCGTAGGCGCACTGCCGGTAGGTCAGCTCCAGCCGCGACGGCATCCGGGAACTGGACAGGTCCATGTGCGAGGTCACGATTGCCAAGGTCCGGCCATTGCGGACCATGGGAACCGCTTCGACGCGCATGGCCATCTCGGTGGTCCAGTTCGCCTCCGACGATCGTTCGATCGTCTGAGACTCCCGCGCCGCGTCCACCAGTGGCTTCAGGTCGGCACGGATGCGCTCCCCCACGAAGTCGCGGTGGAACACGGTGTGGGTGGTCGACGGGCGAACGTGCGCCAGGGCGACGTAGCTGCCGTCCGGCGTCGGGAACCACAGGGCCAGGTCGGCGAATGCCAGGTCCGCGATGAGTTGCCAGTCGCCGACCAGCAGATGAAGCCATTCTGCATCGCCCGGTCTGAAGTCGGCGTAGTCGCGGATGGGGTCGGTGAAAATGGCCAAGCTACCGCCGCACTGTCGAGCGCATCAGGCGCAGGGCTACGGACAACGAGGCCATGTCGTCCTTCTCAAGCTTGTTCACTTCTTCGAACATGTCCCTGACACGCTTGATGTTCTCGGCGTTGGCCTGCTCCCACTCGTCGATTCTGGCTTCCGCCTGCTCCCCCGGCTGGGTGCTTTGCATCACCGCAACGGTGATGTCGGTGACCGTGGTGTACAGGTCGTCGCGCAGGGCGGCCCGTGCCAGCGACTGCCAGCGGTCCTCCCGCGGGAGCGCAGTGATGCGCTCGAGCAGATCGTCGATGTCGAACCGGTCGTAGACCGTGAAGTAGACGTGCGCGACCGAAGCGACCGGCTCGTCCACCTGTCCGGCGATCCGGGCGACGTCGAGCAAACCGAAGCTCTCGAACTGCTCGGCCCACTGCCGGGCGATCTCCTCGGGCAGTCCGCGTTCTTCCGCACTGGAGAGCCATCCGCGCACCCGTGCCAGGTCGTCACCGCGCAGGTACTTGACCAGTTGGCTGCGCAGCGGGTCCATCTGCGGCTTGAACGCGGCGATGCCGTCAGCGACCGGCGTACCGCTGTCAACATGGTTGATGTACCAGCGCACCGCCCGGTCCAGCAAACGCCGCATGTCCAGGTGCACCGTGCACCACAGATCCGTCGGGAAGCTGGCCGGCAGTTCGTTCAGCTCCTCCACCAGCTTGTCGAATTCATAGATCTCGCGCAGCGCCACGAACGCCCGAGCGACGTCGGCCTCCGAGACCGAGGTCTCCTCCAGGACGCGGAAGGCGAAGGTAATGCCGCCCATGTTGATCATGTCGTTGGCCACCACGGTGGCGATGATTTCCCGTCGCAGCGGGTGGCCGGACAGCTCGTCGCCGAACCGCTCGACCAGTTCCTGCGGGAAGTAACCGCGCAATACCCGGTCGAAGTACGGGTCGTCGGCCAAATTGCTGACCGTCAGGGCATGGGTCAGTTCGATCTTGGAGTAGGCCGCCAGTACGGACAGCTCCGGCGAGGTCAGGCCCAGGCCGGCGTCGATCCGTTCGTGCAGTTCCTCGGTGGTCGGCAGCGCTTCCAGCTCCCGGTCCAGTTCCGCATGGTTCTCCAGCCAGTCCATCAGGCGTTCGAAGCTCGGGCTCGCCTTGGTGATGTGCTGGCGGTCATTGAGCAGCAGGACGTTCTGGTCGATGTTGTCCTGGATCACCAGCCGGCCGACTTCCTCGGTCATCGAGTGCAGCAGGCCGGACCGCTCCTCCACCGGCAGTTTTCCGGCGGCGACCATCTGGTCCACCAGGATCTTGATGTTGACCTCGTGGTCGGAGCAGTCCACACCGGCCGAGTTGTCGATGGCATCGGTGTTGAGGATGATCCCCTGGCTGGCGGCTTCGATGCGCCCGCGCTGGGTCATGCCCAGGTTGCCGCCCTCACCGATCACCTTGACTCTCAACTCGTTGCCGTTGACCCGAATGGGGTCGTTGGCCTTGTCCCCCACCTCGGCGTTCGACTCGGTCGAGGCCTTCACATAGGTGCCGATGCCGCCGTTGTACAGCAGATCCACCGGTGCCCTCAGGATGGCCTGCAGCAGTTCGGGCGGGCTCATGCTCGTGACCTGCGGATCCAACCCGAGGATGCCCCGGACCTGTTCGGAGACCGGAACCGACTTCACCGACCGCGGGTAGACCCCGCCACCGGCGCTGATCAGCTTGTCGTCGTAGTCGGCCCAGGACGACCTGGGAAGCTCGAACAGGCGGCGGCGCTCCTGGAAGGAGGCAGCGGCGTCGGGATCAGGATCCAGGAAGATGTGCCGGTGGTCGAAGGCAGCGACCAGCTTGATGTGCTCGGAGAGCAACATCCCGTTGCCGAACACATCGCCGCTCATGTCTCCCACCCCGACGACGGTGAAGTCCTCGGCCTGGGTGTCGACGCCGAGTTCGCTGAAGTGCCGCTTGACCGATTCCCACGCTCCGCGGGCGGTGATGCCCATTTCCTTGTGGTCGTAGCCAACCGAGCCGCCGGAAGCGAACGCGTCGCCCAACCAGTGGCCGTACTCCAGCGAGATGTCGTTGGCGATGTCGGAGAAGCTCGCGGTTCCCTTATCGGCTGCCACCACCAGGTAGGTATCGTCGCCGTCCATCCGGACCACCCGCTCGGGCGGCACTACCTTCTGGCCGGACTCGGTCCGGACCAGGTTGTCGGTGATGTCCAGCAAGCCGCGGATGAAGGTCCGGTAGCTGTCCTGTCCTTCCGCCATCCAGGCGGCGCGGTCCACCCCTGGGTCCGGCAGGCGCTTGGCGTAGAACCCGCCCTTGGCGCCGGTCGGTACGATGACCGCGTTCTTGACCGTCTGTGCCTTGACCAGGCCCAGGATTTCGGTGCGGAAGTCCTCGCGCCGGTCGGACCACCGCAGCCCGCCGCGGGCCACGTCGCCGAACCGCAGGTGGACGCCTTCGACGCGCGGCGAGTAGACCCAGATTTCGTACTTCGGCCGCGGGAACGGTGCGCCTTCGATCCGCGCGGGACTGAGTTTGAAACTGAAGTACGTCTTGTTCTGGAAGTAGTTGGTGCGCAGCGTTGCCCCGATCAGGTTGGACAGCGAGCGCAGCACCCGGTCGGCGTCCAGCGTCGGGACGGCGTCCAGGCCGGCTGCCAAGTCGGAGCGGGCGGCCTCGACCGCTGCTTCGCGGTCGCCGTCGAGATCCGGATCAAAGCTGGCGTTGAACACCGCCAGCAGTGCCCGGGCCACGTCCGGGTTGGCCAACAACGTGTCCGAGACGAACGCGTAGGACACCAGGTTGCCCAGCTGCCGCAGGTAGCGTGTGTAGGCCCGCAGCACTGCCACTTGGCGCCAGCCGATTCCCTCGGCCAGCACCAGCCGGTCGAAGCCGTCCGATTCGCTGCGCCCGGTGACGGCGGCGCCGAAGGCTTCTTCGAGCAGGCCGCCGGTGGCAATCGGATCGACGCCGGCAGGGTACCGGAGGCCGAAGTCATACAGGAAGTAGTCTTCCCCGTCGGCCGTCATGATCTCGAAGGGCCGCTCGTCCAGCACTTCGAGCCCGGTGTTCTGCAGTATCGGCATGATGTTGCTCAGCGACCGCGCCTCCGGCAGATACAGTTTCAGCCGGGCGTCGGCGGCCAGGACATCGGTCCTCTTCTCGGGAACATAGACATGCAGGACCGGGGCGGCCTCGGCTTCGCCACCTTCGTAGCTGCGGAAGCGGCTGATGTCCTCGAGCGCGTCTTCCACTTCATAGTCCACCCAGTAGCTGGGAGGGAACGCGTCCTTCCAGTTGGCCGAGAGCCGTGCGGCGGCCTCGCCGTCGAAGTTGGCGCGCAGCACCTCGTCGATGCCCTCCGACCAGGACCGGGAGGCCTGGGCCAGCCGGCGCTCAAGCTCGGCAGTATCGACCTTCGGCACCCCGGAATCCCGCTTGAGCCGGATGCGGAAGAACAACCGGGCCAGCGCTGATTCGGACATCCGCGCCTCGTAGTCAATGCTCTGCGGGTCGAAGGTGCGGCGCAGCTCGCCTTCGATGCGCAGGCGGACGGCCGTGGTGTAGCGGTCGCGCGGCAGGAACACCAGCGCGGAAACGAACCGACCGTAGACATCCGCGCGCAGGAACAGCCGGGTCCGGCGCCGCTCCTGCAGCCGCAGGATGCCCATCGCCGTCGCTGCCAGCTCGTCGGTGTCCATCTGGAACAACTCGTCGCGGGGGTAGGTTTCGAGGATCGAGAGCAGATCCTTGCCGGAGTGCGAATCGGCCGGGAAACCGCTGTGCCGCAGCACGGCCGCCACCTTCTGCCGGACAATCGGGACGTTCTTCACCAAGCGGTTGTACGCGCTGGTGGCGAAGAGACCGATGAAGCGGCGCTCGCCGTCGACGTTGCCCTGCGCATCGAAGCTCTTCACCCCGATGTAGTCCAGGTACGCGGCGCGATGTACGGTGGAGCGCGAATTCGCCTTGGTGATCACCAGGGCACGTTTCTCCCGGGCGCGGGCGCGGCCTTCTTCGGTCAGGTGCTGGACGCGCCGTGCGTCGGCGACGCGGCGCATCATGCCCAGGCCGCTGTCCTGACGGACCAGCAGGACGTCTTCGCCGTTCTGGGTGACGAGGTCGTACTCGCGGTAGCCCAGGAAGGTAAAATTGCCGTCGTCGAGCCATTCCAGCAGCGCCTTGGCTTCGGCCAGGTCGGGAATCTCCTCGGCGCCGACCACCGAATCCAGCGACTCGGCCACCTGCCGCACCTGCCGGCGCATGGCCGGCCAGTCCTCGACCGAGGCCCGGACGTCCGCCAGGACACGCTTGAGCCCGGCCTCCAGTTCGGCGGCCTTCGCCGGGTCGATGCGGGCGGTTTCCACCGCCATCCAGGATTCGATCCGCAGGACCTTGCCGCTGCCGGCCTCGAATGCGGCCAGGTTCGGCAGCGCCGCCGTGTCCCCGCTGGAGACTCCGGCGCTGGTCGGGACCCGCTCCACGCCGGTCAGGTCGTGGCTGTCCCGGTCGCGGGTTGCCACAAAAGTCGGGTGCATGATCATCCGGATGGCAATGCCGTGCCGCACCACCTCAGCAGTGACCGAATCCACCAGGAACGGCATGTCATCGGTGACAATCATGACGACGCTGGCGTCGGGTTCGTCATGGATCCCGATCACAGGTTCGGCCGGGGGCCGGTGGGCGGCCAGTTCCCGGTGCGCCAGTGCCCGGGAACTGAGTACATCGGGACTGTAGCTGGCCGCGTCGTCCGCTGCCAGATGCTCGTAGTATTTGGCGATGAATTCCTCATCGTTCGTTGCTGAGCTGGACAGATCCGCCATGCTGGATCCAGTCGACATGTAAAACGCCTCCGATAGGTGTGTCCAAACCGCGCCTTTGCGGTCCTTGCGCAAGCCTAACGCGGCACGTTCAAAACTTCACTTTGACCAGGGCCCGACGGCGCGGTCCCCGCCTGGGTGCCGACAGCTGGCTTCCTGCCAACCCGGCAATGGCATGGCGCAGCGCGGAGTCCGGCGCGGACTCCAACAGGACCGATCCGCCCAGGAGCGCGGCATCGGCTGCCGCCGGATCGGCAGGCAGCATGGCACGGATCTCGCGCACCGGCCCGAACCGCTCCCACGCCTCCCGCAACTGCGCCTCCGGCCGGGCCCCCACCGCCGCCGCCCGGACCTTGTTCAGGACCACCTCCGCGGACGTCGAAGGGATCGCGTGCTCCAGTTCGTCCAGGGCCCGGACCAGCCGCGGCAATCCGACGGAATCGGCGCTGCCCACTGCCAGCAGCCGGTCCGCCAGCTCCAGCACGCGCAAGGTAGCCCCGTTGCGCCGCGGAGCCATCGAGTCGAAGCTCAGCTCTTCTTCGTGCTCCAGCGAAAACCCGCAATCCACGACGACGACGTCCGCCAGCGCGCGCGCCAGCTCCAGGACCGTTCCCAGTGCCGACGGCCTGAGCTCGGTCCAGCGGTCCACCCGGGTGATCCCGGTCAGCACCCTCAGCGACGTACCGGTCACCGCCACTTTCAGGCAGACCCGCTCGAATGCCTCCCTATCCAGCATGCCCTGGTCCGCCATCCGACAGGCATGGGCCAAGGCCGCAGATTCGTCCAGCAGGCCAAGGAACGCTGCCACGCTGGCCCCATAGGTATCCGCATCGACCAGCAGGGTCCGTTGCCCGGCGGCTGCGTATTCGGCGGCGAGGTTGACCGCCACGGTGGTGCGGCCCGGTGCCCCGGCCGGACCCCATACCGCCACCAGCTCGCCCTTCGCGGCCGGCATTCCAGGTTGCCCCGGGTCGGCATCACGTGTCCGCAGCGCGCCGGCGGGGTCCGCCAACCCGGCCAGTCGCGGGCCGGCCGCTCCCGCTGCAGCTCGGGCCGGCGGCCAGGTGCCCTGCAACTGCGCCGCCGACTCGGCCACCAGGGCCGCCAGGGCCTCGGGCTCGACCGTTTCCGCACCGGTGCGGATGCCGAGCGCCTCGAGCCGGAGCCGTTCGCCGTCGTCGTCGGTGAGCGCCACCACCGAGACCTCGGCGCTGAGCAGCCGCTCCAGCACCCCGCCGTCAAGGTCCTGGGTTTGGCCGGCGATGATGGCGGCCCGGGCCAATCCGGACTGCGCCGCCGCCAGCAATTCCGCCAGTTCGGCGCAGCGCCGGACCACCGTCACCGGCCCGTGCAGCCGCTCCAGGCCGGAGACGAAGTCTACGGCCGCCGTGCCCAAGGTGAGGACCGGCAGGCTCACGAAGTGCCGCCCGGATTGAGCACCACGTTGATGCGGGCGCCGTTGGCGAGCGCGTGCAGCAGCGCCGGCAGGGTGTCATCCCCGACCAGCACGTGCAGGCGTTCCGCACCGGACGAGCCGAACGCCGTGGTGGCGTCCGCCAACTGCGATACCTCGGCCGCGGCAAGCAGCAGTTCAGGCTGCTCGAAGCCGTTCCGGCCATCGGGCAGGGACACCCATACGTCCACCCTGGAGCCGGGCCCGGTGCCTTCCGGCAGCGGGCTCTCAATGTTCAATCCGATCGGTTTCCGGTCCAGGTCATCGGCCGTGCCCAGCACCGAGGCCGGCAGCAATTCGCCGTCCCGGATCAGCGCAGTAGCGACCGCGCCTGCCGGCAGCCCGGCATCCGCCGGTAGATAGCGGGCCGAGGCGTCGCCCAGCCTCACGTCGACGACGATCAGGTCATCGGCGGAAACCGCCTGCCCCACCGCGATGTCAGATTTGGCCGCCAGCACACCCACGGTTTGGTCGGCGGTGGCCACCAGCGCGGAGACCCCCGCCACTGACGCCAACACCAGCAGTAACCCCACCAGCAGGCGCGGATCTTTCCAGGACGGACGCTTTAACCGTGGTGCCGCGGTCTTTTCCGTGATGGCAGCGCTCAAGGATCTCCCCCTCAATCCCCGCGCTGGGCGGACAGCGATGCTGCCGTCCGAACCTGGGCTCCGGGACGCGGGTGGCACCATTCTGGTCGAGCCGGTGCCGCTTGGGAACTGCAGCCACCTGTTCCGGGCGCAATCTGTGGAAAACTACTCGCCTCAACAGCAGAGCCTCAGCTCCGCCAAACCGCATCAAACGGTGCCATAATGGGGAAACCATCCCCGTCCCCAAGGATCTGTCCATGCCACGGTTCCTCACTCTGGCCGATGTGGCCGAAGAGCTGCAGATTTCCTCGTCGCAGACCTACGCCCTGGTTCGCAGCGGCGAGCTGCCCGCCATCCAGATCGGCGGCCGGGGCCAATGGCGGGTGGAGCAGGTTGTGCTGGACCAGTACATCCAGGACAAGTACGCCCAGACTCGTCGGCAGATCGAAGAAGCCAAGTCGAACGCGGAGTGAGCGTTCAGTCCAGGCGCCGCGAAACCAGTGCCGCGATGGCCGTGAACGGCACGGTGTAGACCGAACGGACATTGGCCGCGCGCCGGTCCTCTCCGGACGGTACCGCAGCGATGTCGAAGGAATCAGCCCCGACCCTGTCGATCACTCCCTCAGCCGCCGCCGTGCCGGAGTTGCCTGTCAGATAGACGCCTACCGGAGCTCGGTCCCGGCCGAGCCCCCGCAGTGCGGACCCGAGCCCGAGCCGGCGCGCTACGGACTCGTCTGCCGCCGCGTGCCGGCCCATGCCTTCGATCAGCTGCACGGCGGCCAACGGCACGAGCACGCTCCGCACGCCCTCGGTGAGCACTAGCCAGGTAGACCCGACGTGGGCCAGCGCTCCGTCGAACCTGAGCTGTGCGCCGACGCTCACGCGCAGCCGCGTACCCATTTGTCCTCGCAGCCTGTTGGCGAGATCCACAGCGGCTAGCTCTATCCGGGCTCGCTCGTTGACCTCGGCCTCCAGCTCCAGCCGGTCCGCGGCATGCAGCTGTGCCTCCAGATCCTCGAACAGGGCGTCCCATCGCATGGCGCAAGCCTAGGAAGCACGGACAAACAACGTCAATCGGGTCGGGGTCTTTACATCAACGCCGCCTAAGTGCCACTATATGGATCCTCAGCTTTCTAAACGCCATCAAACGACACCAAATGGCATCAAATCGAAGTTTAGGCACCGACTGGAGGGCATCCGATGCGCCGAATCATCTCCGATCTCGTCACCGCAGGGCTGATACTCGGGAGCGGTGCCGTGTTGATTCTTGCCGGGACGAGGATCGGCTCCGGGTCGTTGTGGCCCCCGCACAACTATCAGGACGCGTTGGCGGTTCTCTCCATCGGCGCCGGTGCCGTTGTGCTGTGCTGGCTTCTCCTTGGCCTGGCAGCAGCCGCAGCCGGCGCCATGCTGGCGAAAACCGGACACCTGCGGCTGGCGGCACTGTCGGCCGCCGCGAGTCCGGCCTTCCTGCTGCGGTTGGCGGGCGGCGTCGTCGGGCTCAACCTGATGGTTGTTCCCGTCGCCCATGGTTCCCCTGCGGCCGCTACCGCCGGACCGCCGACGTCCACCGGCCCTACGGACACCGTCGGCATCGATCCGCTGTGGCAACCGGCCTATCCGGCCGGTGAAGTTGTGGACCCCTCGTGGCAACCGACTCCCCCGGCGGCGGCGCCCGGCATCGTCGCCAAGCCGCTGACCCGGCATGATCTCGGAAGCCCGCGCTCCGTAACCGTCACTGCCGGAGACTCCCTCTGGCATCTAGCGGCTGCCGAGCTCGGCCCGTTGGCGACGGACGCGGAAATTGCCGAGCGGTGGCCGGACTGGCATGCCGCCAACCGGAGAACCATCGGTCCTGACCCCTCGCTGATCCGGCCGGGGCAAACCCTCGTCGTTCCCCCGCCGCGTTAGGAGGGTCCCCGGGTCTCGCCGGAGCCGCCGGACAACGAGGTGACAGAGCAGCACCAACGCACAACCAGTGGAAAGGGCAGGACATGGACAACGTTCGACGACTCCCGGACGCACGGACACGGGCGGAAGACGCGGAGGCTGCCGCGCAGGCGCACGCACTCGCCCCGGCCAGCGGCGCGCCGCGGCCACTGACGGTGCGGCGGGTTAATCCCACCGGGCCCGACAGCTACTTCGCGCCGGTCATCCGCCTCCAGCCCAGGAGACCGGACCCGACCGAGGCGGACCGGCCATCCGGGCCCGGTGCGGTGTCTCCGCCGGTTCGGCTGCACCCAAAGGCGGATCCCGAAGCGGCGGCGGAATTGCGCCAGGTGACGGCGACGGCCCGGTCCGTGGCGCAGGCCTGTCTGGAAGCGGTTGCCGGCACGCGGCCGGTCCAGCAGTTGGCCCGCTGGCTCGATCCCGCCAGCTACGAAAAACTGGTGCACCGCGCAGACATCGTCAAGGCGCACCAGGCCAAACTTCGGTCCGGCGGCGGCGTGCCGCTGCGGCTGCACCGGAGCGCGGTGGTCCGGTCCGCAAGGGTCTGCCGGGCTGCCGAGGGCGCCTACGAAGCGTCGCTCGTGGTTGTCGATGCCCGGCGGGTGCGCGCCATCGCACTGCGGCTGGAACTGGTCCGGGGGCTGTGGAAGGTCACGGCCTTGGAGATCGGCTGACCGGCGGCCCCAGGCTACTTCCGGCGCTTGCCACTCTTCGCGGGCCGCTTGTCCTTGGCTACCTCGGCCTTGGCTGCGCTTTGGCGCTCCACCCGGGTCTCGGCCTCCCCGGACGCTGTCGGTGCCGTGAACTGCAGCGAGGCAGGGCGTTGCGGAGCTTCCAAACCTGCCGCCACGATCTGCGGCCCCGCGGCCGCCCGGGCGTCCGCAATACCCGGCGCAGTCACCTCGGCAGGCTGCTGGACCTGGACCTCGAGGTTGAAGAGATAACCGATGCTCTCTTCACGGATGGACTCCATCATCGTCTGGAACATGACAAATCCCTCGCGCTGGTATTCGACCAACGGATCGCGCTGCGCCATGGCGCGCAGGCCGATCCCTTCCTTGAGGTAGTCCATTTCGTAGAGGTGTTCCTGCCACTTCCGGCCGATCACCGAGAGCACTACGCGCCGCTCCAATTCGCGCATGGTCTCCGATCCGAGTGTCTGCTCGCGCTGAGCGTAGGAGACCTTGGCATCGGACACAATTTCAGCGCGCAGGAAATCCGCCGTGACCTTGGACCGGCCGCCGGCCTCCTCCAGCACTTCGTCGATCGTCAGCTCGATCGGGTAAAGCTGCTTGAGGTTGGTCCACAGCTGCTCGTAGTCCCAGTCGTCGCCGTGGCCTTCCTGCGTGGCTTCGTTGACCATCGCGGTCACCACGTCCTCGAGGAAGAACGAGACCTTCTCGTGCAGGTCGTCGCCCTCCAGGATCCGCCGCCGGTCGTTGTAGATCGCTTCGCGCTGCCGGTTGAGCACGTCGTCGTACTTCAGCACGTTCTTGCGCTGCTCGGCATTACGGCCTTCGACCTGCGCCTGGGCGTTCTGGATGGCTTTGGACACCATCTTGGACTCCAGCGCCACGTCGTCGGGCATCCGCGAGGAATTCATGATCCGCTCGGCGGCGCCGGCATTAAACAGCCGCATCAGGTCATCGGTTAGGGACAGGTAGAAGCGTGATTCGCCGGGGTCGCCCTGCCGGCCCGAACGGCCGCGGAGCTGGTTGTCGATGCGGCGCGACTCATGCCGTTCCGTACCCAGCACGTAGAGCCCGCCCAGCGCCCTGACTTCGTCGTGCTCGGCCTGCACTGCCTTCTGCGTCGATTCCAGGACCGCAGGCCAGGCGGCCTCGTACTCCTCCGCGTTCTCGGCCGGGTCCAGGCCACGGCGTTCCAGCTCGGACACGGCGTTGAACTCGGCGTTGCCACCGAGCATGATGTCGGTGCCGCGGCCAGCCATGTTGGTGGCGACCGTGACCGAGCCCTTGCGGCCTGCCTGTGCGACGATCGCCGCTTCACGGGCATGGTTCTTCGCGTTAAGCACTTCGTGGCGGATGCCCTGCTTGGCGAGCTGCTTGGACAGGTACTCGCTCTTCTCCACGCTGGTGGTACCGACCAGGACCGGTTGGCCCTTTTCGTGGCGGGCGGCGATGTCCTTCACCACGGCGTCGAATTTGGCGATCTCGTTCTTGTAGATCAGATCCGACTGGTCGATGCGCGCCATCGGCTTGTTCGTCGGGATCGGCACCACGCCGAGCTTGTAGGTGCTCATGAACTCGGCGGCTTCGGTTTCGGCCGTTCCGGTCATGCCGGAGAGCTTCCCGTAGAGCCGGAAGTAGTTCTGCAACGTCACGGTTGCCAGGGTCTGGTTCTCGGCCTTGATCTCGACGCCTTCTTTGGCCTCGATCGCCTGGTGCATGCCTTCGTTGTAGCGGCGTCCGGCCAGAATTCGCCCGGTGTGCTCGTCGACGATGAGCACCTCGCCTTTGAGCACCACATAGTCTTTGTCCCGCTTGAACAGTTCCTTGGCCTTGATGGCGTTGTTCAGGAACCCGATCAGCGGCGTGTTCGCCGACTCGTACAGGTTGTCGATGCCGAGGTAGTCCTCGACTTTTTCGATGCCGGACTCGAGCACGCCGACGGTGCGCTTCTTCTCGTCGACCTCGTAGTCTTCGGTGTCCTTCAGCCGCATCACCACGCGGGCGAATTCTGTGTACCAGCGGTTGACGTCGCCGGAGGCCTGGCCGGAAATGATCAACGGGGTACGGGCCTCGTCGATGAGGATCGAGTCGACTTCGTCCACGATCGCGAAGTGGTGTCCGCGCTGCACCAACTCGTCGCGGCTCCAGGCCATGTTGTCGCGCAGGTAGTCGAAGCCGAACTCGTTGTTCGTGCCGTAGGTGATGTCCGCGGCGTACTGTTCGCGGCGGGTGGCCGGGTTCTGGTTCGCCAGGATGCAGCCGCTGGTCAGGCCGAGGAAGCGGTAGACACGGCCCATCAGATCGGACTGGTACTCGGCCAGGTAGTCGTTGACCGTGACGACGTGGACGCCCTTGCCGGTGAGCGCGTTCAGGTAGGCAGGAGCGGTAGCCACCAGCGTCTTGCCTTCACCGGTCTTCATCTCCGCGATGTTGCCCAGGTGCAATGCCGCCCCGCCCATGAGCTGGACGTCGAAGTGGCGCAGCCCCAGCGTGCGGCTGGCGGCTTCGCGGACCGCGGCGAATGCTTCAGGGAGCAGGTCATCCAGCACCTCGCCGTCCTGGTAGCGCTGTTTCAGCGTGTCGGTTTCCCCGCGCAGCTCGGCATCTGTGAGGGACTTAAAGTCCTCTTCCAGCACGTTGATCGCATCGGCGTAACCGCGCAGCCTCTTCAGCGTCTTCTTGTCGCCGGTACGAAGCACACGCTCGAGAATCGTTGGCACTACATTGCTCCCAGTCAGTCGCGCAGAATTCTGGCTTGTTCAGTCTACGTGAGAGACGTGCCGGGCACCGTTTTGGTTCCCTGCGCCCGTTTCGCAACTTCCCGGGCCAGGCCGGCAGCCAGATCGCCCTTGCTCTCAACCACCACGCTGTCCAGCTCCAACCATCCGGCCATGGCCGCGAGCTCGGCTGCCAGCTCCGCCGCCGTGCCGGCCGGAGCGTCGTCTTCGGAATGCGCCGACCTGACCACCAGCCTGCCTGCGGGCCGGTCCGCTTTCAGGTCCACCCGGGCGCACAACCGGTCCCCCAGCAGGAACGGCAGGACGTAGTAACCGTAGGTCCGCTTGGCCGCCGGCGTATAGATTTCGATCCGGTAGCGGAAGTCAAACAAACGTTCGACCCGCTGGCGCTCGAAAACCAAGGAATCGAAGGGGCTCAGCAGCGCCCGGCCGGTGGCCTGGCGCGGCCGTGCTGCATCCGCATGCAGATAGACCTCTGAATTCCAGCCATCCACCGCTACGCGTTCCAAGGTGCCATCGGCCTCCAGCGCCCGCACCGCGCCGGCCGCAGCCCGCACCGGGACACGGAAGTAGTCGGCAAAGCACTTGACCGTCCCGATGCCGTGGGCCCGCGCCGCGGCCTCAATCAGCCGGAGCATCGCTTCCTCCGGATGGGGCCGGTGCCCCGCGTCATGCGGCGCGGGCAATACCCTGTCGGTCAGGGTGTAGAGCCGTTCGAATTGCGGTGTGCGCGCGGCGGCGCTGACCAGCCCCTGTTCGAACAGCGCCTCCAGCACCCGTTTGACGGCGTTCCAGTTCCAGCCCCAGTCGGTCTTGGCCCGGGTCTCTTCATGGCCGATCCGGTCGGCCACGGCCCGGGCAGTCAGGCCCGGCGAGGAGGCGAGCGCGTCAAGGATCCGGGCGGACAAATCCCGGACGAGGTCCGGATCCATGCCGGAAGCGCCCACCCAGCGGCGCCGCTGCCACTGGCGGAGATCGGCGAAATCCTCCGGCTTGATGTAGCTGGCTTCGTGGGCCCAGTACTCGATCATGCGGCGCGGTGCCTTCCCGGCCAGCCGGTGGAGGATGTCGACGTCGTAGCCGCCGAGCCGGGAGTAGAACGGCAGATAGTGAGCGCGCACCAGCACATTCACCGAATCGATTTGCAGCAGCCGTATGCGGTCAAAGGTCCGGCCCACCTGCCTTGCTGTCACAAGACCGGTGGGCCGTTCCTTGGCCATTCCCTGGGCGGCCAGCGCAATGCGGCGGGCCTGGGCCAGACTGATGCGGGCTGTCATGCCTTCATATTAGGCAGCCGCGGCGGCAGTCAGGCGTTGGCGCTCTCCTGCGAGCGGTAGGCCAGCAGCTCTTCGCGCGCCTTGGCTTCTTCGGCGCTGCAGTCGGCATCGAGGGTAATCACGCCATAGGTCCAACCACGGCGGCGGTAGACGACGCTGGGCGCGCTGGTTGCCTTGTCAACGAACAAGTAGAAGTCGTGTCCCACCAGTTCCATGTTGTCTACGGCATCATCGAGGGTCATTGCCGCGGCCGGGAAGACCTTACGGCGGATCAGCACCGGGGAGTCTCCCGCAGGGACGTCGTTTTCGATCTCGTAGCCGGTCCGTTCCTCGGCTGGGGTCTGGAGAGCGGCCGCGGAGGCCAGCGTTTCTTCATGCAGCGGCACGTCCGTACTGGCCGGTTCCAGCGTGGCGGTGGCCTGGTGGACGGCGGTCGGAGTGTGGCGTCCGTGATGAACCTTGCGGCGGTCCCGGGCGCGGCGCAGGCGCTCCAGGAGCTTGTTGTAGGCAATGTCGAAAGCTGCGAACTTGTCCGCTGCCTTGGCCTCGGCACGGACCACGGTGCCGCGGCCGAGCACGGTGAGTTCGACGGTCATCGAGCTCTCGGCATTGCGGGCGTTGGCTTCTTTGGTGACTTTGGCGTCAAGCCGTTGGACCTTGTCGCCCAGTTGCTCGATCTTGGAGATCTTCTCCTCAGCGTACTCGCGGAACCTATCGGAAACGGACAGGTTGCGGCCGTTGATGTTGAATTCCATGGTGCCCTCCATCGTTGCCTAGATGACACAACAGCGACTGAAAGAGAAACTCCTTTCAGCCGCTGAAGACGGGAATCCTCCCTTACGGGAGCCCATACCTCACGTTAGATCACGTATGCCTTATATTCACCTTTTAGTCGGATATTCTCGAACATTTCCTGCCGATTCCGCGGGGAACCCGCGCCAACACCGGCAGGTCCGGCGCTCACGAGGAGGGTCCGCCGGCGTGTCCTGCCGGAGCCGAGGCAGCTGCCAGCACGGCTCCTCCCAAGGGAACTCCGCCGGCGGCACGGAGCGCCCTGGCCAGCTCCGCCATCGTTGCCCCGGTGGTCAGCACATCATCCACCAACAGGCAGCCGCGCCCGGCGACCAGCGGTACGTAGCGCGGCGGCACGGCCATGCTGCCGGCAACATTCCGCTGCCGGGCGGTCCGGCCCAGCGACTTCTGCCCGACCGGGGAAGTCCACCGCATCAGTCGCTTCCCCGAGCCCACCGGCCGGACGGCAGGCAGCAACTGCAATCCGGCCGGCAGCAGTCCCTGCCGTTCCAATCGGGCGAGCAGCAGTTGCAGCGGGTCGTAGCCGCGGCGCCGGCGGGAGATTCCGCGGGCGGGAACCTGCACCAACGCTGCGCCGGCGGGCCGTCCGGCACGCTCCGCGGCCGCGTCCAAGGCGCCCGCCAACGCGACGGCCAGCACCGGGGCGAGTTCGGTCCGGCCATGATTTTTGAAGGCCAGCACCGCTTGGGACAATTCGCGCCGGTAGGGACCGCCCGCCGTTACCGGCAGCGGCTGGCCGGACTCGTCCAGCGGGAGCGATTCGGCCGCCTCCTCGACCGCTACCGGGCGCAGCGCGGAGCGCCTCAGCCGCTGCCTGCAGGCAGCGCACAGCACGTGGTCCGGCGCACCGCAGGCCACGCAATCGGTCGGCAGCAGCAGCCGCCCGAACTGCCCGGACCAGACGCGCAGGGCCTGGCTGGCCCGGCTGAAATACAGCCGGTCCAGCCAACCGCCCAGCTCCGCCGTCGTCCTCATTGCCGTTTCCCTGCCACGGACCAAGCCTTGCCGGCCCCGCCCGCTCCGGGGACCGAATGCCGTCCGGTTGTGGACAAGGCTGAGCCCGCAGCAGCCTGTGGAGGCGAGGCTACCCGGGGAAGGACGGATCGATGACCAACGGCGAATTCCGCTGCGGGGCCCAGCTGTTGCCTACCCGGATGTAGAGCATCTCGTTGGTTTGCGCGTAAACATCCTGGTCACCGTTGCCGGCGCTGATCTCCACCATGCCTTGCAGCGGTGCGGTCCGCTGGCTGCTGCCGTCCAAGTGCAGAATTTCCGCGGTCACTGCCGCTTCCGCCGAGGACTTCATGACGATGACGGTGTCCTCATTCGCCCACACGCCGGTGTCCACCGGCACCGACGCCTTCAGCCGCTTGGGCGTGGTGATGCCGCGCGGCCGCCCGTCCCGGTCCCGGACCACACCGGCGATATACACGCCGGTGCTTGCGCCTTCCCGGGTAATGATCAAAGCCCTGGATCCTTCGCGGGAGATCTGCAGCTCGGTCACCGTCCGCTCGGTCAGCCACTGGGCGCTGACCGCAACCACTTCCGCCGGCTTCTCGACGGAGACCGCGGAAACCCTCCCGCTGCCGTCGCCGGCGGCGGTCCAGGCCCAGCCGAAAGGATCAATGCTGGGACCGGTCAGTTCCCGCCCGGAAGCCGCTTCCACCGCTGTTCGGTCCTCACCGATCACGAACATCCGGTTGCGCTCGGCGGTCAAGAAGGCGAAGCGCTCCTGGTCCAGCGACATCGCCGGTTCGCGCGGGCTCAGTCGGTCAACCGAAGGCAGGCCCTCGGGTTTGACCGGCCGTGATCCCTCGTAGAAGACCAGTTCCTCGTTCAGGATCCCGACCTGTACATTGCCGACGGCGGGGTCTGTCACCGCGGCCTGGAACTCAGGATCGGGTCCGCTGCCCAGGTCCACTTCCCGCTGGTCCACCGTCATCTGCACCGTGGAGACGGTATTGAGCTCGCCCAGGGTCAATTCCAGCTGTTGCTGCATCTGCTGTCGGCGCAGGAACGTGGTGCCGGTCAGAACCTCGGCGGAGAGGTCAACGCTTGCAGCACCCGATTCGATGGGCACGGCCCGGCGCACCAGCTGCGATCCTTCCGGGAAGGCGCTGATCACCGCCCCGGCCAGGTACGGTGCCGGCCCCTCCAACAGGGCCGCCACGATCGCCGCCGAAATTCCCTGCCGGTTGGCGAACCAGCGCACGTCGGGGACAGCGTAGGTGTACGTGGGGTCGTAGAAATAGAGGTTGTACGGGGAGAACAAGGTGCGGAAATCCACGGTGGAGACCATGGTTCCGTCCGGGATGCTGGAAATCCGCCATTGGCCATCCACTTCGGTCAGCTCCACGGGCAGCGATTCCGTGGCGCCTTCCTCGGCCTGCGTCCGTACGCCGGATTCGTTGATGGAGGTGTCAACTTCCACTTGAAGCACGAATTCGGTTTCGGACGGCGAACCTACAGTCTTGACGACGTTGCGGTACACCAGCGTCCGTTGCACCGGTTGCCATTCGCCCGCCAGATCCGGCGCCAGGAATTCCCGCGCTATCCGGTAGTCGTCCTGCGGCGCCGTGCCGGCCTGGATGAATCCCTCGACAATTTCCTTGGGGTCGTCCCCGGGCGTCGGCCCCGGCGGGTTGAAGGTGTATCCGGTCCCCCGGCTCTCCCCGGAGTCGGCCTGGACCGTCGCGACCGGCCCCGACATCGGGATGGAGGAGCAGGAGGCCAACGCCAGCATGGCCAGGACCATAACGACGACGGCGCGCAGCCCGCTCACGCGGGCGGGGTCAGCTGGGGTCCGGAACACCGTTTTCCTCCTGCTGTTCGAGTAGTACGTTTTCCGCCGCCGGGTGCCTGTGCATGCCGTTGGCACCGGCCGGCGGCAGCGGCAGCGGCGAATGCGTGAGCGTGCCGCCGCTGTGCCGCGGCAAGGTCAAGCGGAAGCAGGCACCGTTGCCGGGCTCACCCCATGCTTGAAGCCAGCCGCCGTGCAGGCGCGCATCCTCGGTGGAGATGGACAGTCCCAGGCCGCTGCCGCCGGTGGTCCGTGCGCGGGCCGGGTCGGCTCGCCAGAACCGGTCGAAGACCCTCGAAGCTTCCATCGGCGTCATGCCGATGCCGTAGTCCCGGACCGCAACGGCTACCGCCTCCTCGGTGGCACCAACGGTCAGTTCCACCGGGTTGCCGTCGCCGTGTTCCAAGGCGTTGACGATCAGGTTCCGCAGGATGCGTTCGATCCGTCGGCGGTCCATGTCCGCAATGCAGCGTGGTTCCAGCGCGATCAGGCGCAGTTCGGCACCGGAGTTGTCCGCCAGCGGCTGGGCAGCGTCCAGCGCGGTGCGGGCAATTTCCACCAAATCGGTCGGCTCGGCGTCGAGCGCGGCAGCACCGGCGTCGAAGCGCGAGATTTCCAGCAGGTCGGCCAGCAGCGCCTGGAAACGCTCCACCTGGTTGTACAACAGCTCGGTGGAGCGGGCGTTGATCGGATCGAAATCCTCGCGCGATTCGTAGAGCACTTCGGCAGCCATCCGGACCGTGGTCAGCGGCGTGCGCAGTTCATGCGAGACATCGGAAACGAACCGCTGCTGCATCTCGGACAACGTGGCCAACTGCGTGATCTGCTCCTGCAGGCTGCCGGCCATGTGGTTGAAGGAGGCACCCAGCCGGGCCAGCTCGTCCTCGCCCCGGACTTCCAGCCGCTCCTGCAACTGGCCCGCGGCCAACTTCTCCGACACGATCGCCGCCTGGCTGACCGGGTGCACCACCGCACGGGTCAGCAGCCAGACGATGCCGCCGACCAAAACCAGCAGCAAGGCGCCGCCGATCCAGAGCACCCGGTGGATGAAGTCCAGCGTCTGCTGCACGGAGGAGAGGTCGTAGACCAGGTACAACGCGTAGGCATTGCCCGGCGGCAGCTGCACCTGGGTGCCGAAGCCGATGGCCGGCACGTCGCTGTCGCCTACCGGCAACGCGAGTGCCTGGCGGTACTGGCCGCTGCCGGTGGCGACCTCTTTGGCCAGCCCCTCCGGGATGATGTTAGCGGTGATGGATGTGTTGGACTGGCTGAACACGTAGAGGTTCTGCCCGCCCGGCAGGGGTGTCAGCAGGTAATAGCGCGGGGCTTCCGCGCCGGTGCCCTCCAGCAGTTTCAGCGTGTCCCCCACCATGCTGGCCACCGTGGCACGGTCGCTGGCAGACGAGCTCTCAAAGATGGTCTTGACCTGGGACAGGCCGCGCCGGGACTCGGCCTCGGCCTGGTTCACGCGCTCCTGGTACAGTCCTGAGGCGATCTGGCTGGAGAGGAACGCGCCGACGCCCAGGAACGCGAAGGCGGTGAGCAGGACGGCCGCCGTGACCGTCCGGAACTGCAGCGAGCGCCGCCATTTCCGGTTCAGGAAGTCGCGGCCCTGCAACGTGGCATGCCAAGCGGCCTCAGCTGCCGCCTTCAGCTTGGCTTTCCACCGGTTGAGAACCGGCTCCACTTACCCTTGGCCGGCCTTGTATCCGACGCCGCGAACCGTGAGCACCACTTCGGGGGCTTCCGGATCGCGCTCGATCTTGGAGCGCAGCCGCTGGACATGCACGTTGACCAGCCGGGTGTCTGCGGCGTGGCGGTAGCCCCAGACCTGCTCCAGCAGCAATTCACGGGTGAACACCTGCCACGGTTTCCGGGCCAGCGCCACCAACAAATCGAATTCCAGCGGGGTCAGCGAAATCCTCTCGTCCCCGCGGTGCACCACGTGGCCGGCAACATCGATCACGACGTCGGCGATCCGCAGCGTCTCAGGGGCCCGTTGGTCCCCCGGACGCAGCCGCGCACGCACGCGGGCGACGAGTTCCGCCGGTTTGAACGGCTTGGGCACGTAGTCGTCGGCGCCTGATTCAAGTCCGCGGACCACGTCCGACGTATCCGCCTTGGCGGTCAGCATGACAATGGGGACATCCGATTCGCCGCGGACCTGCCGGCAGACCTCGATCCCGTCCAGCCCGGGCAGCATCAGGTCGAGCAGCACCAGATCGGGCTTGCTGCTGCGAAAGACCTCGAGGGCCTGGGAACCGTCCGCGCAGAACACCGGATCAAAACCGTCGTTGCGCAGCACGATGCCGATCATCTCGGCCAGGGCCTCGTCGTCGTCTACGACCAGAATGCGTGCCTTCATATCTCCTAATTGTCCCCTACTTCACTGAATTCCTGCCGCAACGGCACACCGGGCGCACCAAAAACGAACCCACGGCCGGACCCGCTCCGGGATTCTAGGAACTCACGGACCGAAACTATAGGCTGATGAGAGGCTAACACTTCGCCGACGGCCTCCCGCAGTCGGCCACACGAGATCAGAAAGTCGGAACGCGATGAGCCACGGGGCCAACGACGCCGGGCACGACAGCAGGGATCCGCAGCAGGGCTCCGGAGGCGCCGGTTCCCACGGCGGGGGCGCTTCCGAGCCGGCCGGGCAGGGCAACGAAGCCGGCAGGCAGCGGCCGGGCCAGCAGGATGCGGCCGGCCAGCCGGCCTGGAGCCAACCGGCAGCGCCGGGTCAGCCGGGTCAGCCGGCCTGGGGTCAACGGCCGGCCTGGGGTCAACAGCCGGCCTGGGGTCAGCAGCCGGTTTGGGGACAGCCGGAACCTGCCGCTCAACCGACGTGGGTGCAGCCGGGCCAGCAGCCACCGCCCGCCCAGCCCGGCTGGAACCAGCAGCAGCCGTGGGGGCAACCCGCACCGGGCCAGCCGTGGGGGCAACCCGCACCCGGCCAGCCGGTGGGACAGCCCGCACCCGGCGGACAGCAGCCTGGATCGTGGCAGGGGCAGCAGGGCGGCTGGCCTGCACCGTCCGGCCCCGGTCCGTACCGAGGTTACGTGGCGCCGCCGAAGCCGGGCGTCATCCCGCTGCGTCCGCTCGGTGTGGGCGAGATCCTCGACGGCGCTTTCCAAGCTGCCCGCAAGAACGCGGCGGCCGTCTTCGGCACGGCGGTTCTGCTTCAAGTAGTGATCAGCGCCCTGGCCTGGCTGGTCGGCGGACTGATCATTTCGGCCTTCGGCGGCCTGCAGGTCATGGCCAACGAGGAACTCACCGATGAATCCGCGCTGGCCTTCGGCCTCTCCATCATCATCTCCTCCTTGGTCCTGGGTCTGCTGTCCAGCGTCGGGGTCCTGGTCCTGCAAGGCGTCCTCGCCATTCCCACGGCCAGGGCAGCGGTCAACCAGAAAACCAGCTTCCGCCTGATGTTCGCACTGGCCAAGGGACGGATCGGTGCCTTGGCGGGACTGGGTCTGCTGTATTTGGCCCTGACCGCTCTTGCGCTGGTCGTGATCATTGCCGGCTCGTTCTTCCTGGCCGATCAGCTGGGCGTGTCCTCGGTCTGGATCATCGTGCTGATCATTCTGGCCCTGACGGCTGTGTCCATCTGGATTGGCATCAAGCTGATGCTGGCCCCGGCCGTCATCATCATGGAGCGTGCACCGCTCTTCCACTCGCTCGCCCGGTCCTGGCAGCTGACCAACCGCAGCTGGTGGCGGACGTTCGGCATCATCCTGCTGTGCACCATCATCGTCACGGTGATTACATCGGTGATCAGCATGCCGATTTCGTTCATCCTTGGACTGGCCGGCCCACTGCTGGGCGACCCGACGTCGGCCGAGAGCATGCTGTCCACCATGGGACCGCTCACGCTGGCTTCGATGCTGCTGTCTTCGATCTTCTCGGCCATCGGCTACGCGTTCCAAGCCGCGGTGATCGCCCTGGTCTACATCGACCTGCGGATCCGCCGCGAGGGGTTCGACGTGGTGCTGCTGCGCGAGCACGAGGCCTCCGGCGGCCAGGAAACCCGCAGCATTCCGGGACTCGGTGCCGGAACGGCGCCCGGCTCCGCGGTCCCCGGAAGATCCGGGCCATGGGGGCCGTGACTATGGCCCCGGCAGCTCTGGCGCTCGCCGCGGCCCTGCTGAACCCGGATCCGGAGGAGGCACGCGAACTGCTGGTCCGCGAGCTGGCCAAGGAGGAATACCAGGACGCCCGCCCCTCAGTGTTGGAATCGGTGTTGCAGGGGATCCTCGACTGGTTCGCCGAGCTGATCTCCCAGCTGAACGGCTTCAGCCCCAATCTGGGCACGTTGATCCTGGTCCTGGCCGCCCTGCTGTTGATCGGCGCGGCCGTCTGGGTGGTCAAGCCGCGGCGCAACGCCCGCCGCCGTGCAGCGGAGGAAATTTTCGACGCCGCTGCCCCCCTCACCGCCGACGAGCACCGCCGGAACTCCCGCGACGCGGCCACCCGAGGCGACTGGGACACAGCCCTCGCCGAGCGGTTCCGCGCGCTGGTGCGGTCGATGGAAGAGCGCGTGGTGCTGGATCCACAGCCCGGCCGGACCGCCGACGAGGCAGCCGCCGGGATCGCTGCCGCGTTCAGCACCGAAGCCGGGCGGCTGCGGACTGCGGCCAACCGTTTCGACTCGGTGCGTTACGGCAACGTTCCTGCGTCCCGGGACGATGTCGAACGGCTGGCCGCCCTGGATGACTCGCTGGCTGCCGCGTCGCCGGGTGCGGCCGGCGCCACCTTCCCACCGCTGGCGGTGCCGCGATGACCCCGGCAGGAACAACCGCGGCTCCGGCGGCGGTCCCCGAAAACCGGGCCGAACGCCCAGCCAACGGAGCAGAATTCCACGCAGCCGGGACCCGGCCGGAAACGGTCGGCGACGGCGGCAGCGTGTGGTCCACGCTCCGCAACCGGCTGCGTCGGTGGAGCTTCTGGCTCGTCTTGCTGGTGCTGCTCTGCGGCGTCGTCGCCCTGGAATTGCTCCGCGGCCCGGCAGCCGACCGTGCGGACCTCTCCCCCGGCAATGCCGCGCCCAACGGGGCCAAGGCCGTGGCCGAGGTGCTCCGCCAGCAGGGCGTGCAGGTTGTTGCCACCGGCTCGCTGCAGGAGACGCGCGACCAACTCCAGGCGGCCGGCGCCACGCTGCTGGTCCATGACCCGGACAGCTACCTGGCGGCGGAGCAGCTGGAACCGCTGAAGCAGCAGGCCGACCACATTGTGCTGCTTGAACCCGGTTTCGAGGCCCTGCGGGCGCTCGCCCCCGGTGTCCGGGCGGCCGGCGTGGTACCCGCCGAAGGCGGGAACTTGCCGGCCGGCTGTACGCTCCCCGGCCCCACCAGGGCCGGCGAGATCACCCGCGGGGGCTTGTCCTTCCGCGGCGGCAGCGAGATGTGCTTCGCCTTCGAAACGCCTGCAGGAGACGCCGGCCCCTATGTGCTGTCCGAGGACGGGGCCACCGTCGTGCTGGGGGCAGGTCAGGTGCTCAGCAACGAGGCCATCGTCCAGGCCGGCAACGCGGCGCTGGCCCTGAACACTTTGGGCGCCACGGACCGGCTGGTCTGGTACCGGGCGGGACCGCAGGACATGCCCGTGGCGGAAACACCGGTCAACCCGATGAGCCTGCTGCCGGGATGGGTGCTGCCGGTGTCGCTGTGGCTGATGGCCGTCGGCGTCGCGGCCATGTTCTGGCGCGGGCGCCGGCTCGGCCCGCTGGTGGCCGAGCCGCTGCCGGTCCTGGTCCGCTCGGCCGAGACGATCGAGGGCCGCGCCCGGCTCTACCAGAGTGCCAAGGCAGTCGGTCATGCAGCGGACAACCTGCGCGCCGCAACCCTGACCCGGCTCGCCGCCCACCTGCGCCTGCCCGCGGGAGCCAGCAGCGCCGACGTCGTACATGCGGTGGCCCGGAACAGCGGCCGCGCAAGGGCGGAACTGGAACGCATCCTGCGCCAGGAGGCGCCCGGGACCGAATCCCGGCTGGTGGCGTGGGCCCAAGAACTTCAGCAGCTAGAGAAAGAGATAATGCACCGATGAGCGAACAGACAGGACAGCGGCACGCGGCCCGGTACGGCAGCGGCCCGGCCGTGGCCACGCCGCCCTCCGACGACGACCGCCTGCGCCAGGCCCTGCACGATGTGCGCGGCGAAGTGGCCAAAGCCGTGGTGGGCCAGGACGCCACCGTGACCGGGATGCTGATCGCCCTACTCTCGCACGGGCATGTGCTGCTTGAAGGCGTGCCCGGTGTGGCCAAGACGCTGCTGGTCCGCTCGCTCTCCGCCGCGCTGAGCCTCGATACCAAGCGGATCCAGTTCACCCCGGACCTGATGCCGGGCGACGTCACCGGCTCGATGATCTACGACACCCATACCTCCGAATTCCGATTCCGCGAGGGTCCCGTGTTCACCAATATCCTGCTGGCGGATGAGATCAACCGCACGCCCCCGAAGACCCAGGCGTCGTTGCTGGAAGCCATGGAAGAACGCCAAGTCTCGGTGGACGGCATATCGCGGAAGCTGCCCGAACCGTTCATTGTGGCGGCCACGCAGAACCCGGTGGAATACGAAGGCACCTACCCGCTGCCAGAGGCCCAGCTGGACCGCTTCTTGCTGAAGCTGACCATGAACCTGCCGGACCGGGACGCCGAGATCGAGATCATCCGCCGGCACAGCCTGGGCTTCGACCCGCGCGACCTGCAGGGCGCAGGGGTGCGGGCCGCGGCCTCTGCCGAGGACCTGGTCCAGGCCCGGGCCGCCGTGGCCCGGGTGGCGATCGCACCCGAGGTAGTCGGCTACATTGTGGATCTGGTCCGGGCCACCCGGTCCGCGCCGTCGTTCCAGCTGGGCGTCTCGCCGCGCGGCGCCACCGCGCTGCTCAATACCTCCCGGGCCTGGGCCTGGCTGAACGGGCGCGGCTTCGTGACTCCGGACGACGTCAAGGCACTGGCCCTGCCGGCGCTGCGGCACCGGGTCGGCCTGCGGCCGGAGGCGCAGATGGACGGCGTCCAGGCCGACGACGTGCTGCAGAGCATTCTGGCCACCGTGCCGGTCCCCCGCTGAGCACGCCGTGGCGATTACCGGGCGTTTTGTCCTGCTGGCCCTGGCGGGCATCATTCCGCTGCTGCTCTTCCCGCGGCCGGCCACGGCCCTGGCGTGGTGCCTGCTCTTGGCGGCCGCGGTGGGCGTTGACCTGGCGCTGGCGCTTTCGCCGCGCAGGGTGGGGCTGCAGCGGAGGCTGCCGGCGAATGTCCGGCTGGGCGAATCAGTGACGGCCCAGCTACTGCTGGCCAATCATGGCCGCCGCCAGCTGCGGGCAGTGGTGCGCGACGGCTGGCAGCCCTCGGCCGGCGCCGCGAATCCCGAACAGCGCGTGCGGATTTCGCCGGGCGAACGCAGGCTGCTCGAGGTCCAGCTGACGCCCCAGCGCCGCGGCGACCTGTTGGCCCACCACGTGGCCATCCGGTCGCTCGGTCCGCTCGGCGTGGCCGCGCGGCAGCTGACGATCGACCTGCCGGGCCGGCTGCGCGTGCTGCCGCCCTTTCATTCCAAACGGCATCTGCCCTCCAAACTGCGCAAGCTGCGCGAACTGGACGGACGCGTTGCGGTGCAGATCCGCGGGGCCGGCACCGAGTTCGACTCGCTGCGCGACTATGTTCGCGGCGACGACGTGCGATCGATCGACTGGCGCGCCACCGCCCGGCGGCAGGCCGTCGTCGTCCGCACCTGGCGGCCGGAACGCGACCGCCGCGTGGTGATCGTGCTGGATACCTCCCGCACCTCGGCCGCGCGGATCGACGACGAGCCGCGGCTGGACACCGGAATCGAAGCGTCCCTGCTCCTGGCGGTGCTCGCCGAACGCGGCGGCGACCGCGTGGACTTCCTGGCCTACGACCGGCGGGCGCGGGCCAAGGTCGCTTCCGCGGCCAAAGGCAACCTGCTCAACCAGCTGGTCAACGCCATGGCACCGCTGGACCCGGAGCTGATCGAAGCGGACTGGTCGCAGATACCTGCCGAGGTCCATGCCCTGTCCTCGCACCGGTCCCTGGTGGTGCTGCTGACCGCGTTGGATTCCGGGGCGGCCGAGGAGGGGCTGCTGCCCGTGCTGGCGCAGCTCACCGCCAAGCACACCGTGGTGGTCGCCTCGGTCAGCGATCCGCACGTCGACCGGCTGCGCACTGTGCGCGACACCGCAGACGACACCTTCCGGGCGGCGGCCGCGGAGCGGGCCATGCTGGAACGGGCTGCCGTCGCGGCCCAGATCCGCCAGCTGGGCGCCGAAGTGGTGGACGCTCCGCCGCACGAACTGCCGCCACAGCTGGCCGACATGTACATCCGACTCAAAGCGGCCGGACGGTTGTAGTTTCATGAACACCGCCGTCTCCGTCTATCAACTGGCCATGGGTACTGACTTCGCGCTGCTCCAGCCGGAACTGCAACACTACTTCTCGCTGACGCCTGGTGAGGAGAACGACGGCGGTGCGACGGTCACCGGCGTCGGCTCCGGAACGTTTAAGGTGGCGGGCTGCCCGGTCCCGGTATTGCGGCCGTTCCTCGGCCTGACAAGCAGCGACAACGCGCTCTTCCCCGAGTACCAGCACCATGTCCCGTTCACCATCGAGAACCGGGCCTCGCGTACTGCCGGCGGACTGCCGCAGCTAACCGCCATCAGGACACTGCACTTCGAAAACCGGACACGGGTCATGGAGGACCGGACCAGCTGGGACGTCAATCTGGGCAAAGCCGTCGGCGCCCTGGGCCGGAGCGGTCGTCTGCTCACGGACGTGGCGTGCTCGGCCGGCGCCGATGGCCGGATGCGGATCATCTCGCGCCGCAGCCGCCTGGCGGCCGGCCGCCGCTCGGTCCCGTTGCCACCCGTGTTCGAGGCCGCGGCCTTCACCGAACAGTGGTGGGACGAATCCGAACACCGCTTCCGGATCCGCACCAAGGTCATTCAGCGCCAGCTCGGAACCGTGCTCGAATACGACGGATCCTTCACGTACTCGGTATGAGCGAAGTCCAGCCCACCGCTGAATCCGAGACTCTTTGTCGGCCGCCGGCCGCCGGCTTTGGCGGGGGCCGCTCCAGGCTCAGGCCTCCGCGACAACCTGGTTCAGGGCGTCGGCCGCCTGGGTCAACCGCTTCACGACCGCGCGCGCTGCATCAGGGGCCGATCCGGCCAGGCCGGCGGACGGCGTGATCCGCAGCTGCGGCAGGCGTTTCAACGGCAAACCGAGCTGCCGCCACGGCCGCACCACTGCATCAACCAGTGCCGTGACCTGCGGGATGCTTCCGGCGGCGGGGTCGACCAGCCCGGCCCAGATGCGCCGGTCGGCTTCGACAGCCGCAGCGATGGTTTCCCACTGCCGGGTGCTCAGCCCGCCGGCCGGGATGGCAAACCCGTCCAAGCCGCTGGCGGCCACCGCGTCCAGGGCGGAATCCTTGGCGGGAACCTGGGCCACCACTTCGACGGCACCGGCGTCGCGAAGGGTCGCGGCCAGCAGGTCCCAGGCGGCGGATGCTTCCGAAGCGGCCACGGACCGCAGGGTCCGGTAGCCGCTGGCGGTGGGAATGGTCCCGGCCAGCACGGCGTCGATGTCCGGCTCGTCCAGCTGGACCACCAACTCTGTGCCGGCCGGCAGCGAGGCCTTGACCTGGGCGAGGTGGCCTGCAGCACCGGCCGCCAGCGATTGGGCAAGGTCGCGCCGGGCCCCGGCATCGATCAGCGCGCGTTCGCCGTTGTGGAGGTAGAGATTGGCGGCCAAGGACATCGGCCCGCGCAGCTGGACTTTGAAGTGGGAGCCCGGACGGTCTTCGGCACCAACCACATCGGCCAGCACGTTCAGGTCGGTGCGCAGGGCGGAAACAGCCCGGCGGTGGTCCTGCCCCGGGCGGTCCACCAGCCGCCAGCCATGCGGCTGCAGGTCGATGAACAGTTCCTCCAGCAATCCGGCCGTGCGCGCCACAGGGTCCGAGCCGACGCCGCGGTCGGGCAGCTCCACCAGGTGAGGCAGGTTCGGTTCGCCCAGCTCGCCGCGGATGATCCGGGCCGCTTCGGACGGATCCGTACCCGGCCAGCTGCCCAGCCCGGTGGCGCTCACCTGATTGGGCCGCACCGCGGCAGCGGGTGCGTCGGAGCCGGCCGTCACGTCAGTTTCCGCCGTTGTGCTCGTCGGAGATGGCTTGGTGGTGCCTGATGACCTCGGAGATGATGAAGTTCAGGAATTTCTCGGCGAAGGCCGGGTCCAGATGCGCTTCCTCGGCGAGCCGCCGCAACCGGCCTATCTGGGCGGTTTCGCGGTCGGGATCGGCCGGGGGCAGCTTGTGCCTGGCCTTGAGGTAGCCCACCCGCTGCGTCGCCTTGAACCGCTCGGCCAACAGATAGACCAACGTGGCGTCGATGTTGTCGATGCTGCCGCGCACTGCCAGCAGCTCCGCCATCACCTCGGGAGCCACCTGGTCGGAGAGGGAGCTGGCGGTCGGGTCAAAGTCATCGGCAAGGTGGGGCTCGGTCATGCTCCCAGTTTATGGTTCGGCGCGCACCGGCAATGCACCGGTTACTCCTGTGTGAAGTCCGCCGGCGGTCTGTCAGGAAACCTTGGCCGGGTCCCAGCTCAGCGAACGGGCCGAATCAATGGTTGCCTGGCCCAGCACCCGGGTTCCCTGGTAGAGGACCATGGTCTGGCCCGGAGCCACGCCGCGCATCGGCTCGATCAGGGTGACCACCAGTTGCTGCCGGCCGTCGTCGTCGAGCTCGGACTGAGCCCGGGCGGCCACCGGGTCACCGTGCGCACGGACCTGGACCATGCACTCAAATGAGGTCTGCGCTTCCACCTCGGGCAGCGGCAGGCCCGCCCAGGAAACCTTGATGCCGCGCATCTGGTCCACGGCCAGCAGGGCCTCCGGCCCCACCACCACCTTGTTCTCCTTCGGCCGGATCTCCAGCACGAACCGCGGCTTGCCGTCCGGCGCCGGCCGGCCCAGCTTCAGTCCGCGGCGCTGGCCCACGGTGAACGCGTTGGCGCCCTCGTGTTCACCGACTACTTGGCCGTCCTGGTCAACGATGGATCCTGATTCCATCTCGATCTTCTCGGCCAGCCAGCCACGGGTGTCGCCGTCGGAAATGAAACAAATGTCATGGCTATCCGGCTTGTTCGCCACGGAGAGCCCGCGCCGCGCGGCCTCGGCGCGCACTTCGGCCTTCGACGGCGTTTCGGCCAGCGGGAACATGGAATGCTTGAGCTGCTCGTGGGTCAGCACGCCCAGCACGTAGGACTGGTCCTTGGCCCAGTCGGCGGCGCGGTGCAGTTCCCGGTTGCCGTGCTCGTCCTCGATGACCTTGGCGTAGTGGCCGGTGCACACCGCGTCGAACCCCAGCGCCAGCGCCTTCTCCAGCAGTGCGGCGAACTTGATCCGCTCGTTGCAGCGCATGCAGGGGTTGGGCGTCCGGCCGGCGGCGTATTCGGCGATGAAATCATCCACCACGTCTTCCTTGAACCGCTCGGAGAAGTCCCAGACGTAGTACGGGATGCCCAGGATGTCGCAGGCGCGCCAGGCGTCACGCGAATCCTCGATGGTGCAGCAGCCGCGGCTGCCGGTGCGGAGTGTGCCGGGCATCCGGCTCAGGGCGAGGTGAACGCCCACCACGTCATGGCCAGCCTCCACCGCCCGTGCCGCCGCCACGGCGGAGTCCACGCCGCCGCTCATCGCTGCCAGTACCTTCATGAATTCGTTTCCCTACTGATGTGTTGTCTGTGTCTGCCGCAGCGGCACAGTGGTTCGCGCCGACGCAGCGTGCGTTGCGCCGGTCAATCCGCCTGCGTGCCAGCGGTCTGGATGCTGGAGACGTGCCCGGCCATGCCGGCCTTTTTGGCCCGTGCGTAAGCCTCCGGCAGCGCGGCTACCAATGCGTCAACGTCGGATTCGGTGGTTGTATGCCCGAGCGTGAAGCGTTGTGCGCCACGGGCTTCTTCTTCGCTCAGCCCCATGGCCAGCAGGACGTGCGAGGGACGGGGCACTCCCGCGGTGCAGGCCGATCCGGTGGAGGACTCGACGCCGGCCAGATCCAGCAGGAACAGCAGCGAATCTCCCTCGCAGCCGGGGAAGGTGAAGTGCGCGTTGCCCGGCAGCCGCCGGCCGTGCTGTTCCGGGTCCGGAGTCCCCCGCAGCACCGCCTCGGGAACGGAGCATACGACGCCGGCAATGAGTTTCTCGCGCAGGCCCGCCAAACGCCGGGCTTCTTCAGGCAAGTGCCCGACGACGGTCTCCGCCGCGGCGGCAAAGGCGGCGATCGCCGGGGTGTCCAGGGTGCCGGACCGGATGTCGCGTTCTTGTCCGCCGCCGTGCTGGACGGGAGTCAGCTTGACGTCCCGGCGGACCAGCAGCGCGCCGACGCCCACCGGGCCGCCGATCTTGTGCCCGGTGATCGCCATGGTGTCCAGGCCGGAAGCCTTGAAGTCCACCGGCAGGTGCCCGAACGCCTGGACGGCGTCGGAGTGGACCGGAATCCCCTGCGCCTGGGCGGCGGCAACAATCCCCGCCACCGGCTGGACGCTGCCTACCTCATTGTTGGCCCACATCACGGTAATCAAGGCCACGGCTGCTGGGTCCGCGTCGATTTCGCGCTGCACGGCCTCCAGCGGGACCACGCCGTCCGCGTCAACCGGCAGCCAGACCGCCTCGGCGCCCTCGTGCTTTTCCAGCCACTCCACCGTGTCCAGCACCGCATGGTGCTCCACCGGCGAACACAAAATGCGGCGGCGCCGGGGATCGGCGTCGCGCCGCGCCCAGTACAGCCCCTTGACGGCAAGATTGTCCGCTTCGGTGCCGCCGGAGGTAAAAATCACTTCGGACGGGTGGGCTCCGGTTGCGGCGGCGATGGTCTCGCGGGCGTCCTCGACCACCCTGCGGGCACGACGGCCGGAGCCGTGCAGCGACGAGGGGTTGCCGCTGCGGCTGAGTTCGTGGGTGAGTGCGGCCAGGGCCTGCGCCAGAATGGGCGTGGTCGCCGCGTGGTCAAGGTACACGGGCACGCCAACATTTTACATGCCCCCGTGCCCGCACCCCAGCCGCCGCGTGGGATGGCCTGCCGGACGGCCGGTGGGAAGGCGCTCGACCCGGCCCTACCGGACCGAGGGGCGCCGGACTGAGGGGCGTCGGGGCGCACAAACGGGCCGGCGCATCAAGCGGGCGGGCGCCGGTTGATTCTAGCGCAGCAGAACGGCCCCTCCGGATCGGCGGCGACGCTGTGGTCCCGGTCGGCGCAGCCGTCCAGCATCCCCTCCAGCAGGGCCAGATTCAGGCCGCACACCGTCTGCGTATGACTCCTGGCCAGCAAGTGGAACGGGCAGTTGCCCAGCGCAAATCCGGCCGCATCGGGCAGCGGCCGGTAGCCCGCCGATGCCAGTGCGGCTTCCAGCCCGGCCGCGCCGGCCCCCAGCTCCAGGCCTTTGGCCCGGGCGGCCTCTGCCACCAGCTCATGCGCCGGACGCGCGGTCTTGGCCGATTCCTCCACCGCCGTCGCCAGCAGTTCGCCGGCCAGGTCATAGGAGCGTTCCGGTACGGAGGCCGAGACTTCCGGCACCGCGGCCGCGTACACCTTCGACGGCCGGCCGGAGCCCGGCCCGGATTTGCCGCTGAGTTTGCGGAACTCCACGCTCAGCAACCCGTGCCCGGCCAGTGCGTCCAGCTGAAGGGACACGGTGCTGCGCGGCAGATCCAAGGCGGCGGCGGCCTGGTCCCGGGTCACCGGTTCGGCGCTGTGCCGGACAAATTCGAACAGGCGGCGGCGAACGTCGTCGCCCAAGGCGGTGACGGCCGAGAGTCCGGGCGGCGGCTGGTCGGTCATGGCGCTCTTTCCGGTGGCAGGTGCATTGACTTATGCGGAACAGATTTCTAAAGTCGAACATAACCATTTTAGAACATCTGGCCCTGCCCCAACAGGCAGCTGCCGGTGCTTCCATCAGATCGGCGGGCTGTCGCGGCACGGCCCGAGGAGTGCCCGCCGGCACCTTGAAGGAGCGCTGCCATGGCAGAGAACCCGATCGTCATTGCCGGAGCCGGACTGACCGGCGCCACCGCTGCCGAGGCCTTGCGGCAGGGCGGCTACGGCGGCGAAATAGTGCTGGCGGGCGCCGAGGACCAACACCCATATATTCGGCCGCCGCTGTCCAAGGACTTCCTGGCCGGACGCGAGGACGCGCAGGCGGCACTGGTGCAGCCGCCTGGTTGGTATGCCGAGCATGGCGTCCGGCTGCTGCGCGGCACCACGGTGGAGTCCTTTGATCCCGGTGCCCGTACCGTGACGTTCTCGGATGCCATCACCCTGAAGTACTCCCAACTGCTGCTGGCCACCGGCGCATCGCCGCGGAGGCTGGAACTTCCCGGGGCCGAGCTGGAAGGCGTGCACTACCTGCGCACGCTGGATGACAGTGAATCCCTGCACACGCTGCTGGCTACCGGGAACCAGCGGCTGGTGGTGCTCGGCATGGGTTGGATCGGCATGGAGGTTGCCGCCACGGCGCGCCAACTTGGAAACCAGGCCACCATTGTGGGCCGCGGCGAGATCCCGCTGGCCTCGGCGCTGGGCGGAACCATCGGCAGCATCTTCGCGGACACTCATCGCCGCGAGGGGGTGCTGCTGCGCACCGGGCGCCGGCCGATGGAAATCCTCGGCGAGAACGGCAAGGTCAGCGGCGTTCTGCTGGACGACGGCGAGCGCCTCCCGGCGGACGTGGTGCTGGCAGCCATCGGCGCCGTCCCGAACACGGCGGTGGCCGAGGCCGCCGGGCTGACGGTGTCCAACGGCATCGATACCGACCAGCGGCTGCGCACCTCGGCGGAACATGTCTTTGCCGCCGGTGACGTAGCCCGCGCCTATCATCCGGTCTACGGTGCGCCGCTGCGCAGCGAGCACTGGGCGAATGCCATCGCGCAGGGCAAAACTGCCGCTGCCGCTATGCTGGGCCGCGATGCGTCCAACGACGACATTCCGTACTTCTACACCGACCAGTTCGGCATCGGGATGGAGTACTCCGGCTATTTCCCGTGGGCGGCGGAGAGCGAACCGGTCTTCCGGGGCAGCTACCAGGACCCGGACAAGTTGGAGTTCATCGCGTTCTGGCTGCGCGGAGGCAAGGTGGTGGCTGGTATGAATGTAAACATCTGGGACGTCCAGGAGCCCATCCAGGACCTGATCCGGTCCGGCCGCACCGTGGATGCCGCGGACCTGTCCAACCCCGACAAGGAGCTGACCAGCCTGTGAGCCAACCACTGACGGAGCGAACGCCGTCCGGCGCCTTCCTGCCCGAGCTGCACCACCCGGTGCACGAATTCGGCTCCCGGCGGATCGATTTCCGCTCGCAGGTGGCCCTGATGGCCATCGTCAACCGCACCCCGGACTCGTTTTACGACGGCGGCCGGACCTTCGCGCTGGAGGCCGCCATCGATGCCTCGCTGCAGGCGGTGGCAGCGGGGGCGGACTGGGTGGACATTGGCGGTGTTCCCTTCGCGCCGGGGCCGGCCCTGTCCGCGCGCGAGGAGGCGGAACGGATTGTTCCGGTGATCGAGGCGGTGCGGGCAGCCTCGGACGTGGTGATTTCCGCCGACACGTTCCTTCCCGCGGTTGCCGAGGCGAGCATCCGCGCCGGGGCGAACGTCATCAACGACACCACCGGCCTTCAGGACCCGGACATGGCGGCGGTGGTGGCGGAAGGCGGGGCGCATCTGATCATCACCCACTCGCTCGCCGCCCCCCGCACGGTGTATCCGCGGCCCCGCTACGACGACGTGGTGGAGGACGTTGCCCGTTTCCTGCGCCGCAAGGTGGACCTGGCCGTGGACCTAGGCATACCTGCGGAGAAAATCATCATCGACCCGGGCCACGACCTGAACAAGAACACGCTGCATTCACTGGAAATCACCCGCCGCTTCGGTGAAATCGCCGCCCTCGGCTACCCGGCGCTGGCGGCAGTCTCCAACAAGGACTTCATCGGCGAGACACTGGACCAGCCCAAACAGGAACGGCTGTCCGGATCGCTCGCGGCCGCCGTCATCTGCGTCATGAACGGCGCGCGGATCCTGCGCATGCACAACGTTCCCGAAGCCAGCGCCGCCATCCGCATGGCCGAGGCCGTGCTGGGCTGGCGCGAACCGTCCTATCTAAAACACAACATGGGCGACGTCAACGAACCGGCGTCGCAGTGACCAGGCCGATCCGGCGCCTCCTGCCGCCCGGGCCGGAACAGGCCACCGACCAGGATCTGCTGGACTGGTACGGCGAACTCCCCCGGTCCGGTCCGTGGGTCCGGTTCAACTTCGTTGCCAGCCTGGACGGTGCGGCCACCTATGAGGGCCGCTCCGGGACGCTGGGCGACGAGGTGGATCAGCGGGTCTTCCTGCTGCTGCGCCGGCTGGCCGACGTGCTGGTGGTCGGTGCCGGGACCATCCGGGCGGAGGGCTATGGCGGCGAGCTGCTCTCGGCCGAGTCGCAGGCCTGGCGCACCGCGCGCGGCCTGAGTCCGCATCCGCCCGTCGCGGTGGTCTCCGCCTCGCTCAACCTTGATCCGGACAGCGAGTTCTTCACGGCCGCACCGGTGCGCCCGATCGTGTTGACCAGTGCCGCCTCCCCCGCGACGCGTCGCCGCGCACTGGAACCGGTGGCGGATGTGGTCGACGCCGGCACCGCCCGGGTGGAGCCGGCGTTGATGGTGCAGGCACTGGCGGCCCGGGGCTACCGGCAGCTGCACAGCGAAGGCGGACCCACCCTCTTCGGCAGTTTCCAGGCCGCGGGACTGGTCGACGAGCTGTGCCTGACCCTCAGCCCGCTGCTGGCCGGCGGCATCGGCAAGCGGATCTCGGACCATGTTCCCGGCCAGTCGCTGCAACGGCTGGAACTGCGCCAGGTGCTGGAGTCCGGTTCCATGCTGCTGCTGCGTTACACGGCGGCGGACAGCGCACCGGGCACCACGTCGACGGACACCGGCAGCCTGCCGACCGGCTCGCCGTCGGCATAAGCGGTGACCCCTGCGGCTTCCAGCCGGACCGTCCGCACCCGCTCAATGTGGACCGCTGGATGACTGGTGTGCCGGCCGGCATAGACCCGCGGAAAGATGCCCAAAAAGGCGGGACGGGACAGCGGCGAGACGATGAACAGATCCAGCGCACCGTCGTCGTACGCTGCCTCCGGGACAATGCGCATTCCGCCGCCGATCGACCGGCCGTTGGCAACGGCAACCAGCATCGCGTCGGTCCGCCGCGGCACCCCGTCCACGATCAGGCTGTAGCGGAGCGGGCGAAAGGAGGCGAGTTCGCGCAGCATCGCCAGCGGGTAGCGCAGGCGGCCGCGCGGGAAGCGCCAGCGGTTGGCCCGGTCGTTGACCGCGGCGTCGAAGCCGGCGGAGAGGACCCCGGCGAACCAACAGCTGGTTCCGTCCGCGCGGGTGACCCGCCCCAGGTCCACCCTGCGCGGCTGCTCCAGCGCCTGCAGGAAATGCCCGACGGCGGTGCGCGGCTCCGTGGGCAGGTTGAACATCCGGGCAAAATCGTTTCCGGTCCCCGTCGGCACAATCCCCAGCGGAACCTGTGTGCCCGCCAGCGCGTTGACTGCTAAGTGAACCATTCCGTCCCCGCCCACCACCAACAGGGCGGAGATCCCGCGGCGCAGCTCGCCGGCCACCCCATCCGCGAGCGCGGACCACGTCTCCGCCCGCAGCTCGACGGCGTACCGGCCGCGGCGGGCCAGCTCCGCCATCACCTCTGCACCGGCGCGGGCGGTGGTCCCGAACGCGGCATGCGGGTTGATCGCGACGGCGATCGGGGCGGCGGGCGGCAACGAAGTCACAGCAGATCATTGTGGCAGCATGATCGCGTGCAGCCGCGGCACGACACAGGCGGCCGCTTCCCGGCGGTTACACTGGGCTTCGCGCAGGACCCACAGACCCTACAGAGAGGCGGCCGGTGACTCCCCCATCCCATTACGATGCCTTGGGGCTGCCGGTCACCGCCACCGCACAGCAGATCAAGGCTGCGTACCGCAGGCAAGCACGGGCCACCCACCCGGACCACGGCGGAGACCCCGCCGAGTTCCGCCGCGTGAGCCTGGCCTATGAAGTTCTCAGCAACCCGCAGACCCGGTCCCGCTATGACCGGTCCTATGGCGCCGCCACCGCCCCGGACGCACGAACGGACAGCGCCGAGTCCTTCGCGGCGTCCGCCGCACCCCGGCGCGCACCCGGGCAGCGCGGGCCCTCGGCGTCCGACACGCCGGTTTTCGTTCCCGCCTATGGCTCCGCAGAGGCCTCCACCGGGCTGGCGGAGAACATTGCCCGGCAGCAAATCCACGGGGTGCCGCGCAAGCGCGGGATCTTCGGTGCCGGCGCCAGACTGCGCCGCGAGGCGCTGAGCGTGCAATTGCTCAGCCGGCAGATTCTTCCGTCGATTCCGTCGGCGCGGCTGGTCAACGGCCTGCATTCGCCGGCCGACAACGGGTTCATCGACCATGCGCTGCTGGCCGGCTACCGGTTGGCCCTGATCGATTCGATGCTGCTGCCGCGGGGGAACTTCCGCTGGGATGGGCGCACCCTGCACAAGGACGGCCGCGTGGTGGAACCGCCGCAGCTGGCACCGGCGGTGCGGCGGATGCAGGAGCTGTTCCCGGAACTCAATGTCACCGGCTGGATTGTGATCCATTCCGCGGACGGCAACCTGCACGAACCGGTGATCGACTACACCCGCGGCTACGATCCCGACGGAATTGCGCCGGTGCACGTGGTCAATGCCGCCCGGCTGGTGCGCGAAATCAAGCAGTTCCTGACCTCCGGACCGGCACCGAACACGGTACATGTCCCCTCGCTCGCCCGGCTGCTGGCAGGGATGCACAGCTGACCGGCTGCGGGGTCCCTGGCCGCCGGCCGGTGCGGGACGGCGCTTCGGCGCGCTTAGGATGGAGTCCGTGTTCCGCATCCTCTTCTACACTCCCGAAATCCCCGGCAATACCGGCAACGCCATCCGGCTGGCCGCGGTCACCGGAGCCGAACTGCATCTGGTTGAACCGCTGGGTTTCACCTTCGAAGACTCCAAACTCCGCCGCGCCGGCCTGGACTACCACGACCTGGCCGTGGTCCACGTCCACGCCAATCTGGAGGCCGCCTGGCAAGCCCTGCAACCGGAACGGGTCTTCGCTTTCACCTCCGACGGCGAGTCCTCCTACACGGACGTCTCCTACGTTCCCGGCGACGTGCTGATGTTCGGCCCGGAGTCCGTCGGGCTGCCGGACGCGGTCAAGCAGGATGCCCACGTGACCGCCCGCCTGCGCCTGCCCATGCTGCCGTCGCTGCGGTCGCTGAACCTGGCCAACTCGGCCTCGATTGCCGTCTACGAAGCCTGGCGGCAGCACGGCTTTGCCGGGGCGAAGCTGTAGCCAGCCGCCGGAAGCAGCAGCGTGTCGCCGGCCAGAGAGGCACCGCGCCCTGGGACCGATAGACTGGCAGCCTATGGATACGCCACAGCCTGATCGCCTGGCCAGCCCCGGAAACTCCACCGAGGGGAACGACTACGCAGCAGCGGATGAGGACCATTCCGTACTGCACGCCGACCAGTTGACCGGCGGAGCAGACGAGGACGAGCGGCGGCCGATGCCCGCGGTGACCAAGTGGCTGTTGCTGGCCTTGGCTGCCATCGTGGTGATTATTGGTGCCATCGCCGTGGCCGGAGCCCTGGGCGGAACCTCCGATCAGGACGTCGCCGATGCTCCGGACGTTGTCTCTAGCCAGCAGGACGTCGAAGGCGGCGGCACCGTCGACGCTGTCATCTCACTGGACAAGAACGCTGCCGTCCTGACGTTCAACGACGTCGCGGCGTCCGAGGGGCGCACCTACCAGGTCTGGCGGGTTCCGCTGGACGGCTCCGCACCGGTCTCTGCCGGCACCATTGAGGCCTCGGACATCACCGCGGGCAACCCGGTAGTGGTCGACGGCATCTCCACCACGCGGGAACTGGCCGTCTCGGTCGAGGCGCCCGGCGGAGCCGAGTCCCCCAGCCTGCCGTTCGCCGTCGTCATTCCCACTCCGGCCGGCTAACCTGCCGCGCTGCCGGCGTCAGAGTCCGGCAGCGCAGGGGTCCGCGGCCGAGCCGGCATACCGCCGGCGTCAGAATCCGGCGATCGTCTCCGGGGTATTGATTCCGACCACGTGGAAAGCCTCCGCGCTGCGGCCTGCCGGGAGCCCGCCGCGCGCCGCGTTCTCCATCAGGTTCTGCCGCACGCGGGCGTCCATGCCCGCCAGGTCCGGGTGCTGGCTCGCATGGATCCGGATGGCGTCCAGCTTGGTGTCGACCCAGTCGGTGATGTCCACGAAGTGGTTTTCCCGTTCTCCTGGCCCGCCGTAGAACCACAGATAAGGCACCTTGTAGGCAGCCAGCCCGGCCTCGAGCAACTCGGGATAGGCGTACGGGTTCTCCACCGCCGGGTAGATCGCGCGGGTCACGATCTCACCGCAGGCCAGATGGTCCGGGTGGCTCTTTTGGATCCGGTCCCAGGCCCGCTCCGGGTGCATGGATAGCACGATGTCGGGACGGATCCGCCGCATCAGCTCCACCGTTTGCCGGATCACCTCATGGGTGGGCTCCAGATAGCCGTCGGGCTGGTGCAGGAAATGCAGGTCGGTCACGCCGGCCAACGCCGCCGCCTTCGCCTGCTCGGCCGCCCGCAGTTCCACGATGCCGGCCCGCTGGCCGTCGTCGAAGCCACCGGCATCGCCGTCGGTCATGATGCAGTAACTCACCTGCACACCCGCGGCCGTCCAGCGGGCGATGGTGCCCGCCGCACCGAAATCCAGGTCGTCCGGGTGCGCGGCAAAGACGAGGACGCGTGCCGGCATGAACTCCGCAGCAGTCACCGCGGCTAGCCCTTCCGCCGACGGATCTCGGCGGCGGCCTGCGGCAAGACTTCAGCCAGGTCACCGACGATGCCGAAGTCTGCAATCTCGAAGACCGGCGAGTCGGCGTCGTTGTTGACCGCCACAATCACCTTGGCCGTCTGCATGCCGGCCTTCTGCTGGATGGCGCCGGAGATGCCGGCCGAGACATACAGCTGCGGCGAGACGGTCTGGCCGGTCTGGCCCACCTGTGCCGAGTGCTCGATCCAGCCGGCGTCGGTGGCGGCCCGTGATGCGCCGACTGCCCCGCCCAGGGCGTCGGCCAGGTCCTCGATCGGCGAGAAGTCTCCGCCGGTGCCGCGGCCGCCGGCCACCACCACCCGCGCCTCGGTCAGGGCCGGCCGGCCACTGGCGGCTTTCTCCGCGCGGTGGGTGATGCGGGCCGCGGGGCCGAAGTCCCCGGCGTCCACCGTCGCCACCTCCGGCACGGCCGCTTCGGCCGCAGGGGCCTCGGCAACGGCGTTGGCCTTCACGGTGATGATCGGCGTGCCCCTGCCGACCTGTGCCTGGACCGTGTAGGCGCCGGCGAGCACGCTCTTCGTCACGGTCAGGTCGGCGGAGACGCCGATCGCGTCGGTAATGACGCCCGAATCCAGCTTGATCCCGGTCCGGGCAGCAATCTCCTTGCCTTCGAACGTGTTCGGCAGCAGCACCGCGGCGGGGTTGGCTTCACGGGCGGCAGCGGCCACGAACGCGGCCTTCGGGGCCACCAGGGCGCCGTCCAGGTCCGCTGACGGCCGGTAGATGGTTCCCACGCCGTAGTCCCCGAGCGTGGTCCGGACGGCGTCGGTGAGGTCTCCGTTGAACGCTGCCACCGGCTCGCCGATGTTGCGCGCCAGCGTGAGCAGTTCCAACTGGCCCTTGTGCAGGGCCTGGCCGGGATGGTCGATAAAGACAAGAACTGTGGGCATGGTGCCGATATCCTTCGCGGTTTCCGTGGCGGACTAAAGCAGGTTTTGGGCGGCCAGGAAGTCAACCAGGCGGATGCCGGCGTCGCCCTCATCGGTAATGATGGTTCCCTGCGATCTCGGCGGCCGCGCCTCGGCCGTCCGGACGGCGGTCCAGGCGCCGGCGGTGCCGACCTCAGCGGCCTGGATGCCCAGGTCCGCCAGCGTCACCGTGGCAACCGACTTTTTCTTGGCCGCGATGATGCCCTTGAAGTTCGGGTAGCGCGGTTCGTTGATCTGGTCGGTGACGGATACCAGCGCCGGAAGTTCGGCTTCCAGGCTGTCGGCGTGGGTGTCGCCGTCGCGGCGGGCACGGACCGTGGTCCCGTCCAGCTCCAGGCTGGCGGCAAAGGTCAGCTGCGGCAGGCGCAGGCGCTCGGCCAGCTGCGCCGGAACCAGCGAGGTTTCGCCGTCGGTGGACGCCATGCCGGTGAGCACCAAGTCAACGTCGCCGAGGCTGCGGATGGCCGCCGCCAGAACCAGCGATGTTCCGGTGGCGTCGGAGCCGGCCAGCGCGTCGTCGTTCACATGCAGGCCTTCGGTGGCGCCGATCTGCAGGGCTTTCTTCACCGCGGTGGCTGCTGCCGCCGGGCCCATGGTCAGCGCAATGACCCGGTTGCCGGCCTTCGGCCCGCCGCGCTCCTCCGCCAACTGCAGGGCGGATTCGATGGCGTATTCGTCCAGTTCGGACAGGATGCTCTCCGACCGGTCCACCGTCGCCGGATCGCCGGTCAGGTGGCGGTCGAACTGCGCGTCCGGTACGTATTTGACCAGCACTACGATGTTCAAGGCTGTGCCTGCTGCTTTTTGCATCCTCGCTGAACTTCCTTCCGCCGTCCACGGCCCGCGCGGGTGTTGCGGGTCGCTGCAAACACCCTAACCTTACCGGGAACGCCACGTCGGTAAACACTTGCGGCCCCGCCGTGAATGGCAGGGCCGCAGGTGCGTCGCAGGAACTGAGGTCAGGCTTGGCCCTCACTGAGGGTCACGTCGGCGGTGCGTGTCTCGCCGCCGCGCAGATAGGTGACCTTGACGGTGCTGCCGGCGGCATGTTCACGGATGGCTGCGGTCAGGGACTGGCTGTCGCCGATGACGCGGTTTTCCACGCCGGTGATCACATCGCCCTTCTGCAGCCCGGCCTTCGCCGCTGGCGAATCCTTGACTACCTCGACCACGTCCGCGCCGACCGAGAACTGCGTGTTGCCGGCGGAGTTGCCGGAGGCTTTGGCGGTGACCGAGACCCCGAGCATGCCGTGGCTGGCGGACCCGTCCTTGATCAGTTCCTGGGCAACGCGCTGTGCGTAGTTGCTGGGAATGGCGAAGCCGACGCCGATGCTGCCGCTGTCTTCGCTGGAGGACGCGATGGCCACGTTCACGCCGATAATCTCGCCCGCCGTGTTCACCAGTGCACCGCCGGAGTTGCCGTGGTTAATGGCCGCGTCGGTCTGGATCACGTTGATGAAGATGCTGCCTTGGTTTGCCGACTGTTTCTCGCCGGGGAACTGGAAGTTGAACTGGTCGCCCGGGCTGGGCTGGGCGCTGTCGCCGGAATTTTCCGGAACCGCCGAGGAAGAGACACTGATGGTCCGGCTCAACGTGGACACGATTCCGTCCGTGACGGTGCCCGCCAATCCCAGCGGCGCGCCGATGGCGATGGTGGTGTCGCCGACGTTGAGTTTCCCCGAGTCGCCAAATGTCGCGGGGGTGAGGCCCTCGGCATCGATCTTGATCACGGCCAAGTCCGATAGCGGGTCGGTGCCAACAACCTTGGCCTTGTGCACATTACCGTCGCTGGTGCGTACCTCGACGTCGGGACTGGACGTTTGGCCGCCGAGGGTCACCACATGGGTGTTGGTGAGGATGTGGCCCTCGGTATCCAGGATGATGCCGGACCCGGAACCGCCGGTGTTGCCGCTGGCCACCGATATCGTCACCACGCTCGGGGAGGCTTTGGCCGCAGCCGCGGTGATTTCGTTGACCGAATCGGTGTTGTTCACAATCAGCTGCTTGGCCGGGCTGCCGGCAATCGAGGTGCCGGCTGTACCGTCGGCCAGCGCCTGCGACCCCACCGCCACGCCCCCGCCGGCCAGACCCGCGAGCAGCATGCCGGCAATCAGCGTCCCGGTGCCGAAACGCTTCTTGGCGCTGGTTGCGGTCTGCTGCCCGCCGTAACCGGCAGCTGGTCCGGAGCCGAAGCCGGTTGCGCCCTGGCCGTGGCTGCCGTAGCCGCCCTGACCGGATGAAGCGTCCGGCCCGTAGGACGGAGCGGCATACTGGCCAAACGTGCCCGGAGCGTACTGGCCGTACTGGAGCGTCGGGGAAGTCAGGGGCTGCGTCTGTTCCTGTGCCGGGACTCCCTGTGCCGGGACCTGCCGGGCGGCATCAGGGGCCGGGGAACCGAACTGCTCGGTGTCGTTGGCAGCGGACCGCTGGTCTCCGGCTGCGAAGGCCGGCGGATTCTGAGGCTGGGGCGGTACTGGCCGCGCGGGCCGCTGCTGCGGGTCCTGATTGTTCTCAGTCATTGCAGGTCCTTTCTTGGTCTGCAGTCCACTATGCACGGCATCGCTGGGATAACGTCGCACGTTTCCTGAAAGGTTTCTGGGAAGAAACCGGATGCGTACGACGGCGGCGGCCGCCCTCAGCGTGGGGCGTTGCCCGGCGGCGGAGCTGCTCAGGGACCGGGCCCCCACCGGCGCACCGGCGCCTGCCGCGTTCGCCGCGGGCGCAGAGCGTCGGTGGACTGTGTCAAATGCAGGACCATAGAATCACAATGGCGGATCCGCCCCGTTCGGGGACCGGACCATGCTGACGAGCCGGGGCACCACGGCCCCAGTTTGCGTTTGCCGAAGGGACCTTCATGCGTTCACCGTTCAGGCGTCTGGCGGCCATAGCCGGCCTGACAGCAGTCTTCCTTGCGCCGGCAGCGCTGGCGCACGCCGTGCCGCCGGTCGACTTTCCGCCAGGCGAGTTTGTGGTGGACCAGGCCGGTGTGCTGGGCTCCCGGACCGGCGAAGTCGAGGACGCGGTCCGTGAACTGCAGCAGTCTGAGGGTTTGAACGTCTTCATCGTGTACGTCGACGAGTTCACCGACCCGGCCGGCCGCCAACAGTGGTTGAAAGCCACCTCCGAACTCAACTCGATGGGCTCCGTCGATAGTTTACTGGCCGTTGCCGTGGACAGCCGCGAATATGTTTTTGAGTCCGCCCAGGATAATCCCGTCGAGCCCTACGACCAGAACATCGCCCGGTCCATCCGGCCGGCCCTGGGCGCCGAGGAATGGGCGGACGCAGCCCTCGACACGGTGGCTGCCGTCAAGGACGCTGCCACGGGCGGCGACGGATCGGTCAAGTCCAGTGGTGGCGGCGCCTCGCTGGCTCCGGTGCTGCTGATCGGCGGCGTGGTGGTGGCGGGCGGCGGCGCGGCCCTGCTGTATGCCCGGTCCAGGCGGAAGAAGGGCTCCCGCCAGCAGCCGCAGCTCGTGGCCGGCCCCGACGGCCGTCCGATCGATCCGCATGACGCCATGTCCGTCGAAGACCTGCGAAAGAAGGCCGGGAGCCTGCTGGTGGCCGCCGACGATGCGATCAAGTCAAGCGAGCAGGAACTCGGCTTCGCCATGGCGCAGTACGGCGATGAAGCGGTGCAGCCGTTTCGCCAGGACATCACGGCAGCAAAGTCCCACATGATGGAGTCGTTCAAGTTGCAGCAGCAGCTCGACGACCATATTCCAGACACCGAAGAGGAGCAGCGGGCCTGGCTGGGGGACATCATCCGACGCTGTGAAGCGGTGAACGATTCGCTCCAGGCACACAAGGAAGACTTCGACGCACTTCGTGAGCTGGAAAAAACCGCACCGCAGGCCCTCGAGCAGGCACGGGCTGCTGCCCACGAAACCCGCGGCCGGCTGGCCGACGGCACGGCACGGTTGCAGGAGCTCCGCGCCCGCTATGCCGACAGCGCGCTGCAACAGGTGGCAGACAATATCGACCAGGCCGGGGAGCGGCTGAATTTCGTCGAGAACGCGGCCGACACCGCACAGGCCAAGCTCGACGAAGGAGACCGCAGCGCCGCCGTGATCGCCGTGCGTGCCGCCGAGGAAAGCCTGCACCAAGCCAACATCCTGCTGGAGGCCATCGCAAAGACGGCCAAGGACCTGGACGATGCCCGGAACAGCATGGAACGGACCGTCTCCGATGCTGCGCAGGACATCGCCCAGGCCAAAGCCATGATGGCGTCCGGGCAGCACCCCGAGCTCACCGGTCCGGTGGCGGGGCTGGAGGCAGCACTGTCCTCGGTCCAGCAGCAGGTCGCCGGAAGACGTATCGATCCGATCATGTTGGTGCAACGTCTTGAAGAGGCCATGGCGCCGCTGGATGCTGCGCTCTCCGGAATCCGCGACAGCCAGGACCGCAACCGGCGTGCCCGCGAGTCCCTCCAGCACGCAATCATGTCCGCGCAGGCCCAGATCTCCGGCACGTCCGACTACATTCAGGCGCGCCGCGGCGGCGTGCGCAGCGAGGCACGCACGCGATTGGCCGAGGCCGAACGCAACCTTGACCATGCGCTGGCGATCGCAGACTCCGATCCGGAGCAGGCCCTCAACTACGCCCGGCAGGCCAATGCCCTGGCCCAGCAGGCCAGCCAAATGGCCCAACAGGACGTGGACGGTTTCGGCGGCATGGGCGGCTTCGGCGGCGGCGGGATGTTCGGCGGCCGGGGCGGCGGGTTGGGCGGAGCCATCCTCGGCGGCATCCTGATCGACTCCATCCTGCACGGCGGCCACGGCTCGCACGGCGACGGCGGGTTCTTCGGCGGCGGCGGAGGCGGCGGCGGCGACGTTTTCGGCGGCGGCGGCTTCGGCGGATTTGGCGGCGGCGGCGGTTTCGGCGGCGGCTTCGGCGGGTTCGGCGGCGGAGACGGAGCCGGCGGCAACTTCTAGACCAGACAGGCCGGGCAGCCAACCGGCTGCCCGGAAGGCAAACAGTTCGAGTAACCCAGATCGAAAGGCATCACCGTGGTAAAGCACTCCATTTTCGGCCGCATCGCACAACTGGCCAAGGCGAACATCAACTCACTGATCGATCAGGCCGAGGACCCGCAGAAAATGCTGGACCAGATGGTCCGCGACTACACGAACAACATCGCGGAAGCCGAAAGCGCCGTCGCGCAGACCATCGGCAATCTGCGGATGCTGCAGGACGACTACAACCAGGACCTCGAGAGCGCCAACAGTTGGGGCAACAAGGCGTTGGCTGCCAGCAGGAAGGCCGACGAATACCGTTCCGCCGGACAGGCCTCCGATGCCGAGAAGTTCGACAACCTTGCCAAGGTGGCGATCCAGCGCCAGATTTCCTCAGAGAACGAGGCCAAGGGCGCGGAGCCAACGATCTCGTCACAGACGGAGATCGTCGAAAAGCTCAAGCAGGGCCTCAACCAGATGAAGGGCAAGCTCAATGAGCTGCAGAACAAGCGCGATGAGCTGATCGCCCGCTCCAAGACGGTGCAGGCCCAGACTCAGGTCCACGACGCCATCAAGAGCATCGACGTTCTGGACCCGACCAGCGAAGTCGGCCGCTTCGAGGAAAAGATCCGCCGCGAAGAAGCGAAGGTCCGCGGCCAGGCCGAACTGGCCGCCTCCAGCCTGGACGCCCAGTTCGAAAGCCTGGAAGACCTCGGCGAACAGACCGAGGTGGAGGCACGGCTGGCTGCACTGAAGGCCGGCAGCAGCACGGCGCCGTCGTCGCTCGAGGCTGGCAAGGAAACGACGTCGGAAGCCTACTGACCCGTCACCGACTGAGGCACCTCGAATGGCTCCGGCCGCACCTGGCGAAGGTGCGGCCGGAGCCATTCTCCACGTCAGCGGCGCGGCTTCGCTGACCGGAGGAAGAAGCGGTGGCTTGCGGCAGGCCCTGGCCTGGATGGGACGTCCCGTGCCCGGCGGAGGGCCTTCGGATTGAAATGCCGCGGCCGGTGCTCGTCTGCCTCCAGCCCGGGGGTCTGCTCCCGCGGCGCCGCCTCTCCCCTGTCCTGCCTGAGCAGCGGACGACGGCGGGGACGCCCCGTGGATGCCGGCGTGGGCCGAGCGGCTGCCGAGGCGGCTGGGACGGGGACAGCGGCTGTACCGCGCGGAGACTCTCCTCCATTGCTGCTTTCTCGCGGCTTGCGCAGCAGGAGCCAGCCGGTCAGCGCCAGGTAGGCGGCCGGGATCAACCACACCGGGACGGCCTGCAGCACGTCCGTCAGCGCCCCGTGGACGCCGTGCGCGGCGTCGATCAGCCGGTCCTCGACCTTGGTTCCTGCGGCGTCCCGCACGGCGAAGAAGGCGTAGTAGGCGGTGCCTAGCCCGGCGAGCAGGAGCAGGTACCCTTGCGCTTTGTCTAGGACGGTTCCGCTGGCGGCCCATCGCCGGCCGGCAGCGGAACCCAGCCAAGCCGCGGCGGCACAGAGAAGGCCGAATCCTGCGAGCAGGCCGAGGAGGTATGCGGCGGTCTCGGCGGCGGCGGCTCCTGCACCGTACCCCAGCTCGCCTTCCATTCTGGTCAGCAGTTCCGGAAGTTGCGGCGCCAACGACGCCAGTCCGGTCACGGCGCCGGCCACGGCGAGGCCGACGAGCCGGATGCGGGATCCACCAGTCGGCGACCCTGCCTGCAAAAGGGGCACACGGCCGCCGGCAATCAGGAAGGATGCCAGCAGCACCATCAGCATCCCCGTGCCGGCGGAGACGTATGCCAGCGCGCCCGCCGCGGCCGCCGGTCCCCCCGGTACCAACAGCGCCACAGAAAACGAGACAGCGTAGCCGCCGGTCAAAACCAGCGCCGCGGCGGCCGACCAGCGCAAAGCGGCTGACGTTGAGATGTCGGAGCCCCGGGCAGCGACCATCGCGAGCCAGACCGGCAAAAACAGCAGACTGCATGGATTGAATAGAGCTGCTACTCCGGCGGCCACTGCATAGCTGGGCACTGATTCAAGCATGGGACAAACAGCGATCTTTCCGGGGGAAAATCGGGAACGGGTGAAACCATTCTAACCGCCTCGTGTTCCGCGCTCAGGGATAGCTCCCGGGCACGCAAAAGCCCCGCCCGATGTGACATCGGACGGGGCCTCTACTTTTCGTTGCGGGGAGAGGATTTGAACCTCTGACCTCTGGGTTATGAGCCCAGCGAGCTACCGAACTGCTCCACCCCGCGGCGCAGTGAAAACATTACCGGCCGCGGGATGGTGAAGCAAATCGGCTACTGACCCTCGCTTGGCTGCGGGGAAGGCTGCTCGGTTGCCCCGCCCGCGCCGCCGCCCGACGTGGCGCCGGAGATTGCCTCTTCGGCGGCGATCGCATCCTGGAGCGCGGACTGCAGGCGCTTCTGCGCTTCGCCGTAAGCTGCGAAGTCACCCTTGGCCAACGCTGCTTGTCCGTCCTGGATCGCAGTGCGGGCCGTTTGCAGCGCCGTCTGCAGCTTCTCCTCGGAGGTGGTCGTCGTCGGAGCTTCCGGCGTCGCCGGTGTCTCACCGACGTTGCCTTGGTCGCCGGTGGTGGCACCCGAATCGCCTTGGAAGACCTGGTCCAGTGCTTCGGACAGTGTCGGCGCAAAGCCCACCGATTCGCCGAAGCTCACCAGCACGCGGCGCAGGATCGGGTAGGAGGAAGCACCCGAGGACTGGACGTAGACCGGCTGCACGTACAACATGCCGCCGCCAACCGGAAGGCTGAGCAGGTTGCCGTTGATGACTTCGGACGCACCCTGACGCAGCAGGTTCAGCGCCTGCGACACTTCGGTGTCCGAGTTGAACAGGTTCTGTGCCTGGCCCGGGCCGGGAACGGTGATATCCCGCGGCATTTCGAGCAACCGCATGGTGCCGTAGTCTTCCGCCTTCACCCCGTCTTTGCCAGTGCCGGCATCGGCGTTGACGGACAGGAATCCATACAGCACGTTGCGCGCCGGCTGGCCCGGCGGCGTGAACGGAATGAACGGGGTGGTCAAGGAGAACGATGCCTCGTCTTGCTTGGGCATCTTCAGCGACAGGTAGTACGGCGGCTGCTTCACGGACGATCCCTCGCCCAGCGTCGGGTCCGCGGGAACGCTCCACGCGTCGGAGTTCTCGTAGAACTGCCCGACGTCGGTCACGTGATACCGGGTCAGCAACTCACGCTGCACCTTGAAGAGGTCCTCCGGATAACGTACGTGGGCCATCAGGTCCGCAGACATCTCGCTGTACGGCTTGATCGTGGTCGGGAAGACCTTCTCCCAAGCCTTGAGCAGCGGGTCGTGGTCGTCCCAGGCATACAAGTCCACTGACCCGTCGTAGGCGTCGACAGTTGCCTTGACGGAGTTGCGGATGTAGTTGACGTCCTCGGCCGGCAGGGCAACCGTGGCACCTTCCCTGGTGGTCGAATCAATCGTTGCTGATTCCAATTGCTGCGGTGTCGAGTACGGGAAGGCCTTGCTGGTGGTGTACGCGTCGACGATCCACTTCACCCTGCCGTCCACGATCGCCGGATAGGCGTTGCCGTCCACCGTCAGGTAGGGGGCCACCTTCTCGACACGTTCGCGGGGATTGCGGTCGTAGAGAATCTGCGACTCGGAGTTGACGGCATCGGAAACCATCAGGTCCGTGGACTGGAACTTCAGGGCGTAAACCAGGCGGTTGAACCAGTTGCCGATGCTCGGACCGCCATCGCCGTCGAAAGTGTTCCGGGTGTCTGTTTCGGCGTTGGCGCTCTGCGGCCTGTCGATCTCGATCGGGTTGTTGCCCTTGGGCGCGCCCACGATCGAATAGTTCGGCGACTTTTCGCCGAAATAAATCCTCGGCTCGTAGTTTGAGTCGTTAGCCAGCACACCCTGCGTCGGGATGCCGGAGAGCAGGAAGGAGGGTTTCCCGTCGGGTTCGACCCTGGAACCGGCTGCGGCCACCACACCGTAGCCATGCGTGTAGAGCAGGTGTTCGTTGACCCAGCCGGCCGGCACGCCCGCCGTGTTCAGCTCACGGACGGCAATGACGGTGTCCTGCACTTCGCCGTCGATGTTGTAGCGGTCCACGTTGAGGGTCTTGTCGAACTGGTAGTACTGGCGGAACTGTTCCAGCTGGGCAAACGCGTCGGAGACGAGGTTCGGATCCAGCAGGCGAATATTCGCCGTGGTCTCCGCATCCGTCCGGAGCGCACCGGCTTCGGCCTCCAAGGTTGCCTTGTAATTGGTGGACTCGATCTTATCCAGCCCATAGGCCAACTGAGTCAGCGCGATATTCCGTTGAATGTAATCGGCTTCGACCTTCTGCTCGTTGGGCTCCACCTGGAAACGCTGCACGATCCACGGGTAAACGCCGCCGGCCAGAATCGCCGTCACGATGAGCATTGCGGTGCCCACGATCGGGAGGCGCCAGCGTCCGGCGAACGCAGAGACGATGAACAGGATGGCCACCAGCACGGCGGCGACGGCCAGGATGGCCTTGGTCGGAATCACCGCATGGACATCCGTGTACAGCGCGCCGGTCCACTTCCCGGCGTCGGACTGGACCGTGGAATAGCGGTCAAGCCAGTAGTTGATGCCCTGCAGGATCAGGAAGAGCGCGGCAAAAACGGCCACGTGGATCTTGGCAGCGGTCGACGCGAAAAACCCCTTGTCCTCCAGCCGGATGCCGCCGTAGAGGTAGTGGGTGAGCAGCCCGGCGATGCCGGCGATCAGCACGACGCTGACCAAGTAGCCGTTGATGAAGCCCAGGAACGGCAGCGTGTTCATGTAGAAGCTGTAGTCGAGGCCGAACTGCGGATCGGCCTGGCCGAACTGCTCTTGGTTGAAGAACAGCAGCACGGTCTGCCACGCGGAGGCCGCGGCGGTGCCGGCGAACGCGGCGAGAACCAAGGGGATGCCGATCATCAGCAGGCGGCGGACCGGTTCCAACTGCTGCTGGTAGCGGTTCAGATTGTCCTGCAGCGAGCTGTCCGGCGCGTACACCGGGCGCGAACGGTACGCCACCCGGAGGCTGAAGTAGACGGCAAGGCCCATGATCAGGAAAGCAATCAGGAAGATGGCAATCCGGGTGCCGTTTTCTTTGAGGAAGACCTCCAGATAGCCCAGCTGGTTGTACCAGAGGATGTCTGCGTAGATCTGCGAGAAGAAGACGAAGCCGACTACCAGGACCGCCACCACAATCAGGGTGGGCACCAGTGCGGAACGCTTCTTGCCAGGACTGCTGGGCGGTGTTGGCCGGTCGCCGTAGGACCGGTCTTGTCCGAACGTCACTCGTTACCTCGTTATTTGCGTGTTTAGCATCGCGGGCGGACCCGCCGCTTTTGGGGATACTCCCCCTAGGTTCCACGAACGGACGGCTCGGAGGGTTCCTAACCCATTCTGCCTTGTCAGCACCGGCCCGGGCGAACCGCTTCGGCCGTCAGGACGTTACTGTTGCCTGAATGTGACCGCCGGCCGCTGAAACGAATCAGCTGCAGCCAGGCAGGGAGGAGGCGTCCCCGCCCTCGCCGATCAGCGTTACGGCATGGACGGCGTCGTCCAAGGTGGCCACCGAAACCACCTGCAGACCGTCCGGGACATGGCCGGCAACCTCGGCGCAGTTGGCCTCCGGCGCCAGGAAAACGGTAGCTCCGGCTGCTGCTGCACCGACCAGTTTCTGCCGGATTCCGCCAATCGGACCGACGGTTCCCTCGGCGTCGATGGTGCCGGTCCCGGCAAAGTGCTTGCCGCCGGTCATTTCGCCTTCCGTCAGGGTGTCGATGATGCCCAGTGCAAACATCATGCCGGCGCTGGGGCCGCCCACGTTGTCCAGTTGGATCTTCACCTTGAACGGGAAGTCGAAGTCGGTTCCCAGCAGGACGCCCAATTGGTAGTCGCCGTCGCCGTTTTCCTTCGGTGCGACGGCGACGGTTTCCTGCTGGCCGCCGCGCATAATGCCCAGCTCCACCGGGGCGCCTTCACTGGCATTGAGCTCTTCGCGCAGCACGTCGATGCCGGTGACCGGCCGGCCGTTGACCGTCCGGATGGTGTCCCGCGACTCGAGCTTCCCGGCTGCCGCGGCGTCCGGGGTGAAATCGGCTACCGACAGGGTCTGCGAGTACTTAACATCCAGCTGTGTCAGGGCCGCCGCGATCGAAGACTCCTGCGACGACGCCATCATCGCAGCATTCTGCTGTTGAATGTCGTCCTGCGTCACGTTCGGCGGATAGACCAGATCGGTGGGCGCGACGCTTCGCTGCGGGTCCAGCCAAGCGGCCAGGACCTGAAGCATGTTGACGTGCGAATTGGGTCCGCCCTCTACGTATACCGTCGTGAGGTCCAGTGCGCCGGAAGTCTTATAGGTCTGACGGTCCGGAACCTCGATCAGCGGCGTTCCGGAGACTTCGCCAATGGTGTTGAGCGCCGGGCCGGGGGTCTCGATGACGTATCCCGCCGGCAGCGCCAGTCCTAACGCGCCGGTCACAACCGCCACCGCCGCGGCGGCCGCCATGACCGGCCCCCTGCGGTCCCGGGGACGCGGCGCAACAGGCTGCGGCCCGGCACCCTCGCCGTCCCAACCGTCCATGCCGTGCTCAGCGCCGTTGTTGGTGGACTGTGTCACCTGATGGATTCCTTCTCGCCGCTCGGTTGTACGCAGACGGCACGGCCGCCTGATGGCGCGCACGGCGCCTGCTCTAGCGTACGCCGTCGGCCTGGCATCAGCGGTCCCGGTCCTGCTCGGCCTAGAGCGAACTGCACACGCTCCGGCGCGACAAGGAATCCCGGCTGCCGGTAACGTGTAAGTGACGCAACATCCCGGGCACAGTCCCCCGCTGCCTCCCCGGCAGCCGCTGCGGCTTTGCTCGCTCCAACCCTTCGAGGACCGGTGGTAGTGATGACCCCCAAGCAGCCAGACGACGACGCGCAAGATCCGCTGTCGGAGATGTTCGCCAGGCTCTTCGGCGGTCAGGCAGGGGACGTGGATCCCGCCGCCATGGCCAAGGCCGCAGGACTGCCCTCCGACCCCAATGCCCTGGCCCAGATGTTCCAACAGGTCCAAGCCATGATGAACGCGCCGTCGGAGGGGCCGGTCAACTGGAAGCTGGCCCATGAAAGCGCCCGCAAGGTGGCGGCCTCGGACAGCGACCCGTCGGTTACCTCGCAGCAGACCAAGGCGGTTGACGAAGCGCTCCACTTGGCCGAGATGTGGCTTGATCCCGCCACAACGATTCCGGGCACGGGAGTCATTGGCCGTGCCTGGTCCCGCGCCGAATGGGTCGAAGAAACGTTGCCTACCTGGAAGCGGCTGACGGAGCCCGTCGCCAACAGCATCGCGTTTGCGCTGACCTCCGCGCTCACCGAGCAGGTCCCGGAAGAGATGAAGCAGATGCTTGGCGGGGCGCATTCCATGCTGCAGAACCTGGGCGGGGCAATGTTCGGCATGCAACTGGGGCAGGCCGTCGGAGCCCTGGCCAAGGACGTGGTCAGTTCCAGCGACATCGGCGTTCCGCTGGTGGAAGGGAAGATGGCCCTGCTGCCGGCCAACGTCAAGTCCTTTGGTGAAGGCCTGGACATCCCGGCGCAGGATGTCCTGCTCTTCCTGGCCATCCGCGAGGCGGCCCACACCCGGTTGTTCACGCACGTGCCGTGGCTGTCCGGCTATTTATTGGGGGCCATCGAAAGTTACGCGCGCGGTATCCACATCGACATGGGCCGGATCGAGGAAGTCGCCCGCAACATCGATCCCAGCAACCCCGAATCCATGCAGCAGGCTCTCTCGCAGGGCGTCTTCATGCCGCAGCGCACCCCGGAGCAGGATGCAGCTCTGATCAAACTGGAAACAGCGCTCGCGTTGGTTGAGGGCTGGGTGGATGAACTTACCGCCAGTGCGGCGGCCAACCTGCCGTCCGCCCCGGCGCTGCGCGAGACAGTCCGGAGGCGCCGCGCCACCGGCGGCCCCTCTGAACACGCGTTTGCGGCCTTGGTCGGCCTGGAACTGCGTCCTCGCCGGTTGCGCGATGCCGCGGCACTGTGGGCGGCGCTGAAGGAGGAACGCGGGATTGAGGGACGCGACGACGTCTGGAACCACCCCGACCTGCTGCCCACGCCCGAGGACCTGGACGATCCGGCCGGCTTCAGTGCCCGCCGGAAACTGCTGGACGCTTCCGAGGCCGAAGTCGATGAGGCGCTGCAGAAACTCTTGAGCGGCGGATTCGACGAACAGCCGGGCGATGATAGTCCCCCGGAACAGGACGAAACACCCGACGGCAACGACAACGGTTCAGCAGAGGGCGGTCCGGACAACTCCGGGAACGGAGACCGCAGCTAGCCATCGCCTTCGTCGGCGCCGTCCACCACATCGTCGTCGTCCTGCAGGCCGCGGCCCATGGCAAATGCTGCGCCCGAGAGGAAGGCCTTGGCGCGTTCCAGCTGCGGGTAGGGCTGCAGCAGCCGCCAGAAGCGCGGCCCGTGCCCTGCCTCCAGCAGGTGCGCTAGCTCGTGCAGGATCACGTAGTCCACCACCCACGTGGGCATCTCTTTGATTTTGTCCGAGATGCGGATGCTGCCCCGGGCCGGTGTGGCCGATCCCCAGCGGTCGTTCTGGTTGGACACCCAGCGGATGCTTGCCGGCACCGCGTCGCCGGCCAGGTACCGCTCCGACAGCTCCGCCGCGCGGCGCGCCAGCTCGGTGTCGTTGGTTGCAGCACGGCCCGCCGGACGGACACTGCGGGTCTCGAGCTTGGCCAGCATCCGCCGCACCCACTCCTGTTCCTGCGCCAGTGAAAAGTGGCCGGGAATGGAGATCACGGCAGCGCCGTCCCGCCACGCGGCAGAGACCGTCCGGCGACGGCGCGCGGAGCGTTTGACCACCACGGGAGCACCGCCGGATGTGGTCAACGGCACGCGCTCCCCTGTGCCGGCCACCAACGGCACCGGCCGCGAAGGTTCCGCTGATCCGCCGGATTTCTGCATCTGTTCTGCTCGGGACATGCGTTGAGGTTACCGGGTGGTTCGGACTGCCCGCATCCGCCCATGGCTCCTGCCCCGTTTTCTGTGGATAACCATCGGGCACAGGTTACCGCCGTGCCAGCATTGACTATCGACTCGCTCCCGGTCACGGGCAAACGGCAAGGAGGCGGCCATGGCACAGCTGAAAATCAATCCCGGCCTGCGCATGGTCGAATTCGCAGCGGGCAGTGTGCAGTTCGGTCTAGGGGCCGGCGGACTGGTGCTCGAAGGAACCGGGGAATCGGACCGGCAGTTCCTGCGACGCCTGCGTCAGGGATTCGATTCCTCCGATCTGGAGGCAGTGCGCGCCGGCTGCGGTTTGGAGGCCGAACGGACCATTCTCTTGCTGGAAGCGTTGGCGCCGGTGCTGGTGCCGGATACCGGCGGGGAACGCTTGTCCGGTTTGCGCGCGGACCGGCTGGCACCGGACGCGCGCCACTGGTCCGCGGTCTACTCGGCCGACGGCGAGGGGTCGCTGGCGGCGCGGAGCCGCTGCGTGGTGCAACTCATAGGGCTGGGGCGCACCGGTGCAGCGTTGGCCACGGCCCTGACGGCCGCCGGTGTCGGCACGCTCCTGCTGGAGGATCCAGCCGTGGTGAGCCCGGCGGACGTAGGCTCGGGCGCCTTCCGGATCACCGACATTGGCCTCACTCGAGGACAGGCTGTCCGGCGCGCGGCCCGCCAGATCGACCCTACGGTCGCTTGCCACCTCTTGCCGGGCGCGACCGCGGAACAAGGGGCCGCGGGGATCTTTCCACGCGCGCTCAGCCTGGCCATCTACATCGACCGCGACGTGGCGGACCCTAGGGTTGCAGCTGCGCTGATGAGCCGCGGCCATCCGCACCTGAGCGTTCTGGTCCGTGAACACGACACCTTGATCGGGCCGCTGGTGGTCCCCGGTCAAACAAGCTGTCTCGGTTGTGTGGAACTGCACCGGGCGGATGCCGATCCGACGTGGCCCGAGGTCGTCGCCCGGCTGACCAGCACGCCTGGCAAGCCCTCCGCCCGGGGCCAGGCCGACGAGGTATCGCAGTCGGTAGCGGCCGCCGGTTTGGCGGCCATCCAGGCTCTGTTGTTCCTGGACGGGCGGAACCAACCGGGCAGTTTTTCCGCCGTGCTCAGGCTCGAGAGCGGCGACGGCACCCTAACCCGGCACCCCTATCCGCCGCATCCGGACTGCGGTTGCATGCTGGCGGCGGCGTCCTGACACCGGCCCGCGCCAGGCGGCCTCTAGAGACGGCGATAGCTCAGTTCGCGGCCAAAATCCGCAGCACGTCCTCGCCGTAGCGCTCCAGTTTCGCGGGTCCCACGCCGGCCAGCTTGGACAACTCAGGCAGCGACTGCGGCCTGGCCTCGGCGATCGCCACCAACGTGGCGTCGGTAAAGATCACGAAGGCAGGCATCGACGCATTGCTGGCCGTGTCCTTGCGCCACTCGCGCAGCGCCTCGAAGGTCGATTCCTCGTAGGTGGGAGGACAGTTGTGGCACCGGCCGACCTTGCGCTCCGCCCCGCTGCCCAGCAGGGTGCCGCACACCCGGCACACCGCCGGAGCGGCTTGCTTACGGCGTGCGGGACGCTGGCCGGACACGCTCCGCACCGAGGATGAAGAGGCCGGCCGCAGCCCGTCCAGGAACCGGGACGGCTTGCGGTTGGCTCGGCCGCCCGGAGTCCGTGCCAGCGACCAGGACAGCCCCAGATGCTGGCGGGCACGGGTGATGCCCACATAGAGCAGGCGGCGTTCTTCGTCCACGGCCTCGTCCGTGTCGGCAAAGGAGATCGGCATCAGTCCCTCGCTCAAGCCGACCAGGAAGACCGCGTCCCATTCCAGGCCCTTGGCCGAGTGCAGCGATGCGAGGGTGACGCCTTGGACCGTGGGAGCGTGCTGCGCAGCCGCGCGTTCATCCAGTTCCGCGACGAAGTCCGGCATGGTGAACACTCCGCCGGCTGCCGAACCGCGTACGGCATCCAGCTCCTCGGCCAGCCCCACCAGCGCGGCCAGCGATTCCCAGCGTTCGCGCACGGCGCCGCCGGCCTGCGGCACTTCGCGGGTATAGCCCAGATTCGCCAGCACATCGCGGACCAGTTGCGGCACGGGCTCCGTTCCCGCGGCGCGGGACGATGCGCGCAACTGCAGGATCGCGTCGCGGACCTCCCGGCGCTGGAAGAACCGCTCGCCACCGCGCAGTTGATAGCCGATACCGGCACTGGCCAGGGCCTGTTCGTAAGCCTGCGACTGACCATTGGTCCGGAAAAGCACGGCAATCTGGGCGGCAGCCACGCCATCGTCGATCAGACCGCGGATTCGGGTGGCCACCTGCGCCGCTTCCGCCTCGTCGTCGGCGCATTCGGTAAAGGTCGGCTCGGGTCCTGCCGGGCGCTGGGCGATCAGTTCCAGCGGCGTCGGCCAACTGTCCCCGCCGCGCGACGATTGCCGGGTGCGGGCGGCCAGCAGAGAGTTGGCCAGCTGCACTACCTGAGGTGAAGAACGGTAGTCCCGCACCAGCTTCACCACATCGGCTCCGGGGAAGCGTTTGGTGAACTCCAGCAGATGGCGTGAGGTCGCGCCGGTGAAGGAGTAGATGGTCTGGCTGGCGTCTCCGACCACGCACAGTTCGTTGCGGTCCCCCAGCCAGAGGTCAAGCATCCGCTGCTGCAGCGGCGAGACGTCCTGGTATTCATCCACCACGAAGTGCCGGTACTGGTCCCGCACGGCGGCGGCGACCTTCGCGTCCTCCTGCAGAATCCCGACGGTGATTAACAGGACATCCTCAAAGTCGATGATGTTCCGGTCCGTCTTGACGTCCTCGTAGGCCTGATAGAGCCGCGCCACGGTGGTTTGGTCGTAGCCCGCCGGCGCTGCACGCCCGGCCGCCCGGCGGACGTAACTCTCGGGCGTCAGCATGGAAACCTTGGCCCACTCGATCTCGGCGGCCAGGTCACGGATGGCAGCCCGGTCGGTGGTCAGCCGCAGGCGCCGGGCCGCTTCGGCGATGACGCTGGCCTTGTGGTCCAGCAAACCGGGCAGCGGGCCTCCGACCGCCTGCGGCCAGAAAAACTGCAACTGGCGCAGCGCCGCGGCATGGAACGTGCGGGCCTGCACCCCGCCGACGCCCAGGTCGCGCAGCCGCGTCCGCATTTCGGCGGCCGCCCGAGCGGTGAAAGTCACGGCCAACACGCGCTGCGGCTGATACACCCCGGAGTGCACGCCGTAGGCGATCCGGTGGGTAATTGCCCGCGTCTTGCCGGTGCCCGCCCCCGCCAAGACGCACAGCGGGCCGGCCAGACTGGTGGCCACCTGGCGTTGTTCGTCGTCCAGTCCGGACAGGATCTGCTCTTCGAGGCTGCCCTCCGGACGGGACGCGGCCGATGCGCTCATTGCCCGGCCTGCGGCAGTTCGCCGCCATACCAGTGCTCGATCAGCGCCCTCGCGATGGAAATGCCGCTGGCAACCTGGACCTCGTCGGCCTCCAGTGCTGCGGCCAGCTCTTCGCGGCTGAACCAGCGCGTCTCTAAAATCTCCACACCGTCCGGCACCGAAACCGCGTCGGTTGCCAAGGCCGTGAAGCCAATCATCAACGACGCCGGGAACGGCCAGGGCTGGGAGCCAAGGTACGTGGGCGAATGCACCACGACGCCGGACTCCTCCTCGATCTCCCGCACCACCGCTGCCTCCAGCGACTCCCCCGGTTCAACGAATCCGGCCAGAGTTGAATACCGGCTGGCCGGCCACGCACTGTTCCGGCCCAGCAGCAGCCGGTCGTCCTCGTCGATCACCGAAACGATGATCGCCGGGTCGGTGCGCGGGAAATGTTGGCTGTCGTCGGCCGGGCAGCGGCGCACCCAGCCGCCTTGCTCGATCTCCGTGCGCTGCCCGCAGCGCGGACAATGGGTGTGCGTCAGGTGCCAATTTGAAATGGCTACGGCTTCCACAAACAGCCCGACATCCTGGGCCGAGAGCTCCCCTGCCACATCGCGCAGGCCCAGCCACGCGCCGTCGTACGCCGCCAATTCCGCGCCTTCGGGCAGCACGGACAGCACAATGTCCGTGCCCACCGGTACATCCGCCCCTTCCACGGCCCGTCCGAGGTAGACGGACAGGTCGGTCGCGGACCGTTCGCGGCTCGGGAGCAGCACGATCTTGCCGCCGCGGACCAGCGTTTTACCGTCCGCGATGAGCATCACATAGGTGGTGTCGCCGCCCCAGATGCCGTCCAGCAGCCCCGGATGGCTGCGCCGTTCGCAGCCGCGGTCCATGGTGGTGCGCGCCAGCATCAACTGGCCCAGCGGCGGAAACCCGGCGGAGGCGGTGCTAAGACTCATGCATCTACCGTACTCACCGCAGGGCCCGGACCGTTATTCGGACCGTTGCAGCTGTGGAAGGCACGACGGCGGTGCGATCCGGTGCGGTCTGCGTCACCGTTCCGACGACTCGCCGCGGCCGTGGACAGGCTGCCGGTACCGGTTGCACGTACGGTGGACTACGTGAGAAAGACACCTCTGGAGCTGGCGGCGATAGCCAGTGCGGCCGTACCCGGGTTGACGCCCACGGGCGTTGCCGGCTTGCCAGACGATGCAGCGGATTTCCAGTCCGCCGTGCTCACCGATTCGACCGGCAAGCGGTGGCGGGTGCGTTCGCCGAAACACCCCGAGGCCAGTATGCGGCTGGAGACGGAACTGCTGGTGCTCCGGGCTTTTTCCCCTGCCATCCGGGCAGAGCTGCCCTTCCAGGTGCCCACTGTTGCCGGAACCGTCCAGCAGTCTGAGCTGCGCACTTTCGTCTACAACCACGTGCCGGGCAGCATTTTCGCGCTGGAGGCGCTGGTCGCCTCCGCAGCCTCCGTACCGGTGTCCATCGGGCGGGCAACTGCGGGCATTCACGACCTGCCGCCGGCCATGGTCGATGCGGCCGACCTGCCCTCTTACACCGCCGACCAGTTCCGCCAGCGCAAGCTCAACGAGCTGGACCAGGCGGCCACCACAGGCAAGATCCCGCCCGCCCTGCTGCGCCGCTGGGAGCACGCCCTGGAGGACGTGGCCCTGTGGAAGTTCAACCCGTGTGTGGTGCACGGGGACCTGCACGAAGACAACCTGCTGCTCCATGACGGCAGCGTCGGCTCGGTAACCGGCTGGACGGATCTGCGCATCGGCGATCCGGCCGATGACTTTGCCTGGCTGGTGGCCGTGCACGAACAGTCGTTCGCCGACGTGGTGCTGGAGTCCTACCGGAAGTACCGCAAGGATCCGGTGGACCCGCATCTGATGCGCCGGGCAGCGCTGGCCGCCGAATTCGCCTTGGCGCAATGGCTGGTCCGGGGTTTGGCAGCGGACGATCAGACCATGGTGGACGAAGCCGTGGAAATGCTGAACGAGCTCGAATCGGACGTGGCAGAGCACGGCGGCCAGCCCATCAGTGTCACCGCTCCCCCACCGCCCGCCGTTCCGCCGACCATCGCCTCGGCCGCGTCAGTTCCCGCGGCTGCGCCGGGCGCTCCGAAGCGGGAGGCTGCGGAGGGCTCAGCCCGCGCCGCAGGCTCCGCGGCCGATGCCCCGGCTCACAAGCCGGGGAACGGTAATTCAACGGAAGCCGTCACAGATGAGGCCGAGGACACCGGTTCCGCGGATGACGTGGATTCCGCACCGGAGGACGGGGCTCCCATCAACACGGGCTCTCCGCGCGTGCATCTCTCCAGCGGTTCCGGTCACCGGAAGGTCACGCTGCTCCCGATTGAGGATCCTGAGGCCGATTCCGCTTCGTCGGCAGCCCCCAAGGACCGACCGGACAACCAAGCGCCGGCCGGCCGGCAGGACAGCCCTCCGGAGAACAACAGTCCCGAGAACAGCGGTCCGGACCGGCCCGAACCCGCTGACGGGGAAGACGCGTCGGGAACCGGCCCTGCGTCGGTGGATACCACCGCGTTGCCGGTGATCAACCAGCAGTGACCGGCGCTGATGCGGCGACCGGGACGCGCTCCTAGGCGTAGGCCCGCAAGACCGCCGCTTCCAGTTCCTCTTCACCGGCAAGATCGTGCGGCCTCACCAGCCGGTCCTGGGCAACGTAATAGAAGGCGGCCTTGACCTGGTCCAGGTTGATACCCTGCAGCCTGGCCCACGCCAGCCGGTAGACGGCCAACTGCACGGATTTGACGGCCATCTGCCGGCCCGTCGGCGCGGTGCCGGTCTTCCAGTCAATCAGGTCCCAGCAGCCGTCGGCATCCCGGAAGACCGCATCGATGCGCCCGCGCACCACGACGTCGCCGACCCGGGTCTCCACGGGCACTTCGATGGCTGCCGGCACCCGGTTGGCCCATTCGGAGTCCTTGAACGTCTTGATCAGCCCGTCCAGATCGTAGGCCTCGTCAATGTAGGAGTCGGCCGCCCCCGGGTACTCCTCGAGGTCCAGCATCCCCGTGGTGCCGAAGTACTCCTCGATCCACCCGTGGAAGGCTGTTCCCTTCCTGGCTGCCATGCCGGGCTTGCGCGGCACCGGTCGACGCAGGCGCCGGGTGACTTCGTCGGGATCGTCGGCCAGGTCCACCAGCAGCGAAGCGGAGATGTGGGCCGGCAACTGCACTTCGCCGGCAGTTGGCGCGGCATTGTGCCGCTCCAACAACAGTCTGGCTTCATGCGCCCACACCGACTCCGCAGGAGGCCGGCCGTCCTGAGCCAGCGATTCGAGCACCGCCTGGGCTGCCTGTTCCATGGCCGCGCGGCGGCCGGCACGTTGGCGCTGCGGGACACCGTTGCGGTAGACCCGCGGTCCTTCCAAGGGATCAAAGGGCCACAGCGCTGATTCCACTTCCGCGCGGAACGGATTCTCCGGCCCAAGATCCTCGTCCTGCACCCAATGCCCCACCTGCACCGCCTCTGGTTCACTCTGCGACAACTCGTGCAGTTCGGCCAAGAACACAGAGGCCGCCGTTGGCTTTACCTTGCTGCCGGTCCAGCCGGCGGAACTGCAGACCAGCAGGTGCTTGGCCCGGGTATAGGCGACGTAGGCCAGCCGGCGCTCTTCGTCTTCACCGTGGGCTTGGACTTCCCCTTTATAGTCCGCTTCCGCGTTCAGCCATGACAACTGATCCGGCTGGTCGGTGTCCCATTGGGGCAGATCCGAGCGGTCTCCGCGCAACGGCCAGGGCAGCGCCGCGTGGCCGCTGCTCCACCGGCTGTCCGACGACGAGGGGAAAGCTCCGTCGTTGAGCCCCGGCACGAAGACCGCATCCCACTCCAGCCCCTTGGACGCGTGGACGGTGAGCAGCTGCACGGCATCGTGACGAACGTCCACCTGGGCCATGTCCAGGCCGCCTTCCTCGGCGGCAGCGGCTTCCAGCCACGCGAGGAAGGCCAGCAGATCAACGCGTTGCGATGTCTGCATGAACGCGGCCGCAGCGTCGTGGAAGGCATCAAGATTGCGCCGCGCCTGGTGGATGCTCTGTCCGGGTTTGGAGGCGACCTCGATATCCAACATCATGGTGCGTTCGACTTCACCCAACAGCAGGGTCAGGTCATCGCCGATGAAGCTGCGCAGATACCGGACCTCATCCGCCAGGCGTGCCAGCCGCTCAAGCGCTACCGGCGTCAACGAGCGTCCATAGCGTGAGGTCCAGCCCGGCCTAGGCAGCCGGTCGAGCGCCTCAATCAGGGACGCTGCCTCGGCCAGATCGTGTTCGACGACGGTATCCGCGGTCGCCTCGTCCCGGTCCAGATCGGGGGCCTCGCCGGCCCGGACGGCGCTGAGGCGCTTGCGCTCCAGGAAGCGCGACCAGTCGGCCAAGGCCATCAGGTCCGCAGGTCCAATCCGCCAGCGGGCACCCGCCAGCAACCGCATCAGTGCATCGGAGCGTCCCGGATCCGCCAGGACCCGCAGCATTGCCACGAGGTCCACAATGTCAGGCTGGGCCAGCAGCCCGGCCAGCCCTACGATTTCGTAGGGAATGCCCCGTTCGTCCAGTGCTTTGGCGATGCCGGGGATCTGGGCCCGCCGCCGGCACAAGACCGCGGCGCTGACCTGCTCCGCCTTGCCCGTCTCCGGATCGCGGGCAAAGACCGTAATCCTCGCCCGTTCGATGGCGTCGGCAAGGGCGTTGGTTTCTTCCGCCTCGGTCGCGTACCGTCCCAGTGCCACCATTCCGTCGGTGGCTCCGGGCCGGGGGCGCAGTGGCGGAACACTGATCCTGCCGGGGCGCGGCCGATTCGGGTCTTCCCTGTTCAGCGGTGCGGAGATCCGGTTGGCCATCCGCAGGATGTTTTCACTGTTGCGCCAAGCCACCGTGAGGAAGCCCGCCGGAGCGGGGGCCCGGCGCCCGTCCTCGTCCACCAGCGGGAATTGCTCTTGGAAGGCGAAAAGCTGGCCGGCCGAAGCCCCGCGGAAGCCGTAGATGGACTGGTTGGGGTCGCCCACCGCGGTCACGGCGTGCCCGTCGCCGAACAGTTCGGAGAACAACACCATCTGGGCGTGGGAGGTGTCTTGGAATTCGTCGAGCAACACCACCTTGTAGCGACTGCGTTCGAGTTGGCGGGCCTGCGGCACTTCGCGGGCGATACGCGCCGCCAGCGAGACGAGATCACCGTAGTCCAGCACCCCGCGTTCCCGCTTGGCCCGGTTGTACGCGGCGGCGAGGCCCGCCACCGTAATCCGCGTGCGCAGCCGATCCAGCAGTTTCCGGACGTCCTGCTTGGCCGGTTTGGTGCTGCCGTCGATATAAGGAAGGGCGGCGACGCGCTCCACCTCCGACTCCAGGTAGTCGGCCGCCTCCTCAGGGGTCACCAAATGCTCCGAGCATTCTGATGCGAACTGCATGACAGAGCCGACCAGTGTGGACTTGGCGGCCATCAAATGCTCGATGGCGCCGTCATAGGCTTCCACACATTGGCTGGCCAACTGCCAGGACTGCGCTGTGCCCAGCAGCACAACGTCGCGTTCGATGCCCAGGCGCAGCCCGTAGTCGCTGACCAGGCCATTGGCGTAGGAGTGGTAGGTGGAGACCTTGGGCTCCACGAATCCGGCGGCATTGTCCGCCTCCTGCGGCAGCAGTCCCTTGCGGTCCAGCCTGGCGAGCTGCGCACGGATCCGGGCGGCGAGTTCCCCGGCGGCTTTGCGAGTGAAAGTGACGCCGAGGATCTCGTCCGGCCGCACGAGACCGTTGGCCACCAGCCAGACGACGCGGTCCGCCATGGTCGCTGTCTTGCCGGATCCGGCGCCGGCGATGACCAGCAGGGGCTGCATCGCGGAACTGATGATGGCGGATTGTTCCTCGGTGGGCAGATGCTGGCCCAGCGAACCGGCGAGTTCTTCGGGGGTGTAAGTGGTGGTGACCGATCCGATGCTCATTCGGTGACCTGCCTTCCTTCTGCGCACAGGGGACAAATTTCCGGGGCCCGGCAGCCGTGGCCGCCGTTCCGGGACCGCTGCGGATCGTGCCGGGCTTCGAACTGCGAGGCAGACATCAGTGCCGCCGCCTCATGGATCATCGGCGTCGCCCAGTCATCGCCGTCGGCCAGGCTTTCCTGCTCCTGGACCTTGACCGACTTCAAGTCCTGTCCGAGTTGGACCAGGGATGCGCCGCCGGCGACCGGCTGGTGCCCGGAAAACCCTCCGGCCCGCACCGCCGCTTGGTAGCTTCCGAGCTGCGGGTGCCGCTCCAGCTCCGCTTTTGTCGGCGCAGAGCGTCCCGTTTTCAGGTCCACAATGTGCAGCCGTCCGTCGGCGTCCAGCTCCAACCGGTCCACTTGTCCGCGGAGCCTGGCCACCCGCTCGGGCCCTTGCAAATCCACTGAGAAGTCCTGCTCCACGCCAGCCAGGCTCCGTCCTTCCAAACGCATCTGGACTACGTACTGGGCCAGTCTCCGGACCATGCCTTCCGCCCGGTTGAAGTCCAACCGGCCTTCCCAGTTCTCCTTCATGCCCAACTGCGGCCAGCGGCGGACAAGTTCCGCCACGTATTCGTTCCCGGTGCCCTCGGGAAGGTCCTGCGCAATACCGTGGACCAGCGTGCCCAGGCTGCGGGCAAAATCGGTGGCGGCTTCGCCCCCGGCGGCCTGGATGAACCAGTCCAGCGGCGACTTCTGGACAGCCTCCACCTTCGACGGGGATACCGGGACCGGTTCCCCTTCCGGCACAACCGGTGCCGTGCTGCTCAGGGGCAGCAGTCCCCACCAGTCGCGGGGATGCGCCCCCGGCACCGGCACCGGACTGGCCGCCAGCATGGCCAGCACCGCCGCAGCGTCAGCAGCTTGTTCCGGACGGTCAGTTGCTTGCTGGGCGGCCTGCCGGAGTTCCGCGGCCAACGCCCGCACGGTCCGCGGCCGAAGTACTTCTGTGGCCGGCCGGGGAGTTTCCGGGTCCAGCCACGGATCAACCAGGTCCAGGAACTGGGACGGCTGTGCATCTTCCGATTGCACGGCCGTGCAGATCAACCGGCGTTCAGCGCGGGAGATTGCGGTGGAGAAGCTGCGCAACTCGTCATACCTGATTTCGCGCAGCCGGGCCACCGCGTCGATCCGCCGTGCCTCCTCGGCACCGTACTCCAGGACGTCGACGAACTGGGTGCTGCCCAACAGTTCTCCGCGCAGCCGGGTGTTCGGCCACACTCCCTCCTGGACCCCCGCCACGATGACCAGCGGCCATCCCCGGCCAGCCGCCGAGGCCGGAGTGAGCAGTTCAACCGCTTCGCGCAACTGGGCCCGCGGCGCCAGGTTGTCCATCGGCAGTTCCTGATTCAGCAAGTACTCCAGGAACTGCCTCGGGCTGGAGCCGGGAAGCTGGTCGACATACCGTTCGGCCGTCTGGAACAACGCCATCATGGCGTCGAGATCACGGTCGGCCCGCACACCGGCTGGCCCGCCTTGCAATGCCTGCGCGGCCCAGCGGTCCGCGAACGCGGCTGCGGACCACAGGGCCCACAGCACGGTCTCGGCGTTGGCTCCCGGCGCTGCCGCTGCCTCCCGGCCGGCTTGGAGCATCCGCGCGACCCTCCGGGCGGCACCGCCTTCCCTCCCCAACGTGCCCAGGAACGCAGCGTCGCCCAGCGCCTCCACAAGCAAGGCATCGCTGGACCGGCCCCCGCCGCCCAACAGCTCTTCGCGCCGCAGAGCTTGGCGCAGGCGGCGCAGGTCGATCGCAGTAGCGCCCCCGATCCTGGAGGTCAGCAGGGAAACGGCGGCGTCGGCGTTGAGCAAGTCCGGATCGAGCGCCATGGCCAACGCATCCAACAACGGCCGGACGGCCGCTTCGTCGCGCACTGCGGTTTCAGCCACCGGAACCTTGACCGCGATGTCCTGGCCGGTGAGGTAGCGCGCGAGGGCGGAGAGCTGGCCGCCGGTCCGGACGATCACGGCCATCTCACTGAGCCGGTAGCCCTCGAACAACCGGGCTTCCAGGATCCGCTGGGCGACATAGCGGTGCTCGTGGACGGGCGAAGCCACCACGTGAGCACTGGCGAAAGGCGCATCATCATCCCCTACCGCGCCATCCCGGCCGGGTTCGGTGTCGGCTCCGGTTTGTGACCGCGGAGCAGGATGGACGAGGTCGCGGGCGCGGTGGGCGCCGGCAACCTGGGAGATCCTGGCCGCGGTGGATTGCCACGAGGCGGCGATTGCGGGCGCCATCCGGTGCGAGGTGGTCAGCACCAGGGTCTGCAGTGGTTTGTCCCGGGTGCCGAGGAGTCCCGGAAGTTTGCCGATCACATCCGGCCGGGCGCCGCGGAACCCCTGGACGACCGTGTCCGGCGAGGCCGCCAGCACGGCGTCCTGTCCCTCGACGAGCAAGGCAAGCAGCTCGAAGACGGCAGGATTGGCTTCCTGCAGGTCATCCGCCAAGATCAGCTGCAGGCGGCTGCGCTCCCGGTCAAGGAGTCCGGGATGCTCCAGCAACAGTTGTCGCGCCGATGTAATGATGCCGGCTGGGTCGAAGGCCTCAGGCATCCGGAGGTCGATCAAGTCCCGGTATTCACGGTAGAGCTGTGCCGCCGCAGTCCAGTCCGGGCGGCCGCACTCGGCGCCCAGGAGCTCCAGCTGTGCTGCGGTGCTGCCGTACTCGGTCAAACGGTCGAAAAGCTGGCGGATCTCCTGCCGGAAACCTCGGGTCGGCAGCGCCTGCTGCAGGTCTTCCGGCCAGCGCGCACCCTGGCCGTAGCCCGCACGATGACCGGCCAGCAGTTCGGCGATGATCTGGTCCTGTTCCGGCCCGGACAGCAGCCGGGGCGCCCGTTCCACCAGCGGCAGCAGACCTTCCACGCGGGCCCGGCGGATCAAGTCGAAGGCGTAGGCGGACCACGTCCTGGCCGGCGTCGTGCCCAGGCTTCGGTCGAGCCGCGCCGTCAAGGCATCCCGTAGCCGCGCGGCTGCCAGCCGGTTGGGGGCCATGAAGAGCAAGCCCGCCGGATCCAGCCCGGTTTCCTCCACACGGCGGACCGCATGCTCCACCAAAGCGGTCGTCTTCCCGGTACCCGGACCGCCGAGCACCAGCACCGGACCACAGCCGGCGGGCAGGGCGATGACTGTTTCCTGGTCCCGGCTCGGCAGCGGGGCGCCTGCGGACGTGGCTTCGGGCCGGACCAGCTTCAGCCCCACCGGTGCCTTCGTCTCCATCATGCGCCCATCCCATCAGTCGCCTCGGACACTTTGTGCCGCAACCGCTCGATCGCCGTGAATTCTTTGTCTTGGGGCATCCATCGGGCCTGGGCCATGCGCACCTTCGCCGGCCCGGTAGCCGGCGCTGCCAGCGGTGTCCCCTCCCGGCGGTAGTGCACCACCGCCCGCGCCATCAGCTCATCAGGCAGTGAACCATCGGCGCGAATGATGCGCCACCACGGAGCCGCGTCCCCGTGCAGCGACATAATCCTGCCGACCAACCGGGGCCCGCCCACCTCGAGCAGCTCGGCAACGTCCCCATAGGACAGCACGCGGCCGGGCGGCACGATCGCTGCGAGGTCAAGGACCGCTTCTACCACCGCTTGCCGCATTACACCATTGTAATTTGACCTACCGGTGCCGCCCTACACAAGGCACCGGAAGGCCCCGGAGTTTCGCGCGCGCCGCTGTGCCTCCCCGATTTCGTCCGACCCGGCGGCTACGGTTACCGGCATGAACAGCTGGCATGAACGTCCCCGGGCCGCCTTCGATCTGGAAACCACGGGCCGTGATCCGCATACTGCCCGGATCGTCACGGCTTCCCTGGTCTTGGTCGACGAAGGGGGCGATCCCGTGCAGGAGCGCGAGTGGTTGGTAGACCCCGGCGTCGAAATTCCGGCCGAAGCGGCCGCGATCCATGGGGTCAGCACGGAGCGCGCACGCGCCGAAGGCCTCGACGCGGCCACCGCCACCGCAGGGATTGCCGAGGCGTTGGCTGGCCTGTTTGACGCAGGCATTCCCGTCATGGCCTTCAACGCCGCCTACGACTTCACCGTACTGGCGAACGAATGTGCGCGCTACGGCCTCCAAACCCCGACGGCAACTCCGGTGATTGATCCGTTCATCCTGGACAAGCAGATGGACCGCTACCGGCGCGGGAAGCGCACTCTGGTGGCGCTGTGCGAACTCTACGGCGTGCGCCTGGAGGCTGCGCACACGTCGGCGGCCGACGCGCTGGCAACCATCGGAGTCGCTGATGCCCTCGCCCGCCGCTACCCGGGACTGTGCATCGACGCCGCCGAACTGCATGCACGGCAAATCGGCTGGTGCGCACAACAGGCAGCCAGCTTTCAGGAGTGGTTGCGGCGCACGAATCCGGAAGCGGTTGTGGACGGCGTCTGGCCCGTTCGCCTGATGCCCGCGGCCGTTTGACGCTCCTCCGCGGCCCCTGGATTCCGTTGCTCGCCGCGAGCGCCTGAGTGTCAACTTCGGGTCGTAATATGACGCAACCTCTTGTCGAATTCCGGCGCACAGGCCCGGCTGTCATAATTAAGACTTGGCGGCGGCGCGTGCTATGGCGGCTGCCAATGCTTCCTGAGTTCAACTCCCCGAGGTTTCATGATCACCGTTACCGACCTGCGCAAGGTCTACCGCCAGGGCAACCGCGAAGTGGTAGCCCTCGACGGCGTCAGCCTGTCCGTTCCCAAGGGGTCCATCCACGGCATCGTCGGCCATTCCGGCGCGGGCAAGTCCACCTTGGTGCGGTGCCTGACCCTGCTGGACAGCCCGACGTCGGGCTCGGTATCAATCAACGGCGCGGAACTCAGCGCATCCCGGGACGCCGATCTCAGGACGGCCCGGCGCCGCATCGGGATGATCTTCCAACATGCAAACCTGATGGATTCGCGCACCGCTGCCGACAACGTGGCGCATCCCCTGGAGATCGTCAAGACGCCCAGGGCGGCGATCCGCTCGAAGGTTGCCGAGTTGCTCAAGCTGGTCGGACTGGAGGGGTTTGAGAACGCCTACCCGTCCCAGCTTTCCGGCGGCCAGCGCCAGCGCGTCGGCATCGCCCGCGCCCTCGCCTCTGATCCCGACGTCCTGCTCTGTGATGAGCCCACGTCGGCGCTGGACCCGAAGACCACCGATGAAATCCTGACATTGATCCAGGACCTCACACAGCGGCTCCAGTTGACCGTGCTGGTGATCACGCACGAGATGCAGGTCATCAAGCGCATCTGCGACTCGGTCTCGCTGCTGGAGGCGGGCCGGATCGTCGAACATGGCCCGCTGCGCACCGTGGCGGCCGATCTCGGCGGCCGACTGTCGAGCACGCTGTTACCACTGCCGCCGGCCGAAACGAACGGCAGCGGCACCGTGCTGGAAATCCTGTATTCAGGCGACAGCGCTTCGGAACCGGTGCTCACCGGGGCCGCACGCACGTTCGGAATGGACCTGAACGTCCTGGCCGGCAGCGTGGAGTCGTTGGCCGGTACCCAGTTCGGCCATCTCCGCATCCAGTTGCCGGCCGGGGCGGACACCGCTTCCCTCGCCCGGCACTTGACCGGCCAGGGCGTCGCCGTTCGCGTCGTCCAGGAAGAGACCTCATGAACTTCATCAACGAACTGATGACCAACCCGGCCATCACCAAGGCCCTGCCCAAAGCCCTTGGCGAAACCTTGCTCATGGTGGGTGTCTCGGGTTTCTTTGTCCTGCTGATCGGGCTGCCGCTGGGCATCTTCCTCTACACCAGCGCACCCGGAGGCCTGCGGCCCATGCGGGTGACTAACCGGATCGTGTCCGACGTCATCGTGAACATCACCAGGTCCATTCCGTTCGCCATCCTGATGATCGCGCTGATCCCGCTGGCACGGGCGATCACCGGCACGTCGATCGGCGCCTTGGCGGCCTGTGTCTCGCTCACCATCGGCACCGTGCCGTTCTTCGCACGGTTGGTGGAAACCGCGCTGCGGGATGTCAGCTCCGGCAAGATCGATGCCGCGATGGTCATGGGCTCCACCCGGCTGCAAATTGTGGCCAAGGTCCTGGTTCCCGAAGCATTGCCCGGGCTGGTCGCCGCCTTCACGACCACGGTGGTCACCTTGGTGGGCTACTCCGCCATGGCGGGCCTCACCGGCGGCGGCGGGCTGGGCCAACTCGCTTACAACTACGGCTTCCAGCGTTTCGACACCACGGTCATGATTGTCACGATCGTCATCATGGTGGTCCTCGTCCAGCTGATCCAGTGGACCGGAGATGCCATGGCCCGCCGGGTGGACCACCGCAGCGCTGCCCAAGCGGGCACGAAGAAACGCCGGCACGAACCCGCCACCGCCGTCTGAACGGTCTCTCTGCCACTTCAGGGACATCGTCAGTTCAGGGACATTGCCGTCCCGCTCCCCAAGCTCCCGCCGGCCGTGAGGCCGCGGAGGAATGCAGCCAGTAGCCGCTAGCTGCACCACATCCGGGATGAGCCGCCTTCGGCCTGCCCCGGTTAGTTGAAAGGAACGCACGCAGATGCGTAAAGCACTAACCCTCATTGGTACCGGCCTGGCCGCGGCCTTGGCGCTGACGGCTTGCGGTGGCTCTGATTCCACCCCCAGCGCCGATGCCACGCTGGACCCGGCCAATCCCACGACGATCACGGTGGGTGCCACTCCGGTCCCCCAGGGCCGGATCCTGGAGTTCGTGGACGAGAACTTGGCCAAGGACGCCGGCATCGACCTGGACATCAAGGAATTCACCGATTACCAGACCCCGAACATCGCCCTGAGCGATGGTTCGCTGGATGCCAACTACTTCCAGCACCTGGCATTCTTTGACCAGCAGGTCGCTGACAAGGGCTACGATTTCGAACACGGCGAAGGCATCCACATTGAGCCCTACGCCGGGTTCTCGTCCAAGCACAAGACTGTCGACGAGATCCCCGAGGGCGCAACCATTGCGGTCACCAATGATCCGGGCAACCAGCCGCGCGCACTGAAGATGCTCGAAGCCGAGGGCCTGCTCTCCGGCATCGAGGATGATTCTGCGGCACTGACGCTGACCGATGAGCAGAACCCCAAGGGTCTGAAGTTCGAGGAGAACCAGCCCGAAATCCTGGTCCAGCTGATCGATGATCCGAAGGTCGACCTGGCCATCATCAACGGCAACTTCATCTTGGATGCCGGCCTGAACACGGATGACGCGGTGATCGTGGAATCCGCCGAGAACAACCCGTATGCCAACTTCCTGGCCTGGAAGGCCGGCGACGATAACCCGGCCATCGCCAAGCTCGAAGAACTGCTGCACAGCCCGGATGTGAAGAAGTTTATCGAGGAGACCTGGCCCAACGGCGACGTTTTCCCCGCCTTCTAACCCAGTCCCGGGCCGCTGACCTCAGCGGCTGACGCGGACAACGAGAGGTCCCCGGAAGCTTCGGCTTCCGGGGACCTCTGTCACGTGGTCATCGTCCCTGGTCAGCGGCGCTGCCGGACCTGCACGGGTTGCTCACCGGAGGCCCGCCCAGAGAGCACCTGGATGACCACCCAGGACACCGCCGTCACCGGAACGGCCAAGACCGCACCAATGATGCCGCCCAGGATGGTCCCTGCGGTCAACGCCAGCAGGATCACCAGCGAGTGCAGGCTCACGGAGCGGCCCATCACCACCGGCTGCAGGAAGTTGCCTTCCAACTGCTGCACCACAATGACGACGGCGACCACCACCAGCGCTGCCACCGGCCCATTGGCCACCAGCGCCACGAGGGTGGCCAAGATGCCGGCAACGGTGGCGCCGACGATCGGAATGAATCCGCCGATGAAGATCAACACGGAAAGCGGCAGCGCCAGCGGCACCTGCAGGATGAACAGCGCCAGGCCGATGAAAAATGCGTCGACTGCCGCTACGGTGGCGGTCCCCCGGACGTAGCTGCCCAGCACGTCCGTGGCACGCGATCCGGCCTCTTCCAGCTTGGGCCGCCGGGCCGCCGGGAACCAGCTGAGCAGGAAGCCCCAGATCCGCGGACCGTCTTTGAGGAAGAAGAACAGGATGACGGACATCAGGACAGCCCCGGTAATGATTTCCGCCGCCATCGACAGCCCGCTGAGAGCGCTGCGCCCGGCGGCGGCGCTGGTCAGGAAGTCCACCACTGACGCCAGCGCTTCGTCGATCTGCCCTTGGCTCACCGGCAGCGGGAAGTTGGCCATCATTTCCTGCAATTGCAGCCAGCCCTCGCTGGCGGAGCGGACTAGTTCATCCGATTCACTGCGGACCGCAAAGACGATTCCGGTGACCACCCCGCCGAGCACTGCGAGGATCCCGAGGAACGCGGTAACTGTCGCGAGCGCCGGGGACCAACCCCAGCGGCGCAGCACCCCCACCACCGGGCTCACGGCCGCGGCCAAGATCAGGGCAATCAGGAACGGAATGACCAGCAGCCGCAGTTGCAGCAGCCCGTAGATCACCACAACGGCCAGCGCCAGCGCCAGCAGCAGCTGCGCAGAACGGGTGGCCGTACGGCCCATACCGTCCGACCACATGGACCGCGGCGGCACGTGGACGGCGACCTCCGGCGTCGGGCGGGCGCCGCCGTCGTGCTTTTCCTGCATTTGCCTGCGCCTGGACAACAGGCCCATCTGCACTCCCCTGGTTTGACGTTTTGGCAGCCCGGCCCCGCGGGGCCGGCCTCAGGACCAGTCTGCCATGCCCCTGGCCGGCCCGGGCACGCCGGAGGCTGCCCCGCAGCGCCCGGCGCCGGGCGCTGTCAGTGGGTCAGGCTATGGGTGTGGCCGCCGCGGCGGCGCGCGCGGCCGCCGGGAGGGCCGCAAAGATCTTGTCCATCGCCGCGTCGTCATGCGCGGCGGAAAGGAACCAGGCCTCGAAGACCGACGGCGGCAGGTAGACGCCGGCGTCGAGCATCGCGTGGAAGAATGGCGCGTAGCGGAAGGCCTCCTGGGCCTGGGCATCGGCGTAGTTGCGCACGCCGTTGGCCGAGGTGCCGAAGGCCACGCTGAACAGGTTTCCCGCGGTCTGGATGCTGTGGTCCACGCCGGCCTCGGACAAAGCGGCGGAGAGCGCGTCCTGCAGTTCGCGCGAGCGGGAGTCGATGGCTGTGTAGACGTCAGGCGTTGCGGCAGTCAGCGTCGCGACGCCGGCCGCCATGGCAATCGGGTTGCCGGAGAGGGTGCCGGCTTGGTAGACCGGGCCCACCGGCGCAAGGAAGTCCATGACGTCCGCCCGGCCGCCCAAGGCAGCCACGGGCATGCCGCCGCCGATGACCTTGCCGAAGGTCAGCAGGTCGGGCACGAACGGATCGGCTGCACCGACGGCTCCCCCGGTCAGCCCCCAGTAGCCGGCATAGCCGGTACGGAAACCGGTGAGCACTTCGTCCAGGATCAGCAGCGCACCGTGTTCACGGGTGATCCGGGACAAGGCCGCGTTGAAGCCGTCGGCGGGGGTAACCACGCCCATGTTGGCAGGTGCCGCCTCGGTGATGACCGCAGCGATCTGGCTGCCGCGGGCGGCGAAGACCTCTTCCACGGCGGTGATGTCGTTGTACGGCAGCACCAGCGTCTCGGCGGCGGTCGCCTCGGTGACGCCAGCCGAACCGGGCAGCGCCAGCGTGGCGACGCCGGAACCTGCGGCGGCCAGAAGCCCGTCCAAATGGCCGTGGTAGCAGCCGGCGAATTTCACGATCAGGTTCCGCCCGGTGTAGCCGCGGGCAAGGCGGACCGCGGTCATGGTCGCTTCCGTACCGGTGGAGACCATCCGCAGGCGCTCGACGGCGGAGACCCGGCCGACGACCAGGGCGGCCAACTCGGACTCGGCCGGCGTGGAGGCGCCGAAGGACAGGCCGCGGTCCACCGCGGAGTGCACAGCCTCAAGCACGGCCGGGTGGGCGTGGCCCAGCAGGGCCGGTCCCCACGAGCAGACCAGGTCCACGTACTCGCGGCCATCGGCGTCGGTGAGGTAGGCGCCCTTGCCGCTGACCATCATGCGCGGGGTTCCGCCGACTGAGCCGAAGGCCCGCACCGGCGAGTTCACACCGCCGGGCATCAGTTGGCGGGCGCGCTCGAAGAGTTCCTCGGAGCGGGAGGCATCAGTCATGGTCTTGGTTCCTTTCGGCACAGCTTGAGTCCGCTGCGGGCACGGTAGTGCCCGCAGGCGGCGGGGAGTTCAGGTGGCTACTTCAGCCAGCGGGCCAGTTCCGGGGCCCAATAGGTCAGCACCATGTCGGCACCGGCACGGCGGATGCCGAGGACCGACTCCAGGATGGCGGCCTTGCGGTCGATCCAGCCATTGGCCGCGGCCGCCTCGATCATCGCGTACTCACCGGAGATCTGGTAGGCGGCCACCGGCACCGGGGACATCTGCGCCACGTCGGAGAGGACGTCCAGGTAGCTCATGGCCGGTTTGACCATGATCATGTCGGCGCCTTCGGCCAGGTCCAGTTCCACTTCCCGGATGGCCTCGCGCCGGTTGGCGGCATCCATCTGGTAGGTGCGCCGGTCTCCTGTGAGTTGCGAATCCACCGCCTCACGGAACGGCCCGTAAAAGGCGGAGGCATATTTGGCGGCGTAGGCCAGGATGGAGGCGTCCTGGTATCCGGCCTCGTCCAACGCCTGGCGGATCACTGCCACCTGGCCGTCCATCATGCCGGAAGGACCCAGCACGTCGGCTCCCGCCGCCGCCTGGACCACTGCCATCTCCGCGTAGATCGGCAGTGTGGCGTCGTTGTCCACCGTGCCGTCGGGAGCCAGCACGCCGCAGTGCCCGTGGTCGGTGAACTCGTCCAGGCAAACGTCGCCCATCACCACCAGGTCGTGGCCGACCTCGGCCTTCACATCGGCAATCGCGCGGTTCAGCACGCCGTTGGGGTCCACCCCTGCGCTGCCGGTGGCGTCGCGTACCGCGGGAACACCAAAGAGCATGATCCCGCCCAGCCCCAGTTCCACGGCTTCGGAGGCCGCCCGCTTGAGCGAATCCGTGGTGTGCTGGACCACGCCTGGCATGGACTGCAGCGGCACCGGTTCACTGATGCCTTCGCGGATGAACGCCGGCAGGATCAACTGGTTCGGGTGGGTCCGGACCTCCGCGGTCATCCGGCGGATCGCTTCGGTGGCCCGCAGTCGACGGGGCCGGTGGTAGGGGAAGCTCATGGCGTTCCTTCCGTTTCGGTGGGCTGGCGCTCGAGGGTTTGTGCGAGCGCGTCGGCGATGCCCGACGGCGTCGGTTCGGCAGCCGTGGCCGCGACCTCCAGCCCCAGTTCGGCGGCCTGGCGTGCCGAACTGTTGCCGATGGCGATCAGCGCGAGTCCGACCGGCCAGGGGTCTAGAAGACCGGCCAACCGCCGGGTCACGCTGGGCGAGGTCAGGATGACGGCGTCGATGCCGCCGTCAAGCGCGCGGCTGCGGAAATCGGCGGCCGTGATGACTTCCAGGCCGTCGGCGCGTTCACGGGAGGCAATCTCCAGTGCGGCCGTCAGCCGGAGCTCCGGCCGGGCGGGATAGTCCACGGTCCGGTAGGCGGTCACGGGCAGCACCTGCCACCCTTTGGCCATCAGGCCTTCGAAAACCGTGGGGGCGGCGATGTCCGCCTGCGGCAGCAACACCATCATCCGCTCCGTCGAACGGCTCGCGCCTTCGGGCGGAAGCGGCCAGGCTTCCACCAGACCGACGGCGTCCATGCTGCCGGGCGGCACCAAGTCCACCGAGAGCCCTTCCGCCTCCAGCGCCTCGGCGCTGGGCGTGCCGACGGCGGCAACCTTGGTGTCGCCGACCAGGGCGGCCAGGCTGGTTCCGCGGTCCAGGGCGCAGGCCTTGAGTGCCCGCACCGTGGTGATGCTGGTGATCACCAGCCAGTCCACCTTGTGCCGGGCCAGCAGGGTGAGGGCTTCGTCCAGTTCGGCAGGCTTGTCCGTCCGCTCGAAATCGATCAGGGGCATGACGCTGGACGACGCGCCCCGCCGGAGCAGTTCTGCTGCCATCCCGGCCGCGCGGTCCGGGGTGCGCGGCAGCACCACCCGCAGCCCCTGGAGCTGGTTCTCCGGCGTCCCGCGCTGCCGCAGCAACGCCATGATCAGTGGCCAGCCTGGCTCATCAAGTCGCCGGCGCCCTGCGCGAGCAGCTCTTCAGCGAGTCGGGCGCCCAACGCCACAGCCTCTTCGGCTCCGGCGGCCTGCACCTGCTGCTCTCCGTGCAACAGCCGGCTGCCGTCGGGGCTGCAGACCACTGCCCGCAGCACCAGGGTGCCGGCCTCCACCCGCGCCAACGCCCCCACCGGTGCGCTGCAGCCTGCTTCCAAGCGTGCCAGCAGCGAGCGTTCGGCGGTCACGGCCAAGCGGCTTTCCGCGTCGTCGTAGTCGGCCAGCGCGCCGGCCAATGCCGTGCCGGCCGCCGCGTCGGCCACCCGGCATTCAACAGCCAGTGCACCCTGGCCCGGAGCGGGCAGCATGACCGACGGATCCAGCAGTTCCGTTACATGCTGGGTGCGGCCCAGCCGGGCCAGGCCGGCGGCGGCGAGCACGACGGCGTCAAGATCGGCGTGCTTTCCTTCGACCATCGCTTCACCGGTCAGCCCCTTGACCCGTCCCAGCCGGGTGTCCACGTTGCCGCGGATGTCCACCACGTCCAGATCGGGGCGGGCAGCGCGCAACTGGGCTGCCCGGCGCGGCGAGCCCGTGCCCACCCTGGCACCGGCCGGCAGTTCGGCAAGGGTCAGGCCGTCACGGGCGCACAACGCGTCCCGGACGTCCACCCGCACCGGAATGGCGGCGATCTGCAGACCCTCCGCCACGCCGGTGGGCAGGTCCTTGAGCGAATGCACGGCCACGTCGCAGCGGTCGTCCAACAGGGCCTCGCGCAGGGCAGCGGTAAACACACCGGTGCCGCCGATTTGGGCCAGCGGTCCCTTGAGCACGTCGCCCTCGGTCTTGATTCGGACCAGTTCGTACTCCAGCGCTCCCCCGGCGGCCAGGGCCTCGGCCACGGTGGTGGTCTGGGTGACGGCCAGGGCGCTGGCTCGGGTGCCCACGCGGATGGTCACGGTCATGGCTGCGTCACCCCGACGGTCGAATCCATCCCCGCGACGGTCGGCTTCTCGCCGCGGCGGTTGGCGCAGCAGCCGGGCATGCAGACGTCCATCCAGGGGCCCAACGCGGTCAGTGCTGGACGCTCCGCCTGGTGCTGGTCCAGCGTCCGTTCGCAGACCAGGTCCACCAGTCCCTCGACGAATTTTTGGTGCACACCGGGCGTGGGGATGCGGGCAGCGGCCAGGCCGAGGTTGCGGCAGGTTTCCAGCGCCTCGGTGTCCAGGTCCCAGACCACCTCCATGTGGTCGCTGACAAAGCCCAGCGGGACGATGACCACGCCCTTCACGCCTTGTGCCGGCAGTTCCGCGATCGCGTCGTTAATGTCCGGTTCCAGCCAGGGCACGTGCGGTGCGCCGGAGCGGGACTGGTAGACCAACGACCAATCGACGCCGTCGGCTTCCGGTATCCGGTCCAGTACCGCGCGGGCAGTGGCCAGGTGCTGCGCCACGTAGGCGCTGCCGCCCTCGTACTCCACGCCCCGCGGGCCGGCGTTCTCGGCGTCCCCGATCGGAATGGAATGGGTGGCAAACAGGATGTGGACGGGTGCGTCCGCGGCACCTTGGGCGGCCAGGTCGGCACGGACCCGGTTCAGCCCCTCGGCCAGTCCGTCCACGAAGGGCTCCACGAAGCCCGGGTGGTCGAAGTACTGGCGGACCTTGTCCACTTCCAGCTTTCCGGCCAGCCCGGTCTCCACCAGTGCCATGCCGAAGTCCTCGCGGTACTGCCGGCAGCTGGAGTAGCCGGAGTAGGCGCTGGTGCTCAAGGCCAGCACGCGGCGGTGGCCGGCGTCGTACGCTTCCTTGAAAACGTCGGTGATGTAAGGGTCCCAGTTCCGGTTGCCCCAAAGCACCGGCAGGTTGATCCCGCGGCGGGCCAGCTCTGCTTCCAGGGCGGACTTCAGCGCACGGTTCTGTGCGTTGATCGGGCTGATGTCGCCGTTGGCACGGTAGTGGGTGGCGACTTCCTCGAGCCGCTCGTCGGGGATGCCGCGGCCGCTGGTGACGTTGCGCAGGAACGGAATGACGTCGTCCTGGCCCTCGGGCCCGCCGAAGGAGGCCAGCAGCAGGGCGTCATAGCTTTTCGGCTGCATGGTCCCGTCGGGAGCCACGCCCGCACGCGGGTCGAAGGAACGTTCGGCTGGCTGGCTCACCGCAGCACCTCGGCGATCTCGGCGGTGCTGATGCGCTTGCCGGTGTAGAACGGGATCTCTTCGCGCACATGGTTGCGGGCGTCCGTGTAGCGCAGGTGGCGCATCAGGTCCACCAGGTCGATCAGCTCGGGAGCTTCCAGGCCCAGGATCCATTCCCAGTCGCCCAGGGCGAAGGATGCAACGGTGTTGGCGAGCACCTGCGGGAAGTCCCGGCCGAGCACACCGTGGTCGCGCAGCATCTTGCCGCGTTCCTCGGCAGGCAGCAGGTACCACTCGTAGGAGCGCACGAACGGGTAGACGCAGAGCCAGGCTTCCGGCTCCTTGCCGAGAGAGAAGGCCGGCGCGTGGTTCTTGCTGAACTCGGCGTCGCGGTGGACGCCCATCGCGGACCAGACCAGTTCGGTGGCGGCGAACAGCCCGGTGCGGCGGATGGCGCGCACAGCGGCCTGGAGTTCGTCAGGCTGCGGGCCGTGCAGCCAGATCATCACGTCGGCATCCTCGCGCATGGCGGAGACATCGTAGGCGCCGCGCAGCGTGACCTTGCGGCCGGCCAGTTCTGCAACCGTTTCATCGAACGCCGCCACAGCGGACGGATCTGCCGGCGCACCGGTGCGCTTGAAAACCGTCCAGAGGGTGTAGAACAGCTCCTCGTCGGTGCCGCCGGCGGCGGTGGTTGCTGACTCTGACTTTGCCGATTCGCTCATGCTTACCAGTCTGCCTTCTGCATCGTAATTAATCGAAAACTAGATCTTCTACACATTGTAGAAGATCAGGCTGCGGGTTGCAGCCGGGCGGCGAGCTCGCGCGCGCGGCGGCGTGCATCGCCCACCACCGCCACCAAACCGGTGCCGGCGAGCCAGGCGCCGGTCACGTCCACCCCGGTATGGGCAGCCAGTTCGCGGCGTACCGCGGCCACCCGGTCGCGGTGCCCCACCGTTGCGGACGGCAGCGCACCGATCCAGCGCACCACCTTCCAACCCACCACGTCGTCATCGCCGATGCCCACACCCATCAGCGAGCTGGCATCAGCCAGCGCCTGCCGGTAGAGCTCGTCGTCGTTCCAGCCGGTGAAGTCCTCGGCGTCCTGCTGCCCCACCGCACGTCCAAAGGACAGCCGCAGCACGTGGCTGCCCGGACCCGCTTCGTCCGCCAGCCACGGCCACTTGGCGGTGGCATGGGTGAGCGCCTTCGCTTTGACGTTTTGCACCGACGGCGCCACCAGCAGACCGGTGCCGCGCGGCATGGCATCCAGCTCCGGCAGGTCCACCACCAGCGTCACCAGCGCCACCGAGGGCCCCGCTTCGGGTTCCAGCCCGGTCAGGCCCGGCACCGTGCCGGCCAGCAGGCGGACAGCGGCACCGCCGTCGGCGGCCATCATCACCGCGTCGGCTGTGAAGGTGCCCGCCGCAGACTCCACCAGCCACCCGTCGTCGTGCTTGGTGACGGCGGTGGCCGCCGCTCCTGCATGCAGCGAAACGTGGCGGGTCTTCAGATCCGCCAGCAGCGCCTCGGTCAACCGCCCCATTCCGCCGGCAATGCCTGCCACGTTCGATCCGGCCGGGGCCGCCTTGCGGATGGCACGCACCGCGGCAGTCAGCGACCCGTGCGAGGCAACCGAGGCACGCAGCCCAGGCATCACCGAATCCACTTCCAGCACATCCGGATCCGCCGAATACACTCCGCCCACCACCGGTGCCACCAGCTTCTGGAGCACCGCATCGCCCATTCGGGTGCGCACCAGCTCGCCCAGGCTGAGCTGCTCGCGGCGCAGCAACGATCCCAGCGGCATGACCTTGTCGCCGGAAGCGCGCAGCGCGGCCCGGCGGCCGATCGCCCGCACCACGTCCGGATCCGAGAGGTCCGCGGGGATGCCGAGCACGCCCGTCTTGGGCAGCCGCTGCGCGCCGTCGGGCAGCTGGATCCAGGCACCGGCCGGGTTCGGTTGCACCAGTTCGGCGCCCAGCCCCAGTTCGGCGACGAGGTCGGAGACCACGCTGGAGCGGGTGGCAAACGACTCGGCACCGGCGTCGAGGGTCAGCCCGCCCACTTCGTGCCGCGTCACGCAGCCACCGAACCTGGGGCTGCGCTCCAGGACCGTCACCTCCACGCCGGCCAAGGCCAGCTCACGCGCGGACACCAGACCGGCTATTCCGCCACCGATAACGACGGCGGTGCTCGGCTTGGGCTTGCGCCCGCCCTGTCGTTCGGGGCGGCCGGATGCGTGCTGCGGGGCCGGGTGCTGCATGGTTACGGAGCCACCGAGTGGATCAGCTCGACCACGCGGGTCAGCACCGCCGGGTCGGTCTCCGGCGGCACGCCGTGGCCCAGGTTGACCACGTGGCCGGGAGCGGTGCTGCCGGCGGCCAGCACATCGCGGACGTGGGCCTCGAGGACCTCCCACGGTGCCGACAACAGCGCCGGATCGATGTTGCCCTGCAGCGGCGTGCGGCCGCCCAGCCGTCGGTTCGCCTCGTCCAGCGGCAGCCGGTAGTCGACGCCGATCACGTCGGCACCGACGTCGCGCATGGCGACCAGCAGCTCCGAGGTGCCGGTGCCGAAGTGGACCAGCGGGACACCCAGGTCGCGGACATGGTCAAGGGCGCGGGTCGACGCCGGCGCCACCCGCCGCCGGTAGTCCGCCAGCGACAGCGAACCGGCCCAGGAATCGAACAGCTGCCCGGCGCTGGCTCCCGCTTCCAGTTGGGCGCGCAGGAACTTGCCGGACGCGTCGGCGGCCCAAGCGGCCAGCGCGTTCCAGGTCTCCGGGTCCGAATGCATCATGGTGCGGGGACCCAGGTGGTCGCGGGACGGCCGGCCCTCCACCATGTACGCCGCGAGCGTAAACGGTGCGCCGGCGAAACCGATCAACGGCTTCTTGCCGAGCTCCGCCACGGTCAGCCGGACCGCTTCACGGATCGGTTCCAGCGCCTCGTCCGTCAGCTCAGGCAACGCCGCGACGTCGGCGGCGGTGCGGACCGGGGCGCCTAGGACGGGTCCGACGCCGGGAACGATGTCCACATCCACCCCGGCCAGCTTCAGCGGGATGACAATGTCGGAGAAGAAGATTCCGGCGTCCACATCGTGGCGCCGCACCGGCTGCAGCGTGATCTCGGCGGCAAGCTCCGGTTTCAGGCAGGAATCGAGCATGGCGATGCCCTGGCGTACTTCCCGGTATTCGGGCAGCGACCGCCCGGCCTGCCGCATGAACCAGACGGGACGGCGGCCGGGCTTGCCGCCGCGGTAGGCGGTGATCAGGTCGGAGTCGGCGGTACGCCCGTCCACCAAGGGATGGGAAGCATTCAGTGTCATGACATAGATTCTCATCCAGCGGCCGCACTTCTGGCCAACCCGAAGGAACCGCACCCGGCCATAATCCGGCTTCCCGCAGGCCGGAGTGGGCAATATCACCGCCGCCGGTGCCGCTGACTGCGGGTTAACGCAGGGTTAATGGGCGAAGCTTGAATGAGCTGAGGCTTCCTTCCCGCTAAGATAGAGGCGCTGTGGTCTTACTTTCACTCGTTGCAACTCATTCCAAGGTCGATCTGGAAATGGTGGCCCGCCTGAGCGCCGGCACCTCCCGGATCGATACAGACGTGCTCGCGGACGGGTCCCCGGTCGCCGGCGCCGTTGTCCTGGCCACCTGCAACCGGGTGGAAGTGTACTGCGAGGCCGAGAGCGAATCCGATCTGGAATCCGCCCGCGCCGCCCTGATCGAACAGATCAGCCGCAGCTCGGGCCTGGACGAATCGCTGGTTGCCGACTCCTTCGACCTGAATACCGGCGAGGACGTTGCCCGCCACTTGTTCGCCGTCGGGGCCGGCCTTGATTCGGCCGTTGTCGGCGAACGCGAAGTGGCCGGCCAGGTTCGCCGGGCGCTGATCGAAGCGCAGGAGAAGGGTACGGCCAGCGGCGGCCTGGTCCGCTTGTTCCAGACCGCGTCCCGCACAGCCAAGGACGTCGGCACGCAGACCGCGCTCGGCGGCCGCGGGCTCTCGATCGTTTCCGTCGCCCTCGATCTGGCCACGGATCTGGCGGCGGACAAAGACTGGTCGGGCAAGCAGGTCGTGCTCTTCGGAACCGGCGCGTACGCCGGGGCCACCATGGCGCTGCTGCGTGAGCGCGGTTGCAGCCAGATCAGCGTCTATTCCTCGTCCGGACGCGCCGAAACCTTCACCGAAACCCGCGGCGGGACCCCGTTGACGCATACCGCGTTGGGCCCGGCCATCGCCGCAGCCGACGTAGTCATCGGCTGCAGCGGCGGCGACAACCAGGTCAGCGCGGACCGCGTGGCCCGCGTGCGCACCGGCGTGGAGAAGCCGCTGACCATCATTGACCTGGCGCTGAGCCACGACTTCGAACCTGCCGTTGGTGGCTTGGAGGGCGTGGAGCTGATCACGCTGGAATCCGTGCGCATGGCCGCGCCCGAGGAACAGGCGGAATCGGTCCAGCAGGCGGCGGAAATCGTAGCCACCGCGGCCCGCAGCTTCGAAGCCAGCCAGCAGGCACGCAGCGTGGATTCGGCCATCGTGGCGCTGCGCAAACACACCATGCAGGTGCTGGAGAGCGAACTGGAAAAGGTCCGCTCCCAGCACGGCTGCACCGGCCCGGCCCAGGAAGTCGAATTCGCCATGCGCCGCATGGTCAAGCAGCTGCTGCACCTGCCCACCGTGCGGGCCCGCGAACTTGCCGCCAACGGCGAGCAGGACCGCTACGTTGCCGCGCTGGAAGCGCTGTACGGCATCACGGTGGAGGAGCCGGCGCTGCCGGCGGCCGCGGATGCCGCCTCCTGTCCCGTGGCACTGGTGCACGACGACGACGCAGCCACCGCCTGATCCGCCGCCTGAGGTCAGCGGCCTGGCCTCATCTCGGCGGGCGCGGCCTCAGTACACCGGCTTGGCGGGCTCCACGTCCCTGACCCAGGCCAGGATTCCTCCGTCCAGGTGGGACACCCGGGTGTAGCCCTGCGCCAGCAGGTTCTCCAGCACCTCGGATGAGCGGCCCCCCGACTTGCAGTGGAACACCAGGTCCTGCTCCCGCGGCAGGTCATCGAGGGCCTCGCCGGACAGGATCCGGCCCTTCGGGATCATCACCGCCCCGGGAATGTTGACTACCTCGTACTCACCGGGCTCCCGGACGTCAATCAGCTGGAAATCCCGTTTGCCGGCATCTCGCTCAGCCAGCATGCGGGACAGGGTGCGGGCGTCCACGGCGTGGTCGCTGTCCACTTCACGCGTCGACGCCACCCCGCAAAAGGCCTCGTAGTCGACCAGCCGGGTGATCGGCTCGGCGTCCGGGTCCTTGCGCACCTTCAGCTCGCGCCAGCTCATCTGGAGGGCGTTGAAGACCAGCACGCGGCCCAGCAGTGTCTGACCGATCCCGGTGATTAGCTTGATCGCTTCATTGACCATCACGGAGCCGATCTGCGCGCACAGCACACCCAGCACGCCTCCCTCGGCGCACGACGGGACCGAACCCGGCGGGGGCGCCTCCGGGTAGAGATCGCGGTAGTTCGGACCGTAGGCGTCCCAGAAGACGCTGACCTGTCCGTCGAATCTGAGGATGGAACCCCACACGTAGGGTTTGCCCAGCAGCGCGGCGGCATCGTTGACCAGATACCGGGTGGCGAAATTGTCCGTGCCGTCCAGGATCACGTCGTATCCGGCGAAGATTTCCAGCGCATTGCCCGAATCCAGCCGGACCTCGTGCAGCACCACGTCCACCCCGGGGTTCAGCGCCAGAATGCTGTCCCGGGCCGAGGCCGCCTTGCTGCGCCCCAGGTCGGCCACGCCGTGGATGACCTGGCGCTGCAGGTTGCTAACCTCCACCTCGTCGTCGTCCACAATTCCAATGCGGCCCACGCCGGCTGCCGCCAGATACAGCATGGCCGGCGAGCCCAGGCCGCCGGCACCGATCACCAGCACTTTGGCGTTTTTCAGCCGCAGTTGGCCAATCATGCCTACTTCCGGAATGATCAAATGCCGCGAGTACCGTTCGGTCTCGTCCTTGCTGAGCGCCGCGGCCGGTTCCACCAGCGGCGGCAGCTGCCCGGTTTCCTGGGTGGTCATTGTTCCAATCTACGCCGCTGGGCGGTTACTGGTGCGTAAACTGGTCGGGACTGACACCTACTGCATTGTGGCGCTGGTTTACTCACCGAGCGCCGGAAGAGGCCGTGTACCGCCGTGATGACAGAACCCCGCCCCGCCGCCAGGCCCACCCGACTGCCCCGGGAGGAACGGCGGCGCCAGTTGCTGCAGGCGGCGCACGAGGTGTTCGTGGCGCACGGCTATCACGCCGCGGCGATGGACGAGATCGCCGACGCCGCACACGTGAGCAAGCCGGTGCTCTACCAGCACTTCCCGGGCAAGCGGGAGCTGTATCTGGCGCTGCTGGATCACCATTTGGAATCGCTGAACGCCATGTTGATGGCCGCGCTGAATTCGACCACGGACAACAAGCTGCGGGTACACGCCACCATTCGTGCCTACTACCAGTTCATCTCGCAGGACAGCCAGGCACACCGGCTGGTCTTTGAATCCGATCTGAACAACGATCCCGATGTCAGCTCCCGGCTGGAGGACTTCAACGCGAGGCTGGCCAGCGCCATCGCCGAAGTCATCGCCGAAGACACCAAGCTGTCCGAGGTCGAGGCGACGCTGCTGGGCCGCGCCCTGGCCGGCATGGCGCAGATCAGTGCGCGGCACTGGCTGCGTGCCGGTGGCGATCTGGACCAAGACGCCGCCAGCGAACTGATCTACCGTTTAGCTTGGCGCGGAATTTCACGCTTCCCGAAGGAACCCTAGGATAGATTCGCCAGTAGGGAACCTACCCGCAACAGCATTCAAGCAGGAGGCATCAGCGTGGAAGTCAAGATCGGCATGCAGAACGTCGGCCGTGAAATCGTGCTCGATTCGGCGCAGTCGCCGGACGAAGTGGCCGAGATTGCCAGCCGGGCCATGAACGGCGGTGCCGAACTGCGCCTGACCGATGCCAAGGGCCGCCTGGTCATCATTCCGTCCAACGTCCTGGCCTACATCGAAATCGGCGCCGAAGGTCCCCGCCCCGTCGGTTTCGGCGCCCCCTAAGCGTCATGGTCCCGCTGGTCCTGCTGCTGCTGGTAGCCGCCGCCGTCGGATTCACGGCATGGGCCGTGGACTCCCGCCGGAACGCTTATGGCGTGCTGTTGCTGCCGGGCATAGCGGTGGCGGCGGCGGTGCTGCTCTGGTTCATCCTGATGGCCGCAGGGCTGGCTTCCGAGCCCGGCGTGCATTACCTGTCGTGGCTGCTGCCCATGGTGGTATCCATCCCCGCTGCGTGGGTTGGCGCCTGGTTGATTGGGCGCCGCCGCGTACAGCGGGACACGGAGAGCCTGACCGCCCTGCTGGGCTGAGTCAGGCTACCCCGGGTAAGCGTCCGGGTCCGCGTCCGCGGAGAGCTTCCCCGCCAGCACGCTGACGGCTGCCGCCGCGGACACGTCGCGGGTGGTGACTTCGGCATCGGCGTCGTGCGAAGTGAACCGCAGGAAGACCTTGTTGTACCGCCAGTCCAAGTCCGGATGGTGCTGTTGCTCCTCGGCAAGGTCACCCACGGAGGCGATGAAATTCAGTGCCTCGCGCCCGTTGTCCAGGGTGAACACGCTGACCAGCGCCCCGCCCGCATAGCGCCACTGCGGCAGCCCGATGAGCTGCCGGTCAATCTCTTCGCTGCTCAGTACGTCCTTGGCACGTCCCACGATGTCCTCCCGGTCTGCTGCACGGCCAGGTCCGGCCGCCCGGGTCCAGCGGCAAAAGCCAGCGCGTGCACTCGAAGGTAAGCCGTCCTGACCGTCAGCCTACCGGCGATCCCACCGGCTTTGAAGGGTCCCGCTCACGCCGTCAGGCCCAGATCGTTCATCCGCCGGGAGTGGTTCTGGGTCAGCTGGGCAAAGAGCTCTCCGGTGGCCTGCGCCTGCCGGTCCGGGTCCTGCCCACGCATCAGCTCGCTCAGGACGGCCCGCTCAATCCCGATCCGCTGGGCCTGGGTCAGCGCCTCGCCCACCAGGCGGCGCCCCCACAACGCCAGTCGCGAGGATAGCCGCGGATCGTCGGCCAGCACCTGCTTGAGCCGGGCCGCGATCATGGAAATCTGTTCGGTGTTTTCCTTGATCCGGGCCACCAGCTTCTGCGTCTCGCTGTCGAGCGCTCCGGCGATGTGCAGGTAGAAGTCGCCCAGCACGCCGTCGGTGACGTACGCCTTCATCAGGGATTCGTACCAGTCGGCCGGCCGGGTCCGGTCATGGAACGCGTCGATGGAGGGCTGGAACGGAGCCATCGCCGTCTCCACGTCAACACCGAGTTGCTCAAGCTGGGCGGCCACCGCCTCGAAATGTTCAAACTCGGTCACGGCAAGCCGCCCCACCGCGGCGCGGTCGTGCAACGTGGGCGAAAAACGTGCGTCGGAGGAAAACCGCTCGAAGGCGGACAGTTCGCCGTAGGCCATCACGCCGTACAGATCGATCAGGAACTGCCGGCGGCGGTCGGAGTCCTCTCCGGCCGCCGCGGGCACGGTGCTCTCGGTGCTCATGAATTCAAGGGTAGCGTCCCAATTCGACGCGGCTGACGTTAGGCTAACCCTGTGCCGTACCCGCATTTGGATTCGAGGGTCAATGAGTCCCAGCACCTGCTGGCCAGAGTGCTGAATGACCTGCGGACAGAATACGATCTGCCGCAGGAATTCGACGCGGGCGCACTGGCCGAAGCAGAGGCAGCCGTTGCCGCCCACCAACTGCCCCAGACCGATCTGACGTCGCTGGAGTTCGTCACCATCGACCCGCCGTCCTCCACCGATCTGGACCAGGCGATGTACATCGAAAGCCGCGACGACGGCTACACGGTCTGGTACGCGATCGCCGACGTTCCGTCCTTCGTGGCGGCCGGTGGGGAGTTGGATGCCGAAACGCGGCGGCGGGGCCAGACCATTTACGCTCCGGACGGACGGATCCCTCTTCATCCGGACGTCATCGGCGAAGAGGCCGGATCATTGCTGGCGGACCAAGTGCGGTCGGCCTACGTGTGGCGCTTCGAGCTCGACGCCGGTGCCCACGTCACAGCGGCGACGGTAGAGCGCGCAAGAGTGCGTTCCCGGGCCAAGCTGAACTATGAGCAGGTGCAGCAGGACATCGATTCGGGTGACGCGGCCCCCACCCTGCTGCTGTTGAAGGAAGTGGGCCTCAAACGTGTGGAACTGGAACGCGAGCGAGGCGGCGCCAGCCTCAACGTTCCGGACCAAGAGATCGCCCACGACGGACGGCACTACTTTATTGTCACCAAACCCCCGCTGCCGGTGGAGGATTGGAATGCGCAGATCTCCCTGATGACCGGGATGGCCGCGGCACGGATCATGTTGGAGGGCAGGATCGGCATCCTTCGCACGATGCCGGGCCCCGATGCCGAGGCCGAAGCCCAGTACCGCCGGCAGACCGAGGCCCTCGGCTTTCCGTGGCCGCAGGACGTGGCCTACGGTGACTACCTTCGCAGCCTGGACACCACCGATCCTCGGCAGCTGGCCCTGATGCATGCGGCCACCACACTGTTCCGCGGCGCCGGCTACACGCCGTTCGACGGCGATTTGCCCGCCGAACAACTCCAGGCAGCCATAGCCGCTCCCTACGCACACACCACCGCTCCGCTGCGCCGGCTGGTGGACCGGTTTGTGCTGGTGATCTGCCACGCACTGTGCGCCGGTGAACCGGTGCCGCAGTGGGCACGCGACGCGCTGGACGAATTACCCAAGCTGATGGCGGCCTCCGACCAACTGGCGGGGCGGGTGGACCGCGCCGCGCTGGATGCGGTGGAAACTGCGCTGCTCAGCCACCGGGTGGGCGAGGAGTTCGACGCCGTCGTCATTACCGGCACCCGCAACCCGGGCAACGGAAACGGATACGGCACTTCAAACGGCAGCGCAAACGGAAACCAGGGCAACCGCGGCGGCAATGGAAACGGGAAAGTCCTGGTGGCGGGCCGGGGCAAAGGCAACGGAAATGGCAACGGGCATGGCAATGGCGGCCAGGAGCCATACGGCGTGGTGCAGCTCAGCGATCCTCCGGTCACCGCACGGTGCTCGGGGGTTCTGGAGGCAGGGGCCACGGTGCGCGTTCGGTTGTCCGTGGCGGACATTGAAGAACGGCGCCTTCGCTTCGAGCTGGCGGACGGATAGCCTCCCTTCGGTGCGCCGAAAGGCCCGGTTTGCCCGGCACCGGTAGACTTAATCGTGTAGTACTGGATGCCCGGTCGTTGATTGAGTGAATTGAATCCATCAACAGATCAGCCCCTACGCGATCTTTAACCTCCTTGGTTGCCATTTTGGCCGGCGAGGAAAGCAGTTGTTAGCCCGCGATCGGCTTCCACTGGTTGCGCCACGCTTCCGCTTTGTTCCGCTGCCGCCATCATCTGTGGCAGGACCGTTGAGCACCGGCGGCGTCGGCGCCTGAATGAACGGTATGTAATTGAACACTGACAACATCCAAGTGGGCGGCGAACAGCTCATCCACGCTGACAACAGCGCCGAAGAACTCGCCGTGGAGGCCTCGCTGGCCTCGGACGAACGCCCGCACGAACTGCCCAAGCAGACCTTCGCCGATTTCAATGTCCGCGCGGACATTGTGCGTTCGCTTTTCGACGCCGGCATCACCCACCCCTTCCCCATCCAGGCCATGACCCTGCCGGTGGCCCTGAGCGGCCACGACATCATCGGCCAGGCCAAGACCGGTACCGGTAAGACCCTGGGCTTCGGCATCCCGGCATTGCAGCGGGTCGTCGGGCCTGATGACGACGGCTTTGACAAGCTTCCGGTTCCCGGTGCGCCCCAGGCCTTGATCATCGTGCCGACGCGCGAACTGGCGGTCCAGGTCAGCAACGACCTCACCACTGCTTCCAAGCAGCGCAATGCGCGCGTCGCCGTCATTTACGGCGGCCGCGCCTATGAGCCGCAGGTCGAGATGCTGCAGAAGGGCGTGGAGGTTGTGGTCGGTACCCCGGGCCGGTTGATCGACCTGCACCGGCAGAAGCATCTGAGCCTGAAGAACGTCCGCATTGTGGTGCTGGACGAAGCCGACGAAATGCTGGACCTGGGCTTCCTGCCGGACGTCGAGACCCTGTTGGCCGCTACGCCGGCCGTTCGCCAGACCATGCTCTTCTCCGCCACCATGCCGGGGCCCGTCATCGCCATGGCCCGGCGGTACATGACCCAGCCGACGCACATCCGTGCCGCCGACCCGGACGACGAAGGCATCACCAAGAAGGACATCCGCCAGGTTGTCTACCGTGCGCATAACCTTGATAAGTCCGAGGTCGTGGCCCGCATCCTGCAGGCCGAAGGCCGCGGCCGGACCATCATCTTCACCAAGACCAAACGCACCGCCGCCAAGCTGTCCGAGGAACTGGTGGACCGCGGATTCGCCGCCGGCGCCATCCACGGCGACCTTGGCCAGGGCGCCCGCGAACAGGCGCTGCGAGCCTTCCGCAACAACAAGGTGGACGTCTTGGTCGCCACCGATGTTGCCGCCCGCGGCATCGACGTGGAGGACGTCACGCACGTCATCAACTACCAGTGCCCCGAGGACGAGAAGACCTACCTGCACCGGGTGGGCCGCACCGGCCGCGCCGGCAACAAGGGCACAGCCGTCACTTTTGTGGACTGGGACGATGTGCCCCGCTGGGGCCTGATCAACAAGGCCTTGGGCCTGGACGTTCCGGAACCGCAGGAGACCTACTCCTCGTCACCGCATCTGTACTCGGAACTGAACATCCCCGAGGGCACCAAAGGCAGGCTGCCGCGCAGCCAGCGCAAGCTTGCCGGCATCGACGCCGAAAAGCTCGAGGACCTTGGTGAGACCGGAAAGCGCCCGTCGCGATCCGGCGGCCAGCGGCAGGACGGCGGACGCAGCGGGTCCCGCCGCACCGGCGCGCACCAGGGCGGCCCGCAGGGCCGGTCCGACTCGGGCAACCGCCGCCAGCGCCGCAGCGGCGAGGAAGCCCCAGCCGAGAGCTCGGCCGGCACCTCCGCCGAGAAGCCGCGCCGTAAGCGCTCGCGCACCCGCCGCCGCAACGGCGAGGTCGTCAATGAGGCGGCCCAGCAGGGCACCGACGGCGCCAGCGGGGAATAGTGGCCGACGCCCGGTGGACGCAGGACGGCGGCTCGCTGGTAGTTGAGGCGGACAACGCCGACTTCCTGCCCACGCTGCCCGACGGCGCTTTCACCATGATCTACCTGGACCCGCCCTTTAACACCGGGCGGGTCCAGCGCCGGCAGCAGACCTCAATGGTCCGCAGCGCCGACGGCGAAGGTGACCGCATCGGATTCAAGGGAAGGTCCTACCAGACGGTCAAAGGCACGCTCGCCAGCTATGACGACGCCTTCGATGACTACTGGTCATTCCTGGAACCGCGGTTGTCCGAAGCCTGGCGGCTGCTGGCCGACGACGGCACGCTGTACCTGCACCTGGACTACCGCGAGGTGCATTATGCCAAGGTGCTGCTGGACATCTTGTTCGGCCGTGAGAGCTTCCTGAACGAGATCATTTGGGCTTACGACTACGGCGCCCGTGCGCGCAATCGCTGGCCGGCCAAGCACGACAACATCCTCGTCTATGTGAAAAACCCGAAGGCTTACCACTTCGATAACACCGAAGTGGACCGCGAGCCCTACATGGCACCGGGCCTGGTGACGGCGGAGAAAGCCGCACGCGGCAAGCTGCCCACCGATGTCTGGTGGCACACCATCGTCTCCCCCACCGGCCGGGAGAAAACCGGGTATCCCACGCAGAAGCCGGAAGGCCTGCTGCGCCGGATGGTGGCCGCCAGCAGCCGGCCCGGCGACTGGGTCCTGGACTTCTTTGCCGGCTCGGGGACCCTCGGGGCGGTGGCAGCCCGGATGGACCGGCGGTTCGTCTGCGTGGACCAGAACCCGCAGGCCATCGACGTGATGCGCAAACGGCTGGGCAACCATGCCACTGTCATCGATGCCGGCGAGAGCGCCGTCGTCGGAGCCGGCGAGGCAGCAGCGTTGCCGGCCACCTGACGTCCTTCCCGGCAGCCTGCCGGCGCCGGGAGGGACGCCGAAGCAGCCTCAACTACAGCGGGACTCGCCCCATTCCTTGCAGAAGCCGCGGGATATGACGTAGAGGCCGCCCGCGCCGGAAACGCTCATAACTAAGGTGTAACCATCTCAGTGGGCGAGGCGTCCCGGCAGGTATGCCTTCGTGCCGCTGCCAATAGACAGGATGCGGTCCAGCACCGCCTCATCGGTGGTGTTTTCGCCCAGCCGGTTGGGCTTGCCAGCACCGTGGTAATCACTGGATCCGGTGATCAGCAGATCATGCCGGGCGGCGATCCGGCGCAGCTTCTGCCGGCCCGCTTCCGGGTTGTCCCGGTGGTCGATTTCCACGCCGACAAGGCCAGCGTCTATCATCTCCGCAAAGACAACATCGCCCACAATCCGGCCCCGGCTGCTGGCCACCGGATGGGCAAAGACAGGCACTCCCCCGGCCGCCCGAACCAAAGCGACGGCGGTGGCCGGATCCGGGGCGTAATGCGGCACGTAGTAGCGCGAATGCGCGGTCAGGATCTGCGCGAAGGCCTCGCTGCGGTCGGACACCACGCCGGCAGCCACCAACGCGTCGGCGATGTGCGGCCTGCCGATCGTCGTGCCGTGGCCGAAATGGTTGGTGACTTCGGACCACGTGATCGGGAAGTCTTCGGCGAGCAGCTCCACCATGTGTTCGGCGCGTGTCATGCGGGCTTCCCGCGCCTTGCCGATTTCATCGAGCAGACCGGGATGGGTCGGATCATGCAAGTAGGACAAGACGTGGACGCTGATGCCCTCCACTGTCCGGCAGGTGACTTCCATGCCTGGGACAAATCCAATGCCTGCCGTGATCGCGGCGCTTTGTGCCGCCTCCCAGCCGGCGGTGCTGTCGTGGTCCGTCAGTGCGACGACGTCGAGCCCGGCGGCCGCAGCGGCCCGCATGACGTCGGCCGGCGGTTCCGTGCCGTCGGAAACAGTGGAGTGCGCGTGCAGGTCGATCATCACAGGACCAATTTACGCCAGGACCTCCGCGGACGGCGGATGTTGGCAGCACCATGGGCCGATGAGACGATGGACCGGTGAGTACTTACCAGACCGAAAACGCCTCGCAGCCGCCTGCCGGAGAGCAGCCGCTGGAAGACCGTGTCAACAACCGCTCCCAGCGCCCCGAATCAGATGCCTTCAAGGAATTCATGGGCAGCCACTGGGCACCGGCCGACTCGTCCGCCGTTGAGCAGGCAGCCGTGGCGCCCTACGCTGCGCGCCGCCGCCGGGCCCTGTCCGACCAGTTCCAAGGCGAGCGGCTTGTCATTCCGGCCGGTCCCCTGAAGGTCCGCTCCAATGACACCGATTACCGCTTCCGCCCTCACTCGGGCTTCGCGCACCTCACCGGTTTAGGCCTGGACCATGAACCCGACGCGGTGCTGGTCATGGAGCCCACCGAGGCAGGAGCGGGCGACGACGGCGGCCACCACCGTGCCACGCTGTACTTCCGCCCGATGTCCGGCCGCGATTCCGCCGAGTTCTACGCGAACGCCCGCTACGGCGAGTTTTGGATCGGGCCCCGGCCCACGTTGGAAGAGCTGAACCGGCGGCTTGGGCTGCCCACCGCTGATCTGGGTGAGTTGGAAGTTGCGATCACCAAGGATGCCGGAGTGGTCCACGTCGGTGGCATGCGCATCCGGTTGCTGCGCGAAGTCGACCTGAACGTGGACGCCCTGGTGGACACCTCCCGGATCAACACCGGGGTGGATCTGGAGGAGTCCGACCAGCTCGACGGCACACTCGCCGAAGCGTTGTCCGAGCTGCGCCTGCTCAAGGACGAGTGGGAAGTGGAGGAGATGAAGAAGGCAGTGGCGGCCACGGTCAGCGGCTTCCACGAGGTGGTCAAGGTGCTGCCCCGTGCGCTCACCCACGAACGCGGCGAACGCGTGGTGGAGGGCGCCTTTTTCGCCAGGGCGCGCGAAGAAGGCAATGACCTGGGCTATGACACCATCGCCGCCAGCGGAAACAACGCGACCATTCTGCATTGGATCCGCAACAACGGACAGGTGAAGGCCGGTGACCTGCTGCTGCTCGATGCCGGCGTGGAGGCCGACTCGCTCTACACCGCTGACGTGACCCGCACGCTGCCGGTCAACGGAACGTTCACCGACATCCAGCGCAAGGTCTACCAGGCGGTTCTCGACGCTGCCGATGCCGGTTTCGCCGCCGCGCAGCCGGGCGTGAAGTTCCGTGACATCCACACCGCCGCCGTCACCGTACTCGCCGAGCGGCTGGAGGAATGGGGCCTGCTGCCCGTGCCGCTGGAGGAGGCCCTCGCCCCCGAAGGCCAGCACCACCGGCGCTGGATGCCGCACGGCACCAGCCACCACCTCGGCTTGGATGTCCATGACTGTGCCCAGGCGAAGCGCGACCTGTACCTGGATGGCGTGCTCACCCCCGGCATGGTGTTCACGATCGAACCCGGACTGTACTTCAAGAACGAAGATCTGGCGGTGCCGGCCGAATACCGCGGCATCGGCGTCCGGATCGAGGATGACATCCTGATGACCGCCGATGGTCCGGTCAGCCTGTCGGCGGCCCTGCCGCGCAAGCCCGAGGACGTGGAGTCCTGGATGGCCGGCATCTACGGCACGTCCGGTGAGTAATCGGGACGGCCGGTAGCGGCCGAGCCTCAGGACTGGCAACGCGCAAGGGGTCCGCCGTTCACCACGGCGGACCCCTTGCGCGTTCCGGTGCTGCTGCGGTTTGGGAAGCTATGTGCCGGAGCGGCCTTCACCGGAGGAACCGGCGTTCCGTTCCGGATCTTCCGTGTTGCCGTCGGTTTGGGGCATGCCGGACTGTTGGCCGCTGCCCTCGGGCTCAGCCGGGCCCGCCTGCTGCGTCGGGGCGGCCTGTTGTCCTGGTCCGGCCTGCTGGGGTGCGGCGGCCTGCGGTTCGGGCGCTACACGTATTCCGTACTGCGGGCGGCCGTCCGGCAGATCCGGGTAGCGTCCCCGCACCGGCTGGCCCTGCACGGGCCGCCCGTTCGGCTCGGCCGGCCCGGGCTGTGGCTGCTGGGCCGGGGCGTTGCCCTGGCCGTACGGATCGTCGCCCCATTGGGCGGGCCGCTCCGGCGCCTGCGGTTGCTGGCCCAAGGGCGGCTGCTGGCCATAGCCGGCCGGAGGTTGCTGGCCCGAGGGTGCCTGTGCCTGGTTGACGGGCGCTCCGGCATGGGCGGTCCCGGCCATCGGCAACTGCGCGGCCAGGCGCCGGGCCTCCTGCGCCACCTCGGTGGCAACCACCACGTCATAGCTGGTGGCGATCACCTGATTGGTGGAGGTGAAGTCCCGCTTGCCGCGCTGCAGGGCGTAGGAAATGATGCCGAAGAGCATCCAGAAGGCTGCACCCATGGCCATCGACGAGATCAGCAGCACATAGGTTTCGCCGCCGCCGAACAGCATCAGCAGCAGCCCGACGAACAGGCCAAACCAGGCGCCGGTGGCCGCCCCCGAAAGGGCCACGCGGGGGTAGCTGAGCTTGCCGGTGACGCGCTCGACGGTCTTGAGGTCATTGCCGACGATACTCACATGCTGGACGGGAAACTCCTGGTCCGCCAGGTAGTCCACCACTTTTTGGGCATCCAGGTATGACCGGTAGTTACCGATCAACTCGCCCTGTGGAAGAGCACGGTTGAGGTCCCGGGAATCTGTGCGGCCAAGCATCGACATACCCTCATTGTCCCTGATATACGCGGCAGATGGTCTGCGTATCGCTTCAGGTGAACGCGGCACCCCGTTTTGGCCTCGGTTTCAGCCCCTGCCGCGCCCCTCAGCCCGACACTTGGTCCCACACCGAAGGTTTGCCGGATCCCGGATTTCGGGGCCCAGCACGTAGCCTAAAGGGGTGAGCACAAAAACCAACCGCGTCTTCGTCGCCCGGCTGCTGGGCCTGGATGTCTTCGACCCGCTCGGGGACCGCCTGGGCCGGCTGCGCGACGCCGTCGTCCTGGACTACGGCCCGGCTAAGCCGCCGCTGGTCGTCGGTCTGGTTGTGGAGGTCCCGGGCAAGAAGCGGGTATTCGTCCCGATGACCCGTGTCACCTCCATCAACGCCGGGCAGATCATCTGCACCGGGCTGGTCAACCTGCGCCGGTTCGAACAGCGCGGCGCCGAGACCCTGGTGGTCGCCGAAATGTTCGACCGGCGGGTCACGCTCGCCGACGGCAGCGGCGATGCCACCATCTTGGACATCGGCATGGAGCAGTCCCGCGACGGAGACTGGTATGTGTCCCAGCTCTTTGTCCGGCGCGGGTACTCGAGCTCGCCCTTGCGCAGCCTGCGCCGCAACGAAACGCTGATCGTGGACTGGCAGGAGGCCTTCCAAGGCGCCCGCCACGAACCCCAGGCCGCCGCCACCTTCGTGGCCAGCCATGAGGACCTCAAGCCCGCCGACTTTGCCGAGGCGCTGCACGAAATGACGCAGAAGCGCCGGCTGGAAGTCGCCAGCGAGCTTCAGGACGACCGTCTGGCGGATGTCCTGCAGGAGTTGCCGGATGACGACCAGGTACAGATCCTGACGTCGCTGGACGCGGAGCGCGCCGCCGTCGTGCTTGAAGAAATGGACCCGGACGATGCCGCGGACCTGCTCGCCGAGCTGCCGGAGGAGCAGAAGGAAGAGCTGCTGCAACTGATGGAGCCGGACGAAGCAAAGGACGTCCGGCGGCTGTTGGAGTATGAGGAAAACACGGCCGGCTCCATGATGACGCCGGTGCCGGTGATCCTGCCGCCGGAAGCCACCGTGGCCGAGGCGCTGGCGCACGTGCGCCGCGAAGAACTCACGCCGGCGCTGGCATCGGCCATTTTTGTCTGCCGGCCGCCGCTGGAAACGCCCACCGGAAAGTACCTGGGCGTGGTCCACATCCAGCAGTTGCTGCGCTATCCGCCGCCGGAGGCGCTGGGCAACATTGTGGACTCGGATTTGGAACCGGTGCTGGACCAGACCGACGTCAGCGACGTGGCCCGCACCTTGGCAACCTACAACCTGAACGCCCTCGCGGTGGTCAACAGGGCCGGCCGGCTGGTTGGTGCCGTGACCGTTGACGATGTGCTTGACCATCTGTTGCCCGACGATTGGCGGGCACAGGACGACTCCCCCGTGATTGGAGGCGGACGCGTTGGCTGAGAAAACAGACCGCAAACTCAAAGTCGCCGGACTCGACACCCCAAGCGAGACACGCACCCGCCTGCTGGCCCGGCTGCGGCCCAACCCGGATGCCTTCGGCCATGCCACGGAGAACTTTGCCCGCTTCATGGGCACCCCGCAGTTCCTGATGTGGATGTCCGTTTTCTGTGTGGTGTGGCTGGCTTGGAACACCTTCGGTCCCGACTCGCTGAAGTTCGACAGCGCGGCGTTGGGCTTCACCGCCCTGACCCTGATGCTCTCGCTGCAGGCCTCCTACGCTGCTCCCCTGCTGCTGCTGGCGCAGAACCGGCAGGACGACCGCGACAAGGTCTCGCTGCAGCAGGACCGCCAGCGCGCCGAACGCAATCTGGCCGACACCGAGTACCTGACCCGCGAACTGGCCGCGCTGCGCATCGCCATCCGCGAAGTGGCCACCCGTGACTTTGTCCGCAGCGAGCTGCGCTCGGTGCTGGAGGAACTCATGGACGACGAGTCCGGAGACGAACGCCGCCGCGGCCGGCGCAGGCCCTCCGACGCCACCGCCGCCCTGCCCAAGCTGCCGCAGGCCCAGAACGGCGCCCAGGAGTACTGATTCATGGCTAATCCATACACGTTCGAACTGCCGGATCCGGCAGCTGTGAGGCGCGCGCTGGCAACGGTGATTGATCCGGAGCTTCGCCGGCCCATCGCCGAGCTGGGCATGCTCAAGGAAGTCCGGATTGACGACGCCGGACGGGTCAGCGTGGGCGTGCTGCTCACCATCGCCGGCTGCCCGCTGCGCGGCACCATCACCGCCGACGTCGAACAGGCGCTGGCATCTGTTCCCGGAGTATCCGCGGTGCAGGTGGAGCTGGACGTGATGACGCCGCAGCAGCGCAGCGAGCTCAAGGAACAGCTGCGCGGCTCCGAACGCGGCAACCCGTTCGCCGATCCTTCCTCGCTCACCCGCGTCTACGCCGTGGCCAGCGGCAAGGGCGGCGTGGGCAAATCCAGCGTGACCGTCAACCTTGCCTGCGCCATGGCCGCCCAGGGGCTGCGGGTGGGAATCGTCGACGCCGACGTTTATGGGTTCTCCGTCCCCGGGCTGCTGGGCATCACGCAGGCCCCGACCCAGGTGGACGAGATGATCCTGCCGCCGGTGGCGTTCGGGGTGAAGGTTATTTCCATCGGCATGTTCGTCGCCAACAACAAGCCGGTGGCCTGGCGCGGGCCCATGCTGCACCGGGCCTTGGAGCAGTTCCTGACCGACGTCTACTTCGGCGACCTGGACGTGCTGTTCCTGGATCTCCCGCCGGGCACCGGGGATGTGGCCATCTCCGTGGCGCAGCTACTGCCGTCGTCGCAAATCCTGGTGGTGACGACCCCGCAGACCGCCGCCGCCGAGGTGGCTGAGCGCGCCGGCGCCATAGCCGAACAGACCGGGCAGCAGGTGGCGGGAGTGATCGAAAACATGTCCTGGCTGCTCCTGCCGGACGGGTCGAAGATGGAGGTCTTCGGCTCGGGCGGCGGCAGGGCGGTCGCCGAGCGGCTCTCCGCGGTGCTGGAGGCGCCGGTCCCGCTACTGGGAAGCATCCCGCTGGAACCGGCGCTGCGTGCCGGCGGCGATGCTGGGCGACCGATCGTCCTGGACGACGTCCCCTCAGAGGGAGTCGCCGCGGACGAGCTGCGGCGGATAGCCGCAGAATTGGCTGCGCGCCCGCGTGGGCTGGCCGGACGTCCACTGGGCGTCACACCCCGCTGAAGCCGTTCCGGCTGCTCCCCTGCGCCTTCCCAGCGCCCCCTGGCATGCGTATTGGCGAACGACGGCGGGTGCAGTGCTTCCTCACCGTCCTGCGCCTTCGCGCACGACCGCGGGTCCTTGGCTGCCTAGCTCAGGTCGCCTCGGAGTCAAACGGTGCGGGTTCGCCTGCAGCCAGCTGCACTGCTGGCTTGGACGCCGGACGTCCCGGCGCCCGTGAGCCGGTGGATATTGCGCTGCCGGCCGCCGTTGCTGCCGCCGCGGCCACTGCAGGTGCCGCCGGCGCCGGACGGGGCGCATCGTCGTCGTCCAATAAGGCTTCTTTGATGATCCGGCGGGGGTCGTATTGCCGCGGATCCAACTTCCGCCAGTCCATATCCACAATGTCGTCGCCGACTTCTTCACGCAGCTGTTCCTTGGCGCCGGCGGCCATCGTTTTCAGCTGCTTGACGAACCGGGCCAATTGGGCGGCATATTCGGGCAACCGCTCAGGACCGAGGATCACCACGGCAAGGATTGCCAGGATGATCAGTTCTGAGCCGTTGATTCCAAACACGCTTGAAGATTACCCGTTCGTTGTGCCGGTCAGCCACTTTGGCGCTGTATTCCGGCCTTGAGTGTGGTCCTGTGACGTTCTGACCGTCCCGGCTGCGGATCAATCGGAAGCCGGCGGGCTGACCATCATCCCCAGCCCACGGATGATGCGGCTGAGCGGGTCGTCGGGCGGAGCCGGAGGGGGCAGCTCCAGCCGCGAGTTCTCCATCAGGACCACTTGGCTGACGGTGTCCGGCATCTCCGCCAGCGGAAGGTCGGAGCGCAAGGTATAGGTCACGTCCTCGGAGTCGAGGACTACCGTCCACTCCTCCCCGCCGCGCACCCAGACCGCCCGATCCAGTCCTGCTACTTCCTGGAAGCCATCCATGGTCACGGGATGACCAGTGGCGGCGTTCAGCGGCGGCGTGGCGTGTGCCGAGTCCGATCCCTCCCCGCTGGCGGCGGTATGCCGCTGTTCGGTGATGGTAACCCGGTGGTTGTCATCGGTCAGGTCCAGCCGCACGGCCGGTTGGCCGCCCACGAGCAACTGTTCCGCGCTTTTCAGACGGTAGCCGAGTCCCAACAGCAGCGGGCAGGTCCAACCACTGCGGCGCAGTGCTTCCAGCCCCGAGCTGTCCAAGGCAACCGGCCGAACGGCAGCCGCATTCGCGGATAACGGCGCCCAGGTTATCCCGGCGGCCGAACCCGAGACTGCGGTCTGTGCTTCGCCGCCCAGAACGTAAGCTGCGGACAACGCCACGACGGCGCAGCCAGCCAGGACACCGCCGACAACGACCGCGACGCGCGCGGGCCGTTTGTCGTCGGGAGCCAGGTCGGCGGCCGGGGAACTGGCCGCGTCGGCGGCCGGGGAACTGGCCCCGGCCGGCCGGAAATCGGCTTCAGGAATCACCGCTTCCGGCCTGTCCCCCGGCGCGTCCGGCCGCTCAAATAACGATCCGGCTTCGGCTGGATTACTCCCGGAGGCCCCCCTTCCAGTCGGTTTGACCTCAGCCGTCGGGCCGTCGGACTGGCTGCAGCGCATGATGCGGGCTGTCAGGTCCTCGCCAGGCGGCGGCACGTCCAGTGAGCGCAGCCTCTCCTGGATGTAGCGGTACTCGTCCACGCTGCGGCGGCAGCGCTTGCAGCGTTTCAGATGGCGTTCGAGGGCAGGACGGCGATCATCGGAAAGTTCACCGTCCAGGTACTCCGCCAGCTCTTTGTCCGGGTGGAGCATTGCAGCGATCAGTGTGCTCCGACGATCCGGGGCAGTTTCAGGCGCGGACGCTTGCCGCCCGGATCCCGGTGCGCGAGCTTTTCACGGAGCATGGTCCTGCCGCGGTGAATGCGCGAGCGGACAGTTCCCAGCTTGACGTCCAAGGCTGCGGAGACCTCCTCGTAGGACAACCCCTCCAGGTCGCAGAGCACGACGGCGGCGCGGAAGTCCGGGGGCAGCTCTTCCAGTGCGGCCTGGACATCGATGTCCAGGTTGTTGAATTCGAAGCTGCGCTCGGGCCCGGGGTCCTTGCCGGGCAGCCGGGCTTCGGCGTCCTCGCTGAGCCCGTCGAAGCGGATCCGGCTCTTGCGACGGGCTTGGTCCAGGAAGAGGTTGGTGGTGATCCGGTGGAGCCAGCCGTCCAGGGTGCCGGGCTTGAAGTTATCCAGCGACCGGAAGACCCGGACAAAAACTTCTTGGGTGAGGTCCTCGGCGTCGTAACGGTTTCCCGTCAGCCGGAACGCCAGCCGGTAAACCTTTGCCGAGTGGTTGCGGACCACTTCTTCCCAAGTCGGGGCAACCCACTGTTCGTGGCCAGCCGCTGCGTCCTGCGCTGCGCCCTGAAGCTTCGTCATCGTAGTGCCCCTTCCACGGCTCGCCACCGTCCCTGATGTCCGGGAATGCGGCGCGCGAGTTGCCGGTCTGGCTAACGGCGTCCCGGGTAACCATCTTGGCCCAGAAAACTGGGAGAATTCTGTAAACAAGCTTTGCGAACCCCGCCAACCTAAGCGGCGTTGTGCCCCTTTTGCCGACCATGGCCTTGGTTCCCGCGGCACGCGCGGAAATCCGGCTATATCTGGCAGTAGGCTAGGCACTGCGGCCACTGGCCGTTCCCCTGAAAAACCTGAAGAGAAAGCGATGATCCATGAGCGCCGACAAGCAGACGAGTTGGTCCTACACGGAGGGGCTACCCGCCGAGGATGACGTCTTGCTGCGGGCTCGGGAACGTTCCTATGAGCTGGGAGTGGCAGCGGTGGGACCCGGTGTCGGCGCGGCCCTGACCGTCCTCGCCGCCGGGACCAAAGCGCAAACCGTGGTGGAAATCGGTTCCGGCGCCGGCGTCTCCGGAGTCTGCTTGTTGCGCGGGCTGCCTCAGGCCGCGGTGCTCACCACCATCGATGCAGACGTCGACCACCTGCGGGCCGCGCGCCAGGCCTTTGTTGATGCCGGGATCCCCGGCAACCGTACCCGCACCATCTCCGGCCGCGCGGCGGACGTGCTGCCGCGGCTGACGGACAACGCCTATGACCTGGTCTTCGTCGATGCCGACAAGCCCTCCTACCCGCAGTACGTGGAGCAAGCGGTCCGGCTGCTCAAGCGCGGCGGCATGCTGATTGTCAACGACGCGCTGGACCATGACCGGGTCTCGGATCCGGCCATCCGCGAAGACTCCACCACCACGCTGCGCAAAGTCGGCAAGGCTATCCGCGAGAACGACCAACTGGTGTCCACCATCCTGCCAACCGGCGACGGGCTGCTGCTGGCCGTCAAACGCTGACGGTTCCGACGGCGCCCTGCCCACCTGCGGGTTGGGCCTGGGCGCCCCGGCCTAGCCCGGGTAGGAGCTCAGGAAGGACAACAGCAGCCGGGCACCGTAGCCGGTGGCGCCCTTGGTGACTTCGGCCTGGTCGGAGTCGGCACGGGCCGGACCGGCGATGTCCAGATGGATCCACGGCGTCCCGCCCACGAACTCACGCAGGAACAGCGCCGCGGTGATCGATCCGCCGCCGACCTTCGACTTCTGCGAGGCGATGTGGGAGATGTCGGCGATGCCGGACTCCAGCGCGAAGCTGTACTCGGCGGCCACCTCCTCCAGCGGCATGTGCCAGACCCGCTCGCCGGTTGCCTCGCCCGCGGCTTCGAAGGCACGCAGCAGCTCCGGCTGGGAGCCGTAGAGCGCCGCATGCCGCTTGCCCAGCCCCATGGCGGCGGCACCGGTGAGGGTGGCGACATCCACCAGCACGTCGGGCTGCAGCCGCGCCGTGGCGTAGGCGAGTCCGTCGGCCAGCACCATGCGGCCTTCAGCGTCCGTGTTGCCGATCTCCACCGTGGTGCCGTTGTAGACGGTCACTACGTCACCCGGCCGGTAGGAGCCGGCGCCGATGGAGTTCTCGGCCAAGGCGAGCAATCCGGTGACACGGTGCTGCACCCCCAGCTCCGCAGCGGCGGCGAGCACAGCCATCACGACGCCGGCGCCCGCCATGTCGGTCTTCATCGGGACCATGGGTTCGCGCGGCTTGAGTGACAATCCGCCGGTGTCGAAGGTAATGCCCTTACCGACGATCACGATGTGCTTGGTGTCTTTGCCGGCCCGTGCCGGAGTGTAGTCCAGCTGGACCAGCCTAGGCGGGGTCGGGGACGCCGATCCCACGGCCAGCAGTCCCCCGAAGCCCTCGTCAGCCAGTTGGTGCTCGTCCCAAACGTGGATGCTCAAGCCGCTGGCCCCGGCGAGCCGGCCGGCTTGGCCGGCCATCCATTCCGGGTTCTTCACGTTGGAAGGCATGTTCGCCAGGTCCCGCACCAGCCAGGTGGCCCGGGCACCGGCGGCGGCAGCCGCGGCCGTCCCCTCGGCCAGGCCGCTGACTTCCAAAACCGCCGCCATCGGCTTCGGCACTGCCGAGGAGCCCGCACGCGGAGGGCGGTAACCACCGAGCAGGAATCCCTCGATAAACGCCCGCTGCAGCTCTTCGGGCAAACTGTCGACGGCGGTGGTGCGCACGGTCTCGGTGCCCATCGTCGCCCGGGCCAGGGCGGCTCCGGCCTTGCGCAGTTCCGCGGGACTACCGCTGCCCAGCCCAATCAGGACCAACCGCGAGGGCAGCCCCTGGGAGTGTGGCGGAGGTGGCACGGCCAGCACGTCGCCAGCCTTGCCGGTAATCCCGTGGACCTCTGCCAAGGCCACAACGTCGACGCCGAAGTCCGCCGCCGCCTCGCCCGCGCCGTGGCGCGGCTGTGGCGTGGCTCGCTCAGCGCTGCCGTCACCCGCGGCAATCGGCACGGCAACAACCGCTACGCCGCCGGCGCCGCGGACCGGCGACTCTCCACGACCCAGCGAGGGGTGGGCACGGACCAGCGCCATCGGCGGTTCTGTCAGGGTCGATTCCAGAGTGTGGGCGGTGTGTTCCGCTGCGGTGGCGGGAACGCGGCTCACAGCAAACGGGGCCTAGCTCGCCACGTCGCTGGTGACGCCCAGCAGGCAGTCTTTGAGGTTGCCCGCTTCTTCGGCGTTGAGTTCCAGCACCAGACGCCCGCCGCCGTCGATGGGAACCCGCAGGATGAGGCTGCGCCCCTCCTTGGTCACTTCCATCGGACCGTCACCGGTACGCGGTTTCATCGCAGCCATCTGGGAATTCCCTTCCGCCATGGGGCAGCCCGATCGGTGATCGCACTGCCCGCCAACCTCACATCAACGGCCTTCATTTGTGTGGCCGCCATGTCCAACCACTACCTATTATCGCGTACATCACAACCGGGTGCTAATTCCGTCCCGGCGTGGTGCGGCGGACACCGGACTGCCGCTACGGCGGATAGTCCCCGCCGCCGGGCAGTTGCGACCAGGACCAGAGCCAGGCGACCCACACAATCTGCCCTGCCAGGAACATCACCGCCAAGCAGAAGCGGTAGGCCCGGCTGCGGGACACGAAGGCCGCTGCCAGGGCCAGCGGGAAGAGGGGAAGCATCAGCCGGAACGTGCTGGTCTGCGGGTGCAGGAAGGCGAGCAGGTAGCCCAGATAGCAGACGCACCACAGCCTCAGCTCGGCACCAATGCTCCGGGCCGGCGGGCTGCACAAGAACCAGGCTGCCGCGGCGACCAGCAGCAGGGGCGCCATCATTCCGCCCACCGGCCCGAACAAGTGCACGCCCATGTCGAACCACGGCCTGAACAGCACCAGGTCCTCACCCCGCCAGGCCGTCTCCGTGTCCGTATAGGCGGTCGGCTCCCCGGTGATCGACCAGGCCAACACCGGCCAGGCCACGGCGGCGGCACAGCTGACCAGCGCCAGCGCTGCCGCGCGGAGGAACTCCGGGGTGTCCAGCGGGTCCGTGCGGCGCTGCTTGATCCGCCACAGCAGGTGCAGGCCGGCAAGCGCCGCGAACGGCACGCCCACCGGCCGGGACAGGCACATCAGCACGACTATCGGAATCGCCAGCAGGTACTTCCGCTGCACCAGCAGCAACAGCGCCGCCGCCAGCAGCGCCAGGTTCAGCGACTCCGCGTACGGCACTTGGAGGATCGGCGAGACCGGAAAGACGGCCACAAACGCCACGGCCCACAGGGCGGTGCCGTGCGGTGCGTACCGCCGAAAGAGCTTGAAGATCACCAGCACGGCCGCAAAGCCGGCGATGGTGGCCACCAGCGGGGCCAGCAGCTGCCAGCCCAGCCCGGTGGCTGCCGCCAGGCCGCGCACCATGCCGGGGAAGAGAGCGTAGAACGCCCATTGGTTCTCCACGGCCCGCCCGTCCAGGCCGCGCGGAATATCCGCCGGATAGCCTTCCGAATAGACCTGGTGGTACCAGGCGCTGTCCCAAATGCCGATGAAGGAGAGATAATCCGGATGCGCCTCGGTCCACGGGTTCGGGCCTTGCTGCCGGGCCACCGCGAGGAAGACCACCAGTGAATACACCCGGGACAATGCGTAGAGCAAGGTGACCTGGATCCACCACGGCCAGCCGGCGATCCGTCGGCGCCAGAAATAAAGCTCGGCGTCCACGGCCTCCCGCAGCACCCGCGTCCGCGGAAGACGGTCCTGCACCGGGGTCACCCTTCCCGAGTCGGGCGGGCCCCGCCGTCGTGCTGTGTCTGTTTCTGGCTCAGCTGCCGGATCAGGCGCTCCTTGGCCCCCAGTTCGGACCGCAGGACATCCAGCACTTCGTCCACTTGGTCCATCCGGTAGCCCCGCAAGGCCGTGGAAAACCGCAGGCTGTCCAGGTCCTCGGCGCGCGGATGTTCAGGCAGCAGCACCGCCGGCAGCCGCGCCTCATGCTCACTCAGTCCGTGGAGGGCGGCCACGTGCCCGACTTCCCAGCCGACGCCGGCGTCATCGTCGGCGGTTGCCTTCCTCCGGCCCCAGCGTCCGGACGCGGCAACAGCAGCCGCGCCGGCGACGGCGACGGCAAGGAAAACCAGAAATACGCTCACAGGACCATCGTGCCAGAGTGGTTGTGCCGCAGCTTAGAATCCGGTGCGGGCGGACAACCCGGAAACGATCTGTTGGACCGCTTCCTCGGCCGTATCCACCACGCTGATCAGGTCCAGGTCCACCTCAGCGATCATTGCTTCGGCCAGCAGGGTGTTGCGGATCCAGTCGATCAGCGGCGACCAGAAAGCGGTGCCGACCAGCACTATCGGGAAGGTTGTCACCTTCTTGGTCTGGACCAGCACCATGGCCTCGAACAGTTCATCCATGGTGCCCAGGCCGCCGGGCAGCACGATGAACCCCTGGGCATACTTGACGAACATCGTCTTGCGGGCGAAAAAGTACCGGAAATTGATGCCCAGGTCCACCCAGTTGTTCAGCCCTTGCTCAAACGGCAGCTCAATGCCCAGCCCCACGGAGACGCCGCCGGCCTCGCTGGCGCCCTTGTTGGCCGCTTCCATCGAGCCGGGTCCGCCGCCGGTGATGACCGCGAAGTTCTGCCGGACCAGTAAACGGCCAATCTCTTCCGCGATGGCGTAATGCTTGCTGCCCGATTTGGTGCGGGCGGAGCCGAAGACGCTGATCGCCGGGCCAAGATCAGCCAAGGTGCCGAAGCCTTCCACGAATTCACTCTGGATCCGCAGCACGCGCCAGGGATCCGTATGCGTGAATTCGGCCCGGTCCTTGGTATCCAACAGGTACTGGTCGGCCTGTGGGATGTCCGCTTGGCCGCGCCGCAGTTCCACCGGTCCCTTGAAACGGATCTTCGGAGCGCCGGGGAGTTGGGACGGCAGCGGAACATCTTGCTGGTTTGTCATTTCCCAAGGCTACAGATTCGGCGGCCATCCGGGGCGGTATTTCCATCGATTCGGCTGACGATTCGGCGTCTTTGGCGGCTGACGGGCAGGTTGCTCTTAAATCACGATTCCGACCGTTCGGGCGTGAATGCATTGCTTGAAGGGAATCTTTCGCTAGATTCGTTTCATGACCAGTGACGAATCGCACAGTGAAACGCCGCCTGCTGCTCCGGCGGCGGCAACCGGAGCCAGGTCTGCCACCCCGTTGGGTCAGCCGCTGGTCTCCTTGAAGAACGTCAATAAGCACTTCGGCGCCCTCCACGTGCTGCAGGACATCAACCTGGAGGTCACCAAGGGCGAAGTGGTGGTGGTGATTGGGCCGTCCGGTTCCGGCAAGTCAACGCTCTGCCGGGCGATCAACCGCTTGGAAACCATCGACGACGGCGAGATCCTCATCGACGGCAACAAGCTGCCGGCCGAGGGCAAGGCGCTGGCCAAACTGCGGGCCGACGTCGGCATGGTCTTCCAATCCTTCAACCTCTTTGCCCACAAATCGATTCTGGAGAACGTAACTCTGGGCCCGATCAAGGTCAAAGGGATGAAGCAGTCCGAGGCCAAGGAACTGGCGATGAGCCTGCTGGAGCGGGTAGGCGTGGCCAACCAGTCGCAGAAGCTGCCGGCACAACTCTCCGGCGGACAGCAACAGCGCGTGGCGATTGCCCGGGCGCTGGCGATGAAACCGAAGGTGATGCTCTTCGACGAGCCCACCTCGGCGCTCGACCCGGAAATGATCAACGAAGTGCTGGACACCATGGTGCAGTTGGCCAAGGAAGGCATGACCATGATCGTGGTGACTCACGAGATGGGCTTCGCGCGTAAGGCGGCGGACCGGGTGATTTTCATGGCTGACGGCAAGATCGTGGAGCAGGCCACGCCGGAAGAATTCTTCACCAACCCGCAGAGCGACCGCGCCAAGGACTTCCTGGGCAAGATTCTCGAACACTAAACCCCTGACACATCTGGCCCTTCACTGAAGGAGGGCCGACAAGGCAAGGAGAAAACATGCGAAAGATTCGTTACGGAATGGCTGCCATGGCAGCCGGAGCAGCGCTCGTGCTGTCCGCCTGCGGCGGCGGCAGCGGCAGCGAAGGTGGCGGTGGAGAGGCCTCCGGCGGCAGCGGCGGCGAAAAAGTCCGCATCGGCATCAAGTACGACCAGCCGGGCCTGGGCTTTTCCTCCAACGGCCAGTTCAGCGGCTTCGACGTGGATGTAGCTAAGTACGTGGCCAAGGAGCTGGGTTACTCCGCGGACCAGATCGAATTCGTCGAATCCCCCTCGGCCAACCGGGAAAACATGCTCGCCAACAACCAGGTGGACATGATCTTCGCCACCTACTCGATTACCGATGAGCGGAAGAAGGCCGTCGACTTCGCCGGTCCGTACTTCGTGGCCGGCCAGGACCTGCTGGTCCGGGCGGATGATACTGAAATCACCGGCCCGGACTCGCTCAACGGCAAGAACCTCTGCTCGGTCACCGGCTCCACCTCGGCCCAGCGGATCAAGGACGAGCATGCCTCCAACGTGAACCTGGTCGAGCGGCCCAGCTACGCAGAATGCGTCACCGCCATGCAGGGCGGCCAGATCGACGCCGTGACCACCGATGACATCATCCTGGCCGGTCTGGCAGCCCAGCCCAACAACGCGGGCAAGTACAAGGTTGTTGGCAACCCGTTCTCGGAGGAGAACTACGGTGTGGGCCTGCCGAAGGGCACCGACAAGTGCGCCGACATCAACGCCGCGATCAACAAGATGGTCGAAGACGGCTCGTGGGACGAAGCCCTGAAGAAGAACACAGAGGGTGTCGACTACTCCTACAACAAGGAACTGAACCCGCCGAAGCCGACTGAAGCCTGCGCCTAACAGCAGCCGCCGTGGGGCGGGGATCTCCCGCCCCACAGCATGACTTGCCTCTTCCCACCGAAAGGGGATGGACAGTTTGTCCGAGTATTTCCAGAGCTACCTGACTGCGCTGGAGAGCTATGACGTCGTCGGAGCCTTCTGGGTCAATATCCAGCTCGCGTTCTGGGCAGCGCTGGGCTCCGCGGTCCTGGGCACTGTGCTGGCGTTGATGCGCATCTCCCCCGTGCCTAGCTTCCGCTGGGCAGGTGCGTCCTACGTCAACATCTTTCGCAACACGCCGCTGACCATCATCATGACTTTTTGCATCTTGGTCCTGGTGTTCCAGTTGCAGCTCAATCTCTCGAGCGACTTCGACTTCAACTTCTTCCTCTGGGCTGTCGTCGGCTTGACCGTCTACCACGCCGCCTTCGTCTGCGAAGCGATCCGCAGCGGCGTCAACACCGTCCCGCTGGGCCAGGCCGAAGCGGCACGCGCCATCGGCCTGAGCTTCCTACCGGCGGCACGGATGATCATTCTGCCGCAGGCCTTCCGCGGAGCTATTGCTCCTCTGGGCAACACGCTCATCGCCCTGACCAAGAACACCACGGTGGCAGCGGCCGCTTCGGTCCCCGAGGCCGCCGGTCTGATGAAAACCATGATCGAATTCCGACCGGATGTCATTCTGGCCATTTTCGCCACGTTTGCCGCCGGTTTCGTGCTGATCGTGATACCGATCGGCCTCCTGACCACGTGGCTCTCGACGAAACTGGCGGTGACACGATGAACACCAGGCAAAACGTCCTCTTCGATGCACCCGGCCCCAAGGCCCGTGCGCGGATCCTGTTAACCAACATCTTCGGGATCGTGATTTTCCTGGCCGCCGCGTTCTTTGTGCTGAAGGCCCTCGCCGACAAAGGGCAGTTGGCACCTGAGTTGTGGAGCCCCTTCCTGACCTCCGACGTCTGGCAGTTCACCATTCTGCCGGGCCTGATGAATACCTTTAAGGCCGCCGCGGTTGCCATTGTCACCTCGGTCCTCTTCGGCTTGCTCTTTGGCGTGGGCAGGCTCGCCGCGAACTCCACGCTCCGCTGGATCTGCGGCGTGATCGTCGAATTCCTGCGCGCCGTCCCGGTGCTGCTGATGATGATTTTCTTTTATCTGCTGTTTGGGCAGCTGCAGATCGGCACGCCCGCAGACATTCCCTTCTACGCCGTGGTCGTCGCGCTGACTTTGTACAACGGTTCGGTCATCGCCGAGCTGGTGCGTTCCGGAGTGTTCGGCCTGCCCAAGGGTCAGCGTGAAGCCGGCATGGCCATCGGCATGACCCGCGGCCAGTCGTTGCGGAACATCGAACTGCCGCAGGCGCTAGTGGCCATGCTGCCGGCCTTGGTCAGTCAGTTCGTGGTGATTTTGAAGGACTCCGCCCTCGGTTACATCATCACCTACGCGGAACTGCTGAGGTCGCTGCAGATCTACGGTTCGGCCGGGCCCATCCTGCAGGCACTGACGGTAGCGGCAGTCCTCTTCATCATCATCAACTTTGCCCTTTCATGGCTGGCCAACTGGTTGTCCCGCTTCCTGAGCAGCCGGACGTCCGGCAAGACGGAGCCGCTCACCACCCAACCGATGGCCGTCAAGGTCTAGTACCGGCTGGCGAAAGCGGCGAAAGAAGGGGAGGATGCCTGGGCATCCTCCCCTTCATCGTTACTCCACAGCCAGACCCGCCGGATCCTGCCGTGATGTCAGTCCGCCAGCCACCGGCGCAGCGCCGCCAGGCAATCACGGATGGCCTCCGCGGGAACATGTTCGTTGTCGGTGTGGGCCAGCAGCGCATCGCCGGGGCCGAAGTTGACCGCCGGAATGCCCAGCTCGCTGAAACGTGCGACGTCGGTCCAGCCGTATTTGGGCTTCGGCTCCGCCCCCACGGCGGCAACAAAGTCGGCGGCGGCCGGGTGGTTCAGGCCGGGGCGGGCCCCGGCCGCAGCATCGGTGCGCACCACGGTGAAGCCATCCAGCAGGTTGCGTACATACAGCTCGGCGTCCTCGGGCGACTTATCGGGGGCGAACCGGTAGTTGATTTCCACCGTTGTGCCATCGGGGATGACGTTTCCGGCCGTGCCGCCATTAATCTTTACGGCGTTCAGGCTCTCGCGGTACTCCAGCCCGTCCACCGTCACGGTGGCCGGTTCATGGTCGCGGAGCCGGACCAGGATCTCCGCCGCGGCGTGGATGGCGTTGATCCCCATCCACGCCCGTGCAGAATGTGCTGCTTGTCCCACGGTGCCGACCTCGAACCGGGCGGTGCCGTTGCAGCCTCCTTCCACGGTGCCGTCGGTTGGTTCCAGCAGGATGGCGAAGTCGCCCTGCAGCAACTGCGGGTGGTTGCGCGCCAACCGGCCCAGCCCGCTCAGCGACGCTTCAACTTCCTCGTGATCGTAGAAGAGATAGGTGACATCACGGCCCGGCGCGGTGAGCTCGGCGGCCAAGGCCAGTTGCACGGCTACCCCGCCCTTCATGTCGGTAGCACCCCTGCCGTAGAGCACGGTTCCGTCCCAGGCCGACGGCACGGTGCCGCGGGAGCCGGCGGCCGTGGGCAGCGGCACGGTATCCAGATGCCCGGCCAGGATGACCCGCTCCTTCCGCCCCAACTGCGTGCGGGCCACGATCGCGTCGCCATCCCGGACCACGTCCAGATGCGGCAGGGTCCGCAAGGCGTTCTCAACGGCGTCGGCCAGTACCGTTTCGTTCCCGGAAACGCTGTTAATGTCGATCAGCGCGGCGGTCAGGTCGGCGACGTCGGTGGTCAGGTCCAGGGCGATTGGAGAAGTCACTTCCCCAGCTTAGCCAGCCGACCCGCGGCGCCCTCAACGTACCCGATGCGTCAGGCGCGCTCGGTAGACTTGAAACCATGACTGAGAGCACCACGGCTGTAACCGCGCCCCGCACCGCCTATGGCACCGGCTTGGCCACCGTCACCGATACCGGCACCGTCCTGGATGTCTGGTATCCAGCCCCCGCCTTGGGTACCCCGCCGGCCGGCCAGGAGGCCGAAAACGACCTTGCGGCCGATGCCGCCGACGGCGCCGACGCCGACCGCGGCACCCATCTTGAGGTTCTCAGCCGCAGCATCGACCTGGACACTCCTCCGGCGGACACCGCGGATGCCTATCTGCGCCTGCACCTGCTCTCCCATCGCCTCGTCGAACCCAACTCGCTGAACATGGACGGCGTCTTCGGCCAACTGGCCAATGTGGTGTGGACCAATTTCGGTCCGTGCGCCGTGGAAGGCTTCGAATCCGTTCGCCGCCGTTTGCGCCGCCGCGGGCAAGTCACCGTTTACGGCGTGGACAAGTTTCCCCGCATGGTTGATTATGTGGTCCCTTCCGGCGTGCGGATTGCTGATGCCGACCGCGTCCGCCTGGGTGCGCATTTGGCCGCCGGCACCACCGTGATGCATGAAGGTTTCGTCAACTTCAACGCCGGCACGCTGGGCACGTCCATGGTGGAAGGCCGCATCTCTGCGGGCGTCATCGTGGCGGACGGTTCCGACATCGGCGGCGGCGCCTCGATCATGGGCACGCTCTCCGGCGGCGGCAAGGAACGGATCAGCATCGGCGAGCGTGTCTTGCTGGGTGCCAACTCCGGCGTCGGCATCAGCATCGGCGACGATTGCGTTGTCGAGGCCGGCCTGTACGTCACCGCCGGCACCCGGGTCAGCCTCCTCGACGTGGCCAGCGGGGACCACCGCCAAGTCAAGGCCGTAGAGCTTTCCGGCCTGTCCAGTCTGCTGTTCCGCCGCAACTCCACCAGCGGCGCAGTGGAAGTCCTGCCGCGCAAGGGCCAGAGCGTCGAGCTCAACGCCGTCCTGCACGCCAACTAGCAGAATCCTGACGCCACCGCCATGTCCAGGGCAGCGCGCATACGCCGGAGACGAAGCCTGGTCAGCCTGTTCGTCCTGCTGGCCCTGGTCGGCGGCGCCGTCTACTTCGCCGCCACTTTCATTGACCGGAACCAAACCCTGGTCAGGGAGCGGTGCACCGCCGTCGTTGGGTCAGACACCTTTGAACTGGCACCGGACCAGGCCGCGAACGCCGCGCTGATCTCCGGAGTCTCCATCGAGCGCGGGCTGCCTGCGCGCGCCGCGTCGATTGCCTTGGCGACGGCCATCCAGGAGTCCAAGCTGCGCAATATCGACTATGGCGACGCGGCCGGCCCCGACTCCCGCGGGCTGTTCCAGCAGCGGCCGTCGCAAGGCTGGGGCACCGAAGAGCAGGTACAGGACCCGGTGTATGCGGCGAATAAGTTTTACGAGGTGCTCGAAAAGGTTCCAGACTATGAGTCGATGCCGGTGACCGATGCCGCCCAGACGGTGCAACGCAGCGCCTATCCCCTGGCCTACGCGGATCATGAGGCCGAAGCCAAGGCCTTTGCTTCGGCGCTGACCGGCCACTCCCCTGCCGCCCTGAACTGCGTGCTCAAGGAAGCCGAGTCGACCGGCGACCCGACTGCGGTCCTGGCACAGCTGGCTGCCGTGCATCCCGGTTTGGACATGGCCGTCGCCGGACGCGAACTCCGGGTGGCCGCCGCCGATCAGCGTGGATGGGCCGTTGCCCAGTGGGCCGTCGCGTCCGCGAAGCAACTCGACCTTGAATCGGTCGCCTATGCGGGTTTGAGCTGGCAGCGCGACGACGGCGCATGGGTCGCCGCCGATACCGACACCGGCTACGTGGTGGTGACCGTGGCGCAGGGCACCGAGGCCTGACCGTACGAGCGGAGTCAAACCATCAGCTCAACGATCGGCTGCACAAAGCTGCGGAAGGTGGTCTCGTCGTCCATCAGCGTCTGGGACATCAGGATTCGGTCCGGCTCCACGAACCAGGCGCGGGGCTCGCACAGCGGCAGCTCGATCAGCTTCAACTCGAAGGACCGCGCCGCGCGCCCCAATTCCATCTCCCGGTCCTGGATTAGTTCGCTGATCAGCCCTGACTTGCCCTTGGCTTCACGCTCCTGCGCCAGCTTTCCATACTCGGCCATCCTGGCGCGTGACCAACTCATCGCTGCGCCGAAGTGGGCTTGAAGGAGCCGCTGCAAGGCCGGGCTGTCGGCAAAGGCCGGAAACGATGGTGGAGCGAGCTTGGCGGCGTTTCCCGGGCGCTCACGGACCAGATCCTCCCACCACTGCTCCCACTCGCCCCGCAACGCCGAGGGACCGCCAACGTGCGCGGTCAGCTGGCGTGGATCGGCGGTGCGGACGGTGGGCAACACGGGTGAGACCGCCGGTGATCCGGCTCCGGCAAGGTCGGCAACGTCTCGAAGATACAGGGCCAGCAGCATATGTCCTGAGGTGTCGGCGGTGACCCGCCACCCCGGTCCACCTGTATGGTGCATCCGGTACGCATCCTTTCGCTCGTAGCGGCGAGAGCAGCGCAGCCGGAATGCTCCCGCCGCGGTCTAACGCACAGGATTCGGCTGCTGCCGGTAGCTCAACTCTAGACCTTGCTGTCCAGCCGCTCCACTGGACCCTGCCGCGGACGCGGCCGGGGAAACTGAGGCCAGCTACTAAGCTGGTAGGCATGAGAATTCTGGTCACCGGAGGAACCGGCTTCATCGGCTCGCACACCACCCTCTCCCTGTTGGAGGCGGGCCATGACGTAGTGGTGCTCGACAATCTGGCCAATTCCAGTGAGGAATCGCTGCGCCGGGTCCAGCAACTCTCAGGCAGGGAAGCACGGTTCTACCAGGCTGATCTCCTGGATGAGTCTTCGTTGGACCGTGTGCTGGGGACCGAAAACGTTGACGCCGTGATCCACTTTGCCGGGCTGAAGGCCGTGGGCGAGTCCGTTGAGAAACCGCTGCATTACTACCACAACAATGTGGGCGGAACGCTGAACCTGCTCCGGGCGATGGAGGCCCACAACGTCCGCACTATTGTTTTCAGCTCCTCTGCCACCGTCTACGGTTCCACCGAGGAAGTCCCGTTGACCGAAAAGTTGCCGCTGGACGCGATCAACCCCTATGGCAGGACCAAGGAGCAGATCGAAGACATCCTGTCCGATCTGGGCGCCTCCGACCCGCGCTGGCACGTGGCCCTGCTGCGCTACTTCAATCCGGTGGGCGCCCATGAGTCCGGACGGATCGGCGAAGACCCGACCGGCGTACCGAACAACCTGCTGCCGTTCGTGGCCCAAGTGGCCGTGGGCCGCCGGGACAAGGTCCGGGTGTTCGGCAGCGATTACCCGACGCCGGATGGCACCGGTGTGCGCGACTACATCCACGTGATGGACCTGGCCGCCGGGCATCTGGCCGCGCTGGACTTCATCGCGCAACGGTCCGGAGTGCGCCGCTGGAACCTGGGCACCGGCAAGGGGTCCTCAGTGCTGGAGGTCCTTGCCGCGTTCGGCAAGGCCGCAGGGTTCGAGATCCCCTTCGAGCTGACCGACCGGCGCCCCGGCGACGCCGCCGTCAGCTACGCCGATCCCTCGGCCGCGCTGGCCGAACTCGGCTGGTCCGCCAACAAGACGCTGGAGCAGATGTGCGAGGACCATTGGCGCTGGCAAAAGAACAACCCCAACGGCTACGCAAGCTGACCCGGACGGCCAACCGCCGGGATGCCGTCCCACGGACTGGGCGGCCGCCCGCGCGAGCGGCGAGGTCAGGGTATAGCGTCCATCTCGGGGTCAGGGTGCAACCGGTGATCTGGCAGAGAATCCCTGAGCTGGCGCGACCGGCGCTTTTTCGTCCGCGGGCCACGCCAACTGACTGATCGATACGTGCGGCAGGCGGGGATTATCGTAAGCGCGCATCGCCGAGCGAGGCACGAGCGAGGTGTCTAAGCGCGTCGATGATCTCCGCCTGAAGCAAACGGACGGCCCCTGGATTGCTCCAGGGGCCGTCGAGGTTAAGGCGGGGCTCCGCCGTCGTTATTTGGTGTTTAGCGGGCCGGGTACTGGCGCTCCTGGGCGCCCGTGTACAACTGGCGCGGGCGGCCGATCTTGGTCTGCGGATCCTTGATCATCTCGCGCCACTGCGCAATCCAACCCGGCAGGCGGCCGATGGCGAACAGCACGGTGAACATCTTCTCCGGGAAGCCCATGGCCTTGTAGATCAGGCCGGTGTAGAAGTCCACGTTCGGGTACAGCTTGCGCTCGATGAAGTAGTCATCCGCCAGCGCCTTCTCTTCCAGGCGCATGGCAATGTCCAGCAGCTCATCGTTGCCGCCGAGCTTGCCCAGGATCTCGTGCGCCGTGGCTTTCACCAGGCGGGCGCGCGGATCGTAGTTCTTGTAGACGCGGTGCCCGAAGCCCATCAGGCGCACGCCTTCTTCCTTGTTCTTGACCTTCTCCATGAACTGCTCCGGAGCCTGGCCGCTGGCCTGGATCTGGCGGAGCATGTTCAGCACGGCCTCGTTGGCGCCGCCGTGCAGCGGTCCGAACAGGGCGTTGATGCCTGCGGAGACGGACGCGAACATGTTGGCGTTCGAGCTGCCCACCAGGCGCACGGTGGACGTGGAGCAGTTCTGCTCGTGGTCCGCGTGCAGGATCAGCAGCAGGTCCAGCGCCTTGACCACGGTCGGGTCCAGTTCGTAGGGCTCGGCCGCCAAACCGAAGCTGAGCCGCAGGTAGTTCTCCACCAGGTTCATGGAGTTGTCCGGATACAGCAGCGCCTGGCCGATGGACTTCTTGTGGGCGTAGGCGGCGATCACCGGCAGCTTCGCCATCAGGCGGATGGTGGACAGTTCCACCTGCTCGTCATCAAACGGATCCAGCGAGTCCTGGTAGAAGGTGGACAGCGCGCTGACGGCGGAGGACAGCACGGGCATCGGGTGTGCGTCGCGCGGGAAGCCACCGAAGAACCCCTTGAGCTCCTCATGCAGCAGCGTGTGGCGGCGGATCTTGTGGTCGAAGGTTTCCAGCTCCGTGGGAGTGGGCAGCTCGCCGTAGATCAGCAGGTAGGACACTTCCAGGAAGGACGAGTGCTCGGCAAGCTGCTCGATCGGGTAGCCGCGGTAGCGGAGCACGCCGGCGTCGCCGTCGATGTAGGTGATGGCGGAGGTGGTCGCCGCGGTGTTCATGAACCCCGGGTCGAAGGTGACCGCGCCCGTCTGCTTCAGCAGTTTGGATACGTCATAACCGTCATTGCCTTCGGCGGCCTTAAGCCGCGGAAGTTCGAGTTCGCCGCCGGCAAAGTGCAGCGTGGCACCGGTCTGCTCAGTCATTGAGTCCCCTTCAGGAGGTTTGGAAGCTAACGGCACGCCGGGCGCTTGTGGCTCTGAGCATGCACATACTCGGGTAAAACGCTACCTGCACAGTCACCGATATATCTAATCCGCGACTCACATTTTTGTTCGTATCCACAGTGAGCAGCCACCTGCGTGGGGTCAGGAAAGCCGCTCGACGGCGGCGTCGATCCGTTCGTCGCTGCCGGTCAGCGCCACTCGTACGTAGCCGTTTCCGGCGTCGCCATAAAATACCCCTGGACCGATGACAAGGCCCAGTTCGGCAAAGCGGCCCACCGTTGTCCAGGTATCTTCCCCGGCAGTTCCCCAGAGGTAGAGCCCGGCCTCGGAATGGTGGATCGTCAGGCCAAACTTCTCCAGTGCCGGCAGCAGGCGCTCCCGCCGGCCCCGGTACAGGTTCTTTTGCTCCTGCACGTGCGCATCGTCCTGCAGCGCCGCCCGCATCGCGGCCTGCACCGGGAACGGCACGATCATGCCCGCGTGCTTGCGGCTGTTGATCAGGTTGGGCATCAGCTCCGGGTCGCCGGCCAGGAAAGCCGCCCGGTAGCCGGCGAGGTTCGATTGTTTGCTGAGCGAATAAGTGCACAGCAGGCCCTGGTGCGATCCCTGTGCCACCGCGGGATCCAGCACGCTGGGAACAATCTGTCCGCCGCGCGCGGTGTCCCAACTGCCCCAGCCCAGTTCCGCATAGCATTCGTCGGAGGCGACGACGGCGCCCAGCTTCCGGGCGTCCTCCACCAGGGCGCGCAGTTCGTCCTGGTCCCGGACAATGCCGGTGGGGTTCCCCGGCGAGTTGACCCACACCAGCTTCACCCGGCTTCTGGTCTCCGCATCCAAGTCCGCCAGGCTGTCGGCGGCCACCGGGGTGGCGCCGGCCAGGATGGCGCCCATGTCATACGTGGGATAGGCGACGACGGGCCGCACCACCACGTCGCCCGCGCCGAGCCCCAGCAGTGTGGGCAGCCAGGCGACAAGTTCCTTGGACCCGACGGTGGGCATGATCGCTTCCGGGTCCATGCCGGGCACATTGCGACGGCGGGCGAACCAGTCCGCTATCGCTTCACGCAGCTCGGCGGTGCCGTGCGTGGTCGGATAGCCCGGCGCGTCGGCGGCGGCGGTCAATGCCTCGCGGATGACGGCCGGGGTGGGGTCAACCGGCGTGCCGATGGACAGATTCACCGCGCCGCCGGGGTGCTCTGCCGCCTTCTGCGCATAGGGCGCCATGGCATCCCACGGGTACTCCGGCAGTTGCAGGCCGAAAGAACTCATCGAGTTCAGTCTTGGTTCTGCGGCGGCAGCGCAGCGATCAGCGGGTGGTCCTTGTGTGTGTTGCCCAGCTTGGCAGCACCGCCCGGGGAGCCCAGGTCGTCGAAGAACTCCACGTTCGCCTTGTAGTAGTCGGCCCACTCCTCGGGAGTGTCATCCTCGTAGTAGATTGCTTCCACCGGGCACACCGGTTCGCACGCACCGCAGTCGACGCATTCATCCGGATGGATGTAGAGGGACCGTTCACCTTCATAGATACAGTCCACGGGGCATTCTTCAATACATGCCTTGTCTTTTACATCCACGCACGGCTGTGCGATTACGTACGTCACGTCCGTCAGCACCTTTCTGAACAGTTAGCCCAAGCGTATCGCTTGGGACCATTATCTCCCCAGCCGGAGGCCGCACCCCTAGGATGGTCACGTGATACCCGCTACTCCTTCAGCTCCTGTCTCGTTTCTGGCCTCGGCCGCGCCCGGAACGCGGGTGGTGGTCCGCTACCGGATAGAGGGCGGGTTGACGGACGCGCTCGGCGAACTGCTGGCCGCGGATGCCGAGACCTGCACGGTCAGGACGGCGCGGCGCGGCGACGTCGTTGTTCAGTTGTCCGCAGTGACGGCAGCCAAGCAGGTTCCGCCCGCCCCGCCGCGGCGCGGTCCGCGGGCAGGCCGTCTACCCTCGTAGCTGTCTGAGCACCGCATGGCCAGCTGGCCGATCTGGACCCCCGATTGGCTGATGGTTTGGGGGCGGACCGGAAGGCGGCGGCGTTCGTGTCCCGCTATAACGACGGCGGTGCTTCCGTCAACGCGGAAGGTTCGGCTTCCGCGGTGGCGACGACAGCATGCGGGGCAGCAAGCTCGATCACTCCGTCAAAGTGTCCGTCAGCGATTGGGGAACGTCAATCATTCTGCCGATGGTGACGTATGCTGGATTCATGCCTACGGATCAGGACCTGCAAGCCACCGGGCGGGCGCTCAGCTCGCCGGTCAGGCTGCGTATTCTCCGGCTCTGCCTGCACCGGTCCCGGACCAACAAGGAGCTTGCGGAGCTGCTCGGCCTGAATCCCGCTACGTCGCTGCACCATGTGCGCACGCTGCTCAATACCGGCTTCTTGGAGGCCGAAGAACCGCGCAAGGGCAACCGGGGCGCCAAGGAAGTCCCCTACCGCGCCACCCGGATGTCCTGGGGCGCCAAGATGCCGGACGCGGCACCCGTGTTGGTGGAGACCTTCCTGCAGGAGATCGAGGGCCTGGCCCCGGACGAGATCGAAACGACGCGGATGGGCATCAAGCTCAACGACGCGCACCGCAAGGAGATGCTGGCGAAGATCCGCGCAATCTTTGAGGAATACGCAATGTTACCCGCCGACGAGGACGGAACCGCAACCTCAATCTTCCTGGCCCACCATCTGGACCAAACGGCCAACTGACACCCTCCCGACCGCGGACGGATGAGGCCTCGGCCGGACGGAATCAGGCTTTCGCCCGCCGCGGTTTGAGTGCCCAGATGCAGACCAGCATCGCCGCCAGCGTGGCCGGGACCAGCCCGATCATCCAGATCCGGCCGGCCACGGCAATCGGCAATTCCACCGCAGCGGACGTCCCCGTGACAATCAGAGGCTCGGTTCCCGGAGCCAAGGCCATCAGGCCAACGAGGACGTACGCGAGAACACCGGTCAGCCCGGCTACCAGCACATTGCGCGCCTTGAGCCCGGCCCAAACCATCACCGCCAGGGCGAACAGCAGAGCCGTCGCGGCTCCCCACGGATAGCTGGCGTCCGCTGCATAGAGAATCTGTGAGTGCAGGGCCGTCCCAGCGACCGCCGTCACCACCGCTCCGAAGACAGCGGTGCCCCAGCCCTGGAAAGGGGGACGCCGCCGTCGTGCTTCACGCCGTGCCGGCGCCTGGCCAGGTTGGCTAAAAGCGGAAGGCAACCCGCCGTGGTCTCCGGCGGGTTGCCTCTGCTCTGTCATACGGTCCAGTTTATGCCCTGGCGCGCGCACGGGCGGCCTTGAGCCGCTCGTTGGCGTCCAGGACCAGCTTCCGGATGCGGATCGACTCCGGAGTGACCTCCACGCACTCGTCCTCGCGGGCGAACTCGAGGGACTCTTCCAGCGTGAGGTTCCGCGGCGGAGTGAGGTTCTCGAAGCTGTCGGAGGAAGCGGCACGCATGTTGGTGAGCTTCTTTTCCTTGGTAATGTTCACGTCCATGTCATCCGCGCGCGAGTTCTCGCCGACGATCATGCCTTCGTAGACCTCCGAGGTGGGCTGCACGAAGAAGGAACCGCGTTCCTGCAGGTTGATCATCGCGAACGGGGTGACCACGCCGGCCCGGTCGGCCACCATCGAGCCGTTGGTGCGGTACTCGATCGGCCCGGCCCACGGCTCGTAACCCTCGGAGATGGACGCGGCGATGCCGGCGCCCCGGGTTTCGGTCATGAACCGGGTGCGGAAACCAATCAGGCCGCGGGCCGGAACAATGAATTCCATCCGGACCCAGCCGGTGCCGTGGTTGGCCATGTTGACCATCCGGCCCTTGCGGGCGGCCAGCAACTGGGTGACGGCGCCGAGGTATTCCTCGGGCACGTCGATGGTCATGTGCTCCATCGGTTCGTGGACCTTGCCGTCGATGGTCCTGGTGACCACCTGGGGCTTGCCCACGGTCAGCTCGAAGCCTTCGCGGCGCATCTGCTCCACCAGGATGGCCAGTGCCAGCTCGCCGCGGCCCTGGACTTCCCAGGCGTCCGGGCGCTCGGTCGGCAGCACCTTCAGCGAGACGTTGCCCACCAGCTCCTTGTCCAACCGGTCCTTGACCTGGCGGGCGGTCACCTTGGCGCCCTTGACCCTACCGGCCAGCGGCGAGGTGTTGATGCCGATGGTCATCGAGATGGCCGGATCGTCCACCTTGATGAGCGGCAGCGGCTGCGGGTTCTCGGCGTCGGTCAGGGTTTCACCGATGGTGATTTCCTCAATGCCGGCGACGGCGACAATCTCGCCCGGGCCGGCCGATTCTGCGGGAACACGGGTCAGTCCCTTGGTGGCCAGCAGTTCGGAGATCCGAACGTTCTTCAACTGGCCGTCCTGGCGGGCCCAGGCCACGGTCTGGCCCTTCTGCAGGGTGCCGTTGTAGATGCGCAGCAGCGCCAGGCGGCCCAGGAAGGGGGAAGCGTCAAGGTTGGTCACGTGGGCCTGCAGCACGCCGTCCGGGTTGTAGGACGGGGCGGGGACGTGCTCCATGATGGTGGCGAACAGCGGCTCCAGGTCCTCGTCCTCCGGCAGCGTGCCATCGGCGGGCTGGGTCAGCGAGGCGCGGCCGGCCTTGCCGGAGGCGTAGACCACGGGAACGTTGAGGACGGCGTCCAGATCCAGGTCCGGAACTTCGTCGGCCAAGTCGGAGGCCAGGCCCAGCAGCAGGTCCATGGCCTCGGCAACGACGGCGTCAATCCGTGCGTCCGGACGGTCGGTCTTGTTGACCACCAGGATGACGGGGAGCTTGGCGGCCAGCGCCTTGCGCAGTACAAAACGGGTCTGCGGCAGCGGGCCCTCGGAAGCATCAACCAGCAGGACCACGCCGTCCACCATGGACAGGCCGCGCTCCACCTCGCCGCCGAAGTCGGCGTGGCCCGGGGTGTCGATCACGCTGATGGTGATCGTCTCGCCTTGGGCGGCCGGCCCGGAGTAGAACACGGTGGTGTTCTTGGCCAGGATGGTAATGCCCTTTTCACGTTCCAGTTCCCCGGAGTCCATGACGCGCTCTTCGGTTTCGCCGTGGCTGGAGAAGGCACCTGTGTGCTTCAGCATGGCGTCCACGAGGGTGGTCTTCCCGTGGTCGACGTGGGCTACGATGGCGACGTTGCGAAGGTCGCTGCGAACGGCGCTCTGCGTCGATGCGGTGGTTTCAGACATGCGGGATTACTCTTCCGTGGATTACATGGAACCTGGGCCTAATATCGGACAGCCAGCGCCGTGCCCGGATGCGGGTAGGCACTCCATTGTAATCCGCCGTGCCTCTGATGGCCTAACGGAGACCGGAGCCGTAGCCGATCACGGTGCCAAAAATCAGCGTCGGGCGCCGGAGGTCAGGCACCGTACCCGCGCAGGAACAACGCCAAGCTCAGTGCCAGGCGCTCGATTTCCGCCGGGTCCACGCTTTCGTTCGGTGCGTGAATCAGCGCGAGCGGCTCCTCCACTCCCATCAGGATGATCTCCGCTTCCGGATACGTGTCTGCGAGCACGTTGCACAGCGGGATGGATCCTCCCTGCCCGAGCATGGTCATCGGCGTGCCGTACGCCTCCTGCATTGCAGCGCCCATCGCCCGGAACCCCGGTCCGTCGACGGACGCCTCGAACGGCGAGCCGATCGCTTCGGTGCGCACGTCGACGTCCACGCCCCAGGGGGCATTGCCACGCAGCTGCGCGACCAGCGCGTCGTGGGCCTCGTTCGCCTCGGTACCTGGCGGTATCCGGAGGTTGAGCCGAGCGACGGCGCGCGGCACGATCGCGGCCGATGAGCCCGTCACGGGAGGGCAGTCGATGCCCAGCACCGTCACGGCGGGGCGCGCCCACAGCATGTCCGAGACAGTTCCTTCGCCGAGCAGTTCCACTCCATCGAGCACGCCGGCGTCGGTACGGAATTGCTCGGACGGATAAGGCTCGCCCTGCCAGGTCCGTGTCGCGTCGAGTCCCGCGATCGTCGTGTTGCCCTTCTCATCGCGGAGGTCAGCGAGCATTTCGATGAGGGCGGCCAGCGCGTCGGGTGCCGGTCCACCGAACATGCCCGAGTGCAGCTCGGAGGCGAGCGCCTGCACGGTGACGACCACGTTCGCCATGCCGCGCAGGCTGACGGTCGCAGCGGGCCGACCGACCGCGGCGTTGCCGGTGTCGCACACCAGGATGGTGTCCGCCCGCAGCACATCGGGATTGGCTTCCACGAAGGCCTCAAGCCCACCCGTCCCCTGCTCCTCGGAACCCTCGACGACGAGTTTCAGGTTCACGGGAATGTCGTCGCCGAGCGCTCGCAGCGCAAGCAGGTGCATGACGATGTTGCCTTTGCAGTCTGCTGCCCCGCGTCCGTACCAGCGGCCGTCGGCCTCGGTGAGCTCGAACGGAGGCGTGCGCCACGCGGACTCATCGAGCGGCGGCTGCACGTCATAGTGCGCGTACAACAACACCGTCGGGGCATCCGGGTCGGCGGCGATGCGCCGCCCAACGACCGCTTGGCTGCCATCGGGGGTGAGTTCAAGACGTGCGTCCGCGAAGCCGAGTTCGGTGAACTTATCGTGCACCCACTCCGCCGCCCTCGTGCATTCCTCGGGCGGGAACTGGCGCGGGTCGGCCACCGACGGTATGGCCACGATCTCGGAGAGCTCCGCGCGCACGGCCGGCATCAGCTCGCTGACGCGAGTACGTAGGTCCACCTTCGTCATCCGTTCGCCGAGTCGGTCGTATTAAGGCTGTCGACGAACTGCTGGAACTCCTTCAGCTCATCGGGGCAATAGACCTTGATGATCGCCAGCTGCCCCCGGAAGACGGCGTTGTCTACCAAGACCGGGCGGATGCCCGGCCCGCTTGCACCGTTCGTGAGCAGTCCGTAAAGCGTCGAGCGGCTGAGTGCCCGGTTGGGGTCTGCGCAAACGGCGCCGCCGTCGTCGCCGAGCACACGGGCCACTACCTCCGGCGCGGGCGCAGCCGTCGCGCCGGCGTCTTGGAGTACTTGAACAAGTTCGGTAGCTTTCTCCTCAGCCCGCTGGCTCTCGCGTGCGGTGCTGAACGCAATCACCGCCCATACGGCGAGGATCACCAGCACGACCGTCACGACGACGTACAGCACCGACCGGTGGCGAGGGCTCTGTTGCTCGGCTCCTGTGCTCATTGCTCCGCCTCCTCCGACTCACTAGCGACATCCGGCAACTTCCACGACGGCTTCCGGAACCGGTAGAACAGCCAGGGTATGAGCAGCCCGAGGCCGAGCGCCCCGCCGGCGACGATCACGAAGTAGACCCACGGGTTGCCGCCGCCGAACTGCGACGGCGGGATGAACCCGACGAGCAGAGCGGCGAGCGAGGCCGCGAAGCCGACGCCGCACAGGCTGATAAGCATCGGGGCGCGGTACCCGCGCGGGTGGTCCGGGTGGCTACGCCGCAGGCGCACGGCTGCCACGAACATGAGCAGGTACATGATCAGGTACACCTGCGTGGTGATCACCGAGAAGATCCAGTATGCGCTCGATACGTTAGGGATAAGCGCGTAGCCGAGGGCGATCACCGTGGTGACGAGCCCCTGCGTCACGAGGAGGTTCTGCTGCACGCCGTTCTTGTTCAGCTTCTGCAGGAAGGGGGGAAGATACCCCTCTTGGCGCGAGATGAGCAGCAGGCCCTTCGAGGGCCCGGCGAGCCAAGTCAGCATGCCACCGAGCGAGGCAGCTACCAGCGCGATCCCGATGATCGGGGTGAGCCATTGCCAGCTGAACACGGCGAGCACCGCGTCGAACGCCTGCATGACCCCCGCGGTGAGCGAGAGTTGATCTGCCGGCACGATCCAGCTGATGGCCAGCGCCGGCAGGATGAAGATCAGCAGCACCAGGCCCATCGAGAGGAAGATCGCCTTCGGGAACTCCTTGTCGGGCTTGCGCAACGACGACACGTGCACGGCGTTCATCTCCATGCCGCTGTACGACAGGAAGTTGTTGACGATAAGCACAAGGCTCGCGAGGCCGGCCCACTGGGGGAAGAAGTTGGCTGCGGTCATGGGCGCCGCAGACGGGTTTCCCTGGCCAAGGTAGACGGCGCCGAGGACCACCAGCAGGGTACCGGGAATCAGCGTTCCGATGATCAGGCCGGCGCCGGCAAGTCCGGCGACGCCCTTGGTGCCTCGCGACGAGATGAACACGCCGGACCAGTAGCAGACCATGATCACCAGCGCAGTCCACACGCCGTTGCTCGCGAGGTCGGGGTTGATCACGTAGGCGAGCGTTGATGCGACGAACCCGAGAAGGGTCGGGTAGTAGAAGATCGTCATCGCGAACTGGCACCAGACGGCGAGGAAGCCCATGGGCTTCGAGATACCGGTGGCCACCCAGTTGTAGACGCCGCCCTTCCACCCCGATGCCAGCTCCGCCGAGACCAGCGAAGTCGGCAGCAGGAAGACGATCGCCGGCACAAGGTACAGGAAGACCGCTGCCAGCCCGTACACCGCCATGGTCGGCGAGGGCCTCAGACTCGCCACCGAGGCCGTGGTCATCAACGCGAGCGCGACCCACGAGATGTAAGCGACGGCTGGAGGCTTGGCGCCGGGGGTGCCCGAGGCGCCGACGCGGCCGGCAGAGGAGCCTGCGGTGCTCATCAAGACCACCTCGGCCGGGGCATCGCGGTCCGGTGCCTTGCGGTCCCGTGAGGATCCGATCTCAACCGCTCCATGGTGTCCACCTCCAGGAAAACCACCTCGACGCTGCCCCCACGGCACGCATGTCGTTCAGCCGTGACGTCCAGGTACCGATCTGATGCTCAGGATCGTCCCAGAACCTTCGCTCGTCCGGCATCGCCCGACCGGGATGATCTCTTCCGCGTTGGATACCAGCGGAAGGGCAGATGAGGCTTCCTGCGGTGTGGCCGGCGAGCCCCAAACGCGCCGGCGATGCCTCCTGGCCGGTCTTCAGCGGCACCGGTGCCCCGCTCCGCCCGCGATGGGTCAATGTAGCTACTCATGTACTAGGGGTTCTCACCCAATACGGATGATGCGTCTACCAAGCGGCGCGTGGTCGACTCATGGGAGTCAACCCGCTCGAAAGTCACGAGGGCGCAAGCTACAAGATCGCGGCACGGCAATGAACGACAAAGGGCCGGCAACGGCCGATGCTCCGAAGAAGCCGATGACGGTACTCCAGGCCTCCTTCATCGGTGTTGGCGCCATGGTCGGCGCGGGGATATTCGCGTTGCTGGGTGCCGCCGGTGCCGTCGCGGGCCCGGCGGTATGGCTGTCGTTCCTCATCGCTGGCGCGATCTGTGCACTGCAGGGGTACTCGTTCGCCAGGCTCGGTTCGAGCTACCCTTCCTCGGGCGGGATGCTCACCTACCTCGCGAAGGGATTTGGCGAAGGCCACATCACGGGCATCGTGTCGTGGTTGTTCTACATGACGGGTGCGATTGTCGCTGCGATGGTGGCGACCTCCTTCGGAGGATACGCGAGCGCCGTCGTGGCGAACGACAACCCCGGGTGGGCGGTCGCCTTCGCAGTCGGGCTCGTCATCGTCATGACCTTGCTCAACATCGTCGGGTCCACCGCGGTGGCGAGAGTGCAATCGCTCATCGTCAAGGTCGTGTTGGCGATCCTCAGCCTGTTCGCGATTGTGACAATCATGAACTGGGACCCCTCGTTGCTGAACCCTGCTGGATACCCGGGTCTCCGCGAGATCATTTCGAGTGTCGCCCTGACGTTCTTCGCGTTCCTCGGGTTCGGCGTCATCACGTTCACGGCGAAGGATCTTCCCCATCCCGTCCGGCAGCTCCCTCGGGCCATTTATCTTGCCCTGGCAATTGCTACCACCGTCTATGTAGCGGTGTCGCTGGGCGTGTTCGGAACACTCACTGCCGACCAGGTCGTCGAGTACGGCGCGACGGCCATGGCGGAGGCAGCAAAGCCGACGCTGGGCCAGGCGGGTTACGTCCTGATGGTGATCACCGCGTTGTTCTCCACGGCTGGCGCGGTGAATGCGAGCCTCTACCCGTCGACCGGGATGACTCGTCACCTGGCTGAGACCGGGCAGTTCCCCCGTGCATTCGGCCGTCAGATCGGCCGCCGCGCACCGGTCGGCCTGGTGGTCATGGCCCTGCTCACGATCTTCATGATCACCGCGCTCGACCTGAACAGCATCGCCTCGCTCGGCAGCGCGGTCGCACTCCTGATTTTCTCCGCGGTCACGGCCTCCCATTTCAAGACCTATCGAGAAACGCACGCGAGCTTGATCGTGCTCGTCGTTGCCCTTGTCGCCACCTTGGGCACACTCGTCGTCTTCACCATGACGACACTGGTTGACGAGCCGAAGACCGTGATCGCCTTCGTGGTCATCCTCTCCGCAGCGTGCTTGCTGGAATTCGTCTGGACAGGCGTCCGGGACCGCGGGAGTCCACGCCCGGCTTCAGGCGACCAGGCGGACTCCCGTTAGTTCCCCGGCTTCCAGTGCCCTAGGGCCGCTGTCAGGCCAGCTCGCCTAGCTTGGCCTTCCAGAACAGACGCCAGTGATCGAGCTGCTCGACCGACTCCAGCCGTTCATGCTGTAGGCCCACGGAGGCCTTGCCTGCGGCCTTCTCGTAGATGTGCACATTGACCCGGGAACCGTCCGCCAAACCGCAACGCCAGTAGCGCCATTTCGCGGTATCACTCAACTCGGGCCCCCGGGTCACCGCAATGCCCGAGAATTCCTCGGCGCCGCCGACCACGGCAACCCACTTATCCCGCGCCTGGTCCATGCTGCCGCGTACCGTCTTGCTCACCGAGGTCTGGAACTCGCCGTCGCAGTCCTGGCCCGGCTGGCGCCGGCCGATCTGCTGCTCGAAGGCCACTGTCGCCGATTGTGCCCACCAGCCCTCGGCCAAACCGGACTCATTCAAGGCCTGGGCAATCTCCTTGTGGCTGAGCGTTGTGGCGTCGATGCCGGCCAGGAAGTCCTCGACCTTGGACCAGCTGACGCCGATGCCGTTTTCGATCGCCTCGATGTTCATGCTGCGAACCACTGACACTCCTGATGTGAAAGATAACCCGGCCGGTGCGCTCAACTGACCGCACCGGCCGGGTTCGGGCTGAACCTCTGCCCGTCATTTCATCATGGGCAGGGGCGCAACACTATGGATGGCAGAATTCCAAGGTGACTCAGTCGCCGGCAGCCAGCAGCAGGGCCCGCAGCTCGCGGCGTTCGCGCTGCTTCTCGGGATCGGGCAACGGCACGGCCGCCAGCAGCCGCTGGGTGTACAGTTCCTGCGGGTTGCGCAGAATCTCGTCCCGGGTGCCCTGCTCAACGATCCGGCCGTGCCGCATGACGCAAATACGGTCGGCCAGCACGTCGATGACGGCCAGATCATGCGTGACGAACAGGCAGGCGAACCCCAGTTCCTGCTGCAGATTTTGGAACAGCTCCAGCACCGTGGCCTGGACCGACACGTCCAGTGCGGAAGTGGGTTCGTCCGCCACCATCAGCTTGGGCTCCAGCGACAGTGCCCGGGCGATGCCCACGCGTTGCTTCTGGCCGCCGGAGAGTTCGTGCGGATAACGGTTGCGGTAGGCGCGCGGCAGCTCCACCTGATCCAACAGCGCCTCGATCCTCCGCTGCAGGGCGGCCCCCTTGGCGACGCCGGCCAAGTACATGGGTTCGCCAATGCTCTCGCCAATCGGCAGCCGAGGGTTCAGCGAGGACGACGGGTCCTGGAACACCATGCCCACCTGGCGGCGCAGCGCGTGCAGCTGTTTGGGCCGCGCACCGGCGATTTCCTGCCCGACCACGCGCAGCGAGCCCTCCGCGACGGGCAGCAGCCCGACGGCGGCGCGCCCGATGGTCGTTTTGCCCGAGCCGGACTCCCCCACCAGACCAACAACCTGGCCAGGGTAGATGGACAGGTTGGCGCCTTCCACCGCCCGGAAAGCCGGGACGCGCCCCTGCTTGGGGTATTCGATGGCCACGTTGGACAGTTCGAGCACGGCTTCGCCCCTGGCCACTTCGTGACGTGACTGTGCCAGGGCTTCGGCGTTCTCGCGTTCGCGCCGTTGCAGCTCGGTCTCGTTGATGCTGAGTGAGGCGCCGGTCGCCGCGGCCAAGGCCGCTGTAATATCCACTTCGGCGTCGTCGACTGAGCCTCCGCCCAAGTGGGGCACGGCGGCCAGCAGGGACTGTGTGTACTCGTGCTGAGGATTGTTGAAAATCTCCACCGCGGTTCCGGTCTCCACGATGCGGCCGCGGCGCATGACGGCGATCTTGTCCGCCAAGTCGGCCACCACGCCCATGTCGTGCGTGATTAATACAATCGCACTGTCCAGCTTGTTGCGCAGGTTGCGCATCAGGTCCAGGATCTCGGCCTGTACGGTGACGTCCAAGGCGGTGGTGGGTTCATCGGCGATCAGCAGTTTGGGATCGCAGGAGAGCGACTGGGCGATCATGGCGCGCTGCCGCTGGCCGCCGGAAAGCTGGTGCGGGTAGGACCGGAAGGCCTTCTCCGGGTCGGGCAGCTCGACCAGCTCCAGCATCCGCAGCGCCCGCTGCTTGGCTTCCTCCGGCGAGATGGCGTTGTGCAGCCGCAGCGTTTCCACAATCTGGAACCCGATCGTGTACACGGGGTTCATCGCCGTCATCGGTTCCTGGAAAATCACGGCGACGTCGTTGCCGCGGACTTGCCGGAGCCTGGAGCTGCTCAGTCCCAGGATCTCGCGTCCGTTGAGCTTCACGCTCCCCGTGGCGCGGCTGTTGGACGGCAACAGGCCCAGCAACGCCATGGAACTGGCGCTCTTGCCGGAACCGGATTCGCCCACGATGGCGAGGACCTCGCCTGCCTTGACGTCGTAGGTGAGGTTGATCGCGGCCGGCACCCATTCCTTGTCCACGCCGAAGTCCACGCTGAGGTTGGTGACCTCCAGGACGGGGGCTGAACCGCGAGCCGTCTCCACGCTTCCTACCGGCAGCGTCGGATCAATGATTTCGGTCATAGCTGGTCTTTCCCTTCCAACCTGTCGCAGTTGGTTGATGCTAGTGGAGAACTGGTGGCCAGTCCTGAAACTATGGGGGCATGACAACGTCTGCTGCTGCCAGCTCCACGGTCTTCCGTCCGCGCTCCGCGATCTGGTTCACCGGCGTGGTCTGGGCGATCGTGGCGGTCAGCTTGGTGTCCTCGGTGCTGACCCACGGGCCGGACAGCCTGCTCGGCTCCTGGCCGCTGCTGACCGTCGCTTACGTGACGTGGTGGCTGGCCTGGTACCCCGCCGTCGTGATCGGCGAAGACGGGGTGGTGCTGCGCAACCCAGTCCGGACAATCTCCGTGCCCTGGAACGCCTTGGTAACGGTGGACACCAAGTACGCGCTGACCCTGGTTACCCCGCGCGGGAAGTACAGCGCGTGGGCCGCTCCCGCTCCCGGGATGTTTGGCGTCCACCGCGCTCGCACCGATCATGTCCAGGGTCTGCCGGAGACCACGTACGGGCCGGCGCAGTCGATCCGTCCCGGCGATCTCGCAAATTCCGATTCGGGGGCGGCGGCCTACTACGTCCGGAAGCGCTGGGCGGAACTCCTGGCCGCGGACAGGATCAGCATCGGCGACGCGGACGGCGTCCCGGTGGGCCGGACTCCCAATTGGGCCGTGCTCGTCGCAGGAGCCGTGCTGGTAGTGCTCAGCCTCGTGACGCTGGCCCGCTGAGCGGGACCGCGTCTGGCCGGGAAGGCATCGGGCGCGCATCTTAGACGCCCGTCGTCGAAGTGGTTCCGGTCTCGGAGTGCGCGGAAACCGCAGCCGCCTTCGCTCTCTTGGCATTGAACTTCTTTTGCCGGGGGTCGAAGGCGTCGCGCAGCCCGTCGCCGATGAAGTTGATGCACAGGCAAATGGCCACGATGAACATACCCGGCCACCAAAACAGCCAGGGACGGGTTTGGAACGCTTCCTGGTTCTGGCTGATCAGCAAGCCCAGCGACACGTCCGGCGCCTTAACCCCCATCCCGATGTAGGACAGGCTGGTCTCCAGCAGGATCGCCGCAGACATGCTCAGGGTTACCGAGACGATGATGACGCCGACGGCGTTCGGCAGGATGTGCTTGAAGATGATGCGCGCACTGGATGCGCCGGCGATCCGTGCAGCGTCGACGAATTCCCGCTCACGCAGGGACAGGAATTCGGCGCGCACCAGACGGGCCAGCCCGGTCCAAACGACGGCGCCCACGAACAGGCCCAGGAAGTATGGCTGAACGTCGGCGCCTACGGCGCGACCAGCCACCTGACCCATCACGGCCGCGATGATGATCAGCGGGATCACGATGACAACGTCGGTCAGCCGCATCAGCACGGCTTCAATCCAGCCGCGGAAGTAGCCCGACAATGCCCCTACCACGACGCCGATGGTCCCGCCTACCAGGCCGATGAGGAACATGACGGCGACCGAGATCTGGACACCGCGCATGGTCTGGGCAAAGGTGTCGCGGCCCAACCGGTCCTGGCCGAACGGGTGCTCGCCGAGGCTCAAGGGGAAAAGCTGCAGCGTGGGTCGGCCGCCATTGACCAGGTCGTTGACCCCGTTGTGCGTGTACTTCCACCAGCCCGGCAGGCCGAACATTCCGCTCGATGAATAGGCGATCAGCAGGATCAAGGCGAAAACCACCAAGCTGATCACGGCGGCGGTATTACCGAGGAAGCGCCGGCGGACAATCTGGCCCTGGCTCAGGCCCTCTTTGTTCTCGTCGGTTGCGGCTACAGGCTTCGTTGACGTAGTGCTCATGCCTTTACCCTCACTCGCGGATCAAGCGCGGAGTAAACCAGGTCCGCGACTAGGTTGAAAGCCAAAGCCAGAACGCCGGTGATCAGGAAGACTCCCATCACCGGATTGGGATCGGTCCGATCCAAGGCCTGGACGAATAGTTGGCCCATGCCGGCAAACGCGAACACCTGCTCGGTAATCACGGCACCGCCAATCAAAGCGCCGATGTCGAAAGCGACGATCGTGGCGATCGGGATCAGCGCGTTGCGGAAGGCGTGGCGCATGACCACGGTCCTCTCGTTCAAGCCCTTGGCCCTCGCGGTGCGGATATAGTCCATGTTCATGATTTCCAGCATGGAGGAGCGTGCGTAGCGGCTGTAGGACGCCAACGAGATCAGCAGCAGTGCCACGGTCGGCAGCAGCAGGTGGGTGAAGGTATCCAGCCCATGGACCCAGAAGTCTCCCTGCAGATTCGGCGTCTCGGAGCCGATGGTGGCAATGGGCCGGCCGTTGATTCTGCCGTTGTTGAAGTACGCGGGCCAGGCCTGCATATACCGGTCCAGCAGGATGAGGCCGCCGACCAGGAACGCGGTCATCGCTGCGGCGTTCATGTTCTGGCGGCGGTCGTAGCCGCCCATCAGCCAGCCGACAGCCAGTCCGACCAAGACGGTGGCCAGGGCCAGCAAGAAGATCATCAGCCCAGTGGCCTGCGCCAGGAGTTCTTGGATGGGGAAGTAAATGACGGTGCCGATGCCCACGGTGATCAGCGCAGCGTAAAGGGCCCTGCGGTTCTTCAGGCCGGCGGCCAGCAAGGTAATGCCGAAGGCGATCGCTACGCCGCAGATAACGATGACGACCAAGCCGAGCCCCGGTGTCTTGAACCACTGGGTCACGGACAGCCCCCACATCACCGCGGCGGCCAGCAGGAAGCCTATGCCTGCGCTACCCAGTTTCCTCAGGTAGCTTCCCTTGGCACAGACGAACCACACCGCGGCACTGACGACTCCAATGATCAGAATCGATGAAACCGGAATATGCGGATCCCTGAGGAAATTGTTGAAGCCGATGGCGCCGAATTCCTTCAGCAGCACAGCGACCCAGAACACCGGAAGCGAAAAGAAGAGGAACGCCATGAAGGTCACGCCGTAGTCCAGCCCGCTGTATTGGCGCAGTGCCGTGACGATGCCGAGCGAAACGCCGATGACGATGGCGAGCACAGCCGAAGCTGTCACCAGCAGAATCGTCATTCCCATGGCCCGGCCCAGGGCCTCGGTGACCGGTTGGCCGTTCAGCGCATAACCCAAATCGCACTGTCCGACGAAGGGAACGACGCACTTGGCCGCGCCGGCCAGCCAGCCGAAGTACCGGATCGGGGCCGGCGTGCCGAGGTCCAGCAACGCGATCCGCTGTTGGATCAGCTGCTCTTTGTTGGGTGAATTGCTTTCGCGCAGGTCATGGAGGGGGTCACCTGACAGGGCTGTCAATTGGTAGACCAGGAAGGAGGCACCCAGGAGAATAAGCACGGCAGTAAAAAGCCGCCGCACAATGTAGGTCACCATAGCGTTTTTCAACCTCGCTGATGTGGTTCTGGAAGTCTTGTGGATCCCTCGGTGTCACAAATGAGCGTAATGCAGTCGCAGGCTGACGACTATTGGGAAACCCAACGACTTGTGGCAGGAAATGGATCATAAAAGCTGCAAGACGTCGGGACCGAGGTATTCAGGGTCCCGACGCCTTGCATGCTTTTGCCTAGGATCAGGCTTGAAGGTTACTTAACCTTCCACTCCCAGAAGTTCCAGAAGACGCCTGTCTGGTTCGGCTGGTATTTCACGCCCTCGATGCGGTCGCTGTTGTAAGCATCAAGGCCCACGGACTGGAACAGCGGGAGCCCGTAGAAGGAATCCCAGACATGCTTGTCGATCTGCGTGACGAGCTTGTCCTGTTCCACCGAGTCGGTGGTCACGATCAACTCGTCCATCAGCTTGTCGGCTGCCGGTTCCGAGAAGCCGTTGAAGTTGGAGCCGGCATCGGTCTTGAAGATCTGCGGAACGCCGGAGACACCCACACCAGGCGAGGTCCAGCCGAAGATCGTCGCGTCGTAGGTTCCGTTGCCCAGCGCAGCACCCCAGTCGGAGGCACCCAGGCCGCCGTCGACAATCTTGAAGCCTGCCTTCTCAGCGGACTCCTGGATCAGCGCATAGGCGTCGGCACGGTTGGGGTTGTCCTTGTTGTACATGATCCGGACTTCCGGAGTGGCGCCTGCAAGGAGCTCCTTGGCACCCTCGATGTCCGCTTCCTTGTAGTCCCCGGAGCCGTTGCTGGCAGCGGAGGCCTCGTACGCATCCTGGGCCGGCACGAAGAACTGCGAATCCAGCGGTGCGGCGTCGGCCTTGAGCGGCTTCACGATCCGGTCAACAATGGCCTGGCGGGGAATGGCCTTCATGAAGGCCTCGCGGACGTTCGCTTCCTTGAACACACCCTTGTAGTTGAGGTCGATGTGGTCGTAGGCGAGCTGGTCCTCGACGTCCACGGTGACGCCCTCGATGCCTTGCAGCAGTTCGACGGTGTCTGCCGAAGGCTGCGGGGCGATGATGTCCACCTCGCCGTTCTTCAGGGCGCTGACCTGGTCCGGGGCGGCACCGATGAAGCGGATGGTCACTTCATCAACTGCCGGCTTCGGCCCGAAGGTGTAGGACTCGTTGCGAACCAGGGTGATCGACTGATCCGGAGTGATCGAGTCAACGACGAACGGTCCGCTGGAAAGGTATAGCGACTCATCGGTCGGCAGCGATTTCGTATCGAAGCCCGTATTCCAGAAATCGGCGACGGCCTTCAGGTCCTTGTTCTCCTTGGCCGGCTCGTCGGGGTTTCCACGCTTCAGGCCCTGGATGATGTCGACGAGCGCCTGCTCATCGGCCAAGCCGGCCTTTTCGGCCAGAACGTGGGCCGGAAGGCCGATGCCGCCGTCGTTGAGTCCGCCGAAAGCGATCTCCCAGTCGGCGAACGGCTTGGAGTACGTCAGGGTGATCGACCGGCCGTCATCGCTGACCTCGGGGATCTCAGTCAGTCCCAGCCCGCTGGTATCGCCGGCGAAGTCGAAGTAGTTCGTTCCGCTGGTGACGTTGCCTTCCTCGTCCGTCTTGGCGTCGTTGGCATAGCCCGATTCGACCAACCAGTTCAGCAGCAGGTCTCCGGCGTCAACAGCATTGCCGTCCGACCACTTCGCGCCTTCGTTCACGGTGTACTTCACCACGAGCGGGTCATCCGAGACCTTCTCGTACGTGCCGAACTCTTCGTTCCGTACCACCTTGAGCTGATTGTCAACGTAGTAGAAACCACCATGCGTCATGTAGGCGATTTTGCCGTTGATGTCGACGTTGCCCGTGGCGGAATCCGAGTTGAATGAGCTGAAAGCATTGGTCTCAGCGACGCTGATTGAACCGCCGGCTGCGGCCGCGGTGGACTCGCCCGTGCCTTCGGGGGAATTTCCGCCGCCCGAAGTCGCGCAGGCGCTCAGGGCCAGGGCTGCAACAGCCGCGACACCGATAGCTTTGGAAGTACGTCCGAAACGCATTCCGCCTCCTTGTTTCTGTCTCTGAAAGGTCCCCGGCAGTGCTGCAGAGGACGGACATACACCCCGTCGCCTGAAGTTCAACGAGCTTCCCGCCGAACGTGGCATGTCTCACACGCATTAGAGCGTAAACCGGAACCCCCCGGGTTGGGTATAAAAACTTCGCTTCAGATCCGGTTGTTACCGAGATGCAACCTTAAAGCCTCGGCCCGTCTCCGCGGGAAACATGGCCGTCATCGTGACGCAACAACCGAAATAGCCCGGAAACACGGGGAACGAGGGCGTTTCGGCTGGTAATGCCGGGCCCGGAAGACAGTTGCCTGAGACAAACTTTAGTTATCGGCTGCTAACTGAACTCACCGGCTGCTGACGCCTTCGACCGGCGGCCTGCCGCCTATCCCTGGGCCGGACGGACGAGGGTCCTGTGGCCGGAGTCGAGGCGCCGGGTCCATCCCAGCGCGTCAAGGTGCTCCAGCAGCGGGACAGCAACGCGCCTGGTGGTGCCCAGGCTTTGGCGTGCCTCGCTGGTTGTGAAGGGCTGCGGCAGGCGCGCCAATTCGCGCATCGCCATGGCCGGTGCCTGTGGAAGCAGGACTACGCCGCCCGCCAACCACAACAAGCGTCCGCTTCGCTGGGCTGCCGCAAGTTCGCGCTCCCCCAGTCCCAGATCCTTGAGGTCGTGGGCCTCCGGCGCGGCGAATGGTTGGGTGCTCAAGCCGCTCTCCACCGCGCGTACTGCCGCCTCTGCCGGGCCGAGGTCGCTGCGGGTTCCCGGGAGGCGAATGAATCCGCCGTCGTGCTCCAGACCCGCCTCCCGCACCACCGCGTCCAGCAATGCTTCGCCTTCCGGGCCCAGCAACTCCCGGGCGGCGCCGCGGGACAGGCCGGCCGACAACGGGTCCTTCTGCGCAAGTTCCTCGACCGAGAGCCGCAGCCGCCGCTGCCAGGCTTCGAAGACCGGCTGATGTACCCACCAGTGACCAAATGCCTGCACCTGGTCGGGGACCTTTCCGAGGGACGAAAAACCCATCCGCCGCAATTGGCTCACGCGGACCGCACCGCGGCGGGCGACTTCGATCAGCGCGTCTCCATCGGGAGGCATGACCGCGAGGCTTTGCGCCCGCTTAGCGCTGTCGCCGCGGCGTTTGAGGGCCGGCGGGTCGACGTCGAGGATTTGCACCCCCGCCAACACCGTCCGGCTGTCCGTTGTTCGAAGCACCAGTCGATCCCCGAGCTCAAGCGGCAGTTGCCGATCGAAGGCGAGCCGAGCATGGTCGCCGTCGAACGAACGCAGCCGGCACGGGGCGGCGGCGGTGCCAATATGCGCGATCAGTTCACGCGGAACGTCGCCGAACGGCGTACCCATGGTCCGGCGCACATCGATCGTGTCCACAACCGGCCAGCTGTCCTCCGAGAGAAGGACGTCGCCACGGTGCACGGCATCAGCGGGCACACCAGAGCGCAGATTGACGGCCACCCGGTTGGTTGGACCGACCGAGGCAACCGCTTGATTGCGGCTGTGCAGAGCCCGCACAGACACCGTCCTGACGTCCCGATGGCCGTACATCCGCAAACGGTCTCCCTGGGTCAGGGTGCCCGCCGCCAGGGTCCCGGTGACCACTGTCCCGGCACCGCTGATGCTGAACGAACGGTCAATCCATAGGCGAACCCGGGCCGTGGGGTCGGGACGCGGTAGAGAATCCAGCATCTGGTCCAGTACACGGCGCAATTGATCGATTCCGGTCCCGGCAACCGCGGACACGGTGACCACCGGTGCGTTGTGCAGCCCGGTGCCGGCCAGCTCGGCGCGCACCCGCGCAAGAACCTCGCCGGCCCGATCCGGCGCGCGGTCACTGCGGGTCAGCACCACTACCCCATGACTGATGCCAAATGCGGCGATGGCGTCGCGGTGGTCGCTGGTTTGTGCCTGCCACCCTTCGTCGACGGCGACGACGAAACACACCGCCGGGACGGGTCCAAGTCCAGCCAGCATGTTTCCGAGGAACCGCTCGTGGCCGGGCACATCCACGAATGCCACGTCCTTGCCCGACGGCAGCCGCGTCCAGGCGAAACCGAGGTCGATGGTCAGGCCCCGGCGCCTTTCTTCGGCCCATCGGTCGGTCTCCATTCCGGTGAGCGCCCGAACCAGGGTGCTCTTACCGTGGTCGACGTGTCCGGCGGTGGCCACCACGAACATCTCAGGTGCCTGCGGCTCTCGGCCCGTCATGGACGTGCGCCAGTGCAGCACGAACGGCCGCAGCCAGCCGCTCGTCCTCGGCCTCCGGCACGCAGCGCAGGTCGATCAGGCAGGCGCCGCCGTGGACCCGTGGCAACACAACCGGGTCCCCCGTGCGCAGCCGCCGGGCGACCGGTTCGGGCAGTTGGACTGCCCAGCCCGGCAGCGGAACCCCGGGCGCTCCCCCGCCTCCGACCCTTCCGTCATGCTGGACCACCCGGCCCCCGGTGGCGGCCGCCAGTCGTTCCGCGCGTTCGCGTAGCCGAACGGGGTCGGCGTGCAGCGCAGCCGTCACCGGCGTCGGTTCGCCGGTGATGGTCGCTTCCAATGCGGCCAGAGTCAGCTTGTCCGCCCGCACCGCCCGCGCCAAGGGATGGCGGGCCAGCCGGGCCATCACTTCGGCACGGCCCAAGACCAGTCCTGCTTGGGGGCCGCCCAGAAGTTTGTCCCCGCTGGCGATGACGACGTCGGCTCCAGCGGCCAGCGCACCGGAGATGTCTGGTTCCCCAGGCAGCATCGGGTCCGGTGCGAGCAGGCCGCTGCCGAGATCTACGACCAAGGGAACCTGATGTTCGTCGGCCAGGGAGCGTAGCTGGCCGATGCCGACGCCCGAGGTAAACCCGCTGACCCGGAAATTGCTGGGGTGCACCTTGAGCAGGCAACCGGTTTGCGTGCCGATGGCCGCAGCGTAATCCGCCAGGTGCGTCCGGTTGGTGGTCCCTACTTCGCGCAAGCGGGCACCGGTCGATTCAATCAGCTCGGGAAGCCTGAAGCCGGCCCCGATCTCGACGAGCTCACCGCGGCTGATCACTACTTCGCCGGCACCGGCGAGCGCGGTGGTGGCCAGCACCAGGGCCGCGGCGCCATTGTTCACCACCAGGGCTTCTTCGGCAGCCGGACAGACGTCCAGCAGAGCCTGCCGCGCACCGGCCCCGCGCCGCGATCGCCCGCCGGTGGGCAAGTCCATTTCGACGTCGACATAACCTGCCGCCGAGATCAGCGCTTGCCGGGCGGAGCCGGAGAGCGGAGCGCGTCCTAGATTCGTATGGACGATGACCCCGGTGGCGTTGAGTACCGGCCTGAGCGAGGAGGCTGCGCGGTAAGCTACCGCGGCCAGGACCTTCGCTTCCACGTCTCCCGGGGCAAGGTCGCCGCGGCGGGCCTGTTCTTGCACGTCGCGCACGGTAGAACGGATCACGTCGTCGCCGAGCCGGCTGCGTGCGTGGCGAAGCTCCGGGTGGGCGAGCAACTGGTCGGTGCGCGGAATCTGCCGGCGCGGGTCGTTCTGGCCCACGGACCCTCCTTCCCCGCGTCACCATCAACTGCGGCAGCTGGCGGAGGCGGACGGGAATCGAACCCGCCAGACCGAGGTACTCGGTCTCACCGGTTTTGAAGACCGGGGGGCCCACCAGGACCCGGACGCCTCCAAGTGCATGCTAACATCGCCCGCCGCTCCTATGCTGGACCCATGAACGCGATCACCGGCGTGATGGAAGAACCTGCGGAAGCCGTCCGGCTCACAACCTACGCGCACGGCGGAGGCTGTGCGTGCAAGATCCCGCCCGGTGAACTCGAGGACGTTGTCCGCGGCCTGACCGGCCAGGCTGGCCCCGGCGTCCTGGTCGGGCTTGACGATGGCGACGACGCGTCCGCCGTCCAGGTAGGTAAGGATCTCGCAGTGCTTTCGACGGCGGACTTCTTCACTCCCGTGGTGGACGATGCCTACGACTGGGGCAGGATTGCGGCGGCGAACGCCCTCTCCGATATCTATGCCATGGGCGGGCGTCCGATCAGCGCGATCAACCTGGTCGGTTGGCCCCGCGGCGTCCTGCCGATGGAACTGCTGACCGAAGTGCTGCGAGGTGGGCTGGATTTAGCCTCGGAGGCGGCGTGTCCGGTGACCGGCGGGCACTCGGTCGACGACCCGGAACCGAAGTACGGGATGGCGGTGACCGGAATCGCCGCGCCGGCACAGCTCCTGCGCAACGACGCAGCCAGGCCCGGGCTGCCGATCACGCTGACCAAGCCGATCGGCCTGGGCCTGCTCAACAACCGGCACAAGCAGACCGGCGAGGTCTTCGACGAGGCGATCGCCGTGATGACGCAGTTGAACCGGGACGCCGCGGACGCCGCGCTGCGCAGTGGCGTCCGCGCGGCAACCGACGTCACCGGCTTCGGTTTACTCGGCCACCTCTACAAGATGTGCCGTGCGTCCCGGGTGGGTGCGGTGATCGACCGCGCTGCGGTGCCCCTCGTCGCCGGCGCACGGGAAGCGCTCCGGGACGGCTACATCTCCGGAGGCACCCGGCGCAATCTCGACTGGGTGCGCCCGCACCTGCGCCCGGGAGCAGGAATCACCGAAGACGACCTGCTGATGCTGGCCGATGCGCAGACGTCGGGCGGCCTGCTCGTGGTTGGAGAGCTGCCGGGGCACCCAGTAGTCGGGCAGACCGTTGCCGGGTCCGGGATCGAAGTCCGCTAAACGTCTCCCGGCTTATCCGGCGGTCGTGATCGAATCGTCGACGATGCCGGCTTGGCGCCGCGCCGCGAGCCGCTTCTTCTGCGGTTCGATCGTGTACCGGGGGTCCTCGGTCGAGCGGATGCCGGCACGCAGAATTCCGAACCGGGTCAGCGCCGAGGCGGTCAGCAGCGCCAGGCCGCAGGCGGCCGCCACCGGCCGGTGCCGGCCCCCGGCCAGGACGCCGATGCCGCCGGCCACGGCCAGCCGCTGACTCCAAGTGAGCATTCGCCCGGGAGCACCCTCGCGGAGGGGTTCGGCAGCCACCGGGTCCATCCGGTTTTCCATAACCCGCATGGCGATCACATCAACGGCTACTCCCAGTACCGCCAGCGCGCGAGCGGGCCCGGCTTCCTGGACGGGCGTGGTGATCATGGCAAGACCGGCCGCGGCGAGGCTGGCAGAACCCACGAAGACGAAGGGCAGATCTTCGCGCGCCGCGTTCCACGTCGGGTTGGCGGTGTCCGACAGCAGAACGGCGGTGTAGGCGGAGAGCGGGGTTGCGAACAACGCCGCCTCCACGCCCGCCGGCCCCTCAACCGCGCGCAGCATCCTGCGCAGCGGCCCCAGCGGAAGCCGTGACCCGGTCAGGCGGTCTATCTCGGAAGCTGCCGAGATCCCGACGCCGGCGCTGAACGCCGCGAGGATCCAGGAGCCAAGGCTCATAGGAGACGTGGGCTTGATGGTGCGCAGCATGTTGAGGAATCGTTCCGGCCGGCCCAAATCGGCAACCAACGCGGCAGCACCAATCCCCACCGATGTGAGGGCGGCCAGACGGCTGTTGCGGCACAGCACCGGCCTGCCCGTGAGCTGCCCGCCGAGTCCAAGCAGCGCCGAGCCGCCGGCCACGCCGCCCAGGAAGAGGTAGGCGCCGATCGGGTCGCCCCATGGCGGCGGTTTGACCACGGGCCGGCCGTAGTAGGAGGCGAACTCCGGCTCCGGCACCATTGGCATTTCGCCGGAGCCGTCCCCTGTTCCAACGCGCCGCCGCTTGCCTCCGCGCCTGGACCGGCGTGGCGGTTCGGGCGGGCGGTAGTTGTCGAAGTCGGAGACGGTCAACGGCGGCCTCCAGCCAAGAAGGCTGCTGCGGTCGCGGCCAGCATGCCGGCCGCAGCGATTCCCGCCCGCTTGAACATCCGTGGCAAGTCGGCGGTGGGAACGCGCGGATCCGGCGGCAGACCGTACACCTCCGGCTCATCCAGCAGCAGGAACACGGAACCGGTGCCACCGACCCCGTCGGCGTCGTTGGCCCCGTAGAGGCGCGCCTCGGTCAGTCCCTGCGCGTGCAGTTCGGCAACCCGCTGTCTCGCAGTGCTCACCAACTCCTCGCGCTCGCCGTACTTGATCGACGTCGTCGGGCAGGCCTGGGCACACGCGGGCGTCTGGCCATCAACCATCCGGTCGTAGCACAGCGTGCATTTCTGGGCGACGCCTACGTTGCGGGTCGGAGCCTGCTCCCCCGGGGTGAAGTCGCGCTCTGCCTTCACCCCCGCCGTGCCATCGCTGCGCCGCTCGATGACGCCGAACGGGCACCCTGCCACGCAGGTGCCGCACCCATTGCAGACATCGTCCTGCACCACAACGGTGCCGTGCTCGGTGCGGAACAGTGCACCGGTCGGGCACACATCGAGGCACCCGGCGTTGGTGCAGTGCTTGCACACATCGGAGGACATCAGCCACCTGAAATCGGGCGTTTCGGGTGGCGTCGTATCCACGCCGGACGGCTTCCCCGCGGCGTCGGAGTTTCCCGGCGGTCCGAGGCCAGGCATGCCGAGGCTGACGAGCGCCCGTCCGGAGTCTCGTGCCTTTTCGATGTGCTCGCGGTCCTGCTCGATGAAGGCGACATGGCGCCAGGTATCGGCTCCCAACGCGCCGGTATTGTCGTAGGAGGACTCAAGGAGTTCGTACTCCGAGTTGTGGGGGTTGCGGTTCCATTCCTTGCAGGCCACTTCGCACGCTTTGCAGCCGATGCAGATCGAGGTGTCGGTGAAAAAGCCCTTTCGCGGGTGTCCCGTGTGCGGAATGTGTCCGGGAGCTTCGGTCAGCTTGTTCATTTAGCCTTCCCTCGTCGAGCCGTCGCCCAACACCGGTTTGGGGTCGGTGACCTTGTCGCTGCCGGTCTCGGGCGTTACACCGGCGCGGGCTTGATAGTCGGCAACCAAGGAGAGGAGTTCCGGTCCCTGCGGCCGCCGGCCTGGGATGATGTCGCATGATCCGGCCTTGGACTCCTGGATCTGCACATTCGGATCCAGTGTCACCCCCAGCAAATCGTTGGCTGCGTCGCCGCTGACGACGGCGTCACCGCCGACTCCCCAGTGGTAGGGCAGCCCGATCTGGTGCAACGTGCGGCCGCCCACCACCAATGGCCTGACCCGCTCGGTCACCAGTACTCTGGCCTCGATGGCAGCCCGCGGCGAGACGATTGTTGCCCATCCGTAGGGTTCCAATCCACGTTCGGCCGCCAGTTCCGGGGACACTTCGCAGAACATCTCCGGCTGAAGCTCTGAGAGGTACGGCAGCCACCGGCTCATCCCGCCGGCCGTGTGGTGTTCGGTCAAGCGATACGTGGTGAAGACGTACGGGTAGATGTCCGACCCGCGCGTGCCCGCGCTGGGTGCACTGAGGTTGTCTTCGCGCGGATAAATCAGTCGGGCGGGGTTCTGCTGTTGTCGGTAGAGCGGGTTGGCCACAGGGGACTCCTGCGGCTCATAGTGGGTCGGCAGCGGGCCGTCCACCATGCCCTTCGGCGCGAACAGCCATCCCTTGCCGTCGGCTTGCATGATGAAGGGGTCGTCCCCCGCCAGCGCCGCCGCACCACCCACGGATATATCCGGACGACTTCCCGGAGCGCGGTCCAGCGGGAAATCGGGGACGTCCTCGCCGGTCCACCGGTTCCGCTCCTGGTCCCACCACATGTACTTCTTGCGTTCGCTCCAGGGTTTGCCCTCGGGGTCCGCCGAGGCGCGGTTGTAGAGGATGCGCCGGTTGGCCGGCCATGCCCAGCCCCATTCGGAGGCAACCGGTCCCTGTTCCTGCCCGGGCTTCCGGTCCGCGGCGTGGTTAATGCCGTCCGCGTAGACGCCGGTATAGATCCAGCATCCGCCCGACGTCGAGCCGTCGGGGCGCATCTCGGTGTACGACGAGAGGGGCTGGCCGGCTTTGGGACCGGTGAGATGCCGGCCGTTGATTTCGGCCAGCACCGCCTCGCCGTCGGGCTCGCCCTGTTCGTCGGTGGGATAGTCCCAGGTCAGGTCCAGCAGCGGCCGGTCCCGTTCATCGGTCGAATCCGCCAGCTTGGCCCGGAGGCGCTTGCCCAGTTCGTAGAAGAACTGCAGTTCGCTCTGGCAGTCACCCGGCGGCCGGACCGCCTGGTGCCGCCATTGCAGCAGCCGCTGGGTCTGCGTGAAGGAGCCGGCCTTCTCCACATGGGTCGCGGCCGGCAAGAAGAAGACCTCGGTGCCGATGTCTTCGGTGCGCAGTTCGCCGGAGGCGATCTCCGGACCGTCCTTCCACCATGTGGCCGACTCGATGAGGTTGAGGTCACGCACCACCAGCCATTTCAAATGGGACATGCCAAGGCGCTGCATCCTGCCGTTGGCGGACCCGACGGCGGGATTCTGGCCGAAGATGAAGTAGCCCTCCACCTCGTCATCAAGCATGCTCATCACTGTCTGGTACGTCCCGTGCGGGCCGTTGATCCGGGGCAGGTAGCCATAGCCCCAGTCCGAGTCTTCGTTGGCCGCGTCACCCCACCAGGCCTTGAGCAAGCTGATGGTGTAGGCATCGGCATCGGCCCAGTAGCCCTTCTGCTCCGGGGATGCGATGCCGTCGCAGTATTCGCGCAGGGTCTCAATTCCGGCCTTCGGCATGGGGAGGTATCCGGGCAGCAGATTGAAAAGTGTCGGGATGTCGGTGGAACCTTGAATGCTGGCATGGCCACGCAGCGCCATGATTCCCCCGCCTGGCCGCCCCACATTACCCAGCAGGAGCTGCAGGATCGCCGCGGTGCGGATGTACTGCGCCCCCACCGTGTGCTGCGTCCAGCCCACGGCATACGCAAAGCAGGTGGTCCGCTCGCGGCCGGAGTTCTCCGTGACTGCCCGCGCGAGGTAGTCAAAGTCCTCGAGGGAGATGCCGCAGGCGTCCCGGACCATTTCCGGGGTGTAGCGCGAATAGTGGCGTTTCAGGATCTGGAACACCGTCCGCGGGTGCTCAAGGGTGAGGTCCTGCTCGAAATCCGGGCGCCCCAGAGGCGGGCCGCCGCTGCCGTATTGGTCCCCGGCAGCACGGGCGGCGGTATCCGCGCCGTGTTCGTGTCCGTGACCGTCTGATTCCTCTGATTTCCGCTCATAAGCCCAGGAAGCCAGGTTGTAGTGGCCCGTTTCAGGTTCGAATCCGGAAAACAGCCCGTCCAGGTCCTCCGTGTCACGGAAGTCCTCGCCCACCAGCGTCGCCGCGTTCGTATAGGCAAGAACGTATTCCTTGAACCACAGATCGTTGCTGATCACATGGTTGATCAGGGCACCCAGAAGAACGATGTCCGAACCGGCGCGGATCGGAACATGTTTGTCGGCCACCGCACTGGTGCGGGTGAACCGTGGATCCACATGGATGACCTTCGCGCCGCGCGCCTTGGCCTCCGTCACCCACTGATAGCCGACGGGATGGCACTCGGCCATGTTAGAGCCCTGGATAACAATGCAGTCGGCGTTGGCCATGTCCTGGAGCGATTGCGTCGCTCCCCCGCGTCCAAAGGAGGTTCCCAAACTGGGAACCGTGGCGGAGTGTCAAATACGCGCCTGGTTTTCGAGCTGGATGGCGCCCGCTGCGGTGAAGAGCTTCTTGATCAGATAGTTCTCTTCGTTGTCCAGGGTTGCCCCACCCAGGCCGGCGATGCCCATGGTCCGCCGAAGCGGCCGACCATGCTCATCGTTTTGCTGCCAGTTGTTCCGGCGTGCCGCGAGGAACCTATCCGCCACCATGTCGACGGCGGTGTCCAGGTCAAGGTGCTGCCAGTCCTTGGCATGGGGTGCCCGATACAGCACCTTCGTCTGCCTGCTCGGCGCGTTGACCAACTGCTCGCTGGCGGATCCCTTGGGGCAGAGCCGGCCACGGGAAATCGGCGAATCCGGGTCGCCTTCAATCTGGACAACCTTCTCGTCCTTGACGAAGACGCGTTGGCCGCATCCCACCGCACAGTAGGGGCACACGCTTTGCACCACGCGGTCCGCGGTGGATGTCCGGGGAGCGATGTCGCGGGTTCGCGGCGATGTTACGGCCTCGCCCCGCCCGAGTGAATCACCCGATCGGAGCTGCCGTACAACGGGCCACTCCAAGAAGCTGAACCGCGACATGCGCCCACCCTAACCCAAACAGTGCACCGAGAACAGGGGTGCGGATGGTGGGAAGTCGGCTGCCGTGAACGTCCCGTCAACCGAGCTGGTGATAAGACGTTCAACGAGGACTTCAGCATCCGAGGGTGTCCAGTTCTGCCGTGCGTCGGGCCCGCGAAAACGATTCACCGCCACCCCGAACGGTTATGCCGCTTTGATGGGTGTCTTGTCGCTGGAGGATGCCGCAGCCAAGTTTTCGCGGGCCAGGAAAGCGGAGAGTTCACCGATGGTGCTCATCAGCGGAGCGGGGAAGACGACGGTGGTGTTCTTGTCGACGCCGAGTTCGACCAAAGACTGCAGGTTCCGTAGCTGCAGGGCCAGCGGGTGAGCCATCATGGTGTCGGAGGCGTCCCCGAGGGCCGCTGCGGCGACGGCTTCGCCTTCGGCGGAGATGATCTTCGCCCTCTTTTCGCGTTCGGCTTCAGCCTGGCGGGCCATAGCGCGCTTCATGCTTTCCGGCAGCTGGATGTCCTTCAGCTCCACCAAGGTGACTTCTACTCCCCACTCGACGGTGAGCACATCGAGGATTTCACGGATGTTGACGTTGATCCGTTCGGTCTCAGAAAGGGTCTGGTCCAAGGTGTGTTGGCCGACGACCTTCCGCAGGGTCGTCTGGGCGATCTGGTCGATGGCCGCGACCACGTTTTCGATCGCGACGACGGACTTCACCGGGTCGACCACCCGGTAGTAGGCGACCGCTGAGACATCTACGCTCACGTTGTCCTGGGTGATAATGCCCTGGGACTGGATGGGCATCGTCACGATCCGCAGGCTCACCATCTGCAGCCGGTCGATGACCGGGATGATCAGCCGCAGGCCGGGATCCCTGACTCCGATGACCCGGCCGAGCCGGAAGAGCACGCCCTTCTCGTATTGGCGTACGATCCGGATCGCCATTTTCGCGGCGATGAGCAGCAGTACGACGATGACAACGATAACGACAATAGTGGTGGGGTCCATCAGGATCCCCTCCTGGTCTCCCTTTAAGCAGGACTTGCCGGGGCCGGGCCAGCACGTGACAGGTGTCCTGCCCCTATTGTCCCATCAAACGGCGCAAAAGAGCCTTGACCCGTCGTTGGATCCGGTCCGAGCCGGACAGGCGGGAGCACGATCGAGATCGCCACCGGCGTGGCCGGATTTGCATGTTAGGGCCGCAAACTATTCCCAGCGGGCGGCGCACGGTCCATACTCGAAAAGGTACAGGGCATCCGCACGGCGGAGCCGCCCCTGACGCAGGGTTCCGGCGGCAGATGCAGGCTCGAACATCGGAGTCCGGCATGTCTATCGGGAGCGGTTCCCAATCCATCCTCAGGCGCAAGCCGATCACAGAGATGGTGGAGGAGAGCGGGGAAAGCCATCTTTCCAAAAGCCTGGGCCTATGGCAGCTGACCGCGATCGGCGTCGGCGGGATCATCGGCATCGGCATCTTCACACTGGCCGGTCTGGTGGCCAATGGCGGCCCCGACGCGCCGCCGGTCGGCCCGGCGGTGCTCATTTCCTTCCTCATTGCGGGCCTGGCCAGCGCGGCGGCTGCACTGTCGTATGCAGAATTCGCGGGCATGATCCCCTTTGCCGGCTCCGCCTACACCTATGGCTATGTTGCTCTGGGGGAGATCATCGGCTGGTTTATCGGCTGGGACCTGCTGCTGGAATACACGGCCATCGTCGCCGTCGTCGCCCTCGGCATCTCGGGCTATTTCACCGCCTTCATGGACGGCATCGGCGTCCAAGTGCCGGCGTGGATGCAGGGTACCGGCGACACGGTCGAGGGCGGCGTGATCAACCTGCCGGCCCTTCTGGTCTGTCTGCTGATCGCCTGGATCCTCAGCCGCGGGACCCGCACCTTCGGCCGGTTCGAACTGATAGCGGTGGGGCTGAAGATCGCGCTGATCCTCTTCATCATCGGGCTGGGCTTCTTCTACGTGAACCCGGACAACTACACCCCGTTCATGCCTTCCGGATTCGGTCCGGTGCTGGCCGGGGCCGCCACTGTCTTCTTCGCGGTCTTCGGCTATGACGCGATGAGCACGGCGGCGGAGGAATCCGTAGACGGCAAGAAGTACATGCCTAAGGCGATCCTGCTGTCGCTGGGCATCGCGATGACGCTGTATGTGCTGGCCACCCTGGTGCTGACCGGCATGCAGAACTACACGGACATCAGCCCCACCGCGGGGTTCGCGTCCGCCTTCGAGTCGGTCGGGTTGCCGACCGTGGCCACGATCATTGCCGCCTTCGCCGTCGTTTCGATCCTGACCGTGATGCTCACCTTCCTGCTGGGCGTGACCCGAGTATGGTTCTCGATGAGCCGCGACGGGCTGCTGCCGTCCTGGTTCGCGGCGACGGACCGGCACGGCACCCCGCAGCGGGTGACCTGGATCGCCGGCGGCGCAGCAGCGCTGCTGGCAGGATTTTTCCCCATCCGGGCCGTAGCCGACCTGACCAACATCGGCATCTTGGCCGCCTTCGTGGTGGTCAGTGTCGCGGTGATCGTGCTGCGGCGCACCCGACCGGAGGTGCCGCGGAGCTTCCGGCTGCCGCTGATGCCCGTGGTACCTGCATTTGGGGTCTTAGCCTCCTTGTTCCTGATGTTCCAGCTGCACTGGGAGACCTGGTTGCGGTTCGTGGTCTGGCTGATCATCGGCCTGGTCATCTACATGTTCTACAGCCGCAAGCACTCGCTGATGAACCCGGACAGCCCGCGGCACCGGGCCGTATCCTGAACTGGCTGCCCGGGCCCGACCTTTGCTCTGGCTACCCCGCAGCTCGGCAATAGCGTTTGGCCACTCGGTACGGGAGCGGGTCAGCGTCCTCCGTAGTGGACAACGATGGTGCGCTGTTGCGTGTCACCGTCGTCGTACAGGACTGTGCTGACCGGAACGCCGTACAGCGCGGAAAGCTCCCTGTCGGTGAGCATCTCTTCCGCCGTCCCGGTTGTCGGCCCGGATCCGCCCATGAGTACCACCCGATCCGCCAGGTACAGCGCGTGGTCGGGGTGGTGCGTGCTCAGCAGTACGGTCATGCCGTCGGAGCACAGTTCGCGCAGCAGCGTCAGGATGCGGGCCTGATTTTTCAGGTCCAGGCCGGTGGCGGGCTCGTCGAGAACCAGGACGGGGCAGCCGGCGGCGATGGCGCGGGCTAGCAGGACCAGTTGCTGCTCGCCGCCGCTCAGGGTGGGGAACATCCGGTCCTGCAGTTCAGCGATGCCGATCCGGTCCATCGCTTCCAGCGCCGCCGCTCGGTCGGCCGGTCCGGGCGAGCGGAAAAAGCGGACCTGCCGGGCCCGCCCCATGAGCACCATTTCCAGTGCGGGGTAGGCGAAGGCCGTCCCGTGGGCCTGCGGCACGTAGCCGGCGTCTCCGTCCCGGCGGACGGCGCCTTCCACCGGCGACAGCAAGCCGGCAGCGCAGCGCACCAGCGTGGTCTTTCCGCTGCCGTTAGGGCCCAGCACGGCCGTGGCGGTGCCGGCGTGGACTTTGAAGCTGACGCCGCGGAACGTCCATTCCCGCGGGCTGTAACCGAACCCTACGCCGTCAAGCTCAAGCACTGTCCCAGATCCTGTCCCGGTTTTGGCGCAGGAGGAGGAAGAACACCGGTGCGCCGATCAGGGCGGTGAGCACTCCGAGCGGAATCTCCCCGGCCGTCAGCGTACGGGCGATGGTGTCGATCACGATGAGGTAGGTTCCGCCGAGCAGGAAGGATACCGGCAGCAGCACCCGGTGGTCGGGCCCCACCCACATCCGGGCTACATGCGGGATGACCAGGCCCACCCAACTGACCGCTCCGCTGACGGCGACGGCGCCTGCGACCATCAGCGCGACTGCCACCAGCACCACCCAGCGCAGGGTCGCGGGTCGCAGTCCCAGCGCGGCAGCGTCGTCGTCGCCCAGGGAGAGCACATTGATCCGCCAGCGCAGAACCAAGAGCACGATGGTGCCGAGCAGGACCGGGATTGCTGCCACCAGGACCTTCGCGAAGGTAGCGGACGCAACGCTGCCGAGCAGCCAGAAGACGATGGCCGGCAGCGTGGTGTTCGGATCCGCGATGTAGGTGATGAAGGCGACCAGCGCGGAGAAGAAAGAGCCGATGACGACCCCGCCAAGCACGATCATCAGCAAGGGCGTCCCGCCGCGCCCGGATGTGATCAGGAAGAGCATGACGAGGGCCAGCAGTCCGAAGACGAACGCGCCGGAGACGAGCAGCAGGGAACCCAAACCGAGCAGCAGGGCCAACGCGCCGCCAAAGGATGCGCCGGACGACACACCAATAATCTCGGGACTGACCAGCGGGTTACGGAAGATAGCCTGCAGCGCGGCCCCGCCGATCGACAGCCCGGCCCCCACCAGCAGTGCGAGTAGGACCCGTGGCAGCCGCACCAGCACAACCACGCTCTCTTCCGTGGCGCTGACCTCGGGGGCTGCAGGGAAGATCTGGGCGGTGAGAATCTGAGCCACATGCCACAGCGGGACGTTGTAGCGGCCCACCGCCAGCGCCACCAGGCAGACTACTGTCAGCAGGCCGGCGGAGACCGCGATCGGGATGAAAATAGACGGGCCGCCGGGACGCTCACGCCTATCCCTGCGGAGAGGGGAACGGCGAGCCGTCTTTCGCCGTTTTTTCGACCGTGGATGGGCCGCCTCATCCAGCATTGAACTGCTGATAGTCGGCGGATTGGCGGTTCTGCTCGGTCCAGAGGATCCGATCGAGGTCCGCGTTGATGGGCCGGTAGTTGTAGAGCATCCGGTAGTAGTCGGTAATCTTGCCGCGCAAGCCGGACTGCTCCTGCGGGAAGGCGATGTCGCCGAGCCAGTGCCACATGAGCGGAGATTCCTGGCCCGGCGGATCCCAGCGGTAACCGCCGAGCGGAACCTTGTAGACCCGCCGGGACCTGACCGCGGCGACGTTCTTCCAGACCGGATCGTCGTACACGTCCTGCGGCATGGCGCCGTCGAAATTACCCAGCAGGATGACCTCCGGATCCCAGCTCAGGACTTGTTCCACGTCCAGCCCCACCATCCCGGTACCAGGCAGCGGGTCCTCGCCGGTGGCTGGATTGCTACCGCCGATCAGCTTGATGTAGAAGTCGTTGTAGGTCTTGGCGGCCGCCGCTTTGAGCCCGCCCTCGAATCGGTTGAAGTACAGGATGCTCGGCCCGGGGCCGCTGCGTCCGGCCGCGAGTTCCTTGACCTCCGCGAGTTCCCGATCGCTGTGGTCCTTGATCTCTGTGGCCCGTTCCGGCTTCCCGAGCATGGCGGAAAACATGGCGATCCACGCGTCCACGTCCTCCTGCTTGCCGTTGTTGACCAGGCCGATCACTTTCAGCCCGGCGTTTTCCAAGGGGGCCACCAGTTGGGCATCGCTCCATTGGATAACGACGTCGGGGTTCAGCGCCCGTACGCTTTCGACGTTGGGCGTGAAATCCTGCGTGGCGATCTCGTGTGGAAGCTCCAAGGCTTGGGGGAACATGGTGCCGAGGATGCCGTCGCGCATGGCGACCCAGGATGCGTTGTGCATGGCGGCCAGATGGTCTGCGCCGCCGTCCACCGCCACCAGCAGCGAGGCGGCCGGCATGGGAATGGTCACCACGCGGGTGACCGGCCGTTCGAAGGTGATGGTCCGGCCCTGCTGATCACGGAAGCTGATGCCTGCAGACGTGCCTTCGGTCTGTTCCGGTGCGGGGCGGCCGGCACCGCATCCGGCTAAAATGGCGACGCCGCCACCCAGCCCGATGACCTGCAGGATTGACCGGCGGTCGATTTCAGCGGTCATGGGCACGCTCCCCGGATGCTGTCGCGTTTCGCCGTTGCGGCATCAGGGATGCTGAGGCCGCGGTGCTTCAGTGTAAACAGCATCGTCCTCGGGGTCAGGCCTGTCAACGACTCGACGAGCCCCATCTACTGCGCAAGCGAACCGGGGCGCGCGCCTCAGTGAGGTGATGAGCCGCAGAGCACCTTCCCCAGCGGCGGCCGAAAATGGGCCGAAGCTGATTGGGGGTGCATGTTCCTTGCCGGTGTGTCAATCCCGGTGCTACCGTCGAAGCACGCATTAGCGGAAGGTGGCACAACATGGTCATCGACGGCGCCCAGTTGTTTGTCCGTTACGCTTACCCGCCCAATGCCCGGGGCAGCTGCGGTCCCCTGGACAGCGACGCGCTGCTCCACTACGGACAGACCGGAATCACCGACCAGGGCCTCCGCGAACTCGCGAAAGGTTTCGCCGGAGCCTACCCGTATCTGGAGCTGATCGCCGGATCGAACGGCATCCCTGATCCATTGGACCGGCGTGTCGTCGAGGCCTATTGGGTGGGCAATGGCCTGTTGGATTCCGTGGGGATCCGGAACATGGGCAATTCCATGGAGGACCGCTTCCGCGCTCGGACCGGCCAACAGTTCCCGCACCTGGTGGAAGGGGTTCTGGCCGGCGGCGTTCCCCACCACAGCTTCCATGTCTTCGAGATTTACCCATGGTTGGGTTTACTGCGCGATGAGCGGCGGTACGCCACGGCGCTCACCGTCCTCGACCGCTGCCGGATCCGCTGGGGACAGGTCTGCGGCATTGCCGGTGACGAGGCCGTGGTCAGCTCGCCCCAGCTGGTTTGGAACGGTACGTTCCTCTCCGTCGGGGAGCCGGTGGTCGAGACTGCGAAATTCGCCGTGGCGGGGACTGGTTTCGTGGAAAAGCTCAATGTCGGGGATGTCGTCTCCCTTCATTGGGACTGGGTGTGCGATGTCCTGACCCCGCGTGGCCTGCGGCAGCTGCAGCACTTCACCGCCCGGCACCTGGAGATCGCCAACCAGGGCGTCGAGCATCGGGGCGCGGCGATCGCGCTCGAACATTAGCCCCCGGAACGTTGCCCCGGGAACCTTACCCAGGGCATCCAGGGGCTACGGTGCCTGTGGAGCGGCCTCTCCCTATGCCTCATCGGTGTCGACGGCGGTGGAATCGCGAGGCGTCGACGTGCCCGTAGGACGCCCGGACGCCCCCTTGGTTCCGGTGTCCTCCCGGCCTGGCTCTTTGCCGTCCTGCTCGGCCACTTCTTCGCCGCCGCGGGTCATGCTCGTGCCGACCCCTTCCGGAGCCATCCTGGCGTCGGCGGGAGTCTCCTCCTGCCCGGGGTGCTCCGGTTCTTTCGCCGGAGGTTCGCTGCCCCAGGCGCGGGCGGTGCCCTTGTTGTCGTTGCCCTGCCGGTCGGTCTCGTGCTCGCGCTCTTCACCGGACGCGGACGGTTGTTGCTCGGACATGGTCTCCTCCTCAATACAGGGTGCGGTTCGAATTCCAGCAAGCGCGGTCTAGGGCAACCCGTCCCCGGAATCCCGCTCTTGCCCCATCAATTCGAGGCCGGTCATCGCCTCCTCCGCGCCTTCTTCATCCACCCGCTTCAAGGCGAAGCCCATGTGGATCAGGACCCAGCTGCCGACTTCCGGCGGGCCGTCGTCCAGCAGCCCGATGTTGATTTTCCGCTCCGCCCCGGCAACATCCACGAGGGCGAGCTGGCCGCCGTAACCTTCGACGAGCTCGATGACCCGCCCCGGTATTCCTAGGCACATCGCGGTACTTCCTTAGGTGGGATGGGAAACGTTTTCTTCGAGGAGTGTGACGACGGCGGCCATCGCCTCCGGGACAGCGGCCGCTACCGCTGGCGAGAGCCCGATGCCTTCCGTCGTATCGGCCGGCACGCAGCCGACGACGTAGGTTGGCGGCAGTTTGCCGCCGAGGGAGCGCAGCCGGTTCAACACCGCGGCGGGATCCATGCCATGGGGATCCAGCGGCCCGGCTTCCGCGAGGTCTTCGCCACCGACGCGCAGGACCCGGATGCTGCCCGGTTCTGCATCGTGCGGATCGGGAGGGACGGTATCCACCAGGACCAGTGCGTCCACGCCGGCCAGCAGGTCGTACGCCAGATGCATCCCCCGGATTCCATAGTCGACCACTTGCACTCCCGGCCATTGGCCGGCCGCGGCTGCGGCCAGGCGCCGTGCGACCTCCGGGCCGAAGCCGTCGTCGCGCAGGAACATGTTGCCGACGCCGGCCACCAGGGTCCGACCTGTGAGATCCGCAGAGGTAGCGCCGGCGGGTGCGCGCGGTTGGAGCCGGGTCTTCACATCCGGCTCAGCTTCAAGTAGCGCCGGATGTCCGGGAGCGACCGCAGCCCGACGTAGACGAGGCCGAGCGCGACGGCGGAAAGCGCGCCCGTGGCCACTATGCCTACTGCTCTCATGATTGGTTTTCCCTTCCGTGCTGGGGTTCGATCTGTACGCCGGACGGGGCAGGATCAAGAGGCTCCAGTTCGTCCGGCGCGTAGTAGAAGGATCGGCCGTAGCCCTCATGCAGGTCGGCTGCAGGGTCCTCTTCGAAGACCAGGCCGATATGAGTGCTGCCGTCGACGTCGAAATGGACGCTGGTGACTCTTGCCGACTGGCCGGCGAAGAAGAGATCCTGGGCATCTGCCCGCCGGCCCGGTTTCACCCGCACCCGGCTGCCGCGGGCGACCGGAACGTTACCGATCAGCACGGCGTCCTCGTCGGGATGGACGCTGGCGTCCGCCGCGGGATCCCACCACGGAAGGCTCTCGGATCCGCTGGTGCCCCCTGATCCGGCCACCGGCTCTTCGGTGAGCGTCGGGAAGGCCGGGGCGTGGGGATCGCGCAGGACGCCGTGCAGCTGCTGCAGCTCTTCGGGCGACATCGCGGCGCAGCGGTCGATCACCGCTGCCGCCCGCGGATCGGTGGCCCGGGCCTCTGCCTTTTCCTCTTCCGTCAGGGTCAGCACCCGTAGGGTGAGGATCTCGTCGATCTCCGTCGAGTCGTACAGCTCCACCGAGCTTTCCGGGGCGACGGAGGGATGGTCGTAGAGGATGATGGGCGAGATGAGCAGCACGTCGGTCTGGCCTTCGGGTCCGGCGAGGACCGGCCAGCAACGGTGCTGCGTGCAGGACCGCGCCGCGGCTGCTGCCGCTTCCGGCGGCTCGAGCAGGGAGAGGAAATCCCCGTCCTGAAGAGTCAACAGAGCGTGGGTTCCGATGAAGGACAAGGCGATCGCGTCCTGTTTGTCTGCGGCTCCGGGCGTGTCCGTAGCCGGACCGAGGTTTTCCGCGGTGACACGCAGCCGAATGACCCCGTCGGCGTGTGGCCTCGCAGTCAGCCTGACCTCTCCGCGGAGCCGACGACGGCGGCGCTCTAGCCGCCCGGCAATCTGCCCGACGCTGTCGGTGAGCAGCTCCGTGTCCCGGCCGGCCGGCACGTCGACCGGCAGTGCCAGCCCGTCTCCCTGGGGGCCGGCCAGGTCAGCCAGGGCAAACGGACCCAGAACAATTTCCTGCTCCACGGCTTCGTCCCAGGTCAGCCACTGGTTGGCACCCACGGTGAGCTGTCCGACGGCCCCGAACGCGCCGTCGTCGCCCTTTTCCTCCACGGTCCGGGTCTGCAGCTGGAGGAAGCGCAGGTGCACCTCCAGCGACGCGTTCCGGCCAGCCGTGAGCAGGCAGTCCGCGGACATGTCCGGTTCCTCACCGATCCCCGCCACCGCGGCGCCGGGTGGGCCGAGGATACCGAACTGCCAGCGTGCCTGGTTCTTCCGGGACGACGCGCGGTACGGGTAGAGCAGGTACCCCTCGTAGAGAACAGCATCGGCGACGGCGCGGGCCAGACTCAGTCCCATGTTCATGGCGGCGGCTCACCCACAACGTTTGCGGTGGCGCCGGCCAGCAGCGCCTCCACGGTTGCCTCCCAGGAGGTGAGCCCCCGGGCCGCCTTGAAACGGGCCAACGACGCGAGCACCTCGCGGTCCAGCCGGAGCCAGCCGGTGTTGGGGAAGTGCAGGTCCATGAGCCGGCGCCACGCCTCCACCGGCAGCTGGTAGGAAGCCTCGAGGTCCCACGGAACCTGTTCCACCGTAAACCCGGTCTGGCCTCTGGTGAAGACGGTGCCGGAGAACAGCAATTCCAACGGGACCATGCCCTCTTGCAGGGCGTTCAGGTACTTGGATGCCGCGACCTCGAAATCGAACGTACAGGGCAGCGGCAGATCCACGTCAGTGCTGTCGGTAAAGCCCTGGACGAGGGCGCTGCACTGCAGCCACAGGAAGGACTTCAGAGTCGAGGGCCAGCGGCCGCGCTCGCCGAAGAGATCCAGCAGCCCGGGTTCCTCGCCCGGGCCATAGCCGCGCCGCTGCGGCAGAATGCGTACCTGGCAGCGCAGCGCGATCGCATGGACGACGGCGCCGCTGGACTCGGTGACGCGCAGCCGGGCCGTCAGCTGGGGGGCCGCCGAGTAGGGCTCGGGCTGGATATCGAGGACCGTGAAGGACAAGTCGGTCACGGCAACTCCCCCGGCCCGGCGCCGCCCCGGTCCTCCTCGCGAACCGGCCGGCACCGGCTCTGGACCTGGTTGAAGAACATCCTGAGTTGCTCGCGGGACTGCTGTCCGCCGTCGAACCCGCGCCACACACGGCGCAACTGGCCCACCAGTTCGTAGCAGGCGTCCACCGGAACCAAGTAGCAGTCCGCCTGTGCCCGCTCGGGTCCAGGACCGCGGATCAGCAGCGCCTCCGTATCAGCGGCGGCGACGGACAGGTGCGGATTGCGCGCCAACACCGCTCCCCAGGCCTCCAGCGAAAGTTCGGATTCGGTGGCTCCCGCCGGACCCGGATAGAAGGCGACCGTTCGCTCCAACTTGGAACTGTAGAAGAAGAAGGCCAGGCCCACCGGGATTTCGAGCTCCTCCCATTGGCCGGGGCCGAGCTCAAAATCGGGGAAGGAGAGGTAGCGGTCCGGGACGGCGCGGTAGCGGAGCCGGGCGTCGGCATCGATGAAGAGGAGGTAGCACGGCCGGCAGGTGCACAGCATGCCGCGGCTTTCCACATCGACGACGTGCTGGTGTTCTTCCGTAATGGGCTCGCCGCACATCTCGCAGCGCTCGCCCGCGGGGGCAGGTTTGGTGGCTGCGATCCTGCGCAGCAGCGCAATATCCATCTCAGCCTCCGTGCCCGGCGGACACCGGGACGGCCACGCACATCACGCCGCCACGGCTGAGCAGGGGCAGCGGATCCAGATGCATGGCCTTGTCCTCCAGACAGGCACCGGCCTGCCGCACGTCGAAGTGGCTGCGGCAGGACGGGCAGCGCAGCAGGCCACCGCCGACCGGTGCCGCGAGTGCCCGCTGCAGCGTCGCACCTTCCAGCGAGCGGGTGCAGCGCGGGCAGTAGTCACGGTAGGCATATACGTCCTGCCCGGTCCGGCAAGCCAGAAGGGAATACCCGCCGCCGACCAGGAAGCCCGCGACCTCCCCGGGTTCCAGCTCGGCGAGCTGGGGAAGGGGCTCCCAGGAACCCGTTGGCTGGTCCCCGGAACCATCGGCTTCCCGGTTCAGCCGGACCAGCAGCGCGTCCACGGGGATCACGGCCGGCGAGGCGGCGGTCCTTTCGGCCTCGACGACCTCGATCGCCGCCACTTCCGGGGCAGCCGCTTCAATCGCATCCTCGACCGCGTACTTGAGGGTGACGGACGACGACGGGCACCCCTGGCAGGTGCCCAACAGGCGCAGCCGCACCACGCCGTCGTCGTTGATTTCCAGCAGTTCCACGTCGCCACCATGTGAACCAAGGTAGGGGCGGACGCTGTCCAGCGCGGCGGCAACCCTGGTCTGCAGGTCCTGCGGGTGCAGCCCGTGGATGAGCAGCACAGCGGACACCAGCTCATCCGAGGTCAGCGCCTGCATGGTGGCGGGATCGAGCACTCCGCGGTCCTTGAGGATATCCAGCAGCCGTTCCAGCCCCGCTCCGTACAGGTCAGCCACCTCGCGGACCAGATCCTCCGCGCGTCCGCGCGCGACGGCGCCGCCAGCCCCGAGCGCGTCCAAAAGCGTGCCGATGCGGTCACCGATCTGGCGTGGCTGCTCCCCCGCTGGCATGGCAGGTCACTCGCCGGTCATCGTCTGGGTTGGTGAATGCAGTTTGTCCAGGGTCTGCCCCTTGCCCAGGTACATGTGGACGCCGCACGGCAGGCAGGGGTCGAAGCTACGCACCGTGCGCATGATGTCGATCCCCTTGAAATGCTCGCGGTCGTTCTCCTCGAAGATGGGCTGCCCCTGGACCGCGTCCTCGTACGGCCCGGAGATGCCCTGGGAATCCGTGGGGCTCGCGTTCCACGGGGTCGGCGGGTACGGATGGTAGTTGGCGATCTTGCCGTCGCGGATCACCATGTGATGCGAAAGCACGCCGCGCACGGCCTCGGTGAAGCCGCAGCTGAAGGCCTCGTCGGGGACCTCGAAGGTTTCCCAGGTCTTGGTCCTACCGGCTCGTATCTCTTCGAGCGCCTGCTCGGCGAAATGCAGTGCGGCCGCGGCGGCGTAGGCCTGGAAGTACGTCCGAGCCCGGTTGCGCTCCAGCGTGTTGCTCCATTGCGGGGTGTGCCATTCGAAGGATACCGGCCCCTTCAGCGCGGTCTTGGGCAGGTTGATCTGCACGCTGTGGCCGGTGGCCTTGATGTATCCGATGTCGACCAGCCCCGCCAGCGCCGTCGACCAGAGCCGGGCCAGCGGACCGCCGCCGGTATCCAGGGCGAGGTTCTCCGTGCCGTCGAACCAGCGCGGGGACATGACCCAGCTGTACTTCTCTTCCAGGTCGCGCTTCTGCGGCTTCGGGTTGGTGTGCTGGTTCCATGGGTGCCGGCGGTCCACCGGATTGCCCAGCGGATCCCGCGTTACGAACATCTCCTGGCCTTCCCAGTCCTCGTAGTACGAGGAGCCGAGCATGATTCGTATTCCGAGGTTGATCCGCACCAGGTCAGTGGTCACCAGATTTCCGTCAACCACGACGCCGGGCGTCACGAACATCTTCCGGCCCCAGTCCGTCATGTCCTTGTACTCGAAATTGCAGAACTCCGGATCCTGGAAGGCACCCCAGCAGCCGAGCAGCGTGCGCCGCAGGCCCACCTGCTCGTAGCCTGGCAGGGCCTCGTAGAAAAAGTCGAAGAGGTCGTCATGCATCGGCACAACCTTCTTCATGAACTCGACGTAGCGCATCAGCCGGGTGATGTAGTCGGTCATGAGCTGGATGGTCGCCACCGTGCCGACGCCACCCGGGTACAGCGTTGACGGGTGGACGTGGCGTCCCTCCATCAGGCAGAACATCTCACGCGTGAGCCGGCTGACTTGCAGGGCCTCCCGGTAGAACTCGCCGGTGAATGGGTTCAACGAGCGCATGATGTCCGCGATCGTACGGTAGCCGTGGTCGGCTTCGTGTGGGGCGCGGGTGTTCTCCGCCTTCGCCAGTACGCCGGGGTTGGTTTCGGAGACCATCTTTTCGCAGTAGTCCACGCCGACGAGGTTCTCCTGGAAGATGTTGTGGTCGAACATGTACTCGGCCGCTTCTCCGAGGTTCACGATCCACTCGCCCAGATTCGGGGGTTTCACGCCGTAGGCCATGTTCTGGGCGTAGCAGGAGCAGGTGGCATGGTTGTCGCCGCAGATGCCGCAGATCCGGCTGGTGATGAAGTGGGCGTCGCGGGGATCCTTGCCCTTCATGAACAAGGAGTAGCCGCGGAAGATCGAGGACGTGCTGCGGCACTCGACAACCTGGTTGTTCTCGAAATCGATCTTGGTGTAGATGCCGAGGCTGCCGACGATCCGGGTGATGGGGTCCCATGCCATCTCCACCAGGTTGTTGCCGCCGGTACCGCTCTTCGAAGGTGTCGGAATCGTTGAAGTCATTGTGCTTCGCCTTTGTCTGGAAGTCGCCGGTCGGTTACCAGGTGCGACGGGCACCGGTCAGGAGTTCACGTCCGGGCCGGCGCCACTTGGGTTCCTTGTCCAACGAGTTGGCCGTGATGCCGCGTAACGCCTTGATCGCCGCACCGTAGGGGCGGACGGCATTGGTTGAAAGCTTGCCGCCGGGCGGCTCGTCCATGAAGGGCATGAACTTGTCCGGGAATCCCGGCATCGTGCAGCCGATGCAAATGCCGCCGACGTTGGGGCAGCCGCCGAGACCGTTCATCCAGCCGCGTTTGGGGACGTTGCACTTGACCACGGGGCCCCAGCAGCCGAGCTTGACGATGCATTTTGGAGATCCGTATTCCGTGGCGAAGTCGGCCTGCTCGTAGTACCCGGCGCGGTCGCAGCCTTCATGGACCGTCTTGCCGAACAGCCAGGTGGGGCGCAGCGCCTCGTCCAGCGGAATTGGCGGTGCCTGTCCCGTCGCTTGGTAGAGCAGATAGGTGATGGTTTCCGAGAGGTTGTCCGGTTGGATGGGACATCCAGGGACGCAGACGATGGGTATGCCGGCTTTGGATTTCCAGTCGTAACCCAGATAATCCGGCACTCCCATGGCACCGGTCGGATTGCCAGCCATCGCATGGATGCCGCCGTACGTGGCGCAGGTACCGGCCGCGATGATCGCGGTGGCTTTCGGCGCAAGCCGGTCCAGCCACTCGCTGGTGGTGATCGGCTGTCCGGTCTCCAAATCATTGCCGAAGCCGCACCAATAGCCGCCGGGATCGTGGAGCTGCTCGTTCGGGATGGAGCCCTCGACCACTAGGACGAACGGCTCCAGTTCGCCGCGGTCCGCCTTGCGGAACCACTCGAGGAAGTCGTCGGCCCCTTCCTGGGGTCCGCACTCAAAGTCGATCAGCGGCCAGTGCATAGCGATCCTGGGCAACCCGGGCAGCGCGCCGAGCGCGATCTCCTCGACGCTGGGCTGGGTGGCCGCCGTCAGCGCGACCGAATCTCCGTCGCAACTGAGCCCCGCGTTGATCCACAGCACGTGGATGAGTGCTTCTTCGGCCTGCAAGGAAGTTTCGGTAGGCATCGGTGCCTCCTTCAGAGCCCTTGAAGGACTCAGTGAGCGTCGGTAGTCAGTGACCCGGTCAGGGTTTCCGGCTCGGGTGAGTCGCCTTCGAGCCACTCATACCAGCGGGGCAGCCCCTCGCCGGTGGTGGCCGAAACGACCATAAATTCGGTCCGCGGATTAAGCTGGCGGATGCGCTCCAGGCACGCACTGGTATCGAAATCCACGTAGGGCAACAAGTCCGACTTATTGACGATCACCAAGTCGGCCGCCATGAACATGTGCGGGTACTTCTGGGGTTTATCATCACCTTCCGTCACCGAAATGATCACCACCTTGGCGGCTTCGCCAAGGTCGAAGAGCGCCGGGCAGACGAGGTTGCCGACGTTCTCGATGAACACCGTCGAATCCATGGCCGGGTCCAGAGCATCGAGTCCTCGGCGGAGCATGTCGGCATCGAGATGGCAGCCGGCCCCCGTGTTGATCTGGATGACGGGCCTCCCGAGCGCACGGATCCGGTCGGCATCCAGCGACGTTTCCTGGTCGCCTTCGATAACGCCGGCCTGCAGCCGGTCGCCTAGTTCCTGAAGCGTCCTGACCAGCAACGTGGTCTTGCCAGCGCCGGGCGAGCTCATCACATTGAGGGCGCGGATGCTCCGGCCCTCCAACCAGCCGCGGTTCCGGGCGGCCAGCAGGTCGTTTTTGGCGAGCAGATCCTGCTCAAGCAGAATGGTTTGCGGGCCGCTGGCGGCATGCCCGTGGGCGTGTTCATGGGCATGCTCATGAGGATGGCCGTGGGGATGCGGATGGTCGTGGCCAGCCGAGGCAATCTCGAGGCCCGAAACCCGCGTGTTTTCTGCGTCTCCACAGCCACAGGTGGTACACATCTATGCCACCTCCACCGATGTCACCGCAAGTTCACGGCCGCCGAGGACTTCCACGTCGGCACTGCCGCAGGGGCACAACAGAATCAGGTCTTCCACCACGAAATCACGCTTGCAGTTGCGGCACCGACCCTGGCCGCGGGGCTCATCGATCTTCAGCTGCGCCCCGGCCAGTGTTGTGCCGGCGGAGGCGACTTCAAAGCAGAAGCGCATGGCGTCCGGAAGCACACCCGAGAGCGTCCCAATGCGAAGATTCACGAGGGTAACCTGCCGATCACCTGTTCGGTCCAGGACGGCATCGATAAGGCTTTCCGTAAGTGAGAGCTCATGCATGGGTCTGCCACCTCGTGAACTCCAAGATAGGCGCGTGAGGGACAATGCGCAACCATCGGCGGTGACGCATCAGAGGTTGCTGAAGCATCAGAGGCTCCTGCGTTGGTGCATTAAAGAACTTGTTCCAGGTGCGACCTGGGCCAGTGAAGCGATCACGTTGATCCCTGCGACTACGCGGCGGGTGTTGATATTAGTCCGGCAGCGAATAGCGGGCCTCGACTTTGCCCAGTTTCCAGTACGCGACCGCGGCCAGCCAGGTTGCCGCGAACAGCCCGCAGATCAGGAAGCCGAAATTTTCCAGATTCACGGAAGCGACCCAGGCAACGGGACCGCTCTCCACCTGCATTCTCTCGGCCACCAGTCCCAACAGTCCTACCCCGCCGACGAGGAAAGCCACAATGACGGAGGTGCCGGTGACCATGAGGTTGTAGTACACCTTCCGGACCGGGCGCGCGTAGGCCCATTGATAGGCCCGGTGCATGAAGATGCCATCGAGCGTGTCGAACAAAGTCATGCCGGCGGTGAACAAGACCGGCAGGACGAGAACCACATACCAGGGGGCTGTCAGGGCGGCACTGCCTCCGATCACAAACAACCCAATCGTCGTTGCCGTATCGAACCCCAGCCCGAACAACACACCGATGGGATACATCTTCCAAGGCCGGTCGATCTGTCGGGACAGCGGTGCCAATACCCGGTTAAGCAGGCCGCGGTTTTGCAGCAGCTCCTCGATTTCAGCTTCGTTGTATTCGCCAATCCTGAGCTGGCGGAATACGCGGGCGATCCCGATGAGCGAATACAGGTTCAGTGAACCGATCAGCAGCAGGAACAGTCCGGAGACGATCACACCCCAAACTCCGGTTATGGAGGCGAGCAACGAATCGCCGTCGGAAATCTGGTCGGCGAACATATTCAGCCCGGCGGCCAGCAGCGTAACCGCAACGATCACAACGGTCGAATGCCCCAAGGCGAACCAGAACCCTACGGACACCGGCCGGCGGCCCTCCCCCACCAGCTTGCGCGTGGTGTTGTCCACCGCCGCGATGTGGTCGGCGTCAAACGCGTGGCGCGCGCCCAGGATGAACGCCGTAAACGCCAGTCCGAGGCCGAAAGGCGCCCGGTCGGCCACTTCGTACTGCCCCGGTAATACGACGGCGAAGAACATGCCCCACCCGACGACCAACAGGAACGCAATCACCGAGGCCATGCCCAAGATACTGCGCCGGCTACCTGCCTGTCTTTGGAGGTGACGTTTCACGATTTCCTGCCACTCTGGCCGCATGACTGCTTAGCCTGTGGAATATCTATGGAGCACCTCCGCCCAGAATGCAGACCCCGCATCTGCCATGTCAAGAGCCCGCGTTGACTCATCAAAGATGCTGTCCGCTCCGCCGCAGCTTCACTCACCGGCCGGTGATCGAGGCGCTGCGGCTTTGCTGGTCCACTCGGAGCATGCCGCCCGGACGGCTGCACGCGAGGACGCTTCCCGCCTCCCCGGTTGCGCTGGTTCGAGGACTGCAGATCGATGAGGCCACATCGGCATTGATCCAGCAACCGGAACGCGGCTTCACGAGATCCTCCTTGACGAGCTCGGAGCCTCCAGTATGGTGATTGCAATCTACAAGCACTCATGACTTGGAGCACCGATGGCCGTTCGCGTTGACCTCAACATCTCGCTCGACGGATTCGCGACGACGACGGGGCAGACCCCCGACAACCCGATGGGCGAAGACTGGTCTCGCCTGGTCGGCGCATATGCCGCGACCCGGACCTTCCGCGAGCGCGTCTTACACGACACCTCGGGCCAAGGTAGTACCGGAGTGGACGACGAGTATGCGAAGGCGTACTTCGCCGAGCTCGGAGCAGAGATCATGGGCGCGGGGATGTTCGGCCTGCACCACTTCCCCGATGATCCGGACTGGCGAGGCTGGTGGGGCGACGAGCCCCCGTTCCGTGTCCCGGTTTTTGTGCTCACGCACAGCACCCGGCAGTCGATCGAAATGACGGGAGGCACGACGTTCCATTTCCTTTCCGCCCCGCCGCAGGAGGCGCTCGACCGCGCGCTGGAAGCCGCCGGTGGCAAGGACGTCCGCGTGGGCGGCGGAGCGAGCGTCGTGCGCGACTTCCTGAAGGCCGGACTGGTCGACCAACTCCACGTCGCGATCGCGCCGATCATCCTCGGCCGCGGCGTCCGCCTCTGGGACGACCTGCGCGGCTTCGAATCCGACTACGACGTCACCACCGAGACGGCCGAGAGCGGCACAGTCCACCTGACATTCCGACGATAGGACACAAACTGCCGCACCGGCGTTAGCGATCCGAGGTGTTGCTGCCTGGGCCGACTGACAGCATGTATCCTCAATTACGCGAAGGAGGATAAGGCGTGTGGGCAGGGAATGGGCTACCGCTGACCTTCGCCGGCCGTCGTTGCTACCAAGTCCGTCATGGTTTGGACGGCGTCGCGATTGGAAAGCCCATTGTCGTGGCAGAGAGACCGCCACGTCCAGAACGAGACCGCGTGGCCGACGACGGCACGCAGTTGACCGCTCCTGCCGGACGCCGGAAACGGCTCAAGCAGTGCATCGCGAAAAAACTTGTTGCGCTCCTCGAGCTCTTTGCGGCGTCTTTCCGGGAGTGCATCCCAGTCGGCATAGATACGCGCGAGCATCGACTCGCCACCGCGATAAAACCGGTAGAGATCCGTCAGGCCAGCGTGGAAGCGTTCCAGAGGGTCTGGGAGCTCGGACCAAGCAGCTGGATCCGGTAGTTGCTGCTGTGACAGCCAATGCGAGGAACAGGCAGAGAACAGTGCCTCGTCGTCGGCGAAATGCCGGTAGACGGTCAGGCGCGTCACTCCGGCCCGCTCGGCGATGCCGGCAATCGTCGTCCGGGCAGGACCCACGGCACCGTGCAGGGCCACAGCCGCGTCGACGATGCGCTGACGCGTGGTGTCCACCTGCTCGGCGCGCTTAATCATCTGATAGCTGCGCGATTTGATTGAACGCTTCTGTTCACTCAAAGTATTGACACCGATCCCTTGCGGTTGGGACAATTCGATATACACCACTGTATATCGAATTAGAAGGAGTGGCCTGTCATGGGCGCTGAGGAGGCTCCACGGCTCACCGTCGTGCAGCCAGGGGAAGGACGCCAAGGCAGCCTCGGAAGTATCGGGGTTGTCTTCAAACTGTTCGGCGAACACACCAACGAGCAGATCTCGATCGTGGAGCACCCGTTCCCGGTTGGGGCGTTGGTTCCGCCGCACACGCATACACGTGAGGATGAGTATTCGATTGTCCTTGAAGGCGAGATCGGATTCCGCTCCGGTGAGCGCGAGGCGGTGCTGGGCGCCGGGGGCTACATCACGAAGCCGCGCGGCGAACTGCACACCATGTGGAATGCAGGCAAGATTCCGGCGAGGATGATCGAAGTGATCAGCCCCGCCGGGTTCGAGCACTTCTTCTGGGAGGTGGCCGACCAGCTCGAAGCCGGGGCACCATTCGATCCGGAGGCCATCGGCAAACTGGCAGCCGAGTACGGCCTTCAGTTCGGCGAGGCTCCGTGGCTGCCGGGCATCATCGCCCGGTACGGACTGACTCCTCCGATGGGCTGACTGGAAAGGGGCCCGTCATTCTCGACGGCGCCACGGATAAGGTGCCGACGGAGAACTGCGTATCCGCAATGGCACACCCGACCTGGGCCGATCGGCGGTCAGTTTTTCTTCAGTTCCTCAGCCAGCATCACGATGATGCCGCTGGGACCGCGGACGTACGTGAGCCTATAGACGTCCTCATAAGTCGCCACACCGCGAAGCGGACGGCAGCCGTGTTTCGCGGCTATCTCAAGGGCCTTGTCCAAATCGTCGACTGAGAAAGCGACGCGGTGCATGCCAATCTCGTTGGGGAGCGTGGGCGTCGACTCGATCGCTTCAGGGTGGATGTACTCGAAGAGCTCGAGTCGACCGTGACCGTCTGGGGTCTGGAGCATCGCGATGTTGGCGTGGTTGCCGTCAAGTCCGACGGCGGTGTCGGTCCAATCACCACTGACCGTGTCACGGCCGATAACCGTCAGACCTAGGTCGGTGAAAAAGGCGATCGTTGCTTCGAGGTCTCGAACGGCGATACCGACGTTTTCAAGTTTGATGGCCATGCGCGACATGCTAACGAGCCGAGAGTGCAGAAAGAAGCCCCCCTACCCGTCACGCGCCGCCTGACTCCACCGCGTTCCGTAGCCGAGCAACCCCAGGTTCGTACACGCTGTCATGTGCGAAGCCGGGCATCTTGCCTTGGCTGCTTCCGGCCGGTACTGATCGCGGCACGGAGTTGCGGCACAATAATCGTGTGGACGACCTGCATGTGCCCCCGGGACCCGGCGCGCCCCGCGGCCTCCGGGTCCCGGCGGGAGAGCTGGTCGAGCAGTTCTCCCGCGCCTCCGGCCCTGGCGGCCAGAGCGTCAACACCGCCGACTCACGTGTGCAACTCAGTCTCGATCTCGGCACGACAACAGCGCTGAGCGAAGTCCAGCGCGAACGCGCCCTCGAGCGGCTCTCCGCGAGAATCTCGGGCACGGTGCTAACTATCAGCGCCTCCGAGCACCGCTCCCAGCGACGAAACAGGACTGCGGCCAGGCAACGCCTCGCCACAGTCCTGCGAGACGCAGTGGCTCCCCCTGTCGTCCGGCGGCCAAGCCGGCCGACGAGTGGCTCGCGGCGTCGTCGGCTCCAAGGAAAACGGTTGCGCTCCGAGACCAAACGCAACCGCGGGCGCCCAACCCCCGAATGACCTGCCTGCTTGCGCCGATCTCTGGGCTCTCTCTCAGACGTTAAACCGGAACTCCACCACGTTCCGTAGCCGAAGAACCTCACATACCCACCAGCGCCAGGGGCTTCGGAGCACGGGTCCTACGGGACGGCCTCGCAGCCAGGTCGTCCCGGCAACACGTCTCGCGGCAATTCGGTCACAAGAGTTTGTCTGCGGTCGAGCAATTCAAGGGCCTCCGTTGAATTCCCTTCAGATGGGCACTCAGGTGCAGCCAAGGGAACGATATCGTGTGCACATGGCCGAAATTCGCGGACTCGACGACCTTCTGACTGCACTAAACGCCGGTGAGACGATTCCCGGAGGATCGCCGCACCATGAGGCTATGCACGCTGCGAGCCAGGAGTCACTGCGCATCACCGCCGAGCTCAACGGGCGGTACCACTCCCCCGGCGAGGTGCGGGCCCTGATAAGTGAGTTGACCGGGCGCGAGGTCCCAGAGTCCTTCCAGCTCTTCCCTCCGTTCAGCGCTGACTTCGGCAAGAACATCCGTTTCGGCTCGGATGTGTTCGTCAACAGCGGCTGCCGGTTTCAGGACCAGGGCGGGATCGAAATCGGCGATGGGTCCCTCATCGGCCACAACGCCGTCATCACGACGTTGAACCACGACATGCTGCCGAGCCGACGAGCCGATATGCACCCGGCCCGCGTCGTGATCGGCTCGGGCGTGTGGTTCGGGGCCAACGTAACGGTGTTGCCGGGCGTGACGATTGGCGATGGGGCAGTAGTGGGCGCGGGTGCGGTCGTCACAAAGGACGTGCCCGCGGGGGCAGTGGTCGTTGGGGTGCCAGCAAAGCAAGTGGGCAAGGTGTCGGAAGAGTAATTCCCTGGCCGGGAAGTAACCGTCCTGCAGGTTTAACCAAAACTGGCAGTGAATCTCGAAGCAGCGCCCGAGGCGAAGCGCGTTGTCAGCGGTTATGCGCCTGGATGCCGATTAGCCATTGCTCGTTGTGCGGACACAAAACAAAGGAGCTCAGTCGACTTCAGTCGACTGAGCTCCTTTGTTGCACTGCAAAATTAATCGTTAAACATTGAAGCGGAACGCCACCACCACGTTCCGTAGCCGAATAACCTCTTGAAAATAGCTGGTGCTAACGCCTTCTCCGAGCTCCAGCGCTCAGGCCACCCCGGCCAGCCCGCCACCGAGCACCAGAACTCGCTCAGTTGTTATCCGATCTGCCATCGTCCAGTCGATACCCCGGTCAATGGCTCGCTTGCGTGCCACTTCGTCAGTGAAGTCAGCACGGACGACCCCGGAGCCCCGGTCGGGCTAGTCGTCGACGCCTTCTTCGGGAAGCAGTCCGCGCTGGTCGAGCACGTACAACAAGATGAAGGCCGGCACGATCAGCAGCACGGCGAGACCGGCCGCGACCAGCACGGCCGTGATCGTGCCCGACGGCGCAGCGGCCGCCGAGACCGTGAGCGTTTCGGGCAGCAGGTAGTTCCACTGTGCGACACCCCAGGCCAGCACAAGGGCGCCGGCCGCGGCGATCGCAGCCAGCCGCCCTCCGCGGTGGGGTTGGCCTCGGAGCAGGAAAAGCGCGCCGATCCCGGCGACCGCCGAGATGATCACCAGCGGCAGGGCGCGTGAGGTGAGTCCTCCGAAGACGTAGCTGGCTTCGCTGCGTACGACGAAGAGACCGACCAGCGCGACGGCTCCAGCCACCGCCCCGGCCGCCACGGCGCGGACGCGGAAGTAGCCGACCATCGCCTCGTCGGAGAGGCGACCGGCATCCCAGGTGAGCAGTACCGCGGCGACGTAGGCCGTCACGGATACGGCGAGCAGACCCATGACGACCGACGTCGGGTTGACCCAGCTTTGCAGCGGATCGCCCGCCCGACCGCCGGCCGGAACCTGGCCGGATGCGATGCCTCCCGCGATGGCGCCGAAGCAGTAAGGCACCAGCACCGAGGAGACGGCGAAAATGGCGCCGAAGCTGCGGCGGGCTCGCTGCCGAAACACCGCCTTCCCGAAGGCGAAGCTGGCACCGCGCAGGACGATGCCGAGGGCCGCCAGGGTGAGGGGCACGAACATGGTCAAGGTGATCGACGCGTAGGCCTCGGAGAAACACGTCCAGAGCACGACGAAGATGAAGATCAGCCACACGTGGTTCGCTTCCCACACGGGCCCGATCGAGTGGTCGATTACCTCGCGCGGCCGCTCCCCACGCTGCGCGCCACCTGCGGTCAGATCCCAGAAGCCGGCACCGAAGTCAGCGCCGCCGAAGATCGCGTAGATGGTGATGGCAGCGAACAAGAGCAGGGCTGCGGCGGTATCCATGGGTGACCCCTAGGTCTCTTCCACCGGCTTGCGCGGTCCGTACGGGGAATCTGTCTCCTCAAATCGTCGTGCCTCCCGGTAGCGACGACTCATCCCGCGCAGGACCAGGATTGTGGTGACGCCCAGCCCGATATAGAGGATCGTGACCGCGATGAAGGTGATCCAAACTCCGGTGTTGGTGGTCGCGGCGTCCTCCACCCGCATCTTGTTGTAGACGATCCACGGCTGACGGCCGACCTCGCTCACGGTCCAGCCCGCCTCCATCGCCAGGACGGCGAGGGGTCCGGAGGCGACGGCGCAGCGTAGGAACCACTTGCTGCGAGGCATGTCTCGTCGGAAGATCCACGATGCCCAGTACCACAGCGTCAGCAGGAACAGGGCAGTGCCGACGCCGACCATGATGTCCCAAGCGAGATGGACGACGTTCACCTGGCGGTTCGTCGGCCGCTCGTCGGCGGGTACAGTGTCGAGCCCCTGCACGACGGTCGCCCGGCCAGTGCTGGGGTCCGACAACCACGAGGCGAGTCCGGGGATCGGGACACCGCCCACCACCTGTCCTTCTGAGTTGAGATGGCCGAGCAGCGTCTCGGGCACGTCACTGCTGGTCGTCGGCACCATCTCGATGGCGGCGAACTTGACCGGCTGGTTGCTATAGACCCAGCGAGCCAGACCGTCACCGACCCCCATCTGAACCGGGACGGCGATGGCCGCCACAGTGAAGGCGATCAAAAAGCCGAGCCTGTGGTAGCGGTCCCGCCGCCCGCGCAGCATCGCCGTCGCGTAGACCATGGCCACCAGGAACCCGCCGACCAGGTAGGCCGCAATCACCATGTGCGCCGCCATCAGCGGCATCGCCTCGTTGAAGATCACCCCGAGCGGGTCCACCGCCACGACGTTCCCGGCGGGGTCCAGAGTGACCCCATCGGGTGAGTTCATCCACGCGTTGGCGGCCACCACCGAAACACTGCCGAAGATGCCGGCGACGGCGATCGGGACACCGGTCCAGAAGTGGGTCCAGGGCTTGAGTCGCCGCCAGCCGAAGATGTAGATCGAGATGAAAACAGCCTCGAGAAAGAAGAAGAGACCCTCGAACGCGAAAGGCACGCCGAACGCCTCGCCCCAGTGACCCATGAACTGAGGCCACAGCAGGCCGAACTCGAAGGAGAGAACTGTTCCGGTGACGGCGCCGACTGCAAAGGTGACCGCCATGTACTTCGACCAGCGCTGCGCGAGCCGGATGGCGTCAGCGTCGGCCCGCCTGATGCCTCGATAATTGGCGATCAGCGCCATCACCGACCAGGACACGCCAAGTGGAACCAAGATGATGTGGAAGGCCAGCGTGAACGCCATCTGGGCTCGAGCCCACGGAACCGGGTCCACCTCCATCACGGGGATGAGGACGTCCTCGAACAGCGTCATGTCGCACCCCTTCCCGCGAGATTGACAGCTGCCATGGCCACCCGGGGACTAGCCAAGGCGTTCGGTGAGGTGGTCGCCGACCCGCAGGGCGTTGGCGATTGCGGTCAGGGACGGGTTCACGGCACCGATGCTGGGGAAGAAGCTGGTGTCAACGACGTAGAGGTTGTCCAGATCGTGGGCTTTGCAGTTCACATCGAGAGCGCTCGTCGCCCGATCTCGGCCGAAACGGACGGTGCCTGCTTGGTGCGCGGTGGCGCCAATCGGCATGCTCTTGTGCAGGTAAAGGCTCCGGTCCAGCAGATGGTGCTCGTGCATGCCCAGCCGGCCGAGCATGCCGTCGAGTTTGTGGCGCAGCCGCTTTACTCCTTCGACGTTGTTCTTCTCATCGATGCTGAGGTGGATGGCGTCGTCCGCGTCGAGCGTGACCCGATTGTCGGGCTGCGGTAGGTCTTCGCCGCAGAGCCAGAAGTCGACGGCGTGGTGAGCCAGCACCTCGAAGGGCAGGTCCGGAGAGACCTTGCCGGCCCATCGCGGCGACTGCGCACGGAGCTCCTCGTCGTCGGACTTGCCTAGCATCTGGATACCGCCGAGCGGATAGTCCCAGTCATCGGACCCCAGATACCAGTCGTTCATCGCCAGCGTCTTCTGGAACAGCGTGGGGTTGGGCTCCCGGGAAACGGCCATCAGCGCGATGTTGTTGTGCCGCATGTAGTGCCGGCCGACCACACCGGAACTGTTGGCCAGCCCGTCGGGGTGGCGGTCTTGGCGAGATCTGAGCAACAGGGCGGCGGAGTTCACCGCGCCGCAGGCCACGACCACGATATCGCCGGTGAATGTGGTCTCGGTGCCGTCGTCCAAGGTGGTGACAACCCCGGTGACGCTGTGTCCTGAGGCGTCGGTTTCCAGGCGCTGCACATGGGCGCCGGTGACCAGTGTGACGTTGTCCTGGGCGAGCACCGGATCCACGCAGATGACTTGCGAGTCCGATTTTGCGTTCAGCAGGCAGGGGAAGCCATCGACCCGGTCGCAGCGGATGCACGCACTTGCCCGCGCCGCCCGTCCAGGTTCGACCTCCTGGAGGTTGACACCGATCGGGAGGTGGAAGGGGTGCAGCCCGAGCTTCTCCAAGTCGTCGTTCAACTGCTGGATGCGGGGTTCGTGGGATACCGGAGGGTGGGCGTACTGCGCGCTGGCATGGCCTTCGCCCGGGTCCTCGCCGTGCTGACCGTGCACCAGGTAGAGATGTTCGGCTTGAGTGTAGTAGGGCTCCAAATCGTCGTAGGAGATCGGCCAGGCCGGTGAGATTCCGCCATGATGGCGTAGCTCGCCAAAGTCCTCCGGACGGAGGCGGAACAGTGCCGCGCCGTAGAACTTGGTGTTCCCGCCGACGTAGTAGTTGACCTCGGGCTGGAACTCGCGGCCGTGCCGGTCGTACCACAGCTCTGTCGCAAGGTACTTTCCGCGGACGAACACCGCCTCGGTCTGCCAGTTGTCGCGCTCGCGCGGCAGGAACGGACCTCGCTCCAGCCAGAGGACCTTCGCCCCGTTCGTAGCAAGCCGGTGGCCGAGCGTCCCGCCACCGGCTCCCGTCCCGATGATGACAACGTCATAGTGCTGGCCGTCTGTCATGCCGGAGCCTCCTCGAGCGGTTCTCGGATCTACCGATGCTGCCTCCAGACATTGATACTGCCCCCCGGGGTGGTCCCCGTCATCACCCAAAACGGGTGATGACGGGGACCGGGACGCGGTGGTTGGCTCTAATAGAAGCCGGTCTGCGTCAGCTCCGGCACGCAGGCCACCGAGCAGATTCATATTGCCGGTAGAGGGTCGCTAACGCCGAGGAGATGCAATGACAGCAACGATGGATGGCCAAACCGCGGCTGGGCACGGCCAGCCGCGGTTTGGCGCTGGTCAGGGTTCCGCCGATGTGTTCGTGGTGTTCGGGATCACCGGCGACCTGGCCAGGGTGATGACGTTCAGATCGTTGTACCGGCTGGAGCGGCGGGGTTTGTTGCAGTGCCCAATCGTCGGGGTGGCCGTCGATGATTGGACGGTTGACCAGTTGGTGGAACGGGCCCGGGAATCGATCGAGGGCACTGGGGAGGTGATCGACACCGCCGTCTTCGGCCGTTTCGCGGCCCGGCTGTCCTATGTGCAGGGCGATTTCGGCGACGCAGCGACCTATGGGCGGGTCGCCGAGGCGATCAAGGGCGCCGGCAGCCCAGTGTTCTACCTAGAAGTCCCGCCCTTCCTGTTCGGCACAGTCGTCAAAGGCCTGGCCGGGGCCGGCCTGACCGCGACGGGGCGGGTGGTGGTGGAGAAGCCGTTCGGGAGTGACCGAGCCTCGGCTCGCGCCCTGGCCGAGGAGTTGCACAAGTTCATCGACGAGTCGCAGCTGTACCGGATCGACCACTACCTGGGGAAGATGGGCCTGGAGGAGATCCTTTACCTTCGGTTTGCCAACACCATGCTTGAGCCGATCTGGAACCGGAACTATATCGAATGCGTGCAGATCACGATGGCCGAGGACTTCGGCGTCGAGGACCGTGGCCACTTCTACGATCCCGTCGGTGCGCTGCGCGACGTGGTGGTCAATCACCTCATGCAGGTAGTTTCCGCGGCCGCAATGGAGCCACCGTCCGGGGGTGATCCGCAAACGCTCAAGGACTCCCAGGTCGCCTTGTTCCGCGCGGTCTCCGAGGCCGACCCTGACCACTACGTCCGCGGCCAATACGAGGGTTACCAGAACATCAACGGCGTGGCCGCGGATTCGACGACGGAGACGTACGCCGCGTTGCGGCTCGACATCGACAATTGGCGCTGGTCGGGGGTGCCGTTCTTCATTCGGACCGGCAAGAAGCTTCCGGTCACCCAGACCGAGCTTCGGATGGTGTTCAAGCACCCGCCCCGGCTCGGCTTCAACTTCGGATCCGATCGCCGACCAGAGCCCAACCAGATCGTCATCAAGCTTGATCCGTCGACCGGCGTCAGGCTCAAGGTCGAGGCTCTACGTGCGGACACGGTCGGCCCCGCCGCCATCGATCTCGACATGGAGTTCGCCGATGAAGGGGGCGAGGGGCCGACTCCGTATGAGGTGTTGCTCCAGGCGGCGATGGTCGGGAAGAGTACGCGGTTCACCCGCCAGGACGCGGTCGAGGAGACGTGGCGGATCATGCAGCCACTCCTGGATGCGCCACCACGGGTGCACAGCTACACGCCCGGGTCTTGGGGTCCGACAGCCGCAGATGAACTGACCGCCGACTACGTCGGTTGGCACCATCCCTGGGTGGCGTCATGAATCCCAATGCGCCGCGGCAGGCCATCGAGCAGAGCGCCGCTGCGCCCTCCCCGTTCCCGCCGATCGCGGACTATATCCGCCGGTGGACTCCTTGACGTCGATCTGCGCTAGGCGGTTACCGTTCGTGTTGGTCCTGGTAGGGGCACACGCAGCCCTAGCGCCAGCGGCCTTTCGCTAGCTCGCGGTGGGGCCGGCGGCAAACGGTAGCGCCTATCCGCCTCCCTGTTCGCAGCCTCCCTACATCGCCTTCACGATCTCGCTGGCCGAGCGGTAATCCTAGGTCTTCCGTCCGGCGGCTCGCCCAAGGGTGGCCGGGGAAAACCGTTGAAATAACACAGACGCACTCTTAGAGTCATATATGGGGAAGGATGAGAGGGATCATGGGCGACCATAGTCACGGCGACCCGAACACCCCGGTCACCGCTGCCACTGCTGGCCAGGGCCAAGTGGAGAAGTTCCAGGATCCTGGACTACCTCCCCACCGCCCGCGCCTTGCCGATAAGGATCCCCGGGCCGAAAAGCGTGCCGAGCGACAGGTTGCAATTCTCTTCGCAATTTCAGTGATCGGAACCCTGCTTTTCTTCGTCGGGTACTTTGCCATCCCCTTGGATGAATCCACCACGATTTCCACGCTGCGCCTACAGAACTTGCTGCTCGGCATGGGCATCGCCTTCTCGATGCTCGGCATCGGCGTCGGCATCGTGCACTGGGCGAAGACCCTGATGCCGGATCATGAGGTGGCCGAGGAACGCCACGAGGTCCGCACCGAAGAGGACCGCGGGGACGCGGAGCAGATCGTCGGCCAGGTCCTTGACGAGTCCGGCATCAAGCGCCGGCCACTGATCCGCAACACCCTCATCGGTGCCGGGGCGCTGGCCATCCTGCCGGCCATCGGCATCTTCCGGGACCTGTCCAAGAACCTCGACCCGGAGGTCCTGGGACATACGCTGTGGTCCAAGGGCGTCCGCCTCACCCGCGACCCCGAGGGCACGCCGATCAAGGCCTCGGACGTGACCTTCGGCGCTATCTTCCACGTCATCCCCGAAGGCCTGAACGAACTGTCCGAAGGCAAGCTCGTCGAAAAAGCCAAGTCAGTGGTCCTGCTCGTCCGGCTGAACCCGGCGGATCTGCATCCCAGTCCCGGCCGGGAGGACTGGGCCTACAACGGCATCGTTGCCTATTCCAAGATCTGCACGCACGTCGGCTGCCCGGTGGCCCTGTACGAGCAGCACACCCACCATCTGCTCTGCCCTTGCCACCAGTCCACCTTCGACGTGACGCAGCAATGCAAGGTGATTTTCGGCCCGGCATTCCGACCGCTGCCGCAACTGCCGATCACCGTGAACAGCGAGGGCTACCTGGTCGCTCGGAGCGACTTCCATGAACCTGTCGGACCGAGCTTCTGGGAACGTGCTCTGCTGGTCAGGGAATCCGGCCGCTAGATCTTCCCGGACCCTCCTTCATGTTCGGCCAAGTGGCCGCTCCGCGTGTGGTCCCATGCTGAGCTTGTGAGGCAGGGGGCCGGCGGCGAACGTAGGCGTGTCGCCTAATTCCCTGAGCCGGGGTCTCAACGCCGGATGCTGCTTCAACCGCGCCTCGAGCAATATCGCGGGATTGCCACGTGCTCCGAAAAGCTCACCCGCAACTACCGAGCCGCGATCTACCCCTCCGCGATCCTGATCTGGATCAAGACCGACTCGAAAACACGGCCTAGAGCACCGAGTTCATGGGTGGTCGTCGCCAAGGACTGGAGAGCGTCGACCCGATACCATGCCCTTGAGGCAGTCAATGTAGCCCGGACCATATGACCTAAACGCCACACCGCAAAAGGATTGGCAGGAGCTTCACGCACCAAGGTGCCCTGAAAGTCATGTTCGAAGTCCGCACGACGGAATGTCGGGGACGGCGTCGGAAGTGACCGGTGAACGTCGCTCAAACCGCACGTGGCTCCATAAACTGGCCGCCAGGTAGGGCGTCAACTTTTCAGCCGTATCTACCCTGTGCGGGCAGTTCCTGCCGGGTGGGTGCGGATCTTGTGCAAGGGGAACGCCCTGCACGGGTCCCGGACCGCGCGCCCCCTCTAGGGCAAGAGCTTGTAGACGTCGACCACTGTCTCCTCGGGCATGGAGGTGAATCCTCCCTCGATGCCCTCTTGAAACCGCGGCATAAGAATACTGTCCCGGAACTGCTCCCAGCTCTCTTTCGATTCGTGGACCGCCATGACCGTCCATCCACCCGGAGAGGCCCCCGCGGCATGGAAAATCTGCCCGGCTGGCATCCGTCCCTCGCCCGGATGCACGGCGGCAATTGCCGCCTCGTACTGCTCCTTGGTGCCTTCCGGGAAGAAATGCACGATTCCATAGGCCGAACTGTCCATGGCTGCTCCTTCGATGGTGGGGTCCTTTCATGGTGGCCCTTTACGAGGCCGAAGACAACGGACCAGGTGGACTACTGCTGCCACCCGGGTACGCGAAGCCGTGCCGGCCGGGAACCGTGCCAAGGCCGTCCGGTGCCTGCCGTCCATGCACTGCCGCCTTACGGACGGCCCCGTCCCAGTCCACCCGTCTCGAAAGCGGACGCATCCTCGTTCGTCCGGCTGCCTCCCCTGATAGGTATCGACGGAGAAGTGCGCATCCGAACCAGCACTCCCGGCTCGGCCGATCAGCCGTCAGTTCTTCTTCAGTCCCTCAGCGAACATCACGATGATGCCGCTGGGACCCTGCCCAAAAGGGCCACCCCCGGCGCCTTGTCAGACATCATGGGGATGATCCTCCAGTATGGCCTCAAGCGGCGGCTTGGTGGCGAGCATCAGCAGGCCGGAAACCAGGGTTCCCAGCGCTCCCACCCACAGCGCCGCCGCACCGGTTCCCGCCCCGGCTGCCACAACAGTGAACAGTGCGCCGCCAAGGATGGTCCCGGGCTGGCTCATGGCGCCAATGAACGCGGTGCCTGTGGCCCGGCAGCTCACGGGATAGCACTCCGCCATGAAGTACTGGATCGCGGCATAAGGGCCGACCAGGAAGAACAGTCCTGCACCGTAGGTCAGGATGATCATCCCTGAATTGGCGGCCAAGGGGCTGAGCATGATGCTGAAGCAGATGCCCGAGATGATCCAGCCGATGACGATCGTCGGCTTGCGGCCGATCTTGTCGCCGAGCCAGCCGTGGAAGACGTAGCCGAAGTAGGCCAGCCCGTTGATGACGATCAGCAGCCAGAACGCCGTCGTCAGCTCCACGCCCTTGGCGTTCTTCAGGACGGAGGTTCCGAGGATGCTGAAGATCGCGATGCCGAAGAAGTTGACGATCCAGGCCAGCGAGAGAACGATGGTGTTTCGGCGCAGGTGCGGTTCCCAGATGCGCTTCAGGGGCGCCGTGGAGGAGTGCTCCACCCCGTACGCGTGGGCCAGGGCGTGGGCCTCGTCGCTCTGTCCGTGCTTCTCGAGCTGCGTGAGCCGGTGGTGCAGTTCGAACTGCGGGGTTTCCCGCAGCTTCTTTGCTATGACCCACATGATGATGGCCGCCGGGATACACGCCATCACATACAGGGGCCGCCAGCCGAAGGAGGGCAGGAAGACCAAGGCCAGCGTACTGGCCAACAGGAAGCCCAGCGGCCAGCCGCCCTGAATGAAGGAATAGTGGAAGCCCGGGCGCCGGCGTCTCTTCTCGTCCTCAGTGACCTGGTAAACCTCATTCATGTAGGTTGCGTTGACTGCCTGTTCGGAAAAGCCGAGCCCGCCGAAGGACCGGACGAAGACCAGGAGCGCGTTGCTGATGAAGCCCAGCCCCGCCGGGATCAGCGACGTCAAGCCCGAGACGACGGCGGTACCGCCGATGGTGGTCATCATTCCCCGGCGCCGGCCGAGTCGGTCGATCACGGGTCCGATGCCGAAACACACGATCGCGGTGCCCACGGCAATCCAGGTATTGATGGCGTAGGCTTCGGGAGCGGTCCAGCCGAACTCGTCCTGCATAGCCGGCAGCAGCGTTCCGAAAAGCCCGAAGTCGAAGACGGCGATGGTCCAGGCGAGCAGCGCCAGGACGGTGGACGTATTCGTGGTCTTCTTGGAGAAGGAAGGGAAGCGCCGCTTCTCATCCTGGGTGGGGGTGCTCAGGTCAACACTGACCTCACGGGTGCTCACGGGCTTGTTTCCTTTCGCGCGAGCGGCTGATGAAGGAATCGGCGATCCGTTCGAACGTGAACCAGCCGACGCCGTCGTGGGTGTTAATGTGCTCGATAAGCCGTTCTAACATGAAGCGGAATCGGCTGCCTTCAGGGCCCGGAGAAGGCTACGGGACGGTGGTCGTCGTGGGTCAGGTCCGGGAAAGACGTTTCCTCTAGAGCGTCCGTGCCATCTGTGACAAAGACGCCCAGAACCTCCAACTGGTATGAACCCTGAGAAGCGCGTCGCACCAGAAACAAAGACGACGCAGCGCTTCTTAGCAGTTGCTCCCCGTAGGCGCGGCAACAGCGGCTTCCCCGTCCTCGGGAGGGGACCGGGAAGCAATAATTCCTCCCGTTGCCAGCAGCACAACGTGCGCTCCGTTGGCCTCCTGAGGGATCATGGCTGCTCCCAATGCGGCTAAACAGCTGGTGCTCGGAACGGATGCCGTTCCACGCTATATAACGTCCCCCCAGAGCCTTCCGGCCCTCTTTCGCCTATCCAATCGATCGGTAAGGTGGCCATTACTCTACGATGTGATGCAAGTCACGTCAACATCCCAAGTCCGGCGAACTTCGCTACCCGCGGGCCGAACCTGCCCGCAGAATGCATGGGAACCCGTGAGGCGATCGAAACCATCCTGCGTCTCAGTCCCCGCTGCCCCATAACCTGGCGCGCAGGGACCGCTGGTGCGCCCTGGCTGCCAGTGCCTCGTCCATGCTCACCGAGCGGAAACGGGTCTTGGTCCCCGGTGCGCTGCGTGCCAGCAGATCCATGTCCGCGCTGATAACCGTGGCCACCATGGCGTAGCCGCCGCCCGAAACCGCGTCCCGGTGCAGCACGATCGGCTCCTTGCCGCCGGGGATCTGGATGGATCCGACGGCGTAGCCGGCATCCACGATGTTCGACGGGTCCGACCCGGCGCCAAAGGGCTGCTGCCGGGGCTCCCATTCCACCTCCGGCCCGGAATAGCGCAGGCCGGTGCGGTCCGCCACCGGCGTGAGGGTCCAGGTCGCGCCAAGAAGCGTTTCCATTCCCCGTGCCGTCAGCCGGTGGTCGTACAGCCCCGGCATGACCCGGACGGAGACCTCCTTCTCGAACACCGGGCGGAGCCCGGGATCGATCTCCTGCGGTGGTTCCGACCCGTCCGGTGCGGCGCCGTTCCCGACGGGGACCAGGTCACCGGCCCGCAGCGGCCGGCCGCCAAGTCCGCCGATCCCGCCGAGCCCGTAGGTGGAACGGCTGCCCAGGACCACCGGCACGTCGATGCCTCCACGGACGGCAATGTAGAAGCGGGTCCCGCCCCTGAGGATGCCGAAGGAGACCTCGTCGCCGGCGTCCAGTTCCAGCCGCGACCACTCTCCTCGTGCCCCGCCATTGACTTTGACATCCACCGGCGCGCCGGTGACCGCGATCACCGCCGCATCATCCGTACGGAACCTGGGGCCCATATAGGTGCACTCCAGCACGGCTTCAGCAGGGGTGTTTCCGGCCAGCGCGTTGGCCATCTCCGCAGACAACGCGTCCATCGCGCCACCTTGCGGGATGCCGACGTTGTAGTACCCGAAGCGGCCCCGGTCCTGGACCGTCGTGGCCAGGCCAGGTTCAAGGATCTCAAATGCCATTGAGCCGCTCCAATATCTCCCTGTTGTATTCGGCCGGATGCTCCAACGCCCGCTGTAGATCGAACTGGACCGGCGCTTGCCGGTACTTGAAGGTGCCGGCCTCGACTTCGTCCTGGATCTTCCGGTATTCGGCCTCGTCCACGGGGCGGAACTTGACGATGTCGCCGGGCCGGAAAAAGACCATGAAATCTTTAAAATCCGGCAGCGACTGGGCCGGATCGAAAATCGGCGCCGCTGCAATGCCGAACATCTGATAACCGCCGGCGCCGCGGACTGAGTAGATGCAGGCGAAGCAGCCGCCATGCCCAACAGTCAAGGCAGGGGTGTCGGTCCGGGGACTGAGGTACTTCGGCACTTCCAACTGCTGCTCCTGCGGAACAATCTGGAACATAAAGGGCAGGCCAGCAACAAAGCCGACCATCGACACCAGCCAGGGCGAGCCGTAGTGCCGCCGGATGAATTCGTCGATCGAGGAAAGGCCGTTCTCGCGGGCGGCGAACTCGAGGTCCGTTCCCTCCGGGCGCTGGTGGTTGGTCCTGAACCGGGCAGCTGTCTCATTGGTGTAGGGATCGTTGTACCAGACGGGTATTTCCACCAAGCGGGTGTCCAGCGTGGGGTGGGCGGCCCGGGCGACCGTCTCCTCCACCCGCCGTACCCTCTCCTCCAGTTCGGCGGGAGGCAGGACATCCGGATCGAACCGGATGAGCAGCGAGGCATTTGCTGGGCAGATGTCGGTGATGCCGCCAACCTTGTCCGCGCCGAGCAGGGATGCCATGGCGTTGGACCGGAAGTTCGCGGCAAGGCTCATGGCCTCGTCGATTTCCACGAACAGGAACTCGTCCCCGCCCCAGGTATACCGGGCGGCAGCCCCGGCGGCTGGGGCGGTCATGCCGCACCTCCCAGTAGCTCCGGCGTGTTCTCCAAAAATTTCGAATGATGCTCCACGTCCCGCAGCTCGGGCCGCTGGATCAACGCCTGAAGCAGGGGCAGGGTGGTCTTGACTCCTTCCACATCCACCTCGCCCAGCGCCCGCACGGACCGTGCGATGACTTCATCCCGGCTGGCGTCCCAGACAATGAGTTTGGCCAGCAGCGAGTCGTAGAACGGGGCGACCACCGAGCCTGCCACGAACCCGGAGTCGATCCGCACCCCCGGCCCGCCCGGCCAGTCCAGGCGTTCCAGGGTGCCGGGGCTGGGCATAAATCCGCTCGACGGGTCCTCCGCGTTGAGCCGGAATTCGAAGGCATGGCCCCGGAACTGGACTTGCTTCTGGGACAGGGGCAGCTTCCCCTCGTCGGCGACGAGCAATTGTTCGCGCACCAGGTCCAGGCCGGTGATCATCTCGGTTACCGGATGCTCCACTTGAAGGCGGGTGTTCATTTCAATGAATGCCGCCTCGTGCGATTCGGGATCGTAGAGGAACTCGACCGTGCCGAGGCCCCGGTAGTGGCATTCGCGGGCCAGCTCCACCGAGGATTGCTGGATCCTTTCCCGGACCGCGTCGGGCAGGGCCGGGGCAGGTGCCTCCTCGAGGATTTTCTGCTGGCGCCGCTGCATCGAACAGTCGCGGTCCCCCAGGTGGATGGCGTCCTGGCCGTCCCCGAGAACTTGCACCTCCACATGCCTGGCCCGGCCCAGGAAGCGCTCAAGGTAGACATCGGCGCTGCCGAAGGCCGCCCTGGCCTCCGCCTGGGCCACCTCGACGGTTGCGACCAGGTCCTGCTCGGATGCGACCAAACGGATGCCGCGGCCGCCGCCGCCGGCCGATGCCTTGACCAGCAGGGGATACCCGATCTCCCGGCCTTCGGCGATGAGGTCCTCGCCATGTCCGACGGCGCCCTCGCTGCCCTGCAGGATCGGCACCCCCGCCCGCCGGGCTGCATCCCGCGCCCGCGCCTTGTCCCCCATCAGCTCGATGGCTTCGGGCGAAGGACCGACCCAGGTCAAACCAGCCTCAATGACGGCGGCCGCGAAAGCCGCATTTTCGGACAGGAACCCGTAGCCGGGGTGGACGGCGTCGCACCCGCTCTCCAGAGCGGCGGAAAGCACCGCGGACTGGTCCAGGTAGCTCTTCGTGGCCGGGGCCGGCCCGACGAGCCTGTACTCGTCGGCCAGCCGCGCCGCGTGGGACTTCTCATCCGGTTCGCTCGCAGCCACGACGGTTCTGATGCCGAGCTCCCGTGCGGAGCGTATGACCCGGACCGCTATCTCGCCCCGGTTGGCAATGAACAGCCGTTCCATCGTCACCCCTCGCTGACCGTCGCTATGGCTTCCCCGGGATTCACGGTGCCACCGTCCTCAATATGGAAATGATCAATCGTGCCGGCGGCATCACTGCGGACCTCTGTGAACTGCTTCATGACTTCGACCATGCCGACGGTTTGGCCGACGTCGACATGGTCGCCTTCGTTGACGTAGGGCGCCTTGTCCGGTCCGGGCTTGCGGTAGAAAATGCCGGGCAGCGGCGAGAGGATATCAGCCACAGGGGAACCCCTTTCAGGAGGCGCTGGGAGCGGCAGTGGAGGCGTTTGACGACAGCGCTTCGCGCACGGCCGCCGCTACCTCGACGGCGTTCGGAGCATCCGAGTGCACACAGACACTTTCAAAACTGATGTTGAGCAGCGTTCCATCCACCGCTTCAACCACCCCCTCGTTCAGAACCCGGCGCACGCGGTTCCCGGCCGCCGCCGGATTGGTGGGTTCGGGCCGGCGCTGGATCAGCAGTTCACCCCGGGGTCCATAGTTCAGGTCAACGTACAGTTCCCCGACGAAGGGAACGCCGAATTGGTCGCATACCTTCTGGTGCTCAGTTCCCGCCAGGCCGTAGAAAGGAACGCTGTATAGGGTTGACACCCTCACCGCGGCCTCCATGAGCCCGGCGTCGCGGGCAAGCATGCCGTAGAGCGAGCCATGCGGCTTGATGTGATTGAGCTCCAGGCCGTACCGCTTCAAAAACGCCGTCAGCGCCCCGACCTGATACAGGAGCAGACTCTCCACCTCCGCGCCGGTCAGCCTCATCTCACGGCGCCCGAATCCCACCAGATCCGGCAATCCGGGATGGGCCCCGATCTTCACGCCGTGTTCGCCTGCCGCCTCCACACTCGCGGCCATCGTGTCCGGATCCCCTGAGTGGAAACCGCAGGCAACGTTGGCCACGTCGATTATGTCCATCAGTTGAGGGTCATTCCCAAAGGAATGCAGGCCCAGGGATTCGCCCAAGTCCGAGTTGAGCGTCAGACGTCGACCCGCCATCACAGGTTGCGGCATGGCACCCACCCTATGGGCCTCCCGGTCCGGCATGGAAGTAGGCAGGCGCCCAACATCCGGCCTGCCCAAGTGGGCAACCCGCACATAAACTTGAAGCAGGTGCAAGCAAAGGAATCCTCATGATCGTCGCTGACTTGCTAGCGGACGCTGCCCTCCAGTTACGCCTCCATACGCCGTCTTCCCCCGGTCGGCTTGAGCGCAGGATCAGCTGGTGCGCACCTACGGAGATCTTGGATCCCACGCCGCTCCTGACCCCGAACGTCCTCCTGTGCACCAACGGCGTCGGCATGAACATCGAGGAGGACCGAACGTGGTCCGCCTACGTCGAGCGGCTTGCCAGCGTTCCCGTTGCGGCTATTGCCTTCGGAACGGGAGTCGCCCATCACCTCATACCTCCAGGCTTGGTCAAAGCGGCCATCAACTTCGACGTTCCCCTCTTGGAAATTCCCCACTCTGTCTCCTTCCTGCAGGTCCACCGCCACCTCACGAATGTGCTGCAGGCCGAACATTTCACCGTACGGACCCGCTCATGGGAGCTCGCGGATGCCTGCTCCCGGCATGCTGCCACAACATCTTCCGTGCGCAGCATGCTCGGCGAGGTTGGAAAGGCAGTCGGGGGTCCGGTGGCGATAGTCGACGGCGGCGGTTCCGTCATCGCCCAATCGCCCGGCACTTCCCGTTGGACCAACGAGGATCTGCGCCGGGCTGCCACCAACGGTGACGATGACCGAAGCGTCCCGCTCCCGATGGGCGGCGGTGACTCGTTCCAGCTTGTCGTACACCGGAGCGCCCGGGACGAACCCTTGTCTGCCCTGCTGGCGCCTGCGGCCTCCATCATTGCAGTGCAGCTGAGAAGTGCCCTGCAAACGGCGTCCTACCGGCAACCCGAGCTTCAATCGCTCCTCTCACAAGCCGCCGATTGGCAAGGGATCGGGTGGCAGGAATTCGCCCGCACCTTCCGCTCGACCGGTCTGGACGAAAAACGCCCGACTCTGGCCGTAGTAGCAGCGCTGGCCGAAGACGGCCCGGCGAATGTCTGGAAGATACGCCTGATGCTTCAGGATGCATTCGAGGAGCTTCGGGTCATTGTTCTGGACGGCGCTGTCGTCGCGTTGGCCCAGGGGCCAACCCCGGACCTGCTTCAGGCCGCCAGCGGCGGGAGTATGGCGTCGTTTCTGACGGAGAACTTCCGATCACTGGCCCGGAATCAGGCAGTGGTACTCAAGGGTCCGTGCGAGAGTCTGGACGAGTTGCGTCTGGGTATCTGCGCTGCGACCGAGCTGATACACCACGTAACGGAGCCGGTCACGGCCCCCGAACTCAGTATCGATGCCCTCCTGGCCGCGGCTGCCGGCCACGGTGCACTCGGCGGCGCCCGCAAGCTTCTCTCGCCAATCGTGGCCCATGACCGAAAACATTCAGGGCACCTCTTGGACACGCTCAAAACGTATCTGGACAGCGACTGCCAGCCATCACGGGCATGCGAGAAACTCTTCATCCATCGAAACACCCTCGCTCAGCGGCTTCGGAAACTTGAGTCCTTGCTCCGACTGCGTCTGGACACACTCGAAGGACAGATGACCTGCCTCATGGCGGTACGCCTGACCGAAGGCCGCGGCGCGCGACCCAAGGTGGAGGCCAAGACGGGCGTTCAGCCGCCGGCGAGCAACTGAAGTCCAGCCACCGGACATCGCCGGGAACCTTCGCTTAGGCTCCGATCCGCCAGATGGTAAGACCAGGCACCGCGGGCTGAGTGCCTCGACGCACCTGTACCCAACCCATCCGGTGAACCAAGCGCCGGAATGGGTCCCACGGCGCAACTAACTAGATATCAGCCGAGTGCAGTTCCCCGCGGTCACGCGAATCCAGGGGTTGAATCAGCTATACCACTGCTGAACCCACCGCTGCCCGGCCGGCTCACGCCGGTGGGGCATCTTTTGCACTGCACTGCACGAACAGGATCTAGCGGCGCAGTTGCATATTCAAAAGTGACGATCGGCCCGCATTACGTCCGGTAGTCAGCGGTTGCGCTCGGGTTCGACCAGCACCCGGATCGTGTCGGGGCGTACGCCGTCGAATTTCATGGCGTCAGCCGCGGCTTCGGACTCCATCATTCGCTGGAACGTGTCCATGGCTGGGACTTCTACGATCAGCCCAACGCGGTTGCTTTTCTCCGGGTCCACAAACGTCCGGACAGTCATGCCCAACGGTCCGAAGAGTTCCTGGCGCCGCGGTGAACTGAGCCAGTGGTCGACGTCGTCGACCTCGTGAAAGATCAATAGGGTTGCCATCGTCGCCTCTGCTTTCGAAAGGCGGTATCAGGAGCCGGATCGGGAGGCAATCGCGTGAGGAACTCCTAACCCACGCAGAAGTTACCACAGCCGCTTTATTTTAGATAGGTGCCAGAAAACCGCCAAGATCGCTCAGGGTGGTCTTCGATCGCATTGGGATGCGCACCCATCCGGCGCCGATGCCGTGGGCATCTGGGCATAGAGCGGCTCCCGGCGACCTGGGCTCCCGTATCACTTTGGGTCGTGTTCGTTCGGTCAAGGCCGCCGGGACCAGCCGTCGTCGGTAGGCGACAGCTGATTGCACTATCAAACTTTGAAGGCACGACTGGAACGGACCGGGAGTATGGTTCATCCATGCTTTCCTTGGAGAACTTCGTCGCCTTCGCAGCCACGGCGGCGGTCATCATCCTGATTCCCGGTCCCAGTGTGCTCTTCACGATCGGACGGTCCATCGCCTTCGGCCGCCGGGCGGGAGTCCTCAGCGTCGCAGGCAACTCTCTCGGGATCATCCCCGCCATCCTTGCTGTCGCCTTTGGTGTCGGCGCGATCGTCGCGGCCTCTGTCATCGCGTTCACCGTCCTCAAAATCGCTGGTGGTCTTTACCTCGTCTGGCTCGGTATCCAGGCCATCCGGCACCGCCACGCGCGCGTATCAGGAACATCGGGCGTCCCGTCATCCTCCTGGAAGCTGCTGCGCCAAGGTTTCATCGTCGGTTTCACCAACCCCAAAACCCTCGCGTTCTTCCTCGCCGTGCTGCCGCAATTCGTCGACCCCGCCGCGGGCGCGGTTTGGGCGCAATTGCTCCTTCTCGGGCTGACTTTTCAGGCAATCGCGCTCGTCTGCGACAGCGCATGGGCCCTGGCCGCAGGCACCGCTCGTGCATGGTTCGCCAAATCACCACGACGAATCTCCACTCTTTCCGGCGCCGGCGGCGGGATGATGATCGGACTTGGCGGCGCACTCGCACTCACCGGCTCCAAGAGTTGATGGACGGGGCATCACAGGCTGCGAGGTTGTGTCCAGCGTCATTCCGCTCCGCGCGTGGTCCACGCTTGTGAGGCAAGGGGCAGTCGGCGAACTTCACCAACGAACCCTAAGAGGCGCAACCTGAAGTCTCATTCGCATCCCTCGTTGCCCTGACCCCCTCCATACCCCTTGAAATTGACGACCAAATTAGCTCATCATTCCGCTTCATAGGGGACGACCGACCGACCAGCAGGCAAAGCGAGGAAAACGGTGAAGCAGTGTCACACCTCCGACGACGGCGCCGCGACCTGCCAACGCAGTTTAGATCCCAGTGATTCCCCCGGGACTCTGACGATCAACCAACTACTCCTTGAGAGCCGCATCGGGCTCGAACGTGTACACGCTTCGGATCTTGAGCGGGAGATGGCAGCGGGCGCCCTTGCTCCGCGCCGATGGTGGGCAGCGCGGTGAGCTCGAGAACGCCGAGCGACGCCCAGCCCAGGCCGGATAAATGACGGAAGTCGTGCTCGGCAGCCAGGAGGCCCCGCACCGATGCCGGTCCGCACATCGGGTGACCCCACTGCGCTGTCGGGACGACCAGGGCGCGGCACTGGGCGACCGGCTTGTCGAGAAGCTGCACGAGCGCAGAGTGAATGCTCGGGTTCGTCACGCCACCTGAGGTCAGCAAGAGCTTCAACGTGCCTCCAGAGTCCGCGCGTGGATGGTGGATGTGCCCGAAGCCGTGGGAACCGGCTAGAACTCACCGACAGATCCGGTAAGCACGCCCGCCTGCTGTTCGGCCCTTCAATAGGTACACACCCAGTCAAACTTTGTCCACAGTTCGACGTGGACGCAGACCTCACGTTGGTCTGTCCATCCATGAATGCTTTATTTGCCTGTTCGACGCGCGATCCTGTGCGGTTCACACCGCCATCGAGCGGGTGGTTAGGCTGGGTGGATGGCGACAGTTATTCTCGTGCGGCATGGCCGCACCACAGCCAATGCCACTGGACTGCTGGCCGGTCGGGCAGACGGCGTCTGCCTGGACCAGGTCGGGCGTGACCAGGCGGCCCTGACCGGAGACCGGCTCGCGGCCGTGCCCGTAGTCGGGGTGGTGTCGAGCCCTCTGGAGCGTTGTCGGCAGACCACCCAGTTCATCCTCGAACGTCAGGCTGGCACGCCGTACGCGCCGGTCGATCCGGCTCTCACCGAGTGCGATTACGGCCAGTGGCAGGGCCGCACGCTCAGTGATCTCGCGACCGAGGATTTGTGGCCGGTTGTGCAGTCGCAACCGTCCGCCGTCGTTTTTCCCGGCGGTGAATCCCTGGCCGCGATGCAGGCCCGGTCGGTGGCAGCGATTCGACGTCACGATGCAGCCTTCGAAGCCGATTACGGGCCAGGCGCCGTGTGGGTTGCGGTGAGTCATGGTGACATCATCAAGTCAATCCTCGCTGACGCGCTCGGCATGCACCTTGACCTGTTCCAGCGTCTTAATGTGGGCCCAGGGTCCGTATCGATCGTTCGCTACGGCGCTAGTCGACCAAGCGTCTACGCGACCAACACCGACGCCGGTGATCTGTCGTGGCTGTCGAAGGGCATCCAATCTGGCGATACCCCGGTGGGCGGCGGTGCAGGGCAAAAGGCGCCATGAACCTCATGTGCCTAAAATATTGACATGCCTACACGTGTTCACGAGTTCGCCTGGCCTGATCGGGTCGTCGTTGGCACCATTGGCCTTCCGGGGGCGCGTACGTTCTATCTGCAGGTGCGTTCGGGGACGCAGATCGTGAGTATTGCCCTGGAGAAGCAGCAGTCGGCTCTGCTCGCGGAGAAAATCGACGAAATTCTCGACCAGCTCATCACCGTCGAGGGTAACCCCTTCAGCGTTCCCACGAGTACACCCATTGAACTTTTCGACAATGACCAGCTCGAGGCCGTTCAGGAGCAGTTTCGCACCGGCTCCATGAGCTTAGGTTGGGACCCGACGACGGCCCAAGTCGTAATTGAGGCCTACCCCATCACCGATGTCGATGCCGACGACGACGAATCGCTTGATGAGGGCGAGCCTGACGCGGCCGAAATGCTGCTGGTGCGATTGCCGGTCGGCACCGCCCGCGCATTCGCCAAGCGCACCCGGGAGATCGTGGGCGCCGGACGTCCGACGTGCCCGCTCTGCGGTTACCCCATAGACGCCGACGGGCACATCTGCACCCTTCCTGAGGCCTGATGCCAGCGTTGGACCTGGTGGCCACCGAGCTGACGCTCACCGGCCGCATCACGACGGCTTCAAATGCAACTTTTCTGGGCAGCATCGGCGACGTGGTGGTCGTCTATAAGCCGATAGCAGGCGAAAGTCCGCTGTGGGATTTTCCCCGCGGCACCCTAGCTCACCGGGAGGTGGCCGCCTACATGGTCTCGCAGGCCTTCGGCTGGGACGTCGTGCCGCACACTTGGCTGCGCGATGGTCCGATGGGCGAAGGAATGGTGCAGCTCTGGCAGGAGCAAGACCCCGCCCAAAGCGCCGTGAATCTGGTCGCGGCTGACCAGGTGCCGGAGACGGGCTGGAAACACGTTCTCAAGGGTCGAGACGAGAACGGACAGGTGATCGCCCTCGTTCACGAAGACTCGCCGGCGCTCAGACGCATGGCCGTGTTCGACATCATCGTCAACAACGCCGACCGCAAAGGCGACCACATTCTTGCCATGACGGACGGACACCGGCACGGCGTGGACCATGGCCTAACCTTTCACCGTGACCACAAGCTGCGCACGGTTCTGTGGGGATGGCTGGGAGACGCTCTCACCGCCGAGGAGCGCGACGGCGTAGATCGTGTCAGCGAGGGACTGCACGGTGAGCTGGGCCGAAACCTGGCGGAGTTGCTCAGCGACGAAGAAATCGCATCGCTCGCCACGCGCTGCGCCCGGTTGCGCTTGGCAGGGCGGTTTCCGGCTCCGAGCGGTGAGATGTCTGCGGTGCCCTGGCCGTTGTTCTAAGGGAATGACGGCTGGGACTTCGCGGGTTGTGTGACGTTGAGCCGGCCTCTGCGGGGCGCCCGCAGAGCGGATCCAACGCCAGGCAAGAATGGTGCCTTAAGTCTTTTGACCGACTTGATTGCGGCCACGAGTTTACGAAGCGGGCTGAACGGTCAGCTGGTGGCCTTGCCCCAAGCCCTCTCAGCCTTCGAAGCGTCCCTTGGCATGCTCGCGCGAAACACGTTCGGACATACTCACGGTCATCGGCGTTTCGGCTCCCGAGATACCTCGGCGGCCCGGGATACGGCCGCTTGGTCTTCTTCGTGGAAGGACCTGCAGGAGGTTTCGAGTGCCAGGGTTGCACAGAGCAAGAAAATGTTGCTCATTATCCAATGTAATTGCTTTATCAGCAACGATACAATCGTTTACCGAAACAGTACATGTTCCGTTCGATGCGGTTTCGGCGGGCTTGAAACCAGGTCCGGCGCTGCATCGTACATCACTGCGCCCGGACCGCGGCTTATGATTGCCAGAAGAGTGGCGGGTGGTCACGCGAAAGGATGCAGATGGCAGGCAGGCCGAGGCAGGACAACGGGCAGGTCCAAGGGGCTGCGGCGTCGCTATTGAATGGTCTTGCCGTGCTGGAAGCCTTTTCCGTCCAGAATCCGGTTCTGGGTGTGACTGAGATTGCCCAGCGCGTGGGCCTCCACAAGAGCACGGTGTCGCGCATTCTGAGCGGTCTAACAGAGGCCGGGTATGCGCAACGGGATGAAGAGACGGGCCGGTACCGGCTCGGCTTGGGCCTCATTGCGCTGTCCGGGCCTTTACTGGCGGACCTAGATGTCCGCCGTGCTGCGGTTCCTTATTTGGAGCAGTCAACCGATAGCACCCAGGAGACCAGCGCGATCTCGGTCTGGAATGGGCATGAGGCCATCGTTGTAGAGCAGGTTGCCAGCCCGTACCAGGTCAAACACACTGCCACGATCGGAACCCGGTACAACAAGTTCGAGAGTTCCTCGGTGCGGGTCTTCCTAGCGGAGCTGGCCCCGGCCCTCGCGACCGAACTGATCGAGTCCGGACGGATTGTACGCACGCCAGGAGACGGCCTGCCATTGGATCACACGGCCCACCTGCAGGAAGTCGCCCGCCAGGCCTACGCAGTCAATGACGGTTCGACTACCGAGGAGGAGTTCGGGGTCTCCGCTCCGGTGCGCGATTACCGGGGCAGGGTGGTTGGCTGCATTACGATATCCGCGCCGCGGTCCCGCGTGCACAAGAACGGCACCGGGGACGCTCTGGTCCAAGCCGTGCAACATGCCGCTGCAGAAGTATCCATCCGCTTGGGATGGACGGCCGCGAGCTGAGACGCGGCAAGGTCGACTTCACCCCACACTGGCTGCCGGGCGTAAGGGCGGAGCCTGCTTCCGCCGGCCGGTTGCCCAGCCGGGCGGACACCTGCCCGGCGGTCTGAAGCACCGCATCGCGCAGGATCAGCTGGCTGGCTTGGACGTACACCCTCGAACGCGGTGCACTGGCGGTGATGCAGCCGACGACCGCACCCCGGTGGTCCGCTCGGGGGGTGGAGACGCCGTATTCCTCCTGCACGGATGCCCGGTACGCCCATATCCTCACAGATGTGCGGCAGCCCGGCACCCACTGAGGGGTGCCGGGCTGCCGCCGGGTCGGCCTGAGAATGCCGGCCCGCGGGGCTCCGACAGTACGGTGTGGCTCAGGCCGGATCCGCGGGGGTCGCGACCTCGGGCTGGGGATCCGAGAGGGTCTTCGGGACCGTGTTCTCGAACTGCGGGAGGCCATTCAGGTACTCCACCACCGCATCCGTGGACTCCACGTCACCGAACTTGTTGTCGATGTCGTAGAGGTTCCACTGCACGACGCCCGGGACACGGTCGCCGATGGTCTCCCTGGGGATGATCGGGCGGAAGCCCTTCGCGATCGCGTCCTCGACGGTGTGGCGAACGCACCCGGCCGCGGTCGCACCGGTCACGATCAGGGTGTCGATGCGGTTGGAGGTCAGGAACAGCTCGAGGTTCGTCCCCGGGAACGCCGAGGCGCGGTTCTTTTCGATCACGACCTCTCCCTCTGCGGGCGCAATGCGGTCGTCGATCTGCGCCCAGTAGGAATCTGCCGGAAGGGTCTCCGTGGGGATCTTCGAGTACCACAGGCCCATGTCGTTCGTGCCGGAAGATGCGTCGCGGTTGCGGTACACGTTCGTGGTGTAAAAGACCGGGACCCCCTTGGCGCGCGCGGCCTCATTGATCCGCTGCACATTGGGGATGATCACATCCATGCCCGGGCAGCTGAACGGGTGGCCCGGGCGGGTCCAGGCGTTCGCGAGGTCAATGTGGATGACGGCGGGGCGGTTCCCGTAGCCGATCCGACGCTTGAAGCCGCGCTCGTTGTAAATGCCGGTGCCGGCTTCGAACGCCTCCTCCAGCACTGCTGCAAGACGGGCTTCGATGTCGTTGGACGTAACTGTCATGGCTCTCTCCACTCTAACGGTATTGCGTTGCTAAGCAAGCAACTTTGTTGCTGTGCCCACTACTGTAGCGCACTGACCGGCGCAGCACCAGAGGTTCGCAGAATCTGTGTCCCCTCGGACCAACTGCCCGGTCGGGGCGAGCGCCGGCGAGTGCGTCGCTCCGGCAGCCCGGCGAGGGAGGGGTCTTGGTAGTAACAGCGTGAAATTGCGCGCTAGGGGCGTGTCTCCTTGTACTGTGGCTGCCCGGGCCCAGATGACGGCCACCTGCAGGTCGGCCGCCCGGAAGGTCAGGGCGAGCTTGTCGAACCGGGCGGCCAGGGACCGCCGCTGCTTCAGGGCGTTGTTTGACACGACTCAACGACATTGCGGCGTTTGTACGCCTCCTTGTCGCAGCTGGCCAGACGAGGATGAGGCATTCAATACCCCGGTCCCGCAGACAGGCGACGGACCTCCTTGGAGGAGTAGGCCTTGTCCGCCATCGCCCGGCCCGGACGGGAACGCGGCCGCCCGGAGCCGGCCTTCTTGACCCCCAAGGCTTCCGAGGTTCTCAAACGTCGGCGAATCCCCGCCCTGGCCGGGGTCCTTGAGGAGAACGAGGGGGCGTTTGATTGTTTCCACAACACACAGCCCCCAATTTCCCCCTTACCCCCGAGCCTCGGCACCTCGCGGGATCTGGGAAGAAGCCATTGTCCACCTCCGCCCGTCCGCACGCACCTCCGTCGAAGACTGCCGGGGCCTGGATTCGCCGCGCCGGCCGGCAGGTTCTTGCTGAAGCGAGCAGCAAATGCCGCAACAGGCCTGGGTGGTGCCTGAGCCATCTCATCGGGGTGACCGTAGAAGAAAATCCAAAAAACCATTGCTTGTTGCTTCGAACGGAACTATATTTCTAAGCAAGCAACGAGCTGTGACTCAAGTCACAGCATGCTGCCGGACGAGGATGCGGCCCACTGGACGGCCCTTCCGGGCCGAACCGGCCGAGAGGCCCCGAGTATCACCATCAACCCAATCCCCACCATCGCAGTCCTGAGCCTCACATCCGAAAGGACCCCTCATGAAGCGCATCGGAGTAGACGTCGGCGGCACCTTCACCGACTTGTATTTCTCAGACGACAACCAGCGCATCGCCGTTGTGGAAAAGGTCCCATCCACCCCGCACGACCCCTCCGAGGCCGTGATCGACGGCATCCAGAAGCTCTGTGCGAAGGCCGGTGTGTCGCTGTCGGAGATTGACCAGCTGGTGCACGGGACCACGGTGGCAACGAACACCGCGCTGACGCACACCGGTGCGGAGGTCGGCATGATCACCACCGAAGGTTTCCGGGATATTCTGCACATCGCACGCCATAAGAAGCCGCACAACTTCTCGCTGCAGCAGGATCTGCCGTGGCAGACCAAGCCGCTGATCAAGCGCCGGCACCGGCTCACCGTCAAGGAGCGCGTCACTGCCCCGAACGGCGACGTTCTGGTTCCCTTGGACGAGGACGAGGTCCGTGAGCGTGTGCGCGAACTCAAGGCTGCCGGCGTCGAGGCCATCGCCGTCTGCCTGCTGCACTCCTACCTGAACCCGGCCCACGAGCAGCGAATTGGGGAGATCGTCGCGGAGGAGTTCCCCGAGGCCTACCTGTCCCTTTCCAGCGAAATCGTGCCCCTGTACCGGGAGTACGAGCGGTTCTCCACCACCGCGTTGAACGCCTATGTCGGCCCCCGGGTCTCGCGTTACCTTTACCGGCTGCAGGAGCAGGCTGAAGGTCTGGGCTACAAGCGCGAAATTCTGCTGATGCAGTCCTCCGGCGGCATGGTTCCGATCAAGGAGGCCGCCAAGCGGCCAGTAACGCTGATGATGTCCGGACCGGTCGGCGGCCTGATCGGCGGCATGTGGGCTGGCCGCCAGTCCGGCTTCGAGAACGTCGTCACCCTGGACATCGGCGGCACCTCGGCAGACATCGGCGTTGCCTACCAGGGTGAACTGCGCATGCGCCACCTGCTGGACACCAAGATCGGCGACCACCAGGCCATGGTCCCGATGGTGGACATCGACACCATCGGCGCCGGCGGCGGCTCCATCGCCTACGTCGACGCCGGCGGGGTCTTCCGCGTCGGCCCCCAGTCGGCCGGCGCCGACCCGGGCCCGGTCTGCTACGGCCGCGGCGGGACGGAGCCGACGTCGACCGACGCCCAGGTGCTGCTGGGCCGCATGCGCCCCCACCGCATCCTGGCAGGCTCAGGCATGGATCTGGATCTCGAAGGCGCCCGAAAGGCCATGGAGGGCCTCGCAGAAAAGCTCAACATGTCGGTGGACCAGGCCGCTCTCGGCGCCCTGCAGATCCAGAAGTTCGGCATGACACAAGCCATCGAACAGAACTCCGTACGCCGCGGCTACGACCCACGCGACTTCACCCTCGTCGCCGCCGGCGGAGCCGGCGCACTGTTCGCCTGCGAGATCGCCGCGGAGCTGGAGGTCCCGAAGGTACTGATCCCGGCCCACCCAGGCATCATCGCCGCCACCGGACTGCTGGCCACCGACGAGAAGTACGAGTTCGTCGCCACCAGACGGTTCACGTTCGCCAACGCCGATCCTGCCGCCATCCAGGCCTCTTACGAACAACTCGAGCGCGAGGCCAACGCCCAGCTCGATGCCGAGGACGTGCCAGCCGAACGCCGCAGGCTCGACTGGCTCGCCGACGCTCGCTACGAAGGCCAGGGATATGAAATACGCTTCGATGCCCCCGAGGGGCCGGTCAACCAGACCTGGCTGGAAAAGGCGGAGGCAGCCTTCCACGACGCCCACTTCGAAGAGTACGGCCACCGCTTCAAGAACGGCACCGTTGAGGTCATCAACATCCGGGTCGAGGCCAGCGCCGTCATGGATGAGCTGCCCACGCCGGACGCGACGAAGTCCGGCTCCCTCGACGAAGCCCTGGTGGAAACCCGCCCGGTGACCTTCGAACAGGACGGCAAACCGGTCACCCTGGACACCAGCTTCTACGACCGCGACAGAATGGGCATAGGCACCACCTTCGCCGGCCCAGCCATCATCGAGCAGTACGACTCCACCGTCGTCATTCCCCCGGGCTTCTCCGGCACCGTGGATGCTGCCGGCAACCTCGTCGTCGATTGCCCGGCCGCCGCCCAGACCGCCGAGAAACTCGCCACCCCGATCCTAATGCGCGTGATCGGCGGCGCGCTGAGCTCCGCGGCCAAGGAAATGGCCTCGGTGCTGTTCCGCATGGCCTACTCATCGATCATCCGCGAGTCCGAGGACCTCGGCGCAGGCCTGTTCGACAAGGACGGCAACGTCCTGGCCGAGTCCGACTCCACGCCGATGTTCATGGGCTCCATGCCCAAGATCGTCAAGGGCGTGATCTCGGTCCTCGGCGACGACATCCACGAAGGTGACGTCATTATGCACAACGATCCCTACCTGGGGGCGACCCACTCCCCCGACGTGGCGATCATCGAACCGATCTTCCACGACGGGGAACTCGTCGGCTTCGCCGGCGCCTCGGGACAGTTGATCGACAACGGCGGTGCGTTCTCCGGGCTGATGGTGGACATCCAGGACATTCAGTCCGAGGGCACCATCTTCCGGGCGGTGAAGGTCTACGAGAAAGGCGTCCGCCAGGAATCGCTGATCCGGCACATCCTCAACAACACCCGGACACCCACCTCCAACGAGGGCGACTTCCAGGCGATGATCGCCGCCTGCGAGCTGGCCAAGTCCCGCTACCTGGCCCTCATCGAGCGCTACGGCTTCGGCGCGGTGCGCGACGCCGGCCAGAGCTGGATCGACTACTCCGAGCGGATGCTGCGCCAGGAGATCGCCAAGATTCCGGACGGCGTCTACGAGACGGAGGTCGGATACCTGGACGACGACGGCCGCAACTACGGCAAGAAGCTGCCGATCGTCGTGAAGGTGATCGTCGAGGGCGACGAGATCACCTATGACCTCACAGGGTCCTCCGAACAGGTGCCCACCGCCTATAACTGCGCCTTCGAGGGCACAACGGTCTCGGCGTTCACGTTCATCACCCGCATGATGTTCCTGGACGAGGTCGCCTTCCCGGTGTTCGTGCCCCAGAACGAGGGCATGCTCAAGCCGCTGAAGGTGATTGCCCCGGAGGGCACCATCTTCAACCCGAAGTACCCGGCAGCGACCTTCTCGCGTTTCTCCCAGGTGCAGCGCGCCGTCGACCTGGCCCTGCGGGCCCTCGCCCCCGTCATCCCCGATCGGGTTACCGCCGGCAACTCCGCCCACATCCACTTCATCTCCTACTCCGGATGGGACGAGAAGCAGGGCGAATACTGGGTCTACCTCGAGGTCAACGAGGGCTCCTACGGCGCCCGCGCCACCAGCGACGGGCCGGACTCCGTGGACAACCTCATCGCCAACACCCGCAACAACCCGATCGAGGAGCTCGAGTGGCGGTTCCCGATGCGCACCGACCGCTACGAGCTGCGCTCCGAGCCGGCCGCGGCCGGCGAATACCGAGGCGGCATCGGCATCGTCCGGGAGAACACCTTCCTGACCGACACCGCGATCACCTGCGAAGGTGAACGCCACGAATCGGACGCACCCTGGGGCGCCTACGGCGGCCACGACGGCCTCAACGGCTCGCTCGTAAAGAACCCGGGCCGGACCGGCGAGGAGTCCTGGCCGTCCAAGGTCACCGGCCGTCAGCTGCTGGCCGGCGACTCCCTCCAGATCACCGTGCCCAGCGGCGGCGGATTCGGCAACCCGCACCAGCGGGACCCGCTGAAGGTCCTTGAAGACGTCCTGGACGGCTTCACGACCGCCGAGGCGGCCGCCCGTGACTACGGCGTGGTCCTCAAGGAGATCGACGGACAGCTCACGGTTGATCTGGAGGCCACCGCCGAACGCCGCGAGGTTTTGGCCTCCGAGCTCAGTTCCACCAGCTAAATAAGGAGTCGCAGCAGGAAGGGGGCGGCCTGGAGGGCAGTTAGTGATACCAACCTCCAGGCCGCCCCCTTCGTTCAATCTCTTCACACCGCCCGCATATCTCAGTGAGTTAGGAACCGTCATGTCCACTGCCCCAACCTCCCGATTCGTCGAGTCCGATGTCAGGCCCAAGGACGTCCGGATGGCCACCTGGATTTGCTTCTTCGCCTGGACCTTCGCCGTCTATGACTTCGTCCTGTTCGGCAACCTCCTGCCAAAGCTGGCCGCGGACCTCGGCTGGAGCCCGGCCCAGTCGACCGAGATCAACACCTGGGTGACAGCCGGAACTGCGCTCGTGGCCTTCGCGATCGGCCCGATCGTCGACCGGATCGGGCGCCGCAAGGGCATCCTGATCGCCGTCGCCGGTGCCGCCGTCGCCTCACTGCTGACCGCCACGGTCGGGTGGGTCGTCGGCATCGCTGCCGGTCTGGGTGTCGTGTTCCTTGTCCTGGTGCGTTCACTGGCCGGCCTTGGCTACGCCGAACAGGCCATCAACGCGGCCTACCTCAACGAGATGTTCGCTCACAACAGCGATCCCGCCAAGGCCCGCCGCCGCGGTCTCATCTACTCGCTCGTCCAATCCGGCTGGCCGGTGGGCTCCGTACTGGCTGCCGGTTCCGTCTACCTGCTGTTCCCCATCGGCGGATGGGCGCTCTGCTTCGTTGTGGCCGCCATCCCTGCCGTCTTCATCATCATCGCCGGACGCTGGCTCAAGGAGAGCCCCCAGTTCGCCCACCGTCACCAAATTGACAAGATGATCAAGGACGGCAGGGTCGAAGAGGCTCAGCAGCTCGGGAAGAAGTACGGAATCGACGTCACCGAGAAGGCCGCCCCGCTCGTTTCGGTCTTCCGCGGGGAGTCGCTGCGGTCCACCCTCACGATCGGCGGCGCCTTCCTCCTGAACTGGCTGGGCGTTCTGGCCTTCGCGATCCTTGGCACCTCACTGCTTTCGGCCCCCGACGGCAAGGACATCGCATTCAACAACGCCCTACTGATCCTCGTCATCTCCAATGCCACCGCATTCGCCGGCTACCTGTTCCACGGCTGGCTGGGTGACCGGATCGGACGCCGCAACGCAATTGGGATCGGCTGGATCCTCTGTGCCGTCTCCTTCTTCATCATGCTCCAAGCCCCGAACGGGAACTTCCCGCTCATCATCGGGCTATACAGTGCCGGACTGTTCTTCCTCATCGGCCCCTTCTCCGCCCTGCTGTTCTTTACCGGCGAAAGCTTCCCCGTCCACACCCGGGCAACGGGAAGTTCCATCATCAACGCCTCCGGCCAGGTTGGAGCGATCATCGGCGGCCTCCTGATCACCGCCACGCTCGTCGCCGGCGGCGGCTGGATCAATGCCACCCTTTGGTGGGGCGTCCTCCCCATCCTGGCCTCCGGCCTCCTCATCTTCGCCGCCCGGAACGTCGACCCCCGCAAGGTCCGCACAGACTGACCACCACAACCACCATCCACCGGCGACAATCCCCTGGTCCCCCAGAGAGTTGTCGCCGGAGGGTTGACGTCAATCTATGGGTCTCCGCCATCGAGCGGACCGCGATAGGGAGGTCTAACCGCGCCGCGCTCCCCTTGGCTGATCGCTGGCTCGCTGTCCGGGCAACTACAGGGAACCTGACCCGGAGGCCAGCCGTATTGAGGCCGCGGCAAGGGCGACTAAAGGGGCGGCCTCCTTTCTTGTGAGTTCGGGTCTGGAAATCCCGTGCCCACTTCCCCAGCCCTCGAGAACCAGAAGCAGCCCGGTCTAGTCCTCCAGATCGAAGTCCAGGTCGAGGTCTTCGAAGGCATTCAGTTTCCGCCATGTGGACCCGACGCGGGCAGTGCCGAGGGTCGCGGCGATCGGCATCCGGTCCACGGCGACCAACTGGTCCAAGTCCAGGCCGGTCAGCTCTGCGATGTCCCTGATGGGTGCTTGGAACGTCCGGAACGGGCCCAGCGGCGGGACGTCGTCGATCGACTCCGGCCGCGGGACGTCGGGCAGTTCGCCCAGCTCAGGCGTCTGGTCCACCACGTATCCGACCGCCGACAACTCTCCCTGGTGGATAAACACGGCAACCTTGAAGAAGCGCAACGGGATCTCCACGCCCCGATATACGGGATCCTTGGCGCTGAAAATCGGCCCGGTGAACACGACGATCCTGTCGCGGTACTCGGCGACATGCTCCTGCAGGTAAGACTCCAAGCCCAGCCACAGTTCGAGGCCCTGGTTGAACTTGGCCGCCTGGGGAGCGGCGTTGGTGAAGTGGAAGGTGTCTTCGTTGGCCAGCCTCGCCTCGGCGACCGTGTCGCCCCAGACCGCCGAGGCCCGTCGGACCAGGTGGCCGCGGTCGATGTCGTTCCGGGCGTACACCCGCTCGCCCGTCTGCAGGTCGGAGGCCAGCCGGGGATCCAGCCGCCAGGGGATCCCGGCCCGGTCCAGGTCCATGAGCTTGCTGCCGTCCATACCCAATCCTGTAACGGCGGCCAGACGCTTATCCGGGCGCATCAGAACCGAGAAGTGCGTGTAGGGCAACAGGACCGTCTCCACGCCGGGCACGGCGGGCATCGGCACGGGCCGGCCCAGGAAGTTCTCATCGAAGCCTGCACGGCCGGCAAGGTCCTTGGCGGTGAGGGGCCGGGCTACGAGCAGTTCGTCATCCATGACGGGACACTACCAGCGCACCCTGCATGTTGGGATGAACGACGAGCAAAACTCTGAAGCCGATCGGGTCAGGTAGAAGCAACATTCAGACCTGCGCGGAGGGAAGATATCGCTAGATTACCCGACGGATTCGGAGGCCATTGCCTTCCATCTGCGGCAGCTTCCTCGCCCTCACTGGCCGTCTCAAAGCCATCGCGACAGCCAACCAACCCGCCCCGCCCAAACCCGCCGTGAACGACAAGTGGAACCACGCCAACAGCCGGAGATTCCCAGGCAATACGCTCGTGTCGGAGGTATTGACATGAGGCGACAGGCCGCTCAAACCGTGCACTCCCAGCAACTGCCTCCAGAGGTTAGAGCGCAAACCGGAGCTCCACCACCACGTTCCATGGCTAAATAACCTCTCTTCTCCGTGCGTGATTGCGAGAGGGGTTTCCAGCCTTCGTTCTGCAACCACGTACTGAATAGCGGGTGTGGTGAGTGCGGACCACCGGAAGGCGGTGATCTGTCCGTGGCCAGCGTCAAAAACGTCCAGGGCGGGGCCAGGTTCAGACGGCCAGCGCGTCGACCATTCCAGGGGCCACTTCCCACTTGGGCCACTGCCGCACTTTGTCGCGGGATGTGGGCCTTCGCCCGCCGGACGGCGGTCCGTTTCAGGCCCACCGAGACGAACAGCTGCAATTGCTCCCGAGCCGCATGCCCATCGGCTGCGAACACCCAGCGGCATGCCTCAGCCCAGGACTTCGTCGACATAGCACCAGCGCCATGACTCACCCGGTTCGACGCTGCGCATGACCGGGTGTCCCGTTGTGCTGAAGTGCCGGGCCGCGTGCAGGCCGGGAGACGAATCGCAGCACCCGACGTTTCCGCATTCCATGCAAAGGCGCAGGTGGACCGGAGTGGTTCCTTCGGTGAGGCAGTCGAGGCACTGCGGGTCGCCCGGAACCGGCCGGTCCGGTGCCTTGCCCAGGTGTCCGCAGCCGGCCGCCACCTCCTGCGGTACGGCCAAGAACGCTCCGTGGCGGGTGCCGCAGTCGTCGATCGCGGCGTCGAGCATCGATTCTTCAACATCCAACCGCTCCAGCACCTCATCCACCACCTCGGCAGGGTAGGCGCCAGTTCCGCGAAGTTCCAGGACTTTGGCCCGTTCGGCGTCCAGCATTGCCACCCGCAGCTGCGCATAGCGGTGGCTGGGGGTGCGGATTTCGGTTTCCGGCCGGCCCAGCCGTTCCCAGGCTGCCAAGCTGCGTTCCTCGGTTCGACGCTGCAGCATGGCCAGGACTTCCGGCGGATCCTCAGGCACAGCGGCCGTGCGCAGCCTTTCCAGTCCTGCCGCCACGGTCTGCTGGAGCATCGAGGCCTGGGTCAGCGCGTCCTGCCCGGGGTCCGGACCATGCAGTCCCAGCCTGCGCACCAGCCAGGGCAGGCTGAATCCCTGCAGCACCAAGGTTCCGCCCACTACAGCCAGGGCGGCGAGGACGAGGACCTGGCGGTGGGGTATGTCCTGCGGCAGGACCAGGGCCGCTGCCAAGGTCACCACGCCGCGCATCCCGGCCCACGAGACAACGGCGGGTACCTGCCAGCCCGGCGCCGGGTCCGATCGTCTGATCCGCGGGACCAGGCGCGGGAGGTAAATGGCGGGAAATACCCAGACCGGGCGCAGGACCAGTACTGCCAGGAGCACCACCGCGCAGGTCCACCAGGCGCGCCCGATGCCGAGCGGGTCAGCGTTCGCGGCATCGATGATCGACCGCACCTGCAGCCCGATTAGCAGGAAGACGGAATTTTCCAGCAGGAACTGTACGGTGGCCCAGTTGCTGCGCTGGCTCAACCGGGATGCACCGCCGGGCATCGCGGGACTTCTGGTACCGATGATCAGTCCGGCGACGACAACCGCGAGGACGCCTGAGGCATGGATTGCCTCGGCCGGGATGAACGCCACGAAGGGAGCGGCCAGCGACATTGAGGTATTGATGGCTACGTTGCGCACCCTCCTGCGGATCTGCAGCAGCAACCAAGCAGCAGCCGCTCCAACCGCTGCTCCGCCGGCCACCGCGAGCAGGAACTCCAGTCCGATCTGCAGCAGGGTGACACTGCCGGCTATCGCGGCGATCGAGGCCCGGAGTAGGACCAGCGCTGTTGCATCGTTGACTAGCGACTCGCCCTCAAGGATGTTCACGATCCGCCGCGGCATGCCCACCCGCCGGGCGATGGACGTGGCGGCCACGGCGTCGGGTGGCGCGACCACGGCGCCGAGGGCAAACGCGGCCGGCAGCGGGACGTCGGGCAGCAGCCACCAGACCACCAGACCGATGGTGACGGTACCGAAGATCACGTAGCCGACCGAGAGCAGTCCGATCGACCGCTTGTTGGCCTGGAACTCCACCACCGAGGTGCGCAGTGCTGCCGCATAGAGCAGCGGCGGCAGGATCCCGATCAGGACGATGTCCGGGATCAGGACCACCGGTGGAATGAAGGGCAGATAGGATCCCGCGACGCCGGCCAGCACCAGCAGGAGCGGGACAGAGACTTTCAACCGGCGGCCGAGCGCGCTCACCGCGCAAACCACCACCACCAGGGCCAGCAGACCGACGGCGACGTCCATGAACCTATTCTGGCAGGATGCTCCGGTCAGCGGTGCGCGGGCAGGAATTCCGCGGCCGGGTGCGCCAGCGAGGTTCCGGCGTCGTCGGCGGCGCGCTTGAGCCCCTTGACGGCGAAGGAATGGTCGCCGCCTTCCTGCCAGGCGAGCGTCGCGTTGGGCCCGATCCGCGCCACCACGGCCTCAAGCAGCGCCGGGGTGGCGAAGGGGTCGGCGGGTTCCCTTCAGGAAGAGCACCGGCAGGCCCAGACCGTAGAGGTGCTCGAAGCGGAGCTTGTCCGGCTTGCCCGGCGGGTGCAGCGGATAGCCGAGGTAGACCAGCCCCCAAGAGGAAACTTCGCCTTGCTGTCATCGCGGGAGTCCCAAGATAGGGCAAGGTCCGCGCGCAGAGCCTCGCTCTGCGTTCCAGAGCTTCATCCCCTATTGCTCCGCGTGTTCTTTGAGTGAGCTTTCTGTCTTAGCCGGTCTGCGCCCCGCATGCGCGGGTTCTGGATACCGACAGCGGAAACAAGGCCGCCGAGGAAGAGTAGCACCGCCGTCACGATCAAAACCCGATGAAATCCAGCCAGTTCAAGTTCGTCGCCCACGACGAGGCCCAGCAGCGCGACGCCGATCAGCCCCGCGACCCTGCTGACGGCATTGTTCACTGCCGAGCCGACGCCAGCTTGGTGTTCGGAAACCGAACCGAGAATGGCGGCGGTGAGCGGGGCGACGGTCGCGGAGAGCCCGACGGCGAACAGGAGGATCCCGGGCATTAGCTGGGTCCAATAGTTGACCGGCACTTCCGAGGTGAGCATCAGGAGGTAGCCGACGCCGGCGAGGCCCGGCCCGAATGCCATGAACCAGCGCGGGCCGAACCGCCCGGCCAGGGCGCCAAACCACGACGCAAGGAGGATACTGACGAGGCTGACGGGAAGCAACGCGAGAGCGGCAAGCGTCGCCGGGAACCCGGCGACCTGCTGCAGGAAAAGCACGATGATGAGCCCTCCGATCGACAACGCGGCGTAAACGAAGGCCGTGGCCACATTGCCGACGGCGAAGTTTCGAACGGCGAAGAGGCTGAGGGGCAGGAGCGGCTGCCGCGCGGTCAGTTCCCGCCAAATAAACCCCGCCAGGCAGAGGATGCCGAGAACGAAGGGCCCCATAATGAGCGGGCTCCCCCAGCCATAGTTGCCTTGTTCAATCAGTGCGTAGACTGGCCCCGCCAACCCGAGCACACAGAGCACGGCGCCCGGGTAGTCGATGCGCACGCCCTCCTCGCGCACATCCTGCGCCCGCAGCGTGACCAGCAAGTACAAGGTCACGGCAATGGGCAGGACGTTGATTCCGAAGACCCACCGCCAGCCAACCGAATCGACCAGCACTCCACCGAGCAGGGGCCCCGCGATGAAGGCCACGGTTGTACCGGCTGTCCACTGCCCGATTGCCTTCGCCCGGGGGGCCTCGTCGAAGTTTGACGTGATCAGGGCCAGGGAACTGGGCACCAGCAGGGCACCCGCGACGCCTTGAAGCGCCCTGGCCAAGATCAGCGCCTCCGCTGTGGGTGCCAGCGCACACATCACCGACGTCGCGCCGAACCCGATCAGGCCTGCCCGGAGAACCACAACGCGGCCCAGCAAATCAGAGAGCGAACCGGCCACTAGGATCAGTGAACCCAGGGTGATCAGGTAGGCATCGACAACCCATTGCTGCGTCGTCAGTCCGCCGCCCAGCTCACGCGAAATGGCTGGTAACGCCACGTTAATGACGCTGCTGTCGAGAAACGACACAAAGGAGGCGAGAATCGCGATCCAAAGTACGAGCCTCTGGGTACGCGTCACCGGTGGGGAGCTCACCCTCCCAGTTAACACCCACCCCCGTTTGCCGGTCTGAGTTCGGGTCTGCCTCAGGCAAGGCAGTCCCCCAGTACATCGGTTGCGCTTTGTTGTTTGCATCCGGATTGGCTGCCACGGCCGTTGCCTAAGCCGCAGAAGCCTGCGGCTCAGGCTTGAGAGCAGTTCGGCTTGGGGCCCTGGCTGATTCATAGGAGGGCGCGAGGGCATTTGGACTATTCAGACAGTCGCCGCCCGCCAACCCCCGAACCGGCTCGGCTCTTGAATAGGAGCCCGGCTACGAGCGGGCGAGGATGATCCATTCCAGCGACTTGTCGTCCACGGGGCTGCGGTTTCAGTCGCCCCAGGAACGCTAGACTGAGAGTCCTGCCGTTCCAGCCCTGTCATGATGTCCCTCCATGAAGGAAAGCGCAGGGTCTCTGCTGTTACCCATTTCTTAGCTCCTTGCGAGGCGTCACCCGACCGCGCGGAAGGCTTCGACAAACAGCTGGGCATGTTCTTCGATGTACTGCTCCACCGGTATGAGGCTCTGCTTGGCTGTGTGCTCATGTGTCCGGCCGGAGCTAGAGATGTAGAGCAGGGAAGTGTCGGTGTCCAGAACGAAACGCGGCGGCGGGAACCATTCCGTTGCTCCCTCAGCTGGTCCGTCGTCCCCTAGCACCAACCCCTGGACCAGCTGCGTGTAGTCGATTATGGCGTCCGCGAGAGGGACACCGGCGCCGGGCCCACCGAGCTCCAGCTCTCCAGATCGGGTGATTGTGAAGTACACCGGGCCATGGGAACGATAGGTCAGGCCCTGGGTAGTGCGGCGGAAGCGGGCGTCCGAGACGGGGAAAACACTTTCGGGTAGCGCCGCGAGTATCCCCGCCGCGGCGTATGTTTGCATGGTCCGGGACCCGAGGGCCCGAAAGAACGGGGCGAGCGACTCAAGCCGGCGCCTCAATTCCCTTTGGTCCGGGTCATGCATGGCCCGATAATACCCCCGTTGGTCCGCTTACCACTTCGCACCAGGGACCGTCCTCCAAGGCGATTGGCGGCAGTGACAGTGACTGCTCCACGACCGTGTTTCTTCTACGCCGAGGTGCGCCACATAACTTTCTAGGCGTTGCGCGGGCTGTTGCCAGGCGACTTCGCGCCCTTGCTGACGCGATCGAGCATCCGCCTCGAGGCGCGCCCGCCTCCTAGCTGGAAGCTACACAATGCGCTTTTGGCTCGTAGCGCGGACGATGCATCGATTGGTCTTCGATGATCCAATTGCTGCCGGTCGTCGAAGCCCAAACCCCTATCCATTGGGAATGGCCCCGGGTCAGAGGACCTTCTTCACCACGCTGGACTTCAGTTGCATCCGTCCAAACCCCGGAACGGTCGCATCAATGTCGTGATCGCCCACGCCGTCCTCAATGAGCCTGATGCCGCGCACCTTCGTGCCGACCTTCACGACACCGCCACCGGCGCCCTTGACCTTGAGGTCCTTGACGATCGTGACCGTGTCACCATCGGCGAGCACATTGCCAACGGCATCCTTGATCAAAGCGGTCTCAGGCCTGGTCTCGGCCGAGACTTTTGACCATTCGTGCCCGCACATCGGGCAGACCAACAAGGCACCCTGCTCGTAGGTGAACGCCTCGTGGCACTCTGGGCAAGCCGGCAGACCGTCAGACATTGAAGCGGAACTCCACCACGTCGCCGTCGACCATCACGTAGTCCTTACCTTCGATCCGTACCTTGCCGCGGGATTTGGCCTCGGCCATGGACCCTGCGTCAACCAGGTCGGCGAAAGAAACCACTTCGGCCTTGATGAAGCCCCGCTGGAAGTCCGAGTGGATGACACCGGCTGCCTGCGGCGCGGTATCGCCCCGGCTGATGGTCCAGGCGCGCGCTTCCTTCGGCCCAGCCGTCAGGTAGGTCTGCAGACCCAAGGTGTGGAAGCCAACCCGCGCCAGCTGGTCCAGCCCGGACTCGTCCTGGCCGTTCATCTCCAGCATCTCGCGGGCTTCTTCCTCGTCGAGTTCCACGAGGTCCGCTTCCAGCTTGGCGTCCAGGAAGACGCAGTCGGCCGGCTCCACCAGCGCGCGGAGTTCGGCCTGGCGCTCCGGGCTGGCCAGTACAGCGTCGTCCACGTTGAACACGTAAATGAACGGCTTGGCGGTGAGCAGGCTCAGTTCCTTGAGGTTCTCCACATCCAGCTTGTCGCTGTCCACCGAAGCGAAAACGGTGTCGCCACGTTCCAGCACCGCCTGGGCCGCCTGCATGGCAGCCAGCTCGGCGGCGTCGCGCTTCTTGATCTTGACTTCCTTCTCCACCCGCGGAATGGCCTTCTCCAAGGTCTGCAGGTCGGCCAGGATCAGCTCGGTGTTAATCGTCTCCATGTCCGAGCGCGGGTCCACCTTGCCATCCACGTGCACTACGTCGGGGTCGTCGAAGACGCGGATGACCTGGGCAATGGCCTGCGCTTCGCGGATGTTGGCCAGGAACTGGTTGCCCAGCCCTTCACCTTCGGACGCGCCCTTGACGATCCCGGCGATGTCCACGAAGGACACGGTCGCCGGGAGAATCCGCTGCGACCCGAAGATCCCCGCCAGCTGGTCCAGCCGGGGGTCCGGCAAGGAAACCACGCCGACGTTCGGCTCGATGGTGGCGAACGGGTAGTTCGCCGCGAGCACGCTGTTGCGGGTCAGCGCGTTGAAGAGAGTTGATTTGCCGACGTTGGGCAGTCCGACGATGCCAATAGTTAGAGCCACGGTAGTCAAGGATACCGTGGCCGGGACACAAGGACCGGCGTTCCCTGTTTTGTCCGAGGCAGCTGGCAATGTGAAGGCATGGATGCTTCGCATGTACTTCTCGCACTTCTGGCCTTGTTCGTTGGCGCCGCGGCCGGGGCCGTGGCCATGGCGGTCCTTTTCCGCCGCCGTCTGGCGGATCTGCAGGACGCTTCCAAGCACGACGGCGACCGGCTGGCAGAGCTCTCGACCCGCCTCGCCGGGGTAGAGGCAGAGCGCCGGATGCTCGCCGAACAGAACAGGCAGCTCTCCGCCCAGGATGAGCAAGAGAACACGGTACTGCGCGCCCTGATACCCGTTGGAGAGAAGCTCAAACTGGTCCAGCAGCAGGTCAGCCTGCTGGAACGGGACCGGGTGGAGCAGTTTGGCCAGTTGGCCGAGCAGCTACGCGCAGCCCAGCGCAGTGACGAGGCGCTGATGCGTTCCACGCAGACGCTCGCCTCCGCGTTGCAGTCCAACTCAGCCCGTGGTCAGTGGGGCGAGGTTCAGCTGCGCCGGGTCGTGGAAGCAGCCGGCATGCTCCCCCACGTGGATTTTGACGAGCAGGTCCATCTGGCCGGCGCGGACCGGACCGGCCGCCCGGACATGCTGATCCGCCTGCCCGGCGGAAAGACCATTGTCGCGGACGCCAAGGTACCGCTGCAGGCCTACCTTCAGGCCCAGGAGATCCCGGTGGCCGCATCTGCTGCCGAGCAGCAGCAACGTGTCGATCTGCTGGCAGCCCATGCCAAGGCCGTGCGCGGACATGTGGATGCTTTGGCGGGCCGGAAGTATTGGGAGCAGCTGCAGTCCTCGCCGGAGTTGGTGCTGTGCTTCCTGCCCTCGGAAGCGGTGCTGTCCGCCGCCCTGCATGCCGATCCGGGCCTGCTGGACCACGCCTTTGCCCGCAGCGTTGCCTTGGTCTCCCCCGTCTCGCTGCTGGCCACGCTGAAGTCGGTGGCGTTTACCTGGCGGCAGGAGGTCCTCAAGGACAACGCGCGCGAGATCTTCGATCTGTCCAGGCAGCTCTACGAGCGGCTCGGGACGCTAGGCGAGCACGTGACCCGGCTGGGATCATCCCTGAAGAGCTCGGTCGAGCGGTACAACTCGTTCGTCGGGACCTTGGAGTCGAGGGTGCTGCCCACCGCCCGAAAGATCAATGCCTTCGACGCAACGGTGCTGGAGGAACCCACGGCGCCTGCTGCCTTGGAAAATACGCCCCGGCTGCTGTCGGCCCCGGAACTGATCGAAAACAGGGATCCGGCCGCCTAGCGCGCCGGTTCCGCCTCCTGCGAAGCCGCGGCCCCGGGCAACCGCCCGGGGCCGCGGCCCTGCGGCTTTAGCTTGTGGGGCGGGTGACCCTGCCGCCGAGACCGCGCGATTCATCGCCGCGTTCCTTGAGCGTGGCGCGCAGTTCCTTCGGCAGCGAGAACAGAATGTCCTCTTGGGCGGTGACCACTTCCTCCACCTCGCCGTAGCCGTAGTCGGCCAACAGGCTCAGGACCTCGCGCACCAGCACCTCCGGCACGGAGGCGCCCGAGGTCACCCCAACGCTGGCCACGCCCTCGAACCAGGACTCGTCCACCTGGTTGGCGAAGTCCACCCGGTAGGCTGCTTTGGCGCCGTATTCCAAGGCGACCTCCACCAGTCGGACCGAGTTGGAAGAGTTTGCGGAGCCAACCACAATCACCAGGTCCGATTGCGGAGCGATCTTCTTGATCGCTGCCTGACGGTTGGAGGTGGCGTAGCAGATGTCATCGCTAGGCGGATCCTGCAGGGCCGGGAAGCGTTCGCGCAGGATGGAGACGATTTCCAGGGTCTCGTCGACGGAGAGCGTCGTCTGCGAGAGCCAGATCAGTTTATTCGGGTCGCGCACCTGCACGGTCCGCGCTTCGTCCGGATTGTTGACGATCGTGGTGTGGTCGGGTGCTTCGCCGTAGGTCCCTTCGACTTCTTCGTGGCCCTCGTGACCAATCAGGAGGATCTCGTTGCCGTCGCGGGCGAAGCGCACTGCTTCACGGTGCACCTTGGTGACCAACGGGCAGGTGGCGTCGATGGTGCGCAGCTGCCGGTCCGCGGCAGACTGCACAACGGCGGGGCTGACTCCGTGGGCTGAGAAGACGACCAGCGCTCCTTCCGGAACCTCGTCCGTCTCTTCAACGAAGATGGCGCCCTGTTCTTCCAAGGTGGACACCACATGCACATTGTGGACGATCTGCTTGCGCACGTAGACCGGCGGCCCGTAGTGCTCAAGCGCCTTTTCAACGGCGATCACGGCACGGTCCACGCCGGCACAATATCCGCGGGGAGCTGCCAGCAGCACCTTCTTGTCGCCGTCCACGGGCGTGGCTGACGCGATCTCATCAGGAGTGCGTCGCTTGCGGGGAACGGTAGGCATGGAAAGGGAGACTGCAGTACTGGCCATGCCTCTATGCTAGCCCGTGGCCTTCTTCCGCCGGTCCCCGCCCAGCAGGGCCCGCAGCGTGAAACCGGCCACGGCAACCACCAGTCCGATGCCGGCAAAAACGATAGCCCAGGAGCGGAAATCAGCCACGGCCATTCCGGCAAGCCTCCCCACGAAGGTGGCGGCAAGCTCGCTGCTGCCCGCCGCGCCCTCGGCCAGAGGCGGCACCTGCACGGCCGCCAGCCAGAGGATCCCGCCCAGCAGTGCCGTGCCAATACCGGCCCAGGCCAGTGCCGTGGTGGAGCGGCGTGCGGCCAGCAGCATCAGAACCAGCGCGGCGGCGGCAGCCAGCGCCGCTACCCACCACTGTGCGGCCAGGTCCTGCCAGAAAGTCAGCTGGCCCGCGGTCTGGGCCGAGCCCAGCGGGACCAGCACTCGCTCCGGCACCGGAAGATTGGTGCCCAGGGCGTCCGCTACCCGCGTAACCGCCAGGCCCACAATGGGAGCAATATCCAAGGTGATCCCGGCCTCTGACCCCGTGGTGCCGGAAAAGGTCAGGGTGTGCGAGTTGGCCAGGGTTTCATTCAGCGCGTGGGGAAAACCGTCCAGCTCAGTGACCGCCCCAGCGGTCCGCTCGACGATGGGCCGCACCAACTCCCGCAGACCTGCTGGCAGATCTTCGGTTCCGGCGACTTCTTCCGTTACTGCGGAGGCAAGCGCGGCACGGAATTCAGCATCGCTGCCAAGCGGTGCAGCCAGCGACACGAACCCGTCGCGGTCGAACACGCGCTGGTTTGCCCAGGCTCCGCAGAGTGCGGCGCCGGCGAGGAGCACCGCCAGAAGCCCGCTCAGCGCGGCCAGCAATGCGCGCACTGCTACCTCCGTCCTTGGCTTCCATCGGCTGGTTCGGCAGTGCCCCGCGAGCCCTGCGCCATTTGTACCTAGTACAACAGAGAATCCGAATGACGGGGATAGCTGGTAAGAATGTAGAGTCTTCGGCAGCCGCCGGAAGCACACGGAAGCACACTGCCGGAGGGGGCAATTCATGGAGTCAGGCGGGGTCCAAGGCGCGGACACCGGGAAGTCGACCCTGCCCCCGACTGCCAACCAAACCACGGCGGAGAACCCCTGGCCGCTGCGGATGCTGTCCCAGAAGCTCAAGATGCACATTGACCGAGTGCCGCCCACCTGGGTTGAGGGCCAGGTCATTGAGCTCAATCGCCGGAACTCAACTACCTACCTGACACTGCGGGACACCGATGCCGAGGCATCCTTCAGCCTGGTGGTCTGGGGCAGCGTGATGGCACGCCTGGAGATGCCACTTGAACCGGGCTCGCGCGTGGTGGCGCAGATCAAGCCGGACCTTTACATCAAGACCGGCCGACTGACCATGCAGACCCGCGACATCCGGCCGGTGGGGCTAGGAGACTTGCTGGTGAGGCTGGAGCGGCTGCGCCGGGCGCTGGCAGCCGAAGGCCTGTTCGACGCCTCACGCAAGCAGCGCCTGCCGCTGCTTCCGCACCGCATCGGCCTCATCACCGGCCGGGATTCCGACGCCATGAAGGACGTCATCCGGAATGCCTCGCTGCGCTGGCCGGCCGTCGAATTCGAAGTGCGCGAGGTGGCCGTCCAAGGCGTGAACGCGGTGGCCCAGGTGATGCGGGCCCTCGCGGAACTCGACGCCCGCCAGGACGTGGACGTCATCGTCATCGCCCGCGGTGGCGGATCGCTGGAAGATCTGCTGCCCTTCAGCAACGAAGACCTGGTTCGCGCGGTGGCCGCCGCGGCCACGCCGATTGTCAGCGCCATCGGACACGAAGCAGACCGCCCGCTGCTGGACGACGTTGCGGACCTGCGCGCCTCGACCCCCACGGATGCAGCCAAGCGCATTGTCCCGGATGTCAGCGAGGAACTGCACCGGATCGGCCAGGCCCGCGCCATGCTGGCCCGGCGGGTGGAGCAGCTGGTCCACCGCGAAACCGACCGGCTGGCCACCTTGCGGAGCCGCCCGGTGATGGCGAATCCTGCCGGCATGGTGGATGTCCGGACAGACGACATCCACCGGCTGACTTCACGGGCCCACCAAGCAGTCTCCGCGGCCGTGCACCGGGATACGGACCGGATTGCCCACCTCAAGGCGCAGGTACGTGCGCTCTCGCCTCAGAACACGCTGGACCGCGGCTATGCCGTTGCCCAGCTGCCGGATGGGCACGTGCTGCGCGATGCCGCCGACGCTCCCGCCGGCACCCGGCTGCGTCTCCGCCTCGCGGTAGGCGAGGTCGCCGCCGAAACACTCCCCTGACGCCGCTCCCGAACTCCCACAGACTCCAACAAAATGACCTGCACCGAAAGCGAGAACCCGATGACAGAGCAGCCAGCAGTGCCGGCCGATGTCGCTTCCTTGTCCTATGAACAGGCGCGCGAAGAGTTGGTGGCCGTTGTCAGCCAGCTGGAAGCCGGCGGCGCCAGCCTTGAACAGTCCCTCGCGCTGTGGGAACGCGGCGAAGCGCTGGCCGCCCGCTGCGAGGCTTGGCTGGAAGGTGCGCGGCAACGTTTGGACGCAGCCCGCAGCGCGACCAACGCCGGACAGTCGCCGGTCAGTGCCGGCACTCCGGGTTCCCCGATTTCCCCGGTTTCCCCGCTCTAGCCTGCCCGGCACCCCCACCGGAAGGTCCGCCACAGCGCGGACGCCCGCCTCGACTCTTTGCCGCCGTTCCGGCCGCAGCTACGAGTCGGCTAGCCGGGCCTTTTCCGCGGCGACGTCGAAGTGGGCCGGTGGCCACTGCGGGTCGATGGCTTCCAACGCCTGCAGCAGAAGCTCCTGCACGGCAATCCGGGCGTACCACTTGTTGTCCGCCGGCACCACGAACCACGGTGCATCGGCGGTGCTGGTCCGGTCCAGCATCACCTGGTAGGCCTGTTGGTATTCGTCCCAGAAACGGCGTTCGTCCACATCGCCCGGATCGTACTTCCAGTATTTGTCCGCCCGGTCCAGCCGCTCGGACAACCGTTTGCCTTGTTCGTCCTTGCCCAGGTGCAACATGACTTTAACCAGCCGGATACCTCTTCCGGCCACCGATGACTCGAAGTCGATGATCTGGCCATACCGGGCTTCCACCACCTCCCGGGACGAGAGCCCGTGCACTCGGTGGATGAGCACGTCTTCATAGTGCGACCGGTCGAAGACGCCGATCAGGCCAGGCCCAGGCAACTCCCGCTCCACCCGCCAGAGAAAATCGTGCTCCAGTTCTTCCGGCGTCGGGGCCTTAAACGCATGATGGGACACGCCCTGCGGGTCGGCCGCTCCGACCACGTGCCGCACGATCCCGCCCTTGCCGGAGGTATCCATGCCCTGAAGCACCAGCAGGACGGCATCCCGCGCCCCACCGCGACTCTGCGCGAAGAGCCGTTCCTGCAGTTCGGAGAGGCGTTGGTCGGATGCTTTGAGCAAGGTTTTGCCCTCAGCCTTGCCGCCGGCAAAACCCGGGGTGCTGCCGGTGTCCACGGCAGCCAGCTCAAAACCCGGTCCGACCCGCAGCAACTCCGACGGACTCCGCGAAAACACCGGCACATCTGCCTCGTCCACCCTGGTTCTCCCTTCGGCACGGCCCGCGTGGCACGCGGTGGGGAAAGCCTACCCACGCGCGGGCACGGCGGCTACGCCGGTTATTGCCGGTACCCGGTCAGGAATTCCTCGATCCGCCCGACGGCTTCGGTCAAGACGTCCACATTCGGCAACGTGACCAGACGGAAGTGATCGGGCTGTGTCCAGTTAAACGCCCGGCCGTGCGAGATCAGGATCTTCTGCTGCTTGAGCAGGTCCAACGCGAACTGCTCGTCATCCTTGATCGGATAGATTTCCGGGTCCAGCTTCGGGAACAGGTAGAGCGCCCCCTTGGCCTGCTGGGTACTGACTCCGGGGATGGCGTTCAGCAGCTCATAGGCCTTGTTGCGCTGCTCCAGCAGCCTGCCGCCGGGCAGGATCAGGTCATTGATGCTCTGGTGTCCGCCCAGCGCGGTCTGGATTGCATGCTGGGCCGGAACGTTGGCGCACAGCCGCATGTTGGTGAGCAGGTTGATGCCTTCGATGTAGTCGCCGGCCAAATGCTTGGGCCCGGAAATGGCCATCCAGCCGCTGCGGAAACCGCAGACCCGGTAGGCCTTGGACAGCCCGCTGAACGTCAGGACCAACACGTCGTCGGCCAGCAGCGCCGTATTCACATGTTCGGCGTCTTCGTAGAGGATCTTCTCGTAAATCTCGTCCGAGAACACCACCAGGTTGTGCTTGCGCGCCAGTTCCAGCATGCCTTCGAGGATGTGCTGCGGATAGACGGCCCCGGTGGGGTTGTTCGGGTTGATGATCACGATTCCCTTGGTGTTGGGGGTGATCTTCCGTTCCATGTCTTCCAGATCGGGCAGCCAGCCCTCTTCCTCGACACAGAGATAATGCACGGGATGGCCGCCGGCCAGGGACACCGAGGCGGTCCAGAGGGGATAGTCGGGCGCCGGGATAAGCACCTCGTCGCCGTTGTTCAGCAGCGCCTGCAGGCTCATGGTGATCAGCTCGCTGACGCCGTTGCCCAGATAGACGTCGTCCACGCCGATCTCCTGGATGCCGCGTGTCTGGTAGTACTGCGACACGGCGGTCCGGGCGGAGAAAATGCCGCGCGAATCGCTGTAGCCCTGGGCAGTGGGCAGGTTGCGGATCACGTCCACCAGAATGGCGTCCGGCGCCTCGAATCCGAACGGCGCGGGGTTGCCGATGTTCAGTTTGAGGATGCGCTGGCCCTCGGCCTCCATCCGCTGCGCGTGCTCGAGCAGCGGCCCGCGGATGTCGTAGAGAACGTTGTGGAGCTTATTGGACTGCTTGAACTCGGCCATTCAAAAATCTTCGCACACCGCACGCGCCGCCCCGGTGACCGGAGCGGCGCGTACCTGAACTTGAGGCAAAGCCTTAGTCGGCCAAGCCCTTCTTGGCCAGCCAATCGGCGGCCGCGTCGGCCGGGTTGCGCTTTTCGTCCCCGCTGACCTGTCGGTTGAGGTCAATCAGGTCCTCGGTGGTCAATGCCGCCGAGACCTCGTTGAGCACCTTGGTTGCCTTGTCGTCCACGGATTCTGTGCGCACCAGCGGCAGCACCTGCTGGGCAATGAAGTTGTTCTTCGGGTCTTCAAGCACCACCAAGTCGTTGTCCTCGATGGAAGGGGTGGTGGTGTAGATATCGGCCACCTGGATTTTGTCCGTGATCAGGGCATTGAGCGTGGTCGGCCCACCGTAATCGTTGATCGGTTCGAAGGACTTGGGCACGCAGTTGTAGTGCTTCTTCAGTCCCGGCAGGCCGTATTCGCGCTCGGCGAATTCCGGGTTGGCTCCGATCACCAGATCGCCGCAGACCGGGGCCATGTCCTCGATCGAGGTCAGCTTGTGTTTCTCCGCCGTCGCCTTGGTCACCACCATGGCGTCCTTGCTCTCCGCCGCTGCCGGCTCCAGCACGCCGAGTCCCTCGGGCATGGCGGCCGGCAGTGCCGCCATGACGTCCTTCGCGGAGGCGGCCGTCGCACTGGTGTCCAGGAACAGCAGCAGGTTCCCGCTGTAGTCCGGGATAACGTCTACGGAGCCTTCCTCGACGGCCTTCACGTACACCTCCCGGGAGCCGATGCCCGGCTTCGTGGTGACGTCGTAGCCGGCCGCGGTCAGTGCACCCGCGTAGAGTTCCGCAATAATCTGGCTTTCCGTGCCGCCGCTGGAACCGATCACCAGGGACCCGCCGGCGCTTCCCTCCGACGCCGGTGTCCCTTCCTGCAGCGGGTTGGATCCGCCGCCGCAAGCGGCCAGTACCAGTGCCAGGGCCGCCGTTCCTGCCGCGAGAACGCTCCGCCGGGCGGCCGGGCGCCTGGTCCGTTCTTGGCTGTGTGCGTTGATCCGGGGGTGGTTTTTCATGCTCATCTCCTCATATGCCTGCACTGGCTGCTCCAACCTTACTTGTCCTGCCTTTTGACCCGGAGGCGCCGCCGCGCACGCCGGGCGATACTGCGGCTTTCTGCACCACAGCCAACAAGCCGTCCGTCACCAGCGCCAGCGCTGCGATCAGCAGTGCGCCGGCAAACAGCCGTACCGGGTCGCGTAAGGCGAGCCCGTCGATCAGATACCGGCCGAGGCCGCCGAGATTAATATAGGCGACCACGGAGACCGTGGCGATGACCTGCAGGAAGGCGGCACGCACCCCGCCCAGCAGCACCGGCAGCGCGTTGGGCACTTCGGCACGGAACAGCACCTGCCATTCGGTCATGCCCATCGCCCGTGCGGCGTCCACCAGCGGCCGGTCGACGGCAGCAATCCCGGAATAGGTGCCCGCCAGCAGCGGTGGGATGGCCAGGATCACCAGGGCGTAGATCGGAGGCATGAGACCCAGGCCCATCAGGAGGACGAACAGTGTCAGCAGGCCCAGCGTTGGCAGCGCGCGCAGCCCGCTGGCAAGCCCGACGATGGCGATGCGCCCCCTTCCGGTGTGGCCGACAAACAGCCCCAGCGGCAGGGCAATGGCCGCGGCAATCATCAGGGTCAGGCCACTGTAGAACAGGTGCTCGGCCAGCCTGGCCGGAATGCCTGCCGGTCCGGTCCAGTTGGCCGGATCCAGGAACCACTCCGCTGTCTGCTCGAAGAGATTCATCCGCGCACCGCCGCCCGTGCAGCATCGGGCCGCTGTTCCGGGCCGATGCGATTCTGCACCGCCGCGCCACCGCCGGCTTCCCACTCGGTACCGGGCCCGCCCCGGGCGAGGGTATTGGATCCGTCCGTTCCTCTGCGCCGGCGCAGCCACGGCGTGAGTACTCGTTCCAGCACCACCAGCAACAGATCCATCAGCGCCGCCAACACCAGCGTCATGAGAATTCCGACCACGATTTCGGTCATGAAGTTGCGCAGCAATCCGTCGGTGAACAGGAAACCAAGGTTCGGGACGCCAATCAGCGCACCCACGCTGGCCACCGATATGTTGCTCACCGACGCCACCCGCAGGCCAGCCACCAGCACCGGAATGCACAGCGGCAAATCCACTTGGAAGAAGCGGCGCACCGGCCGGTAGCCCATGGCCGCTGCGGCTTGCCTGACCCCGTCGTCCACGGACTCCAGCGCATCAACCACCGAACGGACCAGCAGCGCAACTGTATAAACGGTCAGCGCAACGATCAGGTTGGACATTTCCAGGATTCCGGTGCCCAGGATCACCGGCAGGATGACGAACAGGGCCAGCGAGGGGATGGTGTACAGCACCGAGGAAAGAGACAGGATGAGGCCGCGGATGGCGTGGATCCGCCAGGCCAAATAGCCCAGCGGCAGCGACGCCGCCAGCCCGAGCACCAGCGGAAGCGCGGACTGGAACCAGTGGAGCCAAGTCAGCTCCAGCACATACGGCAGGTTCGCCAGGAACCACTCCATCAGTTGCCGTCCGCCCGGAGCCGCTGCAGCACTGCGGAAGGTTCGATCAGGCCGGCCACACGACCGTCGGCGTCGATGGCAACCCCCGCCCCGGAGGGCGAGGACAGTGCCGCGTCCAGCGCCTGCCTGAGGCTGGAGCCGAGCGTGAACAGCGATCCCCCGATCAGTGCCTTCGCCGGGTCCCGCTGACCCGGAGGCAGCCACCCCGCCGGTCCACCGCCGTCGTTGGTCAACAGCAGCCAACCCTCCGCTGGCGCTTCCGCAGCACGGTCTGCGGTGGCAGTGGCGGCTGGCAGCAGGGTCAGGCCGGCCGCGTTGTTGAACGACAACGAGCGGAAGCCGCGGTCCCGGCCGACGAACCCGGCGACAAATTCGTCCACCGGTGCCCGCAGGACTTCCTCCGGCGTGCCGAACTGCGCCAGCCGGCCGCCGGTGGCGAAGACGGCCAGCTTGTCGCCGAGGATGGTCGCCTCGTCGATATCGTGGGTGACGAACACGATGGTTTTCGCCAGGTGCTGTTGCAACCGCAGCAATTCCTGCTGCAGCTCGGCGCGGACCACCGGATCCACCGCACTGAAGGGCTCGTCCATCAGCAGGATCGGCGGATCGGCCGCGAGCGCCCGGGCCACCCCCACACGCTGCTGCTGGCCGCCGGAGAGTTGGGCCGGGTAGCGGTTGCCCAACTCTTGCGCCAGCCCGACGACGGCGAGCAACTCCTCGGCGCGCTTCCGCGCAGCCATGCGGCGCATTCCGTTGAGCCGCGGCACGGTGGCTACGTTGTCCAGCACGGTGCGGTGCGGAAGCAGTCCGGACGACTGCATGACGTAGCCCATGGAACGGCGCAGGGCCGCGGCGGGTTGGGCGGAGACATCCTGGCCGTCCACCAGCACGGAACCAGCGGTCGGCTCTACCATCCGGTTAATCATCCGGAGCGAGGTGGTTTTGCCGCAGCCCGACGGACCCACAAAGACGGTGATCGCGCCCCGTTCAATGTCCAGTGTCAGGTCATGGACGGCCGGCTGTCCGGCATAGGTCTTGGTGACTTCCCGGAACTCCACCATCGGGCTCTGCCCAGCCGTGGCTACGGCTGCCGACTGATCAGCCGGTTGGGCCGTTGGAAGGGCCGTTGGAAGGGCAGTCGGCTGTATGGGCTCGGTCATGCTGAACCTTCCGTGGGAGATCCTGCGGCCGGCGGGCCCGCAGAAGTGCTGGCTCTGAGTCTAATCACCTCCGCGGCCCGTCTGCACGTGGTTCCCGGTGGCCGCGGTAGTCCTTGGCCTGCGCGGCCGCCTTGGCCAGCTTGGCGAACTGCCGGCCGGTCCGGCGCTGCGCCGCCACGTTCTGCCGCAGGTGCAGGCTGGCCAATTCCCGTTCCATCTTCCGGTAGCTATCCCAGCGCCGCCGCTCCAGACTGCCGTCGACGAGCGCCCGCTGGACGGCGCAGCCGGGCTCGGCATCATGGACGCAGTCGCTGAACCGGCAACTGGTAGCCAGCTCTTCGATATCGGCGAATACTGTCCCCAGTCCGTCCTCTGCATCCCACAGGGCGAAGCCGCGGATGCCGGGTGTGTCCATCAGCACTGCGCCGTTGGGCAGCGGAATGAGTTCACGCACCGTGGTGGTGTGGCGGCCCTTGCCGTCGCCTGCGCGGACCGCTCCGGCGTCCTGCACCTCCCTGCCCACCAGTGCGTTGATCAGACTGGATTTGCCTGCGCCGGAGGGTCCAAGCAACGCCATCGACCGGCCGGGGGCCAGGTACCCGGCCAAGGTGTCCAGGCCGTCTCCCGTTTCCGCGCTGGTTGTCAGGACTTCGGCACCGGCCGCCTGCTCCACGATCTGGGCGGCGACCTCGTCGTGCTTCCCGCGCAGGTCCGCTTTGGTCAAGATCACCAGCGGCACGGCGCCCGAATCCCACGCGGCCACCAGAGTCCGCTCCAGCCGGTTCGGCGAGAGCGGCCTGTCGAAGGGCGCCACGACGCCGATGATGTCCATGTTGGCGGCCAGGATCTGTTCGGCCGAGAGCGGATCGTGGGCCTGTTTGCGGGACAGCGCGGAAAACCGCGGCAGCAGCCCGGCGATGGCAGGTCCGCCCGCGGACGCCGGACGGCCGGCGTCGTACGCCACCCAGTCGCCGGTGGCCGGCTGCTGCGGCAGCCCCGCGGTCGCCAGATGCAGAAGGCCGCCGTCGGCCGCCAGCAGGACGCGGCCTCGGTCGGTGCGCGCCACCCGGGCAGGGCGGAGGCCGGAATCGGGAAATTCGTCCCTGAACAGCGCGGCGATGCGTTCGGTGTAGCCGTAGCTGTGCAGCAGGGAATGGGGTGTGGATGTGTCGGTCACGACGGTTACCTCGGGAACTGAGGCCTCCGGACCGGGTGTTCCGGCTGCTAGCCGCGGCCGGAGCGGCGGTGGGAGGCGGGGCTGGAGATGGCAACGGCATCTGCGGCAATGACGGTCATCACATCCACCTCCTCAAAAAGTCCCAGCGGGCATCGCGGCCCGGCAACCGGACCAGCATAGCGCTCAGCGGCCGGTTGCGGAATGGCCAGCCGGCACACCGTCCGGAAAGAGCAGCCGAAGCCCCAGATCCACCAGGTCGACGCGGTCCAGCGACGGGACCCGGTGGAGCGGAATCCACCGCGCCAGGTCGGTGGACCCGTCGGCCTCGTCCTTGAGTTCACCGTCGATGACGCTGGCTGCGTAGATGACGCGGAAGGCGTGCAGTGGGCGGTTCCCGTGCAGCCGCTTCCCAGCCGGGATGTGTTTGCTGTCCACGCCCAGCAGTCCCTGGAGCTCGGCTGAATAGCCCGTCTCCTCCCGGATCTCCCGGACAGCGCCGGTCTCGGCGTCTTCTCCATATTCCAGGCCGCCGCCGGGCAGCGTCCAACGGGGCCAGCCGGCGCCGGTCCAGCGGGCCAGCAGCACGGCGCCGTCGGCGACGATCACGCCGTAGGCGGCAACCCGCGTATCGAATTCCATCCCTTTAGTGTAGGGCGGCGGGCTGGCATTACCGGGCGTGGATACCGCTGTGTGCTGCAGCCTGGACATCGGTCCGAAGGGTTTCGTGGGCCAGCAGCAGCACGGCAGGAGCACCGTGGCTGGACGTCGGCCGGCGCAGGGCCGCCTGCCGCCGGGAACGGTGTTCTCCGGCCCTCATCAGCGCGCGGCCGGAGTGGATCAGGAACGATTCAAAAGCCGTGGGCCTGATGGTGAAGCCGGCGGAGGACGGCGGGCGGTACGGCTGGCTGGGAACGGTAGTCATGATGGGCTCTCGGTGGGTGGGGGCGTCCGGTCCGAGCGGACGTCGATGATCGGAAAAGCGTTGAGGTGGAGCTGTACCGGGCGGACGCCTTCGGTGCTCTCCGCATTCTGGTCCAGATAGGGCGCCGCCAGTTTGCGGACGTAATCAGATGCTTGTTCGGCGATTTCGGCGAGCTGTTCACGGGTCAGCCGGACGTTGATCGTGCTGACCACCGACGCATCCAGCCATTCTTCCGGCACCAGCTCGCTCCCGTGGGCCATGAAGTCGGCCAGCAGGTCCGCCCGGCTGCGCTCGAATTCCCGCGTGACCAGGCGGGCCGCCTCCCTGGTCGCCGGGCTGCCGGCCAGTTCACCGGCGCTGATGGTCAAGCTGCCGGGGGTGCGCCGCCACCAGCGTTCGCGGGCCGTTCCCCGGCCTTCGACCTCGCGGACGAAGTCATGCTTGGCCAGTTGGCGCAAGTGATAACTGGTGGCACCGCTGGACTCCCCCAGACGTTCCGCGAGTCCGCTGGCGGTCTGCGGGCCGTATTGGGACAACGTATTGAGCAGCTGGATCCGCAGCGGGTGGGCCAGTGCCTTCAAGGACACCACATCCACCCGACGGTCATTGCCGTGCTCGCCCGTCGGGGACGGGATGGCTTCCTGCGTTTGGTGCTGTTCCATGAGCACAATCCTAGACATGCAAAGACTTCTTTGCAAGCAGTTCTTTGCAATGACTTGTTTGTATCCCGCAATGCAGCCTGCCGATGACCATCGCCGCCGCCCCTCTGCGGGGCACTCAGAAGGGCATTGCGCGGACCTCAGTTGGCAGCTAGAACTGAGACCATGGGCAATGCGGCAACGAGGTTCCACGGCACAGCGCTGCGGAAGCGGGGCGGCCGTGCCTGAGTCCGCGGCCACCATGCCTCGCGGCCTGATCGCCGACCGATTGCGTGCCGTCCTGGAGAACGCCGGGCCCGATCCCTCACGGTTCCCTGCTGCCGCCCGGGACTGTTTGGACCGCGCCTATGAGGCCGCCTATGCGGAGAACCATGCCAACGCCCGTGCGTTGGCAGAGGCCGGACTGGCCCGGTCCTCCGACGCCGATCTGGACGTCCGGCTGGGCTTGTACTCGGTGCTGATTGCGCTCGACCAACTGGCCGGAGACGAGAGGCAAGCCCTTGAGTACCTCCAGGCGCGGATAGCCCTGCTCCGCCGCAACGGGCTGGCGGCAGAGGCTGCGGCGGGCGAACGGCTGGGAATCGTCCTGTTCCGCGAGGCCGGCGACCACGACCTGCCGCTGCTGGAGGCCGAACTGGCCCGCCTGCTGGATACCCATTCCCCGGCGTCGGTGACCTCGGACGTCCAGTTAGCCATCGCCGTCGTCCGATCCCAGCGGGGCGAGGCGAAGCGGGCGATCGCCCTGCTGGAAGAGGCGGTGGCCGGCTACGAACGTGCCGGCCGGACCGACAGCTTGTCCGGTGCGCTGATGTATCTGGCCAATACGTACCTGCAGGCCGACCAGCCGGAACGGGCCACGGCGGCCGCCGAACGGATGCTGGCCTTGCCCGGAAACCGTGCCACCACTGCCAGCATGTGGCTGCTGAAGGCCAATGCCGCCGGCGGCGAAGGCGCGGCCGGGCTGGAGGAAGCGCTGACGGCGCTGGAACTCTACGCTGCGGCCGGCGTGCGCAAGGGCGCCATCAGCGCGGCCGTGGTGCTGGCGCGGCTGTGTGCGGGGATGGGCGACTATGAAGATTCCGTGCTGGCCTGGCAGGCGGCCGTGGCGCAAGCTGAACGCGGAGAAGTCCAAGAAGAACTGACCCTGCGTCTGGCCTTGGGAAACCAACTGCTGGAGGCCGAGGAATATGAACTCGCCGGCGAGGTGCTGGCCAAGCTGCTGCAGCGGTTGGAGCAGACCAAGGCGCCACACCCGCAGGTGGCCCGCGCCCTGATGAGCATGGGCCATGCCCACCGGCACGCCGGCCGCACTCCCGAGGCGCTGGACTGTTGGCGCCGCGCGGTGGCCGAATTCAGCCACGGCGGTGAGTTCGGCGAGGCGGCCCGCGGCCTGCTGGCGACCGGCACGCTGCTCTCCCGGGAGGACCGCGACAAGGACGCGTTGGTCTGCTTTGAAGCGGCGGTAGCCGCCGCCCGCAAGGCCGAGGACGACGACGCCGCGCTGCCGCAGGCGCTGCACGCACTCGGCCACGCCTTGTGCGAGGCCGGCGACACGAACGGCCTGACCGCCCTGGACGAGGCGATCAGCCTGGCCCGGGAGTACGGTGCACACTGGTACGAGGCGGACTACAGCGACACACGGGCCCGGGGACTGTGGGCGCTGGAGGACGGCACCGCGGCGATCTCGGCCGCACTGCACGCAGCCGACCTCTACTCGGCCGCGGATGACGCCGCCTCGGCCGGCAATTCCGAATTGTTCGCCGCACACGTCCTGGCGGAGATGGGCCGGGCCGACGACGCCGTGCCGATGTTCAAACTGGTGCTGCAGGAGCCCGACGTCGGCCGCACGCTCCGGGTGGCTGCCTATCTGGGGCTGGCCTCTGCCCTCGATGACCTGGGCAGGACGGTGGAAGCGGACATTGCGCGGCGCGCCGCGGACGCCGCGGCCGACGGCACCGACTGACGGAGGCCCGCTCCCGCCGAGCATCCGGCCCACTCCCGCAGCAAGGCACCACCGGGGCTTCGGGCGAGGCTCTCATCTTGGTCTCATCTGCGCCATGGATACTGATGCCATGCCTCGTGTAGCCATCCGCACCGTTTTGATCACGCTGGCCGTGCTGCTCGGGCTGGGCGCCGGCGGCGCTGCGCTGGCCGCCGCGATGCGTGATCCGGGCACCACTGATCTGGGCCCGTCGATCAGCGTCACGCAGTCCGGATCGCCCGGTCCGGCCGAAACCCCGGCCCCGGCGGCAAGCGAACCGCCGTCGCCGGCTTCCACCCCCAAGCCGTCGCCAACTCCATCCGAACGGCCGCCGGGAGAAGAGACCAAGCCGGTTCCGGTCCAGCCTGCCCCACCGCAGGACTACGATGACGACGATGACGATTGGGATGATGATGGGGATGACGACGGCGGGGACGATGACTAATTCCGGAACAGGTCCGGCTGCAGCGACCCGCCTGCAGAACTGGTCCCGGAACCTTTGCGGCGGCGCCCCGTCCGGCGGCCGTGGATAGTCCCTCGGGCGGGCTTTCGGTCCGTGTCCGGATACTGGCTGCCGTGCTCGCCCTCTCCGCCCTGGGCCTGCTGGTTGCCGGATCGGTCGCCTTCGCCTTGCAGCGGACCCATATTGCCCAGCGCATCGACGATTCGCTGCAGCGCAGCGTGACCGAGTTCAAGACGTTGGCGGAAACAGGCATCGACCCGGAAACCGGGGAACCCTTCACCCAAGCCAGCCGATTGGTGTTTCTGGCGATGCAACGGACCCTGCCCGCGGCCAACGAAGGCATGCTCGGCCTGGTGGACGGGCAGGTGACCTACACGGCGAGCCCCTCCGTCCAGCTACGGCTCGAGCAGGATGCCGAACTGGTGGCCCGCCTGGGCTCGGAGGCAGCCGCTTCCGACCGGGTCACGCTGGCAACAATGCAGACGCCCCTGACCGTCTACCGGGTGGTCACGGTGCCGGTTCAGCTGTCCTCCGACCCTGCCCACAGCACCTTTGTCCTGGCCTACGACTATGAGGCCGAACTGCGGCAGTTGGGGGACATCTTCCTGACCTACGCGCTGATCGGCTTCGGTTCCTTGGTACTGATCGGCGGGGTGGGCTGGCTTCTGGCCGGCCGGCTGCTCGCGCCGGTCCGGTTGGTGCGCGAAACCGCCCAGCAGATCACCGACGCTGACCTGACCCAGCGGATTCCGGTCGGCGGAAACGACGACATTTCCGAGTTGACCCGCACCTTCAACGACATGCTCGACCGGCTGGAAGCTTCGATGACGGCCCAGCGTCAACTGCTCGACGACGTCGGGCACGAACTGCGAACCCCCATCACCATCCTGCAGGGCCATCTGGAGCTGCAGGACTCGCACGACCCGGCGGACGTGGAATCGGTTCGCGGGATCGCCCTGGACGAACTGGACCGGATGCGCTTACTGGTTGACGATCTGGTCTTGCTGGCCAAGGCCGAACGTCCTGGCTTCGTCAGCGTGGACGGGGTGGAAGTCGGCCAATTGACCGACGACGTGCTGGACAAGGCACGGGCGCTGGGCGAGCGCCGGTGGATGGTCGATGCCCGAGCCGAAGTCCGCTGGCCGCTCGACTACCGGAGGATCACCCAGGCGTGGCTCCAGTTAGTGGCCAACGCCGCTAAGTTCTCCGAGCCCGGGTCCACTGTGGCCATCGGGTCTGCCGTGCGCGGCGATGAACTGCGGCTGTGGGTCAGGGACGAGGGAACGGGCATCCTCCCTGAGGACCAAAGCCGGATTTTTGACCGCTTCACTCGCGGCAGCAACGGGACGCGGGCCGAAGGTTCCGGCCTGGGGCTCACCATCGTCAGCGCCATCGCAGCAGGGCACGGCGGCACCGTGGAACTGGCCTCCGCGCCGGGCACCGGTTCCACCTTCACTATCGTGATCACCGGGCGGCCGGACGCGGCCGAGGACAAGGAGTTAACAGCGTGGGCCAGATTCTGATCATCGAGGACGAGGACAGGATTAGCTCCTTCGTCGCCAAGGGGTTGAAGGCGGCCGGTTATGTGCCCACAGTGGTCGGCACCGGCCGGGAAGGCTACCATCTGGCCATGACCGGCGACTTCGAACTGGTCATCCTCGACCTTGGGCTGCCGGACCAGGACGGGTTTACCGTACTGCGCCGCCTGCGCGATGGCCGGAACGATACTCCGGTCATCATCCTCACCGCCCGCAGTTCGGTGGATGACACCGTTGCCGGGCTGGAGAACGGGGCGAACGACTACATGTCCAAGCCGTTCCGGTTCGAAGAGCTGCTGGCCCGAGTGCGGCTGCGGCTGCGTTCCGAGGCGCAGCCGGCGGACCTGGCCAGCCTGAGCAGCGGCTCACTGAGCCTGGACCTGCGGACCCGACGCGCCAGCGTGGGCGATCGGGACGTGGACCTCTCGGCGCGGGAGTTTGCCCTCGCCGAGGCCTTCCTGCGCAACCCGGGGCAGGTCCTGAGCCGCGAGCAGTTGCTCTCGCGGGTTTGGGGATATGACTTCGATCCAGGGTCCAACGTGGTGGACGTTTACGTCCGCTACCTGCGGAACAAGCTGGGGGCGGAGAAGTTCGCCACCGTCCGAGGCATGGGCTACCGGCTGGTGCCGGACGCCTAGGGCCTCCGGCCTCAGACTGCGTCGGCGGCCAGCCCCTCGGCGATGGCGAGCCGCTGCAGGGCATCCTGCTGCCACCCGTCCCCCTCGCCGGCCGTCTTGGCCCCGGCCACCAGCGACAGTGCCACGCCGGCGGCCCGGCCGCGCAGCCCCGCGGGGTCCACCACGGCATCGAACACCGCAGTGAACCGCTCCAGGGCTGCCGGCACATGCACGTAGCCGGCGTGAACCGCCGGCAGCACGGCCAAGTGCCCGATGAAGCAGGCCAGATCGTCCACCAGATGGCCGGGGCCCAGCGAATCCACGTCCATGAGTCCGGTGATCCGCCCACCGTCCACCAGCAGGTTAGCTTCGTAGAAGTCCCCGTGCGAGGGGACCACCGGACCGGAATCCGTGGTGGCCAGCAGCTCTTCCACCCGGCCGGCCAGGGCGAATATCCGGTCCTGCTCGTCGGGAAGCACCGCGGCCGCCGCCTTGGCATAGTCGGAGGCGCGCTCCGCCCAGGCCGGACGCCGGGAGAGTTCCAGCACGCCGGGCGGGAGGGCGTTCAGCAGGTCCAGGAGGGTCTCCGGCGCGAGCGCCGCGGCGCCGTCGTTCATGATGGCCCGGGCCAAGTGGGTTCCCTCCGCCTCCGTCAGCACCACCACGCCGTCGGCCGGGCCGGAGGTGGCAACAGGTGCAGGCAAACCCGCGTCGGTCAGCAAGCGGTGCCGGCGAAGCAGTTGGTCCGCCCGGTCCGGGCGGACCACCTTGAGAAAGACCTTGCGGCCGCCCTGCACGGCCTCCAGGACGGCACGGCGCAGCGGCCGGTAACTGACCATCCGCAGCTCCGCTTCTCCCCCGCCGAAGACACTGCGGCCGACGGCAGCCGGGTCGCAGGCTGCAGGCAACCCGACCAGCACCGGGTCGGACGGGTACAGCCAGGCTGTCAACGGGACGGTTCCACCGTCAAGGCGCACCAGCGGCAGGCCGCATTCGGGCACCGCCGCCGTGGTGATGCAGACGTACTCCGTCCGATCGCCGCCGTCGTTCCCGCGAAGCCGCACCGTGTAGATGCCTGTGGTGCCGCCGCCCGGGCGGTGCTGCAGTTTCGCCAGGTGCCAGGACTGGACGGCGCCTCCAATCGTGGCGACGGCCAGTTCCAGCGGCTCGCGCATCTCGGAGCTTTCCAAGAGGTCGATACCGGCGGTTTCCGTGGCCATCACGTCCTGATTCGGTGCGTCCATAGTTCCATTCCACACCATCTCGGCCATCACCGCTCGGTATTGCTGACCCGATTGCCGAGCAGAGAGCACTGCGGCCCGCCCCAAGGGCAGGCCGCAGTCACCGTCTGGGAGGGGTCAGGCCCTGCGGCGCTGCAGCACGTCGTCCAGGTTCAGCCGGTTCGCTGCAGACGGCTGGCCGGATGCATCGGCCGCCGAAGCGGCCTCCTCGGTGTGCTGCTCGGCAGCCTCCGCAGACCGCTGCGCCGCGGCTTCTTCGGTCCGCTGCGCGGCAGTCTGCTTGATCGACGTCTTGACCTGCGGCTTCTTGACCTCGGAAGCCGGCAGCGGAGCGGGAGCCGGACGATTGGCCTTGGCGGCGGCAACGTACGTCGGTTTGGGTACGTCCACGGGCTGCCATGGGGCCCCGGACGGCCGGGACGGGGCAGCAGTATCCCCGGCCTCTGCGGCAACCTTCAATGCTTGCCCACGCAGTTCGGCGGCCGTCAGCGGAGCGGGCGCGGCCGGTGCGGCTTCCGGTGCCGGCTGGGCCTCAGCGGCGGCCCCATCAAAGAGTTGGGTGGGCCGGGCGGGAGTCCTCATGCCGGTGGCCTGGGATGTCGACGCTGTGCGGGCCGCCCGGTTCGCGCGGGCCGCCGCACGGTTCCTGCGATCGCGGATTGCCAAGGAGCGCAAGATCACGACGACGGCGAAAGTCGCCAGCAGCGCGAAACCAGGGACCTGGCCCGCAACCACGCCGGCCAGCGCAAGCGCACCGCCGGCGACGAAAACCACCAGGGCCACGGCTCCGGTCAGTGCCAGCGCGGTCCGGCCATAGCGGATCCGAAACTCCGGCTGCCCGGCGGCCTGCCGGGAGGGCTGCTGGGAGGAGGGCTGCAGCACGGGCGACGACGTCGACGGTGCCGGCTGTGCGTTGTATTCCATGATGATCCCCTGGTTGCCGCTGGAGGCGGTTGCGGGTATTGAAACTAGTGGTGCTGCTGCGTGCCCCGGCGCCGGTTCAGCCATCGCGGGACGGAATCCTCCGCGGAGCAGGTACGGTCCTACCCAGACAAACCACAGCCCAACGATGACCGCCAAGATCACAGAGCTCTGAATGTCCACTCTCAAAACCGTAGAAGCTCAGGCATGCCGGACGTGGCATTCTTCCCGGTGTGTCGGATAACGATTCCGCCCGGGCCTGCTTTATGGTGTCAACCCGACGTCCCCGTGCTCCAACCAGCGGGCCAGCAGGCCACCGGGGACTTCCTCGGCTGTCAGCGCGAAGCTGCGGTGGTCTGCCCACGCGCCGTTGATGTGCAGGTACCGCGGACGCAGACCCTCGTCCCGGAAACCGAGCTTCTCCACTACGCGGAGGCTGGCCCGGTTCTCCGGCCTGATGTTGACCTCCATCCGATGCAGCCCCAGCGTCTGGAAACAGTGGTCTGTAGCCATCGCCACCGCCGTCGGCGCTATCCCCCGTCCGGCGCAAGCCTGATCCACCCAGTAACCCAAGGTCGCGGACATCGCGGACCCCCAGGTGATGCTGGAAACGGTGAGCTGCCCGATCAGTGCGGGCTTGGGCTGTCCCTGCTGCAGCTCCGTGATGACCCAGGGCAGGGCCATGGCCATGCGCGCCTGGTGCTTGAGTGAGCGGACCATCTCGGAGAAGGCGGGCAGATAGCCGCCCGGAGCCGGATTCGAGGCCTCCCACGGCTCCAGCCAACGTGCGTTGCGGCGCCGTACCGCCATCCACTCGTGCCTGTCCCGGTAGCGGATGGGGCGCAGCGACAAATCCCCGCACTCAAGTGTCGCCGGCCAGATCGCCGCGCCATAAACCATTCGAAGATCTTTGCGGTCGAGCTGTCAGTCGCACGAACCGTCGACGAACTCTTTCAGCCAGCCCCGCAGTTCCGTGCCGATATCCTCCCGCTCGGAGGCTATCGTCACCACTGCCTTGAGATAGCTGAGCTTGTCGCCGGTGTCGTAACGGCGTCCGGAAAAGACCACGCCGTAGACGCCGCCGCCCTCGCCTTCCCGGCCGGCCAGCACTTCAAGAGCGTCCGTCAACTGGATTTCGCCGCCGCGGCCCGGCTTCGTATCCTCCAGCACATCGAAGACATCCGGATGCAGTACATAACGGCCGATCACGGCCAGATTCGACGGCGCCTCATCCGGCGAGGGCTTCTCGACCAGTTCGTTGATCCGCACGTAGCTGCCGTCGCCCAGCGGGGTAATGTCGGCGCAGCCATAGGCACTGATTTGTGCCGGCTCCACCTCCATCAGGGCGACCACGGAACCACCGGTCTGCTGCTGGACCTCGATCATCTGGGCCAGCAGGTCGTCGCGTTCGTCGATCAGGTCGTCTCCGAGCAGCACGGCGAAGGGCTCGTTGCCCACGTGCTGGCGGGCCCGCAGCACCGCGTGGCCGAGCCCCAGCGGATCCCCCTGGCGCAGGTAGTGGATGTCCGCCAGTTCCGAGGCAGCCCGGACGGCGGCAAGCTTTTCCAAGTCGCCCTTCTCCTCCAGGATCCGCTCAATGTTGGGCACCCGGTCAAAGTGGTCCTCCAGCGCCCGCTTGTTGCGACCAGTAATCACCAGGACGTCGTTCAGGTTCGCGTGCACGGCTTCTTCGACCACATACTGGATGGCCGGCTTGTCCACGACGGGAAGCATCTCCTTGGGCATAGCCTTGGTTGCAGGCAGGAAACGGGTTCCCAGGCCGGCGGCCGGAATAACTGCTTTGCGGACCGTGCTATGAGACGTCATGACTTCAGAGTACCGAACGAAGCTGCGCAGCAAGCCGACTGCCGGGAAAGGAATTACGATGGCGGCCATGGAGAAGCAGACCCGATTGGAAAAGGAGACGGCCCGTGCCTACTTCCGGGCCCGCCGCAGCGAGCGTCCCGCCGAGGAGCGGCTGCGGGCCGGAACCGCTTTCGCGCAGCAGGTGCTGGACGGACTGCGGCAGCTGAAGATCCCGGCCGGGACCACCGTCCCGGCGTACCTCTCCGTCGGTTCTGAACCGTCGACCCGGACCCTGCTGCCTGCACTGGAGGACGCCGGCTACGACGTAGTGGTCCCCATCTGCGAACCGGGCTACCGGCTCAGCTGGGCCCGCTGGTACACCGGCGTGGAGTTGGCCCGCAGCCCCCGGGCCTGGGTGGACGAGCCCGTCGGAGAGCGCTTCGGACCGGAGATCATGGCCGGCCTGCCGTTGCTGCTGATTCCCGGCCTGGCCGTCGACTCAGCTGGCAACCGGATGGGCCAAGGCGGCGGCTACTACGACCGGTTCCTGGCCTCGCTGCCCGCCGGCGCCGACCGCACGAAGATTGTGGGACTTTTCTACTCGGACGAAGTGGTGCCCTCGGGCACCTTCGAGTTCACTACCCTCGATGCACCGCTGGACGGTGTAGTCACTCCCGACGGCTGGACGTGGTTCAGTAGCCGGACGGTGCGGAACACGGTATAGACACAGTGTAGAATTGGCACCCGGAGCATTTGAGTGCCAATTTACGTATCAGGCACTGTTCTGCTCCAGGCCAAGTTTTCAGGAGGAACCACAGTGCCCACGTACGCCTACGCCTGCAAAGATTGCACCCACGCCTTCGATATCCAGCAGTCCTTCAGCGACGATTCGCTGACCGTCTGCCCCGAATGCGGCGGAAACCTGCGCAAGAAGTTCAACAGCGTGGGCGTTGTCTTCAAGGGCTCGGGCTTCTACCGCACGGACTCCCGCGACGCCGCCAAGGCCAGCTCCGTTCCCGCGGCGTCCTCCGGTTCCACCGGCGGTACGGAAGCCGCCAAGCCGGCTGCCGCCGCTGAACCGGCTAAGCCCGCCGCGGCTCCGGCACCCGCCGCAGCCGCCAGCTAGGCAACTGCGGACGGCGGGCGACCCGCCGCTTTTCCTACACACCTCAACGGTGACAGCGCTGTATCCACAGTGCCCTGCCGCCTGCTGCCGGCACACCCGCCGCCCGGCATAACGTGGCAGCATGCCCCCTGCCGCAGCAACCACCCGCAGCGCCCGCCTCGCCTTGATGCCGCGGCGGCTGTTCCGCCGGCACTACCGGCTGCTGGCCGCCCTGCTGCTCTGTGCTGCCGCCGCTCTGGTGGTCCATCAGTTCACCCCGGCGCCGGCGCCGACTGATGCCGTGGTGGTCGCCGCGGCGGATCTGCCTGCCGGCACCGTCTTGTCCACGGGGGACATCGCTCTGGCCGAGCTGCCGGCGGGCTCCGTCCCGGACGGAACCGCCGACAGTACCTCGCCGCTGGTCGGCCAGCGCCTGGCCACGGCCCTGCGGGCAGGTTCTCCGGTCTTCGACACGTCACTTGTCGGGCCGGGACTCTTGGCTGGTGCACCGCCAGGGACGGTGGCCGTGCCGGTCCGACCAGCAGACCCCTCCACCGTCCAGTTGGTCTCACCCGGCCAGCTGGTGGATATTGTCCTCAGCAGCGGCAACGGATTCGACGAGCCGGCGGGATCGACGGTCTTGGCGCGCGCGGTTCCGGTGCTGTGGAAAGCCGACGACGGCGGTGCCTCGCCTGCGCTGCTTGGCTCACAGGAACCCGATGGGCTGGTGGTGGTGGCCGCAGCGCAGTCCGACGCAACTGCCCTGGCCGGCGCTTCCAGCCGGGGCAATATCTTCCTGGTGCTGGTCGGGTAACGGTCCCGGTGGGACTGTCAGCCCCTCACGCCGCCCCGGTTTCCCGGCTCAGCCCCAGTGCGGAGGGCGCTGCTCATGCAGCCAGGCGTCGCGGTCCTCGTCCCGGTCGCCCCAGGCACGGGGGTCGTCCTCGGTTGCCTTGGTCGGCAGCGTCGGGGACTGGCTGCGCTTGGCCCGGCGCGGCCGCAAACCGTCCTGGCCGGCATCTTGTGCCTCGGCCGTGGCATCCGTTTCGGGCTCAGCCGGTGCCTGCCCGGTTTGCTCCGCTGACGGCTCCGGCTTTCCAGGAGCGGCCGCGCGACCGTTCTTTTCTGCCGGTTCTTCCGGCTTCTGCAGTCCCAAGTAGCCTCCGATCAGGTCCGCGCATTTCTCCGGATCAGTGAACACCTCGATGGTCCACAGGGTCAGGGGCCGCCAGCCGAGCCGTTCCAACTGCTGCGGGCGCAGCCGGCTGCGTTCGCGGACGGTCAACTGCCGGTACTCCGGGGTCCCGTCCGATTCCAGGGCCACCGGAAGCGTCGGTTCAGCATCCGGCGAATACTCTACCGTGTTCGTGCTGGCCACGATATCGATGAGTCCGTAGTAGTGGTCCCAAACGCGGGCGCCGCGGGCGCGGATGCGCTCCACCAGATCGGCGACCAGCGGGTCGTCGATGCCCGGCGAGAGTTCGGACGCCCGGAAGCGGCCGTCGCCCAGGTGGCGGTCCAGCAGTTCGTGGAAATCAACTGCTCCATGCCGCAGCCGCTCCGGGTCAAGATCCTCCGGACGGAAGCAGCTGAGCACGTGCAGCGAGTGCCTGGACCGGGTCACCGCGGTCGCGAAGAGCGCCCGTCCGCCCGCCGCCGACAACGGCCCGAAGTCGTGCACGGCGCGTCCGTGCGGAGTCCGGCCGAAGCCCAGCGAGAAGATCACGTCGTCGCGGACCAGTCCGGACGCGCGTTCCACTGGGACCACCCGGAAGGGTTCTTGGCGGCGCTGGAAGAAACTCGTTGCCGACGGGTAGTTGGGCATCTGCAGCCGGATGGCCTCCGCCACCCGGGCGGCATGCCGGGCGCTGGCCGTCACCACCGCCAGCGACCGCGACGGCCGCAGGCTGATGTGCTCGAAGACCAGGTCCACCACGCGGTTCAGTTCGGCCGGAACGCTCTCCACGCCTTCATGCCCGGCGCCGGGCATGCCGGTGCCGTCCGGCAGGTATTCCACTTCCAGGCCGCCCCCGCGAATGGAACTGGCACCGGGCAGCCGGGACAGCGATCCCCCGTAGAACTTGTCGCTCAACGAGCGGGTCAGGTCCAGGTCCACGGCGCGGTACGCGGTGGTCAGGCGCACCACCGGCAGCACCTCGGAGAGGGCGTGGAAGCAGCTGGTCAACGGCTTCGGCGTCTCGCCGGTGACCGGATCGTTCCGGCGGTCCACATTCACCTCGAAGGGCGCTGCGCGGCCGAGCTCGCCGTCGCCGAACGCCACCACCTGGTGCGCCCGGGAGACCGCGGCCAGGGCCGACGGCAGGCTGGTGGCCTCGGCGTCGAGGACGATCACGGCGTCGAAGTGCTTGCCTTCCGGCAGCAGCAGCGGCAGCACCAGCGGGGAGGCCGTCCAGATGGGCAGCAGCGCCGACACCAGCGATTCCGACTGCTGCCCCAGCGCGGCCAGGGTAGGTTCGCCGGCCTTAAGCAGGTCGCGCAATCGGTGGGCGGCCTTGGGCTTGCTCTTGAGCGAATGCCGCCAGTTCTGCGCCAGTTCCCAGCGCAGCCGGGCGGGCCCGGACGCGATGTGTGCGTTGTCCGCGAGCCGGTAGACGGCCTCCAGCTTGCGCAGATTGTCGCCGTCCGACATGGCCAGGTAGTCGTCGCCGCTGATCATCGCTTCCAGCGCCGACTGCCACCAGGCCAGATCCAGTTCCGCACCTACCTGCTCGGCACCGACTTGGCGTTCGGCCAGGTCGTCCAGCAGCTCGCCCAGTCCGTGTTCGCGCATTTGCTCGAGCAGCAGCGTCCGTTCGGGCAGGTTGATCAGCGTTTCCTTGTCCGCGGCCAGCGAGTTCAGCTGTTCCTGGAGTTCGCCGTCGGGCATGGCCACCAGCGCACGGTCCTCGGGCACCGGAGCCAGCAGGGCTGCCAGTTTCTGCAGCCGCTGTGCCACATCCCGATAAAAGCTGTTCAGGTCGGCCAGGCCGGACGGAACCGCCGGGTGGCGCTGCGAGGTAGCGTAGTCGGCCCACTTGGTCCGCTGCTGCTGCACCTCGAAAAGGGATTCATGCAGGTCGGAAATGTGCACGCCGGGGCGGATGTATTCCTTGGCCACCTTGCGCAGCCGGGAGCGGGTCATCGAGCTCATCTCGATCCCGCGGTCCCGCCGCCAGGAGTTCGGCGCGGTCGCCGAGATCAGGTCGGTGACCGGCCGGTCGAAGATGTCCGGGGTGAACTTGTCCAGGCTGCCGCGGACTTCCACCAGCAGCTGCAGCTGCTCGCCCCACTCGCGGAATGTTTCGGCGAGGGCGATCTGCGAATGCTCGGCCACCTTGCTCATCCGCGTCCGCAGCTGCGGAACATCCCTGGACAGGTCGGAGGCCAGCTGGTGGGCGTCCTCCGTTTCCTTGCGGTTGAGCAGCTTGGCGCCGAACCACGGACTGGTGGTAGAGGATTTGCTGAAGCTGCCCAGTTCGGCCGCGCGGACCAACCGTGCCGTCAGTTCGGCCCTGTCGGTAATGCTGTCCAGCACCGACCGCTTCAACCGGACTGTCGTAGCCGGCGCCGGATCGAGCGAGGTGAGCTTGGCCAGCGACTGCATCGCCTGATAGGGCGAGCAGCGCCAGCGGCTCCGGACATTGTGCAGCGATTTAACGTGGTCCAGCAGCTTGTGCCGGTGGTCGGCGAGAGTGGCGTGCAGCTTCCCCAGCTGCGGCTCCTGTGCCTTTTCGCTGCGGCTGATGGCGCGGATCAGCGTCTGCCGCAGCTGGTCAGGCGTCAGGTCCGCGCTAAGCTGCAGCGCCAGCGATCCCAGGTCCACGGTTTCCAGCAGCTGCGCGAATTCGTTCAGCGTGCCGCGGCGCTCCGCCACCACCAGCACACTCTTGCCCTCGTAGGCGAGCGCCGCCGCGGCGTTGAGTGCGGTCTGGGTCTGGCCGGTGCCCGGCGGCGTCGAAACCACCAGCGAGTGCCCGGCCTGGACCAGATCCAGCACCTGCTGCTGCGCCGCGTCGGCGTCCAGCAGCAGGAACTCGTCCTGAGGATCGCGTTCATCGATCGGCGGCAGCTCCACCTCCGGCACCGGCACCCCGCCCAGGCCGTGGGTAGCAGGGCGCGGCTCCTCGGAACCCGCGCCGGCTTCAGCCAGAGCCCGGATCACCGGGTGTCCCGCATCGATCAGGACCGGATCGGTGACGGCCTCCAGATCGGCGAAGGTGGACACCAGAAAATGGTGTTCGATGGTCATGTTCCGAACGTCGGCGGTGAGCAGGCGCAGCCGTTCCAGCACCGGATGCGGATCGAGGCGGGCAGTGCCGTAGGCCAGCCGGGCCGTCGCCTCCGCATCGATGCCGATCCCCTGCTCGGCGGACAGATGGCGGACGAGGGCCGGGTTCAGCCGGGCGCGGTCGGCCAGCTGCAGCTCGAAGTCGTCCTGGCTGGGGCGCACGGTCAGTGCCACCGGCGTCAGCATCACCGGGGCATTCAGTGACTCCGACCGGCCGATCTCCGGAACCCGCCAGGACGCGGTGCCCGCGGCAAGATAGCCGACGTCGATGCCGCGGTCGGCACCCAGTTCCAGAATCTTGGCCCGCAGGCTGCGGGCGGTACGCATCGCGGCAGCGTATTGGTTCGGATCGCGCAACAAGGTGGAGAGACGGGTGCGGCGCCCGGCCAGCAATTGGGCCAGGCCGGAAGGGTGGGCATGCGTCAGGTCGATGCTGTTCGACGACGTCGGAGCGAACCGCAGCAAGGTGTCGGACCCGGCCACATCGCCCAGCTTCTCCAGCCAAGATGCCACAACGTCTTCAGCAGCCTCAGCTACGCTGGCCAGCGACACGGCTGCCCCCTTTACTTCACTCTCGGCTACTTGCCTCGACCACAACGGCATGTCAATCAAGGTATCGGACTTTAAACGCCAAACGGGCGACCGCAACACTGCCTCGGCGAATTTTGCTGTGCAGTGTTCCCGCGCTGTGCGGCGGGTTGGCAGCGGTTGCCCGTTGTGGCTACTCCCACTCGATGGTTCCCGGCGGCTTGCTCGTCACGTCGAGCACCACGCGGTTGACCCCGTCCACTTCGTTGGTGATCCGGTTGGAGATCCGTGCCAGCAGATCGTAGGGCAGGCGGGACCAGTCAGCGGTCATCGCGTCCTCGGAGGAGACCGGACGGAGCACGATCGGGTGCCCGTAGGTGCGGCCGTCGCCCTGTACGCCCACGCTGCGCACGTCGGCCAGCAGGACCACCGGCATCTGCCAGACTTCCTGGTCCAGGCCGGCAGCGGTCAGCTCCGCCCGGGCAATGGCGTCGGCCTTGCGCAGCAGGTCCAGGCGTTCCTGCGTGACTTCGCCGATGATACGGATGCCCAGGCCCGGGCCGGGGAACGGCTGCCGGCCGACGATCTCGGCCGGCAGGCCCAACTGTGCGCCGACCGCCCGGACTTCGTCCTTGAACAGCGTGCGCAGCGGCTCGACCAACTCGAACTGCAGGTCCTCGGGCAAACCGCCCACGTTGTGGTGGCTCTTGATGTTCGCGGCCCCCTCGCCGCCGCCGGACTCGACCACGTCCGGGTACAGCGTTCCCTGCACCAGGTATTTCACCGACTCGCCCTCCGCGGCCGCCTCGGCCAGCACGGCCTTCTCGGCTGCCTCGAAGGCGCGGATGAACTCGCGGCCAATGATCTTGCGCTTGGTCTCCGGATCGGTGACCCCGGCCAACGCGGACAGGAAGCGCTGCTGCTCGTTGGCAACATGCAGTTTCACGCCCGTGGCGGCGACGTAGTCGCGCTCCACCTGCTCGGCTTCGCCCTCGCGCAGCAGCCCGTGGTCCACGAAGACACAGGTCAACTGGTCGCCGACGGCGCGCTGCACCAGGGCCGCGGCGACGGCGGAATCCACCCCGCCGGACAGCCCGCAGATCACGCGGGAATCGCCGATCTGCGCGCGGATGCGCTCCACCTGCTCTTCCACGATGTTGCCGGTGGTCCAGTTGGGCTTCAGCCCGGCACCATGGAACAGGAAATTCTCCAGCACCTGCTGGCCGTGCGCGGAGTGCTTGACCTCCGGGTGCCACTGCACGCCGTAGAGTTTCTTTTCCTCGTTCGCGAACGCCGCTACCGGGGCGCCGGCCGTGCTGGCCAGCACGTCGAAGCCCTCGGGCGCCTGCTGCACCGAGTCGCCGTGGCTCATCCAGGTATTCTGCGAGGCCGGGATGCCGGCCAGGATCGAGCGTCCCTCCCCCACCGTGGTGGCGTCCGTGGCGCCGTACTCGCGCAGACCGGTCTTTGCCACCGTGCCGCCCAGGGCGTTTGCCATGGCCTGGAAGCCGTAGCAGATGCCGAACACCGGGACACCCGCCTCGAACAGGTCGGCGCCGACGCGGGGAGCGCCCTCGGCATACACGCTGGACGGGCCACCGGAGAGGATGATGGCCGCCGGGTTCTTGGCCATCAGCTGTTCAGTAGTGAAGGTGTGCGGAACGATTTCGGAGTACACGTTGGCTTCGCGCACGCGGCGGGCAATCAGCTGCGCGTACTGGGCCCCGTAGTCAACAACGAGGACAGGCCGGTGGTCCGTAGTGGCGGGGGGAGGAGTAGTCACCCCTACAGGATAGTCGCCGTGCCCGGGGCCACGCACTTTGACGTCGGGCTTCGCAACGTGAGTTAAGGCACGACGGCGGTGCGCACCGCCGTCATGCTCCGCCCTTGAAACTGGTGGCTGGCTCCGGTCAGTAGCGCTTGGCGGCTTCGGGGTGGGCGGCCAGTTCTTCTTCCACCTCGCGGTGCACCCTGCGCTCCAGGATGATGGACAGGAACGGGATCACGCCGCCCATGGCAATCAGCACAAACTTGGTGAACGGCCAGCGCATCAGCGACCAGAGCCGGAAGTCGGCAATCAGGTAGAGCACATACAGCCAGCCGTGTGCCACCAGCACCGCGATGGACAGGTTCACGCCCTCTATCACCGAAGGTTCAGCCTGCGCCAGGCCGAGCGCGAAGGTCTCCCCGGTCAGCGTGTTGGTTGCGCCGGCGAACAGGAACAAATTGAAGCCGTAGCGCAACACCATCTCCGCGCAGAGCAGCAACAGCATGATGCCGGTGATGTAGGAAGTGACCTTGTAGAACGTCAGGGCAGAGCGGATCTGGGTGTGCGTTCCAGCGAAGCGGCGCTTGGCCGGGCGCTGGGGCGGCGCTGCGGAACGGTCTGGGGCGTTGTCTGTCACGTGGACTACCTCGTTGCGTGGGGTGTGTTGCTGGGTCTGGTCTGGTCGGCGTTGCCTTGGTCGGCGCCGTCTTGGTCACCGGGATGAGGTGCCGCCGGGCCCGCCGCGCCGCCGCGTTCGGCTTCTGCAGCGGAGCGGGCTTCTGCGGCCGCGTCTTCGGCGTCCTCCAGGTCGCGGCGGTAGTCGTCGGCCACCAGCCGCCACCAGAGGAAGATGGCGAAGCCGGCGAACACCACCCATTCCACCGCGTAGAAGATGTTCATCCAGTTGACCGGTGCTTCCTGCGGCTGCGGTCCAACGACCACCGGCTGCATGGCCGTGCCGTCGGTCGCCGTGCCCAGGTCCTTGCCGGCCACGGTGAAACCGGTACCCACCACGAAGCCGGCGTAGCTCGGTACGTCCCAGCGGTTGATCAGCTCGGCAACCGAGAGCGAGGCAACCTGCCCGGCGGGCCTGGCGCCGGGCAGCGGCGCCTCGGTGGGCAGCAGCCGCCCGACGACGGTGGCCTCGCCTTCCGGGGCGGGAACGGCATCCGCCGGATCCTTGATCCAGCCGCGCACCACGGGGATGACCACGTCTTCACGGAACTGCTCCACACCGTCCACGGTAAACGCGTCCACCACCCAGAGTCCGCTGTCGCCGTCCTGCAGACGGCCCTGGACCAGCACCTGTTCGTCGGGGACAAACCTGCCGTCCAGACTGACCATCTGGTCCGCCGTGGCGGCCATCATCGGGACGCCCGGCTCGAACACATCGGTCAGCGGCTTGACGGTTTCGGTCTCGCCCGGGGGCGGCGGCGGTTCACTCTGGGAGCTGGAAAACTGCCACTGGCTCAGCAGCACAAACACCGTGGACAGCGCCAGCGCAAGCACCAGAGCCGCTATCCAGCGGGGTTTCAGGGCAGTCTTGAGCACCCTTTAAAGGTACTTCGCAAGCCTGTAGAAAACGAATCCACGCCGGGGTCCGCCGTGGGCGGCACCCGCGCCCTCAGGCCAGCGGCACGATGTCGTCGACGCCCATCCGGGCACTGTCCGCGGAGACGTCGTCGGGCTGCTCCTGGCTGAGCCGTTCCGCTTCCACCCGGGCCAGGTAATGCTTCACCTCTCGCTCCACTTGTTCCTCGCTCCAGCCCAGGATCGGCGCCATCAGGGTTGCCACCACCGGCGCGGCCGAGACGCCGCGGTCCCAGGCCTCGATGGAGATCCGGGTCCGGCGGGTGAGCACGTCGTGGATGTGCCGGGCTCCCTCGTGCGTGGTCGCGTAGACCACTTCGGCCGCCAGGTAGTCGTCGGCGCCCGGCAGCGGTTCGGCCAGTTCGGGCCGTTCGGTGATGATGTCCAGCACGTCGCCGGCCATGGAACCGAAGCGGTTGAGCAGGTGCTCCACCCGGGCCACGTGGATGCCCGTCCGGTCGGCGGTGCGGCTGCGCTTGTTCCACGCGGCCTTGAACCCGGAGGCGCCGAGCAGCGGGATGGTATCGGTGCAGCTGGGCGGCACGCGCTCATCCAGTGCCCGCGCGGCTTCGTCCACGGCGTCCTTGGCCATCACGCGGTAGGTGGTGTACTTGCCGCCGGCCACCACCACCAATCCGGGGACCGGGTGCGCCACCACGTGTTCGCGCGAGAGCTTGGCGGTGGAATCGTTTTCGCCCGCCAGCAGCGGCCGGAGTCCGGCGTAGACGCCTTCGACGTCCTCCCGGGTCAGCGGGCGCTGCAGCACTTGGTTGACGTGTTCGAGCAGGTAGTCGATGTCCTTGGACGAGGCCGCAGGGTGGGCCTTGTCCAGGTCCCAGTCCGTGTCCGTGGTGCCGATGATCCAGTGCCGGCCCCAGGGAATCACGAACAGCACCGATTTCTCGGTGCGCAGGATCAGGCCCACGGTGGACTGGAAGCGGTCCCGCGGCACCACCAAGTGGATTCCCTTGGACGCACGAACGCTCAGCTGGCCGCGCTCTGTCACCATCGCTTGGGTTTCGTCCGTCCACACACCGGTGGCATTGACCACCTGCTTGGCACGGATGTTGAACTCGCTGCCGTCCTCTTGGTTGCGCACGCGGGCGCCGACCACGCGTTCGCCCTCGCGCAGGAAGTCGATGACCGCCAGCCGGTTGACCGCCTGCGCTCCGAACGCCGCCGCCGTGCGGACCAGGTTCACCACCAGCCGGGCGTCGTCCACCTGCGCATCGTAATAGCGGATGGACCCCACCATGGCGTCCTTCTTCAGGCTGGGTGCCGCCCGGAGGGTCCCTCGCCGGGACAAATGTTTGTGGAAGGGCACGCCGCGGCCGCGCCCGGTGGCCGCCGCCAACGCGTCATACAAGGCCACGCCAGCGCCCACATAGGGCCGCTCCACGAACCGTTTGGTCAGCGGATACAGGAACGGCACCGGCCGCACCAGGTGCGGCGCGATGCGCTCCAGCAGCAGCCCGCGTTCCTGCAGCGCCTCACGCACCAGAGCGAAGTCCAGCATCTCCAGATAGCGCAGCCCGCCGTGGATCAATTTGGAAGACCGCGACGACGTTCCCGATGCCCAGTCCCGCGCCTCCACGATGCCCACGTCCAGCCCGCGGGTAGCCGCGTCCAGTGCCGCCCCGGCACCCACCACGCCTCCACCGACGATCAGCACGTCCAGTTCGGCCCCGCGCTCCGCGGTGGCACGCAGGGCGGCCAACGACTGCTCGCGGCTTTCGGGACTCAGGGCACCGGTGGTCATCGCCTCAGCCTTCCATGATCGGGATCAGTCGCCGGGCTGGATGGGCGCCAGCACCACTTCGCAGCGCTGGAACTCCTTCAGGTCGGAGTACCCGGTGGTGGCCATCGACCGGCGCAGCGCTCCCACGAGGTTGGACGTGCCGTTCGTGTGGTTCGATGGTCCGTGCAGCACCCGCTCCAGCGGACCCACAGTGCCCACATTCACACGGTCTCCGCGCGGCAGCTCGTCGTGGTGGGCCTCCTGGCCCCAGTGCCAGCCGCGGCCGGGTGCTTCTTCGGCCCGGGCCAGGGCGGAACCGAGCATGACGGCGTCGGCTCCCATGGCGATGGCCTTGACGATGTCGCCGCTGAAACCCAGTCCGCCGTCGGCAATCACATGCACATAGCGGCCGCCGGATTCATCCATGTAGTCCCGCCGCGCGGCAGCCACATCGGAGATCGCCGAAGCCATCGGTGCGTGGATGCCCAGCGCACGGCGCGTGGTGGTGGTCGCTCCCCCGCCGAAGCCCACCAGCACACCGGCCGCGCCGGTGCGCATCAGGTGCAGGGCCGGGGTGTAGCCGGCCGCGCCGCCGACGATCACCGGCACGTCAAGTTCGTAGATGAACTGCTTCAGGTTCAGCGGCTCCTGTGTCTTGGACACATGTTCTGCAGAGACCGTGGTGCCGCGGATCACGAAGATGTCCACGCCGGCGGCCAGCACCGTCTTGTAGTGCTCCTGCGTGCGCTGCGGAGTCAGCGATCCGGCCACGGTTACCCCGGCCTCGCGGATCTCGGCCAGCCGGGAGGTAATCAGCTCCGGCTGAACCGGTGCCGCGTAGAGCTCCTGCATCCGCTTGGTGGCGGCCGGATTGAAACTCTCCGTACCCAGGGCTTCGATTTCATCCAGCACCGGCAGCGGATCCTCGTACCGGGTCCACAGTCCTTCAAGATTGAGCACGCCAAGGCCGCCGAGCTTGCCCAGCGCAATGGCGGTAGCCGGGGACATCACCGAGTCCATCGGCGCGGCGATCACCGGGGCGTCGAACTTGTACGCGTCGATCTGCCAGCTGACGGAGACGTCCTTCGGGTCGCGCGTCCGGCGCGACGGGACGATCGCCACGTCATCGAGGGAGTAGGCTCGGCGCCCACGCTTGCCACGGCCAATTTCAATCTCGTAAGTCACGGCTCTAGGTTATCCCACTGCGGGAACGCTTCACCGGTAAACCGGCAGGAGAGGACTTACGCCGGCCTGACGCCGGCCGCGGCCGTCGGCGGCCGGGCTCCCCCATGCCGACTGCTGGCGTCGTCCCAGCGCAGGCGGTACGCTCGACCTGCCGCACGGCAGGCAGGCGCACCGTAGGTCCGCTCTCCTCACGGTTGCCGCCGGCCGGCCGCAGGTAGCCTGAGCGGGAAGTGGGCAGTCATGAGCGGAAGAATCCGGCGGTCCGTTGCGCGCACGCGACCGTTCGCGAGTGGCTTGGCGTCCACCCTGTGTTTTGGCATCGTTGGGCTCATCTGCTCCATGCCCTCCCTTCGTTCGCGGCGGTTGCGGAGAGCCGCATCGTGTACCGTTTGCGCTTTCCACCAGCGGCTGCGTGGGATCGCCCTCTTTGCGGTGGCGGCCCTCCTCGTCGCGGGAGCTGGAGCCCGCGCCCAGGAGGCACTCGCCCCGCAAATCGTTTGCCACAGCCACATCACTATCGACGGGCAGATCAAGCCTGAGCCGCGTCTGCAGATTTCACCGCCAACCCCGTGGCGCATCACCCGCAATTTTCTGGTCGCCCCTATCAGCGGCGTCGGGGTCCTGATCGGGCGCAGCCTTGAGATGGAATCGTGCTCAGGACCGTCGCTGTGGGTTATGTTCTGGCTCCCGCCGCGAACCAGCGGTGGCGGAACAATGCTCGGCGACGTGTTTGTTGCCTGGATGCCGCCGGTAGCCCCAGCGGGCCCCTTGAGCGTCAACGGATATGGCATAGCCGACGAGGGCCAGTATGTCCGCTACGGCCCAAACATCTCCCAGACCCGGACCGAGGAGGCGGACCTCGCCAGCCACGAGTCGCGGCATGTCGACCAGTGGGCCGTAGGCACCTTGCTCGCCGGCCCACTCGCATTTCCGGCGGCGTACATCATCGACGGAGCACTGTTCCCCTCCTCACGCAACCACTTCGAGCGAGCCGCCGGATTGTCCAGTGGGGCGTATCCGCCCGCGCCGGATAACTGGCCGGCGCCGCGCTGGCCTGACACTGCGGCCATCGTGATCATCGCCCTTCTGCTCTTCCGACGTCGGCTGCGTTGGCTCACCCGCGTGGCGGTCGGTGGCCGTATGCACACCCGCGCCCACGCACCCATGCGCTGTCCCGTCCACACCCGCGGCTGGTCGCACCCCGTCCACAACGTCACGCGGAGCGGCGGGACTTTCGTGTAGGCGCGCATCGCCGACCGAGGAACGAGGGGAAGGACGAGGCGGTCGGGTCGCTGCGTGGCGACGCAGTCGACACGATAGGGTCCGCCGCGTCCGCTAAGCGCCGGCGAAAGTCCTGCCGCTAGGTTAACGCGGGAGGCGCCGCTCCCCTGTTCTGGGGAACGGCGCCGTCGTGGAGCGTGGGACTACCGCTTGTAGTTCGGTGCCTCCACGGTCATCATGATGTCGTGCGGGTGGGATTCCTTCAGGCCAGCCGCCGTGATCCGGACGAACTTGCCCTTGGCCTTGAGCTCGGCGACGGTGCGGGCGCCGGTGTAGAACATGGTCTGGCGCAGGCCTCCCACCAGCTGGTGCGCGACGGCCGACAGCGGGCCGCGGTACGGCACCTGGCCTTCGATGCCTTCGGGGATCAGCTTCTCGTCGTCAGGCACATCGGCCTGGAAGTAGCGGTCCTTGGAGAAGGACGTGTTCTTGCCGCGGGTTTGCATGGCACCCAACGAGCCCATGCCGCGGTAGGCCTTGAACTGCTTGCCGTTGACGAACACCAGATCCCCCGGGGACTCGGCGGCACCGGCCAGCAACGAGCCGAGCATCACGGTGTCGGCGCCGGCGACGAGGGCCTTGCCGATGTCGCCGGAGTGCTGCAGGCCGCCGTCAGCGATCACCGGGATGCCGGCCGGGATGGCTGCCTTGGCCGACTCGTAGATCGCGGTGATCTGCGGGACGCCCACACCGGCCACCACGCGGGTGGTGCAGATGGAGCCGGGGCCCACGCCCACCTTTATGGCGTCGGCGCCGGCGTCGACCAGCGCCTGGGCACCCTCGCGGGTGGCTGCCTGGCCGCCGATCACATCCACATGGGCCGCGGCCGGATCCTTCTTGAGCCGGGCGATCATGTCCAGCACGCCCTGGCTGTGGCCGTTGGCGGTATCCACCACCAGCACGTCCACGCCCGCCTCGATCATGGTCATGGCACGCTCGTAGCCGTCGCCGAAGAAACCGACGGCGGCGCCGACGCGCAGCCGGCCGTCGTCGTCCTTGGTAGCCAGCGGGTACTGCTCCGCCTTGTCGAAGTCCTTGACCGTGATGAGGCCCTGCAGGATGCCGGCGTCGTCCACCAGCGGCAGCTTTTCGATCCGGTTCTTGCCCAGCAGTTCGATCACGTCGGGACGGCTGATGCCCACCTTGCCGGTGATCAGCGGCATCGAGGTCATCACCTCGTGCACCTTGGTGGTCGGGTAGTCGGCGCGGGGCACAAAGCGGGTGTCGCGGTTGGTGCAGATGCCCAGCAGCTTGCCCTCGGAGTCCACCACCGGCAGCCCGGAAACCCGGTAGTTGAAGCAGAGCTCGTCCAGTTCGGCGAGCGTGGCGTCCGGTGCGATGGTCACCGGGTTGGTGATCATGCCGGATTCGCTGCGCTTGACCCGGTCCACGTGCTCGGCCTGGTCCGTAATGGAGAGATTGCGGTGGATCACGCCCAGACCGCCCTGGCGGGCCATGGCGATGGCCATCCGGGATTCGGTCACCGTGTCCATGGCGGCGGAGAGCAGCGGGGTCTGCACGGTGATGCGGCGGGTCAGGCGTGAGCTCGTGTCGGCCTCGGACGGAATGACATCCGTGGGGCCGGGCAACAGGAGAACGTCGTCGTAGGTCAGACCCTCGAAAGCGAACGGATTGAATTCTTCGGACACTGCAGGGCCTTTCGAGCGATACCGGTGGCGGCCTCCGGGCACGGTCCGGAAACCGGATCCTGAGGTTGGTTACATCCTAAACGTTTCCGGCGCACCCGGTATTTCTGCCCGCTGCGGATGTGGTGGAGCTAACGGTTACTCCGGGCAGCACAGAGGGGACCAGGCTTGGCCTGATCCCCTCTGTGTTTGGGTGCCCATGGGTCTCCGCGCGTCGCGGCGACCTTACTGGCTGTTAGTGCTGGTGGTTGTGCTCGTCCTGGTCGGCCGGCTTCTCGACAACCAGGGTTTCGGTGGTCAGCACCAGGGCTGCGATCGAGGCCGCGTTGCGCAGCGCCGAACGGGTCACCTTCACGGGGTCGATAACGCCGGCGGCGAACAGGTCCTCGTACTCGCCGGTGGCGGCGTTGAAGCCGTTGTTGACGGTCAGTTCGCCCACCTTGGAGACGACAACCATGCCCTCGTGACCGGCATTTTCCGCGATCCAGCGCAGCGGCTGGACCAGCGCGCGGCGGACCAGTCCGACGGCGGTGGCTGCATCGCCTTCAAGCGCCAGCACGTTCGGGTCGGTGTCCAGAGCCTGGGACGCGTGAACCAGGGCGGAACCGCCGCCGGCAACGATGCCTTCTTCCAGGGCAGCACGAGTGGAGGACACTGCGTCCTCGATCCGGTGCTTCTTCTCCTTCATTTCGACCTCAGTGGCAGCACCGACCTTGATCACGCCGATACCGCCGGCCAGCTTGGCCAGACGTTCCTGCAGCTTCTCGCGGTCCCAATCGGAATCGGTGCGCAGTACCTCGGCCTGCAGCTGGGCCACGCGGTCCGCCACATCGGCGTCCGAACCGGCACCGTCCACAATGGTGGTGTTGTCCTTGGTGATGGTGATCCGGCGAGCGGTACCCAGCACTTCGAGGCCTACCTGGTCCAGCTTCAGACCGAGGTCGGCGGACACCACCTGGGCGCCGGTGAGCACCGCGATGTCCTGCAGCATGGCCTTGCGGCGGTCGCCGAAGCCAGGAGCCTTCACGGCGGCAACGTTGAGCGTGCCGCGGATCTTGTTGACCACCAGGGTGGAGAGGGCTTCGCCGTCGATGTCTTCGGCGATGATGAACAGCGGCTTGTTGGCCTGCAGCACCTTCTCCAACAGCGGCAGGAATTCCTGCACGGTGGAGATCTTGCCCTGGGAGATCAGGATCAGCGCGTCCTCAAGGACGGCCTCCTGGCGCTCCTGGTCGGTGACGAAGTACTGCGACAGCAGTCCCTTGTCGAACTGCATGCCTTCAGTGAGCACCAGCTCGGTCTCCATGCCGGAGGCCTCTTCGATGGTGATGACGCCGTCCTTGCCCACCTTGTCGAAGGCTTCGGCCAGCAGCTTGCCGACCTCGGGGCTTTGGGCGGAGATCGTCGCGACCTCGGCTACCTTGTCCTCTACTTCGCGGGCGTTCTCCAGCAGGCGGGCGGCCACGGCCTCGACCGCTACCTCGATGCCATGCTTGAGGGCTCCCGGTGCGGCTCCGGCGGCCACATTGCGCAGGCCTTCCTTGACCAGGGCCTGGGCCAGCACGGTAGCGGTCGTGGTGCCATCGCCGGCGACATCGTTGGTCTTGGTGGCGACTTCCTTGGCCAACTGCGCGCCAAGGTTCTCGTACGGGTCGTCGAGCTCCACCTCACGGGCGATGGTCACGCCGTCATTGGTGATCGTGGGGGCACCCCACTTCTTGTCCAGGACCACGTTGCGGCCGCGGGGGCCGAGAGTGACCTTGACGGTATTGGCGAGCTTGTCGACGCCGGCTTCCAGCGCTTTGCGGGCCGCGTCGTTGAACTCCAACTGCTTTGCCATGAATTTGTTCCTTTCACGCGAAAAGCCCCGGCTGCGCTGCAATACAGCGGCAGCCGGGGCATTTCGGTTGTCCGTGGTTCCGGCTGAGGGCGTCGACTGCGCGCGCCCGAGCCGCCGGACTGAAGCTGATGGACTTACTTGGTGACGATGGCCAGCACGTCGCGGGCAGAGAGCACCAGGTACTCTTCGCCGCCGACCTTGACCTCGGTTCCGCCGTACTTCGAGTAGATGACTACGTCACCCTCGGCTACGTCAACGGGAACCCGGTTGCCATTGTCATCGACGCGGCCGGGGCCGATCGCGACAACTTTGCCTTCCTGCGGCTTTTCCTTGGCGGTGTCCGGGATAACCAGGCCGGAGGCCGTGGTCTGCTCTGCTTCGAGCGGCTGGACAACAATACGATCCTCAAGAGGCTTAATGGAGACCGACACTCGGCTCTCTCCTTTTCATGAGCTACGAATAGGTTTGGCCAAGGAGATGTCTGCCGTCGTCGCGGTGCCGGCAGGCGGTTCCTTGAATTAGCACCCACACGGGGAGAGTGCTAACTGCGACTCTATGAGACGGGTTAGCACTCGGTCAAGGCGAGTGCCAGCAGGAAGTGGATCCGACCCGCTTGCCGACCCCCATGTGACGCCACGAGGCTTTTCCGGTCGCGGGCCAAGTTGCGTAAGGCTTACCTAACCCGATAGTTTTCACAGTGCGCGCAAATAGCAAACGTTTATGTTGCCTAATGCCGAGCCCATCCCCCGGGCCCGGCATTGACGAACGATGGAGTGTCAGTGAAAAAGCCCCTGAAGTCCGGCCTGATGGTTGTGACCGCAGCCGTTTCCATGCTCGCTATGAGCGCGTGCGGTCAGCAGACCGATGCCGCAGCAGGCGCCGGTGCAGAGACGATCAGCGTTGAGCACGCCTCGGGAACCACGGACGTGCCGGTGAACCCGGAGACCGTCTACACCTTCGACCTGGGCGTGCTGGACAGCCTCACCGCCCTGGGCGTCGAGGTTGACGGCGTCCCGGAAGCCGTGTTCCCCGAGTCTCTGGCGCAGTACGGCGAAGACAGCTACACCAAGATCGGCTCCATGAAGGAACCTGATTTCGAGGCGATCAGCGAGGGCGCCCCGGATTTGATCATCATCTCCGGACGTACCGCTGAGGCCTACGGGGAGCTGAGCAAGATCGCCCCGACCATCGACCTGAGCGTCGATGCCGCCACACCGGTCGAGAGCTTCAAGGAAGTCTCCACGACTCTGGGCGAAATCTTCGGCAAGGAAGCCGAGGTCGAGGAGAAGCTTTCTGCCCTCGACACCAAGATCGAGGACACCAAGGCCGCAGCTGCCGACGCCGGCACCGGCTTGGTGCTGATGACCAGCGGCGGCGAAATGACTGCCTACGGCGCAGGATCCCGCTTCGGCATCGTCCACGACGTGCTGGGCGTGCAGCCCGCCGCCGACGTGAAGTCCGAGGGCCCGCACGGCGAGGCGATCTCCCACGAATTCATTGCGGAAACCAACCCGGACCACCTGTTCGTGATCGATCGCGACTCGGCTGTCGGCGAATCCGGTGAGGCAGCCACCGCCGTCCTGGACAACGAACTGGTCAACGGCACCAAGGCGGCCAAGAACGACAGCATCACCTATCTGGATTCAGCCTCCTGGTACCTGGTGGGCTACGGCCTGAACAACACGGACGCGATGATCAGCGCCGTCCAGGCAGCCATTACGAAGTAGCACCCCGTATGGCCGCCGGCTCCCTGCCGGCGGCCTGCGCGGTGGTCCGACTTATGGCTTCCTCCACGATTTCCACTCCCGCTCCGGCCCCGGCTGCAGCCGCGGCCCGGCGTTCGCGCCCCCGGGGATCCGGTGCGCAGCTCGCCTGGGCGGGCACAGCCGTCGTTATTTTGGCCTGTGCCAGCATGTTCGTGGGGGTCAGCGATGTCTCCCTGCCGGCGCTGCTGTCCGGTGACCAGACCGCTTGGGACATCTTCTGGATCAGCCGGCTGCCGCGGACCCTGTCCGTGATCCTGGCCGGTGCGGCGTTGGGCATTGCCGGGCTGATCATGCAACTGATGGCGCGGAACAAATTCGTGGAGCCGTCCACCGTGGGAACCGTGGAGTCCGCTTCGCTGGGCATCCTGGTGGTCACCGTGGCGATCCCCGGCGCCTCGCTGCTGGCCAAGATGTCGGTGGCCACCGTGTTCGCGGCGGCCGGAACCGGGCTGTTCCTGCTGGTGTTGCGCCGGATCCCGCTGCGCAACACCCTGATCGTGCCGCTGGTGGGCATCATGTTGGGCGGCGTGATCGCGGCCGTCACCACCTTCTTTGCCTACCGGTACGACCTGCTGCAGTCGCTGAACAGCTGGATGATCGGCGACTTTTCCGGCGTGCTGCGCGGCCGCTACGAGCTGCTCTGGATCGTTGCAATCCTGGCTGTGGTCGGTTATCTGTGCGCGGACCGGTTCACCATGGCCGGCATGGGCCAGGAATTTTCCACCAACCTGGGCCTGAACTACGGGCGAGTGATGACGCTGGGGCTGGTCATCGTCTCGCTGATCAGCGCCGTGGTGGTGGTCAACATCGGCGCCATACCGTTCCTGGGACTGGTGGTGCCCAACCTGGTCTCGCTGGTGTTCGGCGACAGCGTCCGCCGCGCGGTCCCGTGGGTGGCGGTGTTCGGCGCCGGCTTCGTGCTGCTGTGCGACATCATTGGCCGCACCATTCGGTTCCCCTACGAGATTCCCGTGGGCGTGATTGTCTCCGCCGTGGGCAGCGCCATTTTCCTGTACCTGCTGCTGAGGACCCGCAAGAATGGCTGACACGGTTCTGCCCGCCGCACTGACGCAGCACAAACGCCGCACCGTCAAGACGGTCCGGCCGCGGACGTGGATCATCCTGCTGGGACTGCTCACCGCCGTCCTGGTCGCCGTGTTCATGACCATCGACCTGCGCGGCAACCTCGGCTACATCCTTCCCCGGCGCGCCATCAAGATCGGCTCGATGCTGCTGGTGGCGTACGCGGTGGGGGTGTCCACTGTTCTGTTCCAGACGGTGACAGCCAACCGGATCCTGACGCCGTCGATCATGGGTTTCGACGCCCTGTACATGCTGATCCAGACCGGGCTGACCTTCGCCATCGGAGGCCAGGCGCTGCTCAGCATGGGCGCACCGGCTCGCTTCGTGATCGAAGTCATGCTGATGGTCGCGTTCTCCTTCCTGCTCTACCGTTGGCTGTTCACCGGCGGCGGCAAGAGCCTGCACTTGATGCTGCTGGTGGGCATCGTGTTCGGCACGATGTTCCGTGGCATCTCCTCGCTGCTGCAGCGGCTGATCGACCCGAGCGAATTCATCATCCTGCAGGACCTGTTCTTTGCCAGCTTCAACAACGTGGATGGCTTGCTGCTTGCCGTCTCGGCGCTGGCGGTGGCTGCCGCCAGCATCCCCATCTGGCGGATGCGCCGGGAGCTGGATGTGCTGGCACTGGGACGGGATACCGCGCTGAACCTGGGCGTGAACCACCGGGGCGCCGTCACCACGGTGTTGATGGTCTGCGCCGTTTTGGTGGCCGTCTCCACCGCGCTGGTGGGTCCGATAACCTTCTTCGGCCTGCTGGTGGCCAGCCTGGCCTACCTGCTCTGCTCGCATTTCCGCCACACCTTCGTGCTGCCCATCGCCGTGCTGCTGGGCGCCATCGCCCTGGTCGGCGGCCAACTGGTGCTTGAGCAGGTGTTCAGCTTCGACACCGCGCTGAGCATTGTCATTGAATTCGCGGGCGGCCTCCTGTTTATCGCCCTGCTGCTGAAAGGCTCCGTCAAATGATCCATGTCTCCGGCGTCTCCAAGACCTACGGCACGCAGACGGTGGTGGACGATGTCAGCTGCTACATCAAGGACGGCGGCATCACGTCGATCATTGGGCCCAACGGAGCCGGCAAGTCCACGCTGCTTTCCATGGTGTCCCGGCTGCTGCCGATGGATGCCGGAGCGGTCACCATCGACGGCCTGGACGTCAGCAAAACCGCGGGCAAGGAACTGGCCCGCAAGATGGCCATCCTGCGCCAGGACAACCAGCTGACAGTCCGCCTGACCGTCCGTGACCTGGTGGGTTTCGGTCGCTTCCCGCACAACAACGGCCGGCCGACGGCCAACGACAAGGCCCACATCGAACAGGCCCTGGAGTATTTGGACCTGACCTCAATGGCCGACAAGTTCGTGGACGAGCTCTCCGGCGGCCAGCGCCAGCGCGCTTTCATCGCCATGGTCCTGGCGCAGGACACCGACTACCTGCTGCTGGATGAGCCGCTGAACAACCTGGATATGAAGCACTCGGTGGAAATGATGCGGCTGCTGCGCCGGCTCACCGACGAGCTGGGCAAGACCGTGGTGTTGGTCATCCACGACATCAACTTCGCCTCCTGCTACTCCGACAGCATCATCGCCATGCGTTCCGGCCGGCTGGTCCATCAAGGGCCGCCGGCGCAGATCATGCATGCAGAGGTGTTGCGCGATGTCTACGAAATCGACATCCGGATAGAGGAAATCGAAGGCAACCGGATCGGCGTCTACTTCGCCTGACCCGCCGGCCGGGCGGTTAATTGGCTTGCGAGATGACCAGCCGGGCGTTAATTGGCAGGGGCGAGCGGGCGCCGCGCCATCACTGCTTCAGGACGGCAAGGACGTTCCCGGCCGGGTCCTTGAACCATGCGATGTCCGGACCGTGCCCGCGCATGATGCCCTTGTCATCGGTGGGCAGGTCGGGATCGTTGTAGATCTTGGTCTGCACTCCCCGGCCGTTGAGCTGGTCCACCGCGGCTTCGACGTCCTCGACGGCGAAGTTCAGGATGGTGAAAGTGGCCGGTTGGTGGTCCGGCTTCGGGTACATCATGACTTTGGCGCCTCCCGGAAGGCTCAGTTCCAAGGTGCCCATGGGGCCTTCGGCCACCTCGAGTCCCAGGGTCCCTCCGTAGAACTGTTTGGCGGCGGCCGTGTCATTGACGCTGAAGCCGCTGAAAGCATGGGCGGGGGTAAACCCGACGCTGTCCATGGTGGTCTCCTTCGCTCTGCGGGCGGGACACCTCCCAGACTGGCACAGCCGCTTCGGTCAGGCCAGAGTTCCACCCGCGTAAACGGCGGGGACCTCCCCGTGCAGTGCACAGAAGGTGAGCATGGCTGTCCGCCCGTGAAAGCAGCATACGAACGGGGTAAAATCCCGGTTCATGGCTTCGCCCGGCCCGCCGGCCCGCTCGGAACACCCGCGGCCTGCATCTTTGCGGAGAAGTGCAGGGGAAGCCAGAATCCTTCTGGTCGCCATTCTGGCTTCCTTCGTGGCCTTCCTCGACGCCTGCGTCGTCAACGTGGCGCTGCCGGCCATTGACCGGGACCTCGGCGGAGGCTTGGCCGTCCAGCAGTGGGTGGTAGGCGGCTATCTGCTGCCCCTGGGCTCGCTGATCCTGGTGGCCGGCGCCGTGTCCGACGTGTTCGGCAGGATCCGGATCCTGCGGCTGGGGCTGATGGTCTTTGGGACGGCCTCGCTGGCCTGCGCGGCGGCGCCGGGGGCAACCGGTCTCGTGGCCGCACGGATCGTCCAAGGCGCAGGCGCGGCGCTGCTGGTGCCCGCTTCGCTGGCCTTGATCACCATGACCTTGCCGGCCGGGAGCAGCACCGGGCGATCGGCGTCTGGACCGCTTGGACCGCTTGGACCGGCACGGCCTACATCATCGGCCCGGTTTTCGGCGGACTGCTGGTTGACACAGTTGGCTGGCGGGTGGTCTTTGCCGTGAACGTGCTGCCCATCGCCGCCACGCTCTGGCTGATGGGCCGGCTGGCAGATCCGCCCCGGCAGGAGCCGCGGGCGCCGGTCGATGTCCTGGGCGCGTGCCTCGCCGCCGCCGGGCTCGCCGGACCGGTGTTCGCGCTGATCGAGCAGCAATGGCTCGGCTGGGCAGACCCACGGGTGCTGGTCCCGCTGGTCGCCGGGCTGATAAGTCTGGGGCTTTTCTTGTGGTGGGAACACCGCACTCGCTACCCGATGATGCCGCTGCAGATATTCGGCGTGCGCAACTTCGGCGTCGGAAACGTCGCCACGGCGGGGGGTCTATGCCGGGCTGGCCCTGGGCCTGTTCGCGCTGCCGGTCTTTCTGCAGCAGACCGCCGGCTTCAGCGCTGCCGCCGCCGGCCTGGCGACCTTGCCGATGAGTGTCCTCTCGCTCGCGCTTGCCGCCTGGTTTGGCCGGCTCTCAGGCCGCTACGGGCCGCGCCTGTTCATGTCCGCGGGCCCGCTGCTGGCCGGGACCGGGTTCCTGCTCATGATGTCCGCGCACGAGCCGCTGAGCTTCTGGCAGCAAATCCTGCCGGGCATACTGCTGGCGGGTCTGGGCCTGGCGGTTACCGTCTCCCCGCTGACCGCCGCGGTGCTCGGCGCGATAGCGGCGGAACGCAGCGGGATCGCCTCCGCGGTGAACAACGCGGTGGCCCGCATTGCCGGGCTGGTGGCCATCGCCGCAGCCGGCGCCATTACCGGCGGCATGCTGGACTATGAAGGGTTCCGGCGCGCCGCCCTGGCCGCTGCGCTGCTGCTCTTCGCCGGCGGCGTGGTCTCCGCCGCCGGCATCCGCAACCGGCCCTAGGCCGGAAGGACTACACCACGGAAAAATCGCCGGGCAGGATGGTCCGGCCGGTCAGCGCCAGCAGGACCATTGCGCCGTCCCCGCGTTCGGAGGCGATCTGAATGGCCAGCCGGCCGGCTTCCAGTTCTACGTCGCTGGGCAGTTCGGCCACCAAGCCGCACGCACGGGAAAGGTCCAGGGTGTGCACGGCCAGTTCGAAGATCCGGGTCGGCAGGTAGTCGCGGAAGCGCATCCCGCCGGCCGCCGTTTCGATGATCCGGTCTTCAGCCAGCGGCAGTGTGTTCTCCAATTGGGCCAGCAGCCGGTCCACCATATCCACCGGATGCGCCCCCAACTCCTTGCCGGCCGCTATGGCCCGCTCGGTGACCCGTGGATCATTCGCCAGCCCGGTGGCCAGGTAGTAGTCGGCGGCAGATTCCACCTGCACCTTTTCGGCCGGACGCCCCAAGTACGTCAGCACCGTGGACAGGGCGCGGCTGGTGTGTCCGGCCAGGGTCCTGACGGTCCAGTCATCCAGTCCGGGCGCGTTCCACGCGGTAGACGGGACGTTGGCCAGGACTTCACGGAAGTAGCGTCCCGCGGACAGTAAAGTTGCCGCCGATTCGATCATGCGCCCATGCTAAGGCCGGCGGCTTTCCACGGCCAGCGCTTCGGCGCGCCCCCGTGCGGTCCGGGCGGAAACGGCGTGTGCCTCAGGCCAGGCGGCGCATGTCCTTCTGCCACGCAGGCGCGGGGACGGCGACCTCTTCCCACAAGGCCTGCCATCCGCGGTGGACACGATTGCTGGCCGCGATCAACTCGCCCAATTCCGCTTGAATTTCCGCCTGGCAAGCATCCGTATCGATGTCGCTCCAGTCACAGGGTGTTGACATAATCCGGGCCTCCTTCACAGTAAGCTTCCTTCGATCCTACGGAGGCCCCGCTCATCCGGCCATGGGGAGAACTACCCATAGCCCGCCATGAGCACGAACGGGGGCAGTGCGCTGGCCCGAATCGGCTGCACTAGGCTTGAAACCATGGCACCCGAGACCCACGCCGAGAGCATCGCCCCGATTCTGACTCCGGAAGGCTGGGAACTGCTGAACTCGCTCGGCCCGTACTCCGAGGCCGAGAGCCTGCACACCGGAACCGAACTGCGCAAGGCCGGCCATTCCCCCGAACTCGTTTCCGCCGCGATGACGCAATCGCGCTTGCGGGCCAAGGCCGAGGCGAAATTCGGCCCGTTCGCGGAGAAGATGCTCTTCACCCAGGCCGGGCTGGAACAGGCCACCCGGCTGAACATCGCGGCCCTGCACGCCCAGCGGTTCCAGACTGCCGGGGTGGAACACGTCGCGGACCTCGGCTGCGGAATCGGCGCGGACTCCATGGCCCTGGCCACCCTGGACCGCAGGGTCACCGCCGTCGAACGTGACGAAACCACCGCCGCGGTGGCCACCATCAACCTGATGCCCTGGCCGGACGCGACCGTGATCAACGCCGAAGCCGAAGACGTTGACCTGACCGGGATCGACGGCGTGTGGCTGGATCCGGCACGGCGGACCACCACGACGTCGGGCACCACCCGGATCTTCGATCCGGAGGCGTTCTCGCCGCCGCTGTCCTTTGTGGAGAAACTCGCCGACCGGGGCCTGCCGGTGGGCGTCAAGATGGGTCCGGGAATCCCCCACGATGCGCTCCCGGAGAACTGCGAGGTCCAATGGGTTTCCGTCAACGGGGACGTGATCGAGGCCGCGCTCTGGTTCAACACGCTGGCCCGCCCCGGCGTGCGGCGGGCAGCCCTGGTGATTGGTGCCCGCGGCACCGCCGAACTGACCAGCGCCATCAGCTTCGATCCGGCGCACCAGGACGTGCAGACCGGCCCGGCCGGGGGCTACCTGTACGAGCCCGACGGCGCGGTGATCCGCGCCGGGCTGGTCGCCGACCTGGCCCGCGGCCTGGGCGGGCACCTGCTGGATGAGCACATCGCCTACATCTGTTCGCCGGAACTGCAGGAAACCCCGTTTGCCCGCGCGTACAGAGTGTTGGAGGTCAAGCCCTACAACGTCAAGAAACTCAAGGCGTGGGTCAAGGCCAACCGGATCGGCACGCTGGAGATCAAGAAGCGGGGCACCTCGGTCACCCCGGACGAGTTGCGCAAAACCCTGTTGACCGGTTCCGGCAAGGGACCTAACAAGGCCACGCTGGTGCTGACCCGGATGGGTGAGGACCGGGTGGCGATCGTCGTCGAGCCCCTTCCATCCGCCGGCGGCCGCAGCCGTGAGCGCGCGGCCAGGCCCTGACGCACTAGAATCAATTTCAGTGTCGCCGCCCGTTCTACGCGAGACGTGCATCTCCGGCGGCAGCCGGTACCGCCAGATACGGAGCAGCGTTTGAACATCGATTTCGCCCAGTCCGCCCAGTCTTCCCTGGGGGTCGAGTGGGAATTGGCGCTGGTGGACGCACAAACCGGTGAGCTGGTCTCCGTGGCCGAGCAGGTGCTGGATGCTGTCCGCGCCGGCCACCCTGAGCTGAAAGACGACGACGAGCACCCGCACGTGAAGCAGGAGCTGCTGCTGAACACCGTGGAGCTCGTCACCGGCGTCTGCAATACCGTCGGCGAGGCCAAGGCCGACCTGAGCAGCGCGATGACAGCGGTCCGCGACGTGACCGACCCGATGGGCGTGGAGCTTTTTTGCGCCGGCAGCCATCCGTTCGCCGCCCCGCGGTCACAGCCGGTGACGGACAAGGCGCGCTACGCCAAGCTGATCGACCGCACCCAATGGTGGGGCCAGCAGATGGTGATTTACGGCGTGCATGTGCACGTTGGCCTGGACCACCGGGACAAGGCGCTGCCGGTGCTGGACGGGCTGCTCAACTATTTCCCGCACTTCCAGGCCCTCTCCGCGTCATCCCCCTTCTGGGCGGGGGAGGACACCGGATACGCCTCGCAGCGCGCGCTGATGTTCCAGCAGTTGCCCACCGCCGGACTGCCGTTCCAGTTCCCCAGCTGGGCGCTGTACGAAGACTACGTCCAGGACATGTTCACCACCGGGGTGATCGACGCGATCAGCGAGATCCGCTGGGACATCCGGCCGGTTCCCGCGCTGGGCACCATTGAAATGCGGGTCTGCGACGGGCTGTCGACGCTGCAGGACGTCGGCGCCATCGCCGCGCTCACCCAGTGCCTGGTGGACGAGTTCTCCACCGCACTGGACAACGGCTGGGCCATCCCCACGATGCCCCCGTGGCACGTGCAGGAGAACAAGTGGCGCGCTGCCCGCTACGGCATGGACGCCATCATCATCCTCAACGCCGCCGGCAAGGAAATGCTGGTCACCGAACACCTGCGCGAGCACGTGCTGAACCGGTTGGAACCGGTGGCCCGCAAGCTTGGCTGCAGCAATGAACTGGCAGACGTGGAGAAGATCATCGATGCCGGTGCAGGCTACCAGCGCCAGCGCCGGGTGGCTGCAGAGCACGACGGCGACCTGCGCGCCGTCGTGCTGGATGCGGTTGGACAGCTTCGCGGGACCAGCTGACCGGGTTGGCTCACAGCCCGCTTGCCCGACGCCTCCGGTCGTGGCTGCCGCGCAGGTCGCGGTTCAGCCGCCGGTCACCGTGGTACAGGATGGAACTGAAGTCGACTTCTTCGGCTGTCTTGGGAATCACGGCCGGTTCGGCAGGCTTCGGCTTTTTGGGCTCCACGTAGAGCCAGCTGATGGTCCCCAGCGCTATGTCCACGAGCGAGTTTTTGATCCCGATGTAGGAGTGGATGGCGTAGGTGGCGAGGCTGGCGTTGAGTGCGGCAAAGGCCGCATTGCCCCAGTTGCCGGCCATAACGTCCCGGTAGAGCGTCAGCAAAGAGAACGCCACCATCAGGTACGGGATCAGTACGTACAGGGCCGGTGCCGCCGTGCGGTCTTTGACCTTCGGCGTGCGGACGAACGGAATCTTCTCGCCGGTCAACGCCTGCTGCATCGATTTGAAAACGCCGGCCAGGTTCACCGGCAGCATCACCAAGTTGAATCCGTAGATGCGGAAGATGTCGCTGAACCGGTGGCCGCAGTCGCGCAGGTCGCTGCCCATGGCCAGGAAGTAGGGCAAGGCCGCAACGAACACCACCGGGCTCAGCAGCCGACTGTCATACGGGTAGGCCAGCAGGAAGACCAGACCAAAACTGGCCCAGGCGATCGAGGCCATGTAGTTGACCTTCATGAACACTTCACGGACCAGAATCCGCTCGTGCCGGCGGCGCCGCTCAACCAGTTGCGACCACAGCTTGGGCAGGATCAGCAAGCCGCCGTTGGCCCACCGCCGCCGCTGCACCACCAGCGATCCGAAGTCGGGCGGGGTGGCGCTGTAGCTCAGCCTCTCGGGGTAGTTGGCCAGCTTCCAGCCGTGCGCCCCCAAGTCGATGCTGGACTCGGTATCTTCAATGACCGTACGGTCCTGGATATAGGTGCGGATCTCGAATCCGCCCACCGTCTCCACCTCGACGATGTCTTCCAACGCCTCCTTGCGGATCACCGCATTGGCGCCCACCCAGAAGGTGGCCCCGTAGTAGGTCATGCCTTGATGCAGGATGTGCTGGATGTCGGTCGTCGCGCCGGCTACTCGTTCAATCCGCGTGGGAGCACCGCGGAAGGCGGAATAGGGCGTCTGGGTGACCGCCACGCGTTCGTTGCCCGGGGACTCGAGGAAGTAGACCAGCCGCAGGCAGTAGTCGCGCAGCAGTTGGGAGTCGGCGTCCAGCGTCAGCAGGTAGCGGGTGTCTGGGATGTCGAGGTCCGCGTCCTCACCCTCCCGCACCTGCCTCAGGACGGTGTCGCCGGCGGCGTCCTCCACCGCCCAACGCTGGCCCATCAGGGAGATGTACGAGTTCAGGTTCATCGCCTTGTTGGCCTCGTGCGAGAGGTTCGCGTAGCGCTTTCGCTCGAACGTCTCGGTCTTCACGCTGAACGTCCGCACCAAGCGCAGATGCAGCTCCTCGATCCGTTCGGGGGCCAGCTCAGCCGATTGCGCGGCGGCTGCCTCCAACGCCAGCAGAACCAGCCGGAGTTCGCGGGCCAGCCCCATGACCACCAGGTCCACGAAGAACTCGTCTACGTGGTCCTCGATGCGCTCGGCCTCGGCGAATTCCTCCAGCCAGATGGCAGCAGCGCGGTACTCGCTGATCAGTCGCTGCAGATCGGACGACGGCGCGTGGTCGCCATTGCGGAACGCGGCCAGGGCGGCGAGGGCACGTCCGGCCGGCGCCCGCAGCCTGTCGCTGATCTCGGTTTGCAGGGCACGCGTGCGCTCCAGCCGTTGGATGACGGCGGGATCGGTGGGGAAGGGCGGGTCGTCCAGCAGCAGCACCACGCGCAGGTCGGGGAATTCCTGCAGCGCCGCCGACCAGAGCGTGGCACGGACGATCTCCGGCTCTTCGGCGTAGGACGGCACCAGAACCGTCACACCGTCATCGTAGCGGGCAAAGTGGCGGTCCAACTCACCGCGCGGGACGCGCTGGTGGTCGCGGAACCGGTACATGGCACCCTGCCGTGCCAGCAGGTACATCAAGGCGGAGAACGTCAGGAACGTAACGACCGTCAGGTAGGAGGCAGCCTCCAACTGGAACCTGAAGCCCGCACCCGGGTTGTTGGCGAACTGGCGCAGGATGGTGGTGACCACGTAGACGATCCACGCCGTGATGGTGGTGATAATGCCCAGCCGTCCCAGCACGATCTTCCGACCGGTCGGCTTCGGGTGCACGATGGACATCGGCTCCGACCGCTTTTCGGCACCCCATTGGCGGCGCCGCGGCGCGGGGTCCGCGGCTGGAGCGATCGGCTCCGGGTGAGCGACGGGCATGATGTCTAGCATGGAAACCCCCAACAAACAGGACGAAACAGGGCAGAGCGGTGGTGCTCTGCCCTGGTGGATCCTTGACCGGCGGAACGAACGCCGGTGTTCCTTAGTCTAGGGGCCGGTGGGGCGCAACGTTACAACGTTTAAACGTGATTAACAACACTATTTCTGGCGTGTCGCCCCGTGATGACTACCTGTTACCGTACAGATACGGATTCCAGAGTGCGGAATCAGTAGTTGGGGAGAACAATGTCGAAGAGATTTCCGGGCCGCCGCCTGTCTTGGCTGCGGCTCGGTGTGCTGATCACCGCAACCGCCGCGATAGTGGCCGCGGCAGGGGTCGGCTGGGGACAGTTCACCGATGCCCGCGCCGCTGCGGGCAAGGCCTCGTGGTTCGCCGGCTACGTGGACGCCACAGCTACGCCGTTCTACAGCTTTGAGAACCCCTCCAGCGATGCCGAGCGCAGCGTCATCCTCTCCTTTATCGTGGCGGACCCCCAAGAGTCCTGCACTCCGTCCTGGGGAGGCTTCTACGGATTCGACGAAGCCCAAGCCACCATGGACCTGGACCGGAGGGTTGCCCGACTGACGGACACCGGCGGACACATCGGCATTTCGTTCGGCGGGCTGCTGAACAAGGAACTCGCCACAGGCTGCACCGACCCAGTCGCGCTGAAGCGGGCGTACAGCCAAGTGCTGGAGCGCTACAACGTGGACACGATTGATCTGGACATTGAAGGCGACAACCTCGCGGATACCGCGGCCGGCGAACGTCGCGCCACCGTCATGGCCCAACTGGCCGCCGAACGGGAAGCAGCCGGCCAGGATCTGGATATTTGGCTGACCCTGCCGGTCGCCCCGCATGGCCTGACCGAGGAGGGCGTTCGCACGGTCGAACAAATGCTCGCAGCCAAGGTGCCCCTGGCCGGGGTCAACCTAATGACCATGGACTATGGCCAGAGCCGGCAGCCGGACCAAAGCATGCTCGATGCCTCCATCCAGGCGGCGCGCTCGGCGCACGTCCAACTTCAGGCGGCCTACCGTGAGGCCGGATTGGAATCGGGCGAACGGACGGTCTGGAGCAAGATTGGGCTGACCCCGATGATCGGCCAAAACGATGTGCCGGGCGAGATCTTCAGCCTGGATGATGCCACCGGCCTCAACGCGTTCGCCTCGGAGGTCGGCATCGGCCGGATGTCCATGTGGTCCTTGAACCGCGACGCCACGTGCAGTGCCAACTATGGGGACGTGACCAAGGTATCCGACAACTGCAGCGGCGTGGAGCAGCACGAAAGCAGCTACGCGGCCGTGCTGGGCCAGAACCTGGGCGGCCTGCCCAGAGCCGTCAGTGAACCGGGTCCAACTGCCTCCGCCGGCGCTGCACCGGAAAGTACGCCCGCCGCGTCCGCTGCCGGGATCGTGGACGACCCGGCGACCAGCCCCTACCCGATCTGGAACAGCGAGGCTGCGTACGTGGCAGACGAGCGCGTTGTCTGGCATCGCAATGTTTACAAGGCCAAGTGGTGGACGCGCGGCGATGTCCCCGACGATCCCACCGCGACTGCAGAAGTGACCCCGTGGACCTTGATCGGGCCGGTGCTTCCGGGCGAAACTCCGCAGCCTGTGGTCACCGCCCCGGCTGGAACCTTCCCGGAGTGGAAGATAGACACCATCTACCTCAAGAGCGACCGCGTCCAACTCGAAGGCCGCGTGTTCGAGGCGAAGTGGTGGACCCAGGGCGACAGCCCCGAAGCCGCCCTGCAAGGAGCGGACAGCACGCCGTGGCTGGTCCTGACCAACGAAGAAGTGGCCAAATTGCTCTCCGACCTCCAGAAGTAGCGGTGCCCCTGTAGCGGGACCTTGCCCGGGTCGGGCCGGGTCCCGTTACAGGTGCACGCTGGTGACCGGCATGGAGGAATCCGGCGCGAACTCGATTCCGGACGGCTGGCCGCCGGCCATCACCACCTGGGCGCCGAGCGCGGCGACCATGGCTCCGTTGTCGGTGCACAGCGACACCGGCGGCACCCGCAGCGAGATGCCGTGTGCGGCACAGCGTTCTTCCGTCAGCGCGCGCAGCCTCGAGTTCGCCGCCACTCCGCCGCCCAGCAGCAGGTTGCTGATGCCTTGCTCGGTACAGGCCAGCATGGCCTTGGCGGTGATCACGTCCGCAACCGCCTCCTGGAAAGACGCCGCGATGTCGGCCACCGGAAGCGGCTCGCCCGCGGCCTCGAACTGCTCCACGCAGCGGGCCACGGCCGTCTTCAGGCCGGAGAAGGACCAGTCGTAGCGGTGCGGTCCCGGCGCCTGGGCCGACCCCATGTACTTGGGCTGGCTCAGGCCGCGCGGGAAGCGGATCCGCATCGGATCGCCCTCGCGGGCCAGCTTGTCGATGGCCGGACCGCCGGGATAACCCAACCCGAGGATGCGGGCAACCTTGTCGTAGGCTTCGCCGGCCGCGTCGTCAATGGTGGAGCCGAGCAGTTCCACGTCGTCGGTCAGGGAGCGCACCCGCAGGATCTCCGTGTGGCCGCCGGACACCAGCAGCGCACCCAGATTCTCCGGCAGCACTCCCCCGTCCAGCACGCCGACGCCCACGTGGGCCACCAGATGGTTGATCGCGTACAGCGGCTTGCCGGTGGCCAGCGAGAGCGCCTTGGCTGCGCAGACCCCCACCATCAGCGCGCCGGCCAGCCCGGGCCCCGACGTCACGGCGAGCGCGTCCACCTCGTCCAACGTGACGCCGGCGGTGTCAAGTGCCTGCTCCAGCGTGGGGATGAACGCGTCCAGGTGGGCACGCGAGGCAATCTCCGGGATCACCCCGCCGAAGCGAACGTGCTCGTCCATCGACGAGGAAACGGTGTTGGCCAGCAGCGTGTCGCCGCGGACGATGCCGACACCGGTTTCGTCGCAGGAGGATTCGATCCCCACCACCAGCGGCCGGGTGCGGTTCATCTTCTCTCCTCCGTTGTTTTCGGTTGCTCGCCTGATGTGCCCGCCCCTGCGGCGTCCCGGCCGGCGCCGGGCATGCCGGCCCAGTCCTTGAGCTTCAGCCGCATGATCAGCGCGTCGGTTCCGCCGCGGTAGTAGCGCGGCCGCACGTGGATCTGTTCGAACCCGAACCAGCGGTAGAGCCGCTGCGCCCGCGGATTGTCCGCGCGCACTTCCAGCAGCACGTCCTCCGCCCGCTGTTCCGCGGCCTGCTCGATCAGCAGGGTCAACAGCCTGCTGCCGATCCCCTGCCCCTCGCGCTCGGGCACCACGGCGATGGTCTGCACATCGGCGATCGGCCGCACGCACATCAGGCCCGCATAGCCGATCACTTCGCCGAGCGCATCAACGGCCACGTAGTAGCTGCGGGTGTCCTGCGCCAGTTCCTCGTAGAACATTTCGGTAGGCCAGGCATCGGCCGGAAACAGTTTCTGCTCCAGTGCGTCCACTGCCGGAATATCGTCCTCGGTCATCGCCCTGATGCGGCCCGCGGGCTGCCCGCCGGCGCTCACAGTGCCCGCTTCCGCGGCCCGGGGATCTTCGCGTCGGATTCGCGCAGGTACAGCGGAGCGGTGTCCAACAGGTCCAGCCCCTTGGCCAGCTTGACGATGGCAGTGCGGCCCAGCGCCTCGGCCGTCGGCTGCGTGCCGCTGTACTCGGTGACACGGCGCAACTGCTGGGGGTACAGCCCGGCGCCCATGCCGTAGGCCGGCAGGTCCGGGACCTCGGACGGCGCGCTGACGTGCGGGCCGTCCAGCAGTTCATGCGTGCCGCCGGTGCTGCGGTAGCGCGCCCAGTACACTTCCTTGCGCCGGGCGTCGGTGGCCACCACGAACTCGTCCACGCCGGCGCGCCACGCATCCAGCGCGGCATCCACGGCGATGGCATCCAGGCTCATCACGCCGTGCAGCGGCTTGTCCCAGGCGAAGGCCAGCGACCGTGCGGTTGCAATGCCGGAGCGCAGGCCCGTGAACGGTCCCGGGCCCACGCCCACCACCAGGGCGTCGATGTCTGCGCCGGTGACGTCCGCCGTCGTCATGATCTTGCCGATTCCGGGGGCCAGCACTTCCGCGTGGCTGCGGGTGTCCTCGGTGGCGAACGCGGCCAGGGTCTCTCCTTGCCCGGTCAGCAGCGCGGCGCTGGCGATGGCGGAGGTATCAACGGAGAGGATCAGCACGCATCAATTTTACTTGAGGTATACCGCGGCCCATCCCATCGGCCCCGACGCCCCGTGCAGCTGCGGGCGGGCGGAGCGGTCACGACGGCGGTTGGCCGGCGATATTGACCATCCACTGGACGCCGAACTTGTCGGTGCACATGCCGAAGGTGTCGCCCCAGGGCGCTTGTTGCAGCGGTTCGGTGACGTTGGCGCCATCGATCAGCTTGTCCCAGTAACCGCGCAGTTCGGCCTCGTTGTCGCCGCTGAGCGAGAGCGAGTGGCTGGAACCGGGTGTGTAGTCCATGCTGTTCGGTGTGTCCGCGGCCATCAACACCAGGCCGCGCTCGGTGGCCAGCTGCGAGTGCATGATCTTGTCGATCTCGGCCGGGTCGTCGCTGGCGTGGAAGTCGCCGAAGGTGTTCAGCGTCAATTCGCCGCCGAACACCGACTGATAAAAGGTCATGGCTTCTTTGGCCTGGTCGCGGAATCCCAGGTACGGGGTCAGCGCAGTGTCCATGGTTGGCCTCCTCGCGGGTCTGCTCTCGCCCTCGATTATGGACCTGTGCCCGGGGGCAGTGAAGAGCGCATGCGCCTGCGGCGCCTCCCACTGCGCTAAATCGTGCAGGAAATCGTGCAGGAAATCGTGCAGAGCAGCCGTGAGGCGTCAGGCGAAGATGTACGCGGCCCAGCGCGGCCCGTAGGCGGCCATCCGGATCAACCGGGGCTCGCCGTCGTCGGGCTCTTCAAAATCCAGCACGACGCCGGTGCTCGCCTGCGTGCCCGCGGCGCCCTCCGCCGTGCCCGCCACCGGGCCGGCGCCTTCGGCCGGGCGGTTCATCAAGTCGGCCCCGGTGGGCCGGACCAGCGAAATGTCCAGCCAGCTGTCGGAGAGGTGCTCCACGCGGCCGCGGCCCCACTCCACAACCGTGACGGCCTCGTCCAGGGTGTTCTCCAGGTCGATGTCGTCGATCTCGCCCTCGGACTCCAGCCGGTAGGCGTCCACGTGGACCAGGTCCGGGCCGCCGTTCATGCTCGGATGGCTGCGTACCAGGACGAACGTGGGCGAAATGATGCCCGGCCGCACGCCGAGTCCCTCCCCCAGACCCTGGGTAAAGGTGGTTTTCCCCGCGCCCAGCTCTCCGCTGAGCACCACCAGGTCGCCCGCCCGCAGTATCCTGCCCAGCCGGGCCGCGAGCTCCTGCGTCTCCGCCGCGGAGCCCACGTGGAACTCGCGTTCCCACACCGGCGTGGCCTGTTGCTCCGGGGCCACGTTTGCCGCGCCCGGCTGGCCACCGCCTGTCACGCCGCCGCCGGTCATGCCAACACCACTCATGCCAGCACCGCTCCGGCGTCCCCGGCGCTGTCCGTGTTCCGGTCGTCGGCCGTGGTCAAGGCGGCGCGGATCTGGGCGGCTGCGGCGGCCTGCTCCGCCGCGGACGCGGTGAGCCCCGTCGCCTCCGCCACGGGAGCGGCTTCCCCGCCGTCGTCCTGGTCCTCGGCGGTCCCGGTGTAGTAGCGCGGGACCCGCGGGCTCACGCGGGTGACAATCTCATAGTTGATGGTGTCGGCGGCGATCGCCCAGTCGTGGGCATCGGGAACATCCGGGCCCGGGCCGAAGAGGATCACTTCCTCGCCTGTGAGGTCGCCGGCGTTGCTGGTCCTCAAATCCACCACGAACTGGTCCATGGCCACCCGGCCCACCACGTCGTAGCGCTTACCCGCGATGGCCACTTGGACGCCGGAGGCGCTGCGCGGGATGCCGTCTGCATAGCCCAGCGGCACCAGGACCAGCGTGGTTGGCTCGGTGGTCAGGTAGTTCAGCCCGTAGGAGACGCCTTGGCCGGGCGGCACCTGCTTGCAGTTGGCCACCCGGGCGCGCAGCGTCATGGCTGGTACCAGCCCCAGTTCTTCGGGGGTCTGCCCGTCAAAGGGCGACAGCCCGTAGATGCCCAGGCCCACACGGACCAGGTCGAAGTGCGCATCCGGGCGGCTGAGCGTGCCGGGCGTATTGGCCAGATGCCGGACTTCCAGATCAAGCCCGGCGTTTTCTGCCACCGCCACCGCCTCCCGGAAGCGGTCCACCTGCTCGTCCGTCTCGGGCCGGTGCGGTTCGTCGGCGACGGCCAGGTGGGAGAACACGCCCACCACGCGCAGCAGCCCCAGTTCCTGGTACTCCACGGCCCGGTTAATCAGGTCTTCCCAGAGCGCCGGCGGACAGCCGTTGCGGCCCAGGCCGGTGTCAATCTTCAGGTGCACGCGCGCCGGACGTTCCAACTGCCGGGCGGCCTTGACCACCGGTTCCAGCTCCCAGCCGGAAACGCCGACGTCGATCCCCGCCTCGATGCCGGCGGCGAAGTCGGTATCCGGGGTGTGCAGCCAGGCCAGGATGGGGGCGTCGATGCCCGCCTCGCGCAGGGCCAGTCCCTCGGTGAAGTGGGCCACGCCCAGCCAGCCGGCACCGGCTTCCAGTGCGGCGCGGGCCACGGGAATGGCGCCGTGGCCGTAGGCGTCCGCCTTGACCACGGCCATCACGCGGGCGGGGGCCGCGATCTCGCGCAGGTGCCGCACGTTGGCGCGGATCGCGTCCAGGTTGATGACGGCTTGGCGGTCATAGGGCAGCGGTGACGTTGTAGAGCTCACGGATCCATTCTCCCATCCGAAGCTTGCTTTCCAGCTGAAGGGTTACGCGGACCAGGGGCGCCGCAGGGGACGCGCCGGCAGTGCCCTTCGATTGGGCCGCGGCTTCACGCGGCAAGGATGCGTGGTTTGCCCTAGCTGGCACAATACAAGCAAGGGGCGCGTCCCGGGCTCGGGTCCGCCGATTGTTATCCAATGTCAATGTTCGGGGGAAGCGGTGGCAACACTTGCCATTCTGGGCGGCGGCGGGTTCCGCGTGCCGCTGGTCTACCGCGCGCTGGCCGAGGGGCCGGCGGCGGGACTGGTGGACCGGCTGGTACTCCATGACGTGGACGCCGGCCGCCAGCAGGCGATCGCCCGGGTGCTGGCGGATGCTCCGCTGCCCGCAGGCGTCCGGCCGCCAAGCATCGTGTCCGCGCGCAACCTCGACGACGCGCTGGCCGGGGCCGACGTCGTCTTCTCAGCCATTCGTCCCGGTGGCACGCAGGGCCGGACGCAGGACGAACGTATTGCCAGCCGGCTGAACCTGCTGGGCCAGGAGACCACCGGAGCGGCCGGCATTGCCTGCGGCCTGCGGGCTGTCCCCGCCGCGCTGGATATCGCCCGGCGGCTGCGCGAGTTGAGCCCCGGCGCGTGGCTGATCAACTTCACCAATCCCGCCGGGCTGGTCACCGAAGCCGTGCTGCCGGTGCTCGGCCACCGGGTGATCGGCATCTGCGACACGCCCCTCGGGCTGGTCCGCCGCTCGGCCAAGGCCGCCGGCGCCCCGTTGCGCCGCGGCTCATTGGCGGGCGTGGACTATGTGGGCCTGAACCATTTGGGCTGGCTGCGAGGTTTGGAGCACGACGGCGGGGATCGCCTTCCGGAGTTGCTCGCCGACCCAGCGCGGCTGCAGTCGTTTGAAGAGGGCCGCATCTTCGGCACACGGGAATTGCAGGTCCTCGGCGTCATCCCGAATGCCTACCTGTTCTATTACTATTTCCGCCGCGAAGCCACCATGGCGCTGGCCGGTGCCGCCCAGACCCGCGGCGAGTCCATCCACGAGCTGCAGCAGGAGTTGTACGGCAGGCTGCAGACCTCCGGGACTCCGTACGCGGAATGGGAAGACGCCCTCCGACGCCGTGAGGAAAGCTACCTGTCCGAGGCCCGCGAGATCGGCGTTTCCCGCGATGAGGAGGACCGTGCGGCCGGCGGCTACGAACACGTTGCCCTGGACGTGATGCGTGCCCTGCTCACCGGCGAGCGCAGCGAGCTGATCCTCAATGTCCGCAATGCCGGGACCATCCCGCAACTGCCGGCGGACGCCGTCATCGAAGTGCCGTCGGTGGTCGATGCGGACGGCGCCCGTCCCCTGCCGGTGAAACCGCTGACCCTTCACCAGGCCGGCTTGATGACGCAAATAAAAGCAGTGGAGCAGGAAGTCATCCGCGGCGGACAGGGCGACCGTGCCGCCGCGCTGCGGGCTTTCATGATCCACCCGCTGATCACCTCCGGCCATGTGGCCCACCGGCTGCTCGAGGCCTACGAACAGGCCCACGGATACCGCTGGAACTGAGATGGAACAGGCTCCGGGCACGAGCGGTTCAGCGTCGAGGGTCCCGACCGTGCTCCAGGTTGCGGCCTGCTTACTGGCCTTGGCAGCCGGCGCCGCCGCCCTGCTCCTGCCCACGATCGTGCAGGAGACGGTGTCCAGCTCCCCCGGGGCCGAGCCGGAACGCACCACCGAATCGCTCACCCTGCTCCAGACGCATCCACCTACCATCCTCATTCCGCTGGCTGTTCCGCCGATATTGACGCTGGTTCCGCTTCTGGTTCCCCGCCGCGCTGCGTGGCTGGCAGGCATCATCTGCAGCGCCTTGCTGTTTGGGTTCACCGCGCTGGCCATGGCAAGTGTTGGCTGGTTCTATCTCCCCGCGTTGGGGGCGGCGGTCGCGGCCGTTGTCCTGCGCAAAACAGCCCGGCCCGCCCGCAATCCGAAGGCCGGTTGACCGAGCCTCGCCGCCCGTACATCCCGGGGGGATAATCACCACATGGACTTCGTTGGCGGCCTGATCGCCCTGGGACTGGTGGCCTTGATCATTGCCGCAACCGTTGCCATGGCGTCCCGCCCGTGGCGTGGCGGTCCCGGGTCTTCGGGGCTCTCCGGCATGTTCGGCGCCATGGAGGAAATCTTCGCCCCGGGCCGCTACGAGGCGCGGATCGAACAGGAGCGGCAACAGCAAGCTCCGGCCCCCGCCCCGATCCCCGGCGACAAGCCCAAACCCGGCGACGAGATCGAGGCCGACGGGCCCGCCGACCGCGACGACGGAAACAGCCCGCAAGGCTGAGCCCCCGCCGGAACTGCCTGCCGACCGGGCGAGCTTGTGGTCTGGCTCAACCGCCCGACGGCGCTGGCGCCGGCCGACGGGGCTCTGGCAAGGTGGGTGCATGCCCACCGAGGACGATGCGCGCCGTCTCTGCCTGGCCCTGCCCGGTGTCACCGAACGGCCCAGCTGGGGCCGGCCGGCGTGGTTCGCGAAAACGCTCATGGCCCGCATCTGGGAGCCGGGCGTGCTGACCGTCAAGACCGAGGAACGCGAGGCCCTGGCCGACACGGCCCCGGACGTCTTCTTCTGGACACCCCACCATCAGCGTTCGCCGCAACTGGTGCTCCTGCATTTGGCCAAGGTTTCACCGGCCGAGCTCGAAGAACTGCTCGACGAATCGTTCAGGATCGCCGGCGGCCGGCACCTTCCCTGAGGGATGGTGCCGGCCGCCGGTAGAGGATTCGGGTGTGCGCTGCCTAACGGACTCCAGCCGCCAGAGCCTCGTCCCGTTCGGGCGTGTCCACCCGCTGAACCAGCTTGGCGCCTTCCACGTCCACGTCCGGCAGGATCTTGTCCAGCCAGCGCGGCATCCACCAGGCGGCCCTGCCGAACAGGTGCATGGCCGCCGGAATCAGCGTCATCCGCACCACGAAGGCGTCCAGCAGCACGCCCAGCGCCAGCGCGAAGCCGATCGGCCGGACCATGGTCAGGTGCGAGAAGATGAACCCGGCGAAAACGGAGACCATGATGATCGCCGCGGCGGTGACCACCTTGGCACCGTGGTTGAAACCGCTGACCACGGCTGCCCTGGCGTCTTCGCCGTGCGCATAGGATTCGCGCATGCCGGAGACCAGGAACATCTGATAGTCCATCGCCAGGCCAAAGAGCACGCCGATCATGATCATCGGCAGGAAGCTCAGGATGGGCCCCGGGTCATGCACATCGAACAGGTTGCCGAGCCAGCCCCACTGGTAGATCGCTACGACGGCGCCGAAGCTGGCACCCAGCGAGAGCAGGAAGCCGGCGGTGGCCAGCAGCGGCACCAGGATGGAGCGGAAGACCAGCAGCAGCAGGATCAGCGAGAGCCCGATGACAATGGCCAGATAGACCGGCATGGCGTCCGCAAGCTTGTCCGAAACATCGATCTGCATCGGCGGCTGGCCGGTGACGGAAATCCCGACGCCGGTGCTCTCCTCGAGAGCGTCCGTCTCCGCCCGCAGGTTGTGGACCAGATCCTCGGTGCTTTCGGCGGCCGGTCCTTCCTCCGGAATGACCTGCAGGACCGCGGTGCGGCCATCCTCGCTGGTTCCGGTCGGAACGGCGGCGGACACGTGATCCATGGCGCGCAGTTCCTGCGAGAGCTGCAGCAGGGTCTGGTCCGTCTCAGCCCCCTCCAGTCCGGCCGGCAGATCGGCCACCACAATCAGCGGGCCGTTGATGCCTTCGCCAAAGTTTTCGCCCAGCTGGGTGTAGGACCGGTAGGCCGTCGAGTCCGCCGGTTCGGAGCTGCCGTCCGGCAGGCCCAGCCGCAGCTCGGCGGCCGGCACTGCCATCACGCCCAGCACGGCCACGCCCGCGATCAGCGCCAGCCACGGGTGCTTGGTGACCGATTTGCCCCAGCTGCGCTTGGGATCGTTGTGGAACTCGTGTCCCGGCGCCGCAACCTCCGCATCGGCGGCCACCGGGCCGGTCAGCCCGGCCTTGGCCCAGGCCCGCTTGGAGAGAATGCGCCGGCCCATGATTGCCAGCAGCGCCGGAGTCAGGGTCAGGGCAACCACGACGGCGACGGCCACCGTTGCGGCTCCGGCCAGTCCCAGCACGGTCAGGAACGGAATGCCCGGCACCGCCAGCGCGGCGAGCGCGATGATCACCGTGAGCCCGGCGAAGAGCACCGCATTCCCGGAGGTTCCGGTGGCGCGGCCGATGGATTCGATCAGCGGCACGCCGGAGAGCAACTGCGTGCGGTGGCGGTTGACGATGAACAGCGAATAATCGATGCCCACAGCCAGTCCCAGCATCAGCGCCAGCACCGGCGAAACGGAGCTCATCTCGACCACACCGCTCAGGGCCATGGTGCCGCCCACCCCCACGCCCACGCCGACCAACGCCATCAGCAGCGGCAACCCGGCAGCCAGCAGCGTGCCGAGCATCAGCACCAGCACGGCGGCGGCCACGGCAATGCCGATGATCTCGGCCGCACCGAACAGGCTGGAGATATCTTCGACGATGTCCTTGCTGTACTCCGCCTGAAGGCCGGAAACCAGGCCAGCTTCGGTGACTTGCTGGACCTGTTCGCGGTCCTCCTTGGAGACCGACATCATGTCCTGTTCGAACTGGACCTGGACGAAGGCGGCCGAACCGTCTTCGGATACGAACCTCAGTCCGTCCGATGACTGCTGTTGCAGCTTGGCCGCTTCCAGATCGGCAACCCCGGACTCGTACTCTGCCCGGCCGTCTTCGAGTCGCTGTTCGGCTTCATCCAATTGCGCCTGCGCCGCTTCCAGCTGGGCCCGCTGCGGCTCCAGCTGGGCACGGGCCTGCTCGGCCATCGCGGTTTGGCCGGCGGACTCAAGCTGCTCGATCTGCGCCTCGGCGGCCTGGACTTGCTGCAGCCCCGGCTCCAGCTGCGTCTTGCCCGCATCCAGTTCTGCCCGGCCGTCGTCGAGCTTCTGCGCCGCGGCTTCCAGCTTCTCTTCACCGTCGGCAATTTTCTCCGGTGCGGTGTCCAGAGAGGCCTGCAGGTCCACCGGATCCGTGGCGCGCTTGACGGCGCCCAGCTCCGTCAGGTCAGCGGAGATCTTGGCAATGGCGTCCTCCTGCTTGGCAGTGAATGCCGTGCCGTCCGCCGTCGTGAACACAATGGTGCCGAGTCCGCCTGAAGCGTCCGGCAGTTTCTCCTGCAGCTCATCCGCCACCGCCTGCGCAGGGGTGCCCGGAATGGTGAAGCTGTTGGACAGCGTGCCCATGAAGGCTGCGACGGAACCGCCGACGGCCACCATGATGACCAGCCACGCAGAGACAAACCACCAGCGCTTACGCGCGGCCAGCTTGCCGAGTCTGTAGAGCAGTGAAGCCATGCGATTAGTCCTTGTGGTTGATGTTGAAGCCGGAACGCAGCAGGTCGAGGCTCTCCAGCAGTTGCTGCCGGAAGGCAGACGGCGGGGGCGCCTCGCCGTCGGGAGTCTGGGTGGCTGCCATCCGCATGGCAGCCTGGGCACAGGCAATGAGCGATCCGGCGAGCGCGGTGACCGTCAGTTCGCCGGCGCTCTCCGGCAGCCGGTGGCGCAGCCCGTCTTCGAGCGATTGCTGGGCGTGCCGCCAAATCTGCAGCTGTATGCGTTCCAGCTGCGCGTCGTCCGCGCCCATTTGGTAGATCTCGCAGAGCAGCGCCAGCCGTTCCTGGCTGATGTCCCCGCCCAAGGTGGCGAGCACTGCGTCCATGATCGGTTCGTCGGCGGAGCGCTCGTCCAGCCGCGCGAACGACTCCTCTAGGAATTCCTCCACCGGCAGCGTGACCGCTGCCTCGATGGACGGGAAGTAATTGAAGAAGGTCCGACGCGAGACGCCAGCCTCTGCCGCCACCTGATCCACGGTGAAACCGCCTGGCCCCTGCTCGCGGGCCAGCCGCAAAGCGGACGCAGTGATGGCAGCCCGGGTTGCCAGCTTGTTTTTCTCGCGGCGACCCTCCAAGGGCACCGCACTTTCTGAACTCACCGGCCCAGCATAGAACCAAACTTGCACACCATGCAAAATTGCCCACCGTGCATGGATTACCTGCACAAAGCTGCCTCGGCTACATTTGTAGGGACCCTGCTTCAGAAGCAGAACGGCCCCCGCACCCCAACCATCCGAGGACATGCATGTCTCCGCGCACCCTGTTCCGCACCGTCGCTTTTGCCGAAGCCGTCACCTGGACACTTCTGCTGATGGCCTTGCTGCTGCGGGCTTTGGTTCCGGAAGCCCGCGTGGCGGTGAGCATCGCCGGCGGCCTGCACGGCTTCGTCTTCCTCTGCTATGTGGTCAGCACGTGCTTCACGTGGGTCAACCAGAAATGGCCTGCGGGCCGCGGCGTCCTCGCGCTGGTCTCCGCCGCCATCCCGTACGCGACCATTCCCGTGGAAAAGTCCTTGGACCGCCACGGCCTGCTCGGCGACATCTGGCGGCTCGGCGCCGGCGGGGAACAACCCCGCGGTTTCCTCGAGAAACTCCAAGCCGGTGTGCTGGCCCGCCCGGTGGCAGCCATCGCCGTTCTCTTAGTCGCCGTCGCCGCCGTCTTTAGCTTCCTGCTCTTCATGGGTCCGCCGGACACCTGGTTCGCGTAGCAACCGGACGAACCGATTCAGGAACCCGGTCTTCTGAGAACCACCTGCCCACTCGACTTCGGACGGCGTCTGGAACGATGCCGCAGTAGCATGTAGCATCTGCTCAAGCCATGGCCCCCGGCTCCGAATCCTTACCTGCCGAAGCAGCGGGCCCGCGCGGACGGGAAGGACACCCCCCGGTATGCCTGTCACGACGACGACGGTTGCATGCTCCGGCCGGCGAGTTCTGCATGGGACGGTACGCACGTTCCCTGACCCCCGAGCAGTCAGCCGGGAGGACCAAGGAAGCCGGTAATTTTGGCATCCGCCCCGATGGCGGAAGGCAAAGCTCACGATCGAGAGCAGGACCCGCATGGTGGCGGCGACGACGATACTGACGATCATCATTCTCTGGAGCCTGGTCTCCGGGCCGCTTGACCGGCGCGGGATCACGTCGGCCCTCTTCTTCTCCGCCGCTGGCTTTTTCGTCGGCACTTCAGCCCTCGGCCTGCTCGATGCCTCCTTGGAGTCCTCCGCGCTCGGGCGGGTGGCCGAGATCGCGCTCGTCCTGCTCCTGTTCAGCGACGCCACCCGACTCGACGTTCGCTCGCTCCGTCGCGAGCTGGGGTGGCCCGTCCGCCTCCTACTGATCGGGTTACCGCTCACGATGCTCGCCGGGGCAGGGGTGGGGGCGCTGGTCTTCCCCGGAATTCCGCTGGCCTCCACGTTTCTGCTGGCGACGATACTGGCCCCGACCGACGCGGCCCTCGGACAGAAGGTCGTCGCCGACCCGGCTGTGCCGGCCCGCGTGCGGCAGGCGCTGGACGTGGAGAGCGGCTTCAACGACGGCCTCGCGGTTCCCTTCTTCCTCGTTGCGCTTGAGATTGCGAACGCCGAGCTCGAGACGGGCGTGACCTGGGCCGTCGCCAGCAATATGGCTGCACAGATCGGCTGGGGACTCGCCGCCGGACTCACCGCAGGCATTTTGGGCGGCATGCTTTACGGCATCGCCGATCGACGTGAATGGATCAGCTCGGACTGGCGGCAGATCGCACCGTTGGGGGTGGCGTTGCTGGCCTACACCATCGCCTTGCTGCTCGGCGGCAGCGGCTTTATCGCCGCCTTCGCCGGCGGCATCGCCTTCGGGAGTGTCTCGGGCGAACGCAGTTCGCTGGTCAACCTGTTCACGGAGGAGACCGGGGGCCTTCTCGCCGCCACAACATGGATCGGCTTCGGAGCACTGGCCCTCACCCTGGCCATCCCGCACATCTCCTGGCAGGTGATCCTCTATGCCGCGCTGAGCCTGACGCTGGTGCGCATGATTCCCGTGACCATTGCCTTCGCCGGCCGGGGTGTAAGGCGTCCGACGGTGGCGTTCATTGGCTGGTTCGGCCCGCGGGGCCTGGCCTCGCTGGTGTTCGCGCTACTCGCGCTCGAGCGCGGCATTCCCGACGGCGAGGTCGTGCTCACCACCGTCGTTGTCACCGTCGCCCTCAGCGTCGTCGTTCACGGACTGACCTCCGTCCCGCTGATCGCCGCGTACCGCCGCTGGTATGAGGGCCGCCCGGCCGAACAGGCAGTGGAGGAGACCATGCCGGTGATCATGCCTCGCCGGCGACGCCAACGCGGCACCGGTCCGGCCTAGCGGGGCGTGTTCGTCATCGGCACGCCGACCTCGGATCCGCCTTCCCTGGTCAATCGAGTCCGCAGGGCCACCAGGCTCGGCGCGGGAACGAATCCGCCGGCAAACAGGGCTTCGCCCTGCCGAAAGAACGGCGACTGTTCAAGGAACGCCCGGGGCACAAACCAAAGGTGGACGCCAGCCCATCCAGATCGCTCGGCGAGCTCATCTTCATGAGCGCGCCAATATCTTCACGTGATCGGCGCCGGGACTACGCGCCCGCCGCCGTCGGCGCGGGCAGGCTCGACGGCGCTTCTGCGGCGTGCCTGACCGCGGCGGATTGCCTTGTCCAGTTCGACGACGATGGGGACGATCAGCGCCAGGCCGATGCAGGCCAGCCACTGGCCCCCGCTCAGCGAAGTTGTCAGCAGCAGGTTCTGCAGGAAGCCGATCTCCACCGCTGCCACGGTGAAGAGCACCGGGATCGAAAGGATCTTGAGCGCATTGATAATCGGTGCCACCAGGCCCGACTCCGGATCGCGCCGCTTGGCCAGGCTGCCGAAGACGGAACTCAGCGCGAGCACCACGAACGCCATCGTCAACGGCACGTTGGGTTCGGTGGCGCTCATCGGCCCCGGAGCCAGGAGCAGGGCCGCGATCGTCACTGCGAATCCGACTACCCCGTAAACCAGCCACTGGGTGACGGCACTGCCGTTCGTGATCGGTTGCGTGGTATCCCGCGGCGGTCTGGACATCAAATCCGGGGCCGGAGGATCGGTCATGATGACCATCACCGGAAAAATGGTGATGAAGAAGTTGATGAACAGCACCATCGTCGGAGTCAGGGCAACGCCGTCGTTGATGTTGAAGACACTGGCGGCCAGGAACAGCAGCACCAGCGCGAACAGCGCCGACATCTGGTACCGGACGAATGACACGATCTTGTCGTAGATACTGCGGCCAAGCCGGATCGCGGTCACCAAGGTGCCGAAGTTGTCATCCGTGAGGATCAGGTTTCCGGCTTGCTTGGTCACCTCGCTCCCCGAGCCCATGGCCACGCCAACATCCGCCTGCTTGAGCGCAGCGGCGTCGTTCACGGCGTCGCCGGTCATGGCGACGACGGCGCCGCCCTGCTGCATGAGCCTGGCCAGCCTCAGTTTGTCCTGGGGTGTCACCCGCCCGAAGACGTGGAGTCCAGGCAGGGCCCGCTGCAGATCCGCATCCGACATCGCCTGGATTTCCGCGCCGCTGATCGCCCCGGCACCCAGCTTGAGTTCGGCCCCGATTGCGGAGGCGGTGACCGCATAGTCGCCGGTGATCATCCGAACTTCGATGCCCGCCTCCCGCGCTGTACGCACGGCGGCGGCCGCCTCCGAGCGCAGCGGGTCGATGATGCCGACCATGCCCACGAAGGTGAGCTCGTCAACGAACTTCATCGGATCCTGGGCCACCTCGGCTTCCCGGCCGTCCAGCCTCCTCACAGCGAAGGCGAGGACCCGCAGACCTTTCTGCGACAGGGACGCGTTGGCTTTCGTGATGTCATCACGGACGTCGCCGATGGTAACCTCCCCCTCGGGCAGCAGGGCCATGCTGCACCGGGCCAGGACCACATCCGGGCCGCCCTTGACCATTTCGACGAAGTGCGGCTCGCCGTCGAGCGGCAGGTTGTGGAATGTCGCCATGAACTTGTAGGCCGAGTCGAAGGGAACCTCCGCGATACGGGGGTAGGCCCGGCGCGTATGTTCCGCATCGACGCCCATCTTGGCGGCCAGCACCACCAGCGCGGCCTCCGTGGGGTCACCGATCACCTCGCCAGAGTCGGAAACCGTGGCATCGCTGTCCAGGCACAGCCCGTACGCCAGTCGGGTGAAGTCCGGCACCGGCTCGCCGGCCGTCTGGCGGATGGCCCCCGTCTTGGCGTAGCCCTCGCCCTGCACGCTGTACCATGTGCCCCGGACATACAATTGCCGCACCATCATCTGGTTCATGGTCAGGGTGCCGGTCTTGTCCGAGTTGATCGCGCTCGTGGCACCGAGCGTCTCGACGTCGCTGAGGTTCTTGACCACTGCCTTGTGCTCGGCCAGCTGCTTGGCCCCGTAGGCCAGCATCGCCTGCACGAACGTCGGCATGCCGGTCGGAATGGCCGCGATCGCCATCGACATGCCCACCAGCAGGACCGTCCCGAGGGCCTGCCCGCGGATCACCCCGATGATGATGATGATCGCGACCGCGGACCAGGCGATGATGCCGATCACTTTGGTGAGTCCGTCAAGCTCCCGCTGCAGCGGGGACTTTCCCGGGTCCACGGACGAAAGCATCGAAGCGATCTTCCCCATCTCGGTCTGCATACCGGTGGCAGTCACCACCATCGTCGCTGTTCCCCGCGTGACGGCGGTGTTCTGGAAAACCATGTTGGTGCGGTCGCCCAGTGACACATCGGCCGCCTCGAGCGTTTTAGGGTCCTTCGCGATCGGCGCGCTCTCACCGGTCAGCGCGGCCTCCTGGGTTTCCAGCGTGGCTGATCGGAGCAGCCGGCCGTCCGCGGGCACCAGGTCGCCGGCCTCGAGGTTGACAATGTCCCCCGGTACGAGGTCCGTGGCGTCCAGCTGGGCCAGGGAACCGTTCCGTACGACGCGTGCCTGCGGAATCTGCATCTTGGCCAGGGCATCGACGCTGGCACGCGCCTTCAGCTCCTGCTGGGTTCCCAGCACCAGATTAAGGATCACCAGCAAGGCCACGATGATACCGACCGCAACCTGGTCAATGATCAGGCTGACGATGACAACCCCCACGAGCATCAGGTTCATCGGATCCCGCAGCAGCCGCAGCGCGATCGCCCAGCGTGAGGGCGGCCGCTCGGCGGCTATCGAGTTGGGCCCGTACCGGGCCCGCCTCTGGTCCGCCTCAGCGGTGTCAAGCCCCGCCTGCTCGTTCGTGCCGAGCTTGGCCACCACCGCCTCGGGCACCTGCGCGTACCACCGATCGGCTGCAGCAGTTTCGGTTGTTTCCGGAATTGACATAGCATTGGTCCTTGCTCTTGCGCGGCCTGTGGTCGCGTCCTTACAGGGAACCTGCCGGTGCAGGGGACTACCAGAGGGCGACAATCAGTAAGGCTCCGGGATCTCACGCGGCAGATACGCCGGTTCTTCATAGTCGCCCGGTCCTTGCCGCTTGGGAAGCATGACGTCCGGTTGTTTAAGCGGCTCATAGGGGATCTGTTCAAGGATGTGGGTCATGACGTTGAGCCACCCGCGTTTCTTATCATTGGTGTGAGCCACAAACCAGGGGGCCCACGCAGTGTCCGTCTGACGGAACATCTCATCCCGGGCACGTGAATAGTCATACCACCGGCTGTAGGACTTCAAATCCAAGTCCGAGAGCTTCCAGTACTTGCGCGGGTCATCGATCCGGCTCTGCAGCCGCAAGGTCTGCTGTTCGGCATCAACCTCGAGCCAGTACTTCAGCAAAATGATGCCCGAATCCACCATGGCGCGCTCAAAGGATGGGGCCATCAGGAGGAACTTCTTCACGTCTTCGTCGCTGCAGAAACCCATGACCCGTTCCACCCCGGCCCGGTTGTACCAGCTTCTGTCGAAGATGACGACCTCTCCCGCTGCAGGCAGATGCGGAACATACCGTTGCACATACATCTGCGACTTCTCACGCGGGGTGGGCGTCGGCAAAGCCACGACCCGGAAAACACGGGGGCTGACGCGGCTGGTAAGCGCCTTGATCACGCCGCCCTTGCCCGCCGTGTCCCGGCCTTCAAAGACGATGACGATTTTGGCTCCTGAAGACTTGACCCACTCCTGCATGGCCACCAATTCTCCATGCAGGGGCTTGACGAGCTTTTCGAACTCCCGCTGCTTCATCCTGGGTTTATCTTCGGCACTGTTCTGCTTCTTGGTCTTACCCATGGCCGCCAGTCCTTCGTCGGGTCATCCGACTCAATCACCCGGGCGCTGTCCCTGAGCGCTCCCTGCAGGTTCCCGGTGACCCGCTTGGGACTCCCAGCCACGGGCTACCCCTGTGCCCGCGGCGTAACTTCTCGCAAGATTGAACCTGTGCAGCGGCACCTAGCCACTTGAACGAAGTCTAGCCGCAAGTCAAGCCGCTGAGAACGGTTCGCGGCCAACGTCCCAAGCCAGCGGGCAGCCGGCCGGGATGCGCTGCTGCAGTCCGTAGGGCCAGATGCCGAGAGGTCCTCATTGCGGCCTGACCTGTTCGTTGTGCGTTAATTCCGCGGCTTCCAAGACCCCCAAGGCCAGCTCCTTGGTTTTCAGATAGCTTTCACGCTGCCGTTCTGCTCCTGAACCGTTCCGCAGGATCGAGGTGATCATTCTTTCGACCAATGCCGATTCCTGCCACTCGAGCAAGACCTGATCAATATGACTCAGCAGTCCCGCGACGACATCACCAGCCGAGGAAGGCCTGCCGGTGAGCGGGTTGACCAAAATCCAAGAAGCTCTTCAAGCACAACGCCCAAGGCGTACGTCTTTCCTGAGCCACTCTGGCCGCACCAGAACGTATGGCGGTTGAACCTTTTCGGAGTCAGCCGTGCGTCGAAGTGGTCTGTGTTCGTGAAAGTGCCGATCTCGTGGCCGCCGCCCGATAGTGCCGAAAAGCCGATGAATCAGCCTGCGAATCTCACCCTTGCCGGATGAGGTGCCGGCTCTGACAGCCGGACGATACTGGCTCTAGTTATCGGAGGCGCCACGAGCCTCCGACGGTCCGGCTGAGAGAGGAGCAGTCTCCGGGTTGCGCGTGAGGAGAATCTTTCCGGGCCGCTATTTCCGCGGTCATGGACCAAACTTAATGAACAGGATTTCCAATGGATTTTTGGGAGAACTTCTGGAGCGTCATCTGGTGGTTTGTTTGGGTGTTCGCATTCACGACCTACTTGATCGCGGTTTTCATGATCATTGGCGATATATTCCGCGACAACTCACTCAACGGTTGGCTCAAGGCAGTATGGATGATTTTCTTGATCTTCGTACCGTTCTTAACGGCTTTGATTTACCTCATTGCCAGAGGCTCCAGCATGACTGAACGTTCAGCCGAGCGTGCACGCCTCAATCAGGAGTACACCGAGTCGTACATCCGTAATGTCGCCGCTGCCAGCCCAAGCGAGGAAATCTCGAAGGCTAAAGCGCTTTTGGACTCCGGAACAATTACGGAAAGCGACTACGCGAAGATCAAGACCCGCGTCCTGGCGTGAGGCTGCTTGCGCCCAGAGGAGGTAGTTATGTGCCGTTGGCTGGCGTATTCGGGATCGCCCGTGCGCTTGGACGAGCTTTTGTTCAAACCTGCCAATTCGCTCGTTATGCAGAGCAAGCACTCACGCTTGGGAGCCGAAACCACCAACGGAGACGGCTTCGGCGTTGGCTGGTATGGCACCTTGCCAACGCCGGGGATCTTCCGCAGTACGGAACCCGCTTGGAACGATAGTAATCTGCGGGAGCTCTCTTCTCAGGCGTCCGCTGGCCGGGTGTTCGCGCACATTCGTGCCTCAACCGGCTCGGCCGTTCAGCAGACGAACTGCCACCCATTTCGCCATGGGCAATGGCTGTGGATGCACAATGGGGTTATCACGGACTTTCCAAAAGTCAGGCGGGACCTGGCGCTGGCTGTCGACCCCGACCTCTTCCCCCTGATCGAAGGATCAACGGACTCCGAAGTGTTCTTCATGCTTGCCCTCACCTTGGGCTTGGAGGAGGACCCGCACGCAGCGGTCGCTGCTGCGGTCGGGCTCATCGAACGCGTCGGACGGAGCCACGGCATCGAGTACCCGCTGCAGATGACGGTGGCCACAACCAACGGCGACACCACCTGGGCCTTCCGCTACTCCAGCGAAGGCCGTTCACGAACGCTCTTCCACAGCACCGACGTCGCGACTCTCCGGGCCCACTATCCTGACAACGTCATGCTTGAAAAAATCACCGACGATACGGTGGTGGTGGTATCTGAACCACTGGGGGATCTGCGCGGAGCCTGGCAGGAAGTGCCGGAGTCGACCGGCATCGCCGTACACGACGGCGGAATAGACTTCCATCCATTCATACCCTCAGATTCAGCCGACGCGCCTCCTGGACGGTAGTAGCTTGGAGGGGTCCGCCGGAGGCGACCAGCTACAGGCAGCCGTCCTGCTGATTCTGGGACCGCCCGGCACCTGGTTTCATGATTCGTGAGCCGGTGCGCTCCGGATCCGCTTTTCCGTGTTGCCGCATTAGAGTTGGAGAAGACTGTAGCCGGCGATGAAAACCCCTATTGCGAGTATCGCCGCGGCCGTCACTATTCGACCGTTTCGTTGCAGCCAGGCATAGGCGGCCGCCAGTTTCCCTTCGGCTCGTTCCGGGGATCGCACCCAATAGGTAATCGGCAGCACGACCGCCGACTGGGCCACAACGGCATAGCCGAGAACCAGCAAGGTTCGCTCTAGCGGCGACGGCTCTTGGACGCTGATCAGCACCCCGGCGGTGATGGCGAGCAGGAGCGCCTTCGGACGCAGATTCAGCCCCAGACCAAGTCCAATGAATTCCCACGTGCGGGCGGACTGAAACCGTGCCGTGATTTTGCCCAACATGGCGCTCTCCCCCGTGCTCTTGCGCCTGAAGAGGTAAACAGCGTAGACGATCAGGAAGGCCCCGATTAACAGGCCCAGCGCTGCCTGCAGCTCATCCTGATTCCACCTCGGGATGACCGGCATGAAGCCCATCCCGACGGATGAAAGACCGACGATCACGACTGAACCTGCGATGGTGCCAATCAAAAACGCCAAGGCACGCCGTCGCGGATGAGGCGAGAGCAGAATAATGATGGTGATGCTGGCGGGCACTGTGCTCATCGCCCCGGCTACGGCGACTGGCACAAGGCTCACTAAAAGCTGCAGCACTCGGTGCTCACCCGGCCCTGGTGGCAGCGGGGCGGGACATCATTTCTTCCGCGTGCCATCGGGGTGCGGGCGGTCCGATCTCCGCCGTGCCCGGCGAGCGCGGATGGCGTCGTCTTCGAGCTTCAGGGCGGATTCGATGTCCTTCTTGTCCCCCGTCAAAGCCCGACGCCAGATCTTGGATGGGTCCGAGTCGAGCAAGATCGTGCGGACCAGCAGGGTGAGCGGAACGGCAAGGATGGCACCGACTGCTCCGAGGACGGCGGCCCAGAATAGCACCGAGACAAAGGTCAATGTCTCGCTCAGCGACACCGCATTACCAATGTATTTGGGCTGAATGATCGACTGGATGACACTGTTGATCACGCCGTAGACAAGGATGACGGCGAGGGCAACGGGCCAACCTCCGCTCAGGGCACCAAAGACCAGCGGCGGGATAATGGCGATGAAGTAGCCGATGTTGGGGATGAAGCTGCAGATGAACGACAAGACCCCCCAGGCCATGGCGCCTGGGACCTGCAGGATGAACAGGACGAGCCAGTTGAACAGGCCTTGGGCTGCTCCCAGGATCGTGGTGGCAACCGTATACCGCCGTATGTCAGTAGCGAAGCCGCTGAAAGCCGCGACCATGGCCGGCCGATAGAACTGCAGATGGGTCAGCAGGGCGGCCACCCGTCCGCCGTCAACTGCCATCAAAATGAGCATGGTCAGGATGATCACGAGGACGCCAACCATGCCCGTGATGTTCCCTAGCAAGTCTGTGATGAACCCGATGAGGCGACCGGGGGTGAATGCCTGCAGTACGGTCTGTGTCTGTTCGGAGCCGAATCCCACGGACTCCAGCAGTTGGGCGATCGAGGCGCCCAACTGGTCCAGTTGCGGAGCATATTGCGGCAGCAGCGCAGAGAACTGTGCGAGTGCGGCAATCAATACAACCGAAAGGCAGCCCAGTACGGCGAATCCGGCGGCGATGGTGGTTCCGGTGGCAATTCCCCGTGGGACTCCGTGCCGTTGCATCCAGCGCCGAATCGGATGCAGGCAAATGGTGATCACTAACGCCATAAATACAGGGGTGAAGATCCCCCGGATCGCGGCGATTCCGAAGGCTGCGACGGTCGCACCGCCCAGAGCAAGCAGAATGGTGGTAGCGCGGGGAATGCCAGGACGCGAGACCGGCTCGGACGCTTCGGGTCCCGGTGATTCAGGTTGCATTGCCCCCTCCTTCGCCGCTAGTCGTAGTCTAGGGGCGCAGATGTCTTGTCAGAAGGGGACGGAGGCGGCAGTTCCCGTCAGACGATCGTCCGGGCCATGGTGTCCGTGAGTTCACCCAGGCGCGCCGTCATTGAGGACCCCTCGGACCACGGGACACCGCCGCCGGTGGTGGACGAGCCCTGCCCTCTAAGACATCGTCTTAACAGTTGAGCTCACTCGCTACTCCCTGACGAGCTGTGTCGACTTTGGCTGCTTCGTTCTTCAAGGAATCAACCGCTTGCGGAACGGTTGCGTCATCAGGAACAGCGTCAACTGCGGCTTTAAATTCGTCCGTGGCCGACGCCAGTGCATCAGTCCTGTCCTTCGCCACGTTTGCTGTGGCCCCCTTGAGATCGTTATAGGTATTGCTGACCTCTTCCCGTGCCGAGCGGATCTCCTCGATGGTGGCATCCGGCGTCAGGGTCTCTCGAAAGTTTTGCAAGGCGGCTGCGAAGGCATCGGATGCCCCGCATGCTTTCGCAACATTTTCCTCGGGGCTGGCAGAGCAGCCCGTCAGCATCCCCACGGCCAACCCTAAGGCGGCAGTTCCTATCAGAACCGGGTGTTGTTTCGACATTGACTGTTCCTCTCTTGGATACCGGTCGGGCCGATACCGGTCGGGCCGGCGCGTCGGGCCATTGGCAGACGGGTCTACAGGCACTTCAAGTGTGAGTCGAGCCCTTGGGTGTGTGCTTCACCCACCGGGGGTGAATTCAAGTTCCCGGTATCGAGAGAGCTTTCCAGGGTTGCCTCCGTTCGATGGCCACGAGGAAGCCACCTGCCATAGATAAGCAGCACGACGACGGTGCTTCTTCCGAGGAGGATCGCCAATCCCTGCCCGCGATCAGACTCCGGACGAGACAGCTGGCGGTAGCCGAGCGGATGGAGGCCCGCCGCCGCCCACCTCACCCGGAATGGATGAGGTGCCTCCCACGATGGACGACGATCCTTAAGCCTAGAACGCGGGAAATGTGGCGGGATAGTGCAGCCTGCGGCCTGTGGCTGCGGGGCGCAACCGAAAGGACTGATCGTGGGCCTCTGGGAAGACTTTTGGGAATTCTTCTGGTTCCTCTTTTGGACCGTCGCGTTTATCGCCTACCTCATCACACTGTTTTCCGTCGTCGCCGACTTGTTCAGAGACCGCTCCCTCAATGGCTGGTGGAAAGCGGTGTGGATCGTCTTCCTGATTTTCCTCCCCTTCCTCACGGTGCTTGTCTATCTCATAGCGCGGGGAACCGGCATGGCCGAAAGAAGCCAGCAACGTGCCCTGAACACACAGGACGCGGTCAACAAATACATTGGGGACGTCGCCGGGACCAGTCCCTCCGATGAGATCGCGAAAGCGAAATCCCTGTTGGATACCGGCAATATCACAGCCGATGAATATGCGGCCATCAAATCACATGCGCTCCATGGCCTCCGCGTACCCTAAACGTCGGGTCGCTCCCCCGCCACCGTCGTCGCCAGAGCAGCCGGGACGTCAGTCGTCGAACCGGGCGAAGGCACGCAAGGCTCCGCCGTCGTTATCAGTGACCTGCGTATAGCCGAGCGATTCGTAGAACGCCTTCTGGCCGGCCTCGTCCTCCGTCAGCAGGACCTTTTGCCGGACGTGGGAGAACGGTTGCAACACCAACTGCACCAGCCGCCGGCCGATTCCCCGCCGCTGGAAGGCCGGACGGACCAACACGTCCTGCAGATAGCAGATCGACGCCCCATCGGATATCACCCGGGCAAGCCCAACCAGTTCGGTGCCGGCGTAGGCAACTGCGATGGCGGCGGAACCGGACAGCGCAGCTGAGACTGTCTCCGGCGACGAGGTGTAAGCGGTCCAGCCGACGGCGTTGTATAAGGCGAGCACCTGGTCGAAATCCAGCGCGGCCGCGTCGGTGAGACGGACGTCGAGGGGCGTCTCGTCTGTCGCGGCGGGACGGTCCACGAACTAGCTCTTCGGCTTCCAGATGTTGATGTCGGAGTCCACCGCGAACTGGTCGATGGCGGCGGCTTCCTCGCCGGTGAAACTGAGCTTGGCTACGGCGGCGAGGCTGTCCTCCAACTGCGTGACACTGGACGCCCCGATCAGCGCCGAGGTCACCGGCGAACCCTTCGACTGCGCGCGCAGCACCCAGGCGATGGCCATTTGCGCGAGCGACTGGCCGCGGTTCTCCGCCAGTTGGTTCAGCCCACGCACACGGTTCAGGTTTTCTTCGGAGAGCATCTGCGGGAACAGCGACTTGTTCTGTGCCGCGCGGGAATCCTCCGGGACGCCTTTCAGGTAGCGGTCCGTGAGCATTCCTTGGGCCAGCGGCGAGAACGCGATGCAGCCCATGCCTTCCTCGTCCAGCACTTCCAGCAGGCTCGGGCTGGCGTCTTCCACCCAGCGGTTCAGCAACGAATAGGACGGCTGGTGGATCAGCAGCGGTGTTCCAAGTCCGCGCATGATGCGGGCCGCGTCCCGGGTCTGTTCGGGCGTGTAGGAGGAGATGCCGGCGTACAGGGCTTTGCCGGATCGGACCGCCTGGTCCAAGGCGCCCATCGTCTCTTCCAGCGGCGTGTTGGGGTCCGGCCGGTGGCTGTAGAAAATATCCACATAGTCCAGTCCCATCCGCTTCAGCGAGGCATCGAGGCTGGACAGCAGGTACTTACGAGAGCCCCATTCGCCGTACGGTCCCGGCCACATCAGGTAGCCCGCCTTGGTGGAAATCACCAGTTCGTCGCGGTACGGCAAAAAGTCCTCGCGCATGTGCCGGCCGAAATTCGTCTCGGCGCTGCCCTCGGGCGGACCGTAGTTGTTGGCCAGATCGAAGTGTGTCACGCCCAAGTCGAAGGCCCGGCGCAGGATGGCACGCTGTACCCCAAACGGCTTGTCGTCGCCGAAATTGTGCCAGAGCCCCAGCGAGACGGCGGGCAGTTTCAGGCCGCTTCGTCCCACCCGGCGGTAGGGCATGTTCTGGTACCGGTTCTCTGCAGCTTCAAACGCCATCCCCTCATCATGCCATCGAGGGCAGGCAGGTGCCGACCGGCGATGATTCTGCCCACACCCGCGGGGGCTGCGCAGCCGATGTCGAGAAACCGTCGGCGTCCGGCCCCGCCGGATGACGACAAAGCGATGGGGAGGGCCGGGACATCCAGTCCTCCCCATCACCGGTTACCCCTTGGCGGGATTCCTATGTGAGGGTCGAGTTGCTAGTGGCGGTCGCAGTGGAAACGGACCTTGTTGCTCGACACCCAGCCATCGCCCCGGCTGTAGCTGACAGCCTTGTAGGTGCGGTCACACCGCAGGCCGCCGTCGCGAATGGTGAAGTCGCCGTGATGGGTCCGGACGTAGAACTCATCGACGGCCCGGTTACGGGAAACATTGACAATCCAGACATGGACGCGGTTGGCTTCGTAGTCCGAACCGCGTACCCGGTAGTCGCCCCGACCGGAAATGCGCAGCGACAGGTCGGCGTCGCTTCTGCCCCTGTCCGCTTGGGAAGGCGAAGACGTCGCGGCGACGCTGCTGGCACCGGCCGGCGCTGCCAAACCCATACTGGCGAGAAGTCCCAAAAGAACGCCGACGATCATCAACCACGCGCGCCATTTTGCTGATGTTTTCATCACTAAGTGCTTCCGTGATTTCCGGGTGGCCCGGACGCGGAAGGCGCGTCCGCCTGTCGATCAACGGCTCGGCGGGGCCCCCGGCATGCTGGCGCCGCTGCCGCCTACTTGCGCCGGATAAACCACGGGACTGCCCCCGGCCCATTAGTGGTTACAAGAGGTTGCCATCCCTCGGGAGGATCATGACTCCAGTGCTCCACCCCGTGCCCCATTGGTGCGGTTTGCACGTGTATACAGACTAGTGGAAACAGGTCAAGCCGGGTAGCCCGGGAAGCCTTTTTTCCAGTGCCATGGGACCTGCGCCGGTCCATTTCCCGCCATCCTGCCAGCGGGCGGCTACTGGTTCCGGCCGGCGATGATCCTGCCCACCACAACAGGGACTGCGGCGCTGATATCAGATGCCGCCAGCGGCCGGCCTCGCTCAGATAACGACGGCGGTGCGCACCGCCCGCTGCCTGCCCCCGGCGCGCCCGGTTCCGGTGCGGATGCCGCTTCGCCTCGTCGCGCTGCCTCCGCACCGGCCAGTCCGTGGAGGCAGGCGGCCATGGCGGCAACCACCGCCCAGCGCACTGGTTTCGCGAACCCGGCCGCATCCAACTGCTCGGTCCGGACAGTCGCTGCGAGGGCTCCGAGGATCCCGGCGAGCGTGTCGCCGGACCCGGCCGTGGCCAGCCAGTCGGGCCCGTCGTCCTGGCAGAACAGGAGGCCGTTTGGTGCGGCGATCACCGTCACGGCGCCCTTGAGCAACACGGTGGCTCCGGTAAGACCGGCTGTCAGCGCGGCGAATTCGGCGGGCGAGGCTTCAATATGTTCCCGATCCGTCGCCACCCCTTGTGCCTCCAGGATCCGCACCAGTTCGCCGGCGTGCGGGGTTAGGACCATGTGCGGTCCCAGCTCCGCCGGGAGCACCTCGAAGGCGCCGGCGTCGGCGACCACCGGCAGCCCGGAAGCGATGGCGTCCCGGGCGCGCCGGCGCTGCTCCTCGTCGCCGTCGGTTCCAGGACCCACCAACCAGGCCTGGACCCGGGCATCCGCCACCGCGCCCCGTGAACAGACAGCTTCCGGCGTTTGCAGGTTGATCAGCCCGCACACCTCCGACGGTCCCAGATACCTGATCATGCCGACGCCGGTGGCCGCCGCCGCCTTGGTCGCGAGCAGGGCCGCCCCGGGATAGGAGGCGGATCCGGCCGCGATGCCCAGCACCCCGCGGGTGTACTTGTGATCGGTCCGCCGCGGCACCGGCCAGAGCATGGCCAGGTCCTGCGCTTCGAGCCGCAGCAGCCCTGCGTCCGGAAGCAGGCGGCCGAGGCCAAGGTCCACCGTCTCGATCCTGCCGGCGAGCGCTGCCGCGGGATCGAGGAACAGACCGGCCTTGGCCCCGCCGAAGGTCACCGTGAGGTCTGCGGGCAGCACCGGGCCGTCCACCTGGCCGGTTTCGGCGTTCACGCCGCTGGGCAGGTCGCACGCCACCACCAGCGGCCGGCGGCCATAGCCGTCGCCGGAATCCAGCAGCGTCTGCACCAGGTCCCGTGCCGGGCCGCGGAGTCCGCCGGCGGCACCGGTGCCCACCATCCCATCGACCAAGGCGTCCGCGGCCGCGCAGACGCCTGCCGCCGCCCGAACCGCATCGGCCAGAGCCGACGCACCAACGGCAGCCGCCGAATCCAACCGGATCACCCGGCCGCCGGCCCGTGTGAAGGCAGCCAACGCCTCCGTGTGCACGCGCTCGGAGGTGAGCACCGCCGTCGTCATGACGCCGCGTTGCGCCACCGTTGCGGCAGCGAACAGGGCATCGCCGCCGTTGTTGCCGCTCCCGGCCAGCACCACCAGCCGGGCACCATAGATCCGGCGCGTCACGCGTTTGAGTTCGCGGATGATGCCGACGGCCAGCCCGGCGGCCGCGCGGGCCATCAGCTCCGGCCCTTGTCCGTCGTCGAGCAGCGGGCGTTCGGCGGCGCGGATCTGGTCCGGGGTCCAGGCCTCGATCATACGGTCCTTTCGGTCGGGCAGCCTTCGGGCGACGGGCAGAAGGTGGAAGGTGGGTTACTGCTGCCGCAGCGGCCAGGGCTGCCAGCCGTTCGGCAACAACTTCAGCGTCCGTTCGGCCTCGGAGAGTTGGTCGTCCGTGTAATCGTGGGAGGGCTCGCCGCCGCCGCCTTCCCAGCCCGAGCCGTCCACCCGCACCAACTGGTATTCGGCTCGCCGGTGCTTTCCCAAGGGGTAGCGCTCCGCGAAGCCTCCGGCAGCCACGGCGAGCACCTGCTGCTCCAGTCCGGACGCCTCGGAGTCCAAGGTTTCATCGCAGGCATCGCAGCCGCAGGACGGAAACGGCGTGCTGTGCAGCAGACCGCTGTGCAGCAGGACTCCGGGGAAATCGGTAAACGTGAAGACCAGGGGCGCTGCATCCGGGCTGGCGGGGTCCACCCGGACCCCGCGGAGCACGCTCACCTGGGCCCGCATCCGGGCCGCTGTTTCGGCGGTGACGTCCCTAGTGCTGGCCGCGTAGGTGGAGACCAGATGGTCAATCAGGCTGTCGGCCACGGCGTGCAGGCCGCTGAAACGACCGGTGTTGCTGGTGACACTGTAGGAATCCGACGCAGCCTCCTCGTCGCCCCACCGGGTGCCGTAGAAAATCTTTGCTCCGTCCGCGTCGCGGTAAACCTCCACCGGGATCTCCGGACGAACGTAAGGTTTCCAGCCGGAGGGCAACGGAACCGGCTGCGGTAGATTCCCGTCGTGTTCCTCGAACCGGGGCAGCGGCTCCGGATCCGACTCGGCCCAGTCGCGGATGGTGGCCAGGGACTCCGCAAACTGTTCCACGTCGGCAGCGTGCAGCCGCTCCACCAGGCCCTGGACGACCAGGCTCATTTCGTGGTCCCCGGCCTCGGTGACGCCGCCTTCCACGCTTCGCCACTGGGCGTCCGGCCGCTGCGCCACCACGGTATTGCCGGCGAAAACTTCCGCCGCGTTCCCTAATTCCGGTTCGGCGAGCAGCACGGCGGTATTGGCCCGCAGGAACTCCAGCAGCCGGACGGGATCGGCCGCCAGGCCGGCAGCATCTTCGCCGTGCCGGGCGCAAAACCCGACGAACGGTGCATAGCCGCCGACGTGCCGGATCTCGGATCCTTCCGCCTCCGACCGGTAGAGCGCCCTGCTGGAGTAGACAGCGAGCGGCGGCCCGGCGGCGGGTCCTTCGAACAAGTCCTCTGCTGCAGCCATGGAGCCGATCCTAGCCTGCGGCCCCGCTCCGGACTATGGCGGCCGAGTGCCCGGGCAGAACCAGTCCGGCAAACGCCCCGGTGCCGTCTGGCGAAGCACCTCCCGCGGTGCCGGCGGCGCTCCCGGCGGCGAACGCAGCGCCGTCGTCCGTGGCCAGCACCACCGCCCCCGGCCCGGCCGGGACGGTGCGGGACTCGGCGGCGAAGTTGCAGCAGATGGCCAACGGGCCACGGTGCAGGATCAGCCATCCGGCGTCCGGGTCCGTCTGCACCGACACCGCCGCGAGGTCCGGGTCCGTTAGCTCGGGATTCTGCTTCCGCAGCGCGATCAGCCGCCGGTACAGCTCCAGCATCCTCGCGTGGTCGCCGGTGTCCGGCTCCGTCCAGTCCAGCTTCGAGTTGCGGAAGGTGCTCGGGTCCTGCGGGTCGGGCACGACCCGCGGGTCCCAGCCCATCCGTTCGAACTCCTTGAGCCGGCCAGCGGACGTCGCTTCGCCCAACTCCGGCTCGGGGTGCGAGGTGAAGAACTGCCACGGGGTCGACGCGGCGAACTCTTCGCCCATGAACAGCATGGGGGTGAACGGCGCGGTCAGGTTCAGCACCGCGGCGAGCGCCAGCTGCCCGTAGCCGAGGCTGCCGGTGAGCCGGTCGCCGGCGGCACGGTTGCCGATCTGGTCGTGGTTTTGGGTGCAGACCACCAGTTGCGGTGCAGCCACCCGCTCCTTGTTGATCGGACGGCCGTGGTGCCGTTCCCGGAACGAGGAATAGCTGCCGTCGTGGAAGAACCCGTCCCGCAGCACCTTCTCCAGCGCTCCCAGACCGGCGAAATCGGCATAGTAGCCACTGGTTTCGCCGGTGAGGTTGACGTGCACGGCATGGTGAAAATCGTCGCTCCACTGCCCGGCCAGGCCGTAGCCGTTCAACTCCCGGGACTCGATGAGCCGCGGGTTGTTCAGGTCCGACTCGGCGACCAGGAACAACGGCTTGCCCAGCTCCGCCGCGCAGGTGTCCGTCACCGCCGCGATCTCCTCCAGGATGTGGACGGCCCGCTCGTCCCGCAGCGCATGCACCGCATCCAGCCGCAGCCCGTCCACGTGGTAGTCGCGGAACCACATCTGCACATTGTCCGTGATGAAGCGGCGCACCTCGTCCGAGCCAGGCCCGTCCAGATTGACGGAATCGCCCCAGGTGGTGGCGCTGCCGCTGCTCAGGTACGGCCCGAACCGCGGCAGGTAGTTTCCGCTGGGACCCAGATGGTTGTAGACCACGTCCTGGATGACGCCGATGCCCTTGGCGTGCGCCGCATCCACGAACCGCTGGTAGGCTTCCGGCCCGCCGTAGCTCTCCTGCACGGCGAACCACAGCACGCCGTCGTAGCCCCAGTTGTGTGTTCCGTTGAACGCATTGACCGGCAACAGCTCCACGTAGTCCACGCCGAGTCCGGCCAGATAGTCGAGCTTGCCGGCGGCTGCATCCAGCGTTCCCTCGGCGGTGAACGTGCCGATATGCAGTTCGTAGACCACCCCGCCCAGCCCCGGGGAAACCCAGTCCTGGTCCCGCCACGGATGAGCCCCGGCGTCGAAGGTCCGGGACAGTCCATGCACCCCGTCCGGCTGGCGGCGCGACCGCGGATCCGGCAGCGCGCGGTCCTCGCCGTCCAGCAGGTAGCCGTAGTCGGCCTCCCCCTCGGGCACGGAAGCGGTGTCTGGCAGCCGCCACCAGCCGTCGCCGTCGGGTTCGTGCAGCGGCAGCCGCGTTGTGCCCGCCTGTAGTTCCAGCGTGCCGGCCCGCGGCGCCCACACCGCGAAGTCCCGCCTCATGCCCCTTCTTTCCCGCGCACCAGCAGCGCCACCGGCAAATCCGCCAGCACGCTGGACAGGTGGAGGACGCCGTTGCTGCTGTGGCTCCGCCCGCTCAGCACGTCGCTGTATTGCCCCGGCGAAATGACGACGGCGGTGTCCCGCCACCCGCCGTCCCGCTGCAGCCGTACCGGCAGCCGGGTGGCCAACGTGATTGCGCCGCCGCGGTCGAAGCCGAACGCGTGGTCGGCGGCGGGTCCCTGCACCGAAACGGCCTCGTAGCCGGTGAACAGCTCTGGCCGCTCCCGGCGCAGCTGCAGTGCCCGGGCGACCACCAGCATCTTGGCCGCCGCGCCGTCGTCCACCGGCGGCGGTGCGTCCCGGCCCAGATTCTCGAGCGCGGCGCGCCGGGCTTGGAAGTCGACCCGCCGGCGGTTGTCCGGATCCACCAGCGAGTGGTCCCAGAATTCCGTGCCCTGGTAGACGTCGGGCACTCCGGGCATGTTCAGCTGGATGAGCTTGGCGGACAGCGAGTTGCTCCGGCCGAAAGCCACAGTTTCCTCCACCAGTCCGACCAGCAGCCGGTTCACTTGCGGGTCGTCGAAGGCCGCGTCCACGGCGGCATGCAGTTGCTTTTCGAAATCGGCATTGGGGTCGATCCACGACGTGCTGTTGCCGGCTTCGCGGGCCGCCTTCTCCGCGTAGGCATGCGCACGTTCCCGGCTGAACGGCCAGGCTCCCAGCGCCGCCTGCCACAGCAGGTCAGCGAACGGCAGGTCTCCGAACGGAGCCAGTCGGTCCAGCTCAGCCAGCCGCGCCGGCCATTGGTCCGCCAGTTCGGCGAGCACGGAGATGCGGGCGCGGGTGTCCTCGCTGCGTTTCGTGTCATGCGTGGAGAGCGTGGTCATCGCCAGCGGCGCCTCCTGCTGCCGGCGGATCAGCCGTGTGTGCAGCTCGAACGGCTCCACCGCGAAGATGGACGGGTCGGCGCCCACCTCGTTCAGGGACGTCAGCCGCGTGTACCGGTAGAACGCAGTGTCTTCCACGCCCTTGGCCATCACCATGCCGGAGGTCTGCTGGAAGCGCACCGCCAGCTCGGTCAGCACGCCCTTCGGCTGCAGCAGCGGCAACAAGGTGGTGACGGCTTCGGCCAGGTCCGGACGGCGGGCCTGGGCCGCGATTCCGGCTTCCGCCAGATTCTCCGCACCGACCGGCAGGTAACTTCGGTACACCGGAAAGCAGCTCAGCAGTTCCGCAAGCGCATCCGCGGCGACGTCGAAGTCCACACCGGCGCCGGCCGGGACCAGCCGCGCCAGGCGCAGCACCTCGGAGCGCAGGATCCCGTCGGCGATTCCCCGTTTGGTGTCATGGATCATGTGCTGGTACGGCTGGACGGGCGCCGCCTCGGTCAGGCGCTCCCGCCCGTCGGGATCCACCAGCAGCCGGTCTACCTCCGCCAGCGCGTCGTACCCAGTGGTTCCCGCGCAGGCCCAGTCGGCCGGCAGCGTCTCCCCCGGCTCCAGGATTTTCTCCACCAGCACGTAGGCGCCGCCGGTCAGCTCCTGCAGCCTCTGCAGGTAACCCTTCGGGTCCGCCAGCCCGTCCGGATGATCCACGCGCAGCCCGTCAACCAGGCCTTCGTCGAACCAGCGTTTAATCTCGGCGTGGGATTCATCGAAGACCCACGGCACCTCCACCCGGACGCCGGCCAAGGAGTTCACGCCGAAGAACCGGCGGTAGTTGAGCTCCGCGTCGGCCCGCCGCCAGTTCACCAGCTGGTAGTGCTGGCGCTCGTGGACTTCCCGGGCGGTGGCACCGTCGTCGGCCGTCCCCGCGGCGACGGGGAACCTGTTCTCGTAGTAGCGCAGCTCGCCGCCGGTCAGCTCCAGCGCATCCAGTTCCGCGTCGCCGTCGCCCAGCACGGGAATGCGGATCTTTCCGCCGCCGGCGTCCCAGTCGATGTCGAACGCTTCGGCATAACGTGACCCGCGGCCCTCGGCCAGCAGCGACCACCACCAGCGGTTATTGGCCGGCGTCCCCACGCCCATGTGGTTCGGGACGATGTCCACCAGGACGCCCAGCCCGGCTTTCCGCGCGGCCGCCGAGAGCGCGCGCAGCCCGTCGATCCCGCCTCTGGCCGGATCCACCGCGCCGAAGTCCACCACGTCGTAGCCGTGATCGGATCCCGGTTCCGCAGTGAGCAAGGGCGACAGATAGATCCAGTCGACGCCGAGGTTGTGCAGGTACGGCACCAGGTCTGCCGCGTCATACAGCGTGAGCGATTCCCTGATCTGCAATCTGTAGGTCGACGCCGGGGCCCTCATCCTTCCTGCTTCCCCTTCTTGCCCCTGGCGGCCGGCTTCGAGGTGGATTCAGCGGCCGACTCCGGCGCAGGGGCAGAGTCCGGTTGCTGCGCGGGGCCCGACGCCGCAGCGTCCTCGGGTTCCGGAGCCTGCCCTGACGCCGCGGCCGACTGGGGTTCCGGAGCTTCCTCGGATTCCGCAGCCTGCACGGATTCCGCCGGCCGCTCCGCCTCGGACATGGCCGCCACCGAGGCCGCCACGGAATGGTCCGGTTCTTCTTCCGGCGCCGAGTGGGCCCGCAGCACCATCGTGGACTTCGCCGCCACCGGCGCGGTCTCCCCGGCCTTCAGCGGCCCGGTCGGGGCCTCGCCGCCGGCGGTGTTGATGATGACGTCCCACGCCGGCGCATATTCCCGCGGCGGCAGCACGAACGGCACATCGTCGTCGTCGGCGTTGAAATACACCAGGAAATGCTCGTCCGTGATCCGCTGCCCGCGGTCGTCGCGACCGCGGATGCCGTGCCCGTTGAGGAAGACGCCGATGCACCGTCCGAGGGCCTCGTCCCAGTCCTCGGGTTCCATCGGAGTTCCCTCCGGGGTCAGCCACACGGCGTCGCTCAGCGGTTCGCCCTCGCCGCGGCGGACGGGCTTCCCGTCGAAGAACAGCCGCCGCCGGAAGGTCGGATGCTCGGCCCGCAGCCGGTTGATGGCGGCCACGAACTCGAGCAGCGGCTGGTCCACATTGTTCCAGTCCACCCAGGACAGTTCCGAGTCCTGGCAGTACACGTTGTTGTTGCCCTGCTGGGTGCGGCCCAGCTCGTCGCCGTGGGCGATCATCGGCACGCCCTGGCTCAGCAGCAGGGTGGTCAGGAAGTTCCGCTGCTGGCGGGCGCGCAGGGTCAGGACCGCCGGGTCATCGGTTGGGCCTTCGACCCCGCAGTTCCACGAGCGGTTGTGCGATTCGCCGTCGTTATTGTCTTCGCCGTTGGCCTGATTGTGTTTCTCGTTGTAGGACACCAGGTCCCGCATGGTGAAGCCGTCGTGGGCGGTGATGAAGTTGATGGAGGCGACGGGACGCCTGCCGGTGGCCTCGTAGAGATCGGACGAACCGGTGATGCGGGAGGCGAACTCGCCCAGCGTGGAGGGTTCGCCCCGCCAGAAGTCGCGGACGGTATCCCGGTACAGGCCGTTCCATTCGGTCCACAGCGGCGGGAAGTTGCCCACCTGATAGCCGCCCGGACCGATATCCCACGGCTCGGCGATCAGTTTGGTCTGGGACACGATGGGGTCCTGCTGCACCATTTCGAAGAACGTCGACAGCCGGTCCACATCGTAGAACTCGCGGGCCAGCGTGGAGGCAAGGTCGAAGCGGAATCCATCCACGTGCATCTCCGACGCCCAGTAGCGCAGCGAGTCCATCAGCAGCTGCAGCGAGTGGGGGTGGCGCACGTTCAGCGAGTTGCCCGTGCCGGTGTAGTCCATGTAGTACTGCGGCTGGTCCTCCACCAGCCGGTAGTACGCCCCGTTGTCCAACCCGCGGAAGGACAGCGTCGGGCCCAAGTGGTTGCCTTCTGCCGTGTGGTTGTAAACGACGTCGAGGATCACCTCAATGCCGGCCAGGTGCAGTTCCCGGACCATCGCCTTGAATTCCTGCACCTGCTGGCCGGTATCACCGGAGGAGCAGTAGGTATTCTGCGGCGCGAAAAAGCCGATGGTGTTGTAGCCCCAGTAGTTGGACAGCCCCTTGTCCTGCAGCGTGCTGTCGTTGACGAATTGGTGGACGGGCATCAGCTCGATCGCGGTGATTCCCAGCTTCTGCAGGTGCCCGATCACCGCCGGATGCGCGATGCCGGCGTAGGTGCCGCGCTGTTCTTCCGGGATCTCCGGATGCAGTTGGGTCAGGCCCTTGACGTGGGCCTCGTAGATCACCGAGCGGTGGTACGGCGTGCGCGGCTTGCGGTCACCGTCCCAGTCGAAGAACGGATTGACCACGACGCCGAGCATCATGTGCTCCGCCGAGTCTTCGTCGTTGCGGGAGTCCTCGTCGCCGAAGTTGTAGCCGAACAGTGGCTGGGCCCAGTCGATCTGGCCGCTGACGGCCTTCGCATAGGGGTCCAGCAAAAGCTTGTTCACGTTGCAGCGCAGCCCCTGGCCGGGATCGTAGGGCCCCTCCACCCGGAAACCGTACTTCTGCCCCGGCTGGATTTGGGGCAGATAGCCGTGCCACACGTAGCCGTCGACGTCTTTGAGTTCGATCCGCGTTTCGGCGCCGTCGTCGTCGAACAGGCACAGGAACACGGCATCCGCTGCTTCGCTGAAGACGGCAAAATTGGTGCCGTTACCGTCGTAGGTTGCCCCCAGCGGGTAGGCGTCTCCCGGCCAAACTTCCATGCGCAACTCCTGATCGTCGATGGGGATCCCCTGATCCTTTCTTACCCCATGGCAGGGACATTGGACATCCCGGGTGCTCCGTCCCAAGGGCCAGATAACGACGGCGGAGCCCGGCTCCACGCGGAATCCGCCGTGTCTTGGGTCCGCTGAATTGCCTTGGCAACTCTTGCCTGAGGCGCCCGTTCAGACACGCTGGCGCCACCGGACCTACACAATGGCTGGTACTACTGTCGACCGGGTCAGAGCAAGCGTATCGTTGACCTACTATCAGGTTCTCGTGAAGCGGGGGCTGGCCATGACTGGCGGCGATTCGGGATCCAGCGGCGTCGTCTCCCGGCGCCAGTTCACCGCGGCGACGGCCCTGACCGTGCTCGGCGCGGCAGGCCTGCTCAGCGGCAGTCTTTCCCGGGCTGTCACCGTCGGCGGCCCCGGAGGCCCCCTCGAGCTGAGCTTGGCGGCGGCGGTCATTAATAGGGTCTACCGCGTCACCGCCCGGGAACCGGCCCGGGTCACGGATATGCCCAAGCACGAGTTCCGCGGCTTCTGGCTCTCCACCGTGCTCAACATCGATTGGCCGTCCCGCCCCGGCCTGACGGCGGCGGCCCAGCAGGCTGAACTGCTCGGCTGGCTGGATCTGGCCCGCAATCGGAACCTGAATGCCGTCATGCTGCAGGTCCGCCCGGCCGCCGACGTCTTTTGGCCCTCGACTGCGGGAGAGCCTTGGTCCCGCTACCTGACCGGCACACAGGGACGGAACCCGGGTTACGATCCCCTGGCCTACGCGATCAGCCAGGCACATGCGAGGAACCTCCACTTGCACGCGTGGTTCAACCCGTTCCGCGTCTCTATGACAACCAACCTGGCCGACCTGATTTCCTGGCATCCAGCCCGTAAGAATCCCAGCTGGACCTTCGCTTTCGGAGGCCGGCGCTACTACAACCCCGGCATCCCCGCCGTGCGCAGCTTCATCATCAAGGTGATCGCGGAAGTCGTGGCGAAGTACGACGTCGATGGCATCCACCTGGACGACTATTTCTATCCCTACCCGGTCGCGGGGCAGAGCATCCCGGACTCGGCCGCCTACAACACGTACCGGCGGGCAGGCGAGAGCCTGGCCGATTTCCGCAGGCGCAGCGTCAATACCTTCGTCCGCGACCTGAGCGCCAAGATCTTCGCCACGAAGCCGCGGATGCTGTTCGGCATCAGCCCGTTCGGTATCTGGCGCAACAAGTCGACCGACAGCCGGGGTTCGGCCACCTCCGGCCTGCAAAGTTTTGACGCCACGTTCGCCGATTCCCGTCTCTGGGTGAAGCAAGGCTGGATCGACTATGTGGTCCCGCAGCTGTACTGGCACCAAGGCAACGCGGCCGCGGACTACAACACGCTGGTGAGTTGGTGGGCGGCACAGGTCAAGGGCACCAACTGCAAGCTCTACATCGGTGAGGGAGCCTACAAAGTGGGAGACGCTGCCCAGGGAGCCGCTTGGCAGAAGCCACGGGAGCTCTACAACCACACCGCGAAGTGCCGGACAACCTCAGGGGTCAGCGGGCAGGTCTATTTCTCCGCCACCTCCGTCCGGTCCAACCGGCTGAACAGCATTGGTCTGGTGAAGGACAAGTTCTACCGGCGGGTGGCGATGACTCCGGTGATGTCCCAGCTGGGCGCCCAGCGTCCCTACGCACCGCTGATCAGCAGCGCGCGATGGAACGGCACCGCCATCGAACTCATCTGGCGGGGCGCCGCCAGCGGGACGCTGCCGCGGCACTATGCCATCTACCGTTGGGAATCCAACGGCGCCGTTGCTGCCGTGATCCCCTCCCAGGCCGGAGCGCTCCGGCGGGTGCACCGGCGGCGCGGCAACCCGGAGCGGTTCGTGGACACGGGCGCAGTTCGGGGACACACCTATTGGTACGTGGTGGTCGGCCTGAGCGACCTGATGGTCGAATCCGCCGCAGCCTCCGCCGTCTTCATTCGAGCCTAAGAGGACGTTGTGACGAAACCGCCCCGGTCGGACGGCGATCAGGACCTGGTCCTGCTCGAGTCTCTAGCCCGCCGCTTTTCCGAGGACCCGCTGGTCGAAAGCGGCACCATGTTCCGCAGTCCTGGCCTGAGGGTCGGTGGAAAGATCTTCGCGTTCCTCGGCCACGGCCACCGCCTGATCGTCAAGGTTCCACGGCAGCGCGCCAAAACTGCCGTTGCTTCCGGTGCGGCAGAACCTGTCACCATGGGACGGCGGACCATGAAGGAATGGGTGGCCTTCCCGGCGGTGGCCAACGACGCGCCGGCCACCGAGCAACTGTGGCGCAGCGCCGCCGACGAGGCCTACGCGTACGTCAAAAGCCTGGCCGGCGGCTGATGGCGGCCGCTGTTACTGGGTTGCCTGCTGGGCGGGCTGGAACAGCTCCACTAAATTGCCGGCCGGGTCGGTGAGCAATATTTGCCGGCCGCCGGGGCCTTCCACCACGTCGCTGCGGAACTGCAGCCCTGCACCGCGCAGCCGGCCGATTTCTGCGTCCAAGTCCTCGACGATCAGGTGGATGCGGTTGCGTCCCGCGGCCGCATACTCCGCCGGCGTGGCGCGGGCCCCCGAACTGGGTGGCCCGGATAGCAACAGCCGCAGCGGGCCGCGCGTCACGTCGGCAAAGCCGGAAAATTGCCTATTGACGGTGAAGCCGAAATTCTTAGTGTAAAAGTCGACGGCCGCCCCCACATCGTCCACCAGGTAGCGGACGCTTGCGTACTGGTCCGGTGCTGTCACGGCTCATTCTCCTTCGATCATGGCCTGCTGCCAGTGCCAGCAGGATACATCGCGCTGCCGTCGCGGAATAGGCCCGGATCCGCTGCGCCGGCGACGACAGAAGCCGTTCCCCTGACGGACAAGGTCGGCAACAATGGGACAACGCTCCCCGTCCTCCCGATCAGCTCAGGAGTCATCGTGGCAAAACTGCTGTATTCGGCCATCATGTCCCTGGACGGCTACATCGCCGACCAGAACGGCAACTTTGACTGGAGCATGCCCGACGACGAAGTTCATTCGTTCGTGAATGACCTGGAGGATCGTGTCGGTACGTATCTTCTCGGTCGCCGGATGTATGAGGTGATGGTCTTCTGGGAAACCGTGCCAACCGGCGCGGACGTCCCTCCGGTCGAACGCGAGTTCGCGGCGTCGTGGCTGCGGAAGGACAAGGTGGTCTATTCCCGGACCCTGGAAAAGGCCTCCAGCGCCCGCACCCGAATCGAGCGGGAGTTTGACCCGGAGGCCGTCCGCCGTATGAAAAACGAGGCGGCGGAAGACCTGAGCATCAGCGGACCGGACCTGGCCAGCCACGCTTTCACGGCAGGTCTGGTCGATGAATGCCAGTTCTTCGTCTCGCCGATCGTGGTCGGTGGCGGGAAGCGCTTCCTGGCGGAAGACGTGAAAGTGAACCTCAAGCTGCTGGACGAGAGGCGCTTCGGCAATGGAGTGGTGTACCTGCACTACCGGGTGGCGGGCGGCTAACCGCTACTTCTCAGCCACCACCATGGCCGTGGCCAGATCGCCGTCGTGGCTCATGGACAGATGCCAGTACTTCACTCCCCTGGCCTTCGCCGCCGCGGCAACGGTGCCGGTGAATTCCGGATAGGGGTCTCCCCCTGCGTCGACGCAGATGGTGCAGTCCTGCCAGTTCATTCCCGCGGGAGCGCCCAGTGCCTTGGCGATCGCTTCCTTGGCGGCAAAGCGGGCAGCCAGTGACCTGGCGTTGAGCTCACGCTCGGCAGGGGTGAAGAGCCGCTCGAGCAAGGCCGGAGTGCGCTGTAACTGGCGGCGGAATCTGGAAACTTCCACCACGTCCACGCCGATGCCAACGATCATTTCCCGGCTCCGGCCCGCACGGCCCACGGCGAGCGGGCGCACCTGGGCGCCAGCGCGGGCTCCGGACTGGATCGGAGCGTGCACCGCACCGGCGGCACCGACAGCAGCCGCACTCGCAACCGCAGCGCTGCCCGGCCCGCGCGCACCCGGCGTTGGGGAACGGAGCAGTCCCCGATCCGGTTGTAAGGGGATCGGGGCGCTGCAAAGAGGAGGCGTGTCGCCATGCTTGCCTGGTGCCTTTTATTCGACGGTGACGCTCTTGGCCAGGTTGCGCGGCTGGTCGACGTCGAAGCCTTTGGCCGTCGCCAGGGCGCAGGCGAAGATCTGCAGCGGAACCGTGGTCAGCAGCGGGGCCAGCAGGGTTGGCGTCTCCGGCACGAAGAAGACGAACTCCGCGAAGTCCTTGACCGCCTCGTCGCCCTCTTCGGCGATGACGATGGTCTTGGCGCCGCGGGCCCGGATCTCCTGGATGTTGGAGACCACTTTGGCGTGCAGCGAATTGCGCCCACGCGGTGAGGGCACCACCACGAAGACCGGCTGGCCGTCCTCGATGAGGGCGATCGGTCCGTGCTTGAGCTCGCCGGCGGCGAAGCCTTCGGCGTGGATGTAAGCCAGTTCCTTCAGCTTCAGCGCGCCCTCCATGGCAACGGGGAAGCCAACGTGGCGGCCCAGGAACAGGACCGACTTGGTGTCCGCCATGCGGACAGCCAGGTCCTTGATGTCCTGGGCGTTGTCCAGCACACTCTGGATCTTGGCCGGGATCTTGCCCAGATCGGCCAGGATGTCCCTGATCTCGCCCTGGAACTTGTTGCCGCGAAGCTGCGCCAGGTAGAGGCCCAGCAGGTAGGCTGCGGTGATCTGCGCCAGGAAGGCCTTCGTCGAGGCGACGGCGATTTCCGGGCCGGCGTGCGTGTAGAGCACTGCATCGGCCTCACGCGGGATGGTTGAACCGTTGGTGTTGCAGATGGCCAGTACCTTGGCGCCCTGCTCCTTGGCATAGCGGACCGCCATCAGGGTGTCCATCGTTTCGCCGGACTGGGAGATGGCCACAATCAGCGTGTTGGCATCCACGATCGGGTCGCGGTAGCGGAACTCGTGCGAAAGCTCCACCTCCACCGGAATCCGGCACCAGTGCTCGATCGCGTACTTCGCCACTTGGCCGGCGTAGGCCGAGGTGCCGCATGCCAGCACAATGATCTTGCTAACCGTCTTGAGCAGCTCCGGATCGATCCGCAGTTCGTCCAGGGTCAGCCGGCCGTCCACGTCGTATCGGCCCAGCAGGGTCTGGCCGACAGCCTCCGGCTGGTCGTTGATTTCCTTCTCCATGAAGGACGGGTAGCCACCCTTCTCCGCGGCAGCGGCATCCCAATCGACCTTGAACTCGGTTCCCTGGGCGGCATTGCCGTGGAAGTCGGTGATCTCGTAAGAGTCGGGAGTGATGGTGACGATCTGGTCCTGCTCCAGCTCCACGGCGCGGCGGGTGAAGTCGATGAAACCGGAAACATCGGAGCCCAGGAAATTCTCGCCCTCGCCCAGTCCGACGACCAGCGGCGAGTTGCGGCGGGCAGCGACGACGACGTCGGGCTGGTCTTTGTGGATGGCCAGCAGGGTGAAGGCGCCCTCCAGCCGCTGGCAGGCGAGCTGCATGGCTTTGGCCAAAGTGGCGGTGGCAGGGTCCTTGGCCACCAGCGAACGGTAGACGTCCCCGAGAAGGACTGCGGCTACTTCGGTGTCAGTCTCCGAGCGCAGCGTGTAGCCCTTGGCCATAAGGGACGCACGAAGTTCGGCGAAGTTCTCGATGATGCCGTTGTGGATCACGGCGAGCTGGTCGTCGTCGGCCAGGTGCGGGTGCGCGTTCAGATCGGTGGGTCCGCCGTGCGTTGCCCAGCGGGTGTGGCCGATGCCGGTCAGCGATTCGGGCAGCGGGTCGGCCTCGAGTTCGTCCAGCAGGTTGCTGAGCTTGCCCGACTTCTTCCGCGATTCGATACCGGCGTCGGAGATGACCGCCACTCCCGCGGAATCGTAGCCGCGGTATTCAAGGCGGCGAAGCCCCTCGAGAACAACATCCAGGGCGCTGTGATCAGCAACGCTGACTCCGGCCCCGCCGTCACGGCGGCCAACATATCCTACGATTCCACACATGGGGTTAAGGGTACCTGCCCGCCGGCCGGCTGCTGACAGCTTGTCTCCTTGTCCCTGTCCGCCCCAAGCCTCCGTCAAACCCGCAGCCCGCGGGCGGCGAGCTGACGGCGTAACCCGGCGCGCCGCCGTCGCGCGCCTTTTGGGATTTGAAACCCGCAGCAGGCACAATTCATAGGTGACTGATGCGACACCGAAGACGACGGCGTCAAGCGGTGAGAGTAATTTCACACCATACGTTGAGCTGGACAGGCAGACCTGGTCCCGGCTGTCCAACGAGATTGAACAGCCTCTTGACCAAGACGATATTGAGCGGCTCCGCGGCCTGGGCGATGCCCTGAACCTGGATGAGGTCCGCGAGGTCTACCTGCCCCTCTCCCGCCTGCTCAACCTGTATGTGGGCGCGGCCGGCGAACTGCACAAAGCCACCACCACGTTCCTGGGCGAGACCACCCGCCGCACGCCGTTCGTGATCGGCGTGGCCGGATCGGTCGCCGTTGGAAAGTCCACCACGGCACGCGTGCTGCGCGAGATGCTGCGCCGCTGGCCGGACACCCCGAACGTTGAACTGATCACCACGGACGGGTTTCTCTACCCGAATGTGGAGCTGGCGCGGCGCGGCCTGATGGAACGCAAGGGCTTCCCCGAGTCCTACGACCAGCGGGCGCTGCTGCGGTTCGTGTCCGAGGTCAAGTCCGGCGCCGAAGAAGTGCGGGCACCCTGGTACTCGCATCTGACCTACGACATCGTGCCGGACAAGGAAGTGGTGGTCCACCGCCCGGATGTCCTGATTGTGGAGGGGCTGAACGTGTTGGCTCCGGCGCGCCCGCGGGCGGACGGACGGACCGGGCTGGCCCTGAGCGATTTCTTCGACTTCTCCGTTTATGTGGACGCCAAGACGCCCTATATTGAGCAGTGGTACGTCAACCGCTTCCACAAGCTGCGGCGGACGTCCTTCGCCAATCCGGAATCCTATTTCCACCGTTACGCCTCGCTCACCGACGACGAGGCCACCGAGACGGCGCTGGGCATCTGGCGCCGGATCAATGAACCGAACCTGAGGGAGAACGTGCTGCCGACACGCGGCCGGGCACAGCTGGTGCTCACGAAGGATGCGGACCACTCGATCCGCAGGATGCTGCTGCGGAAAACCTGATATGACAGCTCTGAGGGCTCCGGTGCTCGCCGCAGGTTTGGCCGCCGTGCTGGCCCTGCTCACCGGTTGCGTTCCGGCGGAAGATTCCAGCCCCTCTCCCAGCACGACGGCGGCTGTACCGGGTCCGTCAGGGGACACCACTTCCCTGCCGGTTCCGTCACAGAGCCCGAAGGCTGCGAAGAAGAAGGACGGTAAGGCGCCCCGCGCCCGGGAGGACCACACCAATCCGGCGAGCATCGGCGTCGTCGTTAACAAGCTCCGGCCGCTGGTCCCGCTGGACTACCACCCCGGCGACCTGCGCCGGCCGGCGGTGAGCATTGGGACCGGCGGCGAGTCTGCCTTGTTGCGCGATGCCGTGGCAGACGCCACCGAGAAGATGTTCAGCGCTGCCGCGGCCGACGGCGTACCGATGGTCATGGTCAGCGGATTCCGTTCCTATGCCACCCAGGTGGACACCTACAACCACTGGGTCCGCCAGCACGGAAGCGAGGCCGCCGCAGACATGATTTCGGCACGCCCCGGCTACTCCGAGCACCAGACCGGACTGTCCATGGACGTCGGCGACAGCACAGGTGCGTGCAATCTGCAGCAGTGCTTCGCCGACACCGCTGCCGGGATCTGGCTCGCCACCAATGCCGTGCGGTTCGGGTTCATCATCCGCTACTCGCCCGGGGAAGAAGATGTGACCGGGTATTCGCCTGAACCGTGGCACCTGCGTTACGTGGGCAAAAAGGTGGCCGGGAAGATGGAACAACGAAACATCAACTCGCTCGAAGAATACTTCGGGCTGCCCGGTGCGCCCGGATATTCATGATGTCTTCGCAGGAAACTCCTCTTTAGTTCCCTGCTCCTCCGCGGATCAGCGATACATTGGCCGCATGTTAAAGGGATTCAAAGAATTCATCATGAAGGGCAACGTCGTTGACTTTGCCGTCGCCGTCGTTATCGGCGGAGCTTTCGCCCTGGTGGTTAATGCGCTGGTCAATAGCGTCCTCATGCCGTTCATCGCCGGTCTGGTGGGATCGCCCAACTTCGACAGCTTCCTGCTCTGGAACTTCAACGGCAATGAGGTCGCTTTCGGCGTCCTGTTGACCGCCATTGTGAACTTCCTGCTCGTTGCCGCCGCGATTTACTTTGTGGTCGTGGCCCCGATGAACCACATGATCGAGCGGCGTAACCGCCGCCTGGGGATCACGGAGGAAGAAGACGCCCTGGATCCGCAGATCGTGCTGTTGACCGAGAACCGCGACGCGTTGCAGGCTGGCAACCGCAGGTAGCGGCCAAGCACGGAGGGCCGACTTAGTCGACGTCGGCCGGCTCCAGTGACAGGTGCTGCTTCACCCTCTGGGCCAGTTCCTCGGCGGTGGCCTGAGCGGTCACCATGTCGGCGGCCTCCACCATCACACGGACCACGGGCTCGGTGCCGGACGGCCGCAGCAGCACCCGGCCGGTCTCGCCCAGTCGCGCAGAGGCAGCCTCGACGGCAGATTGGAGCGCCTGGTTGGTCTTGACGGCGCTCTTGTCCACATCCTTGACGTTAATCAGGACTTGGGGCAGCCGCACCATCAGCCGGGACAACTCGGACAGCGGCTTGCCCGTCTTGGCCAGCTGTGCAGCCAACTGCAGGCCGGTCAACACGCCGTCGCCGGTGGTGGCATAGTCCGAGAAGATGACGTGGCCCGACTGTTCGCCGCCCAGCGAGTAGCCGTTGGCGCGCATGTTCTCCAGCACGTAACGGTCGCCCACCGCGGTTTCCTCGATCCGGATGCCGGCCTCCTGCAGCGCCAGCTTCATGCCAAGGTTGCTCATGACCGTGGCGACCAGGACGTCGTCCTTAAGCCGTCCCGCATCGCGCAGGGCGAGTGCCAGGATCGTCATGATCTGGTCGCCGTCGATCACCTCACCGCGCTCGTCCACGGCCAGGCAGCGGTCGGCATCGCCGTCGTGGGCAATACCAAGGTCTGCGCCATGCTCGACGACGGCGGCCTGCAGCTTCTCCAAGTGGGTGGAGCCCACGCCGTCGTTGATGTTCAAGCCGTCAGGCTCGGCGCCCATCACCACAATGTCGGCACCGGCGGCGCGGAAGACTTCCGGAGAGCAGCCGCTGGCGGCACCGTGGGCGCAGTCGAGGACAACCTTCAGGCCCTCGAGCCGGACGGGCAGGGTCTGCAGCAGGTGCAGGATGTAACGGTCCTCGGCGTCGGAGAAACGCTGGATCCGTCCGACGTCTGCGCCCGTGGGACGCAGTCGTGGCTGGGACATTTCCTGCTCGATCGCGTCCTCGACCTCGTCGGGCAGCTTGTGACCGCCGCGGGCGAAGAACTTGATGCCGTTGTCCGGAGCCGGGTTGTGCGAGGCGGAGATCATGACCCCGAAGTCCGCGTTCAGGTCCCCGACCAGGTAGGCAGCGGCGGGCGTGGGCAGCACCCCGGCGTCATAGACGTCCACGCCGGAACTGGCCAGACCGGCCTCCACGGCAGAGCTGATGAACTCGCCACTGGCGCGCGGATCGCGGGCGATCACCGCCGTCGGGCGCTTGCCGTCCTCAACTTGCCGGTGGCCAAGGACCACTGCGGCGGCCTGCGCAACTTCCAGCGCCAGCTCTGCAGTGATCAACCCGTTGGCCAGGCCGCGGACTCCGTCGGTACCAAATAATCTAGACATTGCGAATCATTTTACGGCAGGGTTCCGCCAAGACGGTTCACAGCGTGTCGACGGTCACGCGACCAGCCTCCGGCCCGGTGCCCGCCGCGCGGGAGCGGGCGCTGGGTGATCCCGGATGCCGGCGCGGCGCGTGGCGGCTTAAACGGCCGCGAGGCCCCACAGCAGATGCTGCGGGGCCTCGCGGTGGAAGCACAGACTTCCGAAGCGGTTTAGCGCTTCGAGTACTGGGGTGCCTTGCGGGCCTTCTTGAGGCCGGCCTTCTTGCGCTCGATGATACGGGCGTCGCGGGTGAGGAAACCGGCCTTCTTCAGCGTCGGGCGGTTGTTCTCGCGGTCGATCTCGTTCAGCGCGCGGGCAACACCCAGGCGCAGCGCACCGGCCTGGCCGGACGGGCCACCGCCGTGGATGCGGGCGATAACGTCGTAAGCGCCTTCCAGGTCCAGGATCTTGAACGGATCGTTCACTTCCTGCTGGTGCAGCTTGTTCGGGAAGTAGTTCGCCAGTTCCCGGTCGTTGATGGTCCAGTTGCCGGAACCCGGAACCAGGCGCACGCGGGCGATAGCCTGCTTGCGGCGACCCACGGCACCTCCGCCGACGGTCAGGGCCGGGCGTTCCTTCTTGGCGATCTCGGTGACCTCGGATGATTCCGAGGTGTAGCTGGTGAGGGTTTCGCCCTCAGCAGCAGTGTTCAGCTCTTCAGCCACGATTCTCCTTGAATTAAGTTTCTAGTGGTGGCCGGCGCTACTGGGCGACCTGGGTGATTTCGAACGTCTTCGGCTGCTGGGCAGCGTGCGGGTGCTCGGCACCCTTGTAGACCTTCAGCTTAGACAGCTGCTGGGCAGCCAGGGAGTTCTTCGGCAGCATGCCCCTGATGGCCTTCTCAACTGCGCGCACCGGGTTCTTTTCCAGCAGTTCGGCGTAGTTGACGGAGGACAGGCCACCCGGGAAACCGGAGTGGCGGTAGGCACGCTTCTGTTCGAGCTTGGCGCCGGTCAGGGCAACCTTCTCTGCGTTGATGATGATGACGAAATCGCCCATGTCCATGTGAGGAGCAAAGGTCGGCTTGTGCTTTCCGCGCAGCAGTGTTGCGGTCTGGCTGGCAAGACGACCGAGGACAACGTCGGTGGCGTCAATGACGTGCCACTGGCGGTTGATATCGCCGGGCTTCGGAGTGTACGTACGCACGGTTTTTGCCTTCGTTTGGTGTTCTAAGGTAGCGGCGCATTCTTCGCAGAACGCACGCGCAAAGTTGGTGATGCGCTACCGGAACTTCAGGTGAGGACTGAAATCTAACCAGTGGCCCAGAGTGCCTCGGCTATTTCCGTGGATCAGGTTGGCCCTGCAACCGGGCCGTCTCACGGACATAGCGTATCGAGGTTGGACACGCACAACGACGATTTAGAATATCCTGCCGCGCCGGGTTAGGTCAAAAAAGACCATGACGACGGCGGCGCCCCGCCCCGGGTGCGACCCGCGGAACTGCTCGTCAGCGGTCGGAGCACACTGCCATGCTGGGCGTGGCCGGCGTCCGCGCGTCGATGTCCGCAGGTGATACCCGTGCTGACTGCGGCGATGCCGGCGAACGCAAAACGGCCGTTGGCCCGCTGACTCGGAGGTCAGTTCCCGCTGGATTCGCTGGTGCCGGCAACGTTCAGGCCCAGCAGAGCCTTGATGCGCTCTTCGGCCTCCGGTCCGCTCTGCGCGGCTGCCACATTGGCTTCGCTGACGGCCTGGACCACTTCATCGCGCTGGATTTTCACGCCGCGCGGGGCCTCGATGCCGAGGCGCACGCCGTCGCGGCGGGCATCCAGCACGGTGATGACGATGTCGTCACCGATCAGGATCCGCTCTCCGGGTTTACGTGTCAGCACCAGCACCCGTCAACTCTATCGCAGGTAAATCACGGATCCGCCGGGCCACGGCGCAACGCATAGGGCTTGGTGAAACAATTAAGCAGAATCCGGGCCCGCGGGTGCCGGAGCCCCGGCTTCCACCGACCACCCCCACCGATGTCAGAGCCAGGCGGCCTCGGACGGCTCCCCGTCCACCCAGCCGACAGGAACGCCCAAGGTGTTGACGGTCTTCGGGGTGCTGGTGTGCCGAGTTCCGGTCACGGCCAAACCGTCGGGAACAACAACACGCTGCACGGACTGCACCCAGCGATCCGTGTCCTCGGCCTTGCGCCCGGCGTCCACGGCAAGCCAAATCTGGTCCGCTCCGAGGGCCGGCAGCATCGCGAGCATCTCCAGGGTCGGCGTGAGCGTCTGGCCCAAGCCGAACGCCACGAACACGCTCTGTCCCCTTTCCACCCCGCGGGCACGGGCCCCGATGGCGCTGTTGCGGTCTTGCACCGGGCGCCGGACATCGGCAGCGTGCGCACCGGCCATCCTGACCATATTCCCGCCGCTGGAGATCCAATCGGCAGCCTCCGACGGCGCGCCGTTGACGGCAGGCGCGGCGGAGGCCATGGAATGTGCCGCCTCCAAGGCATGGCCGCCTTGGCCGATCACCAGCACCAGGTCCCCGGGCCCGTAGAGCGGCGAAGGAATGACCGGCGCGGCCGCCGATCCCGGACCCGAAGGCTGTTGCGCCTCGTCCGGTTCCCCCGTTCCTCCGGCGTGCAGCACGCCGCTGACGACGACGGTGCCTTCCACTGCGTCCGGCGGTTCGTCTGCGAGCGCCGCCGGTTCCTGGCCTATAACGGCGGCCCCGGGCTCTGCCACGGCGTCGGCGCCGGGTTTCGCGTCGGTGCGGCGCCGCCCAAATCCGGGCCTTGCCGGGGCGGGCTCGGCGCCTGCCGGCGCGGCTTCCGGGCGGGGTGTTGCCGGCGCGGCCACCTCGGGCCCCGGCTCCTCCAGCTTGGCGCCCTTGGGCAGCCGGGTGGGCCGGGCGGTGTTGAACGTCAGGTTGTCCATAATGACCGCGAACTGGTCCGTGTGTGTTGACACGTGCAGTTCGGGCGCCTTGCCGCGCACCTGCGCGCTGTGCAACTGCGATTCGGCGCGCTCGGCGTCCGCCAGCAGTGCGGCGATGCCGGCGCGGGCCTTCTGGTCCAGTGCATGCTGGCCGCGTGTGGACGGGGCAGGCAGTTCCACGGTGACTTCGTAGTGCTCGCGGGCGAAGAAGCCGCGGATGCCGCCGACGGTGACTTTCTCGGCGGCGACGATTTTCGCGTCGGGTCCGTGCTCGGCCAGGACCTGGGCTTTGAGTTCCTGCAGGGAAGCGCCTTTAAGCTGCAGCCGTCTGGCCGACACGCACTACCCCCACGGTCTCGATCTTCACATTGGCGGAGGTGACCTCCTGGTAGGACAGTACCGGAAGTCCCCCGGCCTGCGCCGAGACGAGCCGCCGGATGGCCGGGCGGAGCGCGGGTGCGCAGACCAGCACAGCGGTGAGCCCGTTGGCTTCCACCTTCGCCAATGCATCCCGCAACGAGGCCAGCACGGCTTCGGTCCGGTCGGCCGACAGCAGGATCTGCGTGCCCAGTTCGGACGGCCGCATCCCCTCCAGCATGGACTGTTCCAGCGTGGGATCGATCATGATGACCCGCAGCAGCTGCCCGTCCAGGTACTGTGCGGTCAGGGCCGGCCCCAGTGCCTGCCGGGCGGCCTCGATCAGCCCCTCCGGATCGGTAGACGACTTGGCCTTGAGCGCCAACGCTTCATAGATGCGCGGCAGGTCGTTGATCGGGATCTGCTCCGCCAACAGCCCCTGCAGCACCCGCTGCACCTCGGCCAGCGAGAGCAGCGACGGAGTGAGTTCGTCGACGGCGGACGGGTTCACGGACTTGACCCCTTCGGTCAGCACACGCACGTCCTCACGGGTGAGCAGCCGGGCCGCGTTGGCCGAGATCAGCGAGGACAGGTGTGTCACCAAAACCGAGACCCGGTCGATCACCGTGGCTCCGGTCATCTCCGCGCTGTGCCGCATCTCTGCCGGAACCCATTTGCCGGCCAGTCCGAACACCGGTTCCACCGTGGCGATGCCGGGCAACGAGTCCAGGTTGTCGCCCAGCGCCAGCACCTTGCCCGCCGGCGCCTCGCCGCGGCCGGTCTCCACGCCGGCAATCCGGATCGCGTAGGTGGACATGGGCAGATCGATGCTGTCGCGGGTGCGCACCGGCGGCACCACAATGCCCAGTTCCATCGCGATCTTCCGGCGCAAGGCCCGCACCCGGGCCAGCAGGTCGTCCGACGCGCCGGAGACCAGGTCCACCAGGTCAGGTGCCAGCTGGATCTCCAGCGCATGCACCCGCATCTGCTCGATCAGGTCCTCGGTAGTCTCCGAAGCGGGAGCCGCCGGACCCGCTTCGGCGGCAGCGGCGTCGTCGTTTTTGGCTTTGGCCGCCTCCGATGCCTTGAGCCGCTGGGACATGAAAATCAGGAACGCGCCCACCAGGATGAACGGGATCTTCGGCATGCCGGGGATCAGGGCCAGCAGAATGGCTGCGCCGCCGGCGATCATCAGCGCCTGTCGGGACTGGGTCAGCTGGTCGGAGGCGTCCGAGCCCATCTCCGAGTCGGCGTTGGACCGCGTGACGACCATGCCGGTGGAGACGGCCATCAGCAGCGCCGGGATCTGCGTTACCAGGCCGTCGCCGATGGTCAGCAGCGTGTAGGTGCTGACCGCGTCGCCAATCTCCATGCCGCGCTGCAGCATGCCGATGGCGATGCCGCCGACGATGTTGATGATGATAATGATGATGCCGGCGATCGCGTCGCCCTTGACGAACTTGGACGCACCGTCCATCGCACCGTAGAAGTCGGCTTCGGCGGACACCGCGGCTCGGCGTTCGCGGGCCTGCACGTCGGTGATCAGGCCCGCATTGAGGTCGGCGTCGATCGCCATCTGCTTGCCGGGCATCGCGTCCAGCGTGAAGCGCGCGCCCACCTCGGCCACGCGCTCGGCGCCCTTCGTGACCACCACAAACTGGATGACCACCAGGATCAGGAACACCACCGCGCCGATGATGATCGAACCGCCCACGGCCACATTTCCGAAGGCCTCGATCACCTGCCCGGCGTACCCGTCGCCCAGCACCAGCCGGGTGGACGCCACGTTCAGGCCCAGCCGGAACAGCGTGGCCACCAGCAGCAGCGACGGGAACACGGAGAAGTCCAGCGGCTTCTTCACGAACATGGTGGTCAGCAGGATCACCAGCGCCAGCAGTATGTTCACGATGATCAGCACATCCAGCAGCCCGGCCGGGATCGGCACCACCAGCAGCAGGATGATGCCCACCACGCCCATGGGGACAGCGAGCTTGGAGAGGTTGCGGTTCATCAGTCACCTCCAGGCGACGGTTGTGAGGACGATAGCGACAGGGCACGTCGGCCCTGACGGGTTGAAGCGTGGGCGGCAGCATCGGCATCGGTCATCGCCGGCTCCGCCATAGTGTGGACGCCTGCGGCTGCACTGGCTGAGCTGCCGCGGGCCTTGAGGCTCATCACGAAGGCCAGCACGCGGGCCACCGCGTTGTAGAGCTCCAGCGGGATTTCCTGCCCGATTTCGCACGCCGCGTGCAGCGCCCGCGCCAGCGGCACGTCGCGCACCACCGGCACGTGCGTGGTCTCCGCTTCCTCGCGGATTCGGGCCGCAATGAGGCCGGCACCCTTGGCCACCACGCGCGGCGCGGATTTGCCCGGTTCGTATTTCAGCGCCACCGCGTAGTGCGTCGGATTCACCAGCACGACGTCGGAGCCTCCTACCGCGGCGATCATGCGGTTGCGGCTCATCGCCAGCTGCCGCGAGCGCCGCTGCGACTTGATCAGCGGATCGCCTTCGGAGTTCTTGTTCTCGTCCCGGACTTCCTTCTTGGTCATCCGGGTCTTCTTCCGGTTGCGCCGGATCACCACCATCACGTCCAACGCGGCCAGGATCAGGCCGGCGATGATTGCGGTCTGCAGCAGTCCAACGGTGCCGCCACCGGCGGCGTCGAGCAGCGAGGTGACCGAGAGCCCGCCGGCGGTCATCAGCACCGGGACCAGCCCCTGCACCACAAAGTACAGGGCAAGTCCCACCACCACGGTCTTCAGCAGCGCCTTCACGCCCTGCCAGAGCGCCTGCGTGCCGAACACCTTTTTGATCCCGTTGACCAGGTTGAACTGTTGGGTCTCCGGCTTGAACTTCTTCCAGTGGATCCCGCCCTGCAGGGCCGCGCCGGCGATGATCACGGCCACCACGGCCAGGAACATCGGCGTGAGCGTGTACATGATGGTGCCCAGCCCGTCCTCCAGCGCCTTGACCACCAGCCCCGGATCCGGCGACGCGATCATCCGCGTGACGGTGAACATCTGGTCGGTGCCTGCCTGCGAGGCCCGGTCGATGGTCATCGGCAGCATCACCGCCGCAGCGCCGATGCCCAGCCAGGCGGTCAGGTCCTGGGACTTGGAGAGCTGGCCCTTTTGGCGGACATCCTTCATCCGCTTGGGCGTGGCTTGTTCTGTCCGTTCTTCGGAAGTTTCCTGCGACACCTAGCCCACCCCCGTCAGCGCCGTCACGGCCTGGCCGGCCAGCGACGAAACAATCCGCGGCAGCGCCACGAACACCACCCCGCCCAGCATCAGGGTCAGGAAGATCTTCAACGGAAAGCCCAGCGCAAACGCGTTCAGCGCCGGGGCCACGCGAGTGAGCAGGCCCAAACCGGCGTCGGCCAGGAACAGCACCACCAGCAGCGGCCCGGCAATCTGCACCGCGGCCAGGAACATCTGGGTCACGCCGGTGATCATTAGCTGCACGGGCTCGGCCAGGTCCACTCCCCCGCCCAACGGCAGCGCGGTGAAGCTGCGCGCCAGCCCGCCGATGATCAACTGGTAGCCGTCGGAGGCGAACAGCAGCGCCAGCGCGGCCATCTGGAACAGCCGGGTGAACTGCGCGCCGTTGACCATGGCCTGCGGGTCGAACGCCTGCGCCATCGAGAAACCGCCGAACAGGTCGATCAGCGTGCCCGCGGACTGCACCGCCGAGAACACGATGAACACCAGGAAACCCAGCAGCGCCCCCACCAGGATCTCCAGCACCAGTGCCCCGAAAAACCCGGCGGTGCTCAGCGGCTCGTACCCATCGACCACCCGCGGAGACACCGCCAGCGCCAGCCCGACGCCGAGCATGGCCTTGATCCGGGCCGGGATGGCGCCGTACGAAAACGGCGGGGCTATCAGCAGGAAAGCCACCATGCGGACGCCTGCCAGCATGGTGGCCTCGATCCACGCCTGGTCGAGCGGGATGTTCATCATCCGCCGCCGAGCAGGCCGGGGATTTTCTCGAACATTTCCTGGGTGAAGGAGACCATCTCGGAGATCATCCAGTGCCCGCAGACCAACAATGCCACGGCCACGGCCACGGCCTTGGGCACGAAGGACAGTGTGATTTCCTGGATCTGGGTCATGGACTGGACCAAGGAGACGGCGAAGCCCACCACCAGTGCGGTGACCAGCACCGGGGCGGAGAGTTTGGCGGCGATCAGCAGGCCCTGCAGGCCGATGTCCAGGACGGCGTTTGTATCCACAGCTAGGTACCGTAACTTCCGACCAGGGCGGTGATGATCAGGCCCCAGCCGTCCACCAGCACGAAGAGCAGGATCTTGAACGGCAGGGAGATCATCACCGGCGGGAGCATCATCATGCCCATGGACATCAGCGCCGAAGCGACCACCAGGTCGATCACCAGGAACGGCACGAAGATCACGAACCCGATGATGAACGCGGCACGCAATTCGGAAATCATGAACGCCGGAATCAGGGTCTGCAGCGGAACGTCCTCCGGGTTCTCCGGGTTGGGCAAGTCCGCGGCCCGCATCATCAGCGCCAGGTCTTCCTGCCGGGTATGCGCCAGCATGAAGTTCTGCAGCGGAGCGGCTGCGGCCGAGACCGCATCGGTGAACGTCTCCGTCCCCTCCATGTACGGCTGCACGCCGAGCTCGTTCACCTGGGTCAGCACCGGCCACATGATGAATAGGGACAGGAACAGGGCCAGCCCGGCCAGCACCTGATTCGGCGGGATCGAGGGCAGGGACAGCGCGTTCCGCGTCATCGCCAGCACCACAAAGATCTTGGTAAACGACGTCATCATCAGCAGCAGCGCCGGGGCCACCGACAGCATAGTGATGCCCAGCAGCGTAATGACGGCCGACGACGGCGTGCCGTTGGGACCGTTGATCTCCACCGAGAACCCGCCGTCGCCGTCCGGCGAGCCCGGTTCGGTCGGCGCGAACGGGTCGCCCGGGGGTGCTGGGGCCACCGGCGACGCAGACGCGGACGGGGCGTTCAGCAGTGTGGCGGCTACGGCAAAGAGCACTGCCAGCAGGAGTGCCAGGAGTGCTGCGGTGGCCAGACGAGGCCAGCGGCCTGCCGTCGGGGCCGGAGTGCCGGTGATGCTCAACGCGAACGGACCTGCTTCAGGGCTTCGGCCGTCTGCTTCCAGGTGGACGGAGAAAGGATGGAGCCGGCCAGCGGGGAATCCGGCACCTGCTCCTGCCAACCGGCGGCCCGGGAGGCCCGGCGGCCGGTGCGTTCGGAGCGGCGCCCGCCCTCGATCGGGTACAGGCCGGAGTGCCGAAGCGGAATGACGTCTGTCTCCTGGCCCGGCTCGTCAAACGTTGGGCCGTCGAATTCCTGCTCGACAGACCGCTGGTCGTAGCCGTGAGTTTCCGCCTCCACCGGCTGCGGCTGCACCGCAGCACGGCGGGCCGCACGGCGCGGGACGTCGGAGGAGCCAGCGAAGGGAGCGGCTGAAGAACCCGCTACCGCGGCATCAAACGGGCCGGAGGCCTCGCCGACGGCAGGTGCCGCAGCGCGGTGGGGCGAGGCACCGCCGTCGTACTGGGCTGCAGTCTGGGCTGTTGCCCGGTCGGTCCCCGCGGCGCGCACTCGGGCGCGGACAGCGGCTTGGTCCTTGCCTGCCGCACGGCCGGTGGCCAGCTCCAGCAGCCGGGCGAAGCTGTCCGACGCGGTCTGCGGAGCCCGGTGGGAGTGCTGCGCCTCTTCCTCCGCCGGCGCCTCGCGGGTGTCGAGCACATTCACGGCCTGGTCGGTCACACCCAGCAGGAAACGCTGGCCGTCGGCATCCACCACGACCACCGAAGCCTTCGGCCCGATGGTTTGACGTTCCACCACGCGCACCAGCTTGCGGGCGCCGGTGCGGGCGCCGCGGCTGAAGCGGCGCTGCAGCACCCAGAGCAGTCCGAGCACCACGGCCAGCGAGAGCGCTACCCGCAGGGCGAGGGCCACGGTCTCCATTTAGAGGAGTCCTTCGGGCACATCGAGGATCTTGGTGATGCGCACGGCGTAGTCCTGGTCGACGACGACAACCTCGCCGTGCGCGATCAGGCGGCCGTTGAGCAGCACATCCGCGGGGGCCCCGGCCGAACGGTCCAGTTCAATCACGCCGCCCGGTTCCAGATTCAGCACATCGCGCACGGACATCCGCGTACGGCCGATCTCCACGGTCAGCGCCATCTCCACGTTGTTGATGCGGCCCAGCTTGGCCAGCACGGACTCGTCCACACCGCTGCCGGCAGCGTTCTCGCGCAGCCGGATGGCGAACCAGCCGCCGGCCTCGCCGTCGCCGCCGGTGAGCTTGAACACGGCAGCTTCCGGATCGGAGAACAGCGTCGCAGCGTTGGCCACGTGTGCCTCCCCCAACACGCCGGCGCCGAGCACCGACGTGGCAGCTTCCAGCGCCGGACGCAGCAGATCCGCGGCGGAAACCAGCGGGGAATCAGTACCGGCGGCGGCGGCCAGCGCGGCTTGGTCGGCCACCACCAGCGCCACATCGGCGGACGTGCCGCCCACGAAGGAACCGACGACGGCGGACGCCACCTGCCCGGGCAGCGGCCCGCCTTCATCCTGGCGCACCGCATAGAGCGGAGTATTGGTGGGCAGCAGCCCCAGGAGCGCGTCGGCGGCAGCAGCCTGCAAGGTCTGGGTCTGTGTCATCGGGTGTTCTCCTCGGTTGTAACAATGACTCCGGCCAGGCGGTTGCCGTTGGCCCCGACGGCGGCATGGGCCAGACATTCGCCGTTGATGGCAACATCCAGCGGGCGGTGCTGCGGGTGCGGCAGCGGCAACAGGTCGCCCACGGACAGGTCCAGAACCTGGCCCGGGCGGACCCGCATCGGTGCGAACTGCAGCGACACATCCACCGGGATCTGCACCAGCTGGGTCTCCAGCAGTTTGCGGGCGTTGGCAGGGCTGCTCAAGGCGAACGAGTCGCGCAATTGGGTCAGCAGGACCTCGGCCGGGATGGCCACGGTGGCCGGTGCGGACAGGTCACCCACGCGGATCTCGAACGTCGCCACGATCATCAGGTCGTTGGTGGCCGCCGCCTGGGCGAACTGCGAGTTGTAGTGGATCTGGTCCAGGCTGATCGGTGTGGTCAGCAGCGAGCCGAGCGAGTAGCGCAGGTCCTCCAGCGCATCTTCCATCAGCCGGCTGACCAGGGCCTGTTCAATCTGGGTGAACTTGCGGTCCGGGTAATTGTGGGTGCCGTTTCCGCCCAACATGTGGTCCACCCAGGTCATCGCCGCCTTGGTGGGGAACTGGAGCACCGCCTTGCCGGTGATGTCATCCAGGGCGCAGAGCACCATGGCGGTACTCGCCGGCAACGACGCCGCGTACTCATCGTAGGTCTGCATTTGGACCTGCTCAGAGGTCACAGTGCAAATCACCCGGACCTTTGCGGTCAGCTGGGTGCCCCACTGGCGGGCGAACGTTTCGAAGGCCAGTTCCAGCACGCGCGAATGCTCGCGTGCCAGAGTGGTCGGCCTCCGGAAGTCGTACACTTCGACGGCTCTGGCCGGCTTTTCGGGCGCGTTAGATTGCACATGTTCCTGGACCGTCACAGCAGGCACTATCGGCAGCTGAATCCCCGATGTTAGGAGTCCGCGAGATGCGGTGCATTAGGGTGCCAGATGGTGCCCGCCCATGGCGCCCGGATGTTAAAGGCCCGCCTTGAGCTGTCACCAGCCAGCCCCTCAGTGGTCGTCGGACTTTCCGCCCGGCGCCGGCGCATAGGTGGCGCTCGGGCCCGGCCCGACCGTGCCGTTACCGCCGGTGATGACTTCGCCCCCGCCGGAGCCTCCTGCACCCGGCTCGCCGGCCACCCGCTCGGTCGACTCTCCTTCGGAGCCTTCAGCCTCCGCTGCCTCGGCCGCGGCCTTTGCCGCCGCGTCGGCTTCGGCCGCCTTCTGGACCGCTTCCGCCCGTTCGGCGGCAGCATCCTTGGCGGCGCCGGCAGGGTCCTTGAGCACTTCGGGCATCAGGTTGCGGATGGCTTCGGGCTGGCCGGAGAGCACCACAATGTCGACGCGGCGGTTCATCGCCAAATCCTCGTCGCTCCCGCTGGTCTTCAACGGCCGGGACTCGCCGAACCCCACAGCGGAGATCCGGTTCGACACCACACCGCTGTCTTCCACCAGATGCCGCAGCACGTTAACTGCCCGCTCGGAGGAAAGTTCCCAGTCCAGAGCCCCCGGGTCCAGATGGCGTACCTGCGCCGTGTGGCCTTCGACCTTTAGCTCGTAGCCGACGGGCTTCAGCACCGGTCCCACAACGTTCAGGATCTTGATGGTCTGCCGCGTGAGTATGGGTGAGTCCGGCTCGAAGAACGTTTCGCTGCCGATCAGGCGGACGGTCAGGCCGCGTTCATCCAGTTGGAAGCGGACCGCCTTTTCCAGGCCTTCTTCCTGCAGCCCCTTGGTGATCTTCTCCTGGATCTTGCGCAGGTCGCTGACTTCCTCGATGGCCAGATCCAAATCGGTCTTCCGCTCGCCCTCGGTGTCCTCCTCGGCGTCGCCGGCGGTGAACCCCTGGCCTTCTTCGTCGATGAGTTCCGGAGGAACCACTACGCCCTCGGCCGTATCCACGGTCTGCGTACGAGCCACGCCAAAACCGGTGGCCAGCGAATTGGCCAACTGTTGGAACTTGGCCGCATCTACCGTGGACATGGCAAAAAGCACAATGAACATGCACATCAGCACGGTGACCATGTCCATATACGAGGCCATCCAGCGCTCGTCCGGGTGCTCGTCCTCTTCCTCGCCGAGCGGACGGCGCGGCCGCCGGGACTTCATGCCGCCTTGGCCTCGGGCTTGTCGTCGGATTTGCCGGACTTGCCTTCCTTGGCCGGCTTGCCGGTGCCCATCTCGTGTGCAGGAACCATGGCCCGCAGCCGCTCCCCCAGCAGACGCGGCTGGCTACCGGCCTGCACGGCCAGCATGCCTTCCATCAGCAGGGTCATGCGCTCGGTTTCCAGATCCGCGAGGCGCTTCAGCTTGCCGCCGATCGGCAGCCAAATGAAGTTGGCGGAGAGCAAGCCCCACAGCGTGGCCACGAACGCCGTCGCAATCATCGGTCCGAGGGTGTCCGGGGTGGACAGGTTCTCCAGCACGTGGGTCAGCGAGACGACTGTGCCGATGATTCCGATGGTCGGTGCGTAGCCGCCCATGCTCATATAGAACTTGGATGACTGGCGATCGGCGCGCGCTTTCGTGCTGATTTCGTCTTCGAGGAGGATCCGCAGTTCCTCGCCGTCGGTGCCGTCGGCAATGTTCTGCAGAGCCCGCTGCATGAACGGGTCCTTCTCCTCGGTAGCCTCGGCATCCAGCGCCAGCAGGCCCTCGCTGCGGGCCTTCTCGGCCAGTTCGACCACACGGTCAATGACTACCTGCGGCTTCGCCACCTTGCCGGTAAAGGCCCGAGGCAGCGTCTTAATCGCTTGAAGTCCGTCCTTGAGCGTGGTGCTAGCCAGGCCCACGGCAATCGTGGCACCGAAAACCAGGATCATGGGGGCCGGGATGAGGAGCGCCTCAACGTGTGCACCCTCAAGGGTGATCATGGCGTAGAGCGAGCCGAAGGCCAGCAGGAGGCCAATAAGTGTTGCGGGATCCATTTACGTATTCCTAGGGCGCAGCGGCACAGTGTTACCGGAGTCCCCGGACTCGTCTCCGGAGGCAGACACCGCGGGGGGCACAAGGCCGAGTTGGGGATGGCTGTGCTGGTGGACTGAAGGCGGCAGTTCACGGGCCAGATGCAGCACGTAGGCGCGGTAGCTGGCGATCATCTCGATGACCTGGCTCATCGTCTCGATGACGATGTACTTCGCACCGTCCACCATCACCAGCGTGGTGTCCGGGTTGGCGTGGATGCGCTCAATCAGGTCAGGGTTGACCGCAAACTGGCTGTCATTCAGCCGCGTTACTACGATCATCAGCCCATCCCAGGTTTCTCGAGGGCTCCGGTGAGCCGCTACCTACTACCTTCGGCCGCGCGCGCCCAGCGGTTAGCTAAGCGGGCTGGTTGTCAGCTGTGTCACCCCGCGCCGGCGGCCCGGGACACCCCGACTAACGCGTTGCGCTACAACTATTGGCCCGACAACCCCGCGGGTGCTCAACTAGCGTTCGAGGGAGCCGCCCCGTCTTTGGTGCGACGCCCCCAACGCACCAAGAGCACTATGTACCGCCAGTGCCAACTTCATTCAGAGGGTTGGACTGGTCGGGGCGGGACGTGGGTTTGCCAGTACGTGTTTCGCAGTGGTCTACGGTCGGGGTCGATGTAGTCGGGCGGGGTGAACCAAGGGATCCCCTCCAGGACGTTGATTTCCCAGTTGCCTTGCTCGATCAGGTCGTGGTGCAGGCTGCAGAGGCAGACCCCGTTGTTGATGTCCGTGCGGCCGCCGGCCCACCAGGGCACGATGTGGTGCGCTTCGGTCCAGAACGCGGGCATGCTGCACCCAGGGAAGGCACAGCCCTTGTCGCGTAGGAGCAGCGCCTTACGGATGGCCCGGCTGAAGAACCGTTGCGACCGGCCCAGGTCCAGAACCTCGCCCTTGGACCCGAGAATCGCCGGGATGATTTCGGCGTCGCAGGCCATTCGGCGCACTGTCTTGGCCGACAGGGATCCGTTGAAGACCGCACTGCCGCCGCCCGAGAGCAAGCCGGCCAGTTGTTCATAGCCGGCAGTGACGATCACTTGGGTGCGGTGCCCGCCAGAGTCCGGGAGCTTGTCCACGTTCAGGGCGATCCGGCAGGCACCAATCAGCCCGGCCAGCAGCTTCTGCGCCCTGGTGAAGCCGTCCATTCCGGCCGCCACCGCCGGATCCACGTCGCCGTGGCTGTGTTCGGAATCCGTGCAGTCTTCCGCGTCGGGCATGCCGGTCACGTTTGCACCGGCGTCGTCGGTGCCTAATGCGCCGGCATCCTTGGTTTCTGTGTTGCGATCATCGTCCGCTTCACTATCTCCGCTACCGGGCCCGACTCCCTCGCCGATCCGAGCGCCCTCAGTTGCGGGATCTGCCGCGCCGGTGCTGGCCGTTCCGGCATCCGTGGTTCCAGTGGTTCCTGTGCCGTTGCGGTCCGGTCCGGCAGGGGCGGCTTCGGTCCGGCCGTTGGCGGCGGTTTCGATGGCGTCGGAGCGGATGCGCGGGTTCGCGGCACTGTTCATCACGGTGGCGAGGAGTTCGTACTGGTCGTCGGTGGTGTTGATGACGAACTGGTGCAAGCCCCGCCGGCGGCCGCGGTAGAACATCCCCTGCCGGGACCGCAGTTCCTCCTCCGAGGGCTCGGCGCCGTCCTGGTCGACGGCTGTTTCCCAGGTCTTCGCGACCATCGCCAGCGTGTCGGCGTCGCCCTCAACGGCCTGCCGGACCAGCGAGGACTCCATCGCCTCCAGGGTCCCCGGGTCGGCGGCGTGGCGGGCCCGGGCGATCGAGTCGGTGACCAGGACGGCAGCGTTCCCGCTGAGCTCCCCGGCGGCCATCGCCTCCGCCAGGGCCGGCAGTGCCGGAGCACCGGGTCCGCCGTCAAACCGCACCGGCGCGGTGATTACTCTTCCGACCCGCAGCCGGCGCCGTGCTTCGACGATGCCGATCCCCAGCCGGGAGCGCAGATACTCCGCATTGTTGCGGAACTCGGTCTTGCGCCGCCGCTGCCGCTGTTGCGGACCCGCGCCGTCGGGTACCGCGGCGTCAACACCGCCGGGGTCGCCAGCGTCGCTTCCGGAGGCGGCGATGGCCGCGGCCGGGTTGGCCCACCCCGCCGCACCGGAGGCATCAGGGGTGCCTGCAAGTGCACCGGTTCTGGCTGAGGTTTCCCCGTTCGCGGCGATGTCCGCCCGCTCCACCGCGTGCGCGCCGGCGGCCTACAGGAATTCCACCGTCTTCGACACGTCCTCGACCGCCGCTACAGTGTTGGCCAGCTCGCGGGTGCTCAACGACCCGGACTCCGCGGTGAAGCAGTGGGCGATATCCTGCAGCAGGGCGCGCACCTCGGCGAGGGAATCCTCCATCCCCCCGGTGCGGTCCAACGGTGCAAGCGCCATACCACAATTTTATTCGCACACATATTCGACCCACCATCGAAACGGTCCAATGTGTAGGGATAGTGGGTCCCCGAAAGGCAGCCCGTCAGCGGAGGAGCGGAACTGACTTGCAACGAAAAAACGGCCGCCTGCGAACGGTGCAGACGGCCGCTGCAGCTGCCCGCGAACGGTCAGGCAGCTGCACTTCGGTGGTGGCTATTGGGCCTCCGGGCTAGCGCTTCAGGTTCGTCAGTTCCTGCAGCACTTCGTCGGAGGTGGTGATGATGCGGGCATTGGCTTGGAAGCCGCGCTGCGCAACGATCAGGTTAGTGAACTCCTGGGACAAGTCCACGTTGGACATTTCCAGCGAGCCGCCGGCCAGCGTGCCAAGTCCGCCGGTGCCGGCAGTGCCGAGTTCCACCTGGCCGGAGTTGGCCGTAACGCGGTACGACGACGAGCCAGCCTTTTCGAGGCCTCCCGGGTTGGTGAAGTTGGCCAAGGCGACCTGGGCGACAATCGCCTGCGCACCGTTGCTGAAGGAACCCATCAGGGTGCCATCGGGCGACATGGTGAAGGACTCCAGCGAACCGGCTGCGTGGCCGTTCTGGCTCTCGAAGCCAACAGTGCTCAGTCCGGCGTAACCGGTGATGGCGGCCAGGTTGACCGGGATGCCGCCTGCCAACGAGGCAGCTGAAGCCGCCGTGGGCTTGCCATCCGCTCCGAAGGTAAGGGTCGCGGTGGCAGTCCCGTCTGTCACGGTCCAGGATGAACCGGGCTCCTTGGTGAACTTCAGCTGCAGTGTGCTCTTCGTGCCGTCCTCGGAAAAGACCTCCACGTCGCGGAACAGCTCTGTACCGTCGGCAGCATCGGAGGGCAAGTTGCCAGCCATCACCGCTGATGTGGTCTCCTTGGCGGGCGAGATCGCGTCCGGGGACAAGTCGATCGCGGTCACGGGACCGCCCGTTGTTACGGCTCCACCAGTGGCCATCCAGCCCTGCAGGATAGCCCCGTCCGGAGAAACCAGCCGGCCCATGGAATCCAGCTCAAAGGCGCCGGCGCGGGTGTAAAGCTGTTCGCCGCCCTTGGTGGTGACGAAGAAGCCGTCGCCGGAGATCATCATGTCGGTGGCCTTGCCGGTGGCCTGCGAGGAGCCCTGGGTGAAGTTGGTGGAGATGCCGGCAACCTGCACGCCGAGGCCCACCTGAGCCGGGTTGGTGCCGCCGGCCTGGGCCTGCGGGCCGCCCGCGCCCTGGGTCATCTGGGACAGGGTGTCCTGGAACTGGACCGAGGAGGCCTTGAAGCCGGTGGTGTTGACGTTGGCGATGTTGTTGCCGGTGACATCCAGCATGGTCTGGTGCGAGCGGAGACCGGAGATTCCGGAGTAGAGCGAGCGGAGCATGATCAGCGCCTTTCGGATCGTGGAACGGACGAGTGATTCAGTGACTGGGAAAATCTGTTGCTTGCAAAAGCGGCTTGAGGACACAACAAGTCAGGCGGCGCCCCCACTGGTCCCCAAGGCGTCGGTGCCGGAACCACCAGAGGAGGCAGCGGCGTCGTCAGTGCCTTGACCGGTGCCGGACTCCCCCGGCGCGGCGGCGTTGATCCCGGCGATCAGGTCCAGCGGGATCTCCTTGCCGTCCACGATGACCTGCGGGACCGGCCCTGCGTAGGACACCGAGGTGGCTGTGCCGGTGATCAGGGAGCCGTCCTGGCCGTAATAGCTCACCTGTTGGCCCACCAGCGCCGCGGCTACACCGCGCATTTGCAGCGAGAAATTCTCTTCGCTGGTGGTGGTCATGGTGGCGATGCTCTCCATCATGGCCAGCTGGGTGGTCTGCGAGATCATCTGGTTGGTGTCCATCGGCGAGCTGGGGTCCTGGTTCTGCAGCTGGGTGACCAGCAGGTGCATGAACATCTCGCCGTCCATCGTCTGTTTCGGCGCGCGGACGGGCGGGGCCGTGTACGTCGGGGTGACTGTGCCAACGGGCGGGACTGAGTCGGTGGGCATGGTTCTCCTTGTCTCAGGCCAGCACGTCGAGGCTGGTCGAAATCCCGTAGGGAAGTCTCAGGGCTGATGGGTCGGTGGTGTCATTGTTCGTGCCGGTACCCGGGGAGGTTCCCGGACGGCCGTCCTGGCCTTGGGATCCGCCGGAGGGCCGGCCGTCGGGGCCGAACTGCAGGCCGGGGCGGTCATCGTTGGGCCGGTTCTGGTTGGACAAATCCAGGTTCGCGTTCATGCCGGTCGACGCAAGATCGCGCTTCAGGTCGGCCATGATGACGCGCAGGGCGTCGCGGCCGGCCTCGTTCGGCGCGAACAGCTCCACCCGCACGCCCTCCCCCGTCACGTGGGCACGGACCGTGACCGGACCGAGGTTGTCCGGCGTGACGCTGATGGTCATCACGTGCTCGCCCGGCTTGGCCTGCGCCAGGGTGAACAGCGGTCTGGCCACCTGCGCGGTGAAGGGCAACTGCTGGTGTGCAGGCACGGGAGCTGGCGCCGAGGTAGGGGCCGTTGCCGCGGTCTGGGACACCGGGGCGGGTTGGGCGCCGACCGGAACCTGGCCGTTCGGCGGCAGCTGTTCGGCCTCCCCACGGGCACCGTTGACCGAAGCCGTGGCTGCGGCTGCGGCTGCGCTTGCCCCTTCGGTCGAAGCGAGTCCACCTTGGGTCGCGCTGCCCGGGAGCATTTGTCCGGGAGGTACGACGCCGGTGGGCAGCTGAGTAGCTGTGCTCGCCTGCGCTGGTGGTTGGGTCGGGGCAGCTTGCGCGAGCGAAGCAGCCGACTGGTTCTGCATTACGTCCCCGGCGCCGGCTGCGGGCGCGGTGGCGGCTGCGGTCCCTTGGGCGGCCCGGGCGTCCGCGGCGGATGCAGCGGCATCACCAGCAGCAGCCGGAGAACCGGTTGCGGCCGCGGGGGCGGTGACTGCGAGAGCATTCGGAGCTGCGCCAGCGGCGGCTGGGGCGCCGGTTCCTCCGGTTCCCTCCGCGGCAACGTCCGGCCCGGGAACGGGACCGCCAGTAGAAGGAGCCGCAGCAACCGCCGTGCCGGCGTCCACTTGGAGCACTGCGGCGTTGACGGAAGTTGCGGTGCCAGCGGCTGCTCCTGCGCTGCCGGCGGGATCGACAAGTGTGGCGGGCCAACCGCCGGTGCCCGCTGCGCCCGATGTGCCCGCCGCGAGGCTTCCGGTCAACGCATCGGCGGGGACAGCCGCCGTCGGCGTCCCCGCAGCTTCTCCCGTGGCGGGAATACCGGTTGCGGCGTCACCTGCCGGCAGGGTTTGGCCGCCGGCCAGGGGCCACGCCGCCGGGACGCCGATGTTCTGTGCGGCAGCAGCCCCATCAGCTGCTTTAGCGTCGCCGGGGACGCCGGAAGGTCCGTTCGTCGCCTTGTCGCCGGCGCCAGGCCGCGTCGAACCAGTGCCAGTCTGGGCCGGTGCCGATCCGGTCGGCCCCGTGGCCCCGCCGGCAGGGGCGCGACCCCCGGTGGAGGCGGCGGCGTCTTGCTTTGAGGGCTTTGCGGAGTAAGCAGAACCCTGCTGGAGCGCGCCCTGCATCGCGGCGTCGAAGCCGGGGCCGGAGGAGCGCGAACCGGACCCGCTGCCACGGGACGGCGAAGCGGCGGCGGCGATGGGTAGGGAGTTCACGGGGAGGCTCATGCTCTCTGTCCTGTCGCCATGGCTGCCTGTGCGGTGGCCAGCAGGTCGGTCAATTGTCCGGAACCGGCGGAGCCCTGGCCGGAGAGCATGGAGGCGAGGCCGCCGTTGCCGGTTTGGCCTGACAGCATGGCGCTGATGGCGCCGGCGGTGCCGTTCTGACTGCTGAGCATCGAGCCCAGTCCGGTGGAGGTGGAGAGCTGGGCGGCGCCGATCAGTTCGGTCAGCGCGCTCTGCTGGTCAGCGGTCAGTGCGCTTGAGCCGGCAGCAGCGCCGGTAGCAGCGCCACCAACACCGCCGGCGGCCTGGACCGTGGATTCAGCGGGCAGGATGCGGCGGATGGCGGTGATGTTGGAGTCGTTCTCCCACGCGTCGCGGACCTGGATGGTGTCGCCTGGCTGCGGGGCATCGATGGCCTTGCCGTTGCCCAGGTAGATGGACACGTGGCCGCCGTCGAAGCTGAAGAGCAGGTCGCCGGGCCTGGCGTCGGCCATCGAGGCTACCGGGGTGCCTTCCTTCATCTGGTCCCAGGTGACGCGCGGCAGGTCGATGCCGACGTCGCGGAAGGCGTGCTGCACGAAAGACGAGCAGTCCAGCCCCATGGAAGCATCGTTGCCGCCCCAAACGTAGGGCAGGCCCACGTACTTCTCGGTGGCGGCAATCAGTTCGGCGGCGGACCCGGTCGCCGCGGACCCGGTCCCGGCGGTGCCGGGGGTACCGCCGACCGTGGAGCTGCGGGAGGCGGCGGTGAGCGCGTCGGCAAACGTGCTTGCCGTGCTGCCGCCGGTGCTGCCGCTGCCGGACGTGCCCGAAGCGGCCTCAGCCGCAACGGCCGGCTGGGTGAGCTGGGTCAGGGTGGACTGGATCTGCTGGATCCGCCCCATGGTGTCAGTCATGCTCATCGTCCGTCACCGCCCCGGGCGCCGATGGACAGCTCGTCCAGCACCAGCTGCTCGCGGCGGAGCTCCTCGACTGCCTCGGCCTCAACGTGCCGGGTTTCCAGCTTCTCCAGCCCCACGGACTGCTTGCGCACGGCGAGGAACTCCTGCTGCGCCTGCTGGGCCTCGTGCTGCCGGGTGCGGTCCAGGTTCTCCAGGTCGGCCAGCATGCTGCGCGAGGCGGACCGGGCGGCTGCCACGGCATGCAGCGTGGCGGCGTCCGAGACCTCGCTGATAATCTCGCCCAGCTCGTTCCGGGCGGCCACCACCCGGGCACCGGACTCGCGGGCGCGGTTGTTCGCGGCGGCAAGATGGCCGGCGGCCTGGTCCTGCTGGAGCTGGCGCAGCCGCAGCAGTCCGGCCAGGGGGAAGGATCGAGCCATCTCTACATACCTCCGAGAGTGCGGGTCAGGCGGTTCAGCTGATCCCAGGACTGGGCGGCGGGCGTCTGGTCGTCCATCCGCTGCTGCAGGAACAGGTTGATGTCGTCTTCGTGCTGCACTGCCGCATCCACCATCGGGTTGGACCCGGGTTGGTACGCGCCCACGTCCAGCAGGTCCTGCGCCGCCTTGCGGGCGGCCAGTACCTTGCGCAGGGCGCCGGCGGCGCGGGAGTTTTCCGGCGTATTGACCTTGGACGCCACGCGGGAGATCGAACCCAGCGGGTCCACCGACGGGTAGTGCCCGGAGACCGCGAGCTTGCGGTCCAGCACCACGTGCCCGTCCAGAATGGAGCGGGCGGAGTCGGCGATCGGTTCGTTATGGTCGTCGCCGTCCACCAGCACCGTGTACATGCCGGTGACCGAGCCGGTCTCGGCCGTGCCGGCGCGTTCCAGCAGCCGGGCCAGTACGGAGAAGGTCGACGGCGGGTAGCCGCGGGTGGCCGGAGGCTCGCCGACGGAAAGCCCGATCTCGCGCTGGGCCATGGCCACGCGGGTGAGCGAGTCCATCATCAGCATCACGTCGGCGCCGCGGTCACGGAAGGACTCGGCGATCCGGGTGGCGGTGAAGGCCGCACGCAGCCGCATCAGCGCGGGCTCGTCGGAGGTGGAGACCACCACAATGGAGCGCGCCAGGCCGGCCTCGCCCAGATCATCCTCGAGGAACTCGCGGACTTCACGGCCGCGCTCCCCCACCAGCGCGATCACGGAGACCTCGGCGTCGGTGCCGCGGGCGATCATGGACAGCAGCGAGGACTTGCCCACCCCCGAACCGGCGAACAGGCCCATGCGCTGGCCCTTGCCCACCGTGGTCAGCGTGTCGAGCACGCGCACGCCCAGCTGCAGCGGGGTCTCGATCCGTGCCCGGTGCATGGCGGACGGGGTGTCGTTGTCCAGCGGCACCAGTTGATCGAAGACCAGCGGGCCCTTGCCGTCGATCGGCCGGCCCATGCCGTCCAGCACCCGGCCGAACAGCCCGGCGCCGGTGGGTACCAGCACCGGGACGCCCTTGGCCTTGGCCGGGGTGCCGGTGTTGATCCCGGTGAGCCGGCCCAGCGGCATGCAGCGGATGCTGTCCCGGTTGGTGGCCACCACCTCGGCCTCCACGCCCTGGCCCTCACCGATCACCACCAGGTCGCCGATGGCGCAATCCAGGCCAATGATTTCGACGCCGAGGCCCACCACCGAGGACACCATCCCGTAGCGCTGGGGCGCGGCTGCGGACAGCGCGTCGGCGAACCGGTCGGCGCGCGGGCGCCAGGCCACGGCGGTCACTGCGGCACCTCCAGCAGTGCGGCCTTGGCGCGGGCCAGCGCCGTGCGGATCCGCGCGTCCAGGAAGCCGTCGGCGAATTCGGTGACCGCATCGCCTGGGGCCAGCGAAGAATCGGGGCTGAAACCAACGCCGGCCTGGCTGCGGGTTTCCGGCGCCAGCATGGTCAGGTCGGCCGGGTTCATCCGGACGGTGTGAACCCGGGAGGCATCCACCCCGGCCAGTGCCCGGGTGAGGGCCGAGCGCGCGGAGGCATCGCCGTCGGACAATTCATGGCCCAGGATGGCTTCGGCCAGCTCGATGGCTGCCGCGGCCAGCGTGTTCTGCGCGGCGGCCAGCACCGGTGCGGCGCGTTCTTCCAGTGCGCGGGTGGCAGCACCGAGCGCGGCCACGGCCTGCTGCACGCGGGCACGGCCGTCGGCCATCATGGCCGCGTGGTCCTGCTCCATGGCCAGCTGGCGTTCACGCATCATCTCGGCGCCTTCGCGCATGCCGGTGGTGTAGCCGGCGGCGTGGCCGCGGACCTTGGCCTGTTCGAACGCCCGCTCCTGCGCCTCGTCGTCGCTGCGCAGCTCGGTGTAGGCCACCTTGGAGAAGTTCTTCGCCCCGGTGTTCAGCTCCGGGAAGCTCAGCCTGGAGAACGTCGCGTCAGTAGACATATTCGTCTTCCTCCACGCCGCGCTGGACCGTAATGATGCCGCTGGCTTCCAGCTCGCGGATGGAACGCACGATGTCCGCGCGGGCCTCTTCGATCTGCGACATGCGCAGCGGGCCGGTGGCGTTGATCTCGTCGTCGAGGATGTCGCGGTTGCGCTCGGAGACGTTCTTGCGGATCAGTTCGGTGACCGGTTCGCTGGCACCCTTCATCGCCACCGCCAGCACCGCGATCTCGATGCCGCGCAGCACCTGCTGCACGTCGCGCGGTTCCAGCTTGGTGATGTCTTCGAAGGTAAGCATCCGTGAGCGGACTTCCTCGGCCAGCTCCGGATCGCGTTCGTCCAGTGCCTCCAGCAGGGCGCGTTCGGTGGCGACGTCGGCGCGGTTGATGATGTCCACCAGCGGCTGCACGCCGCCCACCACCTCCACCTGCTGGCGGGGCACGACGGCGCCGGCCCGCACCTTGAGCGTCTCGGCCACGATGGTCACGGCCTCCGGAGTGGCGGTGCCCATGGTGGCGATGCACTGGGCCACCTCGGCCCGGACCGACTCGTCCAGCCCGGCAATCACCGCGGAGGCCTGCTCCGGGCGCATGTGCGCCAGCACCAGGGCAATGGTCTGCGGGATCTCACCGCTGAGCAGCGTGACAAGCTGGCTGGGATCGGCCTCGTCCATGAACTCGAACGGCTTGCCGGCCAGGGAGGTGGCCAGCCGGTCCAGCACACCGGCAGCTTTCTCCGCGCCGAAGGAGGCCGCCAACAGTCCGGCGGCGAACTCCTTGCCGCCGCGGGGCCGGCGCCGGCCCTTGACCGTCATGTCGTGGAATTCCCTGAACGCCTCTTCGGCGACCACGGGATCCACATGGCCCATGCCCACCAGTTCGGCGGTAATCAGGTCGGCCTCAGCCTCGCTGAAGCGCTTCATCACCTCGGCGGCCCGGGCCTGTTCCATCTGCATCAGCACCACCGCCACCTTCTGGGTGCCGGTCAGGGCGGTCAATAGCTCACTCATGCGTTCTGCTTTTCATCCATCAAGGACCGCAGGAAGTCGGCGGTCTTGTCCGGTTCCTGGGCGGCCAGGGCGTCGATCTCCGCCCGCTTCCGGTTCATGTCCTTCTGTTCGTCGGAGAGTTCCGGCGGCCCGGTGAGTTCCAGTGCGGTGGTCAACGGTCCGGTGACGGGGATCGGTTCCGGCACAATCACGGGCTTCAACTGCAGTTCCTGCGGGGCCTCGATTTCCGGCTGGAAGTCCTGCAGTTCGCCCAGATCCACCGGCTCGCGGTTCTGGCGGCGCGACCAGCGGGCGTAGACCAGCAGGGCGATGATCACCAGCAGGACGATCCCCGCGGTGATGATGGCGGTGCGGATCAGCTCGGCCTGGCGCGCGGCTTCCTCGGCGGCCTGCGCGGCGGCCAGGGCCTCCGCGGCCTCTTGCGCGCCAGCGGTGTTGAACGGCACCAGTTCCACGGTGACCTCGTCGCCGCGGTCGGCGTTGATGCCGGCCGCTGTGGTCACCAGGCCCTCGATGTTGGCCAGGTTCAGCGCCCCGGCGGCGTCGGCATCCAGCGCCACGGAGACGGTCTGGCGGTTGATCGCGCCGGCCGGGATCGCCCGGGTCTCGGTGACCTTGTTCAGCGCGTTGTTCTTGGTCTCCGACTCGGAGGTGAACGTTCCGTCGCCGGCTGCGTTGCCGGGTACGGCGATGTTGTCCGGGCCCAGCACACCGGCCGCGCCGCCACCGGATCCCTCGTACTCTTCGGTCTGCGTCGACTCGTTCAAGGCGGGTGCGCCGTCCGGCGTCGTAAAGGTTTCTTCCACGCGTTCGGCGGACTCGTAGTTCATGTCCGCGGCCACCACCACGGAGGAATTGCCGGGCCCGACCACGCGGTCCAGCATGGTCTGCACGGAGGCGCGGACACGCTCTTCGTAGTCGGAGGCCTGCTTGTCTGCGGAACCGCTGGCCCCCACTCCGACGGCGGACAGCACGGTGCCGGCGGCGTCGATCACGGCCACGTTCTCCGGCTTCATCCCGTCGATGGACGCGGAGGTCAGGTGGACGATGGCTTGGACCTGGTCGGCGCCCAGCGTGGTCCGCTCGGTGTCCACGAAGACGGAGGCGGTGGGCTCGCCCTTCTCGGAGACGAACACCGTCTGCTCCGGGATGGCCAGCCGCACGGAGGCGGTCTTGACGCCGTCGAGCGCTTCAATGGTGTTGGCCAGTTCGCCTTCCAGCGCGCGCTTGTAGGTCACGGACTGCTGGAACTCGGAAGAGGTCACGCCCATGTCGTCCAGCAGCGAATACCCGCCGGTGGAGGAGCTCGGCATGCCCGCGGAGGCGGCCTTGAGCCGCTGGTCGTAGACGTTTTCCTCTGGCACCAAAATGGTTCCGCCGCCGTTCGTCAGCTCGTACGGGACCCCGTCGGTGCGCAGCTGCTCCACGATGGTGTTGGCGTCGGCGGCGGCCAGCCCGGAGAACAGCGGTGTGTAGGAGGGCTTGGACGCCCACGCGGTCAGGGCGGCGATGCCCAGCACGACGACGGCGATGCCGATGATCGCGATGGTGCGCTGTGCGACGGTGAACTCGCGGATGGTTTTGCCCAACCGCGAGAGCCAGGAGGAGACTGTGGCGGGCATTAGGCCTGCATCCTCATGACATCGTTGAAGGCGTCAACGCCCTTGTTCCGGACCGCGGCGACCAGTTCCAGCGTCACCGCGGCGCGGGTGGAGGCCAGCGTGGCGTTGTGGATGTCGTTCAGGTCGCCGGTGACGGCCTGGATTGCCAGCTCGTTGGAGGTTGACTGCAGTTGCTGCAGGTTGTCCACGGCACCGGTGAGCGAGGTGGCGAAGCCTACTCCGTTGGTTGACTGCGGGGCCTCGGCGGCGGGCAGGTAGCCGGTGCCGGTCACGCCCTGGATCGGCGGAATGGAAGAGAGCGGCATCAGTTGCGTCCAATCTGCAAGGCGGCCTCGTAGGTAGATTTGGCCCGGTCCACCACTGCCGCGTTGGCCTGGTAGCCGCGCTGGGCCATGATCAGGCTGCCCATCTGCTGGGAGAGGTCGATGTCCGGGTAGCGGACGTAACCGTTCTCGTCGGCCAGCGGATGGTCCGGCTCATGCACCATGGTGCCTTCGGCGTCGCCGAACTCTGCCCCGGCCACATACACGCCGGAGACGCCCTGGCCTTCCTGCGCCACCACATAGCGGGCCTGGAAAGCGGCGCCGTCGGTGCTGGTGGCGTTGTTGGCGTTGGCCAGGTTGTCGGAGACAGCGTCCAGCCACTTGCGGTGGACGGTCAGGCCGGTACCGGCGATTCCAATGGCGTCGAAAGTCATCAGTTGGTCCTCATCGCCGTGCGGACGCCGCTGAAGGGACTCTCCGCGGCACGGGCTGCGAACTGGTAGCGCAGCACAGTTTCAATGTTGGAAAGGGTCTCGGTATCCAGGTTGACGTTGCTGCCGTCCAGCCGGGTGGGCTCCAGCGAGCGGTCCATGCTGGCGCTGGCGCTGCCGTCCCCGCGGGCCACCGACTTGGCCAGCGCTTCCTCGAACTGGACGCGCTGGGCGTGGTAGCCGGGGGTATTCACGTTCGCAATATTGTTGGCGATTGCACGTTGGCGCATGGCGAGGCCGTCCAGGGCGCTCTGCATGGCAGCCCCCGTCACAGATTCGAACACAGCAAGACCCGTCTCACTACTGGCATGTGGTCGGCCGATCCATGGCCTGTTCGGTGAGCTATCCGTGCTCACTATCCAGCTATCGGCACGCAGACGGGAGTGCGTTAGGTAAATCTTGAGATTGGTTAACCGTTTACATCGAGGTAGACCGAACGGTCCGACGCGCCGCGGCCGGGAACGGCATCCAGAAAGGCCAATTCCTGCCGGTTCTGCCGCATATCGGCCCGCAGTTCGCGGATCGCTTCCTGCTGGGCGGCAGCCAGTTTGGTGGCGCGCTCCACCAGTTCGTTCGGTATCGGCCCGAGCCCCTCCGGTGCCTTCCACAGCACGACGGCGGTGCGCCGGCTTGCGTCCGGCTCTTCACCCTCGCTCGTGGCTTCGGCAGCGGTTGCCAGCATCAGCTCCAGCTCATCGAGCACTTCGATCCAGCGGCGCAGGTCGCTGGCAGCGTTCTCGGTGACGTTCTCCGTGTCGTTCGCTGGCATCTCAGGCGATGCCAAGTTCACTACCCATGCCGGCGCCGCGGGCAGGCTGTGCGGGGAGCTGATCGGCGGCTTCGTGCCAGGCCTCCCGCAGCGGTTCCAGCAACTCGATGCACTCGCGGGTCCGCGCGGCATCGCGGTGGATGTTGGCGTTCATCATCGCGTTCAGCGTGTAGGTATAAAGCGCCTTCAGGCCCTCTCCCCCGTCCCACACGTCGGTCTTCAGCGAGGACATCAGCTCGGACACAATGGCCTGCGCATGGATCAGGTTCTCCGATGCCACGGACCACAGCTGGTTCTGCTGTGCAGCCTCAGCCCGGTTCAAATCCAGCAGCAGCCGGTCGTACAGCATAGTCAGCAACCGGGCCGGTGTGGCGGACATGATCGCATCACGCTGGAACTGGTTCCGCTTGGCCTGGGCGCCGAAGCCCGGCCCGTACGTCAGTGTCATTTCTTAGCACTCCCCCATGCCGGCAGGGTGGCCAACTGCGAGGACAGCCAGTCGCCCTGCGATTGCAGCCTGTTCAGCGTTACTTCCAGCTGCGCCCACGTACGCTCCAGCGTGGAGCGCCTGGATGCCAGTCGCGTGTCCCAGCCAGTCACTTGGTCGTTGAGCGTTTTCACCAGCGATTCCTGGCCTTGGATGCGCTTGGTGATCTGCCCGTCGTACTTGTCCGAGGCATCCATCGATGCAGTTGCCACGCGGCCGGCGATTGTCTGTACGACCTTCTCGGCCCAGGCGGAATCTTCCTTCAACGCCTTGCTGAACTTTTCGGCATCGAACTCAATCGAGCCGTCCTTGGTGATGCTGATACCGATTTCCGACGGCGACCGGCCGTCGATGGGGCCGATGGCTGCTTTCATCATGCGCTGCTCAATGTCGCGCACGCTGCTGTCGCCGGTGAAGATCCCGCCCTTGGTCGTCGTTGACCCTGAGGACGTGGAAACGTTGACCGATGAGTTCTTGGAGATGAAGGCGAAGAGATCGGTCAAGCCGTCTACCAATTCCTTGGCCTTGGCAGTTGCTGCTTCATCGTCGCGAGTCACTGCAATGGACGATTTTTCGCCAGCAGGTGTATCGGAAGCCAGTGTGACGCTGACTCCGGGCAGAAGGTCAGTGAAGGTGTTGGACGAAGACTTGATGCTCTGGACACCGCCCCAGATCAGAATTTCGGCGTCCTGGGCCTTACTGACTTCAAGGGAGTCGAAGCGGTCGACACCTAGGCTGATGGAAAACTCCCCCGCAGCACCAGTCGCCTTCGAAGCAAATTGCAGCCTGTATTCGGGATTTGCCGGGTCGGTGCCGACGGAAACCTTGGTAGCTGAGACCCCTGCCCCGGATTCATTAATGGCAGTGACCACTTGATCGAGGTTTTTCCCCGTTGTGTCAACGTCGATTTTCCGGCCGTCTTGGAGGGCGATCGTCAACACGGTAGCGCTCTCGGGCCAGTCGCTCAGCAGAGCGGAGACTGAAACCTGGGCCTTGGCCAGTTGGACGACCTCAAGGTCGATTCCGCCTGCCGACGCCCCATTTGCCGTAGTAACCGAGACTTTGTCTGAACTGCTGGTACCGGCAAAGATGTCCAACGACTTGGTCTTAGCTGACTCAGCGGCGACCTTGCCCAAATCGGCGATGCGAGTGTTGAGCGCCTGGAGTGCGCTGACCAGCGTTTGGGTGCTGGAGACCTTGCTTTTCAGAAGGGACTGCGGACGCGCTTCCAGCTGCATCAGCTGGTTAATCATGGTCGCGGTATCCAGACCGCTGACCAAACCACCTATCGAAAACGCCACGCCAGTTCCTCCTGAAAGAAGCCTGTTTAGTAGAGCGAATGCCGACGCCCGGCAGCGAAGAGTGTGAGGTCCAATTCATGTCCCTCGCTGCCGGGCCGCATTCAGCCGTTAGCTACCCGGTTTAGCCGAGGAGCTGCAGCACACCCTGGTTGATCTGGTTGGCCTGGGCCAGCATCGCGGTGCCAGCCTGGGACATGATCTGGTTCTTGGTGAACTTAGCCATTTCCGAAGCCATGTCGGTGTCACGGATACGCGACTCCGATGCCGACAGGTTTTCTGCAGCGATGTTCAGGCTCTTGATCGTGGACTCGAAGCGGTTCTGGTAGGCACCCAGTTCACTCCGAGCAGTCGAGATGTTCACGATCTGCGCGTCAATGGCAGTGATGGATGCCGCAGCGTCGCTTGCACTCGCGAACGCGAGGGCACCAACAGCGGTACCGACCGCGAGAGCGCTGGCACCCGACAGATCGATGGCAATCTGGTCGTTTGCCGCAACGCCGTTAGCACCAACCTGGAAGGTCAGAGCGGTCGCCGTGCCGTCCAGAAGGTTGATGCCGTTGAAGTTCGTGGAGTTACCGATACGAGTCAGTTCCTCAGCGAGCTGGGTGACCTCGGCCTGGATAGCGGTCCGCGCCTCAGCGTTGTTGGAGTCGTTACCCGACTGCACAGCCAGGTCACGAACGCGCTGGAGGATGGAGTGGACCTCGGTCAGGCCACCTTCAGCGGTCTGGATAACGGAGATGCCATCCTGGGCGTTGCGGGCTGCAACGTTCAGGCCGTTGACCTGCGAACGCAGGCCCTCGGAGATGGACAGGCCGGCTGCGTCATCGGCAGCGCGGTTGATGCGCAGGCCGGTGGACAGCTTCTCCAGGGACTTGGAGATGTCGTTCTGGGTGTTGGACAGGTTGCGGTACGAGTTCAGGGCCGCAACGTTGGTGTTAATGGCGAATGCCATGATGAAACTCCTCCATGAGATGGTACAAATTCACCGGCCCGTCCATGGGCTGGCAACTGTAGCTATCGGAGGAAGTTGTGGGTTGGTTAGGAGATTTCTGAAAATATTCCAGATCTCCACGCGGCACTGGCGCGCCTTGGTCGATCAACGCGGACGGGAGAGGGCGCGCCTAGGTCGGACCCCCGAGAATGTAAGTGCCCTTAGTCGATCAACGATCGACTTAGGCCTGGGCGGTTTGGTGCTGACGCGTGAAGCGAGTAATGCCGCCGACCGTCTGGTCGGCCAAGGCCGTCAGGTACGCGTTCCTACGGGAGGGCGCAATCCGCGACTCGGGCACGTAGGTGGTACCGCCGTCGTCGGAGTAGTGGGTATGGAGGCCGTCGCGGAGCAGTCGGATTGCTTCGGAGCGCTGCTGGGAGACGGCGGAGTGAGTGGCGCCGACTTCTTCGGCGATCTCCTTGACGGACCGGTCCTCGAAGTAGATCTGCTCCACGATGTAGCGCATCTTCGGGGGAAGGTTGTGCACCGCAGCCTTGAGGAAGGTGAGGCGTTCCTCCGTGAGCAGGGAGCCCTCCGGGGACGCCGTCTCGGAAACCAGGAGTTCAGCCGTGGTGTCATCCAGGGCCGAAACCGTCCGGGATGCGTCATCCAGGGCTGCCTCAGCGGTCTCGCGGTCAACCCCAAGAGCAGCAGCGATCTCTTCGACGCTCGGATAGCGGCCCAGTTCGGCGGTCAGAGTTTCGCGGACGGACAGCGTTTCCTTGATGCGCTTGCGTACCGAGCGGGGCGCCCAGTCGATTGCCCGCATCTCGTCCGCAAAGGCGCCGATAATCCGCCTTCGGGCGAAGGCGCCGAAAGGGACCCCGAGGGTCGGGTCGAAGGCATCGGCAGCAGTGATGAGGGCGACGGAGCCGGCGGAGGCAAGGTCGTCGCGGGAAAGATGAGTGGCCTTGGCACACACTTCGGAGACCAGATATCCGACGAGCGGGAGGTTTTCAACCACCAGTTCATTACGGTCAGCACGTTCCACTGACATGTCCCCCTCCGTGCCAAGATCCGTGGATGCATCACTCCGGAAAAACACCGAGGGGTGCGGCCCCGGAAGAACGATTCATCTCTGGGTGAAACCTATCATCAAATGCTTCTAACGGACAGGGTTTTGGGGCCGATAGATAGGAATGTAGCCGTGCCGTTACTTTCAGTTCATTTAGTGGCGGCCTTTGACGCGGAACGTGGGGGCGTATCCGCAGAATCAACCAGGGGAGGTGCCTGACATGGGAGCCCATGAACTGTCCGCCATGCTGTGGCACGAACGCGAACTTCTTGAACTGTTGGTCTTCAAGCTTGAAGAGGAGCAGTTGCTCCTGACCGCCGGCAAGTCCCGCTGGCTGCAGCACGCCACCCGCGAGGTGGAACAGGTGCTGGAGCGGCTGCGCGACGCCGGTCTGGCACGGACGGTAGAGGTGGCTTTATTGGCGCGGGAGTGGGGCACGCAGGAAGGTGCCACGCTGCGTGAGCTGACCGACCAGGCTCCGGAAGGCCCTTGGGGCGAAATCTTCAAGGGCCACCTGCAGGCACTGACTCAGCTGACCTTGCAGATTCGAGAGCTGCGCGACGTGAACGAGAAGTTCCTTCGCGCCGCGGCCCGTTCCACCCAGGAAACGCTGGCTAATTTGAATCCCGACGCCGGGACTTACGACTCCCACGGGGCTGCCGGTGTTTCCGGCAGCCGCTCACAGCTGTTCGACACAACGATCTGAGGTTTTCGCAGTGAGTACCTTCAGCGGTCTGAACACCGCGTACACGGGTCTGGTGGCCGCCCGCCAGGGCTTGAACGTCGTCGGCCAGAACATCGCCAATGCCAACACCGAGGGTTACACCCGGCAGCGGGTCAGCACGTCGTCGATCGGCGCGCTGGAACGCACCGGACTACTGACCGGCGGAGTGCAGATCGGTCAGGGCGTATCGGTGGACGCGATCGCGCGACTGGGCGATATGCATCTGGATACGCGCGTGCGGTTCTCCGCCGGCGTTGCTGGCTATTCCGCTGTGCGCGCCAACACGATGTCCGGCTTGGAAGCATCGCTACGCGAGCCGGGTGAACACGGCATCTCCACCCAGCTGCAAGAGTTCTGGGCCTCCTGGCAGGCCTTGTCCAACCGCCCTGATGATCCTGCAGCCGGAGGCGTGGTGCTGGAAGAAGCCAACATTCTGGCCAACATGATCAACCGTGGATACCAAGAGGTCCGCGAACAGTTTTCCCGCCTGCGCTCCAACGTGGACACCATGGCCGCAGAGGTCAACGGCACGGCCTCTCAAGTAGCCAGCCTGAACGAGAAGATCCGATTTGCTGTAGCCAACGGCGGCTCTGCCAACGAAATGATGGACCACCGCAACTTGCTGACCGAACGGCTGGCGGCGCTCACCGGAGCCACCGTTCGCCATGGAAGCGACGGGCAAGTAGACGTTCTGATTGGCGGGAACGCGCTGGTCACGGGTTCCAGTGCTCAGCGCATCGCCGTTGCTGCCGGTTCAGACACGGACATCTCCGGCACGAACGGCGTTAGTTTGGCGTGGGAGAGCCCTAGCCGCGCGGGCATGCCTGTGGCACTCGAGGGCGGCGAAATCGCAGGTGCCCTGTCCATGTTGAGCGGGACCGACGGAGGCCCGCTGCGAAGCGCAGCCAAGGATTACAACGATTTCGCCACTGAGCTCGCCCGCGTCGTGAACGACGTCCACACAACTGGTGTTACACGCAGCGGCATTGCCGGAAGCGACTTTTTCACCGTTCCTGCTGTGGGAAGCGGTGTACCTGCCGCGCTGGGAATTGCCGTGTCCATTACCGGCGTCGCGCAGCTTGCGACCGGCTCCGCCGCCTCGACTGGCAGCCTCGACGGTGCAAATGCCGACAAGATTGCCCAGCTCGGCATCGGCGCCGGTTCCCCTGACCGCTTCTGGGAGAACATCGTCACCCAGATTGGCGTAGCCGCGAAGACGGAACTGCAGCAGGCCAATCTGGCGAACATCGCTTCCCAATCGGCCAAGACCTTGCAGATGTCCAACGCGTCCGTGGACCTCGACGAAGAAAACGTCAATCTGTTGTCGTACCAGCATGCATATCAAGGTGCCGCTCGAGTAATGACGGCGATAGATGAAATGCTCGATACGTTGATCAACCGCACCGGATTGGTTGGGAGATAGTCCATGATTTCGCGAGTCACTAATCAAACGATGAGCAGTTTTGCGCAGCGCAACCTGCAGGACAACATGGCGCGCATCGCCAAGCTGCAGGAACTAGCTGCAGGCGAGTCGCTGATCTCCCGTCCGTCAGACGATCCGACAGGCACGGCGGATTCAATGCGGACTCGAGCCGATATTCGGGCCAACGAGCAGTACAAGCGCAACATCGATGATGCTAACGGCTGGCTTACCACGGCCGATTCAGCCCTCGGGACTGTCACCGGCCTGCTGAACAAGGCCCGCGATCTCACGATCCAAGCGTCCAACGGCTCCCTGCCCCAAACGGCACGCGAGGCCATCGGCTTGGAACTGGCAAGCATCAAGGAGAGCCTCCTGGACGCGACGCAAACCCAGTACTTGGGCCGCAGCGTCTTCGCCGGAAACTCCAATGAGTCGACTGTCTTCACTGCCAACGCAGGCCAGTACACACTGACGGACCCGGGAGCGGGTGGTGTCCAACGCCGCATTGGCGCCGGCGACCGCCAGACGGTCCAGGTCGATGCGAGTGCTGCTGATGTGTTTGGCGTGGATGCAGCGCCCGGGGACACCACCTCGATTTTTGCCCTGTTGGACTCCATGATTGCGAAGCTCAATGGCACTGGAGACGTCAGCACTGATCTAACCGCCATTGATACCCGGCGTAATGCCGTGCTCAACGCCCACGCCGAGGTCGGCACCCGTCATGCCCAGATCCTGAAGGCCCAGGAGACGAACTTGGACGAAGCTGTTTCGCTGGAAGCCCGCCGCTCCGGGATCGAGGATCCGGATATCGGCAGGGTGGTCCTGGACCTGAAGATGCAGGAAGTGGCCTACCAGGCCGCCCTGCAAGTCACGGCACGGGTGCTGCAGCCGACGCTGATGGACTTCCTGCGATGAGCGCTTCGCTGACCTTCGTCGCTCCTCCCCCGGGTCTGGCTCCGCTAGTGGACTTCACTTTGGACGAGATCGATGGTGCGGCCGGCTTGTATTCCTTGCAGCCGGTGGCCGAACCTGCCAAGCGCCTGTTCGTGCTGGACGCGGCGACCTACCTGAACCAATACACGCCCGTGATTTCCGACGACGACCGGGCAGCCCTGGACCTCGACGCATCCGAGGATGCCATGGTGCTGGTGGTCGCCAACCCCGGTGAAGCAGGCACCACCGTGAACCTGATGGCTCCGATCGTGGTCAACGTCCACACCGGCGTCAGCGCGCAGGTCATCCTAGAGGGCCAGGACTGGCCTCTCCGCGCTGAATTGACGCCGAAGGCGGCCTAGCAACACATCGGTCGTCGGCTGTCTATCCGCGTAGTGGTGGGAGAAGTCAGACGTCTAAAACTATTGAGCTGAACGCATTTGCCGTGCAACAGTTATCCAGCACGGTCCAACGGACCGGCTGGGGGATCCGGGAATACACCGGTTGAATGGCTTCCGGCGGCTCATGGGGGAACCGCCGGAAGCATCGCCGGGGGCCCGGTCTGGGACGACACCTTGGCCTGACCCACCCCCTTCACAAGATTGGCCGCCGCTGCGGCTAGCCTCGGAATGTGGACTTCCCTAGCCTGCACCTCGCGTACGCCGCCGGTGCCGCCATCGCCACTTTTATCGGCGCTTGGATCGCCTTTCCGCTCGCGCAACGCGAGGAACGCACCTCTCTGCCTCCGCAATGGCGAATAACGACGGCGGTGCTCGCCGCCGCGGCGGGCGCTCCCCTCGGCTGGGTTCTCACCCAGAGTTGGGCTCTCCCCGCCTACCTCCTCCTCGCCATTGCCGGAGTGCTGCTGGCGGCAATCGATGTTCGGCACCACCTCCTGCCGAACCGCCTCGTCGGCCCCTTTCTGGTGTGCGCCGTCGCGCTCCTGCTGCTAGCCACGTTGGCCAGCGGATCCTGGACGAGTCTCTTCCTTGGCCTTGCCGGCGGAGCCGGGCTCTTTGCCATTTATCTAGTCCTGGCGCTGATCAAACCCGGCGGCATCGGAATGGGCGACGTTAAACTCGCCGCCGCCATCGGACTCTATGCAGGGTATTTGGGTATTTCTGTGTGGGCTTACGTACTTCTCGGCGCATTCCTTTTGAACGTTTTGGCATCGATTGTGTTACTTCTCATGCGCAAGATTAGCTTAAGATCCGAAACCGCCTTCGGTCCCTCGATGGTAGCCGCAGCAGTGTTGGCCCCCCTGCTCAGTTGAGGACAAGAACCGCGGAATCTCGAGTGGTTATACGCTAAATGACAGCTTTGTCATTTATGTTGGTTATTTCTTTCACCAAATTAGAGGTTGAACGTTGCCTCCCTAAACCAAAATAACTTCTTTAGGGATACGTATTGCAAACCGTATAACCAAGTGCGACAGTGTTCCCAACGCGGTCATTCCGGACCAAGTTGGGGGATCTTGGAAAAAGTACTCCGGGCATTCCCTTGCCATTTTCAAACATTTGGGGGAAACCAATGCTTGCTATCTACGCGACTATGCAGACCATGTTCAACACCATCACCGATCGCCTGAACCGCGAAGAAAAAGGCGCCACCGCCGTCGAATACGGCGTCATGGTCGCCCTCATCGTCGCGGTGATCATCGGCGCCGTCACTCTGATCGGCACCAACATGGATCTACTCTTCACCGACGTCGCAGGCGACCTCGAACTGTAAGAAGAGGCTGCGTCATGGCCGGCTCCGGTGTGGGGCCGGCCATGACAGCTATAGCTTGTCGATAGCTAAGAAGTCCATTTTCCGACTTCAGTTGGGGGCATTGTGAAGTCAAGGAATTTCGAAAAAGGCGCGACGGCCGTGGAAATGGCAATCGTTCTTCCACTCCTGGTACTCATCTTGATGGGGATTATGGAATTTGGCCGCGTCTTCTATGTTCAGATTTCACTGAGTCATGCTGCTCGTGAAGGCGCTCGTTACGCGGCCATCCATTATGACGAGGCCGGCTATGATGCCGCGACCTTCACGCTCAATGCATCGCCGCTGCTGGGCTCATTGACCGGGACTGAGTCCGCAACTGTGACAGACAACGGGGCAGCCTGCATCCCTGGCGCGATGGCGACGGTGACGGTGACGGCATCGTTGAACTCGATGACCGGTTTTGCCGACTTCACACCGCTCTTCCCTCTCCAGCTTCAAGGCGAAGGAGCGATGCGATGCGGTGGGTAAAAAGCCAAGGATCTGCTAATCAAGCGGAGACGGGCGCTGTCGCTGTGATCGTAGCTATCGGCATGATTGCGCTGCTGGGAATGGCTGCTTTGGTCATCGATGTGGGTGCGATGTACGCGGAGAAGGCGCAACTCCAGAACGGAGCGGATGCGGCTGCTCTCGCGATCGCAGCCACCTGTGCCGACAATGAGTCCGATCCCCTGTGTGAAAGCGGATCCTCTCTGGCTGACACCTACGCAGATGCCAATGCCGGCGATGGAGCAACTGCGATTACCAGCGCCACGGTTGATAAAGCTGCCAACACTGTCCACATCGCCGACACTAACGAAACGGCCACCGGGGATGAGCCTTTCAGCTTGGTGTTCGCTCGCATCTTCGGGATGGACACTACGCAATTCGGGGCGGAGGCGACCGCTGTATGGAGCGGGGTCGGCAGCGGGCCAGCGGTCTTCCCGATCATCTTCAAACGCTGCGAGTTCGTGGAGTCCATCATCAATGGCGCATGGCAAGTCTTGGACTTCCACGGTTCCGCCGGGTGCGACAACAACAATCCATCGGGTCAGAATTACCCGGGAGCTTTTGGCTGGCTGGACCAAGCGGCGGGTTCCTGCGCTTCGCCAACTTTGCAGATCGGCCAGTGGGCTGGTGGCGACACGGGCGTCGCGTTCCCTGGATCGTGCCAAGCAGTGGTGGATCAGTGGAAGGCAGAACTTGCTGCCGGACAACAGGTGTATATTATCCTTCCGATTTACGACGACGGGCGAAACACCGGTTCGAATACTGAATACCGGGTATCAGGTTATGTGACCTTCGAGATCACGGGCTGGCGATTTACCGGCGGAAACAATTACAACAACACCACCAGCCCTTATGCCTGCACCGGCAGTTGCCAAGGCTTTATAGGCCGGTACATCGATGAATCAACCGACGACGGAAGCTATGAAGGCGGCGGACCCAATCTAGGGGCGTCGATCATCGAATTGACGCAATAGCCACAACGAATAAATGGGGGCAACAAATTGAAAGCACGCCTGCTGGGGGGCATAGCGGCGCTGCTACTCGCGGCCATCGGCACTGTACTGCTCGTTACATATGTACAGAACGCCGACCATCGAGCGGCACAAGGGCTAGAACCCACCAACGTATTAGTCGTCCAAGAGAAGGTGCCGGCGGGAACGCCGGTCGAGAACCTGGCTAATGTTGTCGAACTGGAATCCGTTCCGTCCTCGGCTGTTCCGGCCAGCGCCGTCAGCAGCCTGGCCGAGCTCAAAGGCAAGATCACATCGGTTGAGTTGCAGCCCGGGGAGCAACTGCTCGCAACACGGCTGGTGGCACCCGAAGAGCTGGTCCGCGGCACAGTCCCGGTTCCCGATGGAATGCAGGAAGTCACCGTTCAGCTTGAACCGCAGCGGGTGATCGGCGGCAAAGTGAAGGCCGGCGACACCGTGGGCCTGTTCATCTCCTACGATCCTGAAGGCGAAAGCAGTCCAGCCCAGACCAAGCTGGTGGTCCACAAGATGCTGGTCACCGGCATCCAACGTGCGGCGGAATCCAATGACGGAGCCGGGCAGGACGAAGCCACCACCGTTCCCCAAGGTTCGTTGTTGGTGACGCTGGCCGGTGATGACCGGAACGCCGCCAAGATCGTGCATGGCTCTGAGTTTGGAAAGATCTGGCTCTCCAAGGAACCCGCCGAGGCGAAGGAATCGGATCCGCTGGTCTTCACCAAGGAAGAGGTGTACCGGTGAGCCGCTTCCTGGTGATCACGGCCGTCCAGGATTTCGAACGGCTTGTTCGGGCCGCCGTTACCGGATCTATGCACGGCGAAGTTCAGGCGCTGCCGCCGGAGGTGCTCAGCGGCGGGCCGGAAGATATCTTCCGGCGGCTTGTGGGGGAGCCGCCGGAAGTACTCCTCTTCGGACCGGGAGTGTCGAGCGTCGAGGCGCTGAAGCTCGCGACAGTCCTCGATCTCCAGCACCCGGAGATCAGCCTGGTGATGGTGGCGGATCCTGATCCGCGACTGATGCTGGCTGCCATGCAGGCGGGTATCCGTGACGTAGTGGAACCGGATGTGAACGTCGATGGACTTCGCGGCCTGCTGGAGCGGGCCTGTCTGGCTTCCGCCAGCAGGCGTCGAGGACTGGCCCCCGCTGTTGATGGCGCGGAACCGGGCCGAATTATCGCTGTGATGTCGCCCAAGGGTGGCGTGGGCAAAACGACTGTGTCGACCAACTTGGCCATCGGATTGGCGAAAATCGCTCCCTTAGGCGTCGTCATCGTTGATCTCGACGTCCAGTTTGGCGATGTTGCTTCGGGGCTTTTGCTCGATCCTGAGCATTCCATCACGGAAGCAGTTCACGGTCCCGCCGCGCAGGACACCATGGTGCTGAAAGCGTTCCTCACCGCCCATACCAGTGGCTTGTACGCGCTGTGCGCTCCACGGAGGCCCAACGAAGCGGACTATGTGACAGCCGATCACATCAGCCGGCTGCTGCGCCAACTGTCGCACGAATTCAGATACGTCGTGGTGGATACAGCACCGGGACTCGGGGAGCGCAATCTGGCCACCTTGGAACTAGCCACCGATGCTGTCTGGGTCTGCGGCATGGATATTCCCAGCGTCCGGGGCTTGAATGCATCCTTCGATGTGCTTCGCGAGTTGCAACTGGTGCCCGAGGGGCGTCACGTCGTGCTGAATTTCGCGGACCGTAGGAGCGGCCTTTCGGTCCAGGATGTGGAATCGACGATAGGCGTGCCGGTCGACGTCGTCATTCCACGGTCCAAAACGCTCCCCTACTCCACCAATCGCGGCGTGCCCGTCCTTCAGGACGGCGCCCGAGATGCTGCGCTGAAGGGGCTGAGGAAGTTGGTCCAGCGGTTTGATCCGCAGTGGGCGAAAGCACCGCAATCCAAGCTTCACCGAAGGGTGGTTGTGTCATGAGGCTCTCGGACAGATTGAATGTGGCCCGTAACGCGGAGATTGATCAGGCGGCAGCGCTGGAACGGGCGGCATCTGCCAGCGTCCCCGTTCTGGACCAGCTTCCGGCGGACCTTCCGGGTTCCCAACAGGGGTTGGCGACTACAACACAGGAGCCGCTACTCGGCGGCGCGGCCGTCGATGGCCTCGCCGCCCTCAAGCAGCGGGTGGGCCAAGCCCTCTTCGAACGCATGGGCTCGAGGTTCAGCGACTTGTCGGTCTCGGAGGAGGAGCTGGGCAGGATCGCCCGTGAAGAGCTCACTGCCGTCATCGATGCCGAAAATGTCCCGCTGACCCCTGATGAGCGGCGCCGACTGATCCGCCAGATCGGGGACGAGGTTCTTGGCTATGGTCCGCTGCAGATTCTGCTCGACGATCCTTCAGTCACTGAGATTATGGCGAATCGTTACGATCAGATTTACATTGAACGAGCCGGACAGTTGTTCCTGACAGGCCTGCGCTTCAGCTCGGACGAACATTTGCGCAAGGTGATCGAACGCATTGTGTCGAGGATTGGCCGCCGGATCGATGAGTCTTCGCCAATGGTGGACGCACGGCTGGAGGACGGGTCGCGGGTGAACGCAATCATTCCGCCGCTGGCCGTCAACGGGCCGGCGTTGACGATTCGCAAATTCTCCAAGGAGGCACTGAGCGTCCAGCGACTGATCGATCTGGGGAGCCTAACACCTGAGATGGCGGAGCTGCTCAGCGCGTGCGTGCGCGCCCGGCTGAACGTCCTGGTCACCGGCGGCACCGGCACCGGAAAGACCACCTTGTTGAACGTGCTGTCATCGTTCATCCCCACCAGCGACCGCATTGTCACGATTGAGGACGCGGTGGAACTTCAGCTCCAGCAGCCGCACGTGGTTCGGTTGGAAAGCCGGCCTGCCAATATCGAAGGGCGGGGCGAAATCGCCATCCGCGACCTGGTGCGCAATTCCCTGCGCATGCGGCCGGACCGCATTGTGGTGGGCGAGGTGCGCGGCGGGGAATCCCTGGACATGCTTCAGGCGATGAACACCGGCCATGACGGGTCCCTCTCCACCGTCCATGCCAATTCCCCCCGTGACGCCATCGCGCGTTTGGAGACGTTGGTCCTGATGGCCGGAATGGAATTGCCGCTGCGTGCCATCCGGGAGCAAATATCCTCGGCTGTTGACGTGATCGTCCATGTGTCGCGGCTGCGGGACGGCACCCGGCGGGTCACCCACGTCACCGAGGTCCAGGGCATGGAGGGCGACGTGGTCACGCTACAGGATGCCTTCGTCTTTGATTTTGCCGCGGGTATCGACCAGCAGGGCAGATTCCTAGGTCGGCCCGTGCCGACAGGGATCCGGCCGCGCTTCATCGACAAGTTCAGTGAACAGGGCATTGCGGTATCGCCGGCTATTTTCGGGGCCGCACCGGTCCAGGGCGGAAGGCGATGACTACCGAAACCGTATGGCTCTACGGGGCCCTGGGCATGTGCTTCGTGGCGTTGGCGCTGCTGTTCTTCGTGGTGCTCAAACCGCGGTACAGGTCTATCGCCGCCAGCCGGAAAGGCACCCTGGCGGTACAAGAGGCATCGCTGCTGACCCGCTTCACGGATTCAACGGTGCACGCTGTTGATGGAGTCGTGGGGCGGACCTCCGGCCCGTTCAATCACATCGTCCTAGGTATCGCCGGAATCAAGATGTCGCCGGCAGACTTTACCGTCATGGTGATTTGCGGGGCGGTGGTGGGCGGACTGTTCGGCACGCTGCTGGCCAACATCTTCGTCGGACTGCTGCTGGCCGTGCTGGCACCTATTGTTGCCAAGGTCCTGCTGGTGCTCAGAACCGGGCAACGCCGTGCACGTTTTGAGGCCCAATTGGGCGACACGCTGATGATGCTCACCGGCGGGCTCCGTGCCGGACACAGTGTCCTGCGATCGCTGGAAGCGGTTGCCCAGGAGTCCGAATCGCCGACGGCGGAGGAAATCGGCCGAGTGCTGAATGAGGCCAGGATCGGCAGGGATGTTTCCGTGGCAATGGAAGAGTCGGCGGCGCGGGTGGACAGCGAGGACTTCGCCTGGGTTGCACAGGCCATCCAAATCCACCGTGAGGTGGGCGGGGACTTAGCCAACGTTTTGGACCAGGTGGGCCACACCATCAGGGAGCGCCTGCAGATTAAGGGTCAGGTGCGCGCGCTGAGCGCCGAGGGGAAACTGTCAGCGCTCATCCTTATCGGCTTGCCTATCGTGATGGCGCTTGTGCTCGCAGTCATTAATCCCGGCTATTTGTCCTTGCTGGTTCAAGACGTCGTCGGTTACATCATGATCGGTGTCGGCGTCGTCCTGCTGGCTATCGGCAGCTTCTGGCTCAGCCGCATGGTCAAGATCAAGTTCTAAGGGGAAGAATCATGACACTCATGGCCTGGGGCCTCATAGCACTGGTAATTCTGCCCGCCACATTTTTGGTTTGGTCGCTCTTGGCCATCGACCGAAGTTCGGTCATCTCCGTTCAGACAAACCTCGGCCGAATCTCCTACACCGCCGACGGCCAGCCGCCGAGCCGACCGCCGATTTTCCTAGGCCTGGCCCGCAAGCTCACGCCGGGCAGCTATGAAGCCCGCTTGGACAGGCTCCTCGCTACTGCCGGACGGCCAATGTCGCTGCCACTGGAAAAGATGATCGTGGGCAAGCCGCTGTTGGCCCTGGCGGGCTTCGGCTTCGGTCTGTTCGTCTTCAGCAAAAGCCCCTCCGCCGGAATGGCGTTCTTCACACTGGGACTAACGGTCTTGGGGTACTTCGGTCCCGATTTGATGATCTATAATCGCGGGATCAAACGGCAGCAGACCATCGAACTTGAATTGCCGAACACCCTCGACCAGATGCTGATCGCTGTCGAGGCCGGGCTGGGGTTCGAAGCGGCCATGGCCAGGACGGCTGAAAACGGTAAAGGCCCGTTGGCAGAGGAGTTCATACGCACGCTGCAGGACATCCAAGTGGGCAGATCCCGGGGCGAGGCGTATCAGGCAATGGCTGGACGTTCGACGGTGCAGGACCTCAAATCCTTTGTCCGTGCCGTCGTCCAGGCTGACAAGTATGGAATTGGCTTGGCCACCGTGCTGAGGACCCAGGCCAACCAGATGCGCGTGAAGCGCCGGCAACGCGCCGAAGAGAAGGCGATGAAGATCCCCGTCAAGGTGATTTTCCCGCTGATTCTGTTCATCTTCCCGGTGTTGTTCATCGTCATCATGGGTCCGGCCGCCATCCGCTTGATGGACGCCTTTGGGTGACGCTCCGGCTAAGGCGTTCCGGCTGAAGCGTCCGGCATCCCTCGTCAGGGTCGGAGCGTTTGGCCCTGGTTTGCTCAGCGCGACGCAGCAGTTCGCCGCCGTCCGGATAGAGCACTTCTTCCAGTACCAACGGATGCGGCGGGGCAAGCTTGCTCTGCGAATCGCGGACCTTCGCCAGCATCCGGTCCCGCAGCCACTCCGCCGGTTGCTCGCCGCTGCCGACCATCAGCGAAGCGCCGATCAGCGAACGTACCATGTTGTGGCAGAAGGCATCAGCTTGAATTGTGGCAATGACCACGCCGTCGGCATCACGGGTGAATTCGAACTTCTGCAACTCGCGGATGGTGGTGGCGCCTTCGCGCGGTTTGCAGAATGCCAAGAAGTCACCGATGCCCAGGAGTTTGGTGGCGGCCTCGTTCAGCAGGTCGACGCCAAGAGCGTGTTTGTGCCAGAGCGTGGTGTTGCGGAACAACGGATCCCATAGCTCGGCGCCGTCCGCGATGCGGTAGCTGTAGCGGCGCCATAAGGCCGAGAACCGGGCGTCGAATCCTGCCGGGGCGATGACAGCCCGCCTGACCTCGATGGCCCCGGCGAGGTCCCGATAGGGCACCGGTGCGCCGACGCGGCCGCCAAGCACCTTGGCCAGCACGCCGCGCAGCCGCCGCACCAGGGCCAGTCCGGGGTCCACTTCCTGCCCTCGGGCGAGTCCGTGCCACTCCCCTGCTGCCAGATCGAAGTGCACCACCTGTCCGCGGGCGTGGACGCCTGCGTCGGTGCGGCCGGCAACGGTGAGCCGGACCGGCCGTCGGATCATTATCTCCAGCGCTTCCTCGAGAGCGCCCTGGACGGTCAGCCTGCCCGGCTGCACAGCCCACCCGCTGAAGGGACCGCCGTCGTACGCCACGTCCATCCGGACGCGCACAAGATCGCCGCCCCGGTCCGGGACGGCGGAGGTGTTCAGTTGCATGGGGTTAATGCTACCGGGGGCCATTCGCAGTATCCGGAAGCTGCCGGACGCGCGGATGAGTTGCAGGCAGCCGTCGCCTCTCCCCCAAGCCGGGCACCGCCGTCGTCATTTTCACATTCCGGGGTACGCAGAAGCCCGCCGTCCCCAAGAGGGAACAGCGGGCTTCAGACAGCGAAGGTGAAGAACTACTTCTTCTCTTCGGTGGCTTCCTCAGCGGACTCGGCCGACGGAGCGGACTCCGCGGAATCAGCCGACTCGGCGGAATCGCCGGACTGTGCGGACTCGGGCGAGTCAGCGGACTCAGCCGAAGCGGTCTCTTCCTCGACCGGAGCCGGGGCTGCCTTGGCAGTGGCCTTCTCGGCCTCGTTCACCACGGCCTGCTTCGGGGAAACGGGCTCCATCACTAGTTCGATGACGGCCATGGGGGCGTTGTCGCCCTTGCGGTTGCCGATCTTGGTGATGCGGGTGTAGCCGCCGTCGCGGGCGGACATGACCGGAGCGATGTCGGTGAACAGCTCGTGCACGATGCCCTTGTTGCTGATCACGGCCAGGACGCGGCGGCGCGAGGACAGGTCTCCGCGCTTGGCGAAGGTGATCAGGCGCTCTGCGAACGGGCGCAGGCGCTTGGCCTTGGTGACCGTGGTGGTGATCCGCTTGTGCTCGAAGAGAGCGGCAGACAGGTTGGCGAGCATCAGGCGCTCGTGGGCAGGACCGCCTCCGAGGCGCGGACCCTTAGCGGGGGTAGGCATTATGTTTTCTCCTCAATGGTGCCGCTGTGCGCTCCCGAGCGCCAAGGCGGCAGAATTCTTGCGTTTTAGAGTTCGTCCTCGAAGGTTTCGTCCTCGTCGATGGCAGCCGCGCGGGCAGCCAGATCGAACCCAGGAGGCGAATCCTTCAGCGACAGACCCAGTTCCACCAGCTTTGCCTTGACCTCGTCGATGGACTTGGCACCGAAGTTGCGGATGTCCATCAGGTCGGCCTCGGAGCGGGCAACGAGTTCACCCACGGAGTGGATGCCCTCACGCTTAAGGCAGTTGTAGGAACGGACCGTCAGCTCCAGGTCCTCGATCGGCAGGGCCATGTCGGCAGCCAGGGCGGCGTCCGTGGGGCTCGGGCCAATCTCGATGCCTTCGGCGGCGGTGTTCAGCTCGCGGGCCAGGCCGAACAGTTCAACCAGGGTGGTTCCGGCAGAGGCGACGGCGTCGCGCGGTGCAATGGAGTCCTTGGTTTCGACGTCGACAATCAGGCGGTCGAAGTCGGTGCGCTGCTCAACACGGGTTGCCTCAACCTTGAAGGTCACCTTCAGCACCGGCGAGTAGATGGAGTCAACCGGGATACGGCCGATCTCCTGGTCGCCGGACTTGTTCTGGGCTGCCGACACGTAGCCACGGCCGCGTTCGATGGTCAGTTCGAGCTCGAACTTGCCCTTCTCGTTCAGCGTGGCGATGTGCAGGTCCGGGTTGTGGAATTCCACGCCGGCCGGCGGAGCAATGTCTGCAGCGGTGACGACGCCGGGTCCCTGCTTGCGCAGGTAGGCAACCACGGGCTCGTCGTGCTCGGAGGAGACGGCCAGGTTCTTGATGTTCAGGATGATCTCGGTGACATCTTCCTTCACACCCGGCACGGTGGTGAACTCATGCAGCACGCCGTCGATGCGGATGCTGGTTACGGCAGCACCCGGGATCGAGGACAGCAGCGTGCGGCGGAGAGAGTTTCCGAGGGTGTAGCCAAAGCCCGGCTCCAACGGTTCGATGACGAACCGGGAACGGTTATCGGCCACTACTTCTTCAGTAAGGGTGGGGCGCTGTGCAATGAGCACTTAGTTTCCTTTCAGCGAGCATCCGCTATATGACGCAGCACGAATTGGTGGAAATGGGCGGCTGGTCAGCCTCCAGCGTGGAACTTTCGGCCGCCGACAGGATCTCCCGCAAACGTGGGGGGACTCTGTGCGGCGGCCAAAAGTATCCTTGGGCTGATTAGACGCGGCGGCGCTTCGGCGGACGGCATCCGTTGTGGGCGCTGGGGGTGACGTCCGAGATGGAGCCAACCTCGAGGCCAGCAGCCTGCAGCGAACGGATGGCGGTCTCGCGTCCCGACCCCGGGCCCTTCACGAAGACATCGACCTTCTTCAGGCCGTGCTCCTGGGCGCGCTTGGCAGCCGACTCGGCGGCCATCTGCGCGGCGAACGGAGTGGACTTGCGGGAGCCCTTGAAGCCAACCTCGCCGGCCGAGGCCCACGAGATGACGGCACCGGACGGGTCCGTGATGGACACGATGGTGTTGTTGAAGGTGCTCTTGATGTGCGCCTGGCCCAGCGCGATGTTCTTTTTGTCCTTGCGACGCGGCTTGCGGACCGCTCCACGAGTCTTGGGGGGCATTTCTTCTCCTACAAAGTTGGTTGGTAGCTAGCTGACCGGCTGGGAATCAGCGGGTCTTCTTCTTACCGGCGACGGTACGCTTCGGGCCCTTGCGGGTACGGGCGTTGGTCTTGGTGCGCTGTCCGCGGACGGGCAGGCCGCGGCGGTGGCGGATGCCTTCGTAGCTGCCGATTTCAACCTTGCGGCGGATGTCGGCTGCAACTTCGCGGCGGAGGTCGCCTTCAACCTTGTAGTTGCCCTCGATGAAGTCACGCAGCTGAACGAGCTCAGCGTCGGTGAGGTCCTTGACGCGGGTGTCCGGGCTGATGCCGGTCTCCGCGATAACCTGCTCTGCACGGGTCTTGCCCACGCCGTAGATGTAAGTCAGGGCGATAATTACCCGCTTTTCGCGGGGAATATCTACGCCAGCGAGACGAGCCATATTGGCGGTTCTCCTTGTTGTATCCGGAGGTCTGAAGCAGCACATCCCCGTTGTCCAGGTCCCCGGCCTCCGTGCCGGGGGTATGCAGGTTGCCCTGCTGCGCTGCCTTTATCTTGAGTTACTACGCGTGGGCGTGCGGCCCCTGCTAAAGCAGGAGTCTTAGCCCTGGCGCTGCTTGTGGCGCGGGTTCTCGCAGATCACGATGACGTTGCCCTTGCGACGAATCACCTGGCACTTGTCACAAATCCGCTTGACGCTCGGCTGGACCTTCATGGTTTTCCTTTGCGTTGTTAGCTGATGCTGTTGTAACTACTTACGTTCTCCGCAGTTGCCCGCGGCATAAGTCTTTACTTGTAGCGGTAGACGATACGGCCCCGTGAGAGGTCGTACGGGCTGAGTTCCACCACAACGCGGTCCTCGGGGAGGATCCTGATGTAGTGCTGACGCATCTTTCCTGAGATATGAGCCAGCACAACGTGCCCGTTGGTCAACTCAACGCGGAACATCGCATTGGGCAGAGCCTCCTGCACAGTGCCTTCAATCTCAATGACACCGTCTTTCTTAGCCATATCCTCCGCTAACGTCAGTAACCATCGCTGACGCGGTGGCTAGTTTTTGGGTTTTGCTTGCCGCTACACCCCACTGACGCCGTACGAAACCAAACGGCTTTCGCGGGCGCCATGCACCCGAAGATGGGCATGAAAGTAGAGACAACCAACAGACAACTGTACTCCGGATGCGGGATTAAGTTAAATCCGGATAACGGTTGGGCAGCGGCCCCGCGATGCCCAACGTGAGGCCGCAGCGCGGTGCCCCGTGTGATGCCGCGGCGCAACCCCTCAGTCCGGGTACGGGTACTTTTCCAGTACGACGCCGGAGCCCTCCACCCGTTCGGCGCTCACCACCGCGTCCCTGATGGCAACGGTGACCGCCTCCGCGGCGAGCACGTGCAGTTCCGCCCGGGCATCCATCGGACCTTCCTGGACCAAGGGCTGCGCTCCGGTGGCCAGGGTGAAGACCACATCTCCGTCCATCAAGGTGTGCGACGGGCTCAGCGCCCGGGCCAGCCCGGCGTGCGCGGCGGAGGCGGTGCGCTTGGCTTGGGCCGGATCCAGCACCGCGTTCGTCGCTACCACGCACAGAGTGGTGTTCAGCGGGGCAGCCGACGTTCCAGGCCCCGGTGATGGACCAGCGGCAGCGTCCTCCCCCTGTGGCAGTCCACCAGCGGCGCCGTTCTCCCCCGGTGGTCGACCAGGGCGCGCAGCGCCCGTGTGGAGACCCTCCGCACCACTCCCGTGGAACGGCATACCGGCCGCGTTCACCACGGCCAGCGCGCCGACCACCACGCCGTCGTTCGCGCCGCTCATCCGCAGCGAGGCGGTTCCCACTCCCCCCTTGTACTGCTGGAAGCCCATGGCCGCCCCGGTGCCGGCGCCGACGTTGCCGCGCCGCACCGCGCCGAAGTCCTGCATCGCGCCCGCGGAGGCAGCGGCGTCGTACCCCATCTGCTCATCAGGGCGGGCCGTGATGTCCCCGCCCCGGCCCAGGTCATAGATGGCTGCCGCCGGGACAATCGGCACCACGGCGTTCGCCGTGCGGTAACCGAGTCCATGTTCCTCCAGCCAGCGCTGGGCCCCGTGTGCGGCGATCAGCCCGAAGGCGCTGCCGCCGGCGAGCACCACCGCGTCCACGGTCGGCACCAGGGTGGTGGGGTCCAGGGCGTCGGTTTCGTGCGTGGCCGGCCCTCCGCCGCGCACGTCCACGGCGCCCACGGTGCCCGGCGGCGGCAGCACCACGGTGACGCCGGTGAGCCAGCCGCCGCCGGTCTTCTGGACCTGGCCCACGCGGATGCCGGGTACATCGGTGATGGAAGAAGCCATGGCCTCATCCTCGCCCGGCAGCCGCGCCGGGGCAAGGAGGAGGCCGTCTAGTGTGTTGGCCGGGCGGGGCACCCGGGTGTTGCCGGGCGGCCCCTCCCGCGCGGACCGCCCGGCGGCGTCATGGCCTGTTCCGCCGGCGGCGCCGGAGCAACGCGGCCGCGCCGATGCCGGCGAAGGAGGCTGTCAGCACGCCAATGACCGCCGTCAGGAGGACCCGCAACCCGCCCGGCGCCGTCTCATCCCCAGCGCCGGAGACGAGGGTGAAGCCGGCGTTCACCGCCGGGAGCAGAACCGTTGCGAAGAGCGCGGCAATGACCACCACCAGCACCACCGCTTTCCCATCGACGCGCTTCGGATTCCGGCTCATGCAGTCTCTCCTCTGGTTCTTCCCGATACGTCCTTTACTGTCGGCCGGAGGGCCGCGGGGGTCAGCCGGCGCCGAGCGCCGTCAGGCCCTGGTGTCCAACGTCCAGGCAAGCGCCCATGAACAGGATCACTACGTAGGCGCTGACCGGCACCAGCAGCGCCCATTCGCGCACGGACCCGGCATTTCCCAGCAGCGGCAGCGCGAAGTAGCCGTTCCGCCGCCAGATGGTGTTCAGCAGCGGGACCCGGCGCCATACCTTGGGCGGCTTGATCCGCAGTGGCCAGAGCAGGTTCACTCCCCCGGTGGTCAGCATGTCCCCGAGGACGTGCATGACCACCCCGATGCCCATGGCCAGCGGGAACCAGTTCTGATGTTCCGGCGCGTATACGGCGATAAACGCGGCCACCGACAGGCCCACGGCCCACGGAATCTTCTGCAGCCCGTCGGGCAGGAACTTGAGGGCTTTGGCGGCGAAAGCAACCAGCAGCACGCACAAGATGCCCGCACCCGGATAAACCGTGCCGAACCATTCGGTCTCAACCGTCCAGAGCCCGGCGACCCACGCCGCGGCCACGAAGGCCGCCAAACCGATCAGCGAGTGGGTGCCTCGGCGATGTCCGCCGGCAAGCGCACCCACGCCGGCGCAGACTGAGTTGGAGAGCGGGGGCAGCGAGTGGGCGATGGTGGCGTTGTGGTGGTCTGCGTCCGGCACCAGCGCGGCGCCTGCGGTCACCATGGCTCCGGTGATCAGGCCCAGCGGCCCGACGTCCAGCAGCCCCCAGCCCAAGGTGAGGCTCTGCTCGCCCCAGCCCATCGGCGTCGTGATGGCATCCAGCGGCACGTGCACCTGGCTGGTGAGGGCGATCCAGGCGGCGGCGCCGGAGAGGGCGTGGTGGGATCCCATCATGGTGCGGGACATCCTTTCGGGGAAGTTCATTAAACGCCCGAAGGCCGGTCCGGCTGGACGATCTATCCAGCGGGACCGGCCTTCGGGCGATGAAGTCGGGCCGGGCAGCCGGCAGCTAGTCCAGCGGCACCGGGGTAACGCCGAGCGGAGCCAGCCGTGCCGCTCCCCCGTCTTCGGCCGTCAAGACCCAGATGCCGCCGTCGTGCACGGCCACGGTGTGCTCCCACTGGCAGGAACGCGAGCCGTCCGTGGTGACCACGGTCCAGTCGTCGTCCAGCACCTTGGTCTCGATGTCCCCACGGACCAGCATTGGTTCGATGGCCAGGCACAGCCCGGGGCGGATCTTCGCCCCGCGGTGGTTGGTCCGGTAGTTCAGCACATCCGGGGCCTGGTGCATGGCGGTGCCGATACCGTGGCCCACGTAGTCCTCCAGGATGCCCAGCGGCTTGCCGGGGACCGAGGACACGTAGTCATCGATGGCGTTGCCGATGTCGCCCACGCGGTGGCCGTTGGCCAGGGCGGCAATTCCCCGCCACATGGCTTCCTCGGTGACATCGGAGAGCCGCTGGTCTTCCGGATCGGCGGTGCCCACGATCACGCCGCGTGCGGAGTCGCCGTGCCAGCCGTCCACGCTGCAGCCGCCGTCGACCGAGATGATGTCTCCGTCCTGGAGCACCTTGCCGCCGGGGATGCCGTGGACCACTTCCTCGTTGACGGAAACGCAGACCGTGGCCGGGAAGCCGTGGTACCCCTTGAAGTTGCTCTTGGCGCCGGCTTCGTCCAGCACCGCTTCGAAGGCCGCGTCCACGTCCGCCGTGGTGGCGCCGGGGACGGCAGCGGCAACCGCGGCGTCAAGGGCGCGGCTGACCACCAGACCGGCGGTGCGCATTTTGCGGATCTGGTCATTGGTCTTGTATTCGATGCTGGGCTGGCGGAACGCCATGGGCTGTCTCTGACTCTCTGGGGTGTTAGGCCGTGACGGACTTGAGCGCGTTCATGATCCGCTCGGTGACCTCGTCGATGTCGCCGATGCCGTCAACGGTGGCCACAATGCCGCGCTCCGCGTAACGGTTCACGACGACGGCGGTTTCCTCGTGGTAGAGGGCCAGCCGGCGGCGGATCACTGCCTCGTTGTCGTCGCTGCGGCCTTCCTGCGCGGCGCGGCCGAGCAGGCGCTTGACCAGCTCCTCGTCGTCGGCGGTCAGCTGCAGGACGATGTCCAGCTGTGAGCCGGCCTCGGCCAGGATGTTGTCCAGCTCGTCCACCTGGCCGCTGGTGCGGGGGTAGCCGTCCAACAGGAAGCCGTCGGCGGCGTCGGGCTGCTTCAACCGGTCGCGCACCATGTTGTTGGTGACGCTGTCCGGCACGAACTCGCCTTTGTCGATGTACTTCTTGGCTTCGACGCCGAGCGGCGTCTCTTCCTTCACGTTGGCGCGGAAGATGTCTCCGGTGGAGATCGCGACGATGCCCAACCGGTCGGAAATGCGGGAGGCCTGGGTGCCCTTGCCAGATCCGGGCGGGCCGATAATGAGCATTTGTGTCATCGCAGAAGTCCTTCGTAGTGGCGTTGCTGTAGTTGTGCGTTGATTTGTTTGACGGTCTCCAATCCCACACCAACCATGATGAGGATGGAAACGCCGCCGAACGGGAAGTTCTGGTTCGCGTTGATGAGCACCAGCGCGATCAGCGGGATCAGCGAGATGATGCCCAGGTACAGCGCACCCGGCAGCGTGATCCTGGCCAGCACGTACTGCAGGTACTCCGCGGTCGGGCGGCCGGCCCGGATGCCCGGGATGAAGCCGCCGTACTTCTTCATGTTCTCCGCGACTTCCTCCGGGTTGAAGGTGATGGCCACGTAGAAGTAGGTGAAGAAGACGATCAGGGAGAAGTAGACCGCCATGTAGAACGGCGAGTCCCCGCTGACCAGGTACGTGTTGATCCAGTTGACCCACTCCGGCGGCGCGGTGGTGCCGTCGGTCGGCGTGTTGAACTGCGCGATCAGGGACGGCAGGTACAGCATCGACGACGCGAAGATCACCGGGATGACGCCGGCCATGTTGACCTTGATCGGAATGTAGGTGCTGGTACCGCCGACGGTGCGGCGTCCCACCATGCGCTTGGCATACTGCACCGGGATCCGGCGCTGCGACTGTTCCACGAAGACCACCGCAGCCACGGTCAGCAGGCCGACCAACAGCACGCCGAGGAAGACGTTCACACCCTGGGTGTTCCAGATCTCGCCCAGCGAGCTCGGGAAACCGGCGGCGATCGAGATGAAGATCAGCAAGGACATGCCGTTGCCGACACCCTTCTCGGTAATCAGCTCGCCCATCCACATGATCAGGCCGGTGCCCGCGGTCAGTGTCAAGATGATCAGGCTGATCACGACCAGGTTGTCTTCGGGGATGATCGGAACCGGGCAGTTGCCCAGCAGAGCCCCGCTCCGCGCCAGCGACACCAGCGTCGTGGCGTTGAGCAGGCCCAGTGCGATGGTCAGGTAACGGGTGTACTGCGTCAGTTTGGACTGGCCCTGCGGACCTTCCTGGTGCAGTTCCTGGAACCGCGGGATGACCACGCGCAGCAGCTGCACGATGATGCTGGCGGTGATGTACGGCATGATGCCGAGGGCGAAGATGGACACCTGCAGCAGCGCGCCGCCGCTGAACAGATTGACGAACTGATACAGCCCGCCGCTGGTATTGCCCAGCGCCAGACACTGCTGCACGTTGCCGTAGTCCACACCCGGTGCCGGGATGAATACGCCCACGCGGTAGATCGTCATGATCCCCAGCGTGAACAGCAACTTGCGCCGCAGGTCCGGCGTCCGGAATGCCCGGCCAATTGCGCTAAGCAAGCGTCCTCCCAAAAAGTTTCTGATGCCGCTGCGCGGCAAGTCACAAGATCCGAGTCTATCGGCTCGGCCCGTTCGCATTAAACGGATTAAGAATACGTCGTGTGCCTTTAAAGCGGCTGAACTCGTGGCGACCGGCGAATACCGGCCACCACGAGTTCAGTCAGGGGCTGCTAAAAGACTGCACCCGGTGCGGGCTGCTAGAGCGCCGTCACGGTGCCGCCAGCGGCGGCAATCTTCTCAGCGGCACTGGCGGAGAAGGCGTCAACCTTCACATCGACCTTGACGGTGATGTCGCCGGTGCCGAGGACCTTCACGGGCTGGTTCTTGCGAACCGCGCCCTTGGCCACCAGGGCCTCCACGGTCACGTCGCCGCCTTCGGGGAACAGCTCATTGAGCTTGTCCAGGTTCACCACCTGGAACTCCACCTTGAACGGGTTCTTGAAGCCGCGCAGCTTCGGCAGGCGCATGTGCAGCGGCAACTGGCCGCCGGCAAAGCCAGCCTTGACCTGGTAACGGGCCTTTGTACCCTTGGTACCGCGACCGGCGGTCTTACCCTTGGAGCCTTCACCACGACCAACACGGGTCTTGGCGGTCTTGGCACCGGGGGCAGGACGCAGGTGGTGGACCTTGAGAGTCTTGTTCTCTTCTGCCATCTTTACTTCGCCTCCTCAACCTTCACCAGGTGAGAAACAGTGTTGACCATGCCAACGGTCACTGCATCGGCGCTACGGACAACGGTGTGTCCGATGCGCTTCAGGCCCAGTGAACGCAGGGTGTCGCGCTGGTTCTGCTTGCCGCCAATGACGGACTTGATCTGCGTGATTTCCAACTGTGCATCCGACGGAGTCAGATTCTTGGGCGTGGTCATTACGCACCTGCCTTCTGCATGTTGCGCAGCAGAATCGCCGGAGCAACATCTTCCAGAGGCAGGCCACGGCGGGCTGCCACGGAGCGGGGCTCCTCCAGGCGACGCAGCGCGTCGACGGTAGCGTGCACGATGTTGATCGCGTTGGACGAACCCAGCGACTTGGAGAGCACATCGTGGATGCCGGCGCACTCGAGTACGGCGCGGACCGGGCCGCCGGCGATCACACCGGTACCGGCAGCGGCCGGACGCAGCATGACAACGCCTGCGGCGGCTTCGCCCTGCACCTGGTGCGGAACGGTTCCGGCGATGATCGGCACGCGGAAGAAGGACTTCTTGGCCTCTTCCACGCCCTTCGCGATCGCTGCCGGGACTTCCTTGGCCTTGCCGTAGCCCACGCCGACCATGCCGTTGCCGTCGCCGACAACTACCAGAGCCGTGAAGCTAAAGCGGCGGCCGCCCTTGACGACCTTGGACACGCGGTTGATGGTGACGACGCGCTCGAGGAACTTGTCCTTCTCGGCATCGCGTGCATTGTCGCGGCCACGTCCGCGGCCACCACGGTCGCCGCCGCCGCTACGTTCGCCACGACGTCCGCCGCGGCGGTCGTCCTGGCCGGAAGCAGCGGTGGTCTCAGCGGATCCCGCGGCAGCGGTCTCAGTTGCTTCAGTCACCTGAGTTTCCTTTTCGTTGTTCTCAGCGGTCACAGTGCCAGCCCACCTTCACGTGCGCCGTCGGCGACCGCTGCGATGCGGCCGTGGTACCGGTTGCCGCCGCGGTCGAAGACCACAGCCTCAACACCGGCAGCCTTGGCACGCTCGGCCACGAGCTCGCCGACGCGCTTTGCCTTGGCAGACTTGTCGCCATCGAGGGCCCGCAGATCGGCTTCCATGGTGGAAGCAGAAGCCACGGTGATGCCCTTGCTGTCATCGACAACCTGGACAAAGATGTGGCGTGCGGAACGGTTGACCACCAGGCGCGGACGGACCGCGGTACCGGTGATGCGCTTGCGGACGCGCAGGTGGCGGCGGCCGCGTGCTGCGGACTTGGACTTCGAGGTCCGCTTCTTATTAATGCTGATCGCCATGGTTTACTTACCAGCCTTTCCGACCTTGCGGCGGATTTGTTCGCCGGCGTAGCGAACGCCCTTGCCCTTGTAGGGGTCGGGCTTACGCAGCTTGCGGATGTTGGCAGCAACTTCGCCGACCTGCTGCTTGTTGATGCCGGAGACGGAGAGCTTGGTAGCACCCTCCACGGCGAAGGTGATGCCTTCGGGGGCATTCACGATCACCGGGTGGCTGAAGCCCAGGGCGAACTCGAGGTCCGAGCCCTTGGCCTGCACGCGGTAACCGGTGCCGACGATCTCGAGGTCCTTCTTGTAGCCCTCGGTCACGCCTACGATCATGTTGTTGATCAGCGTGCGGGTCAGGCCATGCAGGGACCGGGATTCGCGCTCGTCGTTCGGGCGGCCAACGGTCAGGGTGCTCTCCTCGAGGGAAGCCGTGATGGGCGAAGCCAGAGTGTGGCTCAGCTCGCCCTTGGCGCCCTTGACGGAGACGACGTTGCCGTCGACCTTGACCTCAACGCCAGCGGGAACGGTGATGGGGAGACGTCCAATACGTGACATTTAATCTCTTCCTTTCCGTTACCAGACGTAAGCGAGGACTTCGCCGCCCACGCCCTTCTTGCCGGCCTGACGATCAGTCATCAGTCCGGAAGAGGTGGACAGGATTGCGATGCCCAGGCCACCGAGCACGTGCGGCAGGTTGGTGGACTTCGCGTAAACGCGCAGACCGGGCTTGGAAATGCGGCGGATGCCGGCGATGGAACGCTCGCGGCTCGGACCGAACTTGAGTTCCAGGGTCAACTTCTTGCCGACCTCGGCCTCTTCTTCCTTCCAGCCGGCGATGTAGCCTTCGGCCTTCAGGATGTCGGCGACGCGAGCCTTGAGCTTGCTGTACGGCATCGACACCGTGTCATGGTAAGCCGAGTTGGCGTTGCGCAGACGCGTGAGCATGTCTGCGACAGGATCTGTCATAGTCATTGTGGGCTCTTGCCCTTCCTCGTAACGGTTTCCTCGCTCCGGACAGCACTGGGCGCCGGGGCGGGACCTTTCACGTAGCTAGATTAATCTTCGGTCTTGAACGGGAAGCCAAGCGCCTTCAACAGCGCACGGCCCTCGTCATCGGTCTTTGCGGTGGTCACTACGGTGATGTCCATGCCGCGCACGCGGTCGATCTTGTCCTGATCGATCTCGTGGAACATCGACTGCTCGGTCAGACCGAAGGTGTAGTTACCGTTTCCGTCGAACTGCTTGCCGTTGAGGCCGCGGAAGTCGCGGATACGGGGCAGAGCCAGCGAAACCAGACGGTCCACGAATTCCCACATGCGGTCGCCGCGCAGCGTCGCGTGGGCGCCGATCGGCATGCCTTCGCGCAGCTTGAACTGGGCGATGGACTTGCGGGCCTTGGTGACCTGCGGCTTCTGGCCGGTGATCTGGGTCAGGTCGCGGACGGCGCCGTCGATGAGCTTGGAGTCCTTGGCGGCATCTCCAACACCCATGTTGACAACGACCTTGACCAGGCGCGGAACCTGGTTCACGTTCTCGTACTTGAACTCGTCCCGCAGAGCCTGCTTGATCTCGCCGGCGTAGCGAGTCTTCAGACGGGGGACGATCTTGGTGACAGTCTCAGTCATTAGAGGTCCTTCCCGGAGGCCTTGGACACGCGGATGCGCACAGTGCGCTCACGGCCATCACGCTCGACGGTTTCGGTGCGGTAGCCAACCCGGGTCGGCTTCTTGGTCTCGGGATCGACGATCGCCACGTTCGAGATGTGGATCGGCGCCTCAACGGTCTCGATGCCACCGGTCTTCGTGCCGCGGTCCGACTGTCCGGCCTTGGTGTGCTTGGTGACGCGGTTGACGCCTTCAACCAGCACGCGGTTGGTCTCCGTGAACACCTTCAGGACCTTGCCCTGCTTGCCGCGGTCGCCGCCGCGCTCAGCCTTGGCACCGGTGATGACCTGAACCAGGTCACCCTTCTTGATCTTGTACTTAGCCATGGACTACAGCACCTCCGGAGCCAGCGAAATGATCTTCATGAACTTCTTGTCGCGAAGCTCACGGCCGACCGGACCGAAGATACGGGTGCCGCGGGGATCGCCGTCGTTCTTGAGGATCACGGCTGCGTTCTCATCGAACTTGATGTAGGAACCGTCCGCACGGCGGCGTTCCTTCTTGGTGCGAACGATGACAGCCTTGACGATGTCACCCTTCTTGACGTTGCCGCCCGGAATTGCGTCCTTGACGGTGGCAACAATGGTGTCGCCAATGCCTGCGTAGCGACGGCCGGATCCGCCGAGAACGCGGATGGTCAAGATTTCCTTGGCCCCCGTGTTGTCGGCGACCTTCAGTCGCGACTCCTGCTGAATCACTTATTACTCCTGTCGTCGCGCCGGTTCTCATAGCTGAGCCTTGCGGAACGGATATGGGTAGCCCGCACCGTAACTCCCCCTGGCCACACGTGTGTGCGGTCCGAAGGCGGTTGCGGGAATTTGCCTATTCTGTCCATGCGGAAGGATGGATGGTCTTTCCAAACGGCACAGGCAAGATTACTAGTTTATGACCAAGACACCCCGGACGTGAAATCACGGCCAGGGGCTTGTACTTTTCAAAGGGTCCGCGGTCAATACTTCAGCAACCGCCTTCCCTTCCAAACCCTTCCGGTTGCTCCGGCGAACCGGGATCCATGGTGCCGGAAGGGAAACTTAAAGGGTGCGGGGCCCGCCCGCTCTGCAGGCGGGCCCCGCGCAGGACCTGAGTCCTACTTGGCCTTTTCGATGATCTCGACCAGGCGCCACCGCTTGGTGGCGGACAGCGGCCGGGTCTCGGCGATCAGAACCAGGTCGCCGATGCCGGCGGAGTTCTGCTCGTCGTGGGCCTTGCGCTTTTCGGTCCGGCGGATCACCTTGCCGTACAGCGCGTGCTTCACGCGGTCCTCAACCTCGACCACGATGGTCTTGTCCATCTTGTCCGAGACGACGTAGCCGCGGGCGGTCTTACGGTAACCGCGAGCCTGAGTGGCTTCTTCCACAGTTGCATCCTTGTTAGTGTTTTCGCTCACTTGGCCTCATCCTCCGAAGCGGGGGCTGCGGTCTCGGCGGTGTCGGCTTCTGCAGCCTTTTCAGACTTCTTAGCCTTCTTGGCCTTCTTCTCCTCGGCCGGGGCTTCAACTGAAACCTCGACGTCGGGGCGAATGCCCAGCTCGCGCTCACGCAGCACGGTGTAGATGCGTGCGATGTCGCGCTTGACTGCCTTCAGGCGGCCATGGTTTTCCAGCTGACCGGTGGCGGACTGGAAACGGAGGTTGAACAGCTCCTCCTTGGCCTTGCGCAGCTCCTCTGCGAGACGGTCCTTATCGAATGTCTCGAGCTGATCGGTTGCCAGTTCCTTTGAACCAACTGCCATTTCTATTCACCACCTTCGCGACGCACAATGCGTGCCTTCAACGGCAGCTTGTGGATCGCCAGGCGCAGTGCCTCGCGAGCTACCTCTTCATTGACACCGGAGAGTTCAAACAGAACCCGACCCGGCTTGACGTTTGCGACCCACCATTCCGGCGAACCCTTACCGGAACCCATACGGGTTTCGGCGGGCTTCTTGGTCAGCGGGCGGTCCGGATAAATGTTGATCCAGACCTTGCCGCCACGCTTGATGTGGCGGGTCATCGCAATACGGGCCGCTTCAATCTGGCGGTTGGTGACGTATGCCGGCGTGAGAGCCTGGATACCCCACTCGCCGAAGCTGACCTCGGTGCCGCCGGTAGCAGCGCCGGAACGACCCGGGTGGTGCTGCTTACGGAACTTAACTCGACGTGGGATAAGCATTTAAGCTTCTCCTCCTTCTGCCGCGGTGTTCTGAGCAGTAGCTCCTGCCTCAGCGGCAGGAGCGTCGGCCTTGGCTGCACCCTCGCCTGCGGCGGGAGCGGCAGGACGGTCATTACGACGACGGCGCTCGCCACCAGCGGCGGGGCGGCCCGGACGGTCGCCACGGCCACGCGAGGACGGAGCGGCAGCCTGCTGGGCAGCCAGTTCCTTTGCGGTCACGTCGCCCTTGTAGATCCAGACCTTGACGCCGATGCGACCGAACGTGGTCTTGGCCTCGAAGAAGCCGTAGTCGATGTTCGCACGCAGGGTGTGCAGGGGCACACGGCCTTCGCGGTAGAACTCCGAACGGCTCATTTCAGCGCCGCCGAGGCGACCGGAGCACTGGACACGGATGCCCTTGGCGCCAGCGCGGGTGGCGGACTGCATGGCCTTCTTCATGGCGCGGCGGAAAGCCACGCGCGAAGTCAGCTGCTCGGCGATGCCCTGGGCAACCAGCTGAGCTTCGATCTCCGGGTTCTTGACCTCGAGGATGTTCAGCTGCACCTGCTTGCCGGTGAGCTTCTCCAGCTCGCCGCGGATGCGGTCTGCTTCGGCGCCGCGGCGGCCAATGACAATGCCGGGGCGTGCGGTGTGGATATCCACACGAACACGGTCACGGGTACGCTCGATCTCAACCTTCGCGATGCCCGCGCGGTCCATGCCCGTGGACATCAACTGGCGGATCTTCACGTCCTCGCGGACGAAGTCCTTGTAGCGCTGGCCGGCCTTGTTGCTGTCAGCGAACCAGTGGGAGACATGGTCGGTGGTGATACCGAGTCGGAATCCGTGCGGGTTTACTTTCTGTCCCACTTACTGGTCCTCCTCTTTCTCCGGGGTAGCTACAACAAGCGTGATGTGGCTGGTCCGCTTATTGATGCGGTAGGCACGCCCCTGGGCGCGCGGCTGGAACCGCTTCATGGTGGGGCCTTCATCTACGAATGCTTCGCTGATATAGAGGTCGCTCTCGTCAAAGGCGACGCCGTCACGGTCCGCGAGAACGCGGGCGTTGGCGACGGCCGACGCGAGTACCTTGCTGACCGGCTCTGAAGCTGCCTGGGGGGCAAACTTCAAGATTGCCAGAGCCTCATTCGCCTGCTTGCCACGAACAAGGTTGACGACGCGCCGGGCCTTCATAGGCGTCACGCGGATATGGCGCGCAATAGCCTTGGCTTCCATTGCTTTCCTTCTCTCGTCTTCTGCCGTAAGAGCAGCGCCTAGCGGCGCTTGCCCTTGCGGTCGTCCTTCACATGGCCGCGGAAAGTCCGCGTCGGGGCGAATTCGCCGAGCTTGTGCCCGACCATCGACTCGGTGACAAACACCGGGATGTGCTTGCGTCCGTCGTGTACGGCAATCGTGTGCCCGAGCATGTCGGGGACGATCATCGAACGGCGGGACCACGTCTTAATGACGTTCTTGGTGCCCTTTTCGTTCTCTGCAGCTACCTTCACGAAGAGGTGCTGATCGACGAAGGGGCCTTTCTTCAGGCTGCGTGGCATGTTCCCAGGCTCCTATCGCTTGTTCTTGCCAGTACGACGGCGACGCACAATCAGGCGGTCGCTTTCCTTGTTCGGGCGGCGGGTGCGGCCCTCGGGCTTGCCGTTCGGGTTGACCGGGTGACGGCCACCGGAGGTCTTGCCCTCGCCACCACCGTGCGGGTGGTCGACCGGGTTCATGGCCACACCGCGGACGGTCGGGCGGACGCCCTTCCAGCGCATGCGGCCGGCCTTGCCCCAGTTGATGTTGGACTGCTCGGCGTTGCCAACCTCGCCGACGGTTGCGCGGCAGCGCACGTCAACGTTGCGGATTTCGCCGGACGGCAGACGGAGCTGGCCGTACTTGCCTTCCTTGGCTACCAACTGCACGGAGGCGCCGGCGGAGCGGGCCATCTTGGCACCGCCGCCCGGACGCAACTCCACAGCGTGGATCACAGTACCGACGGGGATGTTGCGCAGCGGCAGGTTGTTGCCCGGCTTGATGTCGGCGCTAGCGCCGGCCTCAACGGTGTCTCCCTGCTTCAGCTTGGCCGGAGCCAGGATGTAGCGCTTGGTGCCATCAACGTAGTGCAGCAGAGCGATCCGCGCGGTGCGGTTCGGGTCATACTCGATGTGAGCGACCTTGGCGGGCACGCCGTCCTTGTCGTGGCGACGGAAGTCGATCAGACGGTACTGGCGCTTGTGTCCGCCGCCCTTGTGGCGGGTGGTGATCTTGCCGGAGTTGTTACGGCCGCCGGACTTGGTCAGCGGACGCAGCAACGACTTTTCCGGTGTCGACCGCGTGATTTCGGCAAAGTCGGCTACGCTCGAGCCGCGACGGCCCGGTGTAGTCGGCTTGTATTTACGGATTCCCATAGTTCAATTCCTCGTTAAAGTGGTCTCCGCTTAAGAAAGCGGACCGCCGAAGATGTCAATTGTGCCTTCCTTCAGGGTGACAATGGCGCGCTTGGTGTCCTTGCGCTGTCCCCATCCGAACTTGGTCCGCTTGCGCTTACCGGCACGGTTGATGGTGTTGATCGAGTCGACCTTGACGGAGAAAATCTTCTCCACGGCCAGCTTGATCTCGGTCTTGTTAGAGCGCGGGTCGACGAAGAAGGTGTACTTACCTTCGTCGATCAGGCCGTAGCTCTTCTCCGAGACGACGGGAGCAATGATCACGTCGCGGGGATCTTTTGTGGTGGTCGCGCTCACTTGGCGTCCTCCTTGGCAGTTGCGTTAGCTGCAGTCTTGTCGCCGGTTTTATCTGCGATGAAAGCCTCGAAGGCGGCCTGGGTGAAGACCACGTCGTCGGAAACCAGCACGTCGTAGGTGTTCAGCTGATCCACGTAGATGGTGTGAACACCCTCGATGTTGCGCAGGCTCAGGGCCGCAACATCGTTGGCGCGCTCGATGGCTACGAGCAGGTTCTTGCGGTCGGTGATGGCGCGCAGGGTCTCGGTAACAGCCTTGGTGGACGGCTTGTCGCCGGCAACCAGTGCGTCCACAACGTGGATGCGGCCGTTGCGTGCCCGGTCAGACAGGGCGCCGCGCAGGGCAGCAGCCTTCATCTTCTTGGGGGTGCGCTGGCTGTAGTCGCGCGGGGTCGGGCCGTGCACCACGCCGCCGCCGGTCATGTGCGGAGCGCGGATCGAACCCTGGCGGGCGCGGCCGGTGCCCTTCTGCTTGAACGGCTTGCGGCCGGCACCGGAAACCTCGGCGCGGGTCTTGGTCTTGTGGGTTCCCTGACGGGCAGCAGCGAGCTGTGCGACGACGACCTGGTGCAGCAGCGGCACGTTGGTCTGGACGTCGAAGATCTCTGCAGGCAGGTCAACCTTGATCGTGTTAGCCATTGAACTAGGCTCCCTTCACAGCGGAACGGACGAGAACGACCGAGCCGCGGGCACCGGGAACGGCACCCTTGATCAAGAGCAGCGAGTTCTCGGTGTCCACAGCGTGAACGGTCAGGTTCAGTGTGGTCTGTTGGACGGCGCCCATGCGGCCGGCCATGCGCTGGCCCCGGAAAACGCGGCCCGGAGTGGACGCGCCACCGATGGAACCGGGCTTACGGTGGTTCTTGTGCGCGCCGTGCGAGGCGCTTACACCGGCAAAACCGTGACGCTTCATGACACCAGCGAAGCCCTTGCCCTTGGTGGTTCCGACGACGTCGACCTTCTGGCCGGTCTCGAACAGCTCCACGGAGAGTTCCTGGCCCAGCTCGTAGGAGTCGGCGTCGGCGGTGCGCAGCTCGACCACGTGGCGGCGCGGGGTTACCCCGGCCTTCTCGAAGTGGCCGGCCAGCGGCTTGGTCACCTTGCGCGGGTCGATCTGGCCGTAGCCGATCTGGACGGCGGTGTAGCCGTCGACGTCCGCAGAGCGCAGCTGGGTGATGACGTTGGAGTCAGCCTTGACGACGGTGACCGGGATGAGCCGGTTGTCCTCGTCCCAGACCTGGGTCATGCCGAGCTTGGTACCCAGCAGTCCCTTTACTTGGCGTGCAGTGGTAGACATATGAATCCGCACTCCCCTACAGCTTGATTTCGATGTTCACGTCCGCCGGCAGGTCGAGCCGCATCAGCGAATCGACGGCCTTGGGCGTGGGATCGATAATGTCGATCAGCCGCTTGTGGGTGCGCATTTCAAAGTGCTCCCGGCTGTCCTTGTACTTGTGCGGCGACCGGATAACGCAGTACACGTTCTTCTCGGTGGGCAGCGGCACGGGGCCGACTACCGTTGCGCCTGCACGCGTGACCGTCTCAACGATCTTCCGTGCTGAAACATCAATGACCTCATGGTCATATGACTTCAGACGGATGCGGATTTTCTGTCCCGCCATGGCGTCTCCGCTCTCTTTCTCAGTGCTGCTCTGTGGACTTTCTTCCTGTGCGCCCCACTGGCCGGATCTCCCCGTGCCTGGCGCTCCTCCAACAGACTGAATCCGGATGAATCCGGGTTCCTCACCCTGCCGAGGCTCCGACCCCCGCGGTCGGGCGTGTCGCGAACCTTCTGCGCACTCCGCCCGCTCAAAATGGAGGGTGGGTTATATTTGGGCTTTCATCTCTGTGGAGCCTGACCCTGCCCCGGGCATTATCCCGGGCGGGACACAGCTTCGCACATAGACATGCAAAAGCGCTTGAACAACTTGTCTAGTGTGGCAGATTTTGGCAGGGATTGCGAATCGACGCCTGTGGCACCGGGCCCCGGCCGTTGAGGCGGACGCGCTCTGGCGCGCGCCGTCCTGCGGTGCAATGCTGGTGCCTACCCGCTCCGGAGGGACCTGTGTTGAAGCGGGAGCTGTAGTCAAAGGGAGGATAGGCGCGAATGGCACTGGGCACCGATCATCTGGCGGCCTTGCTACCGTCCGACTTTACCCTGGGTGTAGCCACCGCGGCGTTCCAAATCGAGGGCGCCGTGGCCGAAGACGGCCGCGGGCCGTCCGGCTGGGACGCCTTCACCCATGAGCCGGGCCGGATTGCCGGCGGCGCCACGGCGGATACAGCCTGCGATCACTACCACCGGATGCCGCTGGACGTGCGTCTTCTGGCCGAGCTTGGCGTGGACTCGTATCGGTTTTCGTTGTCCTGGCCGCGCATCCAGCCCGGCGGCAAGGGCCCGGTCAACCAGCGGGGCATCGACTTCTACGACCGGCTGCTGGATGAGTTGTTGGCACGGGGCATTTCCCCAATGTGCACGCTGTATCACTGGGACACGCCGCTGCCGCTGGAGCGTGTCGGCGGCTGGCTGAACCGGGACACCGCCTACCGGCTGGCCGACTTCGCCGCCATCGCCGCCGAAAGGTTCGGCGACCGGGTGGACCGCTGGGTGACCATCAACGAGCCGACCACCGTTACCCTCAACGGCTACGGCTTGGGCGTCCATGCGCCTGGCCAGGCCGGGCTGTTCGATGCCCTTCCTGCGGCGCACCATCTCATCCTCGCGCACGGGCTCAGCCTCTCGGCGCTGCGGGCCGGCGGAATCTCGGGCGAGGCTGGCATCACCAACGTCTACTCCCCCGTGGTCGGAGCAAAGCACGGGCTGGCGCACGATGTGCTGGTGGAACTGTTCGACGTGCTGCACAACAGGATGTTCTCCGACCCGGTGCTGCTGGGCCGCTACCCGAGCTTCAATCCGGTACTCAAACCCTTCCTGCAGTACCTGCGGGAAATTCCGGACGAAGACCTGGCGGTGATGAGCCAACCACTGGACTTCTACGGACTGAACTACTACTTTCCCACCCGGATCGGCCTCGGTCCGGGTCCTTCCACCGGGCCGGACGCAGTCCCCGACGGGCTGCCCGAGCCGCTCAGGCAGCAGGGCGCGGACCTGCCGTTCCATCTGGCCGGCTGGCCCGGCTATGCGCGGACAGAGTTCGGCTGGCCGGTGGCGCCGGACTACCTGCCGGTGGCCTTGGCCAATATGGCGGAGCGCTATCCAGACCTGCCGCCGGTCTACATCACGGAAGGAGGTGCCAGCTTCAAGGACGTGGTGGTCCCGGATGCGCTCACGAACGAACCGTCCGTGGCCGACGTCCGGCGGGTGGACTATCTGGCCCGGCATCTTGAGGCCGCCCTGACCGCCACGGCACCCAACGGGCCCGCCGCCGGCATCGACCTGCGCGGCTATTACGTCTGGACTTTGATGGACAACTTCGAATGGGCAGCCGGCTACAGCCAGCGGTTCGGGCTGGTCTACGTGGATTTCGCAACCCAGCAGCGAATCCGCAAGTCCTCATTCCATTGGCTGAAAGACCTCGCTGCGCTCCGCCGTCGCGATTCCGGCGCTCGAACCGCCGCAGCACGGGCGCACACAGTCTCGGCGGAGAGCACGCCCGAGGAACGCGCACAGCCGCAGGCCTGATTTTCCTACTGTTTGCCGCCGTTCGCGCGCCGGACGCGGCGGACACGGTCCAGTTCATGGCGGAAATACCGCCTGCCCCAGAAAACTGCCCCGACCACTGCGGCGATTAGGCCAATGATGATCCACACGATGAGCCATTCCATGGTTCCGATCCTAGCGGCCGGACCGCAAATTTCGTGGTGCTCCACCGGTTCCAAGGGCGGCGGGCAGGACTATTCTGGGAACTGTCCACAGCATATGCTCCCAGGAGGCTGAAATACCATGCTCAGCACCACCACCATGACGACGGTCCTGCCCGTGAAGGACTTGGACCGGGCGCGCGCGTTCTACCAGGACTCCCTCGGCTTGAAGCCGGCGGGCACCAACGGAGACGATTCGATGATGTTTTCCAGCGGCGGGTCCAACGCCGTAGAACTCATCGTCCGACCGGACGCCGATACCTCGGACCACACCTCGGTCAGTTTCGAAGTGGCCGATCTTGAATCCGAAATGTCTGACCTGGCTGGAAAGGGCATCCACTTCGCCGATTACGATCTGCCGGGCCTGAAGACCGAGAACCACATCGCCGTCAGCGAGCACCAGCGGTGCGCGTGGTTCCCCGACTCGGAAGGCAACATTCTCTGCCTGCACCAGAACATCTGATTCCACCGGGGCATACCCTGTGCGCAGGCAACCCGCGGCAGGCGGCACCGTCGTCGTTAAAAGGGAGAGCCCCCGCCGTCGTCAGACGGCAGGGGCTCTCCTGATGCTGGCCGGAATCCTCCGGCTAGCAGATCACAAAGTTACTTGGTGATCTTGGTGACGCGGCCCGAACCAACGGTGCGGCCGCCTTCACGGATAGCGAAGCCGAGGCCCTCTTCCATAGCGATCGGCTGGATGAGCTCAACGGTCATCTCAGTGTTGTCGCCCGGCATGACCATTTCGGTGCCTTCCGGCAGCGTGATAACGCCGGTCACGTCGGTGGTGCGGAAGTAGAACTGCGGACGGTAGTTCGAGTAGAACGGGTTGTGGCGGCCGCCTTCATCCTTGGACAGGATGTAGACGTTGGCCTCGAAGTCGGTGTGCGGGGTGATCGAACCCGGCTTCACAACAACCTGGCCGCGCTCCACGTCTTCGCGCTTGATACCGCGCAGCAGCAGACCACAGTTCTCGCCTGCCCATGCTTCGTCGAGCTGCTTGTGGAACATCTCGATACCGGTAACGGTGGTCTTCTGGACCGGGCGGATGCCCACGATCTCGACCTCGGAGTTGATGGCGAGGGTACCGCGCTCGGCGCGGCCGGTCACCACGGTGCCGCGGCCGGTGATGGTGAAGACGTCTTCAACCGGCATCAGGAACGGCTTGTCCTTGTCGCGGACCGGGTCCGGAATGAACTCGTCAACGGCGTCCATCAGGTCCTCGACGGACTTGACCCACTGCGGGTCGCCTTCCAGTGCCTTCAGGCCGGAAGTGCGGATGACCGGTGCGTTGTCGCCATCGAATCCCTGCGAGCTGAGCAGCTCGCGGACTTCCATTTCGACCAAGTCGAGCAGTTCCTCGTCATCAACCATGTCCGACTTGTTCAGGGCCACCAGCAGCGACGGAACGCCAACCTGGCGGGCCAGCAGAACGTGCTCGCGGGTCTGGGCCATCGGGCCGTCAGTCGCAGCAACCACCAGGATTGCGCCGTCCATCTGGGCGGCACCGGTGATCATGTTCTTGATGTAGTCAGCGTGGCCGGGGGCGTCCACGTGGGCGTAGTGGCGCTTCTCGGTCTGGTACTCGACGTGCGAGATGTTGATGGTGATACCGCGCTGGCGCTCTTCCGGGGCAGAGTCGATAGCTGCGAAGTCACGCTGCTCGTTGAGATTGGGGTACTTGTCAGCAAGCACCTTGGAAATGGCAGCGGTCAACGTGGTCTTACCGTGGTCAACGTGACCGATGGTACCAATGTTGACGTGCGGCTTAGTCCGCTCGAACTTTGCCTTCGCCACGGGTTCCTCCTAGAACGTTTTGAGAAGAATTGCTCTCCGGACGCGATTGTCACGGCCGAAACTTGAACAAGTCTACTTCGGGCTTTTGTATTTGGTGAAATTACTGGTTCCGTCAGGTACCGGCAAAAGGATTGCGCGGTTCCGTCAGAGGGGTTGTGCCGGCGGCCGGCTGCTGTGCTTGGCCGGCCGCCTGCACGGGTGCCGGGTCCTTACGAATAAGGACCCATCACCAGGGTTTTACTCGCCGCGCGTCTTCTGGATGATCTCGTCGGCAACAGCCTTCGGGACCTCAGCGTAGCTTTCGAACTGCATCGAATACACCGCACGGCCCTGCGTCTTGGAACGCAGGTCACCGATGTAGCCGAACATCTCGGAAAGCGGAACGTTAGCGCGCACAACCTTCACGCCGCTAGCGTCCTCCATGGACTGGATCTGTCCACGGCGGGAGTTCAGGTCGCCGATCACGTCGCCCATGTATTCCTCAGGGGTACGTACTTCGACGGCCATCAGCGGCTCGAGCAGGACCGGGTTGGCGCGGCGTGCGCCTTCCTTGAAGACCTGGGAACCAGCGATCTTGAAGGCCATTTCCGAAGAGTCGACGTCGTGGTAGGCGCCGTCGATCAGGATGGCCTTGACGCCGACCAGCGGGTAGCCGGCCAGCACACCGAGCTGCATGGCATTCTGAATGCCAGCGTCAATCGAGGGGATGTATTCGCGCGGAATACGCCCGCCGGTGACCTTGTTCTCGAACTCGTAGAAGGTGCCGTCGGTGGTGTCCAGCGGTTCGAAGGAAACCTGGACCTTCGCGAACTGGCCGGATCCACCCGTCTGCTTCTTGTGGGTGTAGTCGACCTTTTCGACGGACTTCTTGATGGTTTCACGGTAGGCAACCTGGGGCTTGCCCACGTTGGCCTCGACGTTGAATTCGCGGCGCATGCGGTCCACCAGGATGTCCAGGTGGAGCTCGCCCATGCCGCCGATCTCGGTCTGTCCGGTGTCCTCGTTCAGCGACACGGTGAAGGTCGGGTCCTCGGCCGAAAGCTTCTGGATGGCCGTGGAGAGCTTCTCCTGGTCGCCCTTGGTCTTCGGCTCGATTGCCACGAAGATCACCGGCTCCGGGAAGGACATCGACTCGAGCACGACCGGTGCTTCCATGGCGGAGAGGGTGTCACCGGTGGTGGTGTCCTTCAGTCCGATGGCGGCGTAGATGTGGCCTGCATGGGCCTCATCGACCGGGTTCTCCTTGTTGGCGTGCATCTGGAAAAGCTTTCCGATGCGCTCCTTCTTGCCCTTGGTGGTGTTGAGCACCTGGAGGCCGGAGGATGCCTTGCCCGAGTACACCCGGATGAAGGTCAGCTGGCCGAAGAACGGATGGGTCGCGATCTTGAACGCCAGAGCGGAGAACGGCTCGTCCTCGCTCGGCTTGCGGACCAGTTCGACTGACTCGTCCTTGGGATCGTGACCGATCATTGGCGGAACGTCCAGCGGCGACGGCAGGTAGGCCACCACGGCGTCCAGCATCGGCTGCACGCCGCGGTTCTTGAACGCGGAACCGCAGAACACCGGGTAGGCCTCGGAGTTGATGGTCATCTTGCGGATGCCGGCAACCAGTTCCTCGTTGGTGATTTCCTCACCCTCGAGGTACTTTTCCATGAGCTCGTCCGAGGACTCGGACACGGACTCGATGAGCTGCGCGCGGTACTCCTCGGCCTTGGCCTGCAGGTCCTCGGGAATCTCGCGGGTCTCATAGGCGGCACCCATGGTGACGTCGCCCTTGGCATCGCCAGGCCACACCATGGCCTTCATGGTGATCAGGTCAACCATACCGATGAACTCGGATTCAGCGCCGATCGGCAGCTGCATGACCAGCGGCTTGGCGCCGAGGCGCTTGATGATGGTGTCGACGGTGAAGTAGAAGTCGGCGCCCAGCTTGTCCATCTTGTTGACGAAGCAGATGCGCGGAACGTTGTACTTGTCCGCCTGGCGCCACACGGTCTCGGACTGCGGCTCCACGCCTTCCTTGCCGTCGAAGACGGCTACGGCGCCGTCGAGCACACGCAGGGAGCGCTCGACCTCGACCGTGAAGTCCACGTGGCCCGGGGTGTCGATGATGTTGACCTGGTTGTTGTTCCAGAAGGAGGTCACGGCGGCAGACGTGATCGTGATGCCGCGTTCCTTCTCCTGCTCCATCCAGTCAGTCGTCGACGCACCGTCGTGCGTTTCGCCGATCTTGTGGTTCACACCCGTGTAGAACAGGATGCGTTCCGTGGTAGTGGTCTTACCGGCATCGATGTGGGCCATGATGCCGATGTTGCGGACCTTCGTGAGGTCGGTGAGCACGTCCTGTGCCACAATGTCTCCCTTTGTAGGTGAGGGGTACGACGGCGGCGGCTGGCCGCCGTCGTTCCGTCTCTGTTACCAGCGGTAGTGGGCGAAGGCCTTGTTGGACTCGGCCATTTTGTGGGTGTCTTCGCGACGCTTCACAGCGGCACCGAGACCGTTCGACGCATCCAGAATCTCGTTCATGAGACGCTCGGTCATCGTCTTCTCGCGGCGGGCCTTCGAGTAGCCGACCAGCCAGCGCAGGGCCAAAGCCGTGGCGCGGCCCGGCTTGACCTCAACCGGAACCTGGTAGGTGGCGCCGCCAACACGGCGGGAGCGGACCTCCAGGGTCGGGCGGACATTGTCCATGGCCTTCTTCAGGGCAGCGACGGGATCGCCGCCGCTCTTGGCCTTCACGCCATCAAGGGCACCGTAAACGATGCGCTCTGCCGTGGACTTCTTGCCGTCAACGAGAACCTTGTTGATCAGCTGGGTCACCAGCGGGGAGCCGTGGACGGGATCTACAACTAGCGGCCGCTTGGGGGCCGGACCCTTGCGAGGCATATTACTTCTTCTCCATCTTCGCGCCGTAGCGGCTGCGAGCCTGCTTGCGGTTCTTGACACCCTGGGTGTCAAGGGCGCCGCGGACGATCTTGTAGCGGACACCGGGCAGGTCCTTCACACGGCCGCCGCGCACCAGCACGATGGAGTGTTCCTGCAGGTTGTGGCCTACACCGGGGATGTAGGCAGTCACTTCGATGCCGCCGGCGAGCTTGACGCGGGCTACCTTGCGGAGCGCGGAGTTCGGCTTCTTCGGGGTGGTGGTGTAAACGCGGGTGCAAACGCCGCGCTTCATCGGGCTGCCCTTAAGGGCAGGCGCCTTGGTCTTATTGACCTTAGGTGAGCGGCCCTTGCGGACCAGCTGGTTAATCGTAGGCACTTTCGTGATCTCCGTTTTTCGTGAGCTTTGCCCCGCCTCACATGCAGGGCCAGGCACTGTCGGTCGTCTTCGCACCCGCTGCCGAATTGAAGCGACCGTAGGCGTGCAAAAGTGTGGCATTCTCCGCGCAAGAACCCCGCGAACCGGAAACAGGCCCCGCCCCGGTTTGATCCGGAACGGCCTTCATCCACTGCCACACAAAACAATCGAAGAAAAGTCTATCAGAGAATCCCGGCACCGGAGGACGGCGCCTACCGGGAGCCGCCCGCACCGCCATCACTTCCCCATGGCCTGCAGCAGGGCGGCCTCCAGCGGCGCGGCCAGCGTCTGCATGTAGGTGCCGCTCACATGGTTCAGATCCCGGAGGGCCTGCCCGCCAATACGCTCCCATTGTCTCATCGGCAGCAGCGCCAGTGTTGCTGCCAGCACGACGGCGATGGCCAGCAGCACAGCAAGGGCGCGCAGGGCTTGGATTTCCGGCAGGAACTTCCGCCGCGGGGTCACAGTTTCCATCACCGGACATTCATCCACGTCAAGGTCAACGAAAGTTGGCCGCGGGGTAAACGTCCGGGGCTTGCCCTACTGCTGCGCGCGCAGGGCGTCGGTGATCTTGGCCGAGGCGGCCCGCAGCTTGGGCAGCGCCTCGGCGACCACGGCATCCACGTCGCGGGTGCCGTCCGCCAGCGAGGCCTGCATGGACATGTTCAGCGCGGCGGCCACGGAGCCGTCCGGATGCAGGACCGGCACCGCCACGGAGCGCAGGCCGATCTCCAACTCCTGGTCCACCAGGGACCACCCTTGGCTGCGCACTGTGTCCAGCTCCGCGCGCAGCTTCACCGGGTCGGCGATGGTCCGCGGCGTCAGTTGTTTCAGGGTCGTGGAGGCCAAGCGCTGCTCCAGTTCCTCGATCGGCAAGCCGGCCAGCAGCACCCGGCCCATCGAGGTGGCATAGGCCGGGAACCGCGTGCCCACCATGATCCCCACGGTCATGATCCGGCGGGTGTGGATGCGGGCAATGTAGACAATCTCGTCGCCGTCGAGGATCGAGGCGGACGTGGATTCGTGCAGCTCGGCGGAAAGCTCCTCCAGCAATGGCTGCACCAGCTGGGGCAGACTCTGCCCGGCAAGGTAGGAATACCCCAGCTGGAGCACCAATGCGGTGAGCTCGAAGACGCGGCCGTCGGTGCGCACATACCCCAGATCCACCAGGGTGTGCAGGAACCGCCGCGCCGTGGCGCGGGTCAGGCCGGTCCGCTTGGAGACCTCGCTGAGCGTCATGGTGACGTTGTCGGCGTCGAAAGCCCGGATCACGGTCAATCCGCGGGCCAGTGACTGGACGAACTGATCGCCAGGCGTTTTGGTCTCTGTCATGGTTCCTTCGAGCTTTACGGGGGCTTTACTCGGTGGGCGGGAGCAGCTTGATGTCCATCTTGGACTGCAGCTCCTCAAGCGTGGTCCCGAACGTTTCGCGCACCCGCACGCCTTCCGGCGTCAGCAGGAAGACAGCGTCATTAGTGTATACGCGGGTGACGCAGCCCACGCCCGTGAGCGGGTAGCTGCATTCGGGCACCAACTTGGGCGTGCCGTCTTTGGCGAACAGGGACATCATCACATAGACGTCCTTGGCGCCGGTGGCCAGGTCCATCGCGCCGCCGACGGCGGGGATGGCATCCGGGGCGCCGGTGTGCCAGTTCGCCAGATCGCCGGTGGCCGAGACCTGGAAGGCGCCGAGCACGCAGACGTCCAGATGGCCGCCGCGCATCATGGCGAAGGAGTCTGCATGGTGGAAGTAGGACGCCCCCGGCACTTCGGTGACCGGGACCTTGCCCGCATTGATCAGGTCCTGGTCGATCTCATCACCGTGCGCCTCCGGGCCCATCCCCAGCATGCCGTTCTCCGTATGCAGCGTGATGTCCTGTTCGGCGGTCAGGTAGTTCGAGACGGACGTCGGCTGGCCGATGCCGAGGTTCACGAAGGAACCCGGCTGGATGTCCTGCGCGACCAGCCTGGCCAGGTCCTCGCGGCTGAGTTTCTCGCTCACTAGTGTGCCTCTCCTTCTGCGGCCTGCGGCGCAATTTCGACGACGGTGTCCACGTAGATGCCCGGCGTCACGATGACTTCGGGATCCAGTTGGCCGGTCTCCACGATGCCGGAGACCTGGACGATGCTTTTCTTGGCGGCGGCGGCCATGATCGGTCCGAAGTTGCGGGCGGTCTTGCGGTAGACCAGGTTGCCCTTCTTGTCCGAGGTCAGCGCCTTGATCAGTGCCACGTCGCCGTAGATCGGGGACTCGAGCACGTAGCCCTTGCCGTCGATCATGCGGGTTTCCTTGCCCTCGGCCAGCATGGTGCCGTAGCCGGTGGGCGTGAAGAAGCCGCCGATGCCGGCGCCGGCGGCACGGATGCGCTCGGCGAGGTTGCCCTGCGGCACCAGTTCCAGTTCGATTTCGCCCGCCCGGTAGGCGGTGTCGAAGTGCCAGGAGTCGGACTGGCGCGGGAACGAGCAGATGATCTTCTTGACCCGGCGCTCCTTGATCAGCAGCGCCAACCCGGCGTCGGCCTGGCCGGCGTTGTTGTTCACCACCGTCAAGTCAGTGGCGCCGCAGTCCATCAGCGCGTCGATCAGTTCCATCGGCTGGCCGGCGTTGCCGAAGCCGCCGATCAGGACCGTGGCGCCGTCTTGGATGCCGGCCACGGCGTCCTGGGCAGTAGCAGCAAATTTTGCCATGCTGGCTTACCTCCTTAGTTCTTGATTGAGTTGACGTTTTCCAGCACGACGGCGAGGCCTTGGCCCACGCCGATGCAGATCGCGGCCACGCCCCAGCGTTCGCCCGATTCCTGCAGCCGGCGTGCCAGCGTGCCGAGGATGCGGATGCCCGAGGCGCCCAGCGGGTGGCCGATGGCCACCGCGCCGCCCCACGCGTTCACGATGGCGGGATCGATGTCCCAGTTGTCGATGCAGGCCAGCGACTGCGCTGCAAAGGCTTCATTGAGCTCGACGGCGGCGACATCCGACCAGCTGATGCCCGCCCGCTTGACGGCCTGGTTCGCGGCCTCGACCGGAGCGAAGCCGAAGAACTGCGGCTCCAGGGCGGAGGCGCCGCGGCCGGCGATCCGGGCCAGCGGCTCGGTTCCCAGCAGCCCGGCGGCAGCCTCGCTGCCCAACCAGGCCGCGGACGCGCCGTCGTTCAGCGGCGATGCGTTGCCTGCCGTCACCGTGCCGCCCTCGGGGCCGTCGGCGACGGGCCGGAAGACGGTCTTCAGCCCGGCCAGCACTTCGGCGGTGCTGGTGGGGCGGATGGATTCGTCGCGGGTCAGGTCGGTGCCCGGGACCTGCACCACCATCGAATCGTATTTGCCTTCGTTCCAGGCGGCGTCGGCCAGGCGGTGCGAGGCCGCGGCAAACTCGTCCTGCCGCTCCCGGCTGATGCCGTGCCGCTCACGCAGCTGCTCGGTGGCCTCGCCCAGGGACACGGTCCATTCCTGCGGCATCTTCTTGTTCACCAGCCGCCAGCCCAGCGTGGTGGACGCCAGGGTCATGTTGCCCGCCGGGTAGGGCTTCTCGGTCTTCGGCAGCACCCAGGGCGCCCGGCTCATCGACTCAACGCCGCCGATCAGCACCAGGTCGCCTTCGCCGGCGTTGATCTGGCGGGAGCCAATGATCGCCGCATCCAGGCTGGAACCGCACAGCCGGTTCACCGTGGTCCCCGGAATGGAGGTGGGCAGGCCGGCCAGCAGCGTGGCCATCCGCGCGACGTTGCGGTTCTCTTCGCCGGCGCCGTTGGCGTTGCCGAAGATCACCTCGTCGATGCGCTCCGGGTCCAGGCCCGGCGCGCGGGCAACTTCCGCCTTGACCACTTCGGCGGCCAGGTCGTCCGGCCGGACGCCGGCCAGCGCACCGCCGAACTTGCCGAACGGGGTGCGGACGGCGTCATACAAATATGCCTGGTTCATTCGAGGCTCCTTCGTGGCGCACTTCTGGCGTGCGCCGTGGGTTACAGCAAACGGCCCGGTCCAGCGCTGTGGCTGGACCGGACCGCTCCATAGACATGATGGGGATCCGCGCAGGAACCCTCCGCGGCGGCTTCACCGGCCCCGGGACAGGGACCCATGAACATCCGCTAAAACCTCGGAAGTGTTCGCTTCACGAACGCATGTACGTTATATGAACTATATCGAGGCGCTGTGATCCTCGTCAAGGCTGGCGAAAACGCCCTTGGCCACCTTGAACGCCACGTTGGCATCCGGCACGCCGCAGTAGATCGCGGACTGCAGCACCACTTCCTTGATTTCGTCCCGGGTCATGCCGTTGGTCAGCGCCGCACGCACATGCATGGCGAATTCCTCCCAGTGGCCCTTGGCGATCATGGCGGTCAGCGTGATGGCGCTGCGCGTGGTGCGCGGCAGCCCCTCCCGGGTCCAGATGGTCCCCCAGGCGTAGCGCGTGATCAGTTCCTGGAAGTCCTGGGTGAACTCATCGATCGAGCTGTTCGCACGGTCTACGTGCGCGTTGCCCAGGACCTGCCGGCGGACGGCCATGCCGTCGTCATAGACCTCCTGCTGGGTCTTGGCGGGATCGAAGGTGCGGTTGTCGCTCACGGCGGGTACTCCTTGGGTAGTTTCAGTCAAGAATCCGGCTGCTCTCAGGCAGCCAGGAAGAAATCGCGCAGCAGCACCGCGGTTTCTTCGGGCGCTTCGGCGGGCGCCTGGTGGGCGGCGGAATCGACGACGGCGGAGCTGCCCTGGCGCACGCCGGTGGCCACTGCTTTGGCGAACTCGGGCGGGCAGACCTCGTCCAGTCCGCCGGCGATGGCGATCACCGGGGTGATGATTTCGCCGAGCCGTTCGCGGACGTCGAAGCCGGCCAAGGCCTCGCAGCAATGCGCGTAGGCGAAGCGGTCGGCGTTCTGCAGTGTGTGCAGCAGCCGGGTGGTGCGTTCGGAGTGCTTCTCGATGAAGCCCGGCGCGAACCATCGCTGCGCCGAGCCGACCACCATGGTGGGCGTGCCCGCATTGCGGACAGTCTCCGCGCGCTCCAGCCAGCCGGACGGCTCGCCGATTTTGGCGCCGGAGCACACCACGGCCAGCCCGGCGAAGCGGTCCGGATAGTCCAGGCCCAGCTGCAATGCCAGTTCACCGGCCATCGAGACGCCGGCGAAGTAGACCTTTGCCTGGGCGTCGATGTCACCGGCCGTGGCCAGCTTGTCCAGCATGGCCACCACGCCCTGGGCGAGTTCGGCCATCGTAAACGGCTCGGTCGAGGCCGGGCTGGCCCCGTGGCCGGGCAGATCCACGCCGACTACCTGAAAGTCCTGAAGATGTGGCACGGTGTCGATCCAAAGCGCCTTGGCTCCGGTGCCCAGGCCGGCGCCTGCCAGCAGCACGGGCTTGCCTTTGCCCTCGGACAGCAAGGTGGGGGTGATGTCGGGAACGCTCACGAATGGCTCCATTCTGCATAGTGGGAAGTGATCCGGTCGATCAGTTCGCTGCTCTGGCCGATGTAGCCTGCCGGATCCAGCAGCTCGGCCAGCGCCGCGTCGCTCAGTTCGTCGGTGGGCACCGCATCGCGCAGCAACTGTGCCAACGTGCCCTGGTTGGCCAGCGACTGGTTGACCAGGCTCTGGACCTTGGACTTGCCGGCGCCCGGGGATCCGCCGTCCAGCAGCGGCGCCACGGTGGCCATGATCCGTTCGCTGACCACCAGCTCACCGGTGATCGCCAGGTTGCGGCGCATTCTTTCCGGCTGGACCACCAGGCCCTCGGCGAGTTCGGCCAGCTTGGCGGCTGCCCCGCCGGCCAACCGGAGCAGCTGGCGAAGCGCCTGCCACTCGACGTGCCAGGAACCGTCCGGCCGCTCGTCGATGGCACCGGCGGCCGCGGCCTGGATCTGGGCCAGATGCCCGGGACCGGCCAGTGCGGCACTGCGGATCAGCACAGACAGCACCGGATTCTGTTTCTGCGGCATCGCCGAGGATCCGCCGCGGCCTTCGGCGGCGGGCTCGGAGACTTCGCCGAGTTCGGGCCGGCTGAGCAGCAGCACGTCGTTGGCGACCTTCCCGGCGGCAGCCAGGACATCGGCCAGCGCCGCGGCCAGCGCGGTGACCGGCAGCCGGTTGGTTTGCCACGGCGCCACCGGGTCGGCCAGCCCCAGCCGTTCGGCGAGGCGGGCCGCCAAAGCCAGCGCACCGTCGTCGTTGTTCGGCGCAGCGCTGCCTGCCGCGGTTCCGGCGGATTCTTCGCTTTCCGCTGCGGTTGTGGCCGCGGGGTTGGCGGGCCGGTTGGCCAGTTCCGTCAGCGCGGCCATGGTGCCGGCCGCACCGCCCCATTGGAGGGGCAGTTCCCCGGCAACCTGCTCCAGCCGGACACCGGCCTGGGCGACGCCCGAGAGCCAGTTGGCGGCCTTCAGCCCGAAGGTGGACGGCAGCGAATGCTGGGTCAGCGTCCGGGCCACGGTGATGGTGCCGCGGTGCTCGTCCGCCTGCCGCGCCAGAGCGGCGGCGGCGGACTTCAGGTCGGTGACAATGCCGGCCAGCGTGCGGCGTGCCATCAGCATCATGGCGCTGTCCAGGATGTCCTGGCTGGTGGCACCCTGGTGGATCGCCGAAGCGGCGGCCGGGTTGTGCTTCTTGGTCTCCGCGCGCAGGTCGGCGAGCAGCGGGATGACCGGGTTGCCGCCGCCCTGGGCACGCTCGGCCAAGCCTGCGGCGTCGTAGAGATCCGCCCGAGAGGCCTGCTCGACGGCGGGAACGGCATCCGCCGGTACCCGGCCGGCGCCGGCCAGCACGCGCGTCCATTCGAGCTCCACGTCGAGCATGGCCTGGATGAATTGGTAGTCGCTGGTTAAACGGGATGCTGCTGTCCCGGCCGAAACCGGAGACAGCAGCCCGAAATCAGCGTGGTCCGCTGGATTCATGGATCCCTAGATTCCCGGGTAGGTCAGGAAGACGGTTTCGCCTTCGCCCTGCAACCGGATGTCGAACCGCAGGTCGCCGTTCGGCTCGCGCTCGGCGATCAACGTCTTCCGCCGCTCTTCCGGCAGCGAGGACAGCAGCGGGTCGTTCGCCAGCGCCTCGGTGTCCTCCGGGAGGTAGATCCGGGTGAACAGCCGGTTCAGCAGGCCACGGGCAAAGACCACCATGGAGATGAACGGTGCCTTGCCCTGCTCGGTGGCGCCCGGGTTCACCGTGGTGAAGGTGTAGTGGCCGACGTTGTCCACGGCTACCCGGCCGAAGCCGGTGAAGGTGTGGTCGTCGCGGACCAGCGAACCGGTCTCCCGGGAGATCTCGCCGCGCTCGTCGGCCTGCCAGATCTCCAGCATGGAGTCGGGAATCGGGCTGCCGTTGCCGTCCGTCACCACGCCGTGCAGCCGGATGGATCCGGTGTGCGCGCGGTGGACCAGCTGGCTGTCCTTCTCATAAGGCAGCGCGAAGCCGTAGAACGGGCCGATGGTCTGGCCCGGGGTAGCTACCAGTTTGGTGGTGGACTCGCTCATCAGTGCTCCTCGCCTTCTTCCATCCAAGTGCGGTTGCTGCCGGAAAGGACGATGTCCCAGCGGTAGCCGGTGTTCCATTCGTGGCTGGTCACCGAATGGTCGTAGGTGGCGACCAGACGGTCGCGCGCATCCTGGTCGGTGATCGCCTGGTAGATCGGATCCAGCGGGAACAGCGGGTCGCCCGGGAAGTACATCTGGGTGATCATGCGCTGGGTGAAGTCGGTGCCGAACAGCGAGAAGTGGATGTGCGCCGGACGCCAGGCGTTGTGGTGGTTCTTCCACGGGTACGGGGCCGGCTTGATGGTGGTGAACTTGTATTCGCCGTTGGGTCCGGTGATGCAGCGGCCCACGCCGGTGAAGTTCGGGTCGATCGGTGCCGGGTGCTGGTCCCGCTTGTGCACGTAGCGGCCGGCCGCGTTCGCCTGCCAGATTTCCACCAGCTGGTTGCGCACCGGGCGCCCGTCGCCGTCCAGGACGCGGCCCTGCACAACGATCCGCTCGCCCAGCGGTTCGCCGTTGTGCTGGATGGTCAGGTCGGATTCCAGGATGTGCACGTCCCGCTCACCGAACGCCGGGCTCCACAGCTCGATCGTCTCCGGATCCGCATGGTGCAGGTCCTTGGTGGGATGGCGCAGCAGCGAGGAACGGTAGGGCGCAAAGTCGATGCGCGGCTGCCTTTCCTGGGCTTCTCCGGCTTCCACGCCCTTGCGGTAGGCCTCGTGGATGTCGGTGATTTCCTGGTTGATCGTCTCCTGCGAATCCGCGGTGGCGGCAGGATCCAGCACGTGGCTGTCGTCAAACGTCTCGCCGTCGAAAGCCTCGTCCTGAGCAGTAGCGTCGCTCATCGAGAACTCCTTTCTGTTTTTCGGGTCTGGTGGTTCAGGGTACGGGCCCGCGTTGGCTGATGCCGCAGGCGGGTGGGGGTTACTTGTGCGGCCAGCCGGTGTAGGACTCGGCCAGGTACTGCTGACCGAAGCGGGACCCGGTCACCGTGGCCAGTTCGCCCAGGGCACGCTTGGTTTCGAACGGTGACGCGTCCTCGCGGGTGTGCAGCATGCTGGTCATCCAGTAGGAGAAGTTCTGCGCCTTCCAGACCCGCTGCAGGGCCAGGTCCGAGTAGCCCTCCAGCAGCGCGTCGCTGCCGGTGGCGTAGAACGAATCGATGGCTTCGAACAGCACCTTGACGTCCGCGAAGGCCAGGTTCAGACCCTTGGCGCCGGTCGGCGGCACCGTGTGTCCGGCGTCGCCGGCCAGGAACATCCGGCCGTGGGACAGCGGCTCACGGACGAAGGACCGGAAGGCCAGCACGGTCTTGTCGAAAATCGGGCCCTGCTTCAACTGGAAGCCGTCCGGGCCGTCCACCCGCTTCTGCAGTTCGGCCCAGATCCGGTCGTCGCTCCAGTCGTTCACGTTCTCGGCCGGATCGCACTGGAAGTACATCCGCTGGACGGTCTCGCTGCGCTGGGAGATCAGCGCGAAGCCGTGCGGGGAGTTGGCATAGATCAGTTCCGGGGCGCTCTTCGGGGCCTCGGTCAGGATGCCGAACCACGCGAACGGATACTCGATCTTGTAGTCCTGCTCCCCCGTCACCGCACGGCGGCAGAAACTGCGGGAGCCGTCGGCACCGACCAGGATGTCGCAGTGCACCTCAAATGCGGCGCCGTCCTTGTCGCTAAAGCGGAACTTGGGCGTGGTGGTCTCCAGGTCAAGCACCTCGGTGACCTCGGCCTCGTAGCGCACGTCGCCGCCGTCGCGCTTGCGGGCAGCGGCCAGGTCCACGAAGACCTCGTTCTGCGCATACAGCGTCACGGTTGCGTCCACCAGGTCCTTGAAGTCCAGCGGGTGCGACTCGCCGTTGAAGCGCAGGTCGATGCCCTCATGCTCGTCGCCCTCGGTGAGCACCCTGCCATCCACGCCGGTGTCGGTGAGCATCTTGACCGAGCCCGCCTCCAGGATGCCGGCGCGATGCGTGTTGCGGATGGTCTCGTGATCGCGGGACTCCACCACAAGGTTGTCGATGCCCTGCTTGGCCAGCAGGTGGCTGAGCATGAGACCGGCAGGTCCTCCGCCGACAATGCCGACCTTGGTTTTGATGATTTGCGCCTGCGCCATAAATAAGTCTCCTGAAGCCATGTTGGTCACGTCTTGATCCAGTGTGACCCGGCCGACAAGCCGAATGCGCCCGCGTTCTCATTGAATGAGAATTACGACGACGGCGGCCATCCTCAGTCCACTCAGGGCAGCGCCACGCCCATCGCGCGGGAGATGCCACGTGCCGCCGTCATGAGCGCCGGGACGACGGCGTTGAAGTTCTCGAAGCCCAGCGGCACCACCACGCCGAGCGCTGCCACCGGCCAACCAGCCTGGCCCGCCACCGGGACGGCCACGCCCGTGGTGTCCACGTCGATACGCCCATCAAACGCGGCATAGCCCCGCTTTCGGATATCGGCCAGGTGCCGGCGCAGGTCGAAGGAGACCGCGTCCGCCGAGGTGACGGCTTCCGGGTGGCGGGAGAGGTAGGACTCCTGAACGTGGTTCGGCGAATTGGCCAGCAGAACCATTCCCATCGAAGTCCGGTGAACCGGCATGCGGCCGGCAATCTGCGCCTGGTTGACCACCGAGCCGCGGCTGGAGAGCCGCTCGATGACCAGGACTTCGTCATCGCGCAGCACGGCCAGCTGGGTGTGCTGGCGGACCACGGACTGGATGTCCTCCATGAACGGCATCGCGGCCTGCCGAAGGTCCACGGCGGGCGAACTCCGGTTGGCCAGTTCCCACAGCCGAAGCCCCAACCGGATCTCCCCGGGGCCTTCCTTGGTCAGCAGCCCGTGCCGCGAGAGCTCGTCCACCAAGCGGTACGTCGTAGCCAACGGAACATCCGCGCGCCGGGACAACGTGGCAACGTTCATCGCAGGTTTGTCCGGCTCGAACGCTGACAGAATGCGCACCAGCCGGTCCAGCATTGAGTCTCCGGACGGGGAATTGGCCATGTTCCTAGGTTCTCACGCCGGAAGGGACGGTAAGCAGGCCGGCCGGGCATGCCGACGTGGCACGCGTCCAAGCCCGCTGCCCCTCCGGGCTGCCGCTTTGTCCAGGCCTGCCGCACCTCCGGGCTCCCGCATTGTCCAGGCCTCCCGCGAGTGCGGGGCCGCCGGGGCCGCCGCTTTGTCCAGACCTGCCGGGCCGCCGCTTTGTCCAGACCTGCCGGGCTGCCGCATTGTCCAGGCCTGCCGCGAGTACGGGGCCGCCGGGCCACCCCATCCAGTGGAGAGAAATGGCTGAAAGCGGACCCATATATTGGCCACTTTTCTCCAATGGAAGGTATACGATCCGATTCCCACGACCCGGCTGCCGTTAAACGCCGAACCGCCTCCCGCTGCCCCGGTATCGGGGAGCAGGAGGCGGTTCGGTGCATCAGATCAGGCGCGGAGCGCCCCTAAGCGTAGGGCGCGTGGGCCCCGCCGTGGCGACGAAGTCGCCGGTCCAGGCCTGCCCACAGCTCGCAAGCTCGCTGCGGGGCCCTCGGCCTGCACCTTGGCGGGGGCGCCCTACTCGTTAGCGGTAGTCGTTGCCCAGGTCGTAGTCATCCAGCGGGATGGCGTGGAACTCGGGCGTCATCGAACCGTCGCCGCCGGCGTAGTCGAAGTCGCCGAAGGCGCTGGGGCCGGTGAAGAGGTTGGCCTTGGCTTCCTCCGTCGGCTCCACCGACACCTGGGTGTACCGGTCCAGGCCGGTGCCGGCCGGGATCAGCTTACCGATGATGACGTTCTCCTTCAGGCCGAGCAGCGGGTCGGACTTGCCTTCCATGGCCGCCTGCGTCAGGACGCGGGTGGTCTCCTGGAAGGACGCGGCCGACAGCCACGACTCGGTGGCGAGCGATGCCTTGGTAATGCCCATCAGCTCGTCACGGCCGTTGGCAGGCTGCTTGCCCTCGGAAACCGCCTTGCGGTTCTCCGCCTGGAAGCGGCTGCGTTCGGCGAGCTCGCCCGGCAGCAAGTCGGTTTCGCCCGACTCGATGACGGTGATGCGGCGCAGCATCTGCCGCACGATGACTTCCACGTGCTTGTCGTGGATGCCAACGCCCTGGCTGCGGTACACGCTCTGGACCTCGTCCACCAGGAACTTCTGGGCCTGGCGCGGGCCGAGGATACGCAGCACCTGCTTCGGGTCCTTGGCACCGGTGACCAGCTGCTGGCCGACCTCTACGTGCTGGCCGTCTTCGACCAGCAGTCGAGCACGGCGCAGTACCGGGTAGGCGATCTCTTCCGAGCCGTCATCGGGGGTGACGATGACGCGCATCTGGCGCTCGCCGTCCTCGATGGACACGCGTCCGGCCACTTCGGCCATCGGCGCGACGCCCTTGGGCGTACGGGCTTCGAAGAGCTCCTGGATACGGGGCAGGCCCTGGGTGATGTCTTCCGCGGAGGCAACACCACCGGTGTGGAAGGTACGCATGGTCAGCTGCGTGCCGGGCTCACCGATGGACTGTGCGGCGATGATGCCGACTGCCTCGCCGATGTCCACGGTCTTGCCGGTGGCCAGCGAACGGCCGTAGCAGAACGCACAGGTACCGACGGCGGACTCACAGGTGAGCACGGAGCGCACCTTGATCTCGGTGATGCCGGCGTCGATCAGTTCCTGGATCAGCACATCGCCGACGTCGGAGCCTGCCGCGGCCACCACGGTGCCCTCGGAGTTCACCACATCGGTGGCCAGCGTGCGGGCGTAGGCGGAGTTCTCCACCTCTTCGTGCCGGCGCAGTTCACCGTTGTGGTCCGGTTCGGCGATGACCGTGGTCAGGCCGCGCTCGGTGCCGCAATCCAGTTCGCGGACAATCACGTCCTGCGAGACGTCCACCAGACGACGGGTCAGGTAACCCGAGTTGGCGGTACGCAGTGCGGTATCGGCCAAGCCCTTACGGGCACCGTGCGTGGCGATGAAGTACTCCAGCACCGACAGGCCCTCACGGTAGGAGGACTTGATCGGGCGCGGGATGATCTCGCCCTTCGGGTTGGCCACCAGACCACGGATACCGGCGATCTGGCGGACCTGCAGCCAGTTACCACGGGCGCCGGAGGACACCATGCGGTTGATGGTGTTTTCCTTGGTCAGGTTCTTCCGCATCGCGTCGGCAACCTCGTTGGTTGCCTTGTTCCAGATGTCGATCAGTTCCTGGCGCCGTTCGTCGTCGGCAATCAGGCCCTTGCTGTACTGGGACTCGACGCGTGCCGCCTGGGTTTCGTAGCCCTCCATGATGGCGGCCTTCTCAGCCGGGGCGGCGATGTCGGAGATCGCCACGGTGACACCGGAGCGGGTGGCCCAGTAGAAACCGGCGTCCTTGAGGTTGTCCAGCGTTGCCGCAGTGACGACCTTCGGGTAGCGCTCGGCCAGATCGTTCACGATCGCCGAGAGCTGGCCCTTGTCCGCCACCTTCTCAACCCAGGGGTAATCGTCGGGCAGGGTGTTGTTGAAGACGACCTGGCCGAGCGTGGTTTCGATCAGCGCTTCCTGGCCCTCTTCCCAACCTTCCGGTGCGGGCTGGTCGGCGCTCGGCACGAAGCCGGGCACGCGGATCTTGACCACGGAGTTCAGGTGCAGCTCGCCGGCGTCGTGGGCCATGATGGCTTCGGCCGGGCTGGCGAAGACACGGCCTTCGCCTTCTGCGCCTTCGCGCTTGGTGGTCAGGTGGTGCAGACCGATGATCATGTCCTGTGAAGGCAGGGTCACCGGACGGCCGTCCGACGGCTTCAGGATGTTGTTCGAGGAGAGCATCAGGATGCGCGCCTCGGCCTGCGCCTCGGGGCTCAGCGGCAGGTGCACAGCCATCTGGTCGCCGTCGAAGTCGGCGTTGAAGGCTGCACAGACCAGCGGGTGCAGCTGCAGCGCCTTGCCTTCCACCAGCTGCGGCTCGAACGCCTGGATGCCCAGGCGGTGCAGGGTTGGTGCACGGTTGAGCAGCACCGGGTGTTCGGTGATGATCTCTTCCAGCACGTCCCAGACCTGCGGGCGGAAACGCTCGACCATGCGCTTGGCGCTCTTGATGTTCTGCGCGTGGTTGAGGTCAACCAGGCGCTTCATCACGAACGGCTTGAAGAGCTCCAGCGCCATCTGCTTGGGCAGACCACACTGGTGCAGCTTCAGCTGCGGACCGACCACGATCACGGAACGGCCGGAGTAGTCAACGCGCTTACCCAGCAGGTTCTGGCGGAAGCGGCCCTGCTTGCCCTTGAGCATGTCTGAGAGCGACTTCAGCGGACGGTTGCCCGGCCCGGTGACCGGACGGCCGCGGCGGCCGTTGTCGAACAGCGAGTCCACAGCTTCCTGCAGCATGCGCTTTTCGTTGTTGACGATGATTTCCGGCGCGCCCAGATCCAACAGGCGCTTCAGGCGGTTGTTGCGGTTGATCACGCGGCGGTACAGGTCGTTCAGGTCGGAGGTCGCAAAGCGGCCACCATCCAGCTGCACCATCGGGCGAAGCTCCGGCGGGATCACCGGAACGGCGTCCAGCACCATGCCCAGCGGCGAGTTGGTGGTGGTCAGGAAAGCGTTGACCACCTTGAGTCGCTTCAGGGCGCGGGTCTTGCGCTGGCCCTTGCCGTTCTTGATGATGTCGCGCAGGGACTCGGCCTCGGCAGGCATGTCGAAGTTCTCAAGACGGTTCTTGATCGCCTCGGCACCCATGGCGCCTTCGAAGTACAGGCCGTAGCGGTCGCGCAGCTCGCGGTACAGGCCCTCGTCGCCTTCAAGGTCGGCGACCTTCAGGTTCTTGAAGCGGTCCCACACCATGTCGAGGCGCTCGATCTCGGCGTCGGCGCGCTTGCGCACGTTGGCCATCTGGCGGTCGGCGGAGTCGCGGGCCTTCTTCTTCTCGGCGGCCTTGGCGCCTTCGCCTTCCAGGCGGGCCAGTTCGTCCTCGAGGTCCTTGGCGATGGCCGCGATGTCCGAATCGCGGGTATCGCCCAGCTGCTTCTTCTCCAGGTCGTGTTCGGCCTGCAGGTTCGGCAGTTCCTCGTGGCGGCGCGCCTCGTCCACGCTGGTGATCATGTAGGCGGCGAAGTAGATGACCTTTTCCAGGTCCTTCGGCGCCAGGTCGAGCAGGTAGCCCAGGCGGGACGGGACACCCTTGAAGTACCAGATGTGCGTGACCGGGGCAGCCAGCTCGATGTGGCCCATCCGCTCGCGGCGGACCTTGGCCCGGGTGACCTCGACGCCACAGCGCTCACAGATGATGCCCTTGAAGCGCACGCGCTTGTACTTACCGCAGTAGCATTCCCAGTCGCGGGACGGGCCGAAGATCTTCTCGCAGAAGAGGCCGTCCTTCTCAGGCTTCAGGGTGCGGTAGTTGATAGTTTCCGGCTTCTTGACCTCGCCGTAGCTCCAGTCGCGGATGTCGTCCGCGGTGGCAAGGCCGATGCGCATGAGGCCGAAGGAGGATTCGCTGGACATATGGTCCCTGTTCTCTCTTGTTCTCTAAATCTGAAAGTCTGTCGGGTTACGGAAAGAGGATGAGCGGCTGGCCGGCCGAAGTGCGCAGGGCGCCTTTGGCCGGCCGGCCCGGCTAGACCTCTTCGACGGAACTCGGCTCGGCCCGCGAAAGGTCGATGCCCAGCTCTTCCGCGGCCCGGAAGACTTCTTCATCCGAGTCACGCATTTCGATCGCGGTGCCGTCGGTGGAGAGTACTTCCACGTTCAGGCAGAGCGACTGCATTTCCTTGATCAGCACCTTGAAGGATTCGGGAACGCCCGGCTCCGGGATGTTCTCGCCCTTGACGATCGCCTCGTAGACCTTGACGCGGCCGTGGATGTCGTCGGACTTGATGGTGAGCAGTTCCTGCAGGGTGTACGCGGCACCGTAGGCCTCCAGGGCCCACACTTCCATTTCACCGAAGCGCTGTCCGCCGAACTGCGCCTTACCGCCCAGCGGCTGCTGGGTGATCATCGAGTACGGGCCGGTGGAGCGTGCGTGGATCTTGTCGTCCACCAGGTGGTGCAGCTTCAGGATGTACATGTAGCCCACGGAGATCGGATCCGGGAACGGCTGGCCGGAGCGGCCGTCGAACAGACGCGCCTTGCCGGAGGAACCGATCAGGCGTTCGCCGTCGCGGGTCGGGCTGGTCGAATCCAGCAGTCCGGTGATCTCGAACTCGCTGGCACCGTCGAATACCGGTGTGGCCACCGTGGTGGGACCGGTCTGGCGCGGCAGGTTCGGCAGGTTCTTGGCCCAGTCCGGGTTGCCTTCGATGTTCCAGCCCTGCTTGGCGGCCCAGCCGAGGTGGATTTCCAGCACCTGGCCCACGTTCATGCGGCCGGGAACACCCAGCGGGTTCAGCACAATGTCAACCGGCGTGCCGTCTTCCAGGAACGGCATGTCCTCGATCGGCAGGATCTTGGAGATGACGCCCTTGTTGCCGTGGCGGCCGGCGAGCTTGTCGCCGTCGGTGATCTTGCGCTTCTGCGCCACGTATACGCGGACCAGCTGGTTCACGCCCGGGGGCAGCTCGTCGTCGTTGTCGCGGTCGAAGATGCGGACGCCGATCACGGTGCCGGACTCGCCGTGCGGCACCTTCAGGGAGGTGTCGCGCACTTCGCGGGACTTCTCGCCGAAGATCGCGCGCAGCAGGCGCTCTTCCGGGGTCAGCTCGGTCTCGCCCTTCGGGGTCACCCGGCCCACCAGGATGTCGCCGGCGTCGACCTCGGCACCGATGTGGATGATGCCGCGCTCGTCCAGCTGGGAGAGCACTTCCTCGGACACGTTCGGGATGTCGCGGGTGATTTCCTCGGCACCAAGCTTGGTGTCGCGGGCATCAACCTCGTGCTCCTCGATGTGGATGGAGGTCAGCACGTCGTCGGAAACCACACGCTGGGAGAGGATGATCGCATCCTCGTAGTTGTGGCCTTCCCAGGACATGAACGCCACCAGCAGGTTCTTGCCCAGCGCCAGTTCACCCTGATCGGTGGACGGACCGTCGGCGATGATGCTGCGGGCTTCCAGCCGCTGGCCCTCGGAGACGAGGACGCGCTGGTTGTAGGCGTTGCCCTGGTTGGAGCGGGCGAACTTCATGATCGGGTACCGGGTCTCGGTGCCGTCGTCGTTCAGTGCGGTGACCAGGTCAGCGGAGACCTCGGTGACCACGCCCGGCTTGATGGCAACCACTGAGTCGCCGGCATCAACAGCGGCGTAGCGCTCCATGCCGGTGCCCACGATCGGAGCTTCCGAACGCAGCAGCGGCACAGCCTGGCGCTGCATGTTGGCGCCCATCAGTGCGCGGTTCGCGTCGTCGTGCTCGAGGAACGGAATCAGGGCCGTTGCGACCGACACCATCTGGCGCGGGGAAACGTCCATGTAGTCGACTTCGTCGCCCGGCACCAAAACCGGCTCGCCGCCGCCGCCGCGCTCGCGGCAGAGGACCAGGTCCTCTTCGAAGTGCAGGTCCTCGCTGAGCGGGGCGTTCGCCTGGGCGATCACGCACTCAATCTCGTCGTCCGCGGTCAGGTAGTCCACCTGGTCGGTGACCTGCCCGTTGACGACCTTGCGGTACGGAGTCTCGATGAAACCGAACGCGTTGATGCGACCGTAGGAAGCCAGCGAGCCGATCAGGCCGATGTTCGGGCCTTCAGGCGTCTCGATCGGGCACATGCGTCCGTAGTGCGAGGGGTGCACGTCACGGACTTCCATGCCGGCACGGTCGCGGGACAGACCGCCCGGGCCCAGCGCGGACAGGCGGCGCTTGTGCGTCAGGCCGGCCAGCGGGTTGTTCTGGTCCATGAACTGGGAGAGCTGCGACGTACCGAAGAACTCCTTGATCGCAGCCACCACGGGGCGGATGTTGATCAGGGTCTGCGGGGTGATGGCCTCCACGTCCTGGGTGGTCATGCGTTCGCGGACCACACGCTCCATGCGGGAGAGGCCGGTGCGGACCTGGTTCTCGATCAGTTCGCCGACCGCGCGGATGCGGCGGTTGCCGAAGTGGTCGATGTCGTCGACCTCGACGCGGAGGTCGTGGTCGGCGCCGTCGCGCTTGCCCGGGATGGTGGCTTCGCCGGCGTGCAGGGCCACCAGGAACTTGATCATGGCGACGATGTCGTCATTGTTCAGGACCGAGGCGTCCGGATCGTTCAGCGGCTTGTCGATGCCCAGCTTGCGGTTGATCTTGTAGCGGCCGACCTTGGCCAGATCGTAGCGCTTCGGGTTGAAGTAGAGGTTGTCCAGCAGGGACTGGGCGGCCTCGACTGTGGGCGGCTCGCCCGGACGCAGCTTGCGGTAAATGTCCAGGAGGGCTTCCTCCTGGGTCTGGGTGGCGTCCTTCTCCAGCGTGGCGCGGATCGAGTCGTACTCGCCGAAGTTCTCGAGGATCTGGCCCTCGGTCCAACCCAGTGCCTTCAGCAGCACGGTCACGGACTGCTTGCGCTTGCGGTCGAGGCGTACGCCGACCTGGTCGCGCTTGTCGATTTCCAGCTCGAACCAGGCGCCACGGGACGGGATGATCTTCGCGGTGAAGATGTCCTTGTCGCTGGTCTTGTCGGCGGTCTTCTCGAAGTAGGCGCCCGGCGAGCGGACCAGCTGGGAGACGACAACGCGCTCGGTGCCGTTGATGACGAAGGTGCCCTTGTCGGTCATCAGCGGGAAGTCGCCCATGAACACGGTCTGCTGCTTGATCTCGCCCGTGTTGTTGTTCATGAACTCGGCCTTGACGTACAGCGGCGCGGAGTACGTGGCGTCGCGGTCCTTGCACTCGGCCATGGTGTACTTCGGATCGGCAAACTCCGGCTCGGAGAAGCTCAGGGACATGGTGCCCTGGAAGTCCTCGATCGGGGAGATCTCTTCGAAGATGTCAGCGAGGCCGGAGGTGGTGGCCAGGCCTTGGCGGCCTTCTTCCTGGGCCTTGGCGACGCGCGCCTTCCAGCGCTCGTTGCCGACCAGCCAGTCGAAGCTGTCGGTCTGAAGGGCGAGCAGATTGGGAACGTCAAGAGGTTCGTGAATCTTGGCGAATGAGAGCCGCCGGGTTGCGCCGTCGTTCGACGAGGCGTCCAGCAGGCTGTTAGCGGTATCGGTATTAGAGGTGCTCGAGGCGACCAAGAGGGATCCTTCCACAGACCTTCAGGCTTGTCCTGCGCTTCCGCACTGCCGGCACCCCTGGTGAGGTCCGGACACAACCTGGATCCGCTATATGATCCTTGCCCGCCGCACGATCTGCAGTTAAATACAGATAGGGCGTGGCGAAGCCCACCGCTATATGAAGGCCAAAGGTTTTGAGGGAAGACGCAAATACTAAGTGTACGGGACCGCGTCGCGGATTGTCCAGCATGGAGGGCAGGACCAGTTACCCGCTCCCCCGTCATCGGGATCGGAGCGGCACGCGTCATGCGAAACGCCGCACGGGGCGTACTGCAAACCGCAGCTTACCGCGGTGCAAACGCAGTGCGAAGGCGTCTTCGCGGTTGTCTTCCCCGGGACAACGCCACCAGCATATACCCCGTTGCCAACATTTCCGGCTCTGCGCTTCTGGCGAGTTCCGCTGCACGGGTAATCTGTGAAGCAGATCATACTCATCGCAGCAGCCGCCGGCCGCAGTTTCATGCCCCGGCCGGCGGCGCAGAAAGAGTCAGGTACACCATGGCCCAGAACACCAGCAGTCGCGACGACGTCGTCATCCTGGCCGGCGCGCGCACGCCCAACGGGCGGCTGAACGGCCAACTCGCGGCGTTCACCGCCGTCGAGCTCGGGGGCAAGGCCATCGCTGCCGCGCTGGAGCGCGGCGGCGTCGCCGCGGAACAGGTGGACGCGGTCATCATGGGGCACGTCATCCAGGCCGGAGCCGGCCAGAACCCTGCCCGCCAGGCTTCCATCGCCGCTGGATTGGGCTGGAACGTTCCCACCGTGACGATCAACAAGGTGTGCCTCTCCGGGCTCGCGGCTATTAGCGACGCCGCCCGGCTGATCCGCTCCGGCGAGGCGCACGTGGTGGTGGCCGGCGGGCAGGAGTCGATGACCAACGGTCCGCATCTGCTCCCGGGTTCCCGCCAGGGCTGGACGTACGGCAGCATGACCGCCCTCGATGCCACCGCTCACGACGGCCTCACCGATGCCTTCGATCACGAGTCCATGGGTGTCTCCACGGAGCGGCGCAACAGCGAGCTGGGCATCGGCCGCGAAGCGCAGGACGAAGTGGCTGCTGCGTCCCACCAGCGGGCCGCGGCCGCAGCGGAGAGCGGCGTCTTCGACGACGAGATCGTCGCGGTCAAAGTGCCGCAGCGCAAGGGCGCCGACCTGGTGGTGGACCGCGACGAGGGCGTCCGTCCGCAGACCACGGTGGAAAGCCTGGCGCCGTTGCGCCCCGCTTTTGCCAAGGACGGCACCATCACGGCCGGGAACTCGTCCCCGCTTTCCGATGGCGCCGCTGCCGTTGTGGTGGCTAGCCGGGGTTTCGCCGAGGACAACGGGCTGGACTGGCTGGCCGTCGTCGGCCGGTCCGGTCAGGTTGCCGGACCGGACACCTCGTTGCAGTCCCAGCCCTCCAACGCCATCTCGCAGGCCCTCCAGCGGGCCGGCTGGAGCACCACAGAGTTGGACTTCATCGAAATCAACGAAGCCTTCGGCGCCGTGGCCGTGCAGTCGCTTCAGGACCTGGACTACCCGCTGGAGAAGTGCAACATCCACGGCGGCGCCATCGCCCTGGGCCATCCGATCGGCGCTTCCGGTGCCCGGCTGGCACTGACGGCCGCCCTTGAGCTGCGCCGGCGCGGGACCGGCAAGGCTGCAGTCTCCCTGTGCGGCGGCGGCGGCCAGGGCGAGGCGCTGCTTCTGTACCGCGACTAGGAACGCGGGCCGCTTTTTCGGGCGGTCGGGGGCAATGCCGGCCGGGCGGGGAGGGAATACCGGCCGCGCGCCGGGACTTGAACCGGACATGAGCAATGAATCCGGTGCCCCTGTTCTGCCTGCCGGCCTGCAACGTTTTCTGGCCGGCGCCGAAGAGCACTCGCTTCCGGTGGAAGTGGCCGAGCGCTCCGGCGCCCGGAGCCTGGCCGAGGCGGCGGAGCTGCTGGGCATCGCCGAAGCCGACATCGTCAAGACCCTGGTGGTCAAGCACAAGGACGGCTCTTTCTTGTTCGCCCTGATCCCCGGGGACCGGCAGATCTCCTGGCCCAAGCTCCGGTCGCTGCTGGGCGTCAACAAGCTCTCGTTGCCGCACGCCGACGTTGCCTTCGAGGCAACAGGCTACCGGCGCGGCACCATCACCCCGCTGGGCAGCAGCACGGTTTGGCCCGTGTTCGCCGACCAGTCAATCCGGGGCCGGCGGATTTCACTGGGCGCCGGCGAGCACGGCTACTCTGCCTTTGTCGACGCCGATGCGCTCACCTTGGCGCTTGGCGCCACCGTCGCGGATATCTCCGACCCGGCCTGAAACATCTCGCAGTCACCGCCGTCGGTGAGGAACTACGCTGACCACGGCACCGCCGTCGTCCTTTCCTTAAAACACAAAGCCCCGCCGCCCAGTGAGGGCAGCGGGGCTTTGAAGAAGCTGAAGAAGCTTACTTGAGGGTGACGGTAGCGCCGGCAGCCTCGAGAACTTCCTTGGCCTTCTCGGCAGCTTCCTTGGTGGCGCCTTCGAGGACGGCCTTCGGAGCGCTGTCAACCAGGTCCTTGGCTTCCTTGAGGCCCAGGGAGGTTAGGCCGCGGACTTCCTTGATCACTGCGATCTTCTTCTCGCCTGCAGCTTCGAGAACGACGTCGAATTCGGTCTGCTCTTCAGCAGCGGCTTCGCCAGCGCCGCCACCGGCGGGGCCTGCAACAGCAACAGCAGCAGCGGTGACCTCGAAGGTCTCCTCGAACAGCTTGACGAACTCGGAGAGCTCGATGATGGTCAGTTCCTTGAAAGCTTCAATGAGCTCTTCGTTGGTGAGCTTCGCCATGGTTGGCGTCCTTCCTGATAAGTGATGCGGCTGGTGTGTCCGCACCAAGAGTTGGGTTGGTGAAGAGTCTTACTGCTCTTCGGCAGCAGCCTCGGCCGGGGCCTCGGTTGCTTCGGCAGCGGGAGCTTCGGCTTCGGCTGCTTCTGCCGGAGCTTCGGCAGCGGCGCCACCGTTCTCCTCCTGCTTGATGCGCAGCGCATCGAGGGTGCGGGCCAGTGCGGACATCGGAGCCTTGAGGACTCCGGCGACGCGGGCCAGCTGGTGCTCGCGGGATTCGAGAGCGGCCAGTGCAGCAACAGCGGATGCGTCCAGGGCCTTGCCCTCGAAGAAACCGGTCTTGATGACGAGCTGCGGGTTGGACTTTGCGAAATCCGTCAGGGACTTGGCGGCTGCAACGGCGTCACCCTTGATGAAGGCAATAGCAGTGGGTCCGGCAAGCTGGCCTTCGAACGCGTCGATGCCGGCTTCCTTGGCTGCAATGCCAGTCAGGGTGTTCTTTACGACCGAGAACTTGGTGTCCTGGCCCAGAGAAACACGCAGCTCCTTGAGCTGTGCAACGGTAAGCCCGCGGTATTCGGTTAGGACTGCAGCGCTGGATTCCTTGAAATCGGTGGTGATTTCTTCAACGGCTGCCACCTTGTTTGGCGTTGCCATAACCCTCCTTCCGGGGAATAGTGCCGGTGGTTCGGGTCGCGTGCATAAAAAACGCCCCATGCAGATGCACGGGGCTTCGGTCCCTCACCGGCAGTCCGGTTGCGGGGCAATGCTTCGTTCACCTGCGCAGGCCGTCCCGAGCACGGGACTTTCGGTTGAAAACGTGGAGGATTTCAACGACCGACGGTCTTTGGTTCTTCAAGGGTACGGGACGCTGCAGCCGGACTCCAAATCGGCGCGGCACGCCGCCGTTTCAACGGCCGGCAGGATGGCCTGCTGCACGTTCTGCTCCGCGTCCCTGGCGAGCGTTCACACGACGGCGGTCTGCTGCCCTTCGGCGGCCTGCTGTCCCCCGGCGGATGTTTCCGGTTGGCCGGCCGCACCGCCGTCGAGGTCATCCTGGATCTGGCCCACATGGTCCTCCATGGCCTGGCGGGCCCCTTGCTGGTCTCCGCTTTCGACGGCGGCGAGCACCTTGCGGTGCATGGCCAGCGTGCGGGCGCGCACAGTCGATACGACAAAGGCCTCGCGCCGTGCGTCGGCCAGCACCCGGCCCATCGGCACGAAGACGGCAGCGAAGAGCGTGTTGCCGGACATTTTGAGGATCATTGTGTGGAACAAGCGGTCGGCTTCGACGAAGGCATCCGCATCGCCCGCCGCGTCGGCTGCCGCCATCGAATCGAGTTCCCCGCGCAGAAGCTCCAGGTCCGTGTCAGTGCGGCGCGCCGCGGCCAGCGCCGCGGCACCGGACTCGACCAAGCGCCGCACCTCCAGCAATTGCCTGGACGCAATGGAATTGCCGGTGCTGTGCGCGGCTGCCCGGACGATCGCCTCGACGGAGGTCCACTGGTCCGGCGGGGTGATGAAGGTGCCGCGGCCCCGCTGCACGCTGATCACATTGATTGTCCGCAGCATCGTGAGGGCTTCCCGGACGGTGAGCCGGCTGACCTGATATTCGGCGGCGATATCGGCTTCGGCCGGCAGTGCGTCTCCAGGAGCCAACCGGCCGGCGACAATGTCCTCCAGCAACTTCTCCGCCACTACGTCCACCAGTGTCCTGTGTTCCATGCGCCCGCTCCTGTCACTCCCGGCGCGGATGCCGGTGCGCAATGATCTTAACCGCGCGCTGAGGTTACTGAGGGGTAGCATTACGACCGCGCGCCACAGGGGCATTTTGACGTCACAGAGGGCCGGATTCCGTTCCGGGCGAGGCGACCGTTTCAGGCGAAAAGAGCGTTCCGGGCGGAGAAACCGCTCCAGACGGAGCCACCGTTCCGGGCGAAAGGGCCCTCCCGGGCGGGGAGTCCGCTCCCTCCGTTCGCCGAGGTTTTAGCCGGTTCCTGACCCGGCGGTTTCCTCCGCGGGCTTGCGGCGGCCCTTCATGAACGTGGTGGTGTAGGCGAAGGCGACCAGCGCCGTGGCAGCCAACAGCAGGAGTCCGATGGCATAGCTCTTGTCTTCGGCATTGTAGGTAGCGCCCATGACCAGCGGCGGGAAATAGCCGCCAAGCCCACCCGCCGCACTGACGATTCCGGTCACCGACCCGACCCGCTCGGGCGGCGCACTGATCCCCACCCAGGCGAACACACCGCCGGTACCCAAGCCGAGTGCCGCAGCCATACCCAGGAAGGTCAGTCCGGCGGGGATTTCAGCCCCCGGCCTCATGTTGACCACAAAGGCGAGGATGACTACGGCGCCCAGCGAGAAGAGCACCACCGGCTTGGGGCCGATCTTGTCCGCAAGGATGCCCCCAACCGGCCTGAGCAGCACTGCTGCCAGGGCGAAACCGGCGGTACGGGTGCCGGCCCCGGTGGGATCCATTTCGTATACATCCTTCAGGTAGGTGGGCAGGTAGTTGCTGAAGGAGACGAATCCGCCGAACACTATGGCGTAAAGGAAGCACATTTCCCAGGTGATCCGCAATTTGGCCGCAGCCTTCAACTTGGGGACTACCGGGTTTCGGTTGGCTTCCCAGCTGGGAGCTTCCTCCATGGTGAACCAGATGACGGCTGCCACCGCAACCAGCAGGGCGGCCACCAACAGATGGGTGGGGAAATAGCCAATCCAAGACACCAGCCGCGGCGTGAGGAAAGCGGACAGTGCGGTGCCGCCCATGCCGGCGCCGAAAACGCCGGTGGCGAAACCGCGGCGCGACTTCGGATACCACGGGCTCACGAACGGGATGCCGACAGCAAACACCGTGCCGGCCACCCCGAGGAAGAAGGCAAAAAATACCAGAAGCCCATAGGACTGCAAGGAACCGGCCAGGGCCACCAGAAGCACGGACGGAACCGTGCAGATCAGCACCGCGGTGAACATGATCCTGCCGCCGAAGCGGTCGGTGAGGGACCCGACGACGATCCTGCCCAGTGATCCGACAAAGACCGGCATGGCCACCACGATTGATGTCTGCGACGTGGACAGGTCCATCTGTTGGGTATAGGCCGTGCTCAGCGGCGCGATGATGGTCCACGCCCAGAAAGCCGTCACCGAAGCCGCCGTGGCCAGCACCAGGTTCTTGGTTGCGCCCTTGTTCTCTGTCTCCACGTTGTCCCTTCCGTAGTGCCTGCCGGTGCCGTCGCGAACGTGCCGGGATTACCGCCGGTCCCTGTCCCGGGTCCCCACCGGCTGCCATCCCGGCTGGCGGCCGCGGGCGCCGGGAGCGGTGCGGACGTCGCGGCTGCGGTAGACGATGTACGGCCGGAACAGATAGTGGAAGGGGGCCGTGAAGGCGTGCACCAGCCGCGTGAAAGGCCAGAGGGCAAACAACAGCATGCCCACCAGCGTGTGCAGGTGGAAGGAGAACGGGGCAGCTGCCATGGACCCTATGTCCGGCTGGAAGATAAACAGCGAGCGGAACCACGGAGAAACCGTCTCACGGTAGTTATGCCCGTGTCCGCCCAGGAACACACTGGCCAGTGTGGTCCAGAGGCCGAACACGATCGCGGCAACCAGCACCACGTACATCGTCTTGTCGTTCTTGGTAGTGGCCATGAAGACCGGACCGGTGGTCCGGCGTCGGACGATCAGCAGGATAATTCCGCCCAGGGTGCAGATGCCGGCTATGCCGCCGACGAACAGCGCGTTGAAGTGGTAGAAGTCCTGGCTCATGCCGACGGCTTCGGTCCAGCTCTTCGGGATGACCAATCCGAAGAAGTGGCCGGCGATGACGGCCAGGATACCGAAGTGGAACACCGGCGAAGCGATCCGCAGCAGCTTGGACTCGTACAACTGGGAGGACCGCGTGGTCCAGCCGAACTGGTCGTACTTGTAGCGCCAGACGCTGCCGCCCACCAAAATGGCGACCATGACATAGGGCAGCACGCCCCAGAGCACGATGTCGGTCATTGTTGTCCTCCTGCGAGCGGGAGCAGCCGTGGGTCGTAGGGGTCCAGTCCCACGCTCTCGGTGGGCGGTCCGTAGCCGGCCATTTTCATGATCTCCTGACGGTCCGTGGGCGATTTGCCCGGCAGTGAGTCGCAGACGGACTGCAACACGGCGGCCTGCGGAAGGTTGTCCTCCAGCAAGGCCAGCCGCAGCATTTCCAGGCTGGCCCGGTAGTCGGTCAGCACCTTGCGGCCGGCGTCCAGATCCACGGTGGCAGCGAACTCAAGCACCATCGGCAGGTAGTCGGGCAGTTCGCCGTGCAGGTCCACCAGCATGCCGCTGTCCCGGTACACCTGCTTGAAACCGGCCAGGACCTCGCCGCGGCGCCGCGTGTCGCCGTCGGTCCAGTAGGACAGGTGAAGTGCATGCCGGCGGCTGAGATCGAATTCCTGCACGTAGCGGGCTTGGGACTCCTCCAGTGGGACTGTGGTGAGCTCCTGCAGCACGTCGTTGAAAGGACGGTCCAGTCCGGGAAACTCGGCGAGCGCCCGGCGGATCAGCGGGATCCGGCCCATCAGTTCCTGGTCCGGGTAGGACAGGCACCAGGACGCCACCAGATAGGTGACCCGGTTTCGCTGCGTCATGGCCGGCTCTCCAACGGGTTGCCGCTTGGTCCGGCCTGGTCGCTCGGCCCACCGGCGTCCGGGCCGGGGCCGGCGGCGCCGCCCTCATGCGCGGGCGAATCCGGCGACATCTGCGGGTTGTCCTGTTCGGGGAACATCCCGCGCGGCACGCCGCGGCCGTCCCAGTTGAGCAGGTTGACCCGGCCGCGCAGTTCCCCGGGTTCAAAATGCCCGCCGGTGGTCTGGCGTTGCTTCAGCGCGTAGAAGTTCTCCACCGCTACCGGAGTTGGCCGTCCGCTGGCTTCGCCGAAGGCATCCGATGCGTACATGCCGGGCCCGTCCTCAAAATCCAGCGAACAGCCCATCTCCTCCAGGTTGTGGGCCTGTTCAACGTGCGCCTTGGGAATGACATAGCGCTCGTTGTACTTCGCAATCGCCATCAGTCGGTACATTTCATACATCCGCTCGCCGTTCATGCCCACCGATACGGGGATCGATTCCTCCGGATCGTTGCCCAGGCTGATGCCGCGCATGTAGGCGCGCATGGCCGCCAGCTTCCGCAGCACGCCGGTCACGATCTCCATGTCGCCGGCTGTGAACAGTTCGGCCAGGTACTCGACCGGGACGCGCAGTGCTTCGATCGCCCCGAACAGGTTGTCCGCGTCCTCGGCGTCGTGGCCCTGGTCGCTGAGCAGGTCCACCACCGGCGAAAGCGGCGGCACGTACCAGACCATCGGCATGGTCCGGTATTCCGGGTGCAGCGGCAGGGCCACCTTGTAGACCTTCGCCAGGTGGTAGACCGGCGAGCGCCGGGCGGCGTCCAGCCAGTCCTCCGGGATGCCTTCGGCGCGGGCGGCGGCGATGACCTCCGGGTCGTTCGGGTCCAGCATCAGGTCCAGCTGGGCCTGGTAGAGGTCCTTCTCATCCGGGACCGACGCCGCTTCGGTGACCTTGTCGGCGTCGTACAGGAAAATCCCGAGGTACCGCAGCCGGCCCACGCACGTCTCGGAGCACACGGTGGGGATGCCCACTTCGATCCGCGGGTAGCAGAACGTGCATTTCTCGGCCTTGCCGGTCTTGTGGTTGAAGTACATCTTCTTGTACGGGCAGCCCGTGACGCACTGGCGCCAGCCGCGGCACCGGTCCTGGTCCACCAGCACGATCCCGTCTTCTTCGCGCTTGTAGATGGCCCCGGACGGGCAGGAGGCCATGCAGGAGGGGTTCAGGCAGTGCTCGCAGATCCGCGGCAGGTAGAACATGAAGGTCTGTTCGAACTCGAACTTGATCTTGTCTTCGGATTCCTTGCGGATTTTCTCCACGATCGGGTCCAGATGGCCCAGCTGCGAGGTCCCGCCCAGGTTGTCGTCCCAGTTCGCGGACCATTCGATCTTGGTGTTCTCGCCGGTGATCAGGGACTTGGGCCGGGCCACCGGGAAGTCGTCGCCGAGCGGCGCTTCGGTCAGCGTCTCGTAGTCGTAGGTCCACGGTTCGTAGTAGTCGTTGAGCTCCGGCTGGACGGGACTGGCGAAGATGCCCAGCAGTTTCTTGACCCGGCCGCCGGCCTTGAGCTTCAGGCGGCCGCGGCGGTTCAGTTCCCAGCCGCCCCGCCATCGTTCCTGGTCCTCATAGCGCCGCGGATAACCCTGGCCCGGCCGGGTCTCCACATTGTTGAACCAGACGTATTCGGTGCCGGCGCGGTTGGTCCATGCCTGTTTGCAGGTGACAGAGCAGGTGTGGCAGCCGATGCACTTATCAAGGTTCATCACCATGCCGACTTGAGCCATGACTTTCATCAGTACGTGACCTCCTGCGAGCGCTTGCGGACTGTGCTGACCATGTCCCGCTGGTTTCCGGTGGGGCCAAGGTAGTTGAAGGCGTAGGCCAACTGGGCGTACCCGCCGATCAGATGCGTGGGCTTGACCAGCAGCCGGGTCACCGAATTGTGGATGCCGCCGCGGCGGCCGGTGGCTTCGGATTTCGGCACGTCGATAATGCGCTCCTGGGCGTGGTGGACGTAGACGACGCCTCCCGGCATCCGGTGGCTGACGATCGCCCGGCAGACAAACACGCCGTTGGCATTGACGCACTCGACCCAGTCGTTGTCCATGACACCGATGGATGCGGCGTCCTCTCGGCTGATCCAGCAGACCGGGCCGCCGCGGGAAAGCGAGAGCATAAACAGGTTGTCCTGGTATTCGGAGTGGATGGACCACTTGTTGTGCGGGGTCAGGTAGCGGACGGTGATCTCCTTGGAGCCGTCCCGGCCCAGCTTCGGCTCGCCGAAGAGCCGGTGCATGTCCAGCGGCGGGCGGTAGATGGGCAGCGCCTCGCCGAGGTCGCGCATCCAGTCATGGTCCAGGAAGAAATGCATCCGGCCGGTCAAGGTGTGGAACGGTTTGAGGCGTTCGATGTTGGTGGTGAACGGTGCGTAGCGCCGTCCGCCGGTCTCCGAACCCGACCACTCGGGGGAGGTGATCACCGGCACCGGCGCCGCCTGGGTATCGGCGAACGTGATGTGCTTTTCTTCCGACCCCAGGGCCAGATCCACCAGGTCCCGGCCGGTCTGTTTCTCCAGCTCCCGGAAGCCGTGCACCGCCAATTCGCCGTTGGTGGTGCCGGAGAAGGTCAGGATCGCTTCGGCCAGCTTGGCGTCAGTCTCGATGGCCGGACGTCCGTCCCCGGCGCCGCCGAGCATCACGCCGTTCTTCTGGGCCAGCCAGTCCAGGGCGTGATCGAGTTTGTAGGTGATGTTCTTGACGGTGAAGCCGAGCTTGTCCGCCAGTGGCCCGACGGCGGCGAGCTTGTCTGCGATGGCCGTGTAGTCGCGCTCGACGACGGTGAAGTTCGGCATGGTCTTGCCCGGCACCGCCGCCGTGCTTCCGTCCCGCCAGTCCCGGACCACGCCGCCGGGCTGGGCGATCTGGCCCTTGGTGTCGTGTTGCAACGGCACGCTGACCAGGTCCTTGCGCACGCCCAGATGCGTCGCGGCTTGGCGCGAAAACTCTTGGGCCAGGAGGTGGAACATCTCGAAGTCCGATTTGGTCTCCCACGGCGGGTCAATGGCCGGCGTGAAGGCGTGCACAAAGGGATGCATGTCCGTGGAGGACAAATCGTGCTTTTCGTACCAGGTGGCTGCCGGGAACACGACGTCGGAGAGCAGGGTGGTGGAGGTCATCCGGAAGTCGGCCGAACACAGCAGATCCAGCTTGCCCTCCGGCGTCTCGTCATGCCATCTCACCTCCTTCGGCCGGGTCATGCCGGCCTCGGCCTCGTTGCCCATCACGTTGTGGTGGGTGCCCAGCAGGTTCTTCAGGAAGTATTCGTTGCCCTTGGCCGAGGAACCCATCAGGTTGGACCGCCACAGCATCAGCGTCCGCGGCCAGTTCTGCGGCGCATCCACATCTTCGACGGCGGGTTTCAGCGCGCCGTCGGCCAGCCGGGAGGCGACGTAACCGGCGGCGTCGTCCGCTTGGCCCGCGGCGACGGCCGCTTCGGCTTCCTCTGCGACCGTCAAAGAGCTCCGGTCAAACTGCGGGTAGAACGGCATCCAGCCAAGCCGCGCGGACTGCGAGATGGTATCCGCGGTGTGCATGCCGGCCAGGTTCCCCTCGGCCAGCGGCGAACTCAACGATCCGGCGGAGTAGCCGTCATTGCGCCACTGGCCGGTGTGCATATACCAGTAGGAGGTTCCCGTCATCGTCCGCGGCGGGCGGGACCAGTCCAGCGCGTTGGCCAGCGACACCCAGCCGGTGATGGGCCGGGTTTTTTCCTGGCCCACGTAGTGCGCCCAGCCTCCGCCGTTGCGGCCCATCGATCCCGTCAGCAGCAGCAGCGAGAGAATCGACCGGTAGGTGACGTCACCGTGGAACCACTGGCAGATGCCGGCCCCCATGATAATCATCGACCGGCCCTTGGATTGTTCCCCGTTGCGGGCGAACTCGCGGGCAATCTTGATGCACTTCTTCGCCGGAACCGAGGTGATCGCTTCCTGCCACGCGGGAGTGTAAGGCGTGGATCCGTCGTCGTAATCCCCCGCCCATTCGCCGGGCAAGCCGTCCCTGCCCACGCCGTACTGCGCCAGCATCAGGTCATAGACGGTGGTGACGAGCTTGTCCCCCACCTGCCGGACCGGCACACCGCGGCGCAGCACGGATCCCGAACCGTCCGGGGCCTCGAAGCAGGGCAGCAACACTTCGCGGGCCTCGGTGCCCGGCGCGTACAGGCTCAGCTGCGGACGGACGCCGGCCAGATCCAGGTTCCATTTGCCCGCATCGGTCTTGTTGTAGCGGAAGCCCATGGAGCCGTTCGGCACCACCGGTTCACCGCTGACCTCATCCAGCAGCACGGTCTTCCACTCGGCATCCTCCGCCGCAGAGTGTTCCGGAAGGTCCACCGCGGTGAGGAACTTCCCGGGCACCAGCGACGAACCGTCCGGCGAGGGCGTCAGCGTGATCAGGAACGGCAGGTCGGTGTACTTCTTGACGTAGTCGGTGAAGAACGGGACCTCGCGCTGCACGAAGAATTCCTTCAGCACCACGTGTCCCATGGCCATGGCCAGTGCTGCGTCGGTGCCAGCCTGCGCGGGCAGCCAGTCGTCGGCGAACTTGGTGTTGTCCGCGTAGTCCGGGCTCACGGTGACCACCTTGGTGCCCCGGTAGCGGACCTCCGCCATCCAGTGCGCGTCCGGCGTGCGGGTCACGGGAACGTTGGAGCCCCACATCATCAGGTAGGTGGAATCCCACCAGTCACCGGATTCGGGCACATCCGTCTGGTCGCCGAAGACCTGCGGGCTGGCCACCGGGAGGTCCGCGTACCAGTCGTAGAAACTGGTCATCACCCCGCCGATCAGCTGGATGAACCGGGTGCCGACGCAATGGCTGACCATGGACATTGCCGGGATCGGCGAGAACCCGGCCACCCGATCCGGGCCGTACGTCTTGATGGTGTGGATGTGCGCCGCGGCCGCGATTTCCACCGCTTCGGCCCAGCTGGTGCGCACCAGTCCGCCCTTGCCGCGGGCCTGCTGGTAGCGGCGCCGGCGCTCCGGGTCGGCCTGAATGTCCGCCCAGGCCAGCACCGGGTCCTTCAGCCGTTCCTTGGCTTCCCGGTACATCTGGACCAGCACACCGCGCACGTACGGGTACCGCACCCGCGTGGGCGAATAGGTGTACCAGGAAAAAGCAGCCCCGCGGGGGCAACCGCGGGGCTCGTATTCGGGACGGTCTGCACCGACCGAGGGGTAGTCGGTCTGCTGCGCCTCCCACGTGATGATGCCGTCCTTGACGTATACCTTCCAGGAGCAGGAGCCGGTGCAGTTCACGCCGTGTGTGGACCTGACCACCTTGTCATGGCTCCAGCGGTCGCGGTAGAAAACGTCGCCCGCGCGGCCGCCTTGGCGGAAGACGGCCCGGCCGTCGTCGGATTCCTCCCAGCGGGTGAAGAATTTGCCCACGGCCAGCATCGCATCGGATGCGCTGCCGTCTGTACCTGGTTTGATCGGTCCGGCTGCCATGTGGCCCACCCTAGGGAACCGACGTGACTATGACCACCCTTGACGCGGCACCCCCGGCGGATTCCGCTGGCATTGTTTCGGACCTATGGGCGGGCGGCGTGCAGCTTCTTTTGCCAGGCGGCCTCGTAGCCTGCCGGAGTGAAGCCAAGGGCAATGTTGATGTCCAGCATGTTGCTGTTCTCCGCGGCGTTCCAGGTGTACAGCCGGCGTCCCTGCGGCCATGCCTCCGCTACCCGCTGCAGGTTGCGGGCCTTAATCCACAGGCCCAGGTTGTGGCCGCGATGGGCACGCAGCACCAGCGTGTCCTCCTGGAACACCACCTCGGGCTGCTCCGGAAACCACTCGAGCACGGTATGCCCCACCAAGTCGCCGGAGGGGACGTGCCGGGCCGCAACCACCAGGCTCCGACCGTTCATGCGCTGGAGGTTCGCTTCCTGGTGGCGCACCCGGGCCGCGTCCCAGGCTTCTTCCTCGTAGTCCAGCTCTCCGAGGGGAACGTCGGTGCTCATCCGCTGGCGGAGGGCAGCATAGTGGTCCAGGTACTCCGCCGGGCAGTTGTCGGTCCACTCCACCAGCCGGTAGCTGCCGCCGGCTTTCGCCGCGGCCCCGGCCAACTGATCGGCCAGGCTGCCGGGGTCGGCGGGTATCGGCATGCTGCTGCACCGCTCAACTTGCTCCAGCCGGAAGCCGCTCGCCGTGGCGAACCGGACGGCGGGTGATGCCGCAGGCAGTGAGCCGATGCCTGTTTCGGCCTGGACGATGTCCCGGCCCTCCAACTCGAAACCGGCAGTGTGCTCGCTCCAGGCCTGCAGCGTGGTCCGCCCCCGGCTGCCGGCAAACGCCTCCGCTTCAGCCAGGAGCCGCCGGCCGATCCCCCGGCGGCGGTATTCCGGGTGGACTGCCACAAAGACATAGCCGTTCTGTTCGTTGTCTTGCAGCGACAGTTCCAGCAACGCACGGCCGACGTGCCGGTCGCCGTCCTTGGCAGCCCAGAGATAGCTGACCGCGTAGTCGTTGGCGCGGGAACCCTCCAGCTTGGCCGCCGGGCTGACCCAGAAATCGTTGTTCCCCCAGATCAGGCAGGTGACCAGGTTGGCCAGCTCCACGGATGCGGTGAAGTCTGCACCGGCTGGACCATGTAGCTTCTCCGGGATCGGCAGCGGCGCGATAGTGATCGACGTGGTGGGCATGCCTGCTCCTCGGCCTGCGCAAGTGATTGAGTCTTGCCAATCACCCTACGGCATGGCGTCCGGCCAGCACCAGTGCCGGTGGTTCGGCCACCGGCCCGGCCTACCTGCAGCACGCGAAGCGTGACTACGCGAATCGCGGCTTTACCGGAACAGGATGGAAGGGCCGGGCGGTCCGGCGTAGGCTGACCAGACGCAGGACAGGCCCGAGGCCGGATTGAGGCCTGCGCCAGAGCAGCACAGCGGACACAAGGATCGGAGACAGCCATGGCCAGCGACAGCGCTAGCGGCACAGTCGTCGTCGGAGTCGATGGCTCCGACGCTTCCCTCGAGGCCCTGCGTGAGGCCCAACGCCTGGCCGAACCGCTCGGCGCCGACGTTGAAGCCATCGCCGTCTGGGAGTTTCCACAGATGTACGACGGCTATACGGTCATGGGAATTGACGGGTTCAAAGAGCGAGCCGGCCAGATCCTGCAGGAATCCGTGGACAAGGCTCTCGGCCCGGACAACAACGTCCGGACACGTCTGGTGCGGGGAGCCGCCCGGCAGGCCCTGATCGAGGCCAGCAAAGGCGCCCGGATGCTGGTGGTCGGGCGCCGCGGGCACGGCCGCTTCGGCGGCCTGCTGATCGGCTCGGTCAGTTCGGCCTGTGTGGCACACGCACATTGCCCGGTCGTGGTCGTGCACACTCCGGAGCCCGATAAGACGCACTGAAGCTCCGCCGACGCCTGCGGTTCAAACGACAGTTGGTTTAAACGGCAATGGCCGCAGCGTGATGCTGCGGCCATTGCCGACGGACGCCGTTGCTGGCGAACGTGAAGTCCTGACTAGGCCTCCACGGCCACCTTGGTCACGTTCGGGTCCACGGAGATGCCGGGGCCGAAGGTGGTGGCGACCGTTGCCTTCGAGATGTAGCGGCCCTTGGAAGCGGACGGCTTCAGGCGCAGCACCTCTTCCAGGGCGGCGGCGTAGTTCTCCACCAGCTTGTTGGCGTCGAAGGACACCTTGCCGATGATGAAGTGGAGGTTGGCGTGCTTGTCGACGCGGAAGTCGATCTTGCCGCCCTTGATGTCGTTGACAGCCTTGGCCACATCCGGGGTCACGGTACCGGTCTTCGGGTTCGGCATCAGGTTGCGCGGACCCAGGACCTTGCCCAGGCGGCCGACCTTGCCCATCAGCTCCGGCGTCGCCACGGCGGCGTCGAAGTCGGTCCAGCCGCCCTGGATCTTCTCGATCAGGTCGTCCGAGCCAACGAAGTCGGCGCCGGCGGCGATTGCGGCCTCAGCCTTGTCGCCGGTGGCGAAGACCAGCACGCGGGCGGTCTTGCCGGTGCCGTGCGGCAGGTTGACCGTGCCGCGGACCATCTGGTCGGCCTTACGCGGGTCAACGCTCAGGCGGAAAGCCACCTCAACGGTCGCGTCGAACTTGGAGGGGTTGGTCTCCTTGGCCAGAGTGATTGCCTCGACCGGGGCGTAAAGCTTGTCCGCCTCGATCTTGGCTACAGCTGCCTCATATGCTTTGCTGCGCTTTGCCATCTGCTTTTTCTCCTTGTGCAGTTGTGGTCTGCGGACCGCGCTCGGCCCTGCCACAACGACGGCGGTGTTCCCACCTTTGGCGAGCCATGTCGCCGTCGTTTTTTTGAATTGTCTTGGTGGGGCCGAAACAGGACGTTTGTCCTGGACGACCACCGGGTTGAGGTGCTTAGCCCTCAGACAGTGCTCGATTGTGGAGCAGCTGCGGTGCTAGCCTCCGGCGAGTGCCTCGTTCCTCGGCCCTGACCGTACGCGCGCTCCTCGCTACTCGACCTCGATGCCCATGGAGCGGGCGGTGCCGGCGATGATCTTGGCAGCAGCCTTGATGTCGTTGGCGTTGAGGTCATCCATCTTGGTGGTGGCGATCTCGTCGACCTGCGCCTGGGTCAGCTTGGCAACCTTGTTGGTGTGCGGGGTAGCCGAACCCTTCTGCACGCCTGCGGCCTTCTTGATCAGCTCGGCTGCCGGCGGGGTCTTGGTGATGAAGGTGAAGGAGCGGTCTTCGTAGACCGTGATTTCAACCGGGATCACGTTTCCGCGCTGGGATTCCGTGGCGGCGTTGTACGCCTTGCAGAATTCCATGATGTTGACACCGTGCTGACCAAGCGCCGGACCGATCGGCGGTGCCGGGTTGGCGGCGCCTGCCTGGATCTGCAGCTTGATGAGGCCGGTGACCTTTTTCTTGGGGGCCATATCGGGTCCTTCTCTCACATTACGTACCGCGGCACAGGAGCGTGCCTGCGGTGGTTGGCCGCCATGGCGTGGCGGCCGCCCGTGCGGGTCCGGACAAAGCGGGTCCGTATCCGCACGAAGTCTTTGGTTACTGGATCTTGGTGACCTGGCTGAACGAGAGCGTCACCGGGGTTTCGCGCTCGAAGATGGTCACCAGCACCACCAACTGCTGGGATTCCGGCTTGATCTCGGAGATCGTCGCCGGCAGGGTCTCGAACGGCCCGTCGTTGACGGTCACCGACTCGCCGACCTCGAAGTTGACCATTATCGGCGTGCTCGAGGCTGCTGCCTTGCCAGCTGCCTTGCCACCGGCCTCCGGCTTGGCGCCGGTGATGGCGTGCTCCAGCATGGAAGCAACTTCCTTGAGGCTCAGCGGCACCGGGTTGTGAGCGTTGCCCACGAAGCCGGTCACGCCCGGAGTGTGGCGGACCGCGCCCCATGAGGCGTCGGTCAGGTCCATCCGGACCAGCACGTAGCCTGGGATGCGCACGCGCTTGACCAGCTTGCGCGTGGTGTTCTTGATCTCCACGACCTCTTCCATGGGGACCTGGATTTCATAGATGAAATCCTCCATATTCAAGGTCTGGATACGGGTCTCCAGGTTGACCTTCACGCGGTTTTCGTAGCCGGCGTAGGAGTGGATGACGTACCAGTCGCCGGGCTGGCGGCGCAGCTTGGCGCGGAACGCTTCCAGCGCTTCCTCTTCGGTCTGCTCGACCTCTTCTGCTGCGGCGGCTTCGGTCATGCCTGCCTCGGCGGCGGCTTCGGCCGCCTCATCGAGAACCGGAGAGTCTTCGGCGGCTTGGTCAAGCTCGCTGGCCAGATCGGTACCGGCAGTCTCTTCGGCTTCAACGCCAGAAGCCGACACCTCATCGGTGCCGGTCTCGGTAACCTGCTCGTCTGCTTCCAGCTCCACGTTCTCTTCGGAGTTCTGGGCTTCGAGTTCCTGGTCGGACACTTGGCTTCCTGCTTTCTTCTTCAGCTCACTTGGCTCGCGCCGGCTTTTGCGCCGTCGTCGTCGTCCATCCGGACGGCTGCCGCATACACGGGCGTTACTGTTCGGGTATGCCGTCTCCGAAGACGAAGAACGCGGCCTGGCCGAAAACCAGATCCAGCAGCGTAACGAGCAGCATCATGATGGCCACGAAAGCGATCACCACCAGCGTGTAGTTCACCAGTTCCCTGCGGGTCGGAGTCACGACCTTTTTGAGTTCTGCGATGGTCTGGCGGACAAACAAAATGATCCGGGCGAAAAAACCGCGCTTGTCGGTCTTTCGTCCGGTGGGGCGTCCCTGGGGACTATTGGCAGCCGTATCGGTCAACCTGGCCTCACTCATTCTGTCCGGTGTCCGGCCCCGGACGGCCTCGGCCGGCCTGAACCACTGCTTCGTGCTGGGATGCTGAACTGCTGCAGTCATATCTGCGACGGTTCTGCGCAGGGCAGACAGGACTCGAACCTGCAACCTGCGGTTTTGGAGACCGCTGCGCTACCAATTGCGCCACTACCCTATGGAGCCGAATAGCGCCTGATGCTCCCGCCGGGCGGGCATGGAACATCATGGCGTTTTCAACACCGGAGATCTAGTTTACGCCAGCGATGCGCCGACGTCGAACCGGACCCCGTTTGCCACCTCCATGAGACGACTGATCCATTATGCAACATTTCCGCCCGCCCATTGACCACCGGGGGTTTCCGGGCCGCCACTGCTGGCGTGCAGCCGGCCGCGGCGCCTCGTCGGACAGGACATGGCCGACGGCCTGCACCTAGACTATGGAGCAGTCCTACACGCTACTGAAGACGGGAATCCCATGCCTGCCAACGCCCGCGTCTCCCGGCGCATCGCGTCCATCGCCGAATCCGCCACCCTCGCCGTCGACGCCAAGGCCAAGGCGCTGAAGGCTGCCGGACGTCCGGTGATCGGTTTCGGGGCGGGCGAACCGGATTTCCCCACGCCTGAGTACATCGTCGAGGCCGCTATCGAAGCCGCCCGGCAGCCGCGTTTCCACCGGTACTCCCCCGCCGGCGGGCTGCCTGAACTGAAGCAGGCGATCGCAGAGAAGACGCTGCGTGACTCCGGCTACCAGGTGGATCCGTCCCAGGTGCTGGTGACCAACGGCGGCAAGCAGGCCGTCTACGAATCGTTCGCCACCTTGCTGGATCCGGGTGACGAGGTCCTGGTCCCCACCCCGTTCTGGACCACCTACCCGGAGGCCATCCGGCTGGCCGGCGGCGTCCCGGTGGAAGTTTTCGCCGGACCGGAGCAGGGCTACCTGGTGACTGTCGACCAACTCGAGGCCGCCCTGACCGCGAACACCAAGGTGCTGCTGTTCGTCTCCCCGTCCAATCCGACCGGCGCGGTCTATTCGCCGGAACAGGTGGCCGAGATCGGCCGCTGGGCCGCCGCGAAGGGCCTGTGGGTGATCACCGACGAGATCTACGAGCACCTCACCTACGACGGCATGCCGTTCACTTCCATCGCCACTGCGGCGCCGGAGCTGGGCGACAAGGTGGTCATCCTCAACGGCGTCGCCAAGACCTACGCGATGACCGGCTGGCGCGTGGGCTGGATGATCGGCCCGAACGACGTGGTCAAGGCCGCCACCAACATGCAGTCGCACGCCACCTCCAACGTGGCCAATGTGTCCCAGATGGCCGCGCTGGCCGCCGTGTCCGGCCCCCTGACCGCGGTGGACGAAATGAAGGTCGCCTTCGACCGGCGCCGCAAGGCCATGGTGGACGGCCTGAACGCCATCGACGGCGTGGAATGCCCGACGCCGAAGGGCGCGTTCTACGCCTACGCCGACGTTCGCGGGCTGCTGGGCAAGGAATTTCCGACGGCGGACGGCACCATCCGTCCGGCGACCTCCGCCGAGCTGGCCGCCCTGATCCTCGATCAGGTCGAGGTCGCCGTCGTCCCGGGTGAGGCTTTCGGGCCCTCCGGCTTTGTGCGGCTGTCCTACGCCCTCGGCGACGACGATCTGGCCACCGGCGTCGGCCGACTGCAGGAGTTCCTGGCCAAGGCCAAATAAGTCGCCCCGGCCGCCCGCCTGCGCGGGGAAGCGGCAGTCGTTCAAAGGGCCCTCGTCTTCGATTCCTGCGAAGACAAGGGCCCTTTTGCGTGCTCCAGAGAAGTCCGGGCTAGAGCCCGGGGCCCGCGGGTCGCGCCCCGTAGCCCCGGCAGACCCGGCCCGGGCCCTGCCGCAGGCGGCTGGTCCTGGGCTGGTACGGCACAGGTTCGTCCGAGGCCTCAGGGCCGATGCTTCGCTATCCCGCCTATGCGACTGCCACAGCATTGCAGGTGAAGTACCGGTCAACTGGCCGCAATACGGACTCTGGATCATCGAGAATGCCTCTGGCAGGCAACACCAGCAGGTCCCGGCCAAGGAGTGTCAGTTCGTTCCAGCGGCGCCGGTCCTCGATGAAGGACGCCTCGTCGGAGTGATAGGCCTTGCCGTCGATTTCCAGCAGCAAGCGGTCCTCAACTTCCAGATCGATCCTGCCGACACCTTCGATCCGTCGCTGACAAACCACCTTGTAGCCAGACGAACGCAGTACATAACGGGCGAGTGTTTCAGGGACTGACATGGATGCCGGATCAATGGCATCAATGACCTCGTCGGCCCGATTGCTCCCCCGCCCACGGCTGAGCCGGCGCACGTCCTCAACTGTCATGCGGCCTTGGACGACGGCAGACTCGACGACGACCAGTGCTTCTCTTAGTGGGAGGCAATTCAGGACCTGCCGGAGGCAAACGTCAATCGGAACGACTGTGCCGTGTGATTCACGTGTTCGATGCACCTTGCCGAATCGCGGCTTGGCAACGGTGCGCGGGGCACTCACATGGAGCCCGCGGTAAGGCCGGTGCACCCACAATCCGTGGAACGCCGCAGCGCTGAAACACCCGACGGAGGCACCGATCGCCTGGGCTTGAGCGTATTCAGCGACAACATGAGGAACAGCGTAAAGACCAAATCGGATCCGCTGGATGGTCCCCGCGTCGACCGCTTCCTTCATGCTTCGAGCTTTCACACCTGAGTCCCGCAGCCGACGCCAACGTGCAATTCCGCCTTGCTCACGCAGAGCCATCACCGGGTCCATGGCTTTAGCCTGCTATGTGGCGCGAAGTTGCGGCGATTCCAGCCGGAAGGTGTGGATAACTGCTGATCAGTTGCAACGATGCGACGCCAACACTTTGTTTTCCGCCGTCCGGTCGGGAGCGAAGTATCGCATACGCCACATTGCCCCGGCGGATAATCCAGCGCTGCCGCATCTGCACGAAGGGAGCCCTGAAAGTTCCGCAAATGCGACCGCCCGCCAGATCCGGAAGCGCGTCCCGCCAGCAATGTGGCGTATCGCGTACACGGCAGCCTAGGGCAACCCCCACACCTAGCGTGCACGGGCCGTCTAGGGTGGCCCGGGGGTCGCGCCCGTGTGGCTCGGGGGCATGCCCGTGTGGCCCCGATGGCCCGCGAGTCGCGCCCCAGTTGGCGCTACAGGATCCGGCGGTCGACGGCCCATCGGGTCAGCTCGTGCCGGGAGGAGAGCTGCAGCTTGCGCAGCACGGACGAGACGTGGGTTTCGACCGTCTTGATGGAGATGAACAGCTCCTTGGCCACTTCCTTGTACTGGTAGCCGCGTGCGATCAGCCGCATAACTTCCAGTTCACGGGCGGAGAGCTTGTCCAGTTCGTCGTCGACGTTGGCCACCGCCGCCGTGCCGAAGGCGTCCAGCACGAATCCGGCCAGTCGCGGTGAGAAGGCGGCGTCGCCGCCGGCCACGCGCTGGACGGCGTCGGAAATCTCCGCCCCGGACACGGTCTTGGTGACATAGCCGCGGGCCCCGGCCCGGATGACGGTGACCACGTCTTCGGCGGAGTCGGAAACACTCAGGGCCAGGAACTTGGTCTCGCCCAGCAGGGCGGCGCAGCCGGCAACCACCTCGGCACCGCCGCCGCCCCGGCCGCCGGGCAGGTGCACGTCCAGCAGCACCACGGCAGGCCGCTGCTCATGGATGGCCGCGATCGCCTGCTCCACGGTCGCCGCCTCGGCGACCACCTCGATCCGCTCGTCCAGATCGGCCTTCAAGCCGGAACGGAAGATGGCATGGTCGTCCACGACGACCACGCGGATGGGTTCGGTCACGATGCGGTTCCTTCCTGAGGGTGTTCCAAGCTGAGGTGGACTTCGGTGCCGCTGCCGGTATTGCGGATCCGGGCCTGACCGCCGTGGCGTTCCATCCGGCCGATCAGCGATTCGCGCACGCCCATCCTGTCCGGCGGCACGGACGCCAGTTCGAACCCGGGACCACGGTCGCGGACAAAGACTTCGCTGCGCCCCGGTGTGCACTCAACATAGACCGAGATGCTGCCCCCTGCATGTTTGGCCGCGTTCTGCACCGCTTCCCGGGTGGCATGCACCAGAACCTCGTGCCGGTCGGACATCTCCGCATCGCCAACGGCCACCACGTCCACCGGGTGCCCGTAGGCGTCTTCGATTTCCGCGGCCACTGCCTTCACCCGGTCCACCAGGTTGCCTTCTTCCTGCCGCTTGTCCCGGTACAGCCATTCCCGCAGTTCGCGTTCCTGCGCGCGGGCCAAGCGGGTGACGTCCTGCTCCGACCCGGCACGGTTCTGGATCAGCGCGAGCGTCTGCAGCACTGAATCATGCAGGTGCGCGGCGATTTCGGCGCGTTCCGTCTCCCGGATGCGGCCGGAACGCTCGGTCTCCAAATCGCGCCAATACTTCAGCACCCACGGCGCCAGGACCAACAGGACCCCGGCCAGCACGGCCAGTGAGGCGAACAAGGTGGGCCACATGGCCTCCCACGTGATCGACCCGGACACCATGGTGACGATGCCGGCCACCACCAGGACAAGCCCGGCCAGCAACCGCACGGCGCCCTGCGCACCGGTGGCACCGGCGCGGTCCATCAGTCCGCTGCGCCGGGAATCGTCCAGCTGCATCCAGGCGATCACCGCCCCGGCCGCAATGGCGAGGACGGGCAGCCAGGTGCCCCACGGCAGGTTGATGCCCGCGATCTGTGCGACGACGGCGCCGCCCGCCAGCACCAGGGCCGCGCCGATCAGGATTTCCTTGCCGCCGCGCTGAAGCAGCCGCCGCGTGCCGGTGCCTTCGACGTTCGGTGCAGGGGTCCCGGGTTGCGGGAGAGGCTGACTGACGGGACGGAGGGGGGGCGTGCCGGCCTGTTCCGTGCCGTCCCGGAATGCACCGGATGCGCCGAATCCCCGGGCGAAGTTCTCCGCAATGTCGCGCGGGTTGAAGGCGCGCTCGGCGGCCAAGGCTTCATCGGCGGCGGTCGGCACCAGCAGCCAGAGCCAGATATAAAGCAGCACCCCCGCACCGCCGGCGAGCGCCAGGGCCACCATGCCCACCCGGACGATTCCGACCGAGACGTTCAGATGCCGGGACAGGCCCGCGCACACGCCCGCAATGATGCGGTCCTCGGTCGACCGGATGAGTGGTTCTCGCATGGGTTAATCCAAGCATGCGCCGCAGCCCCCGACCTACCATCGGGCGCGAAATCAGGGGAACCCCGGCCGGACGGTCAGGGAAGGGTCAGGGTGGCACCCCATAGAGGAAGGTGTGGCCAGTTGGAATGATCTAACTATGACCTCACACGCACCGACCCCGTCCGAGAATGACGGCACCGACCGCACAGACGAACCGGACCAGCAGCCGGCCGTTCCCGAACCTACTCCCGAGCCGACCCCGGCACCCGCATCCGGCGATCCGGAGATCGTCGAAGCAGATGCCGCACAACCGGCGGCCGTGGAAGCCGACGCTGCCGAGCCTGACTCCTCGCCTGCCGCCGCTACACACGCCGACGACGCTGCACGCTACGACGACGCTGAGCCTGGCGAGGCACAACACCCCGACGACGCTTCCCGCGATGACTCTCCCGATGCTTCCCGCGATGACCGTGGGACCAACCCCACCGAACCCCTTGCCTCGGGAACGTACCCGACCACGCCGATCGGGTCCGGCTACTCCGGAGGATCGGCAGGCTCCGGCTACACCGGCGGACCAGGGTTTGACGGCGGCAACGGTGGCTTTCCGCCGCCTCCGCCGTCGGGCGCTGCCGGCGCTTTCCCTCCCCCGCCGCCCGGTGCACCGCTTCCGCCGCCGAGCAACCCGTTTTTCAGCTGGTTTCGCAACCTCGGCATGCCCCGCGGGCAGGACCGCTGGATCGGCGGCGTCGCTTCCGGCATCGGGCACCGGATCGGGCTGGACCCGATCCTGGTCCGAGGGCTGTTCATCCTGCTGGCCGTCTTCGGCGTCGGCGTGCTGCTCTACGGCATTGCCTGGGCGCTGCTGCCCGAGCCGGACGGGCGCATCCATGCCGAAGAGGCAGGACGCAGCAGCTGGACGGCCGGCATGACCGGCGCGGTGATCTTTACCGTGCTGGGCGTGTTCAGCCGGCCCTTCGGCTGGTTCACCAATGACTGGGGCTGGGGCTTCGGCGGGTTCGTCTGGGCGGCCATCTGGATCGGGGCAGTGGCGTTCTTCGTATACTGGCTCGCCACGCGCAACAAGGACGGCGCTCCCGCCGGCACGCCGCAGCACGGCACCGGGGGCTTCCCGCCTGCGCCATCTGCTGCCGGGCCAGGTACGTCCGCGTTCACCAACTCCGCCGGCCCCAGCGACTCCGCCGCTCCGGCCCCGGGCAGCCACTCCGGCCCGTCCCGCTCCACCGGCACCGGCTACGGCACGACCTCCAGTTACAGTTCGACGCCCGCCGCCGGGACCGGATACGGCCACGGCAGCCCCAGCGGTTTCCAGGGCCCGCCGCGTCCGATGTATCCGCAGCCGCGCCCTTACCCGCAGCCCGCACCGGTTCCGCCCAAGATTGGCCCCCGCGGCCCCTCCGGCGCAGCCATCGCGCTGACCTTGGGCGCCGCCATGCTGGCCGCCGGCGCCGTGCTGGGACTGAACGCACTGGAATTCGTTGAGCTGGGCCTGAACGTTGTCCCCGTCGCGATTGCCTCCGCGCTGATCGTGATCGGCATCGGCGTCGTCGTCACGGGCGCCCTGGGCCGCACGTCCGGGATCCTCGGGTTCCTGGCCGCCGTAGGACTCGTGCTGTCGCTGGTCTTCTCCGCCGGAATGCAATGGACCGCGAACAACTTCGCCATCGCCTCCAACCGCACCTGGACCTCCGCTTCCGCCCCGGCGGAGGGCGACGGCTACAGCGTGGTGGCCGGCAACGGCACCGTGGACCTGCGCAGTGTGTCCGGTTCCCGCGTCGGCGGGCCGGCCGTCGTCCCGGTCAACGCGGTCGCCGCGTCCGTCACCGTCATCATTCCCGACGACGTGCCGGTGAAGGTTGAAACACAGATGGCACTGGGCAACGTCGAATACGCCACCCCCGAGGACAGCGGACGGCAGTCCGGTGTCTGGCAGCCCGGAACCTACATCATCAACGACGACGGCGGCGCGCCGGAGATCATCCTGTCCGTCAGAGGCGTGGTCAGCAGCGTCGACATCCTGACCGTTAGCGAACTGGAGCAGACCCGATGAGTACTGAACTCAATCACGACAACGATCGCCGGCCCCGCGTGGGCACCATCATCTGGGGACTGATCGCCGTGGTCGTCGGCCTGCTGGTGGTCGCCGGAACGTGGTGGAACATCAGCTTCAACTGGGCCTACGTCATGATTGCCCTGCTGATCGGTTCCGGCATCGCCCTGGTGGTCGCCGGCGTGCTGAGCGCCACCCGCAACCGCGGCCGGTAGCTCAGGGCGACCCGCGATAACTCCGGGCTGCCGGTTCCGGCTCCCGGCTGCCGGTTCCGGCTCGCGGCAGCAATTTTACCAGGACAGCCGAATCCCCGAGTGACAACAGCTCCCGAACACGAAAGCATGGTTCCATGGAAACTTTTTACCGAGCGCTCCGCTCCAGCCCTGTCCGTCGCGGCCCCGACCGCTGGGTGGCCGGCATCTGTGGTGGCATCGCGGCAAAGTTCGGCTGGGACGTGACGTGGGTGCGAATCGCCACCCTGCTGATCTTCCTGTTCCCCGGCATTGGCATCGGCACCTACCTGGTGCTGTGGCTCCTGCTGCCGACATACGATGGCAGCATCGCACTGGAGAATCTGCTCCGCAAGTTCTGATCCGCGCGAGCATCGACAACCACATACCGGAGCCTCCGCGGAAGCGGGGGCTCCAGTCCGTTAAGGGGGCTCCAGTCCGTTAAGCGGCCGGGACAGACGGCTCATGCTGGACGGCTTCCGGCGACACCCAGCTGACCGGCCCGGCAACACCCAGCCGACGGCTCGGCGACACCCTCGCCGTCGTTCTTGTGACTGTGGTGAGGTTCCTACGTAGAATCGAGGCGGGCTCAATGGGGTGCTCGCACTGACCGGCCAAGCACCGAGAAGGAGTACCCATGAGGATCGGCATCATGACCAGCGGCGGGGATTGTCCCGGCCTGAACGCGGTCATCCGCGGCATCGTGCTCAAAGGCATCACCGTGCACGGGCTCGAATTCGTTGGCTTCCGCGACGGGTGGCGGGGTGTGGTCGAGGGCGACTTCATGGAGCTGCCTCGGCATCAGGTGCGGGGTATTTCCAAGCAGGGCGGCACGATCCTGGGCACCTCGCGCACCAACCCGTACGACGGCCCCAACGGCGGGCCGGAGAACATCCAGCGGACGTTGGACAAGCTGGGCGTCGACGCGGTCATTGTGATCGGCGGCGAGGGCACTCTGGCCGGTGCACACCGGCTCACCGAGGCCGGACTGAAGATTGTGGGCGTGCCCAAGACCATCGACAACGATCTGGAAGCCACCGACTACACCTTCGGTTTCGACACCGCCGTGCAGATCGCCACCGAGGCGATCGACCGGCTGCGCACCACCGGCGAATCCCACCACCGCTGCATGATCGCCGAGGTCATGGGCCGAAACGTCGGCTGGATCGCGCTGCACGCGGGCATGGCTTCCGGCGCGCATGCCATTTTGATTCCGGAGCAGCGCGTCACCATGGACCAGGTCTCCGAGTGGGTGCTGCACGCGCAGAAGCGCGGCCGCGCACCGTTGGTGGTGGTGGCAGAAGGGTGGGTTCCCGACGGCGAGCTGGGCCCGCACGCCGAGCGCGGGCTGGATCGGTTCGGCCGGCCTCGGCTGGGCGGCATCGGCGAACGGCTGGCCCCGGAGCTGGAAGCGCGCACCGGCATCGAGACCCGGGCCACCACGCTGGGCCACATCCAGCGCGGCGGGGTTCCCTCCGGCTACGACCGCGTGCTGGCCACCCGGCTGGGCATGGCTGTAGTGGATTCGGTGGTGGAGGAACGCTGGGGCACCATGGTGGCGCTGCAGGGCACGGACATTGCGCACGTTGGATTTGAGTCCGCTTTGAACAATTTAAAAACGGTCCCGCAGCACCGATACGACGAGGCAAGGGTTCTCTTCGGCTGAGCCTTCAGTAATCTGGCCGGTATGCGATTGGACGCAGGAACCTCCGACATTGTGCTGCTGGCGTGGGCGCGGTTGCTGGGATTTGCCGACAACGCCTTCGCCTCCGGTGGAGGCCGGCTGACCAAAATCAACAACGACGCCGGTGCGCTCACCTTCGTGCGCCTGTTCGAGCGATCCGCGCTGGTCGGGCCGGAATGGGCGGTGGAGGCGGCAGCCCCGTACTCGGACGACGAGCTGGCGGAGCACCAGACGCTGATGCAGGTGAGCCGGGAGCATGGCGGCCACGGACTGGGCAGGGCGGTGCTGTCCTACGCCGACGATCTACCCGTGGTGCAGCCCGAACGGGAGGTTACCGTTTCCACCGCGGGCAGCGACGTGGCCCGCCTGGAGGGCATGTGCCCGCCGGATGACATCCACGAAGTGGGGCTGGCCGGAATGGACAAGTCCTTTGTGCTGCTTGACGGCAGCACACCGATGGCCGGCGCCGGCTACAAGGAGTGGCAGCAGATCCTCGCCAACGTGGGGGTGCTGACCGCACCCAGCTACCGGCACCGCGGTGCCGGTGCGCTGATCGCGGCGATCGCCGGCCACGAGGCGCTCTCGTCCGGGCTCATCCCGCAATGGCGCTCACACGAATCCAACGAAGCCTCGCGGGCGCTGGCCGCGAGCCTGGGTTTCTGGGACGCCGGAACCCAGACGTCGGTGATCCTACCGAAGGACTAGCCCTGCCAAAAACTCCCGGGGCGAAACTTCCGCGCGAGGGTCTCAGCGCGGCAAGCCTCAGCGCGGCGCGCGCAGGAACCCGGTCTGCCGACCGACGACCTGGCCGGCGTCGGTGGTGACAATGACTTCCTGGGCGGCGTCATAGCTCTCGTCGCCGTCCACCACCGTCAGCTGGGCCTGCGGATCGGCCGAGCGCTTGACCACGGCCAGGGCGATCGGACCCATTTCGTAGTGCTGCGCCGCGGAGGTAATGGCCCCCACTCGCTTGTCGCCGAGCAGCACGTCGCTGCCCGGGGAAGGCAGCGTGTGCTGGGAGCCATCCAGCTGCAGGAACACCAGCCGCCGCGGCGGATGGCCCAGGTTGTGCACGCGGGCGATGGTTTCCTGGCCCTTATAGCAGCCCTTGGACAGGTGCACGGCGGTGCGGAGCAGGTCCAGCTCGTGCGGAATGGTCTTCTCGTCCGTCTCAGCGCCGAACCGCGGGCGCCAGGCCGCGATCCGCAGCGCCTCGGCCGCCCAGACACCGGCCAACTGCAGGCTGGAGACGGCGGATTCCAGTTCGGCGGCCGGCAGCAGATACTCGTACCAGGTCCGTTCCAGGCCGGGATGCTGCGGTTCCTCGATCCCGGTATAGGCATAGCCGCCGGCGCCGATCTGCGGCCACGGGTCCTGCCAGACGGTCCTACCGTCGAACTCCGGCACCGGCTTGACCGAACCGACCACCGCCCAGTCTGCGGAAACATCCGCAATGTCCACCCGCAGCATGAACTTCATCGACTCCAGCCACGCGGCCAGCGGCGCTGCCTCGAAGGATTCGACAATCAGCCAGGTACGTTCGCCGTCGTCCACAATGCGGGCGTCGTATTCGATCCGGCCCTGCACGGTGAGCAGCAGCGCCTCGCTGGACTGGCCCGGCTGCAGGTTCAACAGCAGCTGCGAAGAAAGGGTGTTGAGCCAGCTCAGCCGGTCTTCACCGGCCACAGTCACCACGCCGCGGTGGGACAGGTCCACCACTGCTTCACCGCGGGCCAGCGCACGCTGCTCGCGCAGCGGATCGGAGTAGTGGGCGGCAACGCCGGCGTCGGCCCCGGAGGCTTCGACACCGCCGGGCTGCAGGAGCAAGGGGCTGCGATAGGTCATATTGGGGTCAACTCCTGACGGCGGTGCCAAATTCCCGGGAGGCGCCGCCCCGCGGGTGGCGCCGGTCCGGCACCGGGAGGCCCGGTGAGCCGTTCCGGCTGATTTACGGGCGCTTAGTGAGGATCGCCGAGGCATGCGGGGCCAGATCCTTGCCCTTGGCTGCGGCCACGTCCCAGCGCCAGTACAGGTCATTGTTGACCAGACCGAAAATCCGGGTGGCCGCGCTGTAGTCCTTGGACTGCGATCCGCGCATCACCATGTCCGTGCTCAGCTGTACGCGCGGTCCCTTGATCTGGCCGTAGTAAAGCTCCGAGATGCCGCCCGGGTGCACGATGGTGGCAGTGATGTCGAAACCGCCGTCGGCGTTGCGCAGCTCTTCGACCTCGTCGGCCGACTTCAACGCCGGCACGATGTCCGCCGGGACCAGGCCCGGTCCAACGTCGGCGTCGTTGAGCTTGCGGTCCAACGCCCAGAAGCCGGTTTCCACCGTCAACGGCCGCAACCGATTGCCGTCCTCGTCGGTGAGCCAGCTTTCGGCGGTGTACTGCAGGTAGGGCAGGCCGTTCTGCGTGAACGTGGCCTTCTGGACGAAGTGCTCGTCCTCATCCTCGCCCGCACCCAGCCGGCCAGCGCCTTCCCAGGTGCCGAGCAGCCATGACAGCGGCACCAGCTCCGGGGTCAGTTCGGTGGGGAGTTCAATCGGCATGATGAAGAGAGGGGCCGCTTACTTCTGGCCCTTGAACAGGCGGACAACCACCAACGAGGCGACGGCCGCGATGGAGAGGCCGGCGAGGACCAGCAGGGAAAGGAAGGCGATTTCAAGACCGAGATACGACATGGCTCCATAGTAACGGCCCGGACGGAAGGATGCCTGCTTGCTACGTAACCACCCGCTGTGACCTCGATCAACAACCGGGCGAACATCCCGGCGCCCGGGTACGGCACCTTCCCGCGCCGCTTTGGGTCGGCACAGTAGCCCGGATCAGCAGCAACCCGATCAGCGCCTCGCGCAGGATCAGTGCCTCACGCAGATCAGCACGCCAGCCGGATCAGCGCAGCAGCATCCGTTCCAGGAAGTAGACCAGCGAGCCGGCGGACATGACCAGTGCCGCGCCGGCAGCGAGCATGGCCGGCAGCCGGGTGGGGCCGCCGTCGGCCAGGATCAGCCGCCGGAAGCACACCAGGATGATGCCGACGACGGCGCCCACTACCGCGGCGGGGAACATCGGCACGTTGGAGAACAGCGGGGCGGCCAGCGTTCCGGCCAGCGTGGCCAGCAGCACGCCCAGCGGCGCCACTATGCGGTCCGGCCAGGGCAGCAGGCAGGCGGCGATGGCCACCAGCATGCTGATGCCTGTCACCAGCATCATGCCCGTGTTGGCGGTATTGGCCGAGAGCCGTTCGGCCGCCACCCAGCCGGCACCCAGCGAGGTCAGCACCAGGCCGGCGCTGGCGCCGAAGGTGGACTCGAGCCGGTGTGGCTGCCCGGTGCCGCGGATCAACTGGATCAGGAAGACGGCCATCACGCCGAGCGCAATCACCACCGCCATCCACAGCAGCGGCATGCCGGCGGGCGCCACGCTGGCGAGGACCGCCGTCGCAATTCCTGCCAAGGAGATGACCACGGCCAGGGTCTTTTTGGCCGGCACCTCCAGCAGCACCGGCCATCCGATGCCGATCACCACAGCGGCAACGCACACCACGGCAGTCAGCGCGGGAAGGGACAGGTAGGAGGCACCGACGACGGCGCACAGTACGGCGGCCGCGGCTACGGCGACGATCCACGTTTTCACGCTAGTCATACTGCCCTATGAGGCAGGGGGGGTGCGAGAAGCCGCGGCACCGCAGGCTGCGGGCGCTATACTTGTGCCACCGTCCGGCAGGAGTCTCCTGCATAGTGAGGACCTTCCGGGCCCAGCCCGATGATGTGCGCCGCAAACCCCTTGGAGGAACCATGCCGCACATTCTGCTGTTGACCAACAGCCCCGGCTCGTCGATTGGCGTCCTGCCGGCCCTCGAACTGCTGAACCATAAGGTCCACATTCTGCCGGCCGAACCCACGGCACTGCTGGAAACCGACCCGGCCGACGTCGTCATGGTCGATGCCCGCAAGGACCTGGTCGGCGCGCGCTCGCTCACCCAACTACTGAAAGCCACCGGGCTGAGCGCACCGCTAGTGCTGGTCCTCACCGAGGGCGGCATGGCCGCCGTCAGCGCCAACTGGCTGGCCGACGACGTGGTCCTGGACACCGCCGGCCCGGCCGAAGTGGAGGCGCGGCTGCGGCTGGTGATCGCGCGGGCGCACGCCGGCGATGCGGAAACCAGCACAGAGATCCACGCCTCCGGGGTGGTGATCGACGAGGCCAGCTACACGGCGCGCGTGGGCGGGCAGCCGCTGAACCTGACCTACAAGGAATTCGAACTGCTCAAGTACCTGGCCCAGCATCCCGGCCGGGTTTTCACCCGAGACCAACTGCTGCACGAAGTCTGGGGCTACGACTACTACGGCGGCACCCGGACGGTGGACGTGCACGTGCGGCGGCTGCGGGCCAAGATGGGCTCCGACCACGAACAGTTGATCGGCACCGTCCGCAACGTCGGCTACCGCTTCACCCTGGTCCGCGCTTCGGACGAAGAACCGGCCGACGTCACCGGTTGACCCGGCCTCCCCGGTTCTTCCCCGGGGTCCGGCCGCCGCCGTTCTGCCCCGGGCCCGAGGACCCGAAGCACGCGGCGGCGTGCTTGGCGGCGATTCCGTCAGGCGACGGGCCGCGCTACCCTGCCGTCGTTGCGTGCTCGGATAGTCTGTGCTCATGACTGCATCGGATTCCGACCTGTGGCCCGTGCTGACCATCAAGGGCGCCCCTGACACCGAGACCCTCGCGGACATCAAGGCGCTCGCCGCCGCCGCCGAAGAATCCGACGGGAACCCGCCGCTCTCCGAGCAGACCTGGGTCAACCTGCGCGCCGCGGACTCCGCCGATCTGCTGGTGCTGGCTACCTACGCCGGCGAAGAGCGCTCCGATCCCGCCACCGCGAGCGCGCTGGCCGGCGTCGCCGTCGTCAGCCTGGCCACCGCCGCCGGCGCCGACAACGTGCTGGAACTCGTAGTGCACCCGTCCTACCGCGGCGAAGGTGTGGGCCTGCGGTTGGCCGAGGCCGTGCAGCACCACACCGAACTGCCCAATCTGAAGGCCTGGTCGCACGGCGGCCACGAGGCAGCGGGACGGCTGGCCGCCCGCTTCGGCTTCGCACCCGTGCGCGAGCTGTGGCGGATGCGGTTGACCCACCCCGCGGGAATGCCCGACGCCGAACTGCCGGCCGGCGTCGTCATCCGCGCCTTCGTGCCCGGCCAGGATGAAGAAGCCTGGCTGGCCGCCAACGCCGCAGCTTTTGCCGACCATCCTGAACAAGGCGCCATGACGCTGTCCGATTTGCGGGCCCGAATGGCCGAGGATTGGTTCGATCCGACCGGGTTCCTGCTGGCCGAGCGCCGGGACGGCGGCGGTTTGCTCGGTTTCCACTGGACCAAAATCCATCCGCGGACCGGCAGCCACCCGTCCATCGGCGAAGTCTACGTGGTCGGAGTGACGCCGCAGGCGCAGGGCACCGGGTTGGGCAAGGCCCTGACCATCGCCGGCATCAAGCACCTGCAGGACGCCGGCGAACACGCGATCATGCTCTACGTGGACGCGGACAACGAGCCCGCCGTGGGGCTCTACCGCAAGCTCGGCTTTACCCGCTGGGATGTGGACGTGATGTATGCAGCGCAGGCTCAGGCTGATCGGCAGGAGTCGGTAACCTTATAGGTAACCGGCGCCTCGATGAGAGGTAAGTCCCGGCCCGCCGACGTCAGCAGGAGAGAGCATGGTTACCGAACCTGAAGCCGCAGCCATTCCGCGCTTAGGGTCCTCCGAGATGGTTCCTGCCCGCGCCACCCAGGACCGCATCGACATTCCGGAGTTCGCCCCCTCGCTGGCACCCGACGGGGACTTTACCCTGGAACGGTTCCTGGACCGGGAAATCAGCTGGCTGGACTTCAACGCACGCGTCCTGGAACTGGCCGAGGACGAGGACCTCTACCTGCTGGAACGGCTGAACTTCCTCTCCATCTTTGCCTCCAACCTGGACGAGTTCTTCATGGTCCGGGTGGCCGGCCTGAAGCGCCGGATCGCCACCGGACTGGCCGTGCCGTCCGCCGCCGGCCTCTCGCCCAGCGAGCAACTGGAACAGATCAAGGTCGCGGCGCACAAGCTGCAGCACCGCCATGCCCGGATCTTCGCCGAGCAGATCCGCCCGGCTTTGGCGTACGAGCACATCCACATTGTGCGCTGGGATGAGCTGGACGAGGCGGCCCGTACCGAGCTGTCCGTCATGTTCCGGGAGCGGGTGTTCCCGATCCTGACCCCGCTGGCGGTGGACCCGGCCCACCCGTTCCCCTACATCTCCGGACTTTCGCTGAACCTGGCCGTGATTGTGCGCAACCCGGTGAGCGAGAAGGAACTCTTCGCCCGGCTCAAGGTCCCCGACCAGCTCTCCCGGCTGATCTCCGTGGACGGCCCCCGCGCCGGCTCGGTCCCCGGCCGCACCGCGCGGTTCATCCCGCTGGAAGACGTCATCGCCCAGCACCTGGACCTGCTCTTCCAGGGCATGGAGGTGCTGGAGCACCACACCTTCCGGGTCACCCGCAACGAGGACCTGGAAGTCGAAGAGGACGACGCCGAGAACCTGCTCCAGGCGCTGGAAAAGGAACTGCTGCGCCGCCGCTTCGGCCCGCCCGTGCGGCTTGAAGTGGCCACGGACATCAACCCGAGCGTGCGCGAACTGTTGGTGCGCGAACTCGGCGTGGAGGAATCCGAGGTGTACGCGCTGCCGGCGCCGCTGGACCTCCGCGGCCTGGAAGCCATCTACCGGATCGACCGGCCGGACATGAAGTACCCCAAGCAGCTGGCGCACACCAGCCGCTTCCTGAACGAGAGCGAAACGTCCAAGGCCGCGAATGTGTTCGCTGCCATGCGCCGGCGCGACATTCTGCTGCACCATCCCTACGACTCGTTCTCCACCTCGGTGCAGGCCTTCCTGGAGCAGGCCGCCGCAGACCCGAAGGTACAGGCGATCAAGCAGACGCTGTACCGGACCTCGGGCGATTCACCGATCGTGGACGCTTTGATCGACGCCGCCGAAGCCGGCAAGCAGGTGCTGGCCCTGGTGGAGATCAAGGCCAGGTTCGACGAGCAGGCCAACATCGACTGGGCCCGGAAGCTGGAGCAGGCCGGCGTCCACGTGGTCTACGGCATCGTGGGCCTGAAGACCCACTGCAAGCTCTCGCTGGTGGTGCGCCAGGAGGGCGACGGACTGCGCCGCTACTGCCACATCGGCACCGGCAATTACCACCCGCGCACGGCCCGCTACTACGAGGACCTGGGCCTGCTGACGGCCAATTACCAGGTGGGCGAGGACCTCTCCAAGCTGTTCAACCAGCTCTCCGGCTACGCCCCGAAGTCCACCTTCAAGCGCCTGCTGGTGGCACCGCGTTCGGTCCGTTCGGGCCTGATAGACCGGATCGAGAAGGAAATCGCCAACAGCAAGGCCGGCCTAGCCGCCCGCGTGGTGATCAAGCTGAACTCCATGGTGGACGAGGCCATCATCGACTCGCTCTACCGTGCCTCGCAGGCCGGCGTGAAGGTGGACGTCATTGTCCGCGGCATTTGCGCCGTCCGCCCGGGAGTACCGGGGCTCAGCGAGAACATCCGCGTCCGCTCAATCCTCGGCCGGTTCCTGGAGCATTCACGCGTGTTCGGCTTTGCCAACGGCGGCGACCCGGTGGTCTACATCGGGTCCGCCGACATGATGCACCGCAATCTGGACCGCCGCGTGGAGGCCTTGGTGCAGCTGAACTCGCGCGAGGACATCAACGACCTGTTGGCCGTGCTGGACCGGTACATGGACCCGGGCACCGCCAGCTGGCATCTGGACAGCGACGGCGACTGGACCCGGCGCCACAAGGACGACGACGGCAACCCCCTCTCGGATATCCAGTCCTGGCTGCTCGCATCCCGGTCCCGCCAGCGCACCCTCAGCCGCCGCTGATGACGCAGAACAAAACCGACGACGCCGGTGCTCCCCCGGGCGTCAAAGTCACCGCTGCGGGGGCTCTGTGCTGGCGAGTCCGCCAGGGCCGCCTCGAAGTACTGCTGATCCACCGGCCTCGTTACGACGACTGGTCCTGGCCCAAGGGCAAGCTGGACAACGGCGAAACCACGCCCGAGTGCGCCGTCCGCGAGGTCGACGAGGAGATAGGAGTGCAGATCCGGTTGGGCATTCCGCTGCCCACCATCTACTACAAGGTCAACCCCGGGCTCAAGCAGGTGCTGTACTGGGCTGCCAAGCTGGACAAACAGGAACCGGTTCCGGACGGCAACGAGGTGGACCGCGTGCTCTGGTGCCCGCCGGCCAAGGCCCGCGAACTGCTGACCAACCCTTCCGACGTCGAACCACTGGACGCGCTGGAGGCCGCGCACCGGCGGGACGAGCTCGATACCTATCCGTTCGTCGTCGTCCGCCATGCCAAGGCCAAACCGCGGTCCGCGTGGTCCCAGGCCGAGGGCGAGCGCCCGCTGGTGGCCACCGGACGGCGGCAGGCACTGGCGGTCTGCCGGATGCTCTCCGCGTGGAAACCCAAGCGGATTGTTTCCAGCCCGTGGCTGCGCTGCGTGCAGACCGTCACCCCGTATGCCATGCACACCCAGACGAAGCTGCGGACCGTCGACGCCATCACCGAACACAACAACGAACGCAACCCGAAGAAGGCCAGGGCCGCGCTGTTCCAGATGCTGGAGAAGGGCAAGCCGACCGCCGTCTGCACCCACCGGCCCGTGCTGCCGAACCTGTTCAAGGTGCTGGCAGCCCGGATGGATCCCCTGCTCGCCGCGAAACTGCCCACCGAAGACCCCTATCTGCGGCCCGGGGCCGTGCTGGTCTGCCACATCTCCAAGAAGCAGCGCGGCAAGATTGTGGCCATGGAGATCCTCGACGCCTACGACGACTAGCGGCACCGGGCGAGTGCTCGTGCTGCCCGGCAACCCCGGCTCTTGCACCGGGCGAGTGCTCATGCTGCCCGGCAACCCCGACCTATTGACCCCTTGCTGCTTTGTATCAAATACTTGATCCATTGATACAGCACGAGGGGAATCGTGGACTTACTGACCAGCACCATCACCGGCCTGCTGTTCGGCGCCGTCATCATCTACGGTGCGCTGCGGATTATCGCCGGCAGAGCGGGCGCAAGTGCAGCCACCCTCGCGGCGCCAGGTTCAGGCGTGGACCCGGGTACATCGGACGAGGCCGGACGGGATGCCGCGCGGAGGCATGCGTTCTGGACGACCCTCATCGCGTTCTTCGCCAGCGGGCTGGCCGCGGCTTCGGAAGTCGGGAGCATTCCGGCCGCGTACTACGCCGGACAGGCGCAAGGGCCTTCCTGGCTGGCGGGCCTGCTGACTGTCTTGGTTCCGCTGGTCAGCTTGGCTGGAATCTACATCATCGGCCAATACACCTGGCCCAAGCCCCGCGGCAGGGTCCGCCGTGCCGACGTCACCATCCGGCGCACCCGCGACTACATCCCCTCGGCGCTGCTCTCAGTCATGATTGCGGCGGCCGTGCTGGCCGTGACCGCGGCGATCGCCGTCTGGGAGCTGCCGGGGATCGAAGGTTTCAGCGGTTCCCAATCCTTCGACGGTGTTGAAGTCACCGGCGAGCACAACGGCCGCCAGCCCGGCAGCTATTTTGCGCCGATCCTGCTGATCGGCATCCTGACGCTCGCGGTCGGCGTCGCCACGGCGACCACGGTGATCGTGCGCAGACGCTCCGTGGACTCGCTCAACCGCGAAGACAACGACATCCTGCGGCGCATCCTGATCAACCGTCTGTTCCGCACGGCCGCCTTGCTTTTCGCTTCACTCGGCACCATGGCGGTCAGCTTCGCCAATCAACAGGTGCCGGCCATCATCCTCGACGGACCGGCACCGGCCACCGGCTGGGAACCCGCCCAGCAACTGGCAGGCTGGCTCGCGGTCACTCTGATGATCGCCATGGCCCTGTGGCGCCCTCCCCTGCTGGCTCCAGACGGCACCCCGGGCCGTCCGGTCATCTACCGGGGCAGCTACGCCGCGGGGCAGGAGATCACGGAGTCCATGCATACTGCCGCGATGGTCTTCACCGCAGTGGCGCTGGTTGCTGTGGGTGGGTGGGCCAGTTTCGTTGTTCAGCCGGCCACCGTCCCTGACAACGGGAACCCCGTCTTCTCTACTTCGCCCCAACTCTTGCTGCCTCTGGCGTTTGCCGTTCCGGTGGCCGTGTTTTTGGCCGTTGTTGCAGCCGGGGAAGTTCGGCTGTGGCGCGGCCACACCAGATCGTCCGACGCTTCCGGCTCGCCCAGTTACGGCCGGCCGGTGCCTGTGACCCGGCTGATTCCGAGCCCGCTCCTTGCCGCCGTTGCCGGCGGCGCGGTGCTGCTGGCCGCCGCCATCGGTTTCAATGCTGCCGCCCCGGGCCGACAGCCCGACCTGCTGGCAGCCTTCGCCGTGGCCGGTGCTGCCCTGCTCCTGCTCGGCGCAGCCGCCATCCTGTTGGTGCACCGACGTCCCCGGCTGTTCGAGGCAACCCCGGAGGCGGACAACCTGCTCCGCCGCGTTTCCGGCTTCCGCGTTGCGCGGATGACCGCCGCCGGGCTGTTCGCTCTGACCGCCCAACTGCTCCACGCACATCCCGCTGCCTGGGGTTGGTTCCTGGACAGCACCGTCTCGTGGAGCGTGTATCAGTTATCCCCTGGCGTGCATACAGCGCTCCGCATCACCACGGCGGTGCTCTACCTGACCGCCATCGTGCTGGCACTTCTCCCCGGAGCATCGCGACCGCGCCGATCCGTGGCCAGCTATATTGGCCACCCCGTGACTCGCCACTCGGACCACGCTGTCAGCGGCCCTCCCGGCCTTGGCCCGGACCACGACCAGTCCGCTGTCCGCAAGGACCGCACGCCATGAGTACCCAGATCCGGGTGGACCTGGCGGCACCGACTCCCCCGTACGAACAGATCCGCAGCCAGGTAGCCTCGCTCATTGCGGTGGGCACCCTGGCCGCCGGACAACGCCTGCCCCCGGTGCGCAGCCTGGCCGCAGACTTGGGTGTGGCCGCGGGCACCGTGGCCCGGGCGTACAAAGAGCTCGAGGCCGCGGGCCTGCTCATCAGCCGACGGCGCCATGGCACCACGGTGGCCGATACGGCAGCCTCCTCGCACAAAACCGCAGCCGGCTCCGTCGAGGTGGGCCTCGCCGTCGTACATTTGGTGCGCGCCGCCCGGGAAGCGGGACTGGATGATGAAACAGTTCTGAACCTGGTCCGCGGCCAGCTGCAGCGCCCGCGCGGGAACGCGCCGGACGGGCCGTGAGCCGGCACTCCGCCTGCAGCCGCCTAAGCACCCCTGAACTACACTGGACGCTGTGAACGCGATTCCCACCCCGTATGAAGACCTGCTTCGCGACGTCATGGCCAACGGGACGACCAAATCGGACCGGACCGGCACCGGCACCCGCAGCGTCTTCGGCCGCCAGATCCGCTATGACCTGGCCCAAGGCTTCCCGCTGATCACCACCAAGCGCGTGCATTTCAAGTCCGTGGCGCTGGAGCTGCTTTGGTTCCTGCGCGGCGACTCGAACGCGAAATGGCTTCAGGAACGCGGCGTCAAGATCTGGAATGAATGGGCCGACGCCGACGGCGAGCTCGGTCCGGTCTACGGAGTTCAGTGGCGCTCCTGGCCCACGCCCGACGGCGGTCATATCGACCAAATCGCCAATCTGGTGGAAGATCTGAAGAACAATCCGGACTCGCGCCGGCACATCGTCTCTGCGTGGAACGTGGCGGAGATCAAGAACATGGCGCTGCCGCCGTGCCACGCGTTCTTCCAGTTCTACGTGGCGGACGGCAAACTCTCCTGCCAGCTCTATCAGCGCAGCGCGGACATGTTCTTGGGCGTGCCCTTCAACATCGCCTCCTATGCACTGCTCACCCTGATGCTGGCGCAGCAGGTGGGGCTGGAGCCGGGTGAATTCATCTGGACCGGCGGCGACGTTCACGTCTACGACGACCACGTGGACCAGGTCCGCGAGCAGTTGTCGCGCGAGCCCTACCCTTACCCCACGCTCAACATCCTGCGGAAGCCGGAGAGCATTTTTGACTACTCGCTGGAGGACTTCGACGTGGCGAATTACCAGCACCATCCTGCCATCAAGGCACCGGTGGCCGTATGAGCGCCGACTACAACGCCGGCCCCGCCGCTGCAGCCAGCCCCGCCGCCGCCGCCGACGCTGCACCTGCCGCCAGCGCAGCCGGCCGCGCCGCCGACGGCCCGCGCCCCTATCCGGGCAGCGTCGCCGAGGCCGTGACTGCCGCGGCGGCCGCCACCGACGACCGGCAGCCGCTGCCGGCGCCAGTGGTCGGCATGATCTGGGCCCAGACCACCAACGGCGTGATCGGCCGCGACGGCGGCATGCCCTGGCATCTGCCCGAAGACCTGGCGCACTTCAAGCGAACCACGCTCAACCATCCGGTGATCATGGGCCGCAAGACCTGGGAGTCCTTCCCTGACAAGTACCGGCCGCTGCCCGGGCGCACCAACATTGTTATCAGCCGCAGGCCGGAAATGCGCGACCAGCTCGTGGCCGAGGGCGCCGTAGTGGTCGATTCCGTGGAGGACGCGATGGCCGAGGCCGCAGCCAGTCCGGGCGGCGACGAAATCTGGATCCTTGGCGGCGGCGAGATCTTCAACCTCACCACACAGCATTCCAACGCGGCCTCGGTCACCGTCATCGACATGGAGACCGACGGCGACACCTACGCCCCGCAGCTGGGCCCGGATTGGAAGCTCGACGGCGTCTCCCCCACCGAGGGCTGGAGCACCGCAGCCAACGGCACCCGCTACCGCATCTCGCTCTGGGTCCGCGGGGAGGACAGCCGGGTGCAATAGCCCGGGCCTCGCTGCAACAGCAGAAAGCTTAGGACCTCGGCGCCGCCGGGCCGCACCAACGCTGCACGGAGGCAGCCAAGGGGAGCCCCGCCGTCGTACACGTCCCCTAGATGTGCTCGGAGAGGCACGTAACTCACCGCAGCCAAATTGACCCTGCCCGTAAACTAGATGGCATGACTTCACCCGCAGCCACTTCCTCTACACAGTCCGTCGGCCTGATCGGTTGGCGCGGCATGGTCGGCTCCGTCCTGATGCAACGCATGCAGGATGAAGGCGACTTCGACCTGATCAACCCCGTCTTTTTCTCCACGTCGAACGCCGGCGGCGACGCCCCGGCCTTCGCTGGTGCTGCCGCGGGCGACGCAGGCAAACTGCAGGACGCGTACGACGTCGAGACGCTGGCCAAGCTGCCGATCATCGTCACCGCGCAGGGCGGGGACTACACCTCCGAGGTCTACCCCAAGTTGCGCGATGCCGGCTGGGACGGCCTCTGGATCGACGCCGCTTCCACGCTGCGGATGCAGGACAGCTCCATCATCGTGCTGGACCCGGTAAACCGGGACGTGATCGACGCCGGCCTGGCGCGCGGCGTCAAGGAATTCATCGGCGGCAACTGCACCGTTTCCTGCATGCTCATGGGGCTGGGCGGGCTGTTCAAGAACGGCCTGGTGGAGTGGGGAACCTCCATGACCTATCAGGCAGCCTCCGGCGGCGGTGCCCGGCACATGCGCGAACTGCTGAACCAGTTCGGTTCGCTCAACGCCGCAGTATCCGCCGAGCTCGCAGACCCTGCCTCTGCCATCCTGGAAATCGACCGCAAAATCTTGGCACAGCAGCGCAATCCCGAGCTGGATTCCTCCCAGTTCGGCGTGCCGCTGGCCGGTTCGGTGATCCCGTGGATCGACAAGGACCTGGGCAACGGACAATCCAAGGAAGAGTGGAAAGCGCCGGCCGAGACGAACAAGATTCTGGGGCTCAGCGATGACCAGCGCATCCCCTTCGACGGTCTGTGCGTGCGCATCGGCGCCATGCGGTCCCACTCGCAGGCACTGACCCTGAAACTCACCGAAGACCTCCCGGTGACCGAAATCGAGCGGATCATCGACACCGACAACGAGTGGTCCCGCGTGGTGCCGAACACCAAGGAATCCACCATGGAGCACCTCACCCCCGTGGCGGCCAGTGGCACCTTGGAGATCCCGGTTGGCCGCATCCGCAAGCTGGAAATGGGCCCGGAGTACATCAGCGCCTTCACCGTCGGCGACCAGCTCCTGTGGGGCGCCGCCGAGCCGCTGCGCCGCATGCTGCGGATCGCCACCGGCAACCTCTAGGGGAGCAGCCCCGTTAGGCCGCCAGCAAGGCCGGTGCCCTAACGCGCATGGAGCCCGTCCCTTCGCGGGGCGGGCTCCTGCTGTTAAGTCCCTCGGACCGCCGTACACGCTTTACCGCGCGCGACGGCGGCTCCACCGTTAGCGTCGTCTGCTCCTGCCATCGCCCCTTGCTTGGATCATCGGCGGCCGTTGTCTGCTCCCTTCCCGGACTGCCACTGTCCTTCCAGGTCTGCCTCCTCTTCTACAAGCCGGACTTGCCCTCCACAGGCCGCTCCCCGCCTCCGCCACCCGTCTTGTCCTCCACAGGGCCGTGTCCCCTGGCGTTTGTGCACATACGTCGAACACCCGTTCTACCCCGCGCCTGCGCTGCGTAGCGTTGAAGTATGGCAGCGGAACCGTTCGACGAGGCACAGGAGCCGGAGGATCTCTTCGGTTCCACAGCAACGCCCGACGAGGTGCCGGAAGCCGTGCATGGCGCCGAGCCGGAGGAGCTTGGCGCCAAGCAGGTCCCCAATCCCGACGCAACCGCACCAACCGCCCCGGCTCATTTTGCCGCGAATCCTGCCACAGCGGAGGACAGCACCCCATCAGATCTTGCCGCCTGGGGGCCTGCCCCCGGCGCCG